>CBDDLF010000007.1:0-1274077 GCA_965230585.1 Crocinitomicaceae bacterium
TCGTTTGGTACAACTCTGCCGGGCTGCCGGAGCCCACTACCTCGGGGACCGTCAGCTGGCGGACGATCCCTATTTCCGCTTCTTCTACCAACGGCACACTCAAAAGCTCGATGCCCGAGAGCCGGGACGCATCCTCGAACGATTTTTGGGCACGCCGTTCGGCGAGCCCGCTGCTGACGGGCACGCACCCCGCTCCCCGGAGCTGGGGCTGAGCTTCGAGATCCGCCAGAGCCCTTGGCTCCACACGGTGGTCCGCGAGGCACCGGTGGAGCTCAATTACTTTGCTCTGCGCGGAGATTCCGACGCCCTGTGGCCGATGGTGGACGAGGATGCCGATCGACCCTTGCAACTGTTTCTCAGTCGAGCTGTGAGCCTCTGGCAACGACAAGCCAGGGCGGCGATTCGACGGCGCGAGCCCGAGTGGAAGCGATTTGCGAGCAGGCTCGTCGGCTTCACGCACAGGGCAAGGTCGAAGGCGCGAAACGGCTGTTGTCCCAGGCCGCACCGCTCAACGGGGCCGCTCGCTCTCCCTTGCTGCCCCACTACGTTGCTAACATCGCGGTCGCAGAGAGAGATCTATTCCTAGCGGTGCAAGCTCAACGGGAAGCCCTGCGCTTGCAACCGGACCACCCTCTCTACCTGAAGAATCTGATCCACCTGCTGACGGTGGGTTTCGAGGACTTTCGCAACGGCGGACGAGCCACGACACCCTGAAAGTGATGCGTCGAGCATGAATATGTCGAGCCCTGACCCCAAAGCTGCTCTACCCATCCGTCCAGAGCTGATGCCGGCGGCCCTGCTGGCCCTCGGAACCCTTCGTCATCTACGCCCTGGGGGCCTGTCGCACCATTTACGTCGGTGACAGTGGCGAGCTCGCCGCCGCCGCCGCCACCCTCGGTATCCCCCATCCCAGCGGCTATCCCCTCTACGTGCTGCTCGGCAAGCTCTTCACCCTCATCCTGCCCTTCGGTTCCGTGGCCTTTCGCTTGAGCCTGATGAGCGCATTCTGGGCAGCCCTGACGGTGGCCCTTTTCTACCTGCTGGCGCGACACTTGGATCTGTCCCCGCGCGGTCGCGGTATTCGGTGCGCTGCTGGTGGCTTTCGGCCCCAGTTTTTGGTCCCAAGCCAATATTCAACGGGTGTATTCGTTGAATGCCTTCTTCGTGGTGCTGGTGACCGTCTTAGCCCTTGAGTGGTATCGCAGCCAGCGCATCCAATGGATGGTGCTCGCGGCATTCGCCGCCGGATTGGGCGCTTGCAATCACACATTTCTCGGGGTTTTCGGATTCGCCGTCGGCATATTTGCCGTCATCTCCAGGCCCTCCCTGCTCAAGCAGCCCCTGCATCTGCTCGCCTGCATCGCAGGGGGCGTGGTGGGCCTTTTACCCTATGCCTACCTGCCCCTACGCTCGCGCATGGAGCCCCGATTGGATTGGGGAGACCCGGACAATCTAGATCGTTTCTTAGCGGTAGTGGTGCGGGAGGACTTCTGGGAACGGGCTTGGATGGAGTCGAGCGCCGATTGGATTCCGATCCTCTTGGACTTCGCGACCGGCCTGGGGCAGGAGACCTTCTGGGTCGGTGCGCTCCTCGCGTTGATCGGCATGCTCACGGGCTACCGCCGATATCCGATCCTCCTTCCCTTGGCGGGTATGGCGGCCAACGTCTTGTCCATGGGCTCCCACGGCTCCCGCAGCGACATCTTCATTTGGCACCGCTACTACATCCCCAGCTACCTCATGGCCGCGATCCTGGCCATGATCGGCCTGCAATGGCTGGTGGAGCGGTCCTCAAAAAACGCATCTGGAGCGTCATCCCGCAGGGCTTGGCTCGCTCTCTTGATACCCGCCGCCCTGCTGCTCACCGGCTGGCGAGACTTCGACCGTAGCCGCTTCCGAATCGCTGAGGATTTCAGCCTCACCCTGCTCGAAACCCTTCCGCCGGGGGCCCATCTCTCCGCTTCGGACGACAACATTCTTTTCGTGCTGATCTACCTGCATTTGGTGGAGGGGGTGCGTCCGGATTTGGATCTGATCATGCAGGGCGTGGGCAACGCGGACTTGCCCAACCTGAGGTTCGATCCGGACACGGACCCGCTTTTCTTCACCCATCATCCCAATTGGAATATGCAGGGCCTCGATTTGGTGCCCGTGGGTTTGGTCTTCCAAACCGCCCGCTCGAGCTCACCGCGGCCGGAAATCAGGCTGCCGAAGACCGAGCTCGACGGTGAAAACGACCCCCGGGTGCCGAAGGACTATTTGACCTCGAATCTGATCGGCCATTTCCACTACATGATCGGCATCTCCCATGAGAACTTGGATTGGCCGGTGGCCCAGCGGGAATTCAAGCTGGCGATGGAAAAGGCACCGGACAACGACGTGTTGTTCTACAACCTCGGGCTGATCTACCGCCGCAACGGCATGCTCGAGCGCTCGAAAGAGGCCTTTGCACGGTCCGTCGAGATCAACCCCCGCCGGTTGGCGAGCAACAAGCCGGCGCGAGCCGCAGACCGACTACAAGAAGTAACCGCCCAGCTGGAGGCCCAAACGACCTTAGAGCAGCGTCTAAGACAGCAGCTCGATCCGGTGGAACCGGTGGGCAGCGTCGGTTACCACCGGGCCATGGCCGAAGCCCTATTGGCCGCCGACGAGCCGCTGGCGGCCAAGGGACACCATCTACGGGCCCTTGAGATCGCCCAGCAGAGCCCTTGACGGAGTCTCCCGACGATGCTCTGGATCCCCGTTCTACTGTTGGTCGTCTTACCGGGCTTATGGCTGAGCCACCGGGTCGGCTTTCTGGCCACGACCCGGCAACGCTGGATCGCCGCTTTGCTCTCCGCGGTGCTGTGCGCCGCCACCATGCCCTGGCAGGGGATCGGCTTCGATCAGCTCAAACACGTCAACATGCTGCTGGCGGCCTGCGCGGCGGGGCTCTTCGTGGTGCACAAAGCCCGCCCCCTGAGCACCCGGCGCCTCGACACGAGCCTGTTGATCCTGGCCGCGCTGTCGGTGGTGAATTACAGCAACTACTTTGCCTTCCACGGCGAGCGGGTCTTCGTGCACCTGCACGACGTCGCCCACTACTACTTGGGCTCCAAATACTACGACGAGCTCGGATACAGCGATCTCTACACCGCCGTGCTTCGGGCGGAGGCGGAGAATCACAACAATCGTTTCAAGGCCCTGGAGGCCCGCGACCTAGCGACTTACAAGCGGGTTCACGTGCGCGAGCTGCTGCAACGCAGCGATCCGGTCAAAGCCCGATTCTCCGCCGAGCGCTGGCTGCAATTCCGTCTCGACGCGGAGTATTTCCGAGAGCAGCTCGGGCCCCACTACAGCAAATTTTTGCTCGATCACGGATTCAATCCGACCCCGGTGTGGGCCCTCGGAGGGGGGCTGCTCGCCCGTCAGGTACCGGCCGGCAGCGCCCGCGGCATACTTTGGCTAACCCTGCTCGACCCTCTCTTGCTGGTCTTGACCTTCGCCTGCGTGCTTTGGGCCTTCGGTCGACGTGCGGCCCTTCTAGCCATCCTTTTTTTCTGTATTGTGTTCGGCTCCACCTTCGGCTGGGTGGGCGGCGCCTTCCTCCGCTACCCCTGGTTCTTGGGGGTCGTCGGTGCTTTTTGTTGTCTCAAGAAAGATCGCTACGCCCTCGCCGGCGCGCTTCTCGCCATGGCAACCATGCTGCGGGTCTTCCCGGTCTTTTTCCTCGCCCCATTGGCGGCCAGGGCCTTCTGGGACCTGTTTCACAACCTTGGGTGGCGGAACCGGCGCCTGAACAAGCCTCCCCTGACCGCACGATATGTCCATCTCGGCGTCGCTTTCTCCGGCACTTGCCTGGTGCTCTTCCTCGCCACCTTCGCCCTGCCCAAGGGCATCGAGCATTGGTTTGAGTTCCGAGCCAACATGCAGCTGCACGTGCGCAATATCGCGCCCAATGTGGTAGGCACGACCGAGGTTCTCGCCCATCGCTGGACCAGCAATAAGCTGGTGACCGGGGAAGAATTCGAAGCTCTCAAAGTCCGACGCCACCGGATTCATCAAGCCCAACAGCTGCTCCTCTTTCTTCCCCTTTGCATTTGGGTCGCCTGGACCGCGCGTCGGCGCAGTGATTTGGCGGCGGTCCTCTTGGCTTTACCGCTGCTGCTCACGGGCCTCAGCCTGGCGGCTTACTACTACGCCTTCATGGCTCTGCTGGTAATCCACTTCCGTCGAAATCCGGGCTTCTTGTCGGCGATTTTTGCCACGGAAACCATGAGCTACGCCCTCCGGCTCTTCGAAACGTCCGACGGCCGCCTCTTTGTCTATCGATCTATCGCCTTGATCTGGCTCTACATCTTTATTTGGATCGGTGACCCATCTGAATCGGAAGAAAAACCCTGATGCCGACGCCGGCACCCCGGGATTCCGCCCGTCGGAACATCTGGGCGGTCAGCCTGACCAGCTTGTTGACCGACATCTCGAGCGAGATGGTTCTGCACTTGGTGCCGCTCTATCTCTCGGCGGTGCTCGGCGTGGGCATGCATGTGATCGGTTTGATCGAAGGGGTCGCCAAATCCGTGGCCAGCCTGTTGAAGCTGGTGAGTGGACGATTGGCGGACCGCTTTCGTCGACGTAAATGGCTGGCGGTGGCGGGCTACGGGATCTCCGCTCTATCGAAACCCTTCTTTCTGTGGGCTACGACCTGGCAAAGCGTGGCCGCGGTGCGCTGGGTCGAGCGAGTGGGCAAAGGCGTCCGTACCGCCCCGAGGGATGCGCTGTTGGCGGACAGCGCCCCCGCCGACCGAAGGGGTTTCGTCTTCGGCCTGCATCGCGCCGCCGACACCTTGGGGGCGGTGATCGGCCTAGGTATCGCCATGGCGGTGATCTCGTTCATGGGTACCGGCTCGATCCTCGACGCGAGCACCTTTCATTGGGTGGTCCTTTATAGCCTGGTGCCGGCTCTGGCGGCAGTCGCAGTGCTGGCGTTGGGCGCAAAGGACATCACGCCGTCGTCGAAGGATCCGAAACCTAGATCTGATCTAGCATTTCGGGCCCTAGGCAAACGCTTCTTCATCTTCCTCGCCATCGTCGCGCTCTTCGACCTCGGCGACTCCTCGGACGCTTTCCTCGTATTGCGAGCCTCAGAGCGCGGCCTCGGCGTAGTCGGCATTTTGAGCCTGTTGGCCCTTTTCAACATCGTCTATGCCCTGATCAGCACCCCGGCAGGTCGGCTTTCGGATCGTTTCGGTCGACGTAGGGTCCTGGTGATCGGCTGGGGTGTTTATGCCCTGGTCTACCTCGGCCTGGCCCGCGTCCAGAGCGAGCAGCATTTGTGGCCCCTCTTCGCCCTCTACGGCGTCTATTACGGGCTCACCCACGGCACGGCCAAGGCTTTCGTCGCGGATTTGGTGCCCGAGGATTTGCGCGGAACCGCATTCGGCACCTACCACGCCCTGATCGGCTTCCTCGACCTACCGGCCTCGGTGGTCGCCGGTCTGCTGTGGCAAGGATTCGGCCCTTTCCAGGGAAGTGCCGCGGCTCCGTTCTACTTCAGCGCCGCCACCGCGGGCTGCGCGGCCCTCGCCCTGCTCGCTTGGCGTCGCTTCGATCGATCCGCGATTTGAGCACCGCACCGAATCCACTCCGCGTCTGCATCATCTGGGCTGCACCCCGTCGACTGCGCTCACCAAGAAAACCAGTAGAAATCAGCAGAAAAATGGGATCTGGAGCAGGTCATGAAGCCGGCATCAGCTTTGCTCCTTTCTCCGGTGAATCGACCGTATAGACTGACGGATAGACCCGACATCAGGTCATCGGAGACTGCCATGAACGATATCGAGACCCATCCCGGATGGGATCGCCCGATCGACGACTCCCTCGCCCAGCGAATCCGCGACGGTTTGCCCGCTGAGGTGGCGACCCGCTTTTCAGAATGGGTGCGTCCTCGCCCCTCGGCGGGTCAATGGCGTTCTTTCCTATCCGCCTTGCTGCTCGCCGCCGGCTCTCTTTTCGCTGCCGCGGCGGTGATCTTTTTTTTCGCCGCCAATTGGCAAGACCTGCATCGGCTGAGCAAGCTGGGCATCTTGCTGGCGGCCTTTTCGGGAACGGGCATCGCGGCGTGGACCGTCGGCTTGGATACGAGCGTGGGACGGGCGCTGCAAACCGTGGCCTGGGCCTTATTGGGCACCTTGTTGGCGGTCTTCGGACAGGTCTACCAAACCGGCGCCGACGACTGGCGGCTGTTCGCTTGGTGGGCCGCGCTCTCCATTCCATGGACCCTGCTCAGCCGCTGGTTCCTACCCTGGCTGACCAATATTGGTCTTCTCATGTTGGCCGCCCTGTTGATGATCGAGCAGGTCTTCGCGCCGCCGGAATCCGTCACCATGCACTTGGTGCTCTCAGCCATGGCCGGTGCGGCTTGGGCCGGCTGGGAGCTGGCGGCTCGTCGCGGAACGGCTCGTCGGGGAGCGCCCTGGTTGGGCAAGCGGGTCGGACCTTGGATCCTCGCCAGCTTGACGATCGCGCCGTTGGTATCGCCCTCGTTGCACGTGGTCTTCGATCGCATGCACGATCCTCAGGAGCTGATCGCCTTGGCGACTTTGACCCTCTTGGTGATCTTCAGCCTCGGCTTTTACCGACGATGGGTTTCTAAAGAAATCTTCGTGCCCGCCATTGCTTTGGCCGCGGCCATTACGGTCCTGACCTTGTTGGTCGGCGAACGACTCAATGGATTTAACGATGGCTTCTCACTGCTGATCATCGGCTTTGGGCTGGTTGTCGAGATTTCCGCCGCTACTTGGTGGCTGCGCCAGATGCACGAAGAAGCCCAGCTCGAGTCGAAGTCGGATCTGGACTCGTTTGAGGAGATCACCCCATGAGCATGCCCATGATCCCCGCCCGTCCGACCCTTCGCCAGATCTTGGATCGCCCCGACGACATCCATACCGCCGGTGATCGTCAAATCGTCAAAGACCACCTGACCCCAGAAATCCTCAAGGAGTCGTCGACCCCGTGGTTTGTGGAAGCGCTCGCCGGTTTCGGCACTTGGATTGCGGCCCTCTTCATCGTCATGGCCTTCACGATCACGGGCTGGCTCCAATACACCGAAACCATGCTGATCGCCGGGCTCTGCATGGCGGTGGCCGGAGGCGTGATGCAACGCCTCACGGCCCCCTTGCATCAGGGAATCTACGGCCGATTGATGGTCGCGGTCAGCCTGGCCGGCCAAGCACTTTGTGCGTTCGGCCTCTTCGACCTTCACGATCGCCCAACGGCGGCTCTGCTTTTCGGCGTCGTGTCTTTTGGCTTGATGCTCTTGGATCCGGGTCGCCTGCAATCCTTCATCTCCGCGTTTTTGATCGGTGTGATGGCCTTCGTCTACTCCATAGATTCGGGCGCCCATGCCCTAGACGGCGCAGCTCTCTTCTGCCTCGCCTCCTTCATCGGCTTCACCTTCTGGCCGGCCGGCCGGTTGTTGTGCGGCCCTCGCAAATCCGCTGCGACAGCGGGCGCGGCGGGGGCTCTGATAATGCTCTTGGTGCCGACTCTCTTCCCCGACCTGCTCGACCAAGCCCCGCCTGGTATCTGGACCACCATGGGTTTGATCGGGACGGGGGTTATCGCCTTGGCTGCCCTACGCTCTCGCATGGGGGCATCCATGAACCGAGCGGTCGCTGTATCCGTCGGTTTGCTCTTGATCCTGGCCCTGCTCGCGTCCGAAGCCCCGGGCATCCCTGCATCCCTCCTGCTGATCGGCCTCGGTTGGTGGCGACAACGCTTGGCGACCCTCGGCTGGGGCGTCGCTTTTCTGCTGATCTTCTGCTTCGGGTTTTATTACTCCCTCGACCTCAAGCTGATGGAGAAATCCCTGATCCTTGGAGCTACGGCTGCCGCCTTGTTGCTCAGCCGCTTCTTCTTCCTGAGCTCACCTTCGCGAGCGAGCTCTCCCAGCCTGTCCATCACCCCGGCCCGTCGAGGTTTGTTTTGGGCCGGTCTGCTGGTGGCGATGTTGGTGCCGAGCGCTTGGATCGTGGGCAAGGAAGTCCAGTTGCGGTCCTCCTCATCCATCTTGCTGGAGCTTGCCCCCGTGGATCCCAGGTCCTTGATGCAAGGCGACTACATGGTCCTGCGCTTCAAGCTCGAAAACGCGCTCAGGGGCAAGGGCAACGACCTGCCCCAGCGGGGCCACATCGTGGTGCGGACGGACCAGCACAGAGTCGCCCGTTTCGAGCGATTCCATGATCCGGATCAACCCCTGACCGACGGGCAATATTTGCTCGCCTACCGCAAACGAGCCGATCGGGTGATCTTCGGCCACGAGTCTTTTTTCTTCGAGGAGGGGCAAGGGGACGAGCTCTCCGCCGCCCGCTACGCCGAGCTGCGGGTCGACGCCGACGGCAACGGCATCCTCATCGCCCTGCTCGACCGCAATCGCCAGGTCTTGGCCCGGGACTGAGCAAATGAGAGCTAGGGACTCGCTGAGCTCCAAGACGTGAGATCGCCGCTTTCGAATCCATCGGAGAAGAGCGACAGCAGACCGGGACGATAGAACATCAACGTGCAACGCATGCGTTTGGCCTGCTCAAGGGTAAAACCGTCCATGCAGTCGTCGTCGGTATATTGCATGTAGTTGTCGATCGGAACGGGAACCCCGCCACAGCTGGTGGCCCCGATCGGGCATTTGTCGGATTGCTCGGCGTCGGGAGGGGTGTCGCAAAGCAAATCGCCGGTGGTGTGGCACTCCGGCTCCGTCGCCACACCACAGCTACCGCGGAAGGTATGCCAGAGGCCCAAATAGTGACCGATCTCATGGGTGGCCAAACGACCGCCCTGGCGTCCCGGCACGGGCCCGTCGGTGCCGAATCCCAACGCGTTGACCACCACGCGGTCGGAAGGGTCGCCGATCAGCTGGGGGTCCGCGGCGGGGATCACCGGCACGTAACCCCCGGATCCCGCCGCACTGTGGGTGTAGAAATTCAAGTAGCGGTGGGGATCCCAGGCGAGCGAATTCCAATATTCCCCGGCATCGCTATACCAGAGGGAATTACACGACCGGGTCACACCCGCCAGCTCGAATCGGATCTGGGTGTCCACCCCGGCGCTGCCCGGAGAATCCGGCAGGGCTAAGTAGTCTTGATTCAAGATGTCCAGCTGAACCTGAACCTGCTCATCGGAGATCGCACCGTCCACACAATCGTCGTCCATGATGATGTGCAAGACGATCGGCACCGTCATCAACCCGTTCGATGGATCGTACTCCGCCGCTGGATGGTTGCTGTCGGCCGCACAGTCGTCCAAGCCCGAGCCGGCCAAAAGCGAGCCGAAGGGCAAGACGGGGAAGCTCAGCGCCGACGACGGCGACCCATGAGTCCCACAAGCCAAAGTCTGCGCCACGGCCGAGCCCGCAGACAAACCGAATCCAATCGACACTAGACCACCGATGATCCATCGACATCTCAGACTAGAAAAAATCACGTCCAACCTACCTTTCTACGACCATCCGACCATCAACCTGGCACGGGTCCTGGCGCTGAACATCACCGCTGAACATCAACCTGGCACCGATTCCGGTCTGATTCTCTGACCATCAACCTGGCACCGGGTAGATCTACTAAAGATAGCGCTATTCTCGGGCTCGAGCCGCAGACTCGGGATGTGCGAGCACCGGCTAGCGCTATACACTCGCCTCGACCCCGGCAGCCCGTGAGGGCTGCCCCACCCCAAGGAGATTCCCCATGACCATAGATTCAACAGATGCGGTCGCCATCGTCACCGGCGGCAGCCGAGGCATCGGCCGCGCCGTGGTCGACGCCCTCTTGCGCCAAGGTTTCACGGTTTGGTTTTGCTCCCGCAGCCAAAGCAGCATCGACCGGGCTCTGTCGGACCTCGAGCCGATTTTCGGCGATCGTGCAATCGGACGGGCCGTGGACGTCGGTGACGAGCAGCAGGTCAACGCCTTTGTCGCCGAGGTGAGCGATCAGCACGGACGCATCGATGTGCTGGTCAACAATGCCGGCTTGGGCCTCTTCGCTCCCGTGGACGAAATCAGCGGCGACGACTGGCGGAGACTGATGCGGGCCAATTTGGACGGTCCGTTTTATTTCACCCGGGCGGTAGCCCCGGTGATGAAGGAACGGGGCGACGGCTTCATCTTCAACCTCGCCTCCTTGGCGGGCCGGAACGCCTTCGCCGGAGGTGCGGCGTACAACGCCAGCAAATTCGGCTTGGTGGGATTCTCCGAGGCGTCTATGCTCGATCTACGCGGTGACGGTATCCGGGTCGCCGCCATTCTGCCCGGCAGTGTGGATACGGAATTCTTCGACTCCATCGGCTCGCCGGGCAGCACCAACCGCGATTCCATGCTCCGTGCCGAAGACATCGCCCAAACCGTGGTCGACTTGTTGCGCTACCCCAGCCGCGCCTTGCCCAGCCGAGTGGAGCTGCGGCCTTCGCTGCGAAAAACGTCGTCCAATTGAGGAGATCCAACGTGTTTGTCGTCAAAACTCCCAGACTTTCAGGTGCCCGCATCACTTTTCTTTGTCTGCTCAGCCTCCTGGTGTCGCTACCCGCATCGGCCCAGGTCTGCGGCCCGACGGTCTTCGGCAACGGCTTCGAATACGGTGACATCTCCGATTGGAGCCTGGCTACCGCCGCCGCCGAGACCCCCGCAGCTCCCACGGTCTTTCGAATGGACTCGTTGGCCTTGCGGGATCCGCACGTTTTCATCGACGCGGACATCTTCGGCTGCCTCGACGGCACCGACGAAATCGGTCTACCGGGCGCCGACTCGGTCAACGACATCATCGACAATTTTCTCAACCAAGACGGCGACGAGGACGGCTGCCTCGACACCACGACCCTGGTCGCCTTTCGACCCTGGGTGGCCACGGACACGGGGACCGAAACCGTGGACTTCCGCTCCGGTCAATGCGCTTCCGCCACTGATTGTGGACCGGGAGACGCCCCGGCGGGCAGTCGGACCCTCTACTCCACCCAGGCCATGGGCATTTGCTTGGAGCCCCTTGCCGCCACCACCTCGGGTTATTCCCCGGCCATCACCAGCCCGGACGCACCGTGTTTCAGCTCGGTGATCGGCGATGCGAGCCTGGCATTTCTCGGCAATATCCCGCTCAACTTGCAAGACGTGCAAATCGCGGCCATGTTCAGCGGCGGAGAGCCACCGTCAAATTTGATCAGCGGCCTCTTGTTCGGATTCCTCTTGGAAAGCGAGGCAGATGCGTTCATTTTGCCGGCCGACATCCCGGTGGTCGGTGGGCAGAGCCTCAGCTCGCTCTTTCCCGGCGGCACCGGCAGCTGCGCAGCCGGTGACGACCGGGACACCCACAACATGGAATCCGGCTGGTGGCTCTACTTCAACTTCACCGCCTCGGCCATCACCTGGCCCTTTCTCTGATACCCAGGCCGAGCGCCTCCGTCGGGCGCTCGGAGCCGCCGCCGAGCTGAACCAACATCGACGCATCTTTGGGCAGGACGTCGATGCGGGCGCCGGATTCGAGCAGCTTCTCGGTTTCCATCACCTCGATCACCGCGTCCAAGATTTCGCCATCCTGACGTCCGATCTGGTTTAGGGTCTCACCGACCACCGCCGGGCGGGAGGCAGACGCCTCTGCCAGCTTTTGGGACACCTTCTTGGCCGTCTCACTCTGGATCAGGCCGACTCGATTTTCGCCGTCCTGCTTCATGGCGCTGGTCACCTGCACCAACCGCTTCACCACCTTTTCAGTGATGTTCTCGACCATGGAGCGGTCGGTGAACGCCACCTTGCGGATGTAGACCGAGCCCAGCTGATAGCCCCATTTCTCGCTCAGGGGAGAGACCGCTGAACGCACGGTGCGGCTCAGGCTGTGGCGATTCTCCAACATCTCCTCCATCTCCAGATTGGAGAGCGTGGAAATCGTGGAGCTGGCCACGTTGGCTTGCAACGAGCCCTCGGGATTGGCGTTGACGAAGAGGTAGGACACGGGATCATTGACGCTCATTTCGTACCAAATGCCGACGCCCATGGGGGTGCCCTCTTCCGAGTTCACCATTTGGCTGCGCAGGTAGTGTTGACGCAAGGCCGACGACACCACATGACGCTTGCCGAAGAACGGCACCAACAAAGCTCTCGGACCGAAGCTCAGCACGGGAAATCGCAGTCCCGGCTCGTCGAGCACGCCGATCACCTTGCCGAAGAGCGTAAACACCTGCCATTCACATTCATTGACCGTGGCATAAAGACCGAAGAGCTTGGCAAATCCCAAAACGACCGGGATCAGCAGCAGACCGAAGAAGAACGCAAAAACACTCCAGACCATTTCTTCCTCCTCAGTCCGCGTTCAGAATGACACGATCCGCCCGCTGGAATAGGGGCACTCGCATATTTCGCAGGTAGGTACGCAAGGCACCGGATCCACCTTCGGTTTTGATCTTTGCCAGGATGGTCGCCAGCTCGCGCAAGGGCGCGACCTCGGCCTCGGCGTTGTTGCGCGCAATCTCCACGGCCCGCTCGCTCATGGTGATCTGCTGCTCCGCGTCGGCCCGAGCGGTGGAAATATCCGCCGCCACTTGATTGCGGGTCGAGTTGATCGCTGAGAGCGCGTGATCCACCTCGGGCGGAGGATCGATCTCGGTGATCAAAGCCGCGTCGAGCTCGATCCCATAGCGCCCCGCGGTCGAGAGGCATTGCTGCTCCATATATTCGTTGAGCAGGGGCAGGTTCTTGCGCAGATCGTTGATCGACACCCCTTCGGAAAGCTCCACCGAAGTTTTGCCGCCGTCCAAGTCGCCCTCGGCAACCAGACTCGCGCCCTTAGGATCGACGAAGTTGGCGATGCGCTCGCGCAGCACGGAGACGAAATAGCCCATGACGTGCTCCAACGGGCTCCGAACCCCGAAAAGATACGGATAAAGATTGTTCTCGCTCACCCGATATCGCAGCTGACCATTGACCCCGGTGGTCAGATTGTCCTTGGTCACCGATTCGATCGTGCCTTGGCTCTTGGTGGGATCCCAAGTGATGTCCACCGCCTGGGTGGCCACAGAGACTTTGTGCACTTGTTGCCAAGGCATCTTGAGATAGGGCCCCCCCGGGGGGATCACCTGCAGGCTGGGATATTGGTAGCGGGATCTTTCATCTTCGCTGAGATGGGGGTCGACCACCGGTCCACCCGGGCGTCGCTCGGCCCTGCCGAAGCTGGTTTTCACCGCCCGCTCGTTGGGTCGTACGGTAAAGAATCCTCCGATCCCGACTTTGATGAAGATGTACAACATCAGGCCGAGGACGAACGCAATGAAGCTCATAAGCGATCTCCTTTTCGAGCTACCCCGGCACGGATCGACGTCTCAATAGACCAAATTCCTGGGGGCAACCGGTCGAGCTCGAGCCTCGCGAACGTAGATCGGCGCGGTTCGAGCATAGCGATATAGGTACGATCAAATACGCACCGTAGCACATCTTCATTCGCTTGCTCAGGGAGTGTCGGTCAAGGGCCGGTCAAGGTAAGCGGGCAAAAAAGATGGCTCATCGACGAAACAGCCGGTGGGTCAATGTCGTAGTATCCCCAGCTGAGCCATGACCCTCGGCGAAAGGATGACCATGAGCAACAAGTCCACCGGTTGTTTTAAATACGGATGCATCGGCTGCGTTTCGGTGATCGCCCTTGGATTCGGGCTGATCTTCCTTCTGAGCGCCGCGCAATTCGCTTCTCAAACCGACCCCGAGCCGGTGCAGCGAGCCGCCGAGCAAGAATTGCCGGAGGCTCCGCCCTTACCCGCTGGGGACGCATCCGCCGATCGACCACAGACCATTGAAATCGACGGTGAAGCCGCCTTGCCCGGCGAGCCACAAACAGCGGGTGGCACCCTGGTGCTCGACTTGGCCATGGGCGATTTCGTCGTCCGGCCGGGCCCCGCAGACCAACCGATCCGGATCGATGCGGACTTCGACGCCAGCGGATTCGAGCTGAAGGAAGACTATTCCGTGGGCAAGGACGGACGGTGGCAATATAAGGTCTCGTTCGGGGGTAAAGGCGGCTTCTTCGGGGCCATTTTCGGTTCCAGCAACAACAGCCACAACGAGGTCGAGATCACCATCCCCAGAGGCCATCCCATCCGCATCGTCGGTGACATCGGCATGGGTGAGACCAAAATGGATCTCGGCGGTCTGTGGGTTCAGGAAGTGGATCTGGAATTCGGACCCGGCGATCACTTCATCGAATTTCGGGAGCCGGTGCCTTTCCCGATGGGCAAATTTGCGGTCGAAGGCTCCATGGGAGAGATGGAAATTCGCGGTCTAGGGGACGCCAGCCCCAGCTCTGTGCATGTGGATCACCGCATGGGCGAGCTCTTTGTCGATCTCCAGGGAGCTTGGCGACAGAATGCTGAAGCCAAAGTATCGTTCAGCATGGGCGGATGCCGGGTGTGGGTACCGGAGGAGGCTCGGGTGGAGTTGCGGGGAGGCAAGGTCGCCATGGGCGAAAGTGTCAACCGCTTGCCGGACTATTCCGAGCTACCGGACGATGCGCCGAGAATCGACTTGAAGGTCAACGGCTCCATGGGTGAGCTGAGGGTCGAGCACTAACCCAGAAAATTGGACGAAACGAGCCTCACAGCCCCTAGATCGTGCCCCACAGTCAGCCCCGCTCCGGCGGGGCTTTTTAGCGTGAAGATGTTAAGCTTCGCTCCTCGGATGAACGATCGTCCGATCCTCCCCCCAGCCCTCAAACCGTGACCCCGACCATGAGCTCCGCACCCTCGATCCCACACTCTGCCCCAGGCCCATCGGCCCCCTCTGCATCGTCTGGCCGTCGTCCGCTGATGCAAGATCTTTCGCTGCTCACCAAACCGCGAATTACCCTGATGGTGGTGCTTACGACCCTAGTCGGCTATTGGGTCGCAACCCCGATGTTCGACTGGCCTCTCTTGCTCCACACCTTGATCGGCACCGGATTGTTGTCCACCGGGTCCTCGATCTTGAACCAAGTCGTCGAGCGAAGGACCGACGGCAACATGCGGCGGACCGCCAATCGCCCGTTGCCCGCGGGTCGATTGAAAACGGCACCCGCCCTGATCTTCGGGTTGGTGGTCTCGTTGCTGGGGGCTGTCCAGCTGTGGTGGTGGGTCAATCCTCTGACTTCGACCCTCGGAGTTGCCACTCTAGTCCTCTACGTGGCGATCTACACGCCGATGAAACGGGTCAACTCCCTTTCGACCCTGATCGGAGCCATTCCCGGAGCCATGCCGCCGATGATGGGTTGCACCGCGGCCGCGGGCCAAATCACTTCCTTGGCCTGGGTGCTCTTCGGCATCCTTTTCCTGTGGCAGATGCCCCATTTCCTAGCGATCGCCTGGCTTTATCGCGCGGACTACGAGCGGGGCGGCTTCCCCATGCTGCCGGTGGGTGACCTCAACGGACGCCGCACCTGGATCCAAATGGTGCTCTACGCCGGCGCCTTGCTGCCCGTCAGCCTATTGCCGAGTGTGATGGGCTTCTCCCAGCTGTCGTATTTCTTCGGTGCGCTGATCTGCGGCCTGATGTTTCTTTGGTATTCCTACGACTTCGGCCGCACTAAAGACGTCAAGTCCGCACGTCGGCTGCTGCTTGCGTCGGTGGTTTACCTTCCGGTGGTCTTGATCCTGATGGTGGTCGACCGCGCCGCCTCCTGATCGCCGCACCCTCTTTGATCGACCCACAACCTCTCGACACTCCTGAGTTTTATCTATGAGCCGATCTCCGAAGACCTTGATCCGTCGATTGACCTGGGCCCTTTGGGCTCTCGCGCTCCTGATGGCCGGATTGGTGATCGCGATCCGCATGAAGCCTGCTCCCTCGGAAGGACCGGCGCTACCGATCATCACCGAGGTTCCCGACTTCACGCTCACGCACCACGATGGCACGAGTGTCGGAACCCAGGATTTACTGGGTAAACCTTGGATCGCGGATTTCGTGTTCACCCGCTGCCCCGGCGTCTGCCCGATCATGACCCAGCGGATGAAAGAGCTGACCATCGACCTGACACCGGGTCTTGCTCGCTTCGTGTCGATCAGCGTGGACCCCGAGCACGACACCCCCGAGGTCCTAAAAGAATACGCGCAGAAACACGAAGCGGGTCCGGATTGGTATTTCCTGACCGGCACAGAATCTGAGATCTATCCCTTGATTCGACAGGGCTTTATGCTCGCCCTCGACGCCTCACCCGCGAATCCGGCCGAGGGCTCCGAGCCCATTGTGCACAGCAATCGATTCGTGCTTGTGGATGCCGAGGGTCGTATCCGCGGTTATTACAATTCGTTCAACGCTGAAGAGATGGACCAGCTGCGCATCGACGTGGCACGCCTTGGTGGTTGATCAGCGGAAGCCGGATCACCACAGCACTTCTACGGGACCGCCGGCCAGCAGCTCGGGAAGGTTTGCGCTAAACTGCTTACACACAATCAGCGCAGCAACAACCCAAGCCGAGAACCGGTCCTGACCGCTTCACAAACTTTCGTGACCCTGAAGGACCGGACGCTCGCGCCCTGTTAGATCCGAGGTCACAATGCTTCAAGAACGAGTCGTTCCTTTCGAAGCCGGAGACGGATTTCGCTGCAATCTGATCCACGTCACGGGCGACCAACCCGCCGACAAAGGACCGGTGGTCTTGATCCACGGCTCCGGGGTGCGAGCCAACATCTTTCGCGCACCCGTTGAAACCGACTTCGTCTCCTATTTGATCTCCCACGGTTACGACGTCTGGCTCGAGAATTGGCGCGCCTCCATCGACTTTGCACCCAATGAATGGACGCTGGACGAAGCCGCGGTTTACGACCATCCCGCCGCGGTGCACAAGATCCTCGAGGAGACCGGGGCCGACACCCTAAAAGCGGTGATCCATTGCCAGGGCTCCACCAGCTTCATGATGTCGGCGGTGGCCGGACTGGTTCCGGAAGCCACCCATATCGTATCCAACGCGGTATCGCTCCACCCCGAGGTGCCGACCGGCTCGTTCTTCAAAGCCGCGCTATCCGTGGATCTGCTCGCCAAGATGACCCCCTACCTCGATCCGCAATGGGCGAAGAAAGCTCCTAGCCTCACCGCTAAGCTGATCACCCTGCTCGTGCGTCTCACCCACCATGAATGCGACAACATGGTTTGCAAGCTGTCGAGCTTCACCTACGGCACCGGGCGTCCCACCCTCTGGATGCACGAGAATCTCAACGATGAGACCCACGAATGGCTGAAGGACGAGCTGGCCCACGTCCCCATGACTTTCTTCAAGCAGATCCGGGAGTGCCTACAGGAAGGGCATCTGGTGTCCGTGGCGGGTCTGGATCAGCTGCCCAAAAGCTTCATTGCCGAGGAGCCCAAGACCAACGCCCGATTCGCTTTTGTGGCCGGACAAGAGAACGTCTGCTTTGAAGCGATCTCCCAACAACGCACCTTCGAGTATTTCGAGTCCCTCGAGCCGGGTCGCCATTCCCTCAACATCGTGCCCGGCTATTCTCATTTGGACATCTTCATGGGCAAGAACGCGGCCGACGATGTATTTCCCCTGCTGTTGGCCGAGCTCGAAGGCTGATCATGCGCGGTTTCGAGGTCCTCCTGCTGGTTGTCTTGCTCCCTGGGCTACTGCCCCAGCAGCTCATTCCAGAAAGCTTGCGCCGTGCGGCCGCCTGGTCTGCAGTCCTTTGTTTTGCTGTGCATTGCATGATGGAAGGCCTGAGGTGGCAAATGTCGCCCGCCTATCTGCTGGCTATCGTTCTCGTGATTCCGAGCTTTCGTTCCGGCTCCAAGAAAAGCGCCGACCACTTACCTGGTACCGACTCGGGATCGCGCTCTTCTCGCCTCCGACATCTCATCGGCTTGGCCTGGCCCGCCTACCTCGCCGCCTGGCTTCTCAGTCTTGCCCTACCCGTCTTCCAGCCGGCCGCCCCCTCAGGCCCCCATCCCGTAGGCACCCTGTTCCGGCAGTGGATCGATGAGAGTCGCATCGACCCCTTCGACGCCAACCGACCGCGAAAGCTCATGGCTCAAATCTGGTATCCGGCCCGCCCTGTCGAGGGCGCTCAGCCCGCTGCCTATTGGCCGGCGAAGAGACCCTGGTTCCTGAGCCATTGGTCCCTCGTCTCGACCTCGTCTTATCCAGAAGCACCCAGCCTCGACGGCGAGCCACTGCCGGTGATTCTGTACAACCACTGCTACACCTGTCCGGTGATGGAAAGCACCCAGCTCATGCAGGAGCTGGCGAGCCATGGCTTCGTCGTGGTCAGTGTCGCCCACCCGTTCGAAGAGCTCGTTACCCGGTTTCCCGACGGTGAGATCTTGATGGGCAACGGCGAGCACATGAGCGCAGTCCGCGGTCAATTTCCTTTGCCCGAATTCTATGAGCGGCTGCGCAGCGCCTCTGAGACGGAACGCGAGGCTCTATTTCGCGATTTCATCGGTGGAGCCGATCTGATCGAGCAAAGCCTACGCCTTTGGACCGCTGACAGCCTCTTCGTGCTGGACAGATTGGATGAGCTTCAGTCGGGAGACCCGATCCTCGCCGGTCGATTGGATCTCGGTCGTATCGGCTCCGCCGGATATTCCCTCGGCGGCATCGTGGCCGGGCAGCTCTGCGTAGAGCGACCCGACATCGCCGCATGTGTCAACGTAGATTGCTTGGCCTCCGGAGACATGATCGACAATATGCCGAGCCGGCCCCTGATGTTCATGGAAAGCGAGGTGTTCCGCGGGGCCAATCAAGTGCTCTACGATCGAGCCCGAGGGCCGGTTTATCGGGTCACTCTCGCCGGCACGACCCACCAGAATTTCGGTGACCTGAGCCTCCAATTTCCATTTCTGGGTTGGATTTCCATCCCCGAGCTCTTGGGAAATGTGGTCGGCACCACCGGTCCGCTGATCGGCGATATCGAGCCACGGCGAGCGACGGTCCTCGAAAACGCCTACATCCACGCCTTTTTCCGTCGCTACCTTCAAGGATTGGACGCGCCTTTGCTCGAGGGTCCAGCCGAGCAATATCCTGAAATCACGCTCCACCATCAACCTGGCACCGGGCCCGAACATCAACCTGGCACCGAATCCAAACCCGTGCATCTCGAGCCCGGACATCAACCTGGCACCACGGCCCAAGACACCACCGCCCAAAACGACACAGCCGAACCTAAATTTGTCGAATCAAAAACGAGCCCTGACGGTGGCTGAGCCCTCCTACGACGACAGCTTCTCGCCTACCCTCGAGGACCCTTCCGACCCCCGATGTGCGCAGCTGTCGGCTTCGACCGACATGGAGCCCATCGCCGACACCGTGATCCTCGACGCACCTCTCGAAGTCGCCTGGCGGGCTTTCGGCCAACCCAAAGATTGGCCACGTTGGAACAAATCCTTCTACTACGCCCACAATCCACGCTTGGAGCTGGGTCGACACTTGATTTGGGTCTTTCAGCCGATCCGCCCGGCTCTGCTCTACAAAATGCCCGCCACCGCCCGAATCGTCGAGCTCGAAGAAGGCCCTGAATTCTGTCGAGTGACCTGGAGGGTCACCATCCTGCCCGGCTTCTATGCCCGCCACACCTACCACATGACCGCCCTGCCGGACGGCCGGACCCGCTTCGGTAGCTGGGAGAAAGCCATGGGTTGGTCGTTCCGATGGCTTCGTACGTTCTGGATCCAGCATTTCCAATTCGTCTGCCGCGAGTCGGTTCAAGGTGCACCTGTCATGCTGGAGCCGGCCATGCCATCGCCCCCATAGAGCCCTGCCAAATGCACTTGCCGCATTGAATCCGCGGTGCCGATTGGACGTTTGCCCCTCAGATGTGGAGAATCAGGCCGCGACCGGATTCTTTTTGTCGAGCTCACCCGGTTCGGAGACGGCCCACCCGGCCCGCTGGGGTGGACCCGGCAATATGCTCCGAGGTCCGGGCTCTGCGACTTTTTTGCCCACAGGAGATTGGCCATGGCCAAAGGCGATGACCGCCGGACCGAGCTGCTCAAGAAAGCTGCCCACGTTTTTGTCGAGCACGGCTACGAGGCGACTTCGATGAACCTCATCGCCGAGCGCGCCGAGGTCACCAAACCCGGGCTCTACTACCACTTCAGAAGCAAACAAGAGCTCCTGTTCTCGATCATGACCTATGCCCTCGACTTCCTAGAGCGGGCTACCCGCGAAGCGTCCCTGAGCGCCGGAAACAACGAGCAACGTCTGCGCAACATCCTCTCCACCCACGCCAAAATGATCACCGAGGAGGAGGAAGGCGCCTTTACCCTGCTGGTCATCGATCTGGTGCACGTCCTGCCCGCTGACGACCGACGATTGATCGACCACCGCAAACGCGCCTATTTCGAGCTGGTGCGCGCTACCCTGGATCAGCTGCGCAACGAGGGCAAGCTGCGCCCGGAGCTGAATGGAAGCGTGGCCGCTTTCACCCTACTGGGCATGGTGATGTGGATCACCAAATGGTTCCGCACAGACGGCCCCTTGGACCACATCCAAGTTGCCGATCAGGTGACCGACATGGCCCTGGCGGCGGTGCTGAAAAGCGGCGGCTGAGGCGCGGGCCGCGCTCGTCCTAAGCCGTCCACTGGCCCTGGCACCCCCGCTCCAAGGTGACGATCTCGGAATCATCGTAACGATAGAGCTGCTCAACTCACCCCAAGGGTGACTCACACCTCTAAGTCGGTTAGAGCTTCGCCCAGGCGCCCTCTTGCCGGTTCCCGGCCCAATGCGGGAAGAGGCGAGTCTCGCTCCGCCACAAACCCGCCCGTTTGGGCGGCCAGCTGAGCGTAATGGCAGGTGTAATGGTAGTTGTGTCATCTATTCGGATATGACAGAAAGGCTAGATCTATCTTTTTTCGGCCGAGCCGCCCTCGGTCGATGGTTTTTTACCAACGCGCAGGAGAGTCTCATGTCTCGATTCAGGTCTTTACCAGGTCCTATATGCACAGCGATTGTGCTCATGCTCGGCTCGGTGTCGATCACCGATACCGCAGTCGCCGACGATGAGCCGAATCTCGGTCGCGAAGTTTCCGTCCGCGAGCGATTGGCCGACGGTGACGAGCACCAGATGAGCAGCCGAGCCCTGTTCAACAAAGGTGCTGAGCTTTTCGGGGCCATGTGGACCGACCAGGAAGGTGGCGGGCGACCGCTGACCAAAGGAGTCGGCTCCGATTTGTCCGATCCCAGCAACCCGCTCGACTTCCCCCGCAATTTCAATCGGGTGTCGGCTCCGGACGCCAACTCATGTGCCGGCTGCCACAACTTGCCCCGATCCGGAGGCAGCGGCGACATTGTCGCCAACGTCTTCGTGCTCGGCCAACGCTTCGACTCGATCAACTTTGACGACGATCCCCTGCCGCTGGTGTCCGCCGCCGATGAGAGCGGCAAATTCGTCACCCTCGACGAAGCCGCCAATAGCCGAGCGACCGTGGGCATGTTCGGCTCCGGCTATATCGAGATGCTGGCGCGTCAGATGACCGCGGACATGCAGGCGATCGCCGCAGGTTTGGACCCGGGCGGATCTGCCGAGCTGGTCACCAAAGGGGTCAGCTTCGGCACCTTGAGCCGCAATGGTGACGGCACCTGGGACACCTCTGGCTTGAGCGGCCTTCCGCCGGCCAGCATGGTGGCCGACGGCACCAGCGCCCCCAGCTTGATCATCAAACCCTTCCACCAGGTGGGTGCGGTGACTTCCCTGCGGGAATTCACCAACAACGCCTACAACCACCACCACGGCATCCAAAGCACGGAGCGATTCGGCGTCGACACGGACCCGGACGGTGACGGTTTCACCAACGAGATGTCCCGCGCCGAGGTCACGGCGGTCTCGGTGTATCAAGCCGCCCTGCCGGTACCTGGACGTCGGATTCCCCACTACCGCCCGGTCGAGGATGCCGTCCGCCTGGGTGAGGCCAAATTCCTCGAGATCGGCTGCAGCTCTTGCCATGTGCCTGAGATGGAGCTCGACCAATGGGGTTGGTTTTTCATTGAGCCGAATCCCTACAACCCTGCGGGCAACCTCCAACCCGGTGATGCCGACGAATATAAGCTCAACCTCAACAACCCGTACTTGCCGAAGCCTCGTCTGACCAACAAAGACGGCATCACTCGGGTTACGGCGTTCACCGACTTCAAGTTGCACGACATCACCTCGGGCCCCGACGACCCGAATCGTGAATCCCTCAACCAACACGCTCCTGCCGGCTCGGATGAATTCTTCGAGGGCAACGGCTCCTTCCTCACCGCTCGATTGTGGGGAGCTGCCAACCAGCCGCCGTATTTCCATCACGGCAAATACACCACCATGCGTCAGGCCATCGAGGCCCATGCCGGTGAGGCCCAAGCGTCCACGGACGCCTGGCTCGCCCTCACCGACCACGAGCGGAACTCGATCATCGAGTTTCTCAAGACCCTACAGGTGCTGCCGGAAGGCACCCGCTGTTTGGTGATTGACGAAAACGACCGCTGTCGTTCCTGGAAAGCTGCCTGGGATTGACGCCACAACCTTCGCGGGAGGGCGCCCTTGCCCTCCCGCTTTTGCCGGCTCAGCCCGCCAGGGACAAACGGAAGACGGCGGCTTGCTCGCCGTTGCGCACCAGCAAACGGTCGCCGTAAAGCGCCAAGTTATTCCAGGTCTTGCCCTCGATGGCCTGGAATTGCCCGAGCACGTGGTTGGGCCGATCCGGGGTCGCTTCCACCAGGAAGACCTCCCCTTGCTCCGAGAGCACCAAGATGTGATGGCCCACCCGCAGGATCTGCCCGTGGCGATATCGCCCTTTCTTCCACACCCGCTCGCCGGTCTCCAACCTCACACATTCCAAGATACCGTCCGACAGGCCGTAGGCATGGCCTTCGTGGATCACCACGTTGGTGAATTTGGTTCGCAGCACCCTGGAGAAATGCCACAGCTCTTCGACCTCGAAGCTACCGCCCGTGTTCTTGATCTGGATCACAGCGGCACCGAGCCCATAACCCTTGGAAATGAAGACCCGGTCGCCGGCTAGGGGAACGGGCTGGGAAACATTGCAATCCGCCTCCACCCGCCCCGCCCACGGATGGCTCCAGAGCACCTCTCCCGTCGCCGGGTCGTAGCCGGCTACCCTTCCAGAATCCACCGACAAGATCTGTCGCATGCCACCCAGGTCAGCCACCGCCGGTGACGCGCAGCTGATCTGGGCGTCACCACCCTGCCACACGGTCTCCCCCGTATGGCGATCCATGGCCAGCAGGGATACAAAGCCCGATTCCGGGCTGCCGCCAAAGGGCACGATCAATAGGTCGTCCAAGACCAGGGGCGAGTTTGAGCGGCCATAGGGCAGGATTTTCGCCTGCTGCTCGGTGATGCCCAGCTCCGCATCCAAATCGCGGGTCCAAATCGGCTCGCCGGTAGCACCATCGAGGGCTGCGACCCTTCCGAGGACTCCGATGGTGTAGACCTTGCCGTCGACGATGGACGGGGTCGCCCGCGGGCCGTCACCGGCGATCGTGGAGCGATAGCCCGCCTCAGCAACCCAGGCCCAGCAGGGCTCGCCAGAATCCACCTGATAGCAGGTCACCAGCTCTTGGTCTCCACGCTGCTCCATGGTGACGGCGTATCCGTTGCGCACCGCGAAACCCGACCATCCCGAGCCCACGGGTTGCTTCCACAGCAGCTCCGGTGGACGAGTCTGCCAATCTGGATCGAGCTCGACGTGGTCTACCGCCAGCCGCCGTCCCGCGCCCAGAAATCCCGGAAAATCGTGCACGCTCTCGGTGGTCAGATCAATGCCCGCCGCCGGCTCGACCGCCGTGACCGCCAAGGTCTCGTCGGCCTTGGGCGCCGACTTGCGCGCAAAGGTCGGAATCATCTCGCCGCTCATGCGCTCGATCCGAAACAGCTGAAAAAATCCGAAGACGAGCAAGACGGGCAACCCCAGAACCAGCAAACGTCGCGACCACGGCTGACCACTCGCCACTAGGAACCAGAGCAGATAAAAAACGATGCTCAGAATGATCAGCAGGTAGCTGAATACGTTGACGCTGCCGTGATCTCCCATGGGGTCCGTGGCCCGGACCCAGATCAAAACCAGCCAAGGCAAGGAAACGAGAATCCCACCCTTCCAGCCGGGCAGCCAGCGGACGGCGGGAGAATGGCTGGAGACGGGCGCGTCCGGGTCCGAGCGGGCATCGGCGTTCATCGGGAGCTCCTATAAGGCTGGTTTGACATTGTCGCTAGTTTACCCAGGCGAATCTGAAGACTCGCGACGCGTAAAGCAAAGGCGGCGACAATAGAGCTGTCGCTTACCCCTCGTCACTGGAGGAACAATGGCTGGATTCACCTGGGTTGCTGTAGGTCTTCTCATTTGTTGGCTGGACTTGTGGGCCGGCAGAAAACTGGCCAAGACTCTCGGCGACGGTCGACCGGAGGCCGAGGTACCGCAAGATCAACCGCTGGAAGACAGCCCCACTACCGCCAGACGCAGAAAGCTTCATTTCATTGTAGGACGCTATGTAGCCATGGGTGCATCGGGTTTCATCGGGGGCTGGGTATTGACCCGATTCGGCGTTGGTGACCTAGAGACCTTGGGTTGTTCGAATCTATTCAATATGCTCGCAGCGGCTGTATCCGCGATTTCACTTCGATTCTTGCTCAAGCTACTCGTGTGGCTCCTCAAAGCCATCAGAGACAATATCCGCCCCACACAAATAAAAACTCACTAAGGTCGCTCGCAATCACCTCAAGAATTTCGGCTTGTCTGAGGAGCGATTTCCGGCTCTGGCCCAAGGACGCGCAGGTCGGCTCGTATCTCTTCGGTTCTCGGATGGGATGGACCGAAAAGGTCGATGCGCAGCTCAAGGGCATCCTTCAGCGCCGCCCGGGCTTCCTCTGAGCGCCCCAACGCACCGAGACAGAGGCCGTATCCGCGATAGATCTTTGCGGTATCTGGATGACGAGCCGCCAGAGTGGATCCGGCGAATTCGAGCACAGCCTCATACTCCTTCAGGCCGGCCTCAGGATCGCCCTCCAACACCTTCACCCGACCGAGGGCCGCCCGGCTCAACAACGTGCTCGGATGGCTCGAGCCCAGGGATTCTTCGAAAATCGCCAGTGCTGAGCCGAGCCGCGTGGACGCCTCGGTCAAACGCCCGGCGTCCCGGGCGATCAAACCCAGCTGATGGTGATCTTTGGCCACCTCGATGTGTTGATCGCCGTAAATCCGCCGGTGCACATTCAAGCTCTTCGTCGCCAGCTGCTCGGCGGTTTCAAGCTCCCCCAGCTCCCTCGAAAGATTCGCCAGGCTACGCCGGCTCTTGGCAACAATCGGGTGATCCTCACCGTAGAGCTCACGCCGTATCTCCAATCCTCGACGGATCATCTCGCCCGCTTCGTCGTAGCGACCGAGGGTCGACAGCAACACCCCCAAGCTGGCGAGATCGTAGGACACGTCCCGGTGCAGATCCGTGCCATGGATTTTCAGGTCCATGTCCAGGGCTTCCCGGAAGAATTGCTCAGCTTCCTCAAAGGAGCCTTGGAGCTCCAATACCCGAGCTAAGTTGTGCAAGGTACCCGCGACCTTGGGATGCTCGTATCCCAAGTGCCGACGTCGGATTCGCAGGACCTCGCGGTGCACGGATTCCGAGCGCCGGTAGCTACCCAAATCCCGATACAACATGGCTAGGTCGTTGAGGACCTGGGTGATGGCGAGGCTCTCCTTGCCATTGAGCCGCCGACGAAGCTCTAAGGATTGCGACAGCAACGCGTCTGCCTGGTCGTACTCCCCCAAACGCAGGTAGACGGTGCCGATGACGTGCAACATTTCCGCCCGAACCACCGGCTGATCCGTCAGCTGGTCGTCGATTCGGCTGGCACCCCGGTCCAACAATCGCTTGACCGTCACCTCTTCTCCGAGATGCTCCGTCGGGTCCGCTACCTGAAAGAGATCGATCAGAAAAGCCTTAACCTGCTCCGCTTCGGCGGCGGCGAGCTGGGCCCGATCTCGCTCTTCGGCGATTTGTCGGCTTTGTTGGGTCACCGTGATGGCGTAACCGATCATCCACAGGAAGAATATCCCCACCGCGCCCACAGCCCACCGATGGCGCCATAGGAATCGTCGGCTGCGGTAGGCCAACCCCGATCGCACCCCCACCGGCAACCCGTCCAAGTGAAGCTCGATATCGTCGAGCATCTGCTCCACGGAGCCGTATCGACCCTTCGGATTCTTGCGCAAGGTGCGGCCGACAATTGCATCGAGATCCCCCTTGAGCCGTTTTTGTAAACGCCGGGGTGAGCTTCCTCTGAACCAAGCCAGATCTTCCGCATTGGGCAGGAACGAAGGCGGAGGCAAGGGGGGCCGTTGCGGCGGCTCCACCTTGTCTCGGCTGGAAACCTTAGGAAGCTTGCCTTCGGGCAGCGCTTTGGTGGTGTCGACGCGGCTCGCCTCCGACCTATCCGGATCGACTTCAGCCTCTTTTTTGGCTTGCTCTTGTTGTCGCTGCTTCCAGACCGATTTGGTGGAGGTCGGCGAGGGCTTGAACATCTGCGACGACTTCAACACCACCGAGCTGGGCGGGATCGGCTCGAGCTCGCAGACGATGCGAATGACCTCCACCAACGGAGCCGTGGCCAAGTCGTAGGGCAGGCGGCCCGTGAGCATCTCGAAGAGAATCAATCCCAATTGGTATTGATCGGCGGCGGTGGTGATGGCCTCCCCCCGGAGCTGCTCCGGGCTGGCGTATTGAGGGGTCATCCAAAACGACGTTTGGTGGGCGGTATCCGCCATGCTCTGCCCTGGAGGCGCGCTCGCACCGTCTTGCTCGATGAGCTTGGCAATGCCGAAGTCCAAGAGCTTGACCTGGCCGTCGTCGGTCACCAGGATGTTGGCGGGTTTAAGATCGCGATGGACCCACAGATTCTGGTGAGCGTGGTGCACCGCCCGCGCCACGGTGAGGAAAAGTCGCAGCCGCTCGGCAACCCCTAGTCGATGGGTATCGCAATATTCGTCTAGGGGCAGCCCCTCGACGAATTCCATGGCGAAATAAGGGCGGCCATCGTCGGTGACGCCGCCATCGAGCAACCCCGCGATGTTGGGATGACTGAGAGAAGCGACGATCTGCCGCTCCTGCTCGAAGCGCTGGATCGTCAGACGGCTGACCCGATCGGGTTGCAGCACTTTGAGGGCAACTTTCTGCTCGAATTGCCGGTCCGCCCGCGCCGCGTGGTAGACCTCCGCCATGCCGCCACGGCCCACCTCGCGCACGATCCGGTAAGGGCCGACTCGATCCCCCGGGGCCAAGCCACGATGGGACGCAGGCGGAGTGACGACCATCTCCGCAGCCATTTCCTTCGTCTCGTCGTTCACGACCGTTTCGTCGTTTACGACCGTCTCGTCGTTTGCGACCGTCTGGTCGTTCACGACCTTTTCGTCGTTTTCGCGATCCCACATGCGAAACGGTGCGCCCCCCTTGGGTCTCGAATCGCGGATCTCCAACTCGCCGAGCCCGTACAGCTCGGGCGAGGCCCAGCCTTCAGGCCCGACAACAAGCCATTCGAAAGACCAGACCGACCAGGGATCCAGACCACTACACAGGCTACAACCTTACCGCACGAAGGTTCCTAATTCCCATGGTGTCGCCGGTTCTCGGGTCGAGAGAACCCCAGCTTCTTGCCCTTGGCCCGGGTGAAACGTCCAGTTGAAATGTCAGCCGGGTCAAGGAGGGTGGGACCGTCAGGGACCTCCCGCCGCTTCGGGCACCTCGCTGTGGATCTCGGTAAAGGCCACGTATTGCTCCAGCCAACGATGGGTTTCCCACAACATGTGCAGGATGGACTCCCGGGCCCGATACCCATGGCTCTCCAAGGGCAGCTTGACCAGACGCGCCACGGCTCCGTGGCCCTTCAACGCGTTGTAGTAGCGATCGCTTTGCATGGGATAGGTGCCGGGGTTGTTGTCCGAATCACCATGAATCAACAGGATCGGCTCGTTGACCTTGTCGGCATGCATGAACGGCGACATGGTGGAGTAAACCTCGGGAGCCTCCCAAAGGGTGCGCTCCTCAGACTGGAATCCGAATGGGGTCAGGGTCCGATTGTAGGCCCCGCTGCGGGCGATGCCGGCGGCGAAAAGATCGGAATGGGCCAGCAGATTGGCGGTCATGAACGCGCCGTAGGAATGTCCTCCGATCGCGATATGGCCGGGTTTAGCCACTCCGAGCCTTACCACCTCGTCGACCGCCGCCTTGGCGTTGGCCACCAATTGGCTACGGAACGTGTCGTTCGGCTCGGCTTCACCCTCGCCGACGATGGGCATTTTCGGATCGTCGAGCACCGCATAACCCTGGGTCAGCCACATGATCTGCGACCACCAACCCACCCTGTCGAAGCGGTAGGGCGAATCGTCCACCTGGCCCGCGGCGTCGGCGCTTTTGAACTCCCGAGGATAGGCCCACATCAGCATCGGCAAAGGACCGTCGCGCTGGGAGTCGTAGCCGTTGGGCGTGTACAGGGTGGCGGTCAGCTGCACGCCGTCTTCCCGCTGATATTTCAACAATTTCTTCTCAATGCCCCTGAGCTGGGGGGTGGGGTGAGGGAAATCAGTCAGTCGTTCAAGGGGCTCTCCATCGGACGAGGCTTTGTCCAGGTGACGGATGAAGTAATTCGGAACCTCTTCCACGGATTCCCGCCGGGTCAACAAACGGTGACCCTCGTCGTCGAGCAGGCGAACCGGCGACTCGTAATAGGGCGCTTCGCTGCGGAATAGACGGGTGGCCTCGCCGGTCTCCAAATTCCAGCGGTCGAGGAACGGTCGATCCCCCTCGGGAGAGGCACCGGGCCCGGCTAAGAACAAGGACGAGCCGTCCGGGGTGGTTTTCAACACCCGCCGACCGTAATCGTTGGCCTCCATCATCGGCGTCCCGGGATCGTTGTAGCGATCTTCCCAAGAGCGTTCCTTGACCAACACGGGTTTGAAATCAGGATGGTCGGGCTGAATACGCCAAGCCCTCAGCCCGCGGGTCTTCCACCACCAGGACGAAGCAATAGCCAGCTCGCCGTCATGCCATTGAATGTCGTTGTATCGGTAGCCGAGGCGAACCAAGGATTGCGGCTTTGCCTTAAATGGCCAGGCCTGTTGGAAGACCTCATCTCGAATCTCCGCTTCCTTGCCCGCGTCCCCGTCGTCGCGGGCTTCCGCCCACACCAACGTGGCGGGAGCGTCCGATCGCCAATCGAATTGTCTCGGCCCGGCGGGCACACTGCCGTAGGCGGTGGGCACGCTTTCCTGCAACGGACGCTCGTAGGCGGCATGCACCAGCTCACCCTGGAGGTTCCAGATCTCGGTGGTCTTCGGAAAGCGGAAGGCGGGAACAAGATAGGAATAGGGCCGGTGGAGGGCCTGAACCAACAGCATCTCACCGTTGGGAGACGGCTCGATATTCCAGTAAATGGCGGGTTTGCCGACGGACCGTACCGCACCGTCGAGGTTCACGACCACGGGTTGCGAGGTCAGGTAATAATCGAACAACCGTTCATCATGCTCGTTGGCCAGCAAATCTTGAAAGGTCACCGCGGCGGCTTTCTTGCCCAGGTTCTCCTGAATCACCGGACCGTTGGGAATCCGCGCCTGCCTGGGAGCCGGCCCGCGATCCGTCGGCACGACGGTCGCGATGATCGAAACCTCGTCAATCCAAGCCGGCTCGATTCTCGCCGTCAGGCTCAGGCGGTCTTCCATCAGCCTTCTGGCCTGGGCCTTTTTCAGATCGACCACCCAAAGCTCAATGCCTTCCGAGGTGATTTGCGCAAAGCTGCCGTGGTCTCCGCTCGGCGACCACTGCCAATAGATCATGCGCAGCTTCTCGGGTAGGCCGGCGATCTCCCGGACCTCCCCCGTCTCCACTTGCAGAATCCGCAACTTATTCACCGGCGACCGTCGACTGGGACCGTCCAAGTCGGGTTTGATTCGCAGCCCCGCCAGCCGCAGCTCGGTTTCCGACAGCTCCTCCAGGGAGGTCAGAAAATTGCGTTGCATCAGCACCGCCCGATCCTCTGAGGGGCCGAACTGCACCTGGGGCGACAATGGGGCGTCGATCAAGTCGACGATCTCTTTCGGTGGTAGCTGGTATCCCTCCGTTGACCATAGGGGCACGGAGCTCAAGGGTAGCAACAAGAGCCCTATCAGCAGGCGGTGAAATGGGGCGCGTCTCATGGAGTTCCTCCGGGCGACAAGGTAGGCGTAGATTGGGGAGCGAAATCGAAGCGGGTAGACACTCGGGGTTCGTCTAGGCTACTGCGCCGGAAGAAATTTCTGCAATTCGCAACAAAAAATCGACCTCTGCGCATGAAGGGGCCGGCTTCAGTAGGCGCACTTCAGAGAAGCCTACGTCAAACGGACCCAATAGTTTTGCTGGCTATTCCGTCAAGCTTAGCACTTCTTCACCTTTCTATCTTAGCTCCTTATCTTTCTATCTCCAATCTCTTGCCAAAAAGATTCCTCTCCGCCACCATAAACCACCTCCGCGACGTCCCCCCTCTTTCGGAGCCCCCCGTTCGAAGCCCCCCTCTTTCGAAGTCCCCCCTTTACTTTGAAGGCTTCGTAACCATGTCTAGTGCTATTCAGTCTCCCGCTTTCTCTTCTTCAGCTTTGCCGATGTTGGTGGCGGCCTCGCCCAAAGGTAGGGCAACCCGTGGCCAGCGCTTGTTCATCCTCCGGGTGCTGATCCTCGTTTTCGCGGGTTACGCCCTCCTTTCCTTGGGCCTTTCCGGCCCGGCCAAGTCCCTTTCTTTGGTGCTCACGGCCGCGTTACCCGCCGCGGCATGGGCCGTTCTGCGATTCAACCTCCAGCCCAGGTTGTGGATCCGCGTGCTGCTCGCCGCCCTGATCAGCGTCACAGCCTTAAACATGGTGGCGGTTTGGGAGAGCGGCTACGGTTTTTTGTGGCTCTACCTGATCCCACCCATGGTTTTCTTTTTCTTCGGCCATGGCGAAGGGGTCCTGTGGACTCTGGGAACCTTGACCCTGATGACCCTGGCGCTCGGCCTAGGTGCCGCGAGCATTCCCCATTCCACCGAGCTGGTTATCGGCTACCTCTGCTCTTTCTTCCATCGCTTCCGTTTTCGCCTTCGAGGTCGAATGGCGACGTCGCCTCTATGCCCGGCGCTTGATCCGCGAAAGAAAACTGCTCGACCGGGCCGTCTCCGACGTCGAGACCCTCCACGGTTTTTTGCCCATCTGCGCTTCCTGCAAAAGCATCCGCGACGACAAAGGCTATTGGAGCACCCTCGACGCCTACCTCGCCGAGCACTCCTTGGCGGAAATCGCCGAAGCCCAATGCCCGGATTGTCGCCCTCGGGACCAATCGACCCAAATCGTTAAAACCCGCGATGCTTTCCTTCCCGCCCGACAAGTCGAGCCGATCGCCGAGGGTCCCCTACAGCGCATGGGCTATCTTTCCTTTTGCCTGATGATCACCGCTTTGATGGCCATGCTTTTCGGTATTTCGGATCTCTGGGGTGGCAAGCCGCTGAAAGGCGGATTGGAAATCGCAGCGGGTTTGATGTTTCTCATCCTGCTGCCGTGGTCCAGGCACATCTCCAATCGCGCCCTTCTTTTCCATGGCTACGCGTTCAGCGCCTCCGGATTCCTGCTCTACGAGCTGGCCACCCGGGGATCCCAGCACCATGCCTTTCTGTGGCTGCTGATCATGCCCTACGTGTTCTACGCGCTGCTTCCCAAATCCGTGGCCACCACGTGGGCGCTGAGCCTGTTGATCGCCACGGGCATCGTCAGCTTCGCAGTGGGCGCCCCAGGTTATCTCTCACCAGCGGTCTTCAGCTTCCTAGCGTTCTATTCCGCGGTCACCTGGATTTGCTTTCTTTTGAGGTCCTATTGCGAAACCACGAAACAACGCCTGCAGCAAGAAACCCTGGAGCTGGCGGATGTCTTGGAGCGCGTCACCACCCTACGCGGGCTCATTCCCCTATGCCCGGCTTGCAAGAATATCCGCGACGACCTCGGCTTCTGGAAACAGGTAGAAAGCTATTTAGCGGAGCAAACCGGCACGACCTTAAGCCACGGCCTTTGCCCCAGCTGTGCCGCCGGTCAGCTCCAATTGTTACGAGCGATTCCCGCCGGCGAATAAATCGGCGGGGGCCGAGCTGAAAAACGCCCGCTCGAAAGCGGGCGTTTTTCATCGACGTCTCAAACCTCGATCAAGGAACCGGGGGAGGGGTATAGACGTAGCCTGCCTGGAGGCCCAGGGGCAATCCGAGCATCCAATAGGCGATGAGGAAGATCGTCCAAGACACCAACAAACACACCGAATACGGCAGCATCAGGGCCGCCACCGTGCCGATGCCGGTGTTCTTCACATAGCGTTGGCAGAAGACCACCACCAACGGGAAGTAGGGCATCAAGGGGGTGATGATGTTGGTGGTGGAGTCGCCCACGCGATAAGCCGCCTGGGTGAGCTCGGGAGACAGACCCAACGCCATCAGCATGGGCACGAAAATCGGCGACAGAATCGCCCATTTCGCCGACGCCGAGCCGACCAGAAGATTGACCGCGGCCGCCAGCAAAATAATGCCGACGATCGTCACCTGGCCGGGCATGTCGATTGCCTTGAGGGCGTTGGCACCCTTCACAGCGATCAAAATACCGACATTCGATTTGCCGAAGGAGTAGATGAACAGGGCGGCGAAGAAGGCCATCACCAGGTAGTAGCCCATGGTCTCCATGCTCTTCGACATACCGTCGACCACGTCCTTGGACTTCTTCACGGTGCCCGCCACCAAGCCGTGAACGACGCCGGGAATCAAGAAGAAGATGAAGATCAACGGCACGATCGACTGCATGAGCGGCGCCGCGAACGCGGTGATTTGACCGTCCGGTGAGCGCATCGGCGAGGTCTCCGGGAGCGTGGCGATGATCAACAGCAGGGTGCACACGAACATGGAGGCCAAACCGGCGAAGAAACCTTTGCGCTCCTCCGGCGTGATCTCTTCCATCTTCGGCATTTCTTCGGGATCGCCGTCGATCTCCGTATCCTTCAACCGCGGCTCGATGACTTTGTCGGTCAGATACCAGCCGACCAGGATCACCAGCACCGACGACGCCGAGGTGAACCACCAATTACATAGGGGATTCACCTGCAGATCGGGATCCATAAGATTGGCGCCCGCCTGGGTAAGACCTTGGAGCAAGGGATCGATGCCCGATGGGATGAAATTGGCCGAAAAGCCACCCGAGACCCCGGCAAATGCCGCCGCAATGCCCGCCAGGGGATGTCGTCCGGCGGCGTAGAAAATCACGCCGCCCAAGGGTATGACCAATACATATCCCGCGTCCGCCGCCGTGTGGCTGACGATCGCCACTAGGATCAACATCGGCGTCAACAAGCTTTTAGGGGTGAAGCCGAGCATCCATTTGAGACCCGCGTTGATGAAACCCGTGTGCTCGGCCACACCGACACCCAAGAGCGCCACCAGCACAACCCCCAAGGGATGGAAGCCGGTGAAGGTCTTCACCATATCCGAGAGAAATTGAGCGATGGCCTCTCCCGTCAGCTGGTTGGCGATCCGAATGGGTTCACCGTTGCCCGGATGGACCTCCGTGAATTGCACCGGTGCCAGAAGCGCCGACAGGAACCATGTCAGCACCATCAAGACAAAGAAAAGGATCGCGGGATCGGGCAGCTTATTGCCGGCCACCTCGATACCGTTGAGGATGCGGTTCAGCCATCCCGACTGGCTGCCACCGCCATTTTGCTTCGAATCTGCCATGGACACACACCTCACTCTCGGACCAAGGGGTGGGCTCCGGGTCGCACCTGGGGCGGAGCGCGGGCCCGACTCGTTTCTCTTTGGAAGCCGCAGCATACCGCACCGTCGGACAATTCGAGCGTCGGGTTGCCGACACGGGCAACCCTGTTGCCCTAAGGGCCGAAATGTGGGCCGACTCGGAGATCTCGCCAGAAGGGAGAACGTTGAATCTGGGCGGCCGGGATGTGAAGATCCCCGCCCATGACCGACCCAACCCCTGCGCACTCCTCGCCCGAGCCCCACCCGCTCCCTGAAAGCATCCACCTCATCGAGGTCGGACCCCGGGACGGATTCCAGATGGAGTCCACATTTATTCCCACGGACCTCAAAGTTGCCACCCTCGATCGCCTGTCCGCGTCCGGGGTCCGGGAGATTGAGGCCACTTCCTTTGTGCATCCAAAGGTCATCCCCCAAATGGCCGATGCCGATGAGGTGATGGCGCGGATCGAGCGGAACCCGAACGTGCGCTACCTCGCGCTGGTGCCCAATCGGCGCGGAGCCGAGCGCGCGCTCAAGGCGGGCATCGACGGTTTGCGTTTGGTGGTTTGCGCCACGGAAACCTACAACCAACGCAATGTCGGCCTGTCAGTGAACGAAAGCCTGCGGGATTTCGAGCAGATCGTGCGATTGGGCGAGCGCGAGGATGTGGAAGTGTCGGCGGTGATGGCGGCAGCTTTCGGATGCCCATTCGAGGGCAAGGTCGACGACTCCGTGGTCCTCAAGCTGGCCCAGCGCTTCGTCGACGCCGGCACCCATCGGGTCGGCCTCGGAGATTCCGCCGGCCTCGCCAACCCCTTGCAGATCCGGCGGATCCTTCGTCGATACCGCGATCAGCTCGACGACTTCCCCCTCTGGCTACATCTCCACGACACCCGCGGCTTCGGCATCGCCAACACCATCGCCGCCCTCGAAGAAGGAGTCACGTGCTTCGACACCTCCCTCGGCGGCCTCGGTGGCTGCCCGGTGATGAGAGGTGCCTCGGGCAATGTGTCCACCGAGGACCTGATCTACCTATGCCGAGAGATGGGCATCGAAACCGGTGTCGAGCTCGACGCAGTGCGGGAAGCCTCCCGCACCCTTCAAGACTTCTTGGGTCGACCCCTAGCCAGCCGAGTCTTGCAAGCCGGCACCCGCAGCGAGCTCGTGGCCCGCAATCAATAGCCTGCCGGCAACATTAACCAGATCTATCGTCAAAACTTTGCGCAAAGCGCTATCTTATAGGCTATAATAGGCGGGTAATTCACCTGAATTGCTCACTTCCCATCATCTTCCCGGCTGCCTTGACTTTACTCCTGGGTGCTTGATGCAGCGCGATTCCGCGATGCACCGATCCAGTGATGTCGGTCATTTTTAGCCAGACCCCCGCGTCCGCCGCCCCGGACTAAGGGTGTCTCAATGAACCCATGAAAAGGCCGGACGCCGCGCCGGATTCGGAATGGGTATCCGCGCGTGGCCGTTTCGGCGTCCTGGAAAGGACGATGATGATGAACCCCTTTCGTCGAAGTGCTTGGATCTTTCTGCTCGCCTTCACCCTGCTGATCGGAGCCATGCCCGCCTCGGCCCAAGTGGCCACTGGCGATTATGGCGATGCTCCGGACGGCCAAAGTGCCGGTTATGGCGCCCCCTATGCCGGCACCGTCGGCAAATTCCCCACCCTCTTCGGCACCACCAATAGCCGCTATGGCTTGCCCGGTGGTCATACTCAAACCCAGGACACCTGGCTCGGACAGGTGATCAGCCTCGAGGTCGACGCCAACGATCCGGCGGATCCCGACACCATCGAGAATTTGATCGACGACGATTTTGACGACGGCCTCAAGGGCGGTGTTTGTCCCTTATCCGGCTCCACCTCCAACCCCTTCAACGTCAACCTCAGCCTCGACGTCACCCTGGCACCCACCTCAAACGGTGCTACCCGCTACGTCAACGTCTTGATCGACGCCAACCACGACGGCGCTTGGGACGACACCACCGGCACCGAATGGGTGCTGCGCGACTTCCCGCTCAACGGTCTGGTTCCGGGAACCACCCAAAACGTGACCGTGGGCCCGTTCGCATACACCTCATCGGCGGTGGCGTCCTGGATGCGGATCGCCATCACCGACCAGCCGATCAATGCGGTGGTTCCGGTCAATGGCAGTGGTTGGGACGGTAGTGGTCAGTTCAAGATCGGTGAGGTCGAGGATTACCTCGTTGCCGACAACCTGGTCCACGTGATCGCGGCGGCCCAAGCCCATGCTTCGGCCCAAGCCATGGCGGACGCTTACGCCTATGCCTACGCCAACGCCTATGCCTATGCTTCGGCCAACGCCACGGCCTGCGCCGCGGCTTCCGCCTCGGCGTCGTCGTTGTCGGTCTCCTGGTCGGCAGCCCAAGCCAGCGCCGCGGCGGCAGCCAGCGCTGAAGCCACGGCTCAAGCCGAAGCCAGCGCCGCAGCCCTGGCCTGCGCCGGAGCTCAAGCGGCAGCAGCCGCCTGGGCCGGAGCTTGCGCCTCGTGCCAATGCGCGTCCGCTTGTGCCGGAGCCAGCGCGGCAGCCTACGCCGCGGCCGGAGCCTGTGGCTACGCTGACGCCAGCGCATCGGCTTCCGCCAGCGCGTCGGCCCACGCCTCGGCGGCGGCCAGCGCGGCAGCCGCAGCGCTCGCCATCGCCTCCGCCCATGCCGACGCCTGGGCCGCGGCCTGTGCCACCGCCCAAGCCGATGCCGCAGCCGCAGCCAGCGCCCTAGCCGCCGCCTCCGCGTCGGCCCAGGCTTCCGCTAGCGCGGCGGCCGTCGCTTTGGCCGATGCCCAAGCCGCCGCCTGCGGTGGTAACGCCGTGGCCGCCGCCGCAGCGGCAGCAGCGGCTCAAGCCCACGCCCAGGCCAACGCCACCGCAGCGGCAGCAGCGTTCGCCAGTGCTGACGCGGCCGCCTACGCCAGCGCCTCCGCGGCAGCAGCGGCCACCGCCAATGCCAACGCCGCCACCGCGGCAGCCAGCGTCGCCGTCGCAGCGGCTGAGGCAGAAGCCTCCGCCACGGCTTCGGCCGACGCCTCGGCCCAAGCCAACGCGGGAGCGGGCGCCATCGCCCTGGCCTTGGCCCAAGCCCATGCCGGCGCCAGGGCCAGCTGCTCCAGCTCCTGCACCGCCGAGGTCTGCTGCGAAACCCACGCTGGAACGGGAGTCGCGGCCATCGACCTCTGCCCCGTCATCGCCGACCAAGATCCCGGTGGTGGTGGCGAGCCCGGTGGAGGTGGTGGCGGTGGCGACTTGCCCAATAGCGACACTCAATTCTGAGCCGGTATTGATCTGAACCGGCCCAACCGGAGGGATGCTTGGCCGTTGCCCGCGGGGCAACGGCCTTTTTCTTAAGCACAGTTTTCTGCGGAAAAGAATCGCGCTACAGGATTGCAAAACTACACGGTTGCCCACGTAGAGCCGACTGGATCCTTACCGACTCGCCGGAATATGCAGGTATCTTTAGCTGAGCAGAGGTATTTGACCTGAATAGATCTCTTAGAAAAGTCCGAATGAAAATTCTGGAGCGCGGACAGCTTAGGGTCTACATGGGGATGCTAGCGCACAAAGCTATGGATCCTGAACAGTGGTTTTATTGACGAGCTGTGTGCGCCACTTCTCATTCCAAGTTCCGTCTTTGATCAGAAAAATACTGTGATCCGAATCGTAAAGCCCTCTTACGGATTCGGAGATGGTCTGATACCAGCTCTTCCGATTCCCGGACCTCGCTCGAATATAGAATTGAGGATTTTCTGCCGCTGAGCTACCGAAGGTATACATCGAGATATAACAGCGGTCACTGTCTACCAAAATAGCTCTAAATCGGGGAAGGTAACAAGTCAACTTGACCTCAAGGCGAGCTCTCTTATTCTCAGGCAAACCCTCAAGGCTATGTTTCAAGCTTTTGATTGTCTTCTCAATCTCGGACATCAGGTCATTACGGCGAAATAGGTTGTGCGCCTCGCTATGGTCGCATTTCGGATGAAGCAACAACAGCTTTAGTGAAAAATCATCGTCTCTTTCATTGGTCAGTTGATTCTCCAAACTGTGGACAATTCCGGTGTCTCGATGGAACTGCTTTAGGCTCAGACCCGAAACCAGTGCACTACTCCGAGCGGATCGAACTATATCAGGCAAAGTGCTTCCGTCTTCTTGATCCCCTTCGTCCAGCAGCACATTTTCAAGACCACATTCCTCCGCGTTGCGCAGCAGCTTTCGATGAGTATGGGACCGCGATTCTAAATAGATGTACAGAAAAAGCTGAAGGATACTAGACGCACCTACAGCCAATACGGTCTCAGTGCTGACCTTTTCCAGCCCACGGAGAACTAAAAACGAAACAAGCACAAAAAAGATCGCGCAGATCGCCTTCTTTTCAGAGCTAGCCATCGAGACCTCCTCCCGAAGGAACCTTATCCGTGAGCAGTCACCTTGACGATGAAATTTTCATGATCACGGTTCATCTCAAAGCCCAGTCTTCCCAATCGTACAAGCTTTCCTTCGGCTACAAAGCGGAAGCTTCCTAGATCTGACGTCTCTCGAACCTCGGCAACCACTTTCTCCAGCTCTAGATTGGGATCCAGCTTCACGCAGGTACTTCCATATGCGTCTTCGAGATGCTCGCCGATATATTGATCTATGAAGGCAAAAATCAAAACGAACGCACCCAATGCATCAGAGGAGGTCGGCATTCGCCTCATCAGGGAAAGCGCAAAATCCACCTCTTGTAGCGCCGAAAATTTCATCCAGAAGTCAGCGGGCCGCTGATGAAGCTGGACCAGCACAGCATCAAGGGTCGATTTATCCACTTGAAAGATCGAATCTGAAAGGAAGCTGCGAAACCGCGCCAAACCTTGAGCTTCCGAATGGTCCCGCCGAGGCTCGGAGCCGAGCAATGAAACCACCATATTGTATCCTGCCACCACTTCTTGGGATTTCCGCTCAGTCAAAAGCTCATCGTTGACCGCAATCAGGTCCGCAGTGCCCAAGAGGAGCAGAATCGTCGGATAATCTCGCCGGATAAAACCTTTTCGCCAAGAGCTTTCGGAGGACGATTCCACCAACTGGGCCAACTCGGACCGCACTCTATCGACACTTAGCTCGACTCCGGCTCGATTGATTAAGGTATGAAATCGGACGATTCCTTGAGCTGCCCACACGAGGTCAGAGGAATGAATCTCCAATCCTCTCTGCCGAAGGGCTCCTCTCGAGACGTTGAGATCAGCTAGATACTTTGGGACTATTGGGACTCCGTGGACGTCGTGGTTTGCGACTTCCTTTGCGACACCGATATCGTGTCCCAACATTGCCAAGTGGAAAACCGCCCGGGCCACTCTGTCCAACGAGTGATATGCGCTTTTCAGCCTCTCATTGCAAAACTCCTCGACGGCAGAATCCCAGAGGATTGTGGCCGGAAGGCGCCCTTGAGGAAAATACTGCGTCGCCAGGCTGTAACCCACCAACACGTGAACCAGCCAGCCATTCATTTTGTATATATTCGGCCCAGCCCGAACCACCCTTATGGTGTCGGCTAAGGTCGGAACTAGGTGAGCCAACGCCGAGTGCTTTTCAGCAATAGGAGTACAATACAGGTGCCAAAGCAATCTGGCGGACACCGGCGAGGTGACGACGTCGACCATTCTCGCTTTGAGATCCGGAAGGTTCCCTTCGACAGCAAGACGAAACTCAGATCCTGAAATCACTTCCTTGGGGATCTCAGTTGCAGCATTCAGATCCAGCTCGCTGGCATGATACCTGTCTCGAAGAGCAATACCTCGCTCCCTGAAGAAAGACTCGAAGCCGAAATCGGATCGCTCAACCAGCTCCTCAAGATCCTCAATTATGCCCATAGCTTCCCTCTAAGGAACCGTCGTTTTCCAAGCGGTCAAGAGCTCCCCCACGAGCTCTTCAACACAGATTGGTAAACTCTCTTCTGCTCTTGGTAGACGTGGGCCCACGTGCGCATGTTGATTTCTGAAGCAATACGCTTTTTCGCCCGATCGGGCACTGGGCGCGATAAATGCTCTCGCAGAGCCTGGGCAAGCTCCAGGACATAGCGGTCTTCATCAACGGGCGATGTTACGTCTACCGGCGAAACGAAGCTCGCCCAGCCGAGGCCCTCCAACTCCGGCGAAATAATGTCCTTCGGGCCTCCACAGCGGCTAGCGACTACTTGGCAACCGCAGGCCATAGCCTCAAGAAGAACGAGGCCAAAAGGCTCGGAGACTGACGGCAAGGCAAAAACCGAGGCGCTTCGCATCCAACGGGCCACATCTTTTTGTTCCAGATGACCAGGCAATCTCATTCGGCCGGCGATTCCAGCCTGCTCCGCTTCTTGAACAAGCGCCTGGCGCCGCCGTTCCGGACCAGAGCCCAAGATAACCAATTGAATATCTTCAGAGAGCTTAGCCGCTGCTCGAATCAGATAATGAAATCCTTTCCAGTGAACGAATTTACCAGCCCCGAGAATTATCGGCGACTTCACATCTACCCCGGCCCCATGCCAGCGAAAAACCATTTCATCATAACCATTCCCAAGCAGGCTAAGTCGGCTGTCAGGAATCCCGTATTCATCAGCGGCTTGTTGTGCGTAGTCTCGGCTGACGCTGAAAAAATGACTGACCTGCCCCAGCTGCTCGGCCACCACATTACGATGCTGAGGGGCGCTCACCAGCAACTTCAAGCCAGTACCATGAATACTCACCAGAACCGGAATCTTACTTTGACAGCGTGCCAATTGGGTCAACAACCACAGATGATGAATATGGATGACATCGGGCCTGAATTCCTGGATCACTCTCGCAAGGCGATCACGGAAGGTCTGAATGAAGAGATCTCGCTGCGCTACGGTCAAGTCGACGTACTGAAGCGACTCATAGGGCATGACATCCGACATCCCCGGCACAGGGAAGGGTAAGTCCCCCGTCTCATTTGAGCTCGTGAAAGTGACTACCGAAACATTTTCCCCGAAAACGTCGTCAAAGTCATCAGAAGGATATCCACAACAAATCAAATATCGTTCATCACCGGCTTGTCCTGCCGACCGCCACATCTCTCGAACGACGGTTCCGCTACCGGTCATAGCCGGCCGTTGGCCTAAAACGACTAGGATGCGCATTCTAGATTCCCGGCTCATTCCCCCTGAGCTCTGGTCTCTCAGCTCGACGGCCACAAAATCATACTTTCGAGCACGAGCCGTATGTCCGATGATGGTTCAATATACGCCCATTCTTCCCTGCATCAACGCTCTCGACCAGTGACAAGGCTCTCGACCAGTGACAAGAAAGTCGGACGTATAGAGTGCGGCGACTTGTTCCTTGGTAGTATACTCGTCGAAGTCAAGCTGATCAACGCACTGATCGCTGAGCTTACCTGGAACACCTGAGCACCTGTAGGCTCAGGCACATTGGTCGCTCCAGCTCTAGATGGATAAGAATTCGGCGCGGGAGATGTCGTATGTCGAGCTCGAGTTTCCAGACCTTAAAGGAAGAGATTCGGCAAGGCAGGGTTATCGTCGTAGCCGGGGCCGGTGTTTCTCTAGCGGCAACTCGAAACGATCCCGTGGCAGGGTGGCAAGGGCTGCTAAAGAATGGACTTCATCGGTACCTGGAATTGCAAGAGCCCCCCTATCCCGGCTGGAAAGACATTACTGTTCGACAAATCGAAGCCGGTGATCGGATCAGCCTAGTCAATGTAGGTGAGGATATCACAGAACGATTAAACGAATTCAACGAATTCGAAGCCTGGCTCGAGGACTCCGTAGGCCGGCTGGAAGCTGTGGACAAGAGGCTGCCGGAGGCACTTTTCAAGCTCAACTCACCGATAGCGACGACCAACTACGACAGCATTCTAGAGAGTTGCCTTCCAGAGAAGGGGGGCGACCCATCGATCGTGACCTGGATGGATTCCAGGCGCGCTCAGAGAGCTTTCAAAGGCAAAGACCGATCGGTGGTGGTCCATCTTCATGGGCATTGGACTCAACCGGACTCGATCGTTTTGGGAAGTGCCTCGTACCAGAAGCTGATTGGAGACCGCGCTTCAAATGCGCTAGTCAGCTCGATGTTGGTGGCAAAAACATTGCTGTTTGTGGGATGCGGGGAAGGAATCAATGACCCTAACTTTTCTTCCCTCCTAAACTGGCTTCGGCTTCATTTTCCGAGCGCGGAGTCACACTATCGCTTGGCCCTCGCCGATGAGGTCAGCACTCTTCAAGAACATCATAAGAGTGATCCGATCAGAGTCCTCAGTTTCGGTCGAGAGTACGGCGAATTAGCTCATTTTCTGCATAGCCTCGCTCCAGAGGCCGTCTCCGGCGGTCAGACTCCCGAGCCCACTTCGCTAGGGCAATATCTCGATCAAACACGACAGACTCATCAGAATGTTTCTGTGATCGGAATCGCCCCGGAAAAGGCTCCTGAAATCCGAGGAATTGCCCTGGATAGAGTCTTTGTGCTCCCCAATACCGACTCGCCCCACACAGAGGCCGCCTCGGCTCCCGAGGGATATCCACCTCGTTTGCTGACCGCGTTGGAAGCCCTCTCTTCGGAAAAGCGGATGGTCCTTTTGGGTACGCCTGGAGCCGGCAAAACCACCTTTATCAAATTTCTTACCTCCCGTTTGGTGTCAGCTTCCGCTGATCCGGACTTTGATTTCGTCAGCCGGCTTCCCGGCTGGCAACATGGTCCATTAATCCCTATCGTTTTTCCCCTACGCAGCTTAACGGAACATATGTTTGAGAAAGGAGAGCCAGCGCCTCGGCAATGGATCGAAGACTTCTTCGTCGAGAGCGTCGACTTGCCCAATACCAGCGAGAGCGCGAAACGAATACTGCTGCGGCAGATTGTTGAGCAAGGTGCCCTGTTTTTGTTCGATGGCCTTGACGAGGTTGTGGACCTGAGCCTCCGCCCGCAGATCTTGAGAGCCATAGACCATCTCGCCGATCAGCATGAAGGCTGCCGATTCTTGGTAACCTGTCGCACGTTCTCCTATCGATCGGATTCCGATTGGCAGCTGCAAGGCTGGCCCATTCACGAGCTCGCCGCTTTCGGCCCTACGGAAATAGAGCAATTCCTAGAGCTTTGGTTCGCGGAGCTGGGCAGGATCGATGGTCGGAACCGTCTGACCTACGAAGAAAATCATCGATGCCTTCTGCAAAAGCTTCAGGACAGCGCCAGCTTACGAGACATCGCACAGGTACCGCTGCTGCTGGCAGTCGTGGCCATGGTCTACGACCACACCATGCCATTAGGAGATGCTAGGCCTCAGATGTACGAACGGTGCGTGGACTTACTTCTGATTCGCTGGGAAGAACGGCGCCCGATTGGCATAAACAACGATGGAAACAGCCTGGAAGCAGATCTCGGGCTGTCTAGGGATGAAATCAAAAGCACTCTATATGAAGTAGCCTTTCGATCCCATAAGGAGGCGACCACCGGCTTGCTCGGTGATCAGGAGTCCGGCCTCACAGCCATTAGCGAGGAGATTCTGGTCGGCAGCTTATGGGGCCGACTGGACCGGGATCCGGACCGCATCTCGACGTTTCTCAAGTTCTGCGAGGGAGCCAATGGATTGCTCGCTTTGGGGAAGAGGACAGGCCGCGCTCGACGAGAGCAAAACCCTTTGCGGGTTTATACTTTCCCCCACCGCTCATTCCAAGAGTATCTTGCGGCTCGCCATCTTTGCACGGACTTGGCACATCTGGGCTCTACCACGCGTCAACTATTAGATCAGAGTGATCAATGGCGTGAGGTAATTCTATTCGCCAGCGAGTACCTGTGCTTTGAAGCGAAAGCTTTCGAGATACTCAAAAACGTTCTTGAAGCATTGGCTCCCGACACGGCCAATCCTAAGACTGAAGCCGATTGGCGAGCGATTTGGGTTGCAGCGGACTTACTCGTGCTGATGCAACGCGCGGGCTGGAAAGCTCCACCGAAAAATTCGGTAGTAGAAAGGATCATCTTGGGATCTGTCTCTCTCATCAAGGCTTCAGCGCTGGACCCTCTTAAGCGTGCCTCCGTGGGCAGGACCCTATCCATGCTCGGTGACCCCCGGGAAGGAACGGGCACCTTTCCATCAAACGGACCGTCTACCCTTGATCGTGGCCGAATCAAAAGAGTTCCTCAGCTGCGATGGTCGAAGATCCAAGCTGGTGAGCTCAGCTGGGGGGCGCCCGCCACTGAAACTTTTCGCGAGCCACAGGGTGTGGGCACGCCGTTCTCAACCGAGATCAGCTCGGAAGGAAGGGATTCGCCCCTTGCCATCGAGAGTTTCAGAATTGCCGCTTTCCCGACGACTTACGCTCAGTATCGACCTTTCGTCGAAGAAGGGGGCTACGACCGTTCCGAGTATTGGACCAAGAAAGGCTGGGAGATTCGACAAAAGAACGGAATCACTTCACCGGGCGAATGGCCCACTACCCCTAAAGATCTCGAGAATCACCCCGTGGCTCATCTGTCATGGTTTGAGGCAGTGGCATACTGCAGGTGGTTGACAGAGCGACTGCATCAAGAACGGCTGATCGAGACGTCCGAGCAGATTCGACTCCCCACCGAAGCTGAGTGGGAATGGGCAGCCAGAGGACCGGAACACTATCGCTGGCCGTGGGGAGATGATTGGAGTGAAGACTCTTGCAACAGCGACGAGTCCCACCTCAAGTCCATCTCCGCAGTGGGTCTCTTCCCCAAGGGTGTCAACTGGACCCAAAATGTATGGGATCTAGCCGGAAATGTCTGCGAATGGTGTAGCACCAAGTGGTCTCGTTCAGCTGCTCACCTTCCTGCTCCCGGCCAATGGCAGGAGCAATACTTGGAAGGAACGACAGGCCGTACCCTACGAGGAGGCTATGTAGGCCCCAAGATGACTGCTTCCGTCGTACGTGGCTCCTTCCGCTTCGCAGGTTCTCCGGGAAACCGCCAAGGTCCTCGAGGTTTCCGATGCGTGCTGTCGAGAGTCGTGCAAGCTCGATATCCGATATAATCTAATCATCTAGTCATCTAACCACCAAGACCCTCTATTCCTGGAAAGCAATGAAAGCCACGGAAAATCAACTAGATATACCTCTGGATGGTGGTGGATGTGCCGCGAAAATTGACTCGGAGAGTCTTCGCCAACTACTTTCGTTTTTCCCGAAAGCCGACGATCCGAGAGTCCTGACTCGAATTGAAGATTTGGATGATGGAGCCGTCTATCGCCTAGACGATGAAACTGTTCTCGTATTCAACGTGGATTTCATCTCGCCTGTGGTCAGCGACGCCAAGACGTTCGGTGAGATTGCAGTTGCGAATGCGCTGAGCGATATCTATGCCAAAGGTGTTCGGCCGCGCTTGGCGATGAACATCTTAGGTTTTCCCGCTAATCTCGACCAGCAAACAGCCGCGTCTATCTTAAAAGGGGGCCTTGAGAAAGCACAGGAATCGGCTACGCTTATCCTCGGCGGCCACTCATTGAGCTCAAGGGCCGTCTTTTATGGACTGGCCTGCATCGGCTGGGGACCCGACACCGACATTCTGTTCAATAGAAGGGCCAAGCCGGGCGACCACTTGATCCTAACCAAGCCCCTAGGAAGCGGAGTCGTCACGACCGGCATTGCCGAGGCTGCTATCGGCGCCCAGCCGCCCGGAAATGAATTGTTGCAGCAGGCCACCGTCATGATGACTCGAACCAACGCTGTGGCATCCCAAGCCATGGTTGCGTCTAAAGCTTCGGCGGCAACGGATATCAGCGGCTTTGGACTTATAGGCCATCTTTGTGAGGTTCTTGACGCCAGTGGAGTCACGGCACAGCTTTGGCTTGATCAGATCCCCGTGCTCGACGGTGTCATTGAATATGTCGCTTCTGGGTATCCCTTTTGCAGCATCCAGAAGAACCTGACTCGCTTCGAAAAGCGGGCTCGACTTAGCCATCCTACGGAGACCTTGGCCTATCGATTACTCTTCGATGCACAAACCTCCGGAGGTTTGCTCATCGCTATTCCTGAATCCCGATCACAAAACCTGCTCAAGAACCTTCACGATCTGGGAGTCGAACAAGCAGCGATCATTGGGCAGGTCTCCTCGGCTCATACGGCCGAAGATACCCCGGAAATTCTCGTTAGACCTAGCCGCTGATCCGGAGCACGATAAAGGACCGGAACGATCTCTTTTCTGAGAAGGAGCCGCTGAGTCACCAAGCACTGGTCAAAGACCTCATAAGAAGGTGCTAGGAAGCCGGCAAGATAGCGACGCAAAAAATCCACCGTCCACGGATCCACTGCCAGTAAATAGTTGACCCCTTGGCTGATACTGGGCATGGTCAAGAATATGAAATCAAGCTCATCCCGCTGTTTTAAATCCCTTAGAGCGTGGAGGATACTCTCCCCGTGGCTTTTCAGAAGCTCCATGGCATCAAGGACCTCAATCTGAGCCACACCAACCAGCCCTTCAGGCGATTCTATCAACGATTGAAAATCATTCTTCAGAGCAAATTGAAGCTGCCGGCTGTCCAAGTCGGTACGAAACCGAAACATCTCCTCGGCGATCGCCGCCGACTCTCGCCCCATGTCAAACTTCTCTATCAACGCCTGGGCCGCCTCACGATCTCGATCCGTCGTCACGTAAGCATTGAAATCCAACGTATTGGAGAGGATCCCAGCATATAAAAGCATCGCCACATCACGGCTCAAAGACGAAGGTGCGCTGCGCAGAATCTTTTCAGTGATGAGTGTCGAACAGGCCCCGACTTGATGAATTAAAACCTTTTCAACCCTGGGAAAGTCCGCCTTGGGCGCGCTGAAGCGCCGATGGTCGATCACCTCGACCACCTTGTGACTCTCTTCCTGAACCCTTATCGGCACAACCGATAAAGCACTGCAGTCGACGACTCTAACTCGATCGAATTTTTCAGGAACAGAATGTAGAGCCAAATTGAATCGTTGTATGAAAAACTCGGCATCCAACTGGGCGAGACCTTCAAATCCTACGACAACATCCCTGCCTCCCTGGCTTCTGAGGAGTTCCGCATAACCCAAAGCGGACGCCAGGCCGTCGAGATCTGGGCCTGTTCCGCAGGTAATCAACTCGATCATCACTAAGCTTCCATAGTAGTTGGATCCCTAAAAAATGATTCCCTAAAACTAGGTATAGAAAAACCCAAAGGTATTAAGGACGACGCGGGTAGGACGAGTTGGGAATTCGGCTCACTCCTCCGCAACCTTTCGGGCAGCTGCCCTGATCACAAAGCTGCGTTTCTGTTTGCCGGGAATCTCTACTGCCACTTCGCTCAGAACCTCAATATCCCACCGTTTAAGCAGCCTCTGTGTATATGGAACCGAAAAAAAATGGCGTACGTGACCTTTCCGCTCAAAAATATTGGGGCCACGCTCGAAACCCAGCCCACAAAGAGGGTCTCGAGTGGACTTTACGGCAAACACCAGCAGCCCCTCGGGCCTGAGCACACGCCATATTTCTTTCAGAATATCTTGGGTCGTCGAATCATCGAAGTAATGTAGCGCCAAATGCGAATATACAAGGCTTATTGAGCTGGACTCAAACGGCAAAGGCCGTGAGATATCACGACAATACACCCTGACTCCTGCCAATTTGCGTCGACGCGCTTCCTCACAAACTACATCCAGGGCCAGAGACGAGATGTCGACGGCGTGAACCTCAAAGCCACGATCAGCAAGGAAGAGCGTGTCATTGCCACGGCCGCACCCTAGGTCGGCAATTACAGGGTAATCCTTCGGAAGCGCTCGCTGAGCCACCCACTCAGCTAAAGGGAAAGGTTGAATGACTCTCCCGAATTCCCGCGCTTTCTTTTCGTGCCAACCGTCCCAATATTCTTTTCCAAACTTGTTTTCCCCAGCATTGGCCAATCCTGAATCCCGCAGTTCTTCTTCTGACATGTTCCCTGCTCCCGCAAGTACTCTAGCGTCACGGAACTAGACCCTTCATCGAAAAACATAACATGCCACCCAGCCTCTCGCAATCTCGACGCGAGAGGTGGCCCAATCCAGCGCAAGAATAAGCAGCTCGACTAGTGCCCTGTCTGATTAATTCGTGCTGCATTATTTCGGCCCTTCGCGATCGCGACCGGTTTCCCCGGCTCTCAGCGTGCTCCACCGTTCGACTCATCCGCCTCGGGAAGTGAGCGAAGAGCTCTCGACAACCCTCGGCCCACCGCGGCAGCTTTCTCCCCCGGATCCTCCACAACCTCGACAATCAAATCGCAAAGATCTGCTGGGGAGGCCTCCACATCGAGGGTCAGAGCCTCCGAGCCCGGGGGCTCGAGGGTTTCCAGCTGGCTGCTCAGGAGCCCCGGCGGCATAAAGTGGTCGCGACGCAAACGTAGGCGTTGGGCGAGGATTTCCGGGGCACCGGTGAGATGCACCAAGAGGATCCGAGGATCGTCGAGCACCATCAGCCGGCGGTAGCTTTCTTTCAATGCCGAGCAGGCGAGCACCGCCGGACCCGCCGCGGTGAGGCGACGGTGAATCAGATCGCGCAGCTTCTCCAACCACGGTCGACGGTCGTCGTCGTCCAATGGACGGCCCGACTCCATCTTTTTCCGGTTGGCTTCGGGATGGAAATCGTCGCCGTCGAAGAACGGCCAGGTCAGCCGTTCTGCCAACAGGCGACCCACCGTCGATTTACCGGTGCCGCACACCCCCATCAACACCACGACTTGAATCTTCAACGGATCAATCCCTTTGCGCCGACAGGCCGCGAGTCGCCGTATGCAGACGCAACAGATAGCTATCTGCGGTGATGAAGAGCGAGGAGCCATCGATTCCGCCGAAGGTGCAATTGGCCGACGGCACGGGAAGTCGGACGAGGCCTAGTGGCTTGCCCTCGGGAGCGAAAACCCAGACGCCGCCGGGGCCGGTGGCGAAGACGTTTCCCTTCTCGTCCAAAGCCATGCCGTCGGGCAGCCCGGGATTTGAGTCGCCAACGCGCTGGGTGGCGTCGTGGAAAACGTGGCCTTTCCTAACCTTCTTCCCAGACTCGCGATCATCACCCAAGGAATACGCCATCCACAGAGCCCGTTCGGGATCCGAATTCGCGACGTAAAGGGTTCTCTCGTCCGGCGACAGGACGATGCCGTTGGGACGGCTCAGCTCATCGGTCAACAACTCGACCGTAGGATCCGGACCCGCCGGACGATAGTAGACCCCTTGGAAGTCGAGCTCCCGCCCCGGACCATCGGGACCACCTTCCAGGCCGTAGGGTGGGTCGGTGAAGAAGATCTCTCCCTTGCCGCTGATCACAAGATCATTGGGGCTGTGGAATTTTTTGCCTTGGAAAGAATCGGCCAGGGTTTCGAATCGAGCCTCACCCGCGGCGAAGGGTCCTTCCGACCGCGGGTTGATCAACCGCGCGATCCGTCGATCCCCATGCTGGGCTAAAACTAAGTGCCCGGCACCACCCAAGAACAATCCGTTGGACCCCGGCTCACCGCCCCGCGGTACCTGACCCGTGTAGCCCGACCCTTGCATCCAGACGTGCAATCCCCCGGCTTCCGACCAACGGTAGATCCGGTTGGTCGGCACATCGGAAAAGAGAACCGAGCCCTCGTCGGGTAGCCATACCGGACCTTCCGCCCACTCGAAGCCCTCGGCGACAACCTCTACCTCCGCGTCGACGGGGATCAACTGACTAAAACCTACCTCCCAGGCCTCCAGCGCACCCAGGGTCTCCAGACGAGCTTCCGACGACGGCTCAGCAGCTCCGATCTTCGACGGTGCTTCCTTCGAAGATTCGTCGGTCAGGGGTCGAGCATCCACCTGCCCACCGAAGCCGCCCAACAGCGCCGAGGCGATCCACACGCCCAAGAATCCGATCCCACCCACTCCCGCGGTCATCAACGTCCAGCTTCGCAAGGTTTCTTTCTCCGTAAGGCCCAGGTATCGGCTCACCAACCAAAAACCCGAATCGTTGACATGGGAGCAAGCGGTGGCTCCGGCGGCGATCGCCACCACCAACGCCGCGGTGGCTCGCCCGCTCACCGGATCCGCTTCCAAGAGGGGCGCGATCAAACCCGCGGCGGTGACCATCGAAACCGTGGCCGACCCCTGGGCGATGCGCAACGCCAAGGCAGTAACAAAACCCAACAACAAGAGCGGTAGGCCGGAATCGCTGAGGCCTTCCGCCAACACACCCCCCGCACCCGTGGCCAGCAGCATCTTGCCCAACACCCCACCGGCTCCGGTCAACAGGAGGATCCCGCCCACGGGTTCCAACGAACGACCGGCCATGGCCTCCAACTGGTGCTTGCTCCAGCCACAGCGTCGGCCCAACAGGATCCAAGCTGCAGCCACGGTCAGCAGGAGGGCGACGAAGGGATGACCCATCACCTGTAGGAGGGTCCGCATGGGGCCTTCCGCCATACCCACCTTAGAAACGGTCGCCGTCAGGATCAGCACCAAGGGCAAGGCCACCAAGGCCAACGCCTCCGCGAATCCGGGGCTGCCCTTGGTCTCTGCCCCTGTTGCATCCTCGGGCTCCGGCGCCTCGGCGACTTTGAGCTCGCCCAAGGGTCCACGGGCCAAAACGGAGCCGAAGAACACCCCCGCTAAGGCCAAGGCGGGCACACCAGCGATCAGGCCGAAAAGAATCACCCAACCCAAATCGGCTCCGAGCAAGCCCGCGACCGCCACCGGACCGGGGGTCGGCGGAATGAAGGCGTGGGCCACGGCCAACCCGGCCAACAGCGGAATGGCGAAACCGATCAACGGACGACCCGTGCGTCGACTCAAGGTTTTGAGCAGGGGCACGAAGAGGATGAACGCGACGTCGAAAAACACCGGGATCGCCACCACCAGACCGGTGAGGCCGAGGGCCGTGGGCGCCCGGCGCTCGCCGAATCGGCTCAGCATGCGATGGGCGATTACCTCCGCACCGCCGGAACGCTGCAACATCTCGCCGAAAATCGCGCCGAGGCCGATGACGATGGCGATATAGCCAAGGGTACCGCCCATGGCCTGTTGGATTTGACCCGCCACTTCCAACGGCGCGATACCGCCGACCCAGGCGACCAGCAGACTGACCGCCAACAAGGCCAAGAAGCCGTGAAAGCGGAAGACCAACACCAAGACCAATAGGACTCCGACCGCTAACGCTAAGAGACCAAGGGCCGCTCCAAAGGTCACGGTGTCTCTCCAGAGCCCTGTGAGTCCTCCGACGGGTCCACCAGCTCAAAGCGCTGACCGAGCCGTGCATCCTCCGCGTGAGCGCCTACCCAGACCTCGAAGGCACCCGCCTCAAGCACCGATTCGCCCTTGTGGTTGTAGAAGGCCAACGCCGACGCCGGCAGCTCGAATTGGACCTTCTGGGACTCACCCGGCTTCAATGCAACGCTTTGGAAGCCTTTGAGCTCACGCACCGGGCGGGTCAAGCTGCCCACCAAATCCCGGGTGTAGAGCTGGACCACTTCCGTGCCAGGCCGCGAGCCGGTGTTGGCGACCTCCACCTCCACCGTCAAGACATCGTCAGGGGTGAGCTGGACAGCAGAAGCGGTGCCGTCGGATATTTGCCTGGCACCGGTTTCCGCCCCCTCGGATAAGTGCCTGGCACCGGCTTTCAGACCGCGATACTCGAAGGTGGTGTAGGTCAAACCGAAGCCGAACGGGAATCGTGGACGGGATCCCAAATCTAGGTAGCGCGAGGTATTGCTCAACGAGCTCTGCCAGGCACCCACGGGAATCTCGTCGAAAGGCAGGGGTTGCTCTTCATCGGGTGCCGGTGCCGGGCGCCCCGTGTTCTTGTGGTTGTAGTAGATCGGCTCTTGACCGGCGGCCTTCGGCCAAGTGACCGGAAGACGTCCTTGGGGCCCGTGATCGCCGAAAAGCACGTCGACGATCGCCGGGCCACCCATGGTGCCGGGATGCCAGGCCATCATCAGGGCGTCGACCTCCTCCAGCACCGCTTCTACGTCCAGCGGACGACCCGCCATCAAGACCAAAACGATCGGTTTGTCGAGCTGCGCCAATTCCGCCAGCAGCGCTTCTTGCACGCCTGGCATACGCAGGTCCGCGCGGCTGTGGGCCTCACCGGACAGGATCGCCTCTTCGCCACCGAAGAACAGCACCACGTCGGCTTGCTCAGCGGCGGCGCGGGCCGCGGCAAATCCTTCCGTCGAACGATCCCGGGAGTATTCGAGAGCCGGCGCGAAGATCACCCGATCACCACCCAACCGATCTCGTAGAGCGGTCACCGGAGTGACGGAATTCTCTTTCTTGCCGTCGAAGGTCCAAGTGCCGAGCTGCTCGTGGGGCGCGTCCGCCAACGGACCCACCACCGCCACCTTCGAGATCTCCGGATTCAACGGCAGGAGATCCTGATTCTTGAGCAACACCAAGCTTTGACGCGCGGCTTTTCTGGCCTCCTCGAGATATTCCGGCGCCAACAAGACGTCGTCACGGGTGGCGTCGCGCCAAGGATGGTCGAAGAGACCCAGCTTCATTTTGACCCTCAGGATCGCTGCCACCGCGCGGTCGAGAGCCGCCTCGGGCACCTGGCCGGACCTCACCAACTCCACCAAGTGGGCTTCATAGGCCCGGCTGGTCATTTCCATGTCCGTGCCCGCCTGCATCGCCTGGGCCGCCGCGTGCTCAGGATCACGGCTGAAGCCATGGGCGATCATCTCGGTCACCGACTCCCAATCGCTGACCACGAATCCGTCAAAGCCCCATTCTCCGCGCAGGACGTCGGTCAACAGCCAGGGATCGGCGGTCACGGGCACACCGTTGAGCTCGTTGAAGCCGGTCATGATCGTCAGGGCCCCGGCCTCCACCGCGGCGTCGAACGGTCGGAGATAGACGTTGCGCATCTGTGCCTCGGACACAAAAGCTGAGTTGTAATCTCGCCCGCCCTCGGCCGCACCATAGGCCGCAAAGTGCTTGGCACAAGCGGCAAGGCTAGTGGCTGAGGTGGGGTCCTCACCCTGGAAGCCGCGCACCGCCGCTTCGGCGATACGCTCGGCCAGGAAGGGATCCTCGCCGGGCGACTCGGCAATGCGTCCCCAGCGGGAATCCCGGGCGATATCAAGCATGGGGGCGAAGGTCCAACGGATGCCGAAGGTGCTCGCTTCTTCCGCCGCCACCCGCGCGCCCGTCTCCACCAGCTCAGGGCTCCACGAGGCAGCCTGGCCCAACGGGATCGGGAAGATGGTGCGGAAGCCATGAATCACGTCCCGGGCGAAGAGCAGTGGAATGCCCAGGCGGCTTTCTTCCACCGCCACCTTCTGAAGCTGGTCGACCACCTGCCGATCCATCACATTGAGCAACGCTCCGGCCCGGCCCGCGCGGATCTCGTCCGCCAGCACATCGGCGCTTTGGGCCGACCGGCTGCTGAAACCCCGCAGGGCCGTCTGGCCGACTTTTTCCTCGAGGGTCATGGCCTCCACGAGCTGGGTGATTTGCGTTTCCATGTCACTCTCCTCCGGCTCTTGGGCGAATCCGAGCGGCGGCCAGAGCAAGCTGATCGACAGCAGAAGAGTGAGCAGGCAGGTCCTTGAAACGGCCCTAAGCGAGGTTCCCGGCAGTGCGGCTGGCAGGGTTCTTGAAGGCAAACGGCTCCCGTGCATGGGCAGGTCTCCTTGATCCACTAAATCGTTATAGTAAATCGTTATAGTGGATTGAGGGCTGTTTGTCAAAGGCTGAAGGCGGTCCGTTGACAGGTCTCGTAGGCCACGTTCACCGCTGATAAGCTGCGCCCATGACGTCCACGGCCCCCAAGCAAACGGCCCCCGATATCGACGCCCAGCGGGAGTTCTACGACCGCCGATGGGAGCAACACGACTACGCCAATCGACTGCGATTGCAACGCACCGTCGGCATCCTCGACGCCTTGGTCGCCACCCGCCGATATCAGCCGCGCATGATCGACCTCGGGTGCGGAGCCGGCTGGCTGACCGCGGTGCTCGGTCAATTTGGTCCGACCCTGGGCGTAGAGCTGTCCCCCAAAGCGGTCGAAGAGGCGCAGCTTCGATACCCCACTCTGCAATTCGAAGCCCACGACCTCTTGACCTGGGACGCGCCGCGAGCCGAGTTCGACGTAGCCGTCTCCCACGAGGTGATCGAGCATTTCGAGGAGCCCGAGCGTCACGTGGAATTGGCGGCGCATCTCTTGGTGGATGGCGGGCATTTCATCTTCACCACGCCCAATCCGCGGACCTTCAACGCCATGCCCGCGGCCCAGCGGGATGCCTGGACCGATCAACCCCTGGAAAACTGGATCGAGCGCAGCGAGCTGCATCGCATGCTCGAGAAGAACGGCTTCGCAGTGGAACGTTCCACGACCCTCATCCCCGGCTACGGCAGCCAAGGGCTTTACCGTTGGGTCAACGCCCGCCGAATCGCGGCCATCGCACGCTTCTTCGGCCTCGGCGCGGCTTTTGAGCGTTGGCGGCTCGAAGCCGGCTACGGTCTGCACTATTTGATCGTTGCTCGCAAAAGATCCGGCTAGCTCACGCTTCGAACAACTCTCGCACCATTCAATCCACATGAGCGGTGCCATCGTTTGTAAAACCCCGTTGGGGTTTAATCGTGGTGCCCACAAGTCCCAGGACGGCGCTTCGCTTGTCCTGGGCTGATGAATGTAACCCCTTCGGGGTAAAGAGCTCGGCCGAAAACGCCCCCACCACTAGGTCACACCAAGAAGTAGATCCCGGGCTAGGCAACCTCGCCCTCGGCTACCCTTGCTTCGCCAAGAGAGACCGAAGTAGCAAGTGAGATAGAAGGAGAGAGGGCCTCTCGACGCCCCAGCGCCTCAAGGTCCTGGCGGAGCAGCCCGCGCAGGGAAGGTCCATCCGGATGCATCGCGTAATATCCGACCGTCCGGGATAGGCCTCGCGTCCAACAGGGATAGACAGTAAGATCCGCCTCGCCATGGATGCCTCTGCCGACCTCAACGCTGCCCCAACAGCCGACGATTCCCTACCTCCCGTCGAAAGCCTGCCCACCACCGTGATCCTGCCGAGCCGCGGGTTCCTGGGCGCTGAGCTGGTGGAGCTTTGGGCCTATCGCGAGCTGCTCGGTTTCTTTGTCTGGCGCGACATCAAGGTGCGCTACAAACAAACCGCGCTCGGCGCCCTGTGGGCGATCCTTCAGCCCCTGCTGACCATGGTGGTGTTCAGCCTGTTCTTCGGCAAGCTGGCGAGCATGCCGTCGGACGGGGTGCCCTACCCCATCTTCTCGTTCGCCGCCCTGGTGCCTTGGACCTTCTTCGCCAACGCCTTGGCCGCCTCCTCCAACAGTCTTGGTGGGCAGCGCCAATCTCTTGCGCAAGATCTACTTCCCACGGCTGATCATCCCCCTGGGAGCGGTTTTCGCCGGCATGGTCGACTTCTTCCTCGCCTTCATCGTGCTGCTCGGCATGATGGCCGCTTACGGCATCATGCCGACGGCCAACATCGTGTGGTTGCCGTTCCTGCTGATCCTATCGGTGGCAGCAGCCCTCGCCGTCGGCCTGTGGTTGTCGGCCCTCAACGTGGAATATCGCGACGTCCGCCACACCGTGCCGTTCCTGGTGCAGCTCTGGCTTTTCGCCACCCCGATCGCCTATCCCAGCAGCCTGCTGGCGGAAAAATGGCGCATTATCTACGCCCTGAACCCTATGGTCGGCGTGGTCGACGGTTTCCGCTGGGCCCTGCTCGACACCGAAACCATGCCCGGTCCAACCCTGCTCGCGTCGAGCCTCGCCACCTTGGTGTTGTTGGTCGCCGGCTTGGCGTATTTCCGCCGGATGGAAAGGACCTTCGCCGATGTCGTCTGAGCTGCCCAGGAACCCAGGGTTGCCCATGAACCCAGGGCTGCCCATGATCCGCGTCGAGGGCCTAGGCAAAAAATACAAGCTCGGCAGCCGCGGCGGCACCTACAACACCTTGCGTGAGCGCATCGGCGGCGCGGTCAAATCCCGGCTCGGCCGGGGCGCCGACAACGAAGAGAAGTCCGAGTTCTGGGCCCTGCGGGACATCTCCTTCGAGGTGCCTCGGGGCGAAATCCTGGGCATGATCGGCCGCAACGGCGCCGGCAAAACCACCCTGCTCAAGCTGCTCTCGCGCATCACCGCGCCGTCCGAGGGTCGGGCGGAGATCCGCGGACGGGTGGGCTCGTTGCTTGAGGTGGGCACAGGATTCCACCCCGAGCTCAGCGGACGGGAGAATCTCTACCTGTCGAGCGCGATCCTCGGCATGCGCAAATCCGAGATCGATCAACGCTTGGATGAGATCGTCGAATTCGCCGAGATCCGGCGCTTCCTCGACACGCCGATCAAACGCTACAGCTCCGGTATGCGGGTCCGTCTGGCTTTTTCCGTCGCCGCCCACCTCGACCCGGACGTGCTCCTCGTGGACGAGGTCCTAGCGGTCGGCGATTTCGCCTTTCAGAACAAATGCCTGGGCAAAATGGGCAGCCTGCACGACAGCGGACGCACCATCCTGCTGGTGAGCCACGACCTCTCGGTGATCCGTCGCTTGGCGACCCGGGTGCTGTGGATCGACGGCGGCAAAATCGCCGGCCTGGGCGAGACCGTCGAGACCATCGCCGCCTATCTCGAATCCGGCTCCAACGAGCTGCAAATGGGAGGACGCCTCTCCCTCACCGAGCATGCGGGTCGCTCCCCCCGCTTCAAGCCGGTTTTCCAGGAAATCCGTCTGGGCGGTAGCGACGATCCCGGCCTCCTGCCCATGGGCAGCGACCTGGAATTCGAGCTGCACTTTGAAGCCGACCGCGAGCTGCACGATGTCAATCCGATCATCACCCTCGAAGATCGCGAAGGCATCGATGTCTACTCCATGAGCTCGAAAATGGCCGGCGGCCCCGTGCCGGAGAAGATCCGCAGCGGCGTCTTCCGCTTTAAGCTCGAAGCCCCGCCCCTCAACCCTGGCGTCTACTACCTCACCATTCGCCTGCTCGAAGGCCGAAAGCATGTGGACATGATCGAACGCGCCTGCAGCTTCGAGATGGTGGGCCGGGACGTCTACGGCACCGGCGAGGTGATGGACGGTCAGTGGGGATTCCTCGCTTGGCCGTCGATTTGGCAGCTCGAGGATCGGAGCTAGCTCCGCTAGTCGTGAAACTCCGGCGGCTTCTTGCGCGCTTCGAAACCCGCCAGCTCATGGCCGATCCACAAGGTGGCTCCGGTCTCCTGGAGCAACACCTCGATCTTCTCCATGGATTCCAGGGTTTGCTCGGCGTCGGCATTGAACGGCGGCACCCACTTTTCCTCGCGATCCAACCGGAAGACATGGAGATCGCCCGAAAGCAGCACCGGACCCGTGTTTGAAAGCCCAACGTAAAGCACCTGGTGACCATCGGTATGGCCCGGGGTGGGGATCAGGCGCACGGTGCCGTCGCCGAATACGTCGTGCTCGCCGTCGAGGATTTGGGTATTCGACGGCCCGAATCGATCGTAGAGGGAAGGATCGAAACCCGGGGTCGTCACCTCCTCGGCGAAGGCGTCGTCATATTCGGGCCTTTGGATCAGTAGCTTCGCGCCTTCCAGCTCGTTGGCCACGCCGACGTGATCGAAGTGAAAATGGGAGAAGGCCGCAAAGTCGAAATCGGCCATGGACCATCCCAAGTCGTCGATCTGCTCGGCGAAGGTCCGGTCTAGCCGCATGCGCCATCCACCGTCCATCTCTTGCCAGCCCTCGGTCTCTGCCAGCTTGGACGGCAGACCACCGTCCCACAACAATCGGCCCTTCTCGTGCTCAATCACGTAACACGGCACGAGCAGCTCTCGAACGTCGGTCTCGTCGTCGCGGATGCCCATGGCCTCCAGACTGTCGTATTGGATACGACCGCAGTCAAAGGCGTAGAGCCTCAAGGACGAGCCTGGCTCAACGTTGGTCTCAGAGCTCGGCTCGGAGCTCGGAGTCGGCGATTGGCAGCTGATGAGCCAGACAGCGGCTAGGGTTACGATTGGGGTGAGGTATCTCAAGATTTGTTCCATTTCGGGTACGACAATACCGCCAAAGCAGCCAGACATCATGCTGAGGGTATACTAGAATCATGCAAGCCCCTCCCCCAAACTACGGCCCGTACCTATCCGAGCAAGGCGCGCTCCGGGCTATCGTCGAGAGGCTGGTTCAGGGCCTGAAGCCCTTCAGGATCTATCTCTTCGGCAGTCGCGCTGAGGGCAGGGCTCGGCCAGACAGTGATTTTGACTTGGTAGTGGTGTTCGACGACAAGGCACCCAACAGCGAGGCGGACTACGACGAAGTCTTCGCTCCTGTGTTGGATCTGCCCATCGGCTGCGACATCATCCCCTGCCGCTGGTCTGATTTCCAGGAAGTGTTGGCGGACTCTTCGAATCCTTGGCAGGACACATGGGCAGCTGCCCGAAGAGTCTATGAGCGTCCAGCGTAAAAGGATCGAAGCCTTTCTCCGGCTCGCTGAAGAAGAGCTTCAGGCTGCCAGGCAGCTTGCCCAATCGTTGCCCCGACAATCCGCCTACCTCACCCAACAATGTGCCGAAAAGATTGCGCGAGCGATTTTGACCGACGCCGGTATGAAGTTCGGTACGGGACACAATCTAGCGCAGATGGCCGGAGCCCTTCCTGCGGAACATCCCTGGATTGAAAAAATCTTACCTCTCAACAAGTTATCTCCAGCTGCCACTCGGTATCGTTATCCTTCAACAGACGGTCGGTTGTTTGAGCCCCCGGGCACCAAGCGGATTCAACAAGACCGATGAGTAAGCTCGTTCAGAGCGGAACAAAACGGTGACAAAACGGCGGTCCTTGCTTCTTGATCCGGATGGGACTTGGGCGCCGGATGGATCGCTGCTGTGGTCTGCCGCGAGACGGGCGTCTTCTACGGGTAGCAATGCTGCGGCTTGAGTCAACCGGGCCTACGCCTCGTCCTCTTGCCAGTCCTCCTCCCAATCGTCGCCGTAGGTCGGAGTCTCGCCGGTGTAGGCCGTGCGCACCCAAAACACCCCACAGGCGACCATGACCGGAGCTATCCCGAAATTCAAGAACCCTCCGCGGAAGTCGGGATGCCGTTCAATCGCCAAGTTGTAAATCACCCATCCCCCGATCGCCAGCCCGAGGAAGATCGCCACGACCCCCAACACCATTCGACACATCCGTAGGAATGTCCACGGGATCGGTTTCGATTCGTTCGGAAGCTGCTCGTATTTGCGGATCATTACAGACGCCCCTGCCGGTTAGTGGTGAATCTCGCGGCCTTTCGCTTACTGTAAATCTTGCAAGAGCAGAGCAAAGATTACAAATTTCCCCTGAGCAACCCCGTTTTGAGCCTGAAAAAGCGCTCTCCAGAGGCCGGCATAGGCCTTGCTTTCTAGAGATAAGCAGATGCGAGGCTTACGGAGAACGGAGCCCGTCGGCCGTACATGGTCGACCCGTTCGAGCCTCGGCTTTTCCATATCCGCGACCCTACATTTCCACGATCTAAAGGAGCCCTCATGAACGTCGCCGACGTCAAATTAGTTTCAAGCTGTCTCGATCTGGCCCAGCCCGCGATGCAACGGACCACCCACCTCATCGCAAACAACAAAGGCGTGAGCGCTGCCGCGGGTGTCGTAGCGTTGACGACTCTGGTTGCCGGTGGTTTGGTGGCTCGTCAGGTCTTGAAGAGACAGGCCTTGAAGAAGCAAGACCTAAAAGAACAAGCTGTCGACACTGACACACCGACGCGATCCCAATCCGACGAGCACAGCGCTGCCGAGCACAGCGCCAAGGTCTTCCGCCTGGAATCCGATGAAGACGCCTGGAAGATCACTCTCGAAGGCAAGGGCGAGATCCAGTCGGACTTTCCCACCAAGGCCGACGCCCTCGAGGTCGCCAGGGAGCTGGCTCGCGAGAATCAACCCAGCGAGCTGGTCATCAACACGCTCGACGGCAACGAGCAAGCGCGCCACGCCTACGGCGTCAACTGAGGTCGATCATGGGCAGCGCAAATCGCTCGGGGGTGGCTGCAAAGCCTTCCACCGAGCGATGACGCCGCTGTTGCCGAGCCACCTCCTTCTTACCCATTCCTCCGCAGCCACCCCGCCTGCTCAGTCGGCTCTATCCTCCCCCCTGACCCGGCCGACCGTCCCAAAGCTTCTCGGCTCCCGTCCGCTTTCATCTCTGTCATCGTCTCTGTCACGACACCACGCCTTCCCCCGTCCCGAGTCGGCCACGTATGCTTACACGGTAAACACCCGTCGCCGCCCGCGAGCCGAGCCCTCGCCGACGGTCAATCCACAGCCATCGTCGTGAGCACCTGTCCGTGAGCCCACCGCCCTTCGACACCATCGGCCCCTACCGTTTGGAGCATCTGCTCGGGCGGGGAGGCATGGGCGAGGTGTACCAGGCCTTCGACGAGCGCCTGCATCGACGGGTGGCGTTGAAGCAAATCCGGTCCGACCTGCTCGATTCAGACCGATCCAGGGCACGATTTCTGCGCGAAGCCCGATCAGTGGCCGGGCTCAACCATCCCGCAATCGTTCAGATTCACGACATTCTGGAAGACGATAACGGCGACAGTTGGATCGTCATGGAGCTGCTCGACGGTCACACCCTCGCCGACGAGCTGAGCGAAGGCCCCTTACCTTTGCAAAAGGTCCTCGGCTGGGCGCTCGATATCGCCGAAGGCTTGGGAGAGGCCCATGCCCACGGCATCGTGCATCGGGATCTAAAACCCGCCAACGTAGCGATTACCCGCTCCGGACGGGTCAAAATCCTCGACTTCGGGCTGGCCAAGAGGGTCGAGCCGAACCCGACCGACGGCCCGGACCCGACGGATGTGTCGATATCCGTCCCGGGTGTGGTGGTCGGCACGGGAACCGCCATGTCGCCCGAGCAGGCGCAGGGCTTGGAAGTGGATTTCCGATCCGATCTATTTGCCTTCGGCACGCTGATCTATCAAATGTTGACCGGCAGGTCGCCGTTCCGTGGCAACAGCTTGGTCGAAACCCTGAGCCGGGTGCTGACTTTCCACCCCGAGCCTCTCCACGACGTCGACCCCAGCATCCCCGAGGACTTTTCGGCTTGGGTGGAAAGCCTCCACGAGAAGTCCCCGGAGCTCCGCCCCTCGAGCACCCAAGCGGTGGTCGACGCCTTGGTCGACTTCCGGGACCGTGCGGCTTCCGAGCCGGGCATTCCGTCCGACGACGTCGCCGAAGATCTTTCGGCGACCCTGGCCGGGCCTCCGAATTCCGCTCAGGCCTCCGACCCGTCGAACGCGACGAATCCGCCCACCCAGGAGCCATCCGGCTCCAACCTCTCGACCTCCTACTTCGTCATTCCTCGACCCTGGCTCGCGGTTCTGGGCATCGTGGGCATCGGGCTTGCCGCCCTATGGTTTGGGCTCCGAGGGGACGATACCGGCAACACCTATCGGAAGGTCCCGCCTTCGCCACCTGGGATGCAGGACAACGCCGCCACGCAAGGGTCCGAGCAGCCAGCGGACCCAACCGAGGACATGGGCCCGCAGCAGCTCTACCAATACGGCCGAGATTTGCTCAGGGACTCCAGCCAGATCTCCCACGCGGAGCGCGCGGAGCAGGTTTTCCGAAAAATATTGGAGATCCACGAGCGATCGGCCCCGGCGTACACGGGATTGGCGGAAACCTTGCTGTGGCGCTACCAGGACGACAATCGCGATCCGTCTATCCTGATTCGAGCCCGTGCCGCGGCGGAGAAAGCCGTGGAGCTCGACGGCCATTTCGCCGACGCGCGAGTGGTCCGCGGCATCGTGCTCTTCCATCAGGGAGAGCTGGAGGAGTCTGAAGACGACTTAAAGACGGCGTTGGTTCTCCAGCCGAATCACAGCGGAGCTTGGTACCGCAAAGCCCAGATCCTCGATAGCCAAAACGAGATCGACGAGGCGGAGAAAGCGTATCGGCAGGCGATTTCAAGCAACTCCCAGGATCGGCGCTTTCACGACGCTATCGGTGATCTTTATTTGAAGGCTGGCCGATACCAGGAGGCGGAGGCGGCCTACCGAGGCAGCATCGCGATCGCACCGCGGGCGGTCTACGGCCGCCGAAACTTGGTCGCCGCTCTCTACATGCAAGGACAACACGCTGAGGCGGCCCAGGAGCTGCAAACCGCCTTGCAGATCGCCCCCGTCCCCTCGCTCTACGCAAATTTGGGCACCTTGCTCTTCATCCAAGGCCTCTACGTGGAAGCGGCCGATGCCTTCGAAAAAGCCCTCACCATGGGAACCGCCGCCAACCACTACCTCTATTGGGCCAACCTGGCCGACGCTTATCGCTGGATACCTTCCAAGGAGCAAGACGCCGAGAAGCACTATCGGCGAGCGATTCAACTCTTAAAGGTCGAGCTCGAGGGACAGCCCCAGAACCCGACCCTGCAGAGTCGCCTGGCCCTATTTCTTGCCAAAAGCGGCCAGCCGACCGATGCCATGGAAACGATCGATCGACTGAAAGTCGACGAGAGCCCCTCGGCCGACCCGACGCTCGATGCTTCTTCCTACTACCGGCTCGCCGTGACCTTCGAGATCTGCGGCCACCGAGACCGGGCTTTGGAAGCCCTCAAGCAGGCTTTGCAGCAGGGCTATTCTCGCCAGGAGATCCAGCTCGACCCCGAGCTCGACAGCCTGAGGACCGACCCCCACTTCCACCTGCTCATGGCGGACCTAGCCTTGGCGATAGATCGAACCACGCTGACGACACATTGAGCTCATGGAGCTCATGGTGGATTGCACACCGAATTATCTTTCGTTTCAGATGCTCAAAGTATTCCCGGCAACGGTGTGAAAGGTGAATAGCCTCCACCGCCGGAGTTGGCCGGCCCGGTGATCATCTCCGGATCCACTGCGAATTTCCGCCCATCTACCGCGACGTCGAATTCCACCAAAAACTTGTAGGTTCCCGTCTCGTCGATGACGAATGTGCCCCCCGTCGGAGGTGTCCAATATGGATAGTTCGTTCCTGCCTTAGCACCAGGAAGATGATCACAGGATTTGCTGCCCGTCGCCGCCACCCAGGTGGGTCTGGTGTAGTTGTTCGCCTTAAAGGGCGTCTGGCTAGTGTCGTCCTTAACCAACTTGAAAGGCACCCTTAAATTGCTGAGCTTGAGGGTCCCACTAGTTGGGGAGGATAAGGCATAGATCTCCCAGCAGATGCTGTCACCCTTGACGAATTCATATTGGATGTCATCGGGATTTCCGGCTGTGCTTTGCCGTCCATCGTAGCTTGAGGAGCCTGATTTCGGCGCGTAAAGGTCACCGTTCGATTTGACGAAAACGAAAGACAAGGGCCACGTCGCTTTCTCGGTGGCTTTGCTCTCCCAAGTGAAACCGACTTGAAAAGTGTAGGTATTGGCCATGATTTCTCCTTTGTGTTTTAGCTCATTTCGGGACCCAATACGATCATTGGTCATCCCATCGCGATTCGATACGATTCCACCGTGCGAGACAATTCAGAGCAAGACGATTCACTCCGACGAAAAGACCGTTTGAATTCAGGGCTGGACCACCTCCAGGGAGACTCCCTGGACGACTCCACTATTCAAGCCGGCTCCGCGCTCGGTCGCCAAACCGCGGACCGACATGCCCAGGGATCGGCAGTCCCGGCTCTGACGATTTTGTTCCACCCCGACTTGGGTCGAATCGGCGACCGCGCTCTGCTGCCGGAATTGCAGCGGGGCCGGCCCGTAGCCCTCTCCCGCCGAGAGCCGATCTTCGCTTCTACTTCGCGCAGTCGGGACTTTGCCTTGCGCGACCGCCACCTGAGCCGAAACCCTTGGCATCTGCGCCCCGCCGACACCGACGGTGGGCTCATCCTGGATCCCGGGTCCAGCTCGTCGACTCTCAGGATCGACGGCAAAGCAGTGACCGCACCGCGCACCTTTACATCTACCGAGCTGGACGACGGTGTCGCCCTGGAGCTGGCCGGGCGCATGGTTTTGTGGCTGCATCTGCATCGTCTGGCCATGTCGGCGGATCCTCCGGATTACGGACTGGTGGGGCAATCCCACCTCCTTGTGCGAACGCGAGCTGACATCGAACGGGTGGCAGACCTCGACGTCTCAGTCTTGATTCGCGGCGAAACCGGCACCGGCAAGGAGCTGGTGGCCCAGGCCGTGCACCGCGCCTCCCACAGGAGCGGCCCCTTCTTGGCCGTCAACCTGGCCGCGATCCCCGAGTCGTTGGCAGTCGCCGAGCTCTTCGGGGCTCGGAAAGGGGCGTTCACCGGTTCCAATCAAGATCAGCCCGGCTATTTTGCCCGCGCCCATGGCGGCACTCTCTTTCTCGACGAGATCGGCGAGTCGTCGCCGGAGCTTCAGGCCCAGCTCCTCCGGGTGCTCGAGAACGGTGAGATCCAACCCCTCGGCGACCCGCGCCCCCGTCGGGTCGACGTCCGGGTCGTGGCCGCCACGGACGCCGATTTGGAGGCCAAAATCGCCTCGGGGTCCTTCCGCTCACCCCTGCTCCACCGCTTGGCTGGCTTCGAAATCCGATTGCCGGCCCTGCGAGACCGCCGAGACGACTTCGGCCGGTTGTTCAAGCATTTCTTGGAAGCCGAGCTCGAGAACGTCGGCGAATCCCATCGTCTTCGGGCTGACGACGCCACCACCTGGCTCGACCCTTCGATCTTCACCCGGCTGGTGACCTTGCCTTGGCCGGGCAACGTCCGCCAGCTGAAGAACGTGGTGCGCCAAATGGTGATCGGCAGCCGCAAAGCCCCCCAGATCCAGCTAGGACCATCGGTGGAGCGATTGTTGGAGGACAATGCAGAACCGGCATCCAACTCTGCCCGCTCCAAGGAAGCGCCGAAGACCACTCGCCGCAAACCCTCGACCGTGACCGAGGACGAGCTGCGCGAGACCCTCAAGGCTCGTCGCTGGGATCTAAAAACCACCGCTGAAACCCTTTGCATCTCGCGCACCTCCCTCTATGCCTTGATCGAAAAGTTCCCCAGCCTTCGGTCTCCCAGCGAGGTCGCAAACGACGAGATCCGCCAGGCCTTCGAGGCGTGCGAGGGAGACCACGAGGCCATGGTCGAGCGCCTCGAGATCTCCATTCGCACCCTGCGTCGTCGGCTCCGGGAGCTGGGACTGACCTGAGCCTGCCTCAGCTGGAGGCTTTGCCCGCCATCTTGATCTCGACTTGGCCCGAATCCATCGTCGGGCTTTGGATCACGGTTTTCACCGCGTCGCATTTCGGATCTTGGGCAAGACCCGTCTCCACGGTCCACTCGCCGTTCACCGGCCAAACATCAGAGGTCTTCGCCTGAAGGTTGTAGAAGGTCACCCCGCTGGTATCGGGATAGTTGCTGCAATCATTAACCTTATATTCTTCGAGAACCATGACCGCTTCGTTGAAGACCAGCGACCCTTGCAGCTCCGCTCCCTTGATTAGGGTTGACAGCCAGGTTTTCTCGATGGCCTTCAAGCCAACCGTCGTGGAGTAAGTCTTGCCTCCGTTGATCTGGAAGGACATGGTGTAGTCGGTTCCCGATTGGGTCACGGTACCGATGATGTTGTCCCCCTCCTTCACGGAAACAGACCCCACTTGCCCTGTAACCTCGTCATTGGGGACCGGTGCATTGGCGAGCACATAATTCTCCATCGTCCAACCGGACGACGACTCCCAGCCGAGCACCGGTTGCAACACCGCAGCCCCGGTCACGTGGTGCGTCCTCCCATCCAACAGGATGTGCGCACTGGCTTGGAGGCCAGGGAATAGAAAAATGGTCTGACCCACATCCTTCGACGGTGCTTTCGGCACCTCCCAGGTGGCGGTCATATAGGTGATGGCTTTGTCGGAAAAAACGTGTGCTGCAGCTACCCAGGCCATGACGGTCTCCTTGCTCTGAGGTTAGATAACGACCCGAGACCTCTTGTCTTCGAGTCATCGGATGTTGCTCTTGAGCCGGTTTTGCTCCTCTTGGAGCCGGTTCTGCTCCTCTTGGAGCCGGTTCTGCTCCTCTTGGAGCCGGTTCTGCTCCTCTTGGAGCCGGTTTGCTCTTTAGAGCGGGACATCTACCTCTAGAGCAGGAACGATGCCGGCATTCAAAAACAAGAAAACCCGCTTACTTAGCGGGTTTTCTTAAATCTCGGCCAGAACCGACAGAACACCGACATGTCGGTTTTCCGTCGGTACATGGCACCGCTGACCCGGCGAGCCCACATCCCGAGCGGTCCGGCCCACCTTCGTTGCTGCGACCTTTGGAGCTCGGCTAGCTTAGGGACCTTCCGAGACTGAGCCCATTCCGAGACTGAGCCCATTCCGAGACCAGCCAATGAAGGAGCTGTGATCGTGACCCACGCAGACCATCAGACCGCCGGAACACCGAGTGGAAAGGGTGTGAACCCCAAACGTGTTCTCTTGACGGGCGCCGTGCTTTTCGTGTTCTACATGACGATGGCCATCGTCGTGCACGGAGTGTGGCTGGGCTCGAGCTACACGGATCTCATGGGCAATGTCTGGCGCGCGCAGCCGGACCTCATGTCGAAGGCCTGGATCACGCAATCCACGACCGCGGTCTTCTGCCTTGTCTTCGCCTACCTCTTTGCCAAGCTCTCGCGGCGAGGCGGCTGGAAGGAAGGAGCTTGGTTCGGCTTCTTGGCCTACCTCTTGTCCGGGTTCCAGGCCGTCACCCATGCCTACGCCACCTATCCGCTACCCCTTGACTTGACGATCAAGTGGCTGCTTTCGGGTCTGGCCATCAACGTCTGTACCGGGATCCTGGCGAGCTTTGTTTATAAGAAAGGGTAGTTTGAGACCGCTTGGGAATCGTCGGCTCGAGACCTGACAATTCTTGACAGCCTTGTTTGCGAATCCGTGTCACGGAAATTTTCGCCATTCATTGAATTTTTGCTATTTTTCGATAGTTCTCCGCGAGGTGCTCATCGATACCCCTGGCACGTCGCTTGCTCAAACGGTTGGCCGGCTCTTTATCTATCCCCCACTCCTCATCTTCCTTCAAAGGCAATTCATGAGATCCATTCTTTCCGTCGCTGTGTCTCGGTCTGCGTCTGCTGTGTCCCTATCTTTGGCGATGCTCGCCGCCCTTTCGCTTTTCTTAGCTCAACCCGCGGCCGCGGGCGAGACGGTTCCGCCCGTGGTGCCCGGTTTCCCCAACGACTTTTCATGCACCCCAGGTCAATTGATGTACCGCCAAGTGGACCTGGGTCGCGTCGCCAACATCATTTACCACAACGGTCGGATCTACTCGAATAACGTCGGCGGTGGTGATCGACGGGAGTGGTTGTTCAGCGATCCCACCGACCCCACGACCCTCGGCATCGTCAACGATCAGGATTTGCCTTGGCTGACCGATCAAGGCACCCACGGTCACGGCAAGGCCGGCGACTTCGCGGGCGGGGCCGGCGACTACCAGGTTCGACGCATCTCCCCCGGCGTCAATTCCTTTGAAACCATGCCGTCGGCAGACCGCTTCTCCAGCGTCCAACAGGCGCCTGTGGACAGCGGCCTGCACCGCGTTTACTACCCGTGGGCGCTACCCTTCAATTGGCTGCAATACGGTCCGACCCCCGCCAGCGGACGGATTTGGCGCGCCGACCAGCTGTTGGCAGATTGGGAGCCTCTGGCGGACCACGGCATCAGCGGCAACGCCATTCTCTTGGGCAACCTGCTGTTCATCGTCTCCGACGCCTCCATGCTCGGCGTAGCCGCTTACGACATCGGGCCGATTTTCGACTCGCCGCCGTCGGATCCGGTCTTGCTCGACAAATTCACCGGCCCCGTGGGTGCTTATATCGGCTCCGTGTGGGAGAACTACTTGGTGCTCACCGGCGGCGCCGAGCGACGGTTGATGTACGTCATCGACTTCAGCGATCCCACGGACCTTCAGCTGGTCACCACCCTCGACCTTTCGGGCACCCCCGAGCTCGACGCCGGCACCAACGTGCCCTACGTGCAAACTCAGGATCAATACGTCTTTGCCCGTCGCCACAAAATCGATATGGAGAGCCTGTCGCCGGTGCTCGAGCTGGACGAGGTCGGCGACAACCGTCCGCCGGGAAGCGTTGCGGGTGCCCTCGACGTCAGCCAATACACCCTGCCGATCGGCAACCTCTTGGTCAGCGGCTCCTACAGCTTCAGCGGACGGGACGGGGTCGGCGTTTGGTGCCATCAAAGCACGCCCGATCGGCGGGCCCCCTACGTCGGCTATCACGTGCCGCGCCCCGGGCAGACCAACTTCCCGGTGGGCGCACCGGTCAGCCTGGTGATCGCCGAAACCCTCGAATCGTTCACCATCATCAACGGCGAGACGATTATCCTGCGGCCCGTGGGCGGCCAGCCCGTAGACGCCTGGACGTCCTTCTCCCACGACGGCGTCTTGACCGTCACCCCCAAGCAATACCTCGCGACCGACACCACCTACGAGCTAGTGGTGGTCGCCGACGGCATCCGCGACGCGTCCAACAACGGCATCGAAGGTTATTCCTTCACCTTCTCCACCGGCAGCGGCTTGGCGGGCGGCAATGGCGCGCCCGTGATCTCCAACGTGGCGGCCGACACCGTGCCGGCGGCTCCCGGTGAGGAGATCGACTTCTCCGTCTTCGCCACCGACCCCGAGAGCGACTCCCTCGAATACAAGCTCACCTTCGGCGACGGCTCACCGGCACGGGATTGGGCCGCGGCGTCCGTGGCTGCCCACACCTACACCGAGTCGGGGCACTACTCCGTCAAGGTGCAGGTGCGTGACATCAAACCCGACGGCAGCCACTCCGTGGTCTCGCAGATCTTGACCGTCAGCGTGGTGGAGCCGGTGACCGGACCGTTGCCGTCCCATTCGTCGCAGCTGGCTTTGGACGACGTCCGCCGGGTGGTGTGGACGGTGAATCCGGACAACGATTCCGTGGTCCGGGTCGACGCCGACACCCAGGCCCTCTTGCAAACCATCGACCTGCGATCCCTGCTCAATACCAGCGAAACCGTCGATCCCGTGTCCGTCGACGTCGACGGGAGCGGCAACGCCTGGGTCGCCGCCCGCGACAGCGACGCGCTGCTCGTGCTTTCTCCTGTCGGCGCGCTGCTGGCCGATCTCGACCTGGGCTGGGGATCCCAACCCCAAGCGGTGGTAGTCCACGGATCCGACGCCTACGTCACCACCCGGGGCCGCGGCACGGGCTCCCCGTCCGACGGCCAATTGCTGCGCTTCGACACCGGCACCTTCAACCCCGACGGCGCCGTCGACCTTGGACCGTTTGCCGGAGCCATGGCGATAACCGGCGACGGCAGCCGCGCCTATGTCGCTCGCTTCCTCTCCAAAGAGCACCACGGTGAAATTTGGGAGGTCGACACCGCGTCCATGACGTTGACCCGGACCATCGACCTGCTGCGGGATCGTGGTGAGCGCGGCCTGGACGCCGGCGGATCCGACGGTCCGGGCGTGCCCAATTACGTGTCGAGCCTGGTGCTCAGCCCGCAGCAGGATTGGCTGTGGTTCACGGCGATCAAGGCCGACACCAACCGCGGTCTCTTCTTCCGTCAAGACACCGACCTCAACCTGCCCATGTCCCCGGACTCGACGGTGCGCTCGGTGCTCGGACGCATTGACTTGAGCAACCCCGACAACCCCTTCGAGCCAAATATCGGCGGCACGGGATCGTCGCGGGCGCGGGTCGATATCGACAACTCCGACTCCCCGTCGGCGATGGTCTTCTCCCCCGCCGGGGACTACGTTTTCGTCGCCCTCCAAGGCAACGACACCGTGGCCGTTTTCGACGACCTGGCGATCCGCGACGGCGGTGGACGCAGCTCCACCTGGCGATTCGACAGCTCCGGCGGCGCCCCCCAAGGCCTGTTGTTGGATCCTTCGAACGATCGATTGTGGATCAAAAGCTTCCTCGGACGCTCCCTGACCAGCCTGTCGTTGACGGATTTCTTCGCCAGCGGTGATCGCACGGTCAACGATTCCACCCTCGCCACGGTGGCGGGCGAGCTGCTGCCCAGCGCCGTGCTGGCGGGCAAGACCCATTTCTACTTCGCGGGCAATGCGGTCGATGGTCAGAACGAGATGAGCTTCGAGGGATATATCTCCTGCGCGAGCTGTCATCTCGACGGCGGTCACGACGGCCGGGTGTGGGATTTCACCCAGCGGGGTGAAGGTCTGCGCAATACCACCGCCCTCAACGGACGCGCCGGTATGGGTCACGGCAACGTGCATTGGACGGCGAATTTCGACGAGATCCAGGATTTCGTCAATGACATTCAATTCCAATTCGGTGGCAAGGGTTTCCTGCCCGACGGCGAGACCGCCAATCCACCCCTCGGTGCCGCCAACGCCGGTCGCAGCCAGGAGCTGGACGAGCTGGCCACCTATTTGACCTCCTTGAGCGCCGAGCGATTCGGTCGCAGCCCCCACCGCACGGGCGGCGGCGGGCTGAATGTCGACGCCCAGCTCGGTGCCACGGTCTTCGAGAACCTGGGCTGCGACAGCTGCCACCTCCCACAAACCGAATTCACCGACAGCACCCTCGGCACCGCCACCCTGCACAACGTCGGCACCCTGCGCACCAGCTCCGGCCAACGCCTGGGTGAGCCGCTCACGGGCATCGACACACCGACCCTGCTCGGCGTTTTCGACGGCGCGCCTTACCTGCACGACGGCTCTGCGGCCACTCTGGAAGAGGTCTTCTCAGCCGTCGGCGGCACGGTCTACCAGCTCGAGCTGGGCACCTTCGCCGGCGACGCGGATCTGCCGGGATTCCCGTCGATCAACCAAGACAGCTCGTTCCACGGCAACATGGTGCAGCTGGGCGGTCCGGGTGCGTCGGTCACCCTCGACAACGTCGACGGCGGATCCGGCGGTCTCGGTCGGCTCGAGCTGCGCTATTGGCCCACAAATTCGGGCACCCTGCGACTGCGGGTGAACGGCGCGGTGATCGAGGATCGGGATTTCGACCGCGAAACCGTGCATTTCCATTGGGAACGCATGGCCTTCGACAACGTGCCCCTGAACGCCGGAGCCGTCAACTCGGTGCAAATCGAGCTGACCACCACCACCTTCTCCGACATCGGCTTGGACGACCTCACCGTCGGCACCGCGGACGACGTCGCCCAAGCGTCACCCCATCGGGTCGCCCTCGGCCTCAGCCAGGCTGAGCGAGATCAGCTGATCGCCTTCCTCAACAGTCTGGACCGGATCAGCGCTGGGGCTCCGCCGGTGGATTGGGGTGTGTTCGAGGATGGTTTCGAAAGCGGTGACGTCAACGCCTGGTCGTCGGTGGTCGGGAACTGAGTTAGCGGTCGGGTCTGGCTGGTGGCTGGGCTCGGCCTTCGCGTCAAATCTTTGGCCTTCGTTCTCCCCCGCCGTTGCCTATTTCGCTCAGAGGAGGTACGTCGGGCTTGAGCCCGTTCTGCCGCATAGGCGATTGCAGCCTGAACGCTCAGGCTTAACGGATCGATAGTTGGCAAGAATCTCATCCTTTGATCTTCCTGCTGCCAGGTTGTCGAGAGCAACGGACACCATGATCCGCGCATCCTTGAAACACGCTTTACCGAGGCAGACTTCTAGGCTAGAAGTGATGTAGCCTTGCCATCTCATGCTCGAAGGCCTCCGTGCCCCGATTCGAATGAAGGAAAGTCTTCCCGACAAATGCGAGTATGGCGTCTCGGACTTGGGGTGTACTACGTGCAACGAGAGAAACGTGAACGAAGCAGCCTGCCTACTCGACGGAAGTTGGGACTCTGGACCGGAGTATCAATGCAATGAAAGTTACCCGAGACGAAGAGATCTACGAGCTGGCTATGATCGACTTCCAGCTCTCCGAGATCGCCCGACTGGATGAGGTTCTTAGCCGAAACGGAATTCAAGATCGCAAAGTTCGGATGTCGATCTGTTCTGAGTTCGCGGATTCCAACGGTACCTTTCTAGACCAGGGCTGGCTTGAAGGCGAGGCACCTGGAAGATGGTGGCCCGAGCTTCTGTTCTCAAGACGAGAGCTGGAACCAGAGGAAGGGATGGGTGACATGGAGGAACTACTCGCTCCCGAATACGCATCGAACTTTCACGAGTACGCTAGCGGAGCGATCGACGTCTATTTTGAAGAGAACAACGAAGGCTTAGGGCCTCTTCGCACGGGGACAGCCGGATAAGGGTCAACACTGTTGCCCCACTCGCCCGACCAATCAAAGAATCATTCACGAATTCCTCTTTCAGACCGTTCTTGAGGTGGTCGATAAGCCACTTGAATCTGAGCTTCCGGTTCTTAGGAGGCTTTCCGACCTCAAAAACTACCCGGCACCTTTTCAGATCCGGGAAGATCCTCCCGCCGGCGGCGTAGGGGAGGGATTGGAATCTGAATCACATCGAGTCGGTAGAAAAGATCCTGGCGAAAGCTACCGTTCGCCACTTCGGCCCGCAGATCCCGATTGGTGGTGAAAGCTCCCTTTTCGTGACCGAAGAGCTCGCTTTCGAGTAAGGTCTCGGAAAGGGTTGCGCAGTTGACCGCGATAAAGGCTTCCCCGGACCGCGGGCCGGCGCTGTGCAACGCGCGCGCCACGAGCTCTTTGCTGGTAATTTGAGGTGCCAGGCAAGTAAACCAGCACTACAGGAAGTCTGGGTTGCAATCGTCCAGAAGCTTGCTGATCTTGCTCGCTGAGGAACCCACCTCGGTGAGCTCCTGTTTCAGAACGTCCAACGTTTCCTTGCTCAAGCTGGTGACCAACAAGCTATCGGCTTCAGGAGAAAAGCTCAGCCGAGAATCCTGATAACGGGGCTTGTTTCTAACATGGGCTTCGACAATCGCATGCCACAAGTACCCGTTCTCTTCATTTTCTTGGGTTTCGAAAACCTTCGAAAAATCCTCATTCCAGCCGGCTTCAAAGATGACTCTATGCCGATCTCTGGAGCCCGAGAGGCCTTGGCTGGCTGAGTTGTCGGTACCTGGCCCTTGAGCCTGAGTGCTCTCAACCCCCTTCAGCCCACCATCACGGGACAGCTCGTTTAGGAGTCTCTCGGTAGCTCTAAGAATCTTCTGCGCGAGCTTGGGGGGATTACCGTTTTTCGTTTTCAGAGCCAAGCGACGCACTGCACCGCAACCAGAAACCATCAGTTGAGGTATGGAGCTCCGATCCTCGGGCGTCGCTAATCTTATGAATTTGTCTCCCAACCAAACTTCATCACCATCGATTCTGGCAGAGATTCGCTCTAGGCCGGCGGCAGAGCACCTGCCGGTCACAGACCAGGTCTCCTTATCCACAAGATCCCGATCCGTGTAGATCAACATCTTTAGACAATCCTGTAGTGGCTCACTCAAAGGCCCTAACGGGAGCCCAAGAAGCATCAACCCCGGATCACTCTTCGAGAGGTATAGAACCACGCCGGGCTCTATCGAGCCGTCATCGAGATCTATCCCCAAAATGTCACCGATCTTTAGATCAATCATCACCCAACTTCACCTGTATACGCTTCATTGTTTCTATCCAGAATCCCGTCAGGCCCAATCGCTTCAGTATTTTCCAGGTGAGATTTCCTTCGGTGAGGTGTGTCTCCTGTGCCGACCTATCGAATGGTGTTGTTGCCATCCATCAGTACGTAGAGCCCCTGGCCGGTTAGGTAGTCATAGGGACCGAGCTTGTCGCAGTCTAGATTAACATTTTGAACCAGGACCTGATCGTCGCCGACGAAGTAATTATGTAGCCCACAGACCTCAAAATTAAAGACCGTCGTGCCTAGCTCGACCTGTTCAGCAGAGTCGAGCCTCAGCGTATCGCCATCCAGCGAAACCAGCAGATCGCCGGGTTTCAAGTCCTCGGCTTGAGTCCAGCCTTGACCCTTGACGAAGAACGGATGCTTGTCCGTGGTCTCAAGGGTGACTTCACCAGCTTCGAGCAGCCAAGCCTCGTCGGCCTGGCGCTCGAAAAGGTTGACGACTTCTGCTGCCAGTTGAGGTGCCAGGTAAGGGATAAGCGCACGTTCTAGAGCTCCTCTTCGTCTTCTAGGGGTGCGAGATTCCGGATTCCGACACTAGCGGAGTCGGATCATTCTCTCGGATTACCGAAGCCCAGGATTTGCCATGAGAGCTGCGCAGAAAAGCAAGATCGCTGAAATTGCGAAGATACTTTTCCGGCTGGAACAGAGGCAGATCGCCCAAAGCACCAACCGGGCTGAAGCCACATAGATGCTGCCGGCTTGCAGTGTGTACAGACCTGCTGGAAGCAAATAGAGGGTGTACACCAAAAGGGCGAGGGGTTCGGGGCCGGGCGATGATGACCCAAGAATTTTCTCGGCTAGGTGGAATGCGTTGATGGGAACGAGAAGAAGCTCTAAGCCGATGCAGAAGTTAAGGCGTTGGATGAAGGAGAACCCGGGCTCCTGATCCTTAGCTGTTGCGCTTGTTCCCGCTTCGGGGCGGAGCTCTGATTCCGCGGTCTCGGGAGGTTTGGAGATGATCGATTGAGAGACTCGAACCAGTTTCTCGAGCCTCGATCTTGCGTTATCTTGGGGAATTGGCATTCTTCTCTCTCTTTCAAATATATCCATTCATAGTCGGATGGAAATAACCGGTATTTGATTAGGTGATTTAGAGAGCAAATGGGATGCCACCCATGAGATCTTTGCGGATCCTTGCTTGAGATCTTGGGCCGGGCTTATTGTGCTGGACTCCTATTCATGTTCTTTTTCAGCCTTTATGAGGGAGTCTGTGATCCCACAAGGAGGCCCTCCAAGGTCCACCTGGTTTTGCAGGCCCCCCTTCGAATCTTGCAAAGAATCTGGTGGAGAGCCGCTGAAGGCAACCAAGAAGAGGCACTGAATACTTCAACATGCGGCCCAAACGTCGCTCACCCTCGACAACGTCGATGGCGGATCCGGCGCCCCTGGGTCGGCTCGGGCTGCGCTATCGGCCCACGAATTCGGGCACCCTGCGGCTGGGGGGACCGGCACGGTGATCGAAAATCGGGAATTCCGACATCGGCTTGGGCGGCCTCAGCATTGGTGGGCCAGTATTGGACGCGTTGAATCGAGTGGCGACAGTTGTTGCCTAGGCGTCCAGTCAGTGTTCACAGCGGAGCATCACGGGAAGAAGTCGTAAGCCAGTGACACGTTCCGCAGCAGCGGGCTAAACTGATTTATATGAACCAAGAAACACGAGAGCCTCGAAAGAGCTTCCGGCATGAATCGGAGCTCCGCGTCGGCAAGCTTCCTTTACTCTCCGTTGCAGTTGGGCAGGACGCACTCGAAGACGTCGAGCCCAGCGCTCACGGCGTGATTGCAGTCGGCGACAGCGCCCGTGGTGTCCTTGCTCTTGGGCGAAAAGCAACGGGGTTCATAGCCCTCGGTGGCGAGGCTCGGGGGGTGTTCGCGATGGGCGGTCGGGCAACGGGCGTCTTCTCCATGGGTGGAGTCAGCACAGGTGTCGTGGCTGTGGGTGGTGTCGCGATAGGCCTGGTGTCCATGGGCGGAGCTGCGCTTGGGATCATTGCTCTTGGTGGCGCAGCAGCAGGCTATTTGGCTGTTGGCGGAGCCACTGCCGGTAGACACACCGTGGAGCCGGGAGGATGACCAGGCCGCTTGCTTCACGGGCGGCCCGGCCGGTGAGCTTCAACTGGCCTCAGAAACTAGCTGGCCTCAGAAACTAAGTGGCACTTTTTCGGGCCCGGACTTTGGGCTCACCTAGGAACGGACAAACCCAGCTCCTCCGTGACCTGGCGAATTCTCCTCGCGGTACCGGTGTCCACCCCGGCTTCAGTGGCCTTGGTCATGATGCTCACCAGCACGCGCTTTTCCTCATCGTCCAGGTGGCCGTCCGCCTTCGCTAAGCCCAGCAAATAATTCAACTCGCTGACGTCGAGCTTGCCATCGTCGGTGAAGCAACGAATGGATTCCACAGCGATCCTGAGATGTGAGCTGAGTGACATGACGCCTCCTTGATCGAAGTTCGGGGCCTGAATGGATCTCCCACCTTGTGACTCTCATACGCATCAACCCGCCATTTCATGCGCAGGTCTCAGCAACTACGTGGCACCTTTTCAGGTCTCAGAAACTACGTGGCACCTTTTCAGGTCTCACCTGTTCAGGGCTCAGAAACTACGTGGCACCTGGTCTGTCTCCAACATCCAGCTCACACCCGGGCTCCGCCGGTGGATTGGAGGAGGTCGCCCCGGTTAGGGTGAAGCCACACCAATGACCGCACCGGCTTCTGCGCTAAAATACGCCTCAGCCGACGGTTAAACAAATGGACTATCACATCACCAGAAAAGTTCTTGCGGCCTTGGAGGCAAAAGGAGTGCGCTACTCGATCTTCGGCGGCGTGGCTCTCAACCTTCATGGCTTGGCCCGTGCTACTGAAGATCTCGATCTCTTCATTGCTCCGGATCACGACAATATTGACAGACTCAAAGACGCCCTCAGAACAGTCTTCAACGATCCCAACCTAGACGAAATCGATGCTGAGGAGCTAGCCGGAGAGTATCCCGCGGTTCAGTATATTCCTCCCGGCAACGGCTTTCATATCGACATCCTGACCCGTCTAGGAGACGCCTACACGTTTCACGATTTAGAAAACCAGAAAGTCGATCTTGAGGGGCTGGAGGTGACGGTGGTCACACCCCAAACCCTTTACGAGATGAAAAAATCCACGGTTCGGCCTCAGGATTGGGGCGACGCCGAGCGCTTGAAGCTTCGATTCGAGCTGGAAGACCGCTGATGCCGATCAAAAAATATCGCAGTGTGGAGGAGATGGAAGGGAACACTTGGCGAGAGGCCGGCAGCCAGGAGCTCTTTCGCGCCATTGAACAGGTCTGGGACTTCGCAAGCCGAACGCTACAGCCTAGCTATCCTCCCGGCGTCTACAAACACAGGTCGATCGAGGAGCTCCAAAAGCAGCGGGAAGTCTGGGACCGGGCGAATTTCGAGGCCTACCAGGCCCGCCAGAGCTCGGCACGAAGGAAACCGAAATCATAGAGCCAAAATAAGGCGCCAGGCTTCTCTTGCACCACTTGCCGGCTCGCACCCTGCGGCGGTCCTGCCACGGGCGGGACTGAAGTCGCGAATTGACCCCCCATTCAACAGGCTTTCCCTTATAAGCCATCAGATTCCTACCGATTGCTCTTGACTCGACAGTTTTTCCCTATCACAATACGCAGGGTTAATCGCCACATACCTTATATTCTCTTCCATCCCAGGCACATGGTCGTCCTAGTTAACCTGATAGTCAGCCCACCGCTGCACCCTGAAGACATTTACTGGGAGAACCACCATGAAGACCCATGCGACTCAATCCGAGGCCCCTCGGTTGAAGAAATTCCCCGAGCTCTGTGCTCGATGGCCCATCTTTCTTTTGGCTTTCGTCCTGATGCCCACCGCCGGGCCGGCGGAGATGCCGGCCGACGATCCGATGGATCGCTTCGGCCGTCCCGTAGTTTCAGACACCGGCGAGCCCTTGATTTACCAAGAACACGAATCGGAGCAGCTCGAAAAGAGCGTTGCTGCCGAAAAGAGGTCCTCACAAAGGCGAGCTGAAGCAGAATACATCTCAGCCATCCGCAAGAGCACCTTCCCCATCGAGCTGGAATGGCATCGGACCATGTTCGGAGTCGGCATCGGCGCCACGGGTTTGCCGGTCGCCGACCTGGACGGCGACGGCAATCCCGAGGTCATCGCCGGAGCCGGTCCGCGAGCTTTTGCACAAAACGACTTCTGGTACGTGCTGAAATGGCAAGGCACTGCCTTTGAACAGGTTTGGTCGAGCGTCCAAATGCAAGACGATATCGACGCCTTGAGGACCGCCGACCTGGACGGAGACGGCGACGACGAGGTGGTGATCGGCACGGAAGAGGGCGACCTGCTCGTTTTCGACGGCATCCAACCGGTTTTGCTACGCACCCTGTCGACCGCAGCCCAGGAAATCAACGATATGGACGTGCGGGATATCGACGGTGACGGCGTATTCGAAGCCACGTTGGTGGACGACGACCATCTTTACGTCATCGATTTGGAAACCGGGGTCCAGGAGTATTTCGGCTCCGGATTGGGCGGATCCTCGGTCACCGTCGGAAATGTGGACGTTGATCCTTCCCCGGAGATCATCTCCACGGATCGCTACGACGGCGGCCGCGTCGTCGATCTCGCGAGCCAAACCGTCCAATGGGCACCGGCCGGCGGGTTCGGCTCCTACGTAGAAACCTACGACATCGACCAGGACGGCATCGACGAGATCGTCGGCGGGGCTGCCTGGTACAGCATCTCCACCTATGACGCCGTCGGCCAGTCGACGATCTACACGGTCTCGACCGCCCACAACATCGGCGGCCTGCGCCTGCTCGACTTCGACGACGACGGTCGGCTCGAGATCGTTTACGGCGATGCTCAGTGGGGCGGCATCCACAGCCTAGATGCGGCCACGGGAACACCAGAAGCCTACGTGGACAACGACCACCACGGCGTCACCCGGATCAACGTCGCCGACGTCGACGGGGACGGCACCCGCGAGCTGCTTTTCGGCACCGGATACAGCACCACGGGCTCCGACCATCTGGTGGTCCACGAGCTGCCGAGCCAGACCCTCCAGTGGAAGAGCCAAGACATCGCCGGTCCGTTCCGCGCCCTGGAATTCGGTGACGTGGACGCGGACGGCGACGTGGAGCTGATCTACGGCAGCACCGAGTCGGACAGCGGCTATAGCGACGGCCTTTACTTCATCCATGACGCCCAGAGCAAAGACCTCGAATACCTGAGCCCGGAGCCCACCGGCCTCGACTGGCTGGGCCTCCAGCGGATCCGCCACGCCGATATCGACGGCGATCCCCAGCACGAGCTCTTCGTCGTCACCAGCCGAACCTACACGCCGAAAATCCATTGCTACGACTCGGTGACCCACGAGCTCCAGTGGGAGCTCTACGAAGACGATGCGGACCGAATCCACGGTCTCGACGTGGTCGACCTCGACGGCGACGGAGCCCTCGAGCTGGTGGCCTCGGGCGATCAGCTGTTGATCTACGACGCGGCCACCGGAGCCCGTGAGCACTTGGCGGCCGGCGGCGGCGGGCTCCAGCGCATCGGCGATGTGGATGGCGACGGCGTGCTCGAAATCGTCACCGGCTCCCCGGGCGGGGCTCTGCGGATCTACGACGGTCTCACCTACGCCCTACAGCTGACCACCGTCGACTTGGATCTCTCGTCGGTGGATCTGGCGGACCGGGACGGCGACGGCGTCGACGACATCTTGATCGGTGACGAAGACGGCAACATCCGCTGGCTCAACGCCGCCACCGGCGCAACAGCGCAAAACGTCGGCAGCTTCGGGTCCGGCAACCACTTCGATCGTCCGATCGAGGGGCTGAACGCCTACGACCTGAATTTCGACGGCATCCTGGACTATGTGTTCGCCCAAAACTTCGGCGTCAAAATCTACGACGGCCAAACTCTGGAAATGCTTTGGTTCAGCGGCGCTTTGTTCAAAGTCACGGGCCTAGCGATCCATCCCGGAGACCGAGACAGCCTGGTGGTCGACGACGTGGACGGCGATGGCAACATCGAGATCTGGATCAACCTCGGCCACGAAGCCATGCGCATGTGGGAAGTGCCCGGCCCGGGACCGAGCTGCTTTGCGGACGACTTTGAGGACGGCACGATCGACAGCGGTTGGACTTTCGGCTTCCTCGGCAATGCCGACCAAGGGGGTGCGGTGGAGGTCGGCGGCGCTCTGCAAGTGAGCGGCGACGGCACCACCCTCTACGCCGGCGACGACCATGGCTTCTTCCTCTATCGCGACGATCGCTCGGGCGACTTCCGCATGGAGACAGACGTCACCGGATTCCCGGTGGATCAAGGTGGCCCATACCGAAAAGCCGGCCTCATGGCCCGCGCAGACATGTCGATCGACGCGCCGCGGGCGATGATCCAATACGCGCCCAACTTCGGCAACACCGGTCGGCCCGTGCTGCAATTCCGCTATCGGCTGAGCCAAGGAGGTCCCGGGGACGGTGCCTTGGGTAGCAATATCTACGACGTGCCCCTGCCCGTGCGCTTGGCCCTCGAGCGCGTGGGCGACACCTACAGCGTTTACTTCTCCACCAACGGCGGAACCACTTGGAGTCAGCCGAGAGGCGGTAGCCAAGGCTCGATCGATATCCCGGCCATGGGCTCCGCACCCCTGGTGGGTTTAAACGTGGTGTCGTATTCGGCTCACACCGCCCTCACCGCGGAGATGGACAACTTCCTAGTTTGCAGCCCCTGATCCGGGCAGGTCACCTCAGGTCAAACAAGCCCGCGGCCTCGGTCGCGGGCTTTTTCTGCGACGGGGCACCCAGAAACGGGCACCCAGAAACTACTTGGCACCTTTTCGGGCCGGCACCTTTTCGGGCTCGGCTTTCGAGCTTTTGGAGGGCGTTTCGAGGGTCGTACCACGGCCAAGTCATCGAATGGCTGGAAGACGTGCTCCGGCATGTTAGGCGTGAGGCTATCGATCTATGGGAGCTGGCAAGCTTCCCCATGACCTGTCTGGACCGAGCCGATTTGCCGATGAGACTACCAAGATGCCCGATCCGTCTTCGACGGAGCCCTACGGCGAATCGAGCTGCTGGGCTCTCACCTCCGAAGCTCGAGGCCGAGGGTGAAGGTGCGGCCGGGGCCTGGGAAACCGATGGACTCTTCGTAGTTTTTGTCGAACGCGTTGCTCACCCGGCCGACCATTCGCAGGTTGTCGCGAAGCGCCCAGGCGGCGCGCAGGGCGAGCAAGGTGTAGTCGTCGAGCTCCCGTTCTTGGGTGGGGCGAGTGCGGGAGAGGGCGAAGCGGTCGGCGACGAATCGCCATTCGGCGCGCAGATCCAGGCCGAAGGGCGTGGAATAGTCGATGGCGACGTTGCCTGAATGCTTGGGCTGGTTTTGGATCGTCTCGGTGTCGGCCCCGGGGGAACGATTCTCCGCCTCGAGGTAGGTGTAGGCGCTTTGGAAGCGCAGGTCTCCCACCCGGGAGCGCAGGGTGATCTCGGCCCCTTGACGCCGAGCTTCCTCCGTATTGGCCAACCGCCCACCCGGAACGCCCTGGATGAAATCCTCTGCGTTGCTGCGGAAAAGGGCCAGCTCCAGCCGCGTGCGATTGCCGAGAGACGCTTCGGCCGCCAGCTCGACATGCAGGGTTCGTTCGGTTTTCAAATCGGGGTTGCCGCGGTCGACGTCGAAAAGGTCGCGCAGGGTGGGAAAACGGATCTGACGGGCGACGGAGCCCCGCAGGGCGAACGCCGAGCCCATGGAGCGCCGGGCGCCGATCAGCCAGTGGGCTCCGGTCTCGTCGTCGGCACCCGGTCGCTGCTGGGCGGCGAAACCGACTCCGGCGACCGCGCTCCACGGACCATCGGTGACGAGCTCGTGCTCAAGCGCCAAAGAGGCGACCTCGGCGGAGTAGCTGTTGTCGAACGGCACGGCGATCGTCTCTCCGCCGTTTCCGCCGCCGCCGTTCCCACCGCCACCATTCCCGCCGCCGCCATTTCGACCACCGCCGTCTCCACCGCCACCGTTCCCGCCTCCTCCGGTGACGGTCGAGAGCTCGAAGCCTTCTGCTCGCCATCGCTCTCGGCGAACGTCCACCCCCAAGGTCCACAGACTGCCCGACGGGCGCTCGAGAGCGAGCTGAATGCCGGTGCCGACGACGTTGGCGGTGGCGTCTTCGCGGAAAGCTCCGGCGGCTGCTTGGGTTTCGTATGTGGCGTCGTCGAAGCCGTCGGTGAGGGAGCTTTCTCGATTGGCGAAGATCGAGGGGCGCAGCAACAAGCCGTTGGCAAAGCGTTTCGACAGGCCGGCGTGCATGGAAAAGGCATCGGATTCGACCCGCTCGAAGCGGGTCCGCGGGGCGAAAATCGACGTGCGAAAGTCTTCGGTGACCGGCGGCTTGCCCCGGTCGCTGCCGCGATAGCCGAGGGTCAGGCCCCAGCTCGTGTCGCGCCCCAGGGCGGAGGTCAGGTTGAAGAGGGCCGATCGATCCTTGCGGTCGCTGTTGAGGCGACGGCCGCCGTCTTCGAGGGCTGAGGCTTCGAAGTCGTCGGACAGATCGAAGCCGTCTTGTCGGTGGTACGAGCCCGAAGCCAAAAGCCCCAGCTCGCCCCGACGCCAAGACGCCGCGCCCGTGACCCGTGACGACTCGGGATCGCCGGATTCGAGCAGCACCGCTCCGTCGGGCACGTCGCCCGCCACGCGGGTAATGACGTTGACCACACCGGCATTGCCGGAAGGTCCATAGAGGACAGAGCCGGCGCCCCGCGTCAGCTCGATCCTCGCGACGGCGGTGAGCGGCAGGGCGGCCGGGTCGAAGAGCCCGTCGAAGGACGAATTCAGGGGTACGCCGTCGAGCAGGAGAACCACGTTGCGAGCCCGCAATCCTCGGATGTCGAGCAGAGAAATGCCTTCGGCTCCGCGGCGCAGCTGAAGCCCGGGCAAGAGGGCGATGGCTTCGTCGAGGGTGCGAGCCCCGGAGCGCTCGATCTCCTCGGCCGTGATCTTGTCGACGGTGGTGATCTCCTCCACCACCCGAGGGCGATCCGCGGTGACGACGACCTGACCGAAATGGTAAGTCGCCGGAGCTTGGCCATGGGCGGCGCCGGCCAATGCCGAGCCGATGAGAATAGCTGAGACGACAAGAGTCTTCGTGCCGACAAGAATCTTTGTACCGACTAGACGGCCGACGGACCGAGACGCGAAGTGTATTGAGGTCATAGGAGCTGGTTTACATCCAATCGTCGACCTCGGCTCGCTTGCCTCGGATCGGGAATCTGAGTTTTTGGTTCGAATCTCATGGTCGAACGGCTTCCGACGGTCTGAAACCGCCGGAAACCGCTGGCCTATCTAGCCCCGGAATAAATTCCGGGGCTACCCCTGCCTTGTCCCCTCCGGGGACTGCCCGGAACAGAGAGCCGGAGCGGGGGGGGGGCTCCCACTCGAGTATTCAAGGTTCGTGAATAGGGAGGACTCTGGCTACTGGCCGACCTCCAGCATCAAATAGTAGACGAAGTCGGTGCTGGGGCCGTCTTCGGTTCCCGACTGCACGGCCTTGCTGTGGCAACCCATGCAGTTGGAACGCTCGTAGCTCTCCATCGAGGTGTTGGCCAAGTAGGGAGCCTGTTCATTGTTCTGGATGGTGACCTGCGGTCGAATCAATGTCTTCGAGACGTTGCTGCCGTCATAGACTTTGCTGCTCTGATTGGCATCGCAATTCGAAGGGAAGGAGTTGTCGCCATCGCTGAACCATTGGGTCGAGATCAGATCGTAATTGGCCCAAACCGTGCCGGCTTCCTGGGCCTGGCAAGTGGTGTTGGTGCTGGTGTCGTAGGAATCGACCTGACGGCATAGGGTGGAATAACCACCGGCGGCTGCCGGCGGTGCGTCGACGCAATAGCCGGTGCTGGAGGAGCAGTTGCTCGCCGGACCCGAGTTGCAAGAGGCGCAGGCTCCGTCGCCGGCGGCAGTGCAGGTGTTCGTAGACGGCGTAAAGTTGTAGGCGTTGGCGGTGAGCGCCGGGCAAGAGGTGTTCTGCTCGTGGGAATGGGCCGCCGGAACCAAATCCGTGCAATTCGGCGCGTTGTTGGCGTGCTCGAAGGTGGACCAAATCCAAGCTTGCTGGGCCTGGGTTTTGCGGGCGATGTGCATGCCGACCAGATAATGGGTCGTTAGCGTGCAAGTCGCCTGGTTATTGCTGGTCATGTCGGCCGGGGTATAAACCAAAAACTCTTCGGAATAATAAGTGCCGGCATCGTGACCCGCCGCTGGGTTTTCCATCCAGGCGAGCTTGAGGTTCATGGCGCCGGAGTGAGGGTCGGACGGGCCGGTATTGGTTTCCGTATCGGCACAGATCAAATTCACGCCTTCGGCTTGCCCGGATGCCGTGTAATAGCCCTTGCTCGCGATGTCGTTGTAGGTGGCTTCGCTGAGCAAGATCTCATAGCGGATGAAGTTGCCGTTCGAGTCGACCACGGGATCTCCCGAAAGCCCTTGGGTCTTCGCCTCGAAGAGGGAATCGTTGACTTTATCCACTTGGTCGATCACCCGATAATTTTGATACCCGTCGATGCTTTGGCACTCTTCCGGATAGTAGTGGGTGCCGTAGGGCGTGGGTTCCGAAGCGCCGTCTTCGATCGGTTTCAGCAGATCGACAGACGACGACCAGTTGGACCAAACCGGCGATCCACCGGATTGAGTGTTGAGATAGAGGAAGGTGGACCAGGAAAAGAAATCGAGGGACGGCTGAAGATCGAGCGCGCCGGTGGTGGCGAAATTGCCGGGCAGGCTACCGGTATTGCATTGTGCCGCATCGTCCGCCGGCGCGGGCTCCGAAGCGGTTTCGGTGTCTGTCGGGGTTTTTGAGCTCGGGTCGGCACAGCCGATCCAGAGGGAAAAGAATACGGCAAGGCCGAGACACGCACAGGCGTTTTTGAGCATGCGGACCACCTCTCTCCATTGATTTTTGAAGGCAACTTACCACTAATATTAGGAGGGAAGCGGATAAAAAGCAAAGTTACTTTTGCTCGCTTTTCCCCGTGGACTCGGCCGCCGCTTCGTCACCGCTTCCTTCTATGGTGCCGGCAATGGTGTCGGAGAGCTTGCTCAACGAGTCGAGCACGAAGAAATTGATCAGTGCCAGGACCACCGCAATCTCGTACCGACCATAGGCCACCGCGGCGCCGAGGGCGGCGGTGGACCAAATGCTGGCGGCGGTGGCGGTGCCACGCACATTTGTGCCCTGTTTGAGGATTGCCCCTCCGCCCAGGAAGCCGATGCCGGTGATCAATCCCTGGATGATGCGCGCCTGGGCCCCGAGATCGCCGGCGAACGCCACCTTGCCGACCATGACATAGGCCGTCGACGCCACCGCCACCAGTGGGAAGGTTCGTAAACCCAAGGGCTTTCCCGCTCTCTCCCGCTCCAAGGCCACGGGCAGCGTCAGGACAAAGGCGATGGCGAGGCGCAGAAAATTGTCCAGGGCGACAGAAAAGTCGAAGGACGGAATATCGATCATATTTTCCTTCCAGAGTTTCGCGGGCTCCTCTATTTCAGGCTGAGCTTCTGGGCAACGATGTAGACGTGCAGCTCGGGATATTGATCGTATTCTAGATGCCGACACACACATCCCGAGTCGGATAGGAGCTGCAAGATATTCGGAATACCGATCAAGCTGTAGTACATCGGGGGTCCCATGGCCGAGTCGGTTTTTTCCGTCGGCTCGTCCAAGCCCCCGGTGGTGAAGATAAATACACCTCCGGGGTTGAGACCCTGGCAGAGCTTGCTCAGCACGGGCTCCTGCTCCGCCAACGGAATATGCCAAATGCTGTCCCAGGCGGTGATGAAATCGTAGGTGCCAGGTAGTTTCCAACGACAGATATCCGCGTGGTGAAAGGTCACCGTCGAATGGCGCTGCCTGGCGAGCTCGATCATTCGGTCGGAGAGCTCAACCCCCTCCACCTCAAAGCCGTGGCCTTGCAAAAGATCGATAAATCGTCCACTGCTACCGCAGCCGACGTCCAATGCCCGCCCTTTCGATTCCACAAACGCCACGGCACGCTCGTGTTGCTCGATACCGTTTGTCCTAGGGAACTCGTCGCTATTCCAATGATCCGCGAGCTGATCGTAGCTCTCGGCAATGTCGTTGGGTTTCAAGAAGGATCTCCTGTTCCGCAAAGGCGATCTGCGTGCTGGATCGGCTCGCCCGAATTGTCTCAAAAGAGGTCCGCGGAGTGCGAATCAGCAGAAAATCACATATGTTGCGTAACAATATATGTCACCGCAACGTATAGCCTCACAGTAGGTATGAAACTCACCATGGGCGAGCCCTTGACATCTGCCCTGAAAACGCCGCCCTGAAATGCCAGAGGAGACCGATCGATGCCCGTAGCCGACCCTTCCAACGCCGACAGCCCCAGCGCCACCCCCGAGAAGAAAAAGGCCGCCGCCGAGATGTTGGTGCTCTCCTTGCTCGAGCACCGGGACCGCCACGGTTATGAAATCGCCAAGCTGATCGAGAGTCGATCCGAGGGTGTGTTGGACTTTCGGGTGGCGTCGCTTTATCCCCTGCTCAATCGGCTCGAGGAGCGGGGTTGGATCGCCGGACATTGGGTGGAGAAAGCCGGTGAGCGGCGTCGACGGTTCTATGGCCTGACCCCTGAGGGAAGCCGGGCCCTCGCCGCGGAGCAACGCCGATGGCAGGCCTTCGTGCGCGCGGTAGCCCTTGTCACCCAACCCTCTGAAGCGTGAGGTGAGCACCATGACCGACTCTCAGCACCAAGCCGGTCGGGCCGACCGCCGCCTACGCCTTCGGATCCGTGCCGCCATGGCAGCCATGGACCAAACCCCCGAGCGGTTGGCTGAGATGGAAGAGGAGCTGACCGTGTGGCTCTCCGACGCTGCCGAGGCCGAGGGTCTCGAGCCGGCCCACATGGACGACGAGCAGTTGGATACTTGGCTGAAGGAGCAAGTGCCGGATTGGCCGGCGCTGGTGGCCCGACTCGCGAAATCCGGCGCCCGCCACCAGCGGCCCACCTCCTCTCGCGCTCGCTCGCCCCGCCCCCTCGCCACGGGATCGTCCTTCTTCGCCGTCGCTCTCCACGAGCTGCGCTTCAGTCTTCGTCAGCTGCGGCGTCGACCCGCATTCGCCCTCATCGCCATCTTGACCCTGGGGCTTGGGGTCGGGGTGGTGGCGGCGGTTTTTTCCACGGTCGACGCGGTGATCTTCAAGCCGGTGGATTTGGCCGACGGCGACCAATTGATGAATGTCTACGTCCACTCTAAGACCGGCATGACCCAATACGAGCCCATGGCTTGGCCCGACATTCGGGATATCGGAACGACCTTGCAAGGCGTGGAGCAGATCGAAGCCTACGCCATGGCCATGGTCAGCATCGACGACGGCCAGATCCGCTTGGCGATCGCCGAGCAGGTCACCGGCGGCTTCTTCCAAATGCTCGGCTTGCAGCCGAAGATCGGCCGTTTGATCGACGAATCGGATCGAGGCGCTTCCACCGCGGTGCTGGCCCATCACATCTGGCAGCGGGATTTCGGCAGCTCCACGGACGTGTTGGGCAAAACCATCCGGGCCAATGGACAGGTCTTCACCATCGTTGGGGTGGCCCCCGAAAACTTCCGCGGTCTCTTCCAAGGACTGGGCCCGGAGCTCTGGCTTCACCTCGAGACGGGCAAAAATCTGGGCTTGGACCCGCTTCAGGGCTCCGGCGGCAGGACCGCGGGCGTGGATCTCTACGAGGACCGCAATCGTCAATGGTTGTGGACCGTTGCCCGAATGGCCGACGGCGCAAGCCAAAAACAGCTTCAGGCGGAGCTCGAGGGTCTGTTGGCAAGCCTGAAAGCCGACCACCCGAGGCAATACGAGGAGCGACGATTCACCGTTGTGCCGACCACCTCGGTGCGGTTGGTGCCCGACTTTGATCGTCCGCTCTTCGCGGTGGGATATATGGCCTTGGCGGTGGCGGGTCTCGTATTGCTGATCGCCTGCGCCAACCTGGCGAATATGTTGCTCGCCCGGGCGATCGGCCGAGCCCGAGAATTCGCCCTCCGTCAATCCATGGGGGCCGGTTTCTCCGACCTCGTCCGTCAGCTGTCGATCGAAAACCTCTGGATTGCTTTGGGCGGCGGGGTGCTCGGCTTGGGCATCGCTCGCTTGGCCGTGGCTGAGATCCAAAGGGCGGATCTACCCTCGCCGGTGCCTCTGGACTTCGGCATCGTGGTCGATAGCCGGGTCTTCCTCGTGGTCCTGGTATCGATCGTGGTAATCAGCGTCGGCCTCGGCTTGGTGCCGATCCTAGCGGTGGCCAAGGGTCGCCTCGCAGCTGCTCTGCGCGAGGGCGCCGCGGGGTCGGGGCATCGCCCCCAAAGACTGCGTTCGTTCCTGGTGGTCTCCCAAGTGGCCCTCTCCGCCATCCTGCTGATCGGCGCCGGCCTCATGACCCGCAGTCTGGCCGCCACCCTATCCGCGGACCCAGGCTTCAATCCCGATGGCGTGGTGGCCGCGACGTTCGCCCCGAACCTTCAAGGCTTTGAGCGCGATCGCATCCAGGAGCTCTATCGCCAGCTCGACGAACGCCTGGAGGCGGTGCCAGGGGTTCAGGCGGTGTCGATGATCGATCATTTGCCGCTGCGCTTCGAAATCGATACCTACTCTATACCCTTGCCTTCAAGCACACTGGAATCGGAGCAGGAATCGATCGAGACGGACCACGCCATCGCCGATGTGGGTTATTTCGAGCTGATGGACATTCCCCTGCTGGATGGTCGAGGCTTCGAGGAACGGGACCGAGGAGAGCTGCCCAAGGTGGTGATCAACGAGGTGTTGGCTTCACGCCTCTGGCCCGGAGAGTCGCCCGTCGGTCGGACCGTCGACCCGGGCATCTGGGACCAACCCGCAACGATCATCGGAGTTGCCAAAACCGGTGCCTACCGCTCCCTCGGGGAGGCCCCCAGGCCCTTTTTGTACTCCTTTGCCGATCAATACTTCGATCCCATGCAAGCGGTGTTGATCAAACATGCGGGCTCGCCGGAGCCGATCTTTAGGGCAGTGCGGCAGATCTCGCGCCGGCTCGATCCACGATTCGATGTTTTGCAGCTCGAGACCCTTGAGCAAGCCCATGCCACGTCGGCCTTTGTGGTGCGCTTCGGCTCCCTGCTGCTCACCATCCTCGGCACCGTGGGCCTCGCGCTTTCCGCCGTCGGTCTCTACGGCATCTTGGCTCTGCGGGTCCGCGAGCGACGTCGTTCTCTGGGCATTCGCCTCGCCCTCGGAGATACCCGTACCGGAGTGATCCGTCGAGTGATTCAGGACGGCCTACGCTTGGTGGCCGTGGGCCTGATCGTCGGTTATATCGCCGCCGCAGTCCTGGGCAACGCGTTGGAATCCTTGCTTTACGGAATCGGACCTCGGGACCCGATCACCTTCGCAGTGGTTTCGGTCGTGTTGCTCGTCGCGGCCGCCGTCGCCTGCGGGCTGCCGGCCCTGCGGGCCGCCCGCATCGAGCCGGCGGAGACCTTGCGTCACGATTGAGCCCCAGGGCGGAAGAGAGGATACAATCCGCCCGATGTCCAATCCCCAAAAGCTCAACCACGGTGAGGATCGCCATGCCCTCGACCCTGCTCCAAGTTTCCCTCGCTCTGCTCCTGCTCGTGCTGCCCGCCGACGCGGAGAATTGGCCCCACTGGCGCGGCCCGAGCCACGACAGTAAGTCGTCCGAAAAAGGCCTACCTAGCCAATGGAGCTCTGAGGACGGTGAGAACATCCTGTGGCGTCACGACCTCCCGGGTTGGGCAGCCTCCTCGCCGATCGTTTGGGAAGACAAAATCTTCGTCACCTCCACCGAGAAGGGTAAAGAAACCCTCCTGGTGCTGGCCATCGACCGAGCGGGCAAGGAGGTCTGGCGCCGGCAAGTCGACTCCGGCTCCATCGAGGTCTTCGAGCAATTCGCCCACGAGACCAACGCCGCCTCGCCGTCGCCGGTGACCGACGGCAAGAATCTCTTCACCCTCTTCGCCACCGGCAAGCTGTCCAGCTTCGACCTGAGCGGCAAGAAAGCGTGGGAGGTCGATCTCGCCGAGCGATATGGCGCACCGAATATGTTCTTCGGCCTTTCGACCTCGCCCCTGCTGGTCGGCGATCGGCTTTTCCTTCAGCTCTTACACGCCGACGCCCAATGGGTGATCGCCCTCGACAAGGCCACCGGCAAAGAGCTGTGGAAACACGACCGATCGACCGACGCCACCGGCGAGTGCTTGCACGCCTACACCTCGGTCATGCCCTTTGTCGCCGGGGAGGGTCAGGAGGATGCCCTGCTGGTTCACGGCGCCGACTACCTCACCGCCCACAGCTACCGCGACGGTCGCGAGCTGTGGCGTTACGGCACCCTCAATCCCAAGGACAACTACAACTCCTTCTTCAGGCTTGTGGCCACTCCGGTGTCCGCCGACGGCTTGGTGGTAGCTCCGACCGCTAAACGGGGCCCGGTCTTTGGCCTTCGGCCCGGATCCGCTGCCCAGAAGGGCGGCACAGGGGAGGGCGGCAAGGCGCCGGTGAAGGAGGTCTGGAAGCTCGACGCCGGCACCCCCGACGTGCCTTCCCCCATTCTCAACGACGGTCTGCTCTATTTGGCGGGTGAAAACGGCCGGTTGACCGTGCTCGACGCCACCAGCGGCGAAAAAATTTACGCCGAGCGGGTGCACCAAAGCCCCCATCGCGGCTCCCCCGTGCTCGCCGACGGCAAGCTCTACCTCTCCGCCACGGACGGCACCGTGTCGGTGGTCAAAGCGGGACGCGAGTTTGAAGTCCTAGCCAAGAATGAGGTCGACGGCGGACGTCTGGCCGCATCACCGGCGATCTCAAATCAAGTGATTTACCTGCGAACCGCCGACGCGCTCTTCGCCATCGGGGCGAAACCGACGCCAACGAAAGATTCTAAACCATAGGTTCTAGGCAATAAGGGTCACGGGTACGAGACCGTATACTTGAGCTGAACGAAATCATTCGGAAATGCGACCGCCCGCGCATTCTCCAATTGGATGTGTTTTTCGGTTTTCCCGAATAGGGGAATTCCGTCGCCCAAGAGAATCGGCGCTCGGGTGATGATCATCTCTTCGATCAGCCCCAAGTTGAGGAACGAGGTGATGATCATGCCACCGTCGACGTAGGCGTGTTGAAAACCTTGGCTCTCCAGTCTTGAGATCAGGTCTGGAATCGACTCAGAGCACATCTCTACCTTATCTTTGAGGTTGCCCGGTGCATCCTTCAATGTTCTGCTGAGCACGAAAATCGGAGTGTCACCATAGGGCCATTGCTCCGGGGTCAGATTGAAGCTGGAAAGCTTTTCCATGCATTTTCGACCCATGATCAAGCAATCCACGGACGCCATGTAGCTGAAAAAGCCCATGTCAGCATGCTCGCCCATGTCGACATCCTTCTTCCCCGCAACATCCAACCAACCGACGTCGCCGTCATGGGTTGCGATATAACCGTCAGCGCTCGTGGCAATGAAAACCGAGCATTTCATGTGGTTTTCTCCTTAGGAAGCTGAGCCCATCCTCAGCCGCCGGTCAGATCAGTCGGTGGCTGGGCCCTATGTAGCACGTAAATATCCATCGCCCAATCCCAATCCCCGACCACCGGTTCCGACGGTGGGCCTTCATAGTCGCCCATCACACCCAGGGTGAGCTCCCCGTCCTCGATTTTGAAGATAGCGACAACGACATTGCCGATGTGCTTCTGTTCTTTCGAGCTGTCTCTGAGGATGGTGGCGTGGAGCTGCTTCGGATCCTTGTCGGCCAACACCGTAAAGCTGGTGTCGTACCAAAAGTCTTCCCTTGCCCGGAAATACAGCGAGTCGCCCGAGATGGTGATGGAGCACTCCCCACCCGGCCCCCTGCCCTCCCAATATCCCTGAAGCGGCTCGAGATCCGCCGCCGTTCGTGGAGATTGGACGTGGCAGGCGGCGAGAATCGCAATCACCCAAACAAGGTGGGTCCGTTGAAGGAGCCAGCTGGGTTTGCATTTCATGGAATGAGCATATCTCGGATGAGCCGAAGGATTCGAGGCCGAGCCAGCGGGTCTCCGGAGGGCAAGACATTAAATAAGTTTCATGATGCCTCCATCTCGCAGAAATCCTCCGACCGCCATGCTTGCTCTTCAACAGCTCAAAGACCCGGCTCAATCGGCTCAACGGACCGGCTCACTAGACTCAGGAGGACACCATGTTGACGAGCTTCTCACGTTCCAAAAACAGCATGCGAGCGGCAGCGGCGGCAATCACGTTGCTCGCGTCGCTGCTCGGTACCAGCTCCATCCCGGCCGGCACCGCGCCGATCACCCATCCGATTGTTTTCGTGCAATACCCGAGCCCGGAGAATCTCCAGGCGCCGATCCGGGGCAATCTCTTGCGCTTGGATCCGGACGGCAGCGTCCACGCCTTGACCGATCGGACCGACGCTGCGGTGAGGGATCCAGAAGTCTCTTGGGACGGTACCCAGGTGGTCTTTTCCATGCGCATCGGTGCCGACACCGCGACTTGGCAAGTTTGGGAGGTGGGTGTCGATGGGACCGGGCTGCGGAAAGTCAGCCAAGACCCGGCCTACAACGATCTCGACCCCAGCTACCTGCCCGACGGCCGCTTGATCTTCACCACCGATCGCCTGCGCTGGTCCGACGGTTATGAAAATGTGCCGGCCACTCAGCTCGCGGTCATGGGCTCCGACGGCCTCAACGTGGAGATGCTGAAGGTCAACCCGTCGGGACACTCGAACCCTCTCGTCGGCAGCGACGGCATGGTCTACCTCACCCAATGGGATTTCCACGACCGTCGGACCACCATGTCCGACGAGGAAGACGAGACTTTCGACGTCAACCGATTCCTCTTGTGGAAGGTCTTCGCCGACGGCAGCGGTCTCGACCATCCAGCCTTCGGCGCCCACACTATCGGCGACTTCACCCCGGGTTATGTGGAAATTCGAGAACGACCGTCCGCGCCGGGTACCTTCGTCGGCGTGCTGGGTTCGGAAGATACCCAGGAGGTCACCAGCTTCTCCCCGGATCGACTGATTTTCGTGCCAGGTACTTTCCTGACCTTCTTCGGTGCCGACATTGTGTTGATGCAACCGCAGGCGAACCAAGATCTCGACCAGCCCGTCTCCTTGACCTCCGGCGATGAGATGGAGGGCACTTGGCGCTCACCCTTACCCCTTGAGGACGGTCGGATCGTCGCGACATTTTTTCCGGAAGAATTCGAAGGGGAGGAGCCACCGGCCCAGCTGTGGATGATGAACAGCGACGGATCCAACAAGACCCTTCTGCACCATCAGGACAGCCATTGGTTGATCCAACCGGTGGAGGTCGTGGCTCGGACGCCCCCGACGCTGCTGGACGGCCAGATGCGGCCGGAGTATCCCTATGCCTTGATCAACGCCCTCGACGTCACCCTGCGCAGCAATGACGGTCAGAGCCATCCGGCTCCCGGCGAGGTGGTCGCGGTGCGCGTGCTACGGGAGGATGTGCGCACGCCGAACGACCACGACGCCCAGCTGGACAGCGGTGGCTCCAACGTGTTCCAAGCTTGGGACGACCCCGATACCGTGGAGCTGGGCACCGCCCCCGTGGCACCGGACGGCTCGTTTGCGGTGGTCGTTCCCGCCGATACTCCCATCACTTGGGAGCTGTTGAGCTCCCAAGGAAACGTGGTGGTGCGAGAGCGCTTCGGCACCGAGCTGCGTGCCGGTGAGGTCCGCACCTGCGCAGGTTGCCATGCGCCCCACGACGGCACCCAAGGCTCCACCTCGAATATGGCGTTGGCGTCGCCCACCAACTTGAGCGGGCAGGAAGTGGATTTAGACAATAACGGCGTTGTCGATTTGCTGGAAAATCTATGCGAGGTCATCCCCTCCGCCTGCGGCACAGGGGTGATTTTCAATGACGGCTTCGAATCGGGAAATACCTCCGCCTGGAACGGTTAGCCCGAATCACTCGGCGCGATGGCCTTTCAGCGGCTCAGAGCCGCTGAAAGGCTGCTCGGAAACTACGTGGCACCTTCCTCGGAAACTACATGGCACCTTCCTCGGAAACTACGTGGCACCTTCCTGCGAGCGAGCCGATCTAAGGGTTCGTGTCTTGGTCGGCGCCACCGTCGGAGAACAAACCGAAGGCCGACAGGCCGAGACCCAGCCCGAGAATGGCGCCGGAGATGACATTTACCATGGGTGCCGCGTAGTGAACCTCATAGTCGGCTCCGATCCCCGCCAACAGCGCCAAGAGAAAGCCGCCCAGCAACCCATGGAAGGCCCAAAAGCTGCCGCGATAGAGCCCTTTCCAAATCACGAAAAGCGCCAGGAGGCAAAAGGCGGAATTCATGCCGTTCGCGAAAATGGCGATGGAATCCACGGTCGACAGCACATCTGCCGGTAGGGCGTCGGCTTCTTTATCGTTGAGGAGGGAGTACAGCGCAGGGGTGTGGCCATCGTAGAATAGGGTAAAAGCGATGATCCCGGCGGATGGAATCAAATTCAACACCGTCCAAACCGTAAGAACGGCGCAGCCCACCTTCAAAATCATCTTTCTTTTCACAGGCTCCTCCTCCATGGATCGGCTTCTTGCCCGGAGAGATCCTTTACCCGGCCTCAGAGACGGCCTAGGAAACTACGTGGCACTTCTGGCCGCCTCAGAAACTACATGGCACCTTCTACACCGCTTATCCAGCCGAGGCTTCCAAATAAACGGCATCCATCTCCATTCCCTCCACCGGCTCGACCACGCACCGTGACACGATAAATCCTGCGGATTCTGCCCAGCCCGAGACTTCCGTGTCCGTGAACCGAAGCGCGACGATGTCGCTTTGCCCACCATAGTCAATGGCGCCGGACCCTTCCCAGGTCGCCAATACGAGTCGGCCGCCCGGGGCGATCACCCGTCGCCATTCCCGCAGAGCCGTCTCAGCACCGTCGGAATCCAGGTGATGTAGCGCAAAGAAGCTGATGACCGCCGCCGCGGAATCGGTCTCCACAAAATCCAAGCGTCGCATATCGCCCACTTCGATCTGAGCATCCTGCCCAAGCCGAGCGCTCGAGATCTCAACCATCTGCGGCGATAAGTCGATGCCGACCAGAGGGCGCCGCGGGTCGAATCGCTTTCGGTATAGGTCGAGCATGTGCCCCGAGCCGCAGGAGGTATCGATCAGGGCCCCTTCCACACCTTTGATTTGCTCATTCAGCCTACCCAGCTGCTCCCCATAGAGCGGCAGGGAGATCTCCGAGTCCATCATCGTCGAATACGACTCTGCGGAGTCGTCGTACATGGCGCGGACTTCTTGGTCTGTCGACGGCTTCATGCTCATTTCGTCCAATACTCAATTCAAGCCTGGTTATTCGGTACCTGTTCCATCGCTGAGATGAGCCAAGCCCACCCGTTTTGCTCAGCGAGAGCAGATAGGTCGCCCCACAGCTTCGTTCGAAGAGGATCACCTACGATGGATTGGGTGGAATAATCACCCAGATGCAATCGCCCGTGTTCCGACGCTGTCGCCCATCTCTTGAGAAAGAGTCCGAATTGATCAGCCGCGGCCTCGGCGTCCCCTGCCCGCAGGGAGCAATACGCCCGCTGCTCTAGAAGGGCCTCATAGCGCCACGCCAGCGACCCCTCGAAAAACGACGGATCTACCTCACCGTAGGCATCGGCAGCGTCCCTCCAACGCTCAAGGTCCTGCAAGCAATGGGCACGATAGAGCAACGCCCATGGGTGCTTGGGATCCGCCTCGGTGGCCTGCTCGAAATATCGAAGCGCTTCAGGAATGCCTCGGCTCGAGTCTTCGTAGGCCAAGGATCCGAGCAGATACAAAACATCCGCGCTCCCGGGGGCAAGCCGGGCTGCCTCAAAGGCCGCGGACCAAGCCGTGGCCAAGATCCTCCGCCTGGGCTCCGCTTCGTCGTCTCGAAAGAAGCCCTCCGCAAAAAATTTCGCGCACACCGCGCGCGAATGGTGGACCCATGGGTCCTCGTCGTCGAGACCCAATGCCGCCTCGTAGATCCGGTCGAGCGCCAGCCACTCTTCCAAGCTCAACGAAGTCACCTCGTGCTCCAAAAACATGGCCAAGAAGCGCAGACGCTCTTGAGCCGGCAGGTCGACTTCGCCGGTTTGGCGCAAATAGGCCGTTAGATCCAAGCGGGCAACTCCCGCCACTTCCTTGGCCCGGATATTTGATTCGAGCCAATCCTCCATCGCGACGCGCGGGTCGACGGCCGCTTTGGAATGCTTTTGGTCAAGACGGTGCCGAAGCTGCGCTCGATCTCGCTGATTCTTCAAACCGGTAAGCACTTGTGATCGCGGCATCTAGATTCCTCATTTCAATTGGAGAACAATTTATCAGCTTAGGTCTATAAATCTACTGGAGATGGGTCTTGTCCGCAAAGTCGTCTAGGGACCCGAGCACGGCTCCCCTAGACGCACCACTTCTGGAAACTACGTGGCACCTTTTCCATGGATGCGCTTCTGGAAACCGCTTCTGGAAACTACGTGGCACCTGTTCGGTGGACGCACTTCTGGAAACCACTTCTGGAAACTACGTGGCACCTTTTCCATGGATGCGCCGACGCACCGATCACGCAACTAATTTCGAGCCAGTGCAGAATTCGAGAGAGTTTTTCCGTCCAAGCTCTAGTAGGAGCGCAGTAGGTGTCTCTGCGCCCGATTTACCAAAGGAGAGCTTGTTATGCCACGAAACCCTCGCATCCACACCCAACTCGACGTTTTGGTCGAAGTCGTCAATCGCACTATCCAGGGGCGATTTCTCATCAAACCCGGGCCCAGAATGAACGCCCTTATCGTCGGTGCGCTGGCCAAAGCCCAGCAACGCCACGCTGTGGAAATCCATGGGGGCGCCTTCATGAGTGGACACTTCCATCTCCTGCTGAGCTGCCGCACGGTCAAAGATCAAGCCGGCTTTATGCGGGACTTCACCCGCAAGCTGTCCATCGAAAGCGGCAAGCTCTACGATTGGGACGAGCCAACCTTCACCCGTCGCTACCGTCACACCGAGCTATCCGATGAGGCTGAGGCTCAGGTGTCCCGGCTCACCTATTGTCTACGCCACGGAACGAAGGAAAATCTCGTAGCCTCGCCACTTGATTGGCCCGGAGTAGCCTTCGCTGAAGCCTTGATCACCGGCGAGCCCCTAGCAGGAATCTGGATCGATCGCACTGCCTATGGGCGAGCACGAAATCGTGGAGAGAATGTCACCCTAGATGACTTCACAGAGCATCTGAGCCTCCATCTCAAACCCCTACCTTGCCATCGACATCTGAACCGCGACCAGCGGCGGTCGACGGCTTTGGAGCTGGTTCGAACGATCGAAGAAGAGACCACGGCGCGTCATCGATCGGAAGGCACTCGTCCTCTAGGGGCTGAGGCCGTCCTCTCCGCCGATCCTCACGATCGACCAACAGAACCCAAATCGTCACCCAAACCCCTATTCCACGCCTTCTCCAAAAGAGCATGGCACGAGATGCGCGAGGCATTGTCTTTCATCCTCGCCGCTTATCGTGAAGCGGCCGAGCGGTTTAAAAGTGGCGACCTTACAGTCGAATTCCCAGAAAACACCTTTCCACCCGCTCGATCCTTCATCGAGCCGCTTCTGTCGACAAACACTCCTTCTCCGGCGCTTCTCCAGCCTGGATGAGGTTCCCTTTACCCTTCGCCGGTGGTCTCACAAATCGGAACGCTTATGGCCAGATTCTGGGTTGGGGGAGGTGTGTTTTTCCCAGCAATTGAAAGCCATGAGCAAACTAAATACCTCCTCTTCAATATTTACAACTCATATTTACATGGCACCAACGGGCCCCCCCTTCAGAATATAGACCCGAGAATCATCGAATCGTTCAGTCGGACTCTTCGTGGACAAAGCGAGTAGACAAGGAGACATGCATCCTATCTCCTATCCTGGGCTGAAGCCCGGAAAAGAAGATCCGCGGCCTGCAGGATCTTCATCCTCAGCTGGGCGTTGTAGTCCGGACGTTGCTCAAGGAACTCGCGGACCGTCTTCGACGCGGCGGGAGACCGGTGGTTTTGCAGAGTTTGGTCGAGCCATCGCTTGGGAAAGAAGATGTCGCCGGTGATCTGAATTTCTTGCAGCAGCTCCAGGCTCGATTGAATGTATTTCTCTGAGTGACCGATCCGCGACGGATGGTGCAGATTGGCCAGAGCGTCGAGCACCCAGCTTTCCGTCTGACGATTCTTTTCATCGCCGAGGGACGCAAAAAAGCCGTCGCGCACGGACGGATCCGCGGATAAAGAAGACGCAATGAATTCGAGCCTCCGTTTGCTGTCGGGATTCTCGATGCGACCCAGCTGAGCCTCGACAATTGCCTGTGCTTGCTCCGGCAAGCGCACCGCCAAGGTTTCCGCCAAATCAATGGTGTCGTTTTCCGAAAGCTTCAATCCGTCCAGGGTCGCGTCACCGTTCCAAATCCCGTAAATCTTGTCCAACGCCTCAGGGCTCGACCCCAGGGAAGCATAAGCGGTGAAAAATAGCTTGATCCGACTCTCATCCTGATCCTGAGCACCCTGCCACAAAGTCTCCTCCAGCATCGAACGACGCTGCTCGGCGGACGTCTGGCTCAAGAAGCTATGGTAGAGATGAGTGGTTTGGTCGATGGCCAGATTCAGCAGGAGCTGGTCCTGTTCTTTTGCAAGAATTTCCACCAGCGCATCGAAATAGGCGTCGGGTTCAACACCTTGGCCGTGCAAACACCTCTCGTAGAGATGAATGAGCAACGAGCCCTTTTCCACCGACGACAGGGACGACCAGTGCCCCAGCAAGCCGGACTGTACGGGAAACAACCCATAGCCGAAACCATCGGCATTGAAGAGCGAGGTATCCACAGAACCCTTAGGGATCGAAAGCTCCGTCTCCACCGACGCGGAAAGCACGGATTGCTCCGACCCTCCATCTTGGATCCCGCGAACCGAAAACCTTTGGGGCCACAATCGACCGTCACCGGACGGGTCTTTCTGGCCCAGAATCAGAGCACCCGCATCCCCCTGCCCCACCTCAAAGGTCGGACGACCGGAAGTCTGTACCCAAACCTCGCTCCAGGACGCCAAGTCTTGATCGGTTTTGCTGTCCAGGATCCGGATCAGCTCCGGCCAAGTTGCATTGGCGAAAGAAAATGTTTTTAGATACTCCTGAACCCCTTCTCGAAACGCCTGCTCACCGAGCAAAAGCTCCAGCTGACGCATCATGATCGGCGCCTTGTTGTAAATGATCGCGCCATAGAGCTGACCCGCCTCCGAAAGATTCGCCAGATCTTGACGGATGGGGTTGGCACCTTCCGACCGATCGACCCCGTAGGCTGCGGGATAGTGTCGAACCAGGAAATTCAGATCGTGGTCGATTTCCGGGAAGCTCGGATTAACGATTTTGGCCGCCATGAAGTTGGCAAAGACCTCTTTCGTCCACACATCGTTGAACCAATCCATGGTCACCAAATTACCGAACCACATGTGCGCGGTTTCATGGGCAATCAAACCGGCCCGGCCGAGCAATGCGGACGCCGATGGAGCTTCTTCCAGGAAGAGAGTCGATGCTCGATATTGAATCGCGCCGACATGCTCCATGCCTCCGTATTGAAATGAAGGGATGAGCGCGAAGTCGAATTTTTGGAAAGGGTGTGGGATGCCCGTGTAGTCCTCCAACCAACCGAGGGCCGCGGCATGGAGCTCAAAAACAGCATCCACATTGCGAGCCACTTTATCCCCATCGGTTTCGCGGTGGAGCATGGTCATCTCCCGACCATCTAAAGTCCGGGTCACCACCTCGAAGCGCCCGGCGACAAAGGAAAACAAATAGGAGCTGATTAAATCCGATTCGGCGAATCGATGGACTTTTCGATCTCCCAAGGTTTCCACCGCCACTACGGGTCCGTTGGCGATGGCGACCCAGTCGGACGGCAACGTGAGGGTCAGCTCATATTTGGCTTTTAGATTGGGTTGATCGAAAAGCGGGAATGCGGTTCGGGCGCGATCCGGCACAAACAGGGTATACAAATACTCAGGATTCCGATTCAGGGATGAGCTCCCGGCAATATGCTCGATCTCCACCTCGTTGGCGCCGATCTTCAGATCCGAAATCGGAAGCACAATATGCTCGTTTTGAGCCCTAAATGAAGTCGACTGTCCGTTGAGCTTCAAGCTCTTGATCTTCTCAGGGCTCTCCCGGAAGTCCAGCTGCAGCGGCACGGAAGCTTCGCTCAAATGAAAGCGAATGATCGTATATGCGCGGATATCGGACTCAAGCTCAGACGGCACATCGAAATCGAGGTGGTAACGGATATCGCTGAGGACCGAAGCTCGATGCTCGGCCAGCTCAAGGGAAACCCCGGGCTCTACCGGAAGATCTTTCGGCGGGGGAGCGCTGTCGTCACAGCCCATGAGAACCGTGCAAAGGGAGATCAAAGTCATCAGGAAGATTCGTCGCAGAGTGGGTCGCACGTCGGGTTCCTACGGGAGGTCGTCAAGTCGCAGGCTCATGGGTTCCGTCAAACACAGCCTACGTCTACCACGAAGACTTCATACCGCAAAGATGGGCGCGCCCAAAGCGGCTCCGGATCAGCAAATCTACCTCCTTGTATAGGCGGCCCTTTGGAGGTCATTGCCCGTCGGGCGGCTGCCAGAGCTCGACCTTATTGCCCTCCGGATCGATGACCCAGGCGAATTTGCCGAAGTCAGAGTCTTCCATCTTGTCCAAGACGTTACAGCCTTCGGCCTTGAGCACCTCCACCAACCCATGAAGATCCTCAACACGGTAATTGATCATGAACGGGGCTTCGCTCGGAGCAAATTGCTCGCTCGCTTCAGGGCTCACAGACCAGACGGTCATCCCGCCCTTGGGCTCGCCATCCGAATCGGCCCAGCTGAAGGCGGCTCCTCCCCACTCTTGAACGTCTATGCCGAGATGGCGCTTGTACCAGGCTTGCAGGGCAGGCGCATCTTTGGCCTTGAAGAAGATACCGCCGATGCCAGTCACTCTCTTCATGGTGAGTCTCCGATCAGGGGTTGTCATTCCACAGCATTTTATAGTCGGCACCGGGCCTCTGCACCGTGTTCTCCGGCTAAGGTAGCATCCCGCGATCCCTCTTCAGCTCTTCCACCCAGATCCACACCGTCTCCAAGCCCGACGCCAGGTAGATGCACGGATCTCCGTCCCTCCCGTCGGCGGGTTGGACCAGGTCCGACGCACGCAGGCATCGCCCTCTTTTCTTCGACACCAGAGCGCCGGTGTTGATGCCGAGGACCGCACCGGAGGCGTCGATCAACGGCCCGCCGCTGGCTCCGGGTACCAGAGTGGCGGTGTGCAGCACGGCATGCCGCATGACCAGTCGGCCGTCTGCGCCTCTGGACGAGAGAGCCCGGTATTCCCCTTGAAAAGACCCCGAGGCCCGCAGCAGGTGACCCGTGGAGACTCGCTCGATGCGCTGCGCGTTCGATTCCGGCAGCAGCTCGGGATCGGGATAACCCAAGGCCCACACCCTAGAGTCTTTTGTGCCCCCGTCTTCCTGCCGCTCGACTACAGAGAGCTCCACTTCCTCCGGCAGCCGGACTTCCAATAGAGCCAGATCCGTATCGCTGTCGAAACGCACCACTTTCGCGGATCGCCAACGCTTGCCCCCGCCGCTCGGCAGCTCCACACGAACGGAACAGCGGGCTCGGCAAGGCACCACGTGGGCGCTGGTGGCGATCCAGGCGAGTCGATCGTCCGGGTCACGGTGAACCACGACCCCTGAGCCCAAGAAATCCACTACGGTGGCCGAGCCCGGACGGCGCTCCTGCACCTGAATCGAAACCGTGGCTCGACGCACCCGCTCGCGGGCATCCCGATAGGAGCTGTCCTCCCCCGGGCTTTGGGAGCCTTGCTCCACCGGGCTAGGCGGCCAACGCCCCATTCCCGCTTCGATCCAATCCTGGGCATAGGCGGTTCCAAATGGGCTCCACACGGCGAGGCCAAGAACGATGCTCAACAACGGACGGCAGGAATTCTTCCAGAGACAGATCTTCATGGTCGGCTCCTCCAAAGCTCGACCCCACCTGTCGCACCGTCTGTGCCAGATCTCCGGCGATCAGGAAACTCCCCTTAAACACTGAAAACTAGAAACTTAGAGCGCGCGATCCAACTTCGGCCGCCCTCAGCCCGTCAAGACCCATATGCACAAACCGCCAATCCACCTTTGCGCGAAAGCGCCTAATGCCATTGGCGGTGCTGCCAAAGAATTTATGCAGTAGAGTGGCTCGTCGGCCCGAGAAGGGTTGGTTTTAGGGGCACCTGCCGCCAAGTGCCTCGGCACGGACCTTGCTGAACCATCGGTATCCTGGGCGCTCAGTTTTCTCAGCCCGTCACCGCCGACGTTAAATCATGGACCTCTTCAACCTCTCACCACCCCTCGTCGCCGCCCTGCTCCACGGGCTGGTCACCCTGGTTTGGGTGGCCCTGGCGAGCTCGTATTGTCAATGCCACGGCACCGCCCAGCCCCAGGGCACCTTGCTCAAGCTCTTTCGCCTGCTCGGCTGGTTGTTCGCGGCGCACTACTTCAGCAAGCTGCTGGTCGACCTGATTCCAAACCCCGACGCGAACCGCGGGCTCTTCGACTCCATCTGTTGGGTCGCGGAAGTCTCGATGATCGGTATCCTGCCGGTGCTTCGGCATTTGATCCCCCTCGGCACCTTGGGCTCACCGGCCCCCAGCCGCCTTTGGTTGACGGTCAACTACGGCCTCGGCTTCCTCGCGCTCTCGGCCATGCGCCTCCGCGAGACTCTCCCTGTCGATCCCTGGTCGGTCTATTTCGGCGGTTTCGCCGCCCTGGTGCTATGGGATTTGGTGGTGTTGGCCAAGGCCAAGCGACGGCCGGTGATCATGGCGAACCTCGGTTTTCGCGGTTATTTGATCTTTGCCGTCGCCCTCTTCGCCGGTGTCCTAATCCTGATCTTCACGGAACGGCTCGACACCACGGAGCAAAGCCTGGTCTGGACCCTGAGCCACGCCTTTGTCGGTCTCGCCGCCGCCGTGCCCTTTGCCTTGAGGGTGCTCGGCGAGGTGCTGCGGGGTCTGCTGCTGAACGGTCTTCGCTTCACTCTGGTAGCCGGAATCTATGGCGGCCTGAGGGCCCTCGGGCCGATCTCCGAGCACACGGGCTGGGCCGTCGACATGCTGGGCATCGTCGTCGTGGTGTATGTGCTCGGCCCCGGCAACGAGCGCTTCACGGACTTGGTCGACTCCCTGGTCTTACGCCACGGTCGGAAATGGCGTCAGCAGCTGCGCACCGCGGCCTATGATCTTTCGCCGGAAAAAGGCCTGCGGGCAACCTGCCAGGACGCGGTGGCGGCCGTCGCCCGCATTCTGCACATGCGCGGTGCCGCCGTGCTCTTAGACGACGACCCCGAGCCGGTGATTCATGGTGATTTCCCGATCGGTCCGGTGGTCGAGGCTTGGCCCCGGGGTGAAGCTCTGGAGCACCTACCCCGATCCACTTTCGACCTCTTGTGGCTGCGGGATCCAAAGCTTCAACAGGCCATGCTCGACGCCCAAGTCGCTTGGGTGGTGCCGATCGTCAGCGCACGGCGCCGCTGGGGACAGCTCTTGGTGTCCGCCGGCGCCTTGGGCAACGCCATCGATCACGGCAAGCTCAAGGTGCTGGAAGATTTCACCCGAGAGCTCGCCCTGGTGCTCGATGCCGCCCATTTGACGGGTCGGGTGCGCACCGCCGAGCGAGAGCTGGCGCGCAGCGAAAAACTGGCGGCCCTGGGTGAGACCGCCGCCCGCATCGCCCATGAGATTCGCAATCCGGTCACCGCCGCCCGCAGCCTGTCTCAACAAATCGCCGAAGAGCCCGTGTCGCGGCTCAATGAGGAGCACGCAGCGCTGGTGGTGCGGGAGCTCGACCGCGTGGAGTGCCAGGTCCGTTCCTTGCTGCAATTCGCCCACCAAGAGACCTACACCTTCCGACCGCTTCGGCTGCACGATTTGGTGGCGAGCACCGTGGCCGATTTGCGCGCCACTCCGCTCACCCACGGCGTGGATCTCCAGCTGACCGCGGCGCCGGAGCTGGAGACGACGTCGGAGATCGTGGCCGACGGCGAGGGTCTACGTCAGGTCCTCGTCAACCTGATCCACAATGCGGTAGACGCCGTGCGCAATAGCTCCGAGCCTCGGCGGGTGACCGTGGGCTTGGGCCGACACGAGAGCGGCGTAGAGATCCGGATCAGCGACTCCGGTCCTGGGGTGAGCGACGAGATGTTGCCCCGGATCTTCGACCCCTTCGTCTCCGCCAAAGCCCAGGGTACGGGTTTGGGTCTCGCCATCAGCAAACGCATTGTCGAAGCCCACGGAGGAAGCATCCACGCCAATGTGGATCCCGCGGGCGGTATGGTCTTTCGCATCCGCCTACCCATCGACGCCGCCTCCCCCGATATCCACCACCCCCAAGAGCTGCAGGGGGCCCTGGGCTCCCCGTTGAAAGCCGTGGTCACGGCCTTCAATTAAGTCGATGTCGGAAAGAATTCTCATCGTCGACGACGAGCCCACCATCCGAGTGGCCCTCGAACGCTTGATGGCCGGTCGGGGTTACGACGTTGAGACGGTCGGCAGCGGCGAAGACGCCGTCGAGCTGCTCCAACAACAACGCTTCCACTTGGTGATCACGGACCTCACCCTCGAGCCCATGAGCGGCATGGAGCTGTTGACCTGGATCCAGGAATCCCTCGGCAGTGCCGACGAGCACCGACCCGCGGTGATCATGATCACCGCCTACGGCTCCGAGCGCACAGCGGTGGAAGCCCTGCAAAAAGGCGCCGTCGATTACCTTCCGAAGCCCTTCGACAACCGGGAGCTGGTGCTCGTGGTCGAACGCGCCTTGGAAGAAGGGCGCCTTCGGCGAGAAGTGGGCCATCTCCGTCGGGCGGTGGACGACCGCTATCGCTTCCACCGCCTGATCGGCAAGAGCCCGGCCATGCTCGAGGTCTTCGAGCGCATCCGCAGGGTGGCCGATACGGATCTGACCGTGTTGATCCGGGGGCCGAGCGGCACGGGTAAGGAGCTGGTGGCCAACGCCCTGCACTACAACAGCCCCCGTCGCCGTCGTCCCTTGGTCAAGGTCAACTGCGCGGCCTTTTCCCGGGAGCTGGTGGAGAGCGAGCTCTTCGGTCACGAGCAGGGAGCCTTCACGGGCGCCACCCGAGCCCGCCAAGGCAAATTCGAGCAAGCGGACGGCGGCACCCTCTTTCTCGACGAAATCGGCGACATGCCCCTCGAAACCCAAGCCAAGGTGCTGCGGGTCTTGCAGGAGAAGACTTTCGAGCGGGTGGGCGGCAACAAAACCTTCACCGTCGATGTTCGGCTGGTGGCCGCCACCAATCAGGACCTGGAATCCCGCATCGCCGATGGCCAATTCCGCCGGGATTTGTTCTATCGCCTCAACGTGGTGCCCGTGGACCTACCTCCGCTAAAAGATCGACCGGAAGACGTGCCCCTGTTGATCGAGCACTTCTTAGCCGGCGCCTCCGAACGACTCGGACGCCCCCCTCGACCCCTGCACGTCGACGCCCTGCGGACCCTCATGGCCCATGAGTGGCACGGAAACGTACGCGAGCTGGAGCACGCCGTGGAGCACGCGGTGGCCCTGGCCGGTGGTCAGGAAATCATGGTCGGCGACCTGCCGACCTCCGTCACCGCCTGCGTCTCGGGATCAGCCGGTTTCGGACCGGGTAGCCTTGGACCGAGAAGCCTTGGCCTGGGCGGCTCCGGAGCGGTCACCAGCACCGATTTCAAAATCGCCAAACAAGAGGCCGTCGAGCACTTCGAGCGCACCTTCATCTGTGGCGCCCTCAGACGTCACGGCGGCAACGTTACCCGAGCCGCCGAAGAGATGGGCATGTACCGCCAACACCTACAAATGAAGCTGAGCAAGTTGGGCATCGACCCCAAAACCTATCGCTGAGCCGGCCCCGATTCCTGGCGGCAGCTGCAACACTTCGCGCGCGACGAGTCACCTAACCCGGATTTCTCACCAGCCTTCTGCTGCGACACCGTATCCACCTGCATCTACGGCGTCAGAAGCCGATTCTGCTCCTCAACATACTGCAAGTATGCCTGCGTCGCAGAATTCGTCTTCTTCCTTGTATCTGCAGGCGTCTCCGGCGTCTCGCGACGAAGTTGGTGAAAAATCCGGGCTAAAGCGAATCCGAGCGATCCCGAAGCTCGAAAGGGAAATTGCACAGCTTCATTCCATATACTCAACGGGCGACACCATTACCATCACGTCAGCTCAAGGAAACCACGATGTTGAAAACACTCTCCAGCCTCTCTCTAATTTTGATCCTAGCCGTCGGCTGCGGCGGTCAACCCGACGCCGACGCCCCCGCTGGGGATACGCCCGCCGCCAACGCGCCTGCACCTGCCGCCGACGCCCAAACCGGCCAGTCGTCGAGCGCGGGCAACGATCCCTGCTCCGCGCTGAGCAGCGAGGAAGTGGCCTCGATCCTCGGCGCAGACGCAGCCAACGTCCAACAAGAAGCCGGCGACGCGGCCCGCTACAGCGACGGCAGAGCCAACGACTGCAATACCACCGTCGTTCATGAAAACGTCGAAACCACCGTGACCCTATTCGTTCAGACCAAAAACGAGAATGCCGCCCCCGACGCCTTGTCCCAGCAGATCCAAAGCCTGCTCCAGAACGGCGAGAAGATCGGCTCTCAAACCTACGTTTATGAACCATTTGGCCACGGCAGCGTGGAAGGTGCGCTCTCCGACGTCCACGGCGGGACCTTCGTTCGCATTCGATCGCTGAATTGGCAAGCCGACGAAAAGCTCAGATATCGCCTCACCGTCTCCACGACCATGGTCGGCGACGGCGAGGGTGAGCCACCTACACCGTCGACGGAGCTCTTCGGCCGGCTGGTCGACGCTGCGACCAACTGACGAGCGGCGCGCCAAGCGGCATGGCCGGGATGCCGCTGAGCAGGGAGCCAAAACGAAATGGCCGGGGATGCGTAGAAGAATAAAGCCCACTCATCTCCAAGGAGCCAGACGTGCTCAACATCCCGGCCAGACTCTGGATAGCGTCTTTCCTATTTTCAATCGCCATCGCCACTGCTCTCGACACCGACGCCCGCGATTTTGGAAAGCTCAACCCTGAGGCGCCGCCGGAAACTGCTCAATTTGCTTTCATGGTCGGGGAATGGGACTGCAAGACTCGCTTCATGAAACCCGACGGCAGCGGCTACGGCGAAGGTCGAGCCAAATGGACGGCCTATTTCATCCTCGACGGCTGGGCCCTCCAAGATGAATGGATTTCCTCCCTGCCCAACGGCGGCAAAGCCCACGGCACCAATATTCGTTCGTTCAATCCCGAAACTCGTCAGTGGGATAATCGTTGGCTGTCGTCCGGCAACTTGCAATGGAAATATTTTTCCGCTGAAAAAGTAGGCGACACCATGGTCATGACCGGCGAAGGTAGAGATGGTCGAGGTCCTTTCGTCGATCGCAATGTTTTTTACGAAATCACCGCAGACCACTGGAAATGGCGCAAGGATCGCAGCTGGGACGGAGGCAAGACTTGGATAGAAGGCATCGGCTACATCGATGCCAAGCGAGCCGGAAAAAAGACGGGGTCCGAGCCCAAAGCCGAGTCTCCTTAGAAACCAGGAGGGCGAGGCCGACGTTGCAAGGAGGATCCGGCGCACCAGAAGCTTCGAAGCCGTGCGATCTCGCAGCCATCGAGAAGCTTGGCAGAAAAACCGACAGCATCGCGACCGATTGCCGGAAAAAGGATCGAAGAAGAAAAAAGTGAATAGAAGTCGTCATGTGCTCGTAACATGATGAGCTGCCCTTCTTGGGTTCCTATTCACAATTCAACTCTGGAGAATCTGTATATGATTCGAGCGCTTTGCCATGTTTTATTTTTTTGTCCCATGTTCCTTTCCTTCCTTCTCGCAGAATCAGCCGCGGCCCAGCCCCAAGAGCCTCTCCGCGCGATATTTCTGAACATCGAGGCCCCCAACTCTTCACCCCAGCTGGCCGTGCATTGGACCGGCGACCCCAACGCTCGACTATCCGTTTGGCTCGATCTCGACGGCGATGGCCGTGGGCAGGACTCCGAGCTAGTGATTCGAGACGTGTTGTTGCGGGACGAAATGAAGGTTTTTGAGCTCGAAGCTTCATTCGGAACCCCCGCATTGGAGCCACATTCCCAGGCCCTATTTCGAGTGACTTTGCACGACGAGGTCGTGAACGAATTTCTACAGCTGATTCGCGAGCCGGCTCCCTCCGTCGGCCCCGGTACGGGACCAGAACACTGTGAATGGTCGCCAGACTTCTACCAGCGCGATTTGGACGGCGCAGTGGAAAGCAGTGCTATTTTCGACGACGGTACCGGCCCAGCCCTCTTTGTGGGCGGCTCGTTTGGATCCGTCAATGCCACCAAGATCTCAAATATTGCTAAATGGGACGGCACTAGCTGGCATCCACTGGGCTCCGGCACGAACGGTACGGTCTACGCTCTCACGGTCTACGACGACGGCAGCGGTCCCGCACTCTATGCCGCGGGATCTTTCACCGAGGCCGGAGGCGTCAGCGCGAATCGCATCGCACGCTGGGACGGCACCGCTTGGCATCCCCTCGGACAAGGTGTGGGCACCTTCAGGATTCATAAACTGACCGTCTATGACGACGGTAGCGGTCCCGCACTCTACGCGGGTGGCTATTTCTCCGAAGCGGGAGGGGCCGAGGCCCACAACATTGCTAAGTGGGACGGCGCGGCTTGGTCGGCGGTCGGCTCGGGAGTGAACGACCAAGTCCATGATCTACACGTTTTTGACGACGGCAACGGATCCGCCCTCTATGTGGGTGGCCGATTCTTTGCAGCGGGAGCGACCGGCGCCCAACATCTCGCAAAATGGGACGGATCGGCTTGGTCGGCGGTCGGCTCGGGCAGCGACCAACCCATTCGAGCCCTCCACACTTTCGATGACGGCAGCGGGCCGGCTCTCTACATCGGAGGAGAATTCACCACCGTCGACGGCGTGGCCGCCAGTCGGATCGCCAAATGGGACGGCACACAGTGGTCGTCCCTAGACGTTGGGGCAAACGGCTGGGTCTACGATCTGGCCGTCTACGACGACGGCGGCGGCTCGGCTCTTTACGCCGTAGGCAGCTTCCCGAACGCGGGCGGAATTTCCGCCGGGCGGGTCGCCAAGTGGGACGGCACACAGTGGCATTCGCTGAATTCGCAGATTGAAAACACGGTCTACCACCTAAATGTCTTCGATGACGGCAGCGGATCAAAGCTCTATGTCGGAGGCCTTTTCACGATTCCCGGCGAGGCCAACCACATCGCGACGTGGGACGGCTCTGCTTGGAGCGCGCTCAGCAGCAGCCCCCCCACGGGCTTGGGGCTAAGCTCTGTCGTTGAAGATTTCGCGTTTTTCGACGACGGCAACGGACCCGCGCTCTATGCCGCGGGACACTTCCGCACCGCCGGCGGTGTCGCTGCCCAGCGCTTGGCAAAGTGGGACGGAACGAGCTGGCATGCACTGGGATCCGGCATAGACAATGCTGTCCTCGCTTTGGCGGTTTTCGACGACGGCAGCGGCCCCGCACTCTATGCCGGCGGCTTTTTCTTCGAGGCAGGTGGGGTACCCGCCAAGAGCATCGCCAAATGGGACGGCAGCGCGTGGTCACCCCTCGGCTCGGCACTCCAGGGCTTGATTTCGGACCTAGTGGTGTTCGACGACGGTGGCGGACCCGCACTCTACGCCAGCGGCCACTCTCTCTTCCTCAATGGCTCGGTCGCCGGGCCCATCGTCAAATGGGACGGTAGCTCGTGGTCAACTCTGGACGCGAGCCTGGGCTTCGGTGTCGGCACGGGAGTGAGCTCCTTGGCAGTGTTTGACGACGGCAACGGCCCTGACCTCTATGCTGCCGGCAACTTCACAACGATAGATGGAGTCCAAGCCGCCAACGTCGCCAAGTGGAACGGAACGAGCTGGTCCAGCTTGGGCGGTGGAACGAACAATCGGATCCGTCGTCTGGCAACCCTCGACGACGGCAACGGTCCTGCACTCTACGTGGGCGGCGACTTCACCTCTGTCGATGGCATCGATGCCCATCGAATCGCAAAATGGAACGGCACCGACTGGTCTGCGATGGGCGCAGGTTTCGATAATTACGTCTTCGCCTTGGGTAGCTTCGACGACGGATCCGGTCCTGCCATTTATGCCGGAGGCTTCTTTCGATCTTCAGGTGCCACGCCGGTGAATCGACTCGCCCGATGGGACGGGTCTCAATGGCAGCCTATGGGCGCGGGCGTCAACGGGCCCATCGACGCCATGATGCCCTACGACGACGGCCGTAGATCCTCTTTCTATATCGGCGGCAGCTTCACTGCTGCGGACGGATTGCCTTCCATGAGAGTCGCCAAATACACGTGCTTTTCACCACCGAGCCTCAGCCTGCCCGCGCTCACTCACACCGCAGTCTCATCGTGGGTGGAGATTCCCATCGAGCTCCAAACCGGCGGTCGATCCCTGGATTCCGCCACATTCTCCATCGACTACGATGAAACTTGCCTCAACCCTGATCTCAACGGCGACGGCGTTCCGGACCACATCGAGCTCCAGCTTCCTGAGCTTCTTGAGGTCGACATCGCCTTCGACCCCCTCGACACCGACGGAGAGCTGGATCTGACCGTGAGCCTTCTCGAAGGTGCGGGCGAAGGCTTTCCCAACCGCGGCGCAGACGACGGCTTGCCCGACGGTGCTCTGCTGACCATCGGATTCCAGGCCACCTGCTCGGCGGCTCCCGGCTCGTCCACCGACGCCGCCGTGGATTTCTCCCTCGACCCCGAGGTGGGTTTTGGAACGAGCCTGGGACAGAACATCTCCGGCAACGTCACCAACGGCGTGGTCCGGATTTGGTCGGGAGACCCGGGGGATTGCAATGCCGACGGCATGGTCGATTCCGGCGATCTCGAAGCCACGGCGCTCGAAATTTTCGACGCCGACGGCGAAGCTTGGCTCGACGCCCCGGGCGGTACCTTCTCCGGAAGCCCCGTGGGCTGCGATGCCAATGCCGACCTTCAGATCCGAGCGGCGGACCTCGTCTGTGCGAATCTGCTGAGCACCGAAACCGCGTGCGATTCCAGCGGCGATCTCCAGAGCCAAAACGAGCTTGAGATCTCGACCCGTTGGCGGGAGGGCGTGTCGTGGATTCGTCTTGAGGTGACGTCGGAGCAGCTCGAGCCGAATAATCCCATCGGCGGTTTTGCCCTTTCCCTCGACTTCGACCCGGCCCTTTTCGATCTCGGCTCGGTCGACGCGGACGCCGACGGCGTGCCGGACCTCCTGCGTTTTCCCCAGGGTCAGCCTGGATCGGTCATCGTGCTCTGGAGTGATAGCGACACCGACGGCGAGCTCGACCTCGCCATCGCCGATCTCGACCAGCTGCCCCTTCCCGAAGGGATCGTCGTAGAAGTCGGCGTGCCCGCCAATCATCTTTTCGAAGGTGGGATCACCGCCTCCCAAGATCCAGCCCCATCGTTCGCCTCACCGCACGGCGCGGATTTGACCTCCAGCGTCCAGATCCGATCGGGCATCTTCGTCGACGGTTTCGAATCCGGCGACACCTCCCAGTGGATCGGCTCTGACTAAGCTGTCCTGTTGATCCGAAACTGGGCCTGGGCCCTAGCCCACTAGATCAACAGCAGACGCCGGTCGAATTTCCGACCGGCGTCTGCCGTGTTCTGAGGTCTCAGAAACCCGTCCGGAAACAACCAGGCACCTGCCTGGGGGCTGAAACTTGCTGCCCGAGGAAACCGTGCCCACGGAAACTACGTGGCACCTGCCTGAAGGCCGTCCGGAAAGGCCGTCCGGAAAGGCCGTCCGGAAATCACGGGACACCTGTTTCGAAGCCGTCCGGAAACTACATGGCACCTCCCTGGAGGCTTCCCGGAAACTTCGCCAGACCTTCGGCTGCCGAGGCGTTCACAAGATACAAGTCTTGCATCCTTCTCCTGGTGGGTCTCGGTCTGGCCATAAATCTGGTCAACATCGTGTTGCCTTCGTGGGCAGGACTACACCCTCCGTTGGCAGAGCTGCTCGTATTCCTCACTAAATCGCTCAAAAAACATCTACTTTCATCCACTTTCACCTGGCATGCCCATTGCTCTTTCCGAGGGTACGTCACAGCCCGCGTCAGGGTTTACGACCTTCGTTTTACTTTCCACTTTCTGAAAGGGACAAACGCATGCAATTCCGTTGGAAATTCCTTAACTGTCTCGTTCTCTCGGCGATCACCGTCTCGTCGGTAGCCTTCGGGGCGGCACCCTCTGTTAACCGTCCGTCGCCTTTCCCGAATTACACGGTTGGTGACCTCGCGACTGTGATCATCTCCACCAATCCCGCGCAGGCCAACGCCCCAGTATATCGCTTCCGCTACAAAAACGGCCAGCCCGATGGTGATCAGCCCACACACATCGGCAATACCGGTGCCGATGGACGTCTCGCAATCGAAAACTTGCCGCTCGGCTTGGGCAATATTGGCGACTATACAAACGAGCAATTCGCCGTCGGTAGCCCGACGGGACAACGATCGAGCTCCATCAGCTACAGCATCCATGCAGCCAGCGCGCCGGATTCTTCCAGACCTTGGCCGTATCCGGATTATGAGATCGGCGAGCCGGCGACCAACATCATCACCACCAGCCCGGCCCAGGCGAATCAACCAGTCTACCGCTATCGTTACAAAAACGGCCTGCCCGACGGTCAACAGGGCATCTTGATCGGCCACACCAATGCTCAGGGATCGCTGACCATCCAAGCCACGCCCACCGCGGCCGAAATCGGCCACTACACCATCGAGCGCTTCGCCGTCGGCACCGTGAGTGGCCCGAAGTCCAGCTCCAACAACTACTACGTGCATGCAGCGAATGGGCCGTCGGCTGTCCGCTTTGCTCCGTTCCCGAGCTACGAGGTCGGAGATACCGCTGTGCTCGATATTTTCACGTCTCCCGCCCAGGCCAATCAAAAGGTTTATCGCTATCGTTATAAAGACGGCTCGGCCGACGGCAACCAGCCCACCTTGATCGGCATCACCAACTCCCTCGGTAGGCTGCGCAACACCTATGTGCTTGAGCAGAGCGATATCGGCACCTATTCCAGCGAACGCTTCGCCGTCGGCACTCCTACAGGTCCGACGTCAACATCCTTGAATTTTGTGGTCAGTAGCGCTGAACAGTCTCCGGTGGCTCCCACTGCAGAACGTCCCGCTCCCTTCCCGGATTACCAAGTAGGAGACACGGCCAGGCTGATCGTCACCACCGATCCGCCGCAGGCCGGGCAAGCGGTATATCGATACCGATTACGGGACGGACAACCCGACGGCGCCCAGCCGACCCACATCGGCAATACGGACGCATCCGGTGTTTACGACATCAGCCTGCCGTTGTCGGAATCCGAAATCGGCACCTATTCCGATGAACGCTTCGCTGTCGGCGACCCTAGCGGACCAACCTCCGCTCCCAACACCTACACGGTCTCCGAGCGGACGGGCCCAACCATTGATTCCATTTCCATCGATCGCTTGGCCCAAGGTGTGGTGACCCACGTGTTGGTGCAGGGCGAGAACCTCAACGGCGCATCGGTGTGGGTCGATGGTGCCGGCACACTGCCCACCGCATCTGTGTCCAGCGAGGCCGCGGACGGTACGTGGCTCAACGTGGCCATCGACACCACCGCCGCTGGGATCCGAGGCTATTTCACCCTACTGGTCAGCCAGGACGTCGATAACTACGACCGCGCCGCCTTTGAGGTCGCGCCACCGGGACCGGCGATCAACGGCTTCACCCCGCCGTATCCCAATCGGGGCCAGTCCTATTTGTTGGTGATTTTCGGCCAGAATCTAGGCGAGGCCACCGTGACCAGCAGCAATCCAGACTACGTGCAGGTGTTGGCACCGGGAAGCGGTGAGGCGTCCGTGCACGCCCAGCCCAACAATCCGCCTCCAGTCGACACAGACGTCGACGGAGCGATCCAGGGCATCTTGCAGGTCGCGGCGAATGCCCCGTTGGGTCCGGTTCAGCTGTTGGTCGAGAATTCCCAGGGCGCCACAGCCGTCACCCTCAACATCACCGACGGCGGACTGGCAATGTTCGCAAACGTCAACCAGATCAACCTCACAGAGAGGGCCACCGGCAAAGCTGGACGTTCTCCTGAGCTGGTCCCAGACCTGATGGTGCAGGACTTCCACCTAGACCATCAGCTCACTTTCTCCAAAACCGGCCGAATGGAGCCGCACGCGGATTGCGCCGGCAGCGCATCATTTCGAGCCTTCAAACAAGAAGCCAAGGTTTACGCGCTCAAAGACACTGGCGAAGCTTTGACCTGGGCCAGCCTATTACTGGGAGTCCCCCAGGATTTCAGCGTGCTGACGGTGGCCGCCTACATCGACGCCGAAGCTCGCCTATTCTGGAATTGCGATCCACCGTGGGACGAATCCCAGCTCGATTGGCGTATTTCCCTCGGTTTCGAGGTCGTGGGCCTCTTCAGCCTGGAGCTGACCGTTCGTCCCGACAACGGTCGCATCATCATCATGAGGGAAGCCCAGAGCATTTTCGATCGATTCGATTTCGGTCGAATCGGGCAGTCGGACGACTGCGTGGATATCTCGTCCGAGCCCTATGACCCCTTGAATTTCTCCGGCACTCGCCAGTTCCAGCTCACCCAATCCCGCTGTTGCCCGGGCGAGGTGCCGATCAGCTTCGCAGCGTCCATCTTCCAAGCATCACCGGTGGCCTCCGCAGACCTGATCGCCAACGAAGCCGTGGTCATGAGGACCGAGCCCGAGGAAGAGGACTGCCCGTGCTTCGCCAACGACGACAGCCCCAGTCAATGCCCGTTCAATACCCTAAAAGTCCAAGAAGTGTCCTTCGAGCAGGACATATCCATTGTGAAAGATCAGAGAAACAGTCTTACACCCATCACGGATCCCGTTTGGATCAATCACAACGGCGAAACAGCACCGGAAAAGAACGAGCCGGTCGCTTATATGCGGAATCAACAACTCGCCGTCAAAGCCAAATTCAGCATCAGCCCAGCCCTGGAAGACCCGTTCCCCGTCACTTTCCGAGCCAAGGGTCCGGACAATATGGTTTTTTGGAGCCAAGAGATCCAGATGGTCGGAAAACAAGTGACCGTTCCCCTGGTGTCGGACATATTGGCCCCCAACCACACCAAGCACTACAAGCCGATGACACTGACTTGGGAGTATTGCGAGCAGGATCCGGTCAACTGTGTGGACGACTCGGATTTCTTCATGGCAGGCCAAACTCGGCATGAGGTCTACTTGACCCTTGACCACACACCGACGAACGTCTTTTTGAGCGTGCTGGCCCTATCGATCAACGCGGGCGGCGCCACAACCCGGGACCAAGCCGCTTGGGACGCTTGGACGAATTTCATGAACCTGGATGTGACCACCTGGGACGACCGAAAGCTCTTCTACTATCGGCAGGGTGTAGGTTTCCAACAGGCCTGCACTACGGTTGAGCAACTTCTGATCGGCACCGGAGACGGGGGTTGCGATGCCTTTGCCAAGCTCTTGAAGAGAGTGCTTGCAGTGCACGGTGTCGCTTCTACCATCAATAAGGTGGCCGTGAGAGACAGCTGCCGAGTCGTAGGCGACCAATTGCTAGGTGATTGCTGGTTCCTCGTAGGAAACTTCAACTTCTGGCGCGAGTCCGAGCCAAGCGCGCCAGAGTACAAATGGAGGATGAACCTCTTCAACGAGGGCGTTGGCCTGGGAATGGTTCCAGCCCCTCCCCACCACAAATTCGGCGACCTGGAAAGCCAGACCGGGATTCCGGGGCAGAACAGCCCCATGCCTTCGGAGAAGGTTTTTGGTGAGCACTATGTGCTCTACGTGCCGGACCTCACCAGCTACGGGTTCCCCGTCTACCTGGATCCCAGCTACGGAACGCACTACTTCAACGAGCTCGATTTCGAGCTTGGAGCCGTAGTCGGATACGGTACGACTATCGACAGTCCCCGGATCCAGGTCAGGAAGCCGAGACCCGGCGAGGGTAATATTCGTTTCATACCGCAGTTTTTCAACCAGATCGATAAGGAATAGCGCTTACCTTCAGCTAGCCCCTCACCACGGTCGATTCCGACCGTGGTGAGGGGTTTTATTAGATGGACCAAGCAAACATCGTCGACGATTTCGAACATGGAATCTCAGAGAACGTGAGTAGAAAGCTCTATGAGCTCATATTTTCTCCGAAGCCGGAGGCGCAACGGCCAACAACATCGCCAAATGGGACGGCTCCCAATGGTCTCCTCTCGGCACGGGGCTGGGCGACCAAGCTTATGCTTTGTACGCCTACGACGATGGCTCCGGCTCCGCCCTCTATGTCGGCGGCAATTTCACCACCGCTGGGCCGACCAAGGCAGAACATCTCGCCAAGTGGGACGGGTCGGCTTGGGCGATGGTTGGCTCAGGCACCAACCGACCCGTTCGAGCCTTCAATAGTTTCGATGACGGCACAGGATCAGCTCTTTACATTGGAGGAGAATTCACCGCCGTTGACGGGGTCGCCGCCAATCGCATCGCCAAATGGAATGGGGGGGAGGGGATCGCCATAGAAATCGGCGGGCCCGCCAATCATCTTTTCGAAGGTGGGCTCACTGTCTCCCAAGATCCGGCCCCGTCGTTCGCCTCGCTGGACGGCGCGGATCTGGCATCCAGCGTCCAGATCCGCTCCGGCATCTTCGTCGACGGTTTCGAATCCGGCGACACCTCCCAGTGGACCGGCTCTGAATAAATCGTCGAATTGACCCGGAACGGAGCCCGCCAAAGCGGCGTCTTCGTTCTCCGAAGGGATCTCATCCAATAGCCCAGGGTAGCCGGAGCGCCACCCTGGGCTCAAAGGTATACGCATCTCGAATAGGCGCGACTGCTCTCGCGGGTTGAGGCCGAAAGGCAAAGGTAGTCGGGGGCGCCTAGCCTCGGAATTTATTCCGTGGCGGGGCCGCCCAGGCGCGGTGCGGCGAACGATATCGGTTCCTGTCTTCCTCGCGGGTGAGGCAGAAAGCTTCGCTAGGATTCGGTCAAAGACCCGAAAAAGCTCAACACCGTGTTCCAGTCTGGGAAGCTTTTGCGCGTCCTCAATAGTCAGCTATCTCTTTGGGAGGAGGCCGACGCCCCAAGGGTGATCCGGCAGGCATATGGTACAGTTCTAGGGTAAATCCACCGCATATGAGAGGTTCGTCGAAGAGATGACTCTGCCTTCCGGTTTGCCCCGTATCGGCACCTACCGCTTGAAGGAGTTGCTGGGCAGGGGCGGCATGGGCGAGGTGTTTCTCGCGTGGGACGAGCGCCTGGAACGCCATGTGGCGTTGAAGCGCGTCTTGCCGGATCCGCCACCCGACGAGCACGCAAGGCTTCGATTTCGTCGTGAAGCCAAGGCCGTAGCCCGGCTGAGCCACCCAGCGATCGTCCAGGTCTTCGAGTTGTTGGAAACCGAAGATACCGACTGCTTGGTGATGGAGCTGGTAGAAGGCCGCGGCTTGAAGGAGCTGATCGCGACCGGCGAGCTCGACGTGGTCTCGACCCTCCGTTTGGCCTGCGAGATCGCTGACGGCTTGTCGGAGGCTCACGGCAAAGGGCTGATCCACCGCGATCTCAAACCCGAGAACGTTCGGGTCACCCCTTCCTTCCACGCCAAAATCCTAGACTTCGGTCTGGCGCGCCTGCTTTGGGGCGACGGCCTCGATCATGACAGCCTGGGAGCAGAACACGGAAAAGCTCTCACCAAATCCGGGGCTTTGGTCGGCACGGTTCACGCCATGTCTCCGGAGCAGGCCAGCGGCCGAGCGGTGGATCACCGTTCGGATCTTTTTGCGCTCGGTGGCTTGCTCTACGAGATGCTCTCGGGCGAGCCCCCATTCCGTGGCCACAACGTGCTCGACACCCTGCGGCGAGTGACCAGTGAATCGCCGACTCCTCTGAAGGAGCTGTGCCCGCACCTGGATCTGGAGCTGGTGGACTTGGTGAATGCCCTACTGGCCAAAGAGCCGAACGAGCGTCCACAAAACGCACGCATGGTGGCCGACACCCTCGAACGGCTGCGCATATCGGCCCAAACCGGCTCCGCTGCCCCTCTGCCGGTATCCCCCGGGCGAGCACCCGGCGCAAGAAAGCCCAGCTCCAGTGAGGAGGGTGTCGCGACCTCGGACCTAGCCGACCTGCCCACCGGTGAGTGGCCCAGCCCGGAAGATCTCCAGACGGCCGAAGGCGAGATCGAAACGGTGGTACGCGCCTTGTTGTTTACCGACCTGGTGGACAGCACTCGCATGGTGGAGTCCCTAGGGGATGCACGGGCCGCCGAGATCTCCGCTCGCCACGACCGGGTGGCGAGGGATTTGATGGCCAACTATTCAGGGTTGGAAATCGACAAAACCGACGGCTTCTTGATGCTCTTTGAGCGTCCGTTCGATGCCGTGGCTTGTGCGCTGGCCTATCACCATGCGTTAGTGGACCTGTCCAACGAGCTCGGCGTGGAGCTGGCGGCCCGCGCCGCGGTGCACCTCGGGGAGCTGCGGCTTCGCCACAACTCACCGGACGACGTTTCCCGCGGTGCCAAACCCCTGGAAGTGGAAGGTCTCGCCAAACCCACGGCAGCACGTCTGATGGGCCTGGCCGGGGCTCGTCAAACCTTGCTCAGCCACAGCGCATTCGAGATGGCCAGACGCTCGGCCGTGGACGACGAGCGTTGGGACGACGACCTGCGCTGGCTGGCCCACGGTGAATATCAATTGCAAGGTGTCGACGATCCCGTGCAGGTCTTCGAGGTGGGGGTGGCCGATTTCGCCCCCCTCGCTGCCCCGGCCGACTCCCCTAAGGCCCAACGCCGGGTCTCGGTCTCAGAAGAGATGATGCTCGGTTGGCGTCCCGCGCCGGGTCAAACGGTGCCTAGGCGACCCACTTGGCGGCTTGAGCAACGCCTGGGCGAGGGCGGCTTCGGCGAGGTCTGGCTCGCCGTGCACGAGTCGGGGGAGAAGAGGGTTTTCAAATTCTGCTTCGAAGCGTCCCGTTTGCGCGCCTTGAAGCGAGAGGTGACACTCTTTCGTTTGCTCAAAGAGGCCCTGGGCCACCGGGACGACATCGCCCGTGTGCTCGATTGGAGCTTCGACGCAGCTCCCTATTTTCTAGAAGCCGAGCACACCGAAGGCGGCGATTTGACGGCCTGGGCTGAAGAGCAGGGTGGCCTGGACGAGATTCCGCTCGCTACCCGAGTGGAGCTGGTGGCTCAAGTGGCCGACGCCCTGGCCGCCGCACACTCCGTGGGTGTCTTGCACAAAGATGTGAAACCGGAAAACGTGCTGATCACCCAAGATGTGAACGGCCATCCGCGGATCCGCCTCACGGATTTCGGAGTCGGCGCGCTGGTCGATCGATCCTTGCTCGAATCCCAAGGGTTGGCAGCCATCGGCTTCACCGCCACCTTGACCGAGGATGCGTCCAACGCCGGCAGTCGACGGTATATGGCTCCGGAGCTGCAAGAAGGCAAAACGGCCACCATACAAGCCGATTTATATTCCTTGGGGGTGATGCTGTACCAAGTCGTGGTCGGCGATTTTTCCCGCGCCCTCGCCCCGGGTTGGCAGCGAGACGTCGAAGATCCTCTACTGGCGCAAGACATCTCGTCCTTGGTGGACGGCTCGCCAAATGAGCGTCCAACCGCCGCCGGCCCCGTGGCTGAGCAGCTGCGGGCTTTGGACCGACGGCGAGCGGAGCTACAGGCGGCAGAACGAACGGATCGACGGCGACACAGCCTGCGCATCGCGGGCATGGTGGCGGCCGTGCTCGTCTTGTTGCTCTCGGCCCTGCTGGTGCAATCCCAGCTCGCCCGCCGCCAAGCCGAGCATCTCCAAGGACGCGCCGAAGAGGCTCGGGAGCAAGCCGAAGACTTGATCGGCTTCATGCTCGGGGATTTGCAAGAGAAGCTACAAGCCATCGGTCGTCTGGATGCCCTCGAAGGCGCCGGCGAAAAAGCACTGACCTATTTCGACGCCTTGGGTGAAGAAGATCTAAACCCTCAAACCAGAACCCGCCACGCCAAAGCCCTGCACCAAATGGGCGACGTGAAAATGGCCCAGGGAGATCTCGACGGTGCCTTGCAGCTCTTTCAGCAATCCCTGGCTCAAACCCAGGAGCTCGTGGACCAGGAGCCCGAGGATTTAAACGCTCTCTTCGAGCTCGGCCAGAGCCATTTTTGGGTGGGAAACGTCTATTGGCGTCAAGGTGATTTGGAGAAGGCTTTGCTCTATTCGGAGCAATATTTGGCGCTCTCTCAACGCTTGCTCGAATTGGAACCGGATCGAGGTGATTGGCAATTGGAGGTTTTCTATGGCTTCAACAACGTCGGAGAAGCTCATTTAGAAAAAGGGAATCTGGAGCTGGCGCTGGAGCAATTCAGGAAAGCGTCCGAGCTTGGGGCGCAAGCAGTCGAGCAAAACCCGAGCAGCACTTCCTGGCGTGAAGCGCTCGTCGGTTCGTCTTTGAAGGTTGCGTCGCTCCATCTCCACGCCGGCCGATTCGAGCCGGCGCTTCACCATACGGATGAGAGCATTCGCAACCTGAATGAGCTCATGGATGAGGATTCTGGGGTAGCTCGCCGGCAGAGAAGGCTCTCAGTTGCCCATGATATTGCTGCGACGATTAAGCTTTATCAAGGAGATCTCGCGGGTGCGCTGGACCATAGCCACAAAAACTTAGACCTGATCGAACGGTTGATTGCCGGTGATCCCGAAAACCAGGAATGGCAAAACTTACAAATACAGGCCTGGACCCTTCAAGGAACACTGCAAGCCTATGCGGGGCATTCAGCGGCTGCGTGGCACCATTTGGAGAAGGCCCTCGCCCGTTCAGACGAGATCTCCAACGACTCGTCCGACGCAGCTCGTCAAAGGACTCAGGTCAAAATTCTCGTCGCGTTTGGCCGTCAGCTGGCTGCCGAAGGAAGAATTGACGAATCGAAACCCCTCGCCTTGCGCGCTTTGGACCTAATTCGACCCATTGCAGACCGTTCTGCGGAAGCAGGAGACCTCTCTTTGCTGGCTGACGCTCGAATGCTTTGGGGACTCGTCTTGGCCGAGAACGGTGACCCCCAGCAAGCTTCACGAACGCTGCTACGAGCCAAGGAATCCCTTGCGGACTTGCCGAATCTTCGACCCAACGATTATTGGCGTCTAGTGGAGATCCATTTCAGGCTCGGACAGCCCGATAAGGCGCGGCTTCATGCATTTACTCTTCTGGGCATGGGCTTTCAGCACCCACGTTTCCTGGAACGATGCTCTGCTTTCGGTTGGGATCTTCCCGTAACAAATAATTCTTGAGGAGGCGCTATGACAGCTGCCACAATTACCGCGACGAATCTTAAACTCACTCTGACTCTTCAGGACAAAAGACCGGATAAACCGTCTCTCGGAGCCGACGGACGACATTTTGTTCACGTGACCAATGCAACCACCACCACTACTGACACTAACGGCACGAAAAATACCCAACCGCAGAAAAATAGTGGTGACGACACCCCAGACCTATTTATCCATCCGCCGACGGCTACCAATACCATCGAATGGGCTCTTGCGAAGGCAACGTTGGCGACAGGAGTAACAACACCCCCCCCTTGGTGGAACGACACTTACATCATGGGCATTGTCGTTCAAGCCGCACGCGCGTCGCAGTCCAACAACCAGGGTGGGGCGTCTTTCACCGCTGTCGCTCCAGCAGTGTACAGGTCGTCCCCTTGGGCTGGGCCTCACGGTGTCACTCCCGGCAACAGTTTGACCCCTTACCTGCTTCTAGCCCCAACCAATACGACTTTTAAGCTCACGGTGGCCACGTCGTCCCGAACCATAGAAGGCGTGGACGTAGTAAGCTCGTTCTATGATGCCTCAAAGGCCGTCAAGTTGCCTGGAGAACCGGACAAGACCATTCTTGATTTTAGTTTTGACTACAGAGTTTATTTCTACACCAAGGATCTCGGCGTATGGTACGTCGATCCTATGTTCGATGTGCGACCCGTGTCCCCCTAGACTTGATAGTCAAAAGGAGAAAGAGCTTGAACACTCAAAGACTGCTACTTTTTTTGGTGATGGTCCTCGTTTTTAGCGCATCCTCGCCATCCTTCGCTGAAACCCAGCAAAAACCGTTCTGCAACATTGTGCGGGGCTCGACCGTGACCACGGTCAGCCACGGCCAAACCGTTTCGCAGCGATTCAAGATCAGTTGCGGCAGCACGGTCTACCGATCCCAGATTAAGATTTCTACCACTGCCTACACGGGTACCTCCCAAGGTCACAAGCTTTGTAAATACGAAAACAACTCTGAGACAAACAAAGCCGGATCTGCTCGGCTTGTCATCGCCTACGGACCTCCCAGCAAGGCACCTTCCAAGGCCCGATGCACCTGGAAGGTGTACACCACCAAGAATCCAGACGTGACCTCTCGATTTCGTTTCGTCAGAGGCAGCCTGCCGGTGGAGCTGACGGCGGATTCGGTGGAGGAAGAGCATGGGCTCCCCAACGAAAAGGACGCGAAGCCCGCTGGCGAGAAAAACAAGGAAAATGAGGAGAAAAAACCCGCTGCCGAGAAAGGCAAGGCCTCTCAAGGGGTCTGAGAGGCGAAGCTTCGCTAAAGCTCTGGTCGAGTTTGACCCGGGTCAGCCGGCCAACAAATGCCGGCAAGTCGTTTCGTGGAATTCAAATGCCTGCGCGCGGAGACGCTCCTGGACGATTTGGCGATAGATCTCCTGCCCGTGCCGGCCGAGGTACTCCCGACGAACGGCATCCGCCGCCTCGTCGAAGCTCAAAAGGCGCGGCTCCTCGCGCTCCTCCACAGCGGCCAGGAAGAAGGCATCGTCCTGCCGGAACGGAGATGTGAATTCCCCGGAATGCACCCGAGCCAGCAGCTCGGGCAGCTTCCAGGGAACATTGGACGGTAGCTCGTCGAGGCTTCGCCAGCCGAGATCTTCCAGCTCGCCACCAAGCTGCTCGACGGCCTGCTCAAGCTCTATTTCGTTGGAGCTGAGTGCTCGGTAGAGCCCCTCTAAACGTGCCATTTGCTGTGGAGGATTGGGGCCGTAGGGGCAACGCCACAAGCGAAGACGAAAGCGTAGCTTGCTTTGAAATATCGCCCTGTGATCGTAGAAATACGATTTCAGATCTTCCTGCGAAATCGAGGAGCTTTCTTCCATCTCTCGGTTGAGATGCCGATCCACGAGCAGGGTCGGGGCCGCCGCCTCCAACGCTTCTGAGGCTTCGACACGTATTTTCTGATCTTCTGGGTTGTCCGATTCGAGGATCAAATGATGCAGCCTCGCTCGCCGAACGCGCCGCTGATAGAGCTCAAATAGAGCATCTTGGAATTCTTGCTCCTGATCCGAAACCCTGTCGAGGGGATGAAGCCCGGCCATGCTCTTGAATTCTTCGGCATCGAGATCGACGCTACCCAGCTTTAAGACCGGTCCGGATCCATCGACGGCAGCCATCAGCTCGTCTCGGCCCAAGATCATGGCTCCCTCAGGCTGAGGCAGCTCAGCGAGCTTCTGGGTAACGATCTCCTCCATCCGCTCAGCTCGCAATCGGCCCTCAATCGATGCCTTTGCCTCGTTGTATGGAATATCAAAGCCGGGATCCGAGTCGCGCACTTGAAGCAGCACCGCCCCTCCCTTGACTCGAATAGGATCGCTCAGCTCTCCGTCGTCCAAAGCGAAGGCGGCTTTCTCCAGGTTCGGGGGCAGGTCGCCCTCCTCGATGAGGCCGATCCACCCGCCCTTGAGTCGAGTTTCCGAGTGCGAGTATTGCTCGGCAATGTCGCTAAAGCTCTCTCCCGTCTCGATTCGATCCCGAAGCTCCTTCAAGAGCTTGATGGTGTTCTCGGGAAAAGCCGGATCCTCGTGGCGGCGGAATAGGCTCAACAATGTGATTCGGCTGGGTTGCCGAAACTCCCCTGGATGAGAGCCAAAATAGGCTTCCAACTGCTGCTCCTCGATGGTTATGGTCCTCCCGAGGGCTTCAAAATAAAGACCGAGAAGCGTATTTCTTTCCAACTCCGGCTCTTCGACCAGTAGTTGATCGATGGCGGTCTCGAGATCGTCTATCTCCGCGAGCACCAAGCGCTCTATTGCAATGGTTTCTGCCACTTCGCGATAGCACTCCACGACCTCGTCCAAGGTACCTTGGGATTGCCGCATGACCTGGCAAGCCGGGGTATTCTGCCCAGCTAGTCGCGATTCGATGTCCGCTAAGCCGAGCTGTCCTCCCCGCCAAGTGGCGATGGCGTCGGGAGGCGGTGCCGGTGCCGGCGGGGGCGCTTCTGGTGTTTTCCCTTCGCAGCCCATGAGCCACAGCATGCAAACCCAGATCACGGCGGCATGAGCCCTACAACGATTCATTCTCCATCCTCAGGAAGGGCCAACTCTTCGAGCACCTCGGAGACCTGCGCTTGAATGTTTGGCGCGGATAGACAAGCTTCCTTGAGCTCGAGACCCATTCGCGATGCTTCGTCACGTCGATCCAGGCTCAACAAGATCTTTACGTGCTCAAGACGAGCTTTACAAAACCATGGAGCGAGCCGCAAGACTCGCTCTACAAGCGATAGTGCCTGATCACCTCGGTGGGTTTGATGCAAAAGTTCTGCGTAGCTCAACAGCCCCTCGACCCCGACTGGAAAATCGCTGATCCACTTCAAATAGATGGCTTCGGCTTTTTCTACATCTCCGGAAGAAGCAAGATGCTCAGCCCACATTAGCCGGACACCACGATGTTTCTCGTCCATCTCCAGGGCCCGTTTCAGCTCCGCTTCAAGGCCCCCATGATCCCCTCGCTCGCGACGCATCTCAGCAAGGGCCCATCGCCCGTTGAGGGTTTCGAAGGCTGAAACCAACCGCTCCGCCATGGCCAAGCCTCTGTTCTGATCGCCGGCGTCGAAGAGGGCGCTTCCGACCCCTAAGAAATCGTCGAGATTGGCGCTGGAGACCTGTTCGGCACCTTCTACAATCTCCGCTGCCTTCTCCAGCTCACCAAGGCCCACGTAGGCAGCCGCTAGGCGACCCTGGTAGTAGGGATTACTAGGGTCGCCTTCGAGCAACTTGAGGGCGGTTCGAACCGCCGGACGGTAGCGGCCGGTGCTCAGCTGGTTGCGCAGACGGGTCATCAGATTGATGTCGCCGACCCGATCTTGGGGCACGGCACCCTCGGTGCTCAGGGTCTCGGCCACGGCGGGGGGTGCGTCGCCCGTGGACGAGAGGTAACCCAGAGCTTCGAGGCCCGCGCGGGTTTCGTCGTCGACCTCGTGGACGGCGGCTGCGGCTCCGGCGTCGGCGTGCTCGTTGAGGAAGCTTTGCAGGGCTCGTTCAAAGCGTCCACGTTCTTCCGGCAGCTCGGCTGAAAGATCGCGCAGCTCCCCGGGATCTTCTTCCAAGTTGAAGAGCTCCGGCCGTGGACCATGGATGTATTTGTAGGGTCCGCGGTAGAGGGCCCGCAGCTCACCCACGCCGTGGGAGAGACGGGGAGAAAGGCTTTCTGAATAGTAGCTCCGGGCCTCGCTGCTGCGCTCCGCACCCAGCATCAGCGAGGCCAAGGACCGTCCTTGGAACCGTTCCTCTGAGATATCGAATCCCAGAAGATCGAGAATGGTCGGCACGATGTCGACGGTGCCCACCCGTTCGGCGACGCGGCGCCCCGCGGAGGTCGGCTCGCCCGGAATGTTGAAAATCAGCGGCACATGCAAAGTGGATCCGTAGGCCAGGTAAGCATGCGTGGCTTCGTGATGGTCGAAACGACTCTCGCCGTGATCCGCCACCATCACCACCAGGGTACGATCGAGCTCTCCGCCTTCGTCGATCGCCTTGAGCAAGGCGCCGAGGCTCTGATCGGCATAGGCAATCTCCCCCTGATACAAATCGTGCGCGAAGAGCTGATCATAAGGTGAAGGAGGGATGTGGGGCTCGTGGGGATCCCAATAATGCAGCCAGGCAAAAAACGGCCGGCCAGTCTCCATGTGCTGACGCAACCAGGGCAGGATGGCGTCGTTGACGTGACCGGCCGGACGTTCGTTGTACCAGCTACGGCGCCGATGGGCAGCGGGACGCCCACGATGGTCCAGACTGCTCGACTTCAAATCGTCGTCGTAAAAATCGAAACCTTGGCTGCTACCGAAACTGGCCACCAACGGAAATCCACCCACGGCCGCGCCCGTGGCGTAACCCCGATCCTTGAGCAGCTCGGCGAGCGTGCGACTCTGGTCAGGCAATCGAAAGAGCAGATTGTCGCGGACTCCGTGGGCCATCGGGTAGACGCCGGTCAGGATGGTCGCGTGAGCGGCCTGGGTCACCGGATTGGAGGCCATGGCCTGTTCAAATAAAAACCCCTCGCTCGCCAGGCGATCGAGGTGAGGGGTTTTGGCATCGGGCTTGCCGTAGCAGCCGAGAAAGTCGGCTCGCGTGGTGTCGAAGGTAAAGAGCACCACATTCCAAGGCCTCTGCTCGCCACAGCCACCGGCAGCCAGGACGACCCACACCCAAAGTAGGACCCTAAATCGACGCATCATTTACCTGAATTGTAGCTTAAGCCCAGTTCTACCCGCCTCACCTAAACGGAAAGATTTCCACAAGAATGAGAGCTTCCTGGGATAGATCCACTCTTCACGACAGCTCCTAAGCAGAGCCTCTAGCGGTACCTCTGGCTAATCGCGAAGCCCCTCACTATCTCGGAGAAGACACGTGAATCGCCCTCTTCTGTCCCTCATTGCAATCGCCCTGTTGACGCCACCAGTCTTTGGTGACGTGCTTCCTTGCACCGGCGGCGCCTGGTCGGCATTGCCCGGCAGCGACATGCTCACGGCCTCGCCGACTGAATTCGTCAGCTTCGACGACGGCAGCGGTCCGGCCATCTTTGCGGCCGGTGCTTTCGGTGATCCCAAACCCGTCGCGAAATGGGACGGGACTGCTTGGTCGCTCATGGGGCCGACCTCACACGGCCAATCGGTGGCCGTCTTCAACGACGGCAGCGGAGCGGCCCTCTACGCCGGAACTTGGGAAGCGGGAATCCAAAAGTGGGACGGCGCGGTGTGGTCGGCCGTGCCCGGCACCTTCAGCGGAAGCGGTCCCACGGCGATGGCCGTCTTCGACGACGGCAACGGCTCAGCCCTCTACGTCGGCGGTAGGTTCGCCACCATCGACGGCCTGACGGTGAACGGCATCGCCAAATGGGACGGCTCGGCTTGGTCGGCCCTTTCCGGACCCATGGGCACCGGTCTCACGGACCCTTCGTTCGTGATTGTCGAAGGGATGACGGTCTTCGATGACGGCAGCGGTCCGGCGCTCTACGTGGGTGGACGATTCACCACCGCCGGTGGCGTGGTGGCCGGCAACCTCGCCAAGTGGGACGGCTCGGCTTGGTCGGCGCCCGCGGGTCTCAATGATCTGGTGTTCGCGCTCGAAGTCTTCGACGACGGCAGCGGCCCCGCTCTCCACGCCGCCGGCAGATTCCTCGTCGACGGCAGCCGCGTGGCCAAATGGGACGGAGCGACTTGGTCGGGCCTAGGCTCGACATCCGGTGACGATATCAACGACCTGATCGTCTTCAACGACGGTCGAGGCGCAGCGCTCTATGCGGCCGGCTCGATCGGCACGGTGAGCGGGGCTCTGGTCAACAACGTCGCTCGGTGGGACGGTGAGGATTGGTCAGCCCTCTATGGGCCGTCCGAAATCGGCACGGACGATCGGGTCTTTGCGTTGGGCGTCTTTGACGACGGCGGAGGCCCGGCCCTCGTCGCCGGCGGCTCTTTCACCACCGCGGGTGGCACGGCAGCGCCGTTCGCGGCGAGATATTCCTGCGCCTTCGGCACCGCGGCAGACCATTGCAACACGGAGAACGGCACTTGGGGACCGGTTTTTGCCGGGCCGGGACCGAGCTACGACCTCAAGGCGTTGGCCACCTTCGACAGCGGCTCCGGTCCGCAGATCTACGGCGGCGGCGAGTTTTCCTCGATCGACGGCGTGGCGCGAAACGGGCTCGGCCGGTGGACCGGAGCGGAGTGGGAATCCGTCAACGGCGGGGTTCAGGACAGCTACGGGGATCCCGGCGAGGTCCGGGAGCTCATCGTCTTTGACGACGGCGGGGGTCAGACACTCTTTGCCGGTGGCTACTTTGAAATCGCCGGTGGTGTTCCGGCGATCAACATCGCGAAATACGACGGCATGACGTGGTCCGCCTTGGGGAGTCCCGATCTGGACGACGGCGTGGAGGTCATGGCGATCTTCGACGACGGCGGAGGCCCAGCCCTCTACGTCGGCGGCTATTTCACCACCGCCGGCGGGGTGACCGTGAACGGCATTGCCAAATGGGACGGCGCGGCTTGGTCGGCCCTGACCGATGCGGGCGGATCGGGGGTCACCACCAGCCTCGGGACCGGCAACGTCTACGCCATGACGGTCTTTGACGATGGGAGCGGACCGGCCCTCTATGTCGGAGGATCCTTCACCACCGCCGGTGGCGTCACTGCTCACGACGTCGCGAAGTGGGACGGCACGGCTTGGTCGGCTTTGGCCGGCGGGACCGGCAGCATTCCGGACAGCGTTCTCGCGTTGACCGTCTTTGACGACGGCGGCGGTCCTGCGCTCTATGCCGGTGGTGATCTCTCGACTCTCGGCGGGGTGAGCGTGAGCAACATCGCGAAATGGGACGGCACCGCTTGGTCGAAGCTGGACGGCCCGGCGGGAGACGGCACCGATGATCAAGTGTATAGCCTGTCGGTTTTCGACGACGGCGGAGGGCCGGCGCTCTACGCCTCCGGTAGCTTTTCCACGGCGGGCGGTGTGACGACGGGTCGGGTGGCCAAGTGGAACGGCACCGCTTGGTCAGGGGTGTCGGGTCCCAACGAAGCTTGGGTCACGGTGCTGGCGACCCTGGACGACGGCGGCGGTCTCGCCCTCTATGCCGGTGGAACCTTCGACACGGCCGGCAGCGTCGTCACCGGCGGCTTGGCCAAATACGACGGCTCGGCGTGGTCGGCTTTGGCAGCACCGGCGTCCGGCGTCAACCAAGCCGTCTCGGCATTGACCGCATTCGACGACGGCAGTGGCTCGGCCCTTTACGCCGGTGGCTCCTTCACTACCGCCGGCAACATCCTCGCTAATCGCGTGGCGCGCTGGGATGGTGCCGCGTGGAGCGCCCTCTCGGGTCCTTCGGACAACGGCATGGACGATGCCGTGCTCGCTTTGGTGAGCTTCGACGACGGTGGCGGCCCGGCCCTCTATGCCGGCGGCTCCTTCACGAGCGCGGGGGGAATCGCCGCAAATCACATCGCGAAATGGGACGGCACAGTGTGGTCTGCCCTGGCGGGGCCCTCTGGCACCGGCACCGACGGCACGGTATCCGCCCTCGCAGTTTTCGATGACGGCGGCGGCCCAGCGCTCTACGTCGGTGGATCCTTCACCGCGGCTGGAGGCATCGCCGCAAACCACATCGCGAAATGGGACGGCACGACGTGGTCAGCTCTCTCCGGCCCCGGTGGCAACGGACTGGACGGCACCGTTCACGCCCTCGCCGCCTTCGACGGAGAGCTCTACGTCGGCGGCTCTTTCACGACCGCAGGGGGTGAAACCGTGAATCACGTCGCCAAGTGGGACGGCACGGCGTGGTCCGCCTTATTTTGCCCCACGGGGATCGGCACCAACGGCTCGGTGCTCGCCCTGACCGTCCACGATGGCACCCTTCATGTGGGAGGCAGTTTCGACACAGTGGCCGCTGCGCCTGCGAATCGCATCGCGAGATGGAACGGAAGCGAGTGGTTGACCATGGGCGGTCCTTCGGGAACCGGCATGGACTCCGATGTCGAAGCGCTGGCCGGCTTTGAGTCCGGAACCTCGGCGATGCTCGTCGCCGGCGGCAGCTTCGACACCGCGGGCGGAATGACGACCCGCTCTATCGCCAATTGGCGGGGAGCCTGGCAACCCGTCTTCGGCCCCACCGCGGTCGGCGTCTACGGCTCCGTAGCAGCGCTCGCGTATTTCGACGACGGCCTCGGTCCGGTCGGCAGCGACCCCGCGCTCTACGTAGGCGGGTGGTTCGAAACGGCCGGTGGAATGGCGTCGCAATTCCTTGCGCGATATTCCTGTTACGGCGGTGACCTCTTCCGGGACGGTTTCGAAACCGGTGATACGTCACGCTGGGCTTGGACGGCCCCTTAACAGTCAAAAGAAGGTGTCATCAACGTCGGCAATCAGCGCCGGTCGGGTATCCGGCCGGCGCTGATGGTTTTGTATGGATTCAAAGAGTTTTTGGGCGCCCCACCCATCCGCTCCGAGCGGACCTCTTATCTTAAACCCGCTATGCCAATAAAGATTTATATCGAGCTATTTTTGTCTCATGTCTGCAAACTCCGGCCCATCATTGCAATGATGACACGTTGCGGTCTCCAAGCCATGATCATTTCCACACTAAAACCCAACTCTTGGAGACATCCATGAACAAAAAGAGAATCCTATCCATCACCTTCCTCTTCTTCGCCCTCACTTTCCTGGCCTCCGGCGCCTCCGCCAGCCCCTTGTGCTGGGAGTGTGCGTATAACGATCTCTGTATTCCGGTAGCGGCAGGCTTCGGCTTCGATAGCTGCGAGGAAGTGAACAAATGGGTCTGCATCTACAATCCACAGCTGGGAGCCACCCAATGCTTCAACTTTTCCTACTGCAGAACCGGCGGAACCTGTGATTTCGAGTACTGATTAAGCGGTTTTTCCGCGTAGGAAGCGCGGGCTGTTCTTCGAGCAGCCCGCGCATTCACAAACCCTTCAGATCTACCGCTCCAACGCCTCGCTCCTCAAGTCAGAGAAGGGTGAGCAGTCCCCCATGCCTCCCCAGAACCTTCATCGAAGGGTGGACGCCCTAAAACACACCCATAGACAGGAAAGCCACACGTTTTGAGAAAATTAACCTTTTTACTCATCGCGATCTTGTTCCCCTGTGTTTCTGATGCATCATCCGCTCAGGACAACACCGAGCGCGAGATCCAGCTGAGCTTGGCCTTCGAGGGTGAGCTTCCCGAGGAAGAATCTCTGTCCGTTGAGCTCATCTGGGCAGCCGATTGTTCGAAAGAAGAGCTCTCCTCCCACGCGCAAGCCGTGACCACCACCGTGTCGGCCGTGAGCAAGGAGCACTCGGTCGTCCTCGACCTACCCATCGGCGATCTTTGCCTCCAAGCTCGAGCCGAAGGTTTCATGAGCCCCGCCGCTCTCCTCTCAGGGCAAAACCGCGCACTTCGGCTCACGATGGTTCCCTCGACCCGACTCACTTTTCGACCGGTTTTTACCAAACCTACAGCGCAGAAAGCTGGTGCCGACTTATCGCAGGCCGATGGGCTGCTCCAACGAGGGGTCCTGAGCCTGACCTCCCTGGAGCCTGCCACTCGGCCGGGTGAAAGCAACGGCAACGGCGGGGCGGGAAAAGAAACCTCTGATCGGGCCCCGTCTACCTGGGTCAGTCTTTGCGCCTGGCAACCGCCGCGACTCTTCTGTCCGATTCCCAGCGGACGATGGGACGCCAAATTGGAGATTCCGTCCATGGCTCCCATCTACCTATGGGCGTTGAATATCGACCCCGCGGATGCCCTCGATGGAGGCGAGATCCAGCTGGTTCCCGGCGCTTCGATTTCGGGCTGGATCAGCGGATCGCCGGCGGATCTGGCCGGTGTAGAGCTCAAGCTGAGGCGACCGACCTTCGGCTGGCTATCCGACGCCGCGGAAAGACGCCGGCACGACGGCTTGGCGAATAGCGCGCGACCGGACGACCGTGGCTTCTTTCAAATGACGGGTTTGGCAGAAGGCATCTATCGGTTGAATGCCCTGCTGCCGGACGTCGGCGAGCTGATGTTGATTGAGACCCGATTGTCGACAGGCCAGGAGCTGGAAGTCGAGGATCTGGTGATCGAAGCACCTGCGACGGTAGATCTCGTGCTCTCCCCGGCCATGGATCCCGAAGATCGCCCTTGGAAAATCGAGCTGAAAAAACAACGGGAGAGATCCTTCTCATTCATCACTGAGACCTCGGGTTTTGCGGATCCGACCGGTTATTGGCAGAGCCGTCCCCTGCTTCCGGGCAAATACGAGCTGACGGTGTCATCGGAGACCGGCGAGAAGTGGCATACCCAGGAGCTGGTCCACGAAACGCATGGCACTTCGGAAACGATCACCATGGATTGGGTGACGGTCGAGGGCAGGTTGGTCCTCGGTGACGAGCCCATGGCCGGCACGATTGTCTTCGGAGGAATCCACGGCGCGGAGCAAGTGTCCCTCGAAGCCGATGAGGAGGGCAGCTTCCGCGGTGCCTTGCCTCGGCGTGGAGATTGGCCCGTTGAGGTCAAAACAGCGTCCGTCTACCAGATTCGAGCAGACCCTATTTTCATCGACGACTCGGAGCCGGCACCGGTGGAGCTCGAGATCGAGCTGCCCGATACCCGAATCTACGGCAAAGTTTTTCGCGGCGAGCAGCAGGTAGAAGGCGCCTTCGTCAGCATCTATCGCTTTGAGGACAGTCGCAAGGAACGACTCGCGCTGCTGCAAACCGATGCCCAGGGAGCGTTCGAGATCGTCGGTCTCGAGCCCGGTGAGGTCTCGATCTCGGCAAAACACCAAAAGGCGACGAGCCGGCAAGAGAGCTTATCCCTGGACGAGGACGTCGAAGCGCCCGAGCTGAGGCTCGAGCTTCAGAAGACAAGAACACTCAAAGGCATGGTGACGTGCGGCGGCCTACCGGCACCGGGCTCATTCCTGGTGATGCTCACCGGCGACACCGCCGCCACCAGAGAGGCCTTCGAAGCCACCTCCGGGGTCGACGGATCGTTCGAGGTCACCCTTCCCGATCCGACGGAAGCCATCGACCTGATGGCAACTTCTCCGGAATGCGGCACCTTCATCGGTCGCCGCGATTTGAAACCGTCCGGCGTCGAGCAAATTGCTCTCAACCGCCCATCGGGATCGCTACGGCTGGGCTCGGCCGATCTGGAAGGGCTCGAAAGACATGATGCGTTTCTTGCCCGCGGAGGCGCCCAACTCGGGCTTGAGTCACTTTTCAGAACCTTCTGGCGCCAAGGTCGGGTCGGTAGGACTTCCGAATCTTCCGACGTGCTCCTGCTCGGCCTGGAGCCCGGTGTCTATTCCATGTGCTCGAAGGTGCAAGGTCATTGTCGAGAGCTGGCGACCGAGCCGAGCGGCGAAGGACTGTATGAGCAAGCTGGGATCGGCACTCCATCACTCCGAACTCCGTAGCCCACCCATTCAACCCGAAGTGAAATCCAGGACGAAAACTATTTTCAGCAGAGGACATGAAATGAACATAAAACCACTGACCACCTTCTTGCTCGCCGGGTTGCTGATCTCCGCGCTGCCCAGCGAGAGTCAGCCGGCTGGCGAGAGTCGGCTGACCAGCGACAGCCAAACCTCCGCGACCTATCCCCCGAACGTGCCGAAAGTCTATTTCGGCTACAGCACTCGCTACCAAGAAGCAGTCGACGAATCCCACGGCTCACTGCTGATCAAATCTGTGACCCCGGGCTCCCCGGCGGACAAAGCCGGGCTGCTCGCTGGCGATCGCATCGTGGCGTTCAACAAATCCACCTTTCGATTCGAGAACGATGTCCAAGCGATTCGAAGCATGCACTGGATCGTGCCCGGAGAAGCCCTGCAATTGACCGTCAAACGCGGACCCAAAACGCTGGCTTTGGTCATGCATCCCACCGCGGCCGATCCGGAAAGACAACAAGCATTGGACCGCCATTTACAGAATCTCGAGCGCGAAGGTGGCATGAGCTGCCCGGACAATCTCCCGAGTCGCAACGAGTTTGTATTGTCCAAAAGGATCCGTGATGCGGGAGGAAAAGCCATGCTGAACGTTCAACGCAAGGGACCGGAGCTTCAGATTTCTTCGAATCAGATCGAGATCCCCGAGCACTTCGAGCTCGATGAAGACCATAAAGTCATGACCAACGTGCTCAAAGACGGGGAGTCTCTGCGAATCTTGGTGACGGTCGAAGGCAACCGCACCTCGTGGATCCCCGAGCACGCTCCGGGCTTCGCCGAGCTATAAAGACACCGTCCCGAGGCGGGATCTGAGACGGTCGTGATCCATCACGGCCGTCTTGTCTAGTTTTCAGCTCCACGGACGGGATACACCGCTCGGCTACCCCGCGCGAGCAGTCGGCTGGGGCCAAGGTCCGGTAGCTCTTCGCGTGTTGCTTCGACCACGTCGAGAAACTTGCGCACGTCGGTACCGCGGACGAGCTTCATAGGTTTTTTCGGAGAGGCGAAAAAGTTTTCCCAATGGGAAACCAACAAATGCTTCGGTTCCAGCCACTTCAAGATACCTTGCGGATATCCACAGACCTCGTGGTGACCGGCCGCGGCAAGAATGGCCAAATCGAATTCCTTGAGGTCAGCCGGTGGGAGGCCTTCGCCGGCGTTTGCGGCCGAGCCTTGGAGATAAATTCGGAAGTCGACCCTAGGTTTGCCCGGGGTGACGGTCAGGAATTCGATGACGAATGCGAAGACCCGCCCTTTGAGGTATTGCTTGGCGCGGGTCGGTGCTTTGCCGAGGGGCTGGTCGTACGAGCCTTCGTAGAGGGATCTCCCTCGGAAATGGGGTGCGTGCTCCGAGAGCAAAGGCATGAATCGAAGGCTCGGGGTGACGTCGACCCATTGTTCGAGCTCGAGCGGCTTCTGGCCGGCCCCGGGTCGGCATGGAGGATCGCCGATGGCCTTCAGACGACCCAGCTCGTCGGCTCCAGCAAATTGAGCATCGAGAATGCACGTGCCGGTACGACTGGTGTAAACGTCGGCCCGGGTCGCCCGGGTCGCCTTGGTAAGGGCCACGTAGGCCACGTCCATCAAATGATCGTAGTGGCTGTGGCTAACCAGAATGGCATCGACATCGTTAATGTCTTCGACCGCGGACAACAGCGCATCCACCCGGTCGGGACGGGTCTCGATTCGACCCATCAACGTCCTCCACAGCCCCGGATTGGAGAAGAACGGATCGACCAGAATCGCATCGTCACCACGACGCAGAAGAAATCCCGAGGCACCGAAGTAAGTCACCGCAACGTGATCGAAGGCGGGCAGCTCGTCGGGCTCTAAGTCGACCTGTTGAGGCCCGAGAAGGCTCAGGGAACCCGCGCAGCCGCTGAGCCCTACCAGCAGAAAAAGCAGAAGCAGGCTCTGAGACGTCGAGCGCTTTCGGCGCAGAGCCGACCAACTATCTGCCGTCTGATGTTGCTTGCCGCTAGGTGGACGCCACGTAGATTGCTGTCTCATCGGTTCCCTCCAGCTTCTCCTGCCACCTCATCTGACGTCGAATAGATTTCTCATCTCCATGTCAGTCGCTGAGCAAGCAGAGTCTTTCAAACTTGCAGCGTAGGACGCTCTCGGAACCCACCACCGACCAGGAAACAACGCGACTAAGAAACAACGTGGCACCTGCGGCTCGCCGCTTTCTGACTACGGCTACGGCTCGCGGACGTCCGCAGGGATCGCTTGAACCCAACAGGATCCCAAAACACAGCGGAGCACCAGCAGTTATGGGATCCGTTGGAATCAGATATCGAATCGGGCCGAGACCGCCCCGGAATGACGCTCGACACCTCTTTCCTCTCCCTGCTCGTAGACCGTCACTTCCACCGGGATGCTCAGATCCACCCACCTTGCCAAGCGCCTGCTCATTTCCCGGGCATGGGCGTCGGACATACCGGGCTCGTCATCCTCCAAGACCGGCGGATCTCCGACGTAGGGGCTGAACCACGGCCACCAGCTCGAATTCGAGCCGAGCAGGGTTTGGTCCGGAATGTAGGCCGCTCCATCCCGGAAGGTGTCGTATTGGATGGAGTCGAGGGTCAGGCTGGAGCCGTGGGCGGTCGCACACGCGCTGGCCACCTGGTGCTCAAAAGGTGTCGGCCAAGCGGTCTGGCCAAAATCCGACACGCCGTTGTTGTCGAGGTCGTCATTGCACAGGTTGTGGGGCAGCTCGGCGCTGGAATCGGCGCTGAAGGTCTCCTCCCGGAGCATGACGGCGCGTACGGCCGGAGGATCGATATCCGTGGGCACCCTCAGGTTGGCGAAGATCGGCGAGCTCCAGCGGGTCTGGTAGATGGCAGCGGCCAGAGCCAGCTCTACCTTGGAGTAGGCCCAATTGTAGGGATGATTCCAGGCACCACCCGGGTCCGCCCATTGATGGGTGGTGGTGTCGTAGAAGAGATTTCCCATTTGGTTGGCTTCCAGCTGATTGAGGATCTCAAAATCTGCAACGCCCGTGGCCAAGGGATCCGTGGGGTCGAGAAGGAAGACCAGCGTATCCGGGAAGTCCGACGGATTGACGTTGGCGAGGTGCAGGGTCCAATCCGGGCTATTCATGGCCGCCTTCCAACAAATCCCGAGCACACCGAATGTGTGGAGCGGCGCGACACAGGCTCCAAGATCGGCGGAAGACACGGAAATGTCGTACGTGTGGGTCACCGAATTGGCACTCGCCGGAGCCCACGGGATTCCGATCTGCAGCCGGCCGTAACAATCGATCCAAGCTCGCAGACTGGGCAAGGATTGAGGCGCTGAAAAATCCATGGCTGAAATCACGCGATCGTGCTCGACATCCAACTCAGCGACGAAGTGTCGATCCACGGCTTCTTCGATCACGGGCAATGCCACCGACACCTGCTCAAGGGCTTCGGCCGCGGTCTCAAACGTCTCGCCGGCTCGCCCCACCACAAAGACTTTGCCGTTCGCATCCAGGGTGACATCGTGCACGCGGTCTCCAAGCTCAGCCACCGCGGTCAGCTCTGTAAGCCGCCCAAGACGAGTATCGAGCACGGCGGCGACCGGGACGGAAGAGTCTCCGACCGCCCGTCGACCCACGAGCACCAAGTCTTCGTTCTGATCCTCGGCCACGCCACGGATTTCCAAATCGTCCTGGGATCGGATCTCAGTGACGTTGAGGATCCGAGTGGCCTCGGCATCCAGCTCATGGATCACGACCATGCGCTGATCGCTCCCGGCATGGGCGCGACCGGAGCTCACGGTCAACCATCGGCCGTTGTCTAGGCGGATGACGTCTGAGGGCTCCGTGTAGGGAGCCAGGAGCGAGGTCAACAAGACCCGTACCGGTCCTTGCACGGGCTCGTCGAGCTGGAGTGAGATCTGGTCCCTTTCAATTCCGAACGACGCTCGAAGACGGCGCTGCCCGTCAGCGGTTACTTCTAGGGCTACCATCTCGAGCTCCAAGGTCCGCCGAGGGTTGGACGCGCTCTCGGGGGTGTCGGAAGGCAGGCTTTCGGAAGACAAGGTGTCGGAAGACAGGGTGTCGGAAGACAGGGTCAGCGTGCGAGCGTCGCGCACGCCGAGATCCGCACCGGAAAAACCCAGGCGCACGGCTGCTAAGGCCTGCGCGGAGGTGGCATCCAGGGCGAGCCACAGCCGACGTTGACTGCCCGAGACCGTCAGACGCACCCCCGGATAGAGCTCCGAGACTTCGAGCGACGACCAGGCCATATCTTGAGCCATAGCTTGTCGAGCCACCGACGAGCCGAGCTCCAGACGCTGGACGGAGGTCCCTTCAACACCGGTCGGCTCGAGCTGAAGATCTCCATCCACAAAATGCAATCCGAAATCGACGGCATCCACCGAGTCGTCATATCCGTTGACCATCACCTCAAAGCCCTGGGAGCCGACGTCAACGGTGGCACCCATGCCGGTCGCCCGGAAGGTGTCGTCCTCAGACGGGGCGAAGATCAGATCGTGAAGGCCCAGGTCGACGAATTGGGTTTCGGTCGGGCAAGGGGAACCGTAGGCAGCATGGACCACACCCAGGGTGAGGACCAAAGCAAGGGATTTCAGCAGGCTAGATATTAGAAACTGCTTGGAAATATTGAAGAACACGACTGGCTCCTTAACATTGGAAAAGGCTAGGGGGAGACGAAGAGGAGAGACGAGAGAGGAGGGAAAGGAAACGAGAGCGGGCAAACGGAGCGGTCGACAGCAGCTCTCCCGCTGCCGACCGCGTAGCTCGGAGTGACGAGGCTCAGGGATATTCGCCCTGGTTGCTGGCAGTACCGCTGGGAACGGTGCCCAGCTCGACGGTGATCCAATTCTTGACCAAGCTCTGCAGGGTCGAGCTGCTATGGGGGGCATTGCTGGAACCGGACCACACCCAGAACGCCTTGGCGCCGTCGTACGAGGTACCGGTGGGGCACACGTAATTGCGGGCCACGGCGGCCACATAATGACTGCTGTCGATCGAGCCCCAGGATTCACTGGTGCCACCGTAACCCCGGCTGTAGAAATCGGACGTGGTGTCCAAATCGAAGGCCAGGGTGGTGTTGGGGGGCAAGGAGAACGGAGCGGAACCGTTGGAAGTGTCGAAGGCGATGCTCATCTCTTTCTGCAGCGAGCCCTCAGAGCCTTGGCGCTCGATCAAGCCGAGAATCCCGTTATAGGTTTCGTCCAAGAGATCGCCTTCCAACAAATTGGAGAGCGGGGTGTTGGCGTCGACAACGTTCAGTACCACTTGGGCTCCGGATTGCAAAAGGGTCAGCCCTGCGCCGGCATTCCAGCCGGTGGACACGTTGCCCGCCACGCCAATGCCTTTATTGAAGAGCAGTTGCTCACCCGCCGGACCGGGAGGGTCGTGGCGCAAAACAGCCACATCCGTGGTGCGCATCTTGGAATTCCGGGACCATGGGCCGCCCACATCGACCTGCTCGTAAACTTTGCTGGCATAGGCAACTCGAAGGGCAAGCTCAGCCGAGCAACCGGATTCACTGCCGCATTCGACTCCCCCGCGCTCCCCGTTCCGAGTGCAATGCATGCGGACCTGGAAGCGCGTATCGTATTTGTGACGATCCCTATCGACCTGGTGAACGGTGTGCCTGGACTTGCGAATAAAGTTGAAGTGCTTACCCGCCCCAAGCCCGGCGGTGTAGAGGGAGTGCATCTGATACTTCTTCGGTGCAAAGCCCGATCTTTTAGACTCGGCGTCGAGAGTCTCGACCTCCCACGTGCTGGGCACGGGAAGGGAAGCACCTACCGTCCAACAATGGCAGCTCGCTTCCCCATTGCCACTGCCGATGCTGTCGAATACCCCATCGAGCTCCGCGACGAGGCTGTCGTCACCCAAGGTTTGCACGTGCTCGCGCATGGACAGCCCGCGCTCGGCGGGAGTGATGGCTTGCTCCTCGGCAACGGCGACGATGTCGGGGTAGGTAGCTTCGACGAACGGCCGGAAGGCGCCGTCTCCCAAGGATTCTTGCCAGTCTGCGTAGGCTGAGTCCTCATGGCCCATGACGAAGGCGATGAAGTCGGCGGAATCTTCCACCGCCTCGCTGCCGGTGGCTGCCAAATAAGCTTCATGGGATTCGGGGTAAGCCTCCGCAAACACCTCGTCTGCGGTGCTGCCGCGATAACGATCTTGAATCGTCTCTGCGTAGTGATAAATCACCTCGGGAAATTGCTCCTGGACCACCTCCTCGAGAGTGACATCGGATTCACCGTGTTGCTCGAGGGCAGTAAAAAGCTCCGGTGAGATGAGACGGATAGATGGCGCCGACTCCTCCTGGGCAAAAGCAGAGAAGGTGAGGCAGCCGACGAGCGCACCCAAGGCGATCGAACGACAAGAGCGATGGAAGACTCGGAAGGTGGACATGGTCTATTCCTTTTCGGTTCAAGCACCGGCCGAGAGGTCGAGCTCGGCCGGATCGGTTGGATTGGGGCGGCCCATCGGCCGTCTTCGCTGGGTAGAGCGCAGGCCGGTCAACCGATTCCCTCATCGCCTAAAAAGTTTTTTTCTTCGCGCGGAATAAGCAGTATCGGAACGTGAAAGAAAGTTCTTTCCAGCCGAATTGGGGGGTCTTGAGCGCCGCCGGCGCCTCCGCTCCGGTAGGCTCGGGGCGAAAAAATATCGACGATGAGGGAATCGCCGGAGCCGTCTACGCTCTTCATGGTGAAGGCCGATTTACCCCTTATCGGCTCATCCTTTTGAGACTCGTCTGTACCGAGGAGCTAGCCATGTATCTTTCAATCTTCTTTCTCGTCCCGGAGCCCCATCCAATATCGGCGTCCCCCGGGCGTCTCGTCCAATCCAGTCGCCGCCTCAGCACGCTCGGCCTCAGCATGCTCGGTTGGCTTCTTTGGCTCCTATCCTCGGCAAGCTCGGTCGTGGCTCAGGATCTGAACATCACCTGGACGGGACCTCACGGCGGTCCGGCTCCGTCTGCCCTCGAAGTCGGGGATCACCTTTGGGTCGGAGCCACCGGGGTCCAACCCCAGACCGCATATCGACTTCAACTGGTGGACGAGGGTTTCGGACCTGTGACCGAAAAACAGGTCGTGTCGGACGAAACCGGCCGAATCGACGCGCTGCCCATTTGGGCCTATACCGGCGTCGTGGGATGCAACGACGAAGGCGAGCCCGCGGCCACCGGGGCCTATGAATACGTGACTTTCGACGATGCCGAGGCGGATCTGTCGGGCCGAGTCTTCGAGTTGCTTTTGATCGGGCAAGACAGCGACGAGATCCTGGCCCACCACGCCTTCGAGCTCATCGCCCGGCAATCGCCCCTCTTCTTTTTCGCCGACGTCAATAGGTGCTTGCGGGAGGCGATGCTCGATGCGGACGACCTCTACTTGGCGGGTCGTTCCCTTCCTGAGGACGGCGCCGATTGGATCTTCTTCCTCGTAGATGCTCAGGATCCCTTGAACCCAGGCGATCCCATCCACGAGATACGTCGCCAATACCAAAGCTCCCCTCAAGTGATCCCCAGCGAGGCTGGAATCACCCTGCTCTTGGAGCTCGCCTGGCTGGGTTTGGAATCCGAGCCGGGACGTTATTCGGGAGTCGTGCGTCGCGACGATTTCAAGGGCGCATTCGTGACGATCTCGGACAAACGCATCGGTAACCCGATAACAGACGGCGGAGGCACGGGAATCGACATTCAGCACTGGCGGGACGACGAGCCCTCGGATAGTGGCGGCGGCGGTTGATCGCGGATCAGGCTCAATGGCCCATCAGCGAGCTAGAGCCCGTCCCGAAACGAGGTTGCGAGCCAAATCGAGGCTGGATGGACCGAGGATGGGCAGCGAGCATGTCTGAACGGATCAGCCTCTAGATGGGTACAAGTTCTCAGCCGCGCCACGGAATAAATTCCGAGGCTACCTTTGCCTTGCCCCCTGCGGGGGCGGCCCGGAGCAGATGCAGAGCAGCCCCGCCAGGGGCAAGGCAGGTGTAGCCGGGGGCGCCTAGCCTCGGGCTTCCAGCCCGTGGCGGGGTTCGATTCGAGGAGCTTCCCACAGGCCGCGTAAATTCTTGACTCAAATGTTCAGAACTTGCTCAACGGAAGCACGCTACCTAGCCAGGTTCAGCCACATCTCGTAGCCATTTGGTGAGCTCGCGGGTCCAGGCGTGCTCGTCCCCGAGGCGCTCTTTGATGACGGCTAGAGCCGATTCAAGGTGTTGACGTCCATCTTCGGCACGACCTGACAAGACCAGGCTTCGGCCGAGGTGGGCACGGGCCAGAGCTGTTTCCCAATGATCGGCCGGCAGGGCATTGGCCCGCAGGTTATGGGCTTGACGAAAGAACCGCTCCGCCTCTCCCGCCGCGCCGCGGGTGAGCAGAATTTGCCCCAAACCCATGAGCGCATACGACCTCCTGTGATCGTCTTCCGACAAGGTCAGGCGCTGCAGCTCGATGGTCTCCCGAAACAAGGCTTCTGCTCGAACCGGATCGCTCGATTTGTACAGCTTGGCCAGGGCGAAAAGACTGTGCACGACCTTGGGATGCCGCTCCCCCAAGGCTCGTCGCCGGATGTCCAAGACCCGGCTCAACAGCTCCTCGGCGGCTCCGAGGTCCCCGCGGGCTTGGTGCAGGAAACCCAAGCTGTACAGCGCCTCCGCGGGCTCGGGATGGTCCTCGCCGTAAATCTTCTGCAAGACGTCGACGGCCTCGACCAACAACGGCTCCGCTTCGTCGTATTGCCGCAGACCGACTTTGACCAGGGCCAGGTTTTTGAGGATTTGGGCCACGCTGCTGTGGACGTCGCCGTAGAGCCTGCGTCGCAAGCTCAATGCCGCTTCGAGCAAGGCGACGGCTTCCTCGCCGTCCGCCTGCTCCAGACGAATAGCGGCCAGGTTATTCAAGGATTTGGCGACATCCGGATGGTTTTCCCCAAAGAGCTTTCGACGGTCCTCCAAGGCCTGTCGGCATAGGGCCTCGGCCCGTACATAATCGCCTTTCTCATAATAGAGCTCGGCCAGATAATCCCTAGCTTCCGCGACCTGCTCGTCGCTGCCGGAGCCCATGCGGATGTCCAAGGTCTGCAACATGACCTGCTCCGCTTCGGCCAACGCGCCCCCGGCCTGCAGCACCAACCCTAAATCCATGAGGTGGTCCGCATAGACCGAGCTGGTGGTGCCCTGCTGAGCCTCCGCTAGAGCCACCGAAGAGCGAAGCATCCGCTCTGCCTCCCGCAAATGCCCTTGGTCCCAGCGAAGCAGCGCCAGCTCCCTCAGGCCCTCGATCTCCTCAGCACCGGGGGCGACCCCCTGCCGATTGGTCGAGTGCTGTGCCATGGCCTCTTCCAAGAGCGTCTCGGCATCTTGATAAAGGTCCAACTTGCGATAAACACGGCCCATGGTGGTCATCATGGTCGTCCGCAAGCCGGGTCGATCCCGAAGCTGCCACGCGATGCGGCGAGCGCCCTGATCGAGCACCTCTCGGGCCGTGATCCTTGCTCCCAGGGAGCGGCTCGGATCTGAAACCTCGAAGATGTCGACCATGAAATCGGCCACAGTCTCCGCCTTCTGTCGCTCTTGCTCGGCGATCACCAGGCTTTCCTCAGCCCGACGACGCTCCCGTTCGGCCACTCCGGCCTGATAGGTGGTGACCACCACGGCCGACAACAACGTCAACAAAACGATCGAAGCCGCGAGCACAGCGATCCGGTGACGGCGAACGAATTTCCTCATCCGGTAGGTCAGACTGTCCGCTTGCGCCACCACCGGCAGGTCGTGAAGGTAGTTGTATAAGTCGTCCGACAGTTGGAGCGCCGAAGCGTACCGACGCTCCACTTCCTTGCGCAGGGCCATGCCGACGATATTGTCGAGATCGGCGTCCCACGGCGCCTTCTTGCCGGATCGCTGGTGATAGGAAATGCTCGGACGCTGCGGCTTTCGCTCGCAAACGACGTTTTCGATCTGGGACGGACGATGGCGATCGAAGCGATAGGGCCGATCATCGGTGAGCAGCTCGTGCAAGAGCACACCGAGGGAATAAACGTCGCTGCTGGTGGTCAAGGGCCGCCCCAACACTTGCTCTGGGCTGGCGTATTCCGGGGTCAGCAACCGCACACCCGGCCCGGTCAGGGTGGCGGTGGTCGCCTCGTCGAGCCACGGCTCGTCGGGCGCTTCGAGCATTTTGGCGATGCCGAAGTCCAACAGCTTGGGCACTCCCTCGTCGGAAACGAGAATATTCGACGGTTTGAGATCGCGATGCAGCACCAGACTTCGATGGGCGTAATGCACGGCATCGCAGACCTTTCGAAAAAGCTCAAGACGCTCTGGAATGGCCAATTCCCGCTCGCGACAGAACTCGGTGATCGGCCGGCCGTGCACGAGCTCCATGACCAAAAACGGGGCACCCTGGTCCGTGGTGCCACCATCGAGAATGCGGGCGATATGGGGGTGCTCGAGACCCGCCAGAATCTGTCGCTCCCGTTGCAGACGGCGCTCGAGACCCTTGTGTCCCATGCCGGGCCGTACCACCTTGATGGCCACTCGAATGCGAAATTGGTCCTCCCGCTCGGCGAGAAAAACGACCCCCAGGCCTCCTCGCCCGAGCTCGCCGAGCACCCGGTACGGCCCGAGGCGCTCCGGGCGATCGGGCTCGGAGCCCACCCAACCCAAACCGGCATCGATGGCGGCGCCCAATCGCTGCTCGGCACCCGGGGAATGGCCGAGAAGCTCGAGCACCTCCCGACGTAGCTCCGGGTCGCTCTCTTGCCGCTCGAGAAACTCCCCGTGGCGCTCCACCGGCAGCTCAGAGGCGGCCAAGAAAAGCTCTTCCAAACGTTGAAAACGGGTCATTTCTGCGCGACGGTCGATCGACCGGGACCCGGCAGGATCAGCCTCGGTCGGCTCCGATCCCGAGTCCCGCGGCTCCGGCGAAGACTCAGCCTGGGTTGCCACCTGCAGCTCCGGAACCCTCAGGCTTCGAGTGGTGGGTCATCTCGCGGGTCAACCAGGCATGGGCCATCTTCAGATCTCGCTCGACCGTGGCATGGCCGATGCCCAAAGCCTCCGCGGTTTCGGCGATGGTCAAACCCGCGAAATGCCGCAGCTCTACCACCCGCGCTTTTCGCTCATCCACCTTGGCGAGATCGGTGAGGGCGTCATCCAAAGCCACCAGCTCGTGATCGGGTTCCAGGGCGGCATCGGCGTCCTCCAGCGGCAGCGCCTTCTCCGGACCCCCTCGCTTCAGCGCCCGCCGTCTCCGGGCCTCATCCACCAAGATCCGCCGCATCAAAGAAGCGGCGATGGCAAAGAAGTGCACCCGATCCTGCCACTGCACATCCATGTCCACCAGGCGAAGGTAGGCTTCATTGACCAGGGCCGTCGCCTGCAAAGTGATCGCCCCTTCGGAACGCATATGTCGCTTCGCCACCTGGCGAAGCTCTTCGTAGACCAGGGGCATGAGCTGGTCGAGGGCATCCGCATCGCCGGCCCGCCAATCGACCAACAATTGGGTCACCGCACGGGCAGCCTCCGCTCGCTCCGGCTCGGCCCCTGCCACGTGCTCGTTCGGATCTGCCATAGGTTTGGGCTGGATAGAGCTCGATCAACGAGTATTCCCTGTCCACCGGCCGAGCTCAGTCATTTCAAATTCGCCGGAGGAACAAACGAGACGATAGGTGCGAGGACATTTTAGTGCGTCGATGATGTCGGGAGAAAGCGGCTGCTCATTTTCCCGATTCCGGGTCTGCCGGCCGCTGAGCTCGATCGGCTTCCATGGCCGACGGCAGAATAAATCGATGCATGATCTCGAAGGCTTGTTTCTGGCGCACGATGTCCCCGTAGTTGCTGCCCGTTAGAACGACGACCAGGTTCAGATCTGGAATCACATAAACGAATTGCCCGCCGTTTCCCCAGGTATGGGCGGCGGACACCTCGCGATCCTCGAAGACAAACGTGGTTCGAAACCATTGATAGGCGTAGCGAGACGTCGAGACCGGGTGACCGTCGATCAAATCGGTCCAAGACCAACCGGTGTCGACTCGGCCGTCGAGAATGGTAGCGATGTGCTGCTCTGAAATCACCTGCGAGCCTTCCCATCGCCCTTTCTGCAAAACCAACAATCCGAGCTTAGCCAAGTCGCGAGGAAGAAACCGTGAGTTGCCTTGGGCATATAGGAAGCCGTCGTCGCTTCGATAGATCTCGTAGCGCTCAATGCCGAGTGGTTTGAAAAGATTTTCTTTCGCGAAATGAAAAATATCGGGCTGCTCGGAGCGTTCTAAGGCCACAGAGATCGCCACACCGAGTAGAAAAGAATTGGTATTGCAATATTTCCAAACCGTTCCAGGCTTGTCTGCCATGGGGATCGACACGCTATATCGCAGCGGCTGAGGGCCATTGTCTACCGCCTCGTCGTGGTAAGGGCCGGTTCCCGGCATTTCCGAGCAATCAAGACCGGAGGTCATATCCAACAGATCCCCCACCGTCATGGCAGCCCATCGAGCATCTTTGTTCTTGGGATCCACATAGCGAGAGATCAACGGTAGCAAAGGCTCTTCGGGTTTCAACAAGCCTTTGTCAAAGGCGATGGCGGCCAAAAGGCCCGTGACACTTTTGAACGTAGAGCGGGTTGCATGCAACGTTTCGGCGGAGTGATCATCGAAATACTGCTCTCCAACGATGCTGCCGTTTTCATAAACGAGGATTCCGTCGATACCCGTGTACTTTCCGTTTTCGACAGCAGCCGCCGCCTGATCGAAGAGCTGGGGGTCGATAGGGAAAACGGGCCCTGCCGACAGGGCGAATAGGACACAGAGAGCTGAAGCGATTGAAATGGAATGACGGTTCAAGAATAAGCCTCCTTGGATCCAAACCGTGTGTTGGACGCTGTGATCGAGAGTCATGGGCGGGTCAGTTATACCCGTCCGTTGAGCTGAGGTCTACGGCCCGCTGAGCCACGGTATTCGTTAGTTGGTATTCCGGTGACCGGGCACTTGCCATCGACGACTTCGAGCTCTGGGAGGTCGATACGAGGACCTGTGGATCGAGCGCACGCGAGGCGCTACAATCCGCCCACCATGAAAAACTTCCCTCGGGCGACGCTGGCGCTCGTTTTCTTCCTGTCCGGTGTCGCCGGTCTCGGCTACCAGGTGGTCTGGGGCCGCTGGTTGCACTCCGTATTCGGTTCCAGCTCATGGGCGTTGTCGGCGATTCTGTCTGCTTTCATGGCGGGCCTCGCCCTCGGCAGCACCCTCGCCGGCCGCTACGGAAAGCGGCTCAAGCTCGACCCTCTCAAGGCCTATGGCGTCGCCGAGGTGCTGATCGGCGCCTACGCCTTGATGCTGCCCTATCTGCTCGACGGAATGGTGTGGATCCAGGGACGCTTCTTCTTCCATCTGGTGGAGCAGCACACCGTCTACGGCCTGATCCGCTTCGCCCTCTGCTTTGTCGTGCTCTTGGTGCCCACCAGCCTGATGGGAGCGACGTTTCCGCTGCTCTCCGACTACGTCGCCCGCTACAGCAACGCACCCGCCCGATGGGCCGGCTTGCTTTATGGTTTGAACACCTTGGGTGCGGTGGCCGGCACGCTGCTCGCCGGCTTTGTGATGGTGGCCGCGCTGGGTTTGAACGGATCGAATTTCGTGCTCGCGGCGGTCAATTTCGCGGTCGGCGCGGTGGCTTTAGCCCGCGCCCGACATCGGCCGGAGGCGTCGAAGAAGACCGAGAAGAAGACCGAGAAGAAGACCGAGAAGAAGACCGAGAAGAAAGCTCCCAAGCCCAGGGTCGACACGGCGCCCGTCTACGGTCTCATCGTGGGGCTATTCTTCGTCAACGGGCTGTTCAACCTGGCCTATGAGGTGCTTTGGGCCCGCGCGTTGGCGTTGATCATCGGCACCACGACTTATGCCTTTTCCGTCATGCTCGGCGTCTTCTTGACCGGCATCGCCGTGGGCAGCCTGTGGATGACCCGCCGTTACGAAAAGCTCAAGAACCCCCTGCGCACCCTCTTCGTCATCCAGGCGTTCATGGTGCTCTGGGTGCTGATCTCACCGCTTTTGGTCAACGCGTTGCCCTACCTCTTTTTGCGCGGGCTGTGGGATCTCGGCATCGGCTGGGCCACCTCGATCACCCTCAAATCTCTATTGTGTGTCGTTCTGTTGCTGCCCCTGACCCTCGGCATGGGGGCGGTCTTTCCCCTTGGTATTCACTTGGCCTTTCGCCGTGCCGATGCCTTGGCGCGGGAGGTGGGCGATCTCTACGGCATCAATACGGCCGGCGCGATTCTCGGCGCGTTCGCGGGCGGCTTTCTGATCATCCCCGCCTTCGGGGTCGAGCGCGGCATCGCCGTCACCGCGTTGCTGCACTTGGCGGCCATCGCCTTTTTGTTGCTGCGCTCGGAAGCCGCGAAAGAGGTCCTTCGACCGCAACGCAGCCGTTGGATCGCCGTGGTGATGGTCGCGATCATCCTGCCCTTCGTGGCCCGTTGGAATCCCCTGATCTTGGCCAGTGGCGTCTACTTCCAACCCAGCTCCTTCTACAACCCGCAAGGACAGGTGATGCTCGAGGAGCGCATGGAGCGGGTGAAGCTGAGGTACCACGCCGAGGGCACCGGCGCCACGGTCGACGTGCTTGAATCCCCCGGTGGTTTTCGCGCCCTGGCGATCAACGGCAAGTCGGTCGCCACCTCGAGCTACTACGATTACCGCCTGCAACGCCTGCTCGGCGCCTTGCCGCTCATGCTGCACGCCAATCCCGAGCGGGTCTTGGTGATCGGCATGGGCACGGGCATGACCTCCGGCACCGGGTCGATCGATCCGGCGACGAAAAGCCTCGAAATCGTTGAGATCACCGAGGAAGTCGTCGGCGCGACCGAGCATTTTCGGCAATGGAATTTCGACGTCATCGACAAGCCGATCACACGGATGATCGTGGAAGACGCCACCCACTATCTGCGCTTTACCGAAAATCGGTACGACGTCATCACCTCGGATCCGATCCACCCATTCGTCACCGGCGCGGGCAATCTCTATTCCGTGGAAGCCTATGAGGCAGCGCTTTCCAAGCTCGACGATGGCGGCATCTTCTGCCAATGGGTGCCGCTCTACCAACTCGATGGTCCCGACATCAACTCCATCATGCACACCTTTGACCGGGTTTGGCAGGACGCCACCGTCTGGGTGACCGGAAAGGATTTCATCCTCTGTGGCGTCAACGGTGAGCCACAAAGCGATTTTGCGACCTTCAAAAGTAAAGGGCAGCAAGAGCCGTGGCGGGAGATCTTGCGGCTGCTCGGATTCTGGCATCCCGAGGAAGTGCTCAGCGCCTACGTCGGCACCCTGGACGACGTGCGCGATGAGTTTCGCGATGGAATCATCAACACCGTGGAGCGTCCATATCTGGAGTTCTCAGCCCCACGGGCCATCTTCCTGAGAACCGACGCGAGCCATCTCTCAAGGATCCTCTCGTCGGCCTCGAACGAGCCACCGGCTTGGCTCAAGGGCATGCCCGCGGAGCTGCCGCCCTTCCTCCAACAGCTGCGTCCCTGCACCGAGCTCATCTGGGGCGGCTTCGTCGCCGATCGTCAGAGCGACTTGGGCACGGCCACGAAATTGGCCCGCCAAGCCTACGACCTATGCCCCAACCTCGGCTATGTGCGTCATTTCGCCGCCCATACCCTGGAGGCCTACGCCGGGCAAATCAAGGACGACGAACCCGAGCGGGCCCTCAGGCTCCTACGCCAGGCGCAAGAGCTCGATCCGTATACGCCGGAGATCGAGGATGCCATCCGCAGGCTCGAATAAGGGCTTTAGTTGTTCACGACCAGGATCTTTGTGACGTTGATGTTCAGGGGGGGCGCGTTGAGGTCCTGGGTTGGCCCCAGTAGACGCCGGCCCATCTTGGATGGGCCGGGAGCGCGCGCGTCGGTTGTCGGTGGACATATTACGGCTGCTGAAAATGGCTAAGGGCGGTCTCGAAGGCATCGAGCACACCGTCGTCGAGCTCACGGACGGCGGCCTGCTGAGCCACGGCACCGTCCGCACCGAAAAGTAGGAGGTTGCAGTAACGTTTTTCGAAGTCGTAAGCCATGGCGAAGTCACCCTTCCAGTCTAGGAGGGCCGCATCCTTCGGGTCGGTGGAAAAGCTCTCGCGCACGCGCTCTCGCATGAAAGATGGTACACCGCAGAGATCCGCCAAGCCGAGGACCTCGACTTGGTCCTCGAGCCCGAGCCGAGCGATGACGTCACCGAGCGCAGCGCTCCAAGCGCCGGTGAAGTCGCTGGCAGAACCGTCGGCGGCGATGACCAAAACCGGGCGACCTTCGAGATCCTCGGCGCTTAGGGTCTTACCGAATTGATCCTCGAGCTCGAAGGAGATGAGCTCGGCGCTCGCCTCCGAGCCTCCGGTCCGGGCATCGGCCGGGGTGAAGAAACCGGACAAGAGCAGGCAACCGAGCAGAACCAGAGCCAGTGTCGTTTGTACGCATGGTGTGCTCTCCTTTTCGAAGTGACGCGACATTCGGCGGTGACGCACGACAATTATCGACAGGCTCGGGTCACGGCCGCATGTGTTCCGAAAGCCATGATTCCAAGAGGTGACCGATGGCACATGCGACCATGACCGTTCGCCGCCTAGTCGGGGGCGGGCACGCCACCACCTCGAAGTTCCAGTGGTCGGCGAACGACACGAATTCAGCCTGCAAGCGAGCCGGCGCATCCGGGGTTCGCGCCACCTCGACGACCTGCTTCATGTTGTCTACCAGCAATTCACGGGGCACACCCCCGAGATCCCGAAACGCCTCCTCGAGCAGCTCGAGAAGGATCGGACGGCGCTCCGACACCACGAATTTGCCCCAGATCACTCTCGAGTATCCGAGAACCAGCACCAAAAGGCTCAAGTAACGCCGTCGGCACCGGCTTCTTTCTTTTGCGTTAACCGTTGTGGTTTTTCTCAAACGCAAAAATACAAAGAAGTCGGTTCGTTTTTGAATAGGTCCGGCAGCTTCTGATCGGCTCAGGGCCTACTGCCGGAAAAGTGTCCAATCCAAACCGATGATTCTGTCCAACTTACAACCGGTGGTGAGTATCGCCAACCCGCCGCGAGTGGAAATGCGTCAGCTCTTCCCCTGAGCCGATAAACACCCGGGCTCAGACCCACGCTGAGCACCGGGTCTCCCCTCAACTTCAGAGTATCGGTTCCGGCCTTTGATTACTTTCTGCTATTTGGGTGGCCTCTGACGGCCACCCTTTTTGTTTGCCGGCCGAATACGAATGCCCCCACAGGTGCCACGTTGATGTCAGCCGTCGGGCAGGTGCCAGGTTGATGTCAACGGACGGGCGTTAAATCGGGGGAATCGACGGTGGATCGGGATTGGCCACGACCTCGACATCGAGGCCGACGGACGCCGTGTTGCCGTCCTGATCGGCGAGCGTCGCGTTGAGTCGGTAGCTGCCGGCCGCCAGGGTGTCGACTGGGCAACGGGCAGAGATCGCGCCGATCTTGCAGTCGAGGGGTTGGCCGTCGAGGGTCACCATCAGGCTCGACCGGTCGATGCCCGAGCCGCCCGTGTCGGTGTACTCGAGACGAACGGTGAACGGTCCTTCGCCGATCGACGCCGCGGGCGCTTCGATCACTAGGGTCGGCGGGATGTGGTCCGGCAGACGGTCGATCACCGCAATGTCGAAGCGGTGCTCGGCGAGGTTGCCCGCGATATCCGCCAAGCGGACGACGAGGACCACGTCGCCGCCGCCGAGAAATGGCACCTTGCAGCGCGTCGTCGCGGCGATGGCACAATCGAAGCTGATGTTGCGACCGTCGAGCTCGACGACGACACTTGCCCGATCGACGCCGGTGAGGTCGTCGTCTAAGCCCAAGACGATCGTCTCGAAGAGATCGGCGAGCACCGGGCCGGTTCCGGGCGCCAACAGCTCCACTATCGGCGGCATGGTGTCCGCGCCGTCGAGCACGATCTCGAAGTCGCTGCGGGTGAGCAGGCCGTTGCCTTCCAGGTCATCGACCGAAGCGATGACCCGCCGGCTTCCGGCAGCCAGCGGCGGCGAGGTGCAGACCGCCCGGTCCGGGCCGATCTCGCAGTCGGATGTGATGTTGCGGGTGCCGATCTGGACGTTCAGGCTGGTGCGGTCGATGCCGGAGTCGGCATCGGCATAGGCGACGACGACGGTCGGTGTCGTGTCGGTGAGGGTGGCACCGCGCGCCGGCTCAACGATGCTCAAGCTCGGCCGTACCCCGTCGACCACCGTCGTGGTGATCGTTAGGGTCGCCTTGACCTCGGCCGGGTTGCCCGCCAGATCGAGCACGCGGGCCACAAGGGTGTGCTCACCGCCGGCCAGCGGCCATGGCCGGCAGGTGGCCGACGACGCGTCGAGGGTACACATCGCGGTGATGTCGCGTTCGTCAAGAAGTAGCTCGAAGCTCATCCGAATGACTCCCGTTCCGGTGTCCGAGTAGTCGAAGCGGAGCCTCGGCGAACGCACGTCGGGCGGCGGATCACCGATCGGCTCAACCCAGGCGAGCTTCGGCGACTCGGCATCGTGGATCTCTCCAACGGTAGCGTGGAGAACGAAGCGGTGGCTGGCGGCCGCCGTCAGACCGATCTGATTGCTCACCGTCGCGATCAGGGTGTAGCGGCCGTCGGCGAGCGGAGGCGGCTCGCAGACGGCGCCGTCGGCCTCGACCACGCAGGTCGGAGTCAAGTCGAAGCCGATGGCGTTAGGGCCGTCCAGGGTCAGGCGTAACGACTCCGGGTCGATGCCGCTTTCCGGATCGCCGAGCTCCAGCCGGATCGCGGTCGTCGAATCGTCGACGATCTCGCCCTCGGTCGGTGCCGTGATCGTCAGCTGCGGCGGTGTTGTATCTTGTGGGGCGGCTGGGGTCGCTACGAAGACCGCGAGCACGAGGCTCAACCACAGCCCACCGGTCCACTGCAGCTTCGAGATCCTGGTCATGCGGTGCCACCTCAATTTCAGTCTGTATGCCCTTGAAGCTCGTCACTGGGCAGGAACACCTATGCCTACATTCGGAAGGGGAAGCAACGATGCCCAGGATCCCCCGAATCTGGACTCAGCCCAACGCCGGCGTCGGCTCGCTCATGAATCGTTGCATCCAAGGTCCGCAATATCCACAGATCGAACGGAATCGTCCTCAAAGCCCTCGACTTCCGCGGCTGCCCAGACTGTGCGGACCCCTTCGGAAGCAGAGGCAAAAGACGAGACGGTACGGAGGCTGAGCCGTGAGATGCCCCGGATGTCGACCCTCGGCTTGAGCACCTCGCGCACGGTTTTTATTTCACCGCTATCCCAAAGGAGCCGCTCGTCACCCCAAACCTGGAATCGCGCGCTGCCGGCTGGAGAGCTCTCCGAGCCGGCCAAGCCGACCTCTGCCCGGAAGGTCTGCCAATGGCCCTCCAGCTCGAAATCGTAGCGCGGAGAGCCGTCGCTTAGGCCGTGGGCAAAGCTCAGGCCGTTCAACTCACACTCCCGGGCATCTCCGACCAAGGGAGCCAGGGCAACACGGTTCTTGGGAGCCGCTGGAGGACGTCGTTCCAGAATCTCGAGCTCTGAAATGGTGGTGGATCCCACCTGGACCGGTGCCGAGGCGTCGAAGGATCCCCCTTCGACCCCGCCTGCGCCCAAGACCATGGGATCCAAGCCGTCGTCATGGGTGCTGAGGATTCTGAGGCGCAGCAGCCGACCGACCCGGGCAGGGAATCTCACCTCTTGCTCGCCTTCCACTTGCTCCAAGGAGCCTCTGGCTGCCGGCTCACCCCACACGCCGTTGATGTCGCCCACGTAGAGCTCATAATCCTTGATCTGACCGTATTTCCAATGTTTGTCGTTGCGCGGGCTGACTTTAAAACCCTCCACCAACCGACGGCCACCCAGGGATAGGGTCAGCTCGTGGGCGCCGTAGGCAAGCCTTTGATCACGCACCGTGCGAAACCAGGTATCGGGATCACCGTCAAAAGCGTTTTCCAAAACATGCCCCGGCTCTTCGGCGGGACGACCGATCACCGTCAGGTCGTCGGCGAGGATGCGACTCCCGGTTTCGGGCATCGGGGGATAGGAGCCGCCGGATGGGTTCAACGTGCCTGGGGAGAAGCTGGCCGTGACTTGATGGGGCGACCGAATGCTCAACGGGTCGCTCTGGATCCACAGGGTGCCGCCCCGATCCTCGGGGTCGAAAGTCCACCCGGCACCGGAGCTTTGGTCTTCGCTCGCCGGCAACACGGTTCCGTTTAGGGTCACCTCGTTCGGTGGCGACGGAACATGCAGACGCAACACGATCTTTCTCTGCTCCAGAATCCCTTCGTAGGATCCATTCGCGGATTCCAGGTGGACTTGGATCGAGCCCGCACCCGGATCGGTGACGGCTCTGAAGGCCTGCGTGCTGAACGCACCTTCCAAGTACTGACGGGTTTGACCGTCGTCCTCGTAGAGTTGGAATTCGGAGCTTCCATGGGGATAAATATCGAGGGTGAGGGGATCCGGCGGAACCTGGCCGTCATAGAGAGATTCCGGATACATGGGCAGAATCGCTCCGGCTCGTACAAAGACCGGGATCGTGGCGAGATCCACGGGCACGTCTACGGAACGCCCCTCCGGGCCGGCGTCCAAAATCGTGCCGTTCCAATAGTCGATCCAACGCCCTTCCGGTAAAAACACACCCTCGCGCCAGTCGCCGCTACGGAAGACCGGAGCGATCAGCAGATCCTGACCGAGAAAGAATTGATAGCGATGATCTTCCGCCGGGCCGGGATAGTCCCACACCGCGGAGCGCACCATGGGAGCGCCATGGGTTTCGGTGTCCCGAGCCAAGGTGTAGAGATAGGGCATCAATCGCTGTCGAAGCTTCAGATAGCGTCGATTGATCGAGCGATAAGGCTCGTCGAACCACCAGGGGTGCTTGCGCTCGGCTTTAGACCACCCGGACATACCCATCAGCACCGGGGTGAAAGATTTCCACTGAAGATCACGGGTAAAGGTCTCGGGAGAGCCACCGAAGATGCCGTCGACATCGCTGGTGGAATAGCTCATTCCCGACAAACCCGAGCCGATGAAGGTCGGAACATGCCAACGGATGTAATCCCAGCTACCGCTTTGATCACCGGTCCAGGTCACCGCATAGCGCTGAATGCCGGCCCAACCCATAACGGTCCAGAGCACGGGCCGAGAGTCCGAGTTTTGCAGGATGCCGTTGGCCGCGTCGTGGTTGGCGTCCATGGCAAATTGATAACCCTTGCCGGTCCACGCGACGTCGAGCTTTTGCACCCGCGAGCCGGCCGTGCCCACTTCCCACGCGATTTTTTCCACCCCGTCCTCGGTCCATAGACCGGTACGAAAACCCAGGTCGTCCAGCTTCTGAACGACCTCGGGCAGGTCGGAATAACCGCAGCCGTAGCCGTCGTTGGGCAGGATCCAACTGCCCGGCATGTTATGACGTCGGTAGGCCTCAGCCACCGATTCGACGACATCCGGCGTGGTGCCGGTCGGCCCATCCGTCCAACCTTCGGGCACGGTGCCGGGTTTCTTCACGTTGTCGCCGTCGTTATAGCAATCGGCGTCGCCGTAACCGTAAGCCCAACGGGGCAACAGACGGGCCCGACCGGTCAAACCGGTGTAGAGGTCTAAGACGCCGTGAATGGAGTCGGCGACCATCACATAGACATCCAGCCGCTCCTCCTCGTGGCCGGCGGTGAGGTAATGGTCGGAGCGGAAGTCGTACACACCGTTGGACCAGGTATTGCGCAACATGCCGTAGCCTCGGCTGCTCATAAAGAAGGGCGCAGGGCTCGGGCGATCTCCCTCCTCCCAGCCGCCGGAATACGAGATCTCCATCGATCGGCCCTTGAATTGGAAAACTCCGTTTTGCTGACCGCCGCCGTAGAAGCGCTCCTGCTCGTCGCTGGACAAGGTCAGCACCGTTGAGCCGGCATCTAGGCTCAAGGGTTTCAGCTCTCGCCAAAGCAATTGATCGTCCGATCGTCGATGGAGCTCCAATCGCAGGGGAGACGAGTGCATCACCAATTTCAAGGTTTCGGTCCAGAGGATCCGCTTGCCCAGCGATTCTTCGAGGGTGATCGAGGCTCCTTCAAATTCCTCTTGCACAACAATCGGAGCCTTGCCGCTTTGCTCGTCTTCTGGGTTTTCCCCCCTGAAGGCCTGGATTCGAAAGAGCTCATCCGTCAAGAAGCTGAGCCGGACCCGCAGACCACCTTCCGTGCTCAGCTCGACCACCGAGCCCGAGGTGGTTGCGGAGACCACGTCCATGGAGTCGGCCAGGCACTCGCCGGTGACGGGCAGGCCCAGGGCCAGCACCCACGCGAACATCACAAGAAATCGTCCGAGCCGACGATCTGTGGCTCGATGAGCTTTACGAGAAAAGCCGAGATCAGCATCGACAAGCATGCTCGCCTCCTTCAAAAGTAACCAAGAAACTATGGAGCTAAAAATCTAAGACACGCTCGCTTCCGTGCTCGGCACACCGCGCCTTCCAGATCCTCGAAAGCGACTCCGCACCACGGAATAAATTCCGTGGCTACCTTTGCCTTGCCCCCTTGCGGGGGCGGCCCGGAGCAGCTGCAGAGCAGCCCCGCCAGGGGCAAGGCAGGTGTAGCCGGGGGCGCCTAGCCTCGGGCTTCCAGCCCGTGGCGGGGTTCGATTCGAGGAGTTTTCCACAGGCCGCGTAAATTCTTGACTCAAATATTCAAAAGCTGCGCAGACGAGCGACCAAGCTTAGGCGACGACGCGGGCTTCGACGATTCCCATCGGCGTCTCGCCAGGAACCGATGCCGGTGCTACGATTCCACGCCCCTACGCCGTCCTAACGTCTCGTCGGAATCTCCATCGTCTCCGGAAGACCGGTTCCGGGAGGCGAAACTTTGGGAGCTTAAATGGTCCTCAAGAGCGTCGATTGGTTGATCTTGATCGTCTATCTGACGATCACCCTATGCATCGGCCTTTGGGTCTCCCGCCGCTCCGGCAAGGACAGCACTTGGTTCTTCCTGGCCGACCGCGCCCAGCCCTGGTGGTTGTTGGGTGTCTCCATGGTGGCGACCACTTTCTCCACCGACACTCCCAATCTGGTAGCCGACATCACCCGCAGCCACGGGGTCGCCGGCAATTGGGTTTGGTGGGCCTTTTTGCTCACCGGCATGATGACCACCTTCGTTTATGCCGGCTTATGGCGTCGATCCGGGGTGGTGACCGACCTCGAGCTTTATGAGCTGAGGTACTCCGGACGAGCCGCGGCGTTCCTGCGGGGATTTCGAGCGGTCTATCTCGGAGTTTTCTTCAACGTGATGATCATGGCCGCGGTGAGCCTGGCCGCGATCAAAATCGGAGGCGTGCTCTTCGGCGCAACGCCCGTGCAAACCCTGCTCGTCGCGGCGGTGGTGACGGTGATCTTCGCCACCGCCGGGGGGCTGACCGGTGTGCTGTTCACCGACCTCCTGCTCTTCGCCGTGGCGATGACCGGCGCGGTGGTGGCGGCGGTTTACGCCGTGGGGCAGCCAGAGGTGGGTGGGCTATCCCAGCTCTTTGCTCACCCAGAGGTTTCGAGCCGACTCGCTCTCATCCCCGACTTTCAAGATCCGGCGACCTTCGTGCCCCTCTTCCTGGTGCCGATTGCCGTGCAATGGTGGGCGGCCTGGTATCCCGGATCGGAGCCGGGTGGCGGTGGATATGTGGCCCAGCGCATGTTGGCCGCCCGAGACGAACGCCATGCGATCGGCGCGACGTTGTTCTTCAACCTCGCCCACTACGCCTTGCGGCCTTGGCCTTGGATTCTCGTCGCACTGGCTTCCTTGGTGGTATTTCCCGATCTAGACGCGCTGGCAGCCGCTTTTCCCCATGTGGATCCGTCGGTCATCGGACACGATCTCGCCTACCCCGCCATGCTCACTTTCCTACCCGCCGGCCTGCTGGGGCTGGTGGTCGGCTCCCTGGCGGCGGCTTTCATGTCCACCCTCTCGTCCCATCTCAATTGGGGATCGTCTTATTTGGTGCACGACCTCTACCATCGCTTCATGCGGCCGCAGGCCTCCGAGAGAGAGCTGGTGCTCTTGGGTCGTGGCGCCACGGTGGTGTTGATGGCGCTGGCGGCCGTCATGGCGTTGGCTTTGGACAGTGCCCTCGGCGCGTTTCAAATTCTGTTGCAAATCGGAGCCGGCACTGGTCTGCTCTTCCTCCTCCGTTGGTTCTGGTGGCGCATCAACGCCTGGAGCGAGCTGGCCGCCATGGTGGTTTCCTTTGCCATGGCCCTGGCTTTCCAATTCTTCGAAACGGGTTGGCAACCCTGGCAAGAGCTGATCGCCGGCGTGGGCGTGACCACCTTCGCGTGGGTCACGGTCACCTGCGTCACCCCGGCCACCGAGCCCTCCACGCTCCGGGAGTTCTATCGCAGGGTCCGGCCTTCCGGGCCGGGCTGGCGGCAGGTCCGTTTGGAGGCGGAACGAGCGGGAGAGCCTCTACCGGTATCGGAAGACGCCCTCGCCGCCGCCTTTGCCGCCATGTTTGCGGGCTGCCTGGCGGTTTACGGCGCCCTTTTCGCCGGTGGCTACGGGCTTTTCGGACGACCTCTCGCAGCGATCCTCTGCGCGGCCGTATCCGCAGCCGGTCTCTGGCTGCTGTGGCGTCTGTGGCCTGGGCTGTCTCGGGCTCGCCCGCCGGTGGACCCCCAATAGAAGTTGGAGCGCACTCTATTCGGCGACTTGAACCAACGCCTGGTCCAGATCGCGGACCAAGTCGTCGGCGTCTTCCAGGCCGATGGAAAGACGCACGTCACCCAGGGAGATGCCCAGGCTTTTGAATTGCTCGGGGGACAGCTCCTTGAGGTAGCTGATCGCCGGCACGTAGATCAAGCTCTCATGGCCACCCCAGCTGACGCCGATTTGGAAGAAGCGCACGGCATTGACGAAGGCGCGGATTTTTTCGAGATCGGTGGTCTTCAGCTCGAAGCTCAGCAACCCGCTGGTGCCCGTCATCTGAGATTGGGCCAGGTCGAATTGCGGATGGCTTTCAAGCCCGGGGTAGCGGACGACCCGGACAGCAGGGTGGTTTTCCAAAAAGCGCGCGACTTGCAGGGTGTTTTCTTGGTGACGGGCCATCCGCATGGACAACGTCCGCAGGCTACGGGTCAGGAGCCAGGCTTCCCAAGGGGCCATTTTCCCACCCAAGAGCTCATATTCCCTCACGGTGAGCTCAATGATGTCCGCTTCCCGGCCAATCACCAGACCCGAGACTAAGTCGCTGTGACCCCCGAGGTATTTGGAGCAGGAATGCACCTCCAGGTCGATTCCCAGCTCCAAGGGCCGCTGAAAAATCGGTGTGGCCCAGGTATTGTCGACAATGGTCCGGATACCTCGATCTCGGGCGATTTGGGCCACTGCCGACAGATCCTGCAGGCTGAACACGGCGGAGGACGGGCTCTCCAAGTAAATCAAGCGGGTTCGATCGGTGAGGGCGGCTTCAAATTCCGCCGGATCCTCACCCGATACAAAAGTCGTGCTGAGCCCCATCTTGTCCGTCAAATAGCCGGTCAGGAGATTGCGAGCCGGTCCGTAAATATTGTCGACCGTCACCACATGGTCGCCCGCCTTCACCGTGCTCAGGATGGCGGCTGAAATGGCGGCCATTCCTGAGGCGAAGAGCTTGGCACGCTCGCCGCCCGCTAATCTGGCCAGTTTCTCTTCGGCAATCGACACACTCGGATTTTGACCTCGCGTATAGATATACGAGCTCGTTCGATCGTCGAACGCTTGGTCGATGGCCTGCCAGCTCTCAAACGTGAAGAGCGAGTTTTGGAAAATCGGTGGCACCACCGCTCCGTGGTACGCCGCTCGATCTTCCCCGGCGTGGGCCATCAGGGTGTTTGGCCCCATGTCTGGATCTTTGCCCGTTTTAGGGTCGTCAGCCTCGGAAGTCATTTGCTCATGTCTTGGTTTGCGTCTTCATAAAAGCAGCCCACGCCCAGGATGGCCAGGGTCGGAGCCAGCACAATATTGATCAGGGAGAGCAGCTGCCATTGCCAATAGTCGGCATAGGGCACTCCGAGGGTCGCCACCATGAACACCGCGGTCGGTGTCCACGGCACCAAGCTCTCGAGCATGGTGCCAGTATCCTCAAGGGAACGGGACAGCACTTTTCTCGGAATCTTTAGGGCGTCGAATCGGCTCTTGAACGCGTCGCCGACGATAAAGCTGGTGGCGTATTGATTCGAGGTCAGGGAGTTGGTCAGAGCGGTGGCGGCCAAGGCCGAGAGAATCGTCGACACACGGGTCTTGGCGAAGCCGAAAACACGTCCGATGAAGAGGGGCATGGCGCTGATGTGGTCCATGGCGCCGATGAACATGAACACCGTGAAGGCCACGACGATGGCGTCGATGAGCGCAAACAGACCCCCTCGTTCGAGCAGAGCGGCCACCTCAGGCGCCGGATCGACCAGCCAAGGTGCCATGCCGAGGTTGAAACCGTCCCGCAAGCTGGTCAGCACATCCGCTAGGGTGAAGGGCTGAAATATCAACGCCAACCCACAGGCGGTGGCCGCCGACACGAATAATGTGGGCACGGTCGGCTTGCGGCGCATGGACGCGAGCAGCACCAGGGCGGGTGGCACCAAGAGGAGCGGATGGAATTGAAACGTCGTCGACAGAGCTTCGAGAAAGGCTTGCCGCGACTCCAAGCCCGCGGCTGGATCCGGAGGGTAGAGAAAACCGAGGCCCAGGTAGCCGATCGTCGCCAAGCAGGCCGACGGAAACGTGGTGACCATCATCGACCGGATGTGGTCGAAGAGATCGACTTCCGCAGCTAGGGCCGCCAGATTGGTGGTATCCGAGAGGGGCGACATTTTGTCGCCGAAAAAGGCGCCGCCGATCACCGCGCCCGCCGTAATACCCGGTTGGCCGCCCAGAGCTTCCGAAATGCCCATGAGCACGATGCCCACCGCCCCGGCAGAGCCCCACGACGTGCCGGTCAGCAAGGAAAAAATCACCGGTACCACGAACGAAAACACGTAAAGGAAGGACGGATCGACCCACTGGAGCCCGTAGTACACCAACATCGGAATGGTACCGGAGACCATCCAGGCGCCGATCACCAGGCCGATGCCGAAAAGAATAAAGAAGGCCGGCAGAGCCGTCTTCAGCTTCTCGACAATCGCCCCCTCGATTTCCTTCCACGAAAAACCCAGCACCACCAGCTCCGTCATGATGAACGCAGCCGCCAGGATAAAAACAACCTCCAGCGGAAACGCCGCTTGACCGAGCACCTGCGGTCGCAGAATCAAGCCATAGACCACCAAGCCGAGCAGGAAAGCAATCGGCATCGCGGCGTGTCGGAACTGAATCTCCACCTTGTGACCCGTGGCCATTAGGATCCATCCTTTGTGCCGTTTCTCATCCCGCGCAGTTTGCAGATAGAGGGGGTTCGAGTCAATCCGGCTCGGCCGGAGCCCATGTCGATCATGCCGGGATTCTCAGACATTCCGGATGGTCGGCCCGTGACGACTCGCCGGGTTCATTCTAGAATCTGGTCGAGGTGACCATGTCCGGTAATGATCAAGACATCCTGAAAATCTATTTGCAGAAGGTGATGGAGCTTTCCGACGCGCGCTCGTCCGGTCCGACGGAGGCCGAGCTGCGGAATATCGCGAGGGAGGTCGGCATCAGCGAAGCCGAGCTGGCAGCGGCGGCAAGAAGCGCCCAAGACCATAAGACTCGCGGCCTCGGATTTCTCGAACATCAACGTTACGACGACGCCGCCACCGAGCTCTCGGAGGCGGCCGCGCTGGCGCCCAATCAGCTCGACATCCAACACGCCCTAGCCCAGGCTTACGCCGGACGTTATCAACAACGGGGCCACGGCCAGGATCGGCAACGTGCGGAGTCCTTGGCCCGCCGCTGCCTTGAGCTGGACCCCGACCATCGAGCCTCTTTCGAGCTGCTCAACGAGCTCGATCAGGGGACCTCGTCGTCCTCGGCGCGACGCCCCGGCAGCACCACCAAGGTCGGCATGGCCATCGCGATTCCTTTGATCTTGGGCTTGGTCCTGCTGCTCTTTGAAAATTCACCGCCGTCGAATCCGACCACCGCAGAGGGCACGTCAAGGAGCACGGTGGAAAACACGGTGGCCACGGAATCTGCACCGCCCCCTTCCGACCCCACCGACGCGGCCGCCCCATCCGAGGAAGCCACCGACACCGCAGAGCTGGACATACCGATCGAGCTCGACACTTCCTCCGCCCCTGAGCTCGAGCTCGGCTTCGATCTTCGGCTCTCTCGTCTGAACAACTACACGACCGGACGGTCCTTCTACACCCTGAACGCGGTCGTCGAGAACCGCGGCTCCACCGAGCTCGAAAAGATCACGGCCCGCTTGCAGTTTCGGGACGCCGACCACCAAATCTTGAAGGAAAAAGATCTCGAGCTGCACTCGAGCTCAGCACCGCCCCTTCGGCCCGGCGACCAGCAGGCCGTGCATCAGCTCGAGGAGGTCGTCCCGAGCCTCAGCCGGGTGGATCTGGTGGTCGAGCGCGTCGAGCAAACGCCCGCTGCCGACGACTACGGTGTTGTCGGCCCCGTCCAGCTGCATTGGCAAGAGCCTCAGCCCCAAGGCATGGCGCTCTCCGCCCGCGAGCGCGCCCGTCGCTATTCCGAGAATACCTTTGCCCAAGACGGAGGTGGTTATTTCGAGGCCGTGCTCGAAATCGAAAATACCGGTGCTCGATCCATTCGCGCCCTCAAGCTGAAGGCCACCATCACCGGTCCCGACAACGCCTGGACGACCGAGATCGAGCGTCACGTGGTCACGAAAAGCGGGCCCGACCTACGAGCGGACGGCTCACGGATCGTCCGTTTCCTGGGGCAGGTCCAAGAGCGCCCGGCGGAGTATCGAGTGTCCGTGGTCGGCGTCCAATAACGTTACGGGCGTCCGCTCAATCACTCGTCCAGGCCGAGGTATCGCCGCTTTCAAAACCGTCGACGAAGATGGTGGTGGTCGATGCGGGCACGCTCGACTGCAAGGCGTCCACGAGATTGCTCAGGCTATCGTGGGCGGCGATCGCAAAACCCACGGTAACCGAGTCGGTGATCGACCCGATATCCCAATTCCAACCGGCGACTTGGTCTTCCGGCGTGCTGTTGACCACATTCGAGAGGTTGCTGCCTTCCACGATCGCAGCGTGAAAGGGCGCCAAACCGGGCGGACCTTCATACCGAAAACCGGCGTAATAGAACGGAAAGTCGCCGTTGCCGTGACAACCGAACCAGGTATTGGGTGAGCTCGTGTCGTCGAAGGCATAGAAGATACCGCTGGCTTGATCATAGGCCGTGGTGTCGCCCGATTCGCTGGCGTTGATCGCAATATCGCTGAAGACGTAGAGCTTGGTGTTCTCGAGCGAAGAGCCGCCTAGGTTGGAGCCTTCGAGCAGGTTCGTAATGGTGGCGGTCGCGCGGAGCCCATGGCTGCCGTTACCGAGCATCTCCACCAAGAGCTCGATGGTGAAACGCGACGGCGGATTGGCGTCTCCGAAGGTCATGGTGATGCTCTGGCTCGGCTCGGTGCCGGCCTCGACCACTCCACCGATCAGCACTAGGGATGAGTTTCCGCCCTGCACGAAATCGTTGAAGTAATAGCCGGTCAGGCCGTCATAAAAACCGATGTAGAGGTTATTGATGTGCGTGGTGTTGGCCGGAAAATCGAAGTCGTCGAGGGGGAATCGAACATCGTTCATGATCACCGCGATGGTGTCGTTGGCCATGTTGTACGTGGCCACGGCCTGAGGCTCGTCGGCTCCGTGGACGGCGGTGCTGAGCAGCCAAAGGGCCGTCATCAAAACAAAAAACTGTCGCATAGGACCTACTCCAGACATTTTTTCGAGGGAGACTCGGACAAAGTCGACGGCCCAAACAATGACGAAGGCCGGTTCGGCCGGACCTTATTTTGATCGCGCCGGGATTTTCAAGGCTCCTGGGTCGGCCCGACCGATCTCCCTCAGGCGCGGGCGTGACCCGATGGCTTGAGTCGATCCTCTTCGAGGTCGATCCGCTCGATCCCGTCACGTTTGTCCTGCTGCCGCTCTTGCTCGTCACCATCGCGCTGGTCGCTACCTTCATTCCGGCTCTCCGGGCGGCGAGCTCGTAGCCGACCGTGGCCCTGCACTACGAGCGAGACCCAAACCCTGCTCTGGCAATCGGGGCCGCGACATCCCGGCCGGCACCCGTCGATTGCCTACGCGGAGGCGAATTGACCGGCGATCGGCCATGCCTTACGGTGTTTGGCGTGCAACGAGCACCCGGAACGGGTGCCGGACGGCGATGAGCCATCGACAGAAAGGACAAAACACGTGAGATTTGCAGTGGTCGGAGCCGGAGCGGTAGGGGGCTATTTCGGCGGACGCCTCGCCGAGGCGGGATACGACGTGACGTTCATCGCCCGTGGACGCACTCTCGACGCCCTGCGTTCGCGGGGCCTGGTGGTGAAGAGCCTCGACGGCGACTTCAGCCGCGCCGTCAAGGCTACCGACGACCCAACCTCCGTCGGCCCTGTGGACTGCGTGATCTTCGGGGTCAAGGCGTGGCAAGTGGAAGCGGCCGCGCGGTCGGCCCTGCCGCTCTTCGGAGCGGAGTCCTTCGCCTTGCCCCTGCTCAACGGCATCGAGGTGCCGTTCCGGCTGGCCGAGGTGCTGGGCGCCGAGCGGGTGCTCGGCGGGCTCTGCCGGATCCTCGCCAAGGTCGAGACCCCGGGCTCGATCCACCATTTCGGTGCCCGTCCGACCATCGAGCTGGGGGAGCTGGACGGCTCGTCGAGCGAGCGCACCGAAGCGTTTCGCCAGGCGGCCGAGCGCGCCGGGATCGTCACCAAGATCCCCGAGGCGGGCATCCAAGCAGCCATGTGGGGCAAATTCATGTTCATCGTCGCCACCAGCGCGGTCGGCGCGGTGACCCGCTCGACCATCGGCGAGATCCGTGGCCATGCCGAGAGCCGCCAGCTGCTGGAGACGGCCATCCACGAGATCTGGCACCTCGGCCGACAACGGGGCATCGCCCTATCCGACGACGCGGTGGAACGGTCCATGGCCTTCATCGACCAGCTGCCCGCCGAGACCACCGCCTCGATGCAGCGGGACTGGATGGCAGACCGCCCCTCCGAGCTCGACGCGCAAAGCGGAGCTGTGCTTCGCCTGGCCCGGGAGAGCGGTGTCGACGTGCCGGTCAACGCTTTTCTCCACGCCGCGCTCATCCTGCGGGAAACCCGCAGCCGGCAGGCGGCCACCGGCTGAGCTGATCCACGACGCTCATCGGTGGAATCACTGCTGCTGCTGAAGACTGCCGAGGGCGGTCTCAAAGCCATCGAGCACGCCGTCGTCGAGCTCGCGCACGGCGGCTTGCTGAGCAATCGCGCCGTCGGCGGCGAAGAGCAGTAGATTGCAGTGACTTTTCTCGAAGTCGTACGCCTTGGCGAAGTCACCCTTCCAGTCCAGGAGGGTCGCATCCTGAGGGTCGGTGGAAAAGCTGCCGCGCACGCGCTCTCGCATGAAAGCCGGCACGCCGCGCAGATCCGCCAAGCCGAGGACTTCGACCTGATCCTCAAGCCCGAGCCGGACGATGGCGTCACCGAGCGAAGCGCTCCATGCGCCGGTGAAGTCGCTGGCAGAACCGTCGGCGGCGATAACTAGGACCACGCGTCCTTTGAGGTCCTCGGCTTTTAGGGTTTTACCGAATTGATCTTCAAGCTCGAAGGGGATGAGTTGGGCTTTCGCCTCCGATCCCCGGGTCCGGGCATCGGTCGGGGTGAAGGAACCGGAGAAGAGCAGGCTGCCGAGCAAAACCAGAAGGAATGTCTTTGTGCGCATGGTGTGCCTTTCGTTTCGAAGTGACGCCACCTTCGGCGGTGACGCGCGACGATTATCGGCACGCTCAGGTCATGGCCGCATGTGCCATAGGTCATGCTTCTGAGAGGTGACTTCTGGTACATGCGGCCGTGACCGTTCCCGCCTAGTCTGGTCGTGCAGCTGATTGATCCGCAACCTCGGGCGCCGCCTGCAGGCCCCGGGATTTCTAGTCGGGGGCGATGGTTAAGGTCGTTGCAGCCAGAAATCGTAGTCTCCGCTGCCGGAATAGGAATAGACCTCCCAGAGGAAATATCCAGCCTGCCAGGCGACGAAAGAAATTTCTTCCTCAGACGTCGGGCTGGTGGAGCTCGCGATCAGCACCCAGCTGAAGCCGTTCCATAGGTAGAGATAGAGGTCGAAGTCCGTGTCGGCGGGGCCTTCAAGCCAACCGCGATGCCGGCCCGGGGCCGGGCTCCAGTACCAGGTCCCCGCGGGTTGAAGGTCCGAGTCCCCGGTGAAGTCGAGATGGCCGGGGTAGTGCTCGCAATCCACACAAGGGGGGCCGTCCAGCTCGAAGGTGCCTTCAATGGTGAGCTCGTCAAAGGAACGGAAGCCCCGCACCATCACATACCAACGTCCCGCCGCGGGCAGGAGCTCGGTGCAGGTTTCTCGGCTGGAGACGCTATACGGGCGACAGTCGAAGAATTGACTGGTGGGTTCCAGCCCGTAGCGTAGGTAGAGATCCGCATCGCCGTTGTTGCCGTCGATCGAGATGTCGAGTCGATGAGCACCTTCCGGCACGTCGATGAAGAAATAGCGCTCCTGGGTCTGCCCCGCTTGAATGTCGGCGATCGGCAGGCCGTTGATCAGCTCCGTGGGTACCACCCCGAGCACATTATGAGCGGCGTCGACCAGCTCCAGGCTGTCGAGGAAAATCGCTCCATTTAGGTGATCCGGGTCGTCAAAACGCAGCTCCACCTCCACGATGTTTTCCAGGTCGACCCCATGCACATAGGCCAAGGGGAAGCGAAGGGTTTGCAGACTCGATTTTGGTGCTTTGCCCGAGACGAGACCGTTGGAGAAGATACCCTTGTCGGGATAGCGAAGCGCGTCGAAGAGGCGGCTGGGTATGGAGAGGGACGTGTCGCCCGCGTCGTCCCGCAGTCGCAAGGAAAATCGTTGGTCTTCGCCTTCTTGATTGTCGACGTCCCCCCATTGCTGACCGGCCCGCAGGCTCAAATGGCTGAAGCCTGAGAAATCCCTCAGGCGCTGCCCGCCATGGTTGAGATGGTCCGGAATCGACCAACGGATCCAAGGGGCTACGATGAGTGGGCTGGCGCGATTCCATCGCAGGGAGAGCACTCCAGTATCGTGGGGTATGGAGCAATTGTTTTGCTCAAAGGCGGAATCCTCCCGCAGGCTGATGTTGAGAAAGGTGGAGTCGGTGACGGGGCCGAGGGTGCCCTGGGAAACGTTTCCATTCTCGAAATTGTCGATCACTCGACGCTTCAGAGCCTCACTGTATTGCTGGCGGACATAGGTGCCGTCCTCGGCGACCGAGGCCGGTGTCCAGTCCCCGGTGAGGTAATAGGCCAGCTCCTGCTCACCGCGAAGGTGTTGGCGAAAGAAGGCGGAGGTATAAGCCTTGAGCACATTGCGGTGATTGGGGCCCGAAAGCCAGGGGCCAAAGCATTCATTTTCGAAGCGCCAGCAATTATGAGTGGCTCGGTCGACAAAGAGCATGGCCTTTGTGATCGCATTGGTGCCCGGCACCAGGGGCGGCTCGGTGTTGTTTTCTTGGCCCGCGCGATCATAGAGGGAAAAGCCCGTATGCATGGGTCCCGACAGTGGCGGATTGCAGGGAAGAAAGTCGTCGTTGACGTCCACGAAACGCCCTTTGATGTCCGCGTCTTTGGAGCCGTAGATCACCAAATACGCGCCAGCGTCTCGGGAATGCAAGTCTTCCGGTCCCTCCGTGCCGTCGTTTTCGGTGGGTCGATCCGTGGGTGCCAGCGACACCACCGCGTCAACATCGTGGTCGAGGCCCCATTCGCGGATCTTGCGGGCGGCGGTCACCACACCCTCACCGCCTCGGCTGTGCCCGAAGAGACCGATGGAATTCTTCACGTGATCACTCCAAGCCCAATGGTCTCGCATGAATGCTAAATAGGTACGAATTCTTTCCGCCCGTTCCACATTGGAGATCTCCTGGCGGCCGTCGATGGTCGCGGCAATGAAGCCGTTTTTCGCCAGGTGCTCCATAAAATATTCGTAGTCGTCCAGGTGGTGACCGTCACCGTGGATCACGATCACCAAAGGCAACTTTGCTTCTGTGGGAGCCTCGGTGGGTGCGCCGCAGACCACCGGCCAGTAGATCCGACCTTCGACATCCCCCACGGGATTGCCGTCGTGCTCTGACACCGAGCCATCGTTCCAGGTCTTACGCTCGTCTTCATAACAGTCGTAAAGTGTGTAATCCGCTGGATCCGGCGGTAAGTCGATCGCCGCGTCAAGGCTCGGGGTCGTGAGCAGGAAGAGAAGGCAAAAGGGCAGAAAACGCCAAAGAGTCAGCATGTCGGCTCCTGTCGAGCGTTCGGCTCGATATAGAAACCGATCGAAGGGGTGTCGATCGGTTCCGGTTCATTGGGGGTTTGAACCGGAACCTTAACGCCCTTGGTTTAGCCGAAGTCTTTCGGAACCTTTACGAAAAGATGAATGAAGTCTGAAATCGGCATGCTCGAAGGGCCGGCAGCCAGAGTAGGCGCTGTCGCCGCGGTAGGCTAGTACTAGCACCGCGGCGACAGGAAGGCTCAGCAGACGCCGCCTCTGTAGAAATGGGCCTCGGTCATGCTGCAATTTGGAAAGTTCACGCCACTGAGCGTGACCGAGCCGCTGACCTCGGCATAGCAGAACCAGGACGGTACGCTGATTCCAGCCCAGGACGGAACGACCAGGCCCGTTCCCGAGCTCGATCCGCTTTCCCTGTAGACGCCACTGCCGGAGTAGATCGTCGCTACGGAGGTCGACGTGGCGACGGCTCCGGTATTCTGCACAGCCACGAAAACGGTCTGAGCGTCCGCGGAGGAATACGAACCGCTTTGGCCGATGTAGTAGCTGAACGTGGCATTACCCGTGCAAAGAGCTTGGGGCGGGGCGGTGCCCTCGATCTTGGCGGGGAGGTCGGTTTTCTCGAGCTCTTCAAGTTCCAGCAACAGCTCAAGCAACCGCAGATCCTGCCTTGCTGTCCGCTCTTCCTTCATCTCAAGATCTGTGATCTGACGGGTGAGTCGATGCAGAGCACGCTGGTAGGCCAGCTCACCGTGGGCGATTTCCACCTCGACCCCGTTGGCCAACGTTTTGTGCCAAGCTCCGGATTTAGATTTCTTCCAGCCCTGGGCATGGAGCTTGTCGGCCCCTGCGAGCTCGACCGTCACGCTTTCCATCATGGGCAGCGCCAGGGGGGTAACGCTTTCGGTCCGTTCTTGAGCCATGGCGATGGTGGGGAGGAGCCATGCCGTCAACATCAGAAGTAGGGGTGTCTTCTTCATTTCGTAGAATCCTCGAATCAGTGGGTCGGCCCTCCGCGGCGACGGACTTTCCGACGCCGAATCGTGAGCCGCTCTGCCCCATGACGCGTCAACGGCGAATTTTCGTGCCCGATGTTCCAACCCTTCCATCCGGAACATTGAAGAAGAAATTGCTGCCAGGCAAGCCAGGATAGATACGCTGTCTCGTCGTCGTCTTGCCTCACACTGTCGGAGAGCAAATCACTCAGGTTTTGGGGAGGGGGAAAGTGTCTCTTCCGAGAGTTAGATCCGAGCAGGAAGTCAGCGTTTCCGAAGTATCTGGAATTCGCTCAAGGATTCTTTTTTATTTTCATGGCACCTTAGAGGTTGGCGGCGTCACCTGACTCCCAGTGTGCTTCTCTACTCCGCTCTGAGGCAACAACTGGAATGTTGTGCTCACCCAGGATTCTCTGGATGTCGTCGACGATATCTGGATTGGAGGACAGGAACCCAAGGCCAACCGACTCGTCGTGGCCCTCCCTCCCAATGGCGGCACCATACTTCTCTACCAGCGTCATTCCCGCGACCCCACTGTGCCAATGTACGTGAGACACTGAGCCCCCGAGAAATTAAAGAGCAAGGGCGAGATGGGAATGACCGTGGATTCGACTGGATTGTTGGAAGTTTCATCTGAGCGCTCGGCACAAGACCCTGATCCCGAGGTGCCGGCGAAAGCACGTCGTCGCCAGTACTCCGCAGCATATAAACAGCGGATTCTCGAAGAAGCCGAGCGCTGTAACGTACCGGGTGAGATCGGCGCGATGCTTCGGCGTGAAGGGCTGTATTCCTCGCTCTTGTCCAGCTGGCGTCGGCAGAGGGATTCGGGGGCCTTGGAGGCCCTGAAACCCAAGAAGCGGGGCCGAAAAACACGATCGGTGGATCCGCAAGCCAAGCGAATCGCCGAGCTGGAACGGGAAACTCGTCGCCTCCGCGAGAAGCTGGAGAAGGCGGAAACCATCATCGAGGTCCAAAAAAAACTCTCCCGGCTGCTGGAGAGCGAGGAGCCGTACTTCCATGACGACATCAAAACATCATACGATGGAACGTTTAAATTTCGTTTTCTTGAGCCTGGAAACTACCGCATTTTCTTCTACGAAGACGTTACGTACCAGGAGTTGATTTCTAATCCAAACGGACCGAACAAAAAAGCCATCATCATGGAGGTTGTCATCAACAGTAAAAAGGAAGTGGTTGATTTGGGTACAACAATAGTCTACGAACGATTCTAATTCTGCTCTATGCGTTGGAAAGTAGTCCTATTTATTTCGCTTTTTGGAGGTGCGGCTTTTGCCCAGCAGAATGACTCGTACATGCTTTGGACGAATGTGGCTGTAAAAGGTGATCTTGTTAAGAGAACAGATTGGTTTGCAGAGCTCAACACCCGTTTTGACGGAAATGGAATCGAAACCTTCTTCCCTCAAATTGGAATTGATTACAAGCTTACGAAATGGCTCAAGCCATCATTGGAATATCGTTTTGTGATTGACAAAAATCAATACGGAAATTACAAGGTGGCGAACCGACTCAATTTCAACGCAAAATTCAAAGAAAAATTCGACCGATTAAGAATTGGAATGCGATTGCGTTATCAATATGCTTTTAACAATCGTGGTAGTTTTGATTACGATGCCGATTTCGATCAGGCGTTCCGTTTCAAACCGGAGATTTCCTACGATATCAAGAACTTCATCCTAACACCAAAAATCAGTACGGAGTTTTTCTACAATCCAGCACTTGGTGAAAATGGTAGGCGTTTCGATAAAATGCGACTGGGAATTGGTGCTTCCTTCGACCTCAACAACGACCACGATATTTCGTTTAAATATCAGCTAGATAAACGTTTCTACGCTTTTGATCGCGGGCTTCGACACGTATTGGCACTGTCGTATGAGTATAAGTTGTAAAAGGTCAACTTCTTACTTCTTCAATATTAGATGTAGTGTTTAAAAAGCGAGTACAGTCGGCTATTACCTGATCATTCCAAAGCATTTTATAGTGTCCTATGTTTTCATATGTTAATAGTTGGGCTTTTGGAGTAGCTTCTTTCACTTCCAAAGAGTTGTAATAATCCAAAACCTTGTCGTTTCTGTCATGAATGAGCAGGAGTTCATTATAATCAACTTTGTATAAACTGTCAACAACATTTGCCTCCTGCACGGGTTCACCCAACTTTTGTTTAGCCATCTCCAGCAACTGAGCATATGCACGATCTCCAAGCCCAATAAAGTTCTTGAAGTCTTCAAAGATGCGCTCTACCTTATTTGGATTGGTTAGAAAAACCAACTTGTCCAATTTGTAATTGTGTTTGGAAAGGGCGTATGCCGTCACTGCAGATCCAAAAGAATGACTTATCATTGAAAACCCTGGCTCTGGATTGATGTCATTGAGCACGGCTGAAAGCGCCTCTCTACATTCAAGTAAGTTTGTTGAACTACGTTTGTAAAAGGCATGTCCGGGCAGGTTGAACAAAACAACTCTTTTTCCTTCTGCTACCAGTTGATATGCAATTTGTGACATACTTCCAGCATTAGAATCCCATCCGTGGACCAACACTACTAGCGGCTGCCCTACTTCACCGAGTTCATAACAATTAATGAGTTCCATTTTTCCGCGGTCCAGCTCGGCTTTAACATCAAATTTTCTAGCATCCTGAAAGAATGCTTCTTCGCGTTCCCGAATACTTTTCTTCCGCACCTTTTGAAAAAGGTTGAATGCATTTCGAGCCGCAAATTTGGGTGATACGGCAGAAACCGATCCAAAATATGTTTTTACTAATGTCTTTTGTACGTTCATTTAATCTTGTTTTATACCAATCGGTATATTAGTTGGTAAATTTTTTTACTTCACTAGTTCATTGGTAATTAACTCATCCATGTGATCCATTACCTCATTGATATAGTTATCATTTTTCATCGTCACAGTCATGAAAACAGCCCCTTGAATAAATGTATAGATGCGCCTTGAATAAAACGCTGCATCCACATCTTCTTTGATTTCTCCCATTTCTTGTCCGGATTCAATCATTCTTCGAATGTAATACTGCAGTTTCTCGATTACCTCTTGCACACGGTGCAATAATTCGCTGTTTTGATGGTTGGCGTCTACACCAATATTTAAAATCGGACACCCTCCTATATCTTCCATATTGCTTAGATAATCTCTATAGAAGTTGACAAGTTCCCTTAGTTGTTCTTTTGGTGACTCAATCTGAACTAAAGTACTTTTGATCTTGTTGACAATAAGATCAACATTATACTTAAAAGCTGCGAAGGCGAGATCTTCTTTGTTTTTAAAATTTCCATATACGGCCCCCTTGGTTAAACCTGTGGCTCTGGTAATATCGGACATGCTTGTGCCGTTGTACCCATTCCGATTAAATATGGGTGCCACCTTTTCAATAATGTATTGAGTTGTTTGCTCGGCCTTGCCTTTCATACCGCAAATATAAATAAATTATACCGACTGGTATATTATTCAGCGTTTCTCTCTTCAAGAGGTAATTGACTAAATAACTGCAAGATGCCCAGGGTTTAATGTTGACCACGGAGGAACAAAGCCATAACCGAAAGCCAGAGGTGTTCTCAGAACACAAAGGATTATGATTTTGTCATAATCTAGCGTTCCTTATAAAGATACTTTAGCACTTTTCTAAGAATCCTTCGTGTCTCCTTGGTAGAAGAAAAACTGTTTTGCTCTTATCCATGGATAATGCCTTTTAGGGCGAAACTAATTAGGCTAACTTCTATTGAGATTGATCGCTAGCGTAGTCCACCCTTAGAATCAAATCCAGGATGTCGGTTACCTTAGAATCGGTAATCCCCTGCTCGAGAATGAAGGTGTATTTTCCTTTCAACGGCATTTTTCTAGCCTTAAAGTAAAGTGGAGTTTCCACTGTAGAACCAGATTTTGTTCCTACCCAGGTTCCGTCAGGATTGGTAATGAACATTTGAATCGGTTCACGACCCGTAGATCCATCCGGAGCAATCGTTTTCATAAACATCCATAAGTTATTGTATGGATAATCTGTTGTCGTTCTTACCAAAACGGTGAAGTCATAAATCTTCGAAGTATCCTGGATATCCACCACGAACTTCATTTTCTCATCTTGCTTCCACTCTTGATTTTCGAAGGAATAAACCTTCTCGTACAGGGGTGCATCCGAACATGCCACCAGCAACGGAATCAAGAACAGGCTCAACCAGATCTTATGACTTCTTTTCATTGTTGTTATTGTTTGGTTTTCTTCTTCGGTTGTTAGATCTACGTTTGTTTTGTCCTCCTTTATTGTTCGGGTTTCCTCCGCCTTGCTTCTTAGCCTGAGGTCCCTTTTGATTGTTTTGATTCTGCTGGTTCCCCTGTTTCGGTTGAGTACCTTTCTTTTGCTGGTTTCCTCTTTTAGGTCTATTCGCTTGTTGCTTATTTCCCTGAGCTTGTTGACCAGTGGGCTTTTTGCGTCGGTTCCCAGAGCGTTTTTTCTTCTTAAAGATATGCTCGAAACGATTCAAACTATCCTGACCAACCACGTTTGTATAATCCGGTTCTTCCTCAACCGTTACATCCATGTAATCATTTAAGTCTGCCGGCTTTTTCCCGTTGCGATTCATCCTAATGATCTCACGAACACGGTCTGGGTGTAATGGAATCAATCCTGTTCCAATTCCAGCTTCACCATCATAACCATACCACATTTGCTTCTTAAACACGTCGGTTTTGATGTGCGATGCCGTTCCTTTCTCCGTACGCAATTTCAAATCTCCTTTCGGGAAAGCCTTAATTGCATCGAGGTACATATCCAGCTCGTAATTCAAACAACATTTCAATTTACCGCATTGTCCGGCTAATTTTTGCGGATTTAGCGATAGTTGTTGGTATCGTGCAGCGGCTGTAGATACGGAACGGAAGTCGGTTAACCAGGTAGAACAGCACAATTCTCTTCCACAAGATCCAATTCCTCCCAATCGAGATGCTTCCTGACGTGCACCGATTTGTCGCATTTCAATTCGAATACGAAATTCTTCAGCCATGTCTTTGATCAACTGTCGGAAATCGACGCGACCTTCAGCGGTGTAATAGAATGTTGCTTTGGTTAAATCGGCTTGGTATTCCACATCGGAAATCTTCATTTCCAATCCAAGGTTTACGGCAAGCGTTCGTGATTTGTACATCACTTCACGTTCTAAGGAACGCGCTTTGATCCACTTGTCGATATCTTCCTGTTCGGCAATACGAACTATTTTCCGCGCTTCAGCATGTTTGAAGTTCGGACTTTTCTTATTTACCTGAATTCTGGCGAGTTCTCCAACAATTGATACGACTCCTACGTCGATACCCGGACTGCTTTCAACCACTACCACATCTCCAACTTGAAGACCGAGTGATTTGGTGTTCCGGTAAAATCCTTTCCGGCTGTTTTTAAACCGGATTTCCAATATATCGTAAGGCGATTGACCTCCTGGCAACTCCATGTTTGCCAACCAATCATACACCTCTAATTTGTTGCAACCTCCAGAACTACAGGTACCGTGATTTTTACATCCACCGGGAGTTCCATCACTCCCACAATTGGCACAACCCATAGTAACTCTGTTTGTAGGATAAAAGTACACATAATATTGGTGAAGCGATTTGGTAAGCGGGGAAAGAATACTCAAGGGAATGTTGAAAAATGGTGGAAGGTTGAAAGTAGAAGGTCATCTCCTTTTCACATTCTACCTTTTACCTACCATGGGCATCCTATCTTACGCCGCATGAATATAACGCATCACGTTGAAACACAAATTCATGAAGAGAATCTTCGGGTTGGCATTTCTTTCGATGTGGTAATGCGCATCATTGAAAGCTTTCATGAAATCAAAGACGTTATTTCCTGAGATGAAACGAGCGAACTTTTCAAGGAAATTGTCTTCTTCTTCTGATACCCGTGTCAGGTGATCTTCCGTGTAGTTTCGCAACATGCTTTGACGGAACATGTGCAGGCAGTATTTCAGGAAGATCTTCTGTTGTTCCCGACTGGATCCGGCGATTTCTTCCGACCAGGACATCATGTCAAGTACTTTCTTTTGATAACAAACGCGCATCAACTGGATGAACTGTTCACGGTTGGCATCTTGCTCCACATGATCGCCCATGAACTCCAGAGCTTCTAGAAAGTCACCTTCTACTCTAGCTGCAACACTGTCTGCCTGATTAGCATTCATCGACTTGTGCTCACGCAAATAGAGCGACATGTCGTCTAATGTGATTCTCGGAATATTGACAATCTGACAACGCGATAGAATAGTTGCCAACATGCTTTCCTGAGATTCTGCGCACAAAATGAAAAGCGTATCCTTTGGTGGCTCTTCAATTATTTTCAGGAGTTTGTTGGCTGTGGCAACATTCATCTGGTCCGCCATCCAAATAATCATCACTTTGTATCCCCCTTCATACGATCGAAGGCTGAGTTTCTTGATGATTTCTTCACTTTCCTGAACTCCAATAATTGGTTTTCGTTCCCTGACGTCTGTTTTCCGAATCCAACCATTCAAATCAAAGTACGGTTGTTCGGCAATTTGTTCGCGCCACTCTTTCAGACTTCCATCCGAAGTTTTCGAAATCGCCTGCACGGTTGGGAAGGAAAAGTGTAAATCCGGGTGTTGTAATTGACGTACTTTTTTACACGACGGACACGTTCCGCAGCTGTCTCCATCTTTCTTGTTTTCGCAGAATAAGTACTGTACAAATGCGAGAGCCATGGGAAGCACTCCATACCCCGGTTTGCCCAGAAATAATTGCGCATGACTGATCTTCTCATTTTTTACCTCATCGATCAGGTGAGATTTGAGTGACTTATGTCCAATTACCTCTGAAAAAAGCATGTGTTAAAAGTACTGGAAAAATTGGAATTATTTTTGTTCTGTTGGGGGAGTCCAATAGGATTTCATATATTTAAAATCCCTGTGCAAACCGCGTAAGGGCTACTAAAAACCAAAACAATGAAAAACATTTACATTGCTGCTACCCTGATCTTGTGTTCTCTTGGAGTACATGCATCAGAAGCTGATAAATCCCCGATTACAACTATTGAAATTAATGAAGGTGTTTCCGTTACTATCAATGTGAAAAGTGATGGTCAACCTGTTGCAGGAGCCTTGATTAAAATCGTACACAACCGCATGACTGTTGGTTCTGGAACTACTGATGCCTCCGGAAATGCGAATGTCCACGTGAAAAACTACTCGGGACAAGTCGTAACAATTGAAGTGTTTCATAAACTGTATTCTTCGCAAAAATTGCGCGATCGTACCTTAAAAGAAGGAGCTAATTTCAACGTGATCATGCGTCCAAAGAAAGACTCTGCAGAAGAAATCGCAGCAGATTCTCAGGAAAAGCAAGAAAAGATCGAAGGTCAGATTGCAGACGAACAGAAAACTGCAGAAGAGGCAGCAGCGGAGAAAGAAGCGTCTCTAAAGCGCCAGGAAGAACTCCGCAAACAACAAGAAGAAATTGCAGCGGAGACTGAAAAAGCGAGCAAAGAAGCGGAAGAAGCAGCGGCTGAAACAGAAGCTATTCGCAAAGAGGCGGAAGAGTTGAAGAACAGCGGTTCTGAAATGACAGATGAGCGTCGTACGCAATTAGAAAAAGACATTGCTGCACGTGAAGCAGCGGCAAAGCAACGTCAGGAAGAAGCGGAAGCAAGACGCAAAGAACTAGAAGAAAAAGCAGCAGCTACAGCGGCACTGGAACGTGATCGTAAGGCTGAGGAAGCAGCGAAAAAAGAAGCGGAGCGCCTTCAGAAAGAACAAGATAAAGCTCGAAAAGAAGCTGAAGAGGCGGCTAAGGAGAAGGAGAAAGAGATGAAGAAAGAGCGTGAGGCAGCCGAAGACGCAGCAAAAGAGGCGGAGAAAGAAGCCAAAGAAGAAGCTGAGCGTGAAAAAGAAGCGGAAAAAGCGAAAAAAGAGGCTGAGAAAGCACAAAAGGAAGCCGAAAAAGAACAAAAAGAAGCGGAGAAAGAAGCTGCAGCAGCGGAAAAAGAAAAAGCCGAAGCAGAGAAATTAGAAGAGAAGCGTGCTAAGCTTCAGGAGAAGTTGGACAAACTTGATGTTGACCAGGCGAAGATTGATGCTGATCGTAAATCATTAGAAGCAGATCAGAAAAAATTGGATAAAAAAGTTTCCAAAGGAAAGAACCTGGAGAAACTACAACAAGAGCAAATCAAACTAGACGAAAAGAATCTGAAGTTGGATGAGAAGCAAAACGACCTCGATTCTGAGCGCAAGAAAATTTTACTCAAAATGAAGAAATTGGATTAGGCTGAGTCCTAATGATTAGTTTTGACGGGTGTATCGAAAGATGCGCCCGTTTTTATTGAAATATGTTTGAGACGTACAAGAATCATATTCTACTTCACCTCATTATTCTTCTATTCGGTTTCACCGGAATATTAGGAAAGCTCATCGATCTGGGAGCTGTTGAAATGGTGTTTCATCGTGTGTTGATTGCAAGCGTTTCCCTGTTCCTTTTCATGTTGATCCTGAAACGTCCTTTGAAGGTCGGGAGCCGCATGCGTTTTGTAGGAATTTGCCTCACCGGGCTGGTCGTTGGCGCCCACTGGATCACCTTCTTTCAGGCGGTCCAACTGTCAACAGCCTCTTTTGGTGTATTGTGTTTGTCCACAACTACACTGCACGTTTCATGGCTGGAACCCTTAGTTATGAAGCGTAAGTTTTCCTGGTTAGAGTTCGGTTTAAGTCTGGTTGTTGTATTGGGAATTTTCCTCGTCACTGAAGAATTCTCCGGAAATCAATTGAAAGCCTTGTTTTACGGGTTGACCTCTGCCCTACTAGCCGCAACATTTTCGGTATTTAACGCGAAGTTTGCCATAAAAGAAAAGCCTTCAACCATTACGCTGTATGAGATGATCATGGCGACCGTTGCCATTGGTATTTTGTTGTTGGTAACAGGAAACTTCAATGCCGAACTTTGGCAAATTAATGGTGAAGATATCGGCTGGCTGCTATTCCTCGGAATTGTATGTACTTCCTTTGCATTTTTGGTAATTGTAGAATTGGTAAAACACCTTGGAGCATTTACGGTTTCGTTGAGTATCAATCTGGAGCCTGTCTATGCCATTATCCTTGGTATTCTCATTCTGCATGAAAACCAAAAGCTTGGGATGCAGTTCTACCTGGGATCGGTGATTATAGTATTCGTAATATTTGCCAATGCTATTTTGAAGTCCTATCTTAAGAAAAAGAAAAACAGTTCAAATATGGTTCTGGATGAAGATCTAGATGCTTGATTATTTGTACTTTTGCGAAAACCAAATTAACTTGAAAACCAAATTTTATGCGAACCAAGAATTTTATTGTTCCCCACGACTTCACTGATGTTGCGGATATCGCATTAGAACACGCAATTGCTACTGCAAAGCCGTTGAGTGCTGAAATTTACCTGCTACACGTTGTTGCCAAACAAAAAGAAATTGATGCTGCTGAAAAGAAATTGAATGTCATCATTGATAAGTTGGATACTACTGTAAAAGTTCATCCTGCGGTACGTCTCGGAAGTATTTTTGAAGATATTGGAGATTTTGCTTCTGAACACCATTCTGAATTGATCTTTATGGGTACTCACGGTGCACATGGATGGCAGCACCTTACAGGAATGAATGCTTTGAAGGTTATTACAAACTCTAGTGTACCTTTCGTTATCGTTCAGGAGAAAACACCAAAAGAAACGGGATATGATGATATCGTAGTTCCTTTGGATTTGAATAAAGAAACAAAGCAGAAATTGGCAATCGTTTCTAACATCGCGAAATTCTTCAACTCACGAGTACACGTAGTAACTCCAGATGAGTCTGATGAATTCCTGAAAAAGCAGGTAAAAGCGAATATCGTTTTTGCTAAGAAGTACTTCCAGGAGCGCGATATTGCTGTTACAGCAACTGTAATCGAAGGATCATTTAACCGTGCGGTTGTTGAACACGCTAAAGAAATGAAAGCGGATTTGATCGCGATTATGAATAGCAACAAGAACAGTATCTTCGGAACTCTTGCAAGTGGAAACGAGGAAATCGTTATTACAAACGACGCTCAGATTCCAACCTTGATTATGAACCCAATTGAAGGTTCGTTCTCATTTGCTGCAGATTTCAATTAAGAGACAGCGAAGCTGCTGAAGGAAATTATATTATCTGAAGGGATGCTCTATGAGTGTCCCTTTTTTTTGTCTCCCCTTTGGAAGCTATTTCCTATTTAATGGCACCATTCTATGTATTAGAATCTGATAAACCGCGAAGGACGCAAGTAACACCGTAAAATAGATGTGGTTAACGCCAGATTACAACAAGAGCCGATGATTTTTCGAAAATTACCAGGAATAGCGCATTTCGGGAGATCGAAAGCAGTGCACTTCCTGCCTGCCGGCAGGCACGGCGACATGCTCAGCGTACTACTTTCTCTTGCTCAATGCGCGTTTGCCGTTATCTGATCAATCATCATACTCATCACGTTCCAGGCGCTCCTGAACCTCCTTGAGGTGTTGCAACTTCTTTTCCTGACGAGTTTCAATTGCAGTCTTCGTAAAGTATTTGTGCATCTTCAGGAATCCTACCTGGATTTCATCCCACTGGCGGTCACTTTTGATTTTGCCGTGCTCTCGTAATTCTCTACGCAGGTTATCGGCGATTTCATGAAAATCATCGCGACCCAGATAATCCAAATCGGCATCACAGAGAATTTGCTCCAGATGGTTCTTCGGATTGTGCGGAATTCTGGTTGCATAGATAAGTTCCTGGATTACTTTGATATCATCCTGAGTGTATCCGAAACGTGGAAGTATTTCTCCTGCCAACCGCACCCCAACAGGTTCATTTGCGTCGTATTGCTCTATGAAACCAGCATCGTGATAGTTTGCAGCAGATTTTAACAAGAACAGCGCTTCATCGGTTACGTTCTCTAGTAGGGCTATGCGTTCCACAGCGTTTACAACGTCTTTTGAGTGTCCAACACTATGATAATGTAACTTCGGAGATAGCTGCTGATCCAACAACTTCATGATGTAGCGTTCCGCCTTATAGTAGTTAATCGAACTGTATAAGTGCAGGTTGACAATCTCCTTAAATCGCTTGTTGGGTTTAATTCCCTCACCATTCTCAGAAAGTTCGGGCTTGATACGATTCACTTCGTACATATCAATCAAACCGCGGCTTTTCGTTTGCGCCTTTCCTTTAAACGTACAATCGAAATACGGCTCTACAAGCTCGAATGTAGCTCCTGAAATGGTCACCTTGCCCGGAGCCCCCAACATCTCCATACGTTGTGCCTGATTCACGGTTGCTCCCCAAACATCATATGCAAGTCGCTCACTTCCGATGACACCCGCTGTTACTTCACCGGTATTAATTCCCAATCGAAGTTCCCAATATTCCTGCTTGTTTGCAATGGCATCGTGCTTTCGCTGCGACATATAATGCTGAATCTGAACTGCCGCAAGACAGGTATCAATCGGGTTGGTGTTGTTACGCACGGGAACACCTCCAGCACACATGTACGCATCCCCAATCGTTTTAATCTTCTCAAGGTTATTCTTAACAATGATCTCATCGAACTTGGTGAAATAGACATCCAGTTTCTTCACCAATTCCGTTGGTTGCGTACGATCCGAAATCTTCGTGAAGCCAACAAAATCTGTGAATAATACCGATACTGTTTTGTACGCACGAGCGCGGGCTTTTCCTCGTTTCTTTAATTCTTCAGCGGTAGATGCCGGAATTACGTTCTTGAGTAGTTTTTCAGTCTTATCCTTCTCAATTTGCAACAACTTCTGCTGCTTGACAACTTTATTGCGCTCCTCCTCGATTTTCAGTTTCTGCGCGGCAATTTTCTGATTCTGTTGCTGGATCTCGCGTGTTCGGTTCTTCACTTTGATTTCCAATCGAATTTGCTCTCTTCTGGCAGCATCGATTCTACGTCGAATAAATAAGCGTACCCCTATCAATACAACGACACCGATAATGGACCAGAACCACCAGGTTCTCCAAAATGGCGAAGCAATATGAATCTCCATGCGAGCTGGTACCTCACTCCATTCTCCGTTTCCACGACGCGCATAGATTAACAGTTCGTAATCTCCGGATGCCAGAGCATTGAAGTGAATTTCGTTGTTGGAGCCTATGTATATTTCTCCTTCATCCGAACCTAAGAGGTGATACTTGTAATTCACCGTTTCCCCTTCTCCAATATTTGAGGGCTGGAAACGCAGCGTGAAACTATTCTGACGGTAATCAAGGAAGAGTTCTTTGGTTTTGAAAATTGGCGCTTTCAATGGAACTTCTTCCTTACCCGGTGTTAGCCATTCGTTTTCCAATTTGAACTTCGTGAAAGTGATGCTCAGGTCCTTTTTGCGCTTCGATAAATTTGCAGGTTGGAAATAGTTGTACCCATAAATTCCTCCGAAATACAAGTAACCATCCTTTCCTTTCATGTATGCACCAAGGTTGAACTCATTACTCATTAAGCCTTCCTGCTCGGTGAATACTTTCACTTTCCCGTTTGAAGGAGAAAACGAACATAACCCTTTATTGGTGCTGAGCCACAGGTTTCCTTCACTTCCTTCCAGAACACTGTAAATTACGCCGTTTGGCAAACCGTGAGATTCGTTGTAAATCTTCGGTTTTTTGGTTTTCTCATTCCATTTGATCAACCCTGCACCAAGCGTCGATAACCAGTATGTCCCTTTTGCATCCACATAAATGGAGGTGATATAATCTGTACTAGCCTTTCGAAGTTGCTGGTTATATCGGTAAGGAACAATGCTTATTTCTCCGTTTTCCTCTTTCAGGCGACTAAGTCCACCTACGCTTGTGGCGAACCAAACAACTCCATTTCGATCTTTGTACGATACCCGGCAAATTCCTTCTGTGATGGTTGATTTCGCATTTTTTGGATCATGCTTAAAGGTGGTTATTTCCTTCGTTTGAAGATCATACATAAGCACACCGCCACGCGTGGTCAAGAAATACTTCGAGTCTTTCCAGTGTAAAATGCTGTAAGTTTTGAAGAATTCCGGACTCATTTCAGGGTCTTGAATTTGTTTGAATTCAAAACCATCTGCACGAGAAGTCAATTCATATGCTCCATCGGCACACGCAACCAGCAAATGATTGTTCGAAATAACATGTATGTTAAGAACATCCATTTCACCTGTTCCGAGCGAAGAATGTTCCTTGTTTCGGTAAAACTGTCGGAAAGCCCCGGTTTTTCTATCCCAACGAGAAACCGCCCTGTCTGTTCCGATAAATGTATAGCGCCCGGTTTTCGATTCCGCAAAACTCCACACATTTGGTGTTGGAATCCCTTTTCGGTCGTTACCACTTGGTCCGTATCCTAAAATTCCGCTGTCCTCAATATTGAAAACGGAAATTCCTCTTTGAGATCCTATCCAAATGTTTCCGGAATTATCATCGTAAATAGCATTCAGCTCATTGATCAGGAGGGCATTTTTCTGGAAAATATCTTCGGTGTATTGCTTGGTGTAATCTCCCTCAACAACAAATAATCCTTCACTTTTCGTAGTAATGATCCATTCTTTGTTTTGGGTACAGAAGACATCTGTTGCATTTACATTAAACGATTCCAGCTCATCACTGATGCGTTTTTTTCGCACTTCACGGCTTTCAAAATTGTAAATGAATACACCGTTACTCGATGCCAAAAGCACCTCTTTATCTCCCCAGGAGCGAATATTGTTGATGATTACATCGTTACCGTTTACTATCGCATTAAATTGATAGGTTTTGCGTTTTTCATCAAGAACATACAGTCCTTTTCCTTCAGCCGAAACAATAATATTTCCTCCTACTGCAAGAACCTGCGTAGTTTTCTTTGACGGAATTTCTTTGAAATACGATTGTAGTTTCTTCGTAAAAGGGTCAAAAGAAAAAAGTCCTTTGTCAACCGTTGCAATCCAGATGACTCCATTTGGATCTACAGATAGATCAACAATGTCAAGTGAATTCTTTCCGGAATCATGGAAGGTTTTGAATGCTTCCGTACGAATATTAAAGCTGGTCAATCCATTATTGGTTCCAAACCAAAGGGTGCCATCTTTTCCTTTTACTGCTGCCCGAACGTAATCACTGGATAGTCCTTTTGTATCATTAGAACTGAATGTTTGAAAGGCATGACCATCGTATCTGTTCAGTCCATCCTGTGTCCCAATCCACAAAGAATTAACCTCATCCTGCACCATACACAGCGCCGAACTCTGCGATAATCCATCGTTAATTGTAAAGTTGCGAAAACGCAATTCGCTCTGTCCCCAGGCGGGGATAATGAAAAGTAGGGGTAAAAACGTTCTTACTAAACAGCGTAACATTCGATGGAAAAGTTACCAAAAATTATTGGTAATTACGCGTTTCCACCAGCGTCGCTTACAGTTGCACCCTGAATTGCTGAGTTTTCAAGATCACGATCGAACATGTACAATCCGGCTTTATCTTCACCGATCATGTTCACTTTGTCGAGGATTGTGCGTGCCAATGCTTCTTCTTCTAATTGCTCAGAAACATACCACTGAACAAAATTGTGTGTAGTATAATCTTTTTCCTGCAAACAAACATCTACCAAATTGTTGATGCTTTCTGTTACGTGAAGTTCGTGCTCTAATAGTAGACTGAATACTTTCGACAAAGAATCAAACTCAGCTGGTGGGGTATCTAATCCTGGAATTACCGCGGTCCCTCCTCTCTCGTTCACAAATTTCACCAACTTCAACATATGGAAACGCTCTTCATCAGAGTGCATATACATAAACTGCGCAGTTCCGCTTAGCCCTTGGGTTTCTGCCCAGGATGCCATAGCAAGATAAAACTGCGAAGATGATGCTTCCAATTTAATTTGTTCGTTTAGTGCTTTTTCTACGCGTACATTCATGATATCGTGTTTTACACAAATTTAATTAACTGAGCATAATTGTTTCGCCTGTCAGCCTTAGATTTGTTCTAAATTAAACTGTACTTTCGCATATGTCGAAACGCAAAAAGTCGCCAAATAAAAAGCTGAAACAGAGCTTAACACAAACGCTGCGAAAAGTATTCACGCAAAATCCAGAATCGAATCTAACGCACAAACAAGTGTGTCATTTGATTGATGTGCGAGATGCTGCGCTGCGGAAATTGGTGTTCAATGTACTGGAGGAATTATCCAAACAAGGCTTTTTGCAAAAATCCGGACACAGCATTTACGGTTTAAATACCGAAACAAACGCTCTTTTGGGTACACTTCAAATTACGCCAAGAGGTGCTGGTTTTGTAGTGTTGGATGATCCTTCTTATTTGGATGTATTTATTCACCCGAAAAACCTGAATCAGGCACTTGGAGGTGATCGCGTGATTGTGCAAATCACCAAGAAAGGAAATACCCGCAATGAAGGTGTGATTGTTAGCGTGGAAGAGCGCGAACGTACGCAGTTTGTCGGAACCATTCAGGAAGAGGAAAATTATGCATTTCTAATTCCCGACAACTCTAAAGTTGGAACAGACATTTTCCTTCCGAAAGGGAAATTGAATGGCGCCAAGAATGGTGATAAGGCATTGGTTCGCATTACCGCGTGGCCACAATCGGCAGATAATCCATACGGTGAAGTCATTGAAAACCTCGGAAACAGCGGTGGAAATGACGTAGAAATGATCAGCATTTTGGTCAATAATGGAATTGACTACGCATTCCCCGATTCGGTAATGTCTGAGGCTGAACAAGTGGGGATGGAACTGGATCCGAATGAAGTGGTGAAACGCCGCGATTTCAGAGAGGTTGATACCTTCACCATTGATCCGCATGATGCCCGGGATTTCGATGATGCGCTTTCTTTTAAGCGATTGGAGAACGGAAATATTGAAGTTGGAGTTCACATTGCCGATGTTAGTCATTATGTGCGACCGGGGTCCGCTATGGATGCCGAAGCATTGAAACGATCCAACTCGGTTTATTTGGTTGATCGCGTAATTCCAATGTTGCCGGAACAACTTTCTAACATGGCTTGTTCTCTTCGTCCCAACGAAGACAAATTCAGTTTCTCAGCTGTTTTTGAAATGGACGAAACCGGGAAGGTTTACAAAGAATGGTACGGCAAAACAGTGATCCATTCGAACCGCCGATTTACCTATGAAGAGGCACAGGAAATCATTGAAGGAGCCGATGGCGATTACCGTGATGAGATCGTTATTTTAGATAAAATCGCTAAAATTTTGCGGAAAAGACGTCTAAAATCCGGTGCAATGAATATTGAATCGGAAGAAGTTCGATTCCGTTTGGACGAGGAAGGTTATCCGCAAGAAGTAGTGATTAAGACCTCAAAAGATGCCAATAAATTAATTGAGGAATTCATGCTTTTGGCTAACAGAAGCGTTGCAACATTTATCTCCAGACCGGATGATAAAGACGCTCCGAAAATTCCTTTCATTTATCGTTGTCACGACAAGCCAAGTCCCGAAAAAATTCAATTGTTCGATCTGTTTGTACAGAAGTTTGGGTACGACATCGACCTATCTGATGAGCGCACTATTTCGAAAAGAATTAATGCTTTACTGCAGGATATCCGATTGAAAAACGAATATTCCATTATTCAATCGATGGCTATTCGATCGATGGCAAAAGCATCCTACGAAACGCAAAATATCGGTCACTACGGACTGGCATTTGAACACTATACACACTTCACCTCCCCTATTCGTCGATACGCCGATTTGATTGTTCATCGTGTACTTTTCGAGGTAATCCACAACAAGAAATTGTCGTACGGAAACGATCTCAATGATGTTGCAAAACGCATTTCAAGAATGGAGCGCAAAGCGATTGAAGCAGAACGCGAAAGCACCAAATACTTCCAGACCTTATTCGTAATGGACAAGATTGGGGAAATTTTTGAGGGAACCGTTGCTGGAATCGCTGAATTCGGAATGTTTGTGAAAATGACTGAAAACCATTGTGAAGGAATGATTCCAATGGCACAAATTCCTGGTGATCGTTTCTATTTTGATGCGGATTCCTTTACAATCATTGGTGCAAAAACCAAGAAGACTTACAATATTGGTGACGCCGTTAAGGTTCAGATTTACGAGGTTTCGGTTCGTAAGCGCCAAATTGACCTGGAGTTGGTTGAGGAGGAGTAAGGAAGAGCTTTGTTGGTAATTGGTGAAAAGTTAAAAGTGGAAGGATTGTTCTTTCCTTAGATTCTGTTGGTAATTGGTTGAAAGTTACAGAAGACAAAACCATAACTTATTACCTTCTACTTTTCACTTTCCACTTTTCACTTTCCAAACTTATACCGTTCTAATACGCTTATTCAATTCGTCGCGGTACGATCCTCCGATTGGAATGATTTTCTTGATGTTTTCCAATGTAAGATTTGGATACTCAATCGTTGCGATTTTATCGATGCGAACTATGTAAGATCGGTGTACACGAATGAATTCTTCCTCTCCCATTTTAGCTTCGATGTCCTTCATGGTAGAGTGAATCGTGTAGCGAGTTCCCGGCGTGTGAATTACTACGTAATCTTTCAATGCTTCGATGTAGTAGATTTCATCGTTGCGCAATTTCACCAATTTACTGTTCGACTTCACAAAAATGAAATCGTTTGAGCTACTTTCTTTGCTTTCTACAATCGAGAAAAGTAAGTCGCGCTCTTTCACTACTTCCAATTCTTTTCCATGCTTGTAAATCGCCATTTCGATTGTCGTGTGTAAATCAATCTCTTTGAAAGGCTTAAGGATATATCCGTACGGTTGTGTAATCTTCGCTTTTGAGAGTGTAGATTCATCCGCATAAGCAGTTAAGAAAATCACAGGAATAGAATACTGCGTTTTGATTGCTTCAGCGGCTTCGATACCGTTCATATCGCCCTTTAGCATGATATCCATTAACACAATGTCAGGTTGTTCGGATCCTGCCAATTCAATAGCCTTTTCACCCGTTGCAGAAGCGCCTACGACGTTATAACCCAACTTCTTTAAACTGTGCTGAATATCTTTGGAGACGATTGACTCGTCTTCTACCACCAATACATTTACTTTGGACATGGATATTAGAGTGTTTCCCAAATGTAGTAAAAATTCGCTTCTTTTAGCAAGGCATCTACTAAGGCAAATCAGGATTCTGTTCCTGGATGAATTGTGACTCGTTTTACGTTTTCAAAAGAGAGCTGAAACTCTGTACCTTGGCTGGAATTAACATTCAATTCGGCGTCTAACTGCTCCGCCAGGGTTGAAACCAATTGCAAGCCTAATGTATCCGATTGCATTTGTTCAAACTCTTGTGGAAGACCAACTCCATTATCTGCAATGGTTAATTTGATCATATCTCCTTCTTGCTCCAGGATCAACTGTATTTTGGCTGCTCCCTCCTGACCTTCCCAGGCATATTTCAGCGCATTGGTGATTAACTCATTCGTTAGCAATCCGCAAGGAATGGCTTGATCCAATACAAGATCCACCTCCTGTAAATCGGCATCAAACTCAATTTTACGATTCACACTGTACGAGGCGATAAGGTTTGCTGTCAGGTTTCTCAGGTAATTATCGAATTTAATACTTGCAAAATCTTCCGTACGATATAGGTTCTCGTGAATGATCGCCATGGATCGAATTCTATTTCGACTTTCTTGCAGAATGCCTAATGTATTTTCATCACTTACGAAGGAGCTCTGCAAATTCAAAATACTCGAGATCACCTGTAGGTTGTTTTTAACCCTGTGGTGGATCTCTTTCAAAAGCACATCTTTCTCCTTCAGTGATTCTTCAATTCCTATACTGGATAGTTTCTTTTCTGTGATGTCGTGCGCTACCATAGAAATTTCCACTACTTCACCCTCAGTATCAAAAATCGGGTTGATGAATAATTCCAACCAGAAATCGACTCCATCTCTTGTCAATCGAACTTCGTACTGACGAGATGCACCCTTACACACACCGGCGAATACAAATCTCAACATTCGGCGGCGGCGTTCTGATACAATTCCATCCAGATATTCGAAGAAATTTCGATTCTTAATCACCAACAATCCAAAGCGTTTCTGGAAGTAGTTATGACTATGCGAATTGAAGAATGTGATATCACCATTTGGTTTCGCGGTAATCAAAAGTGTATTCGATGAACTTTCAAAGATGGCGCGTGTTCGAAGGAACTGCTCCTGCAATTTCGTTTCTGCTTTAATTCGTTCTTCGATCTCAGCGGCTAATTTCACATTGGTTTCCTCGGCTAATTCGGCACGCAATTGCTCTTTGGCCAATTTATTCTGCTCGGTGGTATCGTGAATTACGCACTGATAGAAGAGCTTGTTACCAATCATAACTTCCACCAAAGAAACTTCTGATTCAACAACACTTTCCACGCCATCAAACAACCAATTGAATCGAATACTTCTGGATGAAGACAAGCGTGCTTTTTGGCGCTGGTACTTTTTTTCCAGGTTCACATTCGAATCAAAGGACAAGTGGAACAGGTTCTTTGTGAGTAATTCCTTTCGGTTTAAGCCGAACATTTCTTCTGTTTGCTTATTCGCATCTACAATTCTATCTCCATCCAAAAGCAAAATTGCATCGTTCGATTCTTCATAAATCAATCGATACTTTTCCTCACTTTCTTTCAATGCCTGATTGGCTTTTTCAATACTGGTTAGATCAATCACCGATCCTTCAATATATCCTGTTTGCTCATCAATATACCAGCTGAATACAAAGGTTTTTTGATTTCCGGAATCCAGTAAATACTGCGTTTGATAACTCTGTGCTTTCTCCGAGGATTTCAATGAATCCATAATAAAGGACCAATCTGCATAGGCTTCATCCTTGAACAAGTGATCTCCTTTTTTCAGGGAGTTTTCAAACATCTTAAAGAAAGAATCATTCGCCTCGATTACCTGCGTACGACTGTTCAGTGTAAATACCCCTGCTTTGTTCCGGAAGTACAGATTTCTATAGCGTTTCTCTTTCAGTTGAAGTTCTTCTCGTTTCAGTACCTCGTCCGTCACATTGGTGATAGAAGCAACCAGGTAAGCAACGTTCTTAAGCATGATAGTCGTAACCTGAATTTCAGCATAATTTCTAGCGTTGTGCCGCGAAATACTGATCTGTTTCTTGAATTTGTGCCCGATTTTTAATCCAAGTAGGGTTTTTCGCTCCTCTTCATTGAAAAATGTGGAGAATGTATTTGAAAGATCTTTTTCTTCTATTTCGAACAATTTCAAGACCTCGTCATTGTTATCAGTAATCGCAAGGTTGGATTGTTTCAAAAGCACGTAACCCGTTCCTGGATTATTTACGATTTGCCTCAGGTAAGAAATATAATCATTGATAGAATACAATAACTGGCGCCTTAAATACACCACTGTGGAAATCGTTAAACCGACAATCAGGAAAATTCCTACCACTAAAAACGGAGGGTTCGGACTTTGCTCCAATGCTTGATTATCTGCCAGAAATGCCAAGAGGATCCCCACCTGATACAAAATAGCCGGATACAATCGTTGAATGGAAAATCCAGCGATCAGATAGAAGAGGAAGAAAAACACCAGATCATCTTGTTGAAAACCAGCTCCTCTTAACTGTAAATACGCAACTAAAGTGAGAATAAACAACTCAGTAGTGAAGGCATGCACCAACCAGGATCTGAGCGGCTTTATTTTGTAGAAAGTGATGGTAATAACAGGAAATGATAGCGCGTAGATCAGTCCGTTCCAAACGTAGATCTCAGGTGCTTGCGTACGATACATTATGTATGCATACAATGGCGCCACAATTAGGGCAGCAAATGCCTGTCCTGATGCTATTCGTTGAAAGCTGTTTTCAGGATTGTGGAATAAACGAAACCGTGGAGAATCGTATTCAAGAAGCGCCAATAATTTCTTAATCATTCGTTGGTTATTAGAAACCACGCTTTTACAAAGATGCGTTAATTTTACAAACAGCCGAGCAGCGCCCGCCCGAACTATTTTTATATTATTGATTATCAATACTTTGCATACAAAGCTTATAGAAGATAGGAATTCATTTGAAAAAAGCCAAATCGTGATTTCGTTGTTCACAATTCATATAAATAGATATATACTTTTTTAAAAAAGAAGATTTATTAATTCTTATTAGTGCTGTTAATATGTTTGGAAATTGTGAACGAATTGTTTGCTATTGACGTTATCAAAAGGAAGTTTGCAGTTTTCAACATAGTTTTCCATATCTGGTATTCAATAGAACTGTGAAAAGAGTTAGGTTATACACAATTTCATACTGTGTTAACATGTGAATAGAATTTCAGTTTGTCGAGGACTTTTTACTGTTCATTATCTAATGAAAAGTCGGGAAAAATCCACTGCTAAGTTTCTTTGAATTCTGATTTCTTCCCTGCTTATGGTTTTAAACGAGACTTCCTAGAAAAAGATTTGTTTACTTATCCACTGTTATGAACATGATTGTTTAAAACGTAGTGGATAAATAGAACTTCCCGATCGCCTGTTTATGGGCTGTTCCCGATCTGTTGATTTCTTCAATGTTTAAAACTTGATGGGTATGTGAATATGCTATAGCTTTGTTTCAAATTCCATTTCTCATGAGCAAATACTTACCAATCGGTGCAGATCACGCAGGTTTTCAATTGAAAGCAACACTTATTAACCACTTACAATCCAAAGGATACGAAGTTGAGGATTTCGGTTGTCATTCTGAAGACAGCATTGATTACCCTGATTTTGGTCATCCAGTGGCTTCGAAAGTAGAAGAGAAGGAAGGTACGCTCGGGATCCTTATTTGTGGTTCCGGGAATGGAATCAACATGACAGCAAATAAACATCAGGGAGTAAGAAGTGCATTGTGTTGGAAACCGGAAATCGCACAGCTGGCACGCGAGCATAACAATGCGAATATCCTGGCATTACCAGCACGTTTTGTGAGCACAGAAGAAGCCATTGAAATGGTGGATGTATTTCTATCTACTGAATTCGAAGGTGGGCGTCATGAACGACGTGTTAATAAGATTGCCTGTAGTTAATTACTGAGCAAGTAGGAATTCAATCAATGCGTTGGTTTCCTCGATGTACTTTAAGTAGATATCTCCGGTTCCCGGACCGTTGAAACCAGTGTGAACACGCTTTACTTCACCGTCACGACCAATAAAAATCGAAGTAGGGAAGGAGATGACTTCATTTAACATACTGAAGTGTTCTGATGCGAGTGATTTCTTCGCGCTACCACCCACAACAAAAGTGAAATCTAAATCCAGATTTTCTTTCAAACGCTCGATGCTTGCTTTGTGCTCTTCGAACGTATCACCAGCTTCGTAACAAACGGAGATAATTTCTAATCCCTGATCGTTGTATCGTTCATGCAATTTCTTGTAGTACATGGTTTCGTCCAAACAATTCGGACACCAGGTACCCATAATTTGAATGATGACTACTTTTCCTTCTGTGGATGAATTCGGGAAGATCACAGATTTTCCATCAAGGTTGGATAACTGGAAAGTGACGGTACTATCTCCGTCTATATACGTGAGATCCTCAGGACTTGCTAACTCGAATTGTTCGTTTGGTTTGGCCTTCCATTCACTGGACCAATGCGATCCACTAAAGAAAGTTCCTTCGAGGTCCGATCCGTTTTTTCGTGCCTTAAATAAGAAAGCGTGAGATCCATCAAAGCAGGAAAGGTACAAACTGTCTTCAGTTACATTCCCAGCTAAATAACGATAGTCTCCTGTTTCGGTTAGAAAGGTTCCTGTTATAACTTCTTCTTCCTGATTGAAAATTCCAACAGCTGGATATTCAGAATCCGATCCAAATCCGAAAGTAACTTCCCATTTCCCATTAACCTGAGCCAGCATTTCAGCTTTCTTTTTGGTTTCAGAGAAACGCGCGTTCTTCTTTGAACGTTCTGCAGCGAAAGGAATCGTGTAATTCTTCTTATTGAAGTTCTGCCAATATCCGTTGATGGATTTCTTGCCGTCGGCTACAAAAACAAGCTCAGAATTGAAGTATGGAAATTTAAGATGTACACTATCATTTTCAATTTTAGGCAACTTCATTTCAATCATTTCGTCACCATTAACGACGAAGAACTTATAGTTTCCATCGTTCTTTTGTACTTCCATTTCAAAAGGAAGTACGTCTTTCTCATTTAACTGCAAGTTAGCAACCCAACGACCTTTTTTGAGTTTGGGTAATGACGTTTCTTGCGCGAATCCAAATGCAGAGAGAAAGGTGAGTAATAGGATCGCCTGATATTTCATGTACAGTTTTTGGAGTCACGAAAATAAGACATTTGCCCTATTTCCCGACATATTTTGGAGTCGGTGCAACCTTTTTTACCATTTTTAGGTCTTCAAGAATAAGCGCTGTTTATGGAGGATTCGGCTTTGGTGAGAAAGTGTTTGAAGGGCGATGCCAGAGCACAGCGTGTGTTGTTTGACAAGTTTGCTCCGAAAATGCTGGGTGTATGCATGAGATATGCAAAAAACACCGAGCAAGCGGAAGATGTACTTCAAGACGGATTTGTAAAAGTATTCACTAAGCTTTCTAATTATTCAGGAAATGGATCTTTGGAAGGTTGGATTCGTAGAATCATAGTGAATACGGCATTGGATGAAATACGACGCAATGTCAAGTTTAAAGACAATGTGAATGTAGACGATGTTGATTACAAGCTGGAACTCGATAGCCATATTGTTGAAGGTCTGGCTGCCGAAGATCTTATGAAGATTGTGAATGATTTACCTGACGGATACAGGATCGTTTTTAACATGTTTGCAATCGAAGGATATTCACATAAAGAGATTGCCATGCAACTAAACATATCAGAAAATACGTCTAAGAGTCAGTACTCCCGTGCAAGGGCATACTTGAAAAATAAATTAGAAGAACTAGGAATTGAGAGATAAAGACCAAATAAAAGACCTGTTCTCCGAGAAATTGGGGAATTTTGAAGCAAAGGTGAACCCGGATCTCTGGGCGAATGTTGCTTCACAGGTAGGTACTGCCTCCGGCGCTGCTGGTACAGGTGGTATGTCTTTATTGACCAAAGCGATCATTGGAATTTCTGGAGCTGCTGTGGTAACAACTGGAGTTGTTTTATATACGAATTCCGATAATGAAACCCCGGAACATAAAAAGGAGGAAGCTGTTGTTATGACAGAAACTCCATCCAAGGAAACACCGAAAGATGATCCGAAGACTTTTGTGGTTGAAAACAATACATCCGGAAATGATCTTGTTGATAATGTCGAAGGGCAGGAGACTCCTAACGTACAATTAGTAGATCCGAATGAGCAGCAGCCAGTTGATCCAAATAATGGATTAAATCCTTTGGATACTCAACCTTCTCTTACAATTCATAATCCTGAACCTAAAATAGATCCTCAGGACCCAACTGATCCGGGAACAACACCGGTTGTTAGTGATCCTAATGAATCAAGAACGGTTATGCCTATTCTTCCGGATGAGAAAGTTACATCTGAAGACGAACCAGTAAAGGCAACGGTAGTTGATATTGTAGAAACTCCGGAAGTTCGTGAAGAAATTCGTGTAATAATGCCGAACGTCTTTACTCCGGATGGAGATCGTCGCAATGATGAATACTTCATGAAGGATCGTAATGTAGAGTTTAGCTCCTTTGAGTTTGTTGTCTACAACAATAGAGGAGAAGAAGTCTACCGAACTAATGATCCTGATTTTAAATGGGATGGGCGTGATCAGCGATCGGGTGAATACGTTGAATTACAAAACAGAAGAGGTGTCTTTGCTTACTTCATTACTGCTACAACAGAAGACGGTCGAGGATTCACCGCATCCAATACGATTACTATTCAGCAGTAATTTCTTCCTTCGTGTCGCGGTAGTATCCTTTGATCGCGAAATAATACAAGAACAATGTTACAATGATTAGTAAATGACCTACGTCGTTACGATCAAACCATGGATGAATGTTGATCTTCATCATCTGAAAAATGGCCGCAGGAATCAAAACTAATACGCTTATCGGAAGTAAATAAAGTGCCTTTGAAACACGTTTTCCGTAACGCCACCCCAGGAAGAATAATGTCCCGAAATATCCAATTGTTGAATTGAGACTAGGAACCAGAAGAAGTTTTTGTAGGTTATTCTCAACGTCCATAGTGAACATTAAAATCAACAGTATTGATATGGCTAATGCTGCTTTAATTTTGGAAGCAGACTTAAATAGTTTCTGTCTGTTTTCAGGAATTAGTGTAAACATGGCGTGTTCCGCCATCATGATCATTCCTGTGGCAAAAACCATGGGTACAAATTTCCCCCAGACACCGGTATAATTGTATAAAACATGTCCTAGTCCGCCCAGGAAAAAGGAAGTTCCCTGCAGGATAAATAACCACTTCCAATACCTATAAAACGCTTGATTTAATGGAAATTTGCGAATAACTAGGGCGGCGAAGGATAAAGCGAATATTGTGATAAGGGTGTTCGTTAGCAAGGAATTCGGTTCTAAAAGATCCAAACCAAACCATGAAAATTCCATTTTATCAAAATCGCTACCAATTCTCATACTGCTCATATAAAAAGAATCCCCCTGATAAAATCAGAGGGAATTTTAGAGGTCCCGAGCGGATTCGAACCGCTGTAACTGGTTTTGCAGACCAGTGCCTAAGCCCCTCGGCCACAGGACCATTTTTTTACGTAGGTCGCCAAAGGTACGTAATCCCTTGGAAACATTAATGAAAGATAGGAAAAAAATCACACTCTTCCTCCCTTGAGAAGAGGATACGACTAAGGAGTTTTTAATGCCGCGAGGGTGACGAAAGGTGTGTATGGTTGTACAAAATTCCCCGTTTTATCCTCCCCCTCAAATCCCCCTCCAAAGGGGGAAGTAGATTTCGACTATAAAAATAGTCTAGAGTCTATTATCTTCTTACCCTTCAATCACAATAGCAACGTTATCAACATCACCATTTATAGGTGGAGTCAATTTCGTCACTTTAACTTTTAAAGAATCAATCCCGGAAACTTCGGATTTCAATGCTTGTACAATACGATATCCAGCGTGTTCAATCAACTTTGATCGAATAGCCATTTCTCTAGCGACAATTCTATTGACATCAACGTAGTCTACCGTTGCACTTAAATCATCGGTTTGCATTGCCTCGGTGAAATCTGTAATGATGGTCACATCAACAACGTAATGCCCACCAATGGCTTCTTCTTCAGGAAGACATCCGTGGTTTGCATACAGCTTTATTCCATTGACTTCAATGGTATTCTTCATGCTTGTTGAACTTGAGCGATAGCGTCAATTCCTGACTTCATACGATTCAGCGTCTCTTCTTTACCGAGGAATGCGGCAATTTCAAACATACTTGGACCCATTCCTTTACCAGTAAGCAATAAACGGAAGAGTGGAAGTACGCGTCCAATTCCTAACTCTTTTGCTTCCAACATAGATTTGAATTCCGTCTCGATAGTTGCTGCATCGAAGGTTGAAATCCCATCTAGAATTGTCATCCATTCTGACATCAATTCCGGAGCTTCTTCTTTCCATTTTTTGCGAACTGTTTTCTCATCGTATGATGTTGGAGCAGCAAATAAGAAATCTCCTTCTGTTTGAATATCCTGGATAAACGTAGCACGTTCCTTCATCAATCCACTGATGGTAGCTAATGCCTCAATAGAAAGGTCTGTATCTGAAATTGCTTTCAATTCTTCTGCCAACGTTTGATCATCTCGCATACGTAAATGCTGCTGCTGGAACCATTTTGTCTTGTCCGGATCGAATTTTGCTCCAGCTTTAGAAACGCGCTCCAAAGAGAATGCTTCGCACAATTCTTCCAGAGAGAAAATCTCTTGAGGCGTACCTGGATTCCATCCTAAGAATGCCAACATGTTCACAAAAGCTTCAGAGTAATATCCTTGCTCACGGTATCCAGGGAAAGTTTCTCCTTCCGATGTTTTCCAGTTCGTAGGGAATACTGGAAATCCTCCCTTATCTCCGTCACGTTTTGAAAGTTTACCGTTTCCGTTTGGTTTCAAAATCAATGGCAAATGAGCGAATTTCGGACAATCCCATTCAAACGCTCTGTACAACAAAACATGGAGTGGGGCAGAAGGCAACCATTCTTCACCACGAATTACATGGGAAATTGCCATGGTATGATCATCCACAATATTGGCAAGGTGATACGTCGGCATTCCATCTGACTTGAATAAAATCTTGTCATCAAGATTGTTTGTGTTTACAACCACCCAACCACGAATTTCGTCCTCGAAGCGAACATCTTCGTTTCTTGGCATCTTGAATCGAATCGTGTATGGATCTCCAGAATCCAATCGCTTTTGAACTTCATCAGAGGACAAAGTCAACGAGTTTTTCATATTGCTACGTGTCACGCCATTGTATTGCCAATTTGGCATTCCCATTTGCTTGGCTTGTTCGCGCATGGCATCCAACTCCTCTGAAGTATCGAAAGCATAGTAAGCTTTATCTTCCTGAACCAATCGCTCAGCGTAAGGTCGGTACATGTCTTTACGTTCTGATTGAACATAAGGTCCGTATTCACCTCCAATTCCAGGTCCTTCGGTTGGCATAATTCCACACCAGTTCAAGGCATCCAAAATGTAATCCTGAGCACCTTCAACAAAACGGGTTTGGTCGGTATCTTCAATACGGATAACGAAGGTTCCATTGTGTTTCTTAGCGAACAAATAGTTGTAAAGTGCAGTACGAACTCCTCCCATGTGAAGCGGTCCAGTTGGAGACGGTGCAAAACGTACGCGAACGGGTTGTGACATAACTCAATCTTTAATTTGAGGGCAAAGATACGGAATGAATAGTAATGCTGGGCGATTTGATTGAACGAACCGAACACAAGAATGTACTGATAATTAACGTTTATTGTATGGAAAACAAGGACCTATTGTTGTATCTTCGGTTGTTCTAGTAGTTGCTATGAGTAGTTTTGATCGTTTATTGAACCAAATTGATGCTTTCATTCGAAAGTATTACAAGAACCAAATGGTGAAAGGAGCCATCCTTTTCATCGGTGTTTTGCTATTTACGTATTTAGCGGTTATCACCCTTGAATATGTCGGAAGGTTCAATTCTGCAGTACGTGCAACCTTGTTTTTTGGATTCATTTTCGTGAATGCGTTGATCATGATTCGCTTCGTAGTTATACCGCTATTGAAGCTGAAGTCGTTTGGAAAGCGCATCAATCGTTATCAGGCATCGACAATTATAGGCCGATTCTTCCCAAATATTTCTGATCGATTATTGAATACCTTACAATTGAGTGATCGAATGGATCCGAATTCTCGCGATTATGAATTGATTCAGGCAAGTGTACAACAGCGAAGTTCTACTTTAAATGCGGTGCCGTTTACTGAAGCTATTAATCTTGGGGATAATAGGCGCTATGCGGTTTGGGTAATGCCAATAGTTGTGGTAATGTTTAGCCTTGGAATTTTCAAACCAGATTTGTACCTGTCCGGAACTGATCGAGTGGTTAATTTTAACCAGGAGTTCAAAGAAAAAGCACCCTTCGACTACAAGCTAGTTACTGATTTAGATGCTGTTGAAGAAGGGGAGGATGTACCGTTTGAGGTGTCTTTATCTGGATCCGTAATTCCGAAGAAGGTTTACGTAAAATCAAAGCAGGGAACGTTCCTTCTTGAGAAAGTGGCGAAGAATAGATTTGCCGGAAAGCTGGTTCAGGTTAGGGAGGATATGGACTTTCAATTTGTAGCTTCTCATGAGAATGAAAAGTATACAAGTAAGGATTATCATGTGGAAGTTATTGCAAAAACAGCCATCGGTAAGCTGCAGGCTACATTGAATTATCCGAAATATTTAGGAAAGGAAAATGAAGTTGTTGAGAATGCTGGAGATTTAATTATCCCTGAAGGAACGACGGTGAGTTGGAGCATTCTTACGAAGAATAGCGATGAAGTTCAATTCTGGATTAATGATAAATCGCAGGTATTTAAGAAGAAGGGGTTCAGTGTTAATAAGCGCTTTTTGAATGATGCAAATGCACGAATTGTATTGAAGAACAGTACTTCTGGAAAGCTGGATTCAACAGCCTTATCGATAGATGTTATTAAGGACGAATATCCACGCATTGAAGTGGAGGAAGTTCAGGATTCTATTAAGGATGGAATTCGATATTTCTCAGGGGCTGTTGGTGATGATTATGGCTTGAACGGACTTCGTTTTGTATATACAATTACCTCGGAAGATGGTTCTTCTCGTGAGGAGTCTATGAATGTTGGTAATGTGCTCGGAACCGAATCTCCATTCAATTTCGCAGTTGATTTCCGTAAAGAGAACGTAAAACTTAACGATCGTATTGAGTATCGATTTGTGGTATATGATAACGATGGTGTGAATGGAAGTAAGGCTACCAGCAGTCGTTCTTTTGTATATAAGTTGCCGGACCTTGACGAGTTGAATGAGAAGCGGGAGGATGAGCAGGAAAAGGCAAAAGAAGACTTGTCCAACGTTATGGATAAAGCAACCAAGTTCAAAAAGGATTTAGAGAAGTTGAGAAAGGAATCAATGAATTCTAATCGTTCGAATTGGAATCAGGAGAATCAGGTGAACCAGCTTCAGGAAGATCACAAATCGTTAATAGAGGATATTCAGAACCTTCAGGAGGAGATGAAAAATAGTGTTGAAGAGAAGAATCAACTCTCTGAAATGGACGAAGAATTACTCGAGAAGCAAGAGGCAATTGAGGACTTGTTGGAGGAGTTAATGGATGATGAGCTTCGGGATTTATTGGATCAACTGGAAGAGTTGATGAAAGAGCAGAACAAGGAAATGCTCGAAGACAATATGGAGCAGTTAGAGATGAGTACGGAAGACATGAATAAGCAGCTCGATCGTACCATGGAGATGCTCAAGAAAATGCAGGTTGACGAAAAGATCGATGCTATTGAGGAGCAATTAAAGGAACTGGCAGAGGAACAGGAGAAGCTTGCGGAAGAAGTTAAAGATTCTAAGAAGGTAACAGAAGAGCAGAAGGAAGCTCAGAAGGAAATAGATGAAAAGTTCGATAAGATTCAGGAGGATATCAAGGAAATGGATAGCCTGAATAATGAACTTTCGCGCCCGATGGATATGGGTGATCAACAACAAAATGCTGAAGAGGTAGAGAAAGATTTAAATGATGCGGAACAGAATTTAGATAAGGGTAAATCTGGTAAGGCTGGGGAGAGTCAACAAAATGCCTCCGATAAAATGGAACAGATGGCGGAGCAGATGGATATGATGCAGCAGCAATCCAATCAGCAGCAGCAAGAAGAAGATATGACCATGCTTCGAAATATTCTCGAAAGCCTGGTAAGTCTCAGTTTTGATCAGGAGGAGAACATGTTCAATTTGGAAAGAGTTTCAGATACAGATCCTGCCTTCAAAACGCATTCTCGAAGACAAAGACGGATCATAGATGACACTAAAATTGTAGCTGATAGTTTGTATGAATTAGCGAAGCGACAGCCGAAGATTGCGAAGTTTATAGATGATGAATTGAATCAGATTCACGCGAATCACGACTTGTCTCTGGAAGATATTGATGAGCGACGCAGACGTGATTTAACGATCCATCAGCAGTATGTTATGACGAGCTACAACAACCTTGCTTTAATGCTGAACGAGAGTTTGCAGCAAATGCAAAGTGCTATGCGAAATCAAATGCCGGGTAGTGGAAGTTGTAATAAGCCGGGAGGAAAAGGTATGCCAAAACCCGGGGAGGGAATGAATTCTGAGTCCATGAAGAAAATGTTGCAGAAGCAATTGGACGCAATGAAGAAAGGACAACAAGAAGGAGGAAAGAAACCGGGAGATAAGCCGGGTCAAAAGCCGGGAGAGAAACCAGGTCATGGTGGTATGGGTCAACTTGGAATGGGGAACAAGCAAATGGCGAAAATGGCAGCGGAGCAAGGTGCAATTCGTCGTCGATTGGAGCAACTTCGAAAGGAATTGAATAAGGACGGATCAGGACAAGGAAATAAATTGAATGAACTCATCAAAGAGTTAGAAGAGCAGGAAAGAGATATCATTAATAAGCGACTTGATAATAATTCAATCAAGCGACAGAAAGAAATTTTGACGCGCCTTTTAGAGAGTGAAAAGGCTATTATGGAAAGAGGTTTCGATGAAAAAAGAGAATCGAAATCACCAAAAAATGAAAATTATAGTAACCAAATTCGATTTGACGAGTATAACAAGGAAAAACTAAGACAAATTGAATTATTACGCGCTGTAGATCCGGCTTATAGTAAGTATTATAAGGACAGAGCAAATGAATACTTCAATAGTGTCTTTTAAGAGTAAAAGATAGTATGAAGGATGGTTATGTGGTAGTGGAGAAAATTTCGATTCCGTCAGATTTTGGGTCTATTAATAAAGTGGAATCTTTAATCGACTCTATCTGTTCTAAGCTAAGTATCAAAGAAGATTATTACGGAAATGTATTAATTGCTGTCACGGAAGCAGTAAATAATGCAATTCAACATGGTAATGGTCAGGACACAAAATTACACGTAGATATCGCTGTTGGGGATAAGGAAACGGATTTTTGCTTCAGTATTCAAGATCACGGAAACGGATTTGATTTCGATAATTTGCCAGATCCAACTTCTCCTGAGAATATAGAAAAGGAACACGGTCGCGGAATATTTCTAATGCGATCTTTGGCTGAGGAAGTAGAGTTCCAGGATAAAGGTAGAAACGTAACAATTTACTTTAGTAAGTAATGGTTTCAATACAATATGAGGACACGGAAATTCTGGATGTAAATCCAGAATTTTTTGTTTCATGGCTTACAGAGGTATGTGCAAAGGAAGAATGTGAGTTGGGTGAAATGGGGATTGTTTTCTGTTCTGATGAGTACATTCTGGAGGCTAATAATCAGTACTTGAATCATGATTACTATACCGACATAATTACCTTTGATTATAGAGAAGGAGATGTGATAAGCGGGGACTTGTTGATTAGTGTTGATAGGGTTAAAGAGAATGCTGGTGATTTGCAAGTTGATTGGAAACGCGAGTTGAATAGAGTGGTAGTTCATGGAGTTCTACATATAATTGGGTATAAGGATAAGTCTGAAGAGGAGGTAAAGGTTATGCGTGAAAAAGAAGATTTCTATTTAGGTTTCACGTGAAACATTCTTTCTAAAATAATTCTATTGTAATTTTGTTGTGGTGAATCGTCGAGTGATAGCGAGACGATTCGAGTTTTGTTTCACGTGAAACATTGGATATGTTGAATGAATATGATGTGATTGTGGTGGGTGCTGGTCACGCGGGATGCGAGGCTGCGAACGCCGCTGCAAAGTTGGGGAGTTCTGTGTTGTTGATCACGATGAACATGAACACGATTGCTCAGATGAGTTGCAATCCTGCAATGGGAGGAGTTGCGAAAGGTCAAATTGTGCGAGAGATTGATGCCCTCGGTGGTGGATCAGGAATTGTTTCCGATAAAAGTGCCATTCAGTTTCGAATGTTGAATCGGTCAAAAGGTCCTGCGATGTGGTCGCCGAGAACTCAGAACGATCGAATGCGCTTTGCAGAGGAGTGGCGTTTGTTGCTCGAACGAAATTCAAATGTTGACTTTTGGCAGGACATGTGTACCGGTCTGTTGATAGAAGGTGAAAAAGTTGTGGGTGTGAAAACAGCCATTGGTGTTGAAGTGAAATCAAAGAGCGTCATCCTAACGAATGGAACGTTTTTGAATGGTCTCATTCATCTTGGTGAAAAGCAATTTGGAGGTGGTCGAGCAGGAGAAAGAGCTGCAACTGGAATTACAGAAGAACTAATTCAATTGGGTTTTGAATCGGGTCGAATGAAAACTGGAACCCCTCCGCGTGTTGATGGAAGATCCTTGGATTACTCTAAAATGGAGGAGCAGTTTGGTGATGAAAATCCATCTAAGTTTAGTTATTCGAATACAGAAGCATTAACGAACCAGCGATCGTGTTATATTACCTATACAAATTCAGAAACTCACGAGTTATTGAAGTCTGGTTTTGATCGTTCACCAATGTTTAATGGAGCGATTAAAAGTACTGGTCCGAGATATTGTCCGAGTATAGAAGATAAGATCAATCGATTTGCAGATCGTGATCGACATCAGGTTTTCGTGGAACCGGAAGGGTGGGATACCGTTGAAATATATGTGAATGGTTTCAGCACTTCTCTTCCTGAAGAAATTCAGCTAGCGGCTATGAAAACAATTCCAGGTTTTGAGAATGTGAAAATGTTCCGCCCAGGATATGCCATAGAATACGATTACTTTCCACCGACACAGTTAAAGCATACACTGGAAACAAAAAGAATTGAAAACCTTTATTTCGCTGGTCAGATAAATGGTACTACCGGATATGAAGAAGCAGCTTGCCAAGGATTAATGGCAGGAATCAATGCGCATCGTAAAGTCCATGATCAAGGTGAGTTTATCTTAAGTAGAAGTGATGCTTATATCGGTGTATTGATTGATGATTTGATCACGAAAGGAACCAAGGAGCCGTACCGAATGTTTACGAGTAGGGCAGAGTATCGTATTTTATTACGCCAGGATAATGCAGATATCCGTTTGACACCGATTGGTCATGCGCTTGGTTTGGCGGATGATGAAGCCATAGAACGCGTGAATAAAAAGATTGATGGAACAGAGCAATTGAAGAAGTCCTTGCGAAAAGAAGGAGTGGCTCCGGCAATCGCGAATAAAATTTTAGAGAGTAAATCGAGTGCGCCAATCAACCAACAAGTAAAATTAAGTTCGTTAATAACACGTCCAAATATTGTGATAGAAGATGTTTTGGACATGAGTGTTGATTCTAAAAAGTTGGCGAAAGATCTTACAGATGAACATCTGGATATTGTTTCTCAAACGGAGATCCAATTAAAGTATGATGGATACATTTCTCGTGAGCAAGATGTTGCTGCAAAGATGAATCGTTTGGAGGAAGTAAAAATTCCAGCTGATATGGACTACACCAAATTAGGAAGTGTGAGCACTGAGGCACGAGAAAAGTTAGATCAAATTCGTCCGGCTACTATTGGACAGGCTTCAAGAATTAGTGGCGTATCTCCAAGTGACGTTTCGGTGCTTTTGGTCTATTTGGGTAGATAATGGTGCTTACTATAGTTTTTGCAAGTAATTTTCCGTGATTTTAGGGTTGAGAATGCTTTTTAAAGCGTTCTAACGCGTTTTCTGTCTAATTCTGGTAGAATCACCTTCATGTGTTCGAGATCGTTAAATAGAAACAACGTTATTTTTTGGGTTTAGAATGTAGTTTATGTGGTTAATAATCAACTATTTACAATGTTTCACGTGAAAAAATGGTCTGATTTCGGGCTTCGAGAGCCTCAGCCCTCGGTTTGTACCCTTCGACTTCGCTCAGGGTATCAGAATAATTATTATTGGAAATTGTATTACGATAGTACCTTGAGCGAAGCCGAAAGGTACGTTCTTTTTTAATCAAGTTTCAACACAAGAATTCTTAGTAATATGATTTCGGGCTTCGAGAGCCTCAGCCCGCGGTTTGTACCCTTCGACTTCGCTCAGGGTACCAGAATAATTATTGTTGGAAATTGTATTGCGATAGTACTTTGAGCGAAGCCGAAAGGTACGTTCTATTTTAATCAAGTTTCAACACAAGAAATCTTAGTGATATTAGTAATATGATTTTGGGCTTCGAGAGCCTCAGCCCTCGGTTTGTATCCTGAGCGAAGTCGAAGGGTACCAGAATAATTATTGTTGGAAATTGTATTGCGATAGTACCTTGAGCGAAGCCGAAAGGTACGTTCTATTTTTAATCAAGACTTCAACACAAGAAATCTTAGTGATATTAGTAATATGATTTTGGGCTTCGAGCGCCGCAGCCCTCGGTTTGTATCCTGAGCGAAGTCGAAGGGTACCAGAATAATTATTGTTGGAAATTGTATTGCGATAGTACTTTGAGCGAAGCCGAAAGGTACGTTAGAAAGTTTTCCTAATTCTCAACCACAGGCTCTATCCAATCGCCATGTTCACGAATGAGATCTATCAAAGCATCTACCGCTTCATCTTCCGGAACGTTTTTACGCACGACTTCTTTCTCCTTATACAAGTGAATTTTTCCTGGACCAGTTCCTACATACCCATAATCTGCATCGGCCATTTCTCCAGGTCCATTCACGATGCACCCCATGATTCCAATTTTCACTCCTTTTAAGTGAGATGTTTTGGCGCGAATCTTAGCGGTCGTTTCCTGTAAATCAAACAAGGTTCTACCACAAGAAGGACAACTGATATACTCGGTTTTAGAAATTCTCGTACGCGTAGCCTGAAGAATTCCGAAGCTGGTTGCATTAACAATTTGAGAACTCACATTTCCTTTCAGCCAAACGCCATCTCCAAACCCATCGATAAGCGTAACTCCGAGATCCGACGAAGTCCATAATTGGAACGTTTCTACGTCTTCAGTATCTTGACTACTTGTTAGAATTACAGGGTTTTTAATATTGTTTTCCGCAAAATTCAAGTAGATGTTCCGATAAAGCTGTGCTTTGTTAGAATATTGACACTCCAGAACAACGATGCAATTCGGGTAATTTTTCAGGAATAGAACATCACTATCAGTGGCATCATGACGTAAGAAAAACACCTGATCGTCATCCATTTTTTCCAGGTTGGATCGATCGATTAATGGAAAGAACCCTTCTCTATCTTGATAGGTCGATTGCCATAAATCAAAGTCACAAAGAACTTGTAATGTACCTGGAACTTCGAAAGTCAATGGCTTGTTCCCGATGTAGACGAAATCTGCTGCTGAGTCAGACAAATTCCACTTATCCAAAGGAACGGAATACATGTATCCATAACCGAACAAGTGCGAAGGTTTCACATCATCGATATCACTAACGTCAGCAATAACCACAGGAACGCTTCCAGAGCCAACTTTACCCACATCGTTCGTTTCATAGCGATGGTACGCATATGGGTTGTAAGGCAGTTCAGAAATTTCAGTATTCACCTCGAAGTGGTTCGTAGTGCGAAACTTGTTGACTAGTTTTTGTGCCACGGGAATTTCCGCTTCAGGCGCTTCAGTTAACGATACCCGAACCGTATCACCGATTCCATCTTCCAGTAAAGCTCCAATCCCCACGGCTGATTTAATACGACCATCCTCTCCGTCTCCAGCTTCTGTTACACCCAGGTGAATAGGATAATTCATACCGTGTTCAGTCATCGTTGCCATTAAGAGACGGTACGCCTGAACCATAACTAACGTATTGCTTGCCTTCATGGATAGAACGATGTCGTGATAGTCGTGCTTTCGACAAATATGAAGGAATTCCATTGCAGATGCGACCATTCCTTCCGGAGTATCCCCATATCGACTTAAAATCCGATCGGATAGAGATCCATGATTGGTACCAATTCGCATAGCTGTTCCCTGCTCTTTACAAAGAAGGACCAATGGTGTGAACTTCTCTTCGATGCGATCCAGTTCGGCTTGATAGCTTTCATCCGTGTAATCAATCTCCTCGAAACGCTTTTTATCAGCGTAATTTCCAGGGTTGACGCGTACCTTCTCTACAATTTTCGCGGCAATCTCCGCTGCATTCGGTGTAAAGTGGATATCGGCAACTAAGGGTGTTTCATAGCCTCTCGCTACCAACGCCTCCTTAATATTCAAAAGGTTTTCGGCATCTTTTTTACTGGGAGCAGTCAATCGAACCAATTCACATCCGGCATCAATCATCCGAATGGATTCTTCTACGGACGCATCGGTATCCATGGTATCGGTTGTTGTCATTGACTGAATTCGAACCGGATTGGATCCGCCAAACCCCACATTTCCTATCTTCACCTCTCTTGTCGCAAACCTTGAACGATTCAAATAATCATTACAATACGGCGGCATCTTCTCTGACATAATCCTGCTTTGGTATACAAGCAAAGTTAATAGGAAATTGCTAATTCAAAACCTTGAAAAGCTGCGGGATACGTGAAATGCGTACGATTCATTCTGCGATACCAAGAAAATGGTATTTTCAACTGCGAATCAAGGTAAAAATGAAGGGTAAGTATCAGATAATCAACGATATAATTGTCTGTTAAGAATATGATAACTCCTGTTAAAAAAAATAGAATTCTTCGGGAGAGGCTTATTTTACCGTATCTTCGCGACTTACGTTATATGTAAATACATGCAAACTAAGACGGTTAGATTCTCCAAAAGCTCTGATGATTTCGCAAAAGAATTGCGAAAAAGAGTCAATCAGTACTTCAAAGACAACAATATTTCCCGATACGCAAACACGAATATGGTCCTCAAAACCATTTTTATGCTTGCTTTATATATCGTTCCGTTCATTTTGATCTTAACAGTATTCGAAAATGTTTGGCTTACGTTATTGATGTGGGTATTAATGGGATTCGGAATGTCCGGAATTGGACTTTCAATCATGCACGATGCCAACCATCATGCGTACTCTAAAAACGCAAAAGTCAATATAATTTTAGGAAAACTACTGGATACAGTAGGTGGAAGCAATGTAAACTGGCGTATTCAGCACAACGTTTTGCACCACACATACACAAATGTATCGGGGATGGATGAAGACATTGATTCCGGAATTTTGATGCGTTTCTCTCCAGATCAGAAAAGATTGAAAGGACATAAGTACCAGCATATTTATGCATGGTTCCTTTACGGTTTCATGACAATCATGTGGGTATTCAGTAAAGATTACAAGCAGTTCAAGCGATACAAAGACCGTGGACTGTTGGAAACACAGGGAATCAGCCCACGTCGTGTTTTGACAACATTGATTATCGGAAAGGCGCTATATCTGATAGTAATTGTAGCACTTCCATTGATTTTTAGCGCTACGCCATGGTGGATCACATTAATCGGTTTCTTCCTGATGCATTTCGTAGCAGGATTAACACTTGCCTGTATTTTCCAACCGGCACACGTAGTTCCAACATCGGAATTTCAATCACCGGATGTTTCTGGTAACATAGAGAAAGATTGGGCGTCCAACCAAATGTTGAATACAGCTAACTTCGCACACAAATCGCGCTTGTTTTCCTGGTATGTAGGTGGACTGAACTATCAGATTGAACATCACTTGTTCCCGAATATCTGTCACGTTCATTACCGCAAGATTTCGCATATCGTTCGTGAAACAGCGTTTGAGTATAACTTGCCGTATCATTCTTATGCAACCTTCCTTGGCGCATTGCGCGGTCATGCGAAGATGTTAAAGAACCTTGGACGATACGAAGAGGCGCCAGCAATTCACTAATAATGAACATCGAGGAATACAGAGATTACTGCCTGGCTAAGAAAGCCGTAACGGAATCTTTTCCTTTTGATAGTGATACCCTTGTATTTAAAGTAGCCAACAAAATGTTCGCGCTCGCCGGTGTGGATTCGTTCCGTTATATCAACCTGAAATGTGACCCGGAGCGAGCAATTGAACTGCGTGAAACCTATAATGGTGTCCGCCCGGGCTACCACATGAATAAGAGGCTTTGGAACTCCGTGTATTTGGAAGAAGATGTCCAGGATGCCTTAATTTACGAACTCATAGATCATTCTTACGACCTTATTGTTGCATCATTGACTAAAAAAGTACGTAATGAGTACGCGCTTGGATAAATACGTTTGGAGTGTTCGTTTGGCAAAAACGCGTTCGCAGGCAGCAGACGCTATCTCAAAAGGTAAAGTCAAACTGAATAAAGAAAACGTCAAGCCAGCCAAAGACGTTAAAATAGGCGATGAAATCAACATTCATAAGCACACTGCAGTTTTTACATACAAAGTGCTTCAGTTGCTCGATAGAAGGGTAGGCGCAAAGCTTGTTCCTGACTATTTAATAGATATTACCCCAGAGGAAGAAATAGAAAAATTAAAAATGTTTCAACTTTCTCAAAAGTCCTACAGGCAGCATGGTACGGGGAAACCAACGAAGAAAGACCGCCGCGATTTAGACGATTTCCTGGAAAATTGGTAGCCCGCTGTAACTTTTTGTAGTCCGTTCAGTCTTACGGATAAACAAACAAGAAAACACACAGCGATATGAATAAATGGAATACATTACTAGCAGCATTACTTTTTGCAGTGCCAGTGTTCGCACAGGAAGAAGTAGAGACAGGATCTGAGGAGGGAGCTGAAGAGACTGTAGTTTTTGAAGAAGAAGGATCTGGTGAACCGGATACAACACGAATGAATGTTGGAAGCCGTGAGATCATCATCATCACTAAAGATGAAGGAGATTCTGAAGAATTCGATTTGGATTTTGACGAAGAGCATGAGGAACCAGGACGTCCTCGAAGTGAGGCACACTGGGCAGGATTGGACTTCGGAGTAACCATGTTAATGAACGAAAACTTCGAATACAACAATTTTGCGAACAACCCTTACTGGAATAACGATGCGGCGCGATCGCAGGTGTGGAACCTGAACATTATGGAGCATAAGTTCAACTTCGGTACACCATACGTTGGCTTAACTACAGGACTAGGATTCAGCTTCACTTCAGTTGCCCTGAGAAACAATTACCTGATTCAATCAACAGCAGATTCAGTTTTTGCAGTGACGGATACCATCAACACGTTCACGAAGAACAAGATGAAATCAACGTACCTGACAGTACCATTGTTGTTGGAATTCAACACGAATGCAGATTCAGACAGAAGTTTCTATTTAGCAACCGGAGTTGTAGGAGGTGTTCGATTGACATCACGATTGAAGCGAAACGGGGAAGTTGCTGGAACGGAGTTCGAAGAGCGTATCAAAGCGGACTACAACCTGAATTCTTTCAAGTTGGACGCAACAGCAAGATTAGGATACGGAAGCTGGGGAGTTTTTGCCAACTACAGTTTGCTCCCATTATTCGACAAAGGAGCCACAGTTGATGTCTACCCATTAACCTTCGGATTGTCATTAAATTTTTAAGTAGCAAGTAACAATAAGCAAAGAAAGGAGGAGCGCGAAAGTGTTCCTCTTTTTTTTGCTATCCTCAATTAGCGCTTTCATGCTATGAAGATCGTGATTTAATTTCGTTGAAGACAGTTTTTAGGGACTATAACGCACGTTTTCATTAATTCTGTGGCAATGCTAACATGATGATGTTTTTAGTGCGCAGGGGGTCTAAAAATAAAAAGGGAGTACCGAAGTACCCCCTTTTCCAGAAAATCTATATTAGATCTTATTTTTTCACTACGTTGAAAGTAGAAGTTGCTCCTGACTCAAGTGCCACGTTGAACGTGTAAACACCAGATGCCAAATTAGAGATATCTACAGTTGTAGATCCGTTAACCAAAGTAACTGGTGAAACGAAAGCTACTTTTCCTGTTACATCAGCAACAGTCAACATTGCATCACCTTCAGCATTCAAAGTAACTTTTACTTTATCGTTTGCCGGGTTAGGGAATGCAGTTCCTCCGATTGTGTTTTCTTCCAATCCAAGCTCAGCTGGATCGAAGATGTTAATTGCCATAGAAGGTGCAGAAACTCCTGCCCATCCTGCAGCATACCACTCACCGTCTACGTGTACAGGTGAAGGAGGCTGACGGAAGATACCCTGATTACCGTCGTAGTTAATCGTGTTATCGTATCCGAATGCAACAGTTGCAGATTCAAATGTTTGGATACAGAACAAGTAACGTACGTTATCTTGCAATTGGAATTGTGTCTGGAAAGGAACGAATACTGGCTGCTCAACTTCGTTATCAGAAGCTGGGTAGTGAGTTCCGAAAGACAACAAGTTCAAGTTCTGGAACGCATCGTTTGTTGTAGGATCGAATGTGTAGTTTGGATCATCCAAATCAACCCAACCGTCATCCCACTGGTATGCATTAACAAAGATTTCAGCTCCAGCCAAAACCTCACCAGCTGCAGTATCAACGTGAGGTACAATCCACACACCATCAGTTGCCATTGTAGAAGCGTTAGCTTCCTGAACCATCATACATGATTGGTACTCAGTAGTTGAGTTACTTGGATACGTGTTAGCTACTGGCTCACCAGCAACATCCAGGTTAGAAAGAGACAAAACGTCATCCTGAATAGTAAACGTTGAAGACAAAACGTTGTCGAAATCAGAATCATCCGTTCCACCGAAATCCATTGTGTATGTCAAAGTGTACAATCCGTTATCGTAGCTACCTACACCTCCTTCAGTCCAAGCTGGGAACTCAAGAGGGTTACCAGCAAAAATGCTTGCTGTATCACCAGCCAACATGTTAGTGATGTTTACAGTTTCATCGTAGTAGTTTCCGTTTGGTCCGTCGATAGTTGCTGTTACGTTAACAGAAGCCTGATCGTTAGTACCGAAGTTGTACAACTGAATTCCTGGAGTAAATCCGTCAAACTGACGAGAGTTAGCACCACCGTAAGGAGAAACCAACATCTCACCGCTGTTAGCACCGATATCGTTAGCAAATGCTCCAACTTTGTTTCCGAAGAACATAACAACCGGTCCGTTTTGCATCTCTGCTACCAACTGAGCACCAGAAACACTAGAAATGAATGCTACAGGAATAGTAACGTTCAAACCATCGGCACCACCACCCATTCCAATTACTTCATCTTCACGGTTAATGATAATTACACCAATTGCACCAGCGTTCTCAGCGTTCAATGCTTTCGTACCGAATTCACAAGTGTTACGGTAGATAACAGCAATTTTTCCATCCAACTGACCAGCTGGAATTGGGTTACATGCTTCAGCTGACATTGGGTTCCCTTGTGGGTTTGTTCCAGGTGTACCATCATCAGCGATTTGAAGAGTGTCTTCGATGAACGTTCCTGCGATGTTGAAATCAGGACAAGACCAGTCACCCCCTCCTGGATCAGCCCAAGAGAATTCATAGTTTCCTTGAATTGCAGTTGGAGAGACACCTGAAAGTACTACCTGAGCATTTACAGCGTATCCACTCGCAATTACTGCAATCGAGAGTAAGAGTTTTTTCATAAGATTAAAATTTTAGACGTGGCTAATTTAGTGTAAAAAAATTGTTAACACAAAAAAAAGGGAGCTCGCAAAGCCCCCTAATTTCTTGATAGTTCCAAGGTTTTCTATTTCTTCACAATACTGAATTGTGCTGATTGTCCGTTTTCATCTGTCAGGTTAAGTACGTAAGCACCAGCTGCAAAATCAGAAATGTTTACATCAACTTGTCCCTTTAATACAACCACATTTTCGTTGAAAATCACTTTTCCAGTGATATCGGTTACTTGCAATTGCGCATCTCCTGAAGTGTTTACTGAAATTGTAACATGATCTTCAGCTGGGTTAGGGAATGCATTTCCTTGAAGCATGCTTGTTTCATCCAATCCAACGAATGTTTGGTGCAAAACCATTGATGATGCCGAAACTCCGGCCCACCCGGCAGTGTACCACTCTCCATCAACGTGTACAGGAGAAACTGGTTGTGCATCGATGCTGTAGTTCGCTCCGTAATCCAAAGAGTTGTCATATCCGAACGAGATTGTTGCAGACTCAAATGTTTGAATACAGAACAGATAACGAACGTTGTCTTGAAGTGTAACCGGCGTTTGGAACGGAACCCATGCTGGTTGATCTACTTCGTTGTCAGAAGCAGGGTAGTGCGTTCCGAATGAAAGTAAATTCAAGTTTTGGTAGGCGTCGTTCGTCGTTGGATCGAAGGTGTAGTTAGGATCGTTCAAATCAACCCAACCGTCATCCCACTGGTATGCGTTAACGAAGATTTCTGCTCCAGCTAATGTGTTCGCTGATGTATCTGTATGTGGTGTGATATACATTCCATCGATAAGCCCTGCAACAGTTGCTTCCTGGAACATCATACAAGATTGATATTCCGTTGTAGAGTTGCTTGGGTAGCTGTTTGAGATACCTGTGTTGCTTGTTCCTCCGCGAGCCAATGAAATCCATTGATCAGTAATCTTGAATTCTGCAGTGTACACATTATCGAACGGAAAGTCATCCGTTCCACCTGTCGAGACGGTGTATGTCAACGTGTAATCTCCCAAATCATAAGTAGTTTCTGACCATGCTGGGAATTCTGTAGCATTATTGGCAAATACAAAAGCTGTATCTCCTGAGTTGAGGTTCAATGCAATCGTTTCGTCATAGTAATTTCCATTCGGACCATCAATTGTGGCTTGCACAGATGCATTCGGTAAATCGTTAACTCCGTAGTTGTACACTTGGATTCCTGGTGTAAATCCGTTGTACATAGATTCCGTTGCTGTTCCATAAGGAGAAATTATGAACTCTCCTTTAACTGCTCCGATATCGTCATTAAATGCTCCCAACTTGTTTCCGATAAACATAGTAACAGGTCCGTTAGCCATTTCTGCAACCAACAATGATCCGTCGAGGTCAGAAATCATTACCGCAGGGATGTTACAATCAACACCAAGCGGTCCGTTTTGAGGATCTGTATTCCCCAACATTCCAATTGTACCAGGCTCGCGGTTCACGATAATCACACCGATAGCTCCTGCTTGTTGTGCATGGTAAATTTTTGATGAGAACCAACATGTGTTACGGTAAACAACGGCGATTTTCCCTGTGAGATCGTTGATTACAGAATCACAGGCTTCCTGAGAGATTGGATTTCCTTGTGGGTTGGTTCCAGGTGTTCCATCTTCTGCTAACATCAGCTCACCCTGAATGAAGTCTCCAGCGTTGTTAAAGTTCAATCCACCGTTCCAGGCTCCCCATGTACCGTCATCGGTTTCACCGGGCCATTGTCCACAGTTGGCTTGAATATTATAATCGTAATTTCCCTGGATTGCTGCCGGGGATATACCCGATACAACGACTTGCGCATTTACAGCAAACCCCACAGCCATAGCGGCTATCGATAGTATTAGTTTTTTCATAACGTGTAATAAAGGTTTTGGCTAATGTATGAAATGTAGCGGAAACAAAAAAAGGGAGAACCGAAGCCCTCCCTTTTGAATAACAAGTTGTTATCTTATTTTTTCACTACGTTGAAAGTTCCTGTTTGACCTTCGTTTGTAGTTACGTTGATTACGTAAACTCCAGCATCAAACCCGTTGATATTTACTGTAGCTTGTCCGTTCTCCAATGTAACTGGAGCGCTGAATACTACTTTTCCTGTAACGTCAACGATCTCAATGTTAGCATCTCCTGAAGCGTTTACAGATACAGTAACCTGATCGTTCGCTGGGTTAGGGAATGCAGATCCTTGCAAGATTGCTGGATCTTCGAATCCTGCGTAAGTCTGTGTCAATGCCAAAGAAGGAGCAGATGAACCGTTCCATCCTGCAACGTACCATGTTCCGTCTGTGTTTACCGGAGAAACTGGCTGAGCATAGATGCTGTAGTTTGCACCGTAATCCAATCCGTTGTCATATCCGAATGATACGATATCTGGAGAGAATGTTTGAGCACAGAACAAGTAACGTACGTCGTTTTGAAGTGTAATTGCTGTTTGGAATGGTACGTGGTGCGGCTGATCAACATCGTTGTCAGAAGCTGGGTAGTACGTTCCGAATGTAAGCAAGTTCAAGTTATCAAATGCGTTTGTTGTAGTTGCTGCGAAATCGTAGTTTGGATCGTTCAAATCAACCCAACCATCATCCCACTGGTAAGCGTTCACGAAGATCTCTTGTCCAGCGAATACGTTAGCAGATGTGTCAGCGTGTGGAACAACCCACATTCCGTCTACAATCATTCCGTTCATGTTCGGCTCCTGAACCATCCAACAAGATGAGTATTCAGTTGTAGCATTGCTTGGGTAGTTGCTGTATGTTGGAGTGAATTGTCCTCCACCGTTATCCAAACGAGATGCAGACAAGATATCATCATTGATAGAGAATCCTGCTGTATACACGTTATCGAATGGGAAGTCATCCGTAACACCTGCGTCCAACGTATACGTCAAAGTATAATCTCCGTTGTCGTAAGCTGTCTCGGTCCATGCTGGGAATTCAACAGTGTTGTTAGGGAAAGGGAATACTGTATCTCCTGAAAGAACGTTGAAGTTCAATACTTCAGAATAGTAGTTTCCGTTTGGTCCGTCGATTGAAGCAGTAATTGTTGCGTTTGGCAAATCGTTTACACCGTAGTTGTATGCCTGCAATCCTGGAGTGAATCCATCAAACAATTGAGAGTTGTTTCCTCCGTAAGGAGCGATTAGGAATTCTCCTTTGATCGCACCGAAATCGTTCGGGAAAGCACCAATTTTGTTTCCAATGAAAACTTCAACCGGACCGTTTGCCATTTCTGTGATCAAAGCAGCTCCATCGATACTAGAGATGAATACCGCAGGAATCTCACACTGGATACCTTCAACAGCATCACCCAACATTCCTAGCAATGCATCTTCACGGTTTACGATAATTGCCGCTACAGCACCTGCGTTTTGAGCGTTCAAAATTTTCGTTGTAAAGTTACATGAGTTACGGTAGATTACCGCGATTTTTCCTGAAACGGCTGCACCGTTTGTAAGTGGATTACACCCTTCCTGAGAGATTGGGTTACCTTGTGGGTTTGTTCCTGGCGTTCCGTCTTCAACAAGAACCAATTCTTCTTGAATAAATGTTCCGGCAACGTTGAAGTCAAGGTTGTTCAATACGCCCCATGTTCCATCGTCTGTTTCACCTGGCCACGCACCACAATTGGCTTGCGTAGTGTAATCATAATTTCCCTGAATAGCAGCTGGGCTAACTCCGGCTACAACCACTTGGCCATATACCGTGAATCCAGCAACTACCGCTACTAGCGAGAGTAGAAGTTTTTTCATAAGTACTAATTTTTAGATGTTCTGTACCGTAAATGTACGAAGGAAACCTTTATTTGGTTGGGGTTTAAGCCATTTTTCTTCGATTTCTTCGCAATTCATCGTCAATATTGAAAATCAACGTTCTATTACAAATCGAGTGAAATAATCCATGCCGTTATGGAGTCGTATCAAGAGAACGTAATGACCACTTTTTAACGCTCGAACGTCAATGGAGGTTTTTTCTTTGCTAAATTTTACTGCTCTGGATTGAATTACCCGACCGTGGGCATCGACAATTTCCAGATTACCTGTATTAGCTTCCTCGTGCAGTGTTATTTGCAATTCGTCTACTGCCGGATTAGGGTGAATGGAAATTTGTTCTTCAGTTGCTTCTTCTATTCCCCAGTGGAAGTCGGAAAAACTAAGGCTCATAGCAGGAATTCCCACGGTTGGACTTAAAATTGACCAAACGCCATCTCTGAATTCTAAGCCGACGGGCTTCTTTATCTTTTCCATGTACGTTATCAGTGATTTTGTGGTGTCCAGTCCGAATTCGGTGGGACCGAGCAAAGAAGTTCTGTACACACAAGCCAGATACTTACTTTGAGCGTTAGGATATATATTTGTCTCAAGGTCAATACCCATTAAGGTATCATTATCATTGTTGCCTGGCCATCCAAAACCCCCGCTTAAAAAGGTTAAATTCCCATTGGAACTATCGGGAAGAGTAAACAACGGATCTTCCATATCATTCCAACTATTTTCCCACTCCCAAAGCTCAACGAGATATTCCTGTGAACTCAAGTCCTCCCCAGAATCAGCGTGGGGCACGAAGTTAATTGCTTCAAAGTAGTAAGGATATAGGTTTCCTTTAAACTTATCTGGGTTCGGTTCATCCCAAACGGTGCATAGTCGATAATCGGTCACAGTTGTATCCGGAAAGTACTTCTGGTGTAATGGTTTTTTCGAAGCATCAATACCAGCAGAGGTCAATTCTAATGAATTTAAAGTCAAAGAGAAAGGCAGATTAATTAGGTTGTTAGTGCTGTCTTCGTCCCCGTTGATATGAATGCCATATTCGAAGGTATAGTCTCCATGCGAATACGTGTCAATCGGGGGAGTGTACGGAGTGAATTGGTGCAACTCGTTTTCATAAACATGAAGGCTGTCTTGAGATAAAATGGCAACCGGACCAATAGTATCAGAATATAATATGTCTCCCTGAAGATTGGTTGCTACCGCCGACACATAAATACTGTCTTGATCATTTGTACCATAATTAATAAATGTGGCACCGATCGGAAAACCGTTAAAAACACGATAATAGTCTACTGTTTTGAACGGGGAAATGGCATTTTCTTTGGCTATTCCAACATCATTGGTCAATTGCAAATGTGCTCGTAGCGGAAGTAAAGTGAACAGAGAAAGAAGCAGTAATAGTCTGGTTGGTTTCATGCAATGAAAACGAACCTTAAAACTCAAAGGTTGGGAAACAAAAAGAGCCCCCTTGCGAGAGCTCTTAGTAATTATTTAAGGGAAATAGGATTATTCTCCTGAAACAGTAGCTTTCAAGTATTCACGGTTCATTCGGGCAATGTTCTCAAGAGAAATCTCTTTCGGACACTCAACTGAACAAGCACCAGTATTGGTACAGTTTCCGAATCCTTCTTTATCCATTTGCTCCACCATGTTCAATACACGGCGTTTCGCTTCTACCTTACCTTGTGGTAACAATGCAAACTGAGATACTTTTGCTGATACGAAAAGCATTGCTGAGGCATTCTTACAAGCAGCTACACAAGCACCACATCCGATACAAGCGGCTGCATCAAATGCTTTGTCTGCATCTGCTTTAGGAATTGGAATATTGTTTGCATCCTGTGTGTTACCTGATGTACCAACGGAAACAAACCCTCCGGCGTGCTGAATACGATCAAATGCTGTACGGTCTACCACCAAATCTTTGATTACCGGGAATCCTTTTGCTCTCCACGGCTCAATGTAAATGGTATCACCGTCGTTGAAGCTGCGCATGTGTAATTGACAAGTTGTAATTGCGCTATCTGGTCCGTGTGGCTGACCGTTGATATGCATCGAACACATTCCACAAATTCCTTCACGACAATCGTGATCGAATGCGATTGGTTCTTCTCCCTTCGCAATCAACTGCTCGTTCAAAACGTCCATCATTTCAAGGAATGACATATGCTCCGATACGTTGTCCAGCTGATAGGTTTTGATTCCACCTTTATCGTTGCTGTCTTTCTGTCTCCAGATTTTTAGTGTCAATTTCATAGTACTATTGTATTTGGTGAGAAGTAATAAGCGAGAAGTCAGAAGTGACGTATGTTGCTTGTTCTTCCTCAACGCGACCTGCTCTGTTTTCAAGCTTCTGAATCAGACTGTAGATCATCTTCTTTAGCTGTTCAGAATTGGCACGAATTTCAGAGGTGTCTGCACCGTAAATTCTCTTTATAATTTCAATTTGTGTTTCTAGTTCATAAAGTGAGCCGAGAGCGATATTAAGAAAGTTTGCAAATGATTTCGTGGATCGTCTTCCAAACCCTTCAGCAATATTACTTGGAATAGACACCGCTGATCGTTTTACCTGTGAAGAAAGGTTGAATTTTTCCTCTTCAGGAAGCATCTTAACCAATTCGTAGCTAGATGTAACAAGATCCATCCCCTTCTGCCAAATGAGCAAATCAGTGTATGTATTAATCTTTGTTGACATCTTCAAACGTCTTACTTCTCTCTTTTCACTTAATTACTTATACGATCGCTGTTTCAGCTCAATATCGTTAAATGTTAACTCTTCTTTGTGTAGCTTGGCTTCTCCAGGATTTCCTGTCCATTCCCATGCTGCTACGTACGCGAAGTTTTCGTCATCACGTTTTGCTTCTCCTTTTTGTGGACCATCTTCCTCAGCTGATTCCTCACGGAAGTGACCTCCACAAGATTCAGATCGGTGCAATGCGTCGTGTGCAAACAACTCACCCAATTCAAGGAAATCGGCAACACGTGCTGCTTTTTCCAACTCTGGGTTTAGTTCGTACATTTCACCTGGAACGAAAACGTCTTTGTAGAACTCTTCACGAATCTGCTGGATTTCAGTGATTGCCTCTTTCAATCCAGTTTCGTTACGCGACATTCCTACTTTATCCCACATTACCTTTCCAAGGCGACGGTGGAAATAATCTACGGACTTGGATCCTTTATTATTAATGAAGCTTTCCAAACGATCTTTCACTTCTTTTTCAGCAGCATCAAATTCAGCTGAATCCGTTGGGATTTCTCCAGTACGAATGTCGTCTGCCAAGTAATCACCAATTGTGTATGGCAATACGAAATATCCGTCAGCCAATCCCTGCATCAATGCTGAAGCTCCCAATCGGTTTGCTCCGTGATCTGAGAAGTTTGCCTCTCCAGCTGCGTAACATCCAGGAATGGTAGTCATCAAGTTGTAATCAACCCAAATTCCTCCCATTGTGTAGTGAACCGCCGGATAGATTTTCATTGGTGTTTTATACGGATTGTCGTCTGTAATCTTTTCGTACATCTGGAACAAGTTCCCGTATTTCGCTTCGATTACACCTTCTCCTAACTCGCGGATGCGTGCTTCAGAAGCATCTGGCTCTCCCTGAACAGTTGCTTTTTCTTTACCGTAACGCATAATGGCTGCGGCAAAATCCAAATAAACTGCTTCTCCTGTTTCATTTACTCCGTACCCGGCATCACAACGCTCTTTTGCTGCACGTGAGGCAACATCACGAGGTACAAGGTTACCGAAGGCAGGGTAGCGACGCTCCAGGTAGTAATCACGCTCGTCTTCTGAAAGTTCGGTTGGTTTCTTCGTTCCTTTACGGATCGCTTCCACATCTTCCATGTTCTTCGGTACCCAAATACGACCGTCGTTACGCAATGACTCTGACATCAATGTCAACTTCGATTGGTAATCTCCGGAACGTGGAATACAAGTTGGGTGAATTTGCGTGTAACAAGGGTTTGCGAAGAAGGCTCCTTTCTTGTGAATTCGCCATGCTGCAGTAGCATTCGACCCCATCGCGTTAGTTGATAGGAAGAACACGTTTCCGTAACCTCCTGATGCAATCACAACAGCGTGAGCCGAGTGGCGTTCAATGGCACCTGTTACCATATTTCGAGCGATAATCCCTCGAGCTTTACCGTCCACCAATACCAATTCAAGCATTTCGTGGCGGTTGTACATCTTAATTTTTCCTTTACCAATCTGGCGGTTCATTGCTGAGTAAGCACCAAGCAACAGCTGCTGTCCTGTTTGCCCTTTTGCGTAGAAAGTACGGGAAACCAATACCCCACCGAATGAACGGTTATCCAGAAGACCTCCGTATTCACGTGCGAACGGTACTCCCTGAGCCACACATTGATCGATAATGCTTGCGGAAACTTCTGCCAAACGATAAACGTTTGCTTCACGAGATCGGTAATCTCCACCTTTTACGGTATCGTAGAACAAGCGGTAAACAGAGTCACCGTCGTTTTGATAATTCTTTGCTGCGTTGATTCCCCCTTGTGCTGCAATCGAGTGAGCACGACGTGGTGAATCCTGGAAACAAAATGCTTTTACGTTGTATCCCATTTCGGCAAGAGAAGCGGAAGCAGAACCTCCGGCTAATCCTGTTCCAACAACGATCACGTCGATCAAACGTTTGTTGGCTGGGTTAACAAGGTTGATTTTGTTTTTATGATTTGTCCATTTGTCCTTAATTGGACCTTCTGGAATTTTTGCATCTAATACTGACATATTCTCGAGTATTTCTAAGTTCTATTTCGTTAGGAAAAGTATGATTGGAATGATGGCGAATCCTAGTGGAACCAGCACTGAGAATACTTTTCCGAATCCAGATAAGATTCGAGTGTATTTCTCATTGTTCAATCCAAGTGTTTGGAATGCGGAAGCGAATCCATGCCACAAGTGGAATCCAAGAACTCCCATTGCAAGTACGTAAAGCACTACAGCAAGCCAGGCTAAATCGTTTGCCGGCAAATCTGCTTCGTTTTCTTTATCATGACCGAAGAACGCAAGTGTAACAGAGTGAAGATCTTTATATCCTTCCGCTACTTTCAAATCCACTTGTGGGTTATGAAATTCCGTTCCGTGTTTAATCACCAACTGAGGTTCTCTTCCTCCTTCATCATCAAACAAGTGTCCGGGAAAGAAATCTCCTTTTGTTGTTAGATAGTAGCTGGAAGTATCGTAAAACACCTGCGTTGTTCCTTGAGCATCAATAACTTGCTCTTGTTCTGTTGTACGCTCAACTTTGTGTAAAGGCATTTCATCGAAGTGCATCTTCGCCCAGAAGTTTGCCATGTGGATTACGATGAAAACCAAAATCGCCGTTCCCAAAATCGCCATGTAACGCGATGGCAATGATGAATTACGCTCAGGCTTGTTGTAAGCGTAGTTAACCGGACGTGCCTTTTTGTTTTGAATTGTCAACAAGAGACCGTCTACTGCGTGGAACAAGATTGAGAGGTACGTAACGTACGAAAGAATCTTGATCAACGGGTTATGTGTCATGAAGTAGGCGTACTCGTTGAATGCTTGTTTTCCTTCTTCGCCAGTGATGAAGATCAACTGTAAGTTACCGAGAAGGTGTCCAACAAGAAAGAGGCACAAGAACAGTCCTGTAAGGGCCATCCACCACTTTTTCGCTATGGAAGATTTGAGAATCGCTGATTTGCTCATTTTACCGTTTTATCTTAAAAAAATTGTGACGCTTACAAATTTAACAGTTCGTTGAGTTCGTTTCGAAAGAAAGTGTTATTTATATTCTGTTTAAATAAGTAGTTCAGACGTGTAACAAGATTTGATTTCGTTCGTTATCATAATAGAACTGTAAAATCTCCTTGTAATGAATTATTTCTTGTTTCTGACGCTTTTTGGCGTCTCGCTCTCCGGCTACGCACAATCTTCTGATAATGAAATACTTCAAGTGGCTCAACTCCGCGCAGATTGCGTTGAAAGGTCGCTTTGTAATGTTGAAGTTTATCCGAACCCGTCCAAAGGTCCGGTACACGTAGATGCTCCAAAAGGTGCTTCTTGTATGGTCTACTCAACCGCAGGAACTTATGTTGGAACATGGGAAGTTGGTGAAGAAGGCCTGGATTTGGTCGATTTACCTTCCGGAATTTTTATTGCTGCGGTAAGTTATAACGGCATTAAACGTACTTCGCGCATCGTGATTCTCGATTAGAAATTGAGAAAAATCATTTTTTCCTGAGCGTGAGGGTTGTACATTCGAGGTATGTCCAAAACAATTACTGTAATCGGCTTCGGAAATGTGGGTCGTGTACTGGTGAACCTATTACTCGGTTCTGACCATTCCATGCGATTGAACATTGTAGATCCTGCAGATAGGCTTTCCGGTATTTTTCTGGATCTTGAACATGCACTGGGAATGCAGCCTGATAAGCGTGTGTATTTTAACGATCAGAAATTGTTTGAAGCATCGGATTTTGTTTTTTTCACCGCCGGATGTCTAAGTAAACACGGTACTTCCAGGCTTACAACCGTTAAGGAAAATACGAAATTGGTGAAGGATGTCTTCTTCGGAAAAGAGCTCAACGATGAAATGTACGTAATCGCGATTACCAACCCTGTAGATGTGGTCACAGCGGCAATTGTGAAGTATTCTGGTCTTCCGGATAACCAGGTGATGGGAACCGGAACCTATTTGGATTCACAACGATTTTCCTATCATTTAGCGCAACTTGCCCGGGTGGATTACAGAGACGTAAATGCCTTGATGCTCGGAGAGCACGGAGAATCGTGTGCGCCTATTCTTTCCAGAAGTTATTTCAAAGACGAGCCGATACTAAAATCGAAGTTATTTCAGGCAGAAATCACGGACAAAGCATTGTACAAAACGCGTCATGCTGCTTTTGAAATTCGAAAAACGGAACCAGGAACCTCAATCGCCGTGTCACATTGCGCCATTCGGACTATGGAATGTTTGATGGACGATGAAGAACACCGCCTGCCGCTCTCGGTGTTATTGAATGAAGCCTGGACGAATCACCTGGAGCTAACTCATCCGATTTGCATTAGCGTTCCGGTTGTTCTTTCTTCGAAAGGACTTAAAATACCCGAACCATTGCAATTGAAAAAAGGAGAGTTGAGTGCACTAAAGCGTTCGGCACAAATGCTGCTGGATTATCAAGGATTTTTGGAAGATTAACCTACGATTCTTTATCGAAACTTAGGGTAGTACCTGATTTATCTACGGATAATGATGCTTCGTAACCCAATAGCAACGAGCGGTTGTCATCAATATGTCCGGCTGGAAATCCAAAAGCTACAGGGATGTTGAGATCTTTTGTGTGCGAGAGTATAATTTCCTCAAGTGTTGCTCCAAACGGAATTTCCGAATCTTTCATCGATGTCATTCCTCCTACAATAAGACCTTTGATTTCGTTGAGAATTCCTGCTTTTTTCAGACTGTAGAACATTCTGTCGACATTGTACAAGGGTTCTCCAACTTCCTCTACGAAAAGAACGGAATCGGAAAAATCCGGTTGGTCGTTTGTACCAATCAGACTGGCGATAATGGCTAGGTTTCCACCGATAACAGCGCCTTTGGTATCACCTTGAATGTTGTGCTCTGAAGGTGGCGCTTCAACGACATAAGGAGTTCCCTCCAATGCAGCGATCAATGTGGAATACGACTCCGGGGAATGCGTGGCGAAATTCAAAGGCACCGTTCCGTGAATGCTTGCTATTCCCTTATTTTGAAGATGTTGATGCAGTACCGTGACATCGCTGAAACCAACAATCCACTTCGGATTCGATTCGAAAGCTGTCCAATCCAAAAGGTCGACTAGCTGAACGCATCCGTATCCTCCTCTGGCACACAAAACCGCATGCACATTTTCATCATTTAGTGCAGATTGGAAATCGGAAAGTCGTTCCTCCAGAGTCCCCGAAAAGTAATGATGTCCTCCCAAACAATTCTTGCTGATACTTACTTCAAAACCAGCCTTCTCCAATGTTTCCTTTGCAAGATGAACGTGAGAAGCATCGATTCGTTTTGCCGGGGCCACGATTTGAATGTGATCGCCTTTTTGTAAAGGTTTTGGAAGTCGCATCATGGAAGCAAATGTAGCAGAATTGGTATCGGGTCGCCATATTTTTATCTAATTTCGATGCAAATCAGCGTTATGATTGATCCGTTCGACGACAATTACTTTATGAAGCAAGCTTATCTCGAAGCTGAAAAAGCCTTTGAGTTAGGAGAGGTTCCGGTTGGAGCAGTGGTCGTTGCCAATCAGCGGGTAATTGCACGTGCACACAATCTTACGGAGCAACTGAATGATGTAACAGCACACGCGGAAATGCAGGCTATTACTGCGGCGGCAGGTTTTCTGGGAGGGAAATATTTGAAAGGATGTACGTTGTACGTTACCCTCGAACCATGCGTAATGTGCGGAGGAGCATTGTACTGGTCGCAACTGGATAAAATCGTTTACGGTGCCAGAGATGATAAACGAGGAGCAAGTACAGTAGGGAATTTGTATCATCCCAAAACAGAGGTTGTTCAGGGAATCATGGAGAACGAATGTCAAGCTATTCTGCTAGAGTTTTTCCGCTCGAAACGATAATTTTCACACATAGTTAATTTTTGGAATTGCGCTGAAAACGTTCTAAATTAGAGAACGCTAAAACAAAAACTATGATGAAACTACTACTATGTTCTGGGGGTGTCCCCTGCGCCACTTACTAACTAAGCGCAACCAAATACTAAACAAATTCTTTCTATCGCAAGGCTAGCTTTATTTTCATGAAGCTAAGGAAAGAACGATTTAAGAACTTCTAAACTACAAACGACTTGAAAAAAATTACTCTACTACTAGCTGGGCTTCTGATAGGAGCTTCCAGTTATGCACAAACGACCCTCTTCTCAGATGATTTTGAATCTGGGGCTGGACAATGGACTTTGAACTCCTCTGGAGCTGGTTCAAACAGCTGGGTAGTGAATAATGCTTATACAGGGTTTTCAGGGTTAATTCCTGATACTCCGAATCAACCAGGAGGAATTACGAACTCTCCTCAATCAACCTACATGCACATCACAAACAGTACTGTATGTGGTGGACTTTCAGTGTGTAATGCGAACTATGATGCTGGTGGAACATCTGATTATTACACACAAATTACAACTCCAATTAATGCTTCAACAGCAACAAATATTTCCCTTTCTTTCTGGTACTTATGTCAAGGTTTGACAGGTGTGGCATTTGGAACACTAGAGTATTCCGTTGACGGAGGAACTACCTGGACTCCAACTGGTACCGTTTACCAGAACGTTGGAACCTGGACACAAGAAACAGTGTCACTTCCGGCATGGGATAACGCTGCAGCATTGACATTCCGTTTCAGATGGGAGAACACGAATTCAGCATCAGGAACGGACCCTTCTTTCTCAATTGATGAAGTTCTTATTGAAGGAACGACAGGTGGTGGTGGATCAAACACGATCACAACAGGAACAAGCTTAACGCCAACATCATGGTGTGAAGGAAACACTACAACACTTCAGGTAGACTTCACTTCTACGGGAACTTTCAGCCCAGGAAATGTTTACACAGCTGAGCTTTCGGATGCAGCAGGATCATTTGCAGCACCTACAAGCATTGGAACATTGAACTCAACGGCAAACTCAGGAATCATCACGGCTATTGTTCCAGGAGCGACGCCAGCAGGAACCGGATACAGAATCAGAGTGGTTTCTGATAACCCGGCTACCGTAGGTTCTGATAATGGATCTGACATCGCGATTAACGCACTTCCAACAGTAACGCAAGCAGCGTTCTCAGACGTTTGTTCTTCAGGAGGAGCTGTTAACCTGGTTGGAGGATCACCATCGGGAGGAAGCTACTCAGGAACTGGAGCGAGCGGAACACAGTTCGATCCGGCTGTTTCAGGTTTAGGGTCTTTCCCATTGACGTACACGTACACAGATGGTAACGGTTGTACAAACTCCGCAATTGAAACAATTACAGTTATTCAGGGTCCAACAGTTACACTAAGCACGTTCAGCGATGTATGTGATACAGATGCATTCTTTACGCTTACCGGAGGAAATCCATCTAACGGAACGTACAGCGGACCGGGTGTAACAGGTGGTGTATTTGACCCATCAGCAGCTGGGGTTGGAACACATACTATCACATACACATTCACAGATGGAAACGGATGTGACGGAACAGCGAACGAAACAATTACAGTAAATGATTGTGCAAGTTTGAACGAGGAGAATTTGATTTCTTTCGAATTGTCTCCGAACCCGGCAAACAATACATTCCAGATTGTAAGCCAGTCAACGATTGATCATGTAACCATGCTAGACATGAGCGGACGCATCATCAAAGAGTTTGACGGAAGCACAACAACGTATTCAATCCAGGAATTGCCTTCAGGTGTATACATGGTACGCGTTGAAGCAGGAGGTTTGATGCAGGATCAAAGATTGATAAAGCAATAATCAACTTAACATAGTACAATAAGAGACCGTCCAATTTGGGCGGTCTTTTTTGTTTCCTAATTTTGCGACATGACCAATGACACAATTTGCGCTTTAGCGACACCCAATGGTATTGGTGCAATTGGCGTGATCCGGGTTTCCGGAGCCGAGGCAAAATCCATTACATCCAAAGTGTTTTCCAAATCGTTGCAAGGCACCGTTTCGCATACGTCTCATTTTGGAACGATTAAAAACGAGGAAGATGCCGTTGTTGATGAGGTTTTGGTAACGGTTTTTGATCAGGGGAAAAGCTTCACTGGTGAAGAAAGCGTGGAAATTGGATGTCACGGGTCGCCATACATTCAACAGCAAATTATCCAGTTGTTGTTGAGCTCCGGATGTCGAATGGCGCAACCCGGAGAGTTCACGCAGCGAGCGTTTTTAAACGGTCAAATGGACTTGTCGCAGGCGGAAGCTGTTGCAGATTTAATTGCTGCACAATCGCGTGGAGCGCATAACATGGCTATCAAACAATTGCGTGGAAACTTCTCGAATAAACTGAAAGAGTTGCGTGAGAAGTTGATTCATTTTGCCTCGCTGGTAGAATTGGAATTGGATTTTGCCGAGGAAGATGTTGAATTTGCGGATCGTACGGAACTGAAAGCTTTGGTGGCAGATGTTCTGGCGTATATCAAACGATTGGCGCAGTCTTTCGAATTGGGAAATGCCATAAAAAATGGGGTCCCAGTTGCGATTGTTGGAGCGCCGAATACCGGAAAAAGTACTTTGCTGAACCAATTACTCGAAGATGACAGAGCCATTGTGAGTAATATCGCCGGAACTACAAGAGATGTCATTGAGGAAACCCTGAACATTGAAGGAATTCTCTTCCGATTGATTGATACTGCAGGAATTCGTGAAAACGCCGAGGAAATTGAAGCATTGGGAATTGAGCGCTCCAAAGAGAAAATCAAGCAGGCAACCGTTGTACTCTGTATGGCGGATGCAACCGTAGATGGAGAGATTGACAGTGTTTCGAAATGGGTGGAGGAGTTAAATGCCGCTCATCCCGAAAAGAAAATCTTACCGGTAATCAATAAGGTGGACGTGGCATCAAACGATCACGATTGGTTGCAGATTTCCGCGATGGAAGGCACCGGGATCGATCAACTGAAAAAGGAATTGGTTAACGCCGTTCAGGGCGATTTCGACCTTGCTGAAGAAACCATCGTTTCCAACGCGCGCCACTACGATGCACTGATGCGTACTTCAGAAGCTTTAGAAAAAGCGCTGGAAGGTCTGGAAACGGGAATCACCGGAGATTTCGTCGCGATGGACATCCGTCAGGCGATGTACGAATTAGGTCAAATCACCGGAGACATTTCTACAGATGACTTGCTCGGGAATATTTTCTCGAAGTTTTGTATCGGGAAGTAGGTGATTGTTAACGGTCGGCAGCTAGAAAGACGTACGGCTCTCTAACCGCCAGTTTTATTTTAAAGTTAAGAATGATTTTTTAACTGAGTTTGAAATTACGAAGCGTAAGTTCCGTATGCTTTTTAGCTGCTGTTATAAGCATTTTCACTTCCGATAGATTGACACTAGTTGTTTCAAGTTTTCTTTTGTATTTCCCAAAGCTCTTCTTCAGATTTAACAGGTTTCGCTGAAATTGAATCCAACTGGACAAAATTACCTTTCAAATCAAATTCTTTAAAGCACCTAGAACTATTTTGACTCATCTCCCCCTTAATTGCAGTCGAATTCTCGTATGTTTCAGATTGACTTTTAACCTTTTTTACTATTGTATTTGTATCGGCAAGTCTAAAGTAATCCTCTTTTTTCCAAAAACTAAACTCTTGATTATATTGATTTCCGAGGTGATCAAAATATATTAAATAGATAAATATTTTTTCAGGTTTGACAAATCCAAATTTCCCAACTATTTCATATCCATTCGGTAGTAATCCATATTTTTTACTAGCCCAAAATGATTCAGTATTGTTTTCCATGATCCAGTTACTACCGACCATCAATATATCCAAGTCAAAAGCGGGATTATCTCCAGAATTAGTTATGTTGAAGTTGTAGATGCCTCGGCTAATTGAGTCAAAATTCACAAAAAGGATTGGCATCAAGGTAATTCTGGCTGTTTCAGACTGGTTTGTGATGGCTTCTTGCCCCATTCGTTTTTGTTCTTTTAAAAGACGAAAAGTGAACCAAACATAAATACCAGTGAGAATGACTAAAATAATATTTGAAACGATCGATAACTGTTCCATGAGTACGTTCTTTTTATGATTTTCAGTGAATTCAAGGTTAAAGTAAGAATTCCTAAGTTAGAAAGGTGAATTTTCAGATTTGAATTGAGTAAAAGGTAGCTAGGCAAATGTTTCCTTCAATTGCTTATAACGTTCCGGCGCTAGGCGTTTGTGCCGTCTCTCGAATATAGTACTTTTCGGCACATGTGCTGAGCTTGTCGAAGTATAACGCTTAGGGCATGTTATAAGTACTTCTTTTGAAGAGCAGGAACATTTCATATACTCCTACCTCAATTGATCCTTCAATGAGCGTTCGCTCATAATAGTCTTCTTTTTCTTAATCAGTTCAGGTAATTGTTGCAGTATTTTCTGTGTTAATTTGAGTAGAAATACGCATTGACATTGCCTTCAGTGTTGACTAAGTTTAACATTACAAAATGTAGTTATGCCAAAAGATATAATTTCAAATAAGCCAATTAGTGTTTTGTCAAGTAAAACACTCAAGGTATCCTTTAAATCTCCAAATTCATTCAATTGTAATACTTCAATTGCAACGTTGATTGTTCCATCTGTAAGTGGTAATATAGATGTTAAAATATCTAACGCGAATGGGCACTCAATCGGGAAAACATTTATTGTTACAGCTAGTGTGCCTACTGTTATTAGTTTTTATACCCCGAATCCAAAGAATCTCGATTATTACTTAATGGAGATTACTCCAGATTTTGATTTAGATGGGGAGTTCAGTTGGGGAACGGGTTATCCACAGGAATTTATGGAATTGTTACAGTAGCGATCTCTCGACTAATTTACGTCCGTAATTGTACGTTTAACATAAATCATATATAGATGATAAGTATTCTCTTACAAGACCATAAAAACAAGCTTTTTCAGAAGATGCTTCATTTGAGTGAAGAAACTGAATTACTCATTTGCCAAAATGTTAATACATTAAATCGTTCTGGTCATCAATTGAATATTAGCACTATTGATCCTGGTACTCCCATGAATGAATTAGAAATGAGAGGATATAGAGCTGAAGAAGCCCTTTATGATAAATTGATACTGGATTATAATCAAGAAAATTCTCCATTACTTAAAATGTGGTGCTAGTAATATGAAAAGTCAAGTATTTAATACCGAATTAAGCTCAGGATATATCAGTCATTATCCTAAACTAAATAGTTTTCAAAAAAGAAATCTTGTTGCTGGATTATTTGAACAACTAATGTTGTTTGACAAGGCGGTGATTAGAACAAATATTTCTAATCATGGGTTAACTTTTTTAATTGAGGTATTAGGGATTGATATCGTTGAAAAATTACTTGATAAGGGATATATAGATATTTTGGTTTGGACACCTGTTATTGTTACCAGTAGTGGTAGAAGACTGGATGATGGTAGTATTGATGAAAGCGTAATTTACACTCAGCCACCAATTGTAGCTGGATCAATGTCTGATGAAGATAAAGATCCGGACAATAATATAATGAAAGCATTAAATGCTTTTGGAATACCTAGAGAGAGGTGTCGAAACTTCTTAAAAAAGGCTAGAAAAAGATATGTTGTTCCAGATGGAATGGAATTTTCTACAGGTTCATCAGAGTTAGTCATTAGTGCATACGAAAACAACGATTTAGCCTCGTTAGGTTTGTCTTATAGTAAGCCACCAATGGAACTTAATGTAGATGAGAGACATCAGTTACTTGGGTTAAGTAGTAAAGTTCTTGAAACAGCAGTATTATCAAAATACGGTTATAAGTCATTTGAAAATTACGATCATTTTCAATTAGGAAAGAGATCAATTCAGAATATTGGAAGAGCATATCAGATGGCCGAGAATGCAGAAAGTATTTTTCAGTTGGAAAAAATTCCAAATCTTAAGGCACTTTTCATTGAAAATAGACTCCCGTTCGATTCAGTTTTTTCGCTTCGACATAATGGAAATGCTAAGTACTTTAGGAAATGGCTCAATGATATTGATAGAAGTATAAATGCCCTTGATATAACAACGGAATACCTTAATGAACTGAAAGGAAAGAATAAAGTGTTTTCTACTGAAGACAAATTCATTAAATCAATAAGTACCGTTGCAGTTAGCACTGGACTTGGTGCTGTTTTACAAGAACCATTGGCTTTAGTTGCTAATGTTGGATTGAGTCTCTTAGATAATTTTTGGTTGGACAATTTGATAAAAGGTAAAAACCCATCAATGTTTATTGAGGACGTTCGCAAAGAGATTAAAGATCATGAATGATCAAAAACGGGTTTAATTATGAGCAAGATTTATTTAGTTGTTCTGCTTATCGGAATTTGTTTTTCTTTAAAAGCAGAAAGCAATGCGGTAAATAATCAGAGAGATTTAAGAGTTGATTCCATCTCAGAAATTATTAATAGGAATCGATCTCTGTTAGATTCTTTAGTGGTAGAAAATGGCAAACAAGAGATAAAGTTGCGACATCTTGAAGGTAGTCGAGCTAATAGTGAATTACGAATCGAAAATAATCAAAATACGATTAAATCTATAAATACAGAGGTCGTACGTAATACCTTGTTGTCTAAAATTGGAGCAGTAATTCTTCTATTGGGATTGTTTATGGAAGTAATCGGAGCAACCTTACTAGCTGGTAAGGATTTATCGGGAGAAATTGAACTGATCCGAAGTGCAAGACTAGAATATACATTGGGTGATTTAGCTATCGCTGACAAAATGAAAGATAATGTAATGACCTTTTATGGAATGCTTGGATCTTTGATCTTAGTAGTTGGTTTTTGTTTTTCGTTCACAGGAACTATTATAATAATTGGTTTAAGATGGTATATAATTATAGGTCTTGTATTGCTTGCATTCATTTCAAGTTTTGGAGTTCTTTATTTTTTAGCAGGACAAAATGTAAATCAGTCTCTGGCTGAAAAGAGAAAAACGTTTATGCGAAACTTGAAACGAGTTTTGTGGTATTCAGTTAAGCGGAAATTAGTAGGGAACAAGCACGTTGTGTGTGAGGTTTGCCAGAAGAAAGTTCTTTTTGCTGAAGCTCAAGTCTGGTATAAACAAGATTATCAGTCAGAGGAGCATCCTTACCTTCATCCACCGTATGGATTTTATCTTGGTCATTCTACCTGTTTAGCTGAAATTTATCCAGAAAACGAGAAAGGCAAATCACTTGTTATGAGACCGCATCCTGTTTATAAATTTTCAGCTTCAGATTTTAGAAACAAAAAACTGAATACTCTATACGATTGGAATGAAGAACGATTAAAAGATTTGCAACGAAAAAGAGGAACGACAAAAAGAATAATTGATGAAACAGAAGTTAGTTTGAGAAATTTAAGGTTAACCTTAAAAAACAAAAAGTAGGAGGGTCTCCGAATTTTAATTCCCTGTGCTATTCAACAACTCCCTAACATCAACACCCAAAACCTCAGCGATTTCGGTTAACGTTTCCAATGACGGTTGCATTTCATTTGTACACCAACGAGAAACGGTCGCAGTATTCTTGCCTAATTGTTCAGCCAACCACTTATTGGTTCTGCCTTGCTCTGCGAGAACAACTTTAAGTCTATTTATTGCTTTTCTAGCCATTTTTAATTGCGAATCCGTTAAATCTATTAATTATTTAGCTAAAGATAAGTGTTTGATATAACTGTCTTGTAGACAAAAAACATCTAAAAATTATAAAATAACATCAATAAGTTTGTGTAATTAATTCTTGTGTTATAAATTTAGATCAATCAAAAATGATGTAATATTATAATAATTCGAGAACCATGAGCAACAAAGATTTAATCATTTCCCTTATCCAACAAGACTTAAAGCACAGCCAACTCGTCCTCGGGCTTGATGAACTCGGCATGGACGCATCTAATAAGCATTGCTTAGAAATTTTGGACATAGTGGCGAATCTGATGAAAGTGCCTGACGGTGAAATTGAGTATGATTGGTGCAGGCTATATGTTACCTATATGCAAGAGTGCAAAACGGTGGGAGTGACGCACACTACTGCAACGATGAAACCGTTTGCAGAAGCCTGCTACAATGGTTTATTGGAGATTGTAAATTCGGAGAACGCTCATTAAGAAAAAGAAGACTATTACATCAAATTGTAGTTGTGAAGCAACAACTACATGATATGTTCCTGCTCTTTAAACCCTGTTTGGGCGATACCTACTCTGGACATCTCTTGGACATGGCGCACCCGCGAAGCAGCACTGTTAACCCTGTTTAACCACACAGGAAATTTAAGCCCATTCAATATGATTTTCTGTAAGGTATCACTATCTTGTACGTAATACCTAATTCAACACTATGAGTCAAACCGATCATACCGTTCAGGTAAGCAAAAGTATCACTGCCGTTTCTGCCCGATTTGAGTCCATCAGGAATTACACGGAGCAATTGTGTAGCAACTTCTCTGATGACGACCACATGTTGCAAGCCGAGTTTTTCGTTTCTCCTCCAAAGTGGCACTTGGCACATACGACATGGTTCTTCGAAGAGATGATCTTAAAGGCGAACCTGGAAGGATACGAAGTTTTTGATGAGAAATTTCCGATTTTATTCAACAGCTATTACGAAACGATCGGTGAGCGCATTGCCCGAGACAAACGTTATTTGATTTCTCGTCCTTCGTTGAAAGAGGTTTTGGAATTCCGAGCGCACGTGAACGCAGCAATGAAACAACTTCTGGAAACCAACGCAACAGATCATGTTTTGGAATTGACCGAGTTGGGCTTGCAACACGAACAGCAGCACCAGGAATTGTTGCTGACCGATTTAAAGTACAGCCTGTTTCAAAACCCGACATATCCTGAGGTAACGAAAAACATTGATTTAGTTAATCAGAAGAATACCGAGCAAGGCTGGTTGGAAATGGAGGAAGGGATTTACCAAATAGGTCATGCCGATTCTGAGTTTTGCTTTGATAACGAACTCGGGGCACATCGTGTGTTTTTAGAACCGTTCCAATTGCGGAAATCGTTGGTAACGAATGGAGAATACATGGCATTTATCGAGGCTGGGGGATATCAAAAATTTCAGTTTTGGCACGAAGAAGGCTGGGCTTGGATTCGAAATAATGGATTATCCAAACCATTGTACTGGCAGAAAATAAACAATACCTGGCATCAGTATACCTACAACGGATTGCAACCGGTAGATCCAGATGCGTTATTGGGACATATTTCGTTTTTCGAAGCGGCAGCATTTGCACATTGGGTAGGCATGCGTTTGCCAACCGAGTTCGAGTGGGAGGCAGCTAGTGATCGTTTTCAATGGGGCGATCGCTGGGAATGGACAAACTCCGCTTATTTGCCTTATCCCGGGTTCAAAACTAGTGAAGGAGCCGTAGGAGAATACAACGGTAAATTTATGGTCAATCAAATGGTGCTTCGAGGTGCGTCTTCTGCAACTTCACCAGGACATTCAAGAAAGACATATCGCAATTTTTTCTCCACAGACGCCCGATGGCAATGCACCGGGATTCGCTTGGCGAAATAAGAATTCAAAATGCAAACAGCTATCGACACCAGAATTTTAGAAGGTTTACGAAAAGATCCCAAAAGCATTGCGTCTCGTTATTTCTACGATGCAAAAGGGGATGACTTATTTCAGCAGATTATGGCAATGCCGGAATATTACCTGACACGAGCAGAACATGAAATCCTTAAGGAACAAGCCGGAGCAATCTTTACGGCCGCTGGTTTCCATTCGAATAAACCCTTTGCAATTACAGAGTTAGGTGCGGGAGATGGTGCGAAAACCAAAGAGCTCTTGCGCTATTTGATTGCGAATAATTACGATTTCGTTTATCAACCCGTGGACATTTCCAGTAATGCTATTGAATTGCTTACCGAGAACCTGTCGGATTTACCGGATTTCAAAATGGAGCCACTGGTAGGAGATTACTTCGAAATGCTTCAGCAAACAATGACCAGCGACCTGCCGAAAATGGTACTGTTTCTGGGTTCAAACCTTGGGAACTATGATGATGCGACCGGAAAACAGTTCCTCAAAAGTGTTTCGGAAGGGATGCAATCGGAAGATGTTTTGTTGCTCGGTTTGGACATCGTGAAGGACCCAAAACGCATTTTGGACGCGTACAATGATGCCGCGGGGATTACAAAAGCGTTCAATATGAATTTATTGGAGCGAATGAACCGGGAACTGGACGCCGATTTCAATATCGACCTGTTTGATCACGCTCCGGTGTACGAAAACAATCAGGCGGTGAGCTACATTGTTTCGAAGGAAGATCAGTCCGTATTTATTGGTGCAACTGAGGAATCCATCAAATTCAAAAAAGGAGAAAAAATCCTTACGGAGATCTCAAGAAAATATACGCAGAACTCGTTGGAGGTGCTGCTAGATGCTTCATTGCAAATTGAGAACGTATTTCAAGATAGTAAGAAGGACTTCAGCGACTTTCTAATCCGTAAGCAATAAAAAACGGGCAGGAAAGTCAATTCCAACCCGCTATTATAATTGATATTCTTTCTACAAGTATCCTTTTTGGCTAAGCCATGACCAGGTGAATCCAGATACGATAGTTTAAGGTTTCGTTACGCTAAAATGAAGAAAAAACATTCTGTTGAATTCTTCGTAGCTTTGGATCTATGAAAAAACTAGGATTATTTATTGCAGCGATTGCAGTGAGTTTGAGCGCATCTGCTCAAAGTTCATTGTATGATTTGTCCTTTACGGACATTGAGGGGAACGAGATTTCTTTGGAACAATTCAAAGGGAAAAAAATCTTATTTGTAAACACCGCTTCCGAGTGTGGATTTACGCCACAGTACGAAGAATTACAGGCATTACACCAAAAATTCGGAGATAAGATTGCCATTATCGGATTTCCGTGTGATCAATTTGGTGGACAGGAACCAGGTTCAGAGGAAGAGATTCAGTCGTTTTGTAAGAAAAACTACGGGGTTACTTTCTTGATGGCTTCCAAAATTGAAGTCAAAGGAGACGGACAGCACGAGATTTACAAGTGGCTGACGAAAGAAGCCGGAGACGTTAAAGTGAAATGGAATTTCGAAAAGTTTATCGTTGATGAAGAAGGAAACCTAATCGAACACTTCCGTTCTATGACGAAACCAATGGACAAAAAAATCACGGATCTGCTATGAGAGCAATAGGATTATTAGTGGCTATTTCAGCAGTGCTGGTACTTGCTGGGTGTAAAAAGAAAAATGCAGAAGAACAGGCAGCAATTGACGATCAGTTGATTCAGGATTATATAGCAAACAATGGTTTGTCTGCGCAGAAAGATCCATCGGGATTGTATTATATCATTGAGCAACAAGGAACAGGACCTGAATGTAATTCTGCATCGGATGTTCGTGTGGCGTATACAGGATATTTTCTGGATGGAGAAATCTTTGATGGAAGCAGTTCCCAGGGAATTACTTTTAATCTGAGTGGAGTAATCAAAGGTTGGCGTATAGGAATTCCGTATTTCCGGGAGGGAGGTTCAGGAAAACTGCTTATTCCCTCAGCTCTTGCATACGGTCCAAGCGGAAACAGCTCTATTCCACCAAACTCTGTCCTTATCTTCGATATTGAGTTGATCGAGGTACTTTAATCAAAATAGAAGGCATAAAAAACCCTGACATCGAATGATTGTCAGGGTAATTTTTATAGTTCAACGAACGCGAAGTTCATCGAGCCTGTCGAGATGCCGAAGCGTAAAACCTAAAACAACTCGTTATAAGCGCCTTTAAGGTTTTCAGAAATCATTTCTGCTGTTCCTCCCTCAATGTGGTGACGCTCTAAGAAGTGCGCTAATTTTCCATCTTTGAAAAGAGCAATAGACGGTGAAGACGGAGGGTAAGGCAAGAAATACTTACGTGCCTGAGCTGTAGCTTCTCCATCCACTCCTGCGAATACTGTTGCCAATGTTGTCGGAACTTTTGAGTTCTCCAACGAAAGTTTTACTCCTGGACGCATATTTCCTGCGGCACAACCGCAAACAGAGTTCACAACCAATAGTAAGCTCTCTCCGCTGCTCTCAATCATCTCATCAACCTCATCTGCAGAAGTTAATTGGTTAAACCCAACATTTGTCAGGTCTTCCTTCATAGGTTGTACTAATTCTGGTGGATACATATCTGAATGTGTTTTTGCTGTTATTTATAATAATTCTAGACAAAGTTACGAAATATCTCCCGTGGTAATTGCTTTGAAATCAGCCGGGATAATGTTTTGCTTCAAATCGGGTAATATTCACTTCTGGGTCCAATGGTTTCCCATCTATCAGGTAATCCACAAACTCTTTGCTCATCAAAGGTGTAATCAAATAGCCCTTTGTTCCCATGGCATTAAAAATGAACAGGTTGTTGTGTTTCGGGTGGACCCCAGCCATCGGTCTTCGGTCTGGGGATGTGGGACGAACCCCAGCCTCTTGATCAATCACCTCCACCTTGTCATGTGTCAAATAAGCAACTTTTTCCAAAATAGCAGCACGCCCTTCTTCGGTAATCGATGTATCGGCAGAATCCCAGTTGTATGTCGATCCAACTTTGAATTGTTGGTTGCCCATCGGTAAGATGAAGCATTTTCGATTCACCGATTCATTTTCTGGAATAGCATCGCTCTGAATGACTAAGGTTTCCCCTTTGGTTTGTTGAAGTGGTAAATAGTTGAAGTAAGGGTTGTCTAATCCCATGTAGCCCTCACAGAAAACAATGCGTTCGAATGCCTCACCATCGTAGGTGTCTCCGTCAATTTTGCTGTGATCAAAAGTAGCTTGCCGAACCTCTCCATGCTTTGCCACATAATTTTTCACGGTTTCCAGAAACACGGAAGTTTTCACGTACGAAGCATTCTTCACGCGACCCGACCCGAAATTGTTGATCGCTCCCTGAAAATTGTCATCGGCATCAGTCGTTTTTGTCATGTAAGCCTCGTATTCTGGTAGCAGCTGTTTTTCTAACCACAATTCACGTTCATGTTCATTAGAGAACATTCGGCGAATGATAACTGGATGAAAGAATTTTGATTCCGTCTTCTTCTCCAAACCACGATAAAAATCATTCAGCGCTTCAATACAATCATCTATACGCCACGCACGATTCATTCGTCGGAACACCAGCGGATTGATCATCCCGGCAGCAACACGTGAACTATGGTTGAACCCATTGTCGAATAAAATGATAGGTTCTCCCTTTTCAATCAATCTAACGGCAACAGCTAGCCCGGCTAGTCCGGCTCCAACAATGATGGTAGGACGATTATTTTTCATGGATTTCGGTGGTTTTTTTTCCAAATTGAATGCGCCGTGCACCTTTAATGGAAGGGTGTTCAATGAGTTTATAGAAAAGGTAGGATATTCCAATGGAGAACAATATTGCTCCGACTACGGAAATGTATTTCATAGGAGCGGAATGATTGCTCTTAGCAATAAAATAGAGGAGTGACCCTCCGGCAGCTCCGTGAATAAGATACAGGGAATAGCCCATGCGTCCTACCCAGGTAAAAATATTTTTTCTGGAGATCTTAATCGGAATGATTACCAGTGATGTTCCAATGTATATTACCGCTGAGAGATCAAAGACGAAACCAATCTGAACCAGGCACAATGCAATTAATCCCCATGCGAATGGATGCGTTTTAGTAGCAGAAAAATGATGGAAGTACAAAACGATTCCCACCACAAACATAGGTGCGTATTGGAACACAATCCGATTGTCGGGAACTAATAATCCTAGTGCTGAAAATGCGGCTAACGAACCGTAGCGAATCATCCAGTTGTTTGATCGAAACAGGGGAAATATCAGTGCAATGACGATGTAAAATTGGAATTCCAGGGCAAGCGTCCAATAGATATCATTGTACCACGCGTAGCCCGTAAATGGAATGGTATAGAATATATGATTCAGAAGTTGCATTATGTCAATGGAAACTCCGGAACCGTCTTTCACCGACCAGGCAATGGCAATTCCCAAATAAACCAGAATTGAAGCAAGGTAGGGAATCTCAATGCGCACCCATCTTCGCCCAAGAAATCCACCAATACTTTTCAGTTGAAATTGGTTCCGGTGCATAGACATCGCGATTACAAATCCTGATAAACTGAAAAAGATGAAAACTATGGATGGTAAAAAGCTAGACGCAGACCTCAACGAATCCGAAGCAGGAAGTAAGTCGCCGTTTGCATCGTTATGGTTCAGAAAATGATACAGCACAACACCTAATGCGGTAACGCCTCGCAGAAAATCTATGGAATGCAGGTATTTACTGGAACTCTTGATCAAATCAAGAACAAAATTACGGATAATAACGACTGAAGAATATGAGACCCTCTAAGTGCCGCTCTCAAACTCCACGCTCAGTAATGCCCTATGCTATCGCCATCGTCAAAACACTAATCTCTACCTCAGGATGTACTTTCCGAATGGCATGCACCAGAGCCTCAGTCTGCGCTGAAAAAAATTTACGGATAATAACCTGAAGAATATGAGCCCCTCTAAGTGCCGCTCTCAAACTCCACACTCAGTACTGCCCTATGCTATCGCCATCGTCAAAACACTAATCTCTACCTCAGGATGTACTTTCCGAATGGCATGCACCAAAGCTTCAATTGTAGACCCGGTAGTGACAACGTCATCCACAATCGCAACGTGTTTATACTTCTTGATCTCTTCAGAAACGGCAAAAACAGACGATACGTTTTCCCAACGATCAAAGCGATCTTTCTTCGTTTGAGTTGCATTGTTGAGTTTCCTTCTCAACGTTTTCGAATCAACGGGAAGATTCGTAGTAGTTGATATTCCATTTGCCAGCGCCAAACTTTGATTGTACCCGCGAACGAATTCTTTTTTCGGATGCAACGGAACGGGAAGGAGAACTTCGATAGAATTGTATTTCGAAACCGATGAAATTCGGGTCCCGATTCGTGCTCCAAACAGCGTTCCAATCGTTTGAGTATAATGGTACTTAAATTGAAATAACAAGCGTTGCAAAACCGTTCCTTTTGTGAACGAAAAAAGGGCGAAAGTGGAGCTTAATTTTACCCTTCCCCAGAACAATTTATCGAATGGAGAGGCCTCTTCGAACAGGTGATATGAAGTTTCTGTTAAGTCAGCGTCACAAATTGAACAAATATGTGCTTCATTTCCAGTTAATTCGCTTTCGCACGAAATACATTTTTCCGGATAAATTAAATGCAAAAAATCACTGATTAGCGACGTTTTGATTCGAGGGTTTTTTAGTGATGTTTTCAAGGGTTTTTGCGGGCTTGCTTGAATAATGGGTGGTTTAATGAACAACGCGGTGTTTAAAATAACAATATTGTCTTATTGACAAGCGGAGAAATGACCACTAAATTTAAAGAACCTTCTCGATTCGGCTTACCCTCTTGGACTTAGACGAATTAAGAATATTTATCGACAGAGTTAGCGCCAAACACTGTGAATATCTTTCTGAAAGGTGTTAAAAGTAGTGCTAACCATTGTCACGAAAGGGTTTCGCAAAACCAATGTTAATAACGTTATGGAATTGTGAATTTCTTTAATTGGTTGAAGGAAGATTTTTGACAAAATTTGTAAGCCTCTAGGAAGCGAATCACCTGCATACGAAGCGTCCGATTTAACATAGAGGAAACATAAAATTTATTGACGAAAAAAATCAAAAAACACAGTTTTTTGACAGGGAATATTTACGTTAAAATTTAAGTAAAATGGCACAATTAGAACCGATTTTGGAAGAGAACAAAAACCGCTTTGTTCTATTTCCAATTCAACATGATGACATTTGGTCTTTCTATAAAAAAGCAGAAGCAAGCTTTTGGACTGCTGAAGAAATTGACCTACAACCAGACCTTATCGACTGGGATACAAAATTGAACGATGACGAGCGCCATTTTGTGAAGCACGTATTGGCTTTCTTTGCTGCGTCAGACGGAATCGTAAACGAAAACCTAGCTGAAAACTTCCTTGCTGAAGTACAATACACAGAAGCAAAATTCTTCTACGGATTCCAGGTTGCCATTGAAAACATTCACTCTGAGACTTACTCATTGTTGATTGATACATATATCAAAGATTCAAAAGAGAAAGATTACCTGTTCAACGCTATCGACACATTGGATTGTGTTCGTAAGAAAGCAGATTGGGCATTGCGTTGGATCGAAGAAGGATCGTTCGCTGAGCGCTTGATCGCATTTGCTGCCGTTGAAGGAATCTTCTTCTCAGGATCATTCTGTTCTATCTTCTGGTTGAAGAAGCGCGGATTGATGCCAGGATTGTCTTTCTCGAATGAGTTGATCTCTCGTGACGAAGGATTGCACTGTGATTTCGCTTGTTTGTTATACAACAGTCACGTGGTAAACAAATTGCCAAAAGGACAAATCGAAGAAATTATTCTTGATGCAGTTGAAATCGAGAAAGAATTCATTTTGGACGCATTGCCAGTACGTTTGATCGGAATGAACAGCGAATTGATGTCACAGTACATTGAATTCGTAGCAGACCGATTGTTAGTAGAACTTGGATGTGCAAAACAATTCAACGTTTCCAACCCATTCGATTTCATGGAAATGATTTCTATCCAGGGAAAAACAAACTTCTTCGAGAAACGTGTTGGAGAATACCAGAAAGCTGGAGTATTGAACAACGACGCAGATCAAACATTCAGCCTTGACGAAGACTTTTAAGTAAAAATTACAATTATTCAGTTAGTTCATCGAGCCTGTCGAGATGCACTAACAAAAAATTAAAAAAACAACCCCATATAACCCCTTGCGCCCATGTATGTAGTAAAAAGAGACGGACGAAAAGAAGCTGTAAAATTCGATAAAATCACTGCCCGCATCGTAAAGATGTGTTACGGATTGGATCCATTAGTATCCCCGGAAGCAGTTGCAATGAAAGTAATCGAAGGATTGTTTGATGGTGTAACAACCAAACAATTGGACAATCTTGCAGCAGAAGTAGCCGCAGCTAAAACCATTGATCACCCAGATTATGCTTTGTTGGCATCACGCATCGCCGTGTCCAACCTGCACAAAGAAACAAAGAAGACGTTCTCGGACGTAATGAAAGACTTGTACACGTATATCGACCCAAAGACAGGGGAAAATGCAGCGCTATTGGCCGATGACGTTTACGATATTATCGAGAAGAACAAAGATCGTTTGGATTCAAGCATCATTTACGATCGCGATTTCCGTTACGATTACTTCGGTTTCAAAACATTGACACGTTCGTACCTATTGAAATTGGACGGACAAATTGCAGAGCGTCCACAGCAAATGTTGATGCGTGTAGCAGTAGGGATTCACAAAGAAGATATCGACTCAGCAATTGAGACGTACAACCTAATGTCTGAAGGGTGGTTCACGCACGCAACACCAACATTGTTCAATTCAGGTACTCCAAAACCTCAGATGTCATCTTGTTTCTTGCTTACCATGAAAGAAGATAGCATTGAAGGGATCTACGATACTTTGAAGAATTGTGCGCAAATCTCTCAATCAGCAGGAGGAATCGGATTGGCTATCCACGATATCCGTGCAACGGGATCTTACATCAAAGGAACCAACGGAACATCAAACGGAATTGTACCAATGTTACGTGTATTCAACGATACAGCACGTTACGTTGATCAAGGTGGAGGAAAACGTAAAGGATCTTTCGCAATGTACATCGAGCCATGGCATGCAGACGTATTCGACTTCCTTGATTTGAAGAAGAACCACGGTAAAGAAGAGCAACGTGCACGTGATTTGTTCTACGCACTTTGGATTCCGGATTTGTTTATGAAGCGTGTAAAAGAAAACGGAGACTGGACATTGATGTGTCCGCACGAGTGTCCGGGACTTTCTGATACGCACAGCGAAGAATTCGAAGCATTGTACACAAAGTACGAAACAGAAGGAAAAGGTCGTAAGACAATCAAAGCGCAAGACTTGTGGTTCAAAATTTTGGAGTCACAAATCGAGACAGGAACACCATACATGTTGTACAAGGATGCAGCAAACGCGAAATCCAACCAACAAAACCTTGGAACAATCAAGTCTTCAAACTTGTGTACAGAGATTATCGAGTACACAGCTCCGGATGAGGTTGCCGTATGTAACCTTGCTTCTATCGCATTGCCGAAATACATTACAGATGAGGGTGTTTTCGATCACGAGAAATTGTTCAAAGTAACGTACCAGGCGACGTTGAACCTGAACAAAATCATCGACGGAAACTACTATCCGGTACAGGAAGCAGAGAACTCAAACTTACGTCACCGTCCAATCGGATTGGGTGTTCAGGGATTGGCGGATGCATTCATCATGTTGGGATATCCATTCGAATCTGAAGAAGCAAAAGCATTGAACCGCGAAGTATTTGAAACAATCTACTACGCATCGATGACGGCATCGAAAGATTTGGCGAAAGAAGAAGGAGCCTACGAAACATTCGAAGGGTCACCAACTTCTAAAGGAATCTTCCAGTTCGATATGTGGGGTGTAACTCCAACAGATCGTTGGGAATGGGATGTATTGAAAGAAGAAGTGAAAGAACACGGAGTACGTAACTCATTGTTGCTTGCACCAATGCCAACAGCTTCTACAGCGCAAATCCTTGGAAACAACGAATGTTTTGAGCCGTACACATCAAATGTTTACACGCGTCGTGTACTTTCAGGAGAGTTTATTATCGTGAACAAGCACCTTTTGAAAGACCTTGTAAAAGAAGGACTTTGGAATCAGGAAATGCGTCAGAAAATTATGGCAGCGAATGGATCAATCCAGAATATCAATGAGATTCCACAGCGTTTGAAAGACTTGTACAAAACAGCCTGGGAGATTTCTCAGAAAGCAATCCTTGATCAGGCAGCTGATCGTGGAGCATACATCTGTCAGTCTCAGTCATTGAACATCTTCATGGAGAATGCAAACTTCGGAAAGTTGACATCTATGCACTTCTACGGATGGGAGAAAGGATTGAAAACTGGAATGTACTACTTGAGAACGAAGGCAGCAACGGATGCAATCAAGTTTACAATCGACAAAACTGTTGTAGAAGAGCCAGCAGCAAATGAGGCTACTGAATCAGAAGTAACAGCAGTGAACGAAAAAAATGATTAATGAATATTCTCCCCGGTAATCGAGCTTGTCGAGATAAAAGGGGAGAACAAAAAGATCTTGTATTGATTAATAATTGTGCCGAATAATTAAACTTACAAGAAGTAGAACCCTGACCGTAGCGTCGGGGTTTTTTTTGTATTTTAATCCAAACTAAAACAAATTCAAAATGAAACGAATCACCTACTTAGTATTTGCGCTGGGATTAATTCTGGTATCTTGTAATAACAAATCAGCATGGGATGAGGAAGAAGAAGCCTTTGTAGGCGGATGTCAGGAGTCTTATGTATCAAGTTTTAAAAGTACCCTTGGTGCTGAAAATTTGGACGCTGTTAACTTGGACGAGCTGGACAAATTAGCAAACAGACAATGTAGCTGTATGTTTGAAGCTATTAAGGAGAAATATGACACACCTGAAGAGGCCCTTTCAAAAGGTTATGACAAGTTAATGGAAGAGGTGAAAGATTGTGAACCTTCAGATGAAGATCTTGACAAATTGTTAAAGTAAGAAAACGACCGAAAGGAAAATATTAATTACTAAACGGTTAAGTATAATTTCAGTTGTGAAATGAACAATTATTGATTAGATTCACGGCTCAAATCTAAATAACACGACCTGATGAAAAAAGGATTATTACTATTGGTAGCAGCAGCCACGACTACTATTTTGGTGTCTTGTGGTGGAGGAAATGAAGAAGAAGCAGCAAAAGCATACTGTGATTGTTTCTCTGAAATCGCAAAAGCTCAAGAAGAAATGGCAAATGCTGAAAGCGCAACAGATATGCTAGGAATGGCAGCAGAAGTTGAGAAAATGGCAGGAGAAGCTGAAGAATGTGAGAAGAAGTGGAGAGAGAAGTACGATGGAAATATCGACATCGAGAAATTCAAAGAAGAATTGAAGAAGCAAGATGAGAAGGTATACAACATGGCTGACAAGCTAGGAGCATTCTAGTCAACTTCTTAAAGAAATGAAAAGCGAATCCATAAGGGTTCGCTTTTTTTATGCCAAATCTCGTTCAATTCATAGAACTGCATAAACTTATAATCAAGGTGATATCTATACTATTGTGCTGGCTGACGACTTTTAATAACGAATAAGAAGCGAAGTACTAAGCAAGTCGGAATAGTTTAATGAGGGTCTCCTTAGTTAAAAGGAGGCAACAAAAAAGCCCGTACACTGAGCGTAGTCGAAGTGCACGGGCTTTTTAAAAGTAGGTTTAGCTTATTTCTTAATCAATCGGAATTGGGCAGATTGTCCAATCGTATTGTTGATTTCGATAACGTAAACACCAGCACTCAAAGCGTTAATGTCTAATGTTGAAACAGTCTCAGTAAGCGCATGAGATTGTACCAGACGTCCTTTCGCATCATACAACATCGCTGTACCTTCAGACACATGATCTGGAAGCGCTACTGTAATAACCGAAGAAGCTGGGTTAGGATAAACGCTCACACCAGTTAGTGTCGGCTCACCTATAGAAGCACAATCCCTTACATAGAATGTTGCAGAATCACTTCCTGAACAACCAACGCTGTCAGTATAAACATATATGATATCATTTGCACCAATATTTGCAGACGAAGGATCGAACATGTCTCCTGAAGCTCCAGTTCCGGTATAAACTCCACCAGCAGGAGCACCATTCATGCTGAATGCACTTTCCTGGGCACAAACTGTATCACCAGGATTAGTAAATGTTACAACTGGATGAGAAGTAACATCAAGGAATGTAACGATAGTACTGTCACATCCCAAAACAGTTTGAAGACTGTCTGTGTAGAATCCAGAAGTAGTCTGGTAAGCTCCTCCCAAAAGAATACTGTCACCAACACAGATGTTAGCTGTAGCTTGAAGGAAGTATGATTGATCCGTAGACAATGTTGTTGTGTGAACACTATCACATCCATGAACAGTTGTTAATGTATCAAGATAAACCCCTGCAGTTGTCTGGTAAGCACCACCAACGAAAAGGCTGTCTCCGTTACAAATTGTTGCGTTAGAAGCAGTAGTCTGTGGTTGAGGAACCGTAATGTTTACCGGTGTAGCAGCACCTGCAGTTGGGTTCACATCATAGAAAAACTCAACTCGTGAGATACTTCCTCCACTTTCCTGGAAAACATTCGACATTTGGTTCGAAGACAATGGTAGCTGCATTCCTGAGCGTGTAAATGTAACTGCGTTTCCGTCAATGTCAGAAACGTAAGGAGCAGTAGCATAAGAGTTAGCATCTGCACGGTTTCCGTAGATTCCAATAACATCTCCTGCATTTACCTGGATACAAGCGTCGATTGTGTCGTTCGCAGGGTAGTTATTCCAGTATCCCTGAGAAACAAAGTCATTTGTTGTACCTGACCATAATGGTGGAGGAGTTTGGTTATTGAAAATCAAACATTCAACGTTTTGCGTTCCTGAATTTGCCTCTGTTGGCACCCAGAATCCAGTAATAATCATATCTACCGGAGAAGTAAACCAGTAACCTCGTACGTTACCAGAGAAAACCGAACCATGATTTGGAAGTGGCGCAGAAGCGTTTTGCGTTCCCTGCAATCCAACCAGGTAAAGAGTTGTGTCAGCAGAAATTGGTCCGAATACAAGTGTATCTGTAGCAGACAATACGTTTGTTCCAAGGCTATCGCTCGCCCAAATGGCGCCACAAGATCCATTGTTAATTAACGTATCCGTTCCACCTCCACAAGGGAATACATCTCCAGTTACAGATGCCTGCGGGTTAGAAACCGGTGCAGTTGGTACTTGAGGGATTTTAGAAACAGATTGATTTTGTATTGTAGGGTCGTCCGATGAAACCTGAGCAAATGATCCAAGGCTTAATCCGAAAACACACAATAGAGTAGCGTAAAGTGCTTTCATATTTATTAGTTAAGGTTAATTATAGGTGCAAAGATAGGACGATACGGTCCAACCGTGCAAGGAAATAGAAGGGAAAATGATTAAATCAGAGAATTAGTCGTTTTTTTTGAGTTCTCCGTCGACAGTTTCAAGTTCTTTGTAGAAGTCCTCACCGAAGGCACGGATGAGTGGTTCCTTCAGGAATCGAAATACGGAAACATCCAATGCATCACCACAAGCACAAGCAGGTTCACATATCGACCACTTGTTATAATTCAACGCTTTGTACTCATTGAATTTCTTCACACGAATAGGATACAAATGGCACGAGATCGGTTTTTTGAATGCTGTTTTCCCATCCAGATATGCTGCTTCAACAGCGCATTTTGTGATGCCATTTTCATCGAAAAAGACAAATGCACATTCACCACCGTCGATAAGCGTGGTTACCGGTTCGTTTTCTTCATCCAGATAAGATACTCCGTTTTCTTCTACCGCCTCAATTCCTTCTGCGCTCATATACGGTTTGATGACTTCCAAATCCTTCTCCAGGATAGAAACCTCCTCATTCGTTAACGGCGCTCCTGCATCTCCCTCAATGCAACAAGCTCCCTTGCAGGCATTCAAATCACAAACAAACTTCTTCTCAAAAATTTGTGTGGATACAATTTTGTCATCTATTTCGACTAGCATGGTGCAAATTTCACAAAAAGAATTCATTCAATCATTACGAATAGAAATTGTTGAAATAGAATTGGAATTAAATAAAAAAGCTATATTTGTCACGTATAAAATATTGACACACACAAATGAGGGGACGCAAGTCCCCTCTTTTTATCTCCCATGATAGACAAGAATAAAGTACGTGAATTGGTGGAAGAACGAATGGCAGAGCTGGATAACGGGCTGTTTATCGTTGAGTTGAGTGTTTCCAGCAACAATGTCATTCAGGTCGAGTTGGACAAACATGAAGGGGGGGTAAGTGTAGACGATTGTATCCGTGTTTCTCGAAACGTAGAACACAACCTGGATCGTGAAGAGCAAGATTTTGAACTTCAGGTTTCTTCAGCAGGATTGGACAAAGGTCTTCGGGTTTTTGCTCAGTACAAGAAGAATATTGGAAGAAATGTAAAAGTGAAATTTGTTGACAGTGGTTCCATCGAAGGAGAATTGGTTGCTGCAACAGAAGAAGAAATTACGGTACGCACTACACGAAAAGAGCGCATCGAAGGACGAAAGAAAAAGGAAACAATCATTGAGGACCAGGTGGTTCCAATGGATCAGATAAAAGAGACAAAAATTATTATTTCATTTAAGTAAATAGGACTACTATGGATAGCTTGGAATTAATAGATTCGTTTTCGGAGTTTAAAGAGCTGAAAAACATTGATAAGCAAACGATGCAACACGTTTTGGAAGACGTGTTCCGTGCAATGTTGAAGAAGAAGTTCAATACCGACGAACATATTGATGTCATTGTAAATATTGATAAAGGTGACGTTCAGATTTTCTTGAACAAGGAAATCGTTGACGATGGTGAAGTTGAAGATCAGAACACTGAAATGGCACTTTCTGATGCACAGAAAATCGAAGAAGATTTCGAAATCGGGGAGGAAGTAACAGAAGAATTCAAATTTGCAGATTTCGGACGCCGTAACATCCTTTCATTGCGTCAGAACTTGATTTCCAGAATTTTGGAATTAGAGAAAGATCACTTGTACAAATTGTACAAAGAACGTATTGGAGATATCATTACAGGTGAAGTTTACCAGGTTTGGAAGAAAGAAATCATGGTAATCGATGATGAAGGAAACGAGTTGATCCTGCCGAAATCAGAGCAAATTCCATCAGACTACTTCAAGAAAGGAGAGTCCATTCGAGCGGTAGTAGCAAAAGTGGATATGCGTAACAGCAGCCCGGTAATTATCTTGTCACGTACAGCACCAGAATTCCTTGAGCGTTTGTTCGAATTGGAAGTTCCAGAAGTATTTGACGGATTGATTACTATCAAACGAATTGTTCGTGAACCGGGTGAGCGCGCGAAAGTAGCAGTGGAATCTTACGATGATCGAGTAGATCCGGTAGGAGCCTGTGTAGGTATGAAAGGATCGCGTATTCACGGAATTGTTCGTGAGCTACGTAACGAAAATATTGACGTAATCAACTTCACAAACAACCCACAATTGTTCATCCAGAGAGCCCTGTCGCCAGCGAAGATCACAAGCATCGAAATCGACGAGGAAGGAGGACGCGCAAAAGTGTTCCTAAAGCCGGACCAGGGTATCGCTTGCGATTGGTAAAGGAGGACACAACATCAAATTGGGTGGACGTTTGACAGGATACGAATTGGATGTTTACCGTGAAGGTGAAGTAGACATCGAAGACGTTGATTTGGAAGAGTTTGCAGATGAAATCGATGGATGGATTCTGGACGAGTTGAAAGCAATTGGTTGTGATACAGCGAAAGCAGTGTTGGCAATCACCGCTGAAGATCTCGTAAAACGTACTGATTTGGAGCAAGAGACGATCGAGGAAGTGTTCAAAATACTGAATGCCGAGTTCGAGTAAATCATTGCAAAAACAGTATATTTAACGCATTTATAAAGAAAACAAAGGACGCACAATTTTATGGCGAGACCAATAAGACTAGGAAAAGCAGCAGGGGAATTGAACGTTGGTATGTCTACCATCGTTGACTTCCTCGAGAGCAACGGTGTGAGCATTGATGCCAGTCCCAACACTTAAGTTGACGCCTGAGCAATACGATATGCTTCGCACTGAATTTGCTGCGGACCAAGATCTGAAAGAACAAACAAAACGAGCGACTCCGACCAGAGAGAAGCGTGAAACTATTTCTATCCGCGACAAGAAGGAAGAAGTAGAAGAAACGCCTGCTCCAGCACCAGAGCCAGCGCCAGCACCAAAGCCAGAACCTGTTGTTGAAAAGCCAGCACCAGCACCTACACCTGAGCCGGAACCTGTTGTTGAAAAACAAGAGGAAAAACCAGCAGAACCAGAAGGAGAAAAGGAAGAAGAAGGAAAGCCCTGGTGTGAAGATGGTTGGAAAGATAGACCTGGATTCTATTAACCAGAAAACACGTCCCGAAAAGAAAGCTAAGGAAGAAGCGCCAGCCAAAGAAGCACCCGCTCCGAAGAAGGAAGAGGTAAAACCGGCAGCTAAAGAAAAAGAAGCTCCGAAAAAAGAAGAGGCTCCAGCAGCTAAAAAGGAAGAAACTCCAAAAGAGACTCCTGCAGCTCCGAAGCAACCGGAGAACAATCCGCGCAGAAACGAAAAAACTTACCGGACCGAACGTCGTAGGTAAGATTGAACTTCCTGTAGAAAAACCACGTTCAAGTGGAGGTGGGGAACGTCGTAAGCGTAAGCGTGTTCGTAAAGTTGACGTAAACAAACAAGCGCAACAACAAGCAAGAAATAAAGGTAAAAAGAAGGTTGATAAGCCGGAAATTACCGAACAGGATATCCAACGTGAAATCAAGGAAACCCTGGCAAGACTTTCCAGCAAAGGAGGAAAGTCCAAAGCCTCTAAAAACCGTCGTGCAAAGCGTGATAGTGTAGCACAACGACGTCAGGAAGAGGAAATGCAGGCAGAGTTGGAAGAGAAAGTACTCAAGTTAACTGAGTTCGTTTCTGTTTCCGAGTTGGCAACGATGATGAACGTAAGTTCTACCGATGTCATTTCCGCTTGTATGTCCCTTGGAATCTTCGTATCAATCAACCAGCGATTGGATGCCGAGACGATTCAAATCGTAGCAGAAGAATTCCGGTTATGAAACAGAATTCGTTACGGCTGAGGTTCAGGAAGCTATTCCGGTTGTAGAAGACAAAGAAGAAGACTTGATCACGCGTCCACCGATTATCACGGTAATGGGACACGTTGACCACGGTAAAACATCCCTTTTGGACCGAATTCGTGATGCCGATGTAATCGCGGGCGAGGCCGGAGGAATTACACAGCACATTGGTGCCTACGGTGTAACTTTGGAAGATGGTCGTAAGATGACATTCCTTGATACACCGGGTCACGAAGCCTTTACAGCGATGCGTGCTCGTGGTGCGCAGGTAACTGATGTTGCGGTAATTATTATCGCAGCGGATGACGACGTGATGCCGCAAACGAAAGAGGCAATCGCACACGCGCAAGCAGCAGAAGTACCGATGGTATTTGCCATCAACAAAATAGATACTCCAGGTGCCAACCCGGATAAGATTCGCGAGCAATTGTCAACAATGAACATTCTCGTGGAAGATTGGGGAGGTAAGTACCAGTGTCAGGAAATCTCAGCGAAGAAAAACCTGAACATCGAAGAACTTCTGGAGAAAATCTTGTTGGAAGCGGAATTATTGGAATTGCGTGCAAATCCGAACAAGAACGCATTGGGTACAGTGATCGAATCCTCTTTGGATAAAGGAAAAGGATACGTAACGAACATGCTTGTTGAAGCAGGAACGTTGCGCGTAGGAGATGTGGTTCTTGTAGGACGTCACAACGGTAAAGTACGTGCCATGCACGACGAACACGGAAACGCTTTGAAAGAAGTAGGTCCGGCACAGCCAGTATCGATCTTAGGAATCAACGGAGCACCTTCAGCAGGAGATAAGTTCCATGTAATGGACGATGAGCGCGAAGCGAAGTCTATTTCAGCAAAACGAGAGCAATTGTACCGCGAGCAAGGATTGCGTACAACGAAGCATATTACTTTGGACGAGATCGGTCGTCGTTTGGCGATTGGAGATTTCAAGGAGTTGAACTTGATCATCAAAGGGGACGTGGATGGATCTATCGAGGCCCTTTCCGATTCCATGTTGAAACTTTCAACGGAAGAGATTCAGGTGAACATCGTTCACAAAGGAGTAGGAGCAATTTCCGAGGCAGATGTCAACCTGGCATCAGCATCAGACGCGATTATTCTAGGGTTCCAGGTACGTCCATCGCAGCAAGCCCGTAAATTGGCAGAAAGCGAACAAATCGATATTCGTTTGTACTCGGTTATCTACAAGGCGATCGAAGAAATCAAATCTGCAATGGAGGGAATGTTGTCTCCGGATGTGGTAGAAGAGATTACCGGATCGGCGGAAGTACGCGAAACGTTCAACATCTCGAAAGTTGGAACCATTGCAGGATGTTTCGTGCTGGATGGAATCATCAAGCGTTCATCACAAATCCGAATCATTCGCGACGGTATCGTAGTTCACACAGGAAAACTTGGTTCTTTGAAACGTTTCAAAGACGATGTGAAGGAAGTGAAGAACAACTACGAATGTGGTTTGAACATCGATAAATACAATGATATCAAAGTAGGCGACATTGTTGAAGCCTTCGAAGAAGTTGAAGTAGCAAGAAAGCTATAGTAACTCAAGTAATTGAATGAATAAACCCCGGTTCTCGATCTTAGTCGAGAGGCGGGGTTCTTTTTTGCCTTTAGTTTTCTTATTGCGCTTCATAGTGATTATTTGCCATCAGAGCCTCAAATTGTATAGCAGAAATTACATGGAATTCCCTTCAATATCGGGCGTTTCAATTCTTCACAAACGACTGTAGCGTGCGTTGCCCGTCTTCAACGATCACAAATAAGTATTGTCCTTTCTCAAGAGATGAGATATCGAGAGTATAATTGCGCTCTCCTTTGGATAACAACTGACTCATTTGCAGCACCATGCGCCCGGAAAGATCCGTAATCATAAATGTTGCTGATGTTTCTTTATCGCAAAGATATTGCACAGTAATTTTCGCATTTGCCGGATTTGGATACAACAACAATCGATTGTCTTCATTAAGGTTGTTCCGCACCAAAAGAGTTTGTGAGTAGGCAAATTCACCATCGATATCCACCTGCTTTAAGCGATAGTAGTTGTCTCCGGCAGAAAACGATTCATGCGTCCATGAGTAATCGGTTTTCGAGGTTGTTGTTCCCTGACCCTCAATGCGTCCGACAGGGACAAAAGCGCCATTTTCAGTTCTATGTTCAATGATAAAATGACTATTATTCATTTCAGACAAAGTTGTCCAGGAGATTTCGTTTCCAAAGCGCGTTTCTTTTGCTTCTGCGTTGACTAATTCTACGGGTAATGTTACAGATGCTGTTATGGAGATGTCATCTATTGCAACAGAAGGGTCTGTTCCAACTCCGTTTCCATCATTCGCCCAATGGAATCCTATACGAAGGTTAGCAATGTTCTCTGCACATACAGGTAAAGCAATAGATGCATTGGTCCAGAACCCTTGTTCGCCACCAGTACAAACTTGCTGGGCTTGTGGAGGGCAACAAATTCCCAGAAATCCACATAATAGCGCATCGAGACAGGAACAACATTGTGTTGCGGTAGGCGTGGATAATACATTCCAGGTCGTTCCACCATCACAACTATATTCTACACGAAAATTATCGTCTCCCTGTGCTGCGATGTATCCAAAATCTAGTGTTAAACCGCCATAGCCAACAGTATTAATTAATGGAGATTCTATACGTTTATCTGTAGCATTCGCTGGTCCAGTTTCATCGTAGGCTGCTCCGCAATCGGGTGTCAAACACAGTCCAGCGATGGCACTAACATGAAGCGAAGCATCAGCATTACTGCAAGCAGAGCCGCAAGTTCCAGAGGCATTACCGCATTCTTCACCACTCACATACCATTGATTAGCACTTCCGCCCTCGGCACCTGTAATAGTTTGACTCCAGGTTCCTCCGGACGATCCCGGGTATCCAACAGCGGAGGTTCCACGTGCGGCACTTCCGGCACTAAAATCTTCGGTCCAAATGACCTGGGAATACATGTTTAAGGAGCCAAAAAGGCACAAAATAGTTAAGAGAGTTCGCATCGTTAGTCGTCTTATGTGTTGTTACACAGCTCGTTCCCTTTAATATACGAAATCTCAACAGTTTGTGTTTTTATAGTTAGTAAGCGGCTGTGTTGATCGCTTATTCGGGAGTTTTGGCGCTTTTCAAATGCAAAAAGCCCGTGAATTCTTTCAAGTCGATCTTCGAACGGATTCGAGAAAGAGATGATGAACCAGGGGCTTTAAGTAGCAAGTGAATAGTGGCTAGAACCTGCACTCTTACAATAAATTACTCTCTTATCTATGTCAATTGTATGAGTGCTTCAAATACGATTAATGAAAAGACAGGCTCTTAGTCACTTTGCTATGTGCCGACTGCACAGATAGTTGATACATTCCAGCTGGCACATTTAGTTGAATATGTGTGGTTGTGGTTTGGGTTGTTTCGGAATGTACCAATCTACCTGACATATCTAGGACTTCTATAATAACCGGTCCTGCTGACTGGTTAAGATCAATTGTAATGTTTCCACTGGACGGGTTAGGGAAAACTTCAACATTTATGGGTTCTAAGTCATTTGTGCTTGCGGTGAACGAACCACAAGGGAAGCTGGAAGGGTTGTTATCATAAAGAATCTGCAATGCATCAGCAATGTTCAGTACGTTGTCAACATTATCGAAACACAACGTATCGGTTTCGTCGAATAGAAATACGAAGTCTGCACAAATCATAGTTCCAGATAGTAAGTCTCCCGGAGAGATTGACATCAAACCTCGGCGCTCGCCAGGCGGATTTGGAGAACCCCCATTTGCATTGTGTTCTCCCCAGTCGTCATTTACTATTGCACCTCCTGTTGCTAATCCGTAGGGATCAGAGGAACCCGGGTAAATGAATTTTGTTGGAGTTGTGGTCACACCTGCGTTATACCCATTACCGCCGTAAAAAATTTGTGATCCATCTGCCCAAAAACCATTCATAAAATGCCAATGTTCGAGGTACGTAGATGGCGCTCCAATAGGGAAGTAACCAGAGCTATAAAAGTGATTCGCCGCAAACAAGTTGTGGTTTAATGACATGATTCCCTGACAAGGAGGATTGTTTTCATATCCAATCGCACCCCAACTTGTTTCATCAAAATTATCACCGTTGTATGCGTACATCATGTTGTTCGTTACACTAGTGCCGAAGTAATCATCCGAATAATTTCCAATATCAAAATCGGCAAAAATGGAAAGTTTGAAATCGTAGTAATCTGTTGTGGATCGATTAAATGTTCTGACGTTCAGAAAGGTGGACTCTCCCATGTAACCGTTATCGTTGAACTGGTAGAACATGAGGTGCAATTCAACACCCAGTTTCTGTGGATGAGGTTGGTATGATTCGTCATTTTGAATAACATATACTACCTGATCTCCGGGAAAATCGGGATAATCACCTTCGCTTGGCTCGTAAATTCCATCTCCGTCCAGATCCACAAACGGAGCCAATTGATTTGCAACGCCTAAACTGACATCGCCATTTCCTGGCCAATCCTGTATGGCTGGAACAGGTGTATATCCGCCCTGTTGATATTGTGCAATGTGATCATCAACTTCCTGTCGAGTGACTTTCCAAATAGATTTTCCGTAGGCACCTTGATAATTAGTGGTTCCATATGCCGCGTTATCGGCAATAGGTCCAGACCTCCAGCCAGCAGAAGAGTAATATGGAGCCGTGAGGTGCAGCTGACCGTTTACATCTATTCCACCGGCCCATATCCCTGCGCCAAATATTGTTCCCGCTCCCGAACCGGCTGGAATTTCGTAGCCGTGTGATGAAATTTGAGCATTATTAATGAACAAACCTTCATCGGAGATAACCGCATTCACATCATTTCCATCCAGGGTTTCGGTGTGTATCACTTGAGTAAATCCATAAGTAGAGATTAGTATAATAGTCAATAGTAGTATCTTTTTCATAAACGTGTCTTTGTTGCCAAGATAGCTGTCGATAGAAGGTGAAAAGCCGTATTTCCACTCAAGATTTTATCACCCTATACACCTCTAAAATGATTGGGAAATGGACAAAACCACCATTCAATTCAGCGAAGTTGAAGTTCAATCAATGAGAGCTACTCGTCAATTTTCTGTTTTGTACGTTTCTGTTCGTAAAACATAATGCAGGGTTCATAAATTATTGAACGTATCATTTCGAAATGATTTCTATTTTTCGAACAAACTGAGACAAATGAAATTTAATTTACTAGCCCTTGCCATTATTGGCGCAATGACATTTACCGCGTGTAGTTCAGATTCAGACGAAACAGCTGCCGGAGGAACAGAACAGACCGATTCAGGAGATAACGCTCCATCGAAAGAAGATGACCCTCAGGATGAAGCGGACACTGGAAACAAGGTGGAAAACAGTGAAAAAGAAGAAGATGGACCAGAAATAAATAGTCGTTATGCTTACGATCAGGACTGGGCAAACATCAAAGAGGCGATTCTTAAAAAGGATTATAAGGCTCTGAAAGACTATTGTGTAGATGATGAGGTTGACGTGGAAATGCTAATCGACCAGATTCACTACGATGATGAATTGGTGAAACAGCTCAAAGCTATGAGCTATGAAGATCTTCGAACAGAAGAAGGTCCAACTGGCGATATGATGTTGGTGGCTTCGTTAGCCGTATCAGGTGTTGAAGAAGGAATTGAATACGAAAGTGGCATCTACATCTACATGGAGCAAGGCGATCCAAGCTTGATGATCGTTACCTACCTGGCTGCAGGGTGATTTTGACTGGGCGATTGACTTGATAGAAGCAAGATGCCCAGGGTTTAATGTTGACCACGGAGGCACAAAGGACACTAAGAAAACGGTACTAAAGTTCCTTTTGAATGGAGCACTAGATTATGACAAAGTCATAATCCTTCCTTCCTGTCGGCAGACACGGTGTGCTCTTTGTGCCTCCGTGGTAAAGAATACAAATTGTTTTACGGAGCCTTTAACGAAGCTAAATCTAAGAAATCACTCCTGAGGGAGAAGTTATCAAGCGGATTCTTAATGTGATTTCTGGGCTTATGAGGAGCGGTTGAAGACTTATTCTTTCTGATTCACCATGCGATTTTTGGGAAAGAAGTCCATTTTTAGACAGTTTTTGTCATACTATTGTCAGAAAGTTTCCAATTAAAGGAATGTTGCGAAAAATTAACAGAAACCCGCATAGTCACAGGAAGCTTTCACCAATATTACGTACCTTTGAAGTTCATTAAAACCTATTGAAATGATTTTAGGAGTTTTCGGTCCTTGGCAGGTTATTGCAATTTTGGTAGTTGCGCTTTTGTTGTTCGGTGGTAGAAAAATCCCTGAGCTAATGAAAGGACTTGGTAAAGGAGTTAAGGAATTCAAAGATGCTTCCAAAGCGGATGATGCAGAGGCGTCTATTGAATCTACAGACGAAAAGAAATAAATTCTCGCATGCTGCGCACCTACGCTGAAGTTAAAAACGCTATTGCTTCGGGAACTACAGTAGTGTCCATATTGGATGATTATCTTGCCCGAATTGAACAGAATCAGCACCTCAACGCTTTTTTGGAAGTTTTTGAATCCTCTGCCCGCGAACAAGCGAAAAAGGTAGACGAGAAAATCAAAAATGGAAATGCCGGGAAACTGGCAGGAATGGTTATTGGCCTTAAAGACAATCTTTGTTACGAAGGTCATAAGGTATCCGCTGCTTCCAAAATTCTGGAAGGCTTTGAATCTTTGTACACCGCAACAGCCGTACAACGACTCATCGATGAAGATGCCATTATCATTGGACGTTTGAATTGTGATGAGTTCGCAATGGGTAGTTCAAACGAAAATTCAGCGTTTGGTCCCGTAAAAAATGCACTCAATACCAATAAAGTTCCAGGAGGATCTTCAGGTGGTTCAGCCACTGCAGTTGCAGGAGGTTTGTGCACAGCAACTCTCGGAAGTGATACAGGAGGGTCTATCCGTCAACCGGCGAGTTTTACCGGAACCTACGGATTCAAACCTACTTACGGACGTATTAGTCGTTATGGGTTAATTGCCTACGCTTCTTCTTTTGATCAGATTGGACCATTTACAAACTCTTTGGAAGATGCCGCTCTCCTAACGGAAGTTATGGCTGGATCGGATGAGTTTGATGCTACTGCTTCTACAGAGAAAGTAGATGACTATACAACGATTGATACACTGGGATCGAAGAAAATTGCTGTCATTCAGGAATGTCTCGACTCGTCTGGTATCGATCCAGAAATAAAAGCAGCACTGGAACAACAAATTGAATCGTTGAAGAGCGAAGGACATACCGTAGAATATGTTTCCTTCCCATATCTCGATTACATGGTTCCGACATATTACGTTTTGACAACAGCGGAAGCATCTTCCAACCTGTCGCGATTTGATGGTGTTCATTACGGATACCGAAGTGATGCGGCAAAAGGAGTAGAAGAAACCTACAAGAAATCAAGATCCGAAGGATTTGGACCAGAGGTACAGCGACGTATCATGGCTGGAACGTTTGTATTGTCTGCTGGATATTATGACGCGTACTACACGAAAGGACAGAAAGTTCGACGTGTACTTCAGGACAAAACAGCCGAAATCTTTAAGAATTACGATTTCGTTCTCACACCAACAACACCAACAACTGCATTCGATTTGGACGCCGTAACGGATCCAATTTCGATGTATTTGCAAGATATTTACACGGTACACGCCAATCTAACAGGAAATCCGGCAATTTCACTACCTCTCGGAAAGCACTCAAATGGAATGCCTTTCGGAATTCAATTGATGGCGCCGCACTTCGAGGAAAAAGCCCTGTTCAATTTTGCCAGGCTGATGGAGAATAAAACTGTAACATCTGCATGATCAAACGATTAAACATAGCGCTGTTTTTGCTGTTGGTTTCCGGAAATCTTTTCGGACAAGACAGCATTGTTAATGCACGCATGGTTGAAACCATCGACCAAAGCTTGTTGATGTTCTATACAGAAGCTGCCTCAAATACTGGAAATATTGATTCTGCCCGTCAGGCATTGAACTTTGAGAAGTCGGATGTGCCGAGCTATTCAGACGCTGTTTATTGCGATCGTTTGGACAAGCTCAACGAAATGAGCCCATTCCACCTGGATTGTAACGAAGCAACCTTGAAAACCATCAAATTCTTCGCAGAAAAGCGTCGTGGGTTTATCAAAGTGGTGATGGGACGATCAGAGCTGTACTTTGATATGTTCGAAGAGAAACTTGACGATTACGGGTTGCCAATTGAACTTAAGTACCTCGCAGTGATTGAAAGTGGATTGCGTCCGCAGGTGAAATCCAGAGCGGGAGCTTGTGGTTTGTGGCAGTTCATGTATCGTACGGGTCGTATGTTCGGACTGGAACAAAACTCGTATGTCGATGAGCGTATGGATCCGGACAAAGCAACGGATGCAGCGTGTCAATACCTGAAGAAATTGTACGGAATGTACAACGATTGGAATTTGGCGTTAGCGGCGTACAATGCGGGTCCTGGAAACGTAAACAAAGCAATTCGCCGTTCCGGAAATAAGAAAACCTATTGGGAGGTACGACCATTTTTACCACGTGAAACGCAGGGTTATGTGCCGAACTTCATTGCTGCCGCTTACATGATCAACTACTATCAGGAACACAATATTACTCCTGAGGAAGCAATGATCAAGTACTACGAATTGGACACAATGTGTCTTAAAAAGGGAGTTCACATGGAGACGATTTCCGATTTGTTGGAGATTTCTTTGGAAGACATTCAGCGATTGAACCCGATCTACAAGCGCAATTACATTCCAAAAGGAGTTGAAGAGCCCTATTGTGTTGCACTTCCATTGGACGAAATCGGGAAACTGGTAAGTCTTGAGGATAGCCTGTATGCACTTGAGAAAGAAAAATACGAAGCTCCAAATGTTGAGGTAGAAACACCGTCTACACAAAACAATACTTCATCCAGCACAAAGACGTATGCATATCACAAAGTGAAGTCGGGTGAGACACTCGGCACCATTGCGTCCAAATACAAAACTACGGTTAGTGAAATTCAACGGTTGAACGGATTGAGTTCTTCGCGTATTTACGTTGGTCAGCGCCTGAAAGTAAAAGCTACGGCGAAACCAGCGACCACAAATACAACGAATACCAGCTCAGGTAACCGTCAATATTATACCGTTCGTTCCGGAGATACATTCGGACGAATTGCGCAACGTCACGGTAAATCAATATCACAGTTGCGACGCCTTAATCCAGGCATCAACATTGATCGCTTGAGCATTGGGCAGAAAATACGAGTGAAATAGAATTTCTGCACAGTTTTTGCGGGAGTTCATCAAAACGATTGCATTATGAAAATACTTTTTGCGGGTTCGATGCTTCTCCTACTTTTTGTCTTCTCTGGTTGTGACGGCTATAAGACCACGAACGGAGGTAACACTGTTACCGGAAAGGTCGGAGAAATACTGGTAGTAGCAGAAAACGGAGTTTGGGAATCTGACTTAAAAGAATGTTTGGATTCGAATCTTACCCAGTTCATAATGCCTTACTTCCCTGATGTTGCCACTTTTGAATTGATCCACAAAACACCCGCACATTTCGAAAAAGGAGTGAAGCGATACCGTAACATTCTTTTCTTAAAAATCGACCCGAAATTCAAAGGGAAGAAAGGAAAAATCGTAAAGCACAAAGATGTTTGGGGTAAAGGTCAGATTGTAATCGATATTACTGCCAAAGATTACAATATGCTCGAGCAAACGTGTAAATCCGGATTGGATGAAGTGCACGATATCTTCGATAGAGGCTCATGGGAGCGATTGATCTCGCACTACAATACCTACAATAACAAAGGGGTAAAAGCAGCCATTCAAAAGCAATTCGGAATTGACATTGCACTACCGGCAAATACGAAAATGCTTACCAAACAAAAGAACTTTTATCGTCTTGAGTTTCCGGCGGCATCGCGACCAATGGAATATGCATCATCTGGAGGAAAATCCGAGGATGTAGGATTGATCATTTCAGGATTGATGATTTACGAGTATGATTATCGAGATTCAACACAATTTGAGTTCGACAAATTATTACGAGATCGCGATACGATGTTGAAGGCATACATGCCGCATGAAATCCCTGGTTTGTACATGGGAACGCAGTACGAGAAGATAGTTTACCCGGAAGGAAATGTGGCATATAGTCAGGATGGAAAGGTCAAAGGATACGACATCAGAGGAATGTTCATGTTCAAAGGTCGACCGATTCACAGCACAGGAGGTGCTTTCTGGGAGTTCCACTTCAGACATCCGAAACGCAACAAGATGATTTGTTTGAGCGGCTACATGGATGCAGATCCTACCACCAGTTGGACACATCCGTTGCGCGAAATTCAGGCAGTTCTCCGGAGTGTCAAGATAAAATAAGTGAAGATATCCGCTACCATAATTACGCTGAACGAAGAGCGCAACATTGGACGTTGCATTGAGTCTCTGTTGGGCGTAGCGGATGAAATCATCGTACTTGATTCCTTCTCTACGGACGGGACACAGGAAATCTGTGAGCAGGCAGGCGTTCGATTCGAGCAACGCAAGTGGGAAGGATACTCAGCCAGTAAGAATTACCTGAACAATCTCGCACAATTCGAATACATTTTATCGTTGGATGCTGATGAAGCGTTGGACGCCGAGCTTCGAATGGCTGTTTTGGAGATTAAAAATGCATCAAAACCAGGTATTTATTCTGTAAATCGAATCACCAATTATTGTGGCAAATGGATCAAACATGGAGGTTGGTACCCTGATGTCAAAGTGCGCCTCTTTCCTAAAGATGGAAGTACATGGGTGGGTGCGCATGTTCACGAGGAACTGGAATATCCCGAAGGTTTGGAAGAACAGCAATTACCCGGACATTTGGAGCATTATTCGTATTACTCGTTCAAGGAGCACAGAGAGCGTGCGGATAAGTATTCTGCGTTAACAGCTGCCAAGTTCTATGAGCAAGGCAAACGAGTCGGACCACTGAAGCCATACATTAGCGCCATCGGACGTTTTATCGGGATGTATTTCGTCAAGAAAGGTATTCTGGACGGACGTATGGGCTTTAAAATTGCCTGGATCAGTGCGCAATCAAATGTGTTCAAATACAAAGAATTGCTACGTTTGCAACGAGAAAATGCCGCATGAATTTAGACGGGAAACGTATCATTGTAAGCAGAACGGATAGCATTGGCGATGTCATGCTCACGCTGCCTATTTGCCATTGGATCAAGCAACAAGCACCCTCTGCTCATATTATTTTTCTGGGCAAAGGATACACGAAATCAGTAGTCGAAGCTTACAAAGAAGTGGATCAGTTCGAAGATTGGGCACATGTTTCAGACGCTGATGGAGAAGCACAACTTAGCTGGATGAAAGCATTGAATGCTGATGTAATTCTCCATGTTTTTCCTAAGAAAGAGCTGGCATCACTCGCGAAGAAAGCTAAAATACCTGTACGGATCGGAACGTCGCATCGATTGTATCATGTACTCACCTGCACGCACCGTGTGAGTTTCACTAGAAAGAACTCCGATTTACATGAATCGCAATTGAACTTCGAATTGCTTCGCCCTCTTGGGTTAACCGAGATTCCCGAATTGGATGAGATCTCGAAATCAACCAATGCTTTTCAACCAGAAAAACAGCAACTTCCGGAACCGTTCCAATCATTAGAGAACTTCGTGATTTTACATCCAAAATCTCAGGGAAGCGCCCGTGAATGGCCCATGGAAAAGTATGTTCAATTGGCTGAACGATTGCAAAAAGAAGGCTTCGCTGTTGTATTTACCGGAACAGAGAACGAAGGGTTGCTCTTCCGAGATCAATTGCCAGTTCATGATAAGATTTACGATTCTACAGGAAAATTATCGTTGCAACAACTCATGACTTTGATTGGGAAATCGAAAGGCTTGATAGCGTGTTCTACGGGTCCTTTGCATATCGCTGGTTATTCCGGAGTACGTGCCGTTGGGTTGTTTTCACCACAGCGCCCGATTCATCCCGGCAGGTGGAAAGCGCTCGGTCCGGATGTGCGGATCCTGGTTTGTCCGGAAAACAAATCCAATGACGAAGCATACAATTGTTTGGAAGAAATTACGGTTGAAAGTGTATTCGAAGCGCTGACCTCTTGAATTAAGTACTTTTACAGAAAACTAACGGTATCCAATCCCTTCTCCGATATATCATTTACCTGAATGTAGTTGTTTCCCTCGCTGCGGGAATACTATGTGCCGGATTCGCTAAGATGATCGGTTGGGCTCCAGTATACGTGTTATTGTTCGGTGGATTTGCCTTTTTTGGGACAATGGCGGTATACAACGGACAGCGCTTGTTTAAAGTTTCTGATATAAAAACACCCTGGCTTGATTGGGTTGCAGAACGAACACATTACATTCGAATATTGACCATTGTAGCTTCCGTTATTTCCTTGGTTTTGAGCATTATTATCGTTTATCGCTATGATTTCCTCAGAGTTGCGATATGGATGAGCCCGGCGGTGGTGGTTTCGTTTTTGTATATCTTCCGAATGAAAGGGAAAAACCTGCGCGATGTTCCAAATCTAAAAATCCACCTGATTGCCTTTTCCTGGGTGTTCATTCTGATTCTTTTTCCGTTTCTCACAAGATTTTATGTCTCGGTTGACTTCGTTCGTCCTTTCATCGCTTTGATTCTTGGGCACTATTTCTACGTGGTCGCGGTGGCAATTCCGTTTGATATTCGGGATCTTAAATACGATAACGAGAATCAAAAAACGATTCCGCAAAGAATGGGCGTGCACGGATCGAAATTAATATCCGTAGCATTGCTGTTGGTTTCTGCGACGTTTCTCGTCGGCTTGACCCCCATCCGAATTGATAATTATTGGTTCTACGCTGCTATAGTTGTTCAAATAGTCCTGGTGCTTGGAATGAATACGAAACGCTCTGATTTCTACTGTGCCGGATGGATTGATGGAGCGATTGCATTGCTAGGTCTGGCGTATTTTATGAATTAGAAGAAGATAAATTAGCTATACTAAAGTGATTAGTGAATAGTGAATAGTGAATAGTGAGAAGAGAGAAGTGATCAGTGAAAAGGGGGAAGAGAGAAGTACGCTGAGCGTGTCGAAGTGCACTTCCATCTCGACATGCTCGATGTCCGTTTCTCAACCTAGGCAAACAACGCCTTCACAACCTCTACAATCGTTCCGCAGGGAACCAGTTCAATCTTATAGTCTTTTTGGGAGATTCCTTTGTTGTATTTTGAAAGGATGATTTTCTCGAATCCTAGTTTTTCTGCTTCATGGATTCGTTGATCGATGCGGTTTACCGGTCTGACTTCTCCGGAAAGACCTACTTCTGCACACAATGCGATGTTGTTGGAAACAGGCATGTCAGCATTGGAAGAAAGAACCGAAGCTACTACCGCCAGATCAATTGCAGGATCATCGACCTTAATTCCTCCGGCGATATTCAGGAACACGTCTTTCGCGCCGAGTTTGAATCCACATCGTTTTTCCATTACAGCGAGCAACATGTTTAATCGCTTGCTGTCAAACCCGGTTGATGAACGTTGAGGTGTTCCATACGCCGCAGTACTAACCAACGCCTGTACCTCGATCATCATCGGGCGCATGCCTTCCAGTGTCGCCGCAATCGCGATTCCGCTTAGAGAGCTATCTGTATTGGTAACGAGGATTTCAGATGGATTTTCTACCTGACGCAATCCGGAACCAAGCATTTCGTAGATGCCTAATTCGTTGGTGCTTCCGAAACGGTTTTTGATAGAACGCAACAAACGATAGACATGATTTCGATCGCCTTCAAACTGCAATACGGCGTCTACCATATGTTCCAGCACTTTCGGTCCGGCAAGAGATCCTTCTTTCGTAATATGTCCAATCAAGAAAACCGGAACGTTGCTTTGCTTGGCGAATCGAAGTAATTGCGCAGTTGACTCCCGCACCTGAGAAATGCTTCCGGGAGAACTCTCGATATGCGAAGAATAGAGTGTTTGAATGGAATCAATCACCAATAAATCTGGTTGCGTTTGCTCGGCTTGTTTGAAGATGTTCTGAACGTTTGTTTCTGTGAGAATAAAACAACCATCGTTATGTATTCCAATGCGCTCGGCACGCATTTTAATCTGTTGATCACTTTCTTCACCTGAAACATATAGCACCTTCAGACCAGCGGTAGAAACTGCCAATTGAAGCAACAAGGTAGATTTTCCAATACCGGGCTCTCCTCCGAAGAGAATTAAAGAACCGGGAACCAAACCACCTCCAAGAACACGATTCAATTCCGAATCACTCAAAACGATACGCGGGTGTTCCTTTTGATCAATTTGATTCAGTGCTTGTGGTTGCGCACTTTCCTTGGATCGTGAAAAAGCGACTACCTGAGGTACTTGCTTCTGAATCAATTCTTCCACAAACGTGTTCCATTCACCACAAGATGGACACTTCCCAAGCCACTTGGGAGTCTCGTAGCCACAATTTTGACAAAAAAACGCTGATTTTACCTTCGCCATAAGAAGCTTAAAGGTAACTATAAACTAGGAAACCGGACTTCGAGCTTGTTGAGAAGTCCGGTTAATAATTCAATTATTTTCGATGGATTTATCCCGCGAAAGACTTACGCGCCCATTTGTGGCACTTGCGCTTACGCTTTTTGTTCATGCGTTTGTTTTTGCGCTTACCTTTTCCAGGTCCAGGGTATACACTAACGATAGTCTGAGTTGCTTCTTTTGAAGCGTTTGCTGTGGTCACTTCACCTGCTGATGCGGAGAACATCAACATAAGAAATGCCGAAGAAATAAGGAATTTCATACTTCGATATTTTGAGAGTTGTTACATCCTAGTAACGGAGAGTATTACTAAGATATTGCCAAAAGTAACATATTCAGGTAGTTAAATTGAACGGAATCTCAATAATCGTTAATTAACGGTGCAGTTTGTGTGTTTTGGCTTCGTTTTTGTGAAAAGTTACCCGGGTTTCAATTACCTTTATTTAATCATCTAAAAAGAAGAAAATTGAAGAAAATCATTGCAGCGGCGTTATTCATGCTCCCTATTTTGGGTATTGCGCAAGAATTGAAATTAGATACAGAAAAAGCTACCGTAACGTTTAATTTCGTAGCGGAGAATCTGGAGGGAAAAGTGGGTGGAATTGATGCCACACTATCGCTGAACCTGTCAGGTTTGAGTAGCTCTGTAATCGAGGGAACTGCTGATGTTGCAACGATTTCTACAGGATCAAGAGTGCGCGATAAACACTTGAAATCGAAGGATTATTTCCATGCTGAACAGTATCCAAAAATGTCTTTTACGAGCTCTTCAGTAGAGCAGAAAGGAGAAGAGTATTTTGCGAATGGAACCCTGACGATCAAGGGAATCACGAAAGATGTTACGTTCAAAATGGTAATGAAGGATAGTGTATTGATTATGACAGCAAGCATCAACGCTGCCGACTATGAAGTTTCACCGAAAAAACGTGAAAAAAGTCAAGTGGATGTTACCGTAAAGGTGCCGTTCTCGAAATAATTGAACTAGTAAGTAGCCATGTTTGGGTCAATCTCTGTTGCCCATGCGTGAATTCCTCCTTCCAGATTGCTTAAGTTCGCAAAGCCATGTTGTTCCAGAAAAGCAATAGCATTGGCACTTCGGATTCCATGATGACATACAGCAACTATCGGCAGATTTCTCGGGATTTCATGCATTCTGGATAGCATTTGTCCCAATGGAATGTGCAGGCTATTCTCAAAAGCACAAATCTCCAATTCAAAATCTTCACGAACATCGAGCAAGGTAAACCTGGATTGATTCTCCAGGAGTTCTTTCAAATCAGATACTGAGATGCTGGGTTGCAATACGAGTGTTTCCATGCATATCCTTTCATACGATGCATCAAGGGATGTTCTGGTAAAATTCGACTCGTTGCGCTGAACTTTTAATTGCAATTGCTGGTTTTGGAGTAAATCAATTATTTCGACTTTTCCGCTTAATACCGAACCGACTCCTAAAATCATTTTCAGGCATTCCGAAGCCATTCTGGTACCGACAACTCCGGGCAAAACTCCTAAAACTCCCACTTCTGAGCAGTTTGGGGCTTCTTCCGCTGACGGTGCCTCAGGATACAAACATCGATACGAAGGTCCGTTTTGATAGTTGAACACGGAAACCTGTCCCTGGAACTTGAAGATTGATCCATGCACGAACGGCTTGTTTAAAATCACACAGGCATCGTTCACCAAATAACGCGTTGGAAAGTTGTCTGTTCCATCAATGATGATTTCGTATTCTTGAATTATTTCCAAAGCGTTCTCAACATTCAAAGAGGTATGATGCGGAACAAAAGTCACATACGGATTCAATTGTTCTAATTGGCGAATCGCGACTTCTACTTTCGGTTTTCCGAGATCGTTTGTGGTGAAGATAATTTGTCGTTGAAGATTGCTTTCGTCCACCACATCAGGATCGATAATTCCAATTGTTCCAATGCCCGCTGCGGTTAGATATTGAAGAACAGGACTGCCCAATCCGCCGGCACCAACAATCAGCACTTTTGCTGATTTCAGTTTCTGTTGTCCTTCAATTCCAACATTTTCCAAAGCCAGGTGGCGTGCATATCGCGATAATTCTTCTTTGTCGAGCATGGTCATTGACTTAGTTCAAAAGTACGTGTTTTGTGAAGAGTAAGAAGAGAAAGCAGAGAGGGGAAAAGTGAAGTACGTGTATTTTCTGCTACTTCATTCTCTTTCTATTAACTTTGCCCGTCGTGGAGGAGATGGGATTTTTTGATACGTTTTGGGCGGGAGTATTGGCAACACCCTTGTTAGAATGGGCAGGAGTACTCACAGGAGTCATCTATGTGATTCTAGCTTCCCTTCGATCTATTTATTGTTGGGGATTCGCTTTTATATCCTCCAGTATTTATGTCTACCTCTGTTTTACTTTTGGGTTATATATTGAGTCCGGACTTCAAGTCTTTTATGTAGCCATGGCTGTTGTGGGATGGGTAAGTTGGAACAGAACGGAGAGCAAAGTGAAACGAACCAACGAGAACCTTTTGGATACCGCAACAGAAGACAAAAAGATTCGAATTCATACCTGGGGTTGGGGGATGCATGGATTAAATATTGTCGCGAGTGGATTGTTGGCGTTTGCTGTAGGTTGGATTTTCGACAACTTCACCAATCAGGCGAATCCATACATGGACGCGTTTACAACGGTATTTAGTCTGCTGGCAACCTTCATGGTGACTATGCGTGTTTTAGAAAACTGGATTTATTGGGTGGTTATTGATGCTGTTTCCATTATACTCTATACTTCTCGCGGATTGTATCTGTCTTCCGTGTTGTATCTTTTGTTTACTATTCTCGCGGTTATTGGCTTCTTCGCCTGGTATCGAGAATATAAAGCGCAGAAGGCATGATCAGAATAGCTTTTACCGGACCTGAATCATCAGGAAAATCAACGTTGGCTAAAGCCGTTTCGGATTCCCTTGATGGAACGTACATTGAAGAGTTTGCAAGGATTTATCTTGAACAAAACGGCCCCGATTACGACGTAGATGATTTGGAAACGATGGTCAAAGGTCATTCTGAAGCGATTTTGAGTGTTTCTGATGCACTTCAATTGGTCGATACAGACTTTGTTGTCTTTAAAATCTGGTCGGAATACAAGTACGATGCAGCCTCACCATTAATCCATCGTTTGGTGAGTGAAAATTGGTTCGATTTACACGTGCTTTGTGCCCCGGATATTCACTGGGAACCAGATGAATTACGCGAAAACCCAGACGATCGGGATGAACTCTTTCAACGCTATGTTGAAACACTGGAAAAGCTCCGTAAACCCTACATCATTGTAGAGGGAACCCACGCCAAACGACTGAAAAAGGTAACAGGCGCCATCAGCGAATTGCAAAGAAACTCGTAATTTTGTACCGTCTCTAAGGGGTGCTTGTCTTCGGACAGGCTGAGATTATACCCATTGACCTGATCTGGATAATGCCAGCGAAGGGAAGTGACTTAAAAGCTAATTATTAATTACACAGAGAATTAGCCCCTTGTTCTTGTTTAAAACATTTCTATGAAAACAAGAATAGTAACTATGATCTGTGGCCTTTTCTTAGTGCCACTGGTCTCATTTTCACAATCAATTAACGGAACGGTTACCGATGAGGAAGGAGCTCCAATCTATGGAGTAAAAATCATCATCGAAGAAACCTTTTTAGGAACGTACACCGATCCGGAAGGGAAGTACGCGTTTAATGAAGCACCGGAAGGATTCAAAATGGTGTTCAGCAAAGAAGGGTATGAATCCGTGACAAAGTTTGTTCCGGGTGAGTCCACAACATTGGATGTCCAAATGAATTACTCGACGCTAAACCTGAAGGAAATCGCAGTGATTCAAGTAAAAGCGGACGAGAAAACACCAACTACCTACAAGAATCTGGATCCAAAGGAAATTGACAAACGTAATTTCGGGCAGGATTTACCGATGCTCTTGCGTTTTACGCCATCTACGGTTTCCACTTCTGATGCTGGTGCGGGTGTAGGTTATACTGGAATCCGAATTCGTGGTGTGGATCCAACAAGAACCAATGTAACTATCAACGGAATTCCATTAAACGATTCGGAATCACATGGAGTTTTCTGGGTGAACATGCCGGATTTTGCCTCTTCAGCGCAATCAGTTCAGGTACAACGCGGGGTAGGTACTTCTGCCAATGGAGCCGCTGCATTTGGTGCAAGTATTAATATCAACACGAATAAATCACGGCCGGAAGCATACGGAGAAATTGACAACGGATATGGTTCATTTAACACATGGAGACACACCGTTAAATCCGGAACAGGGTTGATCAACAACAAATTTTCTATGAATGCGCGTCTTTCGAAAATTACATCGGAAGGATACATTGATCGAGCATCTTCAGATTTGAAGTCGTTCTATTTAGACGGAACCTGGCAAGGGAAGAAAAGCTCATTAACGGCAAACATTTTCAGTGGTATGGAACGCACGTATCAAGCATGGTATGGAACACCACAATCCGTAATCGAAGGGAACGAAGCCGACATCATAGCGTATGCCGATCGAAACTTCATTTTTGGAGCTGATCGTGACAACTTGTTGAATTCAGGTCGTACGTATAACTTCTATACCTACGAGAACGAGGTGGATAACTATCAGCAGGATCACTATCAATTGCACTTCTTACATCGATTCAACTCAAAATTGAAATTGAACCTGAAGGGTCACTATACTCGAGGTCGTGGATACTTTGAGCAGTTCCGAAATGATGATAATTTATCCGATTATGGATTAGAACCGGTGATTCTTACAAATGACACCGTTACTTCTGGAGACTTTATTCGTCGTCGCTGGTTGGATAACCACTTCTACGGAGGAATTTTCTCTTTGAATTACGAGAAAGGCAATTTTGACTTGGTCGCTGGAGGAGGAGCCAATCAGTATTTGGGAGGTCACTTCGGAGAAATTATTTGGGCGGAATTCGCCTCTAACGGAGAGCTAGGGCATGAGTACTATAACAACGATGGAAACAAGTTCGAGGCGCAATCATACGTGAAAGGAACCTATCGATGGAATCGTACCACGTTCTTTGCCGATGTTCAGTACCGTCACATTGCTTATGATTTCTTAGGGATTGATGAGGTGAACGGATCATTGCAGGAAGTTACACAACAAGCAGACTTCAACTTCGTGAACCCGAAGGCTGGATTCATGATTGATTTCAACAATTCAAACAATGCATACTTGTCTGTTGCGATGGCAAACCGCGAACCAGTTCGAGCAGATTTCCGTGAGAATACACCAGCAAACCGTCCGGAACATGAGCAGTTGATCAACCTGGAAACAGGATATCGATACAAATCACGCAAGTTCATCGCAAACGCGAATTTCTATTACATGATGTACCAGAACCAATTGGTTTTAACGGGTGAGTTGAACGACGTTGGAGGAGCCACTCGTGTGAATGTGGATGATAGCTACCGTGCGGGAATCGAGTTGGACGCAGGATACAAATTATTACGAAACCTGAGTGTTGCTGGTAATCTGACTTTGAGTCAAAACCGAATTGCAGAGTTCACGGAATTCGTAGACAATTATGACACTGGAGTGCCGGATCAAATCGTACATACAAATACAGATTTGTCTTTCTCACCGAATGTAATTGGAGCGTTGGCGCTAGACTATCAACCGGTAAAAGGAATGGAAATAGGTATTACTTCCAAGTACGTTGGACAGCAATTTCTGGATAACACATCATCGGATGATCGTAAAATCGATGCGTACAATTTCTCGAATTTACGCTTGACATACACGTTGAAAGATGTGGTATTCAAAGAAATGACCATCGGGGTTCAGGTGAATAATGTTTTCGATCAGTTGTTTGAAAATAATGGATACACCTGGGGCTATGTTGCCGGAGGAACAAGAACGATTGAGAATTTCTACTATCCGCAAGCTGGTAGAAACTTTATGACACGCTTGACGATTAAACTATAGAAAGGGAATACATCTACAATCTCAAGCTACACTTAAGCCCTGGCATCTCGACTCCGCTCGATGATCCAGGGTTTTTTTGAAATTTACAGAGAAGTAGCGCATTGAGCGTAGCCGAAATGTGCGTTTTGCCGTTATCCAGGAAGTCACTCCTTCAAGGGGAGAGGGTGACTACTTTTTTCGAATGCGATTCAATCGACACGGCATTTCAAAAAACGTTAGTTCTTTCTCAACATGCATCCCATTTTTTTCGGTTACCCGCTGCGATGCAACATTATTCACATGAACAATGGATATTACACTTTCCTTTTGTGTATTCTCAAAAGTCCAATCGCGAAAATACATAGCGAGCTCCGTGGCGTATCCCTTATCTCTCGCTTCAGGAAGCAATGAATAGGTAATTTCCCATTCGCCGAATGCCCCGGGTTCTTCCCGAAAGATAATCCCGCCTACACCAATGAATTTTCCGGTCGTCTTTTCAATTGCAGCCAGTTGTCCAAGCGAGCCTGTGTTCATGCGCTCAATTTGTCGCCCAATCCAGTCTGTTGCCCTTTCAATGTTGGTCATGTTTTTAAATCGTCCGGAAAGCATGCCTATCTCGTTCAGGTTCGCTTCGTCATCAAAAAACGGAACCCAGCGTTCGACATCCGCCTCTTCCATGTTTCTGAAGGTAAGGCGTTCACTTTCATGTGTTCCGTAGTATCGATCGCGTACTTTTTGGTTTGGTTTCATCTGATTTCGTTCATTACGAATGAGCTTCGCACGTTGACAATGCTCGGGATCGCGGTTAGTTTGTGTCGTAAAAATTGTTCGTAGGTTTCCATGTCCTGGATGTCGATCATCAAGGCGTAATCGTGATCTCCCGCCACGTGGTAACATGTTACAACTTCTGGTAGGGCGATGATTTGTTCTTCAAATTGTTGGAGTAAGTTCAGGTTGTGTTCTTTCAAAGAGACATAACAGATTACCTGGAGTCCTTTCCCAATTTTCTTCTTGTCCAATTCGATCGTATATCGTTGGATAATTCCTTCGCGCTCAAGCTTTTTAATCCGCTCATATGTTGGGGTAACACTCAGACCGACCTGCTGCGCAATTTCCTTGGTTCCCAGCTTCGCATTTTCCTCCAGAATTTCCAGAATAGCTCTATCTATTGCATCCATGTAGATGATTTTTCTAAATCGGTATAATATTTAGTCGAAATTTAGAAAAATATAAATGCCAAATGGTTAATAACGGTAAAATATTCTTCAATATTGATTTGTGCTAGTTTAATATTTACGTTTGATTTAAAATTAAAGAATATGGATTACTCAAAATCCGATAGCTATCGGATGCGCCCGGAAAGTTTGATGATGAGTTATGGATACAAACCTTCTTTATCGGAAGGAGCGATCAAGTGTCCGATTTTCCAAACCTCAACCTTCGTTTTTAACAATGCGATGGAAGGTAAACGTTTCTTCGAGGTAGCATACGGACTACGTGAGAAGGAGCCTAGCGAGGAGCTTGGACTAATCTACAGCCGTTTGAATAATCCTGATTTGGAGATTTTGGAGAATCGTTTGTGCCTGTGGGATGAAGCTGAGGATGCTGCTGTTTTTGAGAGCGGAATGTCGGCTATTTCAACAGCAATGTTGGAGTTCATGGAGCCAGGAGATTTGTTGTTGTACAGCAAGCCTGTTTATGGTGGAACAGACCACTTCATCAATCACTTTTTGAAGAAGCTTAATATCGAGGCGGTAGGATTTCTAGCGAGCGACTCCAAAGAAGAAGTAATCGAGAGAATTAACGCAACCGGAAAGGGGAATAAATTGGCGATGATCCATATTGAAACGCCCGCAAACCCAACAAATTCGGTTATTGATATTGAAATGTGTGCGGAAATCAAGCAGCATTTCTCAACGGAAGAAAAGCAAATCGTTCTTTCGGTTGATAATACATACATGGGACCACTATGGCAGCATCCATTGAAGCATGGGGCTGATTTGGTACTTTATTCCGCAACGAAATATATCGGTGGTCATTCCGATGTTATTGCCGGGGCCTGTCTTGGTTCAGCTGAACTGATGGGACGCGTAAAAGGACTGAGAACTTTCATGGGGAACATGGCGGGTCCATGGACCGGATGGTTATTGATGCGAAGCCTGGAAACGTTGAAAGTTCGTATGGATCAACAAGCGAAGAACGCACGTCATATTGCGGCATTCCTGAAGTCTCATCCAATGGTTGAACATGTGTACTATCTTGGAGAAATGGCTGAGAACGGTTCAGACGAATTGAAAGCTATTATCAAAAAACAGTACGAATCGCATGGTGCGATGATTTCTTTCGACATCAAAGGAGGAGAGAAGGAAGCGTTTGCATTTCTGGACAATCTGAAATTGATCCGATTGGCAGTATCGCTCGGAGGAACCGAAAGTTTGGCAGAGCATCCACAAACAATGACGCATGCTGATGTGAGCCCGGAAGACAAAGTGGTCATGAACATCACGGAAAAATTAGTGCGATTGTCCATCGGAGTAGAAAACTACGAGGATCTGATTGCTGATGTGAGCCAGGCGTTAGAAGCGGCGAAATAGAGATTGACAGAATATTTCAAGCTCGTTAATCGTTTATACTGAAGCTCAAATTGAATTAGAGCGAATAACCGTAAGTAAAGGACAACCCACTTTTAAAGTAGTAACCGCGAATAGGTGTATCGAATAACGGTCTGGTAAGCAATTGAAAATATGGACTGATTTGTAACGAAGATTTTTCATCAATCTTATAACCAAATCCAAGTCCAAGATTTAATTGAACATTGAATAGATTTGCGTTGTCAATCTCAGCAGCAAATAGATTACTTCTGGATTTATAGGGTTCTGCCATGCTTTCGTACTTGTATCTGGTAAATTTCCGAATCGTAAGGAAATATAGAAAAGAAGCACCTAGTTCTGATTCAAAGAAATAATGTTCTCCTATTGGAAGCCGCCAACCAACATTTAAGGGTATTCCGATGTAATCACAATTGTATCTTACCTTGGCATATTCGAATTCCTCCAAAGGGTAAGTCTCATTCCAAGGAAATGGAATATTTCGCCGCGCCTCTCCGAAATTGCTATACTCAATGCCTGTTCTAAGGTGGATTTTTTTTCTGAATTTATAGTCTATGAGAGCAGATGCACCAAACTGAAATTGCCAACTTTCCTCATCGTTTCTTCTCTCTACAATCTCTTCAATTACAAAATCTTCACCTTCGTCAAACCGCAAATCTCTATATCCAATTCCGGGGGAGAAACTTACAAAATAGTTCAATTTTGAGTCCTTCTGAGCAATTGTTTTTAGAGACGTAAAAAGGAATAAAATGATGAATACTAACCTCATGTGAATGGCGGTTTATTTATGACAAAAATAAGCGTTTATGAAACATTTGGAAAATACAGGACACTGAATAAAGTCAATATTCAACATGAACTGTACCCACCTCTTTCAACGGATCGCCAAACTTTGACTCACCGATCGCCACTATGTAATAAACCCCCTCAGATACAAACTCTCCCGAACTGTTTTTACCGTCCCAAACATAATTAAGTGCGTCGTAATTAAGAACTTCGTTGCCCCATCGATTCAAAATTGAAACATTCAATGATGAAATATTGGAAAGACCAATTTCGTAGAGATCATTATCTCCGTCACTTCCCGGGGTGAAAACGTTAGGTAGAACAATCGAAACATTTAATAATGAATCTTTATTACACTGCTTCACCTCTACATCGTCGATAAAATAATAAAGAATATCGTTAGGATATGGTTCGCTATGATAGTAATCTAACTCGCCAACAAAACCTATTGAAAAGAAATTTTCCCATCCTTTTGCTATGTGATAAGAATCAAATTTATACCAATTCTCTACAATTGAATCACTCTCATTTTCGTATAATTCTATCCATTGATTTTTTACGTCTACAGCAGTTAAAGTGTCTACGCTGAAAACAAAATTTATCATGTCCGTGTGATAATCAAGACCAGAATTAATGGAATTCTTAAACCAGAACGAAACACAATACGCCGAGTCCTTTTCTAATGGTTCTGAAAGGCTTATCGAAAGTGTCTCTCTATAATCGGCAAACCCTGGATACATAGCTATTCCTGCCATTCCATCTCCACTGAATGGTGAAGAATTTCCAGAAGCAGTAATGGGCGGTGTAAAGTCTGAACTGGAGAAACAATCATGAAAAAAATCAGGAGAAAAAAACTGACTTAAATGACAAAACCATTCATCGATGGCTGCTATAGATTCTTGCGTCGAATTCACATTACACGTATTTACCTGCTCAAAACCAGAATTAGGCACAAGGTTTTGCGAAAATGCAAAACCTTGTGCCAGTATGATTATTGCTGTAAATACGTGCTTAAACATGCATAAGTAAATTACAAAATTAGAGTTTAACTAGTTTGAGCATTTGTACAAAGTCATGTTCAGAACGGACTATGATTGTGTATACTCCATTTGATAATTCAGAGATGTTTATCTCGGTTCCCATTTGATAAGAGTTCAATCTAATAGATTTACCATTAATTCCTATGACCTGAACGTTATATTCTCTTAAAATTCCTCCATTCAAGGTAAATTCACCTGTTGTTGGATTAGGTTGGCAATATATTTCATTGTCGACAATGAACGATTCATCAGTTTCGTTTCCTCTATTGTTTGTGTATTTACGAAGGGTAAAAACGGGGTAGCCCTGATTGGATTCACGTCCAGCAGAAATGATTGGAATTGTTGGGTCAGAATAACATCCATCATTAATTCCAAAGATGGAATTTTCTATATGCGCCTCCTCAGGTGGTGGCAGCGGACTCTGTACCGGAGGGATTGGGATGGTATTTGATAAACAATTTCTTGCAATCAACCTGTAGTTAAATGTACCACTTGGACCTAAACATGGCTCGTTTTCATCATTGTTCAGATGACCATTCCATCGAAATGAGAAGTTATCTATAGACCAGTCTGAACCTCCCTCTATAGACTCACTTTTCTCAAAAACAACTTCATCTCCCCATCTGTCCCAAATTGTCATATCCATCGCAGTCGCGCCATAGTACGGAGGTTCATCAATAGGAATGTTTGGATTGTAATTGACGCCGTCATAAATAATTGCTTCTGTTTGGCTGGCAGTGGATATAACGGTATATGCGTTATAATAATAACCGTCTTCCAAAGCCATAGAACCAGGGTAATTTATATATTCCGTATTTTGTCTTATATCATTATAAAATCTCTTTGTTCCTAAGAAAGATCCACTGCATGTTACTTCTTGACTAGTTGCATCAAAAACAGTAACGCTATATGGAATATTCCCTTCATTATTAGCTGCTATTTGATAGATGTCCAGAACATTATAGTTCTGATAAGAAGTGTTCGTGTAAGGTGTTCCATTTACATTCCATACAATCGTGTATGGTGGAGTACCATCAACAATATTCGCAGTAAGTTGCTCTCCGTAACAAAAGAACTTTTTATCACAACTAACGCTGATTGGTGTCGTTAGGCATTCAGGAGAACAATTAACATCCTCAATTACTAGAGTTGTAATACCTGTAATTGTGACACAACCAGTCCCACCTCCTTGGCAAGAAGGCAAAACAATTTGATTTCCCGCTCTTAATTCAAGGTTTCCAATTAATTCAACTGGTCCTTCAATTTCAGGCGGAGCGAAAATGGGCATGTCGTCACCCACCCAAATAGTTTGCTCTGCTTGAGCAAAATTAGGCATTGGAATGCCCGTGACTGAGTTTCTGTTTGTGAAGAATAAATGTTCCGGACAATAAGGAGTAGGGGGTTTTGTAATCGTATATGTTTGGATATCACCACTTCCCGAATTCAGTCCGATACAATCATTTCCTGGTGCCTTGGCAACAACTGTGATTTCCTGACTCACATCTAGGCATTCAAGTTCAGCAGGGAAAAGAGCGCATACCTCTACTGTTGCACTGCCGTCAGGATTGTAAGTGATGTTTGACAGGGTTACATAGCTGTCTAACTCAACGATCACCTCTGTCAATGAGACATTTGGGTCTACAGGTGTTACATTAAACGAACTGCAATATGTTTGATCTGTTAACGGAGCTTCAAATGTGTTACTGCCGGATGTTGTCCAGTATGAAAAACTGATTGGTTCATTCTGACAAGAGTTTGAAGCGAACACAATTCCATCCAAACGGATTAAACCAACTCGGTTGTTATTTGCGTCAAGCTCTTCAATTTCCAACGCAAAATAACTCTGCCCGGTCCCAGTTGGAGCATAATCAAATTGTCCATTGGATTGATCAACAACAAAGTCTGATACTGAAGGAATAGGCATGTCCTTATCTGTTCCTCCTATGTAGTTCACCCCGGATGAGTTGCTACAGTTACCATTTAAAGGAGTTTTTAGTTCAAAATTGAGTTGATTGCCATTTGTGTTCTGAATGTTATATAGCGAGGACCCGAGTCCATTAACACAACCTATCCCGAATGGGATACCCGTGATTCCTACTGATGAAGTACAATTACCATTAGCATTGTTAATAATGCAAAAGTTGTACATGGAAGTGGGGCCAGTAGAATTGTCTATGTAATCAACAGCGTTTCTTGCGCTAACTGAAGTTGAAACAATCCATTCTTCGCAATTCGCACCTAGAGTAATGTTTGCGGAATATTTGACCAACTCATAACTAGGTGCTCCAGCCTGCGTACCGCCTCCATTACAGGCATTACCACAACCGAAATCAACCGGTGTAGTAGAAACTTTCGGTGCAGTTGCAATACTACTGCAAGTACCTCCGCAATTATCCCCTAAGTAAAAATCCAATGCTGAATACGCGGGAATTCCACCGCAGTCTCTTAAGAAATAGTAATCAACCTGATAAAGGTTGTTTGATAAACATGTGTATTGAAAATATCCGCCCCCCGCATGATCGGCATGTGAAAAGAAAGGAACTAGGCTGCATATTGTAGCCAGAAGAAAGAATAGTATTTTCATTATTTCCCAAGTGTTAAGTTCGCAATTTGCTTCTCTAACGCTTCAATTTTTTGACGCAAGAGTTCGTTCTCTTCGGCCAATTCCTGACTTTGTTCATTTTGCTGAATCATGTACAAAGTGAGTTCTTCAACTTTTTCAAGTAACGTCAATTGCATTTCTTCCATTGAAAGCCCATTTTCTATGATTTCTTCCTCTGAAGGAACATTTGGAAGGTGAGACTTACTTTCCACGAATTCTTTTACCTGGGACAACGGCATTAGTTTATAATCATCTTGGAAAACGTAATCGGGAACAGGAATATCTGCTCTCAATCGAACACGAACCGAAGTACAATAAATACCTCCTTCGTTGTTAACAAGAAACGCCGTTTCTTCGTTACCATTTTCTTCGACTGTAAATCGTAACCAGGGTCTTGCACTACCCAAACTTCCGTATCCTTCAAAGAACGCTGGATTAGATGGAGTGAAAGTGGAGTTACCAACGGAGAGTCCTGTTTGGAAAAAACCTGAGCCTCTGACGTCTAGCGCCTGTGTAGGTTGATTAGTACGTATCCCAACCCTTGTGTCCGGACAGATTGTATAAAGTTTATTCGGCTCACTAATCCAGTATGGGTTGTCAGAATAACCACCTTGAAGGTCACAAATTCCAACCGGATCAATTGGCGCTGGAAATAGAGCGCCAGGTCCTGACTTCATAACGGTTCCATCTGATTTCGCTACTAGAATTCCAAATTCATTGTCATCAATTGGTTGAAGTGTTTTCATTGACGTTGTTCCATAAATGATAAGGTCGTGAACTTCAGTTGCGCCATCTACTTCCAGATCATGCATAATACGAGCATCATCCTCAACGGTCAATGTATCTTTAACAACAAATGAGGAATCGACTTCAACTTGTGCATTTGTGATAGAATGGAATGCCAGAAAGGCAATTAAAAGAGCTTTAGTTTTCATTGTGAATTGTGTTTTAATTACTGGCCAGTTATATGTGCAGCCAGTGCAAATTGGCAATATTCTGCGACTTGAAAAAGCGGTGATTCAAGATTGGGTAAATGTTGCAATCTATAGGTGTTTATACTTATATTAAACCAATGTGTTGATTTACAGAGAGATTAGTTTCTGAGCTTTTATTGTAAGCGAATGCTGTCCGCTTTTATGGAATTATGCATGGGTCTAACCTCAGAAGGAATTTAGGCGTTGGACACTACAAACAACTAGAGACCTTAATAAGTAATGGGTGGTTTAGAAAGATTTAATTTTCTTTTTCCACCCCTGACATCATCTGACAGTAGGCCAAATTAGATTTGCTTCATGTTTAACAAATCTGATTTTATATGAAAAATCCTACAAGCTGGTTTGATATTCCGGCAACAGACTTCGAAAGAGCAAAGAAATTTTATGGAACAATTCTAGAAATAGAATTGGAAGATTACCCGATGGCTGACGGTAAATATGCACTGTTTCCGCATAATAAAGAAGGTCACGGAGCAAGTGGTGCTATCCTTCAAATGGCTGATGCAAAACCTTCTATGGACGGTGTGATGATTTATCTTGACGGTGGCGAAGACCTGAATACTCCATTAGGAAGGGTAGAAGCTGCCGGAGGAAAGGTTCTCATGCCAAAAACTCAAATTGGAGAAAATGGTTTCATGGCTGTATTCACAGATACAGAAGGAAACAAATTGGCCTTTCATTCAATGAACTAGAATCGAAGAATGATAGCGGGTCCAGCTTTGGGTTCGCTATCTTTGACTTTATGTCTCAGCTATCAAGACTCATATCCATCCTTACACTTCTCAGGTCCAAAAGGGTCTTGACCGCAACGGAGTTATCTGAAAAATTTGAAGTAAGCGTTCGAACAATCTACAGGGATATTCGAAAGCTGGAAGAATCCGGAGTTCCCGTGGTTACCATCGAAGGCAAAGGCTACACGCTTGTGGATGGATACAATGTTGCCCCAGTGCAATTTACAGAGAAACAAGCCAACGCACTTATAACGGCTCAGCATCTGGTGAGTCAAACACAGGACGCTTCATTTATCGAAAACTTCGAAGAGGCGATGGTGAAAATCAAGTCTGTTTTCCGTACTTCTGTTCAGGAGAAAAGCGAACGTTTGAGCGAGAAAATACACGTCATTGACTTGAGTTATGAGGACCTGGCCAGTGATATTTTGTCAGAGATTCAGATCGCTATTACAGATTTAAAATTCGCGGAAATCAATTACAAGAAAGCAAACGACACAAATATTTCCTTTCGAAAAATTGAACCGTATGCAATGTACTCGGTGGGACACAAATGGATTTTGATTGCCTGGTGTCACTTGCGAAACGAGTATCGGGCGTTTAGAATCGATCGCATTCAACATATTAAAATCCTTAATGAAACGTATGAAGATCGTGGATTTAACTTACAGGACTATTTTCAGGATTGTCCTTGGGAAGGTGCGCAAACAATCTCCGGAAAGGATTAGTTCGGAGTCTGATTGAGCAAATTTTTCACAATTCTGAAAGAATCATTGAAATAGTTGTACTTTTGCGGCTTAATTGGTTGATACCCTTTTAGTTGCTATGGTTCAAAAGACAATTTTATCGGTGTTTTTTCTTGTCTTTAGTGTCGCTCTATGGGCGGCTGATGGAGGGATTCCTATCAATAAAGCAGGAGCAAGTGAACACGATCTTTCTCTGCTGAAAAGTCGGGGAGAAGCGTATGATAATACAAAAGATGTACTGAAAAAGGCGGAGATCGTATTATTCCTTTCCGATTCCATTCAAGGGTATACCATCCAACGAAGATTGCTTCAAGTCAATATCCGGGAATTGCGGCGAATGACTTCGGGAATGAGTAAAAAACGCCTGAACAAGCGCAACGAATTGTTGGCTAGAACTTACCTGAAAAGCGCTAATATTCTCATGAATACGGGTACGGGCGACTTAGGTCAAGAATATCTCTTTAGCGCCAAACAAATTGCCGATGATCATCCGAATGACCGCCTGAAATTGGATGTTAACGCGGCTATAAGCGTACTGTATCACAGACAGGGACAAATCGAGAAGAGCATTCATTATTTTGACATAACGCATGAATTAAGCCTCAAAATTGGAGATAGTTCAGAAGCTTGTACGTTGTTGAACAATATGGGCGTGCTTCAAAGTGAGATTGGGAATAACCTGAAATCAGAGAAAACCCTAAGAGAGGCACTTGCTATGGCAATAGCGCTTGAAGATGCACATCTGGAGGGCATGTGTCGCAACAACCTTGGAGGTACGCTTGGGAATCTGGACCAGCATGATGAGTCTATTAATCAATTGCAGCAATCCCTTCGGCTCTTTCAGGAAATTCGTGATCCGGAATGGGAGGCTTTCACACTTGCCAAGTTAGCGCGAATCATGCGAAAAACGGATTCTCCGGAAAAGCGCAAAATCTTGAATTATGGCTTGCGTGCTTTGGCAATCGGTGATTCTCTGGAACAAAAAGATATTCAACGTCGTGCCTTGCGTCTGCTGCATGTTGCTTACAGTGATTTAGGTCAATACGAGAAGGCATATGAGACCTATCAGCAATACGAAAAGGTACGATCTGAATTGCGTGGAGAAAAGAGACGTGTAGCCACGGTACAACGGGAAGCGAATTACGAGTTTGAAAAGCAGTTGGCTGTAGAAAGAAGCAAGTCTGAGCAACAAGTTGCTTTGGCGAAAGCAAATGAGTCGAAACAAGAGATTATTTCCTACGCATCAATCATTGGGTGCATATTCCTGCTACTTTTCATTGTTTTTGTAGTGTTGCGATTGCGCGTGGTAAAGAAACAAAAGCGATTAATTGAACAGCAGAACGAAGAACGAAAGTTGCTGCTCAAAGAGATTCACCACCGCATCAAGAACAATTTTCAGGTGATCTCCAGTTTGTTGCGATTACAGGCAAGTGAAGAAAACAATGAGAAAATCGCCCAGGCCTTTGACGATGCTGTGTTGCGCATTCAGTCCATGGCTTCGGTTCACGAGTTAATTTACAAGCAAGAGATGTTTGAGGCACTGGATTTTCGCTCTTACCTCGACCGATTGCTGGGTTCTATTAAATCGTACTCAACGAGCAACGTAGAAATATCTGTGGAAACGGACGTCGACAAACTCAACATAAAGACATTGGTTCCATTGGGAATCACGATCAACGAGCTGGTAACGAACTCGATGAAGTATGCTTTCAATGAGAAATCAGACCGAGCACCAGAAATCAAGCTGGAGATTGTTGAAGATGGTGCCAAAGTATTCAAAATGATGTATCGCGACAATGGTTCCGGCTATTTGCAAGAACGATCGAATGAAAGCTTCGGAATTGAGTTGATAGAAACCGTGATAGAACAGGTAGAAGGTACGATTGAGCAGCAAAGTACTCCAGAGTGGAAGAACACTTTGGAAATCCACTTTAAGGAGATCAGTTAATCGAAATTAGTCCAGAACAGTTATTCGCTGAACTTTCTGCAACCCTCCCTCGAACTGAATTGTTACCATGTAAATCCCTTGTGGTAGAATGGATATGTCGGAATGTGTATTGCCGTTTAGTTGTTCCGTCTTCTTGATCGTTGACCCGCTCAAAGTTCGAAATTCAATGCTGTAGTTTTCTGCTTTCGTGGTATGTAGTATCAATTCATTTGTAGCCGGGTTTGGACCAATGTTCACATCAGTTGCCAATTCGACTTCGTTTACCGAAACACTTCCGCAGTCCGGAGCATTACCGGGAGTCTCGCTGAGGACACCATTCGCTACAGACCAATCTTGCCATTCTCCACCAGATCCCGTTTGCCAATCCGACAAATCAAAAGTATTCGTTCCGGCTAAAGTTCCTTTTACAGCATATACCTTCACCGCCATTCCATTGTGATTCCAGGTCAAAGGGGTTCCTGCAGTACAAACTTCCGGTTCCGGATTCTGAATCTCGCAATTCACCTGAAGGAAATAGGCATTGTCATCGTAAGTCGGATGTTGACCAAAGACGCGAGCGAGTCCGTTCTCATCAATGCAAACAGCCGTGTATTCATCGCAGGCAATTCCGTTGGCGCTAATTCCTGAATCCGTTAGGATTTGCGCAAGAAATGCCATATGTCTTCCTTTTCGGTCGGGATTATCGTAATGTGTGTCCGTGATTGTGTGTTCGAGGTAGCTGCTGCTCAAAATGAAAGGATTCGAACCAATGGTAGCATTGTTATCATAAGGATTTGCCAATGCCTCAACTGAAGTAATTGTTCCATTTTCGGCAGTAAATCGGAAGCCACCCAAAATTGCCATTCCTGCACTTGTTCCACCAACTACTGCACCATTGCTAATTGCCTGGTTGATTTCGGTTTCAATAGCCGTTCCCTGCCAGTACGAATGGTAATCCCATTGATCGCCACCCGCAAACCAAATTGCCTCAGCCTGGGAAATTTTTTGCTGAATGTAAGCTTCGTTACTAGCCGATGCATCATTGAAAACAATCGTTTCCACAGAGTTTACGCTTACGCCAAGTTGGTTGTAGAGATAATCGTTGTAACCATCAGATCCGCTCGCTCGAAGCACCAATACATCTCCTCCATCTGCCCGGTTCAGAAACCATTTCATCGCTTCGTCTTCTTCGGTTGCTCCACCCATAAGAACGACTCCACCAATGGGCGATGTCACGGTGTCAGAAATGTTTCCCGTGAAGTATGAATCGTAGTTTTGAGCATAGCTCGGAAGTGCCCCGCAGAGCATAGCAATAAGAATTACGTTTTTCATGATTTGCTTTGATGGAACCTTTGGCGGTGCTTAGCTGAACATATGGGTTCCATGCGCTGCGCCAACGAAGAACATAATTGCTCCCAACGCAACACCAATCCATGCAATGTGATGTTTTTTGATAGCTGGAACAATGCTCAATAAGAAGGCTAATAAGCCAGCTCCCATAACAACAACTCCAAAGTCAGTAGCCGCGTTAATAGCTTCCAGATCCATTTGATGCTCAATGCTTCCGTAGTAAGATTCATCTATAACCGAAGTCCAGCGCGCATCAGCAATTTCTGCTTCTGGCACCAAAACAAAAAGTAGGTAACCACCTAATATTCCGGCGATTGCACCAACGATGGCTCCAATAATTCCAAGGATTTTCATAACATAGTAGTTTTGGTCAAGATACTAAAATATTATTTCAGTAATTGACCAATATCGCGGACGATTACCACACCAGAACGACGTCCTGTTTTCTGAGTTAGGTCTTCGGCGGTACCTGAATCGAATTCCTTTTCACGATATTGAGTTTTGTCCTTGTTGTCTCCAGTTAATACCTGACCAGCACTTCGCGAGCTTGTTGTATTTTCACTTTTGTCCTTGTAAGCCGTCCAGCTTCTGGTAGAACCATCCGAAACCCGTTGCACTTTTCCTGATGCCGCAAAATTTAGCGTGGTTAATTCGAACTCTTTCCCGTGATCTTCTGAATCTGTATCGTTGATTTTCTCAGTTGCCGTAGTTTCTGTAACCTTCAATTGATCAAATGTTATCAGGAACTCTCCACCGCTTTCCACGATAATCACATTTTCTGTTCCACCCAATTCACTTTTAAGTCCCCGGATGTATGCCTCTACATACTGCTCTTGGGTTAGGTAGGTAGAAAAGTTCGAGTTTCCGGTATTGGATACTACAACCGGTACATTTCCGGAGATTTCCACTTTTACTTCTCTGTCAATTTTCGATTTCAGATTTACGTAGCATCCGGATAACAACATTGTGAACGGAAGTGCAAATACGATGAGTTTAAGTCTTGATTTCATGAGTATTAGGCTTAATACTACGAATATAAGAGATTTGCGAATGCTGTCAATTGTTTGCAGACGGAATTCCTTAGTACATTTATGGATCAATTGATTTTATGAACGAACGACATCCGCATCAACAAAATCTTCTCGAGTGTATTTCGCTGGAAATGCAAGAGCAAGAGGCACGCTTTCAATTGGAAGACGGAATGGGGCTCAAGCAGCTTAAATCGAAAGGATTGGCATTGCACCCTATCAAGGTAACGCGCAAGTACTTTGGTTATGCCGAGTATCCTGAGCTAGAGTATCACCTACCTTTTGCAACGGAGACAGAAGCATTCAAACCGAACGCGGCAATTGAATTCCTGATTGAAGGTGAAGAGGCACTCAAGGGAATCTATTTGGGTGGAGTGGGACGTAAAGGAGCGATTCGTTTGTATGCTCCGGAATTTCCAGATTGGGTCGAGGATAAAGATGTGGTAATCAAATTGGCACCCGATCATCATACCGAAGGAATTATGAAAGAAGCTGTAAAGGCAATTTCAGAAATTCCCGAAATGCGGATTTTGTTTGATCAAATTCATGGTGAAGGACCCTTTGGAAACAAAGCTGTTGTCGATGAGCCTGCGTCTATTGAAGGTTTGAATGAAAGTCAATGCATGGCGGTTTCGGCGATGGAGCAAAATGACCACTTGATGTTGGTGCACGGACCTCCGGGTACAGGTAAAACAACGACACTGGTAGCTGGAATTCAGCGTTTGCTAAGCGTGGATAAAAGCGTTCTGGTAACTGCGCCGAGTAATGCTGCGGTAGATCACATTGCGAAAGAACTGCTGAAGGTTGGTGTGAAAATCTTACGCGTCGGGAACACTTTGAAAGTTGACGAAACCATTTATCCGCATACCTCTGAAGGTGGAATGCAAGGATCGAAAGAGCAAAAACAGATCAAAAGGTTAAAAATTCAGGCGGAGGAACTCAGAAAAATGGCGTTGCAATACAAGCGCAATTTTGGGAAAGAGGAGCGCGCTCAGCGTTCGTTGCTCTTGAAGGAAGTAAAGCGGATTCGAAAGGAAATAAAAGATATCCGCACTTACTTCGATGAGAAACTGATGGAATCTGCTGAGGTTATACTGGGAACTCCAGTCGGGTTGAAGAATCATTTAGATGACCACGCGAAATTCGATGTTTTGGTAATGGACGAAGCTGGTCAATCGTTAGAACCGCTTGCATGGGCAGTATTTCCGATGGCGCATTCGTGGGTACTGGCAGGAGATCCTTTTCAATTGCCACCAACGGTACTTTCACAAAAAGCGATTGCAAAAGGGTTCAATAAGTCGATCCTGGAACAGTGTTTTCGAAATGCTCAGAACGTATTCCTGCTAGATACGCAATACCGAATGAGAGCTTCAATTACGCAATTTTCAAGCGAATATTTCTATGATGGAGTGTTGAAGACTCCGGAACATCTTAATGACACAACGATGCATGTGTCCTATTACGATACGGCTGGAACCGGATTCGAGGAGAATACCGGAGAAGATGGAACCAGTCGTATGAATGAAGGAGAATTGGACATGGTGATGAAATTGCTGGAGTTAGAAGGATTGGTTCCGGAAAACGCCGCTTTTATCTCTCCTTATTCGGGTCAGGTAGCGATTGCAAAGGATCGTCTTGATGAAAAAATGCGCATTAGTACCATTGATAGTTTCCAGGGACAGGAATGCGAAACGGTGATCATTTCACTGGTTCGTTCCAATGCTGATGCTGAAATCGGCTTCCTGAAAGATTATCGTCGCATGAACGTAGCCATTACCCGAGCAAAAGAAAAACTGATTATTATCGGAGATAGTGCCACGATTGGTCAGGATGCGTTCTACGGCAAGTTCTTAGAGTACGTCGAGGGAATCAACGGGTATAAAAGTGCCTGGGAGTTGATGTAAAAAAGCGCCCCATTTCCTGGACGCTTTTTCTTTGTTATTTACTGTTTAGATGCTCATCGGTACTTCCATGAGCAAAAGTTTTGAACCTGTTTTTCCGTTCACGGTGATGTTATCTGTATCCCAAACACCGTATCCATCTCGCTTTGAAAGTTCCTGCTCACCAATACTCAAATTACCTTCAAGTACGAATGCATACAAGCCATTTCCTTCTCTGTGAAAATCGTATTGCAATTCGGTGTCTTCTGTGAAATTGGCAATGCTGAACCATGCATCCTGATGAATCCAAACCCCCTGATCCTCTTCAGTTGGTGATAGGATCTGAGAGATTTCATTGTCTTTGATAAGATCTTCTATCGCTGCCTGGTCGTAACGTGGTTCTGCATTCTTCTTATTCGGGAACACCCAAATTTGAAGGAATTGCACTTCGTCGTCCTCATTTTTGTTGTATTCGCTGTGGGAGATTCCCGTTCCGGCACTCATTACCTGAACATCACCTTGTTTGATCACCGCTACGTTGCCCATACTGTCTTTGTGCTCCAAATCTCCAGCCAATGGAATCGAAATTATTTCCATGTTGTCGTGAGGGTGGGTTCCAAAGCCCTTGCCACCTGCTACTTTGTCATCGTTTAATACGCGAAGAGTACCGAAATGCACGCGTTCAGGATTGTAATAATTTGCGAAACTAAATGTGTGATTGCTTTTCAACCATCCATGATCTGCGAATCCTCGTGTATCCGCTTTGTGTAATACCGTATTCATAGTCTTCTCCTCTTTATTTGGTAAGTGATTGAAACCAACTTGCTCGGCGAGTTTATCATAATCCGATTGGCGATTTGTCATCCCTTTGGATATGAACGCTGGTGCTGCTGCTCCCAAAGCGCCAAGAGCAAGTGAATTCTTCAAAAATTGTTTTCTGTCCATAAACAACAGGTTTATATCACAAATATATATATAATTACCCGGGTAGATAAATTAGTTGTTCCAAAAGTTGCAACGGTCATTTTGAAAATCCAATTAAGGACCGGAAACCAAACATTTTTAAATAGTTATGTTTGTATAACAACAAACGAGTCACTATGAGATGGACAAAAACATTGCTTGTGTTAACCGTGGCATTTATGTCGTTTGGTACTCAGGCACAGGAAGTTAAAATCGGATATACAAATATCGAATTGTTATTGGCGTATATGCCGGAAGCCAAGCAGGTTGAACAACAATTGGAAGCATATCAGAAGAAGTTAGGCGAGCAGCTTAAGGTAAAGCAAGACTATGGTCAGGAGCGGTTGAGTGAGTACATGGAGAGAAAGGAGGCCGATGACCTTCTCCCGGAAGAAGATGAGAAGTTTCAGGAAGAATTGAAGCAGTTGGATGCTGAGATCACGAAGTTTGCTTCAGATGGTGAACAGAAACTTCTTGCCAAGAGAGAAGAATTATTGGCTCCGGTTCTGGAAAAACTTCAGAAAGCCATCGATGATGTCGCCAAGGAGAACGGATATACCTACGTATTGAATCAAACAAATTCATCGGGTGTGTCTACAATTTTGTACGGTCCGGATGAAAACGACCTAACAGAGTTGATTATGAAGAAGTTGGGTATTAACATTCCACAGTAGAGTCATGCGTAGTCTATTATTTATCCTATTCCTGATTGCTGCAACTTCTGTTCAGGCCCAGACTAAGGTGGGTTATACAAACGTCGAGTTGATTATGTTCTACATGCCCGAGGTAACTGCTGCCAATGCGTCACTTGAAGTGTTTCAAAAAGAGAAATTGAAAGAGATTTCTGATAAGAAAGTACGGATTACCGAATTAATTAAGGAGTATCAGGAAAAAGTGGAACTCGATTCGTTTTCCAGTTCAGAAGAGGAATCAAACCTGGTTGACGCTATTAACGCTTTGGAGCGAGAAATCAATGAGAAAGAAACATATTACGAGTACGAGGTAAATCAAAAGAGAAACCAGTTACTACAGCCTGTTATGAATAAGCTACAGGAAGCAATTGACGCTGTCGCAGAGGAGAACGGGTACACGTATATTCTGAATCAAACAAGCGGAACCAATATCCTTTATGGTGTTGAGCAGTTCGAGGTTACAGACCTGATTGCTGCAAAGCTTGGAATTTCTATTCCGAAGTAGAAGCCCAGCCATTAGACTTTACTACTAAGTAACAAACAAAAAGCCTGTCATTGAATCCAATGACAGGCTTTTTCATTCGAAAATGATTGTTGGTAGTTAGTCTACTAATTAATCGATTACAGGCTCTGTAGTTTTCGTTGAAACTGCTTGTTGTTCAGTAGTACCTGTTGGAGTCTCGTATTGAGAAGCAGCATTAGGTGTTGGATTTTGCCCTTCTGTAGCTCCATTTTCAACGTTTGCGTTGTAGAACATTCCTGTATTAGCAGGTTGTCCGTACAATTCAGGGTTCAGGTATTTCCCCTGACGGTCACCTTCTTTCTCTACAACCGCTTCTCTCTCATTAGGATTTTGTTGCATGTACTGGTCGTTACGATCTGCGTAAACTGTCCAGGATACTTTTGTATTCGGCGCTCCGGCAACAATGAACTGGTTTCCTTGAATTTCCTGAAGAACGTATGGTTGCTGCGGTGTTCCTACAGCAGTCAATTGGTAGCTTGGGTTGATGTTAATGTCATCGAAGTACGTTGGCAATTCAACAACTGCCTGTCCATTTGCATCTAGCTCAACCATTCCACGGTACATGTTCAATACTTCATTTGACTCAACAGAGAAGTGCTTCAACATTTTGTTTTGCGGATCTTCCGGGTGATCGATAATGAAAGTTTTCGTTCCTGTTGCACCCATGTTTCCTTGAGAGTATACTCCGTACCAGTTTCCTGTTCCTCGTACACCAATTCCCCATCCAGCAGCTGGCGCTGAGAAACCTGAAACACCGATATGATCGGCAACATCTGTTCCCGTGTAGGCAAAATCCGCAATAGAGATTGTACCAGTGATTGCGTTGTTTTGGTTTTGTCCAACGATAACTCCAGCCTGACCATTGTGAATTCCGAAGAAGTTCGGCTCTGTGTTCGTTGCTGCAGTAAGGTTTACTTCAAAACCACGACCATCAGCACCGTTGTGCGTAATAACTCCACCGTGACCAACTCCCCACTGTGTACCAGCAAAAATACCACCACTAATGATACCACCACCAGTTGCTGTTTGTGTGTTTATAACACCATTGAAAGCGAAACCATCACCTCCAGTAGTTGGAGCTGTTGTGTTATCAACGTTCGTGAAGATATATCCATCGGCGTCAAAGCCTCCCCCTGCGAAAGAGAACGATCCCGTACCTCCGGCAGTAGAAATATCATTAATATGGCTAATAGTATTTGCACTAATGATGTTCCAGCTACCAAATCCAGTACCTGACTGGTCGATTAGAATTCCTGTACCACTACCAGAGTGATTCACACGGTATCCGTTTCCAGTACCAGAATGGAATACCCAGCTTCCGTTACCTGGTCCAACATGATTGATTTGCTGTCCTGAAAGTCCGTTCGTTCCAAGGGAGATGTCAATAAACTGACCTACTCCGGCATTGGTATGGAAAATCGATTGACCATTACCAGTACCATCCTGAACAACCTGAATACCATCAGCAGTTGAGGCAGCATTGTTCATATTTAGGTTAATTCCCATACCTGCACTGGCATTTGGAATAAAAACGGAGGAAGATGTATTCGCCGCGTTCGAAGGAAATACAAGAAGTCCGTTTCCTGCTGTACCTGATACGTCTGATCGAATACCTGTTACATTCGCTGTTTGACTCACGTGTAACTTCGTAGCTGGTGTATTGATTCCAACCCCAACGTTTTGTGCCATGGCTGCAGGAGCCATAAGGAAGCTCATTGCTGCAAGCGCGATAATTTTGTTGTTCGTTTTCATCTGTTTGAGAGATTAGTTCTTAATTAGTCGTTTTGTTATTGATTTACCGGACAGTTCATCGCGCAATTCTACGATGTAGACCCCATTGGCCCACTGGTTAGAAGCGAGATTGACTATGGTGTTTCCGGAATTTATGAGTAGTTCTTGTTCGTGTATCAACTGTCCTGATGCAGACATTACCGTCATTGAAATGGACATCTGCTGATCTGCGTGAATTGCAACAGCTGTGTTGGAATTAGTAGGGTTCGGATAAAGTGTTACTGCATTCTCATTGAAGCCTTCACCGTAACCATCAATACTTGCTACCACTACTGGAGTGTATTCGTACGATCCGTCAATATCAACAGTTCTTACATGATAGTAGTAATGTTGGAATCCTCGTACATCGTAATCATCGTGCTCGTAGCTCAAAGTGTTTGTAGAATTTCCTTCTGCATCCAACGTTGCAATGTGTTCGAAATCTACTCCGTTTTCAGAGCGCTCCAATTCGTAATGACTTACGTTCATTTCAGAAGCTACGTTCCAAACCACCTTGATGTGATCGTTCACACCCATCGCACTGATATCGATTAATTCTATAGGAAGTGCAGATGTTGGAGCAGCTACACCAAACTCACTGAACCCGTTGAATCCTCCTCTTGTTAAACCAATTGGAGTTGGTCCACATTGGTTGACATTACCTTGAAATGAATTGTCTTTTGTGATAATCCAAACAGGAGCAGTAATCAGGTTATCGTCTTGTGGGTAGACAGTAACTTCGTAAGTTCCGGCACCAGTTCCCGTGATGTCATTCAACACCCATTCTCCATGGTCCGAACCACCCCAGTAATCGATCATTTCTCCTGAACATTCCAATCCTGCAACACCCGCGTTTGAACTTCCTGTTTCAAAGTGCCCGGTGATTACATCGTAGTTGTTGGCATTGAAATTCACACGAACGTATTGCATTCCCCGTTGCGCACCCGCTCCGGCTGGCTCCAAACCAAGAACATAGTTGTACTGTCCTCCGAGAGGGCTAATGGCTCTTCGTAAATTCCCCTGTACATACCCTGCATCTACGCCGGACATGTTTCCGTTGACGGTTACCGTGTTATTAATCATCGATCCCAAACCTGCTGCTGGATTCATTACACCGAAAACTGCGGTGTATCCCGAACCATTTGCGGGGAATGTGATAGGACCTGTTGCATTAATGTCGTGTGTGACAATTCGATTATACGTTGTTCCAAGGTCGAAATTAACACTGCCTCGTACGTCTGCGATATTTCCTGTTCCAACCAGATAAACAATTCCCTGATCGTTGGCAAGCTCTAAATTATAGAAAGACCCGTCGTTAACACCAATTGCTGCTTGTCCACCACGCACTGCGTAGCTTCCCTGGATAAATTGACGTTCACCGGTATTCACATCGGAGTTCTCCACTCGATAAGTTCCTGTTCCGCTTTGTTGAAATAAGTTGTCGGAGTACGAATGACCCTGTACTTTGATTAGCCCGTAGTTTTCGAGGTTTCCTGTAGCTTCACGCATGTGTACGTCTCCCCAGACATGCACTTCTGCACCGGCCTGGACATGAATTAACGCACCATCGTTGTAAAGCTCATTATTGTGTTGAGCACTCAGGTTACCAGCAAAAGCAAACGACGCCAAAAAGTAGATAAACTTTCGCTTCATATAGTTAGTTATTAGTCGTAAGAATTGGTGCAAAATTACGGACATAACTACATATAAACCAAATGACTAGGGCATTTCTAGCCGTATAAGCCACCAGACATGCAGGCTAATTCATGCTGAATCCCTTTGTTCACAGGGGTTTCAGGCGATTGTGTAGAGGTCAAATTAATTCTATATTTTGAACGAAATTGAGGCTGAATGTTTGATTTTATGCGACTAAGAGACACTTTTATACGACTAAGAAATTAAGTCTTTACAAGTTTAAGATACTTTTTTTGACCGTTTCGTTGAAGCTCGAGATAGTAAATACCATTTGCTAAATGTGAAATGTTCAAAACGCTGTTTGTTAACTCCAGACGTTCAATCCAACTACCTGTCGCACTCAGAATTCCAACGTATTCAATAACACCAATATTTCCAGTAATTGTTACAAGGGTGGTTGCGGGGTTTGGTTGAATAAGAATTTCCTCCTTTTGAAATGATTCGAGCGAGGCAAAGTTATAATTGAAGCAATCTGTGGTGTCTACACAACCATTTATATCCATCATTACAGCAACTGATCCAGAGATGTCTGTCGGTGTGTAATTTTCGGAGGTAGCATTGGGTATTGGTGCATAACCACTATTGCAATCGAGCCATTGGTATGCAGCATTCAAAGCACTTATGCTCAAAGTAGTTCCATTCTGAAAAATTGTTTCCTGAGGTGTACTGTAAACTGTGAGATTCAAGGTTACTACAGAGTCACAACCAGCGGAATTTGAAGTTACCCACTGGTATGTGCCAGAACTGTTGTATGATGTTCCATTCCAGAATACGCTATCACAAGTAACAATACTATCCACAGAGGAAGTAGAGTTGAGTAGGGAAAGGTTGAGCGTTGCAATGGAATCGCAACCAAACACGTTGTAAGTTTGATATAAATATGTTCCAGGCGTGTTGTAATAGGTTCCGTTCCAAAGAATCGAATCACATTCAGCCAGAGTTATACTTTCTTCAGAGGAGCTAAACGGTTCATATGCAATGGTATTAAAAACTTCGTTGGTGTAGATCGGTGGATTAAAGTCGAAGTAAATGGCTACCTCGTTGTCAATTACAGTCTCGTCAAAAAGTGCAGGCAACTGCTCGATTTCAAAAATTATATGACCAATGCTTCCGAAGGGCTGAGAGGTGCTATCGGGAAGATTAATGTCGTTAAAAACAAATTGAACAAAATTGTTAGGAAGAACTTCGGCATGCATGTCATGTGTCGCATGTAGGATGCGCATAGAGTGGATGTCAAGGAACTCTGATATGGAATCGTTTAGCTGTACATTTATTGCTGAAGCGTTACCTGTATTCTGGAACCGTACTGTATACAATAGTTTTTGCCCTAAATCTATATAGTGTGGAATGCACTCTCCTGGTGGGTAGACTTTTTTGTCATTTGGGTCATAACCGTTAATCACGGGATCATTCAGATGGAAAATATTATTGGTTGTATCGAAATCAGATACTTGCGGAAGAATTCGTGAATAGCAGATGACGCTGTCTCCGATTTGTGCGTTCAGACTTACATTAAAAACGACTGAGGAGGCAATGGCCGTTGAATCAAAGGTTTGATCGACAAAATTCCAAACCAATGTATCACCATTGATAGCATCGGGAGGAGTGGTTGCACTGACAAAATTCAAAAGTGAGTCATGAATCAATTCCAGGGTTCCGGTTATCGGTACACATCCTTCATTGAAGCCGACAATATTCACTTGTGAGTCAAATCCTGGGCGAAACGTTGTAGCCACAAGGCCTGTTCTGAGATCAAAGCTTGTTTGAGTAACCGGGCCTGTAATTAAGAAACCAGTATTAAAATAACAACCAGCACTATCTAATACCGAAAGGTAATGCACTCCTGCTGAATCCGTTGTGAATATGGTGTCATTTATAGAGTAGTTTCCTCCATCCCACGAATATTGGTAGGGAGGGGTGCCTAGTGCCGCATTTGCAATGATGAAGGAGGTGTCTTGACAACTTAATGGAGTAACCTCGTTAAGTGTTACATTAAGAAAATTACAACCTGTTGGTTGAGCGACATTTTTAATCCTCGTCAATCCATTTTTAGGGATGCCTCCATATTCCACGAACTTTCCTCCAACAATAATATCTCCGTCAGCCGTGAAATCGAATGCATTAGCATCATAAGCGTTATTGTTTGTTGGATAGGACTGGAAGGTTGGATCGATAATTCCGTTTGGGTCCAACCGAAAGACCTGGAGGTCATTATTGAACACGTCGGGTAAACGTCCCAACAGCATAACGGAACTGTCTGGTCCGAACTCGATTTGATTCGTTCCGAAAGAACTATAGAATTGATTCGTATCTGCGTAGGTAGTATCCCTTTGGCCATCTGGGAGTGTTCTAAATAGAAAGTTGAGCGTGTCACCGTCATAAACGAAAGCCGTACCGGTCACAATAACTCGGTCATCAGCATCAACAATGACGTCATACAAGAGGCTATTTGCGCCACTTCCAACGTTGTAAGAAGGGTCAAAAGTACCATCAGAGTTGATTCTGCACAATCGATTTACCAGATTTCCATCAAAGACCAAAAAACCACCAGCTAAAACTATTTGACCTGAATTTGTCATGGCCATGGCTTCTACGGGTGCCTGACCTAACAATTGAAAAGATTGGTCAATGCTACCATCCAGGTTCAATTTAATCAGACCTCCACACGATGTTTGATTCGGACCACCACTATCGTATTGGTTGAACTCACCAGCAACCAATATTTTACCGCTGGGCAATATGATAATATCTTTCACAGCATTGTTCAATCCGCTACCGATATTAAAACTTGGATCGAAGGAGCCATCGGGAAGCAGGCGAACAAGGTTATTCCGGTCCTCGCCATTAAAGCGTGTAAAATCTCCTCCCACAATTATTTTACCATCCGGTTGTACCGCTATTTTGTATATACGCCATTCAGATTCAAAAGGAGATACTCCGGTTACCACTCCAGAGCCACAATCAAACGATACATCAATACTTCCATCCGCGAATACTCTACAGATTCCATTTCTAGAGACTCCGTTATATCCTGAAAACGCTCCGGCAATATATGCTTTACTATTTGCCATTGTCTGAATCGTTTCCACCGTTCCGTTTACTCCATTGGGCGATAAAAACGATTCGTCGTTGGTTCCATTTTCGTTTCTTCTGGAAAATTCGTTTCCAGCTAACAAAATTTTACCATTTGCCTGAGTCAAAATTTTGTTGACATTTCCGTTGGAGCCATTCGCATCGTAAGTATATTCTTCGAAAGTTGGATCTTCCTGACCACTTGGAAGAATTCTAATGATCTTTTTATATTGGTTATTGTACCAATACATGCAGTACCTTCCTAGTGAGTCTTTCGCAATATGACGATAGTGCCCCCAAACGTTCGCCGATATAAATGAGTTGTCGATTGAGCCGTCCGGTAATATTTTGTAATAACCATTCACAGGGGAAGGTGGGTTCAATGATGATGAATACGATCCACAAGCAATTACAGTGCTATCATCATTTACATAGATATCATTCGTATTGTTTCCCCATTCCACTGGAATGCTGTACGAAAAATCCATAATGCCATTTGCGTTCATTCGAGCAATTTCCTCGGTAACAAGCCCTCCGATGTTCGAAAACTGCCCACATACATAAATGTTATCGTATGGATCTACTTCTACCTGAAGGATATTGGTGTTCGCGATAACATTTGTATTAAAAACAGGCGAAATTGTACCTTGTTGTGTGATTCTTATAACCTGTGATTGAGACGAGCCGTTTACAATATTACCTACTATTATTATGTCTCCGTTGCTCAGCTCTGCTGCATCTTTGATACTTGCTAATGGTGCTTGAGTGACGTTGAAAGTTGATTCTTTTGATCCGTCTTCGTTTATTATTACAATACCATCCGCGGGTAACCCATTGTAGTGAGTAAAATCTCCGAATACAACGATTTTTCGGTTTTCCAGAACAACAAACCCTTCAACAGTTCCAAGCGGTCCAACACCATTAATCGCATCATTAAATGTAAGGTCTATGCTTCCGTCATTGTTTAACCGAATAAGAGAGTTTACGGATTGACCTTGATATGTTGTAAAGAATCCTCCAATTAAATACTTACCATTCGGGTACATGTGAGCATCTCTAACCTGGTCATCAAATGCCGTTGGATGCGTTCCGTCATCGATAATGTTAAAAGTCGGATCAATTTGGCCTGGCTGAGCGAGAAGCGTGTAGAATTGAAGAAAAAAGGTGAACAGTAATGCAGTCTTGTGTGGCATAATTTCTTTGGAGTTACAGTAAAATTAAAGCTTTTTGAAATAAGCTGGTCTGATTTTAAATGTTTGCCGCCTCGCGAATGTCTTTAATGTTCAATTGAAGTCGTTCGTGGTTGTTCCAGCGATTAATTTCCAGGGTGTACACCACGTCGAAAGGAACACCGGAAGCTACCAAATCTACCTTTTTTGCCAGGTTGAATCCAATTCCTTCCATTACAACGTCGGTGCTGGGCTGGGTCATGGACATTTTCAAGTGGGCGTCTTTCAAAATACGCATGTCGGTGCTGAATACATTTTTGGATAGAAAGACAGGTTTCATATTACCGGGTCCGTGTGGTTCAAATTGACGCAGAATACGTTTCAATCGAGGGATTTTCAATCGGTTTTCTTCCGGGGTAAAGATTTGATCAAATGAGAGTTCCAAATCTACTACCTGTTCTTCAACCAACATTTCAGGGGTCAGGGTTTCAGCGGCAACCTTCTCGAATTTTAAGGCAAAAGCGTCCAGGTTTTCTTCCTTGAGGGTTAATCCTGCTGCGTGAAAATGTCCGCCGAACTGCTCCAGAAACTCCGAACACTTCTCCAGGGCATCATGGAGATTGAAAGAAGCAATGGATCTCGCAGATCCGGTAATCAATCCATTGGATTTTGTCAAAACGATGGTGGGTTTGTAGTGCGTCTCCATAACACGTGAAGCAACGATTCCCACAACGCCTTTGTGCCAGTTATCCTGATACACAATATTGGAATAACGATCTGGAGATGCAGTTTCCAATTGTGCCAAAGCTTCTTCGGTTATTTCTTTGTCTAACTCGCGCCGTTCGATATTATCGGCATTGATTTCAGCGGCAATTTGCTGAATTTCATCCAGGTTGTTAGAAATCATCAATTGAACGGCATGACGACCTGATCGTAATCTACCAGCGGCATTGATTCTCGGGGCGATATTGAAAATTACATCTGTCAGATTTACCGGCATCTGTTTCTTGGCGAGATCGAGCAGGGCTTTGAAAGCGGCTCGTGGATGAGAATTCAACCGCTCCATTCCATGAAAACAAAGTGTTCGGTTTTCTCCCGTGATCGGGACGATGTCAGCGCCAATACTTACGGCCAGAAGGTCCAACTGTTCGAATAGCCTATCCTGGTTCCAGTTATTGACTTCGCTCAAGCCTTGTAAGAGTTTGAAGCCCACTCCGCAACCAGAAAGTTCTTTGTAAGGATAATCGCAATCCGATCGTTTCGGGTCCAACACGATGGCATCAGGAAGTTCTGCACCGGGTTCATGATGGTCACAAACGATGAAGTCAATTCCTTTTGATTGAGCATAAGCAACTTCTTCAACTGATTTTATACCGCAATCCAAAGAAATGATCAGGGATACCTCATGTTCTTCGGCAACATCAATTCCTTTTTTACTGACTCCGTATCCTTCCGCATAACGATCGGGAATGTAGTAATCCACGGGTAGCGTGTCCTTCAAAAAAGTGTGCATTAGCGCCACGGCTGTTGTACCATCAACGTCGTAATCACCGAAAAGAAGCACTTTTTCCTGTTGATCAATGGCTTCTTGCAAGCGCTCCACGGCAACGTTCATGTCTTTCATCAGGAAGGGGTCATGTAGCGTGTTCAGATCCGGTCTGAAGAAAGCGTGTGCTGTATCATAAGTGTCAATTCCGCGTTGTAAGAGAAGTTCGGCAACAACAGGATCGACTTTCAATTTTGAACGAAACGCTTCAACGTTTGTACGATCTTCTGGTGACTTCACCAGCCATTTTTTTTGCATCAAGTTCGTTTCAGGGTGCATTTGTAGTTGTAAATTTAAGGATCGGTCTAAATTAAGTTATGAAAATAGTTGCTTCCATCGTCGCACTGCTTGTCGTTTTTTCGTCAAATGCTCAATATTCGTATTACTTTGCAGAACCTCTGCCTTCGGCAGAAAGCGGGGTAGAATTTGTAAAAGAAAAATATTTCGGGAGCTATTCTACAAAAGACGGCACCATTACGTACGAATTCGATAGCGAAGGGATTACACTTGTTTCGACCACTTTCTCGGCAATTAGTAAGGAAACCGTTCGTGAATCCGCTGATTATTCAGTTAGAAACGGGTTCATTTTCGGAGTAGAGAAGAACGATTCCGTGCCATGTGTGCTTGAGGATGGGTTCTATTATTTCGCCATTCGAAATTACGATCGCTTTGTTGGAGGAGCCTCAAAAAACGTGCTTACGAGTACGTCAACTCCGGGAGAATATATCCTGAACGTGTACGATAACGGTAATTACATTCCCCAACTTTTACGGTTTAATGGTAAGCGATTGGAGATTGCGCATTTCGACTACGAGGGGGAGGAATCCAGTGAGTTTGAATTCATTTCCGAGAAAGAGGAGTTGCCCATTGATGGACTCAAATTGGTGATTTTAAAACCAGAAGCAAGCGATTTTGTTAGAATTGTGTCAAAGACCTTGATCACAGATATGACCTTGAAGAAATAACCACGGTTAACACATTGTTAACTGCTGAAAAACTCAATTTCAACACTTCTTTTGGTGATATACATCCAGCTTTCGTATTTTAGCTAACCTCGACCGACACCCTACTTAGAACTTATTATTAGATTATGAAAGCAAACTTCATTGTTGCTACGTTAGCGTTTTTGTGCGCTACGAGCACATTCGCACAACAGCCTGGAGACACTATCACCGTGGATTCCTGGAATTGGTCTCAAACAAATTTTGGATCTGGTATTCGCGATACCATGGTTACTTTTCCAAGTGACCCAACAATAACTTATGAGAAAGTATTGATGAGTTACAACATGCGCTGTAAAGGCGGTGGCGTGAACACTGGAGGAGGAAACCACATCGCTTGTGGAGAGTGGGATTACAGTTGCAACACGTATGTACACGATTCTACACGCATCGATTCATTGATCAGTACACATCCGGATTTCACAATTTCTGATTTCTCTGGAACGACGTACAACTACACAACGCAGCCACTTTACGATTTCTATCAGTACACGCAGCAAAATGTAGTTCTTAATAACATCGTTAGTGAGAGCCAGTTTGCGATTGCACCAGGAACTGTTCCTGTACCGAATGCCCTGGCAGGAACAAACAATTCCGGAAAAGCACAATTCATGTATACAGCTGCTGAGCTTACAGGTGCGGGATTTGCCGCAGGGAACATCGATGGTTTCCTTGTAAACGCAGTAAGTGGAGGTCAGGTGAATTTCTTACGTGTGAACATCAAAGAAACTACTGCTCCAACTCTTGATCCTGCAAACCCTGAATTGACAGGATTCTCAGAAGTATATTACAGTGATTACACGTTTGCCGTTGGTCAAAACCGTATTCAGTTTCACACACCATTTGTTTGGAACGGAACAGACAACATCATTATTGAGATGTCGTTCACGAATACCGTTGGTTCCACTGATGTTATTCTTGATGGTTCTGCTGCAACAAACATGGCGATTCATAGCAACAACGGTTATAACATTGATCTTTCCGGAAACGGTCATTTCGATATTCCAACAACAGCAATGGGAAGCATTTCAGACGAGATTACAGTTTCATTCTGGGCTTATGGAAACGAAAACCTTTTGCCAGTAAATACTTCAATCATTGAAGCAACAGGTGCGGGAGGAGAAAGAGATGTAAATATTCACATGCCATGGAGCAACGGTCGTTTGTACTGGGACTGTGGAGGAGACGGCGGATACGACCGAATTGATAAAGCAATGACTGCGAACGAAATGGCCGGGGAATGGAACCATTGGGCGCTGACAAAAAACGCCACTACCGGAACTATGGAAGTCTACCATAATGGAACGTTATGGCATTCTGGAACAGGACATACACGTCCAATAGATATCGCTAATATGGTGCTTGGAAAGTCATGGGCATATACCAATAACTGGAAAGGAAAAGTAGATGAATTGCGTATTTGGAACAAAGCGTTGTCGTCCACTGATATTCAGAACTGGATGAACATTCCACTGGACAATTCGCACCCGGAGTACGGAAGCCTTGTAGCATACTACGATATGGATGAAGGAACTGGAACTTTGATCAACGATAACTCGGTAAATGCATTGACATCAAATGGAAACAGCTCTGTGCTTTGGAACTTTGAACGAGGGAAAGATCTTGACAAATTCTTCGTAGCTGATACTGAGCGTCCAGCTGTGACATTGGTTCAGGGAACGTACAGCACTACTGTTACTCCAACAGACGTTTTGGATTCCATTCTTGTGGTTCCGAACTCAGTGACAGAATACACGGTTGTATCGAATGCAGGAACGGTAATGGATGATGACATCAACCCAATTTCTACAGTAAGTTACTGGGAAGCGGTTCCGGAAAACATTTACGATGGCGTGACAGGAACTTTGTTATCTACAATTCCTGTGACAACGGAAGGTTCCATTACTCCAGTCGATATGGATTACTGGCGTCGTTGGCCAATGAAGTTCGAAATCATGTCGTTTGTAACACCTTACGGAATTGGATTAAACCTTGGACCTGATGGTAAAACATGGATTTTCGACGTAACGGATTTCTTACCAATTCTAACCGGACCAAAGCGTATGACAATGGAGCGTGGAGGACAGCACCAGGAAGATATGGATATCAAATTCCACTTCATTGTTGGAACGCCTGCGCGTGATGTGGTAGATATTCAATCACTTTGGAGAACAAACTCTCGTGGATACGCAACGATTGTTAGTGATCAGTATTTCCCGCCACGTGATGTTGTGATGAATCCGAATGCAACGGCGTACAAAATCAGAACGGCGATTACAGGTCACGGTCAGGAAGGAGAATTCATCCCTCGTGAACACTTCGTTGATATCGATGGAGGAGCAAACGAATTCCAATGGCAGGTTTGGACCGAATGTGCTGAAAATCCAATCTATCCTCAAGGAGGTACATGGATTTACGATCGTGCAGGATGGTGTCCTGGAGCTCCGACAGACTTGAACGAGTTTGATATTACAAGCATGGTGACGCCGGGGGCAACGCACAATATCGATTACGGAATGACGGGTGCAACAGGAACTTCGAACTACATCGTAAACAACCAATTGGTTTCTTATGGAGATGCAAATCACACGTTGGATGTTTCCATTACGGATATCATGAACCCATCGAACTATGTGGAGTACGAGCGTTCAAATGGAATTTGTAATACACCAACTATTGAGATTCAAAACACAGGAAGCACAACTTTGACTTCAGCTACAATTGAGTACTGGGTGAACGGAAGTGCAACGCCTCAAACGTATACCTGGAATGGAAGTTTGGAATTCCTCGAGAAGGCAGTAGTGGAATTGCCTACGCCGTCTGCTCTTTGGGACGATTTAACCGGAACAGGAACAAACACGTTCCATGCACGCGTGTCGAGTCCTAATGGTGGAACAGACGAGTACGAACACAACAATACGTTCAAAGCCGACTTTACAGTGCCAGATGTAGTTCCGTCTAACTTCTGGATTGAATTCCGCACAAACAATGCAGCGAGCGAAAGCAGCTACGAATTGTTGGACGATGCTGGAAACACATTGTTGTTCCGTAATGGAATGTCGAACAACACGACATACCGCGACACATTTGAACTAGGATACGGATGTTACCAGTTCAACATTTACGATGGTGACGACGATGGAATCGACTTCTGGGCAAACAATGATGGAACAGGGTTCGCTCGTTTCCGTCAGGTAGGAGCTGGAGTTATCGAAACATTCGAAGGAGACTTTGGTGGATCGTTCCAATATAACTTCACCATTGATTATCCGCTATCGTATGAAGAGTTGTACGACACCTATGTTGTTGAATTGTACCCGAACCCTGCAAGCGACCAATTCGTTTTAGCAGCGGGAAGTATCTCCGAAGCAAAAATTGAGTTGATCAACCAATTGGGTCAGGAAATTGAGGTTCCGATGAACACTACTTTGGACGAAATTACCTTTGATACTTCAGAACTTCCATCAGGAATCTATTTGGTAAAAATTGATTACCGCGGAAAACTGATCACGAAGAAGGTGATTGTGGAGTGAGGTATTGTGGTTAAGTAAGAAGTAAGAAGTGAAAAGTAAGAAGTGAAAAGTGAAAAGTAAGAGGTACTTCTCACATAGTCTAATCACTTTTTACTTGCATATGAGTCGTCCTAAAATAGGTTGACAGGTTTTGATACTAATTTAATCATAAGCATTGAGGCTAGCCTCAATGCTTTTTTCGTGGATATAATCTGGGGTTTTCATGTCATGAGATAAATGCGGTCTTTTACTGTTATAGATTTCAATTGATTCCTCTATTGCTTTACGAAGTTCTACTCCATTATTACACTGTTTTGTTAGGAACTCCTGCTTCAAAATGCCATTCATTCTCTCAGCTAATGCGTTTTGGTAACAATCATAGCCATCGGTCATTGATGGGATTCCATTATTTTTCATAAGTACGCTCTGGAACTCATCAGAGCAGTATTGTAATCCTCTGTCCGAATGATGTATTACCGGAGTAGCTGTTTTTCTGTTCTTAACTGCTAGTTGAAAAGCTCTAGCCATGTGCTCTGCTCTCATATCATCACTTAAGCAGTGCCCCATTATCTTCCTACTATAAGCATCGGTTACCAGAGATAAATAATGTGTACGCTCCTTGCTTTTGACATAAGTAATATCGCTTACAAAAACCTGTTCTGGACGATGTATTTGTTTTTCCTTCAGCAAGTTGGGGTGTTTTCTTAGCCAGTGTTTTGAATGTGTTGTTTTTATATAATTCTTCTTCGGGTAAATCAATAAGTTTTCTCGTCTCAAATAATCAAACAGAGCATCCCTTCCTAGTTTGATATTGAGTCGTTCCAGATCACCCTGGATTAAGTGATATAGCTTTCGTGTGCCTAAACGCGGCATTTGCATACGAATATTGATCACTAGTTGCTTTACCTCTAAGAGTTCCCGCTCACGAGCCAACATTCGCTTTCTACTTTGATAAATAGCTTGTCGTGAGATCCCAAACAATCGACAACAAAGTGACAAACTTACTTGTCTTTCTTGTTGGATGCGACCGATGGTTTGGGAGAAAACTTTTTTCGAATCGAAGTTCCATACTGTTGATCTGAGATATCAATCATAGTATTCAGTATCTCGTTTTTCAAGCGTTCTTCTGCTAGTTCACGCTCCAGTCGTTTGATTCTTTGTGCCGGTGTTTCTTCTGATTTTCCCATGGTATGAATACTTGGCTTACGCCAGTCTAAGTTACCATGTTTTCTGAGCCAAACCAAAACGGTACTTTTTCCTTGTATACCATAATGCTTTTGAGCTTGTTTATAGGTCATTTCGCCCTTTTCAACCTGAGACACTACTGACAATTTAAAAGCCATTGTATAGTCTCGCTGACTTCGTCTTTCCCTTTTAGAAATGGATTCTTTCATAATAAGTCGATTTGTTGTCAACTTATTTCAGGACGGGACAATAAGACTATAGAAAGGGAGCATGAAAGTGTTCCCTTTTTTGTTTGACTATTCTTCGTACCACTGCTTTTTTCGGCTGAAGAACAGCATATTGTCTTCATTGGTATAGTTGGCTTCTTTGTAAGCCTCCATGTCATACCAGGCGCCGGGGATAAGCACCAATTCACCATCTTTGTACCCAAGGAAATACTTCATCTTCTTTCCATCTGTACGCATTTGAACGCTTCTGTCGGTGTGTAATGTTGCTTCCAGTTCTTCCTTGCTTAATACAATGGAATCCGGGAGAGCATGTGGGAAATCCAATTCGTATTGTTCTCCCCAACTTAATGCCTTTTCGCGAATCAAGTACCAGGTTCCGGCAAGTTCAGGGAAGTTCGTTAGGTAGTCGTTAAGAATATTCAATACGGCGTCATCAAAGGAGGTCTTCAAGTAAGTTTCCTCGATATACAAACCGTAAAAGTCCAAATAGGAAATGCGCAATGTGTCCTTTGCGTCGCTTACCCAAATGGATTTGACATCCTTGTTTTTACCAATAAACAGCTTGTTTCCATCTACTTTGAAATTGTTTTTCCAATACTGATGAATTGGGTAGTGGATAGAGAAAATGGAGTCGTGTGAGATAAATAGGCTCTGGTTTTCCAGGGACAAGTACTGTCTAGGCGAGATAGGTTTCAAAACTCCGTTGTCATCCAAGTAAACCGGTGCTGTCCATTCTCGAGGTAAATCGGGTTGAGCATTCTTGTTATAGCGTTCAACCGATTGCCTGTCTTTTATGTAGCGTTTTTCAATTAAAGTCCAACCACCCCAGAGATCTTGGGGAGAGAAAATTGGAACATTTTTTTTCTTATGCTCTTCGGACGCTGTACAACTCATAACGAAAAATGAGAGTAGCGTACAGAGAAATACCCACTTTGTTTGTCCAGTTTTAATATTTATCATTCGTTACCAGTTTTATGGTACATTATTCAAGTTGAGTTCCATTTGTTCTTTTTCGGTTTTCCTTAGCTAAGTCAAAATGCTCTTTCGCATGGGTCTCTAATCCATCAATAGTTGGGAAGTTAGGCTCATCGTTTCTTGCTTCGAAACGTACCAAATCCTTGTGTTTGCCGTCGTCGTTAATGTTGAACGCTCCCATTGAATCCGAAACGGAGGATTCCTGAGAAGAAAGTAAGTCTTTTCCTTCGGAAATACTCACTAACCACTCGATTACAGAAGGGTCATGATTTTTATCGGAATCAGACCCAGAGCCATCCGCGAATATTTTCTTACTTCCGGCAACTCCAAGCATAGACAAAATGCCATCTTTTTTATCATCTACCAAAGCTTTGAAGAGATCTTGTTCATGTTTTTCCATTGATTTAAACATTGCGCCAAAATGTGTTCTGCTCATCAATGAAAAGGTATATTTTGCTGGTTTGCCTTTGACGTTGTCGCCAACCTCTACATAATGCGCAATCATCAGCAACAGGTTATAAAGTTTCATGTTCTTCGCTAGAAATCCAAATTTGCGAGCCGCACCGGTTGCTGGGAAGCTACTTGACTTGGGTGCATTCGGGTCATTATCCATTAAGAAGTTTCTCACTTTCGAAGCATTGCCTGTATAAAAATCATTGTCGTATTGTTCCAGATACGAAGAATATTGGGTCATACCAAAAAACTCTGATATTTGAACATATGGTTTCCAGTAACGAGAACTGGCATCAATCAAAATTTGTTCACCTTTTCCCAGTTGAGTATCGCCACTTTTAAAATTCTCATAAATTTTAGGATCCATGGAAGTTAGATGTGATCTACGGATCCAACCAAACTGTCGCTGGTATTGAATTCTAACCCATTTTTTGTCTTCACTCAAGTAATGCTGAAATACCTCCGTACCATTAGGTACAATGGCTTTAACCTTAGTTTTATTATTATTCATCATGTTTGCCGAAGTTCCACTCTTATTTTGAACTTCGGACTTCCCGTCTCGTTGATAGTCACTCCATCTATCTTCTGTCTTACCTTCTGCGAATCCCTTGTTGGCCCTAAGGTGTTTTAGCAGCCATGGGAATGGGAACTTTCGATAGGTATTTCCATTACTAGCGGTTACTGTTTCGGCATCTCTAAGCTTGCGAGACATGTTTTGAATAGCGCGAACTTGTAGACCCAATTTTGACCATTTTTTCTCCCACCTAGTCTCAAATTCAATTTGACCATCCTCTTCGGATTCCATAGTGGCTTCTGAAAAGCTACGCATAATGAAATCTCGAGGGCCGTATTTTCTTGGGAGTGTGGTAACAGCTCCTTCGCCATCGTCGCGATAGAAATAGTGGTTTTTGTACTGATACTCAAACTTCATCGCTCGTTGAATCACGCCATTTCTGGTAGCGTTTCGATTCTTTTTGGCAGGGGCAGTGCCATTATCGGACTTCATTTGAACGGCCTTGTCGCCCATTACGTCTGCTTCTCTTTCAAGGGTGCTATCATCGTTGATCAGTGCATTCTTTTGTTGAATGGTGGGTTGTACACGCCCTTGCTTCTGTTGAACGGCATGCCAGCCTTCATGCGGAAGATGTTTCTCCTGACCAGGCCCTAAGTAAATATCCTGTCCCTGGGTGTAGGCGTGTGCCTGGATTTCTCCAGGTTTTGAGGAGTTTCGATGTACACGAACGTCAGACAGATCCTCTCCAGAAAGGCTTTCCAGACCTGAACGCAGGTCGTCTGGCATGCCTGTTTTGTTGGGTTCAGCTGCCTTAGTTGGAGCCGAGGTATTTTGAGTTCCAGCTTCTTTTCTTTGAATTCCAATTATCTTCCCCGCTTCATCACGCTGGAAATTATTCTCTCCCTTTCGTTGTAGAACAAATGGCTTCTTTGCTTGCTCGTGGGTGTTGGGTTGATGCCCCGTTGTATGTTGGGTTCTCTGAAACATATTAAACAGTGGTTAAGTGTTATGAGAACATATTAATGAAAAAATGTCAATTACACAATTATAACACACCTAAATGATTGATTATTAGTGAATATTGTGTTTTACCTACACCAACAAACTTGCCCGATACAGCTTTAACTCATCCCAGGTGAAGTCGTCTCCGACGTGTTCTTTTAATGGAGTCAACGAACCACCTTCATAATGATCTTCGAATAAATCATATAGAGCGTTGCGCTTTTCTTTGTCCATGACATCCCGCAATTCAATTTTCTCTTGTTGTAGGAGACGGGCGCAATGCGTACTGATAGTTCCAACTGACAATTGACGTTCACGAGCAACTTCTTCAATGGATTTACCTGCTTTAATGAGTTCTCTCGTGGTTTCGTAGGTTGATTTCTTCTTTTTCTTTTCTGGTTTTTTCTGATCCTTGGTTTGTAGGTCGACGGTGATGGTGTCGAAATCTAAAGTGGACTTGCTCGCCATTAACTCATTTTTCACCAATTCGATTTTGGTGACTTTGTAGTTCTTGATTTCCGGGGTTTGTGTTACGGAATGATCCAGTGGCTTTCCATCTCTCACCGCCTGTACCAGAGCGAGGCTTTTCTTTAAGCGCAGAACGGTTTCTGTTAGCATCAAATCAAGATCCAGTAATTCTTCAGCATAGTTCTTGGTGCTTCGTTTCTGTTGCAATTCAGCAATCTTCTTCAGATTTGAACAGAGAACCCCATCCAAAGTCTTGTAGAAGTAATTGTAGGCGGCTTCAACGCGCTCAAACGTATGTTCGTAATCAATCGGCAGCTTAGAGAATAACTGAGAAAGTTGATTTCTGAATTTTCGCGAAGGATCTAAGGTTCCAGAGAGCATTTGACATTGCTGGGTAACCCAGGAACGATTCTTTCCTTTCATCGATTTGGAGCCATGATCTTTATACGATTTCTCGTGTGATTGCCAGGCGTTCACCATATCCAGCCAATCGAAAGTCTGGGTGAGTTGTTCGTACAAGTACACTGCAGTTGATTGTTCCAATTGTTGATCCAGAATGTCTGTTGACACTTTGGTTGAGGCGTAATCTTTAATTTGAGCGTCGGTCATCAGACCATTTTTTCGCATCGGCTTCAACAGCACCAATCCGCCTAAAGATCGTAAACGGGAGAGGGCGACATAAGCTTGTCCCGGCGCAAATACATTGGAGATGTCCAGAACAGCTTTATCGAAGGTCAATCCCTGGCTTTTGTGGACAGTGATCGCCCAGGCTAAGCGCAGCGGGTATTGAACGAAGGTCCCGAGCGTTTCGGCCTCCATTTCAGCATTGGAATCGTTGTAGGTGTACTTGATGTTTTCCCATTCGTACGGTTCCACAGCGATGGTTTTTTTCTCTTCGGGAAACAGCACTTTGATCTCGTCATGTTCCAATGCTACAACGCGCCCCATTTTTCCGTTGTAGAAAAGCTTTTCGGGCGACGGGTCGTTCTTCACAAACATAACTTGCGCACCGATCTTAAGTTCGAGCTTTTCTTCGATAGGGTAGAGGTACTCTGGAAATTTTCCTGTTACCTCCGCGTCGAAAGAGCGTGAATTGGTGTCCAGAGCATCCAAAGCACGTTGATTGATGCTGTCTGCCTCTCGGTTGTGTGTTGTGAGCGTGATATATCCTTCTTCTTCCTCAGGTTTGAAATCCGTTTGGACGTGTTCGTTGAGGACTTGAATGTCTTGCTCCGTAATCTCGTTATTACGAAGATTGTTGAGGATATTGAGGAATTCCGGGTCTTCCTGACGATACACTTTTTCCAGCTCTACGTACAATGGTGGCATCTCGGCAATCACTTTTGCATGGAAGAAATACATGCCATTGTAATATTTGCTGAGGTGCGTCCATTCCTGTTGTTTAACAACGGGAGGGAGTTGGAGCAAATCACCAATAAACAATACCTGAACACCACCGAAAGGAGCGTTGTTCTTCCGGACATTTCTGAGTGTCCAATCCATAGCATCGAGGAGATCAGCGCGAAGCATGGAAACTTCATCGATCACCAAAAGTTCCAGGTTTCGAAACATGGAACGCCGTGCATTGTTCATCTTAAAATGATGCAACAGTGTGGATTTACTCTCAATTTTCAGGGAATCCGTTGCGGTACCAGCTCCAAATTCAGGAATAAATGACCCGAAAGGTAATTGGAAGAAAGAGTGTATGGTAACACCGCCGGCGTTCAACGCAGCGATGCCTGTTGGCGCAACAATGACTGTTTGCTTGTGTGTGGTTTTCACCAAGTGACGCAAGAACGTTGTCTTACCTGTACCCGCCTTTCCCGTTAGGAAAATAGAACGGTTGGTTTGGTTGATAAAACGCTCGGTAAAGTCGGCTATTTGATTGAATTGGGTGTCTGTAGGTATGCTCATCCTACATTAAGTTAGAAAAAAAGGTGTTAATGCCGACAAACATAATTGATTTTGTCAGTAAACTACCAATTGTTGCCTTTTCCAGTTCTGTGAATTGTCTTTGTAATGGATGAAAATCAGACCTTTTTCCTTCCAGTGGATTTGCTGAATGGATTTCTCGGAATATTGCAGTTTACCCGTAGCATCAAAGAGGAAAGCTTCGGAAGCCTGATCCCCCCGGAATTTTATGAAGTCACCGGAAACGTACCAATCGTTTAGAGGTTGACAAGGTCGAGTGCTCAATGTTTGAAGCTCCTGAAATCTACCATCAAAATCTGTTTGCGAAATGCGATATATCGGATACGTTACTTCCTGGTCGAGATCGAATCGATATTGTAATAATTGCGTGGTGTTTCCTGCTCCTTTCAATTCTCCCACCCAATCGAACTCAATACCGTCGTTTGAGCCTTCAATGGTGAAGAAATCGTTGTTCAGTTCGGTTACGGTAATCCATTCCAGAAATGCATTTCCCTCTGAACATTGGAACGATCCCCCTCCGTACTCCACGGGCAATGAATTGCAGGAAAATGCGATCGTATTGGAGGTGTCCATGCAGGTTCCGGTTCCGGCTGTTACAAAATAACTTCCCTCTGTATTTGCGGACATGGTTTGGTTGATTTCTCCCACTGCGATTGCATCGTCGAAGAACCATTGCATATTGTCAGCAGAGTTAATTAATGTAAGTGTTGCAGGTACGCAAATGTCGTCAGCCTCAATTACTGGATTTGGGCGTTCAGAAAATCCGGAGAAATATCCTGCAAATCCGGCATCCCCGCTGGCACCAAACATTCCTGCCGCCATGGGTTCATCGGAAACAATAGCGACGTCGCCACTGAGTCCCGTTTCCCGATAGGTAACCCAATCAGAATTACCCGTAACGGCTTGCGGACTTGTCGTGGGAGCACTACCATTGATTGTAACACTGGCACCAGATCGTGTAAGTATGCTAACTCCTCCGGTATAGCTTGTGCTGCGAATCATATCGATGCTCGTAATGTTATCAACGGCTAACGGAAGCAAACAATTGAGAGGCGGAATAAAGTTGAGTCCGATGGTGCGTTCGTTCACACTTCCTGCGAGTACCTGATAGACATATGCAGGCTGACTCGTTTCTACAAACATGTTGTCTTGTGCTGAGTAATTTGTACCGTCAAAAACGTGATATTCACCTGCGTTTAGACTTGCGGCAGGAGCACCGCCATTAATACTTATATCTGTTCCGTTTTGTGTAGCAATCACGATCACCAATTCTGTTGCATCAATTCCATTACCCCGTAGAACAATGTGCTCGTTCCCCAGTCGGGTGGTTGGAAGTGTCTGGTCAAAACAAATATCTCTTGCGCCGCTGCCACTGATTACTCCTCCCATAAGGTTCCCATTGCTTACGACGATATCTTTATCAGAATTGATAGTGGCGCCAATCCAGCCGTCTTCGTTTTCCGAAACCACGAGATTTACGGCTTCTAATACATAGGTTTCGCCTTCATCCAGATTGACAACAACGGAGTTCGATGTAATACCACCAGAGTTACTTCCCAATCGGAATTCGCAATTTGAATCGTATCCGCTAATAGTAACAGTTGTGTTGTCTTCCATTGCCATAAACCCGACAACTCCGTTTAGTGCAGAATTGTTCCCAATAAGTGGAATTCCCCCCCAATGAAAATCGGTTCCACGGGCAATTCGTCCTTTTGCGGTAAGAGATCCTCCCTGTGCATTGGATCGCACCCTGTAATTGACGTAAAAATCTTCGTTTGCACTGAAAATGAGGCCATCGTCCCTTTGGACGCTACCTACAGAATCAGCATCCATACAGAGATAATTATATCCGTCGGTAAGATCTAATCGATATGGGCTTGAAGCGGAAATGGAATAAGTTCCTATTAGAGTTCCGGTTCCTGTTGTTACCGTTACATCAAATGCTGTTGTCTCTGGAGTAGAAAGATAGACGCTATGTTGGTACGCACCTGCATTGGAGCCAATGTTTCCAGCCGTAACGGGTGGCAGCCAATGAATGCTGTCGAGCTGGGCAGATAGATTCAACGAAGCAAGCAGGAGACCACTTACGAGAAGACCTCTTGCGCTGTTTGTACTAAAAAGAATGTTCCATAACATACCTTTCCGTTATTAGGGATGGAAAGGGAAATTAAGATGGAATCAACCGAAGAAAAAGGAACAGCTTCCGAACGGGTTGGTATTGTTTCCGAATGAAAGGAGATGTTGGACCAAAATGAAGAACGGTACTTGATTATTTATAGGCTCGTTGCGATTGCCAGCCCAAGAGCGAAGGATATAACGAATAGGAACACGATGAACCCTCGAAAGTGTTTTTCTACCATGATTTGATTGCTTAATGCCCCAAAGGAGCGGCTCGAAGATACAACTTATTTAGAATAATTCTTAATTAGTGGAATATTTCTGAAAGTTGTTTGGCATAGCAATCCGTAGCGGATCAATATCTTTACAAGAAAAAGCACATGGCTCTCACCGAATCCAATCCATTTCCAATTGGGACGTTAGCTCCCGACTTCACGCTGCTAGACACCAAATCAGATCAACAATTGAGTTTGTCGGAGATAAAAGGGGGGAAAGGAACAGCGATTTTCTTTATATGCAATCATTGTCCATTTGTGATTCACGTGAATGACGAATTGGTTCGCATGGCTAACGAGTACTCGGAAAAAGGCATTCGATTTATAGCAATTAGCAGCAATAACGTAGAAACGCATCCACAGGATGGTCCGGATTTTATGAAGTCGCATGCTGAAAAACAAGGGTATCCGTTTCCGTACCTCTATGATGAATCACAGGAAGTAGCGAAGGCTTATGATGCAACATGCACCCCAGATTTGTATCTTTTCGATGCTGACCTGAAGTCGGTGTATCACGGTCAATTGGATGGTTCGCGCCCAGGAAATGAAATTCCTGTTTCCGGAAGTGATTTTCGAAATGCAATGGATCAGTTGCTTGCCGGAAATGGTGCTATTGAAGATCAAAAGCCGAGTATTGGCTGCGGGATAAAGTGGAAGTAGGACGGTTCTCGATCGAAGAGACTTATTCCACTGTAATTAACTCTAGTGCTTTGTAAGTTATTTCCTTTCGTAAGGTAAAGAGGTTGTCAATGTCGGTTTTAGGTCCGGGCTCTATGTTTGTGGCGAAGTAATAATGTCCCTTGCCGGTTTCTACCCATCCTACGAACCAACAATTGTCCTGATCATTTGTCACCGACCAACCTGTTTTACCGCGTAGTGTGAATTGATCGTTTTCCTCGATGATCATCATTCTGCGCATAATGTCATAAGTGCTTTGTGAAATGGGCAAACGCTGTTGATTGAGGGTTTTGAGGAATTCGATTTGTTGAAATTGTGAGATACGCGATTTCCCCTCCAACCAGAACATATCGATATTGGAACTGTCAATGTCCATTTGACCGTAGTTGAAATTGTGGGTATAGTTTTTCATCTTTTGGACCCCAACTTTTCGTGCGATTTCCTGGTAACACGGAACACAGGAAAGATGAAAGGCGTCACGGAAGACAAGGTCTTGCTCCCAACGCTTCATATATCTTGGTTTTCCATCCCACTTGCTGATAGTGCTATCATTTTTCATAATTCCCAATTCCAGTGCGATAATAGAGTTTGGGATTTTGTATGTCGATGCAGGAAGATGACCTTTTTCAGCCCATTCGAAATCATTGGAATAGTAATTCGTCTCGTCGAAAATGAGAATCGACCCTTTTAATCCGGCTGAATCAATTAAGGCTTGAAAATCAGGTACCTCAACTTTATTGTCTTCTTTTTCTGTGTCGAAGACAGAAGGTTGTTCTTTCTCAGAATCACATCCGAATAGAATAAGAGCAAGAACCAAAATGACGGATAGATTTTTCATGAAAGGGGATGTCTGAAATTGTTGTTTAATATAAAAGAAGAATTTGTGATGGTTACAATTGTAGTGCATTTCGACTACGCTCAATGCACTATTTCACTCTTCAATGCTCTGCGCCGAGAGGTGCTGTGAAACCCCACATTGAGCTGACTTGTGCTGAGCGTGGCGAAACGAAATGTACGGTTAATTCAATCCAGTCGTGCTCTAATGGTTGTAATCAGTCCCTCCCGATCTTCGTGCGCTCGTTTGATAAAGTAATCCGATACGGCCAAATCGTCCTGATATTTGTTCGACCAGACAATCATGTCTACGAGCAGAGGGATAAGATCCTTCCCTTTTTCTGTGAGAGAGTATTCCTTCTTCGTTTTCAATTTCTCGTAGACTTTCCATTCAATGATTCCGATTTTTTCCAGTTTTTTCAACCGATCGGAAAGAATATTCGTGGCAATTCCTTCTTTTGAGGCGCTGAAATCTTTGTAGAATTTTTTGCCTTGAATCAAGTCGCGGACGATTAAGAAGGTCCACTTATCACCGAAGAAATCAAGGGCGTAACTAATGGGGCAGTCTGATCTCATAGAAACAAATTTAAAACTGTCTAAAGACAAGTAAAGGGTAAATCAAGCCATCACTTGTTTTATGCAAGTTAGTGATTTTGTTAGATTTTCTGGGAGGTTATGACTCCAATTCTCATGGATTTTAACCGATGAATTACTGAATATTGGAATATCGCAATATCGATATTTTGCGATTTACAAGTGAAGAAATAACTTGGAATCATCAGAAATTTTCCTGATCTTCTTTAGTTGCCCATCAAAAAACCCTTGATCATTGAACGGGGTCGAGATGCAGGGGTTTGAAATTATTTATGTCCTGGATTTAGCTCTTCTCCAATCCGATTTTTGCATCATCTGCATCAACCAAATCAGTAATCAAAGCATCATCACCAAGAGATTCGAACACCACGTCATTTGCCAACACTTCGCTACAAACGTATTCTTTGTTAGAAGAAATAGCGTTTTGAATTAACTCGTTCGTATCGACTTTCAATAGGATGCGATCTGTCACTTCCAATCCAGAGTCCTTACGAAGATTTTGAACGCGATTTACCAATTCACGGGCGATCCCTTCCGATTTCAATTCCTCAGAAATAGTCACATCTAACGCAACAGTCAAGCTTCCGTCAGAACTTACAAGCCATCCCGGAATGTCCTGTGCAGCGATTTCGAAATCGTTTAGGTCCAATTCTACCTGATCCCCATTCACTTCACCTTTCCATCCGTTATTCGCCTCGATTTTAGCGATATCGTCTCCGGTCATTTGGTTCACCATGGCAGCAATCGCCTTCATGTGCTTCCCGTATTTCGGTCCGATGGTTTTGAAGTTTGGCTTGATGCTTTTCACCAAAACATCATTGTCTTCAGCGAGCAATTCTAGTTCCTTCACGTTTACTTCTGAGAGGATCAAATCCTGTACGTGGCGAATGTTTGCTGCGAATGTTTCATTCAAAGCTGGAACCATGATCTTCTGTAACGGTTGGCGTACACGCAAACGCTCCTTCTTACGCAATCCAAGCACAAGAGAAGAGGTACGTTGCGCCAAATCCATTTGGGTTTCCAATTCGGCGTTAATCACCGCTTCGTCAGCTTTCGGGAAGTCCGCCAAATGAACCGATTCACATGCGTGTTTACCGCTAACAGCATTCAAGTCCTGGAACAATTGATCCATATAGAACGGCGCGATTGGTGATCCTAAAATTGCTACGGTTTCCAAACATGTGTACAAAGTCTGATAAGCTGAAAGTTTGTCTTTTGCTCCGGCAGCGTCGTCAGCAGATTGTTTCCAAAAGCGGCGTCGACCAAGTCGAACGTACCAGTTCGAAAGTTGATCTCCAACGAAATCCTGGATTAAACGTCCGGCTCTTGTTGGTTCGTATGAATCGTAGGCAGCATCCACCTCTTTGATCAATGTATTCAATTTGGAAAGTACCCAACGATCGATTTCTGGTCGTTCTTCCAATGCCAAATCTGCTTCGGAATAGTCGAACCCATCGATGTTGGCATACAAAGCGAAGAACGAATACGTGTTGTACAGCGTTCCGAAGAACTTACGTTGTACCTCTGTGATTCCATCGACATCAAACTTGAGGTTGTCCCACGGTTGTGCATTGGTAATCATGTACCAACGTGTTGCATCCGGTCCAAATTTGTCCATTGTTTCGAATGGATCTACACCGTTACCTCTACTCTTCGACATTTTGAATCCGTCCTTGTCTAATACAAGTCCGTTTGAAACAACGGCTTTATAGGCAACAGAATCAAATACCATTGTTGCAATGGCGTGCAAAGTATAGAACCAACCACGTGTTTGGTCAACACCCTCTGCAATGAAATCTGCAGGGTAACCAGTGCGATTGTCAATTAGTTCTTTGTTCTCAAATGGATAGTGCCACTGAGCATACGGCATGGAACCTGAATCGAACCAAACATCGATCAAATCAGCCTCTCGTTGCATTGGCATTCCAGAAGGCGAAACCAACGTGATGGAATCCATGTAATGCTTGTGAAGATCTACTTTCTCGTAGTTCTCTTTTGACATATTTCCAACTTCGAAATCTGCCAATGGATTCGAATCCATCATTCCAGCATCAACTGCTTTGTCGATTTCCGATTTCAACTGCTCTACTGAAGAGATACAAATGCGTTCCTCATTATCTTCTGTCGACCAGATCGGGATTGGAATTCCCCAGTAACGAGAACGCGAAAGGTTCCAATCGTTCAGGTTTTCCAACCATTTTCCGAAACGTCCGGTTCCCGTAGAAGCCGGCTTCCAGTTGATGGTATCATTCAGTTCCGACATACGCTCTTTCTTCTCTGTCGCCTTTACGAACCAGGAATCAAGCGGGTAGTACAAAACGGGCTTGTCTGTCCTCCAACAATGCGGATAACTGTGGACATATTTCTCCACTTTGAAAGCACGGTTTTCCGTCTTCAGTTTGATGGCTAGTTCAACGTCTACGCTTTTGTCTGGTGCTTCTCCATCAGCGTAATATTCGTTTTTCACGTATTTGCCGGCAAACTCACCCATTTCCGGTCGGAACTTTCCTTGAAGATCAACCAACGGTACTGGGTCGTCATTTTCGTTCAGTACGAGCAATCCGGGAACACCAGCGTCAGCAGCTACCTTGGCATCGTCCGCACCAAAAGTAGGCGCAGTGTGTACAATTCCGGTTCCGTCCTCAGTAGTTACGAAATCACCCGGAATTACACGAAATGCTTCCTCTGCGTCTTCATACGGAAGCGCAAATGGCAATAATTGTTCGTATTTCAATCCAACTAAATCATTACCAACGCATTCGGCAGCAACGAAGTATGGAATTTTCTTGTCTTCTGAATTAAACTCAGACAACTCTTCAGCAGATTCGACAGCGAAATAATTCTTGCTGAACTGGTATCCAACAAGGTTTTTCGCCAGAATCACCTGCATAGGTTCTTTGGTGTATTGGTTAAATGTCTGTACCAATACATATTCGATTTTCGGTCCAACTGTTAATGCGGTGTTGGATGGAAGCGTCCATGGAGTTGTTGTCCAAGCCAAAAGAAAGGTCGGTAGAGCGTCCTCCCCCTCTTGTCCCCCTCCAAAGGGGGAAGGTAACGTTTCGCCGTCACGAACTTTAAACTGCGCAACAACAGTGGTATCCGTTACATCGCGGTAACAACCCGGCATATTCAACTCGTGTGTTGAAAGTCCAGTTCCAGCTTTGGGAGAGTACGGTTGGATCGTGTATCCTTTGTAGATCAATTCCTTTTCGTACAATTGTCCGAGCAACCACCAAACGGATTCCATATACTTCGAATCGTAAGTGATATAAGGATTTTCCATATCAACCCAATAACCCATTTGACGCGTCAGGTTGTTCCAAATGTCGGTATAGCGCATCACCGCCTCACGACATGCTTTGTTGTATTCGTCAACCGAGATTTTGGTTCCGATGTCTTCTTTTGTGATGCCCAATTCCTTTTCGACACCCAATTCCACAGGAAGTCCATGCGTATCCCAACCTGCTTTACGCTTCACCTGAAATCCTTTCAGTGTTTTATAACGACAGAAAATATCTTTAATCGAACGCCCCATAGCATGGTGGATACCAGGAAGACCGTTTGCAGACGGCGGTCCTTCGAAGAAAATAAAAGGCGTGTTTCCCTCGCGAGTATCAATCGATTTCTCGAAGATATTCTCTGATTCCCACTGAGCTAACACACGACTTGCAACATTGGGCAAGTCCAAACCTTTGTACGTTGGATATTTCTGACTCATTTTGTGCGATTTTGCAAGGTGCAAAGTTAGTGAAATGCGATGGAATCATAGACATACGAAATAGATGACATGAATAAATAATCAAACTATCTTTGACGCATGCGTGTTGCGATTGTAGGAGGCGGAGCTGCGGGATTCTTTGCGGCCATTCATGTAAAGGAAAATTATCCGAATGCAGAGGTGCACATTTTTGAAAAATCGAAGAAGGTTTTATCGAAAGTGAAAATCTCAGGAGGAGGTCGTTGTAATGTAACGAATGGGTGTACCGATGTAAAAGAGCTAGCGACAGCATACCCTCGCGGCAGCCGAAAATTGCGAAAAGCTTTTGGTAGTTTTTATACCAAACATACTATGGAATGGTTCGAAACGAGAGGCGTTCCGCTTGTAATTCAGGAAGACAATTGCGTATTTCCGGTATCGCAGAACTCGCAATGCATTATCAATTGTTTTTTGGACGAGGCGAATCGTTTGGGAATTTCTATCAATCTCGGCAAAGGCATTCGATCCTTGAAGAAAACGGAGAATGGGATAGCGCTCGAAACGGATCAGGAGACATTTCACTTTGACAAGGTGATTGTGACCACGGGAGGTTCGCCCAAAAGATCGGGGCTGGAGTGGTTAGAAGTTCTCGGACACAAAATTGAAGATCCGGTGCCTTCATTATTCACCTTCAATATGCCACAAGAACAGGTGCGTGATCTTATGGGAATTGTGGTGGACAACCCTTTGGTTAGTATTCAGGGAACGAAATTGAAATCGGACGGACCACTCTTGATTACGCATTGGGGAATGAGCGGACCGGCAATATTGAAGCTGTCGGCTTTCGGAGCGCGAATTTTACACGAGAAAAACTACGAATTCAAAACGCAGGTAAATTGGGTGCATGTTTCGAATTCAGAACTGGTAATGAATGAATTACATTCCATTATCAAAGCGCATCCCAATAAAATGCTGGCGAATTTCAGACCATATCTACTTCCCGAACGCTTATGGCATTATTTGGTAGAACGAGCAGGACTCTCCTTGCATTCTGTTTGGAGTCAACTGGGTAAAAAATCCATGAATAAACTGGTGAATGTACTCACCAATGATGTGTATCAAGTCAGCGGAAAGACCACGTTCAAGGAAGAATTTGTCACGTGCGGAGGTGTCAGCCTGGATTCCATTGATTTTAAAACCATGCAAAGCAAGGTGCTTCCCGGGTTGTATTTCGCAGGTGAAGTAATGGATATAGACGGAATTACAGGAGGTTATAACTTTCAAGCCGCCTGGACCACTGCTTTTATCGCGGCGAAATTGCTCTCAGAGTAATGTTTTCTACTATGAAAGTCGTACCAGACTTAATACTACCTTAACGCTTCAGATTGCAACACCGACTATTTTTGCGGCATGCGTACATCATACCTAACTGCATTATCGTTCATCGTTTTGTTGAGTCTTCCCGTTATGGCTCAGAAAAAAGACAAGATTCCCAGAAAAGTCCGTACTTCTCCGGAATTGTTGAGTAATCACCTAACCAGAAATTGCACGGGCGACCGAATGAAGGTTGATTCCATCTATTCATGGATCATCAGCAATATCGATTACGATTATGACGTAGCGACATCAAGCAATCCGCTGTTTGGGCAGAACTCGGAACAAGTATTGAAAAAGAAAGAAACCATCTGTTACGGCTACACGGAATTATTGGTGGAGATGTTGGGGTATCAGGGAATCGAAGCAACACGGGTAGAGGGATACACAAGAGATTACGATCCGGAGTACGATTACATGTTGGTTAGTTCCGATCATGCCTGGGTAGCCATTAACCTCAATGGAAAGTGGGAATTGGTCGATCCAACGTGGGATGCAGGATATATCGGTCGAATCCCGAAAAAGGTGAAAACCTATCCCAAACGATGGACGAAGGAAAGAACGTTCAAGAAAGATAAGAAACGTGTAAAGTGGGAAAAGAAAATAGAGCGTAAAAAGAAAGCGTTCGATGAGGCACAAAAAGGAAAGGATCCTTACACGGATAAAATTGGTTTTGTGCGTGACACATCTTATCGTCATTATTTGGTACATCCCGATACATTTTTGCTGACACATCTTCCCGAAATACCTGAATGGCAGTTGCGCGAAAAAACACTCAGCATGGATCAGTTTTGTCAACCTAAGGATAGTGTGTTGATGGCGCTTGATAATCCACAAGGCGATGAATTGAATTTCAATTCCATGATTTCGGAATACATGGGGAGAAGCATCATTGAGCAATGGCAGTATAACGCTGATTCCGGTATAGCGTATAACCCTGAGAACCATTCCGTAGTTGCGATTAATTACTACAACATCGTTGGAGTTTTCCTTGATACCGATCTGAAGAAACGCATCAAGAAGCTCTCGGATATTGCGGAGCGCCCAATTTGGGAAGAATTAATTGACAAGGCGGATACAGCAATTGTACATGCAAAATTTGCACAGAAGCAATCCAAAGAAGTGAATAAGCAAGAGCGTAATTTCTACAAGGCATCTTTTAAGGCTGAAGCAACTGCTCAAAAGGCCATGAATAAGCATGCAGAAAGGCTTTTGAAAGAAGTTGAAGATTTGCAGGATGACATTAAAGAGTCGAATGAGAAACTGGATGGTTATGCTCAATATGCAGGGGAGCGTTTGGCAAAGTATCAAATGATGCGGGATCGATTCAAAGAGAAAGGAGAACCCGATGCTTCCAATCGCAGTGAAGAAATGCAGGCGATAATCGACCAATTCGATGCGAAATGTGCAAAGGCGGATAGCGTGATGGATGCTTTTGATAAACATTTGTCGACATCTGCGTTGCAGGGGGTTATGGATCATATCGTCGAGGCGGAATACGAGAACAGAGTGGCAAACGCTTATGTTTCAGCCTTTAGTATTGCGGTTGCAAGTGATATTGCAGAACATGATTCGATGGCAGTACGCGAATTGGAACTTGCGCGAATGGTATTGGAAGACTCGGTTCAAAACGAGTTGTTTCCGAAGGAGTTGATGAATTCCGTGAAAGATTTGGAGCGATTTATCAAGTCGCAGAAGAAAGAAATGAAAATCCTTGCAGAGGAAGGCAAAGCAAGGAATCTGGCAGAATACGACCGAATGTTTTGGGCGAAATATCATAAACGTTTGGAACGATGCAAAGACATCATGCAACGGGCAAGATCACGTCACCTATTCCTTTCCCGAAACCTGCCAATCATAGAGAAGGGACTGGATTACGTGGAAACCAGCGCAAAAAGCCTGGATGATTCCCGACAAAAGCGTGATGAACACTTGTACAGCAATCTTGAAAAGGCAGCCGAAAGAGGCAAGAAGTTGTTTTCTACCATTCAAACAGATGCCAAAGCCTGGAAATCCGAGATGAAACGCAGATTGAAGGAGTAAATCCTTTCGTTTTAGAAAATCCAGGCAAAGATTCCTGCGATTAGAAATGCGCCTAGAAAACTACCCACGGACAATGCGGCAACACGTTTATTGCGAGCGCGTTTGTGTGATTTATCTACCGGCTGAATAGCGCCTGTGTCCATGTTCAAACCACGTTTTTGGATAAAAATGGTATCCGCAGGTTCCATGGGTCTGAAGTTTTTATAGGTTGCCGGATAGCCTGTTACAGTCACCGTAGATTTGTTTCCGCTGGTTGAAATTTCATATCGAGGCTCAATGAGCACATCTGCATTTGCTTTTGTAAGTGCGTCATTCAAGGCCATTTCTTTGAGTTCACTTACGCGCTTTGATCCCTTGGCAGTTGCCGTTCCAGAAACTTTTTTTTCTTTCACATCGAGATCTGCCACCACAGGTTTTTGAATCACCGTTGGACCTTGAATGTCGGAGGAGACAGCTGTTTTCGAATACGATTTACAACTGGTCAGTAGAAAGGTCAACCCTACGGAAAGAAGAAGAAGCGATTTAAGTTTCATGGAGTGTGGTTTTATTCTTTGAAGCTAAATTACCCTTTTCTTCCATTATTGAAGTGTAAACAGCACGGGCAATTGTATCCGACTGCTACTGATTTTACTATTGCATTCTGCTGGTTTCCATTTGGGCATGCACGCCAAACGTAAGAAATACAACGATGATCGATAATAGTTGATTTTTCATAGTGATCAATTTTTAGAGAGGTGCCAGGTAGTTAGCTATAGGGAGAAGGCGGAAGGTGGTAGGAATGACCATCCTTCTACTTTCTCCCTTCAACAGTTCTACAGATCAAGAGGTTTCACATCTCCTGTTGGTGTTACCAGGATGTATTTCTTCTCCGTTTTGTTCACGATTTTCGGCTCTTGCTTTTCCGCTTTTTCCTTCTCGCGTTCTACATCTACACGAACGTTAAGCTCATACATAACCTGAATTACAGGCTCCAGAACCGTCGGGTTCATCACGAAATCGAATTCTTTGTCTACAACGGGTTGATAGTACAACGTACTTGATTTTGCCGCCTGGTTGACATTCGCAGCCTTTTTCAGGTTCAGGGAAGAACTGCTGTACGCTTGATATGATTTGTACATTTCAACCGGCAATACCACACGATAGCCATCAGAAACAATTCGATCTGCGCCATCCAGATCCACAGCAATGATGGATTCATAGTCGGCTAATTTCTCTTCAAAAATTGTTTTAGCCTTAGCTGCCAATTGTTTTTTCATGGCTCCCACATCTTCTGAAAAGTAGTCCACACGTACCAAATCATAGATTTCAGCTGATGAAAAATCCGACATAATCGTATTGAAAGTATTTGGATCCGTGTACTTCACGTGAATGTTCTTCTTTATCTCAAAGCCCGCGGGAATTTCGTTGTATGTCTTCTTGCTGAAGATTTTTTTCTCGACTTCATAATTGTAAACAGGTACAAATGAAATCATGTCAACATAAGTTTCAATCGATGCATCGTCCTTGATGTTTTTCAAGGCTTGTTTGATACGGTTGTCCACAATTTGGTTGACTTCTTCCGTTGTTTTTCCTGTTTGCGACACACTGAAAATCGCGACATAGGCATCTGGTTTGATGTTCGCCATTCCTTTCACGGTGATCATGAGATCGTTGTTTACCGGTGCAGGAATATTGATGTTGTTGTCGGAATATCGAACCTGTGTTTGATAGTTGATATTTCCTGAGTGTTGTGCAGTAGCTATTCCGCATAGGCAGAGTGCTGTCAGTGTTAGTGTAATTTTCTTCATCGTACTTATTTTTCGTTAGGTACTCGGGTACAACTCACGAAAAAATGGGTTCAGACAACTAACTAATGCACAATTTCAGGAATACAAATCAAAACATATTGATGAACCGAGTGAAGTTATCGCTTCACTCCGAGATGCGTCATAACAACCCGGAAACCAATATTCGGATGTCCTTCGGTAATGCCGTTGTGGGGATCGTCAGCCTCAATTTTTAAGGTTTCAGCATCATCCATCCAACCGCCTCCTGCTGTTCCTGCTTCCTTTTTCAAAGAAATAAGATCAGATTTCGAATCGAATTCAGTGGTTCCGTACACCATTTCAGCCACATTTCCAGACATATTGTAAAGTCCAAAATCATTAGGATGATATGTTCCTGTGCTTGCTGTGAAAAATGCTCCATCTTCATGGTAAGAAAGGGAGTCAGGTTTGTAATTTGCCAGGTAGCAATCCTCGGCATTTGTAGTTGATGGTCCACCCCATGGATAGACGTTTTTGGAATCTCCATTGGAAGCGGCATAGGTCCATTCCACGCGTTGAGGGAGTCGTAGATCATTTAAAGCCATGGCATCATTGACGTATTTCGATTTACTCGTTTCCAGTGTGAGCCATTCACAGTACATTTCGGCTCCTTCGCGTGTAACATTCACCACAGGATAGTTATCATATGCCGAGTGCGTAAAGTAAAGGTTCTGCATGGAAGAGTGGTCTCCTTCCAACTGCTTTGACCATTGGTACTCTTGCGGATAGGCTTTCTGGTAGTCTTCGGTTCTGCCCTGAATTAATAAATCGTTGAGGAAAGTACGGTATTGAAGATTACTCACTTCATTTACTTGCATATAAAAAGCGTGTACGGAATACACCTCTCCTTTGTACGACGTTGAGCCGGACGGAATGTAGGCATAATGATCCTTGTGGATTTTGGCAAGTGCCTTCATCATCTTCTTTTTCATTTTCTGATTGTCCGCAATTTCATCCTCGGTTAGCGTCGGAATTTCAACGGTATCTTCTCGATCTCTTCTGTCCGATGCGAAATCAAAAATGTATGAACCATAGGAAGAATAGTCGTTTTGAAAACGGACCAATTGGGTTAGGTTAGGTTCTAGTAAAAGCAGTGATTTTTTGAGTGGAGACATGGGAATAAAACTGTCGAGTAAAGCAGTATGCATCACCTCTAATTGCTCTATGGAAGGCGCGTTGTCTGCTTGAAGCAGAGGTTGTGATTCCGTACTTTCCGGCGCATGCGATTGAGATGGTTCCGCGATGCTAAGAACATTTTTTGTTGCGTCTGAAGTTTCAGTATTTGATCCGATTAATAGGATTCCGGCCACTGCAGCACTGAAAAGAATTGTGATCATGATAATCCAGTTTTTAGAGTGAAGGATCTTCCATTTGCCTGCATTTCGGCGTGCCAATGAAGTGTTGAATTTCTCCTTCGCCTCATCAAAAGAAGTATGTACAGGAGTGCTTGCCGCCTTCTGGAACAATTGATCGATATTGATGTTTTCTTTCATATCGCTTTTCCTGTTTTGTTAGAAGATTCGAAGGTGAGAATCCGCGTTAGCTTATCTCGTCCACGCTTTAGTCGCTGTTTAACGGCACTTTCGGAAGCATTTTGAATCGCCGCGATTTCCTTGATACTAAATCCGGAGATTTCAAATAAAATCAGACATTCCCGCTGTTCATTCTTGAGATGCGAAAGGCCCTCGTACAGAAAATGAATATCAGGATCGGAAACACCAATGGTGAAATCCTGTTTGTCCTTTTCCGTTGCTGCCGACCACCGTTCTTCTTTCTTCTTTTGATGATTATTAGACAATATGCGAACACTAATTCCGATCAGAAAAGACAAAAATGCCTCCTTCTTTCGCAAAGCTTCCAGCTTATCGTAGGCAACTAATAACGATTCGTTGATTAAATCACGATAGTCCATATCTCCGTACACACGCGCCCTGCAGAAGCGCTCGAACCGTTCATGAACCGGCTCATATAGTGCTAGAAATTGGTCTTGTTTGGTATCGCTCATAGTTGCGTTACGAAATTAGGGTTCTAATTGGTTAGTAGGGTGACCTGAGAAAAAGTGACAATCCAATGAATATTTTCCTATGTTTGACCTGAAAGCGCTACTTAATGACTAAAAAGCAAAGAAATATTGGTCTCGGTGTATTCTTCCTGATAATTGCTGTTTTATGCATCATTTATTATGACGGAGTTATGGAAAAAGGTCCATTGGGCAACCATATCTGGCGCCAGGCCGACTGTTTATCCTTAACAAAGAAGTATCAGGACGGGGCAAACTTCCTGGAACCGGAAATGCACTTGCAATGGGGCGATAATTACACTTCGGGCAAAAGTGCCGGAGAATTTCCCGGATTGTACTATTTAACTGGTAATCTGTGGAAGCTCACGGGAGAATCTTTCCTTCTTTATCGATTGATTTGGCTCCTGATAATGGTGGGTGGATTGATGGCTTTGTTCCGGTCCCTGCAAATAATTTACGACTCCAATTTCTGGGCAGGATCAATAACTTTACTGGTATTTACTTCACCAGCGTATGCCTTTTATGGCGTTAGTTTTTTGTCTGACGCTCCTGCTTTCGGGTTTCTTATGATGGCACTGTACTTTTTGCTTCTTTACCAAAGAAGAAAACAGGTGAAATGGTTGTATTATTTTGCTGGCTTCATGGCAATGGCAGGATTGCTCAAAGCATCCATGCTGATAACCTTTGTATTTCTTGGTTTCATTTACATCCTGGAAACAGTCTTCAATATTAAAACCTTAAAGACTGAAAAGCTCTTTAAACACAAATGGCACGGATTTGCTGCCTTTGGAATTGTAGTCCTTTTTGAAGTGGTTTGGATGACCTACGCGAGAGACTATAACAAAACCCACGGGTATTTCTATACATTCAATGAACCGCGTCCTTATTGGATGGCTTCAGAGGACTACCTACAGAATTTTTGGAAGAATGTAAAACTTCTTTGTCTACCGGTATTTCATAATACGACCGTTCTAATTTTGATGGGCATATCCTTTGTAACCAATCTGGTGCTAGTGAAAAAGCTACCATTGTTTGCTTATTTGGCAAATATCATGATTGCTCTTGGATGCGGCGCCTACTTCTTTTTGTGGAGCGGATATATTGCAGTTCATGACTACTATTTCGTTCCGTTTTTAGTGTTGTTGTTGTCCACATTATTGCCGTTGCTGTATGTAATCCGTTTGGAGAAACCCAAAGTATTTAACGCAATCTATTCCAAATCCCTCGTTGCGATTCTTCTCTTCTTCAGTGTATACTACTGTAAAGAGATTGTTAGTTTAAAAACAGGTCGACAAGTTGGAGATTCCTGGATTGTTACAAACAATGAGTTCGAATCAATAATGAGGTGGCAGAACTGGATGGTAGCTGAACATTGGAACAGCTTGTATTACATCCGTCCGGAATTGGAAAAAATGGGAGTTGGGAAGGATGACAAGGTTATTTGTTTTCCAGATCAGTCATTCAGCGTTTCATTGTTTCTCCTGGATCGCGATGGTTGGACGAATATGATCGGTTTTCATTCACCGGACCAAATTGAACATCTTAAATCGAAGGGTGCTAAATTCCTGATCACTCACGATCCAATTTTGGAAGATGTAGATTATCTGAACCCTTATCGCAAGAACGAAGTAGGGCGATTGAAGAACGTTCGAGTTTATAAATTGTAAGTTCATAACTTGTGTGTTTACAAGCACCAAAATGCCTCACAACAGACGTTAATTTCTTAATTTTGAGCAATAAAATCGGCGACATGCTTGTTAAACAGGCAGATTTGATGTAAGTTTGATTTTGTTTAACGTTTGCGATGAAATATTCAACAGGACCATATTTGGAACAGATAAATGTTCCATCCGACTTAAGAGAAAAGTTCAGCATTGATGACTTACCAAATGTATCAGATGACGTACGTCAGTATATTATTGATGTAATCTCTGAGATCGGTAACAGTCACTTTGGAGCGAGCCTGGGAGTAGTAGAATTGACCGTAGCATTGCACTACGTGTTTAATACTCCACACGATCAATTGGTTTGGGATGTTGGGCATCAGGCATACGGACACAAAATCCTTACAGGTCGAAAGGAAGCATTTCCAACAAACCGCATCAAAGGCGGAATGTCAGGATTTCCAAAACGTTCTGAAAGCGAATACGATACTTTCGGAGTAGGACATTCATCTACTTCTATTTCTGCAGCGTTAGGAATGGCTGTAGCGAATCAATACAAAGGAGAAAAAGATCGTCAGCACATTGCGGTGATCGGTGATGGTGCCATGACGGCAGGATTGGCATTTGAAGGACTGAATCACGCAGGTTTTGAACCAGATGCAAATCTTTTGGTGGTTTTGAATGACAATTGCATGTCCATTGATCCGAACGTGGGTGCATTGCGTGAATACCTCACAGACATCACCACCTCGCATACATATAACAAGGTAAAAGACGATGTTTGGAACCTGCTTGGAAAAATCTCCAAGTTCGGACCGGACGCACAATCAGTTGCTTCCAAGATCTCTACGGCATTGAAAGGTTCTTTGTTGAAGCAAAGTAATATGTTCGAATCGTTGAACTTCCGCTACTTCGGTCCAATTGATGGGCATGACGTTGTTGGAATAGCGAAGGTCATGGAGGATTTGAAAGATATTCCAGGTCCGAAGATTTTGCATTGTATTACGAGAAAAGGAGCTGGATACAAATTCTCGGAGGAAGGAAACCCTACGAAATGGCACGCGCCGGGTGTGTTCAACAAAGAGACAGGTGAAATTGTCAAAGTTGTTCCGAAATCGCCGCAACCACCGAAATATCAGGATGTTTTTGGTCATACCATCGTGGAATTGGCAGAGAAGAATGACAAAATCATGGGGGTAACTCCAGCAATGCCAACAGGATCTTCATTGACATTTATGATGGAGGCTATGCCGAATCGATGTTTCGATGTAGGAATTGCTGAGCAACATGCAGTTACTTTCTCTGCTGGATTAGCCACGCAGGGAATGGTTCCTTTCTGTAATATTTACTCTTCGTTCATGCAGCGTGCCTTCGATCAGGTATTGCATGATGTCGCACTTCAGGACCTGAATGTTGTCTTCTGTTTGGACAGAGCTGGATTGGTTGGAGCCGATGGAGCAACCCACCACGGAGCTTATGATTTGGCGTACATGCGTTGTATTCCAAATATGATTGTGAGCGCACCAATGAATGAGCCAGAGTTGCGAAACTTAATGTTTACGGCGCAGCAAGAAAATATGGGTCCATTCTCTATCCGTTACCCTCGAGGAAAAGGCGTTACAACAGAATGGAAAACCGCCATGAAGAAAATTAAGGTGGGAACCGGTCGAAAGCTGACAAGTGGAAGCGATATTGCAATTTTAACGATTGGACACCCGGGTAATTTCGCTCAGGAGGCAATTGAAGAACTGAAAAGTACAGGAGCTTCTGTAGCTCACTACGATATGCGATTTGTGAAGCCTTTGGACGAAATGCTACTGCACGAAGTGTTTGGTAAGTTCGATAAGGTAATTACTGTTGAAGACGGCTGTTTGATGGGCGGATTTGGTTCAGCAATCATCGAGTTTATGGTCGATCAGAAGTACAGCGCAGAGGTTGTTCGATTGGGAATTCCTGATGAATACATCCAACACGGAACACAGAAAGAATTGTGGGATGAGTGCGGATACGATACCAACGCAATAGTCGCAACCATCAAAGAAATGTTGAAGCTTGAAGTGAAAGAAGCAGTGCAATCTGCAAAGGCGTAATCAATATCCAGACTATTTTCAAAGTACTAGTTTGTAAAAAGAAAGCTTTTAGAATTCTAGTACACCACTAGCTTTTGTGTCAATTCATGAGAATCAGAGATCAACTGAATCAGATATGATCCTTGATTCAATTGGTGCGATTTCAGTTCATTTTCCAGACCTTCAAATACTAAACAACCATCTAAGGAGAAAATGCGAATGGCAGTAATTTCTTTGTCAAAGTTGATGTGAAGATGTTGTCCTGACGGTAATGGGTTTGGATAAATGGAAAAAGTCTTAGATTCTAATTCTTCACTTGAAAGTGGTCCTTGATGAAGCACCGCCACGCCGTCCAGATCGAATCCGCTGGAGGGAAATGGAGTAGGAAAGGGATCGTTGATGTAGTTCCCGTTAATGTCCTGCGATCCATAGTTTGGATTGATACTTCCTACAACGTCTACAATACGTACATGGGTAATTTGATTGATGTTGAGTTCCGAAATGGTGTCCAATTCACTCAGATCGAAAGGAGTTCCGAAGGTACTGCGATATTTTCCCGCAAGATTGTGCAACCTCGTTGGGTCACTGATCGCGTCGAACGGACCTATTTGGGCTGTGTCTGGATAATTGGATGTCGCAGGAAATCGATAAAAGTCAACGCCGTTGCTGCTTACCTCAACGAAGGCAAGTTCCAGGAAGAAATCGGAGAAACTGTTCTCGAAAACAGCAAAGTCCGGTCCGGGTCCGTTTGCAATCGAAGGGTTGAACGCCAATGTTGCAATACCGGAATCTCCTAAACTCACAACGTCTAATCCGTCTACGTAATCTGTCCCCAAATTATCGGTTCCATGAGAGGCAAGTCCTAATGATTTATTGCTGATATCCATCCAACCGCGCGAAACTTCGCAGTAGTTTGCCCAGGCAACGATCGCACTGCTATCCTTGTGAATTGCAAGTGAACCAGGAGTCAAGGCAGCACCGTCGAATTGGGCAAACGTAGCGGACGTCAACAGAACTGAAAAAACAAAAATGATTGCTTTCATCTTACGCGAAGATAGGTATTTCTGACTTCCACATTGTTCGGGAATGTGTTGATAGCCGCTTAAAGGGTTATTGTTGTTTTTTCGCAACCGCAAGGGACGCCAGGAATTATGACGGTGTCATAATCTAGTGTACTCTACATATATTTTGTGATGAAAACCCATGCTATCTTTGCGCTCTTTGTGCCCCTTGCGGTTTAATATTTGCTGCTTTGATGTTTGTTATTTCGGAAATCCCAAATGGGAAGGTTAAATACGGCTTTGATACGTAAACAACTTATGATAACGTCCTTCTAGTTCCAGAAGTTCATCGTGCTTACCCTGTTCGGCAATGCTTCCCTCTTCGATGACCAGAATTTGATCTGCCTGACGAATAGTACTCAACCTGTGGGCAATTACAAAAGTGGTTCGGTCTTTCATCAACTCATTCAAACTCTTTTGAATGAAGGCTTCGCTCTCAGTATCCAGGTTGGATGTCGCCTCATCCAGAATTAGAATTTTCGGATCAGCTAGTAGCGCCCGCGCAATTGACAATCGCTGTCTTTGACCACCAGATAGTTTCACTCCACGTTCGCCAATCACCGTGTCCAGACCATCTTCGAAATGATCAGTGAACTCATCTACATAAGCTCCCTTTACCGCGGACATCAACTCTTCTTCCGTAGCATTTGGACGAGGAAATAAAATGTTTTCCCGAACGGTTCCCTCGAACAAGAAATCGTCTTGAAGTACTACACCAAGGTACTGACGGTAGCTTCGCAGGTTTACTTTCGAAAGATCATGGTTATCCAGCTTAATTTGACCGGAATCCGGGTTCAGGAAGGTCGCTACCAATCCCGCAATGGTTGATTTACCAGAACCTGACGATCCTACTAATGCGGTGACACTTCCAGCAGGCGCTTTGAATGAAATGTTGTGCAGTACCTCCTTGCTTTCTTCATAACTGAAGGAAACGTTGTCAAATTCTATATCGCCGTGAATGTCTCCAAGATGATCGGTTCGAATTTCTGGATCGTCCTCCTCTTCCATGTTCAGGAGTTCCTGCGTTCTATCCAATCCAGCCATTGCTTCCGTTAACTGACTACCAATATTTCCCATTTGAACGATTGGTGCAATCATAAATGCCATAAACATGAAGAATGCCATAAATTGTCCGGGCTTGAGCGTTCCGTCCATCATGTAGTAGGTTCCAAGCCCCATAATTCCGGTAGAAGCCAGTCCTATCAGAAAAACGGAGGAACTTTGGATCAAAGCTGTTGCCGTCAGGCTTTTCTTAACGTTTTGATACAAGGTATCGACCCCTTTTTCAAAGTTCTTGTTCTCTTGCTCTTCGGCATTAAACGCCTTAATTACTCTTGCACCACCAAGTGTTTCCGTAAGTCTACCTTTGACATCCGCATTAATTTTGCCTCTGTCCCGAAATATAGGGCGCACATAACCAAAGGCTTTTAGCATAATAATTCCGAAAAGAATAACCGGAACTAAAGCCGCAATGGTCATAACCCAGTTGATGTTCACCAGGATCACAATGGTAGCAATGGCAGTTACTGTACCACCAACCAACTGCACAAATCCCGTTCCGACGAGATTCCGAACGCCTTCAACATCGCTCATCACTCGGGATACCAATCCTCCGGATTTTTGATTGTCGAAAAAATGGATGGGAAGTTTCATGATCTTGTTCTGCACCTGGACGCGCATTTGAGAGATCATGTGTTGTGCCTGCACGCTTAATAGTCGTGTGAGACTAAAAGATGACACTGCCTGCACGAGAATGGCAACAGCTACAACAGCTAAGACGATCCACATCATCTGCGTGTCTTTACTCTCGGCTACATCGTCAATCAGGATTTGCGTTGCACCGGGCACAACAAGTCCTGCTGCACTTCGAATCAAGATCAGGATTACCCCAATACCCAACATCTTTCTTCGGGGCCAAATATATTCTTTGAATGCCCATTTGAAGGACACTTTTTTTTTCTTTTCGCTCATGCTTCTGCGGGCGGCGAATATTGCGCCAAAGTGAAATTCATGTCATTTCGTCATGATTATTCAACTTATGCCCTTATTTTCATCAACAGAATGGGTTCAAATCACTCACATAGAGCAAGTAAAAATCTCAAGGTCGCCTTCTTTCTGAATCTGGCCTTTACCGTCTTTGAATTTTTCGGGGGATTGTATACGAACAGTATTGCGTTGACCTCGGATGCATTGCACGACGTCGGAGACACTTTTGCTCTGGGCTCTGCGTGGTATCTGGAGAATCTATCTAAACGCAAACCGGATAAGAAGTTCACCTTTGGTTATGTTCGTTTCTCGTTGTTGGGGGCGTTGATCAACAGTGTAATTCTAATTGTCGGCTCCATATTCATCATCTGGCATAGTGTTGAGCGATTGATTCACCCTGAAGAAACCGATGCTGCCGGAATGATCGTATTTGCGGTGGTTGGAGTGGTGGTCAACGCGATTGCCGCCTGGCGATTGATGGGAGGGAAGACAATGAATGAACAGGTGATGTCGTGGCACTTGCTGGAAGACGTATTGGGATGGCTGGCAATTCTGATCGCGGCAGTCGTAATGTACTTTAAAGATGTGCCTTTCCTGGACCCAGCGCTCTCACTGTTTATCGCAGCATTCATTCTTTATGGCGTCTTCAAACGATTACGAAAGACGCTCTTCATTTTCCTACAGGGAGTTCCGTCCCATATTGATTTGGTGGAATTGGAAATCAAACTGAAGGAAGTTGAACATGTGAACTCCATCCACGATTGCAGAATCTGGTCTTTGGAAGGCGAACAAAATGTATTCACCGTGCATGTTTTGTTGGAGAATATCTCAAGTGCTGCAGAGGTCCACGAAGTAAGAATGAACCTGCTCAAGTTACTCAAGCCCTACAATTTTAAGCACATCACAATCCAAACGGAATTTGATCCCGCGACGTGTTTTTCTTAGGTGTTAGCACAAGTCCTTAATATGGGTGATTTTCCAAATTATGGCGAGATGCCCAGCATGTTTTTGTCCACTACTAAGGTACAAAGGAATGTCGACGTCATATTCTAGTGTTCTTCGAATAAGCAAGCGTAACAATAAAAATCTTAGTGTCACTTGCATTTTGAAAGTATCAATAGTCGGTCCTTTCAGGACTAGTTCAGTTTGACAGCCGAATCTATTTGTGCGAGTAGCTTTTCGTCAAAAAGGAAATCGTACTTTGCGCCGTTGGCATCGGTAACTTCTAGCATGAATCCTCCTTTTTTACCCATGTCTCGACCCTTTGCGAATTGCAGGTTTTTGATTTCGTCGTCAATGAGTGCTGAACCTTTAGATCCTGCCGCAATGGCTGCACCAATTGCACCGAACATCATTGCCCATTTCGGCGGCTGGTGATATGAGAATCTATCTTCTGTTACAACCATTCTACCACCGAATGCCTGCATTTTCTTTTTGTACCAAAGGATTTGTTTGTTTAGTAGTTCCTGAGCCATAGTGTATTTATTTAGTGCACTGAAATTACCAATTAAAGGAACATTTTCAATTAAAATCAATAAAAAAACCAGGACATTGAGCGGAGTCGAAATGTCCTGGTTTTTAATCGTTGAGTACCTAACTAAAACTGTACTTATGAAATGCTCTGTTGTGTCTAAAATTTACTCAACGATCACTTTGCGCGAAGAAGTTTCACCACCTTGCTGAACCGTAACAATGTACACTCCAACGCCGTGTTTCTTCAGGTCCAACTCCTTTTTGTATGCGCCCGAAAACTCACCTAACTTTTCTTTGTAGACAACCTTACCTTGTGCGTCCACTATTCGAATGGATGTTTTTACCTCATTTTTTTGATTGAAAGCAATGGTAAACGTCCCGTTGTTTGGATTTGGATACACAGAAATGGGCTCGTTAAGTGACATTTCGCGATCGCCTGATGCATTGCCCTCGTCCTGAACCATCATACGAACCTGCATGCTTTCCTCGATAGATTCGTCGTAGTTTTCATGAACCAACACCACTGTGAAGTCTTCCTCACCATCGATTTCAACATGTTTTTTCATTCGGAACTCTTTGTGAATCTCTTTCTTTTGATCTGAAGACGTTTCTCCATCTACATGAAATTCCTTAACGATAACGTGTTTCTGACCTTCTTCCATGCCTTCAACATCCATCATTTCTACTTCCATTTCAATCATTTCCATAATGGAATCCATTTCGATATTGAGATCTCCTTCGTGATCGCCGTGAACAATCATGATTCGATTGTTATGTCCGTTTTCAATCTTTTGCATTTCCTCTTCAGAAACTTCGACTTCTTCACCGTTGACGAACTTCTGTACTTTCATGTTTCCTTCGTCGTCTACTTCTACTTTTAGTTCAACGCTTTCGGAACCTTCTTTCTCGATCCACTCCAGGTCTGTATCACCATCTTTGATCATGATTTTGTGGTGTTCACCGTCTGCATGATGATGCATGTGTTTGAGGTCTTCGTCGGTAATCTCTACTTCTTCACCATTCACGATTTTCTTCATGATCACTTCTCCGTTTTCGTTTTCTTCACGGATGATCATCACGTTTTCATGAGTTCCGTTTTCATCATCAATAACAATTTCATCACTGAGTTTATGCATGAAGATTTGTGCATTGTCACCATCATGGGACATCATTGTCATGTTCGCGATGGACGGAATTTCTATGATTTTCGGGTTTGGATCTTCTATTCCTTTATCCGATAGGAAATCTTGCACGGAGTAGTCCGAGTTCATTGGAATAATGGTGTCGTACTCTTGCATTTGTCCATCTTTTTGATGAATGACGTGGTACTTTTTCTTTTTGTCGTCGTCTTCCTTATTGGTTGGATTTCCTCCAGAGAAAGAAACCAATGTTGTGGCAATTGCTGCTATTCCTACGCCTGCCAGAATGAATTTTGGTGTATGCATCTTACTAAAGTTTATTTGATTCGAATTGTTTCTGAAGCTAAAGTAGATGGATTGTAAGCACGATAGGGTTAAAGGAATTCCAAGGAAGGTTAAAGTTAGGTTAAAGCGACATTTTTCTGTTTTTGAGTCGCTTTCTCCATGCTGGTAATACCGTATGCATACTACCGCAAAGGCAAAAAGGGGCGATTTCCTAGATAAAGATAAACCCAAAATTATTTACCACAAAGGCACGAAGAACACGAAGAAAAATTTGATGAAAGGTTTATGTGGTCACTAGATTATGACACCGTCATAATCCCTTGCGTCCATGAAAGAACCCGTGTTATCCCTGTTTAGAATCTTTGTGCCTTTGTGGTTCTTTTTTGTGTTCGGCGTACTATTTGCCATTATCCTGTCAGTTAAGTAATTTAGAGAGCGTATGAAAGCAAAAACTATTGGACTTATTACAATGTTGTTTCTGTTCGGGACAACCTGGGCGCAGGATATGAGCATTCCGGCGAAAACCTCAGAGAATTTTGCAAAAGGAGATTGTTTCGTTCTGTCGGGTGAGTCCTTCGAATATGGATTGGTGTATTCCGGGTACACAGATGTGCCGGAAGGAATGGATACTACATACATTGGAACGAAGGTATTCAGCTTCATTCCCATTCTGTTGAACTCTGAAGAGGAAGGTTTCGGTCAGTTTCTGCAAGGGTCCATATCAATTCGCTGCCTGGACATGGAAGGTCCGCAATGCGGTTATTACGAATTTCTATCTGACAACAAAGACGGAGCCATAGACACCCTGCTTAGCCAGCTGGAATACGTTGGTGCGGTTAATTTTCCAACTTCGTATCATAGAGACATGGCAAGTGGAGGAAATATAAAAGATGCAGCATCCTTTAAGGCGCTTTTCGATAAATATTGGCAAGCGGATCTTATGGAAGGTGATGAATGGAAACTTTACCGGTTCATTGATGTCATGACGCTTCAAAAAGGTTTGACCTTTAGTTCTTTTTCTCAGGATTAGTCCCCTTCTCATATAGGTTAAAGTTAGGTTAAAGTGTTTTTCAGTGCCTTAAGCGGTTGTATCTTTGATGGTTGCTGATGAACAATCGACTCATTTACATATTGATATCCCTCATGCTGGTTTCGCTGGTAGGAATCATTTGGATTCAAACGAGCTGGATCGGTGACGCCATTGCTGAGCAGGAGCAGGACTTTGAGGTTCGGGTAAATGAAGCCCTGAACACCGTCAATGACTCAATTGATACAGAAGAAGTAGAGTTGTTCCTGAAAGACAAGTTTGGCGGAGTCGATTCTTTGGTGAATGAATTCATCGTTTTACCTGGCAATCATGAAAATGCGGTAGTAGAGATTAACGTAGCGCATGGAAGAGACACGAATGCCCCCGTATTGCGTAATGAAATGATGATCATTCATTCTTCGGGCGAATCACATAACGATCACATGATGATTGTTCATGATTCCGTTGATGTCAATAACATTGTAATTTCAGATGACAGCATTCCAGATTCGAATGGAGTAGTGTGGACCGAAAAATTGGAAGCCAGAATGGATGCGCTGGATTCAACACTCAATCATGATGTTTTTGTGGAACACAGAAGTCGGGTAAAATCGTTCGTGAAGCGATATACGTATGAAACACTATTAACCGGAGAGTTGGAGGACCGCATCGAACCGAAAGATTTGAAAGATAAAATCGGGAAGGCACTCAAAAAAGAAGGGATTCCGGGAAAGTTTGCCTTTGCGGTTAAGAATGGAAAAACGGGTGAATTTGAATTGGAGTATACATCCAAAAGCTTTGATTCAACCGCGACCGATGCAGCTTATGCCAAGAAATTGTTTCAAAGCGATCGTGGAAACAGAATGAACTACACCTTGTACGTTCAGCCGGAAGATAGCAGCAATTTTGTTTGGGCAAAGGTTTGGAAAATGACCGCTCTTTCGATTGTTTTTACCGTTTTGATCCTGCTTTCGTTCGGGTATGCGCTGTATTTCATTTTCAAGCAGAAGAAAATCAGCCAGATTAAGAACGATTTCATCAACAACATGACGCACGAGTTAAAAACTCCGCTTGCGTCTATCTCAATTGCCACAGCATCAATAAACCACCCGGAAATCATTAAAAATCCAGAAGAGGTTCGCAGGTTAACACGGGTTATTGAAGATGAAAAGGACAGGATCAATTCGCATGTTGAACGCGTTTTGGATACCGCTGCCCTGGATTCCGGGGAACTCAAGCTTTCTACGGATGAAGTGGCAATTTCGGAGATTTTGCAACGCGCAGCCAAGAATACCGAGCTTTCATTGATGCATGTAAATGGAAAATTGTCATTGCCTGAGAGTGGAGACATCAAGGTGGTTGGAGACGTGTTTCACTTAACGAACGTATTCACGAATATCTTCGATAACAGTATCAAGTATCGTTCAGAGAAAGCTCCGCATATTTCTGTGAGCATTGCGTCTGCCGGATCGTCAGTTTCCGTTTCAATTAAGGACAATGGAATTGGCATGACGGCAAAGCAGCAAAAACAAGCATTTGATAAGTTCTATCGTGCTGAATCGGGAAATATTCACAATAGAAAAGGCTTCGGATTGGGCTTGAGCTATGTTCAAAGCGTTGTGAAGAAACATAACGGAAGCGTTGGAATAAAGAGCAAGTTGAACGAAGGAACCACGGTTATTATTGAATTACCTGCCGCCGGAGGTAGCAACCAGGGCAAATTATGAGTCAGACAAAACGCATATTACTGGTAGAAGACGAAGAGAATTTTGGATCATTGCTCCAGAACTATTTGCAGCTGTCTAAATACGAAGTTGTGTGGATGAAAGATGGCGCTCAGGGATACTCCGCTTTTTCCAAAGAATCGTTTGATGTCTGCATTTTTGATGTCATGATGCCAAACATGGATGGGTTTACACTGACTGAGAAGATCCGCAACAAAGACAGTAATACGCCCATCATTTTCCTTACGGCACGCAACATGCGCGAAGACATGATTCGTGGTTATAAAAGCGGCGCAGACGACTATTTGTCTAAACCATTCGATATCGAAATTTTGCTTTTGAAGCTTGACGCGCTGTTTCAACGAACGAAGAGTGAATCAGAGAAGGCAATCCCCTTGTTCTCCATTGGGGATTATACCTACGAATGCGCGACCAGAACGTTGGATCATCCCAAAGAATCCAGAAAACTTTCCCCTAAGGAAGGTGCATTAATGCAATTGCTTTGTGAGCATTTCAATGAAGTTTTACCACGGGAAAAAGCCTTGAAGAAGATCTGGGGAGAAGACAGTTACTTCACCACCCGGAGCATGGATGTTTATATCACCAAACTCCGCAAGTATTTAGGTCATGACGAGAGTTTGAGCATTCAAAATGTGCATTCAAGCGGATACATGCTGGGGCAACAGGATTGACTTCATGCTCATGTGACGCTTTCAGTCAACCAGACCATTTTCATAGGCATATCGCACCAGACTGGCGATTTTGTTCATGCCCAATTTTATGTAAATGTTCTTTCGGTGCGTTTCTATTGTTAGTTGACTCAAGAACAACTCTTCGGCAATTTCACTTGTACTCATTCCTTGCGCAATAAGACGCACAATTTCTTTTTCTCTTTTAGTAAGTGGGGTATGCTGCTTCTCGTCATCTTTTTTTCCGGAATACCCTTGCATTAGGTTGTTGACTACGCGTTGATCGTAATACTTTTCATTATTGCATACAGCACGGATGGCATCAATAAACACCGTTTTTCCTGAATCTTTGAGTATGTACCCATCGATATCCAGCTTCAGCATATCCCGAATGTTTTTCCTGTCGGCGAATGTTGTAAGTATCAGCGTTTTTATCTCCGGGTGGTTTTTCTTGATGTAGGCGCACGTGGTAATTCCATCCATAACAGGCATGCCAATGTCAATGAGAAGAAGATCGGGATTCAAATCCAGGCAGTTTCTAATTACTTCTTGCCCATTATTTGCTTCGCCAACAATTTCAATCTCTTCATGGTCACTAAGCAGAGCCTTTAGTCCATCAATCACAATTTGATGGTCATCAACTAACACGATTTTAATTTTTTTATTCATGCCTTTGGGATAGGTGCAATAATAAGTATGGAGGTTCCTTTGTTCAATTCCGAATTGATCTCAAGTTTCCCGTTGATGTTGTCAACGCGTTCCTTTACGTTCGCAATGCCAATTCCTGAACTCGGTGAACCGTCATTCTGAAACCCAACGCCGTCATCCTCAAGAATTAAAACAAGATCTGATTCGTGTTGATTTAGTTGAAGTGTTACTTCCGAAGCATTTGCATGATTTAATACGTTCGAGAACAATTCCTGTAGAATTTTGTACACGTTCAGCTCGAAAGCCCTGGGAAGATCAGCTTCAATAAGTGCATAGAAGTCCACCGTAAACTTTTTAGTTGCCCGAATGCGCTCAACTAGCTCCTCGGTAGCCGCAACCAGGTTAAACTTCACTTTCTGTCCTGTGTCCATTTGGTGAGAAATAGATCGTAATTCCTCGTGAGCGCTTGAAATTAAATCTGTCATCACTTGATGCTGTTGCTGAGACTTTACGCTTTCGGGCAAGGGAGAATTTGCTTCGTGCTGATACTTCAACGTGGCGAGATAACTGCCAAGCGTATCATGTAAATCTTTCGCAAGTTGCTTTCTTTCATTCTCCTGAGTATGGACAATGGTTTCTAAGGTTTTTGTTTCCTGATCATTGATGATTTTTCGGATTTCTTCCGCATTTCTTCTTTTGGCATGAGTAAGCCGCATTTTTTGGCTTCTGACGCGTTGGAATGAGAAGATGCTAATGGCAAAAATGCCAATCAAGACTATCGAAACTGTCAACCGGGAGGATTTTAATTGATTGGTCTTGAGTTCGTTTTCCAGTGCAATGGTGCGGTTTTTAGACTTCAGATCCTTTATTTCGAATTCCTTTTGCTCGGTATCGTACTTCTCTTGCAATTCACTCAGCTTATTGGCTGTTTCCAGGTTGAATAAGGAATCCTTAATGGCATTGTAAGATTCAAGCCAGGTTAGTGATTGTTCAAAATTTCCGCGTTTGGCTTCCGCTTCATATAGTCCGAAAAGTGCCTTGGTTTGCTCGTCAAATACACCCAGATTTTCGGCTCCCTGTAAGCTCAATCCGTAGAATTCGATGGCTTTTTGGTACTTACCCTGATGAAACAGACAAGCTCCGTAGAGGTTATTGATGTACACTAGGTTGTGATCGTCATTGATTGTAGTAGCAATGCTGTTCGCGATATCCAATTCCTCAAGGGCGTGACTATAATCTTGCATTTCATACTTTGCAAAAGCCAAATTCAAGCGCACTGAAAGTATCAGACCGGGAGCGTTCTTATTTGCCAGCAATAAGAGTGTTTGCCTTAGCCGTTGTTCCCCTTTTTCTGGTTGTTTTTGAAATATTTGGGCTACTGAAATGTTGATCCAGGTTTCAGCAAGTCGTGATGTATCACCAACGCTTTCATAGTATGCAGCGCTTTTTTTGTAATACTCTATGCTCTTTTGGTAGCGTCCTTGCTCCTTGTAAACTGCTCCAATGTTGTTGTTAAGCTTTGCCAGACCATCTGAATCACCCAATTTTTGTTTGATGGCAGCGCTTTTAATGTAGTATTCACCGCAAGTGGTCCAATACCCCTTTAAATAGTATACGTTCCCAATATTCAAATAGGCTCTGCTTTGCCCGTACAAATGCTTGTTATCTATGGCAACCTGAAGGCTTTTGTCGTAGTGTTCTTTCGCTTTGTTGTATTCTTGATTCCTGGCGAATAGATTTCCAAGATTATTGTAAGCCGAGATTTCTCTTTCGTAATCGGAAAGTTCTTTTGCAAGTGAAGCCGCTTTTAACAAATGCTTTTCAGCAGTTTGTTGCTCTCCATTCCTGAGGTATACTTTGGCGATACGGATGTACAATTCTGGGCGTAGTTCTTTACTAGCCTTTAGCCCTTTCCTGTAATAACCAAGCGCTTTATCATTGTCCCTTTGGGAATATTCAAGGTTTCCCATAAACCAATAATAAGTTCCCTTGAGGTGTCCGTGTTGTCCCTTTTTAAGGCGTGCGGCGGCCTTATCGAGGTACTGTTTTGCCTCACTATAATTCCCCTCCGACCGCTCAAATTCCGCCATTTGAAGCCAGGCTAGAGTAAGTTGGGCGTATTCTTTTCTGTTTCGCGCGAATGAGATGGCACGATGTCCATAATTAAAGCACGAATCACTAAAACTTTGGTAATACGCCCAGCTTACTTTGTTAAGGAGTTTAGCCTTTTCTTGTTTTGAGGCGGATGATGACTCAAGCTTTTGGATCATTTCCGGAATGGTTCCTTCTTCACTATAAGCAATACTGACAGTAAGGATGAAGCAAGATAGTATGAGCACCAGTTGTCTCAACGTACCGCATCTTCGAATTGGATAATCGTTCTTCCATTCACCTCGGGTCCTTTACCGTCTAAACAATGGTCCCTAAAGTAGTACACGACAATTCCATTTGTACCAGCTTCATGGTTCAGGGGTACAGTAACCAGTTTGTACTCTGATGTGTTTATACTAGCTTGTGATGTAAGGCGCACCTGATAATTCACAAACTCTGGTAGTCCAAGGGTAGCGTCGGGTTCAAATGTTCCGTCATCAACGCTAACCTCAGCACTTGCGGAAATAGGAAGCATTACTTCTAGCGTATAATTTTGGTCCGCATCTGCACTTAAGCGCACGTATGGATTTACAAGGTCTTCTGTTTGTTTCATAATTGTTGTTTTAGGTATATAAGGGAAGTTACGGATAGTGCGGTATTAATCCATGTCTGGCAAGAAAAACAGGTAAATCTTGCAAGAAGAATGCGTACAAGTGCGTATACCTTTATGCTTGTCACCGGTTGACTTTCTGCTTTCAAAAATTTTTTCAGTGAATGATGTAACTTTTCGCATTCTTATTACATCTACAGAGTAAGAATGCTGCAATGAGTAAATCAAAGAAAGTCGCTTTCATGGAACTTTATACTCCCGTTCACGATAGGTTCGAACGTTTTTGTCGGGCTCGGGTGTATGGTGATATCGATTTCAAGGATCTGATGCACGATTCCATCGTCATTGCGTTTGAGAAATTCGACAAACTGGAAGATCCGAAAGCCTTTTTGCATTTTCTCTTTGGGATCAGCATTCGTGTATTGGCCAATACAAATAGAAAACAACGCCTCGTTCATATGTCGGATGAAGCACAAAGCATTCCGGACGAATCGTCTCGGGCTGATCGAAATGAAGATGTTCATCTTTTGTACGAAGCGCTCGCGAAACTTCCAGAAAAGCAAAGAGAAGCACTCGTGTTATTTGAAATATCCGGTTTCTCAATTGCTGAAATAGCAGAGCTGCAAGAATCTGGAATCTCCGCCGTAAAACAACGATTGGCGCGAGGGAGAAAAGCATTGCTGGCGTTGTTACAGGAAAACGAGTTACACCCATCTAAAATCACAAGCGCATGACAAGTGACGATCTAAATCAACTGTTTGCTTCTGCACGCGAAATTCCGGTTGAAACGGCTCCGGATCAAATTGCTGGTTGGGTGGGAGCCGCTGCCACAACAAGTACAGGAGTTGTAGGAGTAGCGGCAAAACTCAAATTGTTTATTGCCAAAAAATCAATGATTATGTTAGGAATCACTCTTGGAAGCGCTGGTATTATTGTACTAAGTACAGCACTGATAATGCAACCAGCATCCAGCGAAAAGAATCCAGTGAATGATCAATTTAAGTCTTCGGTTTTGATAACGGAAGAGGATCAGAAGCCGGAAATTGAACAGAAGGAAGTGTCTGAAACGTCAGAAGAGATCTCGTATCAGGAAGAAACAAACGATGAGACTCCTTCAGATGGGAAAGAACCCTCAATGTTGCCAATACCCGCACGTTATGACTATGTGCCCCACATTCGCATGGACAATAATGCACAGTTATTCAGTCCCCATTTTCAGGACCGTAACCATCAGGTTGCATCCCATGTGGAAAAGAAGGAAAAGCGAGATGCGATAAAGGGTAACGGAGAAGTAACAAAAGAAGAAAGATCAGTACAGCCTTTCTCAGCGATTGAAATCAGTGGTGTTTTTGATGTGGTTCTGAAGCAAGGAAGCAAAGAAGCCGTTACAGTCGAAACGGATGCCAACCTTCAGGAATGCGTGCTTGTTGAGAATGAAGGGAGTAACCTGATTCTCAAGAACAGTAAATCGAAAATCAAGAAATGCACAAAGATGATCGTGTATGTTACTGTAAAGGATCTTTCCCGAATCAAAACCACAGGGGTAGGAGATGTAAATTGCGAGAATGCGCTGAAAACAAACACATTGGATTTAGTTTTGAGCAATGTTGGCGATGCAGACATGAATCTTGAATGTCAAACGCTGAACATTAAGTACAACGGCGTTGGAGATCTCAAATTATCGGGAACCGCGAACGAGTCAACAATCGATTGTTCTGCTGTTGGCGATTTAAAAGCTTTTGATTTGCAAGTAAATAAAATGAACTTGACTCATACAGGTGTTGGTGATGCCGCAATTAGTGTTTCAGAAGATCTTACCCTCGATTTCAAAGGTGTGGGAAATGTGCATTACAAAGGCAATCCTGAAAAGAAAGATATTAAGAAGGCTGGCGTGGGTTCGGTAAAGAACAAATCCTGACAATTTTAACAGGATTTGGCGATGAAAAACACAAGGAATCATGCTGAAATTGGCATCTTGGCTGATGTTAGCTGGTAGATGGAGCCTTTGTTAATCCGTAAGGTTGATGCCTTATAGATTGAATAGACCACTTACCACAATTAGGACTGATTTAGAGTTAAATACAAATAAATTTAAATCGTCTGTAACTTTTTGAGGGGGATTTCCCTCTTACATTTAGACAACGTTAGGTGACTACGTTTTTGAGCGTCTGAGTTTTTTCATAAGTACAGTTTTAGTTAGATAGAGTTTTCGTCTCAGACAAAAGAAACAGTCGAAAAAGGCTGCCCCGAGGGCAGCCTTCTTTCTTATTATACACAATGCATTGGGGAGTGATTAATACAATCAACTCGCGCTTACTGATCAATTCTATCTAAATTGCGTTTTCAAACCCCGAACGATGACAGAAGTAAAAAGCGATCAGAATACCCTTTCAAGCGAAGGAAACATGACAACAAACTACGGTGCGTTGATTACATTGACTACCGTATTCTTTTTCTGGGGATTCGTGGCTGCTTCGAATGATATCCTCATCCCTGTTTTCAAAGAGGAACTCAACCTGCAGCAATGGCAGTCGCAAATGATTTCATTCGCATTCTATGTAGCATATACCGTAGGATCGATTCTTTACTTGCTTATTTCATTGGCCCTGAAGCGGGATATCTTGTTGAAAATCGGTTATAAAAAAGGGATTTCGTTAGGTCTGGCTATTTCAGCACTGGGAACATTGTTGTTTATTCCTGCTGCGTCGTTTGAATCTTTTGGATTGATGATTAGTGGACTTTTTGTAGTGGGTCTTGGTTTTTCATTGCAACAAACTGCCGCTAACCCATTGGTAATTTCACTCGGAGACCCGAAAAAGGGATCGCAACGCTTAAGTTTGGCTGGAGGTGTGAATAACATCGGAACAACCATTGGACCCGTGCTTATCGGATTGGCCATTTTTGGTACAACATCCGGACCTGCTGGGGATGTAAGCATTGATAGTATCAAAATCCCGTATTTATTGCTAGGACTTTCATTCCTGATCGTTGCAGGATTGATCATGCTTTCCAAAGTCCCAAATCATGTTGAAAGCACTACGGATGAAGAGGTTAAATCAACAAAGTCGTTGTTTGATTACCCTCAGTTGTACCTGGGAATGATTGCTATTTTCGTGTATGTAGGGGTTGAGGTGGCAACTGCCGGAAATCTTGGTGAATATCTCAAGGTAGAGTTTGGGATGAAATCCAGTGAAATCACACCCTATATTTCTCTTTTCTGGGCAAGTTTAATGATTGGGCGATGGACTTCTGCAGCAGATGTGTTTAGTTCCAATCAACGGATAAGAAACGTATTTAGAGTTATCCTTCCTTATGCTGCGTTCGGAATATTTATGCTCGTGAATGCGATCAACAATCAAGATTTATCCCAGTTGTATTATTACCCATTTGTAATTGTTGTTTTGATTGCTGCGGAGTACCTCAGTAAAGGAAATCCGGCCAAGCAGCTGGCAATTTTCTCAACCCTTGGTATTGCGGCATTGCTCATTGGGATGTTCAGCGATGGATTGGTGAGTATTTATGCGTTCGTTAGTGTGGGTCTTTTCTGTTCTACTTTATGGCCCTGTGTGTTCACGTTGGGAATTAGTGGACTTGGAAGTTATACGAACAAAGGATCCGGATTCCTGGTAATGATGATTATGGGCGGAGGATTTGTTTCTCTCCTTCAGGGCGTGCTGGTAGATCAGGAATCAGTTGGAATTCGACTGAGCTTCTTTGTGGGTGTCGGTTGTTTCATTTACCTATTATTCTACGCTATTAAAATGTTGGGAACTCTGAATGGACAAAAGACTGCGGTTGACCAAAACTGATTAATCGCCGATCGTGAACGAAAGAGACGCTTCATGAATCCACCCGATAGTTGTGGAAGGTCCCTGACCCCGAGCGTCGAAAATCAGACCTGGGTGTTGCGGTGTTTCAAAGAAACCAGAATAGAACTCGTTATCTCTTTTGGCGTAGTACACTTCGGTCCCCACGCGAAACGCTAATCGTTGCTTCTTTCCAAACTTCAACTGTGGAGCGATTTTAAAAGTTCCACCAAACTTCTGTTCCGGAATCTTGCGAATTCCAACCGATGAAAAAAGCGAAAACCTGTCATTGAAATGATATGTTCCATAAAGTCCGGTAGAAGCCGACCCACCAAATCGAGGAATGAAAAAGTCAATGTGATCGAACCAGAATATAAATCCAGCCGTTGCCCCGGCACTCCACTTCTGATTGAAACGATATCCGAATTGAATGTCAGAACTGATACCAATGTTTTGGTCATGATCCGTTAGTTCCAAACGCTCTGTTGGACCTTCATAAAACTCATGAACGTGCGTAAAATGCTGTTTTCTTCCAACGTATTTCAATCCTGTTTGAACTTCAAATTCGAGTCCTTTGGAATCATTTGTAGTAGTTGTTTGAGCGTTTGCATTAGATGCGATAACAATGAGTAACGAAGCAAGTAAAGTTTTCATATCGTTTTGTTTTACAGTCCAAAGGTATGGACTCATCTAAGGATTGGATTACGGAATAATCAGGGATGGAAAACAGCACTTGCGAAAAGCGCAAGTTAAAGATGACAGACCCATTCTTTCATCTTTTCTCTTTCGGTCTTTTGTCTTTTAGTCTTTTGTCTTTCGGTCTTTTGTCTACTGTTTAGCCTCCGGATTGAATGCACAACCATCACAGGAAGCGTCTTTCCTAAAGAATCGCCTATAGACTTCCCAACCGAGATAAGCGAGGGCTGCTCCAAGGGTCAATATGACAAGAATCGTCTGAATCACGCTAAAATCTGATACGTTATCAATGCTCCAAAATACGCCAATACGCCCATATATCCAAGTTGAATAAGTGGCCACTTCCAGCTTTTGGTTTCGCGTTTCACCACGGCTAACGTTGCCATACACATCATCGCAAAGGCGTAGAACACCATCAAGCTGACGCCCGTCGCTAAAGAATATACAGCACTTCCATCGGAACGCTTTTCTTCGCGCAGTTTTTCAATTAACGGAGATTGCTTTTCCCCATCATCTTCCACCGCGTAGATCGTCGCCATGGATCCAACGAATACTTCTCTGGCAGCGAATGAAGTGATCAGTGAAATTCCAATTTTCCAATCGTAACCCAGAGGTTCAATCGCTGGTTCAATGCTTTTCCCGAGAATACCGATGTAGGAATTCTCCATTTTCGCAGAGGCTACCAGTTGTTCCGTTTCAGTTTTATCCATCCCAAGTCGACCGGCAGTGACCAACGCTTGATTTTCAGCTTTGTGGATTCGTTCCGAAGGTCCATAACTTGCCAAAGCCCAAAGTACTATCGATATAGCAAGGATTATGCGCCCGGCATCCCAAACAAACACGCGAACTTTTTCCAGAACTACCAATCCAACGTTCCCCCAGCGAGGCGCCTTATATTCGGGAAGTTCGAGCAATAGAAATCCTTTTTCGTCTGTATTGATGAGTACTTTTAAAATCAACGCGACTATCAGTGCCATGGCTGTCCCGAGGAAGTACAACCCGAACAAAACCAATCCCTGAGCGCTGATCAGACCCCAGACCTTCGTTTGAGGAATAACCAGTGAAATGAGCAAAGTATACACCGGAATACGAGCACTACAGCTCATTAGCGGTGCAATCAAGATGGTAATCAATCGTTCTTTCCGGTCCGAAATTGTTCGTGTAGCCATAACACCCGGAATCGCACAGGCAACACTGGACATCATCGGAACAACGCTCTTACCATTCAACCCTAGCGGACGCATCAATCGGTCCATGATGAACACCACGCGTGCCAGATATCCGGTTTCCTCCAATATGGACATGAAGAAGAAAAGCAGTGCAATCTGAGGGATGAAAATTACGACTCCACCGATACCCGGAATGATTCCATCGGTGAGTAAATCTGTAAATACTCCGGGAGGAAGCATGCCAGCGGTCCATGAACTCAGCGAGGTAAACGCTCCGTCGATCAAATCCATAGGATAATTTGCGAACGCAAAAATGAACTGGAAAATGATCATCAGGATCGAGGCGAAAATGAGATATCCGAAAACAGGATGCGTAAGAATTCGGTCCCATTTACTTGTAAAATCTTGCTTTGAAACTACCGATTCAACGCTCGGAAGCATTTTCTTTATTGCTTTATAACGATCGACGGTTTCTTGTTCCTGACCCGGGAAATCGTCCATGGCGCAAGGCTCAACTCTAGCCGATTTTCTTTTAGGAAGGTTTTGCAAGGCATCAAGAACTCTTGATTTACCCATTTTTGCCCTGGCATTCGCACTTACTATTTCAGCTTCGGGAAAGTGCTTTCGTAATCCTTCTTCGCTTACCGTGATACCTCTCCGTTTCGCAACGTCGTTCATGTTCAATACGAACAATGTGGGCAAGCCCAAATCGTATACCTGGCTGGCAAGAAGTAAATTCCGTTGAAGATTGGAAGTGTCCAGTACAACCATCACGGCGTCTGGTTGGTCTTCTGCTGTAGTAACCGTGAGTGATTCATACACCACGCGCTCGTCAACTGATCTTGGGTAAATGCTATAGGTTCCTGGAAGGTCGATGAGACTTACGTTGGTATCACCAAGCTTCATGTCTCCTTTTTTCACGTCAACGGTAACACCAGGGAAATTCCCAACGTGTTGACGCATTCCGGTCAGCATGTTGAAAATCGAACTCTTTCCCGTATTTGGATTACCGACCAGCGCAATTTTCATGCTTCTTCCTCATTTGGTGAAACTGTCACGAGTTTAGCTTCGTTCAATCGAAGGGAAAGAACATACCCGTTTACATCAATGGCCATTGGGTCTCCCAAGGGAGCACGAAAGAGAACACGAATCGGTTGACCCGCCAACAATCCCATTTCAAGGAGTTTGACCCGAAGCACCGAAGATGCAATGGAAATCACCCTTACCTCTTGTCCATCCGCTATTTCCGACAGTAATTTCGCCATGCGAACGACAAAAATACGTTTTGTCTTCTGATTTTGCAGTAGCTAAAAAAGGGTATTTGGACTGATTTTAAATAGGGAGGAAAAAGTTATAAGTGATCCGTAAGAAGTGGTTTTTACTTCTGACTTCTCCCTTATGACTAAATCAGAATCTTCTGTTTCACAATTAACCGGGCGGTTTCACGTGTTTTCTGCTGAAGCAATACGTCTTTATCAACCGTAACACGGTCAATCGTAGCCTGATCGTAATGGCGAATTGTTACAAGCTCTAAATCCTCATTGAATTTCACCTGGTAGGAATCTTCGAAGGCTTCCAGAATCTGTGGGATATTTACTTTCTGAGCGTCCAAAAGAATAGAAAAGCTCAAGGCAGAATTCTGCATCAGGTTGATCTTGGCATTAACCTTTGACAATCGATCGAAGATGTCGCTTAGGTTTTCTTCAACGATAAATGAGAAATCTTTTGGGGTAAATGAGAACAACACCTGATTCATCTTGAAGATAAACGACGGAATTAAGTGATCACTGGACATAGATTCCTGAATCACTGTTCCTTCTTCCTTCGGGTTCACGAAAGATTTAACGTAAAGTGGAATGTTCTTGTTTTGAAGTGGTTTCACTGTTTTCGGGTGAATTACCGAAGCTCCGTAGTAAGAGAGTTCAATCGCTTCGCGGAACGAGATTTGATCCAATTTCACCGTGTTATCAAACCACTTTGGATCGGCATTCAACATTCCAGGAACGTCTTTCCAAATAGTAACGCTTTCAGCGTCGCAACAATATGCAATGATACCAGCCGTAAAGTCGGAACCTTCGCGTCCTAGCGTGGTAGTTGATTTGTCGTTGGAACCAATAAACCCTTGAGTAATCTGAATATCCACATCGTCGAATTGTGGAAGGAAACGCTTCTCAAAATGACTGGTAGAGAGTTCCCAATCTACTTCTGCCTCGCGGAATTTACGATCCGTTGCAATCAACTCACGAGCATCTGCCCATCTGCAAGACAATCCTCTGGAGGACAAATACGCGGAAATAATTTTTGTTGAAACAATTTCCCCAAGCGAAACAATCTGATCGTATTCGAAGTCGAAGTTTTCAGAAACCAAATCATTAAAGTGTGCCTTCAATCGGTCAAATACCCCATTGATTTCATCAAAAATCGGAGCGTTGTCATCTTCGAACAAGGCACTCATAATTTCCATGTGGAAGGTTCTTCGTTCTTCCACGCGTTCTTCGAAAGTAGCCTGATCGCGATCCCAAAAAGCCTGTGCAATTTGCTCCATGGCATTGGTTGTTTTGCCCATAGCCGAAATAACGACAGCCAATTTCTCTCCTTCGAAGAGTTGCAAAATATCCGCTACGTTCTGCACGGCTGCAGCGTCTTTAACGGAGGCACCACCAAATTTGAACACTTTCATGCACTGGATTTTCGGCAAATGTAGGAATTATCGCTTTCCCAAGGGAAAACCGTATTAAAAATATCACAAAAAGTTATTAGCTTAACTTATCTGTTAGAATTCTCATCTCAATTACCGGAGAGATGCGTTCGTACAAAATGTTGTACACAGCTTCCACAATCGGCATATCGACCTGGAATTTCTTCTTGATCACCATCACGCTTTTGGTTGCGTAGTATCCTTCAGCCACCATGTCCATTTCCATTTGGGCTGTTTTCACGGAATATCCCTTTCCAATCATGAAACCGAAAGATCGATTTCGGGAGAATTTGGAATATGCGGTTACCAATAAGTCGCCCAGGTAAGCGGATGATTTTACGTCGCGGTGAATCGGACTCATTTCATCAATGAGGTTCTCAATTTCCTGGATCGCATTGGAAATCAAAACGGATTGGAAGTTGTCACCATATCCTAATCCTGCACAAATTCCAGATGCGATTGCATATACGTTTTTCAGTACCGCAGAAATTTCTGTCCCAAATAAATCATCGGATACGGTAGCCTGAATGTATCGGCATCGAACCAGTTCTGCTACATCTTCACAGATATCCTCATCCTGACAGGCAATTGTCAAATAAGAAAGTCGTTCCAATGCAACTTCTTCCGCATGACAAGGACCACAAATTATTCCGATGTTATCGTATGGCGTACCAAATGTCTTGTGAAAGAATCGGGCTGGAATGGCATTAAACTCTGGAATGATTCCTTTTACAGCTGAAAAAACAATCTTATCCGCCATTATTTCGCTCGGGAAATCCTTGAATAGATCCACCAAAAACGCTGATGGAGTGGCAATAATAATGATGTCTGCAGGCTTTACAACTTCCACTAAATCAGTGCTCACTTCAATTTTATCGAGTTGAAATTCAACGGATTGAAGGTAGTTTGGATTGTGTCTGAACTTGAGGATGTGTTCAACGGCTCTTTCGTTGCGCATGTACCATCGAACAGAAGGGACATTGTTGCACAGAATTTTCACCAAGGCTGTTGCCCAGCTACCGCCGCCTATTACAGCTATTTTCTTCTGTGCGCTCATTTAATGTGTTGCGTAGCAAATTTAGGATTTATTCCAACATAGTTGGAACTAAAATTGCGATAAGGTTTTATTGTCTGGAAATGAAGATTTTGATCCTACTAACTCTATAGGTTATTTTCGTAATTTTATCAAAACTGAAAATTAACGTCTTATGAAAAAACTACTACTTGCGATAGCTTTGGTGCCATTTATGGGTTTCTCCCAAATGGTTGACACCGGAGCTGACGTACAATTTGAACCACTATCGAGCAGCATGGAAGCAGTGCAGTCTGGTTCCAAATCTGCCACTTGTGGTCCAGATACAGTACAATATGCAATAGCGAAAGCTACAGGTGTCTCTGCATTGAGCATCAATAATGCAACTTCCGGTTACGCAGTTTCACAATATTTCAACTGTCCACAAACAATTACATTAACAGGAGTTGAGTTCTTCGCATACAAGTTGGATGCAACAGGAGGAACAACTATTAACGCTACTGTTCAGGTATACGCAGCAGGTCTTGATTCATTGCCAACAGGATTGCCGTTAGTAACGGGTACAGTTTCAATCGATACGAACTTTTATGGAGGTGATATTAACTCTTTGAGCAAATTCGCGAACTTCCCTCCGATTAATGTCTCGATGCCCTATGTAGTTGTAGTTGAAAACAACTCACCAAATGGAATCGGATTGTTATTTAGCGATTATCAAGCGATTCCACAGCCAGATGGATTGCAAGAGTGGTTGGCTGGTATTAATATCGCTGGGCTTTGGTACAACTCCTACGATATCAATGTTGGAGGTGTTCCGCTGGATTGCGACGCCTTGTTCCATCCGCTGGTTTCTTACACGCTAAATGCTGGGTTTACTGCTTCGGCGAACTGCTTTACCGGTGGACCAACAATTAATTTCACAAATACGTCTTCTCCAATTGTTGAGGACAGAATGTACAATTTGGCAGCGTTTTTGAATCAAACTTCATCAAGCTACACCTGGGACTTTGGTGATGGTGGTGGAGGAAATGCCATCGATACTGCGAATACGTATGCCAATACAACTATTGATTACACAGTGTACCTGACGGATACACTTTTCGGTTGGACGTCCACATGTGTCGACGTAGATTCAACGTTAATCGGAAATGATTTGGTAGTAGACTGGTCTTCCGTTCCAGGAGGTTCGGGAACAGTGAACTTCACAGATAACTCAACGGCTAGTGCGGCAATCACGGGGTGGCTTTGGGATTTTGGTGATGGTAATACATCGACTATGCAAAATCCATCTCATACCTACGCTATGGCAGGCTCATATACTGTTTGTTTAACAACGATTACGGCTTGTGGAGCGGATTCTACCTGTGCGACGCAGACGGTTACCATTTGTAACAATCCAACTGCAGCGTTCTCAGAAACGAATAACGATCCATCATTCGACTTTACGGATGGTTCGTCAACAACTGGAGTTGTAACGTACTCATGGGATTTTGGAGATGGAAATACATCTACACAACAGAATCCTTCTCACACATATGTAGATAATGGAACGTACACAGTATGGTTGATCATTACAGATGATTGTGGTGTTGATTCAGTATCAATGTCAGTTACAGTGAATAACGGTTGTACGGATCCTGTGGCATCATTCACGCAGTCCGGAACAGAGCCAACATTTACGTTTACAAATACTTCAACTTCCAGCACAAATACAACATATAGCTGGGATATGGGAGATGGAACAACGTACACGTCAGCAGATGCAAACCATACTTATACATCAAACAACACGTATACTGTGACATTGATCGTAACAGACGATTGTGGAGCAGACACAACAACGCAAACGGTTACCGTGTCCACAATTGGATTGTTGGATTTGGAAGGAGAAACGTTTGTAGCGTATCCAAACCCGGCAAACAATGTATTGAATATTCAGTCTTCTAAGAACATTGTTCTTGTGGAGTTGATGGACATGGCAGGACGCGTAGTTGTTCGTAACGAATACAATGCGCAGAATGTTACTGTCAAAACTTCTCAATTGGCGGAAGGACAATACACGCTTCGTGCAAAGCAAGAAGATGGAGTTGTTCGAATTACATCGATTGAAGTGATTCACTAAGAGAATCCCATTTTATGATTTGAAGGGCTGTCGAGAGACGGCCCTTTTTTGTTGGATAATTTGTAGGGTTTTAGGTGCATTTCGGCTCCGCTCAATGCGCGAATAGAGTTGATTGTTACGTGCGTTGAGCGTAGTCGAAACGCACTTCATGTTGAAAGCAGCAGTACATTGAGCGGAGCCGAAATGCACTGCTCTTGTTAGCGACAGAATCTCACACACAAAAAAAACCGCCGATCATTGCGATGCGGCGGCTTAAAAGTTATTTTGAGTCTTCCTTACTCTTTAATCACTTGATGTGTGGATGTTCCTTCGCTGCTTGTAACGCGAATCATATAAACACCTGAACTCAGGTTTTCAAGATTGATAGTTGTTGTTTTAACATCGGAAACTTCGATTGTCTCTAACGTTTTTCCTTGTAGATCAACCAGTTCGATGGATTGAACATCTTCCGTCCAATGCACGTTGACAATATCGTTTGTTGGATTCGGGAACAGTTGCAAATCTCCATTTACGATTTCATCCATACCGGCGAAAGCCTGCATAATAGTAAAGTTGAAGTTTGACATATCGAAGAAAGTTCCGTCCTCACTCATAACCATTACACGTGCAAGGTTGGTGAAGTTAGAAGGAACCACCACTTGAGCAGAACCCGTATTCGGAACTCCCGTTACCAATGTAATTGGGAAAGTATTTCCTCCGTCAATTGACAAGAAGATATCTACGTTTTGACAGTTCACAGGAGCGGCGTTAGTGTTCGCAACGTCCCATGTAACTGTACGTGTTTGTGTTTCCCACCAAACAATTCCCAAAGCGTTTGGTTCTGTTACCACGAAAGGTCCACTGTTTCCGTCAACGGTTACTGTTACATCTGCGTGATCATTACACCCTCCAGCTCCTGAAGCATTGTCGCGAACCGTTACGCGGAAGTTCATTGTTCTGGAAACTTCTGGAAGTCGTTCCCAGGTAAATGGTCCGTTGTTCTTAATCGCGGAAAGTTTCGGGAAATAACGTGTTGGGCTGCTATCAGAAGACCAGCTACGGAAGTTAGGTCCACCTGTTGATGTAGCTACCGGAGGCTGTGTACTTGTCTGATTGTCCATTTGTTCCCAGTTGTACGTAAGTGGATCACCATCCGGATCTGTTACTGTTGCCGTTAAAGCGAAAGGCGTACCAGCAGGAATGGTTGCTCCTCCATTTGTTCCTGTAATTGTTGGTGCTGTGTTTGACAATGGAGTGATTGCCTCACATTGGTGACCGGTACTCATGATTTCGAAGTGAATTTCTTCAAGACTCACTCCGTGGAAGTGGTCATCACTGTTGTTCTGTACGTTTGGCGCACAGATTCCAGCGTATCCCATAATCGTGCTTGCACTACCGGGCTCCATCGCTGTTCCGTTATTACGGTTACAATCGTTGTTCTGCGTGTGGTTCGCACCAAACTGGTGTCCCATCTCGTGAGCAACGTAATCTACATCAAAAGGGTCTCCAACCGGAGCTCCACTTCCCGTTACACCACGTGCTTTACTACCAGAACAAACAACACCCAATCCAGCTAATCCACCACTATTCGTTCCGAAAACGTGTCCAATGTCGTAGTTGGCTGAACCAATAACGTTGTTGATGTTGGTTTGATTTTCAATGATCATGGCTCCGGTATTTCCATTGGAGTATGGATCCGTAGCTGTATTTGTATAGATGATCTGGTCGTTATTGGGGATGATTTCCATCGTGATCGCCATGTCCTTTTCGTAGATTCCGTTCACACGATTCATGGTAGTTACCTGGGCTGCAACGGCGTCATTAACGCTTCCACCCTGGAAGATGGTGTATTCTCCAGTAGCAGCAATTGCACAGCGATAGGTACGCAATTCACAAGTTCCGAATTCTTTTAATTCGCCTGTGGATAATTCAATAGAGGTATTCAAAGGTTCCATATCACTATTGAATTGGCAATCTCTTTCTTTATCAGTAATAAAGTTCTCTCGTGTGTACACGATATAGTAATCATTCTTACCCTGAATAGCTGGATCAATAAAGATCGTTGAGCCGTCAGGACGGAAGATCATCGCGTGCAATCCTTTATGAGTAATGTCCCACTTCACGAAATGCCCTTCATCATTGTAGGCATCATACGAGTGGATTTCCGGGTAGTTTTCAGCTAACCCTGGGTTCATTGTGTGATTCCCTTTCGCATAATAGGTATGGAACGTTCCATCCGGGTGAGGGAAATTCAGTTCTGCAACGAATCCTTGTCCAACTTCACGGAACATGATGCCATTCAATTGTGCTACCAATGCTTCTTCGTCCATTTCGAAGTAAATGGCATCAGTGGCGCGAATTTGCAAATCACCGTGTTGTAAAACGGTTGCTTCCGTTACGGGTTGAACTGCATAGTTTACAGATTTTGTGTTCTGAGCGGTCAGGTTTCCGGATATTAATAAGGAGCCGGTTACCGCCAGAGAGTACAGTACAGTTTTCATTTTCGACAGTTTAATTTCAATGTTCCATAAAGATAGGCAATTCGGTGCCAAAGGAAAAAAACTAAATTTCACTAGCTCTTTTACTCCTATTATAACATGACGATTATCAGTTTTTTAGAAATAATTGGTCATGGTGCAAGCTTTTTCATTCATTCACCTTTGTAAAAGAACGTTACAAATTCGATGGTTATGGAAAATGTTGAAAAACAAGGGCAGCAGTCAGCTGAAGTGATATTTGCAAAGAATACCGAGTTTAACCGCTTTGGGTTGATATGCGCCGTGATATTAGTTGTTGGATGTTCTGGAGGTCTTGCAGTAGGACTGGGAGGTGTTCAGTACGTGGGTACATTGGTAGCCGCTGTAGTTCCAACAATGATTACCTTAAGTTTACTATTGGCAGTAGCTCCGATGAAATACATTATGACATCTGGAGTCATTGCAACTATCATAAACTTTATAATGATCGCGTATTTTTTGATTGCTTAACAAATTTCGACGCGTTATAGGTGGCCCTGATGTCCGTATGGATGTTCAGGGCTTTTTTTGTTTTGGGACATTCATAATATCCTCCCCCAAAAAAAGGCGAATTTCTACATAGAGGCAAACTCCAAATTATTTACCACTAAGGCACAAAGAACACGAAGAAAAATTTTGATGAAAGGTTTATGTGGTCACTAGATTATGACATCGTCATAATCCCTTGCGTCCATGAAAGAACCCGTGTTATCCCTGTTTAGAATCTTTGTGCCTTTGTGGTCGAAAAAAAACATGCTGGGCATCTTACCAATATCTGGTAAGTTACCCCTTTGGAGGGCGATTTCCTATTTAATGGCACCATTCTATGTATTAGAATCGGATAAACCGCAAAGGCGCAATGTTCGCAAGGATTTATACCGTAAAGTGTATGTGGTGAGCGCTAAATTATGACCTCGTCATAATCTTATGCGTAATTCTATTAAAACAATCAAACATACAGCTTTGCGCTCCTCGCGTTCTTTGCGGTTGTTCAAAAACAACGATAAACAAAAAAGCACTGCGGTCATCGAGCTATGTCGAGATGCAGTGCTTCTTTTGTTCTTTTGCTGAAGCCCGTTATGGATTAAGCTTCCGCAATTGTTTCAACTTTTGATCTATTAATAATGCACGTCCCAGCGGTTACGCTGATCTTTGTAAAATCCAATTTCATCACGGATATGGCGTTTTGCCTTTCCTTCTCCGCTGTTCATTGCGAGGTTTGATAATCCATCGCACTTATTGAAGTCTGCCTTCCACATGTACAACTCAGCCAGGTTACATTGAAGCATTGCCGTAACCTTAGCGTTGATACGCGATTTCTTATCTCCAATGTTCGACTCAGTAAGAATTGTTTCAATAGCGTTAATCGCTGTGTTGATTTGTGATATCGCTCCAGAACGATCACGATCGGCACCAACTGCTTGTAAAGCCAACGTTGTTTGAGTGAAGGCATTTGTTACATCTGTGTAATCGAAGCCTTTGTACGATTTCACTGAGTAAATTTCTGCTGATCTTGTACGCTCAACAAATCCGAAGTGGTTGTTCAGGTAATCGTTCAATTTTGAAATAACACTGTTTCGGGCAGAGGTTTCCATTTGGCGGAAGAACGTTTCTTTGTTGTCCTTCATGTACAATTCATGATCGTACTTGCTTTTTTGAGAAGGCATGTTGTACGTCATTTCGTTTTCAAACAACAACTTCTCCATCATAATTCCCTGGGAAGGATTCGCAACACGAATTCCAACAGGCATTACATAGCGTGCTGAGTACTCATATTTTGTAGATGTTCCTGAACCTTTTTTTGATTCTACAATTCGGTAACTGCGAATCGCGTGGATGGTGATTGTAATTTCTACTTCTCCTTCTCCTTTTGTATATCCGGCAAGGTTTACACGATCTGTAGCAATATTTTCCTGAAATTCAGAATGCATCATTGGTGCTTCTACTGGATCCATAACTGGTGCTGGTGGATAGACTGGCGCAACTGGTTCTGAAAGCGGTGTTCCATTTGGATTGGTTGTTCCGGCGTTTACTTTTTGTTCCCAGGCAGACATTTGCGACAAATAGATTCTGTCCAATGAATCGCGCTCTCTGTGGTAACGCTCCGATGCTTGCATGAACATTTCCATGGCAACATTTTTTCGGGCATCGAACATTATTGTGCTGTCCTCATTCGCCTGACGGTATGCATGTTCTACCTTCACACTGTAATTATCGTACTGTGTATCGATTTTCAGTAATGGAAGCTGGATGTAGTTGAAGTTAATCTTGTGGTCATTGATGTTTTGACCGAATGACACTGACCCTGTAAGCAGGAGGGCAGAGGCAAGTAGAATTCGTTTCATAAGTGTTGGTTTTTGTAAATCTAACGATTTTCGTGTTTTCGCAGCAGCAAAGACAACAGTTGTGCCATAACCTTTTCGTTAAGAAACTTTTAACATATCAATTGTAGATACGATTTGCGATTCGATGACTCCAGTTGGTGTCTTGTTTGAACTCGGCAAATAGAAAGGTAATCACCACACCGAATTCAATGATGATCCACCAGAGCGGTTCTTTGAAGGAATCGCCATACGCCAGATACGTCCCGAAAATCAGCACGGACCAAATAAGCGGGTAGATCTTTCTGGAAAGAATTGCCAATGGAATCAGAACCGTTACATACCACGGGTGCAGAATGGGTGTGAACATGAAGTACGTAGTGAATAATAGAAGCGCTGTGGTGGCAACATCTACTTTTTTAAAGAAGGTAATCCAAAGCATGATTCCTGCCGAAATGAAAGGGAAAAACAAGCTGATCCATGCTGAAATGTCTGCACCGGAAATCAAAAGAACGAGTTCTTTCAAACTGTAGTAAATCCCGGCATTGAACCCGAACCAGGCAAAGAATAACCCTACGCTGGATTTGAAGTTTTCGAATGTTTCAGGGGTTACGTAAATCGCGAACAGAGCGATGCTTGCTATTCCGGCAATGGTACATTGAATCAGCCAGCGTTTCCAATCTTGTTGTTTGAAGAAAGCTCCCAACATGAGCAGTGGAGTGAGTTTGGTCATCACGCCGAGTGAAACTGCCAACGCAGCACCAACCCAACGATTGATATGAGCCAGATACAATGCCAGAATGATGAAGGTAATTGCCAATGCTTCCAGATGTAAATTTCCCGTGAGTTCAATGATGATCAGTGGGTGGAGCCAGTAGAGGCTAAGCCAGTGGGTTCGAACATTTTGTAGCCTCGGCACTTCGAGAGCCTCAGTGTCTCCGGCAGTTTGGTTTTCGGAAAGAACATTGAGCGGAGTCGAAATGTTCTTAGCGGTCAATAATGCCTTCAACAAGAAAAAAGTGACAATTTCGGCAATTAGAATCCAAATGCGAAGAATGTCCAGGTTCGTTCGTTGCGGATCGTTACCCAAAGCGCTGGTTTGAAATACGAACTGATTGACAGTAGGGTAAATGGAGAAGTAGTTTTTCGAGTTCATCCCCGAAGGAAACTCAGCTGTACTGTCGTTCAGCATCTTCTCGTATTTATCCTGGTGTTCTTCTGCAACGTGTTCGTCGAATTTTGACGGTACAAAACCAAAGACTTCGTAGCCATCTTTACTAAGTTCACCATCCCACATAAAGCGGAAATAATCGTCTGATAAATGCGGCGTGGCAAATAGAAAACTCAATCGAAAGACCAGACCCACACCGAATAATAAAACCCATTTTTTTGGTGCGAACCGATGCATGAGCAACCAGAGAGCAACCAGTGTTGCGAATGAAAGGAACAACTCTAGATGTTCAGTTCGTCGTAAATCCTGAGCAAATAAGAAGTAGAGTAGGGCAGCTGCCACCGCGAAAATCCAAAAACCATATTTTCGGATCAACGCCACTGGAAAGTTTGATTTTTAAAGAAAAGTGAAAGTGAGAAGCCTGTTAGAATGATCATCGCGTAGGCAATAATCATCACGTTCATTGTCTGGAAACCGAGGTACATCCAGTAGGCTCCGTAACCCCAACAAACAATTTCGAGGAGTTGGATACTATACTCTTTCTTATAATCGTATCCGCTTTTGATTTTCTTGGTGATGTTTTCCTCTCCGAATTTCGGCGTTCTCACAAAAGGAGATTTCTTTCCCCAGTACCCTTCAATCACGCCAAAACTCATGTACAGAGAAATTCCTGTGGTCATGGAGAAGAACGTGAACAGCGACGGAATGTACCAAAGCAACGCGTTTAATTTATCACGATTAGCGAGTAAGGATCCCGCGAGGAAAATTAAGAAGAGGGATGCGCTTACAATTGGCCCTAATGGCAGGAAATACTCGTGGTAGGGAACCGTTACAAGATTCTCACTGTTTACGTAGTAAACGAACGGGCTTAAGAGCAACAAAGCGACAACTAGCAAGTACACCGAACTGTTCAGCAAGTGGAAAGATCCCATCACCTTCGATGCGAAATTTGCAGATGATTTCCAGAGCATTTTCCAGTTCTTACGAACACACTCGGCAGCTCCTTTCGACCAACGGAACTGTTGGGTACGGTAGGCTTCGAACGTTGATGGAAGTTCTGCAGGTGATCCCACGTTGAACAAGTATTCAAATTGCCATTCTTTTGCTTGTGCACGGAAGCTGAGATCCAAATCTTCTGTTAGGGTATCAGCCTTCCAACCACCGGCGTCTTCAATACAGGCTTTGCGCCAAACTCCTGCGGTTCCATTGAAATTGATGAATCCTTCTGCATTGTGTCGACCGAGTTGTTCCACACTGAAATGTGTGTTCAACATCAATGCCTGTGCTCGGGTAAGTAGCGATTGTTTTTCGTTGATGTGCAACCATCTGGTTTGTACCACACCCACTTTTGGATTTTGGAAATGTGGAATGGTTTCCATCAAAAACTGCGGTGACGGAACGAAATCGGCATCGAAAATTGCTACAAATTCTCCCTTCGCGAACTCTAAACCGTACGCTAAAGCTCCGGCTTTAAATCCAGATCGATCATCCCGACGAACGAGGTCAAAATTGCATTGGTGTTTTTCAATGTATTCCTGAATGGTTTGCGTTGTCTCATCTGTAGAGTCGTCCAAAATCTGAACTTCCAGCAAATGCTCTGGATATTCGATGTTTCTCACAGCATCCAGAAGACGTTCAATCACATATTTTTCGTTGTAAAGTGGCAACTGAATGGTGACCATTGGAAGGTCTTCATTTTTTACTTCTGGCTTCTTTTTCGTTCGTTTACGTAACGCATTTATTACCAGGACACCTTCGTGCAGGACGTGCAACATCAATAAGATGTTGATTACTAGCCAAATAATAAAAACTACGTTAGACATTGGCGTCAAAAATACTATTTCGATCTGTGAATAAGGCTAATAAGAACGCATCAAATAAAAAGGCGACCGCAATTCCGATCAAAAAGGACCAGCCAAATGGTTGCACCCAATCGTAACCAGAGAATAAAAATGCACCGAATCCAACAGCCAATACGGCTGAAGTTACCGCAATCGGATACAGTGATCCTTTGGACGCTTTATCTCTATGAAGGAGTAAATAAATGGAATCGTCTACACACAGTCCCATGATAACCGTGAAGAAGAATAAGGATATCGGATTCAAGTCGCTACCGAACAGAATCATGATCAATAACGCAACGATCAAAGGAAGAGAATTTGCCAGTAGTGTAGCCAGGAAGATGGTCCAGTTTCGAACAAAAACGAAGGTAATCAACGCTCCGAAAAGGATACTGATGAGAATCCCGAGTAAAATGTTCTCGGAGAATCGTTGGGTAGTAATGTCGTTGTGATATGCCACTCCCGAAAGAGATGCAGTCAATGCTTCCGGCGGTGGACTTTCTTTTATGAATTTTTCCATTTTGCCCCAGCTAACCAGGGCTTTGTTCAAATTAAAGTTTGAAAAACTAAAGCGGATGCGAGCAACACCTTTATCGTGCCGAATGATGTTATCGCCACCCAATAGCTCGATGTTGTTCAGGAACAAACTGTCATATTTCAATGGATAGGTGAAAGCACCAGGATGCCCGTTTCGCTGGAAACGATGATAGCGCTTACCAATTATGGTTGGACTTGAAATTACCCGAATAGGAAATTGATTGTGCATCTCCGCCTCTAATTTTTCAAGGTACGCCATCGATTCTGGATTCCAGAAATCAGCGGGCTTGTTGTAGGTGAAATGAATGGCTCCCGTTTTATCCCCGAAGAAATGATCGCCCATAATGTCTACTGCTTCAAAGGCAGGGTGATCGCCCTCGGTGACATACGGAACATTGTTGATCACGCTTTTTTCCCAAACAACGAATGCCAAAAGCACAGCTACGACGGCAGAACCTGCCAGCAACCAGTAACGTTTCGGACGCCAACGCTCGGTATATTTTGTGTGAAATTGATTCCATTTCGATCCGGTTCCATCTTTCAGCAGACGCATTTGAGGTGTAAGTAATCGAATGGCAACAATGCGAGATGTCAGAAATGCGAAGACGACACCTACGATGGAAAGCAACGAAATATCGGTTAGCGTTGGACTGTCAGAAAGAATGAGGAATAGCACAAATCCCACCATGTTCGTGAGTGAGGTGAGCATCATCGGTCGATGCAATGATTTGCTAAGTTGTTTGCGTAATTCGGTTTGTGAATCTACTGTGGTTCTGAGTTTATGATGTGTATAAACGAGGTGCATTAAGTCGGTAAACGACAACACGATGAGCATACACGGAATAGCGACCATGTGAATGGAGAACCACATATCGCTGAAATACACGAATAACGTAGTCAGGGAAAGACTAAACACAATCATGGAGGCAATGAACACCAATCCTTTCAGAGACCCTGTGAACACAAGAAAAAGCAGCAGAATTACAGCAAAACTGATTCCACTCAGAAGTAATGTTTCTTGCTGATTGTCGGCACGAAGTTCGTTTTCGATAGCAGCATAATCGAGAGGGAGCAGGGTTACGTGTTCGTGTTGCATCTCCCGGTTGAATGCAAATACGTTTGCTTCGGAGTATTTATCGGAAGGGACGAAGAACAAGGTGTACTTGCGGTTTTTCGAGAGGAACTTTCGGGTAATGTCATCAAAGGCATCGGCTCGATTGTACCATTTTTGGAAGCGTTTTTCTGAGTCCAGTGGAACGAAGTTTCTCTTTCGGATTCCCAGAAATGTTTTCACAGGAAACGGAACATTGGTAATGCTCAAAGCTTCTAACGAGTCATTGAAGTTCCACCATTTTGTGGCTCGATCCAACCATTGAAAATCGGAATAGGTTTCCCACTTCTTCTCGTGCTTGAGAACCAAAATATGGATGGGATATCCGTTGCTTTCGAAGTTCGCTTCAAAGGCTTCCAATTCCTTTCTTTCTTCTTCTGGAATTAAAGTATAGGCATCCGGATTGCTCTGAAATGGAATTTCAGGGGCCACCCACATTGCAAGAGCAACGCAAACTACCATGATGGCGTACCAAATCCAGCGCAGTTTAGCCATCACTTAATAGTTTTTCGATGAAGGGAATTACGGATTGAGCAATTTTTCGGTGCCCTTTCGCATTAGGATGACTGTCATATGGAGCGTGCGTATACTTCTTGCTTTTGAACGAGAAACCTACATTTTTCCAGGCGATTTTGCCGAGTTTTTTCTGTAGTACAGCCGTTTCATGATTGGTATCCAAACAAATGACCCCGAATGGAATGCCTTTTTTGCTGCAAAGAGCTTGCATTTCACGAATCAGATGGGCAGTGATATCAATGGAATTGCATTTTGGTTCCTTGCTTCGATCGCGAATGTTTTGAACAAAGTTGATCGACGCCGACCAGTATCTTCCCGGAAGTTCGGAGTACAAATCATCCCAGTTCGAGTGTTTTTCTTTTCCTGAATAATCGTCAAAATAGGGGAAACGAGCACCCTTCATACGATCGTCAACGTTGGATGATGACCGACGATAGCCAATTCTCAAATTGGAGCGGTAATGTTGCGAAAGTACCGTTCGAATGAAGTGTACAGATGAAAGACAAAGGATGACGCATTCAGGAGATTCTTGTTTCAATCGTTCCCTCAACTGAAGCAAATGTTGCGCCGTTCCATAGCCTACCACAGCCGTGTTTTCCACGTTCCAGTCTGGATGCTGATTCTGAGCAATGGCAGGAAATGATTCATCGTCGTTTACGCCATAACCGTACGTGTACGAACATCCTAAAAAGATTACATTTTCACCTTGACTGGCATTGGCACCGGGAATCAATCGTTGACCGTTTTTTTGATGTGTCGCAGTGAACTTCACATGCTTATTGAGCACAAAATCAAAAGTTCCGGGATTGAGTTGAATTCCGAGATTTGCATCAGCAACGTAGGGATTTTTAGGGGTCGATTTGACTTCGTAATCCGTGTTCGCGTAAGGACGATATCCCATTATCCACAGCAATCCCTCAAGTAAAACAAGAGTAATTACCGAATAGATGAGCGTATATTTCAGTCCTGAAACGATGCGTTTTTTCACGACCTAAAAATAGGGTTTAGAACCCATTTTCCGATTAAATTGAGGAAAGCTTAATTCCAATAAAAATCGTTCGGGGTTGCGCTGGACCATAAACGAAGTTGCTGTCACGATTTTTTCCTGTGTCGAAATCGTTCTGGAACGAATTCAGGATGTTCTTTACTCCCCCAAAAACCTGCAAATCAGCCTTAACCCTTGAAAGTTTGAAGTCATAAGAAAGCTTGGTGTTCAACTCAAAAAACGCAGAGGAAGTAACGAATGCATCTTCTGTTTGTTCCGGTGCCCCAGCCAGATGCAGAATGGTCATTGGACCCGTGTACACAGAACTGATGGAAGCTCTAAATGGTCTTTTCGGCCACAGGTACAGATTTGCATATCCATACGTGTTGGGAGTGCGCAAAAACACATCGGTACGTTCCAGGGCATCGCTGTACAGAATAGGGGTGTCGAAAGTGCTTTCTTGCAAAGTGAATCCAGACTCGAATTCCAATTCATTCTTCCAGTTCAATCGCAATTCTATGCTTGCCCCCATAACCGTAGCTCCTTCTCCGTTGCGTTTTTCAAATAACTCGCCAAAAGCATCTTCACCCAAAGGATGATAGTAGAAGGCATTGCCCAGCTCAGTGTAAAATCCTTCAATGGTAAAACCTGCAACATAGTGCTTTCCACGTTTGTCGTAGTTAAAGGACGCAGTGTAACTATTGGATCGTTCTTCGATTAAGTCTTCTGATAATGTGATTCTGGAGATTCCTCCACCAGCAAATGCGATATGCATGTCTGAATCGAATGCTTGAGGCGCTCTAAATCCTTTTGCCCACCCAACTCTGAATTGCAAAGCATCTTTTACGGTATACATCAAAGATGTTCTCGGGCTGATTACCGGAGCGTCCAGGAAGTTATGCTGATCGGCTCTTGCACCAAGCAATACTTTGAAGTTTTCTTTGAACTTCCAATCACTTTGGGCGAATACACCAGCGTTTCGCGTTGTTTGGTCGATGATATAGTTGTACGCAGGAATTTCATCCAAGACGTCATCATAAATGTATTCCGCACCAAGAGTGAATACGTTTTCCCCCAATGGAAACTTCTTTACCTTGTGGTTGAACTGGGATCCAATTTGCATGGTGGAAACTTGCGAAGTTCCGTAAGGCGGGTTTTGTACGAATTCAATGAACTCAGTGCTATCATCGGGTACAACTCCGGTATAATGAGATCGGGACGTGAATTGCCCTGCAGTGTAAATGATTAGGGACGATTTGTTTTCGTTGAAATTGATCTGGTAATCCAGGCTACCGATGTATACATCATGTACGCGTTCTTCGGCTTGTTGAGCAAAATGAGCAGGACCATCGGTCATTTCTCCTCCAAATCGATATTCATTCAATCGGCTGAAACTGAGTTCAATTTTTTGATCCTCTGTTGGAAGAAAGAACATGTTTGTACCGAAGGATAAATTCCGCAATTCCGTCATTTCAGAATAGTTATCACCGTTATGATCATAAGCGTTTCGATTTCTGTTGTTCACAAAAAAGGAAATACCTGAATTCTTGTTCTCAGAGACTAAAGTGGCATTTCCGGAAAGGATGTTATCGACGCTTCCATTCCCAAGAAACTGTGTGTTGTTGGATACAGCGTAATTATTTCGCTTTGGCAATTTGGTAACCACATTTACAGTACCGCCGATTGCACTCGAGCCAAAAAGAGCAGAACCACCACCGCGCACCACTTCAATACGATCGATCATATTGGTAGGAATCTGTTCCAATCCGTACAATCCGGTAAGCGGGCTGAAAATAGGTCGACCATTAATTAGAATTTGCGAGTATCCCCCGGCCAATCCGTTCATGCGCAATTGGGTATAATTACACGTTTGGCAATCAGTTTCTACTCTCAATCCCGGTTGAAACTTTAACCCATCTGAAAGGGTGCAGGCCTGAACATTCTCAAGCGTTTTGCTGTTAATCACACCAACGATTACCGGAGCATCGGTTTTACGTTTATCCGTCCGTGTGGCGGTAACCACAATTTGATCTACCAGCAATGGGTTTGCCTGAAGTTCAATTTCAACATAAGGATTCGATTCCGTTAGGTTTATTACAGCTTCGTAATAATCATATTTCGGGTTAGAAACGATAAGGGTATATGTTCCGAAAGGCACGTCTGAAATGCTCCAATTACCATCGAAGTCGGATACGGTTCCTATTCCAGTTCCTTTAAGTTTAATGGTAATCTGAGGTGCTGCCTCCCCATCAAACATTATAGTTCCTGAGATATTTCCGGTTTGTGAATAGCTCCAGCCAGAGACCAGAACAACCAAACAAATAATTAGGTGTTTCAATTTAATTCGCGATAGTTATATGGTGCAAATATATAAAGTTAGACTACTCTAACAAAATATTTTGATGATTGCAATTCATATACCAGCAAGAGCTTTCGTTAGTTTGAATCATTTGATGCGAGTAATATGGAATCGAAGAATTGGTCATTCTTTGTACATTAGCGATGTATTTGCGCAACAATGGCTACCAACGTAAAAGAAAATTACCTCAAGGCTATTTTTTACCTCGACAAAGAGGATCCGAACATTTCGTTATCAGACTTAAGTAAGGAGATGGGCGTGAGCATTCCCACTGTGAACAGCATGGTGAAGCGTTTGCAGGAGGAAAAATGGGTGGTATATCAGAAGTACAAGCCGCTCAAGCTAACGGCAAAAGGAAGGAAAACGGCAGCTCTGATCATTCGCAAGCACCGACTTACGGAAATGTTTCTAGAAAAATTCATGGGCTTCGGTTGGGAAGAAGTACACGATATCGCAGAGGAAATAGAACACGTTAGGATCGAGAAGTTTTTCGATCGTATGGATGAGCTGTTGGGCTTTCCTGCAATGGATCCGCATGGTTCTCCTATTCCCGACAAAGATGGAAACATCAAGCCGAGAGACTTTTCAGTACTTTCTGAAATTGAAGCGGGAAAAGTGGTGCGTATTTGTGCACTAAAAGAAAGTTCGCAGGAATTTCTGCATTATCTCAATCGTCAGCAAATTAAGCTGGGAACTGTATTGGAAATATTGCGCATTGAAGAATTCGACAAGAGTATTCAGGTTCAATTGAAAGAGCAACCCAATCCGATGGTGTTAAGTGCAGATGTTTCCAGTAGATTGCTAGTAGACGTTCTTTAGTATAATAATGAATATTGAATAATGAATATTGAATCGTGGATCATGAATAGTTTCATTTCAACTCCAATCGAATCACGGCATTTGGCGTAATTCCCAGGAAGTATTTATCTACGGCGTAGGCTTGAACCACGAGGTTGCCATTTACATCTACTTCCTCCAGCTCATAACGACGACTTAGGATATTTTGTTTGTTGTAGACATTGTAACACGAAGCTCCTATCTTCAGGTTCCAGCGCTTATCCGGGTTATTGAGGATGTTGTAGAAAACCGTTAGGTCCAATTGATGGAATAGTCCGAATCGTGCGTTGTACGGGAATTGATAATCGATTTCGTACGCTTCTACACCGTCTAACGGATCACCAACTAACGCAACTTGGTTCAGTGGTGTATATGGCATTCCAGATGCCACTTTTAAGGCGGCAGAAAATTCAAAGTTCCGCCATTTCAAGGAATTTCCCCATCGGAACATGTGTGGCTGATTGAATGGAGCAACAAAGGATTCCGAGGAGAGGTCGAGGAATGTATAGTCGACTTTGCTGTAGGAATAGGAAATCCACGAACGAAAGTTTTTCCAGCGTTTCTTAACGAGAACATCCACCCCCATTGAAATTGCATCTCCGCGCAATAACCCTGAACTGAACGTTGGATTGTCTGAAAAGGAAACGACATTCTTCAGTTGTTTGGCATATCCCTCAATTTCAACGAGCCATCCTTTTTTATGAAATACGATTCCGAAGTCGCCAATGATTCCTCGCACAACAGGAATTTCAGCGGTGTCAGCCATTATCCAAACTCTGTTCGCCAGTCCTAATTCAACCTCATCAAGCTGGTCAATCTGTGAAACGAATTGGTGCTGCATCCCAAGCGCAGATTTAATCGTCCACGCCTTGCTTAGGTTATACTGTGCATGCACACGGGGTTCCAGGTAATACTCACTATTTCCTGTAAAATATGACCCGCGAACTCCTGTTTTGAGCAACCATTTACGTTTGTTCCAAATGTAGTTCCCGTGTAGGCTATGAATTGATGCTGCGTTGTTTCCAATAGAGCTAACACTGTCTGTTTCACCGTTAAAAGAAATTGCGTAATCGACCTGGTGCCGAGTCATTTGATAGCCAAAATCAAAAGTGCTGGCAGAATCAAGAGCGTATGTTGAACTTGCCTTTACGTCGGTGTGAGAAATGAAGTTGTACTTAGCCTGCTGTTCATCAAAACTGACGGTATCATCAAAGAGTTCAAAGTAAGATAGATCGAAATTGTAATCGTAAATCGTTGCACTCATCTCCACTTTTGAGTGCCATTTCTCGTTCCACTTTCTTTTGTACTTCAAACCCAATCCGCGGCTGGTAGAGCTTACGGTGTTTTGAAGCGAATCGCGATCTGCCCCATCCGTAAATGACGTGAAATAGTTCAATTCATTATTGGCAAAGATTCCACTAATAGAAAGATAATTCTTGTCATTTGGTTCGTAGATCACTTTCGCATTGAGATCCTGATATACGAAGCTGTTCATCGTTTGAAACTGCGCAATCGCCTCGCCAGTATCGTCTTCATTGATAGTTCCTTCGTCTGACAATTCGATTTCCGTTTGCTGATAAACGCGGTTTGCATAGCTATTGTAGGTGGGGGAGGACCAAAGGTTGAGGTAGGATCGACGTCCGGACACCATTACACCCACTTTTTCGGTGATGGGAGAAGCCAGATACAGATCGCCCTGAAGAAAGTTGACACCGGCAGAACCGACCATTTTATTCGGAATCTTTTCGATAGAATGTAGATCGATCAAACCGGAGGCACGACCACCAAAATACGGATCGTATACTCCCCGGTATAAATCGGCACGATCGATAATATTTGGGTTGATGGATGAAATCATCCCGTTGAAATGTCCAGGTTGGTACACGGGAATTCCGTCCCATAATAGTTGATTCTGATCGGCAGTTCCTCCCCGAATTTGAATTTCGTTTACCGTCGCACTCGCAGAGTTAATCCCTGGAATGGTTTGTACCAATTGAAAAATGTCTGGTTCTGTAGTTCCCGGAACCGACCCAAGTTTGTCCGGGTCAATGCTGAGGTCCGACGCGACTTCACCTGTATACATTCCATCAGTAAGATACTCCACCAACACTTCCGGGTAGTCAATCAGCTCTATTGCCAACTGAATGTTGGATGATTTTTTCAAATTCGCCGCTGAAATGCGCTGTTTTTTGTACCCCAAAGCTGAGATTTCTACTGTTGGAGGATTGTCGCTTTTGTGTTTGAGCGTGTAATTCCCTTCAAAATCGCAATATGCGCCTTTCCGCGAATTCAGGATGCGGAGCTTGGCGTATGGTATTGGATTCCCGTCGGCGTCCCGAATGGTTCCCGAAATGTTCCATTCCACTTTTGATGGCTGGATGGTGTAATAATTGCGTTTTACTTTGGTGAACGTTAGTTCGGTATTTTTTAGAATCAACTTCAGAGCTTCATCCACGGAAACATTGGAAAAACTTACGGTGATAGTAACGGATTCTACCAATTTTGGATCGTAAGCAATTTTAATACTTTGACCTTTCTCCAGATCATTCAAAACGCTTTCCAATGAGGCATTGGTATAGTTCCCCGTGACCTGCGCAGATCCGAATTTCGTCAACAGCAGAAGCAGAAGAACAAGAAGGTATCGCATATATTAGTCTACAACGACAATAGTACCGTTTTCTTTTGTGTAATTGAGTTGCATTGGACCGAAAATGAGTGCCAATGCCTGATCCAGGTTATCGTGTGGGAAGGCACCGTGATAGGTTCTCCCGTTAATATCTGCTTTTACTTTTACGTCGATTGCGTATTGTGCTTCTAATTCGTCAAGCACGTCTTGCAACGGAACATTTTCGAAGGTGCTATATCCTAATTGCCAATCTGGCTTTTCGTTAATTTCCGGATCCCAGCTGTCGGTTAGAACTCCCTTATTCATTCGGGCAGCCATGCCTTTGGTAAGAATGGTGCTTTTCCCTTTGGAATCTGTCACACGCACTTTTCCTGTGTAACAAATCACCTCGGTACGTTCGTTACGATCCAAAACATTGAATTGTGTTCCCAACACCTCTACGGTTCCGTGTTTTGTTGTTACGCGGAATCGTTTTCCTTTTTTCACACTGAAAAACGCTTCACCTTTTAGCTCTACATTTCGCTCTTCTTTCCAACTTCCCTTGTTGTAAACTATGGATGAATTGGCATTGAGCGACACCGTGGAATTATCAGGCAATTTCACCTCTTTTCGTTCACCATTCGCTACGGAAACAGTCGTGTTTTCTATAGGTGAATCTCCCAGGAAGAACAGGGATCCAATACCAATCAGCACCAGTACGCTTGCTGCCACGGCAATCCATCGAGAGCGAGGCATTCCGATAATTTTCGCCTTCGGAGCTGCATTTCGCTTCTGTTTTAATCGCTCATAAGCAGCATCAGTGTCAAACGAACCAACTTCCAGTTGTTCTGAATAATCGGCTATAACCTGATACGATCGGTACGCCTCCGACTGCTCGAATTCGATCCGTTCTTCTTCTGTTAGTTCCCCGGCAAGCCAGCGTCCTAATAGTTCATCAGATATGTCTTTTTCTTCTGCCATTCGCTATTGAAACAATTAATTCTTGTTTTACCCTACCCTCAAGTTACAGTTTTGAGTGTGAGGGCGAGTACGAACAAATAGAACGAGTAAGAGTTTTCTCAATTTAAAGGTCCCCTCATGACTCAAACTCCCACAAGAATCAAGTATTCTACTATTTTGATTTGGTACCGTCCACATCGTTTTACAATTCTTTTATTTTCGACCTCAGTGATTTGAGGGCTTTTCCCATTCGTTTTTCAATTGCTTTTACGCTCACGCCAAGCGCTTCGGCAATTTCATTGTATGTCATTTTATCGATGCGATTCATCAGAAAGACTTCGCGCTGTGTTTCCGGTAAATCGGCAATTGCGGCTTCCAAACGCTTCTTAAACTCCTCTTCTTCCATCTTGAACTCCGGCGTTTCGATGGTTGTATGCGCCGTTGGATTCGCATTTACAAATTTCAATCGCACTTTCAAATGTGTCATTTCATTTTTGAATGCATTCGACGCGATGGTGTAGAGATAACTTTTGGCTTTGGATGGCATTACCTTTCCACAATTCTCCCAAAGTTTGATGAATGCGTCCTGAACAAGATCATCAGCCTGACCTTCTTCACTTCCCCGATAAATGAGGTAGTTGCGGAGCGGTTTGGCCAATTGCTTGAACAGCCCGTGATAGGTGTCTTCAGCACAAACGTTATTTTCTTCTTTCTCCATCAACCATTCAAATGTACAAAAACACACAAATAGTCAAAGAGAGAGGACCATTGTCAGTGTGAGAGTGAGAGTGAGTGTGAGATTTAGTTCGAAAGTTTAGCCTCACTCACACCCTCACACTCAAATCTGATTTCAGGGGTAGGGTATAATTTAATTGTCCTGTTTTAGGGTAAAGCAACCTTGAAATATACAACAACAAATATCAAACGTTGGTTACATAGTTCGACAGGACATTCCGAGTGCGTTGCTGGGTTTTACAAGCGCGTTCGGGTACAATGTTAGATCACACAGTTAGTTTCAACCGGGCACTTAATGTTTGGTGTGACGCATTTGGATTGTCCTTCTCGACCAGATTTTGGACAGTTAGGGTTGAGAGAACTATTCGGCGAATGAACAGTACTAAAGGTGCGTTATAGAGTGGGGGATGTCATAAATGGAGAAGGGTGGCATCCCTCTTTTTTACAACGGACTGTCGAGAATGTCTTCACTGGTTTTAACGGATGGCTGCTTTGTAGGATGTTTGAGTTCAATAAAGGAGTGAAACAGGATACTATCTACTACAAAATATGCCAGAATTCCACCGTATATGGCGAATGGAATGATTTCATTAACCATAAGTGTGAGAAGCACTACGGTTAAAATACTTCCCGAAAGATGTAAAGTAAAAGTTCTGAGGTGCAGCGCTCTGGTGCTCGGCTGTTTTTTAAGATACAGCATCATCACAATCGAAAAAATTGTAATGAAAGGGGCAGAAACTACCAAAGAAACCAATGCATACAGAATTCCGAACATGGGTTCACCTGTATAAATGCCGGAGAAGATCATTCCGAGGAACAAGCTAATAAGCCAACTTACAATGTAGAAAAAGGGTTTCATGAGAAGAAAGGTAGGGGAATTGGGAGTGTTAAAGTGATAAGGAACGTTAAAACACGAAGACTAATTAAGGTAGTTAGAAAAATTGGCAATTACTAGAATTAATTAATTATTCAATTAGCTAAATGGCTAAATAGAGTAATAAGTGCGCAAATAATGAGAATAAACCTAGTATCTCCCCCCTCCCTTATAACTCACAGCTTCTCCTTTCCCAAAGCTATAACTGAATCCAAGTGTGATAAATCGACCTCTTAGCGATGAACTGTACAAACTAAACTCGGGTTGATCCACCTCACGGATTCGTATACGAGATGCAAAAATGTCACGAACGGCAAAATTCACAACTGCCTTTCCCTTCCACAATTTCTTGCGAATCCCGGCATCAATGTATGTCTGCCCCTGATTCATTCCCTGAACCGTCAAAATGCGTGATTGATGTTGCGGGGTCATCTCCAGGCTTATGTCCTTCGGCAATTCAAACTTCAATGTTACCTGTGTCGACCACTGATCTCCCTCGAAATCGAAGGATTGCCCTTCAAAATTGCCACGACGTACGAAATAACCATAGTTCACATCACCCATGGCTGTGAACCACTTAGCTACACGATATTTCCAGTTGATTTCCAACCCTGTTTTTGCTCTGGTTCCGAGGTTTTCGCGAGTTGTAATGCGAACATCATCTTCGAAGGTGGAAACCTGTTCAAATACGTCACGCTCGAACAAATGATAAATGCTACTGTTCAATGAAAACTTATCGAAAATCAAGATTCCTGTGATTTCATAAGAATCGGTGAATACAGGCTTTAAATTTGGGTTTCCAGTACGAATGTTCAGGTTGTCTCTAACATTGAAAAATGGATTCAAATCCCATAGACGCGGACGATAAATTCGGCGCGAGTAACCTGCCTGAACAGAGTATTTCTTCGAGAATTTATACGATGTATGGAAAGTCGGGAAGAAGTTGGTGTAATTCTGACTGTTGCTCTGATTGAACGTTTCCAGTCGGGTGTCCAGGTCGGTGTTTTCGACTCGCGCCCCCAGTTTTACTCCCCATGTATCGTTTTCGTAGGCGGTTGTCGTGTAAACACCTAAAACTTTCTGGATAAAGATGAAGTTATTCGTAAAGTCTTCGTTGATGAACCACACAGAATCGAAATTCTCTAACTGGAAATCGTTTCCTACATCGTTCATGTCGTATTGACTTCCAAGCTCCAAAGTGACTTGCTCGGTGATCGGATTGTTGTAATCCAGTTTGAAGGTGAAATCAGACTGATAAAAATCGGTACGAGTGCGTTGATCTGTAGCTCCGGATGATCCCACAAAATATTCATTTTCGAAATCGGCACTGAGATCCTTTCCAAAGAATCGTCCCAAAGAACTGAATTGCAAGGTGTGTTCCTTGTTATTGCGGAATTCCTTGTTGTAGTTGAGTTCGTAACGCCATTTTGGATTCAATGCACTGGTGATTTCCGTACGTCGGAATAGGGATTCGATATTTCCGAGACTGTCGTAAAAGGTAATGTTCGATTCCGATGGTTGCTGCTCAATTTCATAAGCAAAATTCCCTGAGAGCGTAATCACATTGTACTTGTTGAGGTAGTAATCTGCCCCCAAAGTGATATTGTAAAATTGCTCGTTTCGGAAGTAAGTTCCATCGCTGGTAATTCGCGTTCCACTAATACGATTGAAGTTGTCGCTTTCTTCGTAGCGAGGCTGTGATCGGTATCCCCCTCCGAATTGCGTAAAGAAATTGAATTTCTCCGTTCGGTAGTTGATGCTGGCTCCCACACTATGGTTGTGAGGAATTCCAGTATTTGCCGACATCGACCCGTTGAAGCCGCGATTCTCTTCTTTTTTCAGAATGATATTAATGATTCCAGACGTTCCTCCAGCTTCGTATTTTGCCGATGGATTGGTAATAATCTCAATCTTATCGATCATATCTGCGGTTAAGGAACCTAATGCATTCGCCGGATCATCCGACATCACAGAAGGTTTTCCATTGATGAGAATTTGTACTCCCGCATTGCCACGCAAACTAACCTGACCTTCAATATCCACCGTGACGGATGGGACATTGTTCAACACTTCCAGGGCACCCATTCCAGTGCTACTGATATCCTTCCCGATGTTGTAAATACGTTTGTCCAGCTTGAATTCCATCGTTGACTTTTCCGCCTGTACATTCACCGGTCCGATGTCCTGCACCGAGCTGATCATTTCGATTTTACCAAGGTTCACAGTGTTATTTACAAAGTTCAAATCTCGAATGAAAGTGTCCTGATAGCCCATGAATCTAACATGAACGTACACCGCAGTATCTTCTGTCTCGATAGAAAAAGATCCGTCATCAATTGTGGTAACGCCTGCTACAATCTGGTCCGATTCATTGGATTTGAGCAGAACCGTTGCAAATGGAAGAGCGTTATCCATCTGGCCATCATAGACAGAACCATTAATGGTGTAAGTGCTTTGGGATTGAGCCTGTAGCGTGATAGCGGCGAATAAGATCGTCAGGTAAAATCGTTGCATAACTCAATTTCTTGGTTGCCAAATGTCGGAAGAATGAAGGGAATTTGGTAGAGTACGCTGTTAAAAAAGTGAAAGTGAATTGATTTTCTTCGAAATCTAAATTAATCTTCAGGCAAATTGAAAGCACTTAGGAAGATCTCGTCCCAGATCATTTAGACGACCATTTTGTAGGATTTATGTCCTGTATTTTACCTCTTTCAAGAACTGAAAAATTGTATTTTTAGCACAGCTATGAAAACAGCTTCAGTCTGCTTAACTCTGGTCTCGATATTTGCATTCCTGTGCAATTGCAACGATGTTTTCGCATCAGATTACCGATTGCAATTGAAGGTGGAACTAACTGATAAGAAGGAACCCAAGCGTTATCTGAAAAACCAACTCGGAAAAACCAACTCCCCACTTAAGAAGGCTATTGTTTGCAATTTTTTGGGAATGGAGTTTCAGAAAGAATTTGCGTTGGATAGTGCATTATATTACCATAAGAAGGCAGAGACTTTACTGAAAAAGAAACACCCTCGTCACATTGAAATGGCAATTACTCTCAACAAAATGGGAATAGTAGCTATTTACTCTGAAGATTATTCAACTGCGGCAACCCGGCTCCGTAAGGCATTGAATATCTTCAAACCTTCTGCAGAAAAAGCGAACACGTATAACAATCTGGCGTTGGCACTTAAGTATCAGGGGAAGCCAGATGAAGCCATTGAAGCGTATTCTAAAGCGCTGATTTTGTTTGAAAAATATGGCAAAGGCATGAAGGCAATCGATGTACGGTTGAATATTTCGGCCTTGCATTCTGCGCAGGACAACCTCGAGATTGCGCTGGAACAATTGAAATCGGCAGAAGAGAAGGCAAAAATTGGAAATTGGAAAGAACAGGAATTCCGGGCGAAAAGTGAAATGGCATCACTGTATCGAAAGTTGGGAGATTATGAGAAGTCAAGGAAGCTGCATACCGAATGTGATGCCTTTTTTAGCAAAAACAACTACCTGGAATATCAGATTGTTAACCTGAATAATCTTGCGATACTGTACGGAGAGTTGAAGGAGTACAGGGAGGAGATTGGAATCTACCGACGGTTGATCAAAATTTGTGAAACACACGACCTAAAGAATCAATTGATCGCTCTAAGGGCAAATCTTGGAAGTTCCTTGATTCTCACGAATGAACTTACTGAGGCCATTTTCCAGTTAGAAGAAGCGGAAAAACTAGCCAATGAAACAAACAATTCATTTTATTTGTTGAGCATATACGAATCGTTAGGAGAAGCACTGAAGAAAGCTGGGAAAAGTGATTTGGCACTGGATTACCGCGAGAAGGAAATTTCTTTACGAGATAGTTTAAAGGAAGTCGAAAGATTGAAAGCGTTGGTCACGGCTGAGTCCAAAATGAAGAATCGCGACTTGAAAAATGAACTCTCTGAAAAAGAGAAGGAAGTTTCATCAACGACTACGTTTGCCCGAAAATTGGGATATATCGCCGGAGCAACTGGAGGTGTGGCATTGATCATTTTCGTACTGTATTTTTTGAAGAAAAGAAACGCGGACCGTCTCAGGAAAAAGGTAGTGGATAAAGACAAGAACCTTGAACAATTGAACGATAAATTGGCTTCTCAGGATGAAATAATCGAATCTTTATCCGACCATAAGAAATTACCCTATCCGAAGAATTTAACCGCATTAACTGAAAGAGAGAAAGAAGTATTAGAGCATTTATCTTCAGGAATGACGGATCAGGAAATCGCCGATAAAATGCACCTTTCTCCAGCCACCATTCGTACCCATTTGCGGAACGGATATGCTAAAATCGATGTAAAAAACAGGGCGCAGGCTACACAGTTCGTTCGTGATCATCAACTTTGATGAACCTCCTCGAAAAACACCTCTAATTAAGGATTTCATCAATTTTGATGAATAGTTTTTTCCCAACAGAAATCAACTTTGAGCTAAAGTTCAAACAATAAAAATTAAATCAGCACTATCCTACTTAGTTCTATTTACAGACACGTTTCTACTAATTCGTAATTGGTTCGGAAAAAGTCTTTAAAAACGGAAAGCATAGTTTGGATAGTGCCCAAAACGAAATGTTATGGAAAACACTATTGAAGAAGTTGGAGAAACACTAATCAACAAGTACACAATTAACTGCATTCCTTTTGAAGGTGAACGGTTTTTAGGAAAACTCTATGTTACGGATAAGGCTTTGTATTATGACGCTCAATACGACATGTCCAAAGAAGGAATAAAGAATCAGTTATTGAATTCTGCAAAGGTTGCCGGAGGTCATGCTCTTCTGATAAGTAAAGAGATTGTAGATCAGTGGAAGTCCAAGGGATACATGTACATCCCTAAGTCGGAAATCAAAGAGGTGATAAAGAAGAGCAGCTTTATCAAGAAAACAATCACTCTGGTTTTAAGTGATGATCAAAAAGTGGTCTTTGATTACGGTATGATGTCGGTGAACAAACTGGAACAAGACATCAAGCAGAACTAACAGAATTACATAACCAGAACTCACTTTATTTCCAATAATCATGAAATTTATTTTGATCGCAATACTGTCAGCGATTACGCTACAGTCATATTCGCAAACTGCCCCTGGATTTGGACAGGCAAAGCAGCAATTAATGAATCATAAGTCTGATTTGAAAGACTTTCTTTCCCTTTATGGATTTTCGTCCATTGATGAATTCGAAATCAGCCAGATTGATGAACCCTACACTTCGTATTCGTACGATGCAAATAACACATTGTACCGATATATCTGGTCTCCGGATGTAATCACGTACAGTTTCCTTGGAAAGGCTCCTAAAACAGAAGAAGGGCAGTACGAGTTTCGTCTGCTCGTTAGCTTCAGCCGATCTACTTTCGACAATGGATACGGTGAATTGACGGCAAATTATCATTATTACACCATTGGAGCGGCGGTAGAATCCTACACAGGAGGGAAGTTGAACGATGCAGTACTGGAAAGATGTCTCTTTTCATATGCCGATTTTCAGAGTCAAAGCCTGTCAACAGGAACTAAATTCAAGTTCACAAGAGTTGACTCACTGATTTACAAAAAGAACGAAGATTATACGTCAAGTACACACAAGACGTCTCAAGAGTATTTTGTGACAGTAATTGGTGAGGGAGTACATGAATGGGGCGAATACGAGTATACAGAAGTCGCCGATTTGGAAATGGAGTACATTCTTACGATTGATATGGTGAATGGTCAATGGGACGGTACCGGAATCTACAAAAAGGGCGATGCGAAAGTGACTAACAAACGCGTTAATCCAAACTATCCACCCTGTAATCCCGCTATGAATGTTGGTTTTAAAGAGGTGTATAAGAAATACTCTGTGGTTGATCTTCCAATGGATTCATACCGATACTTGATGGACATGTGTCGATTGATTGAGTCGGAGTACAAGCGATCTAAAGAGGAATTTATCGAAATTTCAGCATTGAAAAAGCTATTCTCTGGAACGGAAGGTCAAACGGCTTTGGATCGAATTTATCAGTTAAAAACGGTAATTGAGAAATACCACTTAAACGTTGAAAAGCTGGAGGTTAAACCAACGTACGGACGTGGGGTCAAAACGGACAAGACAAATACCATCAAGGTGTATTTCACTTTGAATCGAGATCTCTCAAAGGATGAATGGAAGGCCATCAAAGCCAGCGGGGCAAGCAAGGATGTTCTGAATGTGTTGAAGTATCCGGCGAAAGGCGCAATGTATACCGTTTTCGAGCTGAAGAACGATGGAAGTGATTTATCCGTAGTTTCCAGCTACATCACTACTGAAGTGAAAATGAAAACAGGGGAATATTCCACAAAAAAACATCCATTAGATTAACCTGAATGTTTGAACGCCAGCTGCACTTATATTCGTAATTCGGAGGTGCGGTTGGCTGTTCGTTTTAGTTCTCACTTTGCTCAAAAATTTCTGCCTGAAGATTGAATGCTACAGCTTTAGACCAGCTTAGCCTTCAAATCCTCCACCATTTGTCGGGCGATGTCTGAGTCTTGCATTTCAAACTCACGAATCATCCCTAAAATGGTCTCTCTGGAAAGCCATTCTTATCTTTATCCATTCAGTTTATGGCGAAGAAGAAAAAGAAGAAAGAACGCGGTGGATTTCTGAATGGAATCGTAGATGTCTTTGGGGCAATTGTAGACTTCTTCTCAAGCATCTTCTAAGCCATAAGATCTCAAATCATCAAAAAGTCGAGTTCTCGCCTTATCGAAAAGTCGTATTGAAAAAGGTTACCTACGGTAAAGGGTTGACATAAAGGGAAAAACTGTAATCATTTCAGCTTCCGTGTATTATATCATTAAACCACCCATTATGAAAACCAGAACTCAACTGATGACCCTCGTCATCGCACTGCCCATTTGGGGTTTTTCGCAAATCTGCAAACCGCAGCTCACTGTTTATTTCGCATCTAACAACGATGACATTTTTGCTTCCGAGATGGAGCGACTGGACGATATGATCGACAAACTGGAGCCCAATGGTTCCTATCTCATGGAAATCTACGCATACACAGATAGTGATGCCAACGACGACTATAACATGGACCTTTCGTCGAGACGCGGGGAGAAAATTGCACAGTACATGCAGGAAAAATATAGCGGTACCTTCCCGGAAGTTGCCGTATATCCGAAAGGGGAGAAAGATCCAAAGTTTGATAACGAGAATCCCCTAAAGAAGAAACTGAACCGTAGGGTAGAGGTTGTGTTGTTCCCGATGAAAGGAGACAAAATGGTCATCACAGGAAATAAGGGAACAGAACTTGAAGTGAATCGTGATTTCTTCGGAAGTTGTTCTGTCTGTGGATCAGAGCCGGAAATTCAGGAGATCAGCAACAACGATGAAGCTGCCAGTTTGAATTTGAACATGGCGACGGATGAAGGAGGTTCGCTGGAAACAGGAGGAATGATGATGTTGCAATCCAAGTGCGGCGAAACCAACCCATGTATTGAAGCGACGATACGAATTCCAGCCGAAGATATGAATCCATACATGCAAATCTGGGAAGCGAATGATAACGTGAACAACGGCGAATGGACACGAGGCGAGAGAGAAATGAAATTCATTGATGGTTATTACGTAATTGAAATTCCTTGCTTCGGTCAGGGAGGACGGGTGAATGCAGATATCAAGATTGAATCCGAACAGCTTATAACTCCATTTGACGTGAAAAACGTGGTTGCAACCGACAGTACAAATCAAAGAGTTGGTACGTCTGCGTCCGGTATTCCAACAATTGCCGCGATATCGTATGCATATTATTTGCGTCCAACAAGAGTAAATCATGTAGTGGAAGAAGAAGGGATTCGCTACGGATTCAAAAAAGAACTGTTGCCGAGACATTGGATCAACGACAGTACTGATGTGGAAATACCGAAAATGGATTACAGCATTGATGTATTGCTGACGGACACCTCAACGCGTGTAAAATTGCCGATGAATGCACGCGATCTTTCCCTGAACATTCCGGCAATCGACTCGTTATATACCAAAGTAGGAAAGATTTCCTCCCAGAAAAATCAACGCAAATTTGAATACAAGAAACCCGTGGCAGTTAACCAGGTTCGCGTTTGCGATAAGAAACAACAGAAATGTGGGATTATCCCTGAAAAAGGACTTCGAATCAAATTTAATGCACGCAAGAAAGAATTGCGCATTCGTGTGAAACGATCTGCAGTAAGAAATCTTTGAGATTCATAATTCTTGACTGCTTCCAAAGTATTGTTTTAGTAGGTAGAATCCGGTTCGCTCGGGAAGTGTGAGGTATGCTTCCCGGGTGTTCTGGAGGATGATCAATTGTTCGGTTGGATTTGAATAAAATCTGTCTTGTAATCACCCTAAAAACGAGCGAATTTTATCTATATTCGAAATCAACCTAAACAAGAAAAAATGAAATACTACTTAGCAGGTGCGCTCGCTACTACACTACTCTTGGGCGCATGTGGAGGTGATGCTCCGAAAGCATTTGATAGCAAGGACAAATCAGGAGAGAAAAAAGAAAAATCAGAGGGAGAACAATCTTCCAATTACACTTCAGACGATTGGATCGTTGTCACGTTTGGATTGGGAGAAATGGGATACCAAACACCTGACGAAGAAGTGATGTTGAAAGGAGAATATTCCTTCCTGCGTCCATTCAGCGAAAAACACGCATCAGCACGAATTACAGGCAATAAGATGGGGATCATTGATGAGAAAGGGAAAGCCGTAATTCCGTTCGAGTACAACTACACTTCAGCGGTTGGAAGCGGTTTGTTTGCAGTGAAAAAAGGATCCAGTGACAAAGTCGGATACATGGATTTGAAAGGTAAGTACGTAGTTCAACCAAAATACGATATGGGATTTGCCTTCAAAGGAAAGCGTGCGCGTGTTGCAGTTGGATCATATCAGGACATGTTGGATTTCAAGTACTTGGAAACGTGTAAATATGGCTTCATTGATGAAAAAGGAAATGAAGTGATTAAAGCTGAGTACGATTGGGCTGGAGACTTTGGAGATGGCATTGCACCCGTAGCGAAAAACGGTCGTTTCTTCTTTATCGATACAGATGGAAACAAGATCGATGACAAAACCTATGCTAGTCTTTCCGGGTTCCGCGAGGATCTTTGCTGGGTAAAGAAAGGAAGCAAGGGAGGATTTATCAATCGTAAGAACGAAGTAGTTATTCCATTCGAATACAGCAATCACATGTTCTTTTTCAGCCGTGGATCTCGATTTGGAGCCATGAATAAAGAAAGTGAAATTGGAGCCACACGATTCCAAACCGATGATGGTGTATTCTTCCTGTCGAAAGGAGAGAACCGATGGGGAATTGTAGATATCAATAACAAGATTTTGACACCGTTTGAATACACTGCATTCGAAATTCCGGAGGCTGGGTACATGGAGTTTGAGAAGCGCGGAAAACACGGATTCGGATCGTACGACAAAGGAACACTTACGGAAATTGTAGAGGCAAAATTCGATTACATCTATTACTATCCGGGAGAAGATCACATTGAAGTTGGTGTCGGAGATTACAGCAACCGAAAAATGGGAATTTACAGCACTGAAGGAGAGGAATTAGTAGCTCCAAAGTACGAAGATGTTGAAAACATCGGAAACGGAATTTACGGAGTTAAGATCGGCGGTAAATGGGCGTTATTGAACGGTGACAAACAAATCACTGAGCCTCTGTACGATTACGTATCCGACTTTGACGGTGGAAGAACTTATGCTACTCGTGGAGATGAAACGGTGTATATCGATTCCAAAGGAAAAGAACACAAAGAGCCGAGATAAGCGGATCTATTAGTAAATATACTAGCCCCGGTAACTGAGGTTCTCGAAGTTCCGGGGCTATTCGTCTTAATAAAGCGAGAACACAACTGGTATGTGTTGACTTGATTTAATAATTCGACCGTTGCAATGTGCTGGAATCCATTTGGGCATACCATAAATAATTCGAAATGCCTCGGCATCCAATGATTCTGAAACACCTCTAAGAATTTCTATATTGGTAATGGAACCATCCGTCTCTACATCGAAAGCAAGGTAGACTTTGCCTTGTTCGTCCCTATCAATGGCCGCTTCCGGATATTCAATATTTTCTACAATGTACTTATTGAATTCATTCGACCCTCCAGGGAAATGTGAGTTTTCTTCATTTGTAAGAATGTAAAGATTGTCTTTATTCTTGCTGGTGTCTTCGGAGCACGGCAAAACAGTATTGGTGTCAACTTTGGCTAAGGTGGCTTTCAAGGCTTTAAATTCCTGTTCAAATGCATCGTCATAAGAAGCTTTCACCTTTTCCATGTACGCTAGTTTTTCTTTGCTAATGTTGGGGCCATCGGTAGAAATTAGTCGTACTAGCAGTTTTTGGTTGAATTTGGCCTTATGGCTATATATGGCATTGCTTATTGCATAATATCCGTCCTTTTTTGTTCGGATTGAATAAAAAGTTTCCTTACAATTTTCTCGAACCAAACGCCCGTTGGCATCTGTTTTACCAAATTCAACACCGTCAAAGTAAATAGAGGCATTTTCGATGGGCTCTGAAGTGTCATCATCAATCACAATAATGGTTGCGGTGTATGATTTACCAGCAAATAGAGGTAATGGCAATAACAAAAGAACAAATAGGTGTTTCATTGGATGCAATTTCTATTTCAAAACTACGCTTTTTAAAGCTTCGACATTTCGCTCGAAAATATTCACTAAATTCGCTGATAACCAAACAAATGACCTCATGAAATCACTTATTACATTCTGTTTCTTTATTGCTGGGACGCTGGCAATGGCGCAATCCGATTGCAAACCCTATTTACCGGGTGAAGTTGGAAATACATGGGAAATCACCAATTACTCTCCCAAGGATAAAATCACTGGAACGGTTCAATATGAAATTCTTTCTGTGACGGAGTCCGATACCAGCACCACGTATGAAGTACAGGCTACTTACTACGACAAAAAAGAAGAGCAAACCTACCAAAGTACGTATGAGGCAGTGTGTGAAAACGGGATTTTCCAGTTGGATATGACAGTTATGATGGACGGGAACTCCATGGCTGCGTATCAAGAGATGGATGCCGAAGTAGACGCAACAGAGTTCGAATTGCCTCCTACAGATGCATCATCCGTTGGACCTTTGGAAGATGGAACCTTGAAAGTTTCGATTTCTTCAAGCGGCGTTAATGTGATGACAATGACTGTGCATGTTACTGATCGAAAGGTAGAAGGAATGGAAGAAGTTACAACAGATGCCGGAACTTTCAATTGTCTGAAATTGTCGCAGAATGTGAGTACTCGCATGTTATTCAAGATTGAAGCGAGTTCTATTGAATGGTACAGCGAAGGAGTTGGTGTAGTTCGATCTGAATCGTACAATTCGAAAGGAAAATTGACGGGCTACAGCGTGTTGACAAAGCTGGATTAGGACCAATCTGAAAATAGCGATCAATTCGATTATCTTTATGGCTAGATGACCTCCAAAGATCCTAAATCGATTGCTGTATTGCCTTTCGCTAACATGAGCGATAAGAAGGACAGTGAATTCTTTGCAGATGGAGTCACGGAGGAAATCATTAATGCCCTTACGAGAATTCCAGACCTGCGCGTCACTTCGAGAACATCTTCGTTTTTCTATAAAGGAAAGAACGTTCCAATTCCCGAAATAGGAGAGGCACTGGGTGTTTCGTTGATTCTGGAAGGAAGCATCCGTTTCGGAGGGAACAAAGTTCGGATCACAGCACAGTTGATTGAGGCAGAGGACGATTTTCACTTCTTTTCGGAAACATGGGATCGTGATTTTAATGATATTTTTCAGGTTCAGGATGAGATAAGCTTATTGATCGCTGATAAGTCGCGCGAGGTTCTTGGACACTTTGAGTTAGAAGAACATCTGGTAAAGCCACAAACGGAGAATCTTACGGCCTATGAATATTCTCTCAAGGCGAATTTCCATAAGAACAAATGGAGCGTTGAAGATGCCAAACTCGCGGAAGAATACTATCAAAAAAGCCTAGAGCTAGACTCTGCAAATGTTCAGTCCATCATTGGTCTTGCCGATGTGTACAGTTTCCAGGGGATGATCGGGGTCATGCCTTTTGATGAAGCCTGGATGAAGTGCAATGAATTGGTCGACCAAACTCTGGAACTGGATCCTAATAATGCCAAAGCGTTTTATCAAAAGGGACACAGTGCCTTCTTTACGGAAGTTAATTTCTCGAAAGCGCTGGAATTCGGGACCAAAGCCATACAGCAGAATCCCAACTATGCCGAAGCCCAGCAATTCATGTCTTTTCTATATGTGCTTTCGGGAAAAACAGAGGAAGCAAAAAAACACCTCAATATTGCGATGGGTCTGGATCCATTGAATCAGGAAACTTTGTTTTTCAAGGCGTACTACGATTACATGACGCGCAATTACACCAGTGCTTTTGACCAATTGTCAGCTTGTATTGAAGTGAACCCTGCCAATATTCCCGCGCATGCTGTTATGACGCTTTGTCTTCTGAAGATGGGAGAATACGACAAGGTCATTCATTATTTTGATGACTTCGAGCCCCAATTTGTAGAGGCGGAGAAAACAGGAGCCATTGCATTGGCCTATGCTTACAAGAAGGATGAGGAGAACACAAGGAAGTATCTCAACTTACTACTCGAACGCGCGAAAAGTCCAGATGGGTTCGCCTATGATTCTTATGTCTTTATGATTTATGCCGTAATCGGTGAAATTGACAAAGCATTTGAATGGGTTGAGAACGGAATCAAGAACAAATCTTCATTATTGATGCTCCGTTATCCCGACCCCACGGTGGATGCACTGAGGGGAGATAAAAGGTATCAGAAACTTCACGATCTGATTTATCAGACAAATATTAAGGTCCCATACAAATCTGGTAAAAAGGCTTTGTTAGATGAATCATCTGCAACGAAGTACAAAGAGAAGCTGGTTCAGCATATAGAGCAGAACGAAGCTTTTTTAGATCCAGGGCTTACCTTACGATCCTTGGCGGAGCAAATAGGCATCCACCCCAACAAGCTTTCATGGCTCATCAACGAGATGCATGAACAGAATTTTAATCAGTTCATTAATAATTACCGCATCGATCATTTCAAGAAACTTGCACTTGATCCTGATAATGCCCAGTTCAGTATTCTTGGCTTGGCCTATGACAGCGGATTCAATTCTAAAACGGTGTTCAACACGTACTTCAAGAAGAGCACAGGGCAGTCTCCCAAGACCTGGATACAGGATCAGGTTTGAGCAAGAGTTTGAGAGTGAATAATGAAATTGGGTTTCTAGAACCTCAGTCCTCAATTTTAAGCTGCTCGTTGACTGAGGCTCTCGAAGTCAACCAACCCCAATAAGTTCCGATTTATAATTCCGAACCTTATCGTACTAATTCCGAACGTTTTAGCGCTTCGACCAACGTAGATTTGGTCTCAGATAACAAAACGAAAAATCATGAAAGCAATTATTGTAAACGCGTACGGAGGACCAGAAGTATTGAATGTAGAAAACACTGCCAAGCCTTCACCAAAGTCAAACGAAGTATTAATTAAGATCGAAGCAACATCTGTAACCAAAGCAGCTACGATGATGCGAACGGGAACGCCTTACTTCGGGCGATTGTTCACAGGAATACCCAAACCAAAAGTGAAGACTCCGGGAACGGATTTAGCGGGAATCGTTGAAGAGGTGGGATCAGATGTAAGCCACTTTAAAGTTGGAGACAAGGTAGTCGCAGCAACAGATTTGAAATGCGGTGCCTATGCAGAATACATCTGCTTGTCCGAGGATGAATTGATCGTGCATCAACCAGATAATGTTACAGCCGAAGAAGCTACGGGTATTATGGACGGAGGAATCACGGCATTGGCCTTCTTCACAGATCAAGTAACAATTATGCCGGGAGACAAAGTTTTGATTAACGGAGCTTCCGGTAGTATCGGAACAGCAGCAATTCAATTGGCCAAAGAATTTGGGGCAGAAGTAACCGCTGTTTGCAGCAGTAAAAATGTAGAGTTGGTGTCAGAACTTGGAGCAGATCAGGTGTTTGATTACACGAAGAACGAATTGGAGAACAGCGGAGAGAAATTTGATATCATTTTTGATACCGTCGGAAAGCTGTCATATTCAAAATCAAAAAAACACATGAAGGACAAAGGTGTGTTCTTAACTCCTGTATTAGAGTTCGGAACCTTGCTTACAATGTTGTTTGTTTCTCCTTTTTCTAAGAAGAAATTGAAGTTTGCCGCTACCGGTTTGCGCAAGCAGCACCTGCGCATGAGAGACCTGAAGATCATTCAGGATATGTTGGCGACCAACAAACTCAAAACGGTGATTGACAAGGTATATTCATTGGAACAAATTCAGGAAGCGCACCGATACGTGGATGCTGGACACAAAAAAGGAAACGTAATTGTAAAAATGGGATAATTCCGGAACTAGATTAAAACAAGAAAAATGAGAAAGTTAGCAATCATAGGAGGACTATCATACGTAATGATCTTTATCACGGCAATCTTCGCCAATTTTTTTGTCCTCGAACAAGTAAAGGTCGTGGGTGATAACGCAGCTACATTCCAGAACATTCAGAAAGACGTTCCGCTCTTCACTTTAGCCATTCTATCTCTTGGAGCCACGGTGTTGTTCGACTTCCTGTTGTCATGGATCTTCTACAAGATATTCAAAGAGCAGAACGAACGATTAGCAAAGATTTCTGCATGGTTGAGGTTCATTTATACCTTGTTTTTGGCGGGTGCACTCATCTATCTGGTTCAGGTAGTAGATATCGTTCAGAACAACATTGCAACGCAACATGCTATTGAAGAAGTAGCATTTAGACTGGAGGCATTCAACATTGTTTGGTTGGCAGGATTGGTTCTTTTTGGAATTCATCTGATGCTTCTGGGGGTGCTGCTTATCCAATCGAAACGTGTCTTCAAAATCATCCCGATTCCGCTGATGATTGCAGGCGTGGGGTATGTAATTGACAGCATGCTACAGTTTTTTTACAATGATTACGCCAGCATTGCAGAAGTTTCTGTGTTTGTGGTGGTTTTGCCTGGTATTGTTGGAGAACTATCATTAACCGGATGGCTGTTGTTCAGAGCTGGAAACATAAATCACACACATCATAAAAGTAGAAACATGAAAAAGATCAAATTAATCATGCTTGTGGGAGGAATATTAGCAATGACCACTTCTTGTGCGAGTATGTTCGAAAAAATGGAGGTGGAGTGCGAAGAAGATCGCGTACAACCGGACAAATGTGAAATCTTTGAGTTCCAGTCGGACTCAATTTGTGAATAGGATTATTCGCTTTTGTTAGAGATCGGCTGGCGCTACGTTGGCCGATTTTTTTTTTTGAGCTTTTTACAAAGCCAACTGAATCTTCATCTCGGCACAAGCGCCTTCATCATCGAAGAATTCAATTTCTCCGTCCAGCTGTTCTATCAATCCCTCAACGATGGACAATCCCGAAGAACCAATGCTACCTTTAGTTGCTGCACGACTGATCCCATAACCTCTTCCGTCATCGGAATATCGGATAAAAAGTAAATTGTCATCCAAATCGATTTTAACCTTCAGGTGAAGTGGGTGTCCGTTGTTTCGACCGTGCTTCATTGAATTATTAACGAGTTCAGTGACAATCAAACCTATGGGAATTAGGAAGTCAATATTCTCAACGAACTTAATAGATTCAATGGCGAAGTGCGCGTTTTGTCCATGAACCAGCGGATTGATGATTTTCTCCAGGTAGGATTTAATCGGAACTTTGTCCAGTCTGTCTGATTTATAAATCGCATCGTAGGCCCCGGCAATTGACTTAATAGAATCTTCAATTTCGTGGGTATCTACCGTACCATTTTTGTCTTTAAGGCGAGACATACTTAAGAGCAGCTGTAAATTGTTCTTAACTCGATGGTGTACTTCTTTCAACAAGATTTCGCGTTCCCGGACGGCTCTTTTTAGTTCTTCTTCCAGTGCTTTTTCTTCCGTAATATCCACATGACAGCCGATAGCTCTGAGGGGAGCTCCTTCATCGGACCATTCCACCACTTTTCCATTGCAACGCACCCAAACGGTTGATCCATCTTTATGATGATAACGAACAATAGACCGAAACGGAACTTTACCTTGAGAAGCGACATGAGCGTTGAAACTTTCGAACATTCCCGGGAGATCTTCCTGAAAAGCTATCTTTTGCCAGGCTTCCGGATTATTCTCCATTTCATGATCAGCATATCCAAACATGCTTTTGAATCGAGGACTGAGATATTCCTCGTTTGTAGCCATATTCCAATCCCAAAAGCCGGCCAAAGAACTTTCCAAAGCACTTTCACTTATAACGTGTAGATCTTTTATGGACGTGTATTTCTTCATTTTAGCTCACGCGCCAGGGCTTAGATAAGATAGCGGCTTTCCAAGATAGGAAAAAAACTGACTTTTTCATTGTATACGTTAGTAAAATAGGGGTTTTACGAAAAATACACAAACAAATGAACGGGTAACTAATGTAAGCTCAGTTATTCTTGGTGTGGTTTTGAGAGTAGTAGTAAGTAAAGTATCCTCTGTCTACAATATGCAGACAGAGGAATGACCTTTGAGTAAGCATTAGTTGATTTGTTTTCAGTATTTTACAGTTGTTCAGCAATCATAGCTGGACCCCAGTATACTTCGGCAGCGAAAATTTCGCCTTTGGTTCCAATATGAAAGACTTCTTTACCGTTAAATGAGATTTCTTTCCCGTTGTACGTTGTTGCCTCCGCAGTCCAGGAAACTTCCGTACAGTCTTTCTTCGTGATCTGTTCTTCGATGGTCATGTCCAATTCTGCAAAGAATCGAAGTACCCCTTTAAAGAAAACAGACAATTGCTGATGTCCGATGTATGGACGCGTTCCTACCGGATCTTCAATATAACCGTCAGAAGCAAATAGTTTCACCCATTCGTCCATGTTCAATTCACTAATTGACTCGAAATAACGACGTACTACATCATTGATAATGTCCATATCGTCAGTAACACCGTACTTGTCGTGATCCAGATTGTAGGTTTCTTCCTTCATGATAAGCGATCCTGAAGAATCACCATATTGGAAGTTGGTCTTCAATGTGAAATCGTATTTAGCATCATCGATCTCTTTGAACATCGGCTCAATAAACCTGTTGGTTAATGTCACCAAATCGTAGCCAATGGAACCAAACGATTGCGACCCAATAGTGCTGGAAGACAAGTTGTAGTGCTGGAAGAAGAACATTTTCAGAGAACGCTCTATTCGCGAGAAGTTATTGATAATTGCGAGTTTCTCAGCTTCTTGTTTCGGGTTTTCCAAAACGTGAATAATAGACATTCCTTCGCGTTTCATTTGCCCCATGAACTGTCCATAAATTTTTCGTGCAACACCAAAAACTTCGTGTGCTTGCTTCGATTGACCTCCGCTTGCCCCTCTCAATGCAACTCGTAACGGATGGTAGTCAGACAATACCATGTGCTCGAGGATCATGATGTGATCGGAAAGGAACATTAGAATTTCGTAAGCAGCTTTAAAGTGGTTGTTGATTTCGTTGCTATCTGTTTCCTCCTCGGTGAAAGCGGTTGCAATGGCTTCCAACTCTCGAATGGCGATGTTGAACCAGTACTCAGAAATCTGGTGTACTCGCATAAAAATTTCGTCTTCGCCGTTGTAATATTCGAATTTGCTCAATTGTTTCAAATCGGCGTTACCCATGTACCCGTGTTTTCTTGAAGGAGTACCAATACCAGCGATGATACGCGGTAATCCGAAATGTGCACGGATTTCGTTCATTTGGGTTCCCAATCCCAATTTCACTTTATCCGCAACTTTAAAATACAAGCGTGTAATGTTCTCTACCTCGTCTGAGCAGTACGGGTACAATTGCTTCAAATTTTCGATGTTGTTTGAAAGACGCTCCTCGTACTCACCGGTAGGGTAAGGACGCGTATAGTTGCTTAATAACTTGAATTGCGTCTCTAAACCGCGCATCAAGTCTGAGATTTTGTTCAGATCCGTTCCCTCTTTTACAAAGCTTCCCAATAGCGCAGTGGTAAGCTCAATCGAAGCCACTCCGCACCGAACCATGTTCTCATGCCTGGACTGACTTTCGTTAAAGAGAGAACTAAGTTCCTCATAGTTAATGTACAAATTGTACGGCACCTTTTCCATAGTAAAATGTTTTATGTTTAGGTATTTCTACGTATAAGGATCAAATAGGTTTTGATTAAGATGATGGGAGTCAGGAGGGTAGTTCGCTTAATCGTTTTTGCAAATGGTTTTACGTTAGAATAAGTTACCGAGGTCAATGAAAAAGAGACACAATTCTAAAAGTATTTGTCCAAAATGTGGTGCTCCGCTTACCATCAGAACAGCAAAGCAAGGTTCTAATGCCGGGTCAAAATTTATAGGATGCACAGCATTTCCAAAGTGCAAGTATACCCGAAGTGCTAAGTAGTAACGTTGATACTTCGGGAATGTTCTTGTCTTATGGTGTTTTTTGATAGATCAGCATAGACAAGAAAGACCCTACTTGTTTATTGCAGACTACCCAAGATAATCGTTAAACAACAACTCTTCTTTTTCGAGCTCCGATCTAAGATTTTTGATCAGGATTTCTTTTGTGATTTGGTCGCTTTCAGATACGAGGCAATCGATGTAAGCGTTCTGAACAATGTTACTTACCTGTGCTGCCGTGAGTTCGTAATACTCTATCAGTCTTTCCTGATTGATATCATTGTTCAGGGGCAAGTCATTCGGCACGGTGGAGTTCCAGATTTTTCTTCGTTCTTCTGCGCCCGGTTTCGGGAAGTGAATTAATGATTGAAATCGTCGAATAAAAGCATCGTCGATGTTTTGTTTGAAGTTGGTGGCAAGTATCACCATCCCATTGTAGTTTTCTACGCGTTGGAGCAAATACGCTACTTCCTGATTGGCAAATCTGTCGTTGGAGCTTTCGGTTTCTGTTCTTTTACTAAACAAAGCATCCGCCTCATCGAAGAATAAAATCCAGTTTTTGTTCTCGGCACGCTTAAAGATTCCTGCAAGATTTTTTTCGGTTTCGCCAATGTATTTGGACACCAGCAAGGAGAGATCAATTCGGAAAACAGGTCTATCGGCATACTTCCCAAGAAGGCTTGCCGTAAGTGTTTTACCAGTTCCCGGAGGTCCGTGAAACAGTGTTCGATAACCCTTCTTTGCTCGTTTCCCAAGTTCTGGGTGTTCCAGTAGTGCTTCGTGATGATTGAGCCAGTTTTCGAGGTCTTCCAGTTGGGTTCTGGTGTGGTCAGCAATGATCAAGTCCTCCCAGGTCATATCTGTTTCAAGCAATTGTGCTGGAAAGTTCGGACTCAATTTCGGAGGAATCACGCGTCCGTAGTACAGTTCCTGAACCAATTCCTCGTTGGGTGTTAAACGACCAGACAAAACCGGGAATTCGTCCTTGACAGGTTCCAGTTCAACCAGGCTCAATTTGCTCAATTTGGATTCTGGCAACAATAGATGCGCGACTTGTTTTCGTAACTCCAAATTACGCGCAGCTAATAAGAAAACAGCCGTTTCTCCGGTGGGAATCACTCCTCGATGTGGCTTTTCAATGACACCTCCAAACTCGGTGCAAATTACATCGAAATTAGGATTCTTCGCCATGAAAATGTCCAGGGTTTGCGGAGCAAAATAGGGAGCAAGTGCGAGTAATAGGATGACTTGTTCCTGGAAGTTGAGTTGGTGGGTATTGATAAGGGCTTCCAGGCGGTTGTCTTCAATGTCCAGCGGAGTTTGATAGATCTCATCAATGGGGTAATCTTCCTGGTTATTGATGTTCGCCACGTGGAGTTGGGTGGCTGTTGAAATTATGTCGTTTAGTGATTTCATTTATTACATCTTAATCAACTTTCCATAGTATTTGTCTACAAACAAATACATTTCAGATAAGGTTTTTGTTATTTCAGATAAGTTCGCAAGTTCTACGGAATAGCCCTGGAATCTTGCAATAATTTGTTGTCTCCAAGATTCAAATTCCAGATTCTCAGTATTTCTTTGATTTAAAATCCAATCAGCGAAGTCCATTGGGTCGGTGCTTTTCAAAATAGAAGCTTTGCCTTTCAATTGTAGTAATTCACTTTGTTCCATTTCAGACATCTCTGTTGATTTTTTAGTTTCCAATTCCGAGATTCTTTCGTCAATGTCCTCTTTCACTTCGTTTTGTAAGGAGGAAGCAATTGACAGCCTTTTTTGCTTGGCATCTTTCAGCAGATTCAGGATTTGTTCTTTTGTTTCCGTAACGGCTACTCTATAATCTTCGTCTATTTGAATCTTCGTTTTATCTTCTTTAACGCCCTTCTGAATCGTTCTGTTGACCTGGTACCTTTTCAGGTTTTTGAAAATCAATAGGAGTTTATCCAATCCATTTAATTTGGTCTCTCTTGTTAAGACTTCCTTGAGGTAGTCATTGTACTCGTTAATTGTTTTCTTGACGTACGCCTTTTGTTTTTCTACCTCTGTGTAGGTTTGCTTTTCTTTACCAACCCCTGCATTTTCGTCGTTTCTTTTTACCGTGTTAACTGTACGTTTCTGACTTTCAATTGAACTTTTTGTACTCCTAACTCTGCCTTTGATCCATTTTGCTTTCATGACGGTATTACCCCGCTCAGTTTCCAGTTTAGATAGCTTTTCTTTGGATGTTTGCCAGTGAACCTTTTCTTTTCGCTGTTGTTCATTCAGTGTAGCTAATTCTTCTTTGTGAGTTGTTAATTCTTCATTCAGGGATAATTTCTCCTCGTTGGATCTTGTGATAGCATCTTTTTCCGTGTTAATTTTTTGTTGGTAGTCCTGTACATTGTTTACAGAATTATTTTGGCTCGTTTGAAGATTTTTCAAATCTCTTTCTGTATCGATTACCAATTGGTCATGGGACTTCTGTTCTATCTTAAGTTTCCTTAGGTCATTGTTTTGTTTCAATTGTGTTTCTATTAATCCGGATTGTTCATTTTTTCGTTCAATTAACACTTTACGATTGTCAAGAATCTCTGTGTTGTACTCGTCGATTCTTTCTTTGTTAGCCGCATGCTTTTTATCCAGCTCTGTTAATTGAGCGTTTTTGACCTCCAGTTCCTCTGAAATTCTATTCAATTCTTCCTGATTGTCCTTCTCTTTGCTATCTGCATTCTGATTGTCATTTTTTAGGGCATTTGCAGAATTCTCCAGTTCCTGAACCTCTGCCTTAAGCTGATCGATGTCTTTTTTAATGCCATTGTTTTCTTGTTCCAACTGGACTTTGCTGGCGGCTGAATTTTTACCGGAAATTTCTAATGCTCCAATTTTTGTTCCAACAGCATTCAACTTGGTTTGTGTTTCATTAATTTTTTGTGATGTAAGGTTTATATCCTTCGTTATTTCGGTGGCTTTCTCTCGATGACCATCTAGTTCGATCTGCTTGTTTGTAACTTTTGTTTTCAGGTCTTTTTGAAGGTCTCTCTCTTTAGCAATCTTACCCTCGTAGATTTCAATATTCTCTTTTGATGTCTGAATCTTATCGTTCAGATCATTGATCTTGCCTTCAACAACATTGATCTTATCGCTTTGAACCTTTGATATTTTGGTTCCAATAGCAATTTGTTGGTCACTACTATTTACAATGACTTCTTTTTGCTGTTTTATCTGTGTGTCGAGTTGTTTGATTTTACTTTCGGCATTCTCCACTGATTTTTCATACTTTGCTACTCTTGCTTCAGATGCTCTTATTTCGTCTTCACTTTTCGTAACGAATACGTTTTCTGACGGTTCCGCATATCCATCAAGTTCTTTGAGGTCTTTCGCTTTATCCTCTTTCAGTGCCTCTTGAATTCCTTCTTCTTTCTTTATTTGTTCCTTCTTCCCTTTAATTCGGGCTTCTGACTGTCGAACATTGGTTTGTTCGTTGCCAATTTTTATGTTTAAATCGTTTATTTGATTTTGTACGTTTTGCCGCAGGTTTTTTTCATTTTCTATTGAATTATTCTTCTGAGCAATTTGAACTTCATAATTGCTTTTCTCTAAGTATAGATTGGTTCGTTCTTCTTCAAGTGAATTAATATTCTTTTTTATGGAATTTACTTCATTCGACAGTTGAGTTACAGATTCTTCTGAGGTTGTATAATTGTTTTTAAACGTGTTAACTTCCCCTTCCAGTGCGTTATAACTAGTCTTGTTTTTCTCTAATTCTGATTCGATTTCTACTAACCTGTTTTCCTGATTAAGAATGGCTTTATCAAGGCGTTCCTTCTCAGCAATTTGCTCTTTTCTGTATTCTTCTTTGGATTTAAAGTCTTCTTCGAATCTGATTTGTTTTTCTTTTTTAGCTTCTGATATTTTTTGGGATGATTCTAAATCTTTTCTGGCGGTATTGAGGGATGCATTAAGACCTTGCAACTCTTCGTTTTCGAGAAGTTTTTCATTCTGAACTTCAGGGTCGGTATGAGTTTGTTTTATTTCATCTTTAACTCTTCCAATCTCTGCTTTAAGTGATGCAATTTCTTCTTCGATTGCACGTATTTGGTTGTTCAGTTCCTCATTCTCTTTCTTTACCTGATTTAGCCTCTCTTCCGACTCGCTACTTCTTGTTTTTGCATTGTTAACCCGGGCATCAACTTCTAATTTTTGTTCTTTGATCTTATCAATGGCTTCGTATCCCGCAGCAGATTCTTTCTTTAAGCGAGTGCTCTGCCGTTTCATCTTCTCTAATTCGATTTCTCCGGCAGCAATATTTTTATCCAGTTTTCCTTGCGTTTCAATCTCTCTTTCAATCGCTTCTTTTTTCGACTCCAGATCACTTTTGGCATTTTCGATATTGTAAGCGTTCGTTTCAAGTTTTTTCTTAACATCTGCTAGTTGATTGGATTCAAGTTCGTTGACTTGTTTTGCAAACGCTTTTTGTCTTTGCTCAGAATTGCTAATGGTCGTTTTTCTCTTCGTTACGGTTTCATTGTAAAAGTCAATGGCTTGCTTGGAAGATTCGACATTTATTTCCAGATCTCCAATCTCATTTTTAAGATCTTTTACGTTGTTTTCGCGTTGTTTAATCAGTTCATTTGTTCTGGTTACGCGTTCTTCCAGTTGTTGAGTTTTTGTTTCTACCTTTTTTAAATCATCTTTGGCAGTTATAACCGCTTCGCCTTTTTGATGGATTGTTGTTTCTGTTTCTCCTTTCGAAGGTTTGTTATACCCTGGTGCGGCTTCGTCCACTAGCGAGCGTAAATTAGGAATGGATGTGTTATTTGCCATTTTCTCAAGCAGTAAGTAGTGCTTGATGTATTCATTTTTCTTTCCTTTTCCAAATTGAGCTAAAAAGGACTCATATGCTTTCTGATCAGATTGTTTCAGAGCATGAAGGTTGGTCTTGATGTTTTTAATTTGCTTTTCGCCAAAGAAGCCAAGGATTTTATAAAATTCTTCGGTAGATTCAATGGCAACGCCGTCCTGCCCAAGAACCTTTGAGTTATGCATAGCCTCAGGAACCTTGGTTTCACCGCTTCTTAATTGAGATTCTATTCTTCCTGGTTTTGTTCGGAATTTCTTGTAATTGACAAATGGTTGATTGTAGAGCTCTCCGGATCGGTGCATTCCTCCCAAGGTGAACAATAGGTGCAAAATGGAATATGCATCATTAAGTTTAAGCCCGTCATGTTGAATGTCATATGCATTGTACACCATGTCGGCGACAGACCAAAGATTTTGAGCACGAGCTAGTCTTTCACTGTTTGGTATTGCTATTCTTGCCCCATCAAATATTAACCCTCCTACAGCGAAGGTAATATCAAACCAATCTTTAGTTCCTAAACCATCATCATCGTACCAGTATTTCTGCCATTTGTTATATATCAATGGGGATATAGCCACTGCATTAAGAGCTAACAGACCACGAGCTGCCCATGCATTTCTTGCCCACCCTGCTGGCCCCGCAAATAGAGACAATAAGGTAACGGCTCCTGAAACATAGTTAACGGCGGTTTCCCAGGTTGATAACTCCTGAACAAATTCATATGAGCTGAAGGTATTTGTGTAAGATTCTTCTCCTTCAAATTTTTTAGCATCCTGATAGTACAGAATCCCCTTTCCAAGAACTTTGGCCTGGTCTATGTATCCTAGTACACCGTCAGAAAGAATTTCATCTGAATCGATATCACCATTGAACTCCTTTACCTTTACAACACTTTTTTGTTCTTTCTTACCTCGTCTTGCTTCAATTTCAACACTATCAACGAACAATACTATATTGCGTTCATTGTTTTTGTCATAGTAATATAGGTTTACAGGAACTGGATCAAACATTTTTGCTTCCGTATAAAACCCTTCTACACCGGGGTAAAACACCGCATTTATACGATGCAGATCTTTTGTTTCGATCCCCTTGGATGCAATAAAATTGCCGATGCTATTGTTGAGGCGCATTAGAGGCTGCTTCAAGGCCTCACTGTTGTTTACTTCCTTGATTAGCCCATTGAGTCTTTCTTCTTCTTGTTCGAGACCTGTGGTTAATGACCCATCCAAAACCTGCTCAAAGAACATGATCATATAGGGACTAGGAGCCTGTTGTAAATTGACTCTAAATTCGGATAGACTCTTACTGTCTCTGAGTGCTATGCGCCATTTTGCATTGTAATCATTGATTCCATCAAATTCTTCCAGGATTTCCTTCAGCAGAGCCAGTTGTTTTTTCTCGTCTTTCTCTGCTACCGCTCTTTGAATCAGGTTTATATCATTTCTTTCCTCAGATAAATCAAATGAGCGCATTACAATGGCTCTGCTCAATTGACTATGGACGATACTAATCATCTGTGACTTATATCCTTTGGGATCGTCCAGATAGTTGATGAAAGCTCCAATTAATTCAGACTCATACCATAGGGAATAACCGTTACTCGTATTTGTGTTGATTACAATGTCACCATGTGTTTGTTTGCTAAGGTCGGTTGCATGGTTCTCCTGCATTTTCGCTTCCTCAATCTTTGCCTGCTCCTCCAATGCGAGTTTTCGTTTTGCAAGCGCTTCTTTAAATTTTTCTGGATTCTCGTAAGTGGTCTCTGTTAAGTCTGAACTTACATTCCATAAACTTTGCATGCTCGAATACATTGAGATGAAATCCTCCAAAGTTGGATCATCAATGGTTTCCAGGCGGTGTAGTAAAGTAATGAAGGTAAATTGCGTATTTGACTCGAGCAATTTTATCTGATCAGCACTGGCAGTAGAGAAAAAGCTATTATAATCTGTCTGAACTTTCTCAAATGTATTGTTATCGCCATAATAATCGCTCAATTGCGTCAACCGTTTAACTGCGTTGCGATCACGTTGATTACTGTAAAACCGTTTCTCTCTAAGCTGAGCGTCTAAAAAAGCATTTGCGTGCTCCTTTTCATTGTAAACCTGTGCTTGGTTTCTATACGAATCTGTTCTGAAAGGTTGGATTCCATTAGATTCCTGAACCAATTGATTGGGTGCAATGAAATACTTGTGTTCTACTGTGCTGAACTCACTAATTTCATTAATTTTTATGTGATTCCCCTGGCGCCCAATTACTTCAATTGTGAAGTCAGTTTTTACTCCGTCCCCAAGTTTGGTAAACGGTTTTGTGGTGTACGAAATAGAAGTTGTTTTACCATCTCCCGACAGATTAATTTTACCATCAATGATCTTATATGGGTCAAATGAAATAAGAGGTTCTTCCTCAGATGGAATATACTTTGCGTTTGTTTCATCAAAATAGAAATAACGCATTCCGAACCCCGAGTATTCGTTTGTTTGAGGCAATCTGTGAAATATAAATTCAATAATGTCATTTTTACCTGGAAGCGGCATAAATCGCACTATTTCGTCTCGTACCCATGCTGCTGTTTGTCGATTTGTTGTGCTTTTGAATTCAACTTCTTTGGGATCGTGATGATACCCACGTCTGAAATAGGAGCGCTGGTAGGAGTGTATGTGAACATTTTGCGTTGTGAGTGATTTGCCAGACTTTAGTACCTCTATTAAGTCTTTCTTCAGATTATCCTGACCCGTTCGTACAGATGCGTCGTCCTTGATTTCCAGGTCGGGATAGATAAGCATGTACGTATACCCGTGCGGAGTAAGATATTTATCCTTGAAATAAGCGTACAGTAGGTATTTTCGATTTTCGAGCAGTTTTAATGTTTCTTCCTTCTCGCCTGACAAAAGCCCATCAATAAAAGTTGCTATTTCTACAGATACAGTTGACGTACTTCCTTTCTTAAATAGTTTCCCTTTGGTGGTATTAATATTTACAGAACGGTTACCTCTATATATCTGATCCTTAACCATCTTGTTGAATTCTTCAACTGGTCCGTCTTCAGTAACATAAACGGAATACAAGAATTTTTTGGTCGCCAGTTCACTTGGTTCGGTATAGTCTGGCATTCTCTGAACCGTATTGTATTTTACAGATACCAACGGTTCGGTCAGCTCTCGGCCTTGAACAAGCAATTCAGACATGGTTTCAGCTTGTGCTTCCGCTTTTTCCAAAACGTCTTTGCTGTCACTTCCTCCGGATTTTTGTTGCTGTGCCACGTGAACCAATTCGTGTGCAATAAGCTCTAATCCTTTTCTTGAATACGGATTGAAATTACCGGATGAGAAATATATAGAATTCCCCTGCGTATATGCTTTTGCCCCGAAACTTTTTGCCTTAGCCGAATTCTTATAAATATTTACATTTGAAATTGATTGCCCAAGAACGCGCTCAGCCTTAGCTATGAATTGAGGTGTTAACTGATCAAGATTTGAGCCGTCACCGCCATCTCCGGATGCATCCCCCGAACCGGCTTCCCCCGAGTTCTCGGAATAAAGTGTTTTTTGCTCTCCGATTTGCTCTTTTGCGACTTCTCCAGCTTCTTGATTTTGGTCTGTATTTTCTCTTTCCTTGTGCAGAACTAATGCTTTAAATTATTGCTATTTCATGCTTCCCAGAAGCTTTTCCATCAGAGGAACTTTTTCGTTGCTTTTTTCTTTATGTTTCTTGGCTACTTCTTTAAGTGCTTTTATCATCTGCTTTAAAAGCTCTTTCTGATGCTTGTTTTTAAGATCTGAAAGTGATGTAATTTTTTTTATGGTAATTGTCCTCAAAACGGCCAGTTGCATAACCGATGGCACGTATTTAGGGCGATGAATCCCCATCATATATAAGGCTGCCCGTGTCTCCTCTTTCGTTGTAACTTCCTTGGCCGTAGCTGTTATTTCATCTTCGGTTATGAGGTTCGATTTTTTGGCTTTTAGATACGCTTCTTCTTCTTTGTATTTGCTTATCGGATATCCGCCCAAAACTTTTTTGACCTCTTTACCCTCTTTGTTTGTCTCCGTTAGAGTTGGGATGGTAAGTACATGATCCTCTGCTTCCGTAATAAATTTGCTTTTTGCCACTTCCATTTGAGCTTTCCGGACTTCGGTGTTCCATGCCGAAGCTTTAAACAGCGCTGAATACTCGAGATGGTTGCTCATGTGTGTGATTGCCGCTTCCCCCTTAAGTATCTTATTCGTTTTATGAAAATCGAAAACGGTTACCTGCGAATCCGTAACATCAATTCCGTATTTTGAAAAATATGTTTCAAACGTTTTTGGGTAGTTTTTTTTGAGGTGATCTAAAAATTTAAAAAGAGATGAGTGCCCGGCAAATTGAATGTGCCCATATGATAACTTCTTGCCATCCCATGTATTTATCCCGTCAAATTTTGATTCAGATTTAGATGCTATTATATAGGCAGCACGATCCAGGCTTCCAGGATATACTTTTTTTATTTCGGCCTCTTTGTTGTCGACTTTGATTTTCCCGCTGGCGATTATACCCGTTTTCAAATTTGAATTCTTTGAATTCAAATAAAAGTTGTGTACACGTTCGGATCTGGTTTTCTTATTGTCACCAGTTCCTGTAGTATATTTCAAATCTTTGATCCAATAATCTCTCAGGAAGACATACGTAGGATCGTTGTATTTAAGCTGTCCTTCGACAAATGAAAGCTTTAATCCATAGGATGAATTAATCCTATCTAACATTTGAAAATCATCGCGTTTCAGTGCTTTCTGCAGTTGCGTTAGCGTCTTAACAGTTTCCTTCATTTGAGCATTAATAAAGGCTTTATCCGCCTCGGAAAGTTTTTTCTTCTCTTCTACTTTCTTTTTGATTTCTTCCCCTTTTTCCAAATCAAATTCAGGTGATTTCAACTTTCGGAAGAAATGGTTCAGTTTCCGGTAGTTATAGATTTCCTGCAAACGTTGCTGTACTAAGAAGACTATGGGATAAGAGGTATTATCTGATGTGCTTGAGCTATTTAACACAAATCCTTTTCCGGAGAAGTCTTTATTTCTCAGTTTTTTCTTGTCTTTTCGAATGATATTGACATCATTGTTAACTGCTTTTTTATACTTCTTGGCATCATCAGTTGCCTTCTTCTCTTTTGGAATATCAGGTTTGCCGCTAAGGTAGTTTGCATACGAAGCGTAGGATGGCACATTTACATATTGGGTTTTATCTTTTGTTTTTATGTCCCAATAATTTCCGTCTAATAGATTGCCGTGAATTTTTTTCAGTCTATCGATAATTAATTTGTCTTTACCGTAAGAGTTTTTCCACCCTGCAGCTCTGATTGTCGGATAGATTCCTCCTCCATCGACAACCTTGATTTTGACCATTTTTATCTGACTCCATTCTGGTTCCGTATCGTACGTAACTAGTTCGGTAATGCTTTTCCCATTAACATTCGCTAAGTCCTCATCCTGATATTTTTTCGTAAACTGATACATACGGGCTAACTATTTTTCAGGGTCTATCAATTTACCATCCTCAAATAACTGCTTGTTTTTATTGATGATCCATTTATGTTGCTCTCTGTCATTCGGAAAGATCACTACAAGGCTTAGGTGATACCAATTTTTTCCTCCTCCGCCATTTCTGCATTCAAAGCGTTGGTGTTCATTTTCAAACAGAATATTCTTCAGAGCAGTTCCTTTGTATACATGTTGTGTTCTAGGGTCATAAAATGTGTACCAACGCTTACCTTTTGTAGTTTTTCCCATTCCATTTAAAGTAATGTAATGATCAGTGGTTCCATCATTATATCCCATTTCATTCGGCATGGATTTTCTGCTACTGCTTGATCGTCTGTTCGTATTGTAAGTATGATCAACACCGGCAACTAATGGCACTCCTACTTCTAAATATTTGTTGATGTAGTTAACGGCCATGTCTCTTTGGTTCATATCCTTTAACCACTCACTTTTTTTAAACTTCTTTTTCTGTTCAGTTTCACGTCGGTACCACTTATCTTCTTCAATTAAACGGAAGTAATTGCCATTTTCAGCATATTCATTGAGTCCAACTTTCATGTCCCATTCAACGCCTTTTTTTGTGTCGCGGAGCCCAGTTTGATTCAACCAGCATTCGTTGTCTTCTTTTTTACCCATGAAAGTCACCATCATGTCGGACGCTCCATGTCTACATCCAGCTTTTCCAGTTATCCGTGCGGGTTGATCTCCTCCCATTTGACTTCTAAAATCGGATGGAGCCATGAAACTCCGTGTTTCAAGATTCTCAATAGCAGTCCAACCGATTTCTTTTTGCGTATGGGCATCTTGAACAAGAGCAATCATTTTTTTATTGTCATCATAATATCCGAACTCAACAATATTAACCATGGTACCCTGAGGAATAGTTCTATTGTTTCCTTCTTCATCAACTTGTTTTGTTCCGCTACTATTTCGAATGATGGAATTGGAGTCTTTAACTTCGAGTATTGAAGCTCCATTAGTTGTTCTGTTGTAATGTTTGCTTAACTTCTTTTGCGTTTCTGAAGACTTCGTACTTCTGGTAGTACTGCTACTTTTTTTGTTGGAAGACTTGTTATTGTCTCCTCCAACAACTTTTCTGTAAGAGTTGTATGATGGCAAATAGATGGTTGCGTCTTCTTTCCAGGTTCCGTCTTTATTTAATTTACTGCTGTGATCTTTTTTCAATTTCGCAACAATTACTCCGTCTTTTTCATATTCAGATTTCCAACCGGCATCACGTATAGCTTTATAAAAACCACTACCTTTTTTTACTTTGATAGGAACCTTTTTGACCTTACCCCAAATTGGATCAGTATTATTTCACAACCTCATTTATAGTCTTTCCTCCTCGGGTCGTTGAGTAATCATTTTCTTGTGATCGTGCATAACTATACATATGTCCTGATTCTATTATTGTACGTTCTTTTATCCCATAATATGGAGGCTTCGCGTGATGAGTTTTTTTCTGAAGCTGATAATTCTAACTTTCGTCTATAAGCATACCCCATCACTTCCAATTCACATAAATAATTCCATTCATCCACGAGTAGGTGATTGGCGTAATTCCCCATCCTTTGTGCGGTAGCATGACATCCAACGCATGCGGTTCGATGTTCAGCTCGTAATTGACTTCACCTAATGGACGCAGCGTTCCTTTACGCAAGAGGAAGTCCCGTCGTAATCCCGACCATGAGGTATTTCGCATCGGTCTCCAATTGTCGCGAACGGCTTGTAATAAGTCTTTCAGTTCGCTTTCCAAAGTATCCTCCGGGAACAGCTCCTGAAGGGCTTCTTCTTCCATTTCAGGGAAACCTTCCTCTGGATCAAATCCTACGATTAGTGCAGGCATCTCCCATGTTTCTTCCTCCATTTCGAATGAACCAGTAACGACATAATGCAACAAGTACATCGCCGCCTTTTGGTGATCTGGTGAAATCCAATCGTTGTCCTCATCTATACAGGCAAAGCTTCGGAATAGCATTGGAATGAATGGATTCAGAAGTACAAGACCAGCGTGCTGAATGATGCGTTCCTTTGTTGGTTTCTCTTCCTCCTCGAAATTCTTTGTATGACCTAACTCCTGTTCTGGCGCAAGCTCTTTTTCCTGTTTTTCTTTCTGCTCTTCTGCGTGCATCAGCTTCCGTTCTTCTTCAAGGTGCTGCTTGAGTTCCTCCAGTTCAGGAACTTTATATACTTCTTCTGAAAGTCGTAGTTCTTGTAATACGGTATTGAGTTGCTGCTCGCTTTTCAGGAATTCAGGAAAAAGAATTCGGAAGTCAAAGTAGGTGATAGAAGTGTGTTTTTGCAGAAAAGAAACGATACTTGTGGCAGTGCGTTTATGTCGGCTAATGATCGGTGAGAACGACTCCAGGAAGAAACGTAGCTCTTTGGAAGATATCTGGGCAATTTGATGGTTCCATTTGCGCTGGAATTCATTTGGAGGCAATGGATGTTGTGCCTCCTTGAGTTGCTCGAATACTTTAGGGAAACGCTTCTGGAAAACAGTTTCGATTGTTGGAGAAGCTAGAATATTCATAACATCCTTATTCCCGGTTAAACGCTCGGTGATATATGCACTGTTTTTTGCATCCGTGAAAAATGCCAACATGATTTCTTCCAACACCCCTGAGTTTGGAGGAATTGTATTGGGCGCGGCCTTTCTAAAGAAAGAATATATTTCAACCCATTCAGATGGAGATCTGAGAGCCTTGAACAATTCCTTAATAAAGGTTTCTGACGCAAAATGAGTCAATCGTTCTATCCAGACACGGGAAGCGTGAGATGTGAAAAGCGTATAGAACTGCTTTGGAGCCTCTAACCAATGCGTTTCCAAGGATGACCAGAACTCTTGTGTTTCTTCTTCAGAGAACAACTCCTGTTCGAAGAAAATCAGTGTTTTCACTTCCCAGGAATTTCCGCTTTTTTGGGATAAACCTGTTCGGGAAGTTGTTGCGCCATTTGATTTGTTTACCTCCGACACTATGGACGCAACCAACTGTCCTGTAAGTTCCGATTTCCATTGTTTTGGAGAGGAGGAAAGGTCAATATTCAGCGTTTCGATATCGGTTGTTGTATCAAACTCCAACTTCTCCAATTCTTCTTCCAACGCTTTCAAAACGACTGTTCGAATCTCTTCCGAAGTCTTATTCAACAAAGTCTCCGGTGCTGGATGATTATCCCAGATCACATCCACATTCATCGTTTCGATAAACAGGTCATTTTTCATTCATCCATGCTTGCAATAACTCTTCGGTAACTTTGAGTGAATAACTTGGTTCTAATTCTTCGTAGTGTAATGTCAGTTCGACATCATAAGCTTCCTTGCTTTTGAAATCGAATGTGAAATTCGGCTGTTTAGCACGAGATACGTATTTGCCATCAACGCGCCAGATATATGTTTTCCCATATGGATATAGCGGAATTCCCAGAGCGGTATATTCTTGCCCTTTTTGAATGATCGATTGCAACTCAAAAGTAGGGTTTGGGTTGATGACGTCTAGGAAGAATTCTATGGAATAATCCTGAGAAACATAGCTCGCCTTGTAGGTATCACTGTGTAAGAAGTGTCCCTCCAATTTTAGTCCTTCTTCGGACACGGAGAACACCTGTTTGTTCTCATCTTCATCAACCAGTATTAGTTCTCCCGGATTGTAGACGGCATTCAAGGTATAGAACAACTTTGGATTGTTGAATTCGAATGTGATTTCTATTCTGTCATCTATAATTCCCCTGGTTTCTTCGGTCATTGAGTTGGTCACTTTTATGACATCATTTACCACTGGATCAATAATTCGGATGATGGAAAATTCGCGTTCAATGGAAACCGTATCATCGCCGTAAATTGCCTTGAAGTTATTCGTTGAATACCCGAGGAATTGATCGACAAAAAGTGGAACAATTAAATCCTCTTTTTGCAAGTCATCCATCTGAAGTACAGGTTCACCATCGGCGGTAACAATGCTCAAATTGTACCCCGCAGGAGACAAAGACAAGCTGTAGCCACTCAGCTTCGGGTTCAACATAACAGGGTCTTCCTCAATGATGCTGTCATTAAGTAAGAAATCCATTTTAGGGTCTACCTTTTTGGGTGTCTCCCACCTGAAAATACGGGTAGTTCGGAATCCTTCTTTTGTATACTCGAAAAGATATCTGTGACCCGGAACAAAGCGACTGTCGTTGCTAATGTCGATGTTTAGTTCCGTTACCTTCTTAGCGTAAAGTACATGTTGATCATCCATCAAACTTGCCGTAGCTGTGGATTCCCCTCTGTTTGAAACTTGAGAGAAAGCCGGAAGAGTGCCATCCAAATCTGTAACGGTTAGAGAGCCTTCCGGAACATCAAAAGTGAACTTTGTTGGCACTTCGTTCGCATTCAACAATGTAATTCCATCTCGTCCCGCAACTTGTTCAATATCTCCGTAGAAAGCGTAAATGGAGAGTTCCAAATACAATTCTATCTCGGCGAAGGTCGATTCCCCTCCCAGACGATACTCTATTCGGAAGGTCCCAGCTCCAAACTGTTGGTATAAATCAGAGAACAATATTCGATTTCCGGCTCCTTTTTTCGGGATAATTGAGACCTGATTGTAGCCGTTTCCTGTGATCGTAATAATCGCACGCTCGGTGTAATTCACAAACTCAAGGAAATATCCGTCCCAATCTTTATTCGATCTTCTGAAAACACCATCCGTCTCTGTTTCGAATTCCAGATATATATCTTTGTTTCCAATATAGATATCTACAGGAATTGGTGCTGGTGTTACTTCGATAACTGTATCTAAAGTTGGGTAATCATCATGTGCGTAGGAAACTCTGTATCGTCCAACTCCGCCCAAATGTTGCGTCAGACCAATGGTGACATCGCTCGTGTATTCATCAACAGCATAGTAGCTTACAGGAACTGTGTCATCTTCAATTTTTAGTTCCCAATCGCTTGAAGCACTGTTCCATTCGAAAATGGTGAACTTTCCTTCCGGATGACTCACTTTTATGTGGAATACGTCTGTAGCTCCAACCTGGAATCGAACAACTCCTGCTTCTTCCTGTAGTAGTTGATGTGACGCATTGAATAGTTGCATTTCTGCCTTACATGGTGTATTCAGTGCGTTAATGAGGTTGTTCTGCAGCGAAATAATGCTTGGAGCATCTTTCAGTTCATTTTCAATGGTTGGTATTGAAATCAATAACTCCGGTGGTAATTTGCGCCCTGTTAGTTGCTGGAAATACCAGGGTTTCATGAGGTGAACAGACTTCTTCCAGGCACTGTATGCTGCTTCAAATTGCTGACCACAACGGGTTGGGAACCATTTAAAATCTACACCTATATGAGCAGGAGTTTCCATACGGATCAAACGCTCTGTAAATCTTCTGAAATCAGGCGATTGGAACCTTCCGGCATTCAATGGTAAAACAATGGTGATTCGGAAGGAATATGGGTCCTTGTCTGAATCGTAAATAGTCAAACCACCTCCTTCGACGGGCTGATTCTGCAATTGCATCAGCGCTGTATTTGTCATTCTGGGACGTAGCAATACATGCTCCAAAATGTGCATGCCTTCGATGTCAATCACGGAACCGTTCGTCGCGGTAGCTGCTCCAAAAAGGTAGGTGTTGTTCACCTCTTCAATTCCAAGCAGTCTGCACAATCGACGTTTATAATTGCCGATGTTGTCGTCATTCCATGCGCCATCAGGGTAGAGATACCCGTTTTGAAAGGTCGTATCGAAAGCGTTATATCGACCTGCTGAAACCTGCTCATACTCTTCACCAAAAGTGATTTTATCGTCGATGAGTTTGTCTAATGTTGCCGCCTGGGCCTGCTGGTACGCTGTAATCCCGCCATTCGGATTGTTCAGCAAGTGTTTGTGTCGATCGAACATTTGTTCTGCGTAAGCGGCAAAACTTTCTCCAAAACGACTGAGTAACTGACTCAGGAAACGGTTTCTTCTGCTTCTGAAATCTTCTTCGCTTTCGCCTTTTTTCATAGCGAGTGCGTAGGTGTTATTGATGTCTTGCTTGAAGGCATCCCAGGTGTCATTGCTATGAACAAAGCCTGAGAACAATGGCTGAACGTCCGGCACTTCGTACAAAGGCTGCGTGGCATATGTATCTGCTACATCGCGGCTATACGAGAACAATTCGGGTAAATGTGCAACTTGTTTCAGGTAGTTTGCAAGTAATTGCTCGAATGGAAGTAAAAACGCTTTGAGTTGTTTGGCCCGCCCCCTACGATCGTCATCAGCATCCAATGGAAGTCCAAACTCACCGATTCCATAGATTTCTGGAAAATCGTGTTGAATGGATCGGTATTCTTCAATCTTACGATCTTGCCCTGTTGGTAATTCCAGTTGATAAGGAACACCAGATGGTCTTTGCGTTGATTTTGCGGAATTCAATTTTGACTGATACCATGCTTCTACATCAATTGGATTGATTTCCGCGTCGGAATCATCCACACAAATAGCCAATTTCGTTTTATCGGAACTGAATCGTGGCTTATAGACATCACTGTTGGTTAAGTTTAGGCAATTGATCACATTTCGTCCCATCAGACGGTTATCGATGTAGCTGGAGATATTAAAATCCTCCACGGCAAGAACCCCGGGAACATCCATGATGATGCGGATCAGGTCAGAAGTATAAACAACGCTTCTTCGTTTCAAGTCGTTGAGGTCTTCATTGCGAACGAATCCATGTAAAAGCAAAGGCCCATTAAAGATCTCCTGAAATGAATACCCCATTTCCGTCATTTCGGAAAGTGTATGAAATCGAATCAAAGGATCAAGGAATTCATCTACGCGATAGTAGATTTCACCCAGTAATTCGTTCGGATTGACTCCTGGTTGTGCCAAAACTTTACCAAATAGGGCAACTTCCTGCACTCTGGATGCGGAGAACTTCGCATAATCTTCACAAAGATTGCGGTATTTCCCAATGTGATTCCAAATTCCACCAGTTCCGTACAAGAATTTGAAAACGGTATCAATTTTGGTTAAATATGCCGAGTAAATATTTGCGGATTTCTGTTGAAGTTTGGTGTAAATTTCATTCTCCAAAGCCACCTGTTGTGCGAAGATGTCCCCAAACATAAATTCTAGTTCGTAGAGAATACCCGATTCCATGGTCACATCAATTTCCTCCGGATCGTTGAAGGTGATGCGCGTTAACAGATTCATTCCGTTAAACAGTGATCGGATATCATAAACGCGCTCATTTCCTACGCTTACGTTACGTACACGTTCAAATCCGCCTTGTGCATTGATTTGCGTATAATTTCTTACTACGCTATTGGAGAGTTCGTTCCAATCCAGGAAATTCGCTTTGAATTTGAGCGGTTTCCCCTGAACGGTTATTTCATGCTCTGATTGATTCACCACCTTGATGAAGGCCGTAATCGTGTGACCGTTCAGGTCCAGTTCAGCGTAGTAATCGTAGAAATAATCGTCGTAATTGAGTTTGTCAACTGCTATGAAGTAGTCATCCTGATTTGCGTTGTCTCTTTTGCGATATTCTAGTTGCGTATTAGTATCCAAAAGGTTTACATCTTTCAACTGCCAGTTAATCTCGTCCCAGTAGGGTAGAAGCACGCTGAGCGTATAGGTTTGACCACCAACAGTGATTTCTTCTTCGAAATAATTTTGGTTGAGGTCCTTCAGGTAATCGGGTAAATCCTCATTCGGATCATCACTTTTTTGATCTTCAAACTCTACTTGTAATCCGTAGAGACCGTTGATGAGAACTTCTTTGATGTTGTCATATTCCCGTGCAGAAGAACTTGAAGTTACTTGAGTATCGCTGACTTCAGCAGTAGCAGCTGTGTTCGTTGCAGAGCTGTTGGTTGCCCCTTTTTTTGAAACCGGAGCTTTCGTTGTCGTTTTCGCATTTAACGGAGACAAGGCCTCAAGCGGCTGTTGTTCCGAGAGGGAAACTTCGGTAAGGTCCTTTTTTCTCTCATAGGTTGTTCCGAAACTTAATTGCGTTTCAGCTTTATCGTTACCTACGGCATAAAACGGCACTTCGATTCCTTCAACAATGGTTGGATAAACGTTTCGAAGCAACAATAAATCCGTATTCTTCGGGTTGGGCATATCCACCATTACCTTCCGGAGATCGTTGATAGTAACCGGAGCATTGGGCAGCGCAACATCCGCCAGTGGCAAATCGATATCAAGTAAGTTGTCTCCTTTGTACCCAGCCAAAATGTCTTTGACATCAAAAGAAGTACGGTAACTCAAATCCGCGATACAGAACGCAAGAACTTCCAATTGCGTGATCCCCGGATCGGAACTGTTGTGATCCGTCCAGAGTTCGCCCGCTAATTCAGTGATGTGCTTGCGTGCCTCAACCATCAAACTGTTGAAGTCGATGGTCTGATGCCATGTGGTTAGCGTTGCTTCGCTCATGCTTAATTCAGTGTTTTATTCTTCTGTGGATTCCTGATGATTCGCGTTCAAGGAATCGCCGTGGTTCAATTGACTTGCTCCTTGTTGCTGAATCGTATTGATCAGTTCATGTACCTGCACGTAAGGCATATTCCCTAAGGATTGTAATATGGTATTTACCTGATCTACTGTTAGTTCTAGTTTTATGTTCATAATTTTAAATAGTTTAATCCTCATTACCTCCCAAGTGCACATTTTTAATAATATTCGCTTGTTCAGAAAGAGGCTTGGACCAATCTCCTGTAATTGTTGCAATTTCACCTCTCAGGAACATTATGTCAACGTTCCATCCGGCAGTACCCCATAAATACATTTCAACATGCCAAGTATTATTTTCCTTAAACAAGGAGGCAAAGGGGGCATTCTTAAAATTATACTGATGCGAGTGATTTGTTCCTGAATTCCTGCTAGTTGGCATTTCATGATCATAGGGGTTCCCTGCATAACCCGTAATTGCCGCTGCTTGGTAATCAGAAACCAAAACGCCCGTGTCAAAGGCGCTATATTTTTTTCCAAAGGAATCTGGAAATTTCAGCATAGATTCGTTTACAGCGAACCTTCTAATCAATATAGGGGAATGTTGTTTAATGCGAATATTTCCCTGAAATTCGACAGATTGATCCCTGAACCAACTCATGGCAATATTTTGTTCATTCCCTACTTCATGAGAGCGCATGGAGCCTAAAACTCCTCCATTATATCCATGTACAACTGGGCCATTCACAGAATTTCCTGCAAAGAATTTCTGTAATCCTTCATTTGAGTCATGTCCATACCAACCAATTCCATGATTGACATCATTGGTTCTCAGAAAAAGAGAACCAGACTGGTGCATTCCGATGTCACCAAAGACTGTCAATTTTTCATTCGGTGCATTTGTTCCAATGCCCACTCTTCCCGAGTTACCATTCTCAATATGTCCGGTAGTTCCAATATCTTTCCACAACCCATTGGTTACTACCGTTGGTTCTTTCCAGTATGCATTTCCATCATCATCGGAAACCAAAATTCGTCCGTTGGCACTTCCCGTACTTAGTCGAAGTCCTGTGTCATTAGCTGTCATGGGACCGGATGACTTGCCAGCTACTCCTCCACCGCCTGTTTGTCCTGTAGTTTGTTGCAATGGTATTTGATCGTCTCCGTTGTGGAGATGCAATTTGTTGTCAGGAACCGAAACACCAATTCCAACATATCCACCATCGCGATTTAGCAATGTATGATTTCCAATACGGTTAATGTGCAATGGTTTACTTCCATGAGATTGAATCCAGGAATAGTCATCTTTCATCACACCCAAACGAAGGTTGGCACTATTTTGATTCCCTCCAGTGGCTTCAATCCGAAGAATCCCTGGTTGATCCTCATCCGCAGACGGACCATTCACTTGCAGGCGAGCTGAAGCATCGTTCCAAATAGGTCCAACGCCCACATTACCGCTGTCTGCTATGCGCAACTGTTCCCCGTTGTTTGAATTGTAAAAGCGGAATCCACGTCGTGCATGATCTACAAAGGTGAAAGGAGGGTTGTCTTTACCTGAATCATCTAAGAAGTTGAACACATCATTACCTTCCGTGTTGATGGCAATTCCATGAGACGCACCCGCAAATATTTCTAAAGCATTGTGCGTGTCGGGCGGTCTGTTAATGTCTGTAGAAATGTACGTTTTCCCTGTAACGTGGAGCTTTCGTGCCGGAGAATCGGTTCCAACCCCAACATCCTGATCATCTGTTATATAGAAATTGTCACTCTCTTGATTAACCATCCCGTCCACCAAGTCTGCAAACTGGGCTTGCGTAGGTCGATCCCCTGTCTGGAGATACGATTTTAATTGAACTCTATCTCGCGGTGTACTCATTACTTTCTATAATATTTTCTGGTGATACAATAAAATCTGCTTCTATAATCATGACTCCAATTCCGATCAATAAATTTCCTTCACAGTTATAGTCTCCCGCCTGATATACTCCAATACGATGTTGTTCGGATGTTACCAAAATGCTTCTGGAAGTTTTGGCAATCGCCACATCGCAATCTTCTAGAATGTATCCGTCGGGCAGTTCCCGGTAAAGCTGAATCTCAAAAATCTGATCAATGTAGAACAAGGTCTTTAGGGCAATGCGCAATGCTGTTCGGGTGATGGGTTCTCCCTTTTGTTTCTTCTTATCCAGGAAACCGTTCAAGTCCTCAAGGAATCGTTCTACCATTTGGTCATCGTCCAGTTCCATAATTCCTTTCAGGAATCGAACCTTAACTTCGATGAGAGATGTCAGTGCATTTTCGTCTTGAACCTGGTACGCCAAGCGAATTCTATCGCAAGCGTCATAAGCTCCTACGGTTTGGTGAGAAGCATGCCCATAAACAATGTCACTTCCGGCGATTTCATCCGAGAACGATTCAGCTACCGAAGGATCCTGATACATGTGGTACATATTGAAATCATTGACAAAATCGACGTACGATAGGTCTTCGATGAATTTCAATATGGTGGACTTGTGCAATTCCCCCCCGAAAACAAGGTCACTGCTGGCATTTAATTCCTGTTCAAATGCCCAGGGAGCTAAAAATTCCTGAAGCTCAGCGTGTAATTTCTTCCCGTAAAATCCTTCGTCATATCCCTTGTGGAATCCAACATTGAAACTCAACTGAATAGGTTCATAAATCGGATTTTCAACGCGCAAATAAATGAAAGGTGAGATGCGTTCACGAAGGAAATCGTACACTTCCATTCTGCGATGAATGCTCAGTTTCGGTTGGAAAATGGCAACGCGCTCTTTTCTACGTAGATTAGGAATAACCGCCAACATAACATGCCCCGGAGCGAGTTCTGTTTGGTAGTTCGTATGATTCAAACATTTTACCTTGAAAATCTCGGGAAAAGCATCCAAAATCAAACGTTCGTAGTCCCAAATCATTACCCCACGATCCTTGTGGCGCAAACGTTCCGTTACTCGCGCGTAGTAAATTTCCTGTGACTCTACACTTGAACCTCCGAACGAACCAAATGGTTGATTCACGACGTCCAGTCCTTTGTTTCCATCAGAAAACTTCTGAATGGTAGAAGGGGCCAGCGATACTTCTCTTTTCTCCGGATCAGTTTCAACGATTTCGGCTGCATGGATATGTATGCTTTGTAATCGGTCAATTCCAGCCGATTTTTCAGGAATTCCTGCCTTCAACCAGAACGTATCTGTAGGCATCACTGTATGCTTTGCATTTATGTCTTCAGGTAAATCAAAACGAAGAATCCCAGTATGTAGTAAATTGCGTGTCGTATCTTTACTTATACGCAATCGATCCAATGCTTTCCATTCATTATTGGCTAAATAATACCAGGTGATGTTGGTCTTGGAGCGGCTTTTACTTTGGTCCGCTGTGCCTTCAACAAACTGGAACAACAGGCTCACCGATTGTGGTAATATCAGTCCTTTCATTCCAATGAACAATTCTCCTTCAAACGGAAACTGAGGTAGGAGAGGGGTGGTTTTCTGATGGAAATTTAATTGAATTTCTTTCTCTCCGAATGGTTCAATATGATAGAAGAAATCGGATTGTGTCCCTTTAAAGTGTTCCCTTGTATCAAAGAAGTTAACTTCCGTAGTTTCGTAATCCAAAGTCAGACTTTCCAGCGTAGGTAAATACGGTTGATTAGGAACCAATTTATTTCCATTACCATCTGTCAAAACACTATTTCGAATTACTTCCTTTGGGTAAACCCCATGACCAAAGGCCTGAAAATTTGGGTCATCGGGTGAGTCCAACGTAAACTTCAGAAAACCGTAGTTCGTGCTGTAATCCCATCTTTCGAGTTCGGAAACAGGTGAAACACGCTCCAAATTAGAAACATCGGGAATCAATGTAACTGTTTCTTTCGCCTTATCGGGATCGAATATATTGTGCTGTTTCGATTGTTCCCACTTTCGTTCCTTGAGTGTTTCTGAAGTTACCTGGAAACTATTGTTGCTAATGGTTGCCTCGTAGTTGGCGTAGTAATTATCGAATGTATCTTCCGTAATTCCTTTCCAGTTCCAATGTGTTTTTACCTCCTTCAACGGATGCGAGAAAATGTCGGGGTGTCCTACGTAGAAGCGGTTACCGATTGTAGGCAAGGCTCCGAATGGAAGAAACGGTTTTGATGGATCGAGATTCGTAACTTCGTTTTGAAGTACCAGACTTTGAACTCCTGTAACCGAAACGGACATGGTAACATTCCTCAGAACGACCTTTTTCCAACCTTTAATTGCATCGCTACCGGGAGATAATTTCATCCTGATAACTGGCAAATTGCTACGATAATTTCCGCCGTGCGTTTCTTTATCAAAGTTGGTTACGGCTGGGTCAGTTTCGTTCAGTTTCAGTTTAATGGTAATCTCTTCCGGCATGATTGAAAAAGATTGAGCCTCCAATTCAAACCATTCTTCTTCTGTTGTAAGGGAAAACTGAAAATCTGTTGCTTCCCATGAGAGTAAACCAAGCTTTTCTACTGCTAACTTCAGGACAATCGTTCTGGTGCCTTCAGCCATTCGCAATAACGAAGAACTCAATGCGAAACCAACGTTCGCAACATCCATGGTAGGATTGTCTTTGAATACCGTTTCAAAGTTTCCATTACTTTGTTTTTCCGTAACCGTTTGGGACTCACCAAAAACTGAGATGCCTTCAGTGTTCTTTGTAAAGTCACCAAGTAAATCCTCTGTATAGTCTTTAGAAAACAATCGGTTCCCATTGTCCTCATCATGACGAAAAACAGCCAGAGATCTTGTTAGTGTTCCTTTGTTGACGACCAATTCATCTACCAATTCGAACAACAGGTTTTCACCATCTTGTGTTTTTCCTGCGATCAACGAGCTTCCTTTTTCAATAAATCGTTCTTTTAACGATTCTGCACATTCAAAGAAGACGTGTGCCTTTTCAGGTTTCAGTTCGTCTTTAGTGAATTGAAGTACTTCCTTATAGTAATAATTGAGGTGTCTTTCCGGTAGCCCATTTGCATGTTCGTTCAATGCTTCCAATAAGCGAACGAAAGCAATAAATAAGGCGCGATAGGGTTGCTTTGCGTCTACCGACAGATCAAAGAACGACTGCCATGACCCGGTTGGTTGATTTGCGCTGTTGTAGTACTGAAGCGTGTTTGCCAGTTTTTCGGCGTACTGCAAAAATCGGGTTTCATGACGCTCTTCAACCTGAACGTAGTCAAAACGCATTTCCTCGGAAAGCCGTTCGAAACGATGTGTTCCAGAATGCCGTAGCGGGTTCAATATTTCCGGAATGCTTGTACTCATAATGCGTTCGTTGTATACAAGTTATCGGGTGTGTAAAATGGCAGTACCAGATTGTTCGTGGTTCTGCTTCCAATTGTTTCGTAGTTGACGGTAATATCTACTCTTCCCAATGTTGGGTCACGCTGTTCTAAATTCACGGAAAGAACGGTGATCCTTGGTTCGTTTAGCGTTAATGTTTCTTTCAGGGAAGATGCCATATAGGTGCGCATGTTTGAATTCAATGGCTCAAAGAGCAGGTCGTGAATTTCTGATCCGAATTGATTTCTCAAAACGCGTTCACCCAATTTTGTTTCTATAATCACACGGATGCTGTTCTCTACATCTTCTTGTCCAGAGAGCATTCCAACGGTATTGGTAGCAATCTCGAAACGCGGAGGAAACTCCCATCCAGTGCCTAATATTTCTTTATCGTCTCTCATGATCCAATTAAAACTGTGGGGTTACCCATTAACAAACTTCCACCCTGACTGGTTGGATCTCCTGTAACCGAAGCTGGAACATTATTAATGAAAACCGTTCCTGTAGTCGGGATGGCCATATCTGTAATTGGCGCCAGTGTATCAGACATTGTAATTGCAGGAAGATTTCCGATGAAAACATCACTAGACCCAGGTGCGGCAATCGGTGATGCTGCCCCTTGCATAGTTGGGTTGATATACTGATCTGTGACGCGTATTGCTGGTTTTCCCATAATCTTAGTTTACATTCAATGTTTGACCTTTGATGGCCGTGTTCACTTTACCTTCGACGGTCACTTTTGCATTTCCTTCAATATCTACATTCTGCTTACCGGCTGCCGCTATGTTCTGACCGTTAATGGTGACATCTTCTTTTGCTTCCATCGTGATGGCTTGCACGTTAATCGTCAGCCCGTCTTTGGACAGCTCCATGCTGTTACTATCGTTGTACTGGATGCTGATTTTGCCTTCGTTATCCTTTTCTTCAATTGAGATTAGTTGACCATCAGGTGATTTCATTTCCATGATTCCGTCTTCATGGTTGATTTTCCAGGTCCATTTATCAATGGTGAACCCAATTTCTTCTTGTGTTTTTTCGTCTTTCAAATCGAACAGTGGCTTTCTCTTTCCATTGTAGACTGAACCGAGAACAACAGGGAACCTTGGGTCGTTTGCGACGAACCCCAATACCACTTCATCACCTGGATAAGGTCGAAATGTTGCACCTCGTTCTTCACTTGCCAGAAGAGATGAAAGTCTTGCATAGACCGATTTCCCTTGCCATTCTTCGTTTTTCGTGTTGGTATTGCTTTCGTTGCTGGCGGCAATTTCTACCTCTACCAATTCACGTCCGTATTGATCCTTCTTATACCTTGATACTACACCATATAGCAGCCCGTTGGTTTGGGGCATCATAGATTCTGTTGCCTCCAGATTATAACGTTCTGCATGTGTTTTTTCCGACAATCCGCACTGCACTTCCATAGTCCAAAGGCCAGCACGAACTTCATGACGAATACCTGATACAAAAGTGTTTCCATCCCAAACGGATTTGAATCCCTCCACAGCGATGGTTGCGCCTACCTGAATATCTGTTGCACCTTTGATTCGAATCATACCTCGGAGCTTGCCCAGTTTCTGTCTTAAGACTTCTCCCTCCAGAATTGCCTTTGTTTCTGAGGGTTCCAGTGCGGCTCCATGTTCAAAAAACAAATCGGATTGAATTTTCGCAGCATCGGGATTGTCAGCTTTGTTCGATTTGTCATCCAACTCTGTAACGACCTTATCGTGATTTGCTTTCCAGGAAGCGTAGGTGTTGCTGGGTGAACCAATGCTTTCGTCGAACCAGGCCTCATATTCCAGAATGTCTTTCCCCATGACCAATCGACGATCGGCAGTGGCTTCAACTTTCGGTTCAAAAAAACGCATAGCATTACTTTCCGGCAAGCAAACCATTCCGTTTGCTTCTGCTCTCATCACCATAAAATCCCAATCAGAGCAACGATATTGAGTCATATTCTCGTGTTCCGATGTTGAAAGATCCTTCTCGATGTTCGGTTTCAATTTTAAATCCTTGTGAACCTCCTGAAGTAAATATTCCAGTACGGATTTTTCGTTAACCGGATCAATGCTGTCCTTGCTGCTGGCTTTGTTGTTTGCCTGGTGATGAAAGAAGCGGGTTCTTGGATGCAGTGTCATGCGGTTCGCCACATGTCTGCATTCAATGGAAACCATTTGTTCGTTGCGCGCGGTTACCTCGATGTTGTGCTTCACAACGTAACCGCTAAAGACTTCCTTTCGTTCCTTGCCTCTTCCTAATAGCACTGTAATTTGTGTTCCAGGAGAAAAATCATGTGGTGCCGGTGCGTCTGTTGGCGTGGATAATTTTTCGGAGGGAATGAGCGTGAAGTTTTGGGTTCCCTTTGCGTTTTTAACCAGGTATCGATGAATCATGTCGATTCTTGCTCTTGGAATCCGATTGACTTCCTGATTGACAGTAATTCCCAACAAGCCGGGTATATTCCCATCCTTATCACGCATGGAAGTTCCATCCAAAAGAATGTCAATATCAACGATATGTGGGACAGTTTGGCTCACTCTTTAATAATCAATTGAGAAAGTTCATCGTTGTTGCGTAAGGAATTCGGCAAATTGGCAAGAGGTTGATTCGACAAGATGGAAATGTAACTTCCATACTGCTGCACTGCGTTGATTCCGTGCTTGAATCGACTGTAATCGATAGAGATTCCTAAATCAATTTCGAAACCTGACTTATTTGCACTTGCATCTGTTTTTATCTGATCTTCCCCCACGAAAGAACATGCTGCCTTCGCACGAATGGGAGAACCAGTTGCGTCAAAATGCGAGTAGGTAATGCTCACAGATTCCAAATGTCCCTTGAATTGAAAATCCCCCCAAATAATTTGCAAATTCCGAGGTTCCGACATTTTAACCGTGTCGTTGAACGCAACATTCATGAAGCGTTGAATCTGTTCAAGCACTGATTCGATAGGAACTAATGGAATTTTTCCAAGAGAACCTGTACTATCGAAAAGCAGGTCGATGTTCAATCCATCGGTACGCACGCCGCTTGTGGCGATCTCCGTTTTGTTATCACCATTTGCCTGCAATTTGGAATGATCGACTCCATGAGAAACACTAATGGAATTGGGGTTGAGCAATACAGAATAGGATAGCTTAGGAGTTTCTGGGCTATCACCTGGGATTGTCGAAATCTTCATGTGATTCGGCAAGCCAATTTTATCTGCTATGCTTTCGATATCAGTCATGATCAACGTTCTTTCTGTTCTTTTAATACCCTTAGGACTTCTTTCACCGTTTTCTTCAACAATATCTCTTCCGACACTCCAGGTTGATTGGTTCCCTTGTGCCGTGTTGATGGAGGCGTTTCGTTGCTGCCTACATGCAACTTAATATTGAGTTCTTTGATGTTGATAGCCATCTATAAGAGCATAAAGCTTTGGTAGGAAAAGGACACGGTTTCCATCATTACCTGATTGTTGGATACGTCAAGGTTACCTGAACTCCACGAGGTGGGAATGGCGTGCATCACCAACCAGTTTTTTACAGGTAAGCTGTTTTTATCGAGCATGGAAATGAGGATATTACATGGTTGCGTTTCCAGTGTTACATGTGTTCCTTCGCACCAGGCGTAGAGTCCATGATCATCGGTAAAACCACGGCTGAGTTGCAAACTGCCGTAACTTCCTCTATCGGTTAAACGATGCGAAAATGCATTCACCCCTCCTTCAGTTTCCGATGCAGATCCAATGGTGAAATCCAATCCACTTACTGATTTGAAACTTGCATCGAAGGTGATGCCCGGGAACATGAAAAACACCCCAAAGTGATACCCTACATGTGGAAATCTCTGTGCCATTTATTTAGTGCATCTGTATATCGTAACCCTCGAATTGAAGTGTAACAGATTCTATTGCTCCTTCGCTAGAACCAGCACTCAAGCTCAACCCTTCAATTTGGGATGGCCATGCCTTGTAGACTGTCCAGGTCATTACTGGTAGTTGCTTTTCATCCAACAAAGTAATTACCACTGTGCGGCGTTCTGTTTCGTCAGTTCGAATGGCTTCTAACCAATCTTGCATTTCACTATCTCCTTTGAAATATCCACGTGACAACGTCAATGAATCAGAGTACTTTGTTTTTCCTGGGCTTTTCATTGGAGCCGTACCGTCGATCATTGCTCCGTGTTCGTAGCTGATTACTTCAGTTTCCTGGCTTAATCCTGATACTTCCTGGAAGCCAATATTTGTTCCTCCCCAGTCTACAGTAAATCGGTGTTTTGCTATTACGTAATTGCTCATTTTTGTCTATTTAAAGTGTTGTTTATGCGTTTGTTTTATGGCTAAATTCTATGATGATAAATTCGGCTGGACGTGCCACCGCCATACCGACCTCGATGTTTATAATTCCTTGTAGAATCTCAGCATCAGTGGTGGTGTTTTTGTCTACACGAACGAAGAATGCTTCTTCTGGTTTTGTTCCCACCAATGCACCTGCTTTCCAGTAATCAATAAGGAATCCGGTGATCATTGCCTGGATTTTTACCCATGTTCTGGCATTGTTTGGCTCGAAAAGGAAGTGATTCAACGCCTTTTTGATGGATTCTTCGGCGAAATTGAAGAAGCGACGTACGGCTATGTAACGCCATTCAGGGTTTTCACCATCCCATGTTCTTGCTCCCCAAACAACCGGACCTTTGCCGGTGAATGTTCGAATCACATTGATGGATTTTCCAGTTGTGTGAACGTTCAAGTCATCTTGTTCGCTATTCGATACTTCCACCAAAGGTCTTTCAATTCCCTGAACGCCCATGTTGGCAGGTGATTTCCATACACCACGATCGCGATCGTTACGGCAATAGATTCCTGCAACAGCTCCTTGAGATGGAATTTGTTTCATGTAGGCTTGAATGACATTTTGAATATCGATATAGGTCGCATCCGTCTGGAAAAGCTGCTGAACCAACAAGTCTTTTCGTTGTTGAATGTTGTTGGCAATCCCCACTATAAATGAAAAGAAGCCGTTGATGTCGAAGTACAAACCGCTTTCAATTGCCGAAACCACCTGGCTTCTCAATTTTCCAGCTACATCTGAAACGTTTATCAGGCTTATGTCTCCCTGAACATCACCAAGATTCTGCTGAGGATTGGCATTTGCATAATTGAACCAATCAGCCGGAGGATAATTGCCTCCCCCCATAACTGTGATGAAACCTGAAGAAGAAGTTCCATTTAGACTTGGTGTAGTTTGATTCTCTAAAACGTTGATCAGGCGAATGATTTTTTGCACCTCGCCAATGAAGGCAGCATTCGCTTTCACGTTAGCCACTTCTGTAGCGATTGCGCTATTTGCCACGGCATCGGTTTCAATAGCACCCAATAAATCAACAGCATTGAGTAATGCTTTCAACATGTTCTTGAGCGCTGTCTTCTGACCACCTGTGTGGGTGGCTGCGTTGAATGCTGTTACTTCTGCATTATACGCCTGCTTAACATCTTCCAAAGTTGTTCCGGAAAACTTGCTGGAAAACAAACTCAAATCCGCATCGAGATCCAGAATTGGCTGTGCAGCAGTACTCGAATACCCAGTGATATCATCGAATGGAACAGCGTATGCGTCACTGCTTACGAGCCAAGGATAGTACACGGCACCGTATCTTCTCTCAACTTCCATTGGAGTAATCAAGCCGCGAATGTCACTAGCTGTGCTATCGGTATTGTGGTAATCGAATACACAGAACTTGTCCTGAAGATCCTTACAGATTCTGAATAGATCGGTTGTTAAATCGCCGTAATGTGTTGACAATAATAGATTGTCCTGAACCCCATTGTTCGCGTATTGTGCATGCAAATCGGGAACAAAAATGAGGGTTACCTCGTCCAGCGTTGGAATTACTGCGAAGGTGTCTTGCAATGCATCACGGAAGTCACCGGAAACTGTAGATACCGAATAATCTCCGGCGCTACAGATGTGGCAAGGTCCTCCTCCGTTTCTGAAATAGGCATGAAGCGTATCGTACAGAAAAAAGCGTCGATCTGCTACCATTTCAACTCCGTTAGTTACAGAAGTAACGTCAAATTTGGGAGCGTATCCACCACCAAAGTGTAACTCGAATTCGGCGATGTTTGCTATAGTTTTTGGAGTTGCGTGATGGATTTCCGTGAATCCAATAAACAAAGGAACTGCGGTAGAAACCCCTGCGACTGAAACAGGCTGGGTACGTAGTTCTTTGATGTAAACTCCTGGTGTTTTAATATTCATAATTCAGTGATTATGAGATTATTGATTTATTAGATGAGAGAACTCAAGCACGATGAATTCCGCCGGACGAACTGCTGCAAGTCCTACTTTGACAATCATTCTTCCTGCATTTATATCGTCTTGTGTCATGGTAGTTCCTAATCCCACCTGAACGAAGTACGCTTCGTCGGCTTTAGTTCCCATCAAAGCACCTTCTTTCCAAAGTTCATCGAGGTACGAGCTGATCATGGCACTTACTTTCACCCATGTTTTGGCATCGTTGTTTTCAAATACAAAAGGTTGGATGGCTTTCTTGATTGATTCTTCTACCGTCATGAACAAACGACGTACCTGAATGTATCTCCATTCGTTGTCATTTCCAGCTAAGGTTCTTGCTCCCCAAACCAAATCTCCGCGCCCCGTAAAAGTTCGAATGGCATTGATTGACTTACCAAAATCGATGTCAACGTTCAACTTTTCCTGGTCTGTATCGGAAATGGCATATTCTGGAGCCTTTACCGCTTGTACCGTAACGTTCGCAGGTGCTTTCCAAACACCGTAGTTACTATCGTTTTGTGCATAGATTCCTGCAATCATTGGAGAAGGAGGAATCAGAGCTCCTGAAATTTCTGCCATAGCGCTCAATGCTTCAGCGTAACCAGCTGTTCCAACCAAAGAACTGATGTCAGTGCTATTGAATTTAGATGCATCTTCCTTGATGGTGTAGTTCAAAGCGGTATGCATGTGTGGGAAGTATGCTGCACCGTACGAAAGAGAACTTGCAAATGGTGTAATGATATCTCTGAAGTCAAGTTGAGCTGCAGGGTCTCTCAAATCGTCACCGCTTAAGGAATCAACGAGTACGAACTTATCTTGCAAATCAGCTGCCATGTTCATGGCTTTTTGTACGATCAATTCGTATTGTGCTGCGTCGAATTGCGCAGCTTCTGGAAAAGCAATGATCGTTGGTTCGTCCATTTTGTCGATCAAATCCAGAGCTCCGGTAAAGTCAGTATGATTCACGTACGGGAGTGTGATTGCTTGAGTCAAATCCGGGTGATGTCCAACGGAAATTATGTGACAAGCACCTCCTCCGTTCAGGAAGTACATGCGGATGGCTTCGTAAAAGAAGAACGTTCCAAACTCGGGAAAGTCAATAGGTGTAGGTGATGCCCCATCGTTTCCAACAGTTGCAGTAACTGTGTCGTTTGCACTGGTGATGTCGTACTGATAGGCGAAACCAGTTCCGAACGTGTCTTCAAACTCTTTTAATGAAGTAATTCTCGTCGGTGTTTCCACGTCTCCTTTCTCTGTGTATCCAAGAAAAACAGGTATAGCTGTTGAAACCTGAACTACTGATGGAGGTAATAAGGATACTTCCCTAATGTACACCCCCGGGGTTTTTAAATTTGCATTTGTGATTGACATAAGTGGTGTGTTGTTTGCTTAAATTTTTATGGTATTTGTACTACGTTTTCATCTCCGTTGGTGGGATCTTTGATCCTTGGATCGGTAATGGCTGCGTCAAGATTTGCGATATCTGGGTCATGCGATTCGATCTCTAAAAGCTTCAGACAATACATTGCGAAAGGCATTTGTTTTCCTCCAAAGTTGGACCACATGTTGTTCGAGTCTTCCAGGCTGATATTGTGAAAATCAATCTCGAGATTGACCGTTCTTGAGATCGTTCCATCCATAACAGTGAGTTCTTGCGATGGATTTGTTTTGAAAAAACGTGCGACATGTGATAGCATTGTCAAGGTATCTAAATAAGCCTGCTGATCATTTCCCGGAGAAAACACGATTAGTATGTACAAATTGAAGCGAATAGCTGGTTTGCCTCCTAGTGGATGCGCCAGATTTGTGTTTGGAGAAATGAACGGAACCGGTTGATTTTTAAAGACTGAATCTTCCTCTATGTTAACCAGAGTAACTACAATTTTCTCATTGGCACCAGCGAACATGTTTTCACTCGCCTGCTTCAAAATAGCATACTCTGCCGATGTATTGTAAATGCCTTGTAGATAGTTGTTTAGACCAATAACAAGCTTTTTCAGTGTGTTTCCAATCATGTGGTTTCAGTCCGTACGTACCATTCACACGTTGGAACTTCCAGAATATGAATAGTGCGTAGTTATCTGTTGCCAAAATAGAAAGAAAATTGACTTAATTTCCTCGACAATTTTCAAAAGTTATTAACGATTGTTGACAGGTTGTTGAAAGTAGGATTTCAGGTTACAATATTGACGCATCTTGACAGTAAAAGATCATGTTGTCCATAACTTAAACGTTCGGAAGGTAGATGGATTCGTTCGGAAGTCGGTGCTACCTAAACAGTGTTCGTTGCCCCTACCTTTACAGAGTATTCATCAATGAATGGCACAAGTTTAAAGTCAACACCTATGAAAATTTTTAGTACAATTCTCGCCACAGTGATTCTTTCAATGGCAAACGCACAGAACACAGAAATTGTTGCTTACGAAGTAAATGCACATCAAACGATACAGTCTTTACGATTGAGTCCGGTAAACAGTAACGAAAGAACGGTAATTGCATCTTCGTCCATTGGAAGTTTAAAGGATTCTACGGTGTGTTTACACTTGAACCCATCATTGGATTACGAGCTTTTGGTGAATAATACCACTCTGATACAAATCTCTAGCGAAGACATCCAGGCAAGCTTCAAGCCTGAAGAAGAAAGCTCTCCTATGGCATTGGTTTCAATGAGAAGCTGGATTATTAGTGAGGAGTAGGGTTGTTATTGTATTCAGATAACATTTGAATAACGAATTAAGGTCACTTTAGAAATAACGTGAGCAAAAAAGAAAAGCAGCATCATGATCAGCACTCTCACACTTCACATTCACGCTGCTTTAGTGACCTCAAGCGGTGAGATGTCTAACTATTGGACTGAAGACATTGCCTCAATCTTAACTCACTGAATAATTCACAACGAACAAGACCGTCTTAATCTTTGACAACTGCAATTCGTCACCATCCAGCAAATCATCTGGCCAATTTGTTTTGTCAATGGTCAAGGTCCAACTTTGCAAAGTTGATTCAATGCTTGTATCGTAACCGACATCGGCAGGGTCTTTAATTTGACCATGTAGTTGATTGCCAAAGTCAATATCACTGCTTAGTTCAAATTGCACAACTTTAGATCCTGTCTGCAAATCAATCGTCATACTTTCTGAATCTAAAGCTTCGTCAAGTATCACGAAAGCCTTAACATCTTTCAAGGATACATTGATATCCTCACTTTGAGTGAAATGGAACAATTGTTTTGAATCAATTTCAAAATCCATGGTATGCTCTGTTTCATCTTCAGATGGTCTTAGGAACTGATACCATTCGTTTGGATAATCACGCCCCAAATCAATTGACGCGTAAAGACCTGTTTCCGTTTCGCTTTCCGATAACATTGCCGCGGATACACCATCTAACAGGGCAGATTCTACATCTGTTTTGAAGGCATCGCCGCCATCTTTCGCGGTATAGTTCATGCTTAGAATTAGATCAGAGATTGAGCTGTAATCAAATGATCTGAATGTTTCTGGCAGTTCGAATTTCCACACGCTGATAGCTCCCGCTCCTTCAAATGGTAAGTAACGTTCGTCCTGGAAGTTCATCTGGAACAAACCGCTGTCGCTTTGACCACTGCTGGTTGCAATAGACACTTTACCACCGGTGCTGTATTCAAATCGCTCGTCTGATGCAACTTCTGCATAATTGCCGGCAGAATCTGTCATGTCCTTGCGCCATTTGTTTTCCATTAAGGTAAGTTTTCCATTAAGGTTGGTATGTGGTCCAGTAACACAAGGAATGGTCACTTGTACTGACTTTATTCTTCGCATGTATTGTCCCGGATAGTCCAGATCGAACAAGGCTTCCGGAATATGGATGTAACAAGATCCGGTTTCTTTAAGTGACATTAATGACAACCCATCAAGCGCGGCGAGTGAGAATGCTTTCGTGATCTCGTAATGACGTTTGTTGTTTTCGAAGTAAGCCATTTCCATACGACGTAAATCGTATTGAATTTTATCTCCGGCCAATAACCCTTTTCTGAGGCTGTCCCAGTATCCGAACTCCACAAATGTTTGTGACGTTCCCATTTCATACTGATAGGATTTTTGGGCTTTTTTCGCCATTTCGTAGGCCAGCTGATAACTTTGGAAGTATAAGGTTGATAGCTGTCCAACCATCCAATCGTACAATTCTTTATTCGAGAATTTTGAGGTCATGAAATCTGCTACTTCGCGCGAATTTTCCAATTGCATTTCGGCATTTTTCACTTCTTTTTCCAACATTGCCACACGAACTTGTGATGCCGTAATTTGCTGATCAATGTTATCGAGTTCAAGTGATGCTTGCTTTTCCTGATGCTTCCACTCGTCCCAACGACGGTCGTGCCCGGCCTGAATGGATGCTTTGTTCGCATGATAGGATTCTATAGAAGATATGAATCGATATACACTACCATAAATATTCAGAACACCAGCAATATTGGCTCCACCCCATGTTGCTCCCATAGTCAATGGAGAACCAATTTTAGTCTCAGGGATCGGTCGCGTAGCTGCGGCCGCAATATCATATCCCTGACCAACGCTAGCCATGATATGCGCTCCTTGCAACTTCATCAATTGTAATTTCTCTTTGGTACTTACCTTCTCTAAGTTTGAATAGTAATCCAGTCGAGATTCTGTGATTTTCTTGCTGTATTCGAGTGCTTTGAGGTTTTCTTCCGCTTCCTCTAGACTCAGTTTCCTGATATCAATTGTGGCAGCGAATAACTTTTCTTCGTGTTCTGAACGAAGTAATGCCAATTCTTCAGCATCTCTCTTTTCGAGGGCAACCTGCATCGCAGATCCCAGTGCTTTAACATCAGAACAGAAGGAGAGGGCCTTCGTGTGCGTAGCAACAAAACGATAGTGCGGAAGCGGTGCATACAAGTCGTTGATGATGGAGCCGATACTGATTCCCTGGGCAAATGCTTTTACCAATAATGCCGGATCGATAGGCGGCTGGAACAATGGCAATTGTCTTACTACTCCTTCAATGTTCATACAATGACGGATCTTGAAGAGGCGATCCTCTACTCGATCCCAATACTCCAATAAGTTCGGATTGTCTGGTATGCAGAAGTACAAGGCTGGCAGGGTAGTGTCCCCTCCTTCTGTTGGTTCAGCGCCTGAAGACAGGTATAAATTCTCTAATTCAATCAGCGCATTGGAGAAGGAATCGAGTTCACCTACTTCAGCGATGAGTTCAGAATAGGATCGCTCTGTTACCGTATCGGAATCAATAATTTCTGGTCGTTTTCCAAGAATTTGGGCCGCCAAAATGTACAACTGAGTGGCTTCATTGATGGTTTCAATGGTATCTTGTGAAAACTTGTAGTCACCCCAATCCAGTAGGTTGTCGATGTACTTCATGACCGTATTCTTCATGTATGCTGCCGGACGCAATGCGGCAATGGCATGAGGATCGAATGGATTTTCCATCCATGCATCAATTTGGGCTTCAACCTCTGCTTTCTTGTCAGCATATTCCGGTAGGTCGGAACTCAAGGCGTACATCAAATTATAAATAGAATCTTCCATTCCGTTTTCACCCTCTTCATAGAGCTCGAAGAACTTCTTGAACTGCCAGAATTTATTTGGCGTAGCCTCGTTGCTTCTGTCTGTTGGGTTGAACACGTAATGATACCATTGTTGTGCTTCCTCATATTGCTGATTTCGATTTAATTTATCGGCAATAAGCATTGGAATATGGAAGAATAGCTCCCAGTTATAAATCGAAAGGGCTCCAGAAGTAGACAAATCCACTTCTTTGATTGGATAGTTTCGATTTACCAGATCGGTAGGCGAGTAGGTAGCACTGAAATAATCCTCGATCTCTAATTGCACCTCTCTTTTCAATACTTCGTCCAATCCATCTATGTTCAGCGATTCAATGTACTTGCCAATAAAAGGATGATAGAAATGATAGAAGCGATATCCATCCAGATAAATTTCTTCCATTTGCTGCGGCACAGCGAATGTATCCCATGGATCTGCCGGTTCATCTTTGTAAAGATTGCCATCAAAGACAATGACATCGTCCACCTCTCTGGCTTTTTGTTCTTTCGCATCCAACTGAACTGGCTCATTGGCTTTCGCTCGAATTTGAATTGGAGGCAATTCCGTTGGAATATCATTGCTTTGATCGAGTAATTTCAAGTCGTCCAGATCGGTGAAAATGGTTTCTTCATACAGACCAATTCCTATATAATCTTCTTCAAGAACATAGTTTAGATCACTTCCATAGTCCTTTCCAGTATGATCTTGTATATCTCGGATGTCGTCATACGCACCGTGCCATCCTTGCGGAATAACGCTTGGGAGGACGAAGAAATTTCGATACTTATCCCCATAGAAGAACATGGAATCAGCTTCGAACTGCTCGTATTGATGCTTCATGGTCAATTGGAAGTTTCCAGGAGTCACATCAAGTACATCAGAGCCTTCAAGATTCAGCTTTGCACTTCCTTGTTCTTTTAGGAAGTTAAATTCAGCATTTGTTCCCGTCGGCTCGGAAAGTCGATAGGAAAGTAATCCATTAACCAGAGCAATTAGATCGAGTACTGAGCTCAAGTTCCATTCATCTACATCCCAAAGTCTTTCGTATGGCGTTTCTGTGCGAGGAAAAGCTTCAATGTATCTGCGTGACTTGTTGAATTGGAAATCTCCCTGATCCATCCAAATAGTGGTTCCGTCTTCCTCAATCTGATGTGTTACCGTGAAAACGATTCTATCCGAATAGCTTTTCGATCGACAGGAGATATTGGCCATTGCATCCGGCACCGATTCGTTAAAGAAGAATCGGAAAATTTCCACGTTTCGATTCGAGTATAGGTTCTGATCAGAAGTCACCTTTGGTGACCAATTGGCATTGTTTTGGAAGGAATAGGCCAATCGGATTTCATAGGCCGTGAAAGCGCTGCTGGAACTTTCGGTAACTATCCAATCATTAATAGATTCTGAAACAGGTCGGAACTCTAGCCAGAACATATACAATCGACCGTCTATTACCCGAGGCATTACATGGCTTTCTTGAATGTCAATGTCCAGTCGTTCCCATGGTGTCCAGTAATTTTTAACTCCGTCTACATACTTTCTGTAATAGTATTCTTTTGGAGTTCCAGCGGTTCTCCCCACTACGTGAATTTCCGTTGTATCTTCATCGATATTGTCGAAATATTGACCTACAACTTCAATATTCGACACTTTTTCCAGGCTTTCCAGATACGTAGAGAAGGTTGCCTCAACTGTATCTTCGTTTACATCATTTTGCAGCAAAGCGTCTTCTGCTTGCTGGAAAAATTCCGTTTTTGATTGGCGTAACTCTGGTTCGATCCAATTTTCAGGATACAAGAATACCTTACGGTTGGCTTCCCAAACACGGTACATTTTGATTACGTCCCAACGATCACCATCAACATCCACAACTTCTTCTTCCAAATTCATTTGGCATCGCTGAATGAATAGTTGCAGTGTGCTGTTAGCCAGCTTGATTCTCGAAGTTTTGGTACATGCCGACGTTTCTGTATCCAGCAAATAGTAAGAATAGAGATCATTTTCGTCTTCGAATTGATCGTCTTTATGTACCAGAAAATCGCTTAGCGCATCACGTTGTGCTTCTCGAAGTACGTCACGTAAATCCGGAGCAATGTTGTACCATTCTGTCTGGCTGTATTTCGATTTGGCTGCCTGACGAATGTGTCCTGAATTTTCACTAGAAAGGTCCACAATATCCCATTGCCAAACGTCTTCTGCACTCGCGCCAATCTTACTTAAGATGGTTAGAATGCCATGCAATTGAACGTAGATTTCATCTCCGGCAAAAGCAGTTTGAACCGTTCCGAATTCAGAGACCAAATCCGCTTTATATCCTTCACTACTAGCAAGGAAATACAGGTCGTTGATTTGCCAATCAGTGATCTCTGAAAGCATGTTTAAGATTCGAAGCAATGGTTTGTCGTCAGTAACCCATTCTCCACCAGACGCCGCAATAAGATCGTCAATAGCACTGTCGTATTCTGTTGCTTCGCTCCATGTCGCATCTCCAGCAAGTGTGATTAAATCAAAGAAAGACAGATCGCCTCCTGCATATTGCGAGCGCATGTCGAAGAATTCTTGCATGCGTAACCATTGCGTGAACAATTCATTTTCATCTCCGGATAAGGCACCCGGTGTCAACCAACCATCAATAGCAGTAGCTCCAAATACGGATGATACCTCTTCGGTTTCAATTCCGAAGCGGTTTACGTACATGGCAGCCTTAAAAAGCTCTATGTAGGCATCGTATTGATCTTCAAAATCAGTGAGCGCATCAAAACTATCTGCTGCTACATCTGCATTTCGGAAATCATCAGTTAAAAAATCGTTAATCAGTGTGCCGGTTGTTGCAAGAGCGGGCATGTGCACGTCCATTAAGGATTCAATGGTTTCTTGCTCAACGCTCAGGTCGGAAGACATGGTTTCGTAAACCAATGCCTTGCTTTGAGATTCGATCATGTAATCGTTCAGCAAATTGAAGATTGCGACATAACGATTTTCAATGACGCGCATATCTGGATATCCAGTTGCTGGTGCAGCACTGAAGTAATAGACAAACTTGTCAGCTGTTCCAAAGACCGGGTGCGTAGCGAAGTAGTCTCCTAGTACGGATTCTAAAAGGTTAATATCGTCTGTTGTTATTGTCTCTGTAGCAAGGTCTTTGTCCAGTATAATTTCAATATCATCTACATCCGATTCTTCAGCGAACAATTCGAGCCTTGCTAAGGCTAACTCCTTGATAGGAGAAGAGAAACTCCCATCATCATTGATAGGTTCGGTGAGGTCTGATTCAATTTTCACCAATCCCTCTTGTAAGTTGAGTAAAAGCGTAATGACATCATCTTCTGATGGAGCGATACCATCGGTAGAGTTGTATTCGTCAAGCAACAAATATTGCAATTCAATAATATCAAACGAGGAGTTATGAATCCACTGTACTTTTTCAATGAAGTCAACAAGCTGATAGGGGTTGCTCTTATCAAATGGATTGGCCTCTACAAAGCGCTGCGCCAGTAAGAGTTCTTCAATTGAAAGATCCAGGTTCCTGGAGATTGAAGCCTTGCGGAAAAGAGAAGATAGCGTTTCCAACGAAACCAGGTCAGAAGCCTCTTCTTCCATTAAGAGCAATAAGTCTGAATTGTCTAGTTGAAGGGCAGCACCAATTTCTTTGGTGAAATCGACGAGGTTATTGGTTGTTACTTTGACATCAGTACCCTCATCGTTCAATGCAAAAACAAAGTCGGTAGCCGCTAAATCTTCTGCATCAAAAACGGCTTTGTTAAGGAAATGTTCTGCGTAGAAGGAACGGTATGCACTATCGTTTTCATCCACAAAAGTGCTCATGTTACCCCACCACGAAATTGCTTCGTCTGCCGAAACATCTAATGCTTCCATAGTGTGCTTCACTACCGCCAGTTGGGAAATTGTAGTTGTGGAAATGTTTGTTACTTCTAATACATCGAGGAATTTACCGAATTCCAAAATCGTCCATTGCGACTTGTGGTATAGACGCATAAATCGCTGTACTCTATCGAAGAAGTCAGTATCTAATTCGGTGTAAGTACCGGAATCAGGAGCCGTTTCCTGCAAAATCATTGCATCCGAGGTAGAACATGGGGCCAACTCGCTAAAGATGGCTTCGATGTTCGATCCATTGTGGATGTATGAAATCTGTAACAATTGGCGCAATTCTTCATAACTGATATTCAATTTATTATCGAATATTTCTACGTTGGAAAGGTACGTGTGCCACTTCACTGTTTCTGTCGGAGAAATTTCTACGTCTTCAGTGTCAATACCCCAAAGTTGCCACGGATCGTAATCCTCGCCAGCTACCGATACGACACCTGCAGTAGAATCAGAAGTGATAAGGGTATAAGCGTTGTTACTTATGCCTAATTGAATTTGAAGAAGTTCATCCGATGCATCATCATTGATGCGCAAAGCGCGCAGCAATTCGGCTCTTTTGTAACCAAAATGCGATATATACACCTCTCCTTCAGCATTCCAAAGGCTAAATGGTGCAGTGAACGGATACACCGCCTTTTCCAATTCATCGTATGCCAGAGTATTGATATGTTCCGGAGCAGTGCTTAATTCCTGTGTTGTTGCCTCTGTTTGATAAGCCTCGTCAATTGCTCCTGCATTTCCAGTTATGGTTAAAACTGCATTCTCAAGCACTTCATTTACCAGATCAATGTATGGCATTACCGTGTTCGAGTTTTCGCAATCCAATCGGATGTTCAGAATATCACTTCTCCGTTTCACGAATTCTTCGAAGGCACTATCTGGATTTTCAGGATCACCTTTGTAAACGATTTCATCGGATGTAGAACTGTCAACATCGATAATATACTGGGCCTTTAGGAATTGTAATAAATCAACCAGATAGGCTGCTGGACTGTACACTGAACGACAATGCTTGCACGCACAGAAATTGAGATTTCCAAACAATTCTTCCAGAGTCGGCACATCGCTTTTCTGTGATGACTTACTATTCAGCTTGATGCTTTTGTTATTCGCTTCTGCGCTTACTTCTTCATTGCTTCCGTCATTTTTCATAACATACGGGAGAATCCCAGATTGCGATTCTCTGTATTGCACGGCAAGATTTAACGTTGTAGCCGCAATTTGTTGCGCTTTTGCATAAACTTTGGATGCTATTTCTTCTCCACCCATGCCGTTTCCGAAGCGACGCATAAATGCGGTTTTACCAAGTAAGGTTATGTCGCGCGCCGATTCAAAAGAACCGTCTAGAGCAGTCGTGACCTCTACTCGAGAGTCTTTGGGAGCTACCGAGTCCAGACGCTTCAATCGATACAGTTCGTTTGTGAGTTTGTCCGTATCTCTGATTTCATCGCCTAATTGAGCAACTGCGTCTGCAATGTTGTCCCTACCGAATTGAAAATCCGGTCTAAGGTTAAGGAAGGTTCCAATTTCAGAATCCGCATATCGAGGGGAATTTGTTAAGTCCGTGAGCAAGCGAGTGGTTGGGAAAACGCGCTTCAATGTAGACTCCATGAATTCGGCATAATTCGAAAGTTGTTCATTTCCAGTTCCAGGAATAGTATCCGGAGCAGAGCCTATTTGTTGCACGATGTTTATCCATTCGCTGCTATTCCATTTTGCTAATCCGTGAATGCCATTCATCTGTTGCACTCCCGGATCCTGAAATATTACCCTTATCGCCGGCATGTGATGCTGTGATAGAGCGGCAATTCGCAATGCTTTGTCTAAATCGTCGGCGTAAATAGATAAATCCGCATCAGCACGCAGACCATCCCAAAATGCTTTGTGATTGTCTTTGTATTGTACATAGCGCTGCATGATTTGGGATGCGTGATCAGGACCAATATTGAGCAATTCAAAAATATCGTTGAGCGTTGCCTTGTCTGAGTAAGAATTACCAACGAGAATTTGCTTTACAACATGCTGCTCTAACTTATTTTTCATTTCTGCAGCCAAATCGCTCCATTCCTGCCCGATTATATTTTCATCGATGGAACGAAGAATTGCCTGCGTAATATCCTCTTCAACCACCTTTGCCAGATCGGATAATGTCATGGGTAGGTTTTGGCGGAAGCAAGCGTAGAACAATTGCATTGGAATTTCTGTTTCCTCTTCAAACTTACGTGCTCTGGAGTAATATCTTACGTGCAATTCTGACGATTGCGTTTTGTTTGCCAGGAACTCGATATTCCAAACGGTCAATGAGAAACCATCACGTAAGTGCGGTTGTAATTTTCGATCGAGGAGTTTGAATTCTGAGGGTCCAATGTAGTCTTTGTTTCCGGCGACCAAGTCTACCCATAAATCGCTTTGAAGATTGAAGTAAACATCAGAAGTTGCAATAAGTGTGTCTTGCATTTCAACTAACAAACGAACGTCCACGGGAGCTTTATCCTTTGAGATGATAAATTCGAAAGAGCCTCTATCCGCCTGCGTTTCGGTAATAAGTTCCTCGCCGTTGAACCCAACCTTCATGGCTAGAATTTTCGCATCTAATGGTTTTCCAACAGCGGTTTTAATAGTTCCTGCGATTCTAAAGTTTTTGTTGTCCTGACCGCCTCCAGGGTCATCACAATGATCGTCTCCACCATTTCCGCCATTGCCTTGGTCATCGTCATGACAGAGACACTCATCAGGAATAGAAACATCTTTTGGAAGGCGAATCTTAACGGTAGTTTTCGTATCAGCATTCACTATTACATCTCGTCGGGTACTGTACAGTTCGCAGTCGTTATCCCATATCTTAAAGAAGATATCGGGGCAACTATCAGCAAATAATTCCTTGAACATGGAATCATCGAATGTAATTTTGAATTTGCCCTGGTTATCACTGACCGCGTTGCCCAATAAGTCGTCGCACACCAAATCTTCGTCCCAGGCTTCTACTCGAAGTCCTTTGAGTGGGATGTTGTTTGCTGAGACAAGTTTTCCTAGGATTGTGAATGTTTTCATAGTGTATCTTTCTTGCGTTCTTTATTCTTTTTAGAATCCAGAGAAGGGAACCCAGCCGCGTTTCATGGCCGCTTCTAATTCTCCTATTTCTTCTGCTAATACTCCAATTGTGTTATCGTATAGGTATTCGAGTCCATCGTATGCTGCTCCTCCGGCCGCTTTACCTGTTTCCGTTCCGGCAATTGATCCAACGACTGCTGCTCCACCAACTATTACAATTGCTGCCCAGCCACCTGGGCCCGATAATACTCCAATGGCAACGAGTCCACCTACTGCGGCTGTTCCTCCCGCAGCCCCCAATGCTGCTCCACCAACGCCACCAGCGAATCCGGTAATTTCAACAGCTGCAACGCGCCCCTGTTCATCAGGCTCTGCGGTTGCAATTGTTCCTCCAATCATGATGATTTCAACACCATCACCTACCGGTCCTGCCATGGCTGCGGCTGGTTTAATTACCATCGCTAAAGATGTCCCCCCGGCGATCAATCCTCTGGCATTGATTTGATCGAGAATTTCATAGATTCTTCTGGAGCCATTTCCAGATTGTTCCAGATCTTGAATGATAGGAACAACCTCATCTGCCCATTGTTCATAATTTGAATAGTACCTTCCTGTTCTTGCATCTAGAACCTCGTAGCCAAAGTGTTGATCAAAAAGTTTCGGACTGAATCTCATGTCTCCGGTACTGTTGAAGTTGGAAACAACAAGACTAAATCTATCCTGATCTAACAACTCAACAGCACGAGCTGCGTGTTGATCTCCTCCCTCGGCAGCGGCTTCCAATAACCACCAAACTTCGTCGAGGTTGCGCACAAGGCGAGGCTGTTCAAAGGCTGAAACACTGGATACTCTGCCTGAATAGGCTTTGTTATCGAAAATTAATAGTTCATCTGTATTTGGACTGAAGGCCGGCAAGTCCATTCCACTGTGGGTGACTAGTTTAGAAGAATCCACGTAGTAGACATAACCGCGTTGATCCAAATGCGCAGTTAAAAGTAGTTCACCAATTTCACCCTGGACGTGCGGGTCCGGTGGTGTTTGTCCGTTCGGATCGTTGAATTTAATAGGGTTGTTTCGTACGAATCGATAGAGGTTGAATCCGTCCACTGTTCCTGCCGGATCTGGATTTAGCCAGCGATACATCCATGGTGCGTAATAACGAACTCCGTAGTAATATAAGCCGGTTACGTCATCCCTTTCCTTTCCAGAATAGCGATATTCTCTGAGTTTAATTTCTTTGGATGAGTTTCCAGTAGTGAACGAAGTACCACCAAAAGGATAATATTCTTCGTAGGATATAATCAGTCCATCGATATCTAACTCTAAGCAGGCAGATCCCAAATGATTTTCCAGTTGATAGTGAATGCGATTCTCGCCTTCTGAGAAATGACTATCATCGCTTAAATCCCAATAGTAGACCGTTGCAATTTTCCGTTCACCATCCATAACATGACAGGTAGAGCGTATTTCCCTTTCTGATTTGCTTTTTCCGTAGTATTTGCGCTTGAGTTCAACAACTCCGATATATATTTTTTCAGTCGTGTACAATGCATTTCCGCTACCATCATAGGTTTCATGAACTTTACGCACACGATTTCCAGAGGCATCATAAACGTAATATTCGGCGTCATCGGCAGTTACCCTTTGGATGGTTACCGCTGAGGAAATGTGGTTCATAAAGTTCCAGGTGATTTCCCGTAAATGATCCAGTTGAATCATATTTCCAGCATCATCGAAACTATTTGCGATCGTTGCACCACCAGGCATTTCATCTGTAATTGCCCTGTTACTTGTGGCGTCTATGGTCATGTTTCTGGTGTAGGAATTATTCCCAACATGCACCATTTTGGTTAGGTTCCCGCTGTCGTCGTACGTGTAATTGCGTTTGTATGTCGATAAGTCTGCGCCATTATTGATATCGGCTTGTTGCACCCCTTTGAAGGTCTCAGGCGTTTTATAATCTGTTTTTGTAAGGGCGTTATGCTCTCGACCGGTGGCTTGCGTTAGCTGATAGAGGGCATCGTACACAAATTCCATTTCTGGCCCTATGACCATCCCAGCATTGAATACTTTATCATGACTGTTATCTGAGATTTGGACGATATTGCCGGTGGGGTCATAGATGTAGGAAATGTCCTGTAGAATTTTACTATCCGATGTTCTTGTGGTTACCAAGGACGACAATCGGAAGTTGAGATCGCTATACTCGTATTCGGTTTGTACCTTGTTACTGTAGGTGATCTTGGTGCGTTGTCCACGAGCATTGTATTCAATTGACTCGATAAATGACTCTGCGTCCAGTGTCGATTCATTGCCAAAAGTTTCTTCTCGAAGACTTACCTTATGTGATTTCAGCCAGCCAATATGATAGAATTCTGGACAGTGAACGCTGCCATCAGGCTGAATTGATTTTTTCAGCTGGCCCAGGGCATTCAGATGATTTTCGATCGTATAAACATCAGATTCCAGCGTTACAGCGGCATCCCAATTTATGGCGTTCTTGTAGTCTTCCACTAATTGCACCTCTGTGATGACTGCGTTTCCTTTGAAATCGTACGTATCTATTGAAGTCTTGGATGCCTGATCCCACGAATGGATCATTTTACCCAGTTGATTTTTAGCGGTATCCGTCCCGTATTCTACTTTCTGTACCAAATGGTTGAGACCGTTTCCTTCCACCCAGGTTTGCACGGGGTTGTGCAACTCATCATATTCAATACTGGTCGCATAGCCGTTTGGACTCCAGGAACGATAGACATTACCTGCGGCATTTTTTAAGGTATAACTAGTTCCTGCATCAGCGCTGATGGTTTTGAGCACGTTCTCGGCCAAATCATAGTCGTACTCATAGTTCTTATTGGAAGTACCATGGTCCAAATTGTCCTGGTACAATCGCGGGTCTGTTATTGCTGTTGGCAGTCCCTGTATATTCAATTCCTGATGAGTGACCAGGGTAGCCCCCCCGCTTGTTTTTACATCGTGCGTAGCGAATTCTCTGCCTAATGAATCAAGGTATACCGTTGCTGGGGTGTCATTGTGATTGCGTGCTTCGTCCAGCGCAACTCCAAGGGGGGCACTTGTTCCGATTAGATGCTTGTAATCTTCATAATTTTGAGAGTCCAATACGGTATCGTTCGCGTCGTATTTTACAATCTTCCAGCCGTCGAACTCCACTTTTGTATGGAATCCATCAGGTAGTTCAGTACGAATAAGTCGACTTAAAGGATCGTAGTGCATGGTCGGGCTGACTCCAACAGCTTCCACTTCTTCTTCGCTCTGGAATTCATACGTGTCCACAACAAAAGGTTCGTATTGTTTGATAGGTTTTTCCTTGTTGTTATGCACTACACGACCAGTTACAATCCATTCGTCTTCTCCCATATAGACTTTGTTTTGAAGCTCGCGTCCAAGTGCATCAGAGTATCCAATTTTAATTAGAATCTGCGTTTCTTCATCCGTATCCAAATCGCTGACATGTGTTGCACGAGATAATTGAATGTAATGTGGAGGAGTGCTGTCGGTTGCCCACGATTCCATGGAATAATAGAAGAATGTAGTCGCTCCTTGTAGATAAGTTGCAGGATCTGAGATGACGGCTGCGCTTCCAGGCACTTCTTTAATTTCGTAGTCCGTTATGGCGTCATCGCCTTGTAAGTTACCATCCACGGTTCCATATAGCGTAGAAGCTATCACCATTCCCAAAGGATCGTATAAAGCTTCAGAAATATTCCCGTTTTCATCGGTCAATTTCTCAATATCCAAGGTTCGATAATTGTAAACGGATTCGATTTCGTAGCCTTTCTCATTTTTGGCTGAGATTGTTCCAAAATGGTAACCGTCATAGGTGACTTCAGAAGTATTACCGAAGGTGTCAGTGACCTTTTCAGGTAAATAGAACCCTGTGTCATCTAAATATTCAATGGTCTCTCCTTTTACCCACCAGTGATCGCTATCCTTGTGATAGCCTCCTTCTTCCAGAATGGTGTCGTTTACTTTCGATCCGAACACATTGGTCATATGATCTGTGCTCGCAATGATATTTTGGGATGATTTTGGCAGTTTCAGCGCTTCGATGGCACCACCGTAATAGTCGTTTGTCGACCACTCAATTAATCTTGCTTCAACTCCAGACGATGCAGACTCATGATGTTTTAGAACGACACTTTCTTCCAAACAGCCCTCCAATTGATCTATCAAATCTTCTTTCAAGAAAATAGCATCGGCAGCCAACGACAATCCGGTTATGTGATACTTTTTAGACTCGGTTGGAACGCTTAAGCGATAATAGTCGGTTGTAGTGTGATCGTACTCCGCTGTCGACAGCAAGGCATAAAGTTCCAGTTGTTCGGTTTGAGCTTCGGAAATATCACTTCTTCGAGGATACGCAATTTCAATGGATTGTCTTGCCTTCCCAAATTCGTCACTTTCCAATACGATGGAATGCGAAATTCTAGGGTCATTTGTTTGCCGTTCTGACGCATAAGAAAGCGATTCGATTCCAATGGTTTGATAGACACCAAACTGATTTTCTCCCAGTTCCTGAATCTGCATTACGTGGTAATTCGTCTCCGTAACGGTATAGGGTATTTCTGATTGACCTGAATCATCCAGGCTATACACTTCTGATCTCAAAACACTACCCTTCATCGCACGATGCGCTTCACGAAGTTCCTGATAGGACATCATTTCGGCATTTTCAATAGTGCTGTCCACCAATTCATGCGTCATGGAATCATCTGAATAATATTCGGTCGCGAATTGCGTGGAAATGATACCTTCTTTCACGTAGGCTCCTGTATGATACCATGTCTTCGTCAGCACTGGTGCAATATCAAGTTCACTTTCCCCTTTAAAGGTGTCGAAGGACTCAGCATCGGTCATTTCGACCATTCCAAATCCTCTGAATTCGCGCTCTTCTCCATCGTAATAGCCGTGATGATATTTATAGCTTTGGCTCAATCTACTAGAAGAAATATGGTCGATCGTCGTCACCATTTTTAGGACATGTACCGGGAAATGCAACTTCGTGATCCACGGCGTTCCGTTCTTTAAGTCATCGAGGTAAAATTGAGTGGAAGTGGCATATTCAAATTGCCGAACTAATCCCATTTGATTGTCCATGCTTTTCATCAGGAAAGGTTTACCTGACGCTGCTAAGTCAACAAATTGAATGGAATTGGTGCTATCGTTTGGCAATGCCGAGGACCAAACGAGGCAAGACGTTCCTTTGCCCAAAATGTCTGTTACGGAGACTTTAATTTCATTATTGGTCTCCGGAAATGGATCAATTTTTATAGGACCTCCCCAGGCATTCCCTGAATAATTCTCCCAATAGTAAATTGCACCAGCTCCATTGTAGAGAATATCAGTTGTTCCAGTCCCGTCAATGTCTGATAGTAAAATTCCGGATTGCTTGAATGCGTGATTATCATCGAATCGAGGGGCGTTTTTCATGGAGATTTTTGTTCCAAACCTTCCATAACCCAGGTTGGGCCAATAATCAATCTGACCGTTTTGAATTCTGACGATGTCATTCATACCATCCCCGGTCATATCCGCTAGATAAATACTTTGTTCAGGGTTGGAGAATATTATGGCTGGGCCGTTTTCTTCCAATTGCTTTCGAACTTGTTTGGCCGCGAGATACCCTTCTTTCCCAATGGATTCGTACCAGGTAAATGCGTTTTCTTCAGAAATCAAAACATCTGCAAAACCATCGCCAGTTAAATCAATAAGCCGAGTGTTTGCATCTTTCAAATCTACATTCGGATAGGTTGAGAATGTCTTAAAAGTTCTCCATTCTTCTTCCTGTTCGAAAAACCCCTTAATTTCGCTATCAATGACCAGTTCGTGAGTTCCGTCACCATTTAAATCAACGAAATTGGGAGATTCGGTGACCAAAGACGGTGAAGGTGAGATGGTGCGAGTAGGATTGAAAGTACCTTCACCACGATTGTTTTTATAATACCAGTTGGCCCCATCGGTATACAATACTCCGGGAATTCCTTCTCCCTCAAGGTCCATCCATCGATAAGTACTCCCATCTACTCCCGATGGGATGTTTTCCAATTCGACTTCGGAAATGGATTGAATTTCGGTACTTATTTCAGCCTGTTGATAGGTGAGAAGGAGTTCGGGAAGACTTTTCGTTTCGTCGCCATCATGTCCGGTATGGGTAATTCCTTCAAGCGTAGTTATTTTATCTGAAGGGTTGTATCTAAACGTGGTTGACTTCACACATTGCAGTGTATCGAAATCATGGAAGATTAAAACACGTTGACAAAGACGATAGGTTCGAATATCGAATGCACTTCTGAAGGAAGAGAACGGATCCTGTCGAATGTCCCATGCAGCGGTTTCGTCGAGAGTAGTAAGATCAGTATGCTCGCCATAATCGAAAACAACTTGCTGATGAAATTCAGTGTCATCGCCGGCAGTTTTATTGCTGTACTTAATACGTTTCAGGTACTTATTAGCAAAAGTGCCTTTGTTAAGGCGTGGAATTTCAAAGGAATCATTCAGGATGTAGGAATCATCTTCGGCTTTGTACTCATAGAGCATTATGTTGCCTTTGTTATCTTCCATTCGGTCCAGCAACCATTGAAAAATGTTTTGATCTGCATCGGGATCCGAGATTCTCGAATCACTGGTTTGGCCATAGTACGAAATGACTCCATCGCCTGAGGTTACTTTCCAATATGATTCCCGGTTAATTGGGTTTTTCCAGAACTCAATTTTGGCATGAATACCTTCTGTTCTGGGCAAATATCGATGAATAGAAAAATCACCTTCGGTATCGATTTGAGGATCACCATCGCCGTTCAAATAGGGAACTAAATCTTCCGTTCCGGATAACAAAAATGTATCTGTTTCATCATCGTATGTCGGTATTCCAGTGGATGTTTTTCGGGTGATGGTGGCTGCGCTCAAACTCCATCCGATGCCAAACGGACCGTTACCAGCGCCAGAATCGTAGGAAAGGCTTAATTCGGGACCAAAGCCGGACCTTCCTGGTGTTGAAGGGATGGGAATGACTACGCTGTTCGTTCCTGTAACTGCATTTACCTCAAACTTTTCTCCCATTCCAGAGATGCTTCCACCACCAGACGGCAATACGATTTCAGGCAGGGCAGACTTGTCCTCTGTAGAGTAGTTTTCAGGTGAGTTCATAGTGGTTTACTATTTAGTTCTTTTCCCGTACTTTAAATATATTGATTCAATAGAAACAGACGCAAGGTATATGTGCGCAAACTATAAGGTATAAATATCATTTTTTCAAATAAAGAAGCCTTTGAAAGTCCTCTATTAGCAATGATAAAAAAGCCCTGACAATTTTGTCAGGGCTTTTTTTTGTGACCCTAACAGGACAAGAGTCGAACTTTTTGGAAAAGGATTTAATTAGAATAGATGCGGTATAAGCTTATGCAGTAGATTTATGCAGAATCCAGTATAAGTTCAATTATTGTGGTAAACAATTGTTATCTCAGCGATCAAGTTTGGTAATGAGAGAAACAAGGTTTAGTTTTGAAGCTATTCTTTATTAGGAGGACATGAGACTTATTCTAACAATTACATCCTTGACTTTTTTCATTTCACTTGGATCAGCACAATGCTCAGATTCTTTGAGATTACTTGAAAAAAACCCATCTGCGGATAATATCGTTTACGCTGATTTGGATCAGGACAATGACATGGATATTTTACTTCCTGCAGAATTGCGGGGTGAAATCTACTTTTATGAGAACGATGGAAATGGCAATTTCGGACCAAGAGATACGATTCTGATTTCGGATTCGGACCATTTTCAAACGACCCATTTATCGGTGGCAGATTTAAACGGCGATTCTCACATGGACCTGATCGTATTTGGTCGGGACGGTATTCGAATTTTTGAGAATGACGGAGCAAATAACTTCATCAATTATTACGATTACTTCAATAACAATCTATATGACTTGTGTAGAGACTGTATTGCATGCGAGGATTTGGATGGCGACGGCGACAAGGATATAATATTCACACTATCTGGCAGTACTTATTGGCTTAGGAATAATGGGAGTTTTAATTTCACGTATTACTGGAGTTCTGTGCATTGGGGAGGTGAATTCGCTGTTGGAGATCTAAACGGAGATAATTTGAATGATATTGTTGGAGGACGGTACGAGCTTCTTCAAGTCAACTACAATACAGGAACAGGTCCTGGCCCCGTTTCTGGAAACACCCAGTTTGGGAGTTACATTAATAATGGGGAAGCTGAAGTAGAATTGTTTGATTACGACGGTGACACCGATTTAGATGTCATCTATTTAGGAAAAGGCAGCCCAAAAATTAAAATTTATATCAATAATGGGCTTGGACAATTCAATACATCAACCACAATTTATAATGGGTCAGGCTCATTGAATGGTCTCACAATTGCCAACGTTAATGGGGATAACTATCCAGATCTGGTATTTTTGGAGGCAAATGGCGGCGTGCGAGACGTAAAATGTATGAATGGTCAATTAGGCGCATTTGCCACACCCGTTACGCTATACACAGAGAACTTGAAATACTACATTTTGACATCAGCGAAAATAGATGCTTCGCCCTATGCCTCGCTGATCGTAAAAAAGGACACCATCGATTTCTTAGAAGAGTATCATCAGCTCACATTCCAAGCGCAAAACACTTTCGATTTATCTGACACCCTTGATACTTTTGATCAATTATGGGGAAGTGGAAGCAGTGCACGTCTTTCTGACTTAAACTTAGATGGAGAATTAGATGTCTTCTCATACCCTTTTATTCACCTAAATAATGGACAGGATGAGTTTAACAGTTACAACCTTGGTTACGTTAGCCCTCATTACGACGCCATTTTGTACGATTTCAATGGAGATGGATATGACGATTTTATAGGCGAACAGACGTCCAACAACTTAGTATATCGGGAGAACTTTGGAAATGGTATACTAGGTCCTTTTCAAACACTTGAAAGCTCATTCTACGCAAGGGAATTGGATCTTTTCGATTATAATAATGACGGCATAATGGATGTTATTAGCTCAAAAGCCTCCAATTCAGTTAAAGCAATCATATCAGACGGTGTTGGGAACTTTAACAATCCTTTGAACGCATTTGGGTTTCACTGGCTCTCAAACACATACGATTTTGAAGCTTTTGATGTAGGTGTTTATTCTAGTCTGGCTGATGATGTGGTGGCAGCAGCCGTTATCCCCACAGCGGGAGATGATGACGTATACGTCGCCCTTGTCAATGGGATTACCCCAATTATTATAGGCGATGTAGACGATGCCTTGGATATTTTCGTGACAGATGTAGATGGAGATCAATACAGTGATGTAATAGTGGATGCTATGGATAGAATTGAATGGTACAAAAACAACGGTAATGGAACGTTCTTAAGTGCTGACACTATGATTTCTGGGCTTAATTGGCATATCACGCAATTTGAAGATATGGATAACGATGGGGTTAAGGATTTCATTATTGCAGAATCTGCAATAGATCAAATATATTGGATGAAAGGCAATGGTGATGGAACTTTCCAACAAAGTATTCCCATTGTTAATGATTCTTACTTGAGCGGAGGGCCATACTTGAAGATTTTGGATTACAACATGGATGGTCGGTTGGATGTGATTTACAACCACCACGATGGGCACGATGAAATGACCGTAATACTGAACGATAGCACTGCTGGGTCATTTACAAATCCAACCTATACTAACGACTGGATGTGTAGCAGTTATCTCTGGTCATATAATAACCAAACTTATGCTAATCCAGGAACATATGTCGGAAATCAACCCAACTCGTCAGGTTGCGACTCAGTCGTTATCATAACGCTTACATCGAATATTGACAGTGTCGTCGAAGTAACATCTTCTTGTCTGAGTTATTTGTGGCCAGCAAACAATACAACTTACTCGTCTTCTGGTATTTACTATGCCACCCTTACGAATTCATTTGGTTGTGATTCAGTCATACAATTAGACTTGACCATAAATACTGGCTCGACTACTGTTTTTGCAGTTCAGGAATGTGATAGCTACACATGGCCTTTGAATGGAATCACGTACACCTCAAGTGGATCATTCACGGAAGTAGTTCCGAATCAGTTCGGCTGTGATTCTGTTGTTCATTTGACCTTAACTTTGGGAGCATCCAACATGGATACAGTCTCAGTCACCGAATGTGGATCACAGTATAGTTGGGGACTCAACGGTCAAACATACACTCAAAGTGGACTCTATAATACCGTGGTTCTAAACACACAAGGTTGTGATTCTACTGTCATTTTGGATTTGACACTTCAAAACTTTGATCCGGGAATAACGGTCGTCAATGATACAACTCTGGAGTCCGACTTCAATGGAAATGGAACGTATCAATGGGTTGACTGTGACCAAAATTATGCAACAATTGCAGGAGCTAACAATCAACAATTTCTCGCTACAGTCGATGGTAACTATGCGGTGATTGTTGACGATGGAGTTTGTACTGATACCTCCGATTGTGAAACGATATACTATTACTATTTAGGACTGGGTGATTTACTTTCAACTTCTGTGGAATTGTATCCCAATCCGAGTAATTCAACGATTACCGTAGACTTTAGTAACAACAATGTAGCGGGGCACTACTGGGTTTATGATAACGTTGGAAAAGTGATTATGGTAGGGGGCATTGAAAACGAGTCCGAGCTTATACTGGACATTAGAAGTCTCAGCGTAGGAGCATATCGTATCGAGATCCAAACGGCAAGCGATATCGTATCGAGAAGTTTTGTTAAAATTGAGAACTAGCGGCCAGTATCGAATAGTTTTCGAGATCCTAGGTATGAACCAAAAAGAGCATCTTGAACCATGCTCTCATGTTTTTATCCTAAAAATACCTTTAAAACCAAATTGGGATTAGCTTTTAATCGGTCAAAATGATAGAGCAAAAGTTTGAACCTTTGTAAACGAATTGAAACCTAGTAAAAAAAGAGAGTTTCAGGCAAAAACAAAGCCAATCCTAAGCGGATTGGCTTTAAAAGTGACCCCGATAGGATTCTAACCTATAACCGCTGGAGCCGAAATCCAGTGCTCTATACAGTTGAGCTACGGAGCCTTGTGCCCGGAGCGAAACGCCTGTCCGCCGAAACGGAGTGCAGGAGGAAGCTACGGAGCCTAATGACTTTGCTCTGACGACAAGTGCGCGCATCGAGCGGAGTCGAGATGCAAATTTAATCTACATTCCCGAATAGACAAGTTGACATGGATTTTTGGTGAAAGTGTTTGAAGGACTGTTTCATCATTTCAGATCATAAAGGACACGTTCTGTTCTCATTTTTTAGCACCACAATTCGGGTATATTGGCTTATTCCTTAGCCTTTGATGATCCGGACGGTGGCTTTCTGTCCTTCATTTCCAGAAATCTCTACGAAGTAAATGCCTGCTGGTTCACCTATCTCGATCACTACATTTTTGAGCTTCTGTATCGATCTTCTTTCGATCTCTTTCCCAGTAATTGATAACAATCGAATTGTTAAGGATTCCTGAGCATTTTCGAACTCAATATTGATGCTACCACTTGTTGGATTCGGGTAAACGGAAAACACTTCCTCCAGGGAGTTTTGATAGGTTCCAACTGAATTAATGATCATACAGGCTGAAGTATCCGTGCATCCGTTCTGGCTCACAGCTACTGCATAACTACCGTTGGAGGGTGCAATAAAAGATTGATTTGTATCTCCAGACATGATGGCAAAGTTGTTGTTGCAATCCAACCATTGGTATTGTGCTCCTGAAGCTGTTGCCTCTAACGTAATCGCATCCAACATAATCACACTCGAATCGATTGAATTGATGGAAAGATCAATATGGATAATCGAATCACAACCATTTATATTGGTAAGAGTATCATCATACAAACCTGAAACAGTCCATTCATGCAAACCGCTAGGGGAGGTGTAACTATCGCAAGCATTAGCATTTATACTACTGACTGAGTAACATAAGCCGTATTTGGCGACCATTAGATCCGCATTGCCCATGCTATTTACAGGTGTGCTGCTCGAACCAAAATCAAAGCCTGTGGTTTGCTCAAAGTGGCCTGTCAATAATAAGCCTCCCGTTTCCAATATTTCAATATCGTGTCCTTTACTTTTACTGAATGTGCTGCCAGCTGCTGTTGAGCCTGCCCAAACTAAATTGCCATTATTTCCAGTGTATTGACCAAGGAACAGCCTGTGAGCATTGACGACTGATGGCCAAGGGGACACCAGAATGAGCGTACTTGTGTCAGGATCAAAATCTACACTATCCCGAAACTCTCCGGTTATGTATACATTGTCAATCGCATCTAATTTAATAGAGCTGCTAAAATCGTACTCAGGTCCTCCAATAGATTTTGCCCACAATTTGTTACCCGAGCTGTCCAATTTCGCAATAAATACATCCAGATTTCCATTTGATATCCTGATATCTGCTGAGGTTCCCGTGTTAAAGTCTATGGTGTCATGATACCCTCCTGTTGCATAAATATTCGACAAACTGTCTATTGTAATATCGTGGATATCACTTGAACTAATGATGGTTCCGTATGTGTCGAAATGCCTTGCCCAGGTAATGGAAGAAGTTGGGTTTAGTTTGATTAGAATTGCCTCCATTCCTGCCCCGCCTGTAACCACGTTGTAAACTCCTGCTCCTGGATCCAAATCACAGTTACCCTGGATTCTTCCAGCTACGTATATAGCGTTGCAGTCATCAATTTCAAAAGACCGCATTCGTTCTTTTCCTAAAGCATTATCGTCTCCTATTTCTATCACTGATACAAAATCTCCATTGGAGGTCAACTCAAGGATATAGCTGTCTTCATAACCTGTTCTTATTTGTGTGCCAGTGTTTGGATCAAATTCGATATCACCATTGTGCCACCCAAGAGTGCGTACATGCCCATTTTGGTCAATTTTAACATCAATTGCATTTACATCACCACCTATACCACCTATTTGTTTTGCCCAAATGAATTGACCAGTAGGTGAAAGTTTCATGATGAATGCATCATTTATTCCTATACTAGTAAGTGAAAAGGTTCCAGCACCTGGGTCAAAATCATGTGTTCCAACAAACTCACCAACAGCATAAATATTAGAGGAATTGTCTAAAGCTATTGCACTGATGGTAGGAGAAATACTAACGACCCAATTTAGATTTCCATTCTGATCTAATGATTGAATGAATGCATCTTGAAAAACACTTCCACTTAAAGCTGTTATATTATGAACCCCTGAGCCTGGATCAAAGTCAACCGTACCAGCGAACCGACCTAGAACAATTATGTCACCGGAATCACTTGCTTCAATTTTGTACCCTTTATCTGTTAATGAACCTCCATGCGTGTTAGCCCATTCTAATGTTGGTATTTGCGCATGTACATTTGCGACAACTAACTGAAATAATAGGAATCCTATAAAATGGCTTGAGAAAGAGAAAGATTTCATTGTGGTCATTTAAACAGCTATTCAATTTATCAAAAATCGCTTCCCTAACCAAAATGTCTATTTAAATTAACATATCTCCGGCAGGATTACCTCCTGATAGTCGGTGCTTTTCAGGTCTAACCTATAACCGCTGGAGCCGACCGCCGAAGGTAGCAGCGAAGCTAAATCCAGTGCTCCCTGCCTGCCGCAGGCACGGTATACAGTTGAGCGATCGTATCCACCGAAGTTTACGAGGAGGGCGGAGCCTAATTACCTCGCCGAGCCGACAAGTGCGCGCATCGAGCGGAGTCGAGATGCAAATCTCGACCCACATTCCCGAATAGACAAGTTGACATGGATTTTTGGTGGAAGTGTCGCAGGGGGTAGCTCAGGTTAAAGATTTGTGCGAAATTAGGTTGCTACCAACCAATCGTTAAACCAACCTCGTTGATAATATCTGATAATCCAGTAAATTAGCCCAGTAGACATCCAACATAAGTTGCTCATTCAAAAAGTGCTAATGAAAGTTTTGGTTCTAATTGTATTCGTGTCGTTGTTGCCTTTTTTGTCAGAGGCTCAATTTAATCTGGACGATAGTCTTGCCTGGATGCCTGGTGTAAAATCGATAACCTACGAGGACAGCAAGCATACCAGACGGGTTACCTTTGATAGTTTGGGTAGAAAAACAAGCATCGTAAATCTGTTCGAACCCAGTTATTCCAGAGTGTCAGATTCAACGCTTTATCTTTATGAAAATGATAAAACAACAACCACTCGCTATGGGAAGATGTATGGTGGAACGGAGTGGATTTATGATTCAGCGAATATCATTAAGAAAGGAAAACAGCATGACTCCATCTTCTCTATAGACTCAATTGTTTCTTTACCTCCTAAGATTAAATGGGAAGTAAAAACGGAGGATTACTGGCTCATTTGCAAACAAAACACAGAGACAAAGGCAATAGATTCCGTCCAATATTTCTACGATGAACAAAACAGGATTTACAGAAAAAGAGATGTTATGAGCCTTTTATCTGGTACGCTGGTGACAGAAATGCTGTATCACTACAATGCCAATGGACAATTGGTTTGGAGTAGATTTGCTGACCGACCGGGTCTCACAGAGTACATTTATAATGAAGAAGGGAAGTTGGTGATGATAAAGTCCCCATTTTCAGTGAGTACAGTAAACTACACGTTTTAGGATTTCCCGCTTGTGATGTAACCGAATTGCATACTTCTCATTCTATCCGTATCTTGTCCTTATGCAGTTTCTCTCGAAAGCAATGGTTTTATTTTGGGTGTCTACCATTTTGGTGGCCTCAACGTGCTTTGGTGCAGATGTGCATTACTGTAAAGGAGAAGTTAAAACCTTCGGAATTTATGAAGCTGCGAAGCCGTGTAAAATGCACGATCAGAAACCAGTTGAAGAAGCGCACGCATGCTGTAAAGCCCGTACAACTGTTGAGCAACAACCTCAAAAAGGATTTCCTGTAGCAAAGAATGGCAAATGCTGTCATAACGATCAGGTTGCTTTCAAAACAGAGAAAGAGTCGCAGGAGTCGAATGTTGAATTTCAACTTGTTCAACTAGAAAAGGTCGATCAATTCTTTTCTGAATATTCGACATACAATTGGAATAACTTCTCCATCACCAACCCTCCATTCCGAGGACCGCCAGACGACCTAAAAAGGCGGAACCTTCAGGTTTTCTTTCAGGTATTTCGCATTTGATGTTTGTTTTCCCCACGTTGGGATTACAAGCAAATGAATTCGAATTATACAAAACGAAAGAAAAATGTTAATCAAATCTTTAGTGGTCATTGCGGCCATTCTATCTTTCAGCTTTGCACCGCAAGGCGAAAAAAAAGAACGCGCTACGTTCACCGTTTATGGAGAATGTGGCATGTGCGAAAAGCGTATTGAAAACGCAGTCAATGAAATGGAAGGAGTTAGCTGGGCCGATTGGGAACTGGAAACCCTGGAACTTACTGTAAAGTTCGATCCTTCCGTGGTTACACTTGACGAAATCAAACAAAAAGCAGCGGAAGTTGGACACGATACAGAAGACGTGCGTGCAACCGAAGAATCCTACGAGGGACTTCATGCTTGCTGTAAATACGAACGACCTAAAACTAACTAATTAGATAAAAGACTGAAAGAGCAAAGACAAAAGATCGTCTTTCTTCTTTTCTCTTTTCATCTTTCTTCTCAAAAACAAAAACTATGAAAACACTAATACTTGCTGTTTGTACACTAATTGGAGGTGTAGCTACAGCTCAAACTTTCACATGGGAAACCACAAATACCGTAGAGGCTGATTTGGCAGCGAATACCACAATTCAGTATCCCCTGTATATCAATGCTGTAGGAACAGATACAGTAACATTGGCTATTGAAGTCATCTACAACGATGTTCCACAAGCTTGGGACGGGATGGTTTGTATTTATGGACAATGTTTGGGGAATATTTCTCCAGTTGGAACGCAAGCAACGATGCAACCGATTTCCGGAGCAACCCAGGGAATGGTGCGATTGACAGTGAATCCATTTAATGGAACGGAAGTATCTAAATTGCAGATTTATGTATACGATGTAAACTTCCCGAACGACGGTGACACAGCAACTTGGTTGTTGAATACAACCTTGAACACTCCGGAATTATTGGCTAGCGATATTACGATTGCTCCAAATCCAGTTCAGGATGGGTTCCATATCGATACTGATTACGATCTTAACCAGGTGGACATCCTGGATGCTTCCGGACGATTGGTAAGAACGATTGAAATTGCAAATGCACAACAATCAATAAACGTTGCAGATCTTCCGAAAGGAATTTATACAGTTCGATTGACAGGAGATTTAGGAACAGTTGACAAACGATTTGTGAAACTATGATTCGATGGATTTTTGCGTTGTTCTTGCTGAATGCAGTTTCCGCTGGAGCAGCCACCATAAATACTTCATTGTACATTTTAAGGGATAGCATTCACTTCAATGATGGAACCTCCATGCCTTATGCAACGTTCAATGAAAGCAACTCGTACTCGGCAACGAATGCGAGAATCGTGGCGGATTTAGGCGATCAGTTGGATTTATGGGTGGTTAACTTTGATAGCGAGGTGCATGAATTCCGAATTCAGGGAGAAACCAGTACTGTTTCAATTCCAGTTGGAGATTCTGTTCAGGTTCTTTACGATTGCAATTCAGAAGGCGTGTTCATTTTCCACGATCCTTTGAATTTCCCGGACAACGCATCTGTAGGACTCTCGGGGATGCTAGTTGTGAAGAATACTTCTCATCCGGGATTTTACTGGAACATGAAAGAACACCAGGTTGGAAACAACGATGCTGTTTTCGCAGGATCTTCACCAGATTGGTCGACTTTTTATCCGACGTATTTCACGATTAACGGAAAAAGTGCGCCAAATATCAATGGGGATGCCGATGCTCGCGTTGTTGGAAATGTAGGAGATACCATCTATATCTACATGGCGAATACAGGTCAAAGTATTCATTCGATTCACCTGCACGGGTATCACGTAACCATCAAGTATTCTTCAAAAGATGCATCCAAAGTAGGCTGGTCGAAGGATTCAATGCCAATTTTCCCTTCGGAGACAATGATTTTTGAATTGGTCCCGGATCAACCGGGTGAATATCCGGTGCACGACCACAATTTGATTGGAACTACAGGAGGAGGTCAGTACGGTCAGGGAATGTTCACCACTTTATTGATAGCGCCATGAGAAAGGTAAATAATCTACATATTGGTAAGGCGATCACTGAGGCTCTCATACCGCACACTGAGCGGCGCTGCATTGAGCTTGTCGAAATGAGCCGAAGTGTGATTCTCACATTCGCTCTCACTCTCACCCTATCCTTCCTGTCCTTTGGTCAAATGGACACCTCAGTTCAACTGATTTCTAAAATTGATTTTCAAGAGCAATTCGAACTACACGATGGCAACTTGATTCACCTGATGGGATACACGGAACTCATTTCCACTCCCATTGACCTTCCTTCACCAACCTTGATTTTTGAGGAGGGCGATTCTGTGAACCTGAGTTTGTGGAACCTTTCACAAGGCGCACCGCATACCATTCACTTACACGGTCTTGATGTGAACCAGCAGAATGATGGGGTGCCGATGTTATCGTTTGAAGTGGAGCACGACAGTATCGGGAATTACTATTTCAAAGCAACACATCCGGGAACCTACATCTATCACTGTCATGTATCCTCTGTGCTACACGTGCAAGCCGGAATGTACGGTCTTCTGATTGTTAAACCTAAGAGTGACCCGAATTTAACCTGGGAAAATGGTTATGCGTTTGACAGCGAACATGCCTGGATGATGTCGGAAGTAGACACCAATTGGCATCACGATTCCATTATCAATCACCCGCATGATCCAATGGGGATGTCGAGTACAATTTTACCGTATTATCCTCAACATTTCCTGATAAATGGAATGTCTGAAACGCAACTGGACGCCATCCCCGTAGCAGCAAGTGTAGGGGAGAAAGTGTACATGCGTTTGGCGAACATCGGATATTACGCAAATCGTATCATTTTCCCCGCTGGGATGAATGCTGAGGTAATCGCTTCAGATGGTCGACCATTGCCAAACGCGTTCAATTCGGACACCGTTGAAGTATATCCGGGAGAACGATATGGAGTGATGCTGGAGGCGGATAATGAATTCTCTGATGTGATTCAGGTTGATTATATTGATTTGAATACGCAGGAACTAACGAACACGCAGGAAATAAACATCATAGTTTCTGGATTTATCGGTTTGGAGGAAGAAAAGTTGCCTTCTGATCTTATTTATCCAAATCCTGCGGATGAAGAAGTCAAATTGCCTGTTTCTGGTAAATGGCTGGTAAATGATCTTTCAGGTCGCACCGTTGCAGTTCTGAACTCTGGAGGTTTAAACTATGACGTAAGCACGTTGTCGAATGGAACCTATGTATTAATAAATCAGGATCATCCACAGCGATCCGCAAAATTGATAATTCAAAGATGAGACAAAAAATAAAATACACGATCTTAGGTTGCGTCCTTTGTTTGGTATCTTCGGTTCATGCTCAGACGGATATCAATTTGACATTGAATCATACGTTTGAAGGAGCGCCCTTCCAATACGGAGAGATTTACGACTTGGATGGATATGCCGTTCGATTCAGTCGTGTGCAATATTACCTGAGCGGATTTGAAATCACTCATGACGGAGGTCAAACTACGGCAATGCCCGACTCGTACGTTTTGGCAAGTGCGAATATCAGCGATTATTCATTGGGACAGGAAAATTTCACCAATCTCGAGGGTATTTCATTTGATCTCGGTGTCGACTCTGTAAGAAACGGAATGAACACAAGCGCATGGCCGGTAGGGCATCCATTAGCGGTTCAAAATCCATCTATGGATTGGAGTTGGCCCGATGGTTATTTCTTTTGGACCATTGATGGAAAGGTCGACAGCGATAACGACGGGGAACCAGATTTGAACTTTTCGTTGCACGGAATGGGCAATCATTTGTTGACGCCTGTTAATGGCTTCACTGGATTGAATCTTTCTGGAAATGAAGTCAATGTGGTGCTCTATGTGAATATTGCTGATTGGCTGAACGACATTGGACTTCGTTATGTCGGAGTGGCGCATGACGGACTTCACGACAACAGCAAAGTAGGTGAGAATACCAATGCAGAGACGGTTTTTACGTTGGACAATCCACTTTCCTTAGATGAGTGGGAAGCGCAAGAATCAAATATTTATGCGGACTACACCATGCCTTACGCACCAACAATTTACTACAATCTGATTTCTCAGGAAGATGTTTCCATTACAGTGACAGATGCCACAGGACGAACAGTTCTCGAAGCAGAAGATCAACCCAGTGCAGGAAACTTCTTCATTCGGAAAGAACTTCCGGATGGAACTTATATAATCACTTTTAAATCAATTCATTACTCAGATAAATTTCGGTTTATCGTAAAAAATTAAGTACTTTATCATCATGAAAACGAAACAACTACTTTTAGGTTTAGTCCTTGCTGGAACAGGCTTCTCGGCTCAGGCACAAACCAATATCGACCTTGCATTAAATCATCAATTTGAAGGTGCATCATTCCAATATGGAACAGTGTATGATTTGAATGGAACAGCGGTTTCTCTATCAAGAGTTCAATACTACCTATGTGGATTTGAATTGACGCACGACGGAGGTCAGACAACGTCTATGCCTGACACATACGTACTGGCGAGCGGAAATGTATCCTCTTACTCTTTAGGAACTGAAAACATCACGAGCCTGGAAGGTTTCTCCTTCGATCTTGGGGTAGACGCAGCAAGAAATGGAATGGGAACACAATCGTGGCCTGCTGGACACCCGTTGGCAGCACAATCTCCTTCTATGGACTGGAGTTGGCCAGGTGGATACTTCTTCTGGGTATTGGATGGAGATGTTGACACAAACGCCGATGGAACACCCGATCAAGCCTTTTCTTTGCGCGGATTGGGAGATGTACTCTTTACCGATGTAGATGCTTTCTCAGGGATTAGCCTTTCTGGAAGCACGATTACTATCGGAATGGATGTGAACATTGCAGACTGGTTGAAAACAATTGATTTAGCAACAGTATTCTCTCAGCACGACGCAGGGTCAAACAACCAGTTGATTTCTTCTAACACAAACGATGAAACAGTATTCACATTGAACGCGTCATTGAACACCGACGAATTAACAATGGAAGAAAGCAACATCTACGCCGATTATCAAATGGCGTACGCACCAACAATCTATTACGATTTGGCAACTACGAACGAAGTGGATATTACAGTGGTAGACATGTCTGGATCGATTGTTTTAGAAGCTTCTAATCAAAGCCCGGAAGGAAACTACTTTATCCGTAAAGAGCTTCCGGATGGAACGTATTTGATCAACTTTACGAACGGAGAACTCAACGAGCAGTTCCGTTTTGTGGTAAAGAATTAATAAGAGCTGAATAAATGTTTCGAACCCGTGTCTTTTTAGATGCGGGTTTGTATTTTTAAGTAAAACGAATTCGTGAAAACCGGTTTATTTATTGGATTGTTTGTTGTTTCGACGCTCGCTTTGATAAGATGTGGAAGCACGGCTATGTCTGAACCGACGGGTTCTTTAAGTAGAGACCATATACTTGAAAGTGATTCTACCGACTTCTATCGGGTGCAACTGGGAAAGCACTTGTTTTACGATCCCATTCTTTCCCGTGATTCAACAGTTTCATGTGCATCCTGTCACAAACAGGAATTGGCTTTTACGGATGGTTTACCCAAAAGCGTTGGAATCCGAAACCGAATGGTTACCCGGAATTCACCAACGTTAACCAATGTTGGAAATCGTACCATGTTCCTGTTGGATGGCGTGAATCCTTCGTTGGAATCGCAGGTAGGAGTGCCTATTCAAGAACACAATGAGTTTGATTTTCACGTCCTTCTCGTACTGGACCGAATTGCGAGAAACCCAAAGTATGTGGAGTGGGCAATCAAAGGATACAATTCAGAGATCACAGAATTCGTATTGAAAAACTCCATCGCGTCTTTTGAACGCACACTTATCAGCGATAATTCTCCGTACGACAAGTTCCTTGATGGCAACTACGCCGCATTGGGCAATCGCGAAAAGAAAGGAATGGAACTCTTTTTCGAAAAATTGTACTGCACGAAATGTCATTCTGGACCAGATTTTACCGAAGAACGCCTAACCAATAACGGCTTGTACGAGGCGTATGCAGATTCAGGACGCATGCGATTGACAGAATCAGAAGCGGATCGAGCCATTTTTAAAGTACCAACCCTCCGAAATATTGCTGTAACGGCGCCGTACATGCACGACGGAAGCATGGAAACACTGGAAGAAGTGATCAAACATTACGAATCAGGAGGACATCCGCATCCTGGTAAAGGCGAAGAAATTGTTCCCTTTGAACTCACGGATGAAGAACGATTGAACCTAATTCGTTTTCTGGAGGCACTCACCGATGAAGATTTCTTAACGAATCCAGAGTATAGGGTTAACTAACTAAGGTCGAAAGTCGCCGAGAGGTTATCGAGCTTGTCGAGATATCGAGGCGTTTAGGAGGAAGTGCACTTCCTGCCTGCCGGCAGGCACGGCGACAGGCTCAGCGTACTTCCTGAAGTCTTTTATCTTCCTCCATTAGTCTTTTGTCTGGAATTCAAATATTTTTGTTCCCTATGCGTTTATACAGCTACATTTTGGTAAACATGCGACTACTTATAGCTTTTACGTTTCTATCATTTGCAGCGTCCGCTCAGATTGGTACCGGGCAATGGCGATTACACATTCCCGAAAGAGCAATTGATGTAACTCATCTCTCCGGAAGTGCTTATGTGGCATATGAGAAAGGGGTTGGGGTTTATGACGAATCCTCCAATGAATTCAGTATTTGGGACGATGTTACAGGACTTTCTGACATCACTGTTTCGTGTATCGGAGCCTGCACATCAGACAATTCAGTTTTTATCGGTTACGAGAACGGAAATGTTGACAAGCTGAAAGGAAACCGCGTGACCAATATCCCAGCAATTAAATTGGCTCAGGTTCAAGGTTCGAAAAAAGTGTTCAATATGGTTGAATACGACGAGCACATGTACCTTTCAACAGGATTCGCTATCGTTAAAATTGATCCGAAGAAAGACGAAGTAAGAGATACGTACTATCCAACAAATGGAACGAAGGCAATTGTAGATATTGTATTCGCGAACGATAGCATTTATGCGCTCACCGAAGATGAAATGTATCGCGGTTCGGTAAATAACATCGCTTTGGCAGATCCGGCTCAATGGACCTTAGACACAAGAGTTTCACCAGCTACCTATCCTTTTTCCGATATTGAATTTGCAGGGAATGAACTTTTTGTGCTTTCCAAAAATGTCGAGTATAGTGGTGATACCGTTTATCAAGTTACAACCAGCGGTCTTCAAGTGGCAATCATAGAGTCCTTCGTAATGGAAATTAGCTCCATTTCTACGATTGAAGATCGCCTATTGATTGATTTCGCTGGTGGAGGACGGATCTACAACAGCGATTGGTCGGTTTATGAAAACCTTGGTTACTTAAACGGGGCTATTGCAAATCCAGTGGAAACGGTTTTTGATGGTTCAGTATATTGGATTGCAGACAAATACAATGGATTGATAAAATACCTGGGACCGTATCAAAATACATTCATTGATTTGGTTGGACCACCGAAATCCGATATGTATGCACTCGATTATCAGCGTGGAATCATTGCTGTTTGTAGTGGAGCCAGATCTGGTGGGGCGCCTTCGTTTAACAGGGGAGGAATCTATACGTTCAAAGATGAGGGATGGCGATTGATCGATCAAACGAATGTTACCGACTGGGGAGATACCATTCACGATTACATGGGAGTTTCCATCAACCCTAACAACGAAGATCAAATCGGTGTGGGTACGTATTCTAGTGTTCCAGTTTCCATTATCGATGAAACTGGGCAGGCATCCAACAATTTTCATCCGGGTAATAGTTTGGTAGAAGAAACTTCTATTAGCAATGGATGGAGCTTTGTATCGGACGTGCAGTACGATAACGAAGGAAACTTATGGGTGTTGAACGGTTATGCTTCCGAGCCGCTAAAAGTGTACACAAGCGACGGACAATGGCTTTCATTCAACCTTGGACCAAGTGCGAAAAGCAAAATCACCGAACGACTGGAAATCGATTTCAATGGACACAAATGGATGTCCATTCGTGGTGCGGGACTGTACGGTTTTAATGACAACGGAACCGTTGATAATACATCCGACGACCAATGGGTGAATTTGAATCAGGGAGATGCTTCCGGGGCATTACCATCGTCTGAAGTTACAGCCATTGCGGTTGATTTTGACAATGAAATTTGGATTGGAACAGATGCTGGGTTTGCCGTTTTGTACAATTCTGAAAATGCTTTTGGTGCTGCACCAGGCGACTATAATGCACAACGCATCAAATTGGAGTTCGAAGGAAACGTGGAGTATGTCCTGGGTGCCACACACATTACGGATATCGAGGTAGACGGAGGAAACCGAAAGTGGTTTGGAACAGCAAATAGCGGAATCATACTACTTTCTGAGGATGGACTGACGATTTTGGAGCAATGGACAATGGACAATTCACCGTTGATTTCAAATACGATTATCGATATGGAAATCAATCAGGAAACAGGGGAGATGTTCATTATCACGGATCAGGGATTGATTTCGTACAGAACGGATGCGACATATGAAGATCCGGATTACTCAGACGTTCAGGTGTTCCCAAATCCTGCCCGACCGGATTTTGATGGTGTAATCACTATTCAGGGAATCAAGTATGATTCGGATGTGAAAATTACGGATGGCGCTGGAAATCTCGTGTATCAAACTACATCGAACGGAGGAACGGCAACCTGGGATCGAAGAACCTTAACCGGGGAATTGGTTCGCACAGGAGTGTACCTCATTTGGACAGCGTCAAATCAAAACGATGGTCGTTACGTGGGAAAAGTATTGGTGGTTAACGAACGATGAAACAAAACGATCAAGGCATTTTTTTGCATCGAACCGCATTCTCGGATTCAAGTCTAATCGTAACGTATTACACCGCTGGTAAAGGTCTCAGAAAGTTTGTTTTCAAAGGAGGAAAAAAGAAAGCACATCAGTTGTTTCCATTGGCTCCTACAGAATTGACCTTCTATGGTCGTCAGGAAAGTGATTTACTGCAATTAACCAATACGGAGGCGTTGTTCCCCACCGACTTTCAATTCAACCCGGTAAAATCTACCATCGCCTTTTTCATCGCGGAAACAGTGCGTAAGTGTGTTCATGAATTCGATTCAGATTCCCACGTATTCGCATTTATTCGGGAGAAGGTAGAAGCCTTGCAGCAAGCAGGGGATGAGCTATCTCATTTTCCATTGTTCTTCCTGATTGATTTCACTGAAACTATCGGTTTTCAGCCATTGGTGGAACAAGGTGGGCACATCTTTGATTTGGACGAAGGAAATATCGGAAAGTATGCACCGAACGGACACCGATCAGCAAAGGGCGAAGCAGTTACAACCATTTCGAAACGAATCAATGGAGAGGAGGTGATCGTCAACAAAGAAGTTCGTGATTCGGCATTGCAGATCATGATGGAATATTACAAAATCCACGTGCCAGGGCTTCGGGAATTCGAAACCTATCCTATCGTTCAGGAAATACTAAGCTAAATTCTACGACTTCTTTATTCTACTACTTCTTTCGTAGCTCTTTGATGTAAACGTTGGTCAAATCCAATGTTTCCATCTGGGTAGCGTTGAAGTCGCGAACACGCGCATTGATGATAATGATATGATCGTCTGTCATTACAGGAATCACTGGCGCTGTCTCCACCACCATCTGATCACACTTCACGAACAAATCCATACGCTTTTCATGATCCATTTCCACCAGTGCTTTTTCGTAAATAGCATCGAAAGCCTCATTGCTATAATGGAAATCGTTCACCATTGATTGCTGTTTCATGTTATTACCATAAAACTGCGCAAGGAAATTCGATGGATCCGGGTAATCAGCAATCCATCCGGCACGCCAGATTTTTGCTTTGCCTGAAGCTACTGCTGCACGACGCTCATCCAAACTACATAAAACGATGTTCAGATTTACACCAATGTTTTCTTTCAGTTGTTTCGCGATAGCCTGACAAGCACGATGTGCTCCGGAACCTTCAATTGCGTTTACATAGAAGTCCAAAGTTGGGAATCCGTTTCCGTTGGCATATCCAGCCTGACGCATCAAGCTTTTGGCAAGTTCTGGATTGTAAACATGTCCACGAACCTTATCTGAAGGGTAGCCCTCCATTTCTGCAACGAATCCGTTTTTCGCCGGCCAACCTTCACCTTCTAAGTCTTTGTCAACAATGGTTACACGGTCGATGGCGATATTGAATGCTTTACGCACGCGCTCATCTGAAAACTCTTCACTTTCATTTTGCAAGGCAACGTACATCATATTTAGACTCTTCTTAGCGTCTACTTTATGTTTTACGTTCAATCCACGCTGTGCTTCTTCCAACGTACCTAGAATGTTCTCTGTTTCTTCTACAGGCAATTCCAATACAAGATCCACTTTTGAATCACGGAAAGCTTTCAATTCACTACGCTTATTTTTCACGTATGTCATTGTCACTTTCGATAAGAACGGCAATCGGTTACCAAACTCATCCTTACGCCAGTATTTTGGATTTCGCTTCAATGAGATTTTGCTGTTGGACATCGATTCCAGGGAGAATGGTCCGGTACCAACAGGATGTTTCCCAATGTTCTTTCCATATTTCTTATAAGCTTCTTTCGGGGTAACGCTAAGTCCGTGGTGCGTCAATATCTTTTCGAATCCTACGTAAGGCTCGGTCAAAGTAATTTGCAATGTATGCTTGTTCACCACCTTGATTCCTTTAACACCTCCGTTTCGGATTTTTCCGTTCGATTTCTTGAAATGCTCTTTCGCTCCTTCAATGCGATCTACAATTAAGTACGAAACTTCATTGTTTTTTACATCAGTACATGCCAAATCGAGTGAGAATTTAACATCCTCTGCAGTAACTTCTCTAGTCTTGTTTTTGAAACATGCATCCTCATGGAATTTCACACCCTTACGGATGTTGAAAGTGTATACACGAGCATCATTACTTTGCTTCCAATCTTTAGCAATACCTGGGTTCACAGTCCCTGATTCAGGGTCGATAGTCAATAACGGCTCGAAGATTTGAGAAATAATTCTACTCGAGTAAACATCACCAGTATTAATGGGGAAAAGGTTATCGATTTTTTCTGTGGACATGAATTTTAATTCACCACCGTACATCTTGTTTCCTTTCGCAACAAGTTGTTCTTCTGGCTTTTCATCACTTGAGCAGCTCGCTACTACGAAACCAACGACCAGAATTAGTAGAGTAAAGGGATTTTTTAGCATCGTCTCGATTTTCAATTGCAAATGTAATGAATTATAGGTGTCAATCCTTTTAAAACACTCAGTTTGTACCCCTTCCTACGCAGTTTTAAGGTACAGGTTACAAAAAATAAGGAGGGAAATGGAGGTTGAATTGATCGGGAACGGAATCGTACTTATGAACTAACTATACTATCGAACGAACTATTGAAAATGCTAAGGTTGACTAGAAACCCTTGGCGGATCCCGTTCCCTTAAATCAATTCTCTCGGTACAAACTTCGGTATTTTCTAAGCCGAGGATGTTCCTTTAGCTTTAAAGTTATGTGAAGAAAAATGCGCGGATTTCGAACATTATAACAACAAGGAAACTCAATGGAACCCAAAATTCCTGACTAAACGGATTTTGGAAGCCTCCAATGTTAGGTTAGTATTAAGAGACACATCCAAAATGGACATTGAATGGAGTAGAAAAATCTTTCTTAAGTTTCGGATATAGTATAGAAAGAGCATTGAGCGAAGCCGACCGCGAAGCAGCAACGAAGTTAAATGCTCGGTTCCTTGTTTTTATAGGGAATTTAGTACCCTACCTTCGCTCGGACTCTTTTGAGAACATCTGCAGCCACTTTTCTCGCTCGTTCAGCACCAATAGCCAACGCCGCTTCCACTTCCTGTGGATTTTCAATCAAATGGTTATAGCGCTCGCGTTCCGTTTTGAAACGTTCACAGATCAATTCGAATAATTCCTGCTTGGCATGACCGTATCCGTATCCACCACCTTGATATTTCTTGCGCATTTCAGCAATCTGCTCGTCACTGGCTAACAAAGCGTACAACGCAAACGCATTACATGTATCCGGATCTTTCGGATCGTCCAATCCTTTGGAATCCGTTTCAATGGACATTACTTTCTTGCGTAATTTCTTGTCCGGAAGGAAAATATCAATGAAGTTTTCCCGCGATTTGCTCATCTTTTCACCATCCGTTCCAGGAACTAGCATTGTTGCTTCGTTGTGACTTACAGCGGGCATTACAAATGTTTCACCCATTTGGTCATTGAATCTGCGGGCAACATCTTGAGTAAACTCTAAATGCTGCTTTTGATCTTTCCCAACGGGAACAATTTCGGCATCGTACAACAAGATATCCGCTGCCATCAGCATGGGATAAGTGAATAATCCGGAGTTGACATCTTCCAAACGATCGGCTTTGTCTTTGAAACTGTGCGCCAAAGAAAGACGGGAATAAGGGAAGTAGCACATCAAATACCAGGTAAGCTCCGTCACTTCAGGAATATCACTTTGTCGGTAGAACACCACTTTTTCAGGATCCAATCCAAAGGCAAGCCATGTAGCAGCGGTAGAAAGCGTATTGTTTCGCAGGGTTTCACCGTCTTTGATTTGTGTCAATGAGTGTAAATCTGCTATAAACAGGTACGAATCGTTTTCTTCTTTTTCCGACATTTCAATAGCCGGAAGAATTGCTCCAAGAATGTTCCCGAGATGCGGGGTTCCTGTACTTTGGATTCCTGTTAAAATGCGTGCCATACTTCTATTTTGAGAACACGAAAATACAGAAATTTTCATCCCTCTTGTTCCTTGTTTTGCGGTTTGCTTCGGCGATTTGCTAATTTTGCTATATGAAAGTGTTCGTTGGAATTCCCGGTCTTATCTGGAAACTATACATTGCTGTAATCTTCACAGCGACGGCACTTATCTTATATCCAATCATTCGACTGCAGTTAGGAACGGATAAGGGAAGAAAGCGCGCCTTCAAAGTGTTCGTTTTTTGGAGTTGGTGGTTTCGCCTCCTTTGCCTGTACTGGGTAAGGAAAGTGAAAAATAGTCCATTGCCGGATGCACCGTATATCATTTTGGCGAATCATGCATCTTACCTGGATATCTTCCTGATGTATTCCGTATTACCCAAGAACCCGTTCTTGTTCCTTGGGAAAAGCGAACTCTTGAAGTATCCATTGATCAAGTCGTATTTCAAACGAATGAACATTCCGGTTTTTCGTGGTGACAGAGTGAAAGCAGCACGATCGCTGATTCGGGCATCAAAGGAAGTCAAAAATGGTTGGTCAATTATGATTTTCCCGGAAGGTGGAATTCCAGACGGTCAGGCGCCTAAAATGATTCGGTTTAAAGACGGAGCATTTAAATTGGCGAAGAGTCTGAAAGTGCCCATTGTACCAATAACTTTCGTCAACAATTACAAGTTATTTTCTGATCCGACAGAGATTTTTGGTCCTGCCAGCCCCGGAATAAGCAAGGTGTATATTCACGAAACGATTTCTCCAGAGCAAATCGAATCCCTGGAAGTGAAAGAACTGCGTCAGCTTTGCTACGATATTATCAACGAACCGATTCTGGAAGCATATCCGCATTTGAAGCAATAGTATTACATTTGTTGTATGAGGATTACGGAAGAAATTGTGGATCACATCGCGCACTTATCGCGATTGGAATTTGAAGGAGATAGCAAGCAGGCGATCACTGAAGATATGGAGCGCATTGTCACTTTCATGGAAAAGCTTCAGGAAGTAGATACTGAAAACGTTGAACCACTGATTTTCATGACGAAAGAAATCAATCACTTGCGTGAAGATGTAGCAGCGGAAACTGTTACTCAGAAGCAAGCGTTGCAAAATGCTCCGAAGGCAGATTCTGATTACTTCCGAATTCCGAAGGTTTTAAGCAAGTAATTTCCTGAATTAAGAAGCAACGCGTGAGTGTTCTTCTGTAACCGCACGATAAATTTTTCGCATTAAATTGTCTGGTTCGAAAGGTTTCGAAATATAATCGTCCATTCCGACCTCAATACATTTCAAATTGTCTCCGATAAGTGCAGACGCTGTCATGGCGATGATAGGAATGCGCTCTTTCTTAACTTTTTCCAGGTTGCGAATGGTTTTTGTGGCCTCATAACCGTCCATTTTAGGCATGTGGATATCCATGAGAATAAGATCGAACTCATTTTCTTTCCAGGTATTTACTCCTTCAAGTCCATTATTCGCGACTTCTACGTGCATGTTCCATTTTTTCAATAGTGTTTTCGCGACCAACTGATTGATTTCATTGTCCTCAATAAGAAGCACACGTTTTCCCTCAATTGCGTTCAATCGACCACTTCGACGTCTTTTTGGTTCGTCGTTCTGAGCAATAATTTCTTGAATTTGAGCAATTTCAAATGGAATCTCGAAAGCAAAAGTACTTCCTTCGCCGTAGGTGCTTTCTACCCATAGTTTTCCGTTCATATTTTCGACTAATTGCTTGCTGATCGTAAGCCCTAGTCCTGTACCACCATATTCCCGGGTTGTGCTGATGGACGATTGCGTGAAGCTGCTGAAAATATCGTCTAGTTTATCGCTCGGAATACCAATTCCCGTATCTATAACTTCAAAGGTCAATCGGATGTTTTTGTCATCAACCTTCTTAGATTTAATTCGCACCTTAACTCCGCCACGATTGGTAAATTTTAGTCCATTACCGATCAGGTTATTCAGTACTTGAATTAAACGCACGGGATCTCCCATAAACTCTTCAGGCAAATCGGGTTCGTACTCAACGTTTAAAGTTAAGTTGCGTTCCTGAGCGCGAACAGACATCACTTCGATAGCAGCATTTACCTGGTATTCAAGGTTGAAAGGAATACGTTCGAAAGTCATTTTCCCTGCCTCAATTTTCGAGAAATCAAGGATGTCGTTGAGAATAACCAACAAGTTCTTCGAAGAGTTTTGAATTGCATTCAAATATTTGAGCTGCGTTTGATCCAGATTGGTATCCTCCAACAGTTTGGACAATCCGATCACACCGTTCATGGGCGTTCTGATCTCGTGACTCATATTCGAAAGGAAAACACTTTGCATTTCCTTAGATTTTTCTGCCTCTTTCTTGGATTTGATTAATTGCTCGCGGGCAATCACCTGTTCTGTGATATCACGTACGATTGCCGTGTAGTGCAATTGACCATCGATAGTAAGCTTCGACATGGTGGTTTCAATGGGAAAAGAAGTTCCGTCAGCACGCAAAGCATACATTTGTTTACCCACTGTTTTTCTACTTTGATTTTCATAGTTGAATGAATTCAAATCTGACTGGTATTCTTCACGAAATTCTGCCGGAATAAGAACTTCCAAAGGCTGACCGATGGTTTCTTCTTTCGTTCTTCCAAACATCTCTTCCGCCGCCGGATTGAACAACACAATTTCACATTCATGATTGGTCATGATTACCCCATCGTTGGCGCTGCTAATCAATTGTGAATTGCGTTTTTCAGCTTCCTGTAATGCCACAGTTTTGCGCGTGTCTCTTTTCAATTGCTGAAAACGAAGCTCGATCGAGATGATCATTAGCACGAATAACGTTGAGGTAAGAAGTCCACCTGAGTTGATGAAATCCAGGAAAGAACCCTCCCAGAAAAATGAAGCTGCAACGAACGTAACCAATCCATATAACAAGCCAAAAACTACCGACCATTGCCACTTCCAATAGAAGAACATACCACAACCAGTAAACACAATGACTTGGTTGTACGTGAACTGTGAAAACTCCTCTTGAGGGAGAAGAAATTGCATTATGGCCGATCCCAATACGAGATACAGCACAAGGGAATAACCAATAAGGTGTGCGTGTTTTTGTTTGCTTTTTTGAACAACAAATATTGCCACAACTGTCATCAGAATGATGGATAAATCAAACCCGATGGTGGTTAAATGATCTGTTCTGAACGCGATGTCGATTGCTGTCCAGACTACTGCTACGAGAAACGCCACTTTGAAACCAAACTTGTGCTGGCGATGAACTCTTTTGTTTAATATCTGTTCCATTGACTTAGAGATTAGAGGATGAATAAATTGTCTTGAAACGTGATTTGAATTTGGGGGAATTCACGTCAATTTCACCATTCTAATTTCCCAGTGCAGGTTATTGCCTTCCGAATGAATCGTTATATTGGTCAATACCAAAACAACACACTATGGCTGATGAAAAGAAAGTTCGGATCTTATCCCTTGATGGTGGGGGTATCCGTGGGGTTATCCCAGCAACGATTGTTGCATATATCGAAAAGGAAATTCAAAAAGAAAAGGGAGAAAATGCTCGAATTGCCGATTATTTCGACATGATCGTTGGAACAAGTACTGGAGGTCTGTTAACGGGATTCTACCTGAAACCCAATCCAAATCCGGATGGTCCGACAACGGAGTTTGAAGCAGAACAGGCTTTGAAGATTTATACCGAGCGTGGTTATGACATTTTCAATAAATCGAAAAGAAAAGGGTATTCCATTCGTCAGCTTTTTAATGCGACACAGTACAATCCAGCATGTTTGGAGGAAATCCTTAGAAGTCATTTTCGTGTGAAAGATGAGAACGGAAAAGAGCGTGATCTGATGATGCACGAATTGGTACGCCCTTGTACGGTTACCACCTACAATATGAATAACAGATCCAGCTTGTTCATGAGGAGTACTGATATAGACCGTGAAGATGGACCTCGTAAATATAAAGTATGGGAAGCATTGCGTTCTACTTCTGCTGCGCCAACGTATTTCCCTCCTGCTGAGGCTTATAACTATGCATTGCCGATAAACGATGACAACAGGTTATACAATTTGGACGGGGGTGTATTTGCGAATAACCCGACAATTTGTGCCTATGCGGAAGCCCGTAATATGATATTTCCTGATAGAGGGATTCTTGAACCACCATCGGCAAGCCAAATGTTGATTTTATCGATCGGTACCGGAGGCGGAAATTTTGCACTCGACGGTTATCAGAAAGCCTCGAAGTGGGGTGTGATAAGCTGGGCGAAATCTATTCCTAACATCATGATGGATGGTAGTATTGACACGACTAATTATCAAATGCGTCAGATCTACAATACGTTGAATAAGGAGCATCACGATTCTTATTTACGAATTGACGTAGAGCCAGACGATCGTGATTATGCAGCAGACATGGCCGATGCGAGTCCTGAGAACATCGAGAAATTGAAAATCGCTGGTGAAAAGACCGTAGAGCATTTCAAAACGCACATTGATCATTTCATCAATAGGATTCTAGACAAGGAGGTTTAGTTATGTTCAGTCTATACTACGTCTGAAAAGTCGTTCCTAAACTATTCGGAGCGGAATTATTGTTCGTTGCCGGAGGGGTCATCTGTGGTGATTGACCTGGCTGATGTTGCTGCATTTCCTGCATGCGCATGTCCATTCGCTGTTGCATTTCGCTCATACGTTTTTGCATCTCCTGCATTCGTTGATCCATCTCCTGCTGCGCCTTTTGCATCATCTGTTCCGAGCGCATTTGCATTTCTTGCATGCGTTGTTGCATTTCGGCTTGTTTCGCATCCATTTTAGCCTGCATTTCATCGATTTCCGGCATGTCGAAATCTTCCCCAGCGATCACCTGACCGTTTTCTTCGAGGTAGTATTTGTCCTCCTTTAATTCGCCGTTTTCGTAGCGCTCGTATTTCTTCTCAATGCGTGATTCCGATTGACCAAAAGCGAAGGAACCACCTATAAGAGCAAGTAACAAAATTGCATGTTTCATAACTGTCGGTTTTTGGGGTTTGATGACAGTATTGCGAATTCCATGCCAGTACTTCGGCGGAACTTGATGATTGAGAAATGATGGTTTACAGCTACGCACCGCGCGCTAGGTTTAGTTTTAAGGTAGGAATAGATTTTCAACCTTAATTGATATTACCAAGCTTAGTCCCGCATGGTTTGTGAGGTTCTGTTTGTAGCTTTTCCTTTTATCATTTTTCTAGTTTTATCGCTGAACTGCTCATAAATTGGAAAACTATGTTGTTCAAAAAGTTTCAAAAAGTCTTCTTCGTAAAATCCTTTGATGGAGAATTGGTATTTGTCATCGTGTACAATAACGGTAATATTAATTGGTCCATAGGGTGGAATTGATCTTATCGGAACATAGTAAATCAACTTTGAAAAACTTTTCGGGTTCAATTTATAACAAGTTTTTTTCGTCCAATAATTACATACTTCTATTTGATCTGGTGCAATCTTTATTTCCTTTAGATTTTTCAAACCTCGAATTAGAAGGATATATAAAATCATCATTGGTGTAAGTACTATAATGCCTGACCATTCGTTTTGCTTTATTATGAACCACATGAAGTAAGGTATGATAATGGATAGGAAAAGAGTTACAATCAGCCCTATCCATAAAGAATCACTTCTTTTGATATGCTCCGAAGGATTTTGTGTCATTATCTATTGCTACGAACTATGTCCTAAAATAGACCAGTCTGCAAAAATTATTTGATTAGAAACTCCAATCGTGTTGATCAATATCAGTAATGCACGCGGTAAGCAAATCGATGCTTCCTTTGATATCCTCTTTGTGCGCCATTTCAATTACCTGATGCAAATGACGGGTAGGAATAGAAACTGCTCCAGCAATGGATCCGCCTTCCGTCATTCGTTGGATTCCCGCTGTATCCGTTCCTCCTGCCGTAAGAATTTCCGGTTGCCAATTGATCTCGTGTTTGTCGGCCGTGTTCTTCATGAACTGCACCATCCGGTAATCACAAATCGTAGAAGCGTCCATGATTTTAATTGCCGTTCCTTTTCCTAGTTCGGTGATTTTCTCATGCGCTGCCGCTCCGGGAAGATCGAATGCAATGGTAGTGTCCAATCCAAATCCAAAATCCGGCTTGATTCGAAGTGAAGACACGTTTGCCCCGCGGATTCCGACTTCTTCCTGAACCGTGAATACTCCGTATAAATCGTAAGGAATCTCTTTCCCTTTAAGGTTTCGGAGTGTTTCAATCAAAATGAAAACTGCCAGTCGGTTGTCCAACGATTTACCATTTACACAGTCACCCATTTCGATGAATTCGCGCTCACGGGTAATGGAATCTCCAATATTGATGCGTTTTTTCACTTCCTCTGCAGACATTCCGGTATCAATGAAATAGTCCTTTATTTTCGCGACTTTATTGCGTTCTTCCGGCGTCATTACATGAATGGGTTTTGATGCCATCACACCAATTACATCTTCAGTTCCATGTACAATTACACGTTGCGCAGTTAGTGTTTTCGGATCGAATCCACCCAAAGTATGGAAACGAATGAATCCATTATCGTCAATATGCGTTACGATGAACCCAATTTCGTCCATGTGAGCCCCGACCATCACGCGTTTGCTTTCTTTCCCGCGCTTGATTGCATAGACGTTACCCATGTTATCAATTTCCACCTCATCAACCAATTCCTTGATCTCTTCCAAAACCAACTCACGAACTTTCTGCTCGAACCCAGGTGCTCCCGGTGTAGTACAAATTTTATTCAGTAATTGCGTATCTATCATCTCTCTTTATTGTGTTCCTCCGCTTAAGCCCGATAACAAGATCTTTGCGAAAGTGTTGTTGCCTAAAATTAGTAATCATTTTGAAGAAGCTCCCTTCCTCGAAGTAGAACTATGAAGCAGAAGCCGTAAATTTGTAACATGAACAAATTGATCGTTGTTTTGGTAATCGCTGTGGCAGGAATTAGCATTTCGTACTTCATGATGACGGACAAAGAAGAGCATCCTCCGGTTCTCAATCCGAATGAATTGAACCCTGAAATGGTTGACGAATCTGTGCGGAATATTGGTCATGGACATACCATTGGAGAATTTAGTTTTGTCAATCAGGACAGCCTAACCGTTACGTTGAACGAAGTAAAAGGGAAAATTCACGTAGCTGAATATTTCTTTACCCACTGCCAATCGATTTGTCCGAAGATGAATAAGCAAATGCAACGTGTGCATCGGAAGTTTAAATCAAACGATGATGTAAAGATTCTAAGTTTTTCTGTAGATCCAGAGAATGATACTGTTCAGCGGATGAAGTGGTATGCGAACAAACATGGTGCATCTGGGAACAATTGGCATTTCTTAACCGGTGATAAAGAAGAATTGTATCAACTGGCGCGAAAATCGTACTTCACTTTGAAACCAGCCGAGGCACGAAACCTTGGGGATGCCGGAAGCGATTTCATTCATACCAATAATTTCGTCTTGGTGGATCGGGAGCTACGAATTCGAGGATATTATGATGGTACGAATCAAGCTACGGTGACGAAGATGATGCGGGATATAGAGTTGTTGTTGGAGGAGGACTGATCAATAGAAAATAACGAAAAATTTCAGCAAAAACTAGTACCGTGCCTGCCGCAGGCGGGAATGCAAAGAAGCTTAAACGCACCGTGCCTGCGGCAGGCAGGTTTTTGCGTTGAAGGGTTTTTTGGTTTTCGCATAAAAGCCCAATTTTAAAGACTTTCAAACCAATATATAATCATTCTAAATTTACTTAGTACACCAACTTGATGCTAACTTTTCGTGCTTTCTTCAGAGTGATGTAACAATCACTGAACTTCGGGACAGACATTTTCGGTCGGAAGTTTCTTGAGAATGCATACGCTTCAGTAGGAATGCCGATTAGGTTTTTGTTGCACTTCTTATCACCGTTTTCATCATGATAAATGGCAACCGCGTATTTACCTGGGCTTAATCCCGTGAATTTGTACTTCAGCGTTTTTCCTGTTGGCTTAATTCGTTCCATTCGAAGGGTTTTACCAACTTTCGGGAACTTTTTGTAGGAATTGTAAAGCCCAATCTGAACCCTGCCTTTTTTGTTTTTGATATTGGTTACTTCAACGGTTAATGTAGCTGAACCCTCGGGTAACGATGCATTCTTGTTCTCAGCTGGCACGAAGGACGAACTCATGAAGAAGGTCGCCGCAACAACTATCAGAAAGAACCATTTCTTACTTTCCATTTTCACTATATTCTGTTTTCAAAGCCTTATCCCAGAAGGAGAAGAACGACGCGTAATTGCCGTTCAATTTGGCGTGGTGAACGTCATGATTTTTTGTACTACTCATAAATGGAATCCAGTTTAGCCACGGGATGTCCAAATCTGAGTGAATGTGTATTTCATGTAAGTTACGAATTATTCCCATAACCCATATAACATAGATGTTCACAGGCATCACAATGAAAATCAATCCAATACCAAGTCCAATGCCGATCATTCCAATCATCCATTCCAACGGATGGACGTATAAATATTCCATTGGAAATGGTGTGGTAGCACGATGATGAATGCTATGGATATTCTTCAGTGCCCATTTGTTTTCATGCATCCAGCGGTGGGCGAAGTAAAACCAAACATCGTCGATTATGAAGATGAAAGCCAGTTGACCAAGTAAAATCCAGACGCTCGGAATGGTAGTATCCAGGGCGTCCCCAATAATGAAAAGATTGCCAGCAGCCATAGCAATTACGAGGAATACATTGAGAATGTACAATGGGAATCGTTTTGCAAATATTCCCTTGGCGTATTCCTTTTCCTGGATTCTGTATCGCTTGAAGATGTTGGAATATAAAGCGAAGTACGAGTAAATAAGTCCAAATACATTGGAGGCGGCGAACACGATAACGGTTCCCATGACAATTTCGAATTTCGTCATGCTTTAGTAGCGTAAAGGTTATACATTTTTGTGTCTTCCAATCCCTGTTCACGTTCGACATGAATTGAACCAAATCCGTTTTCGAAAAGAAGTTGACGAATGGTTTCAACTCGTCCATCAATGTCATGCACTTCAATTACAGCCGATTTAATCTTGGGCCAATCATCCTTAGAGATTCCTTGAAGTACTTTCAATTCGGCGCCTTCGCAATCCACCTTTAACAAGTCAATACGATCGATGTTTTCCTCTTCGATAATAGAAGAAACGGTCTTCAGGTCACAGTGAACTTGCTTTTTTCCTTTCAACAAGTGCTTAGCGATTAATGGTGCAGCAAACGTTGGAATCAGGCGCATCCATCGCATTTCCTTCGGCGGATTTTTCATTGTCCCTTTTACGGCATTTTCGAAAGCCTTTGGGTTGTGTTCCCAATCGTCAGGAAGCGAAGTAGACAAAGCAGGAGTGTTCGGGAAATAGGTGAATTCTGCTTCTCCAAAACTGTCAGATAAACCACATCGTTTTACAACCATTCCGCCATTGCTTAATTCGGTAGCGTTTTGTTGCAATACTTCTGCGATATCCGGAATGGGTTCGAAGCAGTAAATCGTTACGTCCTTGTGTTTCTGGGTAGCTCGAATGCCGAATATGCCAATGTTTGCTCCAACATCGAAGATAATATCGTTGTCTTTTATAGAAATTCCATGCTGAAAATATCCTTCAACATGATGATCGAGCATTTTGGCTTCAGGCGCTTTCAGACAGTACACTTTTGTACCGTCACTCAGGTTTGTAGTTCTCATTGACTCCCAAGTTAAGAAAGTTGTGGAACATACAGGCAGATAGATCCTAATCTTCTAAATTTTCCAGGATTTTTGAAATATCTGAATCCGTAGCAGCCAGTTTTTCCTTACAGATTTTGATGAGTTCCGAAGCACGTTTTACTTTCACACTTAGTTCGTCCACGCTGATTTCTCCATCTTCGATATCCGCAACAATTTGCTGCAATTCTTCAAATGCTTCGGTGTACTTTGGTTGTTCAGACATCATCTTCTTTTTTTAGGACTTTGGAAGTCAGTATAAAATTAGCAGTTCTTGTTGTAATGGTGTCTCCCTCGTTTACGCTGTTCGATTCCGAGAGCGTTTTCCCGTCTTTTGTAGTAATAGAATAGCCACGTTGAAGTACATGAATAGGGTCCATCAATTTGACCAACTGTTCAATTTTTTCCATCGAGTTTCGAGCATCTTTTATGAACTGAATACTCCCATTCGATAATCGATTCTTCTGACTAATCAAGACATTCTCATGTCCTTTCAATAATAATTGACTGCTACTGGAAATTTGCCTCCTCAGCCGTTGAATGTTCTCAGAATTCCTCTGGGTAGATCGCTTTGAAACATGAATAAGTTCTTTCTCTTCCAACCGTAATTGTTGTCGTTCCCGATCCAAAGCCTGGCGAACTACATGTCCGAAGTTTTTGGAATGTGTATTCAGTTGCAAATGCGCGACCTCCAATTGTTGCATCACATGCAGTCGGATACTTTTCACCGCGTCTTTTAGTGGAACTGAGAAGTTATGAAATGCCTGAATGAGAAAATCACCCAATTCCGTTGGCGTTATCGCATTACGATACGAGATCATTTCAGCAACAGTGAGGTTGGTTGAGTGTCCGATTCCCGTGAGTATTGGTAAAGGAAACTTCGCAATTGCCTTACACAGATTGTAGGTGTTGTAGCAACTCATTCCCACTTCGCCTCCACCTCCGCGAACAATCACTACGATATCAAAATGCTCTTGTACTTTGGAGATTCGATTCAATTGATGAATGATGGAATGCTCGGCCTGGTCCCCTTGCAGATAAGCAGGGAAAAGATGAGTAATGAATCGATATCCCCATTCATTTTCGTCGATAACTTTCATGAAATCCGACAAACCCTTGCTGGAAGCTGCCGAAATGACTGCAATTCGTTTGGGAAGTAGCGGAAAATCCAGTTTCTGATTGGTATCAATCAATCCTTCCTTTTGCAGTTTTCGAAGAGTTTCCGCTCGTTCACGTTGCAGTTCACCCAGGGAATAATTCGGGTCGATGTCCGTAATCTGAAGGCTCAATCCGTACACTTCGTGAAATTGCACTTTCACTTTCATCAGTAGAGTGGTGTCTTCTTTCAAAGGCTCCTTCACCACACTCATGAAACGCTTATTGATACTTTCGAAATGATGTCGCCAAATGGTTCCTCGTATTTCAGCAACAATTTTACCCTCTTCTTTCTGAACCAACTCAGGATAACAATGTCCACTCGGTGTTTTTCCCAATTTGTGCATCTCTGCTTTTACCCAATACTCGCTTTGGTAGCGCTCTTCAATCGTTTTCCGAATCGATGATACTACCTGCCTAAGAGTAAATACTTTGGGTTGAGACATGAGAATAAAGGTAGGGATAATCTGGTTGAATGTTTGGTAAAAGGCTAAAGGTAGAAGGAGGTACTTTTTGCTTTCAATCTTCAACAATTATCCATTTCTCCAAAGCAAAACTCTCGAATTCATAATTCATAACTCCCAATTCATCATTCTAAAATCTCTATTTTTGCAACATCAAAACTCAGCAAAATGCAAGACATCCACACTTACAATTTCGAAGGAAAACGAGCTTTAATCCGTGTTGATTTTAACGTTCCATTGGACAAAGAAACAATGGAAATTACCGATGATACTCGAATTCGAGCTGCGATACCAACCATCAAACACATTTTAGAAAATGGTGGAAGTGTAGTGATTCTGTCGCATTTGGGTCGACCAAAAATCGGGAATGAGCCTGAATTCTCTTTAAAGCACATCGTAGCGCATACATCTGAACTTCTAGGTACAGAGGTGTTGTTCGCAGGAGATTGCATTGGAGATGAAGCATTTGCAATGACTGAAAATCTGGAGGCAGGAAAAGTAGTTTTATTGGACAATGTCCGCTATCATTCTGGAGAAACTGCAGGAGACAAAGGTTTCGCAGAAAAGCTTTCCAAACATGGAGATGTATACGTAAACGATGCATTCGGAACAGCGCACAGAGCACATGCTTCGACAACTGTTGTTGCAGAGTTCTTCCCGAACGACAAAATGTTCGGATTCCTAATAGAGCGCGAAATCAAAAGTGTAGCGAAAGTTTTGGAAAGCACCGAGAAGCCGGTTACTGCGATTGTTGGTGGGGCTAAGGTTTCATCGAAAATTACCATCATCGAGCGCTTGTTGGACAAGGTGGACAACCTCATCGTTGGAGGAGGGATGGCTTATACTTTCGTGAAAGCGAATGGTGGTAAGATCGGGAGTTCTTTGGTTGAAGACGACTATTTGGATGTTGCCAGTAAAATAATGTCAGAAGCCGAGGCAAAAGGTGTGAACCTGTACATTCCTGAGGATACGGTAATTGCAGATAAGTTTGATAATGATGCCAATCGTGATGAGGTTGCCATTGATGCCATTGAAGAGGGATGGATGGGCTTAGATGTAGCAGGTAAAACGATCGCTGCATGCGAAGAAATTATTTCCAACTCAAAAGTAATTTTGTGGAACGGACCAATGGGTGTTTTTGAAATGGAAAACTTCCAACACGGAACAGCAGCGGTAGCTAAAGCCATTGCAAAATCGACTTCTGAAGGTGCCTTTTCATTGATCGGAGGAGGAGATTCCGTAGCAGCAATCAACAAGTTCAATTTGGCTGATCAAGTGAGTCACGTATCAACGGGTGGAGGTGCTATGCTCGAGTATCTAGAAGGAAAAGTACTTCCGGGAATCGCAGCGATTCAGGGATAGAAGCAAAGAAGCACTCGTAAAAACGAGCGCTTCTTTAAGTATTATTTGTTGCCCTCAATCATCTTAGCAACAGTTACGGATAAAGCTGCACTGTCTAATCCTAAAATTTGGGTGACGGTTTGCGTGGTGGCAGCTTGAGCGATTACCCAGTTTTGTTGTTGCATATGAACGCTATTCTGCATGGTCATGAGCATTGCATCAACAAATCCATCGGCTAAATTTTGAGAATTTTTGTCCCGTGTGGAGACAGCCTTTTTCGGTGAAGCCGACTTTTTATTTTCGCTAGATCCATTGTCAGCAATAGCATTTTGAGCTGATTTGGCCGCCGACGCAACGGTTTTGCTTGCATTTTCTTTCGCCTTGGCAACCGATTCGGTAGCGCTTTCTTTGACAGCGTTAAGAGCCATTTTATTCAAACTTTTAGAAGCATCTAATGTTTGAGAAATAACTGCGCTACAGAAGGATAAAAAGACTTCGTTTTCTTGCTTAATTGTTTCTGATAGAATACAAGATGCCGCTCGAGCTTCGACTAAAATTTGAGCAAATTCATCTGACGGTGCAGATGTAGTTGTAGATGGTTTTGAAGTTGCCATTTGTTTTTTTTTCAGTGAGTCGTCAAATTACGAAAAAAAACTCCGGCATGACCTCAATTATCACAAGGTTCGGAAAGTACAGTTGGTAAGAATAATTATTATTCTTCGCTCTTCGTTTCCTCTTCGGCGGTATCAGTAGATTCTCCGTTTTGAACCAGTTCATTCAGATCAGAAATAAAATTGATCATCTCCTGGGGTTTTGGAGCAACAACTGCTGTGCTGAACAGTGATTTCTTCTTGCCGTTGATCATCAGAAATGCAAAAACCATTGTTTTCGACATCATGGATTGCTCTTGATGTACAATAGATGTAATATCGCTAAACGGAATTACCTTTCCGCGCACCGTAAGTTCACGTGTATTCTTGTTAAACGTAATATTGGGGTCCTGGTTTACGGCTAGTTTGACGATAAATGCAATTACGGTAACAGCCAATACTAGTATTGCACCCCAAACAAGCCAGGGTCCAACAGCTCTTCCGATGTTTCCACCAAAAATTCCAAGTAATACTCCCCCAAGAAGCATTAAAATACCCATCCCGAGGATATAGAAGAGCATTTTTATTGAACCTTTTTTCTTTTCCTCGATTAGGATTCCATCTTCAGTGTGGTAAGCAGTGAATGAGTCGTTTGCGTAGTATTTCTCCATTGTTGTAGTGTTCTGGTCTAAATGTAATAATTACAAACTAATTGGATTACGAAAGGAATTATTTATCTCACTGCGTAGAAATTTTTGCGTCAACACAATATTATGCACACACAGTAAGTTGTAATAATATAAAACCCACTAAAACCAGAAACATGAAATTGAGATCTTTCCTTGCAGCCATTGCGGTTGTACTTCTCTCCTTTGGTGCCTCTGCAGAAGGCATTAATTTTGAACACACTTCGCTTGAAGCCGCACTGAAGAAAGCAAAAGCGGAAAACAAACCCTTATTTATTGATGTATACGCGACATGGTGCGGTCCCTGCAAATATTTGACAAATCATGTATTTGTTGAAGAGGAATTGGGCGATTACATGAACGAACACTTCATCAACCTGAAACTTGATGGGGAAGAAGGTGACGGCGATTTTCTAATGGCAGAATTTGGTCTGGACGCTTACCCAACCATGTTGTTTTTATCACCGGATAAACAAGAACTCAATCGAATCGTTGGTGCTGTATCGGCCGATGAAATTTTAGAAGTGAGCAAAGGTGTCATCGACCCAACCACAACTCTTTTATACCAGCAAGAACAACGTTACGCTAAGGGCGATCGCGACAAAGAATTCATGCAGGAATACATCGGTGAACTAATTGACAAAGAAAAAGACTTTGAACCTCAGGTAGACGAGTATATCAAATTGTACCCGGATTTAGATCTTGAATCGGAAGGCGAATTTTTAATCTTCTGTGTCGGTATGAATAATCTTGATGCTCCTTTAAATCAGTCATTTTTAAAGAATATTTCGGAACACAACGAGAATTTCCCCGAAATGACACGCGCCAAAATATCCCTTTTGATTTACTCCATCTGTGAAGAGGCAGCCACGGAAGGCAACAACGCCCTGATCGAGAAAGGTGTCAAACAGCTCACAGGTCCACTTAATGAAATCCTTGAGGACACCGTCACAGAAGACGATCTCCGCGAACTCATGCTGGAAACCGTCTCAGAAGTTTAATGGCACAATCTTTATCGACTAGAAGGAGTTATTTCTTCATCCTCAAGGAGGGAGGAATTATTCTTAGTCTAAATCTACTCTCCCCGGTCATTGAGGCTCTCGAAATGAAAGGGGGAGAAACATTCAATTTATTAACAAAAACTCCTGAGTCGTTGGCTCTTCTCAAGGAGGGAGCGAAGAACTACTCTCGCAATGAGAAGTGTCCTAACAAAACATATCTGCCTTGCGTTCTTCGCGCCCCTTGCGGTTGCCCCCCGTGAAATTGGCATCTAAACTCCATTCGTCGAACAGATATTGTGGAATAATCAATCATAGTGCATCTACCTAAAAAACGGCACTATGAAATATTTACTGACAATTCTATTAGGCATTTCCTTTGCTTGCTTTTCGCAGGATGGCGCCTTAAATCTTACAGTTCTTAACAATCCGACTTTAGGTCCGCTTGAGGTAAGTGTATTCCTAAAAGGCGATTCAACAGATACCTGGGTTGGAGTTACCGATGAGCACGGACAAATTTTCTCTAAAAACCTTCCGCTCGGTATGCAAACGTTGCGGTTTTCCTATCTCGGCAAGGACTACGGAACCAGAGATTTTTTCGTTCAGGAACGTCAGTTGTTAAGCACGACGGTTCTTATTGATACCGTATTGGCTGGGATTGATGTCAATTCATACGGACACTTCGAAATAGGAGCAGGTCAGAAAATGAATGGCAATCGAACAATTATTGATGGAAACCTGGCTGGAGCGACTATAACGAGAGCCGATTTCGCACGAATACCTGTAACAACGGGTTTTTCGAACGGAGTTTACAGTCTTTGCGAAGTTAAGGTGGTATCGTACAAAGTAGCTTTGATTGATAAGGATGGAGGAGCTTCCGGAACAACTATTTCGCGCGATGATATCAAGCATTTACCAACGCGAAGTGCTGCTCAAATGGCTACCACGGTTGGAGGTGTGACCAGCTTTGAAGGCGATCAGGAAAACATATACATCCGTGGCTCACGAGGCGACGCGTCGAATTACTATATCGATGGTGTTCGCGTTCGTTCTATGCCCATTGTTCCGCAGTCATCTATGAACCGAATTACTGTTTGGACTGGAGGTGTTCCGGCATCTTACGGCGACTTCACAGGTGGAATTATTTCGGTAGAGTCAAAGAGTTATTTCGATTTGTACCGAGAATGGAAATCGGATCAACTTCGAAGCGGGCGCTATTTCAGTTATTCAGCACCAGAACCGGATGAACTTAATGATGATTTGAGTTCATCGAGCGGAGTCGAGATGACCGATTCAGAAGCTCTCGAAGTGGCAAGCGAGCCCGAACTAACTCCAGAACAAATCGCCCAAAAGGAGCGTGAGGAGTTCATTGCCTCACTGGAACCACGCATCAGTGCAGATCGATTCCATGCCATCTATGAAAACATGTTCCTTTCTCCTAAAAATCATCCCAATTCAACCTTCGGATTGGATGTAGATCGTGCTTCTTGGACCTACGTGCAAAATTGCATCGACAATCAGATTGATGTACAACGAGATGCCGTGAAAATGGAAGAGATGATCAATGCATTCAATTATAGAAAGGTGGAAGTTCCAAGAGACGAATTGATGCATGTAAATGTGGTGCGCTCCGAGTGCATGTGGAACGAAAATAGCGAATTGTTATCAGTACACCTCAAAGCGATGGATCTACCAAAAAATTTACCTCGAAAGAAACACAACTTTGTTTTCCTGGTGGATGTCTCAGGATCGATGTCTTCGTTTAACAAATTGCCGCTGTTGAAAGAAGGATTGAAAGATTTTGTCAAAACACTGGAAGAGGACGATATGGTTTCTATTGTTACCTACGCAGGATATGTGGGCGTGGCGCTGGAACCCACTTCTGACAAGCAAAAGGTATTAGCCGCTTTGGATAATTTGAGTTCAGGAGGATCAACGAATGGAATGGGCGGAGTTCAGAAAGCTTACGAATTGGCAGAAGCAAATCTGGACACTTCCAAAAACAACAGAATTATACTCTGTACAGATGGCGATTTCAACGTGGGAATAAGCAATACGGAAGAATTGGATGCCTACATATCTGAGAAACGTGGCGGAGGAATATATCTCACGGCTCTTGGATTCGGAATGGGCAATTATCGCAATGATATTTTGGAATCTTTGGCAGATCGTGGTGATGGAAATCACTTCTACATCAACTCATTGGAGGAAAGCCGCAAGGTTTTGGTTGAGGAGGTCGGAAACTTGCTGAACATTGCACGAGACGTAAAACTGGATGTGGAATTCGATTCTACCATGGTGGATTGGTACCGATTGATTGGATACGAAAACCGCATGTTGCAACCGGAAGATTTCGTGGACGACACCAAAGATGGTGGAGAAATCGGTTACGGTCACGAAGTAGTTGCCGTGTATGAAATTCAGCGCATTCACGATTCACTATTAATCGACAACGAAGACAGAATTGCCAATGTCCGATTGCGATACAAACCATTCGAAGCGAAAAGCAGCATCGAAAGAGCCTATCCGGTGTATTGTAAAGACGCTATTGAACGTGGTCGAAAATTAAATGCCGTTGTCGGGTTTGGATTGGTACTACGAAATTCAGCCTATAGCAACATGCTAACCATTGATGATGTTTACAATTATTCCTTGCTTGTCACACCTCAAAATGAGGATGATTTGAAATTGCTGGAACTAATAGAAGAGTACAAAAAGGGACAAATGGGAATTTAGCTAGCTGCAAGTTCATCGAGCGGAGTCGAGATGATGTTGCAGAGCCGCTGAAACATCTAAAAAACTACATAACCACGAAAAAAAATGACCGGATCTACTTGAGACCCGGTCGTTTTAATATCTCATGAATATGAAATTCTATTCAATATTCATTATTTCAAATTCAAAATCACATGTTCTCCAAAAACTGAACACGCTTCATAATTGGTGGGTGAGTAGCAAACAAACCAGTCAGACCAGAAAATCCTGCTTCATTTTCTGCTGGACCGTTATCGATAAACATTTGTTTTACTTCATCACTTTTCACATCAACATCTGAGTTTCCACTAATCTTGCGAAGGGCACTTGCCAAAGCCATCGGATTTCTCGTCATATCAGCAGCTCCAGCATCCGCCATGTATTCTCGCTTCCTGGAAAGCGCAAATCGGAACAATATCGATAAGAAGTACACAACTACGGCAATCACCAATGCAATAATGATCAACTGACCACCTCCGTCTTTATTATTTCTACGTCGTCCGCTACCAAACAAGAGACTTCTGAAAAGTACGCTTACCACGAACGAGAAGATCCCAACGAAGATGATGGATACAATAAGCAATCTAACGTCCTTGTTACGAATGTGCATTAACTCGTGCGCAATCACTCCTTCCAATTCACGATCATCCAGTTTATTGATGATTCCTCGCGTCAGCGTTACCGTATACGTCTTCTCATTGATCCCCGACGCAAATGCGTTTAGTTGATCCGATTCAATAATGCGCAGTTTCGGCATTTTCATCCCCACAGACATACATAGGTTCTCTGTGAGGTTGTATACCCGCATGTTCTCTTTTCTGCTCAGCGTTTCAGAACCCGTTGCCAGATTGATCATAGCAGAATGACCAGAGAAAGCAATCAGGAACCAAATAGCAACAGCACCCAAAACAAATGGGATGGTAACGATAAACTCGTAACCTGCAGCTTCCAAATCCCCTTGTTCGACCCAAAGGAAGAACCCAAATACTCCGGCGAGAATTAGAAGCGGAAAGGACAAAAGTAACAGCATCGAACGGCTATTATTCCGTCGAATCTGTGTGTCAAGACCAACATATTTCATCGGGCTTTCTAGAATTTAATTTCAGGAGCCTTGTCCATTTCAGCACGTTGCGCAGTACCCAAATCAAACATTGGTTCTGGCTTCATGTTCTTGAATCCGGCAACGATATTCGAAGGAATAGATTCAATTGCATCGTTCAATTCGCGCGTTGCAGAGTTGAAGAAACGACGTACGGCCGCCAATTTGTTCTCGATATCTGAAATCTCAGCCTGTAATTGCATGAAGTTGCTGTTGGCTTTCAAATCCGGATATGCTTCCACCTGAATATTAAATGCGCTCATCGCAGCACCCAATTCTGCTTCAGCAGCAATTTTGTCATTAATAGAACCAGCGTTCATTGCTCCGGTACGAGCCGCAGTTACACGCGTCAAAACTTTCTCTTCGTGCTCCATGTATCCTTTTACCGATCCAAGTAGTTGAGGAATTAGGTCGTGACGTTGCTTTAGTTGCACATCAATATCTGCAAATGCGTTTTCTCTTCGGTTTTTTAAACGAACCAGTTTGTTGTTCGCCGAAATGTACCAAATCACCAGTATTAGTACAATTCCGCCGCCTATAAGTAATCCAATCATTGTGTCTTTTTTCGTAAATTTATATGAAGATAAATATTTTTTCAGGTTTGGTGTAACTTTTTCGAAACTCGAAAGTCTTACCCATGAGACGCAAACGAAAATGACTGTAAAAGAATACAATATCTCGGTCGATCAATTTTCGGATAATATATTCCGATTTGCGATGAAGCACCTGAAAAATGAGATGTCGGCAAACGATATCGTTCAGGAGACTTTCACCAAGGTGTGGGAGAAACACGAAGACATCAGTTTTGAAAAAGTGAAGTCGTATTTGTTCACAACAGCATACCATGCCATCATCGATTGGTCCAAGAAGGAAAAGCGATCTGGTGACATGGAAAATGCCCAGGAACAAGCGGGTGCTGTAGAAGACAACTTCGATTTAAAAGAAGTGTTGGAAGAAGCACTCAACACACTCCCTGAAAAGCAAAAGGCGGTAATTCTTTTGCGCGATTACGAGGGATACAGTTACGATGAGATTGCTGAAATTACCGAACTAAGCGCGTCTCAGGTTAAAGTGTACATTTTCAGAGCTAGAAAGGCTTTGCAAGCGTACATCAAACGATTAGATTTAGTGATATAATGGAACGAATTAGCATATTTAATTACGAAGCTTTTTATCTGGATTACCTGGAGGGGAACCTTTCAGAGGCAGATACTAAGATGCTACTTGAGTTTCTGGAGGAGCATCCTGAATGTCGCATGGAAGACGAAGATTTGGTGTTGTTGGATGATTCCGCACCAATGACGTTCAGCGGAAAGCAGAATTTAAAGCAGGTAGACGAAGCGGACCCTATCGCGTTGGAGAATGTGGAACATTTCATGATTGCCGATGCCGAAGGAATTCTTAACGATCAGAAAAAAGCAGAATTGGACACCGTAGTTGCAGAGAACGAAGATCTGGAAGCTACGCGTCGTCGCTACAATGCAGTATACTATACACCGGATGAATCATTGGTATATGGTGCCAAAGGAGATTTGAAACAACGCAGAGCATTGGTAATGTGGCCATACTTTTCGGCTGCTGTTGCTGCGGCCGCTGTTGTGGTATTAGTGTTGTTGCCGAATTCTTTTGACGATTCTGTTACCGGAATTGATGTTTCCCAAGCTTCCGTTGTTCCAGTTGGTTCAGAAAAACCAACGAATGAAGATCCTGTAGAGAAACCTGAAATTAAGCCGATAAGTGAGCAAATCAATACTTCTGATGTTTACGCAGCTCAATTAGATCCAAAGGAAACTTCTGAGAAACCCGTGATTCGATTGAACCCAATGAATCGCCGTTCGAATCAACAAATCAAACCGGTGAATATCAGTGGCGATGTGGCATCACGACCTGTGAATGTTGGAGAGCCAGTGGATTGGACAAGCACAGGAACGCAGGTATCTTTTGCTCCAGACATGGAAAGCCCAATCGAGCCAGTTACCGCGTTTATTTCTGATAAAGCAAAGACGGATGTTGAATTCAAACGTCGTAAAGCAAGTAAAGAAAAGAAAGGTGGTTTCTTATTGAAAATCGGGAAATTCGAACTTTCGAGGAATAAGCATTAAAAGCACATTGAGCGTAGCCGACCGCGAAGCAGCAACGAAGTTAAATGTGCATTGTAGTTCAAAAGCTAGCGCTTATCCTCCCCAATCATCACGTAAACCGCATTCTTGCGCAGTGCCTCTTCCAATGATATTCCATCTTGCTGTGCTTGCTTTTTGATGGAAGCCAACCATTCAGGCGTATTGCGAATATTTTGAATGATTTGAGCGATGCGCTCTTCACGTTTTTCACGTCCATTTGCACAGTATTCATCGTACAAACGATCGATGAAATCGTAGGCGAAATCTACCAGATTGCTTTCGTTGAAGAGAACCAAAATAACATCATTCTCTTCAACTGCTGAACTGTATTCTATGATATCCTGAACAAACGTTTTCTTCGAGAAGGATTCAGGGAAAATTTCACGGTTGTAATACCAGAACGGACCTTGATCAAAGTAGTATTTCGACAATCCCCAATTGTACATTCCCCAGTAGTAACTATCTGCTATCGTCAGTACTTTCGTGGTCTTTTCAGCCGAATGCGGAACTGCACTGAATTGTGGGTATCCCAGAACTCCATCATCCAGATTATAGAGTAGGTTCATGGACTCTTCAATATCCTCATCCATATTATATGCGTAGCGAGATGGACGGACAGCGTCGATTTGGATTTCGTTAATCTGAGAATTCGGAGTAATTCCATTCATGAACTGAATCATGCTGTCAGCAACCAAAACCTCGGCATAGCTACTCCAATGAATCCCTCGTTTTGGAAAGATTGGATACTTGATCGTTTTCTTTTGTTTAACCGCCCAGTCCCGGAAGTCGAGGAAATGAACATCAGAAGCATCCAAATAATCGCGGTATGCCTGATAATTGGTTCGCTTCTTTTTTTGGCGTAGATGAGAAGGAATTTTTTCCGGATAATAGCTCACTTTTCCAGGGGCAATTGCCACAACTAACTGGACGCCTCTCGAATGTAATGTGTCTGAAATGTGTTGTAATTTCCGCACCTTTTCACGGATCTTATTCTCTCCGATAAAGTTAGCGCCGTAGTAACTGTCGATATAGTTTTGTTCTAATAGATAATCATCCTTTCCTACTACCACAGAACTCACATTAGTTGCACGGAACGCCCACCATTCCATCTGATTGTTCACGCGAACCATGTACGGTTTGCCCGCTGTTTTATCATTCATGAAAGCCTCCATTTCCTTCTGATACTTACCAGAATAAAGGCCGTCAAATGTCACTTCCGGGCGTACATGTTCTTCAAAGTATCCTTCAAGCGGCTGAAAATGAATGACAGGGTAGAACGTCAGTAGCATCGGCACTGAAATCGCACACAGGATTCCTGCGAACAACAATTGCTTTATGATTTTCACTTTATCCATCAGAATCGGTAATAAATGAAAGGATTAAAACCAGAGCTGATCACTACGCTCGCGCAAATGTAAAAGAGGAAGCCTAGCGAAATACTGAGGATTCCATGCTCAACCAATGAATAACGATCTTTCGAGAAGAAATACTTCCCCAGTTTCTTTCCGAACCCGAAGAGGGTGATAAATGAAAAGACGGCTGCAACAATGAGTGGTATCCAGAATTGCGGAATCACCTGGAAAGTTCCCCACGACGAAGCAAATAATTTTCCGAAATATGCGAAGAGATGATCTACATCCTCAATTCGGAAGAACACCCAGCCCATCATAACCACAAAGAAGGTGATGACAATGGCAAACGGTCCAATCCGATCCAGAAATTTCTTCAGGAACAAGCGATCCAGAACGAGGAAAATACCATGGAAAGCTCCCCACAGAACATAATTCCAGGAGGCGCCATGCCAAAAACCGGAAATCAGGAAAACAACCGTTAGGTTCACATACACCCGATTTTTCCACTTGTTCTTGTTTCCACCAAGCGGAATGTAGAGGTAATCACGCATGAAATTTCCTAACGTCATGTGCCAACGCCGCCAGAATTCTGTGATACTTCTTGAAGTATACGGACTATCAAAGTTTTCCGGGAATTTGAATCCAATCATGCGTCCCATTCCGATAGCCATATCCGAGTATCCGGCGAAATCAAAATAGATTTGGAAAGTATAGGCAAGAATTCCAATCCAGGCTGCAGAACCGTTGACTCCAGCGACATTTGCGTCCATGATGATGTCGGCTTGTTTTCCCAGATAGTTCGCAATCAGTACTTTTTTTGCCAATCCAATGGAGAATCGATAGAATCCGAGCAATTTATCATCGATGACTTCCTTTCTTCCGGTAATGTCTTTGGCTACCGTTCCGTATCGAACAATGGGACCGGCAATCATTTGTGGGAACGAGAGGATATAGAGTAGGTAATCGGTCAGTTTTCGCAGCGGTTCGTTTTCCTTTCTGTAAACATCAACTGCGTAAGTGATGGTCTGGAACGTGTAAAACGAAATTCCAATGGGCAGAGCAACTTTCGTCCAGCTGACTTCATCAATTCCCATCGAATGTAATGCTGCATTGAAGTTTCCAACAAAGAAATTCGCATATTTAAAATAAAGCAGCAATCCTAAATTCAGCGTTATCGATGCGGCGAGATATCGCTTTCGATGCTCTTTGGCAATATGCATAAAATGCACAATGAAGAAGTTGGCTATACTGGCAACAAGTAAGATTCCAACAAAATCCATTGCTCCCCACGCATAGAAAAACAAACTGAAAATCAGGATCATATAGTTCTTCGCGAAGCGCGGCACCAAATGGTACGAAACCAAAAAGGCGGGTAAAAACCAAAGGAGAAATATGGTACTACTAAAATTCAATTATTCGCTTGGATTCTGGTCGCACGAAATTACGACTTTCTGACAACCGAAGGTTAATTGCATTTTTGAGTTTTCAATTTCTCGAATAATTCCAAATCATGTCTATATTTAGGGTTTCCGAGCGCTTGTCTGCCACAGGTATGCGCAGAGTACAATATTCGATTTGAAAGAGACGCAGTTTATAGAGCAGAACAAGGAGAAATGGAACCGCTTTGAGGAGCTGTATCGATCCAAATCCCGTGACCCAGAAGAGTTGAGCGACCTGTACATGGACATTACAGACGACCTCAGTTATGCTCAAACTTTCTATAAACGACGTACCGTTCGTGTCTATCTGAACCAATTAGGACAGCGCGTTTACACCGGAGTTCACAAGCAAAAAGGGGAGTCGCTGAAGAAGTTTATCACCGTTTGGCGCACCTCTCTTCCATTAGAAATTTACCGTTCGCGAAAAAATTTATTATTCGCTTTGCGCTCTTCATGATCTATTTCATCATCGGGGCAGTAACGGTAGCAAATGATCCGTCGTTCGCAGAGCAGGTAATGGGTACGGAATATGTGAACCAAACCCTTAATAATATTGAACGAGGCAAACCATTGGATGTCTACACCGAAGTCAGCGCCCCGGGGCATATGAATATGTTCGTAAGGATTACCACCAATAACATTCGGGTAGCCTTTATTGCCTTTTTCGGTGGATTCTTCCTGACGATTGGAGCACACATTGTTTTGTTTGGAAACGGAGTAATGGTTGGGGTTTTCCAATATTTCTTCAGTACGAAAGGGCTTTTGGTGACGAGTTTCCTTGGAATTTGGATTCACGGTGCATTTGAAATCTCAGCGATCGTTCTATCCGCTGGAGCTGGATTTACCGCTGGTAATGGGCTCCTCTTTCCCGGAAGTAGGACCAGGTCGCAGGCCTTACAAATATCTACCAAGCGAGGACTCAAGATCATGCTCAGTCTGGTGCCATTCCTAATTGCCGCCGGATTCCTGGAGAGTTACGTAACAATGAACTATCAAGACTTACCGGATTGGTCAAAATGGACACTCATCGGATTGTCATTTGGATTGATTTTGTTCTACTACGTATTCTATCCGATGTACGTGGCACGAAAGCACCCGGAACTTTTGGACAAAGAGGAATCAACCACCTTCAAGCCAAGAACCGGATTCCGATTCAATGTCATTCGTCCAATCAATGATATAGTAGCCGATTCCTTCCGTTTCTTCCGAGTGAAACTAAGCACTTTGATACGAATCAATTTGTTGGTTACCATTCCGCTCATGATTACGTTGATCGCAATTCAGGATTTCCGACATTACGATTTACTCCTCACCGAATATTGGTATGATTGGGCATCACAATTGTCGTATATGATGGGCTTCTGTTTCATTGATGAATATGACTATCTGGTTGCATTCCTTTGGACAATACTCATCGCGTTCTTGTTTACATCGGTCTTCTACTCGGTGAAAAATCACAACAAAGAATTTGAATGGCGCTCCTTCTGGGAGTTTTTCGGTAAACGATTCTTCGGCGTTTGGTTAGGAAACTTAATACTGGCATTCATTGTCTTCGCCCTTCCATGGGAATGGTTGTTACTGGCATTTTTCGGTTTACCATTCTTCTATTTGAACGCTGCGACTATGGGCTTGGATGATACGCCGTTCGGAAAACGCTTCAGCAAAGGATTTAGCTATAGCACGAAGAATTACGGGAACGGATTGCTCGCCTTATTGATCATGCTTTGCATTGTGTTTATTGCCGCGCAACCAGTAGCGTTCGTATTCAGTATTCACTTCAATCAAGGGGAACCGGGCATGTCAGATGTTTTGGATTTGATTGCAGAGTTCATCAAACGAGTCGGGCAAATCTTTACCAACGATTACATTTTCTTCGCGAATATCTTCAGACAGTTTGTGTACTTGATGTACGTAGTTGTGGTGCTGGGAATTTTGGCATGCATGATGTCCTTTGCATACTTCAATGAAGTAGAACGAAACGAAGCGGCAGGATTAAAAGAATCCTTCAAGAAATTCGGAAAGCGCAAAAGAAACAAAGAAACTTCAGTCGACTTTGATTAAGTGGTATTACATAGCAATATTGTGCTGCTTGATAGCAGGTAATTCGTGGTCTCAAGAGGATAAATCAAAGAAGAAAACGGAGCCAAAAGAGCAAACCTGGAAAAAGGAGAAAGAGCTTTTAAAATACGATAAGGAAAAAGGATACAAAGGACCGGAAGACTGGGAATCAAGTTCACCAACCGACATTCGTGATGAACGATATATTTCCGATGAAGAATTACAACGCCGTATGTACGGAGGTACTTCTTCAGGATCAGGATCGGGTTCGAGTGGCTATCCGGGTTACGGCGGTTCCGGAGGACGTGGAACCATGCGTTACAAACCGCAACAAATTCAACGTCAGCGACAAAAGAAGCTAAAAGGTTTCGGCGAAAAGAATGGCAATGGAGATGGAAATCTGAAAGAAGATCCTAAGATTAAGCGACCGGACAACCGAAACAATAAAAAGCCACGGGTTAAACCAAGAAAACGTAAGTCGAGTTCAAGATCTTCTTCATCTTCTCCAAGGTCCTTCAGAGGAGGCGGCTCCTCAGGTTTTTGGAAGGTACTCCTCATAATTCTGGCTTCAGTTGCTGTAGTTCTCCTTATTTACTTCCTACTTCGAAATAAGAAACCGCAAGACACGAAAATTGCCGTGGACGTGGAAGATGAATGGAACCCTGAAGTGGTTACCAAAACGGAGTTGGAGCTTAAATTGGAAGCAGCTCAGGAAAGAGAAGATTTCCGTGAATGTGTTCGAATTTACTTCACATTTATTCTGAAAGAATTAATCAAGAAAGGTTGGATTCGATGGAAAAAAGAGAAAACCAACCACCATTATGTCATGGAAATGGGAGGTCGTGATGGCTCCATTGGATTCATGGAATGCGTTCGAATCTACGATTTGGTTTGGTATGGTGAATACGAAATCGACCGGGACATCTTCGAAATGCTCCAACCTACTTTGTTGAATTACTATAAATCACTCGACCCTACGGATGACTAATAGCAGGAAAATAATGCTGATTGGAGGGCTGATGCTCTTCGGGTTGCTGCTTGTTTGGTTGATGACACCAGGTGGATCGAGTAGTGAAAAGGACAAGGCTGCCAGAAATGCACAGGTTTTCTATTCATCCGATTGGAAAACAAGGTATCAACCTTTCGATAAGAAACCACGAGGGACCTATTTGTTCCATACGCTCTTGCAAACGCATATCAAGAAGAAGGATATGTACATGACCAAGAAGTATTCTCAGCTGGATTCAATCTTGCATATGGACAACAAGAAGCGAACCTACCTTTTCGTAGGAAACAAGTTTGCTTTGAAAAACTCCGAGATTGATTCCATCATGACCAAAGTGGAAAAAGGGTCTGACATATTCTTCAGCTTCGAAGAGATCACGGAAAACGTCCTCGACCGCTTCTTCGATACAGTGTATTTCCGTTCGGATTACGATGAACAGGAGATGGTCTTTACGCCCAGAGCCAAATACAAATTGATGGAAATCTACCAGCAGGACACCATAGCGAAACTCTGGAATGCCTTTGGTTATATCACACCAAAAGGCGAGACGAAAGCACTGTCCACGTTCATGGAAATGGAGAACTTCCTGGTAATCAAAATGGGGAAAGGAAAGGTGTTCCTGCATACCAATCCGAACATGTTCTATAACTATCAATTGAAGCGAAATGATGGCTTCAGACATGCACGATATGTTATAGACCAGCTATCAGATAAGAAGGAAGTTGTACTTCTGGAGTTCGGTCGCTTGCCAGATGATTTTAACGATGAAGACGAAGAGGAAGAAGAAGGGAAGGGCAAAGGACCCGGGAAAAGAGATAATAGCCTGTTAAGATGGTTGCTCGAACGACCAATGCTTCGAAATGCGTTGCTGCTATTGATAGGTGGATTGCTTCTGTACGTCATTTTCCGAACACAACGAAAACGACCAGTGGTTCCTTATCATCGTAAGAAGAAGGATATGACGCTGGCGTTTACCGAAACCATTACGTCCATTTATTACTCAAAACAGAATCATTACGGAATGTTGCAGGTACAGCGGAAGAACTTCTATGCGACCATCCTCAAACACTATTTTGTTGATCTCAACCGTCGGGAAGGGGATCGTGAAATTCGAATTCTGGCAGAGAAAAGCGACAAACCTTTTGATGAGATCAAGTTTCTGGTGGACAAACTGGAAACAAAGCAAGTATCATCCGTAAACGATCAAACAATTATAGAAATAGCGAAGCTTCAGCATGACTTCTATAAGGATATGGGCATCATCACAGATAAGATCGACAATCGTTTCAAGAAACGGGAAATGGTCTTCCGACGTGGATTGTTGCTCCCTACCGTATTGATTCTGTTCGGTATCATCGGAATTCTATGTGGATTCTACTTCCTGACGAATTCTATCGGTCCGGGAATTGCCCTTTGGCCAGTAGGAGCCGCACTCATTACATTTGGTGTGCTTCGAATGGTGAACCCATATTTGCGAGTGACAGAAAAACACCTAATTACATATTCGGAATTTGGACGTAAGAGAGAATACTTGCGTGAAAATGTAATTAGTACTAAATCAACCAAATCTGGAGTGGAAATCCGACTCCAAAACAACAAAAAGATAGTTATTAATTATTGGGACATGAGCCGCTTCGATAGAGAGCAATTTGATCGGTTTATTTCCAAAGTTCATACTTTAGACCTATGAGAAACGACGATGAAATGAACAACACAAATCCTGAAGGAACAGAAAACAACGCTGGACAACAGGATCATAGTGCATACATGCCGAAAAGTTCTGAAGAATCCACACCAGAATCAGGTGAAAGTCAGGAGACGCCAGCACCAGCAGATACTCCTGCACCTGCGGACGCGTCTACCGGATCTGAAGCGCAGGAAGAAGCGGCTACTCAGTCCACGGAACCAGTGACACCGCCATTAGGCTCAGGAACCGGATTTGGATTTGAACGTCAAAATTCCGATTTGCTTTGGGTAGCTCAGAAAGTAAGCGATGTTCGAAACGAATTGGGTAAATACGTAATTGGTCAAACCGAAATGGTGGATTTGCTTCTTACCGGAATTTTCTCGAATGGTCACGTATTGCTTGAGGGAGCGCCTGGAGTTGCGAAAACGCTTTCGGCTAAAGTGCTTTCGAAATCATTGAAAGTGGATTTCTCACGAATTCAGTTCACACCAGACATGATGCCGTCAGACGTTATTGGTACTTCGGTATTCAACATGAACGACGCGAAATTTACGTTCAAGAAAGGACCCATTTTCTCGAATATCGTATTGATTGATGAGATCAACCGTGCACCGGCGAAAACGCAAGCGGCCCTGTTCGAAGTAATGGAAGAAAGACAAATTACGTATGATGGAGAACGCTATCCAATGTCGTTCCCATTCCTGGTAATTGCAACGCAAAACCCAATTGAGCAGGAAGGAACTTACAGTCTTCCGGAAGCACAATTGGACCGTTTCCTCTTCAAAATCAAATTGGGATATCCTGAATTGCACGAAGAAGAGCAAATCTTAACTCGATATAAGAACAACATCAAACCACCAAGTTTGGATGACGTAGTACCTGTATTCGATGCGGATGAGGTGCAAAAAATTCAGAATACGGTAGAAAAAGTAATCGTTGAGGATAATTTGGTGAAATACATCGCAGCATTGATCCACAAAACACGTAACCACGGTAAAATCTACCTCGGAGGATCACCGCGTGCATCCCTTGCAATCTTACGTGCTTCCAAAGCTATGGCTGCAATCCGAGGGCGCGATTTCGTAACTCCGGAAGATATTCAGTTCGTAGCAGTACACGTATTGAATCACCGTTTGATCATGACTCCAGAGGCAGAAATGGAAGGAGTTACGACTGAAGACATCGTAAAAGAAATTGTACAAACGTTAGAAGTACCGAGATAATTGAATAAGCTCCTGAACATACATCTTACACGATGGTTTTTCGTGGTGTTCGCAAGTACAATCGTAATGTACTTGATGGCGTACACCTACCCATTCATGGAGTTTGTTGCCAATGTCACGCTCGTGGTCTTGTTCGCGGTTACGCTGTTGGACATTCTACTTGTATTCTCGAGTAAAAACCCACTCGTAGTAGAGCGGGAAGTTGCAGATCGTTTGAGTTTGGGAGATGACAATCCGGTGCGGTTGAAAGTCACCAACAACACCGTGCAGCCCATTGCTTACAAATTAATTGAAGGATATCCGGTGGAAATGCAGGAGCGCAGAGCTTCGTATAGTCACGTTCTGGCACCGGGAGCAACGAAAGAATACGACTATAATTACAAGCCGGGTTCACGCGGAGAATTCCAATTTGGCGACGTATTCGTAATCATTCGATCTGTTTTCTTTATGGCGTCTAGAAGCATGAAGATTCCAATGAAACAGAAGGTTCATGTGTATCCATCCGTATTGCAGATGAAGCGCTACGAGTTGTTGGTTTTCCAGCAGCAAAAAACAAGTGCAGGGATTAAGAAAATCCGTCGTTTGGGTAACAATAGTGAGTTCGAGCAGATCAAAAACTATGTTCAGGGAGATGAATTGAAGCGCATCAACTGGAAGGCGACCAGTCGTAGAAACGAATTGATGGTGAACCAATATCAGGAAGAAAAGTCGCAGAATATCTTCTGTATCATTGACAAAAGTCGAAACATGCAAATGGAATTCGATGGGCTGTCACTTTTGGATTATGCGATTAATTCCACGTTGGTGTTTACCAATATTGCCCTGAGAAAAGGCGATAAAGCTGGTTTGTACACCTATTCTGATAAGATTGGAACGCAGCTTCCGGCGGAACGTTCAGCAGGACAAATGCGACGCATTCAGGAGGCTTTGTACAATCAGCGCACGCATTTCAAGGAAGCCAATTTTGAATTGTTGTACCAGAGCATTCGTAGATCTATCAATACGCGATCCTTGTTGGTGTTGTTTACCAACTTCGAGACAGAATTCTCTATGAGGAGAGCACTTCCAATGCTCCGTCAATTGAACAAAAAACACGTTTTGGTCGTGGTATTCTTCGAGAACAGCCAATTGCAGGAACTCGCATATCAACCCGCCCGAAGTTTACACGAAGTGTATCAAGGCGCAGTCGCAGAAAAAATGATGACGCTTAAGAGCAAAATTGCCCAGGAGCTTCGAAGAAATGGCATCCAGACCGTTCTTACATTGCCAGATGAGCTGTCAGTGAACACGATCAACAAGTATTTGGAATTAAAAGCGAAAGGGGCTATTTAATCCGTTATTTGAGCGTAAATTTGGATACACTCTGTCCGCATCAGTTTTACAATTCGTCAAACGATAGTTTAAACTTTTGCTCACGCGAGTTGTCTTATTTTTCAAATAGGAAATCTTCAGGATATGGATAAAATCGTGAAAAGAGTTCGAGGTAACCACATTATCGCTGTCAGTATTGGAATCGTTTATGTTTGGTTCGGCGGCTTAAAGTTTTTCGAAGGTTTGAGTCCTGCTGAAGAGCTAGCCACAAAAACAATACAAACACTATCTGGCGGCATTTTCTCTTCTTCCGGTGCCATGCTGACTTTGGCTGTAATAGAAATGCTTATTGGGGTTCTCCTACTCTTAAACTTTCGAAGAAAAGTAGTGGTTGTGGCCGCACTCACCCATTTGTTCTTTACGTTTACTCCACTGTTTCTATTCGCGAACGAATCCTTCAATGAAGTTCCTTATGCATTGACCTTAACAGGACAGTACATAATAAAGAATCTGGTTATTGTGGCTGCGTTGGTAACCTTGTACCGAAACGATGTACAGGTTTCAGCGTAAGCATTTCATCAAAGGAGTGATTTGAGATCACCCAAATCTCATTTCTAAGTAGCGGGTTAATTACCTGACAGGGCTCTGTATTGCGATTGGGCATGTTTCATTTTTTCGAGCATGTGCAGTTTTGCATAAATCTTACTTAATCCATTCCAGGCATCGACATTATTCGGTTCAATTTCAACTGTGCGCTCCAAATAAGGAAGTGCAAGTTTCATTTTTTCAAGCCCCTTGTTTTCAAGTTCAGTGTACTTGTCTTTTTCTTGAAAGGGAACATTTGCTGCGGCTTGATACAAAACCAATGCTTCATTGAAATGCATCACGCCTAGATTGTAGACTGGAGAAGCATAGTTTGGATCCAACGCGATGGACTTCTTGTAGTATTGTGCTGCCATTGAAGTATCACTAAGTGCGTAATAGGTAGCACCAAGTTCAAAATTAAGTTCGGCATTTGTGGCATTAGTGGTGTCCGCATCGAACCATTTGTTTATTGTCTCTTCGAGAGTGTCGCCCGTTTGGGTGCGTATCTTGTAGTTGAACTCCAGCTGTTTCCATAGCTCCATATCCTTTGGATAGAGTTGCATGGCATCTCTTAGCCATACCTCTGTCTCGGGGCTAGGTTTTTTGGTCCGTGTAGACGTGTCAATTATGTACTCGTACAATTCATTGCTGTTCACCCCCAGATCAAATAGAGACTTGTAATTTGATACAGCTTGTTCAAAATTTCCCGCCTTAAAACTTGCTGTTGCAACATTGTAGTACCCCGCAGGGTCATTGGGGCGAAGATCTCTTACAACCTCGAAGTATTGAATTGCATCCAAATAAGTTTTCTCGTCATAAGCCTTTGCTCCCATTAGACTGGCACGAACGCCCAATACTTCCTCCAACTCTTCGCACTGTTTTGCGAGTTTCTCGTTTAATCCCAATTCTTTCGCCTTGGTGAAGGCTTTCAGGGCAGTTTTCGCATGATTCGAGTTGGTTTCTGACATGTCTGAATATATCTGACCGTAGACCAACCACGCGTGACCGCTCGTTTTCGTGTCTTTGTGTTTCACCGCGCTCTCAATCGACTCCAGTGCCTTTTCTAAATTTCCTTTCTCAATGGATTTTTGTGCTTTTATAACCGCTTTTTCCTGACTCATTCCTGGAAAAATACTAGCGATAAATAAGAGGATAGTGATTAATGTTTTCATAGGTGCGTGATTGGTTTGTTAAAAGTAAATAATCTAATTCATTAATCTGTTTGACAGCGAGTTTGATATCTCACCTTTCATCTCAAATTATATGAACTTGTTCCTTTTTACGTTGTATGCATTATACGTAAAACCTCCAGAAATGAAACGTATTATTTTTCTACCCCTCATATTTATAGCAGCATTCGGATTTGCAAGCATTTCCTGTCTTCCAAAAGGCAATGCTGAGGAGTCTGTTATTGCAGAAGCATCCGCTCAATCAACTGAGGAAGAAGGGCTTGAGATAGCGCATGTTGCAATAGAAGATCCCACAGAAAAGTTGGTCGATATCATCGCCGAAAACAACATTAGGAAGAGCGATTTGAAAATCTACATTGATAAGTCCGATTATTACTTAGCGGTGAAACATGCTGATACAGTTCTGATTAAATATCCATGCGTATTTGGTTTCAATGCGGTAGATGACAAAGCGATGGAAGGTGACGGCTGCACTCCCGAAGGTGATTTCGGTGTTCGGAGCATGTATGCTCACAAAAGCTGGAAGTATTTCATTTGGATCGACTACCCGACCCCAGAATCCTGGAGACGATTTAAGCAACGAAAAGCAGACGGAGAAATTCCCGAAGATGCAACTATTGGCGGTGAAATAGGAATTCATGGCGTTCCGGAAGGAATGGACAGCATGATCGAAAATGGGACCAATTGGACCCTGGGATGCATATCTCTTAAGAATGCACACATCACAGACCTCTACAAGTCTATCAATAAATACACGAAGATTGAGATTGTACCCTGACTATTGGGTACAAAAAAACCCTGACGATCTTACGATGTCAGGGTTCAATATTTAAAAGGACTGAAATTATTGTCCTTCGAACGTCATAATTTCGGCATGACCACTGTGATCATCACCTAGTTTAAGATCTTTGTTCTTCAACTGAATAATATCGTACTCTTCAGTATCGTTAAGAATAGTGATTTTCACTTTCGTTTTATCACTGTTAAACTCCCATGTACCTGTCAAAGAGATGCTATTCGTACCGTCTGTGTAATTGTACTCATATGCACCATCTTTTTCGAACTTGAAAGTTGTTGTTCCAGTGATAGTTTCTTCAACACCATCATCCGTTACTTTAACCAGGGTCCAGGTGTTTGCAAGGCGTCCTTTTGCCGTTCTTAATGAGAAGTTAGCACCTTCTTCGTATTTGTTACATGCTGCAAATACAAACAACAAAGAAAGTAGTCCAAAGGTTTTTAAAATGGTAGATTTTTTCATTTCAGATTTTTTATTGTGCACTGCGAAACTAAAAAAATTTCCAGCTTATTGCAAACGGGTTGCAATTACTGGTTTCAGGAACGAAAAAAACCCTGACATCATAGGATCGCCAGGGTTCAATATTGAGTGAGTCTTAAATTAAGATCCAGTGTAGTCTGTACGTGTAACGCCTCCGTTAGAATCCGTAGTTGTCAACGCCAATTCTTTGTTTTTCAACTTAACGATAGTAGCAGTTGTAACCTCTCCATTCTCGTTGTCAGTCATAAGAACTTGTGTCTTGTCATCGTTGAATACCCATGTTCCAGCATCATTATCTGTAATAGGCTGTCCGAAAACAGTATATGTGATAGCTGAAGACCATGTTCCATCTTTGTTTACTGTTACAGTTCCTGAAGTTCCAGTAATGTTTGTAGTTGTTGAACCAAGAGTATAAGTGATAGTACTAATTGTCCATGTGTTCGCAAGACGTGCTTTTTTTGAGATCAAAGAGAAGTTTGATCCTTCCTCGTATTTGTTACATGCTGCAAAAACGAAAAGCAAAGAAAGTAGTCCGAAGGCTTTTAAAAAGGTTGATTTTTTCATTTTGTAATGTTTATTGGTTAACTCGGTGCAAAAGTACAGAATTAATCGTGGATTAGTATTAAGTCCTATTATGATAGTAGGGTAAAGTGAAATTGAAATGTTCTTACTTTTAAAAAGTAGTATGAAGAATTTGAATTGGATTTTGTTGTTCGCGGTTGCATTAGCCGGTGTTCAGTATTCCTATGGTCAGGAAGAATTGGACGAAGAGATTGAATTAGATGTGTCTCATGAGGGAGAATGGCCAGGCATCCCGGGCATGAATGGGGATGGTATAGCATTAATGAATCAAACTGGTTTTTTCGTGCTGATGGGATCGGCCGGAATTTCTTATTTGCTCTCAGAGTTTGTTTTCAAAGACACGAACCTTAATTACTATCAAACACGATTTGGAACTTATGGGGTTTCGAACAGAACCACCATCACTTTCCAGACATTTGGCATTGAGAAACGTGTATCCCCATGGTTTGGAATTGGTGTGGAAGGAAACTTTCAGCAATGGAAATCCAGAACACCCTCAAATTATTCAGGAGCAGGTCTTGGTCTGAATACGTACTATCGCTGGCATATTCTGGGGAAACGAAAGTTCAGTCCATTTCTGGAATACGGAGTGGGAATCTTTCAAGGTTTTAAACCGCTTCCGTACAACGGTTCCAATTTCACGTTTCACCTGACAACTTCACTCGGGGCGGAATACACGTTCAACAACCGAAACAAATTACGACTGAGCTACGGTCATCTGCACCAATCAAACAATGGACTGCTAGAGGTCAACCCAGGTTTGGATGGTGCTGGTTTTCAGGTCTCTTTTCTTTGGTTCTGGGATGAATCCAAATGGTGATTTTCTGAATCATTAAGAAGCTACCGTTTCGCGCAATTCTTCTCTCGTAAATTGATTACATTTGTTTGCTCAATCGCACGAATATGGACAAGAATCAAGACCTTCTGAATCGAAGAGAAGCCTCAAAACTTGGGGGAGGAGAAGCACGAATTGAAAAGCAGCACGCACAAGGCAAATTAACAGCCAGAGAACGTATTGAATTGCTATTAGATGAAGGTTCTTTTCAGGAAATCGGTCAGTTTGTTGAACACCGCGCAACTTCTTTCGGGTTGGAGAAAAACAAGATTCCGGGAGATGGCGTTGTAACAGGTTTTGGACGTATTCACGGACGCCTGATTTACGTTTATTCTCAGGATTTCACCGTTCTTGGTGGATCGCTGTCTGAAACGCATGCAGAGAAAATCTGTCGCGTTATGGATTTAGCCATGAAAAACGGAGCGCCGGTAATCGGATTGAATGATTCAGGTGGAGCGCGAATTCAGGAAGGAGTTGTTTCACTGGCAGGGTACGCAGATATTTTCTATCGAAATACGCGTGCTTCCGGAGTAGTTCCACAAATCAGTGTGATCATGGGACCTTGTGCCGGTGGAGCCGTTTATTCTCCTGCATTGACAGATTTCATCATCATGGTGGAAGACACGTCGTATATGTTCGTAACCGGACCAAACGTGGTGAAAACAGTAACACACGAAGAAGTAAGTTCAGAAGATTTAGGTGGAGCGAAAGCACACGCTGAGAAATCAGGGGTGAATCACTTCACGGCAGACAATGATGTAGAAGCATTGAAAAAAGTGCGTGACCTGGTTACGTTCATGCCACAGAATGCAAACGAATTACCTCCGCAACCTACCATTTTCGATTACACGGAATCCAAGCGAGAGACTATTGATACAATTCTGCCTGATAACAATCAGATGCCGTACGATATCCGTAAGGTGATCGATTGTGTTATCGACGACAACAGCTTCCGTGAAGTACACGAAGATTTCGCAAAGAATATCGTTGTTGGATTTGCGCGAATTGAAGGAAGAACTATTGGAGTAGTTGCCAACCAGCCGATGTCATTGGCAGGTGTATTGGATATTGATTCATCCCGAAAAGGTGCGCGATTTGTACGATTCTGTGATGCCTTCAACATTCCTTTATTGGTATTCGAAGACGTACCTGGATTCCTACCGGGAACAGATCAGGAGTGGAATGGAATTATTTCGAACGGAGCGAAATTGCTATATGCGTTTGCAGAAGCAACAGTTCCAAGAATTACGGTAATTACACGTAAGGCATACGGAGGAGCATTCGATGTAATGAACTCGAAAAGCATTGGTGCCGACTTGAACTTTGCATGGCCAACAGCAGAAATTGCGGTTATGGGAGCGAAAGGAGCAGCCGAAATTATCTTCAAACGTGAAATTGCTGCCGCTGAAGATTCTGAGGCAAAATGGTTGGAGAAAGAAGCCGAGTACGCAGAAATGTTCGCAAATCCGTATCGAGCGGCTGAACGCGGAATCGTGGACGCTGTAATCCTTCCTGGAGAAACTCGCGACAAGGTAATCGCAGGATTCAAAATGTTGGAGAACAAAGCAGAAACGTTACCAAATAAGAAGCACGGGAATATTCCGTTGTAGATTTAAGACTGAAAGATGAAAGAACAAAGACTTGAAGTCTTTTGTCTTTACTCTTTTAGCGAAGCGTTCTTTCATCTGAGAGCTTGCGAGCGCATCTAACGTCAATTCTTCTCAAAAATATACATGGTATCCACCACATTCCCTCGGGTTTCCGGTCGGATGAAGTCCATCGTGAGAATGGTAACGCGGTAACTCGGAATTTTATGGGCTACATGGAAATCCAATTCGTGCGATTCCACATAATCTTTCCCCACCTGATCGGTATATACCCAATCGCCACTTTGCATGTTGAGGAATAAGTTCGGAACCTTTGGAACCAGGTTGTTGTAGTAGAAATCCAACGAGTGACTATGCGACGAATAGTAATAAAACTCACCCTCACCCTTTCCATTTTCTCTTGCCAATCGCCCGGCAATTCCCGGAGCTTGATAACCGTCAATCAGGTTTGGATAGAAGTGCGAAGCCATCATTAAATTGAAACCAATGGAAGTGATGATTGCACTGAAGAAAATACGTGCAGAAATCGTCTTTCCTTTGATGAAAACCCACCATGAACCAGCGCAAAGCAAAACCAATACGACGGCAAGGAATGCATTTCCACCCGGGAAAACATACACCATTCCAAGTGCGCAAACGATCCAGAACAATACGTTGAAAAAGGCCTGAACATAAAGCATGGTCTTCTTTTTCAAACTGAGTAAGTAATTGGCTGCAATGATCGCTGCAAACGGGAAAGTGACAAAAATATAGTGTGGCAACTTGTACTTGGAAAGTGAAAGTGCCAGAAATGTAAGTACGAATCCGCCCAAAGTCATGAATTCCTTTTGAGCCGAAAGTCCGCCCTTAATGTAGATGCGCACCACCGCGATCAATCCAAGAATGAAATAAAGCACCCACGGTTGCAAATCCCAGAGGATGGAGTGGAAGAAGAAAAAGAATCCGGCGCCATTATCCCAGTCGCTTTCCCCGGTAATTCGCCCAAAACTTTGCGTCCAGTAGAAGAATCGCACTCCCGACGGACTATCTATCCCATACGCGGTTTTCTCCGGGTGCAAATCAAATTGTGTGTATAAGCCCCAGGTCATCGGAATCAACAAGATTCCCACCCAAACAAGCCCAATCAGCCAGCGCCAATTGAAAATCAATTTCCATTCTTTTTTCAAAAGGAAATCGGTCCCTAGCGCAAGTGCAATTGTAACAATTCCAATCGGTCCCTTTGCCATCATTGCCAGCGCCACCCCGGTAAATCCAAGAAAGAAATTGAGCCAATTCTTATTCCGGACGAAAAGTGCCAATTGCCAAACAGAGAAAATGACAAATACCAACAAATTTGTATCGGTTCGCAGATCGTTTGTAATCAAGAAGAGCGCTTGAGAAGAAGCCAACATCAGGGCTGCGTACGTTGCTACTTTTCTGGAATAATACAATTGAGCAAACTTGAACGTACTGTAAATTCCCAGCAATACGAGCAATATAGATGGGAGTTTATATGCAACATTCCCGATGCCGAAAAGAGACATGCTACTTGCGCTCAACCAGAACAACAACGGCGGTTTGTCCAGGTAATCATGCTGTAAGTGATACACGTGCAAATAGCTGTTGTTCTGAGACATCTCCATTGAAATGGAAGCATATTGCGACGCATCAACATCCATTACATCGACAAAAAGGTTGCAGATATACACAACCAAAATTCCGGCTAGAACCAGCACATATTTATATCGATCTAAGAATGTATCCATGAATTGCTTGAAATCGCTGTGAAATTAGAAAAAATTGATGGTCTTGCTTCATCTCGACTCCGCTCGATGTGCGCCTGATATATCATAGTGAACGAAAAGCGAGCGTCGAGCGAAGTCGAGATGTGGTTTTTAAAGGAACGAATCTTTCCAAAACGTACTCATTTCACTACTTTTGCCACGAATAAACGGATAACATGTACAGATCACACACTTGCGGCGAATTACGCACCGAAAATATTGGTTCAACAGTCACTCTTTCAGGATGGGTTCAAACCGTTCGGGACAAAGGGAATTTGATTTGGGTCGATCTACGCGATCGCTATGGAATTACGCAGGTTGTTGGTGAATCTGACAATGCCTCCGAAGAGGTAATGAACGCCTTGAAGGATTTGGGACGTGAGTTCGTGGTACAAATTACCGGAACCGTTTCTCAAAGAGCAGCTGCCAATCCAAATATCCCAACAGGAGAGATTGAAGTTAAAGCGACTAAGGTTGAAGTGTTGAACGCTTCCATAACGCCACCATTCACCATTGAAGATGATACGGATGGAGGAGAGGAACTACGTGCACAATACCGTTACCTTGACTTAAGAAGAAATCCGGTTCAGGAAAAACTTCGCTTGAGAAACAAAGTAGCGTTAGAAACACGCAAATATTTGGATTCTCAGGATTTCCTGGATGTGGAAACACCTGTTTTGATCAAATCTACACCGGAAGGAGCGCGAGATTTTGTAGTGCCAAGTCGTATGAACGAAGGACAATTTTACGCCTTACCGCAATCGCCGCAAACCTTCAAGCAATTGTTGATGGTATCTGGTTTCGATCGCTACTACCAGATTGTTAAGTGTTTCCGTGATGAAGATTTACGTGCCGATCGTCAACCGGAGTTTACACAGATAGACTGCGAAATGGCATTTGTGGAGCAGGAAGACGTATTGACAACCTTTGAAGGAATGATCAAACATTTGTTCCGTGAAGTTCGCGGAGTGGAGTTGGATGAAACATTCCCAAGAATAACATATGCTGAAGCGATGGAGCGTTTCGGTTCTGATAAGCCAGACATGCGCTTCGGAATGGAATTCGTGAACCTGAACGCTGTGGCGCAAGGAAAAGGATTCAACGTTTTTGATGCAGCAGAAGTAGTTCTGGCCATCAACGCTGAGCAATGTGCCGTGTACACGCGCAAGCAACTGGATAAATTGACCGATTGGGTTAAACGACCGCAAATTGGTGCCAAAGGATTGGTCTACGTAAAATGCAACGAAGACGGAACCTTTAAATCTTCCGTTGACAAGTTTTACTCGCAGGAAGATTTGAAAGAATGGGCAGAAGCCGCCAATGCGAAGCCGGGAGATTTACTTTTGGTACTCAGCGGAGAATTGGACAAAACGCGCAAGCAGATGAACGAGTTGCGTTTGCACATGGGAGATGAGTTGGGATTGAGAAATCCAAACGTATTCAAACCGTTGTGGGTTGTTGATTTCCCCTTGTTGGAGTGGGATGAAGAAACAGAGCGCTATCATGCAATGCACCACCCGTTCACATCACCAAAACCGGAAGATTACGATCTAATTGATACAGAGCCAGGAAAAGTTCGCGCTAACGCGTACGATTTGGCAATGAACGGAGTTGAATTAGGTGGAGGATCCATTCGTATTCACGATCGTGATTTGCAGTCACGCATGTTTGATTTGCTTGGATTCACAAAAGAAGAAGCAGAAGCTCAGTTCGGATTCCTAATGTCGGCATTCGAATACGGAGCGCCACCACACGGAGGTTTGGCTTTCGGATTGGATCGATTGGTTGCAACTATGGGCGGTTCAGAATCCATTCGCGATTACATTGCATTCCCAAAGAATAATAGCGGAAGAGATGTTATGATTGATGCTCCTTCACCATTAGATAACGATCAACTAAACGAATTGGGAATCAATTTGCAACCCAAAGCCGTAACGGAATAATCTACTAAAGAAACATCATGCCTACCTACATCGACTACATTGGCTATGCAGCCTCGTTATTTGTGCTGCTCTCTTTTTTCATGAAGAAAATTGCGACGTTACGAACCGTGAATATTGTGGGGTGTAGCTTCTTTATTGCCTACGGAATCCTCATCGAATCCATTCCGATTATTATCACGAACGTGGCGATAGTATTGGTCAACAGTTACTATTTGATGCAGTACTACAGAAAAAAGGCTGCTTAACGGCTGCCGTCTTTTAGTGTCAATCCTTCTGATCCAACGGGAACCGGAATAAGCATTGGTTTTGTAAGACTATCAGCAGTAATTTTTACTAGCAATGTTGGATCGGTAAAATCTTGACTGGCGGTACCACCGGATAAATCAACGGAGCTTCCATAACTTGGTTTGGCCCAGCATTCATAGGTAGCGTTCGTAATGGCGTTGGCTCCTTTGCCACCAAAGGCTACTGTGTCGAATATTTTTTCTGCATTGTGTAAATGCAAGCTGTTTTCCTTGGGGGATCCCGGTACAATGTTTTTATCGTTTTGACCACCGAGTCCACCCCATCGTTTGTTTACTACGTGTAGCTGAGATGCATTTCGACCACCTTTTTTATTCGTCACCCATTTGGCCCAGTTGGCGGGGCTTTTCGTTCCTGTACCAGCAATTTTCGCATCTCCTTTGTTGTATTGAACATAGTTGTATTTGCATTCCTCAAAGTCCTTGTCATCGTTTTTCCCTTTGATCGTAACATTTCGCGTAGAACCTGTACCAACCTTAGCTAATTGAGCTATGGGTTCACTCGAAGTGGTACTCGCTGTGCTTCTTGATTGTAATTGTTGACATCCACCCGCGGCGCAACGGGACTCTTGTTTCTCGGAATTCTGATGGGATCGCTTCATAACAATTGTATTGCTGCAATCTAAGCAATTGTATAATCAAATGATAGCGTATAAATACCTGAAATTGGGTTGGTTACAGTGAAGCCATTCGATTACGACATGTACAAATTTCAAAGAAACCGTATTTTCGAACCAATGCAATGGATCAAATCGAACATATTGTGGCTTTTCCTTTCCGTCTATGTCGTATTCGCCATTTGCGTTATTGCCATTTTCGATGGCACGGGCGATTCAGGCGATAGCATTCTTCACTTTCTTTTTGCTGAGTCAGCCCCAAAACATCCTGAATTATATCTCGATCATTGGGCAAAACCGGTATTTACTTTGCTGGCAAGTCCGTTTGCACAGTTCGGATTTGTGGGAATGAAAGTATTCAATGCATTAGTGGTATTCTTAACGCTTCTCTTTACGTATCGGGCAGCGGTCAATTGGAACATCAAGAGACCCGTTTTCGTGTTGTTATTCATCGCGTGTGCGCCTTTACTTATTAGACATACTTTCTCAGGATTAACAGAGCCATTATTCGCCATGTTTATTGCATGGGGCATGTATTTGGTGTCGCGGAATAAATGGCTGTTTGCGTGTATCGTAATATCCTTTTTACCCTTTGTACGATCTGAAGGTCTTATCGTAATGACTTCATTCGGATTATTGCTACTGATTCGAAAACAATGGAAATACATTCCCTGGTTGCTTTTTGGACATGTCGTTTATTCCATCGTTGGATGGTTTCACTACAAGGATATTCTTTGGGTGTTTACCAAGATTCCGTATGCCTCTGCCAATAGTATTTATGGAAAGGGAGATTTGTTTCACTTCATAGATCAATTGCCCTTCGTGATTGGAATTCCGGCTGTGCTATTTTTAGGTAGTGGTGTTTTGAATCTCTTATTCCGATTGGTTCGCAGACAATTCCAACCTGAATTACACGCCTTGGTATTATACGGTTTCTTGTCGTATTTCGTGGCGCATTCGCTGTTCTGGTATCTTGGTATCTTCAATTCCATGGGATTGAACAGAGTATTGTTAGGAGTGATGCCGTTCATTGCTATTATTTGTACGATTGGTATAAACGCCATATTAGAACTTACCAGGAATTCGAAACTGCAATTGGGTCTAGCGGGCTTATTTGCTCTAGCGATACTTTCATTTCCAGTTTGGGACAATCCGTCTGCGGTACATTGGAAACGCGACATGAACCTTTCAGGAGAACAGCAAACGGCAAGAAAGGCGACTCTTTATGCAAAATCATTAGAAGGGCAGGGGAGATTTCTTTATTTACCACCTTATGTGAGCATGGTTCTCGATATGGATCATTTCGACAAGAAAAAACGTTCCGATATTAACGCGTTCACTATTCAGGAAGTTCAAAGTGGTGATATTTTGATTTGGGATAATTGGTTCAGTGTGGTTGACGCTCAAGTGACCCAGAAAATGATCGAAGAAACGGGTGCATTTCAAAAAATGAGAACAGTGAAAGGTATGCAAGAAGATCGCGAAGTTATCTATGTTGTATATCGGGCAAAATAATTTGCTTCTATTTCCAACAATTTCAAATACTTAACAGGCACAAATTAGGTCGAAAATTGTCGGATTTGAGGTGTCATTTTTTTTAAATCGTTGAGTAGAACTACTCATAGTAAATCATTTTCCGTAATTTCAACGACCCGCGGATAAGGCTGCATTTCGATCATTTTGAGCAATATGTGAGACTTGGATTACAGTAACGTGAAAACTACGGGAAATTAATTACACACAACCTTTACCATATTTGTGAACAATGCAACACAAAGGTGAAATTATTGAGAAAGCAGTTCGAGAAAGCGGACACTCCATTACGAAATTAGCCCAAAAAATGGGCAAGAGTAGGAGATGGGTTTATCAAATTTTCGATAGCGCAGTAGTACCTATTGATTATATCATCGATATAGGTAAAATTATCCATTACGACTTCAGTGAGGACATCAAGGGTATTAAGATGTACGGTTCAGATCGACCGATGTCTGGTGTGGAAGATGCACGATTTACGGGAAAGGCTGTTTCCGAGGAAGCAGAGCATTGGAAAGAGAAGTACATGAATCTTCTTGAGAAGTACAATGACCTACTTTCTAAACAGAAAAACATCGACTAAGCGAAAGTTGCGCATTTCCGTCCTTTTTTGGACAACAATTTCTCGGTAAAGGCATAAAATCGTATCCCTCAGGATGTATTTTGCGCAAAAGCAGCACACAACGGGGAAATAAGTTGCTCACAAAGTGACACATCTTTGTACCGAGGATGGTACACCGAGGAGAAATAATCAAGAACGCCGTACAAGAAAGCGGTTATTCTGTTACTACGCTAGCTCGAAAGATGAAAAAGAGCCGACGTTGGATGTATTATATCTTTGATAAGCCAAATGTTTCTATTGACGTTGTAATCGAAATCGGAAAAATTATTCATTACGACTTCAGTAAGGATATCAAACTTTATACGCCAACTTCTACATCAACGCAGTACGCGCAAGAATCACGCGTGTTTGACACCAACACCGAAGAAGCACTTTACTGGAAGGAAATGTACTATAGCCTTCTGGAGAAATACAATGCTTTGCTCGAGAATAAGCAGGGATCCTGATAGCCAACTTTTCAAAAGTTCAACTTACCTCGATAGTTGCATCTAGCGCTATGTAAGCCCCTCATTCATTATTCCTGATTCAATATTCTACATTCATAATTCATAATTCAAAATTCCTCATTCATTATTCCTACGTATCTTTGATTGTTACAAAAAGAATATCTAATGAAAGCAGAGGCAAAACAGCTGAAAATTTACGACAGTCTTGCTGGTGAAAAGCGAGAGTTTATCCCTTTAAAAGAAGGATTTGTTGGATTTTATGTATGTGGTCCAACCGTATACAGCAATGTGCACCTCGGGAATTGTCGCACCTTCATTTCATTTGATATGATAACCCGTTATCTGCGTCACCTTGGTTACAAAGTACGATACGTTCGAAATATTACTGATGTAGGTCACCTGGTGGACGATGCAGATGAAGGAGAAGACAAAATCGCAAAGAAGGCGCGTTTGGAGCAATTGGAACCCATGGAAATTGTTCAGCAGTATACCATAGATTTCCATAACGTAATGGCGCAATTCAATGCCTTGCCTCCTGATATCGAGCCAACAGCTACTGGTCATATGATCGAGCAAATTGAAATGGTTCAGGGGATTATTGACAACGGTTTTGCTTACGTTTCTAACGGATCTGTTTATTTCGATGTAGACAAATACAACGAAGAGCATCCATATGGAGAGTTGTCCGGTAGAAAAGTAGAGGAGTTGATTTCGAACACCCGCGCACTGGACGGACAAGACGAAAAGCGCAAACAACATGATTTCGCGTTGTGGAAGAATGCCGCACCTGAGCATATCATGAAATGGTCATCACCATGGGGCATTGGATTCCCGGGATGGCATTTGGAATGTTCAGCAATGAGTAGAAAATATTTGGGCGATCAATTCGATATTCACGGAGGTGGGATGGATTTGAAGTTCCCGCACCACGAATCGGAAATAGCGCAGGGAACGGCTTGTTGCGGAGTGGCACCGGTGAAATACTGGATGCATGGAAACATGTTGACATTGAACGGACAGAAAATGAGTAAATCGGCTGGAAATTCCATTCTTCCGGAGGAACTATTCTCTGGGAATAACAAGTTTATGGAGAAGCCATTCTCACCAATGGTGGTTCGTTTCTTTATGATGCAAGCACACTACCGAAGCACATTGGATTTCACTTCTGAAGCATTAATGGCAGCCGAAAAAGGACATGATAAGTTGATGGAGGCGATGAAAACGCTTCAGGATTTGAAAGCAGGATCTGAATCGACTATGGATGTTCCAGCACTTATCGGACAATTCTACAAAGCCATGAACGATGACTTCAATGCACCGGTATTGGTGGCGCAGTTGTTCGAAGCTGTGAAGTTCATCAACGGCGTTCGCGATGGCAAACAAACCATCTCCGAAGAAGATCTAAAGTCACTGCAATCTGCCATGTATAGCTTCGTTGTGGAAGTGTTAGGATTGGAGGCTACAATTGAGGGCGGAGAGGATAAATTAGCTCCGGTGATGGATTTGGTCCTTGAATTGCGTCAGAAAGCACGTGAAAATAAAGATTGGGATACATCTGATAAAATCCGCGATGGTCTCGCTACAGCTGGAATCGTTGTGAAAGATTCGAAAGACGGTTCTACCTGGAGCTAAGTCAGTTTTGAGTCTTGAGAGTGCAGAGTGATTCTGTTGAGATGTATTTAAAGAGAAACAAAAAAGCCGCTTGGTCATCGAGATGAAGCGGCTTTTCTTATAAATCTTTTGTCTTTCTTCTTTTGTCTTTAAGAAAGTCTAACGTCTACTTTCTAATAAATTCGAATTCCCAATCCAACTTCAGCGCGATTGTCGAAAGACTTAAAACCAAAATCGGGCTTGTTCATGGAGGTAAATCCACGGTAGAAGTTTCCGAAAACAATCATTCGACCTGCGAATTCGTAATCAACACCTACTCCCCAACCAAATGAGAATGGCGAGAAAAAGTCTGTTGCGTTCGTAGAAGACAATTCACGAATCTCGGTGCTTTGTTGACCGTACAATGACGTTACTTCACTTGAAGAGGTGCTTCGGCTTGAAGACATATTGAATACAAAACGTGGTCCGGTAACAACTCCTAATGTTGAATTAGATTTCCATGCTCCTCGGTGTCGTGCAATGAATTCCCATCGCATTTTGAAGTTCAATGGCAATTCTACAGTTGTTTGAGCAAGGTTGGAAACAGAAGTCTCAGTAATCGTAATTGCTGTATCTACCTCCGTAGTTGTAATGCTCGTAACACTTCCTGATCGGGTAGCGAAAATCACTTCAGGTTGAAATGAAAATCTATCGTTAAAGTCGTATCGAAAATACGCTCCTCCTCCGAAACCAGTATTGGAGTTGTTGCTAATTTCCGCAGCTTCATTCGTTGATTTATAGCTTGGGAAGTAATAGTTAAAACTTGCCTTTAATCCCCAACTCTTGTTATCCGGTAAACGTCCGCCAAATTGGGCAAATACCGACATAGACGCGAACAACGCACCTAGTGCAATTGCATATTTCATAACTGGAAAAATCTGGGGATTAGTGCTTCGTAAATGCGTTCACGAACACAGGGTTCCCGTTAGCATCACGCTTCGTAATCAAAATTGCTACAGATACCTGATCTTCTGTCCATGCAGCATTGAAATCAGCTTCAGCTTCCAAATTCACACGGTATCCGTTACGGATATCACCTGATGCAATTTTGTATCCAAATGCCTGATCTTCCAATCCAACCGGAGTTGCGATGTCTACCAATGATTTCTTGTGAACTGCATTTGCTCCATCTGGGTGTCCTGCTTGATTCGCAACAATTCCGTCAACGATGATATATGGCGCGATGTAGTAATCTTCACCTGTCAAATCCTGAAAGAACTTTGTTGTTGTTTTCACATTGATTTTTCCGTTGGCAATTGTCAACTCATAGTTCGAGTTAGCAACTACAGGAGCGTCCCGATGGTCAGAAACTAACTGTCCGCTTGTTGTTTGACCAAGGTTTCCGTGGAATGTTGGCGTAGCAGTAATACCCAAAGCACTTCCGTAGGCATCAAAGAAGAACTCGTTGTTTGTTCCTCCAAGGCTTCCTGAAACTACAGCAACCAATACTTCGCTGTCACCGTATGTATCAATTTGAGTCTGGAAGTTTGTGAATCCCCATCCTCCACAAGGTCCACACCATGTTCCTGTGTGTTTAGCAAGGAAACTACTGTTTGTTTCTGATACTTCAAGGAAATCCGAACTTGTTCCTTCAACTACAACTTCTTTCTTACACGACGTCAATCCTACAGTTCCAATTACGAAAAGTGCTGCAACCGGAGCAAAACGTATCATTTTATTCAATTTCATAGCAATCTATATTAAGATATTAAATGTGGTTATCTAATAAGTTAGACACAATATGTTCAAAAATAGCTGCTTCTGTGCGAAAAAAAAATTTTAAAGCGTTAAAACGTTGTATTCCTATAGGATGGATTATTGAGGTGCGGGGATGAGTGAGTGTGGGGGAGGAATTCGAATCACGCCCTAATTATCTACTGGTAGACGCTGATTCTAATCGCATGGAAGTATTGATTACACCGCACTTCTCAGAAGACATTTATGAGGATTAATGACATTTAACCAAATTAAAAGCAGTATCCCATTCAGGGAGGCTGAATTTTTCTATCTTCTCTCGAGAATTCGATCCACAGGAAGCTTGAAAACAAAAAAAGAAATAATCGACGAGTTCGAAGCTTTTATTGATAGCATTCCAAGTCAACTGGATGCGCTCAAAAAGCACCTGAACAAAGAAACACTGACGTTCGAAAAGGATGAGATTGACCTCGTTCAGAAATGGTACAAACGATATCATAAAAGACGCAGATTAAAACGAGTTGGACTTACAAAAGAGGAAATTGACTTAATGTGTACCGCGTATCTGGGTACAGCTTTTTTGAGGCATTTTGGTGGGAAATGGGAATTGGAAACTTCCAAATCAGGTCCTTACGGCGATTTTCAAATTGTTGAGTACGGAGGCGAAGGATATACCTGGGTGGCAATTACACCGAGAAACTGGCTAAGATCTGTAGAAACGAAGCAGGATATTGGCTTGATTTCGGAGGTTTTCGAAAAATAGATCACATAAATCCATAATATCAATTGAAGCCAGTATTAAATTGCAAACATTAAAATTATGAGCGATTTTGGAACAATAATAACAGCAAAGAAACAGTCGGCTGCATCTATCTCAAGTGGTGAATTGGGTCAATTAAGTGATAAATTGAAATTCTTGATTCAACAGAAAGGATTTGAAGATATTACCGGAGAAAAATGGAACCATGAATTTGAAACAGCCGAATCGGATGCGATTGTCCGTTTGAGTCAATATCACTATGGTGATGAGGATGGGGATGAAGAGCGCGAGTTCGTAAGGGAAGAAGAACTGGGAGATGCTCAGGAATTGGTCGAAGCATTACGATCCGAATTTTCAGATTTCGACTTCCGGGCTGAAGTCATTGAATGGTAAAGAAACTGCCTATAAAGAATGGGAAATGAAAAAGAAATATTCTGCTAGTGAAATAAATGTAGTTACTCCACAAGAACATCTCAGGTTGAGACCTGAAATGTATTTTGAAGAATGTCGAAAAGACGGTCACCTAAATAGTCTGGTTATTGAATCAGCATGTCATGCGATTGACGAGTTTATTGACGGTAACTGTAAATTCATCCATTTCGCTGTTACTGATACAGCATTCTCTTTGAAGTATGATGCCGGAATGTCCCTTGAAGCGGATCAATTCGGTGGATACAAGCCAATTGATATCTTTTCCAAAATTTTTACCTGCTCCAACATGAAAAAACACCTGGCTGTTGGAGAAGAATTCTGTCGATTGGGAATAGCTACCGTCCAATGGGCTTCGGAATTTTGTACTGTTACCTCTGTTTGTGATGGTAAAAAGGGAACCTTTTGGTTTAAAAATGGACTGTTTGAATCAATGGAATTGGAATCCGCAGAAAATGAGTTTGATTCCATGCATTTTGAAATGAAAATGGATCCTGTGATTTTTGGAGATCTTAAATTCAACGAAAAAGGACTGGATGAATTGCTCAGTCCCCTCCGTCAAAGACTCAAAGGATTATCATTAGAAATCCACTAACTACAAAGGCAAATCATAATACCCATATATAATCGCCTTGACCATCATTTGGGCAATATTCGTCACTTCGAACTTCGTGAAAATGTTCGCTTTGTGGCTTTCAACAGTACGCTTACTGATGAACAACTTCTCAGCGATTTGCGGGCAAGAGTAGCCTTCGCAAAGCAGGTGCAATACGTCAATTTCTCTGGGAGAGAGCGCTTCTCCTGGTATGGGAGTATAATCTACTCCTTTGCTTTGATGGATTTCCAGTTTTAAGTCTTCTGGAATATGTGATTCGAAGAATAATTGACCGTCATGAACACATTCGATAGCTTCAACGAGCACAGGGATAGCACTGGTTTTGCTCAATAAGGCACTGGCTCCCAAAAGCATGTATTTGCGTACGAAATGTAGACTGTTGTTGAATCCGATAAAAATTATTTTAATCGTTGAGCCATAAGTACGAAGAATGCGCTCCATGGTTTTTCTACCATTCAGAATGGGCATATTGAGGTCCAGGATGACTACGTCAACCTTCTTATGGGTAAGCTGAACCAGAAGGTCAGCACCGTTGGAAGCTTCCGCGACAATTTCGACAAAAGGTACATTAGAAAGATATAAGCGTAGCCCTTCGCGCACGAGTTGATGATCATCAGCCAGAGCAATGTGAATCATAGTTTAGAATAGTGGTTTTACTAATAGAACGATTAATACTACCCTATTGTTACAACTCTAACATAATTTGTGAGCTGTACTATTCATAGGTGATTCAAAGATATGATCACACCTCGTAAAATACTTACGACCTAATTTGGTTGGTTCAAGTCTCTCAATGCAGTTTTGAAATCGTCCTTCATTCCATCAACGGTAAAAAGACACACACCGTTGGCTCCTTTTTCTTTTGCCAACCGGATTGCCTGCTCGAAATCTTCTACAGATTCAAATCCCGGCATGTATAACCCGGTGAATAACGGATAGTTAACGTCTCGGAGCCCTTGTTCAGTGGCAAAACCGATCCAGGGAATATTTTCTCGATAGAAGTTGTGATAGATCATCGGGAAGACATAGTCAAGGTTCCAATCGTCCCATGCCTGACGTACCATTTGGCGTGACATTTCCGGGAAAGGGAACACCGCTGCAGATAATTGTTGATCGTTCGCATGAACTACGTCCGCTATTTCGTTTACGAGTGTGGTAATGGCATTCAATCGGAATTGACGCCATTCGGTGCTGAGTTCGGGATGTTCCAGTTCCATTGGGTCAATGTCAAAAAGTGCTTTGAACTGTTTTCGGGCGATTGGGTGGTATCCATAATCGTATTCCGGCATTTCCCTATCCTGAACCAGATCGTATTTTGGTTGCAGATCGGCGCCGAGAATGACGTCTACATACCGCACGTAATCCAAATGAATGGATGCCAATCCGTCTACTTCCAATAACTTTCGAACATTGCTTTTGATGTAATCACGTGCTTCCGGATGAAACGGGCTCAACCACTGGTAGTAATCCACATACGCCCGGTATTCCAGCGAATTTTTCCCTGCACGGTTTACGGCGTACCATTCCGGATGTTTCATCGCAGTAGAGTCATTTGGTCGATTCAAGGTCCACATCCAGGCATGAACGCGGATATCAAAAGAATCTGCCTTATGTACCAATGCTTGCAAAAATTCTGGACTTCCACCCACAAGGATTTCTGAGATTCCAAGAGAATCATACCGTCGCAATTTCTCATCCCAAACCGAATGGTCCATTTCCTTCGCACCATGTGCCCAGGTGGCAATAGTGAAAGTTTCTTCTGGAAGATCTAGCCGATATAAAGTTCCAAAGTTATCAATGACATATCGACCGTTTTCGCCGTCTACCACAAATTCGTAGCCAACATTTTTCTTGAAAGCAGTCACCTCCGCTATGGATTCCGGTCCGTATTTTACCGAGAGCAATCGTTCCTGGCCAGGCTCCATTTCATTGATGAAGGATAATTTCTTGTAGCGTGCTTTCACGAACAAAGCGTAAAGCGATTGCTTCAATGCGAAATCTGAATCCAGAATAACTTCCTCGTCAGGTGTTCTGGATTCTGTAAACTGAAGGATTCCCCAATTCTCAGGCATGTGCATGTTTATAGCGCCTTGTTGCGACCATACCCAATTGTATTCGGGTTGAATTTTTCCATCGACCTTCTTTCGTTGGTATTTTCCATCTACCAAATCATGATCCCATTGTACACGAGAAAAATTAATTCGCCACTGATCTCCTTCTTTGATGGGCGCATACCGATCGTTCTTTAGCTCAATAAATGGTTTCAGAGGAATGGCCATCTCTACGGTCCAGCCTTTGTCTGTGTCTTTTGACTTGTTCAGGGTTCCATTTACCGAAACTGCCGTTTTCAAATCGTCAAGGTTCCAATGAAAATTCGCGTAACCACCACCACGATAAGGTTTGTTCAGAAGTAAATCCCAAACGGTGTTCAATGCGTTAATTTCAATCTCTCCGTAGGCTTCTGTTTTTTCCGAAGGTTTGATAAACACCTCGAAATCATTGTTCAGATAAATGATTGCATCGCGTTCTTTGATGTCACCCCAAACATGCGGTTCTTCCAATTGGGCGTATACGTACAAATAGTCATCATCCCAGAGCATTTTAACACGCGTATCGAATTTGACTGGCTTTTCTCCTTCGATATCTACAAACGAATCGGAATAAGGTGCTCGATCCCAAATTTTATCGTACTTCCCATCAATTTTAACGGGTTGTACCGATCTGGCAACAACGTATGTTTTCGGAATGATTATTTCATCGGATACATCAATCACATTCGACTGTCCAAAGAGTGTTGAAGAAACCAATAAAAACAGGAGTAAAATCCCTGGGCGCATGGTAATGTTTTTGGTTTTGGGCATCGTCAAAAATCCGAAGATCTGCAATGGAGACCCACGTAAAAATAGTATTATTAGGGTGAAAATTTAACGAACGAAACGACGGCAGTTTGTTTTTTCGATGCATAGTTGATTATGGCGTCTGATACATGGGACGAATTGGACAAATCAGATCGTCCAATTCAACATGTTTGTCTAATCCATCGGAAAACCTGGTCGTTGAATAAATAGCTTTAAAATGGTCAGTGAAGTACACGATAAAAAACTCTTTTTGGTGGATGCATATGCGATTATTTTCCGATCGTATTTCGCCTTTGTGAAGAATCCGCGGATTAATTCCAAAGGGTTGAATACATCTGCATCATTTGGTTTTACTAATGCATTGATTGATATCTTAAACAAGGAGAAGCCAACACATATTGCTGTGGTTTTCGATCCTCCGGGTGGATCTACGATACGAAAGGAAGAGTTTTCCGAATACAAAGCAAATCGTGACGAAACACCTGAAGGAATTCTGACGAATATTGAACCCATCAAGAAGATAATTCGTGCGTTTAATATTCCAATCATTGAGGTAGATGGTTACGAAGCAGATGATACAATCGGGACTCTGGCAAAACAAGCAGAACCGAAAGGTTTTACAACCTATATGATGACTCCCGACAAGGACTTTGGGCAGTTGGTGACGGAGAAATCATTGATGTTCCGTCCGGGAAGAGGAGGAAATCCAGCGGAAATCTGGGGGCCAGCCGAAGTATGCGAGAAATTCGATATCGAACGAGTAGAGCAGGTAATTGATATCCTCGGATTACAGGGAGATGCAGCGGATAACATTCCGGGAATTCCAGGAATTGGACCGAAAACGGCATCTAAGCTCTTGAAGCAATTCGGATCGGTAGAAGGAATTATTGAGAACTCGGATCAACTCAAAGGAAAACAAAAGGAGAACGTCGAGACTTATGCCCAGCAAGGATTGATGTCCAAGTCATTGGCAACCATTATTACCGACGTACCTGTAGAGTTGGACGAGGAAGCTTTGATCACAGAAGCACCGGATAAGGACAAAATCAAGGAGGTTTTCACAGAGTTGGAATTCAGAAACCTGGCACGACGTGTATTGGGAGAAGAAATTGTTGTTACTGCAAGCAAACCTGCTTCGGATGACGGTCAAATGGATCTATTTGGTGCGCAAAGTCTCGTGGAGGAACAAACACCGACGGAAACATCGGAATTTAAAACGATTGCTACAGAGAAACCGAGCTATCACCTGATCACCAAACCAGAAGAACGCAAAGAGCTGTTGGATCTGATCATGGCGCAGAAATCGGTGTGTTTTGATACTGAAACCGATAGTTTGGAGCCATTGCATGCGAATGTGGTTGGAATGTCTTTCTCGTGGAAGGCACGCGAGGCATTCTATGTGGCAACCCCACACGACTTCGAAGGCGCAAAATCGATCGTAGAGGAGTTCCGTCCATTTTTTGAATCGCAAGAGATTGAGAAAGTCGCGCACAACATCAAATACGATATGAAAGTGATCAATCGTTATGGTGTTGAAGTGACAGGACCGATGTTCGACACCATGATTGCGCATTATTTGATCAATCCGGATTCGAAGCAAAGCATGGATTTTCTGGCGGAATTTTATCTGAAATACAAACCGGTTTCTATCGAGACTTTAATCGGAAAGAAAGGGAAGAACCAGAAAAGCATGGCGGATTTGGAACCTCAGGATATTTCTGATTACGCTTGTGAGGATGCAGACATCACGTGGCAATTGAAAGAAATTTTCGAGCCGGAAATACAGAAAGATCACCTGAAGGACTTGTTCTACAACATGGAAATGCCGTTGGTTTCGGTGCTGAAATCCATGGAGCAGGAAGGAATTACTATCGATGCTGAAGGTTTGGAACGTTACTCGGCAGAATTGGAAACCGATTTGATTCGTCTGGACGAAAGTATTAAGAACGAAGCTGGAACCGATTTCAACATTGATTCTCCGCGTCAATTGGGAGAAGTGCTCTTTGATCGTATGCAAATCGATAAGAAGGCAAAGAAAACGAAGACAGGACAATACAAAACAGGGGAGGATGTGCTACAGAAATTAAAGCACAAACACCCAATTATTCAGATGATTCTGGATTACCGCCAATTGCGAAAATTGAAGAATACGTACGTGGATCCATTGCCAACATTGCGCGATCCCGTAGACGAGCGTATTCATACCAACTACATGCAAACAGTGGCAGCCACGGGTCGATTGAGTTCCAATCATCCGAACTTGCAGAACATTCCAATTCGTTCTGAAAAAGGGCGAGAAATTAGAAAGTCGTTCATTGCTCGCGGAGAAGATTTTCAGTTAATGGCAGCGGATTACTCACAAATTGAATTGCGCATTATTGCAGCGTTGAGTGAAGATCCGAATATGATTGCAGCGTTTAAAAGCGGTCAGGATATCCACGCAGCGACGGCATCAAAGGTGTTCCATGTAGACATTGAAGATGTAACCAGAGATCAACGTAGTTCTGCAAAAGCGGTAAACTTTGGTATTATTTACGGTCAATCTGCCTTCGGACTGGCTCAGAATCTGGGTATTTCAAGAACCGAAGCGAAAAGCATAATTGATGCGTATTTTGCCCAGTATTCTACCATTAAGGATTACATGGATAATGCCGTAAAAGGCGCTAGAGAGAAAGGCTACGTAGAAACGATCATGAAACGCAGACGTTATCTGAAAGACATCAATTCTGCAAATGCGGTTGTTCGTGGTTTCGCCGAACGAAATGCTATTAATGCACCTATTCAGGGATCAGCAGCGGATATAATCAAAGTTGCTATGATTCAAGTGGACAAAGCCATGCGTGAAGCGAACATGAAATCCAAAATGCTGCTTCAGGTACACGATGAATTGGTGTTTGATGTGCACAAAGATGAGATTGCACAATTGCAGGAACTTGTGAAGCGTGAAATGGAATCTGCTGTATCGATTGCCGTTCCAATGGTAGTTGAAATGGAAGTTGCCGATAACTGGCTGGATGCGCATTAAATCTATTTGATAGTTAGTAGTAATTAGCAACAATACCCATGCAGGATGTTAAACAAGCCTTTGTAGAATTGATTGAAAAAAGGAGTAAAGAAAATGAGAAAGCACTCACTACTTTGTATAATCAAAATTTGATAGGAAACAGTATTTCAGTATTACGGCAAGAACTAGATTCATTTATTCGAATAATGTATTTAGGTAGGATTTCCGATATTTCAACTCGGGAAAGGTTGATGCAACAAACCTTAAATGGTCAGAAATGGAATGAGATCACAGTAAATGGCAAGTTAAGGACAATTACGGATCGTGATATGGTTGAAAAATCTTCAGAATTGAAAGGGTACATTCATTATGTATACAAGTTTGGATGCGCCTTCATTCACCTATCTGATTATCACAATTATGAATCAGAAAACCCATTTGACAAACTGGATTATTCCGAGCAACTTGACGTCAGGTTGTACCTGAATCAATACCATGGTTTCCCCAGAGATGGTGAACTCTCCATTCCTAATCTTAGAATGTATATTCCAAGTGTATTCGAAAAAATATCGAGTAATATGGCTTGTTATTATAGCTCGCTTCTGCATGATGGAATGATTGAGCTATGAATAAACGATACTACTAACGGTAATAAACAATAGTTCCAATGACAAAACCACTATTCTTCTCAATACTAATATTTGCAGTTCTAGGTGCATTTCTATTTCTGATATCAAAACCGTCCAGAGCTGGAACACAAATAAAAACAAGCGATCCCCCAGAAGAAAAAGTCAAATTTCCGATTAATAAGGATGACTATCAAAGGTTTATTTTGGTACATGGTGGGTCTATATCTATCATTCAGAATTTATTAATTGAATATGGCGAACTAAATTTTTCCAATGAGTACGAGATTAAGATTGTAAACATTTCGAAACTAGGTGATTTGTTTGTAATAAGAATTAATGAGGATTTGAATTTTTATCAATACCATAATGCGAGTCATTGGCTCATTGGATTTGGTCATGAAGCCCTCAATGGAACGGCAAATAATGTTTTTGCAGTAGCAATAAACACCAAAAATAATAACGAAAGTTACTACTCTTATATCGATACTAACCAGACATATGACGACACTCAAATCGGTGCTTTTGAGAATGGAAAAGAGTTCAGTATCGACCTTCCCGGTGCATACGAAGAGAACGGTAATATTGTTCTGAATACAACTTTTAATCCAAAATTCAAGTCAGTGTCAGGGCTATTGAATGACCTAAATATAGATTTGGAAGATTTAAGAAATTCTTCAGGTCAAGATTTTAAGTTCAAAATTTATTATTAGTGTTGCTAGTAGCAACTAAACCTTTGTCATAGCACCTTGATACTACGTCTCGGCAATGATTTCTCTTACATAGGTAACTCGTGTTACTCTTTGTTCGGTAAAAAATCCTGAGTTTAGAGTATTTGAAATGATCTAAACATGACAAGGATGAAACAGTTAGCCGTAATTCTATTCGTTGGAGGAACTTTGATCGGTTGTAGCTCTGAAAATGGAGAAATGAAGGAACAACAAGCCGAAGGACCTGATGATAAAACCATGGTCGAAGGTCATGAACTACTCAAGAACAATTGTTATTCCTGTCATAGCCCACAAGGCTCGCACGAAAATAGAGCAGCACCGCCAATGATTGCTGTGAAAAGGCACTACGTTGATGAGATTGTTTCAGAAGAACAATTCACCAAAGAATTCGTTGCGTTCGTAAGTAATCCAACGGAAGAACATTCAAAAATGCCTGGAGCCAGACGTCGATTTGGGTTAATGCCAAAAATGAATTACGATAAAGCGGATTTGGCGAAAATTGCCCATTACGTTTATCATGCGGATTTGGAGGTTCCCGATTGGTTTGAAAAGCACTATCAGGAAGAACATGGAAAAGACAATAGTTCTGATCTAACACCAATGGAGAAGGGCAAAAGAATCGCCATGCAAACGAAGGGTACTCTTGGTAAAAACCTGCTTAATGCAATCAATTCAAACGGAACAGAATATGCCTTGACTTTTTGTAATTCTCGAGCAATCCCGTTGACGGATAGTATGTCTCTCGTGCTAAATGCCAGTGTCAAAAGAGTTTCGGACAAAAACAGGAATCCAAATAACAAGGCAAATACTCAGGAACTGGCGTATATCCGTAAGGCGAAAGAAGCTCTTTCAAATGGAAAGTCGGTAGATCCGAAACTCATAACGGGTGAAAACAGTTATACCGGGTATTACCCAATTCTGACAAATCAAATGTGCTTGCAATGCCATGGGAATCCGGGAACAGATCTAACAACCGAAGTCAGCGATAAAATCAAAGCTTTGTATCCGGCTGATTTAGCCACAGGATACGGTCTGAATGAATTACGCGGAATTTGGGTGGTGGAAATGGAAAAGTAGTTGCTTTTTCGACCGTTTTAATCAAAAAGATGCGCTCCGTGAATTGCGCCCAGTAGAAATGCAACTAATCCAAAACCGACACCTACCCAGGCAACTCTGAATTTCTTTACAGCGGGATAAATGGAAAGCAATATGGAAACCGTACCAATGAGCATAACGATCATTCCATACGTGGTCTTGTAATCAACCAGCTCGTACATTCTGCGGTATTCATCCGATTGGAGAAACTCCATGCCCTTTTCTTTGATATTGGCATCAATTTCTCTGTTGAGCAAGTCAACAGCTTTTGCATAGGTAAAATGTAGGTGAAGCGCCACAGAAATAGCTATTACGCTGACAATGACACCGATTACGCCTAATACTTTCATAGTGCTAAGGTTTTCCTCAGCAAGATACGGTTTAGTATCGAATTAATGCTCTGGAGGATAGATTTCACCACTTTCTGACAACCATCTTTCGCTTTTCATGAGGTCGTCAAATAGCTTCTCCAATTGTAAAATACGCTTAGGAAAACCATGTCTACGTTTTACAGATTTTGTCTTTCCGTCATGTCCAACCACACTAGTAGTTGCAGACGGTAAATCTGTTACCATTGGGTCGTCGTATTCATCTTCTAGTTCAAAGAACTTAATTTCCTCAGCCATCTTCAGGATCGCATTCATTTTGCTTTTGGTGATTGTGGTTGTATACTTCCCAATCATGTCTACATCACGGATTCCTTCGTATTCTACAGATCCGTCAGAATAGATTCTCATTTTATATACCGGACATCTTCCGAAGCAAAATGTTCGTTCAATACTCGCAAAAAGAGCACGTTCAGCTGTACTATCTGAATCGACAGGAATTTCTTCCGAAGCCAAATCTGCAGTGTCGGAAGGTGCTTCAGTCACGGTTTCCTTCACATCAACAACTTCTTCGCTCGTTTTACAAGCCTGCAACGCAATGGCGATCATAAAAATCGATAGGATGTAGTACAATTTCTTCATAACAGTTCAATTTGTATTCAATGATAATCAAATAGTTTGCCACAACCCAGAAATGCTATATTTAAAATATGAAAAATGGCATTTGGGTTTTACTGATTCTTGCATTGTTCTCATGTGAAAATCAAGAGGATAATTCGAAAGAAGAAGTGAGTGAAAGCACACCTACTGTTGAAACTGTTGATCCACTGAAATTGACGAAGGAACAAGCCAAAGAATTGGTTCAACTACCACTAACCTGTATCGATCAGGAGTATCCCAACAAATTGAATCAAGTAATTGCTGGTGATCAGGATTTACGTTCGCCTGAATCGCTACACCCCGCATTTTATGGGTGCTTCGATTGGCATTCGTCTGTTCATGGGCATTGGTCTTTGGTGAGATTGCTCCGTACATTCCCAGACTTAGCTCAGCGCGATGAGATCATCAAGGGATTGCAAGTCCACATTACTGCGGAAAATATCAAAGGTGAATTGATCTATTTCGACCATCCACAAAGCAAAGGTTTCGAGCGAATGTACGGCTGGGCATGGCTTCTGAAATTATCGGAAGAACTGCATTTGTGGGATGATCCCGTTGCGAGAGAATTGGAAATCAACCTTCAACCATTAACAGACTTGATCGTTTCTAAAGTTGAAGAGTTCTTACCGAAATTGCATTATCCCATCCGGGTTGGTACGCATACAAATACGGCTTTTGCCTTATGCATGGTGTATGATTACGCGGAAAGCGTGGAAAATAACTCATTGAAGAAATTGGTCAGAAAGCGATCGATTGAATATTTCAAGAATGATGAGAATTGTCCGCTGACGTGGGAACCGAGTGGTTATGATTTCCTTTCTCCCTGTCTCGAGGAAGCCGATTTAATGCGTCGGGTATTGGACAAGAACGAATTCAAATCCTGGTTGTCCAAATTTCTTCCAAAATTGGTGAAATCAGACTTCCAGTTGAAACCAGGAATTGTATCAGATCGTGAAGACGGCCATTTAGTGCATCTCGATGGATTGAATTACAGTCGTGCGTGGTGTTTGAAAGGATTAGCGAAGGAATATCCCGAATTCGGCTATTTGAATGCCATCTCTAATCAGCATATCGAACATTCACTTCCCGATTTAACGGATGGCAATTACGAAGGAGGGCATTGGTTGGTCAGTTTTGCACTGATGGCTTTGACGGAATAGAAATGTATATTCCCTCAGGAATTGAGGCGTATACGGTCTTTCTGCGCGGCCACGGTGCATAGTTTTGTAGCAAATCACAAATTATGAAAGCTACCGTTACCACTATTCTCATTTTATTTTTTGCAATTTCTGGCGTCTGCCAAACTGTCGTATCCACCCTGGTCAATGACGGTGCAACACCATTCACCGATGATTTGATAGAAGATGCTTCCGGCAATTTATACTGTGCTGATTATTCGGGAGATGCTGTGTTCAAACGAACGCCTTCCGGAACTGTCGCCACTTTTGTTAGTGGTTTGAATACGCCTAATGGACTTGCGTTTAACAGCTTGGGAGAGTTGTATGTTTGTGACAATATTGGGAGTAGAGTCTATACTTTTGATACAAATGGAATACCACTTGATACGATTGTAGTAACCTACCCATCAGGAATTATTAAGGATGCCGCTAGCGACACTATGATTCTAACAACTTACGGTTCGCTCAGTGAGTTGAAGAAATTGGCGCCAGATGGATCTATACATGATTTTCATTCGGGTGGTGAGCTTGACGGGCCTGTGGGGTTGGAGTACTGTCAGGGAGAATTGTATGTGGCAAATTTCAATGATCGAAAGGTTTTTAGAGTCGAGGAAGACACGGTAGTATACATCACTCAGTTGCCAGGCTCAGGACGATTGGGATTCTTAGCAAATATTGGAGATCAAATGATTGCGACTGCATTTAATGGGCAGAAACTTTACTCAATTGATCCAATAACTGAGGAAGTAAACATTTATGCGGGGATAACCGCCGGAGGAACTGATGGAGCTTTGGATAGTGCAGAGTTTACGACTCCAAATGGAGTTTATGTGAATCCAGCTATGGACAGCATTTACGTTTCAGAATACAACACAGGAAAATTGCGTCTAATTACCGGATTTACTCTTGGTCTTCCCGAAATGACATACAACACATCCTTTGAACTATTTCCGAATCCGACAACGGGTACATTCTCGGTTAAATACCAATCAGCTGAGCCATACTTGATTTCAATTTGTTCGATGGATGGAGTTGCAATAGAAGAAAGAATAGCGAATGATGAAATAGTTTCGATTGGCGATATTAGCTTGCAATCGGGAATATATCTAATTCAAATTTGGTCAGAGGGAGCAATAGTAGCACAAGAACGCCTTATTTATTCTCGATAGAGGATTAGAATGGTTTTAAAGCTTTCTGTATTTCCCTTTCCATCGGATATCGCCTGAGATTATTAGATCTTGATCAATTGGGGATTCCCGTTCTTCACGGTATTCTACTACTATAGAATCAGCATACATATCGCTGCGCGTACCAGTGTATATTCGCACAGCAATTTGCGAATCACCGTGGGCATTTTGAATAAGATAATAGTAGTGATCACGATTTTTTTTGCTCTCAAGAATGTCACCTCTAGTTACGTTGGCATCCCTGTCTTCTGAATAATGATAACGTCTGATTTCAAGGAAATCATTTTTAATCTCGATGTTGGCATAAAAGTCACCGTCAGGAAGACCATTCTCGGTACGACCATCCAAATACCTGTAAACGTGTTTTAGACCTTTGCCCTCAGGAGTTTCTTCGCTACTACAAGCGGTAAGAAAACTTATAATAAGTATTGGAAACAGGTATCTCATAGGGATTTTATTTGGTTTGAATCTAGCTGTATCGGAGCATCCAACCTCTTGATTCCATTACCGATTGGAAGGTTACGAGTTCCTGTGCCTGTTGGAAAAGTGCATGAGGTTTGCGCAAGGTGATGACGTTTTTATCTACCGAAAAATCAGCATTGAAAGGAAGTTGAATTTCGCTTTCGGAAGCACTTGTTGATTGCAATTTCCCAAACCACAAACGCAATAAATCAACCGATTCGTTATCCGTTAGTTTGAAATCTGAATAGGAAACAGAAGAGAAGAAATCGAGGCGTTTTCTTGCTCTCGTGAGCAGTACATTCAGTCGGCGACGACCATTTTCTGTGTTCATCGGACCGAAACGCATTGCGAAATTGCCCTCACGATCTTTTCCATAGCCAAAACTGATGATGAGGTGATCGCATTCATCTCCCTGAACGTTTTCCAATGATTTAAAAAAGACCGTTCCAGCCTCCAGACGATCGTTCAATCGTTGAGCATCTTGCTCGGATAATTGCTTGCGAATGCACGATAATTGCTCTTCCGAAAAGGCTACAATCCCAATTGTTTCATTCGTCTTCAATGCTTCGACAATTAATTTGGATACCGCTTCAGCTTCGGGAATGTTCTTGCGATCTTCGAACACACCGTCTGGAATTAAATGGTGATGAATCGGGGAGGAGACGCCGAATGCTGGATAAGCTGTCAATTCGCCTTTATAAAAATGTCGATTCGAGAAAGCAATCAAAGCAGGATGCAAACTTCTGTAGTGATGTTTCAAAGTACTGCTACTCCAATGGAATGAAGCCTGATGCAAAAGGTCGATTACTTCTGACTGCCCACTTTTGAAATAAGAAGACGGACCCATTTGTTGGCTGTCTCCAGCGATAACTCCACGATGGACGCGTTGTAAAGCGCCAAGCCCGTTTTGCAATGTAATTTGACTTGCTTCATCGAAAATGGCAACATCGAAAAGATCGCGTTCCAGTGGAAACACTTTGGAAATCTGTGTTGGATTGCTGAACCAAAGCGGGATCAGCAACTGGATCCATTCGCGTGCTTCGGAAGCAAAGAGTTCCCGAACTGTTGGGTGACTTCGTGTTTTAGCGAATTCCTTCACCAGGATGGATTTCCCTTTGCGCAATCGTTTTTTACGTTCCTTTTCTGCTTCAGTCAATTTTCTTGCTGGTGTATTCAAAAGCTCTTGATAGGATTGAAATCGCTTCTGAACATCCATCAATATAGCATTCGAGAATTCTTGAGACTCTTGTTGTTCCGCCCGTAAAATGTCCTCAGTTTTCTGATGGAGGTCGTTCATTTCAAATTCCGAGAACGATGGAAATCTCTTACGGAATTGCGACCAGTGGCTATTCGCGATGATGGCCTGGCAAGTCTCAAAATCTCCCGACAGTTTCACCAATTCCAACATGGATTCGTCCAGCTTTTTCAATGAGTTCTGAGTTGCATTGATTTCAGCAAAGTCACCAAGGATTTGTTCTAATAATTGCAATATTTCTGTGCCTTCCTCCAGATTCAGAATGCGATTCAATTGAGCGGTGCTTTCGCTCAAAAGAGTGTGAGATTCGGTAAGGAATGAACGTTGCTTTGGAGACAGTTCTTCAATGATCTCCCATTCATTTTGAATATAGCTTTGAACGGAATGGTATAATAAATCAACCTCTTTTTCGGGTTCCAGAATCCCTAAATCGCAAAATTCAACGATTAATTGAGATTTACGGTCGGTAAGTTCTGTTTCTGCTGTCAACTCTTGCAAAGCGCTAGGGGCCGAAGAAGAAGGAAGGTTTGAGAATTTTTTCCAGAGGCGATCCAATTTTCTTTTAGTTAGAAATCCAGGTCGATTTTTTTCTCCCTCCTCCGAACGTTGAGCAGCGCTGCCCTGAGCTTGTCGAAGGGAGTCGAAACGAGAGGGTAGAAATTCCTTCAACAGTAAAATCTCTGAGGCTACAGGTTTCTGCTTCCAGTTAAACTTTGGACTAAAGGATTCTATCTCATGGATCAGACTGTTCCAATCCTTGTACAATTTGAGAAACCGTTTCTGCTTTCTTGAGTTCTCACGGAACAAATCCGCGTATTGCTTTTGCTGATGATTTTCCTGATTCTGACACAGCACCGCCTGTCGCGTCACATAGCGCAGGTCGGCCCAGGTTGAGAATGGAACTACCGAGGAAAGTTGATTTAGCTCACCATGCCACTTTCGAATAATATCGCAAATCGTTGCAAAGTCATCACGATTGAATGTTGCGGGGCGAAAATGTGCAACGGAATCATGAATTCCTTTCTTGAAAATATGTTTCAGCGTTGTTTCATGTTGTTGAAGCAATGGAACCGAAGGAGGATTGGTCATGTACGGAACATTCTCCGCGTTTAGATCGTGCATCCATTCTCGAAACTCATAAAGCGAAACTCCGCCAATGGCATCCGGTTGATTCAATAAGTCTAATGAAAACTGGAGTTGTGATGTGTATTGTTCTGATAATCGAAGATTCGCTGTGGCATCAAAAGTTTGTTGTTCAAAGTAGTGCCAGTTCTCCTCGAGCTGCTTAAGTAAGTCTTTCGATGCATTATCCGAAGTCACAATAAAACCTAGTCGATCCAATCCAAACGCCGCTAGTTTTTGCACCAATACTTCCAATGCAACACGTTTCTCAGAAAGTACAATGGAGGATTTGTTGGCATGAAGCAATTTCCCCAGTACGTTGGTTAAAACCTGTGATTTTCCTGTTCCCGGAGGTCCTTGAATTACTGTTGAATTTTCGTTTGCCTGTTTGAAAACAGATAAATGGTCCAAATCTGCGGGAAGCAACAAGTCTGGAGGTAAATTCAATGATGCTGCCTGATCATTTCCATCTTCCAAAAGAGAAGCTAGCGGAATACTGAAACCATCTTGTTCAAGCAATTCCTCCAATTCACGCAAAATGGCGTAACGATGGTGATGAAAATTACCAAAACATGGCTGCACGTCGGATTCAATGGTAAAACCAGCTTCGACCAGCACTTCTTCCAGATTTTCTAAATTCGGTCTGGTGTCAACCTCGTTGCTTTGCAGCAAGTGCTCAACGTACGGATTGATAAATCTGGCTTCTTCCATTTTTTCCAGGTGAAGTTGCGATCGAACTTTGTCCATTCGGTAGGTGAGAGGGGTTAAAAACAAGGGACTTCGAAGTGTGTCCTCTCCTTTTTGATGAAGCAAAGAACCTTCAGCCAGGCACAAGGTATTTACACCGCTTTCCTTTTGATTCTTCTGTGCTTCTTTTATGATTTTCCAGCACGTTTGTTTAGGACCGAATGATTCTACAACCGCAGATTCAAACTTCAAGGTTCTTGAAGAATCGGAATGCACCAGGACATCATTCTTATTAAAAGAACGACTTTCCTGAAGCAGTCGCGATATAGTATTTCGAATCGTTTTGGACAAGACGCTAAAAATAATGAAGTTGTGCAAGAGTTGATCATTGAACCCGCCTCGATTTCAAAAGCATCCTACGTAGAATTACCTATCCGTACGCACATATACTGGAAATGCAACTCATTGAAATTTCCATACTTACGCTTAGTATATTTAAGTCCACCGTAAACTTCTACGCATGAAAAAGACGCTTATTGCAGCAGCGGGAATTGCAGCTGCAGCTATAGGAACAGCAATAGTTCTTTCGCAAGGAGGAGGAGACATCGAATTAAATGGGTTAACCCCTGGTGATGCTTCCTTCCAGCAGCCCGTAAAAGTTTCTCAAGATGAAGCGCTAACCATTGTTTCGTTTAATATTCGTGATATGGCTGGTAGGCAACGTACCCTGGAAGATTTTCAGGAATTGGCCCGACTGGTTGAGGGAGCAGATATTCTTGTGTTGCAGGAAATGGGAGCAAAAGCGTTCAAAAAAAGTGGAGATAATGACGATTTGATGGAGCGCCTCGTGGCATCCACTGAGGTACTAAAAAGTTATTTGGGACCAGAATGGAAGTTCATTTTTGCGGATAATGCAACACCTGAATCTTTTGGTGGAAGCGCAGAGATACCTTGCATTGGATATCGATCTTCACGTGATTTGCTTACCCTAAACGCGAATTGGTCGGGATATTATGATCTCGGTGATGCCCGGGACATGGGAATATTTACCATAACCTGTCGCAAAGGCGAAGCACAGGAAATCTTTAATCTAGGAACGGTGCATACTGCTCCAAAATGTTCGTCCAGAGCAAGCGAATTATTGAAAGTCGCAGATTACATTGAAGGGCATGAAGATGATAATTACATCCTTTTAGGCGATTTCAACTGGGGGACGTATTCAACGTGTGATGAGTTGTACAGCGGTGAAGATCGACTTACGGAATTGCACGACGACGGCACAGTGTTCCAGGTCTTCCATACGATTTCTTACACAGGCAAGGGTAAATCCGATGACTTTCGCACCAATTTGAATGTTCGGTCATCCACGCAGATGTACGATCAGTTCTTTGTGTGTAAAAATTACGCAGATCAGCTTGCCGAAGGAGGTTCTTTAGGTGAAGACTGCGGATTTGTTGCTTTTAGTGAGAACGATTATTTTGAATCTCGTATTGACGATGTGGTAAGAGAGCAGATAAACGGAGTAAAAGCCTACATGCGCTCTAAAGGATATACGTCTGATAGTGCGGAATCCAAAGCAGCGGTGAAAGCCGCGGAAGAAGAGATTCGATCGTCTTATTTGACGGTAGACAAAGCGAGTTACAAAGTAAGTGATCACAAGCCGATTTGGTTGCGGATTAATATACTTGATTGAGGGATATCGATCAGAAAAGGTGAATTTTTCCCATTAGATAAATAGTAAGGAAGGCAATCATGATTGATATTAAATTTCCCACCAGGTAGTATTCGGTATAAGATTTATCGGAAGAAGAGCCTGATTGACCTCCTAGCTTGGTTCCTATTTTTAATGCTCCGTAAGCGATTAAGATTTGCGGATAGTTTAAACTTATGCCTATGATAAGGCACATACGTTCAATAATTCCTTTGAACCAAGGTGGCATTTTCTCTCCCGCTTGTTTCCGCATACCGTATATTTTGTTCAGGATCGGGAATACAGTTAAGTTGCTGATTATTTCAACGGTAGTGAAAATGATTGTCGCATTAAGAAGTGTGTTCAGTTCGTTCATTTTAATATTTCATAAGAAGATTTGAGATATGCTGGATGATTTTTCTTGCGACTTTATCAACCCTTTTGTTTGAGCTTTCCTCTTTTCCAGTGCTTTCAGTCATGGCTTCACCCACATCCTCAAATAATTTACTTTTCGTGGTATCCGTATATAAGATCGAGAAAATATTTGATAGTTTGAGTATGATTTCCTGCATTTCGAAATATTCTCGAATGCGTAAGTTTTTCTCTCTTTTCCAGATTTGGTCGTTCCCTTTGTCTAAGGCCTTTGCGACGTCCTTGTAATCGCGTCCATGTTCATAAAACCCTTTTACAATGGGGTAATCTTTTTTGTTCCAACTATCGGGAAAAGACTGGTAAACAAAGAATAGGTCATTTAGAACATCGCTGAAATTGGAGTCTGGCAGGTAAACATCAATCCGTCTTCTTTTGTCTTTTTTAGAGTCTTCCAGTAATTCACGTGTCTTTGTAAATCCTTCGCCATACATCCCATGTGCTACCTCGCTATTGATAGGTGTGATGATCGGACCGTATCCGATAGCATACCTCAATTCAAAGGGATAGTTTTCGGAAATCAGGTTTTCTTCGATTTTGAACAATATTTCTATTGATTCTCGCAATGACTTCGCAATTCCCTGAAACTCATCGCCAAGTGTAATTGTCAAGGGAGATATTAATTCAAATTCGATATTTATCTTTTCAATGATATTTCGGAACTCCTTCAGTTCATCATAATTGTACTGGGAACTCTTGATAATATCTCCCATGATGATAAAATAGTTTCCATCGTATTGAATATCACTGTTATTTGATTGATTTTGTTTAGATTCCATACCTACAATCAATTTATTTAAGATAAACTCATTTCATTATTAATGCAAATTAGTAAATATTTCATAATAAATGCAATAAATAGATTGTTTCATTAATTCTGCAATAGAAATGTTTTGTATTCATGTTGATAGAAGAGGTAGAAAAGTACGTAGTCAAGTTCTTTGAAGAGGGAGCCAGTCATTTAATTTATCACGATCTTAATCATACCACGTCTGTTGTGCGTAAAGTAGAAGAAGCTTGTACAGCCCTAAATTTGAATGAGTCAGATACACTAATTATAACCGTCGCTGCATGGTTTCATGACATAGGATACATAAACAACTACCCAAATCACGAATATCAAAGTGTTATCGAGTTTCAGAAATATGTTCAAAGTTTAGAAGAAACTGATTCCGAAATCAACGAAAGGATTATTGGATGCATTCGGGCAACGAGAATGGAAGTCGTCCCCAGGACAGAATTGGAAGCTATATTGAAGGATGTGGATATTGCATATGCGCTTTACACCGATTTTCAAAGTGAAGGAGAAAAGTTGAGAAAAGAGATCGAGAAAATCAAAAATTCAATAGTAAAGGATGACGTTTGGGAGGAATCGCAGCGTCAGTTTCTGGAAAAGATCAAATTTACATCTCAGTACGGACGTAACAACTTTCAAGCATTATTAGACCTTGAGTTAAATAAGTAACTGATCTGGTCAAGTCAAATCCTAACGTTTTGACCCTAATTCATAGCCTAAATGCGTATTTTTGGTAGATTGTACGCTGAGATAAAGAGCTATATGAAATTCGGAACCAAAGCGATCCATGCAGGGGTAGAAGCAGATGAGTCAACTGGCGCCATTATGACACCCATTTATCAAACTTCTACATACGTGCAGGAAGCCATCGGTGTACACAAAGGTTACGAATATTCCAGAACACAGAATCCAACCAGACACGCATTAGAGAAAAACATTGCTGCTTTGGAAAACGGGACCTATGGCGCTTGTTTTGGATCTGGTTTAGCTGCTATCGATTGCATTCTGAAAATGCTGAATCCGGGAGATGAAGTTATTTCCACCAATGATTTGTATGGAGGAACTTTTCGTTTGTTCACAACCATCTTCGAAAAATACGATATCAAATTCCACTTTGTGGGAATGTCGGGTGCAGAAGCTGTTAAGGAGCAATTAAACGAAAAAACCAGATTGATTTGGGTGGAAACCCCTACAAATCCCATGATGAACATTGTCGACATCAAAGCAATTGCAGAAGTTGCCCGGGATTCAAATGCAATGATGTGCGTAGACAATACTTTCGCTACTCCTTATTTGCAAAACCCATTGGATTTGGGCGCTGATATCGTAATGCATTCCGTTACAAAATATCTTGGAGGACATTCCGATGTAGTAATGGGAGCTTTGGTGACTTCTGATGAAGCCATCGCGAAAGAAATGTATCGCATTCAGAACTCATCGGGCGCCATACCAGCCCCAATGGATTGTTTCCTGGTACTACGTGGAATCAAAACCTTGCACCTGAGAATGCAAAGGCATTGTGAAAATGGAGAAAAACTGGCATCGTTCTTAAAGGAGCATCCAAAGGTGGAGAATGTATACTGGCCGGGGTTTGAAGAGCATCCGGGACACGAAGTAGCAAAATCCCAAATGCGAGGTTTCGGAGGAATGCTCTCCTTTTCGCTGGTTGGCAATAAGAAAGAAGATGCGTTTGAAGTAGTAAAGAAAGTAAAGGTGTTTGCATTGGCGGAATCCCTGGGAGGTGTGGAGTCTTTGATTGGACACCCTGTTACAATGACACATGCATCAATCCCAAAAGAAGAAAGAGAACGAAATGGCATTGTTGATTCCCTCATTCGATTGAGCGTGGGAGTTGAAGATGCTGATGACCTTATAAACGATTTAAAGCAAGCGCTGGCTTAAACGAAGAATTATGAACTATAGCAAATTTGCAGTAGTAGGTGTTGGACGATACGGGCACACCATCGCAAAACGATTAGCGGAAAAAGGAACACAGGTATTCGCCTTTGATCCGGACGAAGAAAAAATTGAAAGCATCAAGGATGAAGTTGCTTACGCAGTAACCCTGGACGCAACAGATTTACGGGCATTGAGGATGCAAAACCTCGACGAGTTGGATGCCGTGGTTGTAGCCATCGGGGAGAATTTTGAAGCGACTGTACTAACATGTGTTCACTTGATCGACCTCGGTGTAAAACGCGTTATTGCTCGTGCCAGTGGAGATCACCAACGATTGATTTTGGAGAAAATCGGGGTAACCGAAATTCTTACTCCGGAAGACGAGGTCGCGAATGTCGTAGCTGAGAAATTGCTGAATCCAAACATTGTCTCTTTCCTACAGCTCCCAGACGAACACGAAATTGCCGAAATTATTGCACCCAAAGGTGTTATTGGTAGAACAATTGAAGACATTGGATTCCGAAATAAGTACGAGATGACCTTGATTACGATCAAACGTGCTTACGAAGTGACAAAAAACGGAGAAGATACTACAGAAGAACACATTATCGGTGTTCCAAAAAGCGAAACTCCCATTAAAGAAAGTGATACCCTGGTGGTATTTGGCGCTGCAAAAAGTGTACAGCGTTTTATTGAAATCAACGAGTCGTTGTAGGAACCTTTCCATCACGATTCAAACCGAAAAACTATGAAATTATTCACTCAATTGTTGCCAGTAGCGCTGGTAGCCTTGTTATCACTGTCGGCAAATTCGCAGGAGGTAGATTCCGTTATGTTGAATGGCGAACAGGTGTATGTATATCCGTTCAAAGTAAACGTTGAATTTTCTGAAAGATATTGGTCCGCGATGGAAGACGGCCAGTTGTTTTTTGGCGAGTACCTTACTTTCGAGTCTTTTGAGCAACAACAGCGACAAGCTGGTTTGCCAGATTCAATGAGATTGAGCCGTGAAGAGTTCAATAATTTCATCAAAGCCGTAAACGCAAGGTCGTACAAGAAATTCAAGAAGTATTATCCAACCCGAATGGGCGTTGAGGTCACAAAAATGGATTTCGAAATGTTCAAGCGAATGCGTGATATGGGCGGAATGGGTTACTTGGAAGAATATGGGGAGGCGAAAGTGTTCAAATCCAAAAAGTTCAAAAAGGCGATCAGATCCAATCCGTATCCTTTCTTGCAACAAAGCCAAAGCCTTGATCAGGACATCACACCGATGCTGGATCCAATTCCCGACGGAAAGTACATTCAATATTACAAGCCCTTTTGTCTGGTTCAGGAAGACGGAACCTGTAAAAATATAGAGGACCAGATCGCCGGATATTTCACAATGAAGGACAACACGCTAAACGGCGAAGCAGCATGGGTCAACATGGAAGGTGATACCATCAAGGGTGGAATGTATAATATGGGATTGAAATCAGGTCAATGGCAAATGGTATATCAGTACCTGGGTTATTTTGACGAATACGAAGCCGAAGAATTTATTGAAACGGGAGAAGTTGATCTGGAATATAGCAAGCAACTAATTACATTCAACAATGGGGTGATGGAAGGTCCTTTTTCAAAGATGCTGGAGAGCGGGCAAATTGTTGAGAAAGGGACGTATGAAGACGGACGAATGTCAGAAGAGTGGACGACATATCATCTTCAAACAGATATTGCATATCAGGAAGAAAACGATGGCGCCCTGGCAATGAGAAGACGCTATTCATTGAATACGGATGACTCGTTGATCGTTTATCCATTTGTTATCCGTGATGGTTTGCTTCCGTGCTGGGATGCCGATCCGGATTCGTTCAACTTCTTCCCATTATATCGTATTCCATCATTACCAACCATGTACCGACCAGCTTTTCCAAAAAAGCAAAATCTGGAATTAGAAGAAGAAATCTATGATGATAGCTACTCCGAAATGGAATACTACGGAGACGAATATTACGGCGATGAATACTATGGAGAAGAGTATTATGGCGAGGAGTACTTCGGTGAAGAATATTACGGAGAGTACGGAGGTAGTGGTAGCTGGGAAGAAGGTTATTTCGATGCCTATATCTACGATCCCAACGGGGATGAACGGATCGAACGCGGAAAAGTATTTGATAGTTTAGGCGCCTACCCAAGCTACACGGGGGTCTACGAACAATATTATCCCAACGGTCAGTTAGCTTATCGATATGATTTTCAGGACGGAGCCTTGAAAGAAGAGCCTGTACTTTATTGGGACAATGGAAACGTGCATGACGAGATTGTCTTTTTGCCAGATTCCAACCAATATTTGCGCACGATTTATGACTACGATGGTAAAGAATACGGAAAACAGAAATATGATTCTTCCGGTAGATTCATCTATCAGGATGATTTCAATTGGGAGTTGAATTTGATTGAAATTGACGGACTGAAATTCTATCACGATGGGTATTCAGGTTCTTTCCGCTATTCAATCCCGGATTCCGTTCTGGAGATTGCTACAGATCCAAATACCGTTTTGATGCGTGAATGGAACCTCATTGATACCTCGAAGGTTAACGAAGAGTATTTCAACCCAGGGACCAGAACCAGTAATTACTATGAATTCAACATTTTCGGAGATACCCTTACAAGGTCGGAAGTCATATATGCCGAAGGCTATGATAGCTGGACAGGCAGCAGAACAGGAAAGTTAGGTCCTTTCATGCTCAAAGGGATTCGTTCCGCTTCACTTTACGAATTTGCCGAAGTGGATTCTATCCCGGTATTGATGGTAAATGCATACGGTGACTATCAAATCGATTCAGATTATTCACTCTACTATGAAGATGAATTGCTTACCGGTCCAATGAAATTCACATTCAAAGGAAATAAGTTCAAAATGGACAAGGAAGAAGTGACCATTCCACGCAGTTTCAAAGGTTGGGATAAATTCGCGCATGCTATTACATTATACCGCGTGAGTTCCCCTGAGAAACGCAAACTCAAGAAGAAATACCGGGAGTACGCTAAGCTTCTAGAGAATAACTACGGAAGCTATGATAAATTTGAATCTGTATTCTCTGATTATTTCGCCAATATTTTCTCGAATTCCTTCGGAATAAACTCCTATTACTACAATGATTATTATTGGGATGGACCTTCCGTTGTCAGCGAAGATTTACCGTATACAGCGAGTATTGAAGGGTATTTGCTTGATGGAAAGCCAGAGGGGGTCTGGAAAGGCTACGACCAGTTTGGAAACGTTCGCGTTGAGGTGAATTACAGCAACGGTATGCTCAACGGAAAGAAATTGGAGTATTCGTATGAATATCCTGCGAACGAGGAAGAAGATATGTTCTATTTCGAAATGGAACAGGACACACTTCCAGAAGAAAAAACCTACTATTTGAGTTCGGAGTCCAACTACAAGAATGATTTACTGGATGGCACCGCATACGAGTATACATGGTACGGAGACATTATCATGGAATCCAATTACAAAGAAGGATATCGTCATGGATTAACCACCGAAAGAAATGATTTGGCAGTGAGCTTTTCAGAATTTCAGGACGGTGCACGTGATGGATACAGCAGAACATATTTAACCTTACCGGGAAAAGACTCCATTCTTCTGTACGACTTAAACTTCCAGAACGGAGCATTGCAGGGTGAGTCCATTTCGTACCATACGAACGGAAAAATTTCCAAGCGTGGATTCTTCCTTTCTGGCGAACCCATCGAGGATTACGAAGGATATGATTCCCTAGGCTTCAAATACCATTATGTGAAGTTCGAATACGGTTTCCCAGTGGAAGAAAAGCTTTGGGAAGAGAATGAATTAAGTGTTCGATATACTTTTAATTGGGAAGATTCCATCATGTTCGTTCCGATGAACTTTACTGATTCCGAATCCCTCGACGCGTTGCTGGTAGAGGCAGGATTGTCCTCTGGTTGGGAATATCGTCCGTACTATGGACGTCAAACCATTGTCGATAAAGCCGGGGTGGATTATCATCTGACAAAGTACTTCCCGAACGATACTGTTTCCCGTGACGGAGCAATCGTTGAAGGAAAGAAATCGGGACATTGGGAATTCTTCAGTTACGATGGAGAGAAGCTCTACGAAGTCAATTATTTCGATACAGTTTTGGTTATAAACGATTCCATTAAGTTCAAAGCAAAGGGAATTTATACCGACGTTGATAGCCTTGGAAACGAACTTTTCCGAGCCTACATCATTGAGAAATCCGAGCGTTTCGATTGTTCGCACAAAGACCATTACGAAGTGCGTCAGTTCTATACCATTTCTGAAGTCAATGATTCATTGGGTCGCATGAATGGCGAGGTATTCAACTATTACGATAACGGAACACTTCAGAGCTACGGAAAAATGAAGGATGGATTGCCACATGGAGAATGGCGTTACTACGATCCAGCAGGTAAATTGAACAAATACGGAAATTATGTTCAGGGAAAACGAAACGGTCGTTGGCTCATTGGAGATCTTTCCAAGACGAAGTATTTGGGAGACATCTGTCTGAATCCAAACATGCCAGACATTGAAGAGGAATTGCGCTACCGCGAAAACTTCCTGGATATCCAAATTATCAATTACCGATTGGGTCAGGAAAGAAACCGTGAGTATTACGACATCAACATGAACCAGTTCATTGAGTTGGACGAGGAAGAAGGCGATGGTTTGGAAATCAACGAAGACTAAATCGAACAGTCAAGCGATCAAAATCTTCAAGGAGTACACTGAGCGGCGATGCCTTGAGCTGTTCGCCTGAGCTTGCCGAAGGGTGTCGAAAGGAGTCGAAGTGTTCCTCAGGTCCAACTCATCCAGCCCATCTAATCCATCCAATCTGTCTAATCCACCCAATCTATCTAATCCATCCAATTAACCCAAAAGTCTAAAAACAGAAAAATGCACATCATAACTGGAATTTCAAGAGGTCTCGGTGCCGGAATAGTTGAAGCACTTCTTGCAAGTAATGAGGAAATTATCGGAATCGGAAGATCCAATCCTTTCGGTGATAAAATCGACTTTGTCCACTGCGATTTAGGTGATCCCAAAGCCGTTGAAGCCATTCAGTTCAATTCTCTAGAAGGTGATGTTACATTGATCAATAATGCCGGAATTATTGGTGATATCGGGCGCATTTCCAAACAAGATCAATCCGATCTCGAACGCGTGATGCAGGTGAATGTTTTCGCTCCAATGGCACTTACGAGAAAAGTCTATGCACAACTTCAGGAAGATCAGAAATTTACTTTGGTCAACATTAGTTCTGGTGCTGCCAACAGATCCATCCCTTCATGGGCGTCGTATTGTGCTTCCAAAGCTGCTTTGAATCGCTTAACCGAGAACTTCTACGTTGAAGAACAGGAACAAAACCGAAATGTCATCGCATATGCTGTTGCACCTGGCGTTATTGATACAGGAATGCAAGCAGAAATCCGCGCGGCAGCTCCTGAAGACTTCTCGGAAAGAGACAACTTTGTTCGAATGAAAGAAGAGGGATTGTTGTACAGCCCGGAAGAAGCCGCAAACCGTCTCCTAAGATTGCTGAAAATGCCTTTCTCAGGGAATGTTTTTCAGGATTTAAGAAACGTCGAACCGTAAAATCAACAACTACTACCGTTCATCGGCAAAACTGGCTGCTTTACTCAATAAACTTGCGTATTGGCTGATAAGTGCGTATCTTACGCGTCCAATCTAGAACAAACTGTTAGTACATATGAAAAGAACCATGCTCTCCATCATGGCCCTTTGCGGTCTGATTTTCTCTGCGTCTGCGCAGCAAGCAATTTCAAATACTATAGACCCGCAGAACTGTCGTGAAGGCGAAACTATAGAATACTGTCGTCAGCATACATATCATGCTGAGATGTTGAATAACCCTGCTTATGTTCAATCATTGGCAGATGATGAAGCCATCCGTGCTCAGGAATTGGCAAACGGTCAACCGGAAAACGGAAACATTTGGTACATCCCCGTAGTTTTTCACTTGTTGCACAACAACGGTGTAGAATTTATCTCGGATGAACAAATCCTGGACGCATTCAATATTTTGAATCGTGACTATATGTTACAGAATTCCGATGCGAACAATGTGGTGAATGCTTTCAACGCAAGTAACCCTTCTGCAACGGCAATACCTGATTCAGTTGAAATTCAATTCCGTTTGGCAACAAAAGCTCCGGATGGAACATGTTTTACTGGAATTACGCATACAGTAAGTTCTGCAGCATACAGCGATAATGATAATACTCGTTTAAATGCGATTATCAATGGAAATGACGTATACAACGGACAATGGCCAGGTAACCGTTATCTGAATATCTTCATCGCAGGAGATATCGGTGGCGCTGCCGGATACACATTCCTGCCTTCTAACTGGATCGGATCAAGTATGGACAACGGAATTCGTATTCTTCACCAGTATGTTGGATCTATCGGAACAGGAAACGCTGGAACGAGCCGTGCTTTGACACACGAAGTTGGACACTGGTTGAACCTGCCACACCCGTGGGGAGGAACAAACAACCCAGGAATTCCTTCGAACTGTAATGATGATGATGGAATTAATGACACACCGGATTGTATCGGGGTAACGTCATGTAACCTTTCTTCCAATTCTTGTAATGGTGACCAGGGATACTGGGGATTTGATCAGATTGATAACGTTGAGAACTACATGGATTACTCATACTGTTCAAAAATGTTCACTCCGGATCAGGCTCAGCAAATGCGTAATGCATTGAATTCGTCTATTGGAGGTCGTAGTAATTTGAAGTCTGCCAGCAACCTTGCATTAACTGGAGCAGACGGGAACCTTACGCTTTGTGAAGCGGCATTCTCTGCAAGCAGAACATCGATTTGTGTAGGCGAATCAATTGATTTCTCAGACGATTCATTCAACGCAGTTACGAGCCGTACATGGACATTTCAGGGAGGAACTCCAGGAACTTCTACACAGGAGAACCCGACAGTAACATACAACACACCGGGAATCTACGAAGTAGAGTTGTCAGCAACTGACGGAACAACAACTGACGTTGAAACAAAAACATCGTACATCCGCGTTCTTGCAAGTGGTGGAGCCGTACCAGTTTTGGAAGGATTCGAAAACTATGCTTCTTTGGACGGAATTACTGAATGGGAAGTTGTAGATCACGGTAACAACGCAGAATGGGAGTTGACTTCATCTACGGGGTTGTCAAGTTCGAAGTCTGCTAAACTGCCAAACTTCGGTCAGTCTGCTGGAAACTTCGATGAGTTGGTTTCTGAACCAATGGATCTTTCGGGAATTACTTCTCAAACAGGAATGACACTTTCGTTCCGTTACTCTTACCGCAAGCGTAACTCTGGAAACAACGAAACAATGAAAGTGTATGTTTCCAATACATGTGGTGATACATGGGTAGCGCGTAAAACACTTACAGGTCCAATTTTGGGATCAGATGTTTTGTCTTCTGCATGGACTCCAACTTCAGATGCTGATTGGGTAACAGTACACATGACGAACATCACTTCAGCATACTGGGTAGATAACTTCCGTTTCAAGTTTGAATTCGAAAGCGATGGAGGTAACAACATGTACCTTGATAACATCAATATTTATGCTGGTTCACCTTCAGACAACCTGGTAGCTAGCATTGATGAAACTCAGGCTATCGATCACGTGACATTGTTCCCGAACCCAACAGAAGGGGATATCACAGTTCGCTTTGATGTAGCAAACGCACAGGAAGTAAACATGCAAGTAGTTGACGTTACCGGAAAAGTGGTAAACACGAATAGCATTAGCGCAAGCACAGGTGCTAACATGGTTGTTCTTGGAACAGCGTCAATGGCACCAGGAATGTACTTCTTGCAAATTGAAGGAAGTAATAGCTCATTACAATTCGTAGTGAAGTAATTAATAGAAACTATCTGGAAGGGATGCACACAGTTGCATCCCTTTCCTGTTTTAAGAAGTTGTGCATGCACGAAACATGTACAATCATTGTGGTCTAACTAAGACTGCACTGTACTTATGACAAGGCATCCTTCGGGGTGCCTTTTTTCTTTCGGAAATCCCCTTGATCCTCACCGGAAGAACCTTCTTTTTGGTATAGAAATCATTTCTAATAGAATAGAATGAGTACTTTTCGCCACCAAAAACTACTCATTGTGAAAGCACGCTATTTACTCACGGTATTTATTGTATTCTATTTCGGAAGCATCAATTCAGTTACCGCACAAGTATTTAATGATCCGAGGATGATCGTAGAGGCTCTGGAAGAACAACGTACCGGAATTCTTCAGGAGCGGAAAGTACATCTTGGATTCAACGTTGGATTGGCATTTGCACTTGGAAGAAACAATCTTTCAGAAGTTCGTTTGAATGCCTCGGCAGGATTATCCCGAGCCTTCGGAGGACCATCGGAATACGCAAATTTACTAGGGTCTTACCAGTTGCAAATTGAATGTTTCAAAGGAGGGGTAGGAAGCTCTTTGTTGGGAACAGAACGTGCCAAATTCATTTGGGATCTGCGTAATGTAATTCAAATTCATGGCGGATGGGTTGCTGGTAATCCTGTAAAAGGACGCCCGTTGAACAAATTATTAGGACAAAGTGAGTCTTCTATTCGTGATCCGTTCGACTACTCCCTAACCTTTGGAACTGTGTTTGTGAACGGGTTGAATCATCAAAGAAATCAGCAATTAGGATTTGGGGGTGTAGGAGTATTGGAGTTGGCATTTTGTTACGCGAATGACGGTCCGATTTTTCACATTTTTGGATTGGGAGATGGTTACGATCGGTGGTGGACCGGCGCCGGTTTTGCAGGGCTGTACTTTCAAAACAACAAAGGGTTCATTACAGACATCTCTTTGCAATACCTACGCTATACCGGGTGGCAACCTAACCTTTATGAGATGTCAAACCTTCTCGGAATAGACTATCTCTCTTACCGAACTAAAAAAGAGCAATTTATGAATCAGGGAGCATGGATATGGACCGTAGGAATAAGAAATACCATGCAGGTTTACGGTAAGTTCTATGAGAATAGAAAGCTCGATGTACAGAACTTGCTCCACATTGGTAATAGTTACACCTTCCACCCGAATGTATTGAAGAAACGCTTCACAATGGGTGCAGGATTATTTTTGAATGGATGCACCCCAATTTCTTTTTAATCATGAGATCAATTGTACTATTTATTATTCTAGGATTTACCCTGACTTCATGTTATACCTGGAAGAGGGGCTTTGTGACGGAAAACAATGGATTGTTTCAGAAATGCAAGGAAAAACGGATTGGAAATAAATACTTAGATGGCGAAACAGATACTTTAAACGCCACCGACTTTTTTTACCTGCGACAGGTAGAGTATTTTGAATTCATAAATAATGGCAACACGGATTCAACAGACGATGAGCCTTATACAAATGAAGTCTCTGCAGCACTGTATAAAAGTGTACCTGTGGGTTACGCATTAAAAAGATCTGAGCGAACGGTTGAGGAAAAGTACATGTGTATTCATGGACTATCGAATGACTCGGCCGAAGCAGGGGTAATTTACTATTTCCGAACGGCTACATATTGGGGAGAAGGCGCTGACAATGGTGGTACAGATGATAGTGACGAAAAGTTAAAACCGTCAATGCTGTTAAAGCATTTTGAAAACGATACGGTAATCGATCTAAGCACCAGTAAGCGACTGCAGATCGGGTATTGGGCAAGAAAAGACGACACCCTGCAATTATTCATGAACGATGGAACTGATATATACGAGGTAAAAGCTACTTATCTAAAGGATCGATTGATGTTCAACGAAATCTCTCATCCGAACAAAGAAGGAAGTAGTAAAGACGCCAATTCCGAACAATACCTTGAACTTAAGAAGGTGATGAACGTGCAGGATAATCCAGGACTCATCTATTACCGAAATGTGAAGGCTGATACAATGAGTCAGGCAGAAAGACAGATCAAAGTTACTTACGTTGAGAATGACACAACATTTGTTGGAGATGCATTTTCAATCTGCTACCAGACAAAACGGCACAGGCTAAAGAATCTCGACAAGGGATATTGTGAAATTGTACTTAGGAACGACACCGTACTCAAACAGCGAAGGAAGTACCATAAGACTACCGCAATTAATGAAGATGATTACTTATATATTGCGGAGAAAAAGGTTATTCCTACGGAAAAAGATATTCGAAATATGAAGCAAGATGTCAGGAAGGCTGCACGAAGACAGAAGAAATTGGATAAAGAGTCCAAGAGAAATAAGGGCTAACTTACAATGTAATGTTGTCACAGTAAGAGACTAACAAGGAAGAAAACTGAGAGGGCTGCCCGTTATGGACAGCCCTTGTCAAAATCAATTCATTTCAAAGAATGGTTTCTTAGTAAACGAATTTGTGGGTAGATGCACTTTGATCGGTATACTGGACAAATAGAACATACATTCCGCGCACTGCTCCAGTCATGTCGATAGTTGATTCACCTGCTTTGACATCAATGTGTTTTCCGTTTGCATCAAGCACTTTTATTGATTCAATTTCAGCTTTGGTTTTTACGGAAATCATGTTTCCACTAATCAGAAGCTCGGTTTGAATGTCTTGTGAGGCAAGAGAAGCTGTTGAAGTTCCTCCTTCGTCTCCGGCATCTATTGAAGCGTCTGCGGTGTCTTCATACGCGAAATCAAGAACCGTGAAGGTGCCATTGCCATCCCAGTTCACACGAATCCAGCCGTAATGTGTATTCCCTCCTAGTTGAAAAGTAGCACCGATATAGGCATCAGCTCCAGTTGGGAAAGTACCTGGGTCCCAAAATGGATCGATGTATCCGTCTACGCCGTTATTGGCAAAATTTGAATTGGCATCGATAGTTGTATTCGCCGTCACCCCAGTGATTACATCCCATCCGCTTCCACCTTGAAAGGTTCCTGCCATAACGAATCCACAATCCGGATTGAAAAAGACAGAAGGCTCCACAGGTCCACCGAAGCTTCCGTCTTCGAATGTGAATTCCGGTGTGTTGTCTCCGTTAAAATCAATGTCTAAAGATCCTTGAGAAGCAAGTGTTGCATCAGGGATGTCTGTGTAAACAATAGATGCATTTGTGTTCAGTGCAGCCGAAAACAGCGCACCCAATAATAGTGTGTTTCTCATAATTTAAGTTTAGTTGTACGTATTAGTAAAAGGTACTTGCTAGACTATTGGAATGAGAGGAGGTTGTGTATTTGAACTAACTACACTGCGAGAATCTTGTAAGGCAATTTGGGAGAAAAGCGACTGGATAAATGTTGGAAAAACAACAAAAACAGCTGAAAATAAATTAATTGTGAAATAATTAAAAATCAATCATTATTGTTTTCCAACAGTCATTTGAAAGACGATTGAATGTGAGAAAAGTTGTCGGTTTTTGTTAGCGAAGGCAATACTTCAACATTTTTCTAACCCCTCTAAGGGTTTTCTTCGTCTAGAAAAGACGTAACTTTGTTTAAAATTCGGAGTATGAAACCACTAATTACACTTTTCACAATCGCATTAACATTTTCTTCTTTTGGTCAATTGAGTAACGGTCTAACGGCACAGTATTATTTCAATAATGGATCCACCGCTGATCAAAGCGGAAACGGTTATGACGTGGCTATTAACACGGCGAGTCCATCAACAGATCGATTTGGAAACAGTGGTTTCGCTTACTATTTCGATGGAACTCAGTACATGGAAGTTGCTCAGTCAGCAGTATTTGCTTCCCCAAGTGTATCGGTTTGTGTTTGGTTCAAGTCAACTGATAGTCAGCACGCGCGAATTTTAGCTTTGCCTTATTTAGAGTCGTCTTCATGGAGTATTCTGTATCATCATCCATCTATCGCTGCGAATAGCGTTGGTTTTACAAATACCACGAGTACACCTAACACTTTTAGCCCATACACAGCCGAAGGAACTGTACAGGTCAATGACGGACAGTGGCACTTTATTGTTTGTATGAGAGATGCATCTACACAAACATTACACTTGTATATAGATTGTGATTTGGTGTACACCGCCCAATATCAGGGAACACCATACGACCCAGACCAAAATCTTGCAATTGGACGATTCAATCAAGCTTCGGGACGTTATTTCACTGGAGATATTGATGATATTCGAATCTATAGTAGAATGCTTACAGAGAACGAAATCAATATGTTGTGTTCAGAGGAAAATCCGGTTTTGAGCGTTGAAGAAATGGAGGTTGACGGTCCAACGGATGTGAAGTTGTATCCGAATCCAGCTAGTGATTTTGTGAGTATTGCTTCGGATAGCCCCGTGGCTTCCGTTAAAGTTTACAATACGTCTGGAGAGCTTGTGTTGGAAGAAAACGAACTGAATGATTCCTTTGACATTAGTCAGCTAAGTAATGGGGTGTATTCTGTAATGATTCAAACTCAAGATGCTAATACACAAGTAAAAAAGTTGGTTGTTTGCAGATAAAATTTTGCTAGTTACTCAGGGTTTTAATCAAATCTGAAAAGGACGGATTGCACAGTGTTGTTGCGGTTGAGACTTCCATGTCTTTCAAGGCACGTAACGTACTCTCGCCCCAGGCAATTACAGTTGCCGATTCGGGCAATTCGTTCTTACCGAAAAAGCCTTCTACGTTTGAAGGACTCGTAAAAACATATACGTCATAGGTTGCACTCAATTCGTGTTCAACTATTTTGGTTTCGTAGCATGAAACGTGAAACGCCTGCTGTTTTGAAAGTCCTTTAGAAATGGTCCCCAACGATCTGGTGGATACCGGAAACAAAACGTTACGATCTCCCAACCATTCCTGGAAACGTTTCGCCACTTCTGTGATACTTCCCTTGCCTTCGCCATTGAATACCACTTCATACCCCATCGACTGAAGAAGAGCTGAAGTTTTTCCTCCAACCGAAGCAATTTGTACGCTATTTGGAACAGAATATCGACTTTGATAGAACATCACCGCACGCGGACTGCCAAAAAATATGACATCAAAAGATGCAGGCAGGTCGAAGTCAACCGGTTTGAAGGTCAGGAAACTCTTAGCTGTAAGATGAATGTCGTTAGCATCTGTGAATTGCTGCAATTCCAGAACTTCACTTGAGTGTTTTGATATAAAAATGGATTTAGTCATTGCTGACAAGCTCCTGCAGATCGCTTACCACTTCCTGAGCCAAGGTAGTGTAGTCATCAACTTTGTAATGCAAGAATGATGAAGCCTCCTCAGAGCTTTGTGCATACGCAACATGCAACATGTCATCTTCCGTGCAATATACACCCAATGGCAGCTGACAACCACCTTCCATCAGGTTCAAAACTTTGCGTTCCAATTCAATACGTTTTTGAACTTCCGGATGATTCATTTGTTGCAAAACTTCGTGCAAAGAATCATCTCCCTCACGAATTTGAAGACCCAGTACTCCCTGAGCTGGAGCCGGAATGAATTCCGTTGGATCAAATACGGTTACGTGAAACTCGGAAAGATCAATTTCCAGGCGGTCAATTCCCGCTTTTGCTAAAACAATGGCATCGTAGTTCCCCTGACGCAACTTATCAATTCGCGTAGGAACGTTTCCACGCAAGTCTTTCGTAGAAAGATCCGGTCGTAGCGTTTTCAATTGTGACTTTCTTCGTGCTGAAGAAGTTCCAACAATCGCATCCTGCTTCAATGACCATTTTTCATTCTCGTTCGTAGACTCTTTTCGAATCAACAGTAAATCAGATGGATGTGCTCGTTCAGAAACACACGAAATCTTCAATCCAGCGGGAGGGTTTGTCTCGAGATCTTTATGCGAATGTACCGCCAGGTCGATCGTACCATCCAATAATTGCTCTTCGATTTCCTTTGTGAAGAAACCTTTTCCTTCCAATTTATCGAAACTGAGATTCTGAATGCGATCTCCCTGAGTCTTAATAATTTTGATTTCCACCGTGCAGCCCAATCGCTTCAATTCGGATTCTACAAAATGGGCCTGCCAAAGTGCAAGGTCACTACCTCGCGATCCAATGATCACGTGTTTCATTTCTAGTGTTTTTTAAGGAGTATTTCTTTGGCCATCATCATCGGCATGCTCATGTATTTTTTCTCCATGTAACCCATGATTTTCTCAACGACTTCACGCGATTCGTTGTCCAGTGATGCCAATTCGTTGTGGAATACGTTTTCTACTGCGTTATTTCGAATTTCTTTCACCTTTTCAGGTACGGAACGCATGGCGAGTTCCACCATTCGTGTTTTGTGAATGTGTTCAAATTCGTACAACGCCTCTTTGATGATTTGCTCCACATGCTGAATCTCTTTGGAACGCTCTTTCAGGTTCGCATTAGAGATTTCCTGAAGTACTTCAACGGAAATATGCGTCACGTTGTTTTCAGCAATAATTTCAGGAGACAAATCTTGCGGAATAGCAATATCGATAACAATCTTACGATCGGTTTCGCCCTGTAAAAGTTGCTTGTAAATGTCTTTGGTGATGATGTGCTTTTCGGCTCCAGTACACGTAATAATTACATCGAAACCTTCATCGAAAGTATTTAAATCGCCGAGTTTGTGCGCTACGCCATTCAGATCGTTAGCCAATTTCTCTGCTTTCTCGAAAGTTCTGTTGAAAACATGGAATCGTTCGAACCCGTGTTTGCGCAGGAAACGACTCATATTGGTATTCGTAACACCAGCACCAATTATCAAAATGCGCGAATCCATTGGTACGTTCAAATCGCGAAGTTTGTGGTAAGCCAATGAAACTACGGATACCGGACGGCGGGCAATATTCGTTTCTGTATATACTTTTTTCGCCGTTTCAATCGTATTACGCATCACCAGGCGGATGGTATCTCCTGTCAATTTCATTTTACGACAATCCTCAAAAGCATTGCGTACCTGAGTGATGATTTCACGCTCACCTACAACCATGGACTCAACCGAAGAAGCAACGCTAAAGAGATGTTCAACAGCGTGAATCCCCGTGTAATCCTCTGCAGAATCGGCAAACAACATACGTTGTGCTTCAGAAAGATTAGGATACAAAGCGTTGAAGAATTCGTGCAGGAAGCGGTGATCAACAATGGCATCGGTCACGAAGAGAAACTCCACACGGTTACAGGTAGACAAGAACATAAGTTCATCCAGTTCCATTGCATCTTTGAACACAGATAAACGCTCTTTCTGATCATTCGGATCGATGTGTAGATTACCGATCTCTGAAACAGGAAGATTTCTATGCGTAAATGCAATGGTATGCAGCGTATTTAACGAGTTTTCCATCTTCACACTACAAAGAACGGTACGTATCGATTTTGTAGTGTCACAGTTTTGTCATCAACACTTATTTAGAGGAAGTCTAAATAAAGGAGTCAGGGTAAAGAAATCAGGCACCAGAAGCTGGATTGCACGTCTCACCCAAATCAAGTCTTTTCTCTTCTATCTGACTGTCAGTAAGTCCAGTAGTCCAGAAGTCTAATCTATCCAGCAATCCATCAGTCTAATCCGTCCAGCAGCCTGGCGACTTTCGTCTATTTGTTTATCTTTAAGCCTCAAGAAGCTGAAAATGAAATCGGTCGAATTTGTATCCGCACAGAACGTAAAAGTTGAGTATGAGTATGCTACGATAATTCAGCGTACTACTGCAACGATTATTGATGCTACCACTGTAGCGGTTTATCTGATTATCATGTACATCATCATCCGGAGAATTGATTCGGATTATGAGCTGCTACTCGAGTTAATCATCATGAAAATTCCATGGATTTTTTACCACCCCATCATGGAATATTTAACGCATGGACAAACTCTGGGTAAATACGCTATGGGAATCCGGGTGGTTACCTATGACGGAGAACGACCGGGATTGCGCGAGATTTTTACCCGATGGATTTTTAAGGGACACTTCTTCTGGATTGCCTTTAGTTTCTTCATGGCTCCTGCTGAACTTTTCGTTTGGGGATTGATTCATGTTGGAATTGGTGTGATTGGCTTCATGCACGCGAGTGTTTCGGATAAGAAGCAACGTATGGGCGATGTGATGGCCGGAACCATTGTGATCAAGGATAAATCGGCGGTTCGCTATTCACTTCGTGATGTGCTTTCCATTAAAAGTCAGGAAAATTATACACCTGAATATCCGGCTGTAATTCGTTTTACGGATGAAGATATGCTGTTGATCAAAAACACCATTCAGCGAGTACGAAAATATCCGAACCCTGAAACCAAGAAATTCGCTATTGAACTTGCGGATGAATCTGCCCGATTAATTGGGTTGGAGAAAACGCCTGACAAGCGATTGAAATTCCTGCAAACATTGCTACAAGATTACGTAGTACTAACGCGATCTTAATTTATGTCCAAACTATTTTTGGTACCCACGCCAATTGGCAATCTGGAAGACATTACACTCCGTGCCATTCGAATCTTGAAAGAATGCGACATCATTTTTGCTGAGGATACCCGCGTTACCAAACGCTTATTGCAGCATTTGGAAATTCAAAAGCCCCTGCAGCCTTTCCATGCACACAACGAGCACAAATCGTTGAAGACTGCTATTGATAAAATTGCTTCTGTTGAAAATGCAGTTCTTGTATCAGATGCAGGTACTCCTGGAATTTCTGATCCGGGATTTTTATTAATTCGCGAGTGCATTCGTGAAGGTATTCCTGTAGAATGTTTACCCGGACCTACAGCTTTTGTTCCCGCCGTAGTTGCCAGTGGCTTTCCTTGCGATAAGTTTATGTATGAAGGCTTTCTTCCGCACAAAAAAGGGCGTCAGACCTTGCTGAAGAATATTGCCGAAAGAGACATCACTACAGTTGTGTATGAATCTCCACATCGTCTGCAAAAATGCCTGGCACAGATTGAAGAATTTATGGGGCCAGACAGAGAAGTATGCGTGGCGCGTGAACTCACCAAGATGTACGAAGAATTCCAACGTGGACCAGTTTCTCAGGTGAAAGCGCATTATGATGAACATCCTCCAAAAGGAGAGATTGTGGTGGTCATTTCTGGTAAGAAATAAAGGTATTCTCACCGACCGATTCATCTTTGGATATGTACATTATGGATCGTGGTACAAAAATGACAATGTCATTCACGAAGAAATAATAATTGAATTACTTCAATGGAAGGTCCTGATTCATTTGAATCGGGATTTTTTTTGGTCAATACTTCAGGATTCCCCCGATTGGAAAGGTGGTAACTTTGGTTACGACTTTTGAATTTCATTATTACCATATTTGCACATGGATCGTTTTTTACGAAAGTATTGGTTAACGCTTACCGGGATCGTTCTCGGTGTAATCGGCGGTTATATCTATTACTATTTCTGGGGTTGTGTGAATGGCTGCCCAATCAAATCCAATGCCTGGAAAATGATGATCTACGGAGCGCTCATGGGCGGTTTACTTTTCAATATGCTCCAGGATTTCCTTCACAAAAAAAGAAGCAAGGATTGAATCAATTCTGCAAATCTATAGACTGAACTTCGTTACATTTACGAAAAATGTGACATGAAGACAGCCGGATATTATCTCACCAAAAAAGGCGACGCCAACAAGGCTTTCGAATTACGTTCGTTTGAACTTCCTACCTTAAAAAGCAACGAAGTTGTGGTAGAAGTGGAAGCATTCGGATTGAATTATGCGGATGTAATGGCTCGACATGGACTTTATCGTGGAGCACCTCCCATGCCTTGTGTGTTGGGCTATGAAGCCGTAGGGAAAGTGATCGAAGTTGGAGCGGAAGTGGATCAAAGTTTGGTTGGAAAACGCGTAATCGCCTTTTGTCGTTTCGGAGCGTATGCAAAACATGTGGTAACAATGGAATATGCCGTTGTTCCCGTGGCAGATGAGGATCCGATTGAGCTTTTGGCACTTTGCACACAAGGAGTAACCGCTTATTATATGGCTGAGTATTTGACTCCGGTGCATGAGAATGACGCGGTTCTGATTCATGCTGCTGCTGGTGGAGTTGGGACATTGCTCATTCAAATGGCAAAAAGACGAGGTGCCACAGTAATTGCCAAAGTAGGTCGAACGGAAAAAGAAGCACTCGTCAAGGAGCTGGGAGCAGATCATGTGGTGAACTATCGATCCGGAGATTATGTAGAGCAGGTACGAACAGCACTGAACGGCAAGAAATTAGATGTCAGTTTCAATCCTGCGGGAGGCTCCACCTTCAAAAAAGACATGTCACTGTTAGGCGCTGGCGGAAGAATGATTGTATTTGGAGGATCTGAGCTATCCGGAGCAAAGTGGGGCATCTTTTCCGCGCTTTCGTTTGTTTTCAAAATGGGGCGCATCATGCCGATCATGTTGATGGCGAAATCACGAAGTGTTCTCGGAGTGAACATGCTCGAAATTGCAGACAGCAAGCCAGAAGTCATGAAATACTGTTTGAATGCTGTGGTAGAACTCTATCAATCTGGAGCGTTGAAACCACAATCAGGTGGGATGTTCTCAGAAGATCAATTGGCAGAAGCACATGCAACCCTGGAAAGCGGAAAATCTACAGGGAAAATTGGCGTCAGGATGAATCATGAATCATAAATATTGAATCAATTCAATATTCATAAGTGAAGCTCAAATTCAAAATAAAATGGACGCTTGCCTTTTCTTCCGTGGAGGAACTAGAGGAACATTTTGCATTGAAGAACACCGCTATTATTCCATCCACTTATGGTAAAATACTTTGGGTGAAGTTCGAGGATGGTTTTCATGCATTTAAAAACAAATGTCCGCATCAAAACAAGCCTATGGATCATTGCTGGGTTGATGGAAACGATGTGGTTTGTCCCTTTCATCGCTTTCATTTTGCAATTGAAGATGGGCGCGGAATGGCTACTAGTATGTACAAGTACGATACTAAAATAGAGGATGGGAAAGTATGGCTGGGCAAGGAAGTACTCACACTTTCTTTTGGTCTAAGAATTCGAAGAAAAAGAAAGAAAAAGAGTTGATCACCAATTGGTTATATTTTTTAAATTCGAGCCAAACCTGTTACTTACATATGCTATGAAAAATATTCTGGCTCTCATTTTTATTGCTTGTACTGCCTTCGCTTTCTCACAAGTTAGTATTACTGGTACCGTCACTACAAAGGGAGGGTCTCCCGTGGCTGGTGCAACAATCATCGAGAAAGGTACTTCCAATGGAACATTCACAGATGACGATGGAAAATTTCGACTCACTGTTCAGGAATCCAATGCTACTCTGGTAGTACGTTATGTTGGCATGAAAACCATTGAACACTCACTAAACGGTGCAACCAGCGTAAATCTTCAAATGAAAAATCAATTCTTGAGCAAACCACGAGCATATCTTGGTGTTGGATTGCCCTTCAATTTAGATGCTGTTGGTTTTGAAGGCTATGCCGGGATCAGGATGCCTTTTCTTTACAATTCTTTGGGTACCAAACTCCATGTTGAGGCCAGATATCAAATGTTTCAATCCAGTAATTGGGGTGGAGCTTCCATAGGTCTGTCTCGTTCACTGAGCGCTTTTGATATTCGAATGTTTGCAGGATACTCCGTTCAGGAATTCGATTTTGACCTTGGACAACTCCATTTGTATCCGCAAATCAACTATCGATTCAATATTGGCTGGGTATTTCCAATGGAAATAGGAGTCGGATACAGAGTCCTGTTGGATACACCTGAGATGAACCACATGAATGTCCGACTCGCCTATCGATTCTGATTTGAGGATTTCCTAGAACTTCAATGTGTACATAAGGTTCGGGATCATAGATAACTGAGTATCGTACTGAATGCTTTGCGTACGATCGCTGTACCATTCACGAATTCGCGCCTGATTGTTGGTAGCATTACGAACGTCAATTTTAAAGGCATGTGTCACACGTTTTTTATCTACGCGATACGTCAATCCAATGTTCGTAAAGAAGATGGCATCGCCCTTCGCTGCAAATCCCTGATCCGTTTGATATACGGTAGTTCCTGCTGCGATAGAAGCGTCCAGATCAACAGGAGTATAGCGGTTTCCACCGATCAAAGTCACTTTCGTGTTTACACCGAATGATTTGTTTTTCTCTGATCCAAACGTCCACTCTTTACCAAACAGGAAGTTCGTTGCATATCCCGCATCGAAACGCGTGCTGCGCATTACACCATCCAGCGCCTTAAATTGTGATTTATACAAAGATCCTGTCAACAAGAAATAGTACCCTTTGTTGAAGAATCGTTCAACCGTCAGCTCAACTCCGTAGTTTCTACCAGTTCCCTCATTTACCAGTTCGATGTAAGGAATTCCATAAGAAGAATTCACAAGGGACTGATAGCTGTTGGAATCGTTTTCAACCGGCATGTTGTATAAGTGCTGATAGTACAATTCGGTTTTTAGGTACAAATTCTCGTTGATATTGAAGCTGTATCCGAGCACGGCGTGAATACTTTTGGATAGGTCCAATTCACGATTCAGATAACGATACGTTCCATCGGGCTGAAGCTCATTGTACAAATAGGTAGAAACACTTTCTATTCTACTGTGCATTCCGGCTCCGAAAGAGAAGGTGTTGCGCTTGTTTGCTGCCCATTTAACGCCCAATCGAGGTTCTACAGCATTTGAATTGTTCAAAAGGAAGTGTGTGTAATGAACCCCGGAAATAATAGTCAAATCGTTGGACAATCGGTTTTTCCAGGACACAAAGGATTGCATCATGTTTGCGGATCCTCTGGAGTCTTGCCTGCGTGTCATCACACCGTCCTCATCATCGTAATCATCTTCATAGAAGTAATCGTATAGGAAACGTGTGTAAGTCACACCTCCTTGAATTAAATTCTTTTGATTGATTTTGTAGTTCGCGATTGACTGTGCTTTCCATTGATTATCGCGGTAGCTGTCTCGTTCTGAAGGGAACAAACCTGTACTGTCCGATTTTTGCCATTGACCTTCTCCGGAATTCCCTGCGGTCGATGCGGAAATGTAACTCTTGATGTACAATTTTGGAGAAACGATATAAGAATGTTTCAATCCAACCATTCCCATGCTGGCTCCGAAGGTATATTTTGAATGGATGTATCCGGTTTCATCATCCTGATCTGTTTGATCAATTTTACTGATTCCACCCATTCCCAGCAATTGAAACGTTCCGGCTTTTTTCGTAGGTAAAAACAGCTTGAATGATCCGTCCTGATAGATCGGAATACCATCGAAATCAAGAATCCCAAAACGGTCCAGTAAAGCAATAGAAGAATACCGATAATTGGCAATGTAAGATCCACGATATCCTTTCTTGAACGGACCTTCTACCGTACCGTCAATTCCAATAATTCCCGCCGAGAAACTGTATTCGCGTGTTTCGTTATTTCCCTTGCGGAGATTTACATCGAATACCCCTGAAAGTGCATTTCCATACTCGGGAGCAAAGGCGCCACTGAAGAAATCAGAGTTGGCTAACATAGCTCCGTTGAGGGCTGAAATCGGTCCTCCGGTTGCTCCAGTTGTAGCGAAATGATTCGGATTGGGAATATCAATTCCATCCAATCGCCAAAGAATTCCTCTTGGTGAGTTTCCTCGAACTACGATGTCGTTATCTCCTTCCGGGTTTCCTGTTACTCCTGCAAATCCTGAAACCATTCGCGCGGGATCATTTAACGAGCCTGCATATCGATTCGTTTCTTCCACGCTAAACGTTTTGGCACTTACAGCCGCCATTTTGTTCAGGGCTTCCGATTTATCTTTTCTGGCAGTAACTTTTACTTCTTCCACCTTTTGAATGTCGCTGGTCATTTCAAGGTTGAGTACCGTTTCTTTTCCGGATTCTACCAGGATGTTGGGAAGATAAATGTCTTGATACCCCATCGCTGTGATGGATAATTGAATACGACCAATTCCAACTTCTGTGAGTTTGAAGTCACCGTTTTCATCAGAGATAGCTCCTTTCACCGGATCAGAACCAACCAGGATAACTTTTGCTCCATAAACAGGAACTTTGGTGTCGAAATCGATAATGGTACCACGAACGGTTTGAGTCAGGTCTTGCGAGAATCCGGCAGTGGCCAGAAAAAATAATGCTAGGGAAAGAATGTATTTCATATTGAATGGTTGCTTCAATTACTAAAACAACATTCTTGAAGTGTTCCCCTACCCGAGATTTAAAATTTTGAGAATTTAGTGCAGTTTACCCCTCGGGATTTTCAGCTGAATCGCTGGGTTCTTCCTTCTCATTTCCCTCATCTCCGCGATGACTGAAGCCGTCGAAATCATGACGCTGAGTATTTTGTTCCATACGCTTTTTGAATTCTTCTTTCTGCTCCGGATTGTCCGTTTTCCCAAGAATTGGAACGGTATGGAAGAGAACGTCGGTAACTTTCTCACCTCGATACGATATCAAAGCAATCATCATAATGATACTCGTGATCAGAATTGGGTAAAGGAGTAATCCGGCATCGAATTGTTTAATGGTAACACTGCTTTCCTCCAGGGTAAAGAACAAGAGTACGGTAATCAAACCACGGGGTGCAATCCAAAGCTGAGGTACAATATCCTTGCGAACCACAAGTTTCAAAATAATCCATCGAACCAACAACAGGATGGCAACAATGGCGAAGCTGTTCACAGCTACTTCCCAATCGTAAAGGGAGGAAAGTGTGATGGTGAACCCAAACACCACGAAGAAGAAAGTTCGGATAAGAAAGGCTGATTCCAATGTCAAATTGTGGAAGTCATGGACAATTGGCCTGACTTTTTCCCGATCGAAGTACTTTTTCAGGAATCCCTGGAAGAAGAGGTCGGTGTTGTTGAGGACCAGTCCGAAGGCAAGAATAATCAGAAGCGATGACAGATGGAAGATTTTTCCAAGGGCAAACATCATCAACAAAATTCCAATGATCAGGAAGAGTTTTACCTGCATTTGCAAGTGCTGGAACATGTACACGAGCAAATAGGCTACAACAACGGAAAGCACTGTAGTAGCTAAAATATTTAGAATAATTTCCCAGAAAATGGATCCTCCACCGGCACCGCCATCAGCGCCAATCATGAAGTAGAATACCATAATCCCGAGGATGTCCGAGAAGGTACTTTCGTACACCATGAACTCCTTCTTTGCACCAGTTAATCCACCAACGCTTGGAATGATAATCGCACTACTCATAATACTCAGTGGGGTAGCGTACAAAATTGCCGTATAAGCATTTGTGTCGGGAAAAATATACATGAAAAATGCGCCAAGTGCGATCATGGAACCTCCCAGAGCGAGAAGTGCCGTTAGGAAGGAGCGGACAATTAAGGGGGTTTTCTCTTTTTCTAATTGAAGGTCGAGGGCGGCTTCCAAAACAATCATAACCAGTCCGACATTACCCAAAATCTCCAATATCGGTCCAAGATTAAGGTCACCGACAAGCCCATAATGACCAAGAACACCTTTGAGACCCATCCCAAGAATAATCAACAACAATACCGAAGGAATGTTTGTTCGCTTTGCAAGAATGTTGAAGAAAAAGCTGAGAATAATGATCCCGGCAATTCCTACGATGAGGACATAAGTGTTCATGTTGAATGATTGCTTGACTGCCAAAATAATTGTTTTTTTCTATTCAACACTCCTCGAATTAGCGGATCGGTGAAGGACTTATTCACATTTACATAAATTGGCAGATGGTATTCTATTGAATCGTATTTATGGAATTCAGAAATTTTGGAATCACAATAATATATGAAAGAATAAGCAACTTTTTTCGTCTAAATCATACAAGCAAACTATATTAATCGTAATATTACGATTAATAAGATTAATTACAAGTGGGAGTAACAAAAACAGAACAGTATTCGGAGACGCAAATTGAACTTGCGAGTATGTTGAAGGTCTTAGGACATCCGGCACGAATTGCTATTGTTCAGGCTTTAATGAAAACGGATTCTTGCGTTTGCGGAGAGTTGGTTACCGAGATTGAGTTAGCACAGTCAACTGTGTCGCAGCACCTCAAGGAATTGAAAAGTGTTGGGCTGATCAAAGGAACCATCGAAGGAACCAGTGTTTGTTACTGTATCGACAAGGAGAAATGGGCGCATCTACAGAATGTCCTTGATTTCCTTTTCAACGATAGTCTCGCTCGTAATGATCAAAGTTGTTGTTAAAATAGTTTGCTATGAAAAATACCATTTACCCGCGTATGCACGTATCCCTGTACGTAAAGGATATTGCAAGCACAGTTAATTTTTACACCGCCTTTTTCGGTCAACCTGCATCCAAGGTTAAACCTGGATATGCCAAGTACGAATTGGAAGAGCCCGGATTGATTATTTCGTTCGTTCAGAATGGAGAACGAGTGCGATCGAACTTTGGTCACCTCGGAATTCAGGTTGCTACTAAAGAATTGATGGAAGAACGTCTGGAGGTTGCACGTTCCCTTGGAATTGTTTCCTCGGAAGAAATTGGAACGGCGTGTTGTTATGCGGTTCAGGACAAGTTCTGGGCAACAGATCCTGATGGACACCAATGGGAAGTTTATTATTTCCATGAAGATGTTGAATTCAACGATCCGAAGTATTCAATGGAGGAGAATTCAGTGTGTTGTTCGCCAGATACATTGACAGCGGAAAGTCAGGAAGTGCAAACTTCTGCAGAAGAAAAGCCAAAACTCAAGTTATCAGAATTAAATAAGCAGGAAGCTAGCTGTGAGCCAGGTTCCGGATGTTGCTAGAAATGGGAAAGAAAGTATTAGTGCTTTGCACAGGAAACAGTTGCAGAAGTCAAATGGCACACGGCTTCTTGAAAACGTATGCCGCAGAAGGAACCGAAGTTTATTCCGGTGGAGTAGAAACGCATGGAGTGAATCCAAATGCGATTAAATCAATGAAGGAAGTGGGCATCGACATTTCAAACCATACATCAAACAACGTGGATGAATATACCAATATCGATTTTGATTACATCATTACAGTGTGCGATAGTGCGAGAGAACGATGCCCATACTTCCCTTCGTCTGCAGTAAGATTTCATCAAAGCTTTCCGGATCCAGCAGGAGCTACAGGAACACCAGAGGAGATTGCGGCCGTTTTTGCAGAAACACGTAACCTGGTAGACGTTTATTGTAAAGAGTTTGCATCTGCCTACCTGAGATGAAACGTTCGTATATAGCTGAGTTCCTAGGAACCTTTCAATTGGTTTTTATCGGAACAGGTTCTGTTTTAGTTGTTGAAACGCAACAGTGGTCCCATCCGCAATTGTGGATCGGATTGGCGTTCGGATTTGCCGTATTTCTTGGAATCATTCTCTTTGGAAAAGCATCTGGAGCACACATGAATCCTGCGGTCACAACGGCGCTTTGGGTAAAAGGTGCATTCGATGGCAAAGAAGTTCCCTTCTATCTGATTTTTCAATTTGCCGGAGCGATTGTCGCAAGCGCCTTATTGGCAACAATCTATCCCGATCATCCGCATTATGCCGATACGCTGCCCAAAATTGGGGAATGGCAAAGTTTCGCATTGGAATTCGGTCTCACTTTTGTGTTGATGCTTGGAGTAATCTTTGACTTCCACAGCAAATCTACCATCTGGCAAGCAGGATTCCTCATCGGAGCCATTGTTGGTTTGGAAGCTTATTTTGCCGGGCCGTATTGCGGCGCCAGTATGAATCCAGCCAGAAGTCTTTCTCCAGCCGTTTTCAGTGGGATGTGGTCGCACATGTGGATATACCTTTCCGCTACAACAATTGGAGCGATTGCAGCAGTGTTGATGTTTAAGAGAAAAAGATAAGTATCATTCTTTATTACTCTTATAGGATGATTAGGTACATGTACTCATTTTCTTTTAAAATTCCTTAATTCTCTTTTGAGTCGATAGTAATTTCCCTACCTTACTAAGAAAGCTTAGCCACCGATAAATGTTTGCAAGAGAACATAAAAATGGGAATCATACTATTTCCAATAGTCAGAAAGAAAAAAAACGTCCGTTCATATTGGGGCGAGAAGGAACCAATGCGGATAGGTTTGTTCGTGATGCACAGGGTACGATTATTCAAATGAAAACCGAGCTGGGTGGTGTAAATGATCCTTCAGAAAGAGAAGCAGATACTATAGCAGATCAGGTTGTAGAGAAGCAAGGCAATCGGAACGATGTTCAAAGCTCAGAGGAAGAATCAGTTCAAATGAAACCAGCGTCAAATCAAATAAGCCCGGTACGATCCAAACCCAATGCTTCAACTCCAGTTGACCCTTCATTTCAATCACAATTGAATGAAACGAAAGGCGGAGGATCTGAAATGAGTAATGAAACCAGAGGTGAAATGGAGTCTGGATTTGGCACCGACTTTAAAAATGTTAGAATCCATGCGGATCAGAAAGCGAATGAAATGTCTCAGTCTATTGGAGCGAAGGCGTTTACTCAGGGTAATGACATTTACTTCAATTCTGGGCAATATCAACCAGGAAGTAAACAAGGGAAAAAACTATTAGCTCACGAACTAACACATACGATTCAGCAAAAAGGTACAAATTCAAACTCCATTCAACGTTCGGAAGTGGATGGAAGTGCTGGAGGTAATCTGGAAGATTCAGCTTCGCTAATAAATGCTCATGTAAACGAAACCCTTGAATCGATTCGTTCTGAATTTGAAGATCTTTCTTCTTATGAAAATCGCTCAGCATTCGTAAAGAAAGTGTTTAAAAAGATTGGTGCAATGTCAGATATTCTGGAATATCAGAGTAAAATCGAGGTTTGGGTCGAAAAGGAATTGGAGGAAGGTAAATATTGGAAAATTCCATACTCTCAAAACACCAAGTATGCGAATGTCAAGGAAAATTTTGGATTCTGGAAGACCTTTAAAGTGTTAGGACCAACAATGCTCGTTGCTGGCACCCGCATAGGTAGTGATAAGCTTGGACATTTTTTTCATGAGGGATTTGAGTATTATGAGGATATAAAGAAGTACATTGATACACATGAAGGTTATAATCCTTATCAACGCAGTACCTGGGGTGGTTGGGAGACCATGCAGGATTACTATCATGATTTAGAGACAGGTAAGCAAGGTACAGGAACCACAGGTGTGTACTCATTCGCAGATCTTGCAGCTAATTATGCAGGATTCTCTTTTTATATCGATTTGCTAATTGATCCAAACATGAAGTTTGATGTCAAATCATATATGGGTGAACATATTACCCCTAGTGAGGGATCGGATGGTAAAGGATATGATTCTTCAAATACGCGTTCTCACTGGAGCGAAGAAACAAACAACAACATGTACCGACGAAGCGTTGGAAGGTATGTATGGGCTAATATTCTCGGTGATAATCAGTGGGTTTCTGAATCTTCAACAAGCAATTATACTAATGCCAACCTCTCATTCTATGTTGGTTCTGACGAATCGAATACGAAAATTACTTTTGTTGGTAACAATGTTGATCAAATAAGTGAAGAATATTCAGGAAAGAGAATTCCGATTTCTCTTAGAGAAGGAAATCCTTTTGAAAAAATAACTACCGAAGATAGAGCTAAACCTAAATACGATATCATTGATGGTGTTTCTATCTCTGGAGAATTGAAAGACAAAGAAAAGAACACAGCACAAATATTTATTGAATCACTAAGTGAGTATCAGTTGACTGTTACGCTCACTAAAAGTGGAGAATCACCACAAACATGGAAATTCAACAGAGTATAGTTAGGATTGGTATTTTGTTTATTGCAATGATGACAAGTACATCTTTGTTCAGTCAATCTAGGGGAAAAACCAAACTTGGAGATCATTTTGAGTTGAAACTTCCAAAGAAATTTGAGTTCGTAGAGCAATATGAAGGTGATTACTTCAAAGGACTTATCTCCTGGAAGGGCGATACCGTTCGTGCTTTCGAGTCAGATGAACTATTTATTCAGGCAATACTGCACATAGATCAGGAAGTATTTGAATTGAAATCGGCAGAGGAATTCAATACCGAGAGTGAGCCAATTCTTGAACTGAAGGAATCAAGGAACGTATCGTTTATAACAGTTAAGAATCGCCTAATTGTATCTGATTTCGGACCGAAATCGCTTAAGGGTGAAGTCCCCGTTGAAATTTTCTGTTACGATTACGACACTAAACGATCATTAGTGATAAACAGCAGCAGCACTATAGGCAATTGGAACAAGAATTTGGAGCTTGTTAAGAAAAAATTTGCGCGAAAACTGTGTAAAGCGGTAAAGAAGATGTCATAGGCTTGTTTCGATTAAATGACTTTTACTCTTACTACTTCTGCATTACTCGCGTTTCGATTCTCTCATTGCATGTCAAGATTGAAGTAAATTCGGGAAGAAGCGAATAGCCCAATTGCTCCCAAAACTTGATTATTTAACGTAAATTTGTAGCAATTGTATCTTATTTAACATTTAAGCAAATGGCTGAAACAATGACAGATTTAGGGATTGCTGAGGTATTGAAGCAATTCGGAATCGAAGAAAATAACAACGGTGCTTCCACAGGTGGACACTGGTTCAATACTAGAGGAGAAGTTATTGCCTCTGTATCTCCCGTAGATGGAGAAACAATCGCAACGGTAAACGCTGCTACAGAAGCAGATTACGAAGCGGTAGTGATGAAAGCGCAGGAAGGATTCAAAGCCTGGAGACAATGGACTGCTCCGGCGCGTGGAGAAGTAGTGCGCCAGTTGGCAACGAAATTACGTGAGTACAAAGAGCCTTTAGGAAAATTGGTTTCTTATGAAATGGGGAAATCATACCAGGAAGGTTTGGGAGAAGTTCAGGAGATGATCGATATCTGTGACTTCGCTGTTGGACTTTCACGTCAGTTGCACGGATTGACTATGCACTCTGAACGTCCGGGACACCGTATGTACGAGCAATATCACCCACTAGGAGTTGTAGGAATTATTTCTGCATTTAACTTCCCGGTTGCCGTTTGGAACTGGAACACAGCATTGGCTTGGGTATGTGGAGATTCATGTGTTTGGAAGCCATCAGAAAAAGCGCCAATCACAGCGATTGCATGTCAACAAATTACACAAGAAGTTTTCGAGGCAAACAACGTACCTGAAGGAGTTTCCGGATTGGTAATTGGAGGTGCTGAATTGGGAATTGCAATGTCGCACGATAAGCGTATTCCATTAGTTTCCGCTACAGGATCTACTCGTATGGGTAAAGCCGTAGGAAAAGCTGTTGGAGAGCGTTTGGGTAAATCATTGTTGGAGCTTGGAGGAAACAACGCCATCATTATCACACCAACTGCCGATTTAAAAATGGTTGTTCCAGGAGCTGTATTCGGAGCTGTAGGAACATGCGGTCAGCGTTGTACATCAACACGTCGTTTGATCATCCACGAAGATGTATACGAAACAGTGAAAGATGCGTTGGTAAATGCATACAAGCAGATCAAAATCGGAAACCCATTAGATGAAAGCAACCACGTTGGACCGCTTACCGATAAGGCAGCAGTTCAAATGTATCTTGACGCTTTGGAGAAAGCTAAAGAAGAAGGAGGAAATATTATCGTTGAAGGTGGTGTTCTGGAAGGAGAAGGATATGAGTCTGGATGTTACGTGAAACCAGCAATTGTAGAAGCAGAAAACCACTTCGAGATTGTTCAGCACGAGACTTTCGCTCCGATTCTTTACATCATGAAATACTCTGGTGGTGTTGAAAACGCTATTGAATTGCAAAATGGGGTGCCGCAAGGATTGTCATCAGCAATTATGACAAATAACCTTAAGGAATCTGAAGCATTCTTATCCGCTCAAGGATCAGATTGTGGAATTGCTAACGTAAACATCGGAACTTCTGGTGCTGAGATTGGTGGAGCATTTGGTGGTGAAAAAGAAACCGGAGGAGGTCGCGAATCTGGTTCTGATGCATGGAAAATCTACATGCGTCGCCAAACAAATACAATCAACTATTCTGACAGCCTTCCATTGGCTCAAGGAATCAAATTCGATTTGTAGAATCAATCAAGCGTACATCGAGCTTGTCGAGATGCACGCTTAATTAAATAAAACTAGCCGGTCGCTGAGGTTCTCGAAGCGCCGGCTTTTTTTATGCTACCTTTATTCCATGCGGAATCCATCGAATAAATTCGAAAATCGTCACATTCAAGAGTTCATCGAGCGGAGTCGAGATGAAGTACTCTATATAACCAAACTCTTCACTCTCGCACTCACACTCTTAATGTTCTTCTCTTGTTCTGAAGACAAAACTCCAGAGCCAGCAAAACAAGAAACCGAAAATGCGGATGGTAGAATTTCCAAAATTGAAATCACCGAATTCGGAAAGACAACCAATCTGAAAATGAGTTATGAGAAAGACGTAATCAATATTGAATTCCAGCCGTACAAGGGGAATGTGGAATCCCGCATCGAACTAAACGATCGAAATCAAATCAGGGAAATCATTTCAGGAGCTCGACGCATTCAATATTTATACGATGAAAATGGTCGCCTCTTTGGTATTTTCAGTGATGATGGTGTGCAGCAAATCATGTTCGATTATGATGATGATAATATTGTAGCTCAGCATACCATTCATGGTAACGATACCATGGTCTCCTTTCGATATTCCTATAAAGACGGATTGCCATCAGAAGTTGATATTAAAGGCAGGTTTCCTTACCATCGCAAGTATCGATTGGATTACACCGATATCGACAATCAGCTATCAGGATTCAACGAAATGGTATTGCCTGCGGAAACAAGCGGTTTGTTAGGAATCCCAGCGATGTACGGCAAAAAGTACCTAAAAAGAGCGATTCGGATCGATTCGGGAACCGTGGAATATGAGCCTTTATCAGAAGAATATACTCCTAATCTTGAAATGATAGAATTCGAAATAACAAGCTCAGGAAAACAGGAAGAGCTGAAATTGGTATCAGACGGAACACGCCAATGGAGCGCTAAGATCTTTTGGTAGTCGCGATTTTCCGTATCTTTAGTGGGCTAAAACTATTGGTATGAAACTCCTTCTTCTCTCGATTTTCGTCGGGTTATCGACTCTTGGCTTTTCTCAAAACTGGAAAGAACTCGCACAAGATCCTCAAGTCAATTTTTATGATGTCGTAGCTGCTGCGGAAGCACATTTCGACACAATCGATATTCACGTTAAGGGATCAGGTTGGAAAGGCTATCAACGTTGGCTGTACGAAAACGAGAAGAAATACTATCCGTCAGGAGATCGTAGTCAAATCGATCCATATTTTGTGGAGAATACCTTTAAGGAATATGTGAACAATGCGCCTGAATCCAATATTTTCAATGCTGGTTGGGAGCAATTAGGTCCACATTACATCGGTCAAGTAACAGGACATTATTCACTTGGTTTGGGACGTATCGAAACCTTCTATGGCGACCCTAACGATCCAAACAGAATGTACATCGGCTCTCGAAGTGGTGGATTCTGGCAAACACTGGACGGCGGTGCTACATGGAATGAAGGAGCAACGGATTTCCTGATTGCAACGGGAGTCAATACCATGACCGTTCGACCGACCAATCCAGATTCCATACTTATCAACCTGCGTAACGCGCGAAACGGCACAACGCACGGAATTTATCGTTCTACGGATGCCGGGTTAACATGGACAGAAACAGCATTCAATCCAACCAACCTCGGATGGGGAGGTTTGGGATCGAACCGTCAGATCTACGAAGTAATTTATCACCCTACCATTCCGGATTTAGTGTATGTGGCCTCAAATGAAGGTCTTTACCGATCTACAGATGACATGGCAACCTGGACGCAGGTGCTAACAGCAACTACTTACGAGATTCATTTTCACCCTACCGATCCGGATGTAATGTACGTGCGAAGAAACAACTCGAACTACATCTATGTTTCTAATAACGGTGGACTTTCATTTTTCAATTCTGGTACAACTCCAGGTGGAGATGTAAGCCGCTTGTCTGTTAGTGCCGATTGCCCGGATTGTATCTATGCAGTGAACGGTACGTATGTGTGGAAATCAGAAAATCAAGGGGCGACATTTACTGAAATCTCGAATCACGGATTGGGAATGTATGGAGCATTCGCTGTAAGTGATACCGACACGAGCCAAATTCTTGTTGGAAATATTGATGTAAACATGAGTTCAGACGGAGGTCAGAATTTTGGTCAGACAACCTTTTGGGCACAAGGAAATGCTACGTATGCAACCAATACATCGTATGTCCATGCGGATATCCGAAGAGCCAGATGTCAGAATGGTGTTTTCTGGGTAAGTACAGATGGATTCCTGGGGCGCAGCTACGACAACGGAGTTACCTGGGAGATTTTTGAAGGACAATCGATCCGGGAAAACTACTCTCTGGGGGTAAGTCAATCGAACCACGAGCGAACAATAACCGGATCGCAAGACAACGGAACAAGTATTCATACCGAAACAGGTTGGATTGAGTTCTACGGTGCAGATGGAATGGAAGGAATTATTCATCCATTGAACGACGACTGGATGATGGGAAGCGTACAATACGGAACGCGACGACTTACCAAAGATGGTGGAGTTACACAAACGGGAGCAACGCCACCAGGACAAAACGGAGGTTGGGTAGCACCGTTGTTATACGATCCAAATAACCACATGCGTTTGTATTCATTCGGAGATACAGTTTTTCGTAGTGATGACTTTGGAACTACTTGGACACAACTGGGAACACCGAGTTTCACCGGCACAATTTCACATGCAGCTATGGCAGAAGGAAATTCGCAGAAGCTAATCGTTTCCCGTGCCGAAAATTTAGAGATTTCATTTACAGGAGGAAACACCTTCTTCGATATTCAAGGATCGTTGCCAAATTCTTCCATTGCAGATATCTGCTTCGACCCGAATGATGACAATACCATTCTTGTTGTGTATTCTTCGTACCAGAATAACGGAAACAAAGTATTCATCTCCAATAATAATGGTCTAACCTGGACAAACATTACGTACAATCTTGGCAATATGCCGGTACGAAATGTGGTGGTGGACCATACAGATGCCAGTACGATTTATGTAGGAACTGAAATTGGGGTGTACAAAAAAGCCATGGCGGACAATACATGGACCTTATACAATCCGGATTTACCAAACGTTGCCATTTCGGAAATGGAAATAATGTACGGTTCAAACACGCTTCGCGCGACAACCTGGGGACGTGGTCTGTGGGAATTCACATTGGACGGGCGAGCTGATTTTCCAGCCATCTTAACAACCGATATTTCAGATGCACCAACGGATGACCTACCATTGGAAGGAGTCGATCAGTACGTTACTTCTGTAATTTCTTATGATGGAACACTATCGAGCGTCTATACGGAATGGTCCTTGAATACACCTGTTTTTGGGAACGTGATTCCAATGACAAATACAATTGATTCTACCTGGGTATCGGATCAACCTTTGCCAGATGCTCCTGCAGGAACACGAATTTACTTCAAAGTGTATGCTGTTGGAAGCAATGGAGATACCAGCGAGACGTATAAATTCACTTACATAGTAAAACCGGAGCAGTACTGCACTTCGACTGGAAATATGAGTTGGCAGACAGCAGTAACATTGGTAGATTTCAATACCATCAACAATGCTACAGGAAAAACACAGCCGTATACAGATTACACATCAACGCATTCGACAACAGTGGAAGTAGGACAATCCTATCCTTTAACGACCAACGTAAATACCGATGGAAACTACGTGATCTACGCAAAAGCATGGATAGATTGGAACCACGATTATGATTTCAATGATCCGGGAGAAGAATTCGATATGGGATCTGCTCAGAATACAGCAAACGGTCCTACGAATCAATCTCCGCTTATGGTAACCGTTCCAGCGAATGCTTTCATCGGAACTACGACAATGCGCGTATCGGCAAAGTACAATCAATCACCTGATACTTGTGAAGTCGGATACGACGGTGAGGTAGAAGATTACAGCATTGTTATCATTCCAGCGTGTCCACCGCTTTCATCCACAACGGACATTACAGCGTGTAATAGTTTCGATTGGAATGGAAACACGTATACGGCGACAGGAAGTTATGCGGTGACCTTGCAAAATGCACAGGGTTGTGACTCAACAGCGAATTTGAACTTAACAATTGAAACCGTCAATACGAACGTTACGCAAGGTGGAATTGTCTTGACGGCAGAAAGTACAGTCGGAACCTTCCAATGGATTGACTGTGATAATGGGAACGCCATTATTCCGGGTGCAACGAATCCTTCGTACGTAGCCACAGCCAACGGAAACTACGCGGTGATTGTCACGGATGGAAGTTGTTCTGATACAAGTTCATGCTTTGTTGTGGATCAGGTTAGTCTGAATGAAAACACCCTTGAGGATGTTGCCGTGGTAGCGCCGAACCCATCAGATGGAAACTTCAACATTTACTTCAATGGAGAAGAGGAACAAATCAATGTTGCTGTATACGATGCAGCCGGAAAGCTAATTCTATCTGAATCAAAGCAAAACCTTAGCTCATTGGAATATCAATTGAACGTTGCACCAGGAACATATTACCTGCATGTACAATTGAAGGATAAATCCGGTGTGTTTACATTGATGGTGGAATAATTCCTCTCCATTTGGAGGCGACTTCCTTGATAACGGCAAACTCCAAATTATTCACCACAAAGGCACAAAGAACACGAAGAAATACTTGATAAGAGGTTTATATGGTCACTAGATTATGACGACGTCATAATCCTTTGCGTCCATAAAACAACCGGTGTTATCACTGTTTAAATTCTTTGCGCCTTTGCGGTCGAAAAAAAACACGCTGGGCATCTTGCCAATATATGGTAAGTTACCCCTTTGGAGTGGGATTGAGGGGAGGACTGTAATGCCTCAATAGACAGGCAGTCCTAATATCCTCTTAGCAACTTTTGCTTCTCCTTATACATCTTGTAATCATCCATCATTTCCAGTTGAATGGTTACTTGTAGCAAAGCGTCGATGACATAAATATTGTCCGGCTCCAATTCATGGGCTTTTTTAAGATGCGGGAGCGCAGTTTTGAACTCTTCGTTTACTTTTTCCTGCCATTCCTGAGCTTTTTGATAGTCAAATTCTTCGTTGGCTTTTCGCGCATATGCTGTCCCTTTATTTACTCGGTTTGCACCAGCATTGAAATGTCCGATGGAATTCTCTGGGGCGTTTTCAACGGCTTTTTTATAGGCTTCATAGGCACCGTCAATATCTTCATATTCGATCAGGTTTCCGTAAACCAGCCACATATTCGCATCATTAGGGTTTTCCTCGAGTGCTTTCTCGAATTTAGCCACAGCTTCCTCGTATTTATCTGGAGATACCTGATAAATATCCAACTCAAATCGATTCAAAGCATCCATGATATTGCCGAATTGCTCGGATTGAGACACCAACATCCGTTGATCTGAACTCCCGTCATTAAACAACCCTTTCAATCGATCGTATTCCTTTTGCATGAGTTCATTTCCAACTTGTGTCAGTTCCAGGGCTTTATCCAGGTCGTTGTTACTGTAACGCTCTATTATCGCCATTGAGTAGTAGGCGAAGCCAATGTTAGCATCTGGAATTTCGGGTGAATCAACCAAATAGTGCTTGGTAGAAGTAGCGAAATCATTGTAGGCTTTCACCGAATCACCAATGGAAAGGTAGGTCTGCCCGCGCAAAGAATAAACCTGATAATCACCGGGGATTTCATGAACTTCCGCAATTTCTGCCGCAGTATTATAGTACTTCAAGGCTGAGGTGTTGTCACCAAGTAAGTATTGCGTATTTCCAGAATTGAAGATGAGATAATATAAGTTGTTGATTTCAAGTTCAATAGTTTCTTGAAGTTCACTTTTTGGTCCTGCTTTCAATGCCTGATTGTAGCAATAATAAGCGTCAAGATCATACCCCTTGTACTTAACCAACGCACTGGCGTCTTGAATACTCATGGCATTTGAAATAAGAACAGCCTTTGATTTTCCCAGATAAAACCAGCCTTCCGGCACTTCTTTCGATTTCAATTTTTCCGGAGCCTTCATAACTTCACTCAATCTGGCAACGGCATCATCGTATTTTCCCGATTGATAGTCAAGAATTCCAGTTTTCAAAGCAGACGATTGCGAAGTAGCAACGAACGAGCTACAAATCAATAAGAAAGACAGTAAAAATCTCATGGTCGATTGGTGTTTGTTTTCCAAACGAATATAGAAAAATTGTGCCAAGCTTTGTTTTATCGCTTCTCTTGAATTCTGAAGATCACGAAGTGATCATCTTGTGTACTTTACACATACAATTGTCCTTGTGGTCTTCGTGCCTTTGTGGTCGCAATGCCTAACCTACTGTGTAAAATTGCTGAAACAGAACTAGCTCAGAAATAATCGCTTAGTTCCAATTAAAGAAGGTGTCCCCCTTGATCGAATTACTGAATGTTTCCCGAAGTTGATCCAATCGTTTTTGAGCTAAAGAATCTCCTTGAGCAGCCAGTTCTTTCACCCGATAGTATTCATCCATTGTTTCACCAAACAAATCGTGATCTAACTTGGTTTTGATCGAAGCAATCTTACCGTTGATTTCTATCAGAAAATGCTCTAATTCGCCCAATTCTTTGAGTTCTTCGTCAGAGATATCGTCCTTTTTCATCAGCGAAATATAACGGGGAAGGATTTCGCTAAGAATCAAATTAAATTGATCCAACTCTTTATTTAATAGACGTTTATGACGTTCAAATCCCATGACTTCGACTGTAAGTTAGAAAAAAATGTAGCGCGACACAAAGCAATCAGAAAAAATATCCTGAAACGGATACAATCGTGAAATTGGCGGTTGGTTGAATCTAAGTACTTTTGATCTATGGCTGGAATTTACATCCATATCCCTTTCTGTAGGCAACAATGTTCGTATTGCGATTTCCATTTCAGTACTACTTTTCACAAGTATCGGGAGCGCATGATCACTGCTATGTCGAAGGAATTAAAGGAGCGATCGAATTACCTCAATAATGAAGTAATTGAGACGATTTACTTTGGTGGTGGTACTCCGAGCTTGCTTAGTAAGGAAGAACTAAGCGTCTTTCTTGATCAGATTCACGAGCAATTTGAAGTAACCGAAGATGCCGAAGTTTCATTGGAAGCGAATCCCGATGATTGCAGTGAATCCAACCTTCAAGAATGGAAATCCACAGGAATCAACCGCCTAAGTATTGGAATTCAATCCTTTAAATCCTCCGATTTAGAATGGATGAACCGAGCACATACAACTGAAGAAGCTGAGCGATGTGTCGCTCTTGCACAAAAAGTAGGTTTCGAGAATATCACAGTGGATTTAATGTACGGATTGCCCGAATTGTCGCCGGATGAATGGCAAAATCATATTCAGAAAGTCATTGATTGGGGCGTTCCACATATTTCGTCTTATTGTCTCACGGTAGAAGAAAACACTTTGCTGGACAGACGTGTGAAATCGGGAGAGTTGAAAGTGGCTACGGATGAAGAGGAAAGTCGTCAGTTTGAAACGCTTGTTGCAATGTTGGAAGTTGCGGGGATCGAACAATACGAAATCTCTAATTTCTCCAAACCCGGATTCGAATCGAAGCATAACAGCAATTACTGGAAAGGCGTGCAATATCTTGGAATTGGTCCATCGGCGCATTCGTTTCAAGGAGCATCAAGACAATGGAACGTAGCGAACAATTCGCTGTACATGAAGGCAATCGAAAATGGAACCTCATTTTACGAAGAGGAAGTCCTTTCCAAAGCCGATCGTTTCAATGAACTTATATTAACCGGACTTCGAACCATTTACGGCGTTTCGCTGGATCAATTATCGCAAATTCAGGAGTTTCCGAAAGATTTTTCTGATCACATTAAGCAATTCGTAAAACAAGGCTGGATGGAAGAAAAGGATAATCGATTGTATCTTACTCGGGAAGGCAGACTGCGAGCAGATTTCATCGCTTCTGAACTCTTTATCGCCTAACGCTGAATGTCGTAAATAATAGGTATTTTAACGACCTTAAAATCAAGAAATATGCGATTACTTACGGCACTTCTCTTTGTATCAATTTCTATAGGAGCAATTGCACAGGAAAAGAAAGTCATTGATCACACGGTTTATAATGACTGGAAATCGTTAAAAAACGCTGAAATCTCCAACGACGGGAAGTTCATTTCTTATGAGATTAAGCCGCATCGTGGAGACGGGGTATTATGCATTTACAATGTTGAAACGGGGAAGACAGATACAATTGAAAGAGCATATCGAGCTCAGTTTTCTGGTGGAAGTAGCTATATCGCATTCAAAATTACACCGGGATTCGATACACTTCGAACATGCGAGTTGAAAGAAATCAAACGATCGAAATGGCCGAAAGATTCACTGGGGATTTACTATCTGGGTCAGGATTCACTGGCGAAATACCCCAAAGTGAAATCCTTCGTTACCAGTGATGTAAACGATTGGATGGTGGTTCAGTTTCAGCACAACAAATTGACCGAGGTTCCGGGAAAAAAGAAAAAGAAGAAACGCCGAAGAAGACGCAAGAACAAAGAGCCAGAATACGATTCTGACGGAAAGCTATTATGGGTGTTCCATCCAGATTATAGTCAGGAAATTCAAAACGTTACGGAATACGAAATGACGTACGAAGGTGCTCATTTGGCATACAAAACGCATCGAAGTATTGAAGAGATTGATTCTGTGAAGATCAACTTCTTTTCGTTCCAACAAAGAGGAATAACAACGTGGAAAGAGCAATACACGGATGCTGATATTCAAACGTTTAACTCGAATGAAGACGGAATCGCATTTTACGCGTCACTTGATACCTCAGAAGTAAAGCAATACGATATCCACTTGCTTTCAGCGGATGGTTCTTCGCACATTGTGATTGATTCTGCCAAGGTTGGATTTGATGTAGATCATTCAATTTCCAGACACCATGATTTGAGTTTCACCATGAACGATGACATTTTGTATTTCGGTATTGGTGATCGTGAAATGGAAGAGCCGAAAGATACCCTCACGAAGAAGGAAAAAGTGCATCTGGATCTCTGGCACTACAAAGATCAACGTCTGCAGCCACAGCAATTACTGGAAAAAGACGATGATTTAGAGGCGACTCAGATGTACGCGTATCACATTGAATTGGACAAAATTGTTCCATTAGAGAATGACACGCTTGATGTATATGAGGAATTCAACCTGAAAGGAAAATACCTGATGGGAGCAAGTGACGAACCATATGCACACACATACAATTGGGTTTCTCCTCGACCAAGGGACTTCTACAGAGTCAACATTGAAACCGGAGAAGCAGAACAAGTTCTTACCGGACAAAAATTCTGGCCCTCGATGTCTCCATCAGGAAAATACATGACATTCTACTGTGACGGCGAACACCACATGTTGGACCTGGAAACGGGACAGGAGGATTGCATCACATGTAATACGGAAGGAGTTGTCTGGACGGAAGACATGAACGGAATGCCGATGGAAGCATATCCAAGAGGTGCAGGTCATTGGACGCGTGATGAATCTAAAATTTTGATCCAGTCCGAGTTCGATTACTGGCAATACGATCGCGTTGAAAAAACGCTTTCGTCGTACACACATGAGATGGGTAAGCTCGAGAATGTGGAATTAAGCCTGAGTGTTTGGGAGCGTGACAGCGTTTACTACGAGCCATTCAATGTGTATTTCCAGGGATTTGATAAAACCACAAAGGGTTCACGATTCTACGAATTGAAAGAACACGACGGTCATGTTGATTTGGTACAGACAGCCTCGTTCAATGCTAGAGTATTGCAACTGCAACGTTCTAAAAACAATGCGCGTCACATCGTTCGAAAAATGACATTCCAGGACTACCCGGAAGTGTACACATTCACGGATGACATGGCTGTAATGGAGAAAATTTCAACGACCAATCCGCAGCAAAGTGAGTACAAATGGGGAACAGTGGAGTTGACCAAATGGACCAGCTACGATGGAATCGAATTGGAAGGATTGCTTTACAAACCGGAAGATTTTGATTCAACGAAATCCTATCCATTGATGGTGTATTTCTACGAATTATACGCAGATCGATTGCATTCGCACTACATCCCAAAACCAACTGCATCCATCATTTATGCCACTGAATACGCCTCTGCAGGATACGTGGTGTTCATGCCGGATATTCGTTATACACCCGGTCACCCGGCGAAGTCAGCCTACGATTGTATCATGAGCGGAACAGATCATGTATTGGAAATTTTGCCGAATGTTGATTCTACGCGCATGGCATTGCAGGGACAATCCTGGGGAGGATACCAAACGGCGCAAATGGTTACCATGACCAACCGATACCGCGCTGCAATGGCTGGAGCTCCAGTAGCGAATATGTTCTCTGCTTACGGAGGAATTCGTTGGGGAAGTGGATTAAACCGACAGTTCCAGTACGAACGAACGCAAAGTAGAATCGGATACACTATCTGGGAACGTCCGGATTTGTACGTGGAGAATTCACCATTATTCCATCTGCCAAATGTAGAAACGCCACTGATGATTATGCACAACGATAACGATGGGGCAGTTCCATGGTATCAGGGAGTTGAGTTGTTCACAGGATTGAAACGTCTGGGACGACCGGCTTGGCTTTTGAATTACAACGACGATAAGCACAATTTGATGCGAAATGCAAACCGTATTGATTTGAGCATTCGAATGCGACAGTTCTTTGATCACTATCTACTGGATGCTCCGGCGCCGCAATGGTTGACTGAAGGAATTCCAGCAACGGTAAAAGGCAAGGAGATGCGCTACGAATAAACGAAACGAACAAACGAAATACGGTCCGTTGGAACCAGGTGAAAACGGAAATAATTAACTCTAACACTACATGTCGATACAACGTGATGAAATACCCGCTGAAGGATGGCTGGGGCTGAAAAAGCATTGGAGAAACGACGTAATTGCTGCCATTAGTGTAGCATTAGTGGCATTACCTTTGTCCCTTGCGATTGCCAAGGGGATGGGGCTTCCACCAATTTCAGGTTTGATCACCGCTGCTATTGGTGGTATGATGACATTGGTGATTCGTAGTGGATACCTCACAATTAATGGTCCTGCAGCAGGATTGATTGCCGTTGTTGGAGCTTCAGCTGTAGCACTTTCTGATAATCCGGGAGCTGAGGGAGATTACTCTGGATTTCCACACGTTTTGGGAGCAGTTGTAGTGGCAGGAGCGCTGCAAGTCGTAATTGGATTGCTCCGTTGGGGGCGTATTGCGGAAATCTTCCCAACCTCAGTAATTCGTGGGGTTTTGGCATCTATCGGGATCATCATCTTTGCGAAGCAACTGCATGTTGCCATGGGAACGACATCCGATGGAGAGAATACCATCGAGATCATTCAACACCTTTTCGAAAGAGTTCCGGATATCGACCCGTACATTGCCTTCATCTCCGGTATTGGGATTCTTCTTTTAATCTTTCACGCAAGGATTAGTTATAAGGTGTTCCACTTGATTCCAGCGCCGGTTTGGGTATTGGGAATCACCGTTCCAATTGTGCTTTTGTACAATTATTTGGAGTCAAATCAAATTGCTGTTTTCGGCAATGTTTTTGAATCACCGAAAGATTATCTTATCGATGTTCCGAGCAATTGGATGGATGGATTAGCCTACCCAAGTTTTGCAAAAGCGCATACCGGAACTTTCTGGATGTCGGTAATTTCCATCAACCTTATTTCATCGGTGATTACGCTCGCGGCAGCCAAAGCCGTGGATAAGCTCGACCCTTACAAGCGTAAAACGAATCTGAACAAAGATCTGGCAAGTACGGGTATCGCAACGATGGTTTCAGGTGCCGTTGGGGGATTGCCAGTATTGAATGTAATCGTCCGAAGTACGGTAAATGTGCACAACAACGCGAAAACAAAGTGGTCGAATTTTTATCATGGCTTGTTCATCGCATTGTTCGTATTGCTATTAACACCATTGATTCAATTGTTCCCGGTAGCGGCACTGGCAGCGGTTCTCGTCGTTACTGGGGTGAAATTGGCTTCTCCACGAGTATTCAAGGAGGTTTATCAGCAAGGATTGGAACAAACGGTTTTCTTCCTCTCTACGATCATTATTACGCTCTACAAAAACCCACTTATTGGAATTTTAGGAGGAATTGGAGTGACAATGGTCGCTCATTTGTTGATTTCCAGACTATCCATCCCGCAGTTCATTCAATTAACATTCAGATCGGGTACCCGATTAAAAGAGAATAAGGACGGAACGTACACATTGAAAGTAAAAGGAGTGGCAAACTTCCTTTCATTGCTGCGACTCATTGGAATACTTGAGAAAATTCCTCCGGGTGCTGAATTGACCGTAGATCTTTCAAAAACGCGATTGGTAGACCTCACCTTCCAGGAAAAACTCTTCGAGTTCAGGGATTCTCATCGATTGACGGGGGGAAAAGTGCGCATTATCGGATTAACGCAACACATCGCTGCATCGAATCACAAATTGGCATTGAAAACCCATATCATTCCGAACTTCCAGAAGACTTCTCCGCGACAACAACGCATGAAGAAGATTGCTTCGAACAACAATTGGTACTATGTACGTCAGGAGAATGTGGATTCAAGTGAACTGCTCGATTTCAAGTTCTTTAAGTCGCGTCCGTTGGAATCGAAATCCAATGTGATTGGTGGAGAGTTTGAAGACTATCAGGCTGATTGGGAAATGTCCGATATCGTATTCGATGAAGGAGCAATGCTTTCTAAGGAAGTGTACAAAACAACCCTATTATTGGTGCATTTGCCGGGAAGAATTCCAGAATTCACTCTGGAGAGCGAAGGTATTTTCGATCGTTTGTTCGAACGACTTTCCATCGCAAATCGTAAGGATATAGATTTTGAAGACGCACCAATCTTCTCCAATAAATTAAAGCTGACAGGTCCTGATGAAGAAGCCATCCGTAAGCTATTTACACCGGAACTAATCACGTTCCTCGAAAGTGAAGAAGTCTACCATATTGAATGTAATGGTCGTGCGTTGATCATCTTCAAATCTCTGCGTATTGCGAACACCGGAGAAGTCAAAAATATGGTTCGATTTACAGGAGACCTTGTGAAGCACCTGCCTAAAGGAAGCGAAGAATGAAATTCGGATTTAAGTTATTGATTCAATTGTCGCTTGTTGGTGTGATCATTGGAATTACATATTTGAGTCTTTCTCCCTCGCCCAAACTTGCCGCGAGTAATGATAAAGTAGGTCATTTCATTGCATACGGAACGTTGATGCTAAATCTGGGATTGCTTACCGTCGAAAACCGCAAACGTTTGTTGATTTCTGGCATTTTCGCATTCATTTATGGCGGATTGATGGAATTCGGTCAGTACTTTGTCCCAGGTAGATCCGTATCCGGATTGGATTTACTCGCAAACACCGGAGGAGTGGTGATCGGCTATCTGTTGACCTTAGTAATAGCTAAACCCATCCGAAAATTACTGAAGGTTACGTAATCATCGCTTTACCACGCGATGTACTTCGAACTGTCCAAAAGTCGAATAGTCAAACCACCCCCTCTTCCACAACACAAATCGTATCAGCTTTCCTGAGAAAATCGGTACTTTTACCGAACAAATAATTTCCATGGAACGACTTCAGAATTTTATTGATGGTGCTTACTGTGACCCTGTAAAAGGACAGTATATTGATAATTACGAACCTGCATCTGGAACGGTATATTCCCAGATTCCCAATTCAACCGAGGAAGATGTTGCGCTAGCCGTAAAAGCAGCGGAAAAAGCGTTTCCCATCTGGTCTGAAATGAGTAAATCGGAAAGAAGTGCCATTCTTGTGAAGTTATCTGAAGGCATTCAGGCGCGCATGGATGAATTCGTTAAAGCCGAATCACGCGATAACGGAAAACCATTGTCTCTTGCGGCGCACGTGGATATCCCAAGAGCGGTTTCCAACTTTCATTTTTTCGCAACAGCCATCGTTCATTATGCCTCTGAATCGCACCAAATGGAAGGCGTTGGTGTAAATTATACTTTGCGTAAGCCGATTGGAATTGTAGGGTGTATTTCTCCCTGGAATTTACCGCTCTACCTTTTCTCATGGAAGATTGCACCAGCTCTTGCAGCAGGGAATTGTGTCATTGCAAAACCTTCTGAAATTACTCCGTACACAGCATACTTGCTTGGGAAAGTGGCCAAAGAAGCTGGGATGCCAGACGGTGTGTTGAACATTTTGCATGGGGAAGGGAAATACGCCGGAGATGCCATTGTGAAACATCCGAGGATCAAAGCAATTTCCTTCACGGGAGGAACAGCTACAGGTGAATATATTGCAAGAACTGCTGCTCCTATGTTCAAAAAACTATCTTTGGAATTAGGAGGGAAGAATCCAAATATCATTTTCGCAGATTGCGATTTTAAGGATATGTTGAGTACAACTTTGCGTTCATCGTTCGCCAATCAAGGGCAAATCTGTTTGTGTGGATCACGCATTTTTGTGGAGCGTTCCATATACGATAAATTCAAGGAGGAATTTGTAAATCGAGTGAGTTCTACCGTAGTGGCACACCCGGACAACCCTGATGCCAAGTTAGGTGCCGTGGTTTCCAAACCGCACATGGAGAAAGTACTTTCGTATGTTGAATTGGCTAAAGAAGAAGGCGGAACTGTTTTGACTGGTGGAGAAAGCGTTACGGTGGAAGGTTATGAAAACGGTTATTACCTGCGACCAACAGTAATTGAAGGTCTCGCCTTCGATTGCCGTACGAACCAGGAAGAAATTTTCGGACCTGTAGTTACGATCACTCCATTCGACACGGAAGAGGAGGTATTGATGATGGCGAATTCAACGAAATATGGATTAAGTGCCACGCTTTGGACATCCAACTTGAAACGTGCTCATCGTATGGCGAATGAATTGGATGCAGGAATCGTTTGGATCAATTCATGGCTTGTACGCGACCTCAGAACTCCATTCGGAGGAATGAAAGCATCAGGAGTAGGACGAGAAGGCGGTTGGGAAGCATTGCGCTTCTTCACCGAGCCGAAGAACGTGTTTGTGAAGTATTAGTTTAAGGAAGTCTTTCTTTCTGAGAATCGAGATCACTACAGAAGTTAAGAATTTCGTTCGTCAAAAACTAGTAAATGCAATAAATCATAAACGCACCGTGCCTGCGGCAGGCAGGTTTTTGCGTTGAAGGTTTTTGTTGATTTAGCTCAAACCCTTGTTGTATTTAGTACTCCGAAGGAAATCGAAGAAGAAAAAACTTTCAAAACGCCATCATTTCTTGCCAGGTAAAAGAAAAATGGTCCCATTCTTTCGAAAGGAACCATTTCATTTTGTTCAAAATCGACCCAATGGTCTTTACTCTTTGTTCTTAATATCTTTTGTCTAGAGTCCAGTAAAAGTCTAACATCTAATGCCCCATCGTTACATTCTGACTTAGCTTCTCTTCGTCTATAATGGTAACGGAAAGCTCACGGTCCGGAGCACCTTCGATGAAGTCGTTGAGAGCCTCTTTCACATCATGATCGATACTAATCGTGTCCGTCAAATCAATTACAACTTCATTTCCATCTTCAATTTCATCCAATCGCTTCATAATACTAGCCTTATTCAGGAAAGTTGTATGTTGAGAAAGGTGAATGTGGACTTTGTCATCGTGTACGTCATCATTGATGAAGAATGACATCTGAAAGTTTCGATAAAGGATAATGACCATTGCCACTGCCAAACCAGCACCTACACCGATTAACAAATCCGTTAACAACATAACCGCAATTACAACAAAGAACGGTACAAATTGCTCCCATCCGGATTTGATCATTTGAATCATAGATTTAGGGCTTGCCAATTTCCATCCAATAAGTAAGAGAACTGCCGCCAATGTTGCACGCGGAATCAGGTTCAATACACCCGGAATTGCCAGGATAAATACCACTAAGAAAATACCATGAATAATCGCAGAGGATTTAGTTTTGGCTCCAGCACCGATGTTCGCGGTTGATCGTACAATTACCTGCGTGATTGGAAGTCCTCCCAAAAGTCCAGAAACTACATTTCCGATTCCCTGCGCTCTCAATTCACGGTTCATTGGAGTACGTCCTTTGTGCGGGTCCATTTTGTCGGTTGCTTCCACACACAACAGTGATTCAATTGATGCAACCAAAGCAATTACAACAGCCACGCGCCAAACAGCAGGATCGCCGATTGCACTGAAGTTCGGGAAATAGAACATGCCCTTGAATTCTTCCATACTACTCGGTTCAGGAACACTTACAAGATGGGTTTTTCCAATTTCAAGACCGGAAACTCCCATTAAAGCAGCAGCAACGGCTACCGAAACAATAATTGCCAAAAGAGGACCGGGAACCAGGCTCAAAACCTTATTGTTCTTAATGAATTTCATCCCCCAAACAACCAGAATAATGATGGAAATAACGGCTACAATTGTTGCGCCTACGTGAACATTATCTAGCATGTAACCAAGCTCTTCAAACGTATTGTGCCCGTCCGCCTGATTGAATTTCATATCACCTTCCGGGTCTTTATCATACCCAAAGAAATGGGGAAGTTCCTTTATGAAAATGGTGACACCGATACCCGCCAGCATCCCCTTAATAACTGAGAAAGGGATATAGTAAGCAACGAATCCGGCTTTGATTACTCCGAAAATGAACTGGATTACTCCACCGAGAGCAACAGCCAGAGCAAATTTCTCGAATCCACCATTGCCAAATCCTCCAAATTCGATAATCGCAGCGCCTACAATGGTAATAAGTCCGGCAGCCGGACCACTAACTCCGAACCTGGAACCACTGAAGGTTCCTACAACGATACCTCCGACAATACCGGCAATAAGACCTGGCATTACTATTCCGGCGAAATCATCAAGTCCCTGAATGTCCTTGTAAGAAGTAGATGCCAATGAAATTCCTAGACACAATGGAAGTGCTACGAAGAAAACGACCAATCCTGAAGCGAGGTCAAACTTTAAATTTTTTGCTGAAAATTTCTCTTTCATTTTAATACAATGAGGTGTTGTGGACAAACCACGAATAATTTGGACGCACTCCTACTCTCGAGAGCGTCAAGTCGAATTAACCTATTGTATTTTGAGGTGGAGGTGTCTGAACCTCTAAATGAATAATGCGAACCTGATGGTTATTCACCGGATATGATTCGAATGCGGTCTGATCCTTAAGTAAATCGGCTATTTGCCCATTGTGCCAATCACGGAAAAAGAAAGTGTCTTCTAAGTCTTTTTCTGTTTCTCCATCTTCCTCTTCTTCCTCACCAAAATCTTCCATGAGTTCGCAAACGACTTCGTTCGACGAAATATCCATGAAATGAACGGCAATTGTAGGTAACAAAAGATTTACCCCAAGCAGAAGGACACATATTTGTAGGAGTCGCATCGAACCAAATATAATAAATCTTTTTGGCTGGCATAACGTTTGTTTATAGTTACACCAATCGTAGTACATTAACGGAAAATGCTACATTTGAAATATGCAAATGCACAACACATACTATTATTATTCGCTTCACCTCGGTGAACTGGATTTGTAGTGCATTGCTTTTAAAGGTATTCACAGCCCGGTTCAATTATTGAATCGGGCTTTTTTTTTGAATTATGAAACAAGATTTTGACAAGTACAGAGATGAAGACTTTTTAGTTTGGAGAACGCTATTCGAGCGCCAAAAGCAGAATTTGGAGGATAAAGCATGTGACGAATACATGTTGGCGTTGGATCGAATGCAGTCGGTGTTACATCCAAATGCACCGCCTAATTTTGAAGAGATTAATAACTGGTTTAAACAAAGTACCGGTTGGGAAATTCATTGTGTTCCGGGATTGATTCCCGTTGAAGAATTCTTCCAGTTACTCGCCCAAAAGAAGTTTTGTTCATCTACCTGGTTACGTAGAATGGAACAACTGGATTACCTCGAAGAACCCGACATGTTTCACGACATTTTCGGTCATGTTCCTTTGTTAAGCGATCCGGTGTTTTCCGATTTTGCCCAGGAGTTCGGAAAGTTGGGATGTACCGTATTGAACGATCCGGAGCGCATTGTTATGCTGCAACGATTGTACTGGTTTACCATTGAATTTGGATTGATCCAGCAGTACGGATTGAAAATTTACGGAGCGGGAATTGCATCGTCTTTTGGTGAGGCGAACTCTAGTATTTCCGGTGAAATTCCAACAGTTCCGTTTGATATTGATGTTGTGATGCAAACGAAGTTTCGTACCGACGTAATGCAATCACAATATGTGGTCATTGAAAGCTTCGAGCAATTGTTCGAATCTCTCTTGAAAGTCACCAATCAATGGAAGAAATCTACAATCAAATATTAACTTGAAACAATGAATTGGAACACATCAGATCAAGGCATTCAGGCAACACTAGAATTTGAAAATCAAACCGAACTGGCAGAATTCGTCTTGAAACTAGCACGATTATCAGACGCAATGCAACATCATGCCGACATGGATATTCGATACAATAAATTGCATCTGAACATATTTACACATGACGAGAATGCCATTACGGAAAAGGACGAAACCCTGTGCAGGGAAATAGAATTGCTAATAGGTCAATAGGTTTGCAGTAATGAAGAATCCAACGGGTTCTTCTAGTGTACTTTTCGGTCTCTAGTAAGCTGGAAATATGCGCCTAAAAAAAAAGAAGCATCCATTGGATACTTCTTTACTATTAATGTCTGAACCATAAGCGTCACTTACGGTTCAATAAGAAAGTAATGTCTACTTAACGATCAACTTCTCAATCGCAGTACCATTCTCAGAATGTACATAAACGAAGTAGTTACCAGACTCAACATTGTCAAGGTACACTTCCGTTACATCTTGAGAGTTCACGATCGACTGAACAACACGTCCTGACATATCGCGAATTTCAATTGTGCGTTCTCCTGTTACACCTGTAGTTGCAACGGTAAATGAACCATTCGATGGATTCGGAGCCAAAGTCAACGCCGGAGCAGGCAATTCATCCGTAGAAGCTGTTAAATCATGCCAAATGATTTCCAATTCAGCGTAGTATGTATCCTGAAGATCAATAATTACAGTGTTCACGATTCCTTCTGTAAGTGTACTCAAAGTAATTTCCTGAACGAACTCACGATCAATTACTGAATCATCTCCCAACATGCTGGAACATCCTGGACTCAGATTATCTGTCTCAAATCCTGACATGTCGAATGTTAGGTACGTAGTATTCACATTCGATTGAGATGCAATCTGAAGATCTTGAATATCCGTCCAAACTGCGTATGCTGCACTGTTGTCATCTTCAAAGATCCAACAATACGTTTGTTCATTTGCTTCCTGATCATTTACCCAGATATTGTAAACTGGGTCCTGAGGTGCGTTCGCACAAAATGTAATAGCACCACCGTCACAATCGTCAGCAAGAGCACGCAAACGAGTTACGGTAACGTCATAGGAAACTTGTCCAAAAGATAAAAGTGGGAAGAGCATCCCAAGAGTAATAATAGCTTTCATAGGCGAGCGTTTTTTAGAGGTTTAAATGTAAACAATCTCACCTTATAACAGTACAATTATTTGGTTCTTTTAATACTACAACCTCTGGGAGTTGAACTGTTTATTGAAATTTCAGTTCCATTGCCAATTGCGGCAATAGCATCAAATAAGTATGTTTCCAGCTTTTCACGCTTTGTATCCCAACTGTTGTCTATTGATCCCTTGAAAACCAGTTTGCCGCCGCCATCGAACATAAAAACGTGCGGTGTTGTTTTAGCTCCAAGAGCATCCGCTAGTTTAGCATTCGTATCAATCACATATGGCATCTTATATCCTTGCGTCTTTTTGTGGTCGATCATTTCCTTTTTGGAATCTTCACCATCTCGTTTCGCCTCATTGCTGTTTACGAGAACCATCCCAATGTTATTCGCCTGCGCTTTTTTGTAGATGGAATTATATTGACCTTCCCATCCATCAAAACTGCTACTTCCAACTACAAACGGACATGTATTGCAAGAAAAAACAACGATCAATCCGTTTTCTTCTTTTAATCCGTCCAGGGTATACATCACATCGTCCGAACCTGTCATTTCGAAGGTTGCCAGCGGCATTTTCTTGCCAATTTCCAGACCGTCATCGTCCGGTTTTGATAATTGATTACTACTTAAACCAAAAGCAAATGCCCCTGCTAATAGCATCGCCCCAATTCCTTTCACTCGATTCATTTTTGATTTTGTTTTCATAACATTTATTTTTAGCACGAAGATTGTTCTACGCTACCTGCAAAATACAAAACCATGAAAAAACTTGCTCTTATTTTTTGTGCCTTCGTTGCACTAAGCGCTTCTGCGCAAGAAATTGAAATTGAAGCACAAAAATATCCCTACTACGACATCATCGAATGGAAAGGACAAGGTGCCATTTTAATGAATCGGGATCCCAACGGAACCACGCGTCGTATCGGACTTACGTTAGTGGGTGATCAGAATTCAAGTATCTGGGATGAGACGTTTACCCCTAGAGATGAAGAGTTCTATTACATCAGCAGTGAAAATGCACGTTACGTATATTTCCTGGACAATCTCCAACTCGAAAATGCATCTGTTTCCTTCTCTCAATTAAACGAAGCCGGAAACATGAAAACTTCGAAAGTTTCCTTAAAAAATGTATTGAAAAGCGTTGGTATTCTTGACTACACAGCTGCCGAAGTAATTAATATCATTGTTACGGATAAAGCCTTGGTACATCACATTCGATACGAAGACAAAAAAGAGAAAGCCGTAAAAGAGGTAGCAACGTTCATTACACATCACAACATGTTGCCATACGCAGCAGAATTGGGGAGCATTCCTTTTGATGAATTGAAAGATGACGATGTGGGATACTGGGATTATGTAGGATTTACAGAAGACAAGATTTGTTTTGCAGCCAGAGGGCATTCAAACAAGAAAAAGGGATGGCACGTTAAAGAGTTCTCTTCTAAAGGAAAATCAACTGGAAGTCAATTTCTGGATGCACCAAAAGAATACATCACCGTTCAAAACATCGGGTTTGGTACTACCGGAAAGTACTACATGGACGACCGCGATACAGAAGACAAAGGAATGGTTTGCTACATCAACGATAAATTCTACATGGTTGGTGGTGAAAGAGAGAATGCCGGAGCACGACTTATTTTGCACGAGTGGAAAAATGATGAATGGACGGAAATCAATCGTATGGAATTGAATTATTTCATTGAGAAGAAACCGTTAAAGCTTGGGTTATACCCTATGAATGAAGGGATTGGATATCACCTTGATCATAACGGATACGACAAGGCGAGCATTATTACATTCGAGAAACGAGAGATTTCTTCGCACAATACTTTTACGGAAAGAACCATATATAACCCAAGTAGTGTGTTCAATCGCAAGGAAAAACAAGAGTTTATGGTAACTTTGCCCGGCCTCGTAATGACGTTTGATACGGAGCAATTGAATAAACCCGGACCGGTTAAATTCTTGATGGAAAGATGATTGTAGGTATTTGTGGAGGAAGTGGATCTGGCAAAACAACGTTGCTGAAACGATTGTGTTCGCATTTTAGTGATCTGCAACCCTCTGTTTTCTCTATGGATAATTACTATTTGCCTATTGAAGAGCAAAAGTTAGATAATAACGGAATCCACAATTTTGACCTACCAACCGCATTGAATCGCGAGAAATTGGTCAGCGATTTGAGAAAGTTGGTTTCCGGATCAACCATCATTGTGAAAGAATACCATTTCAACGCTCCTCCAGACAAAAATGTGTTGATCACTATCGATCCATCCGAGCTAATTATTGTTGAAGGACTCTTTCTGTTTTACTTTGAAGAAGTACGCGAATTGCTTGATTACTCCGTATTCATCAAGGTAGATCAAACCGTACAATTGGATCGAAGACTCTACAGAGATCAGGAATCACGTGGATATTCACGAGAAGCAATTCTCTATCAATGGGAAAATCACGTTAAGCCCTGCTACCAAAATTATTTGCTACCTTTCGAAGAACAGGCCGATTTTCGTTTCCGTAATGATGCGAATGCAGATGAAGACTTTCAGAAGCTAACGCACGAAATTGGCACGAAAATGGAAGCCGTCAAACTATGATTCTGACGTATTTGAAGCGATTCTACCTCTGGGTGGCCGCCATTGGCGCTGTAATCCTATTTGCTTCTTACTACAACGGTGTTTTTACTTACGATTATAAAGGTGCGGTCGATTCGTTCGAATCAGCATTTCATGAAGAGGAAAAACGACTGGACAAAGTCCTAGAATTTACCAACACACGGTTAAACAGCGGCAAAATTGAACCGCACTGGGAAAACCTCCGCGGGCAGGAAGGAATCAATATTCATATTTATCGCAACGATTCCCTCATCTTCTGGAACACGAATCAACTGCCAATAATTCGCTTTGCTGATATTCACTTTCCGGCAGAAGGTCTGGTGAAATTGCAGAACGGCTGGTATTATGCCAAAATGCGTTCGGATAACGATTTCACAGTATGTGTCAGCTTCCTCATTCGAAACGATTACGCGTATGAAAATCAGCACTTAGTCAATAATTTTTCACAACATCTTCCCTTCGATTACAATGCGGAAATTGTTCCGGACAAAGACATTGGTTTTCCCATAAAAAACAACAAGGGGGATTATGTGTGCTCCATCGATATTACGGATGAACAATTGGTATCCGAAGAGCAATCTGTGCTTTTACTATCCTTCTTATTATTGGCAATTATCCTTGCGGTAACATTGCTCTATCGCTTCATCGTTAAGCAAAAACCAATCTGGTCGTGGGTGTCACTTGCCGGAATTGTCTTGCTACGATTCCTGTCCTTGAAATTTGGATGGTTCTCTTTCATGGAGGAAACAGAGGCGATGAATCCTTCTCTTTACGGTGTCAATGATTGGTTGCCAAACTTCCTCGAATACTCGGTACACGTAATCATTTTAGTCTACATTTTGGGCATTCTCCGGGTTCGAATAGATGACTGGAAACCTTCCAGATTGGGCTTGATATTCAGTTATGTGTTCCCGGTGTTTCTGCTGTTCCCCTGGGTGTTATTGGTGTATTTCACCGTTGAACTTGTGGAGAATTCCGCCATCAGGCTAGGAATCAATCAGCTATTCGCATTGAATGCATTTTCCATAGTCGCGTTGATGGGCTTCGGCGTATTATTCTATGGCATTTTTCATTTTACAGGAAGCGTCATTCGTTTGGGTAAACGGAACAATGTTTTGGGATCGAGAAGTGCCGTGATCTATTTTGCGGTTTCCTGTATGTACCTGCTTTACGAAATCAATTTTGGGTTCGGATTGCTTTTCCCTGCATTGTTCCCAATGATGTATTTCGGCGCCATTCTCTATCAGGTAGTATTGAGTAAATCTGATCGTGGTTTTGCATCCGGTCTCTTCGTTTTGTTCAGCTTCGCGATTACCATGTCTGTCACAATCAACCACCTCGAGAGCAAGAAAGAGCGTGGTGAAAAGGAACTTTATGCAAATCAGTTAGCAACCGAAAAAGACATTGTTACTGAGGCAGAATACAGTGCATTGGCACCGCAGTTAAAGGATGATAAATTCCTCAAAAAGCTAATCAGTACGCAATATAAAATCCGCATTTCTGACTTTCAGGAAAACCTGGAGCGTCGATTCTTCAATGGATTCTGGGAGCGCTACGAAATGAAGTTTTCCCTCTTCAATGAACAGCATTTACCTATTGTTGATCGGGTGGAAATGAGTACGCGTGAGTACGATGCATTGCAAAAGATTGTGGATAAATCTGGTGTGCTGTCTGAAATTGACACGAGCATCTATTTTATCAGCGATTACAAAAATCAATATAGCTACATCATTCGTCAGGAACTGCAAAGTGAAGATTCCACGGCAATTTTATTCTGTACGTTGAAATCGACAAAGATTCCTGAGGAGATTGGCTTCCCGCGATTGCTCATAAGTGGCTCCACAACTGTATTTGAATCACTGGAAGAATATTCCATTGCAAAATATCATGATAAAAAACTCCTGAATAAATACGGCGATTTCAATTATCCGACAAACGTATCCAAACTGGTGGATGATGGATTGGGAAGTCATTTTGTGGATTTTGGAGGCTATAACCACTTTATTTTGCGGAAATCACCGGATTACACCGTTGTGCTTTCCAGTAAGAATGCAGAGCAGATAGAGCAATTTACTGCATTCTCCTATCTTTTCTCATTCTATGGATTGATGCTCTTGCCGCTCATGTTCCGCATGAATCGCTCGGAATCATCAAGGCGAACGTTAAGTCTTGCACTGAAAATCCAGCTGGTACTTATCTCACTTGTCTTTCTCTCGCTTCTCGCCTTTGGATGGGGTAGTGGGATCTTCGTCAGAAATCAGCACAAAGAATATACCCGTGATGTCGTCCGTGAAAAGCTTAGTTCCGTGAATAAAGAAGTTGGCGCGAAACTGGGTGGAATGGAAGAGTTGGATATTGACGAGAACGGAGATCGAATGCAGTTCTATTTGGAGAAATTCTCGCGAGTATTCTTTACAGATATCAACTTGTATGATGTCAACGGCTATCTTCTGGCTACTTCAAGACCGAAAGTCTTTAACTCAGGATTGATTAGCGAACAAATGAACCCGAATGCGTTTCGTGAAATGCGCTACGGGGAGCGAAGTGAATATTTGGGAGACGAGCAGATCGGTGCGTTGGAATACAGTTCGGCTTACAAACCATTCTACAATAAAGATGGGAAATTGATGGCATACATTAATCTTCAGCATTTCGGTCAGCAAAACGAATTCGAAACGCAAATTCAAGAGTTCCTTGTAGCGATCGTGAACGTTTTTGTCTTGCTCCTGGCTTTCTCAATTTTGATCGCCATATTCGTTTCCAATTGGCTTACGGCACCGCTTCGAATATTGCAGGAAAGTTTCTCTTCCGTTCGATTTGGTACTCCGAATGAACGCATTTCTTACAACAAGGAAGATGAAATTGGTTCGCTGGTAAAAGACTACAATCAAAAACTGGAAGAACTTGAATACGCCGCGCAGAAGTTGGCGAGAAGCGAGCGGGAGTCTGCCTGGAGGGAAATGGCGAAACAGGTAGCACATGAAATCAAGAATCCGTTGACACCGATGCGTTTGAGCGTCCAGCACTTATTAAGAAGTTACGATGCTAACGATCCGAAAAGTGAAGAAAAACTGAAACGCGTAGCGAATTCGATCATCGAACAAATTGATGCTTTGACAAACATCGCGAATGAATTCTCCAATTTTGCCAAGATGCCACGACCGTCAGAGGAATTGTTGGACATCATTGCATTGATCCGAACGGCGAAACAAGTATTCGTGAGCGAAGGAGTCTCCATACAAGTGGTAACTGATTTGGATGAGGTAACCGTCCGTGCGGATAGAAATCAAATGATCCGAGTGTTCAATAACCTCATCAAGAATGCTATTCAGGCAACACCAGAGGATAGAAATACCGATATTCGAATTGTGATCACAAGATCGGATTATCAGGTTCAGATTGATGTTGCAGATAACGGAATTGGAATTCCTTCTGAAAAGAAAAACAAGATCTTCACACCGTACTTCACCACGAAAAGTACCGGTACAGGATTAGGATTAGCAATGGTCCGCCAGATTGTTGAAAATCATCATGGAACCATCGATTTCGATTCAGTAGTGGATGAAGGAACGACCTTTACTATCATGCTTCCTGTAATTAATCAAGGGTAATTGATGTTGATTTATGAAATGGATCGAACTTGTTCGATACTGGTATCCTAAACACGATGCTTCTTTGCGCCCCTCGCGTCCTTTGCGGTTAATTGCTGAAAATCATCATGGAACGATCGATTTCGATTCAGTAGAGGATGAAGGTACTACCTTCATGATCATGCTTCCAGTAATTAATCAAGGGTAATTGATGTTGATTTATGTAATGGATCGAACTTGTTCGATACTGGTATCCTAAAACACGATGTTTCTTTGCGCCCCTCGCGTCCTTTGCGGTTAAAATAACACACTGGGCTTCTTGCCTTCAAATTGGCAAAGGTGCGTCAAATCAATGAAGGGTAAGTTGAAAGTAGAAGGTCAAAAGTGGTTTTACTAAGAGCTTCCTTCAACTTTCCACCTTCTACAAATCTCAACAAAGCAAAAAGGCCGATCATAAAGATCAGCCTTTCCATATTTTCTCGGGTTATCGAACCGCGCCGCATTGAGCGAGCCTAAATGTCGAGATATTACTTCATTTTGCTTAAATCTGGCATTGTACGTGTGAATGCTGGAATTCCAGTCACATCCATACCGGTAATCAACAAGTGGATATCGTGTGTTCCCTCGTAAGTAACAACAGATTCCAAATTCGCCATGTGACGCATGATTGAGTACTCACTTGTAATACCCATTCCACCGTGAATCTGACGTGCTTCACGAGCAATGTTCAATGCAATTTCAACATTGTTTCGCTTCGCCATTGAAATTTGCGCAGATGTCGCTTTACCTTCATTACGCAATTGTCCCAAACGGAACGTCAACAACTGTGCTTTCGTGATCTCAGTAATCATTTCAGCCAATTTCTTCTGAGTCAACTGGAATGCACCAATTGGAACATCAAACTGCGTACGCTCTTTCGAGTAACGCAATGCTTGATCGTAACAATCCATAGCAGCTCCTAATGCACCCCATGCAATTCCGAATCGCGCAGAATCCAAACAGCTCAATGGAGCACCCAATCCAGAACGACCAGGTAAGATATTTTCCTTAGGTACCTTAACATTATCGAAAATCAACTCTCCAGTAGCTGAAGCTCGCAAAGAAAGTTTTCCGTGCATTTCCGGAGTTGAGAATCCTTCCATACCACGCTCAACAACCAATCCGTGAATACGACCGCTCTCATCTTTCGCCCAAACAACAGCAATGTCAGCAAACGGCGCGTTAGAGATCCACATTTTAGCTCCATTAAGGATAACATGATCTCCAGCGTCTTTAAAGTTAGAAAGCATTCCGGCAGGATTCGAACCGTGATCAGGCTCTGTCAATCCAAAACATCCAACCATTTCACCAGTGGCTAATTTCGGAAGGTATTTCTGCTTTTGCTCCTCTGTTCCGTACTTCCAGATCGGGTACATAACAAGAGAACTTTGCACGGATGCAGTCGAACGCAAACCAGAGTCACAACGCTCCAACTCTTGCATGATCAAACCATATGAAATCTGATCCAATCCAGGACCACCATACTCCGCAGGAATATATGGACCAAACGCTCCAATTTCACCAAGACCACCTAAAATGTGATTTGGAAAAGTGGCATTTTCGTAATGTTCATCAATGATGGGAGATACTTCTTTCTTTACCCATGCGCGCGCTGCATCACGAACCAACTTGTGTTCTTCCGACAGCAAATCATCCATATTAAAATAGTCTGGATGTGTGTATAAATCAGTTTTCATATCCTAGTTTATTGAGGCACAAATTTAACTATATTTTTGTGCATTGTTAAATTTATGTCATATTCAAAGCATAACTTTGATTGATCCCAAAACAGTTAGCAAATAAGCTTGAACGCACTTACTCAAATAGCACTTCAAACGCAGGTTCCGGATGCCTTGATTCCAAGGCAGACATCCTTTAACTGGATTTTGGGAATTGTCCTTTTTGCCAGTTTGATGATTCTTGCAATTGCACGCGCCAGACAAGCAAATGTATACTACGCTGTTTCCGTAGGGATGATCAAAACGCAGTCGGTTCGGGTCTTTTTCAGAGAGATTATGCCGATTCGTAGCGGAGCCTCCATGCTACTTCTGTTAAACTACTGTGTATCAACTGGCTTGCTGGTTTATCTCGTTGCAGAATACCTCGGGTTCGACCTGTTGGTTTCTCGAATTTTGGCATTAACATTACCAGCCGGGTTGTTGTTCTTCCATTTTTTCTCGCTTGTTTTTTCGGGTTGGGTCACTGGAGAGATGGAGGTTTTCCGAATCCCGATAATTATGAAAATTGTAGGTACTCAGGCGCTGGGGATTATATATTTCGTAGCAGCGACAATTTGGATCCTTCAGCCTGATTACGTGGATCTTATTTTTCAGGTAGTTATTTGGATCTTTTTAGTTGAAGCCGCATTCCGAATTTTGAAAAGCGTTTCGGTAGTTCTTCGCCAGGGGGTGACATGGTATTATATAATTTTGTATTTTTGCACCCTCGAAATCCTGCCATTCTTAGTAGCTTATTACTATGTTTCGCAGAATTTAGAGGCATGAAAGCGAAGAAGTTGAACTAAAAATTGGAGCTTTGGCGATAAAGACAATCTTGGTCTCACAACCAAAACCTGAAGGAAAGAAATCTCCCTATTTCGATTTAGCGGAAAAGTATGATTTGAAAATTGACTTCAGATCCTTCATTCAGGTAGACGGTATTAGTTCGCAGGAATTCCGCGCTCAAAAAGTGGATTTAGGCGAGCATTCAGCGGTAATTTTAACTTCTAAAACAGCGGTTGATCACTACTTCCGCATTGCTGGTGAAATGCGTTTCGAGGTTCCGGATTCAATGAAGTACTTCTGTATTTCAGAAGCCGTTGCATACTACCTTCAGAAATATGTTACCTACAGAAAGCGTAAAATTTTCTTCGGAAAACAAACGATTTTGGATTTGGTAGACATTCTGAAAAAACACAAAAAGGAAACTTTCTTGTTGCCTTGTGCAGATCGTCTTCGTGATCGAATTCCAATGACTTTGGAGGATAACAACCTAAAATTCACCAAAGCGATTCTTTACAGAACGGTAGCGGCAGATTTGTCCGACCTGGAAGATGTATACTACGATATGTTAGTATTCTATAGCCCGGGAGGAATCGAATCGTTATTGAAAAACTTCCCGAATTTCAAGCAGAACACTACAATTATAGCAGCATTCGGTCCTACAACAGCCAATGCGATTGTAAAAAATAACCTGCGTCTTGATCTTCATGCACCACAGCCAAATGCACCGTCTATGACAGGAGCAATTGAGAACTACGTGAAAGACGAAATCAAAACAGATCAGAAAGCAGCGAAGTAATTAGCGCTTCTTCAACCATTCCATAATTTGGTGCATCCCTTCGGATGCTGTAGTATTGATCTTTTCAAAAGTTGGAGGCACGTCCAATTCATTGGCTTTTGGGTCGATGATAAATTTCGATTGAGCTTTTTCGGCATAATGAATCAATCCCGCAGCAGGATATACCTGTAATGATGTTCCTATCACAATCAACACATCCGACTGATGTAGCATTACGGCCGCATCTTCATAAGCAGGAACTGCTTCGCCGAACCAAACCACATGGGGGCGCAAACGGTAGCCATCCGGACAAAGATCCTTTTCGGTCAATTCCCAGCCATCAACCGGATAATAGGCCTTTTCCTGGTTTGGACCGCTCGACTTAGCCATTCGAATCTGACCGTGTAAATGCAAGATATTGGTACTTCCAGCTCTTTCGTGCAGGTCATCGATGTTTTGTGTGATTACCTGAACGTTGGCAAAGGACTCCAGACCAGCAATTGCCCGATGCGCTTCATTGGGTTCAGACTCCAAAACATTCTTTCTTCGCGCGTTGTAGAAGGCCGTTACAAGGTTAGGGTCTTGCGCCCAGGCCTGCGGTGTAGCGACTTCTTCAATTCTATAGTTTTCCCATAGACCATTGGAATCCCGAAAGGTTGAAATACCGCTTTCGGCACTCATCCCGGCACCGGAAAAAACACTAATCGTTAATTGTTTACTAGTTGTCATAGCTGACATATTTAAGGAGTAAATTACTTTTTTTCACAGATTTCCAGCTCTTTGATTCCTATTTGAACAAACATCCTCCAAGTTAGGAAACCAATAATCGTCCAAGGATTTTTTGTGTGCTTTGACGCGAAGGTTTTATTTTAGGCGGAAAATACGAATTATGAAAAGAAATTTACTAGCAGTATTAGCTATCGCGACATCGTCGCTAGCTTTTTCGCAGGTTTCACGAGTTCCTTTGGTTGAGCATTTTACTCAAGCATCTTGTGGACCATGTGCCTCTCAAAACCCAGCATTAAAAACAACGTTAGACAACTTCGAGAACGGAGGCGGAGAATACGTTAAAATCTCTCATCAGGTATCTTGGCCAGGAACTGACCCAATGAACGCAGCTTACCCTGCAGGTCCGGATGTACGTCGTAACTACTACGGAGTATCTGGTGTTCCTAACACATGTTTGAATGGTGGTTCTCCAGGAGCGCCAAATACAGTAGTTACTTCTGGAACTTTGGCTACAGCCGCAGCTCTAACTACACCATATCAAATTACGGTAACACAAACATGGCAAGATGCCAATACTGTAGATGTAGATATTACAGTAACTAACACTACTGGATCAGCTGTTTCTGACGCTGATAAAATCTACATTACTATGTATGAAGATGTTGTTGATTACGGTGGAACTGCTCCGGGATCAAACGGTGAAACTATCTTCTACAATGTAATGCGTCAGATGTATACTACAACTGGTAGTACTACAAATGCAGAAGCTGGATCAGCATTGCCAACAATTCCAGGTAGTGGATCTGAGAACTACTCTTTCACAATCTCTAACTTGCCAACTTACTTGTTCGATAAAGCACAGGTTCGTTTCGCGGTTTACGTTCAGAACGATGCAAGTAAAGAAATTCACCAGGCTGGTAAATCATCTTACTCAGCTATCCCAGGAATCGTGAATGTTGGAGCAACTTCAACTTCAGTAGCAGGAGCTGGATATTGTGATTACTCTTTCACTCCATCTATCGAGTTTACTAACAACGATACTCAAACTGCAATTACAGAAGTAGTTGCTGAATACTCTATTGACGGTGGTACTCCAGTACAAGAGACTGTAACAGGATTGAACTTGTTGAACGGACAGTCTACAACTATTAGCTTCCCGGCGACTACATTGAACCCAGGATCAAGCACAGTATCTTACACAGTTGTATCTGCTAACGGAGGTCAGCCATGGTCTAGCCCACAAGCAGTTGCTATTCCAGATGAGCTATACAGCAAGTTGAATGCTTCATCTACAGCTGCTCCAGTTGTTGAAGACCTTGAAACAGGAGCTTTGGAAGCTGGAACAGGTTACACGCGTGATATCTCTACAGGTATCTTTGATGCGCCATCTGATATTCCTTCAGGAAACTTTGGAGTTATCGACGGACCAACTTACCAGTACACTGGATTCGGAGGATTCGGAAACTCTGATCGTGCTATCCGTGCCCGTCTTTACTCTATCCAGGCAGGTGGTGAAATGAGCTTTGTTATGCACAAAGTAGATCTTGGAAGCAACTCTGTATTGACATTTAGCCATGCTTACCGTCAGTACTCTTCTGAGAACGATCGTTTGAAAGTTCAGGTATCTACAGATTGTGGAGCTACATGGAACGATGTATTTAACGAAGCAGGTGGAACTTTAGCTACTGTTGCTGCGAGCACATCTCAGTACTTTAACGCTGATCCTTCAGATTGGAGATCTAATACTGTTGATCTTTCTGCTTACGATAACACTAACGAAGTTGTAGTTCGTTTCTTGGTAACTTCTGATTACGGTAACAACATGTTCATTGATGATATCAACATTGGAGAGGCTAACTCAATTGCAGAGCAAAATCAACTTGCTGTTGCTATCTACCCGAACCCTGCAACTGATAACTTCACAGTGAAGTTGGATGAGTCTTCTGACGTTGCAATTCAGGTTATCGATGTACAAGGAAAGGTAGTAGCGACTCAAAACGTTACTGGTCAGTCTGAGACTACTGTTGATGCATCTGCATTGGCACCAGGAATCTACACTGTTCTTATTACAACTGAGAACGGAGTAGCTACTAAGAAAGTAGTTGTTGAGTAAGATCAACATCCTAAATAATTAAGAAAGGGAGGGCATTTGTCCTCCCTTTTGTTTGGTTAAAACTTTCACGGAATATAAACGTGCGTTTCCCACTATCTTTCTAGAAACTTCGTAACTTTATCCGCTTCAAAATAGCGACTATGGCTAAAATCAGAAAACAAGACGCACTCGACTACCATTCACAGGGGAAACCTGGGAAAATCGAAGTGATTCCAACGAAACCTTATGCATCGCAAAGAGATTTGTCGTTGGCATATTCACCTGGGGTAGCAGAGCCTTGTTTGCGCATTGCAGAATCTAAGGAAGATGTATACAAATACACAAGCAAAGGAAACCTTGTGGCAGTAATCTCCAACGGAACCGCAGTGCTAGGATTGGGAGATATTGGACCGGAAGCTTCCAAGCCCGTTATGGAGGGGAAAGGATTGCTTTTTAAGATTTTCGCCGACATCGATGTGTTCGATATCGAAGTGGACGCATCCGACCCGGAAAAGTTTATCGAAACCGTAAAAGCCATCGCTCCAACATTTGGTGGGATTAACCTTGAAGATATCAAAGCTCCAGAGGCGTTTGAGATTGAAACGCGCTTAAAAGATGAATTGGACATTCCAATCATGCACGACGACCAGCACGGTACGGCAATCATTTCCTCAGCTGCATTATTGAATGCATTGGAGCTTGCACATAAAAAAATCGAGAAAGTAAAAATTGTTGTTTCAGGAGCAGGAGCTTCGGCACTTTCTTGTGCGCGATTGTATCATGCTTTGGGAGCCAAATTGGAGAATATCTTCATGTACGACTCCAAAGGGTTGATTCGTGCGGATCGAGACAATTTGGATAAGAACAAACAGCAATTTGCGAAACATAAAAAGGACATTCCTTTCGAAGATGCGTTTAAGAAGGCAGATGTTTTCTTAGGCTTGTCGCGAGGTGGCATTGTATCGAAAGAAATGATCAAAAAGATGGCAAAGGACCCAATTGTATTTGCTTTGGCGAATCCTGAGCCGGAAATCTCATATCGTGATGCGACATCTGTTCGAAAGGACATTATTATGGCAACCGGTCGTTCTGATCATCCTAACCAGGTGAATAACGTACTTGGTTTCCCGTTTATTTTCCGTGGAGCGTTGGACGTACGTGCGACAGCCATCAATGAGGAAATGAAGTTGGCAGCCGTGAAAGCGATTGCCGAATTGGCGAAAGAATCCATTCCTGAGGAAGTAATTGAAGCGTACGGAGAAAAGAATATCTCTTTCGGTAGAGAGCAGTTCATTCCGAAACCACTAGATCCTCGATTGATTTATTACGTGGCACCAGCGGTAGCGAAAGCAGCCATGGATTCCGGAGTCGCTAAAACTCCAATCGAAGATTGGGAGGTCTATGAGATGGAATTGAAGAATCGTCTTGGATTGGATAACAAACTCATTCGTAACATTACGGAGAAAGCACAACGTTCACCAAAACGTGTTGTTTTCGCAGAGGCTGACAACATTAAGATTCTGAAAGCTGCACAAACTTCCTGGGAAGAAGGAGTAGCAGAACCAATTCTATTGGGGCGTCGTGATAGAATTGAAGGACTCATTGATGAGTACATGATCGAGATTCCGGATGTACAGATTATCGATCCGAAATCAGACGAAGAAAGAGAAAGACGTGAAAGTTTCGGTCGGGCATTTTTCGAGCAGCGAAATAGAAAAGGAGTTACAGAATTCGAAGCAATTCAGGTAATGCGTGAGCGGAACCATTTCGGCGCTATGATGGTGGAAATGGGTGATGCGGATGCCATGATTTCAGGATTGACGCGAAACTATCGTGAATTGGTTCGAACAGCCATTCAAACGGTGGGAATTCAAAAAGACATGAATAAGGTTGCCGGAATGTACATTTTGAGTACAAAGCGCGGTCCTTTGTTCCTTGCTGATACAACAGTAAACCTGAATCCAACAGCAGAAGATATTGCAGAAATAACCTCTAACGTAGCCCGCACCATTCGAAAATTCAAGGTGACCCCTAGAATTGCGTTATTGAGCTACTCTAACTTTGGTTCGTCGATTGGTGATGATCCTAAGAAGATGGCAAAAGCAGTGGAGATTCTGCATGAGAAAGAACCGAATTTAATTGTTGATGGTGAAGTTCAGGCAGATTTCGCACTGAATAACGCATTGATGCAAGAGAAATTCTCATTCTCAACATTGGCAAATAAGAATGTGAACACGTTAATCTTCCCGAACCTTTCCTCTGGAAATATCTCTTACAAGTTACTTCAGGAAATTACTGAAGGCGAAGCTATCGGACCGGTTTTGGTTGGACTGCGTAAGTCCATTCACATTTTGCAAATGGGATCGACGGTTCGTGAGATCATTAACATGGTAAAAATTGCAGCGGTAGACGCACAAAACAAATAACATGATTGCTCAGCTAAACGGTCGTCTGATTGAAAAAAATCCAACATCTATCATTGTAGATTGTGGTGGAGTAGGCTATGAAGTTTCCATCTCCCTGAACACTTTTAGTGCACTGGGGAGTAACGAAGCCGTGAAGGTTTACACGAAAATGATAGTCCGTGAAGATGCACAATTGCTGTACGGATTTGCCGATACCACGGAACGTGAGATGTTCAATCATCTGATCTCTGTTTCTGGAATTGGACCGAATACAGCGATGATCATGTTGTCTTCTTTGGTGCCGCAAGAAATTGCCCAGGCGATCCAATCAGAAGATGTTGCTACAATCCAGAGTATAAAAGGGATTGGAGCGAAAACGGCGCAGCGCGTCATTATCGATTTGAAGGACAAAATGTTAAAAATGAGTTTTTCAAGCGAAAATATATTCGCTGCGAACAATACAACGCATTTTGAAGCGTTAACTGCATTGGTTTCCTTAGGTTTTGACAAGAAAGCAGCCGAAAAAGCGATTGATAAAGTGAGTACTGGAAACGAATCGGTTGAGGGCTTAATTAAGGAAGCGTTGAAAATACTATAACGTTGATAACGAAGATACTACACACGAAACTAACAATACTACTTTGCCTCTTCGGGGCATCGCTCAGTTACGCCCAAACGGGAGATCCGGATACGTTGATTTATCCTATTGAACCAACGTACGATCCAACACAGTCGTCCAATCAAAGTTTTGACCTCGGTGATCCAACAGGAGTAACTCAAACTATTGTATACGACCCAATTACCGGAACATATGTGTTCACGGAAACAATCGGAAATGATCTGAATTATCGAAATCCTTCGGTAATGACCTTTGACGAATACGTGGAATACGAGCGTCAGAAATCACTTCAGGCAAACTGGCGCGACCGCATCGACGAACAGACAGAGGAAAGTCAACCTTTCCAGTTGCCAATTAAGATTGATAGCAAAGTATTCGAGAACTTTTTCGGATCGGACGAAATTGTCATCACCCCACAAGGGAACGTGGAACTTTCATTCGGTGTTAACTCATCTCGATACGACAATCCAATCTTACCGGTACGTCAACGAAGAATTACACGTTTCGATTTCCAACAGCAAATCAAATTGAACCTGACAGGTCAAATTGGTACGAAACTTAAGATTAACACAAGTTACGATACGCAGGCGGCATTCAATTTTGATAACATTTCGACGCTGGAATACGCTGGAAACGAAGATCAGATAGTGCAGAAAATTGCTCTGGGGAATGTATCTTTCAATCCGCCAACAGCATTGATTCCAAGTTCGCAAACCTTGTTTGGAGCGAGCACCCAATTACGATTCGGAAAAACGTACGTTGATTTGATTGCTGCGTCGCAACGAGGGCAACGAAAGGAAATAACCATTGAAGGTGAAGCACAGCAACAGCGCTTTGATTTGACAGCCGATAACTACGAGGCGAACCGTCACTACTTCATCAACCATTACCATCGCGATCACTACAACGAAGCGATGGAAACATTGCCAATCGCCAATACAACGATCAATATTACACGAATCGAGGTTTGGGTGACCAACCGTAATGCAACAACGGAGAACACACGAAACATTCTTGCATTTGCTGATTTGGGTGAGGCACGTCAGGAGAACTGTGAGGGAGATCCTGGAAATTACTGGGTGGACGAATTACCTGATAACGATGCAAATGGATTGTACGCATGGGCTTCAACAAATCCAATGATCCGTGGTTTTGTAAATTCTGTTTCAGCGCTTTCTTCTCAAGTGGTACAGCCGGGTCCTTTCCAGCAGGCAATTCACTATGAGAAAGTTGAGAATGCGAGAAAATTGACAGAGCAGGAATTTACCTATAACGCCCAGCTAGGATTTGTTTCCTTGAACCTGCCATTGAACAATGATGAAGTTTTAGGTGTCGCTTACGAGTACACATATCGTGGAGACACATACCAGGTAGGGGAGTTGTCTACAGATGGTTCTACCGGTCAGGAAGCCTTGATTTTGAAAATGTTGCGTCCAACACTGTTAAATCCTAATACGAATACGTGGGATTTGATGATGAAGAACGTTTATTCTATTGGTGCATATCAGCTGGATCAGGATGGATTCCGAATGGACGTAATGTACAATAACCCTGCTACTTCTGTAGTTGGACCTTTCTTACCGTCCGAAAATTTCAGTTACAATCCTCTGAGTAGTGTTGTTCTGGACGAACAGCAATTGGTAACGTTGATTAACATGGACAAAATCAACTATAACTATCAGCAGTTTCCGGATGGGGTTTTTGATTTTGTTCCTTTAGAATTTGACGGTACACAGCGAAACAGAATTGTGAATGCTGGTACCATCAACACGCGAAACGGGCGGGTCTATTTCTCTACTATTGAACCATTCGGTAGCACGTTGAAGGATAAGTTGCTTTCGGAGGGCTTTGCTGAGGTAGAAGTGAATAATGTAGTATTCCAGGAATTGTACGATTCCACGCAGATCGCAGCGCAGTTAATTCCATCAAAAAACCGATTCTCATTCTCAGGACAATACCAATCTTCCATTAGTTCAGATATTCCATTGAACGTGCTCAACGTTCCGGAAGGTGGGGTAACCGTTACAGCCGGTGGATTGCAATTGATCGAAGGAGTGGATTACACCGTTGATTACAACCTTGGTCGAGTAAAAATCCTGAATTCAGGAGTCCTGGAGGCAGGAACGCCAATCAATATTTCCGTTGAAAGTAATAACGTCTTCGGATTCCAGGCAAGATCACTCATCGGTTCGCGTGTCTCGCATCGATTCAGCGATCGATTCAACGTTGGAGCTACCTGGATGCGTATGATGGAACGACCGGTAACTCAGAAAGTAGATATCGGAAGTGAGCCATACAAAAACAACATTCTCGGAGCCGATATTCAGTTCAGCGCTGATGTACCGTTCCTGACAAAAATGGTGGATTTCCTACCGGGAATTTCAACAAAGGCAAAATCAACAATCGATTTTCAGGGAGAATTTGCCCACTTAATTCCTGGGCAGCCACGTGTGATTAACCGTGATGGAACCTCATACATTGATGACTTTGAAGGTGCTCAAAGTACGATTGACCTTCGTTCATTTACCGCGTGGAACCTGGCAACTGTGCCTCAAGGACAGCCGGATCTATTCCCGGAAGCTACTGCCATGAACTTAAGCGCACGATTCAAAACTGCTAAAATTGCATGGTACGTGATTGATCCGTACTTCTACCAAACTTCTGAATGGACATCCGATCAAAATCAGATTTCTGATAGTCGTATGCGATTGGTACAGTTCCAGGAAATCTGGCCGAATCAGGTAAACCAGTATGGAACACCAACGAACGTTCCAGTGTTGGATTTGGCGTATTATCCATTGGAGCGTGGAATGTACAACTACGATACTACCAACACGGTTAATGCAGATGGAACATTTACTGACCCTCAAAACCGATGGGGAGGTATCATGCGCGCGTTGACAACGAACAACTTCGAGCAAACCAACATCGAATACATTCAATTCTGGTTATTGGACCCGTTCAATCAGGATGCGGAAGATGCCAATCCAGGTAACCACACAGGAGGTGATTTGTACTTCAACCTTGGAAACATTTCAGAAGATATTTTGCCAGATTCCCGTAAGAGTTTTGAGCATGGATTGCCAACCTCTACAACGGCAAGTACGGACAATGTCGATACAACAATTTGGGCACGCGTTTCCACGCAGCAGGTAATTGTAAATGCTTTTGATGCCAGTCCGGACGCTCGTGTAAATCAGGATGTAGGTATTGATGGTTGGAACAATACGGATGAAGCAATTCATTTTGAGAATTATATCAATTGGGTGCAGAGCAATGCAACCTTGGACGCTTCCGCCAAAGCGCGTATGATCAATGACCCATCTTCCGATGATTACAATTATTATCGTGATGACAACTTCGATGCAGCAGACCTGAATATCCTTGAGCGCTACAAGAAGTTCAATGGAATGGAGGGGAACTCCTATACAACGGAAATGTCTGATACGGCGAACCCAATTGGAGGGAACTATCCAACATTGGGCTCAAATACTCCGGATATTGAGGACATCAACCAGGATAACAACCTGTCGGAAACAGAAAGCTACTTCCAGTACAAGATTAGTATGCGTCCACAAGACATGGTTGTAGGAAAGAACTACATCATTTCCTCACAAGATTACACAGTTGGTACGCCGCAAGGGAACAAAGTAGAAACATGGTATCAATTCCGTGTTCCGGTAGTGGATTACGAAAAACGAGTTAATGGAATCTCAGATTTCCGATCCATTCGTTTCATGCGAATGTTCCTGAAAGAATTCGATGAAGAAGTAGTTCTTCGATTCGCTCGTTTGGAATTCATCCGTGGTGAATGGAGACGTTATGCCGAGGACTTGACAGAGCCTGGAGATGGTGTGACTGTCGATCCGAACCTGACAACATTCAACATTGGAGCGGTAAACATTCAGGAAAATGAGCAGCGCTCACCAATTCCTTATATAATTCCACCGGGAATTCAGCAAGAGATTGATCCATCACAGCCTATTCAGCGACCATTGAACGAACAATCACTGATGTTGGAAGTATGTGATCTTCAGGATGGTGATGCACGAGCGGCGTTCCGTAACGTACAATTCGATGTGCGTACTTACAAACGTTTGAAGATGTTCGTACACGGAGAGGCGGTTGCAGGATCATCAACACCATTGAATGATCAGGACGTAACAGTATTTATCCGTTTGGGTACCGATTTTAAGGAAAACTATTACGAGTACGAATTGCCAGTACATTTGACACAACCAGGAGCAAGTTCTGATGTGGCTATCTGGCCGGAGCTCAATAATATCGATATTGAATTCCAAAACCTATTGGATTTAAAGCAGGATCGTAATGCAGCTGTTCAGGCAGGAACCGCAGGTGTGGCGAACAATGTTGTCTTCGAGAAAAAATTAGATAATCAGGAACGTATCATTCGAGTTAAGGGTAATCCGAACCTACAGGGAATGAAGACCATCATGATTGGTGTTCGAAACCCGGATGAAAATTCACATGAATTGGATACCTGGAACGAAGATGGACTGGAGAAATGTGCAGTGATTTGGGTGAACGAATTGCGTTTGACTGATTTTGTAGATGAAGGAGGATCGGCTGCAACTGCAAGTATGCGTGTTCAATTCGCGGATTTTGCGAATGTTAATATGTCGGCAAATTACTCAGGAATTAATTGGGGAACGGTTGATAGCAGAGTGCAGGAACGTCAACGTAACCAGCAGCTAGGATTCGACTTGAATGCCAATGTACAATTGGGTCAGTTCTTTGGTCGTAAAGCACGGGTTTCGTTGCCATTCTTCTACGCTTATTCCATTGGGGTTGTGAATCCTGAGTTTGATCCATTCAATCCGGATATCAAGCTTTCAGAGTACGATGATTTGGCAGAACGCCGTCGTAGAGCAAAATTGGGACAAGACTTTGCTGAGCGTCGTTCGTACAACTTCTCAGGAGTTCGTAAGGAATTGAAGGCAGGTGCTACGAATCGTTTCTGGCGAGTTTCGAACTGGACGGCATCATATGCATTTACAGAGAATCGCTTGCGTGATTTCAATACGAAATACGATAACACCAAGACATGGACAGGTAGTTTGGCTTACAACTATTCGTTCAATTCGAAGCCGTTCATGCCATTCAAGAACAGCAAGCTGTTGAAGAAATCAAAGTGGTTGAAGATCATTCGTGATATCAACTTCTTCCCAATGCCGAAGAATATATCCTTCGGAAATGACATCATGCGATCGTACAACGAACGTGAGATTCGTAACACGATTGATACGTCATTCTCTTTCCGACCAGTATATGTGAAGCAGTTTAATTGGAACAGAAATTACAACCTTGGATGGGATTTGACACGTAAGCTGAAATTCCAGTTCACGGCAACGAATCGTTCATTGTTCAAAGAGGCTGATGGTCGCGTTGACAGAAGAACGGGAGATGGATGGCAGGAGTTTACGGACAGTGTTTCTCGTCAATTGGGAACCTTTGGAACACCAATGGACTATACACATAACTATTCATTCAGTTATACGCTTCCATTCGATCAGTTCCCGGCAACGGATTGGATCAATGGTAATATTAAATACGCAGGAACATACAATTGGCAGCGAGGACCTTTGGCGCAGCCTGAGTTTGGTAACACTATTCAGAACAGTCGTAATATCAACTTTACGGCACAAGCCAACTTCACCAATCTTTACAACAAGATTCCATGGTTGAAGCGCGTGAACTCTGACGGAAGAAGCGCTCGTGGTGGACCACGTGGTACAGCAGTAAGTCCAAGAAGAAATGCAACAGACGGACCTTCTACGAATTCGGCGCCAGGTAGTTCGAAATTGAAGAAACCAGAGCCTCCGAAACCAGTGGAGGACATGACTGAGAAGGAGAAACGTAAGTGGGAGCGTACTTTGAAACGTTGGGAGCGTAAAGTGAAACGCGAAGAAAAACGAGAGAAGCGTGGAGGTAAAGTGCATCCAATTGCAGGATTTACAGCACGCGCATTGATGAGTGTTCGAAATGTATCTGGTACTTACAGCTTGACCAACGGAACGGTTCTTCCAGGATACAATCAGGAGATTGGTATTCTTGGATTCAACCCTAGTTTCAACTCAGGATTGGGTGGATTCATCTTCGGTCAGCAACGTTATGATATCTACGGACGTGAAACAGGTTATGACATTGCGACTACTTCTGCAACAAACGGATGGTTGGTTCAGAACGAAGCCTTGAACCGTCAGTATACGAACACGAGCAATCAAACTTTGAATTTGCGTTCTACACTGCAACCGCTCAAAGATCTTTCAATCGAATTGTCATTGAACAGAACGTACTCAACAAGTCAGACGGAGTTCTTCCGATGGAATCCTGCACTTGGAGTAGATGGTGAGTTTGAAGCACAATCGCCGTTTGAAACACGTACATTGACTTATTCGAATGTATCCTTTAGTTCTGCATTTACAACGCTAGGTGGAGACTTTGAATCATCAGTATTCGATCGTCTTTTGACTAACCGTCGCGAAGTATCACAATTGCTGGGGAGCCAAAATCCGAATTCCGACCAGTTGACTTCAGGATATTACGATGGTTACGGAGATACGCAGCAAGATGTGGTTATTGGAGCCTTCATGACATCGTTCTCAAACAGAAGCGTAAACGACCGAAATGTGAATCCGGTTCGAAACATGCCATTGCCGAACTGGTCATTGAACTACAACGGGTTGAAGAACTTCGAGTTCATGAAGAAAAAGTTGAAGAACTTCGTGATTCGTCACTCATACAGTAATACGGTGAGCGTTTCAGGAATGCAAACGAACTTGAATGCAACATTCGACAACGGAGGATTTGCAACAGCTCGTGACCTTAACAACAACTTCATTCCGGGAATGGTAGTTCAGAACGTAGCGGTTTCAGAACGCTTCTCTCCATTAATTGGATTGGATGCAACCTGGATGATTAAAACCAAAGGGAAACCTCAAGGATTGATCACGAAGTTTGAGTATAAGAAAGATCGTAATGCAACATTGTCTTTGAACAACAATCAGGTGACTGAGGTTCTTGGAAACGAGTGGGTGATTGGTACAGGATACAAGTTTACTCAGGTGAAGTTGCCATTCGGTAAAATCAAGCCGAACGATTTGAACGTACGAGTTGACATTTCCTTCCGTGATAACCTGACAGTTATTCGTAAGATCAGCGAAGAAACGAATCAGGCTACGGCTGGACAGCGTGTAGTTTCAATCCGATCTTCAGCAGATTACAACCTGAACAAGTATTTGGTGGTGTCTTTCTACTACGACCAAACGGTGAACACGCCGAAAGTAACGACTTCGTTCCCGACTGGAAACCTGAGCACAGGTCTTCGTCTTCGATTTAATTTGGCAGGAGTACAATAATGATTATTCGTAAAGCACAACGTGGTGATGAAACGGCCATCATGGATTTGATCAAAGGATTGGCTGAATTCGAGAAGGAACCGGACGCGGTAGTAAACACGCCCGAGAAGCTAGCTGAGGACCTTTTTGACAACGAATTGTGCGAGGCTTTGGTAATTGCCTTCCCAGAACGTATTATCGGCTTTGCACTGTACTACATGGCGTACTCTACATGGAAAGGTCCAATTTTGTACTTAGAAGACTTATACGTGCTTCCTGAATACCGTGGAACGGGTGCAGGCTCAAAACTTTTTGATAAAGTCGTGAATACCGCCCGCGAACGAAACTGTGCTCGTATGGATTGGCAGGTCCTTGATTGGAACAAAGATGCCATTGCCTTTTACGAGCGAAAAGGAGCCGTTATCGACAAGGATTGGTATAACGGTCGTATGTTCTTCCCAGAGAATGAATTAAAGTAAACATCTCTTTTCGAATCCACGTTTCGAGGAATAGGAGGATATCTGAATCAGTTTAGATAACGGAAGTAATTTCTATCCCGAAATCAGACGAACCATTTGCAGTAGTAGCAAGTTGGGAACTGAACTTGACCCGAAGCTCGAGTGGTTAATGCCTCAGCTAGTGTTTGCTTTTCAGGTAATGTAAGCCAACCTTGCGGTGCAAAGCAACTACCTTTAAATGGTTCTTGATTTTCCTGCCTGCCGCAGGCACGGTTCGCCCTTTATGATCAAGCAAAAAGGGCAAACAAAATTTTTTTGGCATTAACTAGGGAATTGCTCCTTGAGATGGTGAGCACTTAATTAAAAGCACCTGAGTAAACGTGACCTTAGTTTTCATTACTTGGTAATCATTTATTGTCAATCCTCTTTATTCTCCCCTTGTATCTCGACAGGCTCGACAACCGGGGAGAGGAAGTTCCTACAACAACTCGTTCGCAAGATTTGCCAGCTCAGAACGTTCTCCTTTTTCCAATTTCACATGAGCAAATAGCTTCTCACCTTTCAATCGATCTACGAGATACGCCAAACCATTACTGTTTTCATCCAGATATGGAGTGTCAATTTGGTTTACATCCCCGGTGAATACAATCTTGGTGTTGTCCCCAGCACGCGTAATAATTGTTTTTACTTCGTGTGGCGTAAGGTTTTGAGCCTCGTCAATGATGAACATGATATTGGACAAACTACGCCCTCTAATGAACGCTAGTGGCGTAATAACAAACTTTCCGCTTTCTTCGAGTTCTTCAATTGCCTTGCGCTTGCGTTCGTTTTCACCAAATTGCGACTTGATGAACTTCAGGTTGTCCCAAAGCGGCTCCATGTAAGGTCCGATTTTGTCTTTCGCATCTCCAGGTAAATACCCGATTTCTTTGTTTGATAATGGTACAATAGGACGTGCCAGGATAATTTGGCTGAACTTCTTTTGTTGTTCCAGTGCCGATGCCAATGCAAGAAGTGTTTTACCGGTTCCGGCAACTCCCATCAAAGCGACAAGTTTAACGTCTGGATTACGCAATGCGTTCAATGCAAATGCCTGTTCAGAGTTCTTAGGCTTCACACCGTAAACAAATTCCTTTTCGATGCGCTCAATGCGATCCAAATGTGGATTGTAAACAGCCAATGAAGACGATTTGCCGTTCTTAAGGATATAATATCCGTTTGCTGCCTTATGATTTCCAAGAATTCCATCTTCTTCGATAAATCCTTTGGTGAAGATTTGGCGAATTTGCTCAGACTCTACATTCTCAACAGTGACAACGCTTGCTGGTTGAATGTTATCGTTAGATACTTTTCCAGTTTCGTAATCCTCAGAGATAATTCCGAGTGCCTTCCCTTTAATTCGAAGGTTGATATCTTTCGTAACCAACGTCACTTCAACACCCGGAAGTTGTTCTTTCAGGTGCAATGCAGCATTGATAATTTTATGATCGTTTTTTCCTCTTGCGTATACATCTTCCGCATCGAAGGATTCAGGTTGTGCATTCAAAACAACCTTAAATTTCCCCTTTCCTTTTCCTAATGGAATCCAATCTTGTAAGCTGTTTCCAATAGACAATTTGTCAATGAATCGAATTACCTCTCGCGCAGAGAAGTTTTTGGTGTCATTACCGATCTTGAACTTATCCAACTCTTCCAAAACGGTAATTGGAATCGCTACATCGTGCTTGTCAAAATTGGTAATAGACTGGTGGTCGTGCAACAGAACCGAAGTATCGAGTACGAATACTTTCTTTTTACGTGTTTTTCTGGTTGATTTTGTAGAGGTTGCTGTAGGCGTGGTTGATTTTCGGGGCATATATAGAATTTTCCATTAAGTTAGGTTTAATCCTACGCACCGCAATGTAAACTCAAGGTGTAGTTTTCTACAATTTGGTGTTAAAATCGTTAGTAACTTTTAGCGTTCCAAATCGAAGCTAACAGCAATCTCAATCACGGTAAGTAATTCCGAAAATCTGGAGTCATTCATACCGTCCAAATAGAAATGTCCAATTTGTGTTCGGTTCCCAACATAAGTCAATTTATCCATACCGGGAATATCTTTCATGTACATGATTCCCAGTAGCGGACGATCTTTTTGAACGTCGAGATACGCAACATTTTTCTTTAACATGAAAACGGGAAGTCCCCATTTTTTCACCAATTGCATTCCGGGGTGTGATGCCATCATTTGATCATGCACCAAACGCAGTACGTCGTGGTGCTTTGGATCTTTGCGGGAAAGGTATTCTTCAAAATTCATCGGTTGGAATATAACTTTGAACCAATCGCTCCAGCGGTATTTGGAAACGGCAATAATAGGTGTTGGTACCCAATGAATCCAAATGGAACATATATGGCGTTTTTTGATAGGTAAACAGCACGCTGTTGGATGCGGTAGTATCTGGCTTTTCGTAGTACGTTGCTGTGTGGAAAGAAATTGCTGATTCTTCTTCCTGTAATGCTAATGGGGGAGAGAATAACAGTCGGTATCGTTTGTCGGGCTTGGTCAGAATTCCCTTTTTCTTCAATCGATCCAGAAAATCCGGATAGTTTTCATTCATTGCGAGGTACAACGAGAATCCTGGGAGTTTGATGGTTTTGTACTTCACCACTTCCGTGATATTGAAGTTTTCATCCAATTCCGATTCGATGTACTTTTCACTATAAGTTTGCAATCCTCCCTGGCGGAAAGCTACTGATCCTTCCCATGCCATCAGGAAATCCTGAACCGGAAAGCTGATCTTTTGAGCAACTTGTTTCATGATGATCACCAATGGATCGTCGGGATGATCCCTCAAACCACTTACATCCAAATGCAAATTTGCCAGGGTTTTGGTGTACTCCTGCATTGCATACGAAGGTCCGCTATCCAAAAGACGAATGGCTAGAGAATCATTTTGATGTACTTCACTATGCAATGTGAAGCTGGAGCTATCGTTTTTCAAGTGAACATCCACAGCGTTGATGCCGTAATCGTCCAAATCCTGCGAACTCCATTTTGCCACCAGAGGAGTTCCGTCCATCTTTGTTTGATTCAAAAATGCGCGCCAATTCGGTGGGATTTCGTTGCGCCTGGCAAAAAGAACGTCGTGAAAGGTGCGCTTGAAATTGTCGCCGCAATAGAACAACAACCAATCAGCGCCGTATGCGATAGATATTTTAGATGCTCGATTTTGAAACACCTTTTGATCGTAAACGAGTGTATCTGTCATTTTCACGACACCCGAAAGTCGATTGATTCCTTTCTCGATTAGCGAACTGTCCTTGACATGGAACATTGCACCGAAGTCATTAATATTCCAATCGGATTCATTCGCAAAGAAGTACACGGGGTTTTTTACGTCGATGCCAAAGGATTTTGACTGCAACAAAACAAATTCTCTGGTAAGGAACTCACGGAACGGGATTCGGAAATGATAGGTTGTTTGCTCGAGTGATTCCGTCAATTCAAGCAAATTCGTTTTCCCAATGATATCCGCATCAGGCAAACGATCAAAAAAGCGAGGTTGATCCTGTTCCTCCGATTCCCATGGGCGAAGGATGAGCAGGGCGGCAAAAACTGCAGCTAACGCAAAGATGATCGTTAATTTCTTACGCATTCTTAATTAGAGATAACGTAAAGGCTGTTGATTAAGTCTAAAATGTATGTACCGGAATCTTCTTCTGACTCAAACGTGTAAATGAGCGCATAGTTTGAGTTCGATCCAGACGATTTCTCAGATGTTAACTCAACCGTTCCTGATTTTCCTCGGAATACTTCCAGCATTTCGTTCTCACGATGGTTGAACATTTCTTCCGGTACTTCGTCAATAGCTCGATTCATGTCGGCATATGCATAAACGCTTCCTCCTTTTCTGGCAGCTTTCATGCGCTTCTTTGGAATGGATTCAGATCCAAATCCGTTGGAGTGCTCCATTGCCAATTTTGCATCGTTGGTAACGATAAAGACCCCGTTCTTATTAATCAAGTACATGGAAACGCTACCCAACATTCCATTGGTAATTTCCCAGTAGTCACCGTGATTAATCAGTTTCGATGTGCCTTCCCACGTTCTTCGAGACATGGAGCGCTGTGAATGACGAATGATGCGCTCAATTAAGTCGTGATTTTTTGTCGCAAACCCCATAGTGAAGATGGGCATGTCTTCTTCCGCTTCCTCCTCACGTTCGTAGTACTCGAACGTTTCTTCATCGTAGTCAAATACGATTTTCTTGGTTTTTACTTTCTGAATGCCTTTGTAAGACATAAATGCGGCTCCCTTGAAGGTGTCAAAAAGTGTTTCTCTATCCAGGAAATCGTATAAAATGTCGAACGTGATAGACATTGCCACCATATCCTCCATACTCGATTGAGTTACGATAGACATTCCTGTGTCGTAAATCAAATCGTAAGCATTTTCATAATCTGCCTGAAATGAAGCATAGGCAATGTCATTTTCATGGATGTATGGCAAGAAGTTTTTATCGAATTTGGCTGATCCCAGTTTTTCATAAATCGCGCCCAATTCACTTCCGTATTGCGCTTTTAAATCCAGCTTGATCGTATTGTCATCGATGTAGAAGTTCCCTGAAAGGATGTTTCCATTATACAGTTCCTTCATGCGGTCGTATACTTCCGGAGTTCTGCGTTTCGTCCAGTAAAACTGCTTGGAATTTGCAAAATTCTGCGTGTTGTTCACAAAGTAAGATCCTTCAGAATTTGAATTCAGTTGTTTCGCGAATTCAGCGTTTGACTTGATCAGATTTCTTTTCTCAACGAGCAGCTTTTGAGAGAAGGCTTCCGAATACTTTTCATTCATTGCTACTTCAACAGAATCTAACAATTCGTAGTAGGTTTTCTCCGTAGAAACTTCATCTGGGTCCTCCCACGATTCTTCCTCCATTTCTTCCCACTCTTCGTAAAACTCTTCTTCTTCGTAGTATTCAGAATCGTCGTAGTAATCCCATCGGTAGCCACCACCACGGCTGTACCAAATAGAATCGGTAATTTCACTTACGAGTTCGTAGTCGGTCCAAATGCGGTAGAAAATCGCATTATCGCCCTGAATTGCAAGTCTGTTAAAGTAGGAAGCGTACATTTCTACCCCGGAAATCCCGCTGGCAATATTTTCAAAATCATCGAAGATTTTAAACATGCTTTCTTTGTCTTCGACACCAAAAGTCATCCCGGTAACAAAATACTCTCCGTTTCCTCCCTGGAAAACGTTCATTTTCTGATCGAAATCAAAACCAGAGTCTTTCAGGGTCCAACCTGCTGTAGAGCCATCTGTAATTTCGTGGTGCAATTCTTCCATAAACCGGTATTGAACCAATTCATCAAGAGAGATTTTTTGCAATAGGTTGATATTATTGATGCTAAGAACCGAGATGGCTTCTTCTGGAACTAAATCTTCTGATTTCTGAGAATATCCGCTGAAAGAAGCGAAAATGAGGGTGATTAGTGCGACGTATTTCATGACTGTGAAAGGCCGTTTTATGAGGCCAAAATAATGTGGCTCAAAAGTACGAAATTTCAAGTCCTACTCCGCTGCCCCCTTCAGATAAATAACATTATCTAACAAATGCGGATTCTGAGTGAGTGAATACGGGTCCGTTCGAATCATCACGGCTTTCTTATTGGCAGAGAGTTTCGCATTTTCATTATCGTATCGATCCACTTCCGATTCAAATCGGGTTATGGAAGTATACGTTCCGTTCCTCAGCAAATTCCGGTCGGAATCTTTGATTTCTTTCGATTTCTTGATGGTCAATTCAGGAACAGATCGTTGAAGTGTGCTGTCGCTAAAGGACAACCAGTTGTAATCCAATTCGGGAATTGGCTTGTTTCTATTCTGATCAATGATTACTGCTTTCATCGCAGTTTGCAACTCTTCCAAAGAACCAAAGTCACAATTCAACTTAAAAATGAAATTGGAATAGTCGGCATCAATGTGCGCGTTGCTAATTCCTTCCTGCTCGTTCAACAAGGTTTCAATCCGACTAACTTTTAATTTGATTTCCGGGATCGATGGAACTTTCTTACCGTCCAGGCTGTCCAGTGCTAAGATCGAGTTAATTTTTACCTTACTCGAACTGAGGTTCAAATTGTAGCGCAAAGTACCACTACCATCAAGATTCAAGGTCAAATCGTCAATGATTTCGACGCAACTTGTGAGCATTGTTAGAATGGACACAGACAAAAGAAGTAAGCCTTTACGCATGTTACAAATTTATAGAATTCCGATGTACCCAAAATTGTACCAAAGATTTCTTTGAAATCCCGTATATTTGCCGAAAATTAGCTTATGTCTGAAACATCACGTATTTCCACGGATAGCGCACCGAAGCCGGTAGGTTCTTACCCTCATGCAAGACGCGTTGGAGAATTGCTTTTTTTATCGGGAGTTGGACCTCGCGTAGCTGGTTCTGATGCTACCGATTCTGCTGTTCCGGGATTGAAGTTAGACAAAAACGGTAATTTTTTAGAATTTGATTTTGAGGCGCAGTGCCGAAGTGTTTTTGATAACGTTCGGGCAATCCTTGAAGCATCAGGTTCTAGTTGGGACGAATTGGTGGACGTGACGGTTTTCCTTGTAAATATGAAACGCGATTTTCATACGTACAACCGCATTTATGCAGAGTATTTCAAAGACAATCAGCCATGTCGTACAACGGTAGAGATCAATTCTTTGCCTACACCGATCGCCATTGAGTTAAAATGTATTGCAACCATTAAATAATTATGATTGGATTTATTATTCGCTGTGCACTAGCAGCAGGAACACTTCTCGCTACTTTCTTCCTTTTTGCTGAAGGTTACTGGGGATGGGGGATTACTATGATTCTCCCGATTTTCATCATTGGATTCTCGTTCTTCCGAAACGAAAACATGATTCTTGCCTTAAACCAAATGCGTTTGGGGAACACAGAAAAAGCAAAGAAATACATCAACAGAATTTCAGCGCCACAGTTTTTACCGAAGAAACAGCATGCATACGTATTGTTTTTGCAAGCTGTACTGAATACACAGGAATTAGGATTTGCAAAATCAGAGCAATTGTTGCGAAAAGCAATTGATATGGGATTGCGAACTTCTCAGGACAACGCCGTAGCGCGTATGCACCTTGCTGGAATTTGTGTTCAAACAGGTCGTAGAAAAGAAGCGCAAACGTTATTGGCAGAGGCTAAGAAATTGGATAAGTCTGGAATGATGAAAGAGCAAATCAACCAGATGCAGGCACAACTGCGTGTAGCACCTTCTAAGAATCAAATGCGTATGGCTCAAATGATGGGCGGGCGTAAGAAGATGCCTCGCCGTTAGGATATTCTCATCTGACTGTCCTCCCCCTCATCTCGAAGTATCTCGAAATGACGGGCAAAAAATCAATCAAATGAGCGACACTCCCAAAATTTTCACCGAAGGCTGGCAGGATTATGAATTAATCGATGCTGGTGGAGGCAAAAAACTCGAACGTTGGGGTAAGATCATTACCATCCGACCTGAAGTTCAGGCCTATTTTCGGTCTGGGAAGCCATTTGATGAATGGAAACAACTGGCTCATTGGGAGTTCCATCAAAAAGGTGCGCAATCCGGGCAATGGAAGCAATTGAAGAAAGCACCGGAATCCTGGACTATCAAATACGATTCACTCACTTTCGAGTTGCGCCTGACGAAATTCAAGCACCTCGGTCTTTTTCCGGAACAACGTACCAATTGGGAATTTATCAAAGAAAGATTGGATCATGACGGTCGGTTCCTAAACCTGTTTGCGTATACGGGAGCTGCATCCTTGATGGCAAGAAATGCTGGAGCCGAAACATTGCATGTTGATTCCGTAAAGCAGTTGATTTCATGGGCGCGTTCCAATATGGAGCTGTCCCGGCTGATGAACATTAAATGGGTTCATGAGGATGCACTTAAATTCGCAACGAGAGAAGTAAAACGCGGGAATCAGTACCAGGGAATTATTATGGATCCACCGGCCTGGGGCATTGGAGCTAAGAAGGAGAAGTGGAAACTGGAGGACAAGCTTGATGATTTACTAGGAAATGCCAGCAAGCTGTTGTCCCCGGATGCATTTCTTGTGATGAACACTTATAGTCCGCAAGTTTCTTTGGATCTCCTAAAAGAATTGAGCGCCCTATACTTTGAAGATAGGACGCATCAAGTTTCTGAGCTGTGGATGCAAACCACAACAGGTAAAAAAATGTATTTTGGTAATATGCTGCGTGTTGGCTAGTCCTCTAAAGCTGTGTATTTCACATTTAGTATTGCCATAAGCATGTAGTAGAACGTAATGCGTGTTTTGTGACGGTTTTCGCTTCCCATCAAGTCGCAAACTTTATCAATTGCGCTGTTAAGGCGTGGGTCATCAGCATCAAAACCTAATTTCCCAACTAAGAAGTTCTTTTTGATGTAAGCTGTTTCATTTGCGTCAGAGCAAGCTACCAATGCCGCATCCGAATTGTGAACAGAAGGACCCAAATATTTGATGATTGCATCCACTTTTTCGCGGTAGTAGAAAAGCCCCATTTGCTCCATGTCATCAGCAAACTTCTCGTAGAATTTATCGTTTATTTCCATTTCAGTGATTTAATAAGTTTTAGGAAAAATAAGCATTATTCTTCTTTCTTCTAACATACTCGTAATCTTTGATGATTAAGTACAAATTGATGGTGTTCTAACAGATGTTGATCTTAATTCTGAGCGTCTTAAACCACATTCATTCCCACTTTGTCGATCAATTGGTCGACATTGACAAGGGGATTTGATGTGCTCTAGAAGTAATTCAAAATCTTGTCGGCAAGAACGTTGCTAAGTTTGAAGTAACTCTCGTGCGTCCATCCTCCGACGTGTGGCGTTAACAATACTTTGTCGCTTTCAAGCAAGTATTTAAATGCAGGGTCCAAATCTTGTTCAAAGAAGGATTCAAAACTGGCTTTTTCATATTCCAGTACATCCAGACATGCTCCCAGAATAGAACCGTTTTGCAAGCCATTCACCAATGCGTTCGTTTCGATAATCTTTCCACGCGCCAGATTGATCACATAAATCGGCTTTTGGAATCTTTTGAAGTATTCCTCATTGACCATGAATAACGTTTCCTCGTTCTGCGGAATATGGAAACTTAGTACATCCGCTTCCAGAAAGATTTGATGCATATCGGCTTCAACTACGTGCTCGTTGCCAAAACCTGATTTGTATTTGTCGTAAGCCAGGATATTGACATCAAATCCGCTGAGTTTTTTTGCAAAAGCCCCTCCATTGTTTCCAAATCCAATGATGCCGACAGTTTTTCCATCCAACTCTATCCCGCGATTTCCTTCACGATCCCATTTTCCATTACGAACTTCAGTATTCGCTAAATGAAGTCGATTAAACAGCGATAGCAACATACCAAGGGCATGTTCTCCCACGGCATTTCGATTACCTTCCGGAGCATTAAACAGTACGATTCCCCGATTCTTACAATAATCAATATCGATGTTCTCCATACCAGCACCGGATCGTGCAATGAATTTGAGTTTTAGAGCGTGATCCAATAATTCAGCATTCATGGGAAGTCGGGAACGCACCACAATTCCATCTGCTTCCGTTAAAGCGGCTGGAAGTTCTTCAAATTTTAGGGAGGTTGCATCCACACAGGTATGACCCGCTTCCTCCAATCGATTTTGGAGTACCGGATGAACAGTATCAATAAATACAATTTGCATTACAGTCCGTAGAAAAGGACGCCAATAGTCAGATAAATAAACAATCCGAGGACGTCGTTAAGTGTGGTAATGAATGGTCCGGTAGCCAGGGCTGGATCAATCTTGTAGCGATCCAACATCAATGGGATAAGGGTTCCGAATACCGCCGCGAACATAATTACCGTGAAAAGGGAAAGTCCAACAACCCAGCCAAGAGTGCTGCTATCAAAAATGTAGGCGAATCCGTAAACGATTAATGAAAGTAAGATTCCATTGACAACGGCGACAAGGGCTTCTTTACTGATTTTCTTCAGAATGGATCCGAATTGATCGTCTCCTTTTGCCAGAGATTGCACAACAATGGCCGAAGACTGAACTCCTACGTTTCCACCCATCGCAGTAATCAATGGGATAAAGAACGCAAGTGCCGGAACTTCACTAATTCCACCTTCGAAACCGGAAATTACCTGGGCTCCAAGAATTCCTCCCAGCATTCCGATGATCAACCATGGCAAGCGTGCACGTGAAATGCGCCAAACGCTACTGCTCGATTCAATTTTTTCTGAGATACCCGAAGCCAACTGCATGTCTTTTTCAGCTTCCTCCATGATGACATCGACAACATCATCAATCGTAATTCGTCCGACGAGCTTGTTGTTCAAATCGATTACCGGAACCGATACAAGGTCATATTTTTCCATGATTCGAGCCACGTGTTCATCATCATCACTCGTTTTTACGGAAATCATGTTTTTATCCTGGTACAAATCCTTGATTAACGTCGTAGGACTTGCGAATAACAGTCGTTTCAGGGAAAGAAATCCAACCAATCGATCGTCGTGATCGACTACGTAAATGGTAAATACCTTCTCTACTTCTTCTGCCTGACGACGCAATTCAACCACACATCGATTTACAGGCCAGTCGATATTCGCCTTGATGAACTCTTTCTGCATAAGTCCACCAGCTGTGTCTTCTTCGTAATTCAGAAGGTCAACAATGTCATCTGCTGCTTCGTTATCTTTGATGTGGGAGATAACTTCTTCAATTTGCTCTTGCGGAAGATCAGCAATCAAATCGGCGGCATCATCAGAGTCCATATTCTCTAACTGCGTCGCAATTTCCTCAGAGGTTAGGGATTTGATGAGTTCCTCCCGGGCTTCATCATCAAGTTCAGCAAGTATGTCCGCCTGACGTTCATCATCAAGCATACCATAAAGCGCTCTGGCTTCGTCTTCGTCCAGCTCATCAATAATTATTGCGAGATCGGCATCGTGTAATTCGAAAGCATGTGTTTCCAGCCATTGGATATCGTTTGATTCCACGGCTATCGAAACCTGCTCCAGAAATTCTTTTGTTAACTTAAACCCCATGATGTATCGATGTCGCTTTTGCGCAATGCGAATTTACACTTTCCTTTACGGAACTTCCCGGTAAAGGTTAGGATTTCCGTTGTTTTTTCATGGGAATGATGTAAAGCCCATAGAATAAGCCGAAGTAGGTGATTCCTGATTGCGTTTCCAGAGTGTCTTCCACTAAGTACGAAATCATCATGATGATAATGAAGCCCAATCCCACCAATTGACCATTTCTGAACTGATCACGAAGGTAATGTACGTGCGAGATTAACAGTAAGAACAAGCCTGGAATTCCAAAACCGAGCAACATGGTTAGGTACATATTGTGTGTACGATCGCGATGTTCTTCCGTCAGAGCTGAATCGGTTGCTTCGTAATATGCATCAAAACTATCCTGAATATCGCCGCCGCCAACGCCAATGAGCCAATTTTTCTTGCTTAAATGAACACCGACTTTCCAATATTCGATTCGTTGTAAAAGCGAGTGTCCATTTGGGTTTGTGGCATTGTTCAATTGATAACGAAGTCCATTCACACGCGCCCAGATTCCCTTGTGGTAAATGCTTGTATGCCCATGTTCAACCGCACGAATATCCTTCTTGCTCATGGAACGGAAACCTTCTGCATCCTTTCGAACATCCTTGGACGCCATGTACCGCGTTAGTGTCCTGAAGATGTATTGTCCTTTCTTGTCTCTGCCGTAGTAAGGAATTTCAGATGCTTTTTCCCATTCTCGTTTGAGCTCTTTATGACAGATGAAAATATCAATGGGCTTACCAGTTTCAGGAGAAACTTCACCGGGATTGTTATAATATCCGTTGCCTTCCGCAGTTCTTTCCTGGTTGAGGATATCCTTATGAAAAACCGCTGGGTCATAGGTGATTGGTTTGAAAATCCAGATGAGTGAAGCAATGATTATCCCAACGAACAGCGCCAGTCCTGTATAAGCTAAATATTTGTATCGATGATACATCCAATAGAATCCGTAAACGGCATAAATCCCGATTAGAACGATGGTTCCTGTGAGGACCTGCGAATAATAGGTGTAGAAATGCAACCAAACAACGATGGCGACCATGGCAAACACCGGAAGTTTTCTCCAACGGTAAAATTGAACGGCGATGACAATTCCCATCACAACCATAAGTGCATGTCGAACATGAGAATCAAACAGTGACATACCACGGATATCGTCGTAGTAACGCGGACCAAAAACCTGTTGATACGATAAGAAGTTGTATAAAGAAGCAAATAAGACCGTTGCCAGAAAGATTCCCAGAACCCATTTCAATCGTTTACGCTTTCCGATGGGTTTACAGGTGAGCACGAGGGGGATGACGATCAGAGGCAGGGTTACCTTGATATCATGAAATCCGTAATCCCAGTTCGCTGACCACAAAAGACTGATCAAGTGCCAGGCAAAAAGAAATGCGACCCAATGAAAGAGCCGGGTAGATTTGATTCGCTCCCAGTATGACTTGAAATCTGCCTCCAACAGGATGTTGAGCAGGAGTAACATCATACTTAAAGACATCACAAATTTGCTCACCACAATGCTAGACGCTAATGCGCAAAGCAGAAATACGTGAATTTGCGTATGTATTTTTGAACCGAAATATCGGCTAAGCATGAGGAGTAGTTTTGGACTACGTTAACAACGATTAATTTCCTAGAATCGTATTGTATTCGCTGGAACTTTTGAAAATTTCCATGGCGCGTTGCATGAAAACGTCATCCTTGAAGGCGTGTACCGCGCGTCCATTTTGAAAATGATATCTCGAAACGATTTCATTTTCAATTAATTGAATGATTTCATCTTTGAATTTCTCCAAATCACGCTCTTTTGATGGAACTACTTTTTCAAGAAGTGCTTCGTACTCATCTTGCATGTCTTCGTAGAAACCTTCGTCTTCCGCAGTTTCCTTCATTTTCTTCAAACGTTCTTCCGAAGCCGTAGAGTAAGTGAAATCTTGCTCTAAAACATATGCCTTGAATTGTTCGTATTCAGAATCCGGTAAATCGAAGTTCTCTGCTGGTACGTTTTCCTCGTTGCGATAGTAGTAATCTGTTGCAAAGTCGAAAATGAAGTTTTTTCCAAACAATACAGCAGTCAAACGACTGAATTCACCCGGATCAACTTCAGCGTCTGGCTCAATACCACGTCCATCAATTACCTCGCGCCCATTTTCCGTGTGGAAGATCTGAATCAATGAATCAGGAATCTCTTCCGGACGATCTCCTTCTGCACGGTCGTAATATTCCAGGCGTTGCACACATCGACCTGAAGGAGTGTAGTACTTGGCAATGGTCAATTTCATTTTAGAACCGTAGCTTAAGTCGTATGTTCGCTGCACTAAACCTTTTCCGAAGGAAGTAGTTCCTACGATTACAGCTCGGTCGTAATCTTGCAAGCTTCCCGCAACAATTTCGCTGGCAGATGCTGATCCTTCATTAATCAGAACAACTACAGGGATGTCAAGATCTGTCGGTGCAGACATTGTTGTATACTTTCGATTTTCTTCTGCAACTCGTGCTTTGGTCGTTACAACAACTTCATTCTTCGGAACAAACATGTTCACAATCTTCACTGCTTCAATGAGCAATCCTCCACCGTTACCACGTAAATCAAGGATCAATTTCTCCATCCCTTCCGCTTTCAAATCGGTATATGCTGCCAAAACTTCCTGATGTGCTGTTCGCGTAAAACTGTTGAGTTTGATATAACCAACCTTGTCTTCCATCAAGCCAGAATAAGGAACGTCCGGTAGTTTAATTTCGTCACGATTGAATTTGAATTTCTTTGTTTCTCCGCCATGGCGCTCAATTTCCACTTCAAGTTCTTTCCCTTTCGGTCCTTTCAATGCAGTAGAGACTTCCGATGAAGGCTTATCTTTCATGTCCTTTCCGTCGATAGCCAGAATTTTATCTCCTGCACGCAATCCGGCAATCTGAGCTGGTTTTCCTTCATAAGGTTCGGTGATATAACAGTAATCATCCACTTTGCGAATCAAAGCTCCGATTCCACCGTACTGACCTGTGGTCATCAATTGATAATCTTCAATCTCCGTTTCGTGATAGTATACCGTATAAGGATCCAGATCTTTCAGCATTGCATCAATTGCAGCTTTGGACATACTCCCCGAATTGAGATCATCTACATAATACTTCTCAAGGTTCTCATAGATTTCGTTCATGATCTCGAGACTTCGAATGACTTCGAAACCATTATTCTGACCGAAACCAAAGTTGGATATAAACGCAGTGGCAAGAATTAATACGAAAGATCGAAAGGTATTACGCATAGTTTTGTTGTAAATCATCAATAATTTTTCGGAAAAGGGCTTTTGTCTTTTGTTCTAGTTTCGCCGGCAAGACTTCTTCTTTTCCAGTGTAAAGTAAGAAAATTCCTAGTTGCTGATTGTGCTCATTCAAGTAGGTTTCTAATTCCAATTTATTTTTCCGTACAGCTTCGCGGCAAATTCGTTTCAACCGATTGCGCTGAATGGCTGTTTTAAATGTTCTTTTGGGCGCTGCTATGACAATTTGAAAGGGAGTATTGCTCCTTAAATCCTGTACGTCATATTTCGCAATTAAAGGATATTGTTTTTGAGAACGCCCTGAATCAAAAAGTGCATCAATAAGTTGTTTGTTGCAGAGTTTGTACTCCTTACCTAATTGTTGGTTCATTCGGTCTAGTCGTCCTCTTCTTTTACAAGTCGTGGCAAGTTGATATCCTCCTCAATAACGAAGCTGGTAGGAAACTCCGCGGTCATGGCAGCTTTGATTTTCTCAGCCTCCAATCGCGTTCTGAAATCACCCACTTTTAAATAATAATTCGGTGCTGTGTATTCAACATAGGTATCTACACGCGGAAATTGTGCGATGAAACGAGATCGTGCATTATTAATTGTACCTCGGTCCGAATCAAAGTACAGCTGAACGCGATATCCTTTGATTTTTGTCTTGGTGTCGGGAGGAGTTACCTCACTCTGTTTTGCTACAAGCGCATTAATACGTGCGTCTTTCTTTACCTGTATATCTCCTCTTTGGGCGATAGACATCCCCGAAAAACCAATTGCAGCGATCAATATTAGTAACGACTTCATCATAGGTGCAGATCAATGTTGTTTCAAAAATACAAAAGTTGGGTCAATGACTATGCCAAAATATTTAAAGTAGACGGAAAGTCCTGACCGAACAGCAGTTGAAAGAATACACACAAGTAGCGCTATTTAGAATCCTTCTAAATTAAATCAAGCTGATCCAAAAGTGTCATACAAATGTCATGCAAACTGACTTAAATGCTAAATTTGCTATCGTCAAAACCCGCATTTTTGGCGCAAGACGAACAGTTTTTTACATGAAAATATCTAGTAGTCAGATGTTTAGAAATTTTAACAAATGGTGTCTGGCCGTAATGACAATCCTGTTTTTAACGGGGTCATATACTGCTCAGGCTCAAGATGGAGGAACTTTATTTAAGGCCAACTGTGCCACGTGTCACCATCCTTTCAAAGATGGTACCGGGCCGAAACTTTCCGGAGTACGTGATGCATGGTTGGAGAATGCTGACGAGGCTACGCTTATCCTATGGGTGCGTAACTGGCAGGATGCAGCAGCTCAAAGTTCTTATGCTCAGCAGCGATCAACAATTAAAGGGTCAGCAATGACTGCTTTTGGTGATAAGTGGACTGACGAACAAATTCTTTCAATTTTTGATTGGGTCGACTCACAGGTCGAAGATGATGGTTCCGGTGGCGGAGGAGAAGCAGGAGGTGCTCAAGGTACAGCCGTTGAGGAAGAGGAGTCTTCTATGGGTTGGATCTGGATTGCACTGTTTGCAGTATTCGCTACAATTATTCTTGCTGTAGGAGGTGTTCGTCGTCAATTGAAGCACGCGCAAGCTGAAGCTGAAGGAGATGAAGAGACAGCCAAAGCAAGTTACACGGATGAATTGAAGAAGTGGGCATGGTTGAACCGTAAGTATGTTGGAATTGGAGCCTTGGTTGCAGTGATTGCATTGGTTGTTATTTTGTTCCAGGGTCTTTACAATATCAACATCATGGAAGGATATCAGCCTTCTCAGCCAATTGACTTCCCTCACGCAACTCACGCAGGAATCAACGGGATTGATTGTAAATACTGTCACAACACGGTAACTGAATCAAAATCAGCAAGTATTCCATCTGTGAACGTTTGTATGAACTGTCACAAGCAGATCACAGGAAGTGAGCCTGAGCAACAAGCGAAAATTCAGAAGATTTACGATGCTGCCGGATGGGATGGTCAGAAATACACTGGTAAGACGAAGCCGATTGTTTGGAACAAAGTTCACAACCTTCCTGATCACGTATACTTCAACCACCAGCAACACGTAGTTGTAGGAGGTGTGGATTGTGCGCAGTGTCACGGTGATATGACGAAGCAAGTTGAGGTTGCGAAAGTTCAATCTCACGAAGAGTTGAATGCAGTTCAGGCGAACATTGACGCAGGAATCAACTTCACGAAAGCAACATTGACAATGGGTTGGTGTATCGAATGTCACGATCAGTCAACAATTTCTCCAGGAATCCTTGCGGATGACAATGCAGAGACATTGACGTACTACGATGAAATCCACAACCGATTGGTAAAACATAACAAGTCATTGTATAGCAAGTTCCTTGATGATGATAAGGTGAGTCCGAGAGAACTAGGTGGATGGGAGTGTGCTAAGTGCCACTATTAATAAAGAACTTGAAGAATTCGAATTAAGAATATGGGAATGAATAGAAAATATTGGAAAGGAATCGACGAGTTGCACGAGACTCCTCAGTTTCTAGAATCCAGAGATCAGGAATTTCCGACTCAAACTTCTGTAGAGGAGTTTTTGAGTGATGATAAATTACAAGAGTCATCTACAGGACGACGCGATTTCCTAAAGTTTTTAGGATTTAGTGTGGCAGCGGCAACGGTTGCAGCTTGTGAGGCTCCGGTAAACAAAGCGGTACCATACGTAAACAAGCCGGAAAACGTAACACCTGGTATGCCAACCTGGTATGCTTCCACTTATTACGATGGTGTTTCTTACGCTAGCATCTTGGTAAAGACACGTGAAGGTCGACCAATCTTCATTAAAGGAAACAAAGACTTCGGTATTACAAATGGTGGTGTTAATCCACGTATCGTTGCCTCTGTATTGGGTCTTTACGATAGCGAGCGTTTAACGCGACCAACAATTAAAGGTAATTCAACTTCATACACAGACCTTGACAAGAAAGTAATGTCTGGATTGAAGTCTGCAAATAAAGTAGTACTTGTTTCTAATACGGTAACAGGTCCTACAGCAAAGAATGCTATTGGCGCTCTTGCTGAAAAAGTTGGGACGGATAAATTCCAGCACATTCAGTACGATGCAACTTCTTATGCGGGAATGCGTGAGGCAAACAAACGTTCATTCGGATTAACAGTTGATCAGGCCCCTACAACATCTGCTCCAGCAGAGCCAGTTGATGGTGAAGAAGAAGTAATGGCGGAAGCTGAGACTCCAGAAATGCCTGCAAATGCTGGAGAAGGACCAGGGATCATCCCGGGATACGATTTCTCAAAAGCAAAAACAATTGTTTCTATCGATGCTGACTTCTTGAACTCCTGGTTGATGCCAACAGTATTTGCTGGTCAGTACGGAAAGCGTCGTAACCCAGATGCAGATTGGATGTCTAAGCACTTCCAGTTCGAATCAGTGATGTCAGTTACAGGATCGAATGCAGATGTTCGTGGAATGATCAAACCTTCACAGCAAGCAAGCGTATTGGCGTACTTGTTGAAAGAGTTCGGAGTTTCTACTTCAATCTCTACGAAATTAGATGGATCAGCATTGAAAGCTGCGAAGAAGGCAGCCAACGCATTGAAAGTATCGAAAGATGCTTCTTTGGTAGTGTGTGGATCAAACGACGTGAATATTCAAATGTTATGTAACAAATTGAATCACGTTCTTGGAGCATACAAGACTACAATCAATGTAAACGATCGCATCAACATGTTTATGTCTGATGATGCTGAGATGAACAAGTTTGCATCAGCAGTAGCGAAAGGAAAAGGACCGGATGCCGTAATCTTCTATGGAGTGAATCCAGTTTACACACTTCCAAACGGAAAAGACTTCGCGAAAGGATTAGAAAAAATTAAAACGTCTGTTTCAATGTCGCTTTACGCGGACGAAACAGCGTCTCGTTGTAAATACGTAGCATCTGACCTTCATTCATTGGAGGCTTGGAACGATTACCACGTAATGAGCGATCACTACGCGATTGCTCAACCAACAATACGTCCATTGCACAGTACGGCTTCAGCTATCGAATCATTTATGGTTTGGGCGGGTGAAGCAAAACGACCTTCAAATAGCAAGGACTCGAAAATGGTTCATGATAAGATGCGTGAACTATGGATTCAGTATGGAATGCCAGGATCTGGTTACACAGATGAGCATACGTACTGGAACATGATGGTTCACAACAGTTGTGGAGAGACTATCATTAACGATCCAACAGAACCAGATTTCATCGGAAGCCTTTCTTCAGTGAAAGCACCTTCAATTTCTGGAAAGTGGGAGGTAGCAATGTACCAGAAGTCAGCAATGGGAATTGGACAGCAAGCGAACAACCCTTGGTTGCAAGAGATGGCTGATTCATTGACTAAGGCTACCTGGGACAACTACATCACCATGAGTCCAAAAGACATGGACAAGAACAACTGTGAAAAGTACTTCGATCAGGAAAATGGATTGACGTTGGCTACTTTGACAGTTAATGGGAATTCGGTTCAGCTACCAGTTATGCCATTGCCAGGACAAGCACCAGGAACTGTTGGTGTTGCTTTGGGATACGGTCGAGGAGCAGACGGTGAGAAAATCGGTAAGGCTGCCTACCAAACACATGAGTACGGTGGGTACGAAACTGATAATAAAGGAAACAAAAAGACAATTGGAGCAAATGCATTTGCATTGAGTTCAGTTGCTAATGGAACATATTCATTGTACGGAGGGGGAGACCTGAAAGTACATGCAGATAAGGATAAGTATCCGATTGCGGTTACACAGATTCACGGAACAGCAATGGGTCGTAATTCAGTAATCCGTGAAACGACTTTTGATATCTACAAGAATCGCGAAAAATCAGCTTACAACCCGGATTGGACGCTTCAGAAGGTTGACGAACATGGTCATCACGTTGAAGCACCAATGGAAGAGTTTGATCTTTGGGATGCGCATCCGGTAGAGAATGTTGGACACCGATGGGGAATGACAGTTGACTTGTCTTCTTGTATTGGTTGTGGATCATGTTTGATCGCATGTCAGTCCGAAAACAACGTTCCGGTTGTAGGTAAAGTAGAAGTTCGTCGTGGACGTGAAATGGCCTGGTTGCGTATCGATCGCTACTTTGCTTCAACTGAGGAGGCAGCTCCAGGTACACGTTACGATCACGATAAGAGCAAAATGCAATGGTTCGCTGACGCTGAACAGCCAGAAGACAATCCAATGGTTGTGCACCAGCCAATGATGTGTCACCACTGTAACCACGCTCCTTGTGAGACTGTTTGTCCGGTAGCGGCAACAACACACTCAAACGAAGGATTGAACCAAATGACATACAACCGTTGTATCGGTACTCGTTACTGTGCGAACAACTGTCCGTACAAAGTACGTCGATTCAACTGGTTCAACTACCCATCTTACAAAGCACAAGCGGAAATCAACCCGGCACAAGACGATCTTGGACGTATGGTATTGAACCCAGACGTTACGGTTCGTACTCGTGGTGTGATGGAGAAATGTTCAATGTGTGTTCAGCGTATTCAAGCTGGTAAATTGGATGCCAAAACTGAGAATCGTCCGGTAATGGATGGTGATTACACAACGGCATGTTCTGATGTATGTCCAGTGAATGCAATCACAGTTGGTGACTGGAACGATACGCACTCTGCAGTTCGTAAGAGCGCAGATGACAAACGTTCATACCAGGCACTTGAAGAAGTTGGTGTGAAACCAAATGTATGGTTCAAAGTGAAAGTTCGTAACGAAGCAAACGAAGCTTTGTCGAAACTTCAAAAAGAGAAGCACCACGAAGAAGAGCACAGTGATAAAGGTCACGGTGAACACGGAAAGAAGAAAGAAAAAGCTCATTAATCGAAATAAAACCCTGTTGTAATGCATAAGGAAGCAGCAATTAGAGAACCCCTCATATTAGGTCACAAGACCTACCATGACATTACCGAAGACGTATGTCGACCGATTGAGGACAAGGCACCACGAATGTGGTACATCCTTTTCGGGATTGCATTGATCATCGGATTGTATGGTATAGGATGTATCTTATATCTACTCGGTACCGGTGTCGGTGTTTGGGGACTTAACAAAACCATCGGTTGGGCATGGGATATTACCAACTTCGTTTGGTGGGTAGGTATCGGACACGCCGGAACCTTGATCTCAGCCGTGCTACTATTGTTCCGTCAGAAGTGGCGTATGGCGATCAACCGTTCAGCAGAGGCGATGACAATCTTTGCCGTATTCATGGCAGGTTTGTTCCCGCTAATTCACATGGGACGTCTATGGTTGGGATACTGGGTATTGCCACTTCCAAACCACTTCGGTTCTCTTTGGGTAAACTTTAACTCACCACTACTTTGGGACGTATTCGCGATCTCTACCTATCTATCAGTTTCCTTAGTATTCTGGTACATTGGTTTGATTCCGGATTTCGCAACAATTCGTGACCGCGCTAAGAAGCCAATTCCGAAAAAGATGTACTCGATTATGTCATTCGGATGGTCAGGACGCGCTAAGCACTGGAATCGTTTCGAATTGGTGTCATTGGTATTGGCCGGTTTGGCAACACCACTAGTATTCTCGGTACACTCGATCGTATCCTTTGACTTCGCCACATCAGTTATTCCTGGATGGCACACCACTATCTTCCCTCCATACTTCGTTGCAGGGGCGGTATTCTCAGGGTTCGCGATGGTACAAACGCTACTCTTGATCATGCGTAAAGCCATGAATCTTGAAGCGTACATCCATACTAAGCACGTTGAGTACATGAACATCGTAATCATGGTAACCGGATCTATCGTAGGTACGGCATACATTACCGAGTTGTTCATCTCATGGTACTCAGGTGTTGAATACGAAGCATACGCATTCATTAACCGTGCAACTGGTCCATACTGGTGGGCATACTGGGCAATGATGACATGTAACGTAATCTCTCCACAGTTGATGTGGTTCAAGAAATTACGTCGTAGCCTTCTATTTACATTCATTATCTCGATTGTTGTAAACATTGGTATGTGGTTCGAGCGTTACGTGATTATCGTGACTTCATTGCACCGCGACTTCCTTCCTTCATCATGGAGCATGCACTACCCAAGCCACATTGATATTGGAGTATACATCGGTACAATTGGATTGTTCTTCGTGTTCTTCCTATTGTTCGCTCGTTACTTCCCGGTATTGGCATTGAACGAGGTGAAATCAATCTTGAAAGGATCTGGAGAGTCATACAAGAACATGCCAGACGATCACCACGAAGAGCCAGCGGCTGTTGAAGAAGCACCGAAAGCAGAAGCACCTGCTGAAGAGCCTGAAGCAGAAGCGAAAGAGGAAAGCACTGACGATTCAAACGAAGGTGATTCAGAAGAAGAGAAAGAAGATAATAACGATAATAACGAATAAGACATGGCAGATAAGGTAATATATGCAATGTATGACGACGACAACGTACTAAAAGACGGTGCGAAGAAGTTGGTATCGAAAGGAGTAAAGGTATCGGAGGTATTCTCTCCGTTCCCAATCCACGGTATTGATCCAATCATTGGTGTGAAGAACACACGATTGGGGATCATGGCCTTTATTTACGGTTTGGCGGGTCTTACGTTAGCAACAGTTGGTATGCGCTACTTCATGGTAGTGGATTGGCCAATGAACATTGGTGGTAAACCAAACTTTACATACTTGGATAACATCTTGGCATTCATTCCAATTTCATTCGAGTTCACTGTATTGTGTGCGGCACACGGAATGGCGATTACGTATTTCTTGCGTAACAAAACGCTTCCTGGAATGCCAGCGCAAAACCCGGATCCACGTACAACGGATGACCGTTTCGTGATGGAGCTTCGTACTTCTGAAAACTCTCAGTTCTCTGCAGAGGAATTAGAAGCGATGCTGAAAGAAACAGGGATCGTAGAGTTGGATCAAAAAGATGTAGCATAATTATTCAGTTCAGAAGATGAAAATGAAATTGAGAATAATAGGAAGTTTAGCGATCGCAGCAGTATCCACTTTGATGCTTGGATCTTGTGGTGGCGATCCGGATAGCCCAGGATTGGAATACATGCCAGACATGTACCGCTCTCCAGCAATTGAGCCGTATGTTGATTACGGACATATCAAAGAGCGTGAGAATCCTGAATTGAAAACACGTTTGTCAGCAATGACACCTCCGAACGGAACAGTTCCTTACTACGGAACAGATTCAGCGGAAGTTGTATTGATGTTACCATACAAGCACAAAGCAAACCACGAGTTCAAAGAAACACATGGTATGTACGGTGAGGAGCTTTCTCCAAAAAGCATCAATACGTATGATTTGGCTGCAGCTGACAAGAACCCATTGGCACTTCCGGAAGAGTCTGACTCTCTTGAATACAAAGCATTCTGGAAAAACGCAGAGAAGCTATTCGTAGCGAACTGTGCACACTGTCACGGTGAAAAAGGTGATGGTAACGGTCCAATGATGACGAATGAGACATACACTGGTGTTCCTGATTACAAGAATGTAGCAGCAACAGAAGGACAGATGTTCTACTCTATCTACTACGGTAAAGGAGCAATGGGATCTCACAGATCATTGATCAACAAGAAAGAAATCTGGACAATTGTACACTACATCCAGCGCTTGTTGAACAAAGACTACGGAACTGCTGACTATGTAGAAGGTGGAACTGAAGAAGTTGAAGGAGAAGAAGGAGCTGAAGGAGAAGATGCAGAAGACGTAGAGCAGGAAGAAGGAGACGAAGGAGGAAACGACTAAGAAGAATTTATAATAAGACGAACGAAGTACGATGGAATTTAAAGTATCAAGTAAATCAAACATGATCTCCTACGGTTTAATCGCCGCTGGGGTATTAAGTTTAATCATTGGTTTGATTGTTCACAAAGGTGACGGAGATCTCTACGTGACGCGTATTATGGGTGGATTGCTTTCCAATAGCTATTTCTACTTCTGTATCGCTTTGGGAGCATTGTTCTTCCTGGCATTGAACTACGCAACGGAAGCAGGATGGTACGCTTACATCAAACGTCCAATTGAAGCTATAGCATTGTTCCTTCCACATGGAGCAGCGTTGTTGGCAATTGTTCTATTGGTTATTACAGTATTAGACGGTGCTCACGTATACGGATGGATGGATCCTGAATTGTATAAAGAAGGAGGTCATCACTATGATCCGATTGCAGCCGGAAAACAATTCTACTTGAACAAAACGTTCTTCTGGATCAGAACAGTAGCATACCTTGCAACTTACTTGATTTTCCTTCGTGGATTCCGCAAGCGTTCATTGGAAGAAGATAGAGTAGGAGGAACGGAGATTCACTTCCGTAACTACCGAAAAGGAGCATTGTTCCTTGTGTTCTTCGCAGTATTTAGTTCAACATCTTCTTGGGACTGGATTATGTCCGTAGACTACCACTGGTTCTCAACATTGTTTGGATGGTACAACTTTGCAGGAATGTGGGTATCTACAATGGTAGTATTGGTAATCCTGGTATTGTACCTAAAGAAGAAAGGATATTTGCCAAAAGTGAACGATAGTCACATTCACGACATCGGTAAATGGATGTTCGCCATCTCTTTCCTATGGTCTTACTTGTGGTTCTCTCAGTTCATGTTGATTTGGTACGCAAACATTCCGGAGGAAGTAACATATTACGTAGCACGTATTCAGGATCACAAATTCCTATACTTCTTCATGTTCGTAATCAACTTCGCATTCCCAATGTTGATTTTGATGTCACGCGACGCAAAACGTCATGCAGGAATCTTGACTTTCGTTGGTATCATCATTCTACTAGGACACTGGTTGGATGCTTACCAAATGATTGCAATTGGTTCTCAAGGACCGAACGCATACCCTGGATTCATTGAATTCGGAATTGGAATTGTGTTAGCGGGAGTTATGTTGAAAGTGATTTTGACAAACCTTACGAAGGCACCATTGACGCCGGTGAATCACCCTTTCTTAGACGAAAGTATTCACCACGACATTTAATTAATTTTTGATAGTATAACACACAGATAGATGGCTAAATTGTTCGTATTACTGGTAATTATTTTGGGAGTCTTAGCTCTTGCGCAATTGATGCGTGTATATGAGTTATCCTCAAAATTGACTAACAAGAAGGAGAACGAAATTTCGAATCGTGATAACCGTTTGAATGCAAAACTCATGCTTGGGTTCATGGCATTCCTATTCATCGGCTTCATCTGGATGATGTTCAAATATGGATGGACTGGACGTGGTCCTGCGGCTTCCGTTCATGGTGAGCAGACTGACTCGTTGTTGAATTTGAACTTCGTTATCATTATCGCGGTTTTCTTCCTTACAAATGCATTGTTGTTCATCTTTGCTTTCAAATATGTGAAGAAGCCAGGTGTTCCGGCATTCTACTACCCTCACAACAACAAGTTGGAGATGGTATGGACAGTAATTCCAGCAGTAGTTTTGGCGGTGATCATTATCCTTGGACTTCGTACATGGAATGATGTAACTGACGATGCTGGGAAAGATGCTATTCGAGTGGAGCTTTTCTCTTACCAGTTTGATTGGAACGCACGTTACGCTGGTGAAGACAACAAATTGGCGAAGTACGATTACAAATTGACTGACGACGCAGCGAACCCATTGGCTTTGATGACAACTGAGACAATTGACAAATCAATTGAGTTGATGACATCTGGACCGAACGGAATCGAAGATTTGGAAGCGAAATTGAACGATCCGAAATTGGTATTCTCTGACAAGATCCGTACGGAGATGGAAGAGCGTTTGGCTCGTAAAGAACAGTTGATTCGCTTATTGCACCAAATGAAGGCTCGTAATACTGGAAAGTATGACAAGCAGGCAATGGACGATTTCATCACAGATACATTGTTCTTGTGTAAAAATGAAAACTACGAATTTACATTCCGATCTAAGGACGTAATTCACTCTGCTTACATTCCTCACATGCGTATGCAAATGAACACGGTACCTGGAGCAATTACTCGTTTCAAGGTGACTCCGAGCATGACGACGCAGGAAATGCGTGAGCAGAAAAATGACGAGAATTTCAACTTCATCCTAATGTGTAACAAGATTTGTGGTGGAGCACACTACAACATGAACATGGTTGTTGTTGTAATGGACAAAGCTGAGTACAAGGAATGGTGGGAAGTTAAGACCAAAGGTGTTAAGGATCCAGCAAATCCAAATATGTACACAACTTTCCCGGCAACTTTCGGTGAATCGTATTACAAAACACTTCAGACGGCGCAGGAGGAAATCCAGAAAGAGCTTGACGCAGCGAAGGCAGCAGAAGAAACAGAGGCTGAAGGTGAAGAAGGCGATCAGGCAGGAGGTGAGGAAGAAGAAGAACCTGCAGCATAAGAGAAACGATATTTAATAGTTAGACTAAAAAATTAAATTAAGATAGAATGGGGGCAGTAGCGCACGAAGCACACGGACACCACGACGATCACGGACACCACGAGGAAAGTTTCGTATCAAAGTACATCTTTAGTCAGGACCACAAAATGATTGGTAAGCAGTTCTTGATGACTGCTGTCTTCATGGGGGTTGTGGCAATGTTGTTATCGATTTTGTTCCGTATCCAATTGGCATGGCCAGGAGAAGAGTCTGAATTCCTTTCGTTCTTCCTCGGAAGTCAATGGGCACCGAACGGAGTATTGAGTGAAGATATGTACCTCGGATTGGTTACAATTCACGGTACAATCATGGTATTCTTCCTTCTTACAGGTGGATTGTCAGGGACATTCTCAAACCTTTTGATTCCATTGCAAGTTGGTGCACGAGATATGGCATCAGGATTCTTGAACATGTTATCATACTGGTTCTTCTTTATTTCATCAGTATTGATGTTTGTTTCATTGTTTGTTGAAACAGGACCAGCAATGGCCGGATGGACCATTTATCCGCCACTCTCCGCCTTACCGACCGCGGTGCAAGGTTCAGGGATGGGTATGACACTTTGGTTGTTCTCCATGGCGATCTTCATTGCGTCATCATTGATTGGATCGTTGAACTACATCGTAACAGTATTGAACTTGCGTACAAAAGGAATGTCAATGACACGTCTTCCATTGACGGTTTGGGCATTCTTTGTAACAGCAATTCTAGGGGTACTTTCATTCCCGGTTCTACTTTCAGCAGCAGTGCTATTGATGATGGACCGTATGGCTGGAACAAGCTTCTACCTATCAGACATCATTGTACAGGGTGAAATGTTGACGCAACATGGTGGTTCACCACTCTTGTATCAGCACTTATTCTGGTTCCTTGGTCACCCGGAGGTATATATCGTACTCTTACCGGCCCTTGGATTATCATCAGAGATTATATCGACCAACTCACGAAAACCGATCTTTGGTTATCGAGCGATGATTGGTTCCATACTCGCGATTGGATTCCTCTCGTTCATTGTATGGGGTCACCACATGTTCGTCACCGGTATGAATCCATTCCTCGGTAGTGTCTTCGTATTTACGACCTTATTGATTGCGATTCCATCAGCCGTGAAGGTGTTTAACTACATCACTACGCTATGGCGCGGATCGATTGTTTACACGCCGGCAATGTTGTTTGCTATCGGATTGGTATCAACGTTTATTACTGGTGGTGTGACAGGTATTATTCTGGCGGATTCAGCCCTGGATATCGCAGTTCACGATACGTACTTCGTAGTAGCTCACTTCCACATTGTAATGGGTATGTCAGCGGTACTCGGTATGTTCGCCGGGGTGTATCACTGGTTCCCTAAGATGTACGGAAAGATGATGAACACACGTCTTGGTTACGCACACTTCTGGATCACATTGATTGGAGCGTACGGAGTATTCTTCCCAATGCACTTCGTTGGATTGGCAGGAGCACCACGTCGTTACTACGATTACTCAGTGTACGAATCATTCGACGGAAACGCATTCGAAATGATGATGGACCTGAACGTTATTGTGACCATTTTCGCGATCATCGCGGCATTGGGTCAGATTTTGTTCTTGTTCAACTTCTTCTACAGTATTTTCCGAGGACCAAAAGCACCTCAGAACCCATGGCGTTCAAATACGCTTGAGTGGACTACTCCAGTGGAGCATGTTCACGGAAACTGGCCAGGAGAATTGCCAACTGTACACAGATGGCCTTACGATTACTCGAAGCCAGGTCAGGAAGAAGACTTTGTTCCTCAGACAGTGCCATTGGCAGAAGGCGAGGAAGAGCATTAAAAAAGCATATATCGCATCGAACCCTGACTTCGCAAGAACGTCAGGGTTTTTTGTACATTTGAATAAAGCGGCGAGCATTGGACGATTCATTTGATTACAGAGACGAGGCAGAAGGCAGATCAAACGATCAGGATTACGATAAAGTCTTACGCCCCAAACGACTCGAAGATTTTACCGGACAAAAGAAAGTCACAGAGAACCTTGAAGTCTTTGTGAAAGCTGCTACGCTCAGAAATGAACCGTTGGACCACGTATTATTACATGGACCTCCCGGATTGGGTAAGACGACTTTGGCGAATATTATAGCGAATGAACTGGGAGTAAATTGCAAGATCACCAGTGGTCCCGTATTGGACAAACCGGGTGATTTAGCTGGGTTGCTTACAAATCTTGAACGGGGTGATGTTTTGTTCATTGATGAAATCCACCGATTGAGTCCGGTAATTGAAGAGTATCTGTATTCGGCAATGGAAGATTATACGATCGATATCATGATTGATTCCGGTCCGAATGCCCGAACGGTCCAAATCGAATTGAATCCATTCACGCTTATCGGTGCTACGACGCGATCAGGTTTATTAACATCGCCGTTACGTGCCAGATTTGGAATTAACTCCCGCCTGGAATACTACGATGCAAAAACGCTAACGCTTATTGTGGAGCGCTCAGCCAGCTTACTTGATATTCCCATTAATGAAGATGCAGCTTATCAGGTAGCAAGTAGAAGCCGTGGTACACCACGAATTGCGAATGCCTTGCTTCGTAGAGTTCGGGATTTTGCTCAGATTCGAGGAGATGGTACCATTACCCTTGATATTACAGATCATGCGTTAGAGGCGCTTAATGTAGACAAGAACGGGCTCGATGAAATGGACAACAAAATACTTTCTGTGATCATTGATAAGTTCGGTGGTGGACCGGTTGGTATGTCCACAATTGCAACGGCAATTGGTGAGAACGCGGGAACGCTGGAGGAAGTATATGAGCCATTCCTAATTCAGGAAGGATTCATTATGCGCACGCCAAGAGGAAGAAAGGTTACAGAGAAAGCTTATAAACACCTGGGTAAGAATCTGGGATTTTCACAAGGAGGACTGTTTTAAATGGAACTGGTTTCAAACGACCCACTAACTTTAGATATCATTGAATCAGGTTGTGTGACCTGGGATGATCTGGTGCGCAGCGTTCGCAATTTTAAATACGGACGGAACGAAAAACGCGATGATTTTGAATCGGTTTGGTATCAACGAAAAGGGACATGCAGCACCAAGCATGGATTCTTATATCAAGTAGCTCAATTGAATGAATTTGATTCTGTTCAGCTCATCGTCGGAATGTATTTAATGACAGGCTACAATACTCCGAAAGTGAAACCAGTATTGGAGAAGTATCGACTGGATGGAATTCCTGAGGCGCACTGCTATCTAAAAGTAGGGGATCGGTATTTGGACGTTACGTCAACCAATAGTTCATACGACAACATTGCTTACGACGTCATCAAAGAGATTGAGGTTAAACCGGAGTTTCTCATTTCTGAAAAGATTGATTACCACAAGAAATTTCTTAAATCCTGGAAATCATTGATCAAGGCGGATTACTCTGCAGAAGATTTGTGGAATATCCGGGAAGAATGTATTCAGGAATTGTCCAATAGCTAGATTTTATCTTCTTTCAATCGAGCTGGTTTCTCTATGAAGATCAACCTTGAATGTTGGGCTACTTTCTCTGCCTGATACTTCGCACGGTTATATTCGGGAAGTTCCAATAGCGAAATAGATTTGTTAAGACCTCTACTCACCAGTCGAACGTAGTAATACGCATCAGTATCGAATTTACGTGGGCGCAGTTTGTTTAAGGGAGATCGAGATCGACGTAATTTAAGTTGATGTTGATACACACGAACACTATCAAAAGCTGCCAATTCCAACCACTCACCCGAGCGAATTCCAAAAAACGATCGATACTTTCTGATTTTCCCGTTTTTAAAATCCACTTCAATGCCCTGAATATCCATAATGTAAGCAGTGATCGGAAGCAGAAGAGGAAGTAGTGCCAATCCGAGGATGAAGTTTCCGTTAATCATCATACTAACGGAAAGGATCAGTACTATCATCACAGCAAAAACAAGGTAAGGTCCTCCGGGTCTGTCGAATTGCATTCCCTGGTTCAAGCGCAGGATTCCAGAAGCCGGAGTTTGCTTCTTAAACATGGCTTCCAGTGTTCGCTGTATGTTTTGGTGGTGGCTCATGGTGTGAAAATAAGAGTTCTGGTTCAGTTATTAGTAAAATGCTTTTTTCTTCTGAAGTAACAGCTTGTTTCAAGTGATGTTGTAGATCGAGCAAATTGCAGTTGAGTTGAAATCTGATTCGCTTGTTTTTAAAGAATAATGAGTATGTTTCGGCAACGATTAATTGTAATAAACATGTACACTCAACGTAGGTTTCCTTTGCGTGCGGTTGTTATCTGGACTCAGAGGGAATTGATCTTCTTCGTTGCTCTTTCTACAGTAGTAACGGTATTATACGAGCTTCTTGATATTAAATGGCTGCAATTGCCTTTTACTCCGGTTGGGGTGGTTGGTACTGCGGTGGCATTCCTGATTGGTTTTCAGAATAATGCTGCGTACGACAGAATCTGGGAAGCACGAAAAATTTGGGGAGGCATAGTAAACGTTTCCCGCTCTTTTGTGATTACTGTAAAGGACAGTTTCTACATTCATAATTCTTCGGAGGCAAAGGATGAAAAAGAGAATGTTAGAATTATCACCCGTCGTCATGTTGCCTGGCTAACTGCATTGCGCTATGCGATGCGAACCAAAAAAGAATGGGAGGCGACTTACAGAACGGAGGGTAAGAAAAAAGTAAATTTTGATTACAACATTCCAGAATACCAAACGCCTTTAGAGGATGAACTTCGACCTTATTTGTCGGAGGAGGATTTTGAGTATGTAATGCGCATGGACAACAAACCAAACGCTATCATCAACCTGCAATCGATGCACTTGCGAAAATTGGCAGATGAAGGAAAAGTCTGGGATTTCTCTTTATTGAGAATGCAGGAAATGCTTCAGGAGATGACTGCGTTGCAAGGGAAATCAGAGCGTATCAAAAATTTCCCGTATCCGAAGCAATATGGAAGTATTGGATATCATTTCGTACATATTTTCATGTGGTTGTTACCATTTGCTATCATTCCAAGTTTTGCAAGCATGGGGGCAGATTTAAAGTCCACGTCGCGCTTTATTTCGGATTATTTCGTTTGGTTGAACATTCCATTTACAGCATTGGTGATTTGGGTATTTAATACGATGCTGCGTATTGGATTGGCAGGTGAGAATCCATTTGAAGGATCCGTTAATGATGTGCCGATATCGAATATTTCACGCGGGATTTCCAGGGATATTCTTCAACTCATTGACGAAGATCCGGAGAACATTCCAGAGCCATTTGAGAATATCAATAACGTTCAGATGTAGGTTCGACTATCGGATGACGTTTACGTGTCCGATCTTTTCGTTTGGAACTAAATCAGCAAAGGAATATTCCATTTTCCAGGTATAGGTTCCGTCCTGTACTTTCTTGCCATTGTAGGTTCCGTCCCAGACAAAATTGATGTCGTGAGAAGTGAAAATGACTTCTCCCCAGCGGTCGAAAATCTCTAGTTCGAAGTATTGTAAGGCACAATCCGTATATGCTCGGAAAACCTGGTTGAACTCATCATCGTTAGGCGTGAAAGAATTCGGAACGTAGATATCGCAGAAACATTCAATTGGAACCGCCATGAAGTTGACTGTATCCGAGCCACAGAAATTGGTCACGATTACCGAATAACTTCCAGGTTGATCTACGATGAACGAATTTCCAGTTGATCCATCTTGCCACTCGAATGCAGAACCAGATTCATTTAATGTGATTATTTCCTGTTCCAGTTCACATAACTCCAGATTATTGATAGAAACGTTTGGAGGGAAATACTGGTCAATTACGATTGTATCTGAATCTACACAACCTGAATTATCGACATTCACATAATACGATCCAGCGGAAGAAACATCCAGATTTGGTCCTGTTGAACCATCCTGCCACTCATAGGTGCAATTCGCACAACTGGCATCCAAAACTAGTTGAACAGCCCCACAGATCGTAGTATCATTTCCAAGGTCGATGTCAGGTTGTTCTGCGATGACAACATCTACTGTATCCGAGGAAGCACAAGAGCCAATGGAGCTCTCGACCCAGTACGTTCCGGAAGAAGTCACCGTAAATGAAGAGTTCGTAGATCCATCTTGCCAAACATACGTCGCTCCCGGTTCAGCCACGTCATAGAAAATGGTAGCATTGATGTCGCAGATTACGGTATCAGAGCCTAATTGTGGATTGGTTCCTGGAATTACAGTCACCTGGATGGTATCTGAGGCAATGCATCCTCCGGTGTTCGCAGTTACCCAATAGGTTCCACTCGTAGTTACCTGATAGGTAGATTGCGTACTACCGTCTTGCCAGAGATACGTACCATTGGTTGTTGTGGCATCGAGTAGCAAACTACCCGGAGAGCAAAAAGTAGTGTCAGGACCAAGATCCAGCGTCAAACTACCGATTTCCACATGAACGGAATCGGAAAACATCAAACAACCATTTTCTGAAACATCCACAACGTAGGTTCCTGGTTGGGAAAGCGTGATTTGTTGGGTTGTTGCCCCTGTGTTCCAAAGATAATCAAGGTTCGGATCCCAATCGGCAATGACATCTACCGTATTTGGAGCGCACAGGTAAAGCGTATCTCCACTAACAATGGTATCCGTAATGGCTTCTACCAAATCACCTGTATTCGAGTTCACCGAATAATAGTTATATCCATCAATCTGATCGGGCATAAAACCTGCATAACCATTTAAGGCAATATTGGGTGTTTGTGGTGTTGATAAATCAAGGTCACTCGGCACCATGTTGATAGGTAACGGATTATTCGGATTTGGGATTACGAATAATTCCTGACAATTCGATTTTGTAAAGTATAGATTTCCATCGTAGCAACTTTGTAATCGACCTAACCCTCTTCGATTCCAAAGGTTGGTGTAGTTGTTCGAACTCCACGAATCTCCCATTCCTGAAGTCGTATTATAGGTACCCGCCACATTCGGTTGTTGAACTTGTAATCGCACTACATGATTACCAGAAATGGTTTGATTTAAATCGATTTGAGCGAGATAAGTAATATTCTGAGAAGCCCCGGAAACGTATCCACCTCCACAGAAGTAAAGGTAGTCGCCGTTTGGACTGTATTCCCAACCGCTAATTTTTCGTTCGAAGTTGCGAAGCCAATCAACACCAGTTCCATTACTGAAATCAAAAGCATTTGCCTGATGGAACAAGCCAGTCATACCGGTAGGAGGAGTCGTAAATTCAATCCAAAGATCGCTGATTCGAATGGTGTTTGGAGCAGCAGTCAGGTTAGCAGGATCAAACAAATAAATTTCTTGCTGATTGTTGTTTTGTGTTCGAGCTGTCACCGCCAGAGAATTCTCGGTAGGAGAAAGTTCTATCGGACTTGCACCAACCATCAGGTTCCAGCTGTAGCCGCTCACAACGCTGGAGCTACCGGTATGCACAATGTTATCCTGAGTAGAAACCGAGAATCGATCTACTTGAAATGTGGAGCTGATTGTACCCGAACCGAAAGCTTGCGTTCTTCTTTGAACATAGATGTCATGGTCGTAGCCAACTACCACCGAAGTTCTCGAAGTAGCTTTACCGCTGAAGTATTGATAATTCGTTCCTCCAACGTCCAGAATTCTGTCTTGAATAGGATTCCCCAGACCGTCCAATACATAATTGGCCGCTCCACCACTTACTTCAATGAGTGAATACGCCAAATAACAGGATTGATATCCCGGATTTCCGGAAGGATATGAATTTGGGGCCAGATTGTAAATCAAAAACCACTGACTGGAGTTTCCAGGTCGCCTAACGATTTGCACTTCAAAATCTCCGGCACTTACGTTCATATCTCCACCGGCCAATGGTAAATACGTTCCGCCGGGCGTGTAAATTTCCAAAGCGGCAGTTGCAGCGTTGAATTCGCCATTGTGAAGTGTGAAGAACTCTAATTCATTACAACCGTTAATTCCAGCTTGAGTAGGACCGATTTTATTGCTCCCGGTTCCTGGTATTGTGATTGAAGAAGGATTCGCAGATGTCCAATCTACATATTGATGGGGCGTTGTTGACGTTGTATTATTTGTCGATCCTGATTGCGGATATCCCGTGACAAGCGGCCATACGGGCAACTGTGCAAATGAACTTGCGGAACAGCAGATAAGTAGCAGGAATATAAATAGTGCTGATTTCAATTGATTATTTTCGTCTTAGCAACCAAAAGTATCTATTAAACGTAGGATTTACAACATGGTTGTCCTTTGTTTATTATACAATGATTAACACCGAACGAAATACCCAGATTATTAAGAGAAAGGCTCAGGAATTGGGCTTTATGTTCTGTGGTATTTCAAAGGCTGATTTCCTCGAAGAAGAGGCTCAAAGGCTGGAAGATTGGCTCCAGAAGGAGCATCAGGGTAAAATGTCATACATGGCGAATCATTTCGATAAACGTCTCGATCCTCGTTTGTTGGTTGATGGTGCGAAGTCTGTTGTTTCCCTTTTGCTGAATTATTATCCGGAGGAAACCCAGGTGGATTCAGAAGCACCGAAGATTTCCAAATATGCCTACGGGAAAGATTATCATTTTGTGATCAAGGATAAACTGAAATCGTTGATGACGTTTATTCATGAGGAAATCGGAGAAGTTGGAGGGCGAGTCTTTGTTGATTCAGCACCGGTTATGGACAAGGTCTGGGCAGCAAAAAGTGGTCTGGGTTGGATTGGAAAGAACAGCAATTTGATTCATCCAAAGAACGGATCTTTCTTTTTCGTGGCTGAGTTAATCATCGATTTGGAATTGGAGCCGGATGGACCGATGAAAGATTACTGTGGTATTTGCACCAAATGTATAGATGCGTGCCCGACCGATGCCATTGTAGAACCCTATGTCGTGGATGGATCGAAGTGTATTTCGTACCTGACGATCGAATTGAAGGACGCTGTCATTCCCGGTCATTTCAAAGATCAAATGGACGGCTGGATGTTCGGTTGTGATGTTTGTCAGGATGTATGTCCCTGGAACCGATTTTCAAAGCCCCATCAGGAAGCTGCTTTTGATCCGCACGAGAACCTTTTGAAGATGTCAAAATCGGATTGGGAAGATCTTACCGAAGAGGTTTTTCGCGAAATCTTTAGAAACAGTGCTGTGAAACGAACCAAGTTTGCGGGTCTCAAGCGCAACATCCAATTTCTTAACGACGCCAGCGACTTATCGTTAGAATCCTAAATTGATTTGGGAAATTAAGTAGGGTTTTCGTAATTTGTGTTCAGCTAAACTAAAAAAGCACTACGATGCCGGGAAATGAACCGCTACCGGGCGTCTCACTAAGTTTAACTCCTTACTCAGGACCCTGGACTAAAGCTGAGGCAGCTCACCTACTACGAAGAACTACATTTGGCGCTACGAATCAAGAAATTCTAGACGCCGTAACCAATGGAATGAACGCTACAGTGACCTCACTGATGCAAATTCCTGCAATTGGAGAACCATTAGCTTATCATCCCGATGAAACAATCGTCGCACAGGGACAATCCTGGGTCAATGCTGTTTATCCTACCAACGTGATTGACGCTCAAACGGTAGAAACAGCACGATTGACGTCATTGGGTGCCTGGGCTATGGAACGAATCAACAGTGAATCCTTAACTATTGCAGAGAAAATTTGCCTGTTCTGGCACAATCATTTTTCAGCAACTCCAACAGCAGATTCTCGTGCAACATACGATTATCATGCGTTGTTACGATCTCACGCTTTAGGTGATTTCAAGCAAATGGTAAAGGATGTGACTGTAAATCCATGTATGCTTTTGTTCCTGAACGGAGCCGAAAACAATGTTTTCAGTCCGAATGAGAACTATGCTCGCGAGCTACTGGAGTTGTTCACGATCGGTAAAGGACCACAAATCGGACCTGGAGATTACACGAATTATACGGAGCACGATGTCGCCGAAGCAGCGAAAATCTTAACGGGATATTACGTTACCGGACTTCGTAGTGATTCGCAAACATCTGTAGATGCGGTGTATGACACCTTATTGCACGATCAGTCGAACAAAACCATGTCAGCGGCATTCAATAATGCTAGTATTCCGGCGAATGGAGCCAACGAATATGGAGATTTAATTGACGTTATCTTCCAGCAGGATGAAGTGGCAAACTTCATTTGTCGCAAGTTCTATCGCTATTTCGTAAACTACGATTTAACTTCTACGGTTGAATCCACAGTGATTGCGGAGATGGCGAATACATTTATCGCAAACAACTACCAAATTGAACCAGTTCTTACAGAGCTGTTCATGAGTGAGCATTTCTATGATATCTCTGTTCGTGGAGCATTGATTAAAGGACCAATGGACATGTTGTATTCCATGTTGAACCAATGTGAGGCTTCACCTGGTTTCAATTTGGCAACAGACTACGAAATGCTCTTGAATGTGTATTGGTTGGGTGAGGCACTCGGTCAGGCATATGCATTCCCTCCAAGTGTGGCGGGGTGGCCAGCTTATTATCAAACGCCATCTTACTCCAAACTGTGGGTGAATGCAACACACATTAAAACACGATTTGACATTGCTCTTTGGATGACGGTTTCCGTTGGAATTCCAGTTAACGGAGATTTCTTCAAAATAAATGCATTGCATGTGGTAGACAATTTATCAGCGCCATCAAGTGCACCAACGGTGATACAAGATTTGGCGGATATCTTCTGCCCGAAAGGATTGACGGCGGCACAACAATTAACTCTGAAGTTGATGTTGACAAATGGTCTTCCTGATTTTGAGTGGACGTTGGAATACAACGACTATCAAGCGAATATTGGTAACCCGGTTTATGAAGATCCTGTGCGTACCCGCGTTGAGCTGGTGCTTTCACAGATATTCCAAATGCCAGAATTCCACACAATGTAATAACCCCTCAAACGAACGCAATGAAAAGAAGAGACTTTGTAAGAAATTTAGCCGTTGCATCCGCTGGGGTGCCAATACTATTTAAAAGTGGAATTAAGATTCAATCGTTAGGGCAGAAGATGTTTCAGCCGGCAGATATGGCCGATGATCGCGTGCTCGTAATTATTCGATTGAATGGTGGAAATGATGGATTGTCCACCGTGATTCCAATTGATCAGTACGATAATCTGGTAATTCAAAGATCCAACGTATTGGTTCCAGAAACCAGTATTTTGAACATTACTCCAGAAATTGGATTCCACCCGATTATGACGGGAATGGAAACGATGTTCAATAATGGAAACCTTGGAATTATTCAGAATGTAGGTTACCCAGATCAGAACCGATCACATTTCCGATCTATGGACATCTGGACATCAGGATTGATTAACTCACCTGCAGATACGGGTTGGTTGGGTCGAAACTTCGACAATCATTTCCCGAATTATCCGGATGCATATCCAAATGCTCAAAATCCTGATCCATTCGCGATTAGTATGGGGTATGAGGTTTCTGCAACTTGTCAGGGATTGATGGCGAACTTTAGTCATGCAGTAGTAGATCCAACAGATGTTTACAACCTGAACACGAGTACTTCGGTAAACGATGGAACGTATTATGGATCACACATCGAGTATTTGACAACCTTGATTGCTCAAGCAAATGCATATGGTGCGCAAATTAACGCAGCAGCCAATTCAGGAAACTCCAACGCGGGTCTTTACGATATTGCTAACAACCCATTGGCTGAGCAGTTGCATCATGTAGCTAACATGATTGATGGAGGACTGCAAACGAAAGTGTACGTGTTGAACATTAATGGATTCGATACGCACGCAGCTCAGGTAGATCAACTAGATCCGCAATTAGGAACACATGCTGATTTAATTTGGCGCTTGTCTGATGCCATTTCTTCCTTCCAGCAGGATATTCAAACACTTGGACATGGAAGTCGCGTGGCAGGAATGACTTTCTCTGAATTTGGTCGTCAGATTGCTTCCAATGCAAGCTACGGTACAGACCACGGAGATGCAGCACCATTGTTCTTGTTCGGTGACTGTCTTGATTTCCAGGTTATGGGACCAAACCCAGTGGTTAGCGATACAATTGTGAATCAGGCCGGAATACCAATGCAGATTGACTTCCGTGATGTTTATGCATCCGTCTTGAAAGATTGGTTTGGAGTGGACACTGCGGATATTCAAAGTTTATTCGAACATACGGTAACATTCTACCCGGTTCTTGGAGCCTGTAATGTTGGAATCGATGAGGAAGAAGAGATCGCAAAAGATCAGGCAATTATCTATCCGAACCCGGCTGGAGCCAATGCTACAGTGCGTTTTGCGTCGTCTGCCGAATGGGTGAAAGTAGAAGTGTACGATATGCAAAATCGTAAGGTGCTGGATGTTTACGATGGCAATCTTTCTCAAGGTCGTCATGACATTCCAATGGTAACGGAAAATTTACCTGCTGGAAGCTATGTTGTCCTGATTCGTAAAGAGTCTGGCACTGTGCATAGTACGCTGGTACGGGTGGATTAGAAATTTGTGAGGAAAAAAGTTGTGAAACCATAACAAAAATTGTAAATTTACGTTTATACAGGTGTAAAAATACAATTATGAGTAGCGCAGCCAAGAAGCTAGACCATTCCTTAGGATCAACATACAGCAATACAGAAAAGTACTCACCACTGTGGGTCGCTTATAATTCGAAAGATGCTCCGGGGTATCACCTGGAGCTCATTGACCGAATTCGTAACGGAGTAAAAAAATCCGATTGGAAGGGTTTTATTTCTAGCATTGGAGCCACAGAGAAAGAGTTCGAAAACATTCTTCCTGTATCTATTAGTAGCATGCAGAAAAAGCAGGTGTACAGCAGAGAAACTTCGGAACGCATATACGAACTTGCGCGCTTGTTTGGGTTGGGTTACGAAGTATTCGATTCTCAAGGTGATTTCAAACAATGGTTGATCACTCCATCCAAAGCGCTCGGAGACAAGATTCCATTCGATCTTCTAGACAGCAGCCTTGGTTTCGAAATGGTTAGTGATGCAATTAACAGAATCCGATACAACGTATACAGCTAATGATTGTATATCGCATTGCGAATAGTAAGTTCAGGCAATACACACTTTCCGGGATTGGATCTGAAAAATTTGGAGGGCGTTGGAATGAAATAGGGACGCGTGCTGTGTATTGTTCTGAGAATCGTGCATTGGCGTTGTTGGAATACTATGTCCATTCTGACAATGTTGCATTGCTACCCAAAGATTTGTTGCTGGCTGTTATTGAAATTCCGGATGAACTTCCAGTTAAAACCCTGGAGAAGCTACCTGAACGATGGAAGCAATATCCTTATTCTTCCCGTACTACCAAAGTATTTACCAAACACGTAGAGAAAGATGATTTTTTCGCGCTAAAAGTGCCTTCTACAATCATTCCTATGGAGTACAATGTCATCCTGAATCCGCTGTATTCACGGTTCTCTGAGGTCAGAATTAAGGAGTTCGTCAGGGTCCCTTTAGATTCCCGATTAAAAAAGCATTGAAACTAAAATTGCCCGAGTTCAATTTAAATCCTTAGTTTTAGGCATCTTTCGTGGCGCGGAATGCATTTAAGCATCGCCCTTTCGAGTTAACAATTCCTAAGAGCTTTCCTTTCTTCTTTCGCTATCAGAGGATAGTAGTAAATAGGCTTTGAACGGTTCAGAGCTACTACGCAGCTAATTAATACAATACATAATGAAAACAGGATCAGTAAAATTCTTCAACACAGAGAAAGGATTTGGATTTATCGTTGATGCGGAGACAGGAAAAGATGTCTTTGTACACAAAACAGGACTAGTAGACAACATTCGTGAAGACGATAAAGTTGAATACGAAGAAGAAGACGGACCAAAGGGTAAAAATGCGATTAACGTAAAACGCATCTAAGTAGATATTCTTTAAGCAAAAAGGCACTGATCATTGATCAGTGCCTTTTTTTATGTCGTTAATTCTTTCCCTTAACTAAAGAAGTATCGGAATATATCATTTCCGTTGGCGTAGAGTACTAAACCAAGAATGATGATAAGTCCGACGTACTGAGCAATCTCCAATACTTTTTCAGGTGCTTCACGACCTGTAATCATTTCGTATAACAAGAATACTACGTGACCTCCATCTAATGCAGGAATTGGTAGGATGTTCATGAAAGCAAGAATGATAGAAATCAATGCTGTTCGTTCCCAGAAAATCTGCCAATCCCATGTAGGGGCAAATAAGTTACCGATCGCTCCAAATCCTCCCAAAGAACCAGCGCCTTTTTCTGTGAAGATGAACTTCATCTGTGCGACGTAATCATGAAGTGTCCAGTATCCTTGTGAAATTCCAGCCCCGATACTTGCTCCGAAAGAGAAGTTTTCGTGGTAGATGGCATCTCTATCTGCAATCTTTCCTTTTACATCCTTACCGCGTTGAACACCGATAGTTCCGCTGCTTGTTACGCGCGTGTGAAGATCTACCAGTTCTCCTCCACGATTTACGGTAATTGTAGTGTATTTCGTTTTGTTCTTGTAGAAAAGATTCTGCATTTCATCGTAGAACGTAACGTTTTGGCTATCGATGGCAACAATTTTGTCTCCAATATGAACACCAGCGCTTAATGCAGGTGAAGCCCAAAGCAGCAGTTCAAATTCTTCAGCATTTAATTGAACTGTAGATTTTTCATCGCCATTACTGAATGTAACTTTATGCCCTTTCTTACGGAAATCGGTGTTTAGGATATCTACTTCATTGATAGATTTTCCGTCAATTTTTTCAATCAATGATCCTGTTAAGTACTTCTGATTGTATACTTTCTGTGTAACACCCAGATGACCGATATCCCAGATGTATCCACGCATTTCAAACATTCCGGCACCTCCTGTCTTCTTGAAGATATTGTAATCGACGTTCTCTGGAAGTTTTACCGTTTCAATGGAACCATCCTGATGTTTTACCTTCAGATTGCGACCACCACGAACCATGATTCGCTTGGTAACATCTTCCGGGCGGTAGATTTTTTCACCATCAACAGCAAGAACATTATCTCCGGAAACCAATCCATATTGTTCCATGTATGGGTGAATCGCCATACCGTTGTCCAGCTTGTCAATGTCTACTTTATCCTGCCCCCAGGCGAAAAGAATACATATATAGATGAACATTCCAACGATCAAATTCACGATAACTCCACCGGTCATAATGATCAGGCGTTGCCATGCTGGCTTCGATCGGAATTCCCATGGTTTTGGAGGCTGTTTCATTTGATCCTTGTCCATGGATTCGTCAATCATTCCAGAGATTTTCACGTATCCACCCAACGGAATCCATCCAATTCCCCATTCAGTTTCACCAATTTTCTTCTTGAAAAGGGAGAATTTGTAGTTGAAGAAGAGGTAGAATTTCTCAACACGCGTTTTGAATATTCGTGCCGGGATATAGTGACCGAATTCGTGTAAAACAACCAATATGGATAGCGACAATAATAACTGTGCAGCTTTGATCCAAAATTCCATAGACTATGAGTATTAGGATGCGAAGATAGTCATTTCAAGTTTCAATAAACGTTAAATGACATCCCCATTAAAACGGATTCAATCAATCGATTTTTTAGACACGTATTCATTGGCTTGCATGTAGTCAATGATTGCTTCTTTGATAAGGTGTTGTTGCTCGCGGTCTTTCAATGGTGGCAGATTTTTGATCAACTTGAAATGCGGCCAATTCTCCTGGTCTCTTCCTTCAAATTCGTAGTAACCGTGGGGTTCCAAAAGGGTACAGATGGCGACATGAAGCAGATCGGTTTTTTCACTCTTGCTAAAATCCTTGTAGCCAATACCTAATTCGTTCACACCGATCAAAAACAAGATCGCCTGTACATCCATTCCTCCACCAAACTGTTTCTCGAGTTCTTTTACGACCTCTTGAAAACGCAACTCCACGTCAAAATCCATAGGGCAAAGGTAGAAAAAGACGGATAGAACAAAGACAGATAGAACAAAGACAGATAGAACAAAGACGGAAAGAATAAAGATGAAAAGAACAAAGTCTCTTTGTAAGAAGTGAGAAGTGAGAAGTGAGAAGTGAACAGTGAGATGAATTAAATAAACGAGGGTGCTTCTCACCTATCACTTATCTGAAATATGTTTGCTAACTTCGGGTCAAACAGAAAAGCGTAGTTATGAAAAAGCAATTTTACTTGTTAGGAGCACTTTGTTTGACGTTTGTTTTTGCGTCTTGTGGAGGTGGAGAAAAAACAGATGAAGATGGGGAAGGAAAGACGGAAGAGCAGAAGTGTTTTTACTCTTTGAATCAGGATTCTTACGAATTGAACTTCACGGCGTACAAAACAACCGGGAAAGTTCCTGTTGGAGGTTCGTTTAATGAAGTTTCTTTCACAGCGGGAGAATCTGAGGATATGGAGGGAGCTATTACTTCTATTGAATTTGAAATCAATACATCTTCTGTTGAAACAAATGATGAAGGACGTAATGCTAAAATTGCAGAGCATTTCTTCGGAACAATTAATACACCAACGATCACAGGAAGTGTAAAGTCTATCGACGCAGATGCAGGTTCAGCTGTAGTTACGATTAAGATGAACGGAATTTCATTCGATGTAAATGGAGATTTCTCCATGGAGGGTGAGAATTTTTCATTCAAAGCGGACATCGATGTACAGAAATGGAACGGTGTAGCTGGAATTGAAGCGTTGAACGAAGTATGTGAAGACTTGCATAAGGGAGATGATGGCGTTTCTGTTCTTTGGCAGAATGTAGACATCAGTTTTTCCGGAGGCTTGAAGAAAGACTGCGAATAAACTCTATCGCGTGAACTTATTGGACATTGTATTCCTGATCCTTCTCGGGCTTTCGGGGTGGAACGGTTTTAAAAAAGGTTTTGTCATTGAGATCTTCGGCTTTTTAGCGCTTTTCGTTGGTCTTTATGCCGGAATTCTGTTCTCAGATTGGCTGAGTCGTGTCATCATTGAAGACTTCGGATCGAATTCGAAATATGTTCCAATTATTTCATTTGCCATTATTTTCATTGCCGTAGGTGCAATGGTTTTCTATGTCGGCAAGATGGTGGAACGCATTATCAAAGTTGTTCGATTGTCGCCACTAAACAAGGCTGCCGGGCTTTTCTTTGGGGTGTTGAAAATGGCATTCTACCTTGGAGCAGGATTGATTTTATTGGATTCTTACGACGAACGATCGGATATTTTGAGCGAAGACACGAAGTCAGGATCTTTGTTGTATCATCCTTTAAAAGATATGACACGAACATGCATCCCGGCTTTTGATGAAAGTACTTTAGTGTTAAAAAACACGTTAGAAGTATTAGAAGACAAATTACCTGAGAAATGAGAAATTGGCTCATCTTATCTTTTTTCTGCCTACCATTGTTAACCTTTGGTCAGGAGTTGAAGCGACCTTATGCCATGCCGCAAAAGCGATTGATTGATGCCAGTCTGAACGTGGTAAAAACAGGTCCATATATCGGGTTGCAACAGGGAAAGTATCTTGTTTTGGAGCTGGGGGCTGAACGACAATGGCGCAAAATTCAATTGTTGAAAGCACAGACGCATGCGGTTCATATGGGCTTCAATTACAATTTCAAATACAACGTTCTTGGCTATGACGTAGGTTATTGGTGGCGACCAAGTCGACTTGGGTTGACGTATGGTGCGAATTTGTTTTTCCGAACGGATTTTGACAAGCCAAAAGTGGGATTTGCCCCAGCGATCGGATATAAGTTTTGGTGGTTGCATCTTCAGACCGGATATCATTTCATGCCGCGACCTAAAGAGTTCGAAACCAATACGTTCTTCATTTCTTTGCGCTTTGGAATCATCAATGACCGAGATTTCCAATTGAAGCGCTAAAAAAATCCTGATTTTTCTACCGAATTGCCTGCGTAAACTACGTTTATTGTATATCTTCGCGGACTCAAACCTAAGTTATGTCTGCAGGAGTGAAAATATTTGCCGGAAGCGGTACCCAGGAATTAGCCAGTAGAGTTGCGGCTGCGTACGGTACAGAGCTTGGTAAAGTAAGCAAAACGCAATTTTCGGATGGCGAGTTCGCTATCTCTTTTGAAGAGACGGTTCGTGGTCAAAAAGTATTCATCGTTCAATCGACGAATCCACCTGCAGAAAACCTTTTGGAACTTTTGATGATGGTTGACGCCGCGCGTCGTGCCTCAGCTTACAAAATCTGTGTAGTTGTTCCGTATTTCGGTTTTGCTCGTCAGGACCGTAAGGACAAACCACGTGTTGCCATCGGAGCAAAATTGGTTGCCAACATGATGATGGCGGCTGGTGTGGATCGTATCATGACTATGGATTTGCATGCAGATCAAATTCAAGGATTCTTTGAAGTGCCAGTAGATCACTTATTCGGATCGACGATTTTTAATAATGAGATCGAAAAACTGAATACCGGTAACTTGATCATGGCAGCGCCAGATGCAGGAGGAGCCAAAAGAGCTAACTCTTACGCAAAACGTTTGGACGTAGGTTTGGCAATTTGTCACAAGCATCGTAAAAAGGCGAATGAAGTCGCTGAAATGACGGTGATTGGAGATGTAAATGGAAAAGATGTTGTTCTTGTAGACGATATGATCGATACTGCTGGAACGTTAACTACGGCTGCTGATCTATTCATGGAGAAAGGAGCCAAAAGTGTACGTGCATTCTGTACGCATGCGGTACTTTCAGGACCGGCGTACGATCGTCTTGAGAATTCACGCATCACAGAATTGATCGTTACGGATACGATTCCTTTGAAAAAGCAAAGCGATAAAATCCGTGTTCTCTCCGTAGCAGAATTGTTCGGAGACGTTATTCACCGTGCTGTGAATGACGAATCAATTAGTTCACATTTTATAATTTAAATACATAAACAATGAAAAAAGCGCAATTGAGCGGTTCGTTACGAGCGAACGTAGGGAAGAAGGACGCGAAGGCATTGAGAAATGCTGGGCAGGTTCCTTGTGTGCTTTACGGTCAAGGTGAGCAAACTCACTTTTCTGTAAGGTCAGTAGATTTAGAAAAGTTGATTTTCTCTCCGGATGTGTACCAGGTAGAGTTGGATATCGATGGAACGAAGAAAGTTGCCATCATCCAGGATTTGGATATGCACCCAGTGAAAGACAAGCCTCTTCACATTGACTTCTTGGAATTGAGCGATGACAAACCAGTGAAGGTACAGTTGCCATTGCGCCATTCAGGATCACCAATCGGGGTAATGAATGGTGGTAAATTGCGTCAGCCATACCGTAAGCTTCGTGTTGTTGGTCTTCCAGGAGACTTGCCTGAGGCGGTTACAGTAGAGATTGGAGACTTGCGTATCGGACAGTCGGTTCGTATCTCTGATTTGAACGTTGAAGGAGTAACTTTCCTTGAGCCTGCAAATGCGGTTATCCTTGCTGTGAAAATGGCTCGTGGTGCGGTTGCAGACGAAGAAGAAGAGGAAGAAGGTGAAGCAGCAGCAGAAGAAGGAGCTTCTGAAGAATAAGAATTATCTTACTCTAAATAGAACCCTGATCTCGAAAGAGGTCAGGGTTTTTTGTGTTATAAAATTGATATTCTATTTCGTACCAATGTAGAAAAGGTCGTAACAGTCGTCGTCGATATCGGCAAGGAAGTAATCCTCCAGTTTGATCTGTTTGGTAAGCTGGGCATTTTCCCGCAGCAGTTTTTTACGATTGAATCGATTCAGAATGTCATATGGTATTTGCAGCATCCATCGCGGTAAACGATACTGGAAATTGAGTACGTCGTAGCGAGTAATTCTTTGGACAGAGGCCTTGTTTTTTTGGTAATAATCAGAAATATTCTCGTTTCCAAACACACCTTTTTTTTCAATGCTACGAAAGTACTTTTTCATGAGATCTTCCAGTTCAACTGAGTTGTATTCACGCACATGCCATGGGTTACGAGTGAGAGACATGGGTTTGTTTGGGGTGGTTACAATGAACTTCCCGCCAGGTTTTAGAACTCGAAATGCCTCTTGTACAAATAAGTCATCTTTTTTAATATGCTCAATCACTTGAAACGTGATCACGAAGTCAAAATAATTGTCAGGGATGTCGATCAAGGGTGGGACTTTCATTTGAATGAACTGGACATTTTCTGATTGAATCAGTGTGTTATTCGAGACGCTGGAAGGTCTGTTCTTATCAAGTGTAATAAAACGGTTTGAATTGGCGGCAATGTACTCAATACCATAGCCACTACCCGTTCCTAATTCTAACGTGTTGCCGTGAATTAATCTGGCTGCTTCAATGTAAGCTAATACTGATCTCTGGAACACAAAATTGTCAGAGATTTCCTCATGAGAAACCCGCTCAGCGGTCTGAAATAATTTCATAAAATCTTTTAGTTATAAAATGTTTCAGAGCGCATACAAGTTTTGCCATTGACGATCATTAAATGACAACCAATCGGCGTTGTAGCAGGAAAGTTTGAATGAAGTAGAGAAAAAATTAGATAGTAGCAGCGTTAAATACGCTCCTTATTATTTCAAACGACATAAATTCTAAAATGGTTGGACAAGGAATGAATTTTACATCTTTCCTATAGAATTATACACTTACAATTTCTGCACTTTTCTCATGACAAATGCACTTCCGGAACGAATTACCAACTGATACAACCCTTCTGAAAAGGAGGCGATTGAAATCGGTTGACCTGTTGAAACAATTTGCTCAAAGCAGAGCTTTCCGTTGGCATCAAATAAGGAAACGGTAAAAGTTCCATTTAGCCCCATCACCTGAATGAAATCAGAAGATGGATTTGGATATACATTAACCGAGGTCCAATCCTGATGAGTTAAACCAAGATCATCAATATACCGTTGACCATCCGTTGTAAACGTATCGACCAAACCTGCGCCGTTGGTAGCTCGGATGGAAATATGATACACCTCATTATAAACCGGGCTTCCGATCATCTGCGAATAAGTCGTTGTTAATCCGTTGGAAGACCATGACACCACATCGTCTAGATTTGGTAAAGTCCCGATGGCTACTTCGTAATTCGTTATGTCGGAGTGGATATCCTGAGCCAACCAGTTGGCTTCCAATGTTGCAGTTGTTACAGTATCAATGTCCGCTCCTGAACCGTCGTTCATCGAAAGAATTTCTGGTGTGGAGAAATCCAATAAATACGTTTCTTCGTCTATTCCGGACCAGTTGTCAGAAGAATCGATAGCTGTCGCATAAACATATCCCGTTGGTACAGCTCCTTCACTTTCAATGGACATAAGTTCTCCGAATCCAGCTGGGATGGTTACCTGTGATCCACGGGATTGATACACGCGAACATCATCGAAATGGATGTGGCATCCACCGGAACGAAGTGAGATCGAGTTTCCATTGGTCAAAGGAGTAGGATCTTGCCATTCCCCCACAAAATTATCGTCTACAAATACGCGAATCCAACCAGAAGCAGGGTCGTATTGCACTTTACAATCGTAGTTGATGTCCGTGTCTATCGTATATGGCAAATTCGCTTGAAGCGTGAAAACGTCGTTGTCCACCGAATAGATTTGCACCAAATCTGAGGTCCTTAGATACACGAAATAGGAATTACCACGATTGGGTAATGTTGGATCATCGCAGAAGAAATGCAATCCAGCTCGTTGATTCACAGCCGTTCCTTCAATTCGTTGATTCCAGGAATACAAATAACGCTGATTATCGTTTTGATCAACCATTGCGTAGGCGTTCGAGTTTTGTTGGAGCGTATCATTCATGCTGTACGATCCGGAATTGATGGTGAACACACCTGTTTGATTTGTCCAGAGCCCGGAACCATCCGAGAAAAATTCGTTTATGAATCCGTACGTTCCGTTGCTTTTGGGAGCATTTTCTGCAATTTCTTTTTCTGAGACGAGGTAATATCGATTTTCTATCCCGGATTGATTGTCTGTGTCGACGAAATCAACGTTGAAATCATCCGTTTCCCATAAGTTCCCTGCAACAACAGCTGATTGCGGAGGAGTTTGATCCAGAGGAATGGCATTGAAATCTGCTTCCCAACCATCATTAGTTGTCGCGCAATCGCTTCGGAATTCCAGAAGTAGGGAACCGCCAGATGAGGTAATCTGAAGAATGGAAGTTCCCGTGTATTGACCAATTAACGGATCGTTGATGGAATCACCGTCATAGATGAAAAGATAATCCCAATTCGTCTCGATATCAAATGCATTGAAGTTTAGTGTGATGTAATCGGTGTTTGGTGGTTGAATTAACCAGAACAAGCGTTCGTCATCGGTGTATTGCCCTGTTGGTCCGCCGGAATCATACAACGTACCGTTCATGTTTGTAACAGTTGTATACGTAGGGTTGTCATTGATCAATCGATAGTAGCGTTCCCAATCCCAGTTTATTCCCGGGTCGGTATGTGTTTGATTCGGGTAGTGTTGGTGTCCTTTGATTTTCGTGCATCCTCCCAAAACGTTTATCCCAACCGATGATTGCCCGAAATAGGTGCGCAAACCGTTGATTCCATAACCGCTGTTAATGACATCTTTAGAAAGGTCGGAAGATGAATTGTACATGGCATCGGTGTACCAAATAGGATCGTTTACATATCCCTCGTGTTCGTATCCGATGGTATAAGGATTTTCGCTTCCTACATGCCAACCTTTATCGGCCTCGTCTACCATTTGGGTTACCTGCCCATCGGAGGAGCGAATTACATAATGGAAGGAAACATTGGACGCACAATTTTGCGACCAGGAGATAGCTCCGGCGTACGTTCCCTGAATCGTATGGATGGTAATTGCAGAGACAGCCACTCCATTTCTTGAACTAAAATTGCACGCAGGTGCCGGATCCCAAAGTGCCGGACCGTATTGTAACGTAGCATTCGTATTAACCTGAAAACTGACTCCATTTTCATTGGTAATAGCCGTTTCGGAAAGGGAGATTTCCTTTGAACTCAATACTGCATAGTGATCGCTTCCGAAAACTGACTCCAGATTGTAGTGATGTGGGGTAAATCCGAATGATTGACCCTGAACTGGATCTTTCATGAATTTCAGGACTTCATACACTTGCATTTCACGGGCGAGTAAGTTTACCAATCCTGTATCGGGAATTTCGCTAAGCTGCATTAAGGCTATTGAGATATTGACAGGATCGAGGCTGTTACTCGTTTGATTCAAAATGGATTCCAATGCGATGGCATAGGCTTCAATCTGCCATTGTGGATCGCTTTTTTGTTGAGCTATGGAGATGCCGGATAGATTCGCTACAATCTGACCATTTTCAATGAAGTAATTCTTGCCGTTGTCATGCAATCCCATGATTCCATAAGCCTGAGGATATCCAGAACAAGATTCGGCTTGATTTTCAAGATGTTGCATGCGTGTATTTGTCCAAGCTACACCTTCCAAAACTCCATGAGGCAGCGATGGATGATTGTTATAAACCTGATCAAACGAAACCTGTGCGCTTAGGCTGAAGCTGACACAAAAATAGACGAATAAGAAAAAAGGCCGCATTCGTAGTAGTTTTTGAGTGTCAAAAGTACGAAAACGACCTATTGAAAGCTAGTGGTCAGGGACTTAAAAGTGTTATAAATAGTGGTAAACCGATTAATCAAGAGAGTTTAACCGCAACAATTCGGCATCTCGATATTTCGGCAAGCTCAACACAGCGCTAGCTCGATGACCTTAGTGCCTTTTACCTGTATAAAGAATTGAACAAAGGATGCTAGATATCATAGATAAATGAATAAGAAAAATAAGTCCTACATATCATTGCATCCTTTATTCTGTGTGGCTTCTAATTAGTCTGCGCTTCGAAGGCGCTGTGTTTTTTGTACAAGTTGAATGAACTCACTTCGATAACCATAAGGATCACGTCCCAATCCCAAACGAGCGTTTTTGAGAATGCGTTCGAAATTGGCAGTTCCTTTGAATTCAGAGTTGCGTAATAACAATCCGAATTCTACTACGGCTGTAATAAAGTGCATATCAGTACTTGTTCCTGAAGATTGATCTCCGATAATTGTAGTAATCAATTTGCTGGTTGATCCTTGCGGTTGCTTGTATCGGAATTTCAGAACAGCCATCTCATCGTCTTCAAAACTGCGACCTTCAAGGATGTTTTCCAACTCTCCCATAACGTCCCGATTTCCATTCGCTGTTGAGTTTGAACCTACCGGAATGATTTCATAAATGGCGGTTACCGTGTGTCCGGCTCCTAATTCCCCGGCATCTACCGCGTCGTTATCGAAATCTTCATTTGCCAACATTCGATTTTCGTAGCCAATCAATCGATAACCAGATACTTTTTTCGGGTTGAAATCCAACTGTAGCTTCACGTCTTTTGCGATTGTTTTCAACGTGGCTCCCATTTCAGTAACCAGTACTTTTTTCGCTTCCAGAATGTTATCGATGTAGGAGAAGTTACCGTTTCCGTTATTAGCCAATTTCTCCATTTTAGAAGATTGGAAATTGTCGTGTCCAACCCCCAAAACTGTCAGCGCAACACCAGATTCACGTTTGCGTTCGATTAATTGAACAAGAGCATCGTCGTTGGAAACTCCCACGTTGAAATCGCCATCAGTTGCAAGGATGACACGATTGTTTCCATTAGCGTTGAAGTATTTTTGTGCTGTTGCATAAGCCAATTCGATTCCCTGACCTCCCGCAGTACTTCCTCCTGCTTCCAGTCGATTGATGGCATCCATGATTTTATCTTTGTTTGCCCCGGAAGTTGGTTCCAGAACCAATCCTGCGGCTCCTGCATACACACAAATAGCAACACGATCTTCTTCCCGCATTTCCTGAACAAGGAGGTTGAATCCTTTTTTAATCAATCCTAATTTTTCTGGACTGGTCATCGATCCGGAAACATCCATCAGGAATACGAGGTTGTTTGGTGGTAACGCTTCTTTTTCAATCGACTCTCCTTTGATTCCAATCTTCATCAACTGGTGCTCTGAATTCCATGGACAGTCAATTACCTCGGAGTGGAATGCAAATGGATGGTCGCCCTGAGGTTCGTCGTAATTGTATGGGAAATAGTTGATCAATTCCTCAATGCGAACGGCGTTTGGATCCGGAAGCACACCGCGTTGAATCATTCCGCGAACATCGCTGTAAGATGCACCGTCAACATCAATGCTAAAGGTCGATTGCGCTTCCTCTTTTGTAGAGATAAACGGGTTTTCCACGATTTCATCATACGTTGATCCGTGATAAGGTTCTTCACCATCAAAATCCTGATAGAACGGGTCTGGCGCGTAGCCTTTACGTGCTTTGTTTCGAGTCCCTGCGTTACTAGCAAAACCATTTGCTAATGAGCCATTTACGGAGAAAGCTGTTTGTGATGTAGAGATGAATGAATTCACAGGGGCTGAATAGTTATAAACTTCGCCGCCATAGCCACCGGCAACTGAAATTTGATTCGTAGCAGTGGGTGTCCAATTGTAAGTGGAATTCCCTTGAGGTGCTATATCGAACGTTGATATTTGTACATTAATATTTTGCTGCGTTCGACTTCGCTGTGCGTTTGCCTTCGTCTCAAGTTCTTCCGTGGCGGTTTCGGGTGATGCCAATTCCTTTGTATCGGGAGTTGGCACTTTCGGGTCTAGCTGATCTTCAGGTGAGACTTGTGCTAATGTCGGTTCAATATTGACTGTTTTCTGATCCGTTTTATTCCATACTAGCAGGGATACCAAAATGGCAGCCGCGGCAACACCAACGGATGAAATCCACCAGACGATACGACGTTTTCTTCTTGGTTCGTCTAATTGCTTTTCGATGTTCTCCCAGAGTGTATCGGGAGTTTCAAACACATCATATTCTTGATTATATTCCTTTCGATTCATGCCTCAATTTTTTGGGTGATAGATGCTCTGAGGAGCTGTTTCGCTCGACTCAGTTGCGATTTTGTGGTAGATGTAGAGATGTTCAGGTGGGAGGCAATTTCCTCGTGGCGCAATCCTTCGAAGTAGTACAGCGTGAACACTACGCGACATCCTTCGGGAAGCTCCAACAAGGAAGTGTTCAATTGCATCATCAATGCAGCAACATCTTCTTGATTATCTTCCTGTTCTACAAGCGGTTTTTCGATTTCGGGCAAATCGTAATGAACCGGTCGGCGCTGCAAGTGGTTAATGGACCGATTCACCATGATTTTCTTTGCCCAGGCACCGAAGCTGGATTTGTACGAAAAGCTGTCTAACTTTTTGAATATTTCGAGGAATACTTCCTGGGTGACGTCTGCAGCATCGTCTGAATTCCCGAGCATCCTCATACCAACGTTATACAGTGCCTTGCTGTACAAATCGAATAGCGATTTTTGAGCGTAGCGTTCGCCTTTTTTGGCGGCTTCGATCAGATCGCGGTGCATGTGAACAATTTCTTTCATCTACTTAAAAGACACAGCCTTTATTGAAAGGTTGGAATTAAGGTAGAGAAATTTTTATTGTCTCGTTGACTTCGAGTGCCTCAGCCAACAACTCAAACTTCGCTAATTGGTGAGATTTGAATCAAAAGGGCGAGGTAGCCAATAAAAGTTAGAAAGAAGAGTCCAATTGCAAGTATAAAAGTTCCTAAAAATCGAAGGATGCTGTTGCGTTTGTTGAATGTTCGTTTCAATGCTACAATCGAGTATATCAGGATATAAATAATTAGCGCGACCTGAAGAATAGTAGCTAATGTTTGAGAGATGTTATCATTTTCAATAAGGTATGAAATAGGAGTGAGGAGGAGGCGCATCACGATTCCGAGAGTGAAGAAAAACGAAAACAAATGCAGCGTGAATACGAAAAAGTTGACGTAGTACAATCGATCTTTGGAACGGAAGAAAAGCATCAAAACAAGAGCATGCAGCGGCGTAAATAGCAAAATCATTAAGTTGATATTGCGTTGGAAGAGTTCCGCGAATTCGGATTGATTTGTGAGGTTTGTATTGTTCAAGGTTACATTAAAACCATTGCCTTCTCCAATCAAAAAGGAAACTCCGAAGTACAAGAAAGAAAGGAAAATGAATAGTCGAATGGGAGGAACAAATTTGGCGCGTTTCCCATCCAGATATTCTTGAGTTAATGTTCCAGGTTGAAACATCAAAGGTCGCATAGTGATGAACAACTTACTGTCAAAACTGAGGTACGTATCGACAAAGTCTTTGATTAAAAGCTTCGTTGATGCCTGTTTGCTATGATTTTCCTGTCCACAATTTGGACAAAAATTTTCCCCATTGACCAATTGGGTTCCACAGTTATAGCAGACGGATGACTTTCTTCGTAGCTTGGGCATGAGTTGCGTTTACGAAGGGAAGATAATGAATTGGGAAGAGATTATCTGCGATTTCTGGATTTGTTCTGTAAAGCTCCTGTCCTTCCTAGAACGCTTGTTTTAAAGTTAGCAACTCTTCAGGTGAAACATCTAAATTTTTGATGATCTTTTGCGCTTTCAGTTTCAACAGGAAAGAATCAAAATCAATTACTCCCTTGTAAGCCATAGTATAGGCTGTACTCACAGCGCGCTTGAACAACGGTCCAAAAGGGACAATTGCGGATGCCGCTACTCCTTTTTCAAAGTTGGAAAGGTTGGACAAACCTTTTTCGTGCGCAGAAACTTTCTAATAGTGCGTTAATGCTTGATAAGTAAGGTTAATTTAAGCCCCATTGATCTTCTGGGAAAACGTACAGTCTCTCAGGTATAAAATCTTTGGGAAGATTCTCAGCATAATCACAATCTTCAAATTCTCTTGGGATTTCGAATCCAAAACCAAAGTCCCGATCAATGATTAAGAATCCATGAATAATTAACTGCTTCTCACTTTGTGCTAGAATTTCTGAAATATTCATACCCGGAAAGTATAATCCTTTACAAAGGCCCATGTATTTTTTTCTACATGCCAAATTCAGTACAATTCCTTCTCCACTAATGGTTACTTGAATTGTACCATTATCAATAGAAATTATAGCAAGTCCGTTATCGAAGGATCTTATTTGAAAATTAATTGACTCGCTTTGTAAGTAGTCCAGATATGATTTAAAATCATCACCGATAGAAATACCACCGATTGACTTATTTGGGATAATTGGAGCTTCTAGATTGATCATTATCTTAGTTTACGAATCTATCCATTCTATGTAGCGCATTAAGTTTTCTTTAGATTCGCATAGTCCTTTGAGGTAATTGTCAAACCTAACTACTTGAGGGCTTTCCTCTTTGATTTTGAAGTTAGATAGAAAACTTAGTGTATACACTCCTCCGGTCGATTTACTCTCTCCAGATAGTATAACTCTCATTCCTAAAAATTCGCTAAAAATTGCTGGGACTTCGTCATAAATTTGTTTTTCCAATCCACCCAAAGTAGCCCCTCCGAGTAAATCTTGACTTACAATTCGCCCTATATCAATTAAGTTCAGGTTTGATTGAAAACCAATTGAACCAGAAAGTCTTGACGCTTCTATTTTTTTCATAGTATTAAACAATCACTTTTAAGATATAACTTTACGGTCTCATCAATATCTGATAATTGTAGGATGCTGGAGGATAAATTTTTGATCGCTAAGTCCGAATGTTCTACAAACTGATTCATGTCAAAGTGGTAGACTCGATATTCACAAGATGCTTGATGGTAGTATGAAATATCGCCAATAGAGTTTTTCAAGCCAATGTAAAACATAGGAGTTGGTGTCCCTCGAAGTTTAAAACTGTGATTGTGAAAATATGCTTCTAATTTAGAATAATAGCTTTCTTCTTCTTGTTCACTTCTGAAATCTTCTTTATCAAACAACATACTCCTGGATTCTGCAATGGAACTACCTTTTATTTCAAATGGAAATTCTTCCTTAAGTAAAAATTCCCGTGATTGACAGTACCAATTAAAGACTTCAATAACATTCCAATCATGTTGCAATAAGATTATGTCTTGTGAATTCGATTTCACTTTTAAACAAATTCGGCACCAAACTTCGTTGCTCCACCTTCCTTCATATTTATAAGGGTGATTTAATAGCTTAAAGTTCCATAATAAATCGTGCATATTATTTGTTTTGGAGCAGGACTGTAATAATAGGCATTTTTTGATCCTTCTAATATCTCCTCCATCTTCACAAAATCCTTCTCATTGATTGCTTTGAAGAGACCTTCTACGATTTCGGGGTGCGTGACCTTTTAATTCAATGGAATTGTCTCATAAAATCTCTAATAAATGGAGTCAATGCAAAGCAATTATCTATTGGTTCCCCTTCAAGTAACCAGTAATCGATTGATTCTTGATACGTATTTCTTTCTTTGTTAAGAATGAATGTTAGGGCTGACCATGCACGTTCTCCAACTTTTAATTCATTCTCAACTAAATCATTGGTAACATCAAGCATTAAGTCCAATAATAGGGCTTTGGTCTCAGCGTTGTAATTTGAAAATATGTAGGTGTTAAAGTATTTTTTAAAATATTCAAATGTCCTGAATTCTTCAGGTAATTCATAGATCCAATCCTGCGTAAATTCATCTCCCGACGGCAATTTTAGGTCTTTACAAAGTTGCTCAATGCTGCGTTTTCTCATGATATCAATACTAGTTTTCAAACGTATCTATGAATTCTTTAGCGTTATAAACGATTCCATCATTGGATTCTATAGCAACAAGATAATTTTTTGAAATCTCATGGATGAAATCCTTGAAATGCCCGTACGAATTCAAATCGTGACTTAGTTCAACGGCCATTGAACATTCAGGGCTTCCAATTTTATTTTTGATTTTTCTTAGAGTTGAATTCTCTGTATATGACAAAATGGTCTCGTCCTTAAACACCCACAAATGGCTACTGTTATTCGAAATTCTTAGGTTATCGGAGGTGTCTTCCAGATACGTTTCGAATTTTTCTTCCACCTCAACTTGAAGCTCGTTAAGCTCGATGGATTTATTGAAGTAAATTATTAAGGTTTTAGACATTTTACTCGCTTGATCTAATTGTATTAATGATTTCGAATAGTTCTTGTTTATTACTGGCAACATATCCCCCAGCATTTTCAATATCCTTTATAGCTCTCCAATTGTAATTCTTATTAAACTGATAACTTCATCCTTAAGCCAATTGGCTACTTTCCCCTCTAATTGAATATCAACGTCACTTGAATTCAGCGGTGCATTAATTCTACCCTTCAGAGTACTACGCTCAATAGAGTTTATATCCAAAATCTCCTCCATCTTCACAAAATCCTTCTCATTGATTGCTTTGAAGAGATCGTCTGCGATTTCTGGATTTGTTCTGTAAAGCTCCTGTCCTTCCTAGAACGCTTGTTTTAAAGTTAATTTTTATTCCACAATATTTATAGAAACTAAGATTAAGTAGAAGGTCAATTCACTAACCGATTTTTCTTAAGTATTTCTCGAACCGTTGGTATACTTCTTCACTTGAACTGGTCTTTTCATTTGGCATGTAATAAATAAATTCTTTCCAATTTTCGGGGTAATTTAGTCGAGACCAGTTCAATTCAATCTCCTTTAATTTATCAATTATCGATTGATCAGACTGCTCAATATTCTTTAAAATATTTGCTTCCCAGTTAGTTAAGCCTTTTTCAGCCTCAATCTTAACACTAGATAGAATCAAATCCAAGAATTTCTCTCTATCATCTTGGTTAACCGATAACTCAATCAATAGGTCATTATAATTATGCGAAATTGAACTATTGAACAACAACTTCAGAGCCGAATCAATGGATAGCCAATTGTTTTTAACGCCCAGATAGATGCTGTTCCAATTTATATCAAGGTTGTTTGTTGTCATTTTTTTACAATTTGATTGGGGATTCCATTAATTACTCCACCCTTAATAAAGCGTCTATGGGTAACATCTGTCCCATCGACGATCCATTCGAAGATTCCATTTTGCCCACGTAGCGATCCTTCGAGCTGATACAAGTCTCTTACGACGCCGTCACCTCCTTTTAGTTCAAATTTAGTAGCATATTCTACATAATTATCGACCAAATCTGAAAAGAAATGCTGTTCGTCTAAAACATTTAAGCTTTTATAAGCAGCTGATCCAGTCCTTGTCCCTTCAGTTACCGGGTTGGTAATCGTTTTGTTTGAAGAAGCTCCATCCAAAATCTCCTCCATTTTCACAAAATCCTTCTCATTGATTGCTTTGAAGAGATCGTCTGCGATTTCTGGATTTGTTCTGAAAAGCTCCTGTCCTTCCTTGAACGCTTGTTTTAAAGTTAGCAACTCTTCAGGTGAAACATCTAAATTTTTGATGATCTTTTGCGCTTTCAGTTTCAACAGGAAAGAATCAAAATCAATTACTCCCTTGTACGCCATAGTATAGGCTGTACTCACAGCACGCTTGAACAACGGTCCAAATGGGACAATTGTGGATGCCGCTACTCCTTTTTCAACTATCGAAAGATTTGAAAAGACTTCATTGGTATGTTTTTCAGCGTTCGCCTTCTTCAGGATATTGGCTGCCATGCGCTCGTCAATTTCTCCCAGTTCCTGAATGGCTTTCAATTCTTTCTCCAATGCACCAACATCGGCTGTTTTGTTGAAAGTTTTTGTAGCCTTGATCAAACGTGCAGATTTCATTGCCGGCATCAAAGCGCCAACATCAAACACGGCTCCGGCCACAGCGATGACCACCCAAATTAGCGAAGGGTCGTCACTCAGGAACTGCACATCATTTGCGGCATTCGCTCTTTTGTACTCTTCAACAGCTTCAAAAACAGAATAAATGCTGATTCCAAGGGAGATCGTACCTGCGGCGACAGCCAATGGTGCTGCGGCACCGAGAGTTATCACTGTGAGAACAATAGCCAAAACAAGAATGGTCATTGCCTTGAACCATTCTCTATCAGCGATGCGTTGCGCTTTGTCCTGAATAATGCTTTCGAAAATAGACCCTTCCGTGATGCCTTGAAACTCCTTGGAACCGGCAAGAAGTTTATCCAATTTGTAAATGTACTCGGAGTTGGTATGAAGATCGGAATACGTTTGTTTGATGCTCTCGTATTTGTCGTTGATGTACTCCTGCAAGTGCGACTTCATCTCCTTTTTTGATTCAATATCGGCGAAGTCTTCATGTTCAAATTGCTCTTCCTTTACCAGAAAAGAGTCGATTGAGGATAGGGCTTTAACACCTTTCGCATTGTGTTTTCCTGCTTCCATTGAGTAATGGAATACCCATGGATTCGTGGGACTCAAAGTAGAAGCAAGAGCGGCTTTATTCTCTGCAGAATCGCCAGCATCAAAGTGTTTTTTAGCGTTTGTTGCCTTAAATTGCTGATAGAGTGCCGAGACATGATTGTTGTCTTTTAACTTCTTCTCTTCCTCGTAGAGTTTATGTCGATAGCGCCATAGGTGTTCTTCTGCAAATCGTACGGTCGCCTTTTCGAACCCACGTTCGTATTTTTTGATATACTTTTCGAAATCCTCGATGCTCTCAAAGCCATTGGCTTTCATCTGTTCTATGAGCTCCACTTTCTTGCGGTCAAGACGTTTTTTCTTGCCTTTATCGCCGAAATGAATTCTACGATCCATTTTTCGGTCGGTTGCATCACCAACATAGTTGGTTCCACGATTATACTCTGCTTCTTCGTCTTTAAACTCCTTGTAATCTTCATACAACTGTTCTAAACCATATAGCTTGGTTTTGGTTTCTTCCAGTTCCTCCGCTTCTTGTTGTTGTTCGGCTTTTCGTTCAAGGTAGCGTTCAATTGACTTTCGGAAGTCTTCCATGCTCTCGGCTTCAGCAGCAACGAAACTCATGTATTCCATGTAGTCCATCGGAGTAAATTCCTCCATGAGCTCTGCTAACTTGCGCATTTCGGTATAATCCATTGGAACGGGTTTGCTGCCAGAATGGATCATTCGATCTAAAGTTTCAAGCTGCATCTCATCCAGCTCCATGAGCTTATCAACCATTCTGTCGAATTCAGCGATCTCATCCTTAGAAATCGGTTTATCACCGCTTTTTAAGACTTTTTCCAGCCTTTCCGGGATATGATTATAGAGCATATCCTCTTTGATAACCTGATTTCTTTTCTCAAGCCACATATCCTTCAGGAACTGAGGGTCAGTTTCTTGTAACTGATAATTTTCAGGTAGATCAACCACTTCATAGAAACGCTTGTTCGCCTCATTTACAATCTCAATTTGTCGTTCTTTTTCAAGCGAATCGTAGTAATTATTCTGAGCAATTTCATCAGTGGCTGATGAGGTACTTTCTGTCCCGTCTCCACTTCCGTCTCCCGATCCAGAACCTGTTCCGGTTCCTGATCCACCACCAGAACCAGACCCGGAACCACTATCTGTTGTCGCTCCAGTACCGGAAGCATCACCTGTGCCATCACTACTGGATTGATCTGTTTCACCGCCATTTGAGAGAGGTCCTGATGCTATTTCTTCGTCACCTCCATCTTCGAAGTTCTCATCTCCTGTCGAAGATGGGTATCCCGTCATCCTCTCGTACCAGCCTTGCTCAACACTGAAATGAATGAATCCACTTTTCTTCCCTTCTGCTACTTTTTGGGACCAATCAGAAGGAACTCTGATGTTTCCATTCTTGATTTCTTGCAGTAGGTATTCTTTGCTGACATTTTTCATTACCTGATAAAGGCAGTAAGCAGCAATTTCATCCATGTTCATGGAATTCATAGCCGATGTATATGGGATTTTAAATTTCCACATACCACCGGGAGGATTGTTCAATGTCTTTTTCTGAATATTTTTTCCGCTCGCTCCTTGCTGTAATGTGTGCGTCAACTCATGCGCTAGCAAGCGCTTCCCTTCTTTTGAATCAGGTTGGTATTGTCCCTCATTAAAGAATATATCGTTGCCTGTGGTGAACGCTTTGGCTCCCAAAGATTGGTTCATTTGAGCAGCTTGATTTCCTGTGTGAATGCGAACATTGCTAAAATCATGACCAAAACCGCTTTCCATTTCTGACTTAGTTGCCTTGTCCATTGATGATCCACCCCCACGAGTTGATCCAATTTGAGCGGAGATATCCGAATCATCTCCCGAACCGAAAGAAGTTTTCATTTGAACGTTAGCGACCTCTTCAGTTGATTCTTCATCCTCTTTGAGTTGAACTTCTTCTTCGGTCTGTTGTTCTTTCGTTCGCTGGGCAAGATCTCCCGGTCCAACCTTCATCGTTTGAACGGGTGGGGCAGAAGTGCCAATTACCTTAGGTTGCTCGTTGTTGGAAACAACTTGGTCCGCAACTTGATCGGCTTCCCGTTCGAATTTGTCGTCAGCTTCTCCAACCCGGAGTTTTGGTTGAATTCTGTTGACACCAATTATTTTTCCGGAAGCATCGAATTGAAAGCTGTTTTCGCCTTTTCGCTGAAGAACGAAGGGAATGGATTTCCGATCATTTGTATTTCTTTTGTGACCTCCCTGTTTGTCTTGCTTTGGTGCATGCATAATTCAGATATTCACATCCAAAAAAATGGATGATAGTGGTTAGTAACTTGATTCAACTTTAGAATCAAATAAGCCGACATCCAGAGATGCCTATGCGACAAACAAGTTAGAAAAATAAGACTACATACTTTAGAAAGGTAGAGGAATTAGGTATATGTGCGTAATCTCTTCTAGGTATAAGTGCTTAACAACTACCTCCTCTTCCCCTTCTTCCGTTTCTCTGCTAACCACTTCGGAACTTCTTTACGCTGATCATTGTTTTCACCGAGCAATTTTTCGGCAAGATCGTTTCGATTTGCTTTTTTCAGCGTATTGCGAATGAATGAGTGGTTTTCCTTTTTATACCAGAAAAAGAAGCGGCGTTGGTTCAATTTTGCTTCCTTATCCTTTACCGTATTGTATGGTTTGAGCGTGTACGGATGCACACCAGCGTAGTAAATCACGGTTGCGACTGTCATTGGGGTAGGCGTGAAATCCTGTACTTGCTCCAGCTGGAATCCCATGTCCTTTGTTTCCACAGCGAGATTCGCCATGTCTTCGTTCTCACAACCAGGATGCGATGAAATGAAATATGGAATCAACTGTTGATTTAAACCGTTACGCGCCGAGATTTCATCGTACTTTTCCTTGAACTTGTGGAAATATTTGAACGATGGTTTACGCATCACTTTCAAGGTTGCATCTGAGGTATGCTCCGGAGCAACTTTTAATCGACCGCTGACATGTCGGGTTACCACCTGTTCGATGTATTCATCGTGGTTTCCGTCGTCATTGTTTTTGTTGAAATCATCAACCAGGAGATCGTATCGGATTCCAGATCCAACAAATGCTTTCTTCACTTCCGGAAGCGCATCTACTTTTCGGTATAATTCCGTCATAGGTTTGTGCGAAGTATCCAGATTGCTGCAAATTACCGGATGAATGCAACTTGGACTGGAACAGCGCTCGCAAATAGCTTCATCCTTACCTTTCATTCGGTACATATTCGCAGAAGGTCCGCCTAAATCGGAAATGTAACCTTTGAATTCAGGATGAGAGGTGATTTGACCAACCTCAGACATTATAGACTTCTCACTACGTGATGCAATAAACTTCCCTTGATGAGCAGAGATCGTGCAGAAACTACATCCTCCAAAACAACCACGATGCATGTTGACCGAAAACTTGATCATGTCGTACGCTGGAATAGCACCGCGTTTTTTGTATTTGGGATGCGGTTCTCTGGTGTATGGTAAATCGAAAGAAGCATCAATCTCCTTTTCATTCATCGTTTTATACGGAGGATTGATCACTAATCGCTTATCACCAACATCCTGCGTAATTCGATCTGCATTCCACTTATTCGATTCCACCTCAACAATCTTGAAGTTGGCGGCGTATTTTACTTTGTCTTCCAGGCAAGCTTCATGACCCGCGAGTTCCACTGTTTCCCATTGTTTGTTTTTGGGAAGTGGTTCGTGTTTATCCTGCAGAAATGCTACTTGTTTGATCGTATGCAGATTCTTAAATGGAACGCCTTTCTTGAGCAATCGCAACATTTCCCGGAGTGGCTGGTCTCCCATTCCATAGACCAATAAATCGGCTCCGGAATCTACAAGGATGGAAGGCATCAACTTGTCAGACCAGTAATCATAGTGTGTAACGCGACGTAGAGAAGCTTCAATACCACCAATCATTACCGGAACTTCCGGATAGAGTTCCTTCAAAATCTTCGTGTAAACGGAAGTCGCATAATCCGGACGGAAACCTGAAACACCACCTGGAGTGTATGCATCGGTAGATCGCAATCGTTTGTTCGCAGTGTAGTGATTCACCATGGAATCCATACATCCTGCCGTTACTCCAAAGAAGTATCGCGGCGTTCCAAACTTTTTGAAATCACGCAAATCGTCTTGCCAGTTGGGTTGCGCAATAATGGCAACCGTGAATCCTTCATCCTCAATAATCCTCCCGATAACTGCCGTTCCGAAAGCAGGGTGGTCCACATAAGCATCCCCGGAAACCAACACTACATCCACTTGATCAATACCACGCTTTGTTAGTTCCTTTTTTGTCAGGGGAAGCCAATCCGTAATTGGTCGTTGTTCCTGCATAGTGCAAAAGTAGTGAAAAGTGAATTGCGAAATGGGTGAAGTAGCAGTGGGTTGACGTTATTCCTTCTTCTAACTTCTCGCTGATCACTTCTGACTTTCACTTTTTTACGTTTAATATCTGACTTCTTCCTTCTCTCTTTTTCTTACTTTTGCCCCATGAAATTGAGGTCCGTAATTTTCCTTTTGTTATTGGGGGGTATTCTTGCTTCGTGCTCGGAAATCAGGAAGAAGCGAGCTAAATCGGAAGATTCCGAATTGAAGTCATCACTGTTCCGAACGGACTACTTTATGCAAGGCGATGAATTGAACTTCTCGTTCCCTGTTTGGTTCAATGATAGCATCGTCTCGAAGCAAAAGATCAAAACGATTGAACATAAATGGTATTTCAAAGCGAAGGGAGCTGAATCAACGGGCGTATTGCAGAAATTGCGTCGTTACAACTTCGATGAATCAGGAACATTGTTATCAGTACAACAGCAGCGATTCTACGAAAATATGGAGGTTGAGAATATTACATTCAAGTACACAGATGCTCCTGATCGAATGGGATTTGCTCCGTTGGAAACAATTTATTCGCTACACCCAGATGAAGCAGTGGAATACACCACTTATTCGAAAGATACATATGAGGATGCCTATGCAGTTTACGAGAACGATCACACGGGTGACTTCCTGTTTTGCCTTCTGAAAAAGAAATACCAGGGAATTGTTGTTGTGGATTCTTTGTTCGGACCAACTCCTGACGATATCATTCAATATGGAAAGCCGGGAAAACCCTACAAGCGTTATCAAATTGAGAATTTGGTAGAAGAGAAAAATGTATCTCGTTTTAAGTACTTCAAGGAATCTTCAGAGATGCGTTATCGAAAAATACAGAATTATCCATTTTCCAATAAGACATATGTGTCAGTGGCAAAGAATGGAACATGCACAGGTTTTATCGACTCCACATTTAGCGCTGATGAATATTTGAATCGCACCGTAAGTACTTTTTCATACAACAAGCGAAATTTGCCTGAGCGCCTCACGCACAAAGGGATGCGAAATGGTAAATACGAGACTTTTGAGTATTCGTTTTATTAGATGAAAGATGGCTTCTTTGTCGCCGAAAGAAAAAAGAGCAAAGACATATTTTCGATTACAATTAGCAGGTTTAGAATTGAATAAGAGAGTTGATTCCGTAGAAGAATCTTTCATCTTCGGGGAAAACGGTCTTTCATCTTTCTGTCTTTAAGCGAAGCGGTCTTTTATCTCCTTTAATGATTAAATTTGTATCTCTATTTGAAGCGCATGAAAATTAACAATCAAGGGAATTGGGAAGGCATTCAGGATCGTGTGATTATCGTATCCGAAGAAATGAATTCTTCTAACTATTCAGAAAAGGAGCAAGAACTGATTTCTCGTTTCCAGGAACAAGAAAAGGAGGTGGTAAAAATTACCGATCTCGAATCCAATTTGATTCTGGTAAAAAGCAATTCGGAAGCTGAAAAAATGCGCATGCATGGAGCATCTGTTCGATCTTCTTTGGATGTAAAAACGGAGACACTTGCTATTTCTGGTTCTTTGGAAGAAAGTAAGAATCTTACCGAAGGATTGTTGTTAGCAAACTACCAGTTCATTAAGTACTTCAAAGAAGAAGATCGAGAGAAGAAGGAGAACAAGTTGCATACTATTGAGTTGGGAAATGACGTTTCCGATGTCGATTGCGATGAGCTTCTACATACGTACCAAGCAGTGAGTTGGGCAAGAACGATGGTCAATGAACCTGTTTCATACCTAACAGCCGAGCAGCTGGCAGAAGAGATGAAAATTATCGCCAAGGATGCCAATATTACAGCAACTGTTTTGGAAAAGACGCAGTTAGAATCTTTGAAAATGGGAGGTATCCTGGCTGTGAACAAAGGAAGTATCGATCCACCGACATTAACGATTCTGGAATACAAACCGGACAATGCTCAGAACGAAAAACCAATCGTATTGGTCGGTAAAGGAGTGGTTTATGACACTGGTGGATTGAGTTTGAAACCGACTCCAAATTCCATGGATTCCATGAAAAGTGACATGGGTGGAGCAGCATGTGTAGCTGGAGCGATTTATCTTGCAGCGAAACAACAACTGCCTTTGCACATCATGGCGCTCGTACCGGCAACAGACAATCGTCCTGGATTGAATGCTTATGCACCGGGAGATGTAATTACCATGTTTAATGGATTGACAGTTGAGGTATTGAACACAGATGCAGAAGGTCGTATGATTTTGGCGGATGCATTGGCGTATTCAAACAAGTTTGAGCCAGAATTAGTAGTAGATGCAGCGACGTTAACAGGAGCGGCGTTCCGTGCAGTAGGAGAGCATGCTACTTGTATAATGGGGAATGCTGATGAAAGTTATTTTGATCAGTTAACAGCAGCGGGCGAAGCAAGTTACGAGCGAACTGTTCGTTTCCCGTTCTGGAAGGAATACGGTGAAGAGATGAAGTCTCCAATCGCCGATTTGAAAAATTTAGGAGGTCCAACAGCGGGAATGATTACCGCGGGTAAATTCTTAGAGAATTTTGTTGAGGCACCATACATCCACATGGATATCGCCGGACCGGCATGGCGTACGAGCGATAGTGGATATCGTACCAAAGGAGGTACAGGAGCAGGAGTGAGATTATTGTATCACTTCCTCAAAAATTACAAGTAAATGGAGAAATCAAAAGATAAAGTGAAACGTACCCCGATTCGTGTGGGTATATCCATTGGAGACATCAATGGTATTGGTCCGGAAGTGGTGATCAAAGCATTGAATGACTCTCAAATGCTGGTGGATTGTACGCCGGTAATCTACGCTTCAAGCAAAACAATCAATTTTCATAAGAAGCGTGTTCATGCTGGCGAGTTCAACTATGTTTCCGTGAAATCTGCTGATGAAATAAAGAACCGAAAAGTCAACATTGTGAATGTTTGGGATGGTGAGGTTCCGATTGAATTAGGGAAAATTACCGAAACCGGAGGTAGTCACGCGTTGAAATCACTTGATTCTGCAACAAAGGATTTAGCATCCGGCAAAGTAGATGTACTGGTTACCGCTCCGATCTCCAAAGAAGCTATGGCTAAGGCGGGGTTCAAGTTCCCGGGACATACGGAATATCTTGCCGATATGGCGGGAGAAGAGGAAGCGTTGATGCTAATGGTGGCTGGAAACCTTCGCGTTGGATTGGTCACTACGCACATGGCATTGAAAGATGTGCCTGCTGCAATGACAATTGAAAAAATCCACGGTAAAATTAAAGCATTCGAGCAATCCTTACGAAAGGATTTCGGGATTCGTAAACCGAAGATAGCCGTTTTGGGATTGAATCCGCATGCGGGTGAGAACGGTAAGATGGGCGATGAAGAACACGAAGTGATTGCACCTTCTATCAGCAAGGCTAAAAACGAGGGAATCATGGCATTTGGTCCATATCCGGCGGATAGCTTTTTTGGTTCTTCCAACCGTTTCAATTTTGATGGTATTTTGGCCATGTTCCACGATCAGGGATTGTCTGCTTTTAAAGCGATTGCATTCGATGAAGGAGTGAATTTCACTGCTGGATTGCCAGTTGTAAGAACGTCTCCAGATCACGGAACTGCATTCGATATTGCCGGAAAGGATGCTGCTTCTGGTGCTTCCATGCGACATGCGATTTACCTTGCAATGGACGTGTATCGCAATCATCAATTGGAGAAGGAAATCAATGCCAATCCTTTAGAAATTACGCCGCCAAAAGAACGTGAGCGTAAAGAAGGCAAAGGAAAACCGGGAGGAAAGAATGGAGGTGATAAGCCGAAATCATCTGGTGATGCGAAAAAGGGCGGTTCTCCAAAAGCGACTCCGAAGAGCTCTGCTGGAGAAAATACTAACGACAAGCAGAAATCGGCTCCAAAGAAAGATGTTCAGCCGAAAGAAGAGAATGCACCAAAATCTGAGGCTTCAAAGCCAGAAGAATCGAAAGAACAGAAAGGAGAGGAATAATCAATCCTCTTTCATAGCTTCTACGGTGGTTACTGTGGCTGCGGTAACGGAAAGAGGCAGCGCGATAATAAAACCGAATACTGGTATTAAAAGCATCAGCGCGAAGACAATTCCGTTTCCGATGGCAAGACCTCTGTTTTTGTTCACGAAATCAACGCTTTGCGGTAAGTTCATGTGTCTTTCCAGGGTGTAATCCATATTTCCGAAACCGATGAAATAAGCCTGTATTAGAAACAAAACGGGTGTCGTCAAAAGTCCTATTCCAGGAATTACACCAACAATAAACAGCAGGAAAGTCCAGAGCAATTCGAGGAAGAGATTCCGCATGTTGATTTTAATACCTCGAATGAGTAACTCCATGAAGCTGGCTCCGGAATTAATTTCCTTTCCGGTTAAATGCGCTTCAATTTTCTCTGAAATCGGAGACATAAACGGAGCGCTCAACGCCATTACTACACGTTTGAAAACGAGGTAACCCACTAAAATGATGATTACAAAACCGAGAAATTCGAAGACGGCATGCATGGTATTCTTGCCCCAACTCCAGGTCCAGTTTCGCATTAAATAGTCGGCGATGTTGTCAGATAGACCGTAGGCAGAAAAGAAAATGACAAATCCTACCAGAAAACAAATTCCGATGGGAATCATGAAAAACTTCCAGAGGTTGAGTTCGTTAATCAACCGAAAGCTTCCTTTATAATCACTTATTGCTTTGCCAATTCCTTTGAACATATTTCCTAAGTTATGGATTAATTCAATTTTTCACTTTCCGAAGAGGATTAAACGATTGTCTTCGAAAATCGCTATTTGGTATTCTTCCGATAAATCCTGTTCTACCATTAATAGTTGAAGCAAAGTATTTGATCATTTTTATTAGTTCAGATATCCATTTACAGCTTTCCAAAGTTTTTCTGCGACATCAAGATCATAGGAATATTCAGTGGTTTTTGTCACTTTTTGATAGGCATAATATTCTCCGTTTGTCAATGATGCATTGTCGGTATCAACTACGTGAATATGCGTTTGAGCTCCTTTTTCAGGAGATTTCCCAAACAGCTTGAAAATCATCCGTGCAAACCAGCCTGTATCACGACCGAGATTTGTGCTTACCATTCCCGGATGAACACTGTAGAAGGCTATTCCTTTGAAATCTTCTTGTTTGGCAAGCCATCTCGCGAGCATCATCAAACCTAATTTCGATTGTCGGTAGGCTTTGAATCCAGAGAAGTTGTTCTGGAATTCCAAATCTTCAAAATACACCTCACCCTGGTGTAATCCAGATGTGGTAATGATCACTTTGCTTTGTCCATCTTTAGGAACGAGTCCTACCAATGCCTGAAAAATCTGAATCTGAGAAATCAAATTGACGTGAATTGTTTCTTCTATACCGTCTTGACTTTTCTTTGGTTTCGAGTTCCAGAGTCCGGCATTCAGGATAATCATATTGATACAATCGTATTTGTCCTGAATCGCTTTGCAGGCAGATGCCGTGGATTCCAATGATGAGAAATCGCATATAAATCCATCCACCGAAACATGACCGTTAATCGCTTTCAGTTCCTTCGAAAGGATGCCCATTTTTTCCTCCGACCGAGCCAGAACGATGAGGTTGTATCCAACTTTTACCAGATGTTTCGCTGCCACGGAACCAATTCCTGAAGTGGCTCCGGTAATTACCACAGTTTTTGATGCTTTCATGGATTCCAAGTTACTAAAAAGTGTAACCCGCGCTTACAGTAAAGTCGATTTGAGTTGGATAATAGATTACCCAGCCGTAGCCGTAATAATTGATACCTGCACGCAATAAGAATCCGCCATAAGAATGATATCGATACTGTAGCGTAATCATTGAGAAGGCGTCATAATAAGTATCTCCTTTGAACAGTTCAACGCGATGCGTGGCGCCAATTCCACCTTCAAAATGATGTTTGCCTTTAGGATTGGTCATCCAGGCAATCGTTGTAGGGATGCCAAAAATAGGAGCGTCAAAGTCAGAACCGAAACCAAGTCGCACGCAAGCGATGGATCGATCTCCAAACCGACGATCGTAATTCACGGAGACAAAACCTACACCCACTGTTCCATTTCCAGATTTTCCTTCGACATAAAAGGTGTTTTTCGGAATGGATTGAATACTGCGTTGACCATAGCCAGTGAAAGCAGCAAGCAACAAGGTGAACGTAATAGCAATTTTCATCATACCCTAAATTATTGAATGCAAGTTGCAAATTATGAGTGGTTTAGCGTATGGATTTGGTCATCCTGAAAAGTGATTTTTGTCAGTAACTAAAAAGGACTCCTATCTGGAGCCCTTTCATTGAATATCTTTTGATAGCCTTATTTTCCTTCAAGTGCATCAACTTTTTCGCTAAGATCTTCAAGTATGTCGTTTACCTTAGTAAGAACTTCAATCGTTTTCTCAAGGAGATCATCGAAGTTAGTATCTTCTTTGAAGAGTCTGTCAACGAAATTCAATACCGAGATCGCTTTGTCAAGCTTGTTTTCAATATTGTCAAGCATGTCTCCGAAATTATCTAACGCAGCTGCCAGTTTCGTTGGATCATTCAACGTAGCGTATACCTTGTCACCAGCTTCAATTACATCCTGCAATTTTTTATCGGCACGTTTACGGGTAATTTTTCGATCCTTTACAAATACAAGCACATCTTTGATTTGTGGCCAGTATTGATTATAAAATTTGATGAAATCTTCCTTGGTCTGAACGTTAACATCGATCTCATCCAGACTCTTAATTTTACTCTGCAACTCAGCGAGTTTTTCCTTAAACTTTGACATAGTGATTAATTATAGTGTGAATAATTGTGGTTTTGGATTATTCCGGATAATCCTCTGCTAAATATAATATAAAGCAGACGCAATAAACGTTCTAACCAGAATTTATGCTGGAATTACCGCCAGTCTGAGAATTGTTTAATAGTGAATTGAAGGTAATACGCGAACCAGATTATTCTTCGACCCATTCAGAACTATCGTAATATTTGTATCGATCATAGATCAATTCCAATTCACCGGAATTATTAACATGAACAGAAGAGCTTTCATGAGTTTTGAAGATACTAATAATACATACATCTTCATTGTCTCTAGCGGACATCGAAGGTCGCTGAGCCTGTCGAAGTGCCGAGATGGTAGTGCACCTCGAGAGCCTCGGTGTACTACCAGTCCTTTTGATAGGTTAATCCTTCTATTCATAATTTCCTTTTCCCTTCCACCTTCTACAATTCATAACTCATAACTCATAACTCATAATTCATCATTCAAAATTCATTATTACCTCCTAAGCCGTCTTTCATCTTTTGTCTTTCCATCTTTAATCTCTCCACAAAAAGAAATCCCCACTTCCCTGTTGATTTCAAATAAAATCTTTACCTTTGCCGTCCAATTTTTTACGCAGTGGCGAAGACTGACAGAGCATTTGTGATACCCTTTGTGGGACTGAAAATCGGGATGCATACGTTCGAATTCGACATTACGGATGCGTTCTTTGAACAAGTTGAGTACTCTTTGATCGATAAAGGAAACGTACGTGTGACGTTGAATTTAGAGAAAAAAGAAACCATGATGATCGGTGATTTTTCCATCGAAGGAACCATTGAAGCAAGTTGCGCTTTGTGTAATGGTCCGGTAGATGTGGAAATCGAAGGGGAATATCAGTTGATCTTTAAGTTCGACGATAAACCCACAGATGACGAAACACTGGTCATTGTTTATCCGGAAGAATTCGAAATCGATCTTCGGGAAAACCTTTTGGAGTTGATCACCGTATCAATTCCAAGCCGCGTTGTACACCCCGAAGGGGAATGCGATGAGGAAATGTTGGAACTACTCAACGAGTACCGTGTCAATGCAGACGACGAAGATTTCGATGATGAAGAATTCGAAGAAGCAGATGACACAGAAGAAACTGACGAGGAAGACGATGAATACATCGATCCACGTTGGGCAGCACTGAAAAATTTGGGAAACAAAAAGGATAAGTAGCACGCTGAGCGTAGTCGAAGCGTGGCTTGATTGAAATAGAATAGTAAGAACTGATATAAACAAAGTAAAATGGCACATCCTAAACGAAAAATATCCAGAACGCGTCGTGACAAAAGAAGAACACACGTGAAGGGTGAAGCGAAAAACATCGCAACATGTCCTACAACTGGACAGCCGCATTTGTTCCACCATGCACACTGGCATGAAGGGAAATTGTACTACAAAGGAAAAGTAGTAGCAGAGAAGGAAGTAGCAGTATAATTTTCTGTACTTTAGTTCTTCTTTATGAAGATAGGTATAGACGTACTTGGTGGTGACTTCGCTCCCGAAGCAAATTTGGGTGGCGCAAGCTTAGCACGCAAGGAACTTCCAGCGGACGTAAAAATCGTTCTGATAGGCGACCAGGAGAGCATTCTGAGTGGCCTTTCTTCGTTAAATGAGGATGCCTCAAACTACGAAATCGTGCATGCACCCGATGCTATCACGATGCACGATCATCCAACCCGCGCATTATCTCAAAAACCCAATAGCTCCATCGCCGTAGGATTCGACATGTTGGCGAAGGGAGAAATCAACGTATTCGCAAGTACCGGAAATACCGGAGCCATGCTCGTAGGATCCATGTTCAAAATCACTACCATTCCAGGTGTGATTCGACCATGTATTACCTCAACACTTCCGGGAATCGACGGAACCAAATCCATCATTTTGGACGTGGGAACCAATGCCGATTGTAAGCCGGACGTATTGCATCAATTCGCAGTTCTTGGATCATTGTATTCGAAGAATGTATACGGAATTGATAATCCACGCGTTGCACTCTTGAATATTGGGGAAGAACCTGGAAAAGGAAACGTACTAACGCAGGCGACATACAAGTTACTCGAAGAATCCGACAATCTGAATTTCATAGGAAATCTGGAAGGTCGTGACTTGTTCCTTGGCAAAGCAGACGTAGTTGTTTGCGATGGATTCACAGGAAACGTGGTTCTGAAAGAAGCAGAAGGAATCTACGGGATCATGCGTAAACGAGGTATTCGCGACGAGTACTTCGACAGATTCAATTATGAAAACTATGGCGGAACTCCAATTTTGGGAGTGAAAGGAAACGTGATCATCGGTCATGGAATTTCCAATGATATCGCCGTGAAAAATATGTTATTACACTCACACGAAGTAGCCGAATCTGGATTGGCTGCTCGTATTGGAGAAGCATTTGAATAAACTATGAAAACGACAGCTGCAATTACCGGTGTTCAAGGGTATCTTCCCGAACACATTTTGTCTAACGAGGATCTTTCAAAGATTGTAGACACTTCCGATGAGTGGATTACCACACGTACAGGAATTAAAGAGCGTCGCATAATGAAAGACGGAGCCTCTTCCGATATGGGAGTGGAAGCCGTGAAAGGATTGTTGGAGAAAACAAACACGAGCGCTGATGAGATAGATTTGGTAATCGTGGCAACAGTTACTCCTGATTACCCGTTCCCAAGTACATCCAATGTGATTTGTGATAAAGTTGGAATGAAAAACGCGTGGGGTTACGACCTTATCGCTGCTTGTTCCGGGTTTATCTACGGATTGGCAACTGGAGCGCAATTCATCGAAACAGGACGTTACAAAAAAGTAATCGTGGTTGGGGTCGATAAGATGTCATCAATCATCGATTATCAGGATCGTACAACTTGTGTGATTTTCGGAGACGGATGTGGTGCAGTAATGTTGGAGCCGGATACTGAAGGATTCGGAGTTCAGGATTTCATGTTGCATGCAGACGGATCAGGACGTCAATATTTATTGCAACCGGCAGGTGGATCGGCAAGCCCGGCCACTGTTGAAACGGTTGAGAAGCGCGAACACTTCGTTCATCAGGAAGGAAAGCAGGTTTTCAAGTTTGCCGTAACGAACATGGCGGACGTTTCTGCAGCTATCATGGACAAAAACAATTTGACCAGTGATGATGTAGATTGGTTGGTACCGCACCAGGCGAATTTGCGTATCATTGATGCAACTGCAAACCGAATGGGATTGGCGAAGGAAAAAGTGATGATCAACATCCAGAAGTACGGGAACACAACAGCTGGTACTTTGCCACTTTGTTTGTGGGATTACGAAAAGCAATTGAAGAAAGGCGATAACATCATACTTTCTGCATTTGGTGGAGGTTTCACCTGGGGTGCAGTATACTTGAAATGGGCCTATAATTCATAAATAATACTATTTTTAAAACGGAATAAAACCAGAATACAATGAATATCAAGGAAATACAAGATTTGATCAAATTTGTTGCGAAATCCGGTGTTAGCGAAGTGGAGATCGAACAGAAAGATTTTAAAATCACTATCAAGTCTGAGGATAAGTCAGCGAAAGAGGAAAAACAAATCATCGTACAGGCGGCAGCGCCAGCTCCAGCAGCTATTCCAGCGGCACCAGCTCCTGCTCCAGTGGCAGCAGCACCTGCAGCAGCTCCAGCGGCGGCACCAGCAGAGGCAGCTCCAGCAAGCGACGATTCAAAATATCTGGAAATTAAGTCTCCAATGATCGGTACTTTCTACCGTTCTTCTGGTCCGGACAAAGATCCATTTGTTCAGGTAGGAGATACAGTTACAGCTGATAGCACTGTATGTATTATCGAAGCGATGAAGTTGTTCAACGATATCGAAGCAGAATTGTCAGGTAAAATCGTTAAGATTTTGGTAGACGACGCAACTCCGGTAGAGTATGATCAGCCATTGTTCCTGGTAGATCCGTCGTAAGACACCCTACAATTTCATGATTTAACGCCTGTTTCAGGCTCAACTAATTCGAAAATTATGTTCAAAAAGATATTAATTGCGAACAGGGGAGAAATTGCGCTTCGCGTGATCCGTACTTGTAAAGAGATGGGAATTAAGACGGTAGCAGTGTATTCTACTGCCGATAAGGATAGTCTTCCTGTTCGTTTTGCTGATGAAGCGGTATGTATCGGACCTGCGGTAAGTGCTGAGTCTTACTTGTCGATTCCGAACATTATCGCAGCAGCAGAGATTACCAATGCAGACGCGATCCATCCAGGATATGGTTTCTTGTCTGAAAATGCGAACTTTTCACGTCGATGTGCAGAGAATAACATCAAATTCATCGGTGCTACACCAGAGCAAATCGATGGAATGGGAGATAAGTCTAACGCGAAAGCAACGATGATTGCAGCAGGCGTTCCTTGTATCCCTGGATCTGACGGATTGTTGGAAGACATCGATCACGCAAAGAAAGTTGCGAAGAAAATTAAATACCCAATCATTCTTAAAGCAACTGCCGGAGGTGGTGGTAAAGGAATGCGCATCGTTTGGGAAGAAGAAAACCTGGAAGAAGCGTGGGATAAAACACGTCAGGAGGCAGGGGCAGCATTCGGTAACGATGGAATCTACATGGAGAAATTCATTGAAGAGCCACGCCACATTGAAATCCAGATTGCTGGAGATCAGTACGGAAATGCATGTCACCTTTCAGAACGAGATTGTTCAATCCAGCGTCGTCACCAGAAATTGGTAGAGGAAACACCATCACCATTCATGACAGATGAGTTGCGTGAGAAGATGGGAGAAGCGGCAATTAAAGCAACAAAAGCTGTGAACTACGAAGGAGTAGGTACAGTTGAGTTCCTTGTAGATAAAAATCGCGATTTCTACTTCATGGAGATGAATACACGTATCCAGGTAGAGCACACAATTACAGAAGAGGTAATCAACTACGATTTGATCAAAGAGCAAATCAAATTGGCTGCCGGTGATAAAATGTCTGGTGAAAACCACTATCCGGCGTTACACGCCATTCAGTGTCGTATCAACGCGGAAGATCCACACAATGGATTCCGTCCGTCACCAGGAAAGATTACGAGTTACCACGCTCCGGGTGGACACGGTATTCGTATAGATACGCATGTATATGCGGGTTACATCATTCCTCCACACTACGATTCAATGATCTCAAAATTGATCGTTGTAGCGCAAACGCGTCAGGAGGCAATTACTAAGATGAAACGTGCTTTGGATGAGTACATCATCGAAGGAATAAAAACAACTATTCCATTCCACCAGAAGTTGATGGAAGATCCAAAATTCGTTGAAGGTGATTTCACCACAGCATTTATGGATACATTCGAATTCTAAGGAATCACACGAAATACTAAAAACCCTGACATCGCAAGATCGTCAGGGTTTTTTGTTATTGAACAAATATCAAGTACCCTGAGGAGAATCAGGTACCCCGAGCAGATTTTAAGTGCCCTGAGCGAAGCCGAAGGGTACATTTCGAAGTTTGATGGTCATTCCAGATCCGCACTTCGACTCCGCTCAGTGCTCTACAATTGTTGACCTACGGCAGTTGTCCAGAGTTATCGTACCCTAAGGAGAATCAAGTACCCTGAGCGAAGCCGAAGGGTACATTATTAAACATTCATGATTCAATATTCCTTATTAATAACTCACATCTCGGCACTTCGACGGGCTCAGCGACCTTCGATGATCGTTACGAATGATTCAACCTTCAACTTTCCACCTTAAACAATTCATAATTCATCATTCATAACTCATCACTCCTCATTCCTCATTCAAAACTCCTAAACTCCGTCGGCGTCATCCCCCTAAACTCGCGAAACTTGCGATTAAAATTGGAAAGATTGTTGAACCCGGAAGCTTCACTTATTGAAACTACATTCATTTCCGGTTGGTTTTTCAGGAGGCGGCAAGCTGCTTCCAGTCGGATTTCCAATAAGAACTGAAAGAAGGTCTTTCTTGTACGCCGTTTAAAGTATCGACAGAACGCATTGGGTGTCATGTTCGCGAGATCCGAAATTTGCTGAAGCGTAATCGGCTTTTGGTAATTGGAAATCGCGTAGTTCATCACCTTGCTCATACGCTCTCCCTCATCGTCAGAGTAGACTTTCTGATAGACAAATGAAGACAAAGGTGTCGTTCTCGATTTTGCCGATAGTTTCATGATTTCAAGAAAAGTGATCAAGCGTTCAAAATGCGATTGTTCCGCTAATTGAAGAAATAGAATTTTAATGGCTTCGGTATATTCCTGCACCTGAAGTCCACTGTTCATTTTTCGCATCAAAGGTTGCATTGATTGCATCTCAGGGAGTTCGAAAAACGAAGCGCCGAATGAGTCCTTCGTAAAGAATAATGTGAGCATGTGCGCTTCTTCGCCTTCAATTGGATTGTTTCGGAAAAGATGAGGAATATTGGAGCCGATTATGAAAACGTCGTTCGGTTTGAAGTAATTGACCGTATCTCCTACAATCAACTCGCCTTCGCCGGCAAGTAAAATCGAAATTTGGATTTCCTCGTGTTGATGCAAGTGCTGGTAAAACTGCGGAGTCTTATCCACTTGATAAATCAAAGCGCTTTTCTCGGGTTTCGGTATTTGAAACGGTAATACTTTCATTTGTAAGGGAAAATTAATCCAAAATGAGATATAAATCCACTAAATAGGATAAAATAGTATTGGTAATGGGTAAATTGAATGAAATCATCGCGTGAGATTCCCTTTACTTTTGGAGTAGAATCGGTAAAATAGGAATCATGAATTGGAACGGAATTTTTCCAGCAGTTACAACGAAATTTACTTCGGAGGACGAACTGGATCTTCACATGTTTGAAGTCAATATCAAGGCGCAGTTGGATGCAGGTGTTCACGGAATTATCCTTGGGGGTACATTGGGTGAAGCCAGTACGTTGAGTGACGATGAAAAACGAACTCTGGTACGCGAAGCAGTAAGAATCGTAGACGGAAGCGTTCCAGTGGTCATTAATATCGCTGAGCAAACGACTAAGGCAGCAATTGAAGCCGCGCAAAAAGCCAGGGAAGACGGTGCAAGTGGTTTGATGATGTTGCCTCCGATGCGTTACAAAGCAGATGATCGTGAAACAGTGACCTATTACAAAGCTGTGGCAAACAGTACAGATTTACCCATTATGGTGTACAACAATCCGGTGGATTATGGAATCGAGGTTACGCTGGATATGTTTGATGAACTGTTGCGGGATTGTCCGAATATTGAAGCTGTCAAGGAATCTACACGGGACTTATCGAATATCACGCGTCTGCGTAACCGTTTCGGAGATCGTCTGACCATTTTATCTGGCGTTGATACATTGGCTCTGGAAAGCTTATTCATGGGAGCAGATGGTTGGGTAGCAGGATTGGTTTGCGCCTTTCCAAAAGAAACGGTGGCAATCTACGAATTGGTGCAGGCAGGAAAGCATCAGGAGGCATTGAATATTTACCGTTGGTTCTTACCTTTATTGGAACTAGATATCAATTCGAAACTTGTGCAGAATATCAAATTGGCTGAAGTAGCTACAGGTATCGGAACCGAGCATGTTCGTGCCCCACGACTTCCCCTGATTGGAGAGGAAAGAGCGAATGTTTTGCGCATTATTGAGGAAGGATTGGCATCCAGACCAGCATTACCAGATTATAAAAACCTTACAGCAACAATTTAAGATGATCACAGGAAAAAGTTATATCGGATTTTCGCAACAGAGCAGCGGAACAACAACCTATAAAACCATCAATCCCAAATTGAATCTGGAGAACGAGTGGATCTTTACAGAAGCAACTTCAGAGGAAATTGACGAAGCAGTTGCAAAGGCTTGGTCGGCATTCAAAATCTACAGAAATACTCCAGAAACGGATCGTGCAAAATTCCTACATGCCATTGCTGATGAATTGGAAGCATTGGGCGATGACCTCGTGAAAGTGTATTGTGCAGAATCTGGGTTGCCGGAGGGTCGCGCGAATGGAGAACGAAACCGTACCGTTTTTCAACTAAGATCGTTTGCTGAAATGTTGGAATCTGACGATTGGAAGCAAGTGGCAATAGATACAGCAATTCCAGACAGAACCCCAGCACCGAAACCCGATTTGCGACGCAGCGTTTTACCTCTAGGACCTGTGGCAGTTTTCGGATCGTCTAATTTCCCTTTGGCGTATTCAACAGCCGGAGGAGATACAGCGAGTGCTTTGGCAGTTGGTTGTCCGGTGGTAGTGAAAAGTCATCCAATGCATGCCGGAACAGGTGAGTTAGTTGCAGGTGCAATTGTTCGTGCTGCACAAAAAACAGGAATGCCTGATGGCGTATTTTCCAATCTGAATAGCAAGGGAATTGAAGTTGGACAGCAATTGGTGAAGCATCCAAAGATCAAAGCAGTAGGATTTACCGGAAGTATTCGTGGTGGTCGTGCATTGCTTGATTTGGCGAGTCAACGTCCGGAACCCATTCCGGTTTTTGCGGAAATGGGAAGTATCAATCCAGTGGTGATAACCGGGAATGCTTTGAAAGAAAACGGGTCCAAATGGGCAGAAACGTATGCCGGATCGATCACATTAGGAACGGGGCAATTCTGTACCAACCCAGGATTAATTCTTGGAATCAAATCGCCTGAGTTAACTGTGTTTGTGGAGGAATTGGCAAGCAACATCGTTACGATTGATCCCATGGTGATGTTGCACCCGAATATTAAGTCGGCGTATGGAAGATTGAAATCTGAGGTAACAAACCAAAGCGGCGTTTCGGTTTTGAGTGCGCCAATGGAGGTTGATACGAACTACGCAGATCAGGCAGTTGCAACCGTGGATGGAAGTACTTTTTTATCCAATCCGAAATTGCACACGGAAGTTTTTGGTCCTTTCTCGATCGTTGTGCAATGCGATGACGAAGCTCAATTACTGGAAATCATCGAGAATTTGGAGGGGCAATTAACGGGGACAATTATCGCCGAGGATAGCGATTTGCCAAATCTTGGTGCCTTAGTGGACGAAATGCGTCAGCGCGTTGGACGATTGATATTTAACGGGGTTCCTACAGGTGTGGAAGTTTGTCCGTCAATGAATCATGGAGGTCCATATCCTTCTTCAACCGATCCGCGTTTTACGGCAGTTGGAACACATTCCGTTCGTCGTTGGGTGCGTTTGATTTCGTATCAGAACATGCCAGAATCGCTGTTGCCAAAGGAACTTCAAAATGGCTAAGTCCGTATTTCGTTGTATTGATGGTCATACTTGTGGCAATCCGGTACGTTTGGTTGCGGAAGGTGGTCCTGAGTTGATTGGGGCGGATATGTCCGAGAAGCGCCAAAATTTTCTCAATGAATATGATTGGATTCGCAAAGGATTGATGTTCGAACCACGCGGTCATGATATGATGTCAGGAAGCATTTTGTATCCGCCTGCAGACCCTGCAAATGACGTGGGAGTTTTGTTTATAGAAACTAGCGGATGCCTTCCTATGTGTGGACATGGAACTATCGGAACTGTTACCATCGCAATCGAAGAAGGACTGATTCATCCCAAGACATCCGGAAAATTGAGATTGGAGACACCAGCGGGATTGGTGCATATTGAATATTCGCGGGAAGGAGAGAAGGTAACGGCAGTAAAACTGACCAATGTTCCGGCTTTTCTCGCGGAGGAGAATATTTCAGTGCATTGTTCCGATTTAGGCGAATTGAAGGTAGATGTCGCCTACGGAGGAAACTTCTACGCAATCGTTGATGCTCAGGACAACTTCTCAGGATTACAGGATTATTCCGCAGATCAACTCATTCGATGGAGTCGTGAAATTCGCGAAAAATTGAACCGCGATTATACGTTTCAACATCCGGAAGACCCTACCATTCAAGGGTTGAGTCATTTGCTTTGGACAGGAGAAACCATGGATCCAATGTCTTCGGCAAGAAACGCTGTTTTCTACGGTGATAAGGCGATTGATCGTTCGCCATGTGGAACAGGAACTTCGGCTCGGATGGCGCAATGGCACGCCAAAGGAAAATTAACTCAAGGCGAGCGATTCATTCACGAAAGTATTATCGGTTCAAAATTCATTGGTAGAATTGAAGGAGTAACCACCGTTGCAGGACGTCCGGCAATCATTCCGAGTGTGGAAGGTTGGGCTAGAATCTACGGTCATAATACAATCACAATTGACGATGATGATCCCTACGCTCACGGTTTTCAAGTGATTTGATGCAGAAGAAAGTAGTCATATTGGGTGGTGGAGTGATCGGTCTGTTTTCGGCTTATTATTTGTCGAAGGCTGGACATTTGGTAACCGTGTTAGATAAACAACGAGTCGGGCAGAGTTCTACTGGAAATGCGGGGATGATAGTTCCTTCACATGTAATTCCGTTGGCGGCTCCGGGCATGATTGCCAAAGGTATTCGTTGGATGTTCAACAGTAAAAGTCCGTTCTATGTTAAACCCCGATTGAGCAATGAATTGTTTTCCTGGGGATGGAATTTTTACAAATCAGCGAATCAGAATCATGTAGATAACAGCACCAAAGCTCTGCGAGATATTTCATTATTGAGCAAGAAGTTGTACCAGGAACTCTCTGAAGCTTCCAATGATTTCGAATACACTGAAAAAGGATTGTTGATGTTGTATCAATCCGAAAAAGTGGGGCATGAGGAACGTGAAGCGGCTGGTGTCGCAAAGGAATTAGGTTTGGAAGTGGAGATTTATGATCGATCTGGATTGGAAGAACTGAATTACGGCGCTAAGACGAATGCAATGGGAGCGGTTTTGTACAAAAGCGATGCGCATCTACAACCAAACAAACTGATGGCATTTCTGCGAGCAGAACTCAATCGAATGAAAGTTGAGTTTATCGAAGTGTCGGACATTCGAAACATCGAAACCAGCTCAGGAAAAATCAATAAGGTCGTTACCGAAGATCAGGCATTCGAAGCCGACGAATTCATAATTGCAGCAGGAGCGTGGAGTGCCGAATTAGCCAAACTGGCCGATGAATCCTTGAAATTATTGCCGGGAAAAGGATATAGCATCACAATGCCGAAAATGGATAATGCTCCAACCATCCCAACCATTCTCTGTGAAGGAAAAGTTGCCGTGACGCCCTTTGAAAACAATATTCGTTTCGGTGGAACAATGGAAATTACGCATCTGAAAGATCAAAAGATCAATTTGAACAGAGTCCGCGGAATAGTTGATACGATAAACAATTTCTACCCGGAAATAAATGTAGCAATGCCGGAAATCAAAGACATCTGGATGGGATATCGTCCATGTTCACCAACTGGATTGCCATACATTTCGAGAAGTATGAAATATTCCAACCTTGTTTATGCTACAGGTCATGGCATGATGGGCTTGAGTTTGGGACCGGCAACAGGGTTTCTTGTAAATGATCTTGTTTCTGGAAAGCAATCATTCTTAAGTCGGAACTTCAACGGTTACAGTTGATCATAATGAAGACTATTAATCTTTTAGTATTTCTATGATTTATAGAGGAATACGATTATGTTTGTCTCAAATATTACCATTATGAAATTACTAGTTGGAACACTTTTTTGCTCGCTAGCATTTTTCACGAATGCTCAGGTAGACAACGGACTCATAGCGAAGTACTCGTTCAATGCTGGAAATGCAAACGATGAGGTCGGAGCTATCAACGGAACGGTCAATGGAGCAACCTTAACAAATGATCGATTTGGAAATCCAAATGCTGCGTACAGTTTTGATGGTGATGACTACATAGATTTTGGTGATGATCCCGTCTTTCAATTTGAGTGGAATGACTTCAGTTATTCGATTTGGTTTAAACTTGACACGGCTCAGTATGCGTATATGTTTGGAAAATCAGATTTCCAAACTAACTACGGTATGTTGATCGGCAGCTCTGCTACTGACCCATTAGATCTTACCTTCGGGACAAATTTCCGACTATTACACATGGAAGATGGAGAGCTTCGTTACGTTAACTCAACTCCTACTGATACAACTAACTGGCATCATGCTGTTGTGGTTCACAGATACGAAGATTCTACCTCATTATATATAGATAATCAATTTATTGGAAGTGATACCACTTTCTATCAGCATGATCCGGAAGGGTTTAATGTTGCAGGAAAGAACCTGATGCTTGGAAAACACAGTGTTTTCAATATTTATTTCAGAGGAGATGCTGATGATATAAGAATGTATGATCGAGCTTTGAATTTGAGTGAAATTGACTCATTGTATAACATGCCGAATACTCTGGGGGTTGAATCAATGGAAAAAGCTACTACTAGTGTATATCCAAACCCGGCCATGAATACAATTTATATTCAAAGCGGTAGTGTACTTAAAGGAATGCAAATTGATGTATTAAGTATAGATGGTCAAAGGGTGTTGAGTACTGATGTTTCTTCAAATGATAAGGTACAATTAGATGTTTCTGCACTTGCCAATGGAACATACATAATCCGAATAGAAACAAGTGAGGGTACCACCACTTCAAAATTTATTAAGGAATAAAGAATTCAAAAAAGTCCCAACATCGTTGGGACTTTTTTATTGTCAAGGTTTCATACAAGAAATCGAAAATTGGAGCGAAGTCGAAAAACTACTTCTTCTCAATCACACCTGCATCACGTAATTGTCCAAAGAATTCAAGAATGGTAGTATCCAACGGACGATAATTCATTCCCAGTTCATTCACACTTTTTGAGTTATTCGCTTTCCAGGGATATCCCACATTGTTTGATACTTCTTTGCGCGACATTCCAACCGTTGGGGCAATCATCCACAATAAAAACTTAGGAATTTTTCGTTCTGAAATCTTGTAATTCGGATACTTTGATTTGATGATTTTTGCCAATTCAAGGAATCCTGAGTTGTGCCCAGATAAGATGTATCGTCCGCTTGCTTCGGGTGTAAATCCTGCTTTGAAATGTCCTTCCGCCAGGTCGCGTACATCAACACATCCGATATTGAATTCGGGAGTTCCCATTTTCATATCACCGCCTGCAAATTGCTTCATAATCGAAAATGATTCTGATGTGGCATACGGATTAATTCCAGGTCCCAATACGAATGACGGATTCACGGTTACCAAATCCCAACGATCCTGGGCTTCGGCAATTTTCCATGCTTCTTTCTCGGCTTCTGTTTTCGAGAACGAATAAGGGATGTGCTCAAGGCTTGATGAGGTGTTCCAGATCTTCTCTGTCAATTCACCGTTCGGCATCGAAAGGGTGTCTCTTGCATCTCCATAAATAGCAGCGCAACTACTTGTCACAACAACGCGCTTAACACTTTCAGTTCGGTTCGCAGTTTCCAATACGTTACGGGTTCCCAATTTCGCGGGATCAACCAAATCTTTCTGTGGGTCAGTTACATTTCGTGTGAAAGGCGAGGCTGTATGAAAAACAAGTTCACATCCTTTCATGGCTTCATCGTAAGAACCTTCTTCGAGTAAGTCTGATTTGAAATACTTGATAGTTCCCGGAAGCTTCTCAGCCAGGGCGTCCAGATATTTCGTTTTCTCTTTGTTGTCAGGATTTCGTACCGCGGCATGAACGGTAATTCCTTCGGAAAGTAACTTCTCAACCAAACGTCCGGCTACATAACCTGTAGCTCCTGTCACTAATACTGGCTTCGAATTATCAATTGTTTGCATATCGTATTGTTTTTTATCCAATTCAAAAGTACACTGAGCGGCGTTGTCCTGAGCATGTCGCAGGGAGTCGAAGTGTACTTTTTTAAATTCGTTTTTACTCTTTAACAATACAAAGGAATGCAATTGACAATGCCTGCGTTAACACAGATCAAAGAAGAGATAACACTTTTTACTTATTTCTATCGAACAAGTACTTTAAATGTCTCATTTGCTTGAGTTTCGTTCAGGATAGTAACAGTGTACGCACCGGATTTCAGACTGGAAATATCCAAAGAACTTCCGTCAGCCAGAACTTCCGTCATCAAGACAATTCTTCCGCTCATATCCGTAATTTGAACTTGAGCAGATGCATTTGTGCCGGGCTTTACAATCAACACGTCACTGGCCGGGTTTGGATAAACCGATCCATTTTTGATCTCAACTTCATCGATATCAAGTAAGGCGGCATCCATTACGCGCAATCCAATCGCTGGGGACAAATCTTCTCCGAAACCTAGCGCGAAGAACCCATTATCACTTTGATTCGGAACGTGTGGTTGCAAATAATGACCAATAGTCGATGTGTAATCAATGCGTGTATCATGTCCAAGGTAGATATCAGCATTGTTGATCTGAACACAAGCCAAATAACGTTGATTATCGATCAATTGCACCGGAGTCTCGAATTCAGCATAAACCGTCTCTCCCTGTAAATCGCTTGGATAATAGTAGAACCCGAAAGCAACAGCATTCAAATTGGCAAAATCGAGGTTTGGATCGTTCAAATCGGTGAATGCATCATCCCATTGGTACAACGTGATCGGAACTTCTTCACCATCCAAAGTAATTCCCGAGTTGTATCCGGTTACAGCTGAGAAATACATTCCTCTGGCTCCCAGTCGACTGGCATTCGGGTCTCTGAAATGCTGACATGATAAAAATGATGCCGAATTTGCCGCTCTGTAGTTGGCACTTGGAACTGGAATCCCCGTTAGCGTATCAATGGATGAATAAGAAATCACATCATCTGAAATGACAAATTCGTAGGTGAGTGTATTGTCGAAATCAGAAGAATCGGTAATGCCCAAATCCACTTCATACGTCAGTGTGTATCTTCCTTCAGGATAGGTTGGGAATGAAAATGCAGGAATGTTGTTGGTTCCACCTGTATAAACATCGAGGGTATCTCCAGCGACGATACTATAAGGACCTGATGTTTCTGTCCATGTTCCTCCTGGTCCTGTAACTGTTGCAGTTAATGAAACGTTGTTCTGATCGGCACTTCCGAAGTTGAAGATACTTGCTCCGACGTCAAACCCAAATTCGGTGTTATCCTGAGCAATCATAGAAGACGTAGAAGAAATAATCGGAGCAATGGTACTCTCAGCGATCAATCCTCCATCATTCGTGTAGAGTCCAAGTTTGTTCCCAAGGAAAGCCACTACATCATCTCCGGCTTCTAGTCTTGCTAGTAGTAGAGCTCCATCGGATGAAGAAATAAACGCGAACGGAATAGTGCACGAAGGTCCACCATTAACACCAGGAACATCAATAATTGCATCTTCCCGATTGATCATAATTACTCCGATTGCACCCGCATTTTGGCAGTTCAAGATCTTTTCAGCGTACCAACAAACGTTGCTTGATGAGCCGTCATATCGGTATACAACCGCAATTTTACCTGCTACATTATTAATAATGGGACCACATGCTTCGTAGGAAAGTGGAATTCCTTGTGCGTTCAAACCCGGTGTACCATCTTCTGCAATAACACAAGTGTCCAGAATGGCATCTGCAGGGTCTAGTAAATCAGGCAATCCCCAGTCGGTACCGTCACCGTTACTGGTAAAGTTATAGCCTCCAGCGATGGAAGCAGGTTCAATAATTGTAAAAGATACTTGTCCGAAAGTTGTCGTAGCGAGACAAACCATCAATAGCGTAAAAAGAGTCTTCATGTTCAATAGTTTATGAGCTCCAAGATACTATTATTAATGTTGAGATGGTAAAATGGTGATAAGTGAGAGGTCCAAAGTGATCAGTCGAGTTACCCATTTCCTCCTCACTTCTCACTTTTCACTTCTGACTGTTGACTTCTGACTGTTAACTTCTGACTTTTTCAATCAATTCAAATTCTGCTCACGATATTTCTGCGGTGTCATGCCCGTTTCTTTCTTGAACATTCTACTGAAATAATGCGGGTAATTGAAGCCAAGATCGTAAGCGATTTCACTTACATTGTCTTCGGAGTTCAACAAGATTGTTTTAGCTCTGTCAACAACAAAATGATTGATGTGTTCTTTCGTGTTTCGACCAGTCTCTTTCTTTAGGAGATCGCTTAAATAGTTCGCAGACAGATTCACTTCGTTAGCCAGATAATTAATGGTCGGAGTGCCTTCTTGCAACTGCTTGCCATCGTCGTAGTAATCTTTGATCAATTTCTCTACGCTGGTCACAACATCGCTATGGCTATCGGCTCTGGTATGGAATTGACGTTCGTAAAAGCGGTTACAGTAATTCAGGAGAAGTTCGATATTCGATACCAACAGATTCTTACTGTGCGCATCGATATTTTGCTCCAGTTCGAATTCCAATTTCGCGATGCAATCGTTCAGAATATCTTCTTCTTTGTCCGAGAGGTGTAGTGCTTCATGAACATCATAGCTGAAGAAACTATAATTACTGATATTCTTTCCAAGGTTCGATTGTCGAATCAAGTCCGGGTGAAATACCAGCATCCAGCCTGTTGCACTGAAGTTTTCGTTGGTAGTGGCAAAAACCTGTTTTGGACCGATAAACGTTAGAAGTCCCTGATCAAAATCGTAGTAATTGCGTCCGTATTGCAATCCACAGTCCGCATCTTTCAGCATCACCGTATAAAAATCACTCATGTACTTTACCAATGTCTTTTCTTTTGGCGGTGTAAGGTTCTCCCATTGAACGATCGATATAAGCGGATGTTTCGGTGGGTCGATTCCCAACATTTCATGTGCCTGACTAAGGTTGGTGATATGAATTATTTGATCGGACATAATGCTTCTTTGTTTCTAATATCACAAAACTACGTCGATCCTACAAGGCGGGAAAACACAAAGTAGGGGAGTAATAACACATTTTACGGATGACATGATTTCTAGTGATAAGTGAACGGTGAAAGGTAAGAAGTGTTTTGTTTTATTCTTAATCACTTCTCACTTCTCACTTCTCACTTCTCACTTCTCACTTCTCACTTGTTCGCTTCTCACATTTCAAAATCAACAATGAACTTTGTAAAACTCCTACATGGACCCGAAATGTCGGTAAAGTCTTTGCTTACATTTGATATATGAAGAAAACCGGAGATAATAGTACCCGTCGTGGATTGCGTACCAGTTATGTTTCGACCATTATTGGTATTTCTCTGGTATTGTTTCTCATCGGCGGCGTGTTTGGTGGTTACAAAGGACTTGACGATCTCCAGACACAGGCACGCGAGAGTGTAGCGGCGGATATTTTCTTCAACCCGGAATTGAACGATGCAGACATTAAGCAAATCGAACAGGAATTAAAAACCTGGAACGAATTCAGTGATTTGACGTATGTTCCCGAAGATCGAGCGCTGGAAGAACTATTCAATCAAGACGAGAAAAACGAATTGAAAGAGTGGTACGAAGGAGAACAAATCATTCCTTCCAGTATCACGTATAAACCCAAAGAGCAATACGCAACCTTAGACGGGATGGAAGAGTTGAAATCCAAGATTTTGGCGGCGTATGGCGATCGCATTTTTGAAATTCATTATCAGGAAAGCATGGTGATGGACGTAAACCTCGGCTTCAAACAAATTACCGCATTGTTCGGTGCAGTTGCAATCCTACTGATTGTAATCGCTGTGGCAATGATCAATAATACCATCCGATTGGCATTGTATTCACGACGTTTCTCCATTAAAACAATGCAATTGGTTGGAGCGACATCCCGTTACATTCGCAGACCTTTCATCTGGCAATCGATTGGAATGGGAGTTATCAGTGCTGTCATAGGAATGGCGATCTTGCTGGTTCTTGTTTTTGCACTGGAAAATATACTATCAACCTACCAAATTTCTTTCGACCTTCAGTTGTTCGCTGAAATCTTCGGATTGTTAGTCGTATCGGGGATTATCATAACAATGGTGTCCACGTATTTCGCACTTAACAAATATTTGAGGATGAAATTGGATGATTTGTATTAAATTTGGCTCTATGAGCAAAAAAGGAGCTAAAGACACGCTTGACGAAGCGCTAATCGGAAAGGAAGAAAAACCAACACCAAAAAATGCCCAGGGTGAAGTGAATTTGTTGGAATACAGCAAGTCAGCACCTTTCTCTTTCAATGCGAACAACTATATGTTCTTGTTCATCGGATTGGCAGTAAACATACTTGGTTTCATCCTTATGATCGGTGGTGGTTCTGATGATCCATCGAAATTCGACAAGGATGCACTTTTTAGCACTACGCGAATCACAATCGCTCCAATGCTGATCGTTATCGGTTACGCGATTATTGCTTATGCAATCATGCGCCGCGCAAAGGCAAATAAGGAGTAATACATCATGGATCTTATTGAAGCAATAGTTCTTGGAGTCATTCAGGGACTTACCGAATTTCTTCCGGTTAGTAGTTCCGGACATTTGGAATTAGGTAAAGCAGTTTTGGGAAGTGTTCCGGAAGAAGGAATGCTTATGACCATTGTACTGCATTTTGCCACCGCACTTAGTACAATTGTCATTTTCCGAAAAGACATTGTACAAATCTTCAAAGGTCTATTCCAATTCAAGAATAACGAGGAATTCCGCTTTGCGCTTTACGTGGTTCTCTCCATGATTCCTGCTGCATTGGTGGGGATTTTGTTCGAAGATCAGATTGATAGCTTTTTCAGTGGTAATATTGGACTGGTAGGTGCGATGCTCATCGTTACCGGAGGTCTCTTGTTTGTCGCAGATCGAGCACGTGCAACAGAAGGAAAAGTAACCATTTCGAGAGCAATAATTGTTGGAATCGCTCAGGCAATTGCTATTCTACCCGGGATCTCCAGATCAGGAGCAACTATCGGAACATCTGTTCTTTTGGGGATTGACCGACAACGAGCGGCGCGTTTCTCCTTTTTGATGGTCGTTCCATTGATTTTAGGGGCAATGGCTGTGAAGACGAAAGATTACCTTGATTTACGCGAGTTAGAAGCAACGAAAAGTGAAAAAGATCGTGCTGCCATGATCGTTAATGAGCTGGAAGATGATATTCCTGCAATTAAAGATGAGAAGGTAGTTTCGGTGATTACTGCCAAAGAACGCGATTGGGCAGAGTTGAAGCAATTCGGAGTTAGTTGCTCATGTCAAACAAAAAGCCTGAGACAACGATACAAGGAAAATCTTAAGAACGCCGGACTGACGGACAAACAGGTGGAACAGGTGATAACAGATGATTTCGCAAAAATTCGTCCTTTTGAATCTACACCGCCAATGGTCTTGGGAGCTGGATTCTTAGCTGCATTCATTACTGGATTGTTCGCATGTACCTGGATGATCGCCCTGGTGAAACGTAGTCAACTCAAGTACTTCTCCTTCTATTGCTTCGGAGTAGGAATCGTTGCGATTGTTTGGAGTTTCTTTTAACCTTCAACCTTCAACTTTCCACCTTGAACCTCCCACAAAAGTCCACCAAATGAACATCGAAGAATTCAAAGAAGGTAAAACACTCATCGTCGACAAGCCGCTAAACTGGACGTCGTTCGATGTCGTGAACAAAATACGTTGGAATCTGAAGCGCAAATTAAAGGTGAAGCGAATCAAAGTGGGGCATGCAGGAACCTTGGATCCATTGGCAACCGGAGTTTTGGTGATTTGCACAGGAAAGCATACGAAGCAAATCGAAACCTTGCAGGCAGGGGAGAAAACCTACACCGGAACCATTCTTTTGGGTAAAACAACACCATCTTACGATCTGGAAACTGAGTACGATCAGGAGTTCCCAACGGAACATATCGACGAAAAAGGAATGGAAGAAGTCAGGGTGTCTTTTGTAGGAGAACAAGATCAAATGCCGCCAATTTTCTCGGCAAAACAAGTGGATGGAAAACGTGCATACGACCTCGCGAGAGCCGGAAAAGAAGTAAAATTAAAAACCAACCGAATAACGATAAGCGATTTCAAAATTGACACTTCACGATTCCCGGAAGTAGATTTCGAAATTTCGTGTAGCAAAGGAACCTACATCCGTTCCATCGCCCACGATTTCGGTAAAGCGCTAAATTCTGGCGGAACACTTATCGCACTGCGACGCACACGTTCAGGAGAACAACGCATCGAAGATGCCCAAACCGTAGATCATTGGATCGAAACAATCCGCAACGCCGAAGATATTATCCAATAGGTCAATTCCACCTTCTCCCTTCAACTTTCCACCTTTAACCTACTACCTTCGATCTTCCACTTTCCTCCTTCTACCTATTACCTTCAACCTTCCACCAATTCATAACTCCCACTTCGAGAGCCTCAGCGTCCGTTATTCATGTTTCAACCTTCCACCTTCCCCCTTCTACCTATTACCTTCTACTTTCAACCTTTTACCTTTTACCTTCAACCTTCCACCTACAACCTTCCCCTCCCCCCAATTCATAACTCATAATTCCACATTCATAATTCATAACTCATAATTCCTCATTCATTATTCATCGTTAAAATGACAATGTTTGTATCTTTGCATCCCTTCGAAAAATTTGGAGCCGTATGAACAAAATGAAATTATCGCAATTCAACTTCGACCTACCAGAAGAGTTGATTGCTGAGTATCCAAGCGAGAATAGAGATGAGTCACGATTGATGGTTGTTCACCGTGACACAGGAAAGATCGAACACAAGTTGTTCAAAGACTTGATCGATTATGTGGACGAGGGAGATGTGATGATTCGCAACAACACGAAAGTTTTCCCAGCTCGTATGTACGGAAACAAGGAGAAAACAGGTGCAAAAATTGAAGTTTTCTTGCTTCGTGAGTTGAACCGCGAAAGTCTTCTTTGGGACGTATTGGTTGATCCTGCGCGTAAGATTCGAATTGGTAACAAATTGTATTTCGGAGAAGATGATTCTTTGGTTGCCGAGGTAATTGATAACACAACATCTCGCGGTCGTACCCTGCGTTTCTTGTTCGATGGACCTTACGAGGAATTCAAGAAAACAATTACGGAATTGGGAGAAACGCCACTTCCGAAATACATCAAGCGTGACGTCGAAAAAGACGATGAAGATCGTTACCAAACGGTTTATGCAAGCGTGGAAGGAGCCGTAGCTGCACCAACTGCAGGATTACATTTCTCAAAGCAATTGTTGAAGCGATTGGAATTGAAAGGAATCGATTTCGCTGAAGTAACATTACACGTAGGATTGGGAACTTTCCGTCCGGTTGAGGTAGAAGATTTAACGAAGCACAAAATGGATTCCGAGCAGGTAATCATTGATGATACTTGCGTGGATATTGTAAATAGTGCGAAGCAAAACAAGAAAAAAGTGTTTGCTATCGGAACAACTTCGATGCGTGCCATTGAAAGTTCTGTTTCTACCGATGGAATGTTGAAACCATTCGATGGTTGGACGAACAAATTTATCTTCCCTCCATACGAATTCAGCATCGCAGACGCGTTGATTACGAATTTCCACACGCCATTATCGACATTATTGATGATGATTTCAGCTTTCGCAGGACACGAATTAATGTTCAAAGCCTACGACGAAGCAGTAAAAGAGAAATACAAATTCTACTCCTACGGAGACGCAATGTTGATCTTGTAAGAGTTAGAAGAACCAATATTTAAACCGGTACTCTGGTCATCGAGCTTGTCGAGATGCGAGTACCGGTTTTTTTGTTCGCTAGTCTCTCCCAAATTCTCTCATTCGCACAATGAGCGTAGCCGAAGTATGCTGGTCATCATTCAATATTCCTTATTCAACCTTCAACCTTCAACCTTCAACTTTCAACCCTCCACAATTCACAACTCACACTTCGACTACGCTCAGTGTGCTGGTCATTATTCAATATTCCTTATTCAACATTCAACATTCAACATTCAACATTCAACCTTCCACAATTCATAACTCATAATTCATCATTCACAATTCATAACTCCAAACTGTTTAGAACAATTCTTTTTTACACATCCCTCCAGGTTCCGCAGAAATGACCTTTAAATAATGACTATTTTTGTAGGTGGAAAAAACGAGAATGGAGCTCGCAGCAGATAAAATAACAATGGGGCAGAAAGTGAAAGCATATATGGTTTTTACCAAGTTTCGATTATCAGCTTTGGTAATTGTTTCTGCATTAACAGGTTATTTGTTTGTGGGCGGTACCGATGGTTTAACCATCACCTATCTTTTAGTCGGAGGGCTTCTGGTAACAGCAGCATCTAACGGATCCAATCAAATTTGGGAACGAGACCTCGACAAACTCATGAAACGTACCGCAAAACGTCCGATCCCAATGGGATTGATGACCGTGCGCGAAGGAATGATCGTCGTTGCAGTGTCATTGGTCGCAGGAACAGCGCTCTTGTACATGATCAATCTGTATTCGGCGCTTTTAGGCTTGCTAGCATACGTCTTGTACGTGTTTATCTATACACCGATGAAACGCGTTAGTCCCTGGGCTGTTTTTGTAGGAGCATTTCCAGGTGCAATTCCCCCAATGTTAGGAGCAATCGCTCATACCGGAGAGTTCGGTCTGGTTCCAGGGGTTCTGTTTTTTGTTCAATTTACATGGCAATTCCCTCATTTCTGGGCAATCGCATGGGTAGCCTACGATGATTACAAAGCAGGTGGATTCTCACTACTTCCCTCTCGTGATGGCCGTACCAAAAGTTCTGCCTTCCAAATTGTCGTTTACTCATTAGCGTTGATTCCATTTAGCCTTCTGCCATGGTTGTTGAACTGGACAGGAATTGTCTCGCTGATTGTAGCAACAGTTTTGGGCGTTGTATTCTTTCTCTACTCCTACAAACTCTATTTAACCTGTGACACTAAAGACGCCAAACGACTGATGTTTGCGTCGTTCATCTACCTACCAATTATTCAATTTGTATACGTTTTCGATAAGTTCGATGACGTCATTCTCAAAGCGATGAACACTGCCCTTTGGGCAAATTAAAATATGTGATATGAGTGAAGCTGAACAACAACAAATGTGGAACGACCTTAAGAAGGAAGGAACCGAGTTGTACAAAGCGGAAAAGTATGTTGAAGCTATTGAGAAATTTGAGCAAGCATTAAGAATGCAGCCAGATGCCGATATCCGTGAAATGCTCCTGGCAGCAGAAGCGAAGTTGAACAAATCAAAAACAGACCGTTCGAAGAAAAACCTGGTGTACCTTGGAATGTTCTCCGTGTTTATGCTCTTCGCAGGATTTACATCCGCCTATATCGTCTCGATGGGAGATAATTTCTGGGTGAAAGCACCTTTACCACCAGCATTTTGGATCAGTACAGGGATTATTATTGCCAGTAGTATTACGTTCCAGTTAGCGGTAACTCTTAACAAGAAAGGGAATATTTCAGCGCTGAAAGGTCTGGTAGTTCTGACTTTTCTACTAGGAATTGGATTCGTATACTTCCAGTTCAAAGGGTATGGTCAATTGGCTGATAACGGATTGCACGTTACCGGTAGTGGAGTAATTGTCTCCGACGGAAAGTACGAGGATTACTACATGGTTAAAATGGACGGTGAATTCCTTTTTGTTAACGGAAACGACTATTACAAGGGCGATAAATTGCTGAAAGGAGACGAGTTGAAACGCTATCAGGACTTCATGCAGCAATTCGTGAAAGTCAAGTCTTCCGGAGCGCTTCCGTTGGAAAAAGGATCTAATGATTTCGAATTGATCTATCGTAACGAACCAATGATTGTTGTAGATGGAGAACTTCGAATGAATGACTCCTCAATAGTGCTTCCATTGGACCGTGCACGCCTGTCGGCATTGGCGCAACACGTTGTTGATGGACGCGGAGATTTCTTCGTCCGTGGTAAAATGGGGAAAGATTTCCATATCTACTATAAAGGGAAGGAAGTAACGTACAAAAACCGCAGTCTTTATTGGAAAGGAAGACCGTTAGATGCGCGTTTGCAAATAAAAATTCAGGAGTCTGCAGACACGTCTTCATCCTACCTTTACCTCATTACTTTCATGCACCTTGCGCATATTATCATCACATTGTTGTACATGATTAGTGTTGTAATTCGTTCATTTACAGGGCGTATTAATAGTACTAACGATATCGCTCTGAGAGGTGGCGCTATCTTCTGGCACTTCCTCGGAATATTATGGGTGTATTTACTACTGTTTTTACTTTATATTCATTAAATTCGCACAATTAAAACTCATTGAAAGATGGCTGGACACGCTACGAAACAAATTGATGCTAAGACTCTCTGGGGAGGAAAAATGTCTCCTTTCAGCACGAGTTATGGTAAGCTCATGATGTGGTTCTTCCTTGTTTCCGATGCCCTTACGTTTGGAGGGTTGTTGGTAGCTTATGGATTTACGCGTCACGCAACCGATCAAGCTTGGCCAATTGGTGAAGAAACGTTTAACTCATTGCCTTTCTTAGGTCACGGATATCCGTTGATCTACGTTGCATTGATGACGTTCATTCTAATCGTTTCATCAGTAACAATGGTATTGGCCGTTGAAGCTGGACACCGTATGGATCGCCGTGGAGTTACCAAGTGGATGATTGCTACAATCATCGGTGGATTCTTCTTCGTAGGTTCTCAGGCCTGGGAGTGGTATCACTTCATTCACGGTTCTGAATTTGGAAAAGTAGAATTGGCTGACGGATCACAAGCAATCGTTAAAGGTCATTTTGGAGAAATCGAAAACTTCACGGTTTCTGAAGCTGGACATCACCACAAGAAAGGATATGTGATGAAGGCAGGCAAAGATGGAATTACTCAGGCAGATTTGATGCACGAGTACCAGCACGCCGCAGCTGACGGAAAGATCATCTACAACGAAGAGAGCGAGAAGTCAATAATTATTTTGCACGACGGTTCGAAAGCAGAAATTTCGAAAAAGCCGAACGAACACCTTGAGTTGATCGTTAAGAAAAGAGGTGCGAAATACGGAGTAAACAAAAAAATTCACGGACCAGAAGCTGAGAAGATGTACGAGCAGGTAATCGGATCAGGTGAAAAGAACCGCGTTATCTACGGAGCGAACTTGCAACAAAACGAGTACGGACCGCAACAGTACGGACAGTTCTTCTTCTTTATTACTGGTTTCCACGGATTCCACGTATTCTCAGGAGTAATTATCAATATCTTGATCTTGTTGATGGTATTGAAAGGAACGCTACACCGCAGAGGACACTACGAAATGGTTGAGAAAACAGGATTGTACTGGCACTTTGTCGATCTTGTTTGGGTATTCGTATTTACCTTCTTCTACCTTATCTAATAAAATTGAAATTCGACTGTTATGATCAGAGACGATGTATATGAATATTCCTTAGACGCTCATCACGACGAAGAGGCTGGGAAAAAGATCAGAAAGAAAATTTGGATGGTTACCGTAATCCTTACGGTAATTACAGCTGCGGAGGTTGCTATGGGAGCGCTTATCAAACAAGGAGATAGCGTTGGATGGCAAATCACAAAGTGGACATTTATTATCATGACACTTTTCAAAGCTGGATTCATTGTAATGACATTTATGCACCTTGGTGATGAACGTAAAGGATTGCGCTACGTAATTCTTGTACCATACATCTTGTTCATTCTTTACTTAATGTTTATTTGTCTTTGGGAAGGAGGTTCCGTTGGTGAATCTTGGCCTTCAACTTATACGAAGTAATTAATGTAACGTATGGCACGTAACAAGACTGCCGGACGCCGACGTAAAGTAGGATTAGCTTTCTTACTTATGTTTGCTCCGGCTTTTTTATTGATCTTTATTTCTACACGCTCGTGTTCCCACAAGTTTGAGAAACTGCCGGATTACGGTGAAGTAAGTGAATATTCCTTCATTGATTCCAAAGGGAAAAAGAGAACGTCAAAAGAGTTTAAGGGGGAGATTGTACTGATCACTACAATCCAACCAACTTGTCCGAATAACTGTTCGGTAGCACTTGGATTCCTCAAACTGCACATTTACAAAATCCTTGCGGGAAAAAGAGGGATTCGAATGATTTCCTTTGTGACGGATGAGAACGGAGAACCGATGGAAGATCTTACATCTACTCAGAGAATGCTGGAAGATGAAGTACAGAACTATGATCCTGATATCTGGATTCTGGCAAGTGGAGATCCAAAAGAAATTTATGATATCGAAAAAGGCGACCGCAAGCTAATTGAAGAATTGGAAAAGGAGGGGATGAGCGAGTACGGTTATAAATCTATGATGCTACTTCTCGATAGAGAAAATCACCTCAGAATGATCCGATCTGGAAAGCAGGAAGGAATGATTCGTCAGATGAAGCAGCACATCGCCCTTCTGAAAAAAGAATACGATTTAAAGGAATACGATGAAACACATTAAATATCTCGTATTAATTCTTGGATTATTGCCCATTCTGGAAGCATGCCAGGGAGGTGCAGAAGAGAAGGCAGATCCAATGGAAGAGAAGAAAAAAGTGCTTCCAATTATTGGGAATCGTGACGTGCAATATACCACAGTGAACGGGAAGGAAATTGTAGATACGATTTATCATACCATCCCCACATTTGCCTACCTGAATCAGGATTCCGTAATGATGACTTCGAAGGATTTCGAAGGGAAGATCAAAGTGGTTGATTTCTTCTTTTCACATTGTCCTTCTATTTGTCCTCCGATGACTGCGCAAATGCGTCGTTTGAATCTGAAGACTAAGGACATCGTGAAGCATTTGGAGTTCTTGAGTTTCAGCATCGATCCTGAGAATGACACGCCAACACGATTGCGCGAATATATCAAAGAGAAAGACATTCATGCCACCAATTGGAACTTCTTTACCGGTGAGGAGGAAGCAACGCATCAATTGGCAAAAGAATTCTTCAATGGTGCGGAAAGAAATGAGCAGGTCCCTGGTGGGTTTGGTCACACGCCCTACTTCATTTTAGTGGACAAAGAAGGATATCCAAGAGGAATTTACAATGGAACGCTCCCTGAGGAAGTGGATCAGCTGGAGAAGGACATTAGAAAATTGTTGAAATTAGAATACAAAATAAAATAGCGAGAGATGGAGGCGAGTGAATTGAAAAGAGCAAAGACATTGATTTATGTGGCATCAGCCGCAATACCATTGGTAGTAGCACTTTTGTTTAAGGTAGAGATTGAAGGGGTGGATTTGACATTTCTTCCACCAATTTATGCAGGAATCAATGGGTTGACGGCACTGCTACTTGTTGGTGCATTGGTCGCAATCAAGCGTAAGAATATGAATCTGCATAAGTCGCTTATTCGTGTGGCTTTGTTTCTTTCCTTGTTATTCCTGGCGTCTTACGTGGCTTATCACATGACATCTGAGTCAACTCCATACGGCGGTGATTTCAAGATTCTCTACGTGTTTATTTTGGTCTCACATATCCTGTTGAGTGTGGCTGTTGTTCCGTTGGTTTTGTTCACCTACCTGTTTGCATGGCAAGGAGATTACGCACGTCACAAGAAATGGACAAAATTCACATGGCCAATCTGGTTCTACGTGGCGGTTAGCGGCGTAGTAGTATACCTGATGATTTCGCCTTTCTACGGGTAATATCTGCCCTTTTGGAGGCAACTTACCAGATATTGGCAAGAGTTGATGATTTTTCGAAAATTACGAGGATTAGCGCATTGAGCGTAGTCGAAATGCAATATACCAGATTCATTATTCACATTTCGGGAGATCGAAAGTGGTGCACTTCGACAAGCTCAGCGTACTACTTTCTCTTGCTCAATGTGCGTTTTGCTTTTATCTAGGAAGTCGCCCCTTTTAGTGATGGACTTCCTTAAGACTAGCAAGAGTTGTTTTAGACGACCATTCAAATCAATTGTGAAAATAACCTTGTGTCCTTTGTGCCGCTTGTACTGAGCTTTCCGCCTTCAGCTTTCTACAAACACAGCTCTTCAAAATCCTTACTGAAACAAACTAAAATCAAATGCGACTTTAGAAATGGTAATGGCAGGACCATCGTATCCGTTCCTACCTTTTTGTCCCATTTCTCCGTACCAACCATCAAACGTTTCTTTGTCCGCACCTTTTCCGGCTTTCCCTGGGTGTCCACCAATTCCTGCTTTACCACCTTTTCCTCCTGAATTGATCAAAGTGATACTTTCTGACATATAGGAAGCGTTTGGATGAATGAATAATAGAAGAGAGCCGCCATCGCCACCATTTCCACCATTGCCTCCTGGTCCGCCGTTGGCACCATTTCCAGCTGCTTTTTCTTTTTTTGCGGGTTTGCCATCACCACCTGTTCCGCCACGACTTCCGTCACCGGCATCTCCTCCGCTAAGATCAATGTAAACAGAGTCTCTCTGGATCGAGCGATAGCAGAATTGTTGATCTGAACTGTCACAAACCAATAACAGTCTGAGTTCATCTTGTTCTTGCCAAAGGTACCCTGTAAAGCTTCTTCCATTTCTCCCATTCCTACCATTTTCTCCAGGTCGACCTTCGAGTCCGTCACGACTGAACAAAGTTGCAGTACTCGCCCTCGGTTGAATACCATCACGTCCTTCGGCACCCGACCACAAAGCCACTATTGGACCTTTGAAATTGAGGTCAATCGTATCTGTGCTGGAAACTTTGTAATCTCCTATTTCAAGTCCAATTTCTACACCGTAGGAAATGGTTTCAAAATTGTTCAATGGTTGATTGATTATTGCCCGGTGTTGACCTGCATCCTTTAGTTGACCATCAGGAAAAGTGATCATTTCGTCGTTTTTAACCTTTCTGGTTTCGCCTGAATTCAAATCTGCGTAGATCGTATATGAGAATTCATTGCCAACATTCAGGACTGCGTTTCTATCTATTTCAATAGACAAACTCGAAACATTATTCAATAGCAATTTCTCCGATTGGCAAGAAACGGTCAATAGTAGCACGCTAAAAACGATAAGAACGAATCGCATGCTCACAATTTACTGAGAATCTACCTGATCTTTAATAACATTCCAGACTTTCTCAGCGGCTTTGTCCCAAGAGAATAAGGTAGATCGTTCGAGACCTTTTGTACTGAGTTCTTTGCGAAGTTTCTCGTTGTTCGCCAGTTCGGACATCTTCGTTGAAATATCTTCAACGTTGAATGGATCGCAGTACAATGCAGCATCCCCGGCAACCTCTGGTAAAGACGTTCGATCACCAGCCAGAATCGGAGTTCCGCAACGCATTGCTTCCACCAGGGGAATCCCAAATCCTTCGAAATAGGGAACAAAGGCAAAAATCTCGGCAGCTCCCATCAACAGTGCCAATTCTTCCAAAGGCAAATGCCCTGTGAAGTGAATGGATTTTTTCAATGATTCCGAAATTTTGATGTCCATTCCGGCATTGGTCCATAATTCGGTTCCAACAATCACCAAAGGCATGTTTGATTCCGGATTTTGTTCACGATAAACGGCATACGCCTCAATCAACCTGCGGACATTTTTTCTAGGGTGAATCGCCCCAACAAACAAGAAATAGGGTAGTCCGTTGCTATATTTTTCCCGAACCGATTGAATTTGATCTTCACTGAGTGGCTTGAAGACGTCTGAAGCACCATTCCAAATGGCTGTTACATTGTCTTGAGGAACATTGTATTGCTTGCAAATATCTTGTTTTGAATATTCTGAAACCGTGATGATATGAGCCGCTTTCTTAGCAAATTTTGGAAACTGCGTCAGATAGTAGCGGCGCATAACCGGTTTTAAATCTTCCGGGTTGTGCACAAAATTTAAATCGTGCATTACGGCAATTTGCTTTACATCGGAAGTCAGGGACAAATATCCATCTGGTGAAAGAAAAATGTCCGCTTTGTACTTCTTCAGAGCTCGTTTTACTGATAAGTTGAACCAGATTTTGAAAAGGATTGGATGCCGCGCCTGAGGATTGAGTACAACTGGAATGACATTCTCCCCAAAGACAAATTTCGGATCATATTTCCGGTCAAAGAATAAGATGAACGTAACGTCAGGATGTTGCTCTACCAATCGCTTCGTGATCTCATAGGTGTACCATCCGAAGCCTTCCATTTTGTGTGGAAGCAAAAAGCGGGTATTGATAGCAACGCGCATATTACGATTGCAGAATGTAGTTGGTTAATTTCTCCTGACCGATTGTCGTTTCGGGTCCATGACCTGAATACACCACCATAGAATCAGGAAGAGCAAACATCACATTAAAAATGGACTTTTTCAATGTTGCCATGTCACCTCCGGGCAAATCAACGCGACCGTATGATCCCGCGAACAACACATCTCCATTGATGACGAAATCTTCTGATCTATTTGCATAAACTACGTGCCCCACACAATGTCCGGGAGTGAACAACACATCAAATTCTATTTCCCCAAATTTCAGGGTTTCATTGCCTTGCAGTATTTGTTCGGTGTTTCTGGTTGTACAAAACCCGGGATGCCATAGATGTTTGCAGAGCGTTCGGCCATTTCCAAAGTGAAAATGTCTTTTTCGTGCATGTAGACATCGATTCCGTAATGTTTCGAAACATAATCACAACCAAAAATGTGATCCAGATGAGCATGCGTTAACAGTACCGCTTGAGGTTGCAATCCTTTTTCATCAATGAATTGAACCAATTGTTTGCCTTCCTCGGGAAAATAACAACCAGGATCAATGATTACGCAAACGGAACCATCATGAACTACAAATGTGTTTTCCTGAAAAGGGTTGAATGTAAATTTCTCTACGGTAATAGCCATGAGTTTCTGGTTTCTGCAAAAATAGAATAAGTCACATCTAAATCCTTATTCATAAATCATAAATCACACTTCTTTTCTTGCTCAGTGTTCTTGCAATTATTCAACATTCATCATTCAACATTCATAATTAAGAAGTCGTGTCAATCTCATAATTCCGAATTTCCTCTACAGCATCAGGGTTCTTCTCTGTTTTTGGCTGAGTTGGTTTAGGATCCTGGTTGCGAAAGAAATAAATGAGCAACAGCAATCCGGCAACAAGAGCTGCATAAACGGCAAAACGTATTAAATAGCGTCTCGATACTTTCGGGCTAACGTGCTTTTGAAGGTCTATGCGCTTTTCGTCGCTCATACTGCTAAATTACACCATTTCTGTTACCTTTGACAACGTGGAAAATGCTTCAAACATATTAGTTACTGGCGGCGCTGGATTCATTGGATCACACACCGTTGTTTCTTTGATTGAACAAGGTTTCAATCCGATCATTGTTGACGATTTCCGAAACTCGGAGAAGCGCGTTTTGAAGGGGATTGAAGAAATAACAAGTCAACGCCCTGCGGTTCATGAAGTGGATGTGGTAGATAAAGAAGCCATGCGATCAGTTTTTGAGCAATACAAGTTTGAAGGAATTATCCACTTCGCCGCGTATAAAGCTGTTGGCGAATCTGTTCGGGAACCACTGATGTACTACAGGAACAATCTTGTTAGTTTGATGAACTGCATCGAATTGTGCGAAGAGTTTCAAGTGAAGAACTTTGTTTTCTCGTCTTCATGCACTGTTTATGGTGAACCGGACGAGATTTTGGTAAAGGAAACAACCCCAACCAAGCCGGCAAATTCACCATACGGACAAACCAAACAGGTATCGGAGCAAATGCTGAAAGACGCCATTGCATCCAACAATAAGCTTCGTGTTCTGTGCCTTCGATATTTTAATCCAATTGGAGCGCATGAGAGTTCTGCTATAGGAGAATTGCCAATCGGAGTTCCGAATAATTTGGTTCCTTACGTTACGCAAACAGCGATTGGGAAATTGGAGCAACTTACAGTTTTCGGGGATGATTACGATACGACTGACGGATCGTGTATCAGAGATTACATTCACGTGATGGATCTTGCCGAAGCTCATATCCATGCCTTGAAATGGTTGCGCGGTCAGGAAGATAATACATATCAAATCGTAAATGCCGGAACGGGTGTTGGAGTAAGTGTCTTGGAAATAATTCATACCTTCGAAAAGGTTTCTGGCACAAGCCTCAATTGGAAAATTGGTCCAAGAAGGGAAGGCGATGTATCACAGATTTATGCCGATCCAAAACTCGCGGAAGAATTGTTGGGTTGGAGTACGAAACGAAGTCTCGAGGATAGCCTTAGAGACGCCTGGAACTGGGAGAAAAAATTGGAACATGAAGAATAGCATACTTCTCATCGGATGTTTACTGATAGCCTCGGTTGCTAATGCGCAATACGATAGCAAAGGAGATACGCCATCGATGTTTCGTCCGGGCTTCATGTGGTACTACACTGGAATTCGACCAGCAAAGACAGAGCGGTTGAGAAAGTACGATCGACTCATTTTCGATATCACTTACAACGATTGGATCGGAGATCAGGAGCCTTTCAATAATCACTGGGCATCCATCGGTTTCAACACCAATTTTATGTTCGATATTCCATTGACGAAAGGGAATACTGTCGCACTGGGGATTGGAGTGGCACACCAGTTGACGCGAGTTCGTCACGATCAATTGTTCACGAAGTCAACCGATCCGAACAGCACGAATTTGGTGCCGAAAACAACGCAAACATTTGATAAAAACATCCTGGTTGGAAATGCCTTCAGCATGCCTGTTGAGTTGCGTTTTCACAAAGCATCCTGGAAACATTTCAAATTTCACATTGGTGGTCGGGTAGGCTACCAGGCGAATATGTTCTCTAAAACAGTTTTTGGATCAGGAGCGAATCGAGATGTCGTGAAAGATTACGGATTCCCGGATTTGAATCCGCTGATTTACGGAGCGCACATCCGTTTCGGATTCAGAAATTGGGCACTATTCGGAAATTACCAATTCAACACCATTTTTGCTGAATCAGCAAGTACGCAACTCAATCAACTTCAATTCGGATTGAGTATTTCATTGTATTAAATATGTACGTAGATACGCACACGCACTTATTCACGGATGCTTTCGACGATGACCGTGAAATTGTAGTTCAACGCGCGATAGATGCAGGAGTAGAATACCTGTTGCTTCCGAATATTGACGGAAGTACTATCAACGCAATGCACGATTTAGAATCCAGATTTCCCGACAATTGTTTCTCCATGATGGGGTTGCATCCGGGATCGGTTAATGAAACCTGGGAAGAAGAATTGGCGAAGGTCAAAGAGCATTTGTTCTCGAGAAAATATGTTGCCGTTGGTGAAATTGGGATGGATCTCTATTGGGATACAACCTTCCTGGAGGAGCAGAAAGCCGCATTTCGGCAGCAAGTAGAATGGGCGAAAGAACTACAAATTCCCGTAGCAATTCACGCTAGAGAAGCATTTGACGAGATTTTCGAGATCCTCGATGAAATCAACAACGAACGATTGACCGGAGTTTTCCATTGCTTTACAGGGAATGTTGAACAGGCTAGACACATTGAATCATTTGGTGGTTTTAAAATGGGAATAGGCGGTGTAGTTACGTACAAGAAAGCAGCGATGGATCAAGTCTTACAGCATGTGGATCTGAAGCATCTCATTCTGGAAACAGATTCGCCGTATTTGTCGCCGGTACCTTTTAGAGGAAAGCGAAACGAGAGTTCCTACGTATTGCATATAGCAGAAAAACTAAGTGATATTTACGGAGTACCACTCAAGGAAATCGAAGAAACAACCACCAAAAACGCGATTGAATTGTTTAATTTGACCACAAAATAAACGGCGCATGCCATTCCCTCAAGGATCCGACAAGGGATATACGATTATAAATTTCGATGCGTAAATTATATGAAAGCAAAGCCTAAAGTACTGATCGTCTACACAGGTGGAACAATCGGAATGATTAAAGATCCGGTAACCGGAGCATTATCAAATGTGGATTTTAATCTTATTTCGCATCATGTACCTGAGATCAATCGTTTAAACATCGAAATTGATAGTGTGAGCTTCCCCGAGCCAGTGGATTCATCGGAAATACATCCGGGACATTGGATTGAGATTGCCGAAACGATTGACAAAAATTACGAGCATTACGACGGTTTTGTGGTCCTGCATGGTTCTGATACAATGGCATTCACTGCTGCTGCTTTAAGTTTCATAATGGAGGGTTTACAGAAACCAGTGATTCTGACAGGATCTCAACTTCCAATTGGAGTAATTCGCACCGATGGAAAGGAGAACCTGATTACAGCATTGGAAATCGCGGTGGCAACGAATGATGAAGGCAAGTCCCTGGTCACAGAGGTAGCTGTCTATTTTGACTACAAATTGCTCCGCGGTAACCGTTGCACGAAAGATTCTGCGGAACATTTTGAAGCGTTCCGATCTCCGAATTATCCGGAGTTAGCAAGCGCGGGTGTTCGCCTGCAGTATTTTGAGGATGAGATGTATCGTTCCTCGAAACCTAACTTTTCTTACCGAAGCGCAATCAATTCACGTATCGGATTGGTAAAACTCTATCCGGGTATTCCTTTTGATTTGTATCGACATGTGTTCAACAGGGAAACAACGGATGCCGTGGTTCTGGAAACGTTTGGAGCCGGGAATGCGCCGAAGAACAAAGAAATGTATGCCATTCTGAATTCCTTTATTCTGGAGGGAGGGATAATTCTGAATATTACTCAGTGCAGCTCTGGAAGTGTACAACAAGGCTTGTACAACACCAGTTCAGAATTTAATAAGATGGGAGTATTAAGCGGTGGCGACATGACTACCGAAGCAGCTATTACCAAGTTGATGGTATTTGTGGATCCAGATAACCCTTCAGAAGCAAGCCAAAAAATCATGGAGAACATTCGAGGCGAACGCAGCGATTCATAAGAAATTGCTAATTTTGCCCCTCGCCTTTGCGAAGCTTCGGTCGAGCAAGGTCCCTGCAAAGCAGGTTTCAGTCCGGAGAGGTGCATGAGTGGCTGAAATGGCACGCCTGGAAAGCGTGTGTACCCTAACCGGGTACCGAGGGTTCGAATCCCTCTCTCTCCGCCAAAGAAAAGAGCTTCACTTTGTGAGGCTCTTTTTTTGTTGCGGGAGATGGGAGTCGAACACCCGTTCGAGCCGTAGCGAAGCGAAGCCCAATCAAACTTTCGCTTTGCGAAACTGTTTGATAATCCCTCTCTCTCCGCAACAAGAAAGCCGAGCTCGAAGAGCTTGGCTTTTTTCATGGAACAAAGCGAAGCTTGCTTCAGGTTTGAATCATGAAAAAAGTCAATGGCTTGTCAACGGCAAGGCGGCTTTCGCAGTTGCCAGGCTTCCCTAAATGGGATCACGACCGAAGGGAGTAATCCCATTTATTTTCAACCGCAAAGGCGCAAAGAACGCAAGGAAAATTACAGTTAGAGGACGCAAGTTTGAACAAGTTCAAACATAGACTGATTAAATCTTATGGCAAGCCCAGTGTGAGTAGCAGAGTCTTCAGAGTGAGGACTCTTTTTTTATGCAATGAAATTTGGATGAGAACCCTCGGGTTCGAGCCGTAGGGAGTAATCCACAGCTTCTTGAATGAAATAATAACCACCAACTAAGGGCGAAAACGGAATCTAATAAACTAAAACATCAAGAGTGAGTATTATTTCCCAAAATTGGATGTATTGTGTTATTTTGGTGTACATATAACTTGTTATTTGTAATGGCAAATACTTTAAATAGCCTTATCATACTAACTGCAATGGCACTTATATCATGTAGTGGTAAATTAGGTAGTGATACTCATTTGGATAAGCGAACAGAACAAGGCACAGAGAAAATGATTAATGAGCATTCGATAACTTCACCATTTTTCATCAGAACATATTTTGTTGGTGGAGCAGATTGGGCTGACTTAACAGATAAATTCACCCAAAAATATGAACGGGGATTTAGCGCCAACCTCCTACTTATTGATGACGCACAATACGAAAACTTAACAATTAATGAGATAATTAATAAGCTGCCTGAAGATTACCCATTTGCTATCTTATTCATTGCAGATAGTTTGACTTTCACCCAATCAGATAATACTGTGCTTTGTGTTGATTTAGACGAAGAACCTGGAAGATTCTTTCGAGTAATCCCTTCAGAACTTTGGTCGGTTGAAAACAACTTATCAATTGCCAATATGGATTATAATGAGTTCTATGAAAATTGCGACGAAGACGGCATATTTCGAGGGGTTGAATAACGTGGGCATAACAGCAAGTGAACAAAAGCGCAAAACATTTATATTCGATCTTTGCCTAGTATACATTGTTATATTTTAGCCCTTGATGAGATTAATTCTTCTTCTGATTGCATTAACTGTATTCGAAAATACTTTCGCTCAAAACCACAATTCATCTGATTTCTCACTTGACGATAATCTTGAAAAGTCACCATCGGATTCACTATTCGTAGGTGGAATCCAAATGAATGAAGGTGATCAAGAAAACTGGGTAAAAACTGTTAGGGAAGTTGGTTTCAATACAGTTGAAGTAACGGTATACGCTCATCAGGGAAGATGGAACGAGAATAATCTTTGGTATTATGAAGATGAGCCGGGAGTTGTCGAGGAGATCAAATTGGCAAAAGCTGCAAATTTAAATGTGGTGCTCGTACTACGGTTACAGCTTGATCACGCTTTTACAAGTAATAAATTTCTTTGGCATGGAAGTATTTTTCCTGAGAGTGATTATTTGGTTCAAAGATGGTTTGAAGAATACGGTCGATTTGTAAAGAAATGGGCAATTATTTCAGAGCAAGAGGGTGTTGATGTACTTGTGATAGGAAGCGAACTAAACGCATTATTTGCGACACAACCATGTACAGATTTGCCCGAATTGGAGTCTTATTATCTAAGTATAGAAAAACAACAGGAATATCGCAATCGGATGATGTTTTTTGAAAATAATCTCACCGAAAGTCATCTTTATACTCCGGGAAATGCAAACTATACAAGTCTCGAAAAGTATCTGGATGATGAAATATCTTGTAAGGAAAACTGGGCCAGGGTAGTTGCATTTTCGGATTCAGTAAATCAGTTAGATGCCATCAATCTGAGGCGTTCAGTTCAAAATTGGTATTGGGAACGTCTAATCGAAGACATCCGGGAAGTTTACAACGGCAAAGTGACCATTGCAGCTAACTTCGATAACTATAGAGAAGTAGCTTTCTGGGACAAGCTCGACTTCATAGGGATAAACGCCTATTTCCCGTTAAGGCAAATCGACTCTAATAATGATATTACATTACAAATCCGCGAGAATTGGAGTTCGATTCTGGATGAATTCAATGAATTTAAGGTTGCCAATGCACTCGATGAGAAACCGCTCTTATTTACGGAAATTGGCTACGGTCGTCATTCTGGATCGACATTGACCCCATGGCAGGGCTCAGGTTTTTCGTTATTGAATAATTCAGAAGGGGACTCACTAATTATCTGGAAGGAGCAAACCCCTGATCTCGAAGAACGCAATCTGGCAATTCGTCTTTTATACGACTGCATTGAAGAGAGGAGTTTTCCATTTGCTGGTTTATTATATTGGAAACTTACAAGTAAAGAGGATCAACTTAAGTATGACCCATTCGCACTTCATATTGGAACAGATTCGGAAGATGTTCTTCAAGCTATTTTGGTGAGATTTTTGGATTTAGATCAATCGGAATCAGATGTAAAAGAGTGATTTAATTAAAGTTGAGGCGAATAATAGTGCCCGTATACCATGCGGATAACTGCTTCGAGAAATCACATATGCTTAGGAATTACAATCTATTGTTATTTAGAATCAGAATAAATAATACCGCCTTTACGGTATTGTAGAATCTTTTGGGTGTGACTTATTTTGCAGTGTAAAATAAATAAACATCGATGAGTAAAATCGTAGCAATATTTGTGTTTTTCCTGTTCGCATCGGGATCATTTCACGCTCAAACTTTCAGTATTTCAGGGACAATCGTAGATAATAACGAACCCATTATAGGAGCAACCGTCATTTTGACTGAAACCAATCAAGGGGCAATTACAGATTTGGATGGATCCTTTTCAATAGAAAACGTGAAGCCCGGAGATTATACCTTGAAGGTTTCATACATCAGCTATCTCTCGCAGATAAAAGAAGTTACGGTAACAAATAGCGATGTAAAACTTGAAGACATTGTGCTTCAAGTTGATTTTTTCAACATGGAGCAAGTCGTGGTAACGGCAACCCGTAATGAAATCCTAAGGAAGGATGCACCTATTGTTTGTAATGTGATCGATAACCGACTGTTCGAAGCTACTCAATCCGTTGTTTTAGCAGAAGGGCTTAGTTTCCAACCGGCATTGCGTGTTGAGAACAATTGTCAAAATTGTGGCTTCAATGGTTTGAGAATGAATGGACTGGAAGGAGCTTACAGCCAGATTTTAATTGACGGACGACCAATCTACAATAGCTTACAGGGCGTTTATGGTTTGGAGCAAATCCCAGCGAATATGATTGAGCGAGTAGAGGTTGTACGAAGTGGTGGTTCAGCTCTTTATGGCAGTAGTGCTGTTGCGGGAACAGTAAACATAATCACTAAAGAACCTACGAAAAATGCCAGTTACCTGAAAACCAATCAGGCTTTGATTAATGGTACTGCGGCCGACCGAACTTACATGATCGGAACTGATTTCGTTAGTGATGACAAAAAGACGGGAGTTACTTTGAGCGGCTTTCATCGAAACCGGGATTTTTATGATGCCAATGATGATGGTTATTCAGAGATGGGACACCTTAAAGCAACGTCATTTGCAATGAAGGCATTTTATAAGCCTACCGAATTATCGAAAATCACCTTCAATGGTTTCAATATTTATGAGTTCCGAAGAGGAGGAAACAAATTCGATCGTCCACTTCACGAATCGGATATTGCCGAATCTACTACGCACAATATTCTAAATGGAGGTCTGACTTACGAGCAATTCACGAAGAATAAGAAACACAAATTTTCCACCTATCTGAATTATCAGCATCTCGATAGAGATAGTTATTATGGTGCTGAAGGAGACGTAAACGCATATGGTAATTCGGAGGACAAAAGCTTCGTTGGTGGTTTTCAGTACACAAGTAAACTAGGCAAGTTTGCAGGCGGAGAACACACGTTGGTAACAGGCTTTGAATACAATCGCAATAACTTGAAGGACAATGCTCCTTCTTACAATCGATTCATTGATCAAACGGCTGAGCAAGTAGGTGTTTACTTACAGGATGTCTGGGGAATCGGGAAGAAATTCAATGTTCTGTTGGGTGGACGTTTTGACAAGCACAACCTTGTAGGAGAACCAGTTCTTAGTCCCAGAGCAAATGTGTTGTACAAAATAACACGCGATTTACAATTCAGATTGGGCTATGCAAGAGGATTCAGATCTCCACAGGTCTTTGATGAAGACCTCCACATTACACAAGTAGGAGGAGAAGGAACCGTTATTACAAATGCGAACAACCTGACTCCTGAATACTCGAACGCTTTTAGTACCTCTCTCGATTTTAATAAACATAAAGGAGATTGGCTGCTAGGAATCACGTTGGATGGTTTCTATACGCAGCTAACCAATGTCTTTATCCTTGAAGAGCAAGGTGTAGAAGGTAATGGTGATTTGCTTTTAGAGAGAAGAAATGGTAGCGGAGCAACCGTTGCTGGAATTACTATCAACCCTAAAGTACAATACAAAAACAAGCTGAGCTTGCAATTCGGAATCACACTTCAGAATAGCGAATATGATGATCCGGTTCAATGGTCGGAAACAGTTGCCAATAGCAGTAACAGATTCTTCAGAACTCCGGACCAATATGGATTCTACGTATTTTCCTGGGATCTTCTCAAAAGCTTGACGCTGAATCTATCAGGAGTCTATACCGGAAGTATGATCGCGCAACATTATGCAGGTCACATCGAAGAAGACGTTCTGGAAACCACTCCTTCTTTCTTTGAAAACAATTTCAAAATTGATTTCTCCCCGAAATTGAAGAGTAAGCTGGACATTGCTTTCAATGCAGGAATCCAGAACTATACGAATGCATTTCAGAGTGATTTTGATTTGGGGATTGATAGAGATGCTGGGTATGTTTATGGACCAGGCAGACCACGTACTTTTTTCCTTGGGATGAGCATCCAGTTCTAATTTCTACTCACAATTTATTCACGACCTAAAATGGAGTTTTCCACACCATGATTTTTTCATGAATCGGGGCCTTTTTTAGCTTTTAGCCCTAAAACCGCTAGAAAACAGTTCAAAATCAGGGTATTTTGAGGCATTTTTCGCCCACTTTATACCTCCGTTGTTACCGTTAAATTCCTTGAAACTACGGTTGATACAATGATAACGACACCTTGCCCTTTCTGTGAAATAAATTTTATTAAATTTGGCTAGATTTTAAACTTAGAATACGATTAAATTAACTTTTACAAACATGAAAAAAGTAATTAGTTCACTAGCCATTGCTGCGGCAATCACATTTGGATTTACCGGAGTAACTTATGCTCAAGAAGAAGTAGCTGAGATGGATAGCACTGAAATGGCAGGAGATTCAGCTGCTGTTGAAGGTGAAGTAGATCCGGCATCAAATTCTGCTTCTCAAGTAGAAAATGCACAAGATGAAGAGCCAGAAGAAGCAGAGTTGGGTATCATCGCAACTATCAAGCAAAAGTTTATTCAGGGAGATCCGGTATGGATGTCACCAGTATTGATCTGTTTGATTCTTGGATTGGCGCTTTCTATTGAGCGTATCGTTTATTTGAACCTTTCAACGATCAACACAAAGCGTTTCCTTGATGAGGTTGAAACTGCCTTGAAAAACGGAGGAGTTGACGCAGCGAAAGATGTTTGTCGTAACACACGTGGACCAATTGCATCTATATTCTATCAAGGACTCGATCGAGCCGACGAGGGCATAGACGTCGTCGAGAAATCCGTAGTTTCTTACGGTGGAGTTCAGATGGGACTTTTGGAGAAAGGATTGTCATGGCTATCATTGTTCATCGCTCTAGCACCAATGCTTGGGTTCTTGGGAACGGTAATCGGTATGATCTTCGCCTTCGATCAAATTGTAAAAGACGGTCAGGTATCCCCAATTACAGTAGCAGGTGGTATTCAGGTATCCCTATTGACAACGGTATTTGGTTTGATCGCAGCGATCGTATTGCAAGTATTCTACAACTACATCGTTTCTAAAGTAGACGGTTTGGTAAATGATATGGAAGATGCATCTATCTCTCTTATTGATATGATGTTGAAGCACAAGGCTAACGCCTAATCCAATCAGAGTAAGAAACTTGAAAAAAGATTAAAAATGGATAACAAAAAATTTGACTTGGCGATGAATGCCATCAAATACGTGATCGGAGCCATTGGAATCTTCGCATGTATTTGGGTGTTGACGTCAAGCCCAGGCTCAGAAGCCTTAGAGAAGAAAATCGTTCAGGACGACTTCGCAGAATCTAAGCAAGTTGGATTGGCAATTAACTACACAGTAGTAATTATCGTTACTGCAATTGTAGGGGTTCTTTTGTTCTTCTTGTACCAATTAATTACCAACCCGAAAAAAACGGTATTGTCAATTAGTGGAATTGTTGCCGCATTCGTGTTGTACATGATTCTTCGATTGGTAGGAACATCTGATACAAACGAAAGCCTTGCATTAACAGAGAACTACCACGTAAGTGATGCTACATTGAATTCAACTAGTGCTGGACTATGGGTGGTAATCATCGGTATCGCACTAGGATTTCTATTGGCGGTTCTTGGACCATTCCTTCTAGGGAAATACAGAAAATAAACACTTATGGCGAAGAGAGATATACCGGAAATTAACGCAGGATCAATGGCGGATATCGCCTTCCTACTTCTTATTTTCTTCCTTGTAACTACTACAATGGAGAAGGATACGGCATACATTCGCTATATCCCACAGAAGTTAGAAGATGTCCCACCTCCACCGGAAATTGAGCAACGTAACATTTGTGAGATTCGTGCCAACAGTGCGAACCAACTCATGATCCGAGGTGAGATTATGGATGATCCGGATGAAATTTCTGAGCGTGTACTTGAGTTTTACCGAATGAACCGAGGTCTTACTGCAGCGCAGACTTCAGCTTACATTCAGAATCCAAACTATAAAGGAATTGACTTTCCTTTCTATAGCCGTGTGACATTGGACGAAATCGTTCGAAATGTGGATGAGAATGAACGCGAAATGGAACTCGCTGAAGAACGCGAAGAAGAAGACTACGTTATTTTCTACGAAAAGCTGATGAATGACTGGTCAAAGAAAGAACAAGCGATTAAGACGCTACAAGTTCAGGAACTGATTGAGATTCACCCTCAGGCACACATTCGAATCGTAGTTCAGCAGAAAACAGCCTACAAATTGTTCGCTAAGATTCACTCAGAAATTCAGGAAGCACTTGTTGAATTGAGAGACGAAGCTGCTCAGAAGTATTTCGGGGAACCATATACAAAAATGCGTAAACGATTTGATCAAGATAAAGAAGACAAGAAAGGCGACGGCAAGAAACTGAAAGCTTTGGAAGTTCTTTATCCTGAGAGCATTATTGAAGTGAAACCGAAAGGGTAGTACTACTGGCAACATTAAAACATCGAAGATGTCAAAGTTTAGAAAAGAAAATAAAAAAGGAGCACCTGGAGTAAATACTTCATCGCTACCGGATATTGTATTTATGTTGTTGTTCTTCTTCATGGTTGCAACAACGACTAAAGAATCGGATCCAACGGTAGAGGTAAAGCGTCCGCAAGGTGTGAATGCAACGGATTTGACGCCGTACAAACAGCGTTCTGAAATCGATTTCCTATACATTGGACAGCCCCGTAACTCGAAACGCGCAGCAGACTTCAAATTGGGACATGCATTGTTCCTTGACAATGTAGCGCAACCGCAACCGGGCGAGCTATACTCTACAAACAGTATCGCACAATGGAAATTGGACAAAATGAACTCGAAGCCATCGAACATGAACGAGCCAATTTCTAACGTGATTACGTGTATCAAAGCAGACGAAGGTGTACCTACGATTCTAATTTTTGATATTCGTGAAGCATTGCAAGACATTAATGCTTTGAAAATTGCTTACGCTGTAGAAGATAAATCAGCGTATTAATCATATCTAAGTTTATTAAAGCCCTGCATCTCGATGATCGCAGGGCTTTTTTACGTTTAATAATTAATTATATCGGGCGTACATCGAGCCTGCTGGTTAAGCCTCTTTACTGAGTTCGTCGAAATAACCAATAAGCATTTGAATTGGTTTGAGTACCTTTCGGCTCCGCTCAAGGTACTTATATGTTGTCGTCTTGTATTATTGAATATCTAGGACACTGAGTGAAGTCGAAGTGTCATTATCAAACAAAATGAAACTCCCTTCCATTTTTAAATTCTACACCGAAGCTACACCAGCTTTGATTAGCTTACTTGAGTCAGTTACACTCGGGACTAATGGTGCGCACTACCGTCATTTAGATACACGGGAGCGAATTCACACCGCCGATAATCCCTTGCACCTTGTTATGGAACGAAACGACAAGGCTTTTGGTAATGTGTCTTTCTGTCAAAGAGAGAAGACCTGGTATGTTCGATATTTCGCAACGGATAAATTGATTCAGGGAACGGGTCAAAAGAAATCGAAAGGTTCAGGCGGTGTAATCAAGCAAGGATTGCAGCATTTTTTTGATAATGTCATCAGTCCGGAACATCCGTACGGCGAAGTAAACTCCTTCTACGCATATATCGACCCAAATAACGAGAAAAGCCTTTGGATGAGCGAAAACTTCGGCTTTGAAGCGAAAGCGACAATCGCTACGCAGTCTTTTAGCCGATCCAAACTTCCCAAAAATGCAAGGGTTGAAATGACCCATTCCTGGGAAGAGGTAGCGCCATTGATCAGATCGGAGTTCCGTGAATACCAGTATTATTTCGAGCATCATTTGAAGCAAGGTCCATTCTATGTCCTTAGAAACGAGGAAGGAGAAATACAGGCATGCGCTAAAGTAACCAAAGCAAGATGGGCAATTGAACGACTCCCGGGTAAACTAGGTGGGTTGCTCCCGAAAGTAATTCCTTTCATTCCTGGATTAAGACGGATTATTCGTCCAAAAAAGCATACGTTTTTGGTACCGGAAGCCGTGGTGGTGAAGAACAATGACCCCAAACTTTTGGAGGAGTTATTTGAGGGCATGCTGGCACTTGAAAAAGAGCATTTAATCTTGTGGTGGGTCGATGAAATTGCACCGCTATACAAATCGGTACAAGACAAAGTGAAGTGGGGATTGCTCCACAAAATAATTGGGGTGAATAAGGCGAATTTGATGGTGAAACACAACAAGAAATTCAATTACGATAAATCAATTCCAGTCTATACCTGTGGTTTCGATTTTGTGTAATTTTGCGCTATGAAGTTCTTGATTGTTGGTTTGGGGAATCCCGGTGCAAAGTATGAAAACACACGTCATAACATCGGATTTAAAGTGGTAGAGGCATTCGCTAAAGAATTTGAAGGAAAGTTCTCGTTAGATAAGCAAGCCGAAATCGCTACAGTTAAGTTTAAAGGACGCACCATCATCCTTGCGAAACCGACGACATTCATGAATTTGTCCGGCAAAGCCGTGAATTATTGGATGCAACAGGAGAAAATTCCAATTGAAAATGTTTTGGTCATCACGGATGATATCGCTCTACCGTTTGGAAAGCTCCGCATGAAAGGAAAAGGATCTGACGGTGGTCACAATGGATTGAAGGACATTCAGGCAACTTTGAATTCGCAGCAATACGCGCGTTTGCGCTTCGGTGTTGGAAACGATTTCCATAAAGGTCGTCAGGTAGATTACGTCCTTGGCGAATGGTCGACTGAGGAAAATGACCAATTAGAAGAGCGCATCAACACTTCGAAAGAATTCATCAAAGGATTTACAACAATTGGGTTGAATCGCACGATGTCAACCTGGAACAATAAATAGGCTTCGAGAGCCTCAGCCTACCTACACCGTACCCTGAGGTACTCGAAGGGTACAATTTCGGTGGAATTCATCCCATTTAATTCATTATTCAACTTTCCTTATTGTACCTCAAAGCGACGGCACGAGTTCACCTGCTTTTCGTCTTCAAAAGCTTCGCATTTTCTTATATTTACGGCTTCAAGAATTGCATCAAATGAAAAGAGAAAAAATTGCTGATGTGCTCCAGAACGGAGCGGTAGGAAATGACGTGTTAGTGAAAGGATGGGTTCGTTCGTTCAGAGCCAATCGATTCATTGCCATTAATGATGGGTCAACAATTAAGAATATCCAGGCGGTAGTTGATTTCGAAAATTTCGATGAAGCATTATTGAAGCGTGTAACAACGGGATCGGCTGTTGCTGTTACCGGAAAGATTGTTGAATCACAGGGAGCCGGACAGGTAATTGAAATTCAGGTAGAGAACGTGGAAGTGTTGGGTGATGCGAATCCTGATGAGGTGAGCAAAACGGTAATGCAACCGAAAAAGCACAGTCTGGAGTACCTGCGTGAACAAGCGCACCTGCGTTTTAGAACGAATACATTTGGAGCCGTGTTCCGCATTCGTCACGCCGTAGCTTATGCAATCCACAAATACTTTAACGATAACGGATTTTATTATTTACATACGCCAATCATCACGGGGTCAGATGCCGAAGGAGCTGGAGAAATGTTCCGCGTGTCTACTTTGGATCCTATTAATCCACCATTGACGGAAGACGGAGCTGTGGATTACTCACAGGATTTCTTCGGGAAGCAAGTGAATCTTACTGTATCCGGACAGTTGGAAGCTGAATTAGGAGCTATGGCACTTGGAGCCGTATATACCTTCGGACCAACATTCCGAGCGGAAAATTCCAATACTTCACGTCACCTTGCTGAATTCTGGATGATTGAGCCGGAAGTTGCTTTCAACGACTTGAAGGACAACATGGATTTAACGGAAGATTTCCTAAAATACATTGCTGCATATGTGTTGGAGAATTGTGCCGATGATTTGCAATTCCTGCACGATCGTGAAGTGAAGGAAGATTCACAAAAACCAACTGCAGAACGCAACGAATTGAACCTCATTGATCGATTGAAATTTGTTGTAGAAAATGATTTTAAACGATTGACATATACAGAAGCCATCGAAGTATTGAAACGATCAAAGCCGTACAAAAAAGGCAAGTTCCAGTACGATGTTGAATGGGGAATCGACTTGCAAAGTGAACACGAGCGTTACCTTGTAGAAAAAGAATTCAAATGTCCGGTGATCCTGACGGATTACCCGGCAGAAATCAAAGCATTCTACATGCGTCAGAACGATGACGGTAAAACGGTAGCTGCAATGGACGTATTGTTCCCGGGAATTGGTGAAATTGTGGGAGGATCGCAACGTGAAGAGCGATTGGATATGCTTCGTAAAAAATGTGGCGATTTCAATATTCCGGAAGAGGAATTGGATTGGTATTTAGACACGCGAAGATTCGGAACGGCTGAACATGCTGGCTTCGGACTTGGATTCGAACGAATGGTAATGTTCGTTACCGGAATGACCAACATTCGTGACGTAATTCCTTTCCCTAGAACCCCGCAAAACGCAGAATTCTAAAAGAACGGCACGGTTTTCGCAAAAAATAAAGTACCTTTTAATCCTCGATTCTGATTTATGGCATTAAAACAAACACTTGCACACAAGTTGGAGCAACGACTTTCTCCACAGCAGATTCAGCTCATGAAACTGTTGCAAGTGCCTACTATGGAATTAGATCAACGCATTAAGCAGGAAATTGAAGAAAATCCGGCGCTGGAAGAAGGTTCTGATCGTGAAGAGGAAGAATTTGAGGGGAACGAAGAGCAGGAAATCCGCGAAGACGAAGATTTTGATATCGGAGATTACCTGTCAGATGATGCCGATTACAAAACACGCGTTTCTAACAAAGGAAAAGACGAAGACGAGAAGGTGATTCCGCTTTCTGGTGATCAAACGTTTCAGGAACGAATGACAGAGCAATTGCATCTGTTGGATTTCAACGAAACAGAGTTCATGATCGCCGTAACAATTATCGGAAATCTGGATGAATCAGGATATCTCAATCGTGAAATTGAAGCTATCGTTGATGATTTAGCCTTTTCATCCAATGTATCTACAACGGAAGAAGAAGTTGAACAGGTATTATCTGTGATTCAGGAATTGGATCCGGCAGGAGTTGGCGCAAGAGATTTGCAGGAGTGTTTATTACTCCAGATTAGACGCAAGCAAAATGGCGATATCACGAAATATACGGCACTCAAGATTTTGGAAGATCACTTCGAAGAATTCACTAAGAAGCATTACTCGAAGATCTTGAAGAAATTGGAAATTGATGACGAAGATTTGAAAGAAGCGATCAATGAAATCGTGAAATTAAATCCGAAGCCAGGTGGTTCCATGAAGGAGGCATCAGGGAATTTCCAGCAAATCATACCAGATTTCATCATTACTGAAAACGAAGGAAGATTGCAGCTTTCTCTCAACGGAAGAAATGCTCCGGAACTTCGTGTTAGCGGTGATTACAAGAACATGCTGAAGAAGTATGCCGAGGGTGCAGTTTCTTCCAAAGCCGATAAAGAAGCATTGACTTTTGTGAAGCAGAAGTTGGACGGTGCAAAATGGTTCATAGACGCGATTAAACAGCGACAGAATACTTTGTTGCTCACCATGGATGCCATCATGAATTATCAGAAGAGTTTTTTCCTTTCAGGGGATGAAACGAACATGAAACCAATGATTCTGAAGGACATCGCAGAGAAAGTGAATCTGGATATCTCAACGATCTCCCGAGTAGCTAATAGCAAGTACGTTCAGACCGATCATGGAATATTTTCATTGAAGTTCTTCTTCTCAGAATCCCTTTCTACAGATTCCGGTGAGGAAGTATCAACGCGAGAGGTAAAGAAAATCCTAAGTGAGGCTGTTGATGGCGAAGACAAAAGAAAACCGTTGACAGATGAAAAATTGGCCAATCTCTTGAAAGAGAAAGGTTACAATATCGCCCGAAGAACGGTGGCAAAGTATCGAGAACAACTAAATATTCCTGTAGCACGACTACGTAAAGAACTCTGATGGAATTATTTTCTAAAATCGTATCCTGGACTTTCTTGCCGCTTTTCATGCCGGTATACGCAATGGCGGCAGTAATGTACATTCCTTCTGGTCATGCTTTCGAAGAAATGAAAATGTACTCGATGTATACCATCGATGATAACTGGAAGTTGGTAACCTTGGGAGCATACTTTATTTTTACAACTGCGTTGCCAGGACTTGCATTTCTAATCATGTATAAATCCGGGATTGTTTCAACACCTGAAATGGATGATCGTAAGGAACGTTGGCTTCCCATGGCGATGACCATTCTGTTCACAGGTTTGTTGTACTTCTTTTTAGCACGAACTTTCGCCCAAATTGAAGAAATTCCGAAGTACATTGAAAATCTTGCTCTGGCAGGAATTTTAGTATCGCTTTGCTTTGTTCCTCTGAATCGATGGAAGAAGGTAAGTGTTCACGCCGCAGGAGCCGGAATCTTTACGGGATTTCTACTCGCATATCTTGCTCAGCACACCTATTTTTCAGTATGGCTGGCTCCATTGGCGCTAGTTGTTTCCGGTGCGGTTATGACCGCTCGTTTGTACCTCGAAAAGCACTCATTAACTGAGGTTTCTGTTGGGTGGAGCGTAGGAACTTTTGTTACCTTTGCTGTAAATTACTGGTTGTAATATATCGTTGGCAATATTTTTGCCGTTTTCATAATAAATCAAACGTATGAAAAAGAACATTCTCCCGTTTCTCGCAATGCTCGCAATACTCTCCTCTTGCGGTCTGATTAATGAGAAAAACAAAGGAAAAGGCTTCAATTTATTTACTGTTGAGGATGATAAAGCTCTCGGTGCTCAGGTAGCAGCTGAAATTGATGGCGATACCGAAAATTTCCCGCTATTGGATTCCGTTGAATACAAAGAAGTATACGACTACATTTATGAAGTTCGAGACAATATTTTGAACTCGGGTGAAGTAGATTACAAGGATGATTTTGACTGGAGATTGCGCATCATTCACGACGATAGCACGCTGAACGCATTTTGTACTCCGGGCGGCTATATTTACATCTATACGGGTATTTTGAAGTTCCTGGAATCCGAGGATGAATTTGCCGGGGTTTTAGGTCATGAAATTGGTCACGCGGATATGCGCCATTCGACCCGACAAATGACTAAAATGTTCGGTGTTCAGGTATTGATTAGCATCATTGCGGGGGATCGTGAAATGATAGGTCAGGTGACTTCAGCGCTTATAAATCTTAGTTTTTCGCGTGCACATGAGAACGAGGCAGATGAACGTTCTGTTAAATATTTGTGCCCTACAGAATACAATTCCGCGGGAGGAGCTGGTTTTTTCGAAAAATTACAAGCGATGGGAGGAGAGAATCCACCGGAGTTCCTAAGTACGCATCCCAGTCCTGAAGGGCGAATTGAGAAGTTCAACGAACATAAAGAAACCATGCAGTGCGAAGGTGAGGAAACCTTTAAGACCCGATATGAGGAAATGGTGGCAAAACTTCCTTCTGCTCCGCAAGGTACTCCAAGGTCTGGTAGAAACTAATTCTCAGGAAATATTTGTAAATTAAAGGTCGTACACTACCTCAAGAAATAATGAAAACCAAAAGAACCTCCCTCAACGATATCGCCAAAGCACTTAACGTGTCCAAAGCGACGGTATCTTTCGTATTGAACGGAAAGGGGGATCAATTCAATATCAGTAAGGAAAAGCAAAGATTGATCAAGGAAAAGGCTAAAGAGCTTTCCTATGTTCCTAATTTCTTTGCGAAAAGCCTACGTCAGGGAGAAACCAAAACTATTGGTTTGGTGCTGCCAGATATTTCGAATCCATTTTATGCAGAGATCTGCAAGACAATTCAGGAAAAACTCTACGTTACAGGTTACAATACGTTCATCGTGAACACGAATGATGATGTAGAGTTGGAAAAGGTATTGATGCGAGAACTGATCCAGCGTTCTATTGACGGAATGATCATTGCTCCGAGTAATAATATCAAGCAATTAATCCCTATCCTTTTGGAAACGCATATTCCGGTAGTATTTACAGATCGTCCGGGAGATGAAAATGCCGATTTCGTAGGAGTGGACAATCGCGCTGAATCTGTAAAATTGATTCGTTCCTTTACGAAGAAGCCAAAGCGCCTTTCAGCATTGGTTCCATATCCTGAGAATGTCTCAACGATTCAGGAACGAATTGAGGGAACCAAAGAAGCGTGTGAGGCGGATGGAATTGATTACAACTATGTAGACCTTCCGGAAAATCAGGACGAAGTATTCAAGCTCATCAAACAAGAACTGGATGCAGGAACAGATTCTTTCATTGCCCTGAACAACAAGTGTACGCTTGTAGCACTTTCGGCATTGAACAAGGCAGGAGTAAAAATTCCTGAGGATGTTCGGTTGATTTCATTTGATGATAGTGAAGCGTTCCCGTACATGAATCCTCCTATTTCTGCATTGCGTCAGCCAATCGTTGAAATTGGATTGCAGACCGTAGACAGAATGTACGAGCGCTTGAAAAAATCAAAATCTCCTGGAGAACACTTCATTCTGGAATGTGACTTCCAGGCGCGTGAATCGCACTAGTTCTACCCTTTGAACCGGACTTGTTGAAGAGGCTGCTATATTCCGAAAAGTTTCAGGAGCGGTTGATGAACGTATGTATGTACGGAATCGTTGTTTGTGTACTGGGATTCTTTACTCTTCGGAATAGGGCTGAGTTACTCGGAATTTCGCCGGATGTAGCCTATTATCTTTTCGTTATAGCGGTTCCGATGATCATATACTGCTATTTGTATTTTGCATCCAAACTTCCTGTAAGCCGAAATTACTTCTTTGGAGAAATTACCAGGCTAAACCGTGAAGGGTTTCGCGTTGGAAACATTCTTGACGATGCTCCCAGAAAAATAACCTGGGACAAGGTTACTAACGTCAAGTTTGATTCAGATCATACCTATTTGGAAATCTATTTTGAACGTGGAAATGTCATTAGCATTAGAAAGGATGTGGACGGGTTCTATAACCTACTGGAGCGGATTCCAGCCCGGTTTACGGAATTTGACTTTGAACACTTCAAACGCATTATTCGAAGGGCATCAACTTGTGATTGCTGTGGTCATATTGCATACGTGGATGGCACTTGTCTGCATTGCTATTATTCGTCCTGGGATAAAGAGGTGTATCCTGAATACTTAAACGCAAAGACCTATTTGAAAGAGATGCAGTTGGAGTACTTCTCCACTTTAGAGAAAGATGATCCTGTGATTTTTTATCCGGTAGAACGCGACGAACTATACAAGTTTGATTCCAGATGGAGACCCATCGTAACCGAAGATGAAGTTCTTCAATACTCAAAGGAGAACGAATGGTCGTAAGACTTATGGAACCAAAATAGATTCCACTTCTTTCAGTCCGTCATTACCTGTAACAAGTACCTGATACATTCCTGCTGCAAGGTGCGATGTTTCAATCGTTGTCGTTTCCTCTACATTCGTTGAGTAAAGCACTTGCCCCATATTATTCATCAACTGTACCGATGTCGGTTGATTGACCTTTACCACAACTGTCGATCCTTCCTGATAGATAGAATGGAATAAAGAAGCATTTACACACGATTTACTTGAAATCAAATCAGAAGTCTCGAAGCTTCCGTTCATGTCTACAGATTTCAAACGGTAAAAGCGGGTGTTCGGATCTTTTGTAGAAACTCTGGCTTGATATGTTTGCTCAATATTGGAATTGCCATTAGCCTGAACAGTTGTTTCTGGGTAGAAGACAAAACCATCATAAGTATATTCCAAAATGAAGTGACTCACATTCTGTTCCGTGCTGGTTTTCCAGATGAAAAGTTCATCGGATTCGTTGCATTCGGAAGTAAATGAGGTTAATCCTATTGGAAGTATCACCACCGTACTTGGGCAGAAATACTGTTGGTTGTTCAATCCTCCCGTAGCCGAGGTTGCACCCCAGTAAACGAGACTTTGTCCACCAAAAACATTGTTCACGATATCGTTATTATACGTCAATCGGGAAACACCATCGAAGAATACTTCCAACGTTTGTGTTGTTGCATTCCAATCAATAACTACTTCGTAAACTGCGCCGTCATCAATATTTCCCATACTTGTTTTCGCACAAACGGGTCCGGCAGCTGGAGCCGCATTTTGGTGATTCCCATCAATTTCAATCGCAATGTGATCGCACGACATATCGTAAACGTGCATAGGATTGTCATTATCGTAAGTATCGAACTCAATGGAGAGTGCATTGGTCAGTCCACCTGCACCTAATTGACCTCCAGCCGTTCCGCAAGCCGTAGAGGCACTTGGTTGGAAAGTAAAGGTGTTACCGTCAGCCCCATTGATGTTGTTTCCAAAGTAATAATCGAGCGTCAGGCTGAAATCCGATGCAAAGTCGATCTGTGAACCGCTCCATGCACAACCGAGTTGATTATTAACCGCTGCCGTAAGCTGGATGCAATCATCACTTCCTACGGTAATATTTGTAGCATTTCCATTCAAGGTCCAGCAATCGTCCGTTAATACAGTTACCGATTGTGAAGTTGTAGAACCACAAATGGTGTATTCCACTGTATAAGAATTTCCTGCTGTTCCATTTGTAATTGCTCCAGTGGTAGCATTGATCTGAGCACCATCGGTCGGAACTGGGTTGAAAGCGAATGTTCCTCCTGTATCTCCGGTAATGGTTGCCGTTGCTCCTCCACAGATTACTGAAAGTGTGAAAGAAGCATTTCCTGAGTTTGGCAAAGTGACCGTTTCATTTGTAGTAACACAGTTCACGGTATAATCAACATTATACGTAGCGCCCGGAGTTCCGTTGGAAATTGCTCCTGTTGTTGGGTTGATGGTTGCTGCGTCCAAGGGGGCAGGGTTGAATGAAAAAGTTCCTCCTGTATCTCCCGTAATTGTTGCTGTAGCAGAAAGACAGTTTTGAGCAGTCAAGTTAAAAGAGGCATTTCCTGAAAGTGATCCTGTTGTTACGTTGTAAGCCATGGTTCCGTTATAGGTTCCATCGAGGTTACAGAAGTATTCTGTTACAAGAACATACACGGTTCCGGTAAAAGTGGCTTGCCAGGAAACATCCGATTGTAAGCCGCAGTTATCATCGTTATAAGCCAATTCAGTGGTTCCGTTCGTTTGTAGGATCGTGATTTGCGTGTCCCAGGTTGCAGTTCCACCGTTATTGCAGAAATTGAAATTGTAGGTGTCTCCACAATTCACATTGATAACCCAGTAGTCTCCGTTAGAAGTACTTACCGTTTGATATCCAGCTGTTGGAGTGAGTGTTCCAGCATTGGTCTCATTTCCGTCGAAAGGACAAGCTAATAAGTTCGTAGCTATGAGCAGTGTAGCGAAAGATGCCAGTAGCTTTGCAAAAGGCATGGTTGTTCGTTTTTCAAGTTAGTTGGTGCGAAAATACAGCGCTAACACCTTATGAATCATATAGAAAATCCCTTCTTTTTGCCACTGTTGACATCTAACTAAACCGTTTAACTAAAACCTTAAAGTTGGTAAATGGTTTACTAAACGGGTTTAGTAAAATTTGATTCTTGAAAACCTAAAAACTCGAATTTCACGATGAACTCAGATAATTCATCGATGAATTGGGAATTGTTCCGCCTAAATAGGGAAAGAACCAGTGAAAATTGAAACCTGATTTTTCAGAAGCGTATCTTGCAATTCGGCAGCATTTTGGAGATCTTCTTCTCGGCTCCTTTGGAAAACTCGTTGTAGTACAAGTCTAACGATTCCAACTGCGTCAGTTCTCCCATGCATTTAGGCAGCGATTCAAGGTCGTTTTGACCTAGCCATAGATTTGCCAGATTGGACATCTCGCACATACATTCTGGTATCTGTGTGATCTCGTTACCGGTAAGAATTAGATTTTTCAACGATTTGATTTCACAAACGTTATCGGGAATTTTAACTATTCGATTGATGGAAAGGTCAAGATATTCCAGAGAGTCAAATACGGAGAAGTTATATGGAAAATATCGACCTAGCCTGTTGAACTTGAAGGATGCCTGTTTGAGTCTTTTCAATCCTTGAAAGGCTGGATGAAACTGTTCCAACTTGTTGAAATTCATTGAAAGATATTGCATGCTAGGCAATTGACAAATGACAAGCGGAACCTCGGTCAGTTGATTCGAGTCCAAATCCAGCATTTCTAACTTCTTTAATTTGTTCAAAGACTGAGGTAAAAATGTCAGGTTGTTATCTTTCAGGAAGAGTTTCTTCAGATTGGTCAACTGTCCTATAGTTTCCGGGAGCGTGTCCAGGTTTTCGTGATTGAGAGCGAGAGTATATACTTCTAATGGGTTTTCAAGAGCTTCGTCCAAAGAGTAATAAATCTTGTCTTCCTGAGCAACGGCATAACCAGACGCTACGAAAAACAAGAGAACCATCAATCCTATCTTTCTCATACCAAAAATTTGTTGCGCAAGATAAAAAGACATTGCTAATCAGAGGTTTAACAAAACATTAAATCTCTCAAAAGTTATTTTTGATAATTAGAAGATTGAGAATCGTCCCATTGTTCATTTTCAGTGAGTTCAGGTTCTTGTGCACCCCAAACTTCTGGTTTTATTTTTTGGAAGAATCGAGGAGGGTTTTAGAACGGTCCGAACCTATACCAACGTCGTAACTTCTATTGTAATTATTTCCTCCATGTTATAATTTGTTTCTTTTAAATTTATCGAATATTCGATGAAAAAAACTGCGCTGGGGTATAGGTGCTGTAATAGATAGCTCCTTTCCTGTTTCGTCAAGCAGATATATGTAACCTTCCCAGTCCGTTAATTCAATATTGTTTCCATCAAGCCTCAAAGCAGGATCACCACTTGGCGTTACAAATATATCTCTCGCACCAAAATCCCATTTTAGATTCCCATTTTTATCTATTCGTGATATAGTCAATTCACCATGAATAATGAAGTCTTCTTGATACGGATATATCGCAAAGCATGTAGCAGGATCAAAGCGTTTACTCCAGTTAAGATTTAGTTCTGGTATTGATAGAGAGTAAACCTTGTCAGAACAACATAATAAAAGATAATCATCACTAACATAATAAGCATCATCATGAATACCAGTTGCTCCTCCTGTTCCAAAAAGAATTGCACTTGAAATTTCATCATTTCCAGCACTCACCCTGACACCATGCTTTGAAGATTGTAAATAACGATTATGAATATCAATGTCTTCTGGATACTCAAATTTGTATGAAGCAATATTATCTACAGAATGTGGAGTATAGCTCGAATCATCAATTAATTCTATATGATATTTATTGTGGTTGGCTATCATGGGTACATTGCGTATAACGTCCCGCGGCTAGGAAGCGTACAGCATCTCGCGGAACCTTTTTACCTCAAAGATACTGACTCCCTTAAATAACTGCCGAACCTTGCATTATGCCTCGCTGTATGATTTTTAGCCGCTGTTATACGCTTCAATTAACCAGTGTGTTTAATGAGTTTCTTTTAGAAGCAAAAAATATTGCCTCTACATACCCCCCCCTTTTTTCACTCTTAGCCAATTATTGAGTGTAGCGCGTTCATTTTGAGTATAAATACGTATAGGAAACAGGTGTAACAATTATTAGATTTGAATCAAACCAATAAATGACCATGAATGGAATTTGAGTCAATAGAACACATAAAAGAGTTCTTTGGAATAGAGGAAGATGATATAAAGGAGATTACAAAAGAAATCAAGAAGCGGCTTACGAAAGTGCATAATGATAAATCGAATGGCGAGTATAAAAGTGGAACTCAGAAACGTGACCATGAAGAATTGACTGACGCTTTAAACTTTATAAAAGGGAATAACACTGAAATCACTATTACACAAGGTCAGTGGGTTGAACTAAAATCAAGAATAGAGGAACTAGAATTACTAAAAAATACTAGTGTGCCTGAAAATGTTGAGAAAAGGGTGACTGAATTGAGAAAGTCAGTTCAAGCTAGTGGAGTTAATTTTACTAAAAAGCATTTTTCATTTAAACTGACTTCTTTAATTATTGGCTCTGTACTATCAGCTTTATGGTTCTTCCCTAACATGGTTGAGGGCAATCCTATGTTGAATCGAATTATTAATCAAAATTATTTAGTGTACACTATAGTATGGGTTTGCGCAGTAATATTTATTTCTTTTTTGTGGGTAATTGTGAGAAGAATTGAGGTTAAGGATGCCAGAATTAGAAAAAAATACGTCGTAGAGACGGTGCAGCATCAGATGTTTAAGTTGTTTCTTGCTTGGCTGAGAAAAGCATATTATGATAAGCATGATTATAACTCTGACCTTAGTATTAGCACTTATAAGTTTAATAAGGATGATTTGCTCAATTTTATTTTGAATTATTATCCAATATTGAATCACAGGTATGAGGCTCATTTGGGTTTGGAACTTCATGATCTATACTTCACCATCACGAAGGATTATGAACGTGAAGAAATATTAGCTCTATCAAATAGTTCAGCTGGTTTTTTCAGGCGTTTTTTTGGAGTTCCGGGAGAAATTGATATTGAATTGGCTCAGGAGTTAACAGATATTATAATGGCGAGATTAATAGAAAGAAATGTCATTACAAAAATTGGGGGAAATACCTTCAGTGATATTTTTGAATACGTAGATAAGTAAAGGAGCGCATCGCGCTCCTTTCTCATTTCCTTAAATCTTCTCTAACCAATCTCCCAAAATCTTCAAGTCAAACAGTACATCTCTAAATTCCGTAATCTCAACTTTTCAACCTCTCATACGTGTCGGATATCATCCGAAATGTTGAGCAGAACAATTGCTTGCTTCACACTTTGACCACAGGTTCTACTCCACTAAATCAACCAAAAGAGAATCGTCGGTCTTCGTTACTTTGGTTAATCCGTGTTTTGCCAATCCTTTCATGGATTTATCCCATTGCTTGTTCGACAATCCTGCAGCTTCTTTCAAAGCGCTGAGATCCATTGTTTTTTCTTTGGAAAGAATATCGAAAATGATTTGCTCGTTCTCTGTAAGTTCAGGTCCTTGTGCACCCCAAACTTCAGGCTTCATTTGCGGGAAGAACAATACTTCCTGAATAGCAGGGTTGTTCGTAAGGAACATAATCAATCGATCCATTCCAATTCCCAATCCTGATGTTGGTGGCATTCCGTATTCCAGGGCACGAAGGAAATCTTGATCGATGGTTCCCGTTGCTTCGTCATCTCCTTTTTCTGCCAATCGAACCTGATCTTCGAAGCGCTCTCGCTGATCAATTGGATCGTTCAACTCAGAGTAGGCATTGGCAATTTCCTTTCCACACACCATCAACTCGAAACGTTCAGTTAATTCCGGGTTTTCGCGGTGTTCTTTACACAATGGTGACATCTCTTTCGGGTAGTCAGTGATGAATGTTGGTTGGATGTAATTTCCTTCACATTTCTCTCCGAAAATCTCATCAATCAACTTTCCTTTCCCCATTGTTTCATCGACATCGATACCCATCTCTTTGCAGGCTGCGAAAAGCTCTTCTTCCGATTTTCCGTTGATATCAAATCCGGTGAACTCCAAAATGGAATCACGCATCGTAACACGCTTGTATGGTGCTTTGAAATCGATATTGTGTTCTCCGAAAGTACATTCTGTCGTTCCGTTCACTTCCTTTGCACAATGCTCCAATAAGCTTTCCGTGAATTCCATCATCCAGTTGTAATCCTTGTAAGCTACGTAGATTTCCATCGCTGTGAATTCCGGATTGTGCGTACGATCCATTCCTTCGTTTCGGAAGTTTTTGGAGAATTCATACACACCTTCAAATCCACCAACGATTAGTCGTTTTAGGTATAGCTCATTGGCAATTCGCATGTACAATGGAATGTCCAAAGCGTTGTGATGCGTCACAAACGGACGTGCTGCCGCTCCACCAGCAATCGATTGAAGCACTGGAGTTTCTACCTCCATGTATCCGGCATCATTGAAGAAGCTACGCATTGCTGTGAACAATTTCGTACGCTTCATGAAAATCTCCTTCACATGCGGATTTACCGTCAAATCAACATAACGTTGGCGGTATCTCAACTCTGGATCTGTAAATGCATCGTGTACGTTTCCTTCGGCATCTGTTTTTGGCAACGGTAGTGGTTTCAAGGCTTTGCTCAAAAGCTTGAATTCTTTCACGGAAACCGTCACCTCACCCGTTTGCGTTTTGAAAACAGTTCCTTCCACTCCAACAAAATCTCCAAGGTCCAAAAGACGTTTGAAAACTTCGTTGTACATAGTTTTGTCCTCGCCCGGGCAAATCTCGTCTCGATTGAAATACACTTGAATTCTTCCCTCAGCGTCTTGTAATTCACCAAAAGAAGCCTTCCCTTGAACCTTTCGTCTCATCAATCGCCCAGCAATCACAACTTCTTCACCTTCCTGATAGTTGTTTTTGATGTCGGCAGATTTATGCGTTACCGGATACAGAGCCGCGGGATACGGATTGATTCCCATAGCTCTCAGTTTGTCCAAAGTTTCACGTCTCTGGATTTCCTGATCTGAAAGTTCTTGTGCACTCATATCGACAATTTTTTGAAGAAGCAAAGATAGTAGAAATTAGATCGTGAATCCTAGATTCACTCTTTGACTCGGCAATAAATTGCCTTATTGGATCGGCTGCGCCTTTTGGACAATTCGAAGTCTAATAGTCCAAAAGGCGAAGCGGTCCAAAAGAAACCGCAGGTTTCGCTCTAATTTCTACTTATCTTTGACCCCATGGAATACGAATCCTATCAAACGATTAAAGCGTTGCACATCATTTTTATGGTGAGCTGGTTCGCAGGCTTGTTCTATATTGTTCGATTGTTCATCTATCACACAGAAGCTCAGGATAAAGAGGATTCTGCTCGGAAAATTCTTTCAGATCAATTTGAGATTATGGAGAAACGCCTGTGGTGGATCATCACGACTCCGGCAATGATTCTGACTTTCGTTTTCGGAATTTGGATGTTGTACGAAAGATGGGATTATTTCTTTGAAACTCCAGCGGGTCGTTGGATGCACATTAAATTAGCCTTCGTAGCGTTATTACTGGTCTACCACTTTGCTTGTCAGAATATCATGTTCAGACTCAAGAAAGGTAAGTTCAGGTGGAAATCGAACATGCTTCGCTTGTGGAATGAAGTAGCAACACTTGCTCTGGTAGCCATCGTTTTCATCGTCATGCTGAAAGATTCCATGAATTGGATCAAGGGCACGATAGTTTTTTTCGCCGTGGCAATTGGCTTGATGATTTTGATCAAAATGTACAAGCGACTTCGCGCTAAATCTTAACGAGGAATAGCATCGCGCTCATCTTCAGTGTCTTCTATTACTTCAATGGGCTCTGGTTTTGGAGGGACAGGCTCTGGAATAGCGGGCATTTCTGGTTCTTCCAATTCAGATTCTTTCAAGCGCAACAGGTATGCTGGATACATTTCCTGGAGGTATAAAATCTGCTTTTGAGATTCGTCGTCTTTCCGCGCATTTAATCGAATTATATGGTAACTCTTACCAAATTTTTCCTGGGCAAGTTCATTACGCATTGCACAGATGTAATCAGCCAGATGCTGCTCGAATTCATCGATTTTATCTTGAGGTAAATCATCTGGATGCACGTAGCGAATCAATGCGCCAAGGTTGATGAATGCCAATTCTTCATCCGAAACCGCATCAAAAGCTTTAATTCTGCGAATATGTCGCTGTGCGTAAAGTCCAGCTTTCATATCTGTTTCTGCCATCTCTCTCAATCTATCAATATAACTTTGGTAGGATTTTCTATCGAAATAATTGAAGAATGGATAGTTGGCACCACGATAGTTTTTATCGTTTAAATAGCTGGAAGTTCGTGCATTTCCAAGGTCTCTGTTCATTTTGAAGAACCTATTTACTTCTTCTTCCAGATCATCCCAATCGGCTTTTTCACCTTCGATAGTAAACGAACCGTCGGCATTAATTTCAATTTCCAGAATCATTCGGTCGTAAATGATCATATCCTTGTCCGAACGAAGCGTCATCGGGTAATCTTTGGTAGATTCAGAGATAATGTGGCGGCAACTCGCAACCTCTTCTTTTGCTTCGGGACCCTTCTGTTTTGATGAGTTGTCAGGTTCTTCATTCTCTCCACCACAGGAAGTCAAAGTGGCAATTAAGGCGGCGACAAATAAAAATTGAAGTTTCATTTGGATCAGGATTTATATGTGTCTATAAAAATGCAAATGTTTCTTAAATCAAAGCGTTCTTTTCCTTGATTCCAGATGTAAATTTTCACTTTTTCGAAATCATTGAAGTGATCTGGAATTTGTCCACTGAATGAAATGGACGCCCATTCATTGATTCCCTCCTTTCGATCATTGAACAATGGAATAGCGTGATAATGATTGAAGTCCGAATCGTTATCTGTAGCATGAATTACAAGCGACACATTTTCCAGTGGTTTCCTTGATTTTTTGTCCATCCAAACACGGAAGTACAAGCGTTCATTCGTACGGTTTTCTGGTGTATCGTAATTTACTTCGTGTATGAACTCATCTTCTTTAGAAACATGAACTTCTTCCTTGTGATACGACAAAATCTCTTCATGAATACGGTCTCCAAAAGGAACAACCGAGTTCGGATAGCGCCATCGATCGAAGTTGTCGTCATCCCAGAAAGCCAGACTGGCGAAGTAGCTGTGTGATGTAAATCGTTGATCGATCATCGCTCCTGAGGTATAGTTGTACATGCGGATGAATCCAATGACGTAGAACAAAGCGAGTGGATACCAAAGAATTTTTGACTTGGTCCTTCCAATGTATAACAATGGTAGAATGAGCAAGAAGGTATGTTCTGTGAAAGGTCGATTCCCGAAACTGGTCTCGTAATCCCAACACCACCAGGAAGAAATGACCCAGGTAGTAATGAGGAAGTAAATCCACCAGGCGAAGAAGAAATATTTGTTCTCCCGAAGAATCAGGAATGACGCCAGTGCCGAGACTAGCATGATGGGAGAATGCAGGAACAGCCCATTTCGGAAACTGAACAAATTCTCGAGGAATGCCGGATGCAAGAAGTTAAATCCTTCTCCGGAGTACGACCAGTTGATCCAATGTCCGGACTGCCATTTCCAAAGGAAGAACAGAATGGAGAACACAGCGAAAAATCCACCAAGAGCAATTAAGAAAAGTCTTGCTTTTCGATCAAACAAACGCGATAGGATAGATTTGAATTCCTGCCAGTCCTTGAAAAGTAGCGGCACAGCTAACAGTATCAGGATGTTTGTGGGGCGTACCAAAGCGATTAGTCCCAGGGTCAAACCAGCTAGAAGCACAAATTTCCAATGGAAGTTCTCCCTGAATTTCAGGATAGCATAGGCAAACAATGAGAAAAGAAAGAAGCTGTAATGATGCGAAAGACCGAGAGTAACAGTGTTGTAGATCAACAAAGTTGAGCAAAAATATATGGCTAGAACCAACCATCGGGAATTCTTACCAAATTCGGGGAAACGCAGCTGAATACATCGATGAAACAACCATAATCCGAGTATGGTGTAGAACAAACTTCCCAGTAAAAAGGCCAATTCAAAGGGTTCCGAATAACCATCAATTGGAGCTCCTGAAATGGCGGCAGCAGTGCATCCGGCAGCGAAAAATGGCGCTTGCATTATGGCGATTCCGGGAAAATACTTGTTGAAAACTCGACCTTCCTCGTTTTGGTACAAATAGTACTGGTTGAAATTGGGTTGTGCGTTACGTGTTTCCGCTTCCAATGAAGCTTCGAATGTGGGGTCATTGTACATGAAAATCGCTGGTAGGTATGCATAATATCCACGACCATCCGAACGAATTACATTCTTGAATTCGCCATCCAGCAAATTGTTGTCTACAGCGCAGAACGCAATGTAGAGGCTAAACCAAAGCAACGGATTTTTCAATATGGGCAGCAAGCGCTTCATAGGTGAATGCTAAAATAAGACAATTGCTGCGTATGTTTCTGTCTCCCGCTCTAAAGGGGTAACTTACCAGATCTTGGCAAGATGCCCAGCGTGTTTTTTTCGACCGCAAAGGCGCAAAGAATCTAAACTGTTAATACGCTGGTTGTATTATGGACGCGAAGGATTATGACGACGTCATAATCTTGCGTTCACCACATTTATTTTACGGTGTTAATTCTTGCGTCCCTTGCGCCCTTTGCGGTTTATCAGATTCTAATACATAGAATGGTGCCATTAAATAGGAAATCGCCCTCTAAAGGGGTATCTTATCAGATATTGGCAAGATGCCCAGCGTGTTTTTTTCGACCGCAAGGTGCACAAAGCTGTATGTTTGATTGTTTTAATAGAATTACGCGAAGGATTATGACGTCGTCATAATCTAGTGAACACATAAACCTCTTATCAAGTATTTCTTCGTGTTCTTCCTGCATGCCGCAGGCACTGTGTGCCTTCCTGCCTGTCGGCAGACACGGTGTGGTGAGTAATTTGGAGTTTGCCATTATCTAGGAAGTCGCCTCTAAAGGGGGGAGCAAAATCTGTTGTAACAAAACTCAATATTCTCGAAATGAAGCGGGGTCTTGAGAGCTTCAGTGACCTTGATTAAGTGGGATGATGAATTCATAATTCATAACTCCTAATTCATCATTACTAATTAATTATCTTTATCCGCTAAACAATAATTTCCCATGTACAATACGATACTTACAGAGACAAACGGTCATATTCAACGCATTACTATCAATCGACCGAATCAGCTGAACGCACTGAATAAAGAGACGATTGGAGAATTGCACGAAGCACTTAAAGCGGCAGATGCCGATGCCAATATTGGTGTGATTATTTTGACAGGTTCTGGAGAAAAATCGTTTGTAGCTGGAGCCGACATCAAAGAATTCGCTGATTTTTCCGTACCACAAGGTGGTGAATTGGCTGAAAAAGGACAGGAATTGTTGTTCAGCTTCGTTGAGAATTTGTCGACACCCGTTATTGCAGCAGTGAACGGATTTGCCCTTGGTGGAGGTTTAGAGCTGGCAATGTGTTCGCATATTCGAGTTGCTTCTTCCAACGCACGAATGGGATTGCCAGAAGTGAGTTTGGGTGTGATTCCTGGATACGGCGGTACGCAACGATTGGCACAATTGGTTGGTCGTGGAAAAGCGAACGAAATGGTGTTTACTGCCGGTATGATCAAAGCGGATGAAGCATTGACATGGGGATTGGTAAACTACGTTGTAGAGCCGGAAGAATTAATGGCAAAAGCAGAGGAGATTGCAGGGAAGATTTTGAACAATTCAGGTACAGCCATTGCTTCTGCAATTCGATCTGTAAATGCCAATTTCAAGGATGGTGTGAACGGATACGAAGTAGAAATTGAAGAATTTGCAAAGTGCTTTGGAACAGCAGATTTCAAAGAAGGAACAACGGCATTCTTAGAAAAAAGAAAGCCAAATTTCAGAGGATAAAATTTGAGCAACCCCTTAAAACGCTTACTCGGACAAACAGCCATCTATGGTTTGCCTACAATTGTGGGGAGGCTGTTGAATTACTTTTTGGTGCCTCTTTATACCAGTGAAGGGAAGATGCAGCCAGAAGATTATGGGGTATTGTCTGAATTGTACGCTTATGTTGCCTTTCTTATCGTTTTACTACCCCTTGGAATGGAAACCGCTTTCTTTCGTTACATAAACGAGAAGAAGGATAAAGCAGAGGTGTTTCAGAACAGCTTTATGACGGTGTTCGGTTTTGGGGTACTGTTCTTTTTGTTCATTTTATTGTTTCATGGATCGATTTCCAGTGGAATTGGGTATCCCGATCACCCGGAATTCATTATTTCGTTAGCACTGGTTGTAACGATAGATGCCATTACCGCCTTGCCAATGGCGAAGCTCCGGGCAGAGAATCAGGCGCGAAGGTTTTCGTTGATTCATTTCACAGCAATTATTGTAAACATTGGACTCAACTTCATCATCATTTTCCTCTTTTTCGATTCGAATGACCCGATGCAGGCAATTTTCCTGATTCTTATTGCAAACGTATTGGCATCGTCAGTGAAATTAATAGGTACTTACAAGGATTTTCTTCAAGTCAAATGGACGTACAACCGCGAACTTGGAGCTCAATTGCTTAAATATTCGTTGCCCCTGGTAATCGGTGGTCTCGCCGGAATTGTGAATGAAACGCTGGATCGTGTAACGATGAAACCTTTGCTGAAGTCATCCGGATTAAGTGAGAAGGCTGCCCTTGCACAAGTCGGAATTTATAGTGCTTGTTATAAACTGGCAATGATCGTTACGATTTTCCTGCAAGCGTATCGATACGCAGCAGAACCCTTTTTCTTTTCTCAAGCCCAAAACAAGGATAGAAATAAGATGTACGTGAAGATCATGAACTATTTCATCGCTGGCGTATGTGTCGTATTTCTTGGGGTGACGCTGAATATTGATATTTTCAAACACTTCATTCGAAATGATGCTTATTGGGCAGGATTAGGAGTTGTTCCAATCCTGCTGATCGCCAACGTTTTTCTGGGAATTTACATCAATCAATCCATCTGGTACAAACTCAGTGGACAAACCAGGTTTGGAGCTTACATTGCAATAGGTGGTGCATCATTGACCATCCTTATCAACGTCATTTTTATTCCGCTATTCAGTTATTGGGCTGCCGCCTGGGCTACTCTGATTGTTTACGCAGGGCAGATGGTCGCCTCGTACATTCTCGGTCAAAAGCATTACCCCATCAAATACAATGTTCGAAAGTTTGGATTGTACTTCGGAACGGCGGTTTTCTTCTACCTGATCACCTATTGGGTAGACATGGATCCGGGAGAGTTGACCTTCCGCAAGTTTTTGTTCCATAACCTGCTGATTTTGGCATACGTCGGATTGGTCTGGTTCATTGAAAAACCCCAAAAAATCACAACTAACGTTACATAGTTAGTAACTCGACCATTTCTGACCTATTTCACACAACGCTTTTCTTATTTTTGAGAGAATAACGAAAAAGCAATGGAAGTCAAGGTAATCAACAAATCAGAACATCCTTTACCAGCCTATGAGACAATCGCTTCAGCCGGATTAGATGTCCGTGCGAATCTCGATGCTCCGATTACGCTGGAACCAATGGAACGCACATTGGTAAAAACAGGTTTATTCCTCGAAATTCCCGTAGGATATGAATGTCAGGTGCGCCCAAGAAGTGGATTGGCGTTGAAAAAGGGAATCACTGTTTTGAATGCTCCTGGAACCATCGATGCGGATTACCGTGGAGAAGTAGGCGTGATCTTGATCAACCTGTCCAACGAACCGTTTGTAATTGAGAACGGTGAACGTGTTGCGCAATTGGTATTCGCTAGATACGAACAAGCTGAATGGCAGGAAACTGAAACGTTAACAACAACCGAAAGAGGAGCTGGTGGCTTTGGAAGCACTGGCGTGAAATAATGAGATACAATTAATCGCATTTCGACTTCGCTCAATGCTCGGATAAACAGAGGTTTGAGCGGAGCCGAAAGCCGAATAGAATAAACGAACGAATGAAAATAATCGTACCAATGGCTGGTCGTGGAAGCCGCCTAAGACCACATACATTAACCGTACCGAAGCCGCTTGTTCCAGTAGCTGGTCAACCCATTGTACACCGATTGGTGAAAGACATTGCTGAGGTGGTTAAAACGCAAATCGAGGAAGTAGCCTTCGTTTTGGGAGATCCGGCATTTTTCGGGGACGACGTGGTAGAAAGTCTTACCGAACTGGCAGAAGGATTGGGAGCCAAAGCGTCTATCTACCGACAAGATCAACCCTTGGGAACTGGACACGCGATCATGTGTGCAAAGGATTCCTTATCCGGACCGGCAGTTATCGCTTATGCAGATACATTAATCCAGGCGGAATTCGATTTGGATCCAGAGGCAGATTCCGTGATTTGGACAAAACAAGTGGACAATCCATCAGCCTATGGCGTTGTGCAATTGAACGATCGAAAAGAGATTACTGAGTTGGTTGAGAAACCTCAGGAATTTGTGAGCGATCAGGCGGTTATTGGAATTTACTATTTCAAGGAAGTAGAAGTCTTAAAAGATGCATTGCAGCACGTATTGGACAATGAAATCATCAATGGGGGAGAGTACCAGATCAACGATGGTATCAAACGTATGATGGAACACGGAAAAGTATTCAAAACCGGGACTGTAGAACAGTGGATGGATTGTGGAAACAAGAAAGTTACCGTAGCTACCAACGCACAGGTTCTCGATTACGAAGCAGCCCGCGGAATGAACAATGTTTCCGATTCAGTTGTATTGGAAAATGCAACAATAATTCCTCCATGTTTCATTGGTGAAAACGTACGATTGACAAATGCTGTTGTTGGTCCTCACGTATCGCTTGGAGCAAATACCGTTATTGAGAATAGTGTGGTTCGTAATTCGATTATTCAACACGAAACGACAATTACAAATACTGTACTTGCGGATTCCATGATTGGATCGAAAGTGAAATACAACGGTTTGGCGCGAGATTTGAGCCTTGGAGACTATACAAGTATTGATGAATAAATTATTCTACATAGCATTAGCCGGATTCTTACTGGTTGCCTGCAAAACACCTTCGGGTGCTATTGTGAAGTCGGAAGCCCCGGTTTCCAAAGCTGATTATCCGTATATCGAAGCCTTCCATAAAGGATTACAATTTAAAGTGCAGGGACGTACTGAAGAGGCAATCATGGAGCTGGAAAAATGTCTGGCTATCCGACAAGATGACGATGCTGTGTACTATGCGCTGTCCAAATTAGAGCTCGAACGTGGAAATCCAGATGCTTCTGCACAATACATCCAGAAAGCACATGACATTGATCCTCAGAATATCTGGTATCTTGAGGAATTGGCGTACATGCACTTCGAAAAACAAGATTTTGCACAATCGGCGAAGGAGTTTGGAAAGCTGGTAGAACAAGAACCCAGAAACATTGATTGGCAGTATGCCTATTCGGAAGCGTTGGTTCGAAATGGACAGAATAAAGAGGCTTTGGAAGTTTTCAATGTGATGGAAGCACAGGTTGGGAAACATCCGCACTTTGCGTTGCAACGCTATAATGTTCTGATGCAAGCGGGAGATAAATCCGGTGCCGAAGAAGCATTGTTGAAGGGCAAGGAAGAGTTTCCTGATGATCCGGGAATTATCGGAACACTGGTAGATCACTATTATCAAACGCGACAGAACGATAAAGCCGAGAAGTTTTTAGTAGAGTTGGTCGAAGCCGATCCTGAAAATGGTCGTGCACAGTTGGCGTTAGCTGATGTCTACCAACGAAGAAATGAAATGGATAAGGCGTACAAAGCCTTGAAGAAAGCAGTTGAATCTCCAAATCTGGACATCGATACCAAGATGAAAGTTTTGATTAATATTCAGGAACAAAGCTCGGAAATTCCAGAGGAGATGTATCCCATTGTAGAATCGTTTGTGGCAACCAATCCGGAAAGCTCCAAAGCGCATTCGATTCATGGAGATTACTTGTTAGTGGCAGGACGAAATGAGGAGGCTTTGGAAGCTTATAAAAAGGCAGTTGAATTGGATGATAGCAAATTCCCTTTGTGGAATCAGGTGATGATCATGCAATACGAGCAGTTGGATTACGAAGGGTTGTATGAATCGAGTAAGGCATGTTTGGAACTCTTCCCAACGGCATCTACCGTGTACCTGTTGCAAGGGATTAGCGCGAATGAAACAGAACATTACGACGATGCTATTGATGCACTTTCAGTAGGAATGGAAATGATTGTGAATGATCGTCCGTTAAAAGCAGAATTCTACGGTCAATTGGCTGAGGCGAATTTCGGATTGGGAGATCACAATGCGACTGTTGAGAATTATAAGAAAGCATTGGAGTTGGATAGCAGAAATGCCTCCATTAAGAACAATTTCGCACGTCGATTGGCATTGTTGAATCGCGATTTGGATTTGGCAGGATCACTTGCAGATCAAATCCTCAGCGCTTATCCGAAGGAAGCCTTATTCATGGATACACGTGGGTTGGTTCATTTCCGTAAAGGAGAGTTTGAGGATGCAAAAAAATGGTTCCAAAATGCATTGGATGCCGATGCTGAAAATGGGGTTTACCTGGAACACATGGGAGATGTTCTTTCGAGATTAAACAAGACGAATGAAGCGGTGAAATACTGGAAGGATGCCAAAGATTCAGGAATTTCATCAGATACTTTGGATAAGAAAATTGCAGACAAGAAATACTATGCGCCTGAGCTTTAAAATTGGAATAGTAACATTGGGGATGCTGGTTTTGGTGTCCTGTAAGTCTACCAAAGATGCTGAAACTTCGGAGCAGGGAGAAGTTGCCAGTGAAGAATTGGTTTCGGCTTTGGATTCGTTGTCGCAAACATCCTTCGATTCCTATTATTCAAAACTTGCCACAAGTTATAAGGATTCATCCCGAAGCGTTTCATTCAAGACATCTACCTGGATGATTGCAGACAGCGCCGCAAATTTCTTGATCAAGTACGCAAATTTCCCTGTAGCAAGTGCCTTGGTTACCAACGACTCGGTTACCGTGGTTGATCGCCGCGCTAAATGTTATCAATTTGCCAGCCTTGAGTTATTGAGCGAGCAATTCGGAACCGAATTGACTTTGGAGAACCTCCAGGACATACTGCTCGGGATTCCTACCAATTTCGATAAGGAGAAGACGTACTATCAAAACGAAGAGAACAGTTTGTCGTTATGTACGCATGGACTAAAGGATATCGAGCAGGTTCAGTTGGAGAATTCGGACGAGATTATTACGTATTACACGCTCAATGAAAGTCTGACGGAACTGGAACGCATGACACTCGTGAGTTTCAAAGACACGACTGAAATCAACATTTTATACAATGAGCGTGAGGTAGTCGATGGTTTCAACTCACCAAAATTGGTCACAGTTCGAATCTCATCACCGAAGCAAGATGTAACGGTGGAACTCAATTATACCCGAATTCGGGCGAACAAATCCGAGGAAATTCAATTCGTAATCCCTGAAAGTTATGGCGAATGTAAGTAAGATTTTAGTGGTTTTATTGTTCGGGATTGGAGCAGTTCATGCGCAGGATTCCAGCGATAAGTTGAAGAAGGAACAGCAACGATTGGAGAGTAAAATCGCCAACACCAAAATGCTCCTGAAGAAAACGCAGAGCAACAAAGACGCTTCTTTTAACGAACTTCAGGTAATCGAAAATCAGATTTATTATCGATCGCAGCTTCTCAAAAACTACGACAATCAGATTCGCGGTGCCGAATTGAAAGTGGAGCAGAAATCAGCTCAGATTGAAGCCTACGAAGAGAAAATTGTCCGCTTGAAAGCTCAGTACAAGAAGTTGATTTTGTACGCATATAAGAATCGGAACAAGTACGGTCGCATGATGTTCATTTTCGCGGCAAAGTCTTATCACGAGGCAATCAAACGAAACAGCTATTTGAAGCGCGTTGCGGAAATCCAGGAAAATCAATTCATTGCCATTGCGCAACACCAGGATTTGATCAAGGAAGAGATCAAACAGATTGATGAGGAAAAGCAGCGAAAACTAGCTGTTGTCGCAGATAAGAAAAAGGAACGTGCGGCCATTGAAGAGGATCGCAAACGTCAGGAAGCCATTTATCGCGAATTCAAGCAGGAAGAGGATGAGATTCTTGCAAAGCTTCGGAAGGAGGAACGTGATCGCGAAGTTTTAAGACAGCGTATTGCAGCTGCTATTCAACGAGAAATTGCAGAAGCAGAAGCGGCACGAAAAGCGGCGGAAGCGAAGAATGCCGGAACGAAAAGTACTACAGCCAGCACGACTACGAAATCAAATACTTCCACCAAGGCTACGCCTAGTTTCCAATCTACAAAAGAGGCAGCTGCTTTGAGTGCGAACTTTGAAGGAAACCGAGGGAAATTGCCATGGCCGGTTGAGAAAGGGACGGTTACTGAGAAATTCGGTAAGAATCCGCATCCCACGTTGAAAAATGTAACCACAAACAATCGTGGAATTGATATCAGTGCTCCTAAGAATGCTCAGGTACGTTCTGTATTCGAAGGGGAAGTAACGAGTGTTTTGAATATTCCAGGTGCCGGTAAAGTGGTAATTATCAAACACGGAAATTACAGAACGGTTTATAGTAATCTACAGGACACCTACGTAACGGTAGGACAGAAAGTGTCTACGAAGAAAGTGATTGGCTCCCTGCTTGCTAAGAAAGATCAAAGCATTTCAGTGGCGCACTTCGAAATTCATAAAGTGGTTGGAAGCAGCGTTACGTGTTTGAATCCATCGCTTTGGGTACATCATTAGGTTTTATAAAGTTAAGAGCCAGATAAACAGGTTGTAAGGATAGTGTTTCTAAATGTGGTTAATTTAGTTACCCGGGTAGAGTATCGATAAATGTCGATATTGCGATATTCCATTATTGCAATATTTCAAAATTCGAATATTTCGTAATTGCAGGTTGAATTTATTTCAACTCAATCTTAGATTTATAATTGTCGAATTTAAGATAGAACACCGTACCAAAAGCCGATTGAACCTTGATATTGGTTCCTCTTCCTGAATCCAGAAGATTCCCTTCTTCATCGTACAATTCCCAACTTGTTTCTTCGGTGAATTCGATTTCCTCATTTCCATTGATCAACTTCCACGTTACAGGAGTCTCCGAACCTTGCATAGTAAAGTTGCTCGAGTACGCCTTCATTCCAATGGGGTTCTCAGCTACCACACGAAAGGTATTCACACCGCTATGCAAATCACCATTCAAATCAGCCGAATAATACCCATCCTCACCAGGTGTATTAATGGTAACATCGACTTTCATCCATTTGTTCCATCGATATTGTTCAACACGGTGTGCATAGTTATCCTCAAATTCGTTTTTCCATTTCATGATACCATCCTTCAAGGAACCGGAATTGATTCGAAGCGATTGATCGGAGAGGGCATCAATATTTAGAACTCTGGGGCTACAATCTTCCTTATGAGTGAATCGGATAAAAATTGGATCGCCTTTCTTCAATTCGAAAATCGTCAGGTCAATTTCGAACGCAGCACTGGATTTGGCAGGTTTGTATATTTCACCATTCACTTCAATTTTAATTACGCAAAAGCTATCACCATCACCGCTAAATGGATTCTCTACAAAGATATTTTTACCTTGATAAGTTCCTTCCAGTTGAGAAACATGCTGGGAGAAGCCGAAGAAAGCCGTGAACGTTAAGAGGTTGAGAATTAAATATTTCATGAAGTGAATATATGGAAATCAAAAATAATAGATCGACTTAACATGCCTAAGTCATCTGCTATTCGCTATTCCAAAACCTGTTCCTTTTTCTTCAATTGTGCTTCCAGAACGATGAATATCGCACAGAAGGTCCAAATTGGAACGGCAGCTTTGTCGGTGTCAAGATAGTTGTTCAGGATTCCGTGTACGAAATAGGTCACCAACGACATGATCATCGCAAGAATGATCGTACGCATGCGTTTGTCTTCTTCGGGCCAACTGTAATAGAGCGTAATTGACTTGTAGAAAATCGCAGCAACAATAGCAAACATCGCTAACATTCCCAAAAGTCCCATTTCGGAGAGAGGTCCCAGGTATTCGCTGTGGGCATTCCCCATATCACCATTCGTGGTGGAAATAATGGTTGTATTTTCCGGTTCCTGAAAACGCGCATACTCGAAGGCATAAGTTCCCGGACCGAATCCAAAAACTGGGCGTTCTTTGAACATTTCAATCGCGCAAGCCCAACGGTTTAGTCGCTCCAGATTGGAAGCATCCGTGGTTACGTTCGTAGCACTCTGTAATCGTTCTCCAAACTCTTCGGTAGTATGCTCTTGTTTGTTGCGCTCCAACTCAATTTGGATGCTGTCCCAGGACATGTACAAAAAGAAAGCTCCAATCAATGCCAGACCGGCGAGTATCGAAAATTTGATGCGAAGTTTGATCACGATCAATACCATAATTGCGGCTACAACACTCAACCATGCGGCGCGGGTGTAGGAGAAATACAATCCAGTCAGCGTAATTACCATCAGAGCAATAAGGGTCGTTTGCACCAACGGATTGTGTTTTTTCGATAGATAAAGTCCGAAGATCAATGGGGTGATGAACGCTACCGTTGAACCGTAAATCGTGTGATCTTTGAAGAACGGCCACATTACCCAGTGCCCTTCTTCTTCGCCAAATCCATAGCTCGCGTGAACTACAATCGTATAGCAAATAGCGACGATCATAGCAATGCAGAACAGATACAGGAAGATTTCAATGTTCTTGCGTCGACGGTAGATTATCGGTCCGAAAAGTAAAAGTGGAACGATGAACCACAATTTCGCCAATAAGAACTTGAAGGAAGTCACCGGATCTGTACTCGTAATCGATGTTACAAATGTCCAGAATAGGAAGAATCCGACAGCCCATACAATTGGGTGACGCCAAACGTATCTTGGAATGATCGATTTCCGCATTTCCATCAATAGAAGCAGAATCATCAAACCGAAAAGCAGCGGTTCGGTTGGAATGTAGAGCCCAAAACCTTCTGCGTATTCCTCAATGTTAATGGAAAGCGGTGCTAAGAAACCGAGCGCAAGGAAAGTATATTCCGTTCTGAAAACGGCAAAGTATACGCCCAATAATCCAATTGGAGCCAGTACGAAGTAGGATTGGTCGATCCAAATAAGATAACCAGCCAATGCAGCATACAAAATGCTGAAGGCAATTACCCAAATATTCGTACGTAGTGACTGCACTTAGGCGATTTTTCTTAGTTCCTTGATACGATCGATAATAAGAAGCGTGAAGATAATGAACACGAATGCACCAAGTGTCGAAAGAAGAACAATAATCAATCGTTTTGGTTTGTCTTTCTTATCGGCAGGAACGGCTGGCTCCACAACGAATTTATGGTTGAAATCCGTGTTGGCATCCGATTCCGATTGTTCGTATGAATCCTCGAATTTTGTCAACTTGATTATTCGTTCGTCGCGTTGTGTTTGAAGTCCGTCATAGGTAGCTCCATATCGAGCATTGATCTCAATTCGCTCCTTGTAATAGGCACGGTCTTCCGCGTTCTTTGCTTCGTTGTATGCACGATCCAAATTTGCTCGCCCTTCAATCGGAACTACTCCCATTGCGGATAAGCTGTCCAATTGTGCCTGAAGATTGCGTTTTTCTTCCTCAAGCATGTCTTTCTTACGCTTGTTGATCTGGAAAGCAGGAATCGTACGCTCACGAACCATTTCGTTCTTCACGGTATCGATCAGGTCCACAATTTTATTGGCAATTACTGCCGCTTTTTTTGCGTCCTTATCCCAAACATCAATTTGGATGGAACCGTATCGTGTTCGCGTGAACTTGATATGGTTATCGTATGCTTTCCCTAGTTTATATTGCTTGTTGGGATCATCTTCATCAATTCCGTAGTGCTTCATCAACTTGAATTGATGTACAATTCTGTTTCGAATTCTCGATGACGTAAGAATTTGCACCAATTGCTCTGCTTGTTCTTCCTCTCCAAAGTCCATCGCAGCAGCTTTGGCATTCCTTTGTTCCGAGAAGGAAACCGTACTTGTTGCAGCAGGGAATACCACAGCCGTAGATTTAAACTTCGGCGTAAGCATAAGCGAGATGACGATAGACGCTGCAAAAGCAATGAACGTCCCGATAATGATGATTTTACGTTTTTTCCAAATGAACACCAACAGATTCTGGCGTTCCTGATCCAATTCGTTCACTATTTTTCGATTTTAGTAGCGCGAAGATACGGTTTCTTTGTTCTTCGAGGTTTGTTTTTAGTTTTCCTTTCCTTGCCAGAACGCTTAATAAAACGATCACAGGTCAAGTAGCATTCTTATTAACGCAGAATATTCGTTTTATTATGTCTACGGTGAACAATTTCATTGTCGTGGACGGATTTCAATCTGCTTACCAATTGATTCCTCCATTTTCCGTATACTTGCACCGCAAAAAAAAGGCAATGATCAAAACGTTATATCGTTTCGTTTCCGGAAAATTTCAAAATGTTTTTTTGGATTACAAGGTGGATTTCAAACCGAGGTTTGGACACGGGAACGGTGGTGCGCATCCGCAATTGTTGGATATAGTTGAAGCGCAACGTGGGACCTACGCCGATCATTTGCAATCGTTTCTGAAATACAAGGAAGTTTATTTCGATATCAGTAAAGCCGATCAGGAGTCTGATGAAAATCAACCGGGATGGAACAACGATTTTCTACCAGGTCTGGATATCGTTGCTATGTACGGATTGTTGCGTGAATTGAATCCGAAGCAATACATCGAAATTGGATCTGGAAATTCCACAAAAGTTGCTCGAAAGGCAATCAAAGAAGGAGAGTTGGACACGAAAATCACTTCGATTGATCCGTATCCACGAGCACAGATTGATGCTTTGGCTGATAAGGTTGTACGTAAGCCGATTGAAGATCTGGAAGATTACAGCGACATCGTAAACCTGGAGGCTGGCGATGTACTTTTCATCGATAACAGTCACCGTTGTTTACCGAATTCAGATGTAACCGTGTGCTTTTTGGAACTACTCCCTCAATTGAAGAGAGGAGTCATTGTTCACGTTCACGATATCTACATTCCGTACGATTATCCGCAATTCATGTGTGACCGTGCGTATTCGGAACAATATGTATTGGCTGCATTCTTATTGGCAAACCCAGGGAAATATCGTCCTATTCTACCAAATTACTTCATCAGTGAAGATGCTGAATTGAAGAAGATCTTATCACCTGTTTGGGAACATGAAAACCTGAATGGTGTGGAGCGACATGGTGGAAGTTTCTGGTTTGAGGTAGCAGAGTAGACCAAAGACCGCTTCGCTCAAAGACAAAAGATATTAGGGTCGTCTATCTCACACTCACACTCCAACTCACACTCCAACTCACACTGTATTAAACTTCTCCCTTAAAAACCTGAAACAAGTTTTTCAAATCAATGATTCGGAAGAGGAACATCGATGCCAAAGACGCCGCTAGAATAGCGAAGAAGGTTAGCAAGCTTTCCGCACGTAAGAAGTAGCCAATGGCAATTAGTCCGCCGAGATAAAGAAGGAACAAAAGAACATCCTTCAGGGAGAATTTTACATTCAGTACACGAATACTATAAACAAACTGAATCGCGGAAATGGATGATTGTGTGATCACCGTTGCGATTGCTGCACCAGTGGCTCCGTACTCAGGAATGAGGAAGAAATTCATTGCAATATTCACAACTACGCCAATTGCTGATACAATATTGAGAAAGCGCATATTGCCGCGTGCGGTAAGCAAGGTTCCATAGAGAATAGTAGAACACATTCCAATGAAGCTAAACATCAATAGCTGGAATGATAGATTGCTTTCAGCGATGTGTTCATTATAGATCAAATCAAGAATGTATTCACTATTGAAGTAACTCACAACGGCTAGTAAAATTGACCCTCCAATCAATAGTTTGGCGGAAGTCTTTAAAAGAGGTCGGACATCTTCAGTCTGCTTGAACATTCTGGAGAAAATGGGTAGCAGAAGGCTGGAAAAGATCATGGCGAACATGAAGAACGCGTTGATCAATCGAAACCCCATGGCATAAAAACCAGCCTCTTCCTTACCGTCCGGATGCATACGTTCAATCATTACCGAGTCCGTTCGCGTATAAATCATCATGAGGAAGATCAACAAGGCATACGGAAAGCTTTGGCGGACGATACTATACGAAAATGCGGGCTGTACCTTAAGCTTCGGAATACCAAACTTTGTGAATAGCAAAATCACTGCAACGAGTAAGGTAAGGAGATAACATCCGGTTTGAATCCAGATAAACCATTCAATTTGAAAGTTTTGCTGCGTTGCTGGCAGAAGAAGTAATATTCCACAGAAAATGATCAGAAGGAACCTATCCAGAACGCTGATAATGGCATCTGTTTTAAACATCAGTGCTCCACCAAAATAGCTTCTAGCGTAAGCAATTAGTGTAATAATGAATTGATTGAAAACAAGGAAACTTAGCAATGTAAGTTCATACGCGTTCCATTGCAAGGCAAAGGCGATTAAATACGATACAACAGCATAAAGTAGGAACAGCATGAAGCGGAATCCGAGTATTTTACCCAAATATTTGCTTGCCATTTGCGGGTGCTGCGCGACGTTCTTCGTGGTAAAATTGTTGATTCCCAAGTCCAGCAGGATGTTGAATAGGAATGAGAAATTGAGTAGCGCGAAATAAATTCCGTAATCTTCAGAGCCAACGGTTTTCTGCACTTGCGCATCTATTCCAAAAATGGCTACAGGCTTTACAAGAAGGTTCAAAAGAACCATCAGAGCCAAGTTGGAAATAAACTTTTTCTGCATGTATTTTGCGCGTTTCGGCTGTAGGTTGAAGAAGAGAAGGTATACCTCTCAAACGGCGCAAAAATAGGAAAAGTTGGTTGTTATTTTACCACGAGCTTGAATCCTTTCCCGTGAACGTTCAAGATTTCAATTGATTCATCCTCACGAAGTAACTTACGAAGTTTGGCAATGTATACGTCCATGCTTCGTCCGTTGAAATAGTTGTCATCCCCCCAAATAGCTCGGAGTGTCGCCTGTCGATCAAGGATTTCATTTTGATTCTTCACCAAAAGGTGCAACAGTTGGTTTTCTTTCGTGGTGAGCTTCTTCGTTTCATCATTCAAATGCAACAAACGAATTTCTGGCTCATACTTAATTCCACCGATTTGGTAAGAGTCTTCCTGCTTCACGTCTTCTCCTGTTCTACGCAAAATTGCGGTAATTCGAGCTAGCAATTCTTCCATCGCGAAAGGCTTGGTCAGATAGTCATCGGCTCCAGCAGAGAAACCTTCGAGTTTATCTTCTTTCATTGACTTCGCAGTAAGGAAGAGAATCGGGATTTTCTTGTCTATTTCACGGATTTCTTTCGCCAGGGTGATACCGTCCATTTCTGGCATCATTACATCCAGAATGCAGAATTGGAAACTACCGTTGTTGAATTTCTCAAAGGCAATTTTACCATTTTGTGCCAACGACACATTGAATCCTTTTGATTTTAGGAAGGTTTGAAGTAGATGTCCCAAATTAACATCATCTTCAGCGAGTAGAATTGAAGTTCCGTTTTCCATAGTTGAGTTAAGCTTTAAATTCAATAGTAAATTCCGATCCAGCACCGTATTTACTTCGCACCTTCACGTTCCATCCGTGTAGGTCGGAAATTGCTTTCACATAGCTAAGACCTAGTCCGAAGCCTTTGACATTATGAATGTTTCCGGTTGGTATACGATACAATTTGTCGAATATTTTGTTCAAGTGTTCTTTTTTTATCCCGATTCCCTCGTCTTTCACCGTCAATTCGTGAGTATTTCCGTTGGTTTTCAGATCAATTGTAATTTGTGGAGATTTATCGCTGTACTTAATGGCATTGTCCACCAGGTTTGAGATCACGTTCGCAGTGTGCATGGGATCTCCCTTAATCACTATACTTTCTTCAGGAAGATTGAGTTGTATGTTTCCACCGGAATTTCGAATTCGGAATTGTGCATTTTCTACGACTCCGGAAATCAATTGGTTCAATGGGAGCGATTCTTTCTTGATATTCAATTCTCCTTTATCCAGCGTGGCACTTTGTAAGATGCGTTCCACCAAAAGGCTCAAGCGCTTGTTCTCCTCACTAATCATGTTCACGTAGGGCTTGGTTTGTTCGTCCATGCTACCTGCCACATCGGAATCATTCATGGCTTCGCATGCCAGTGAAATGGTAGATATGGGTGTTTTGAATTCGTGAGTCATGTTAGAAATGAAATCGTTTTTCATCTCTGATAACTTCTTTTGGGTCAAAATGGTACGGAATAAGAATATAAGTGCGACAATTATGAGAATCATCAACATGAAGTTGATGGCAAGTCCACCACCGATTCCTTTCAGGAGAATACTGTTCTGTTTCGGGAAAGAGATATAGAGATATAGGTCCTGATCAAGATCGTTTGCCGGAAAGAGCTTTGTTTTGTGGCTTTTGGTAGTATCGATCCTGGTTTTGTAGTGTTTTGGTGCATTCGCAAATCGGATAGGCTTGTTGTTAGCATCCGTGATCATGAATTCGTATTGAGACGGAAGTTTATCAATTGCCAACTCAGTTTTCAGTACAGAATCCAGAAAGCCTACATCGACACGTTCCGCTGGAGAACCACTGATTCCTGAGCGGAAAACATCCAGCATCATCTCATTTACGAAGCGTGCCTTCTTAAAAATCTGTTGCACCACGCGCTGGTCCAATTGAACAGATAGAGTGTTTTCGGTTCCAATAGAGCGATCGTCGGTTTTCTTGAAGAGATCGCGAAGTTGCGTCATGTTACGAGCCAGTACTTTTTGCTCTGCAGTTACCCCAGATATGGAATCGTAAGATGTTCCCCGGATAATGAGGTAATCCTGCATTTCGCCGTTTTCAAATACAGAAGTATCCTGGATAGAAATGGTTTCTTCCACAGCAAGCATGGACTTGAATTCTTCTTTCAGAATGTCGCGGTATTGAACATTGAAATCCTGATTTCCCAGCGCCATATAACGTCGGATATCTTCCGCTTTTTCATGTCGAATGGCAATGCGATCCATGGTGGTACTCATTCGATCGCCGAATTCCGTTGAAGCACGGTCGTACAGTTGCGAGGATTGAAAAGCTTGAATTATCAGCAACGCAATCATGGCTAGCACTACCATTAAGATTACTGTATTCAATCGAATTCTTTGCACTGTTCGTTTTTGTCGAATGTAGTGGAAAGCCCCATGGTAGCTGGGATGCTTAACGTTTTTTAACAGCGAATTCCAGGCTTAATAGAGCCTTCTGACCTGTAAAAATCGCTTGGGATAATTGGAGTTAAAGTAATCTGTAACGACAACTCCAAAGTGCTTTTTCGAACTGGAACAGTGAATGAATTTCAGTCCGTTTTCATCATTTGATAGAACAATACCAACATGACCGATGGTGGTGCTTCCTGCGGCTGTACCCGAGAAAATCATGCAGTCTCCCGGTTTGCAGGTATCCAGAGATACTTCTGTTCCTAGTTTTCCATAGGCTTTGGAGCTTCTTGAGTTTGGAACATCGCAAGATTTGTAAACGTAGGAAGTAAATCCTGAACAATCAAAACTTACATCGGGAACGCTGGTTGCATATTTGTACGGAACTCCAATTTGTGATGTGGCAATGTTGACTATGGAGTCGGCTTTGGTCATCAAGGAATCTTGTCCAAAACCTAGTGTGCTGATAATAAGGGAACTGATGAAAATCAATGCTTTCATGCAACAAAAGTACAAAAGTGATTCTGATTGAATTGTTAATGAAGTACAAAGTAAAACAACAGGAAGCATAAAGTCGACCACAAAGGCACAAAGAGCACAAAGACGTTCTAAGTTGTTAAGAGCACTAGATCGTCACAAAATGACGATCAAAACTTACCATTGATTATTCGTTTAAACCCAGATTTGAAAAGTCGTTCATTAAAATTGATCAATAGACCAAGATTCATTTCAGTCATTTTCAGGTAGGTTAATGTTTGAGTTAGGAAATAATAACTATTCGGACAATTACTGGTCATCTCGAAGGGATGATCTTGCGCTCTCATTCTATGTTGAACACTTCTCCGTGTCCTTTGTGCCTTTGTGGTCGCCCTGAAGCGCAATTATATATATTCCCTCAAAAGCACGATTTTTCCGCTTATAACGTTGTATTTTCGTGAAGATGTCCACGCTGTTTCGAAGTTTGGGATTAATTCTACTGCTGCTTGTTGGTGAAAACGCTTTGGCCCAGCAACAGAGTTTTCGCGTGCAATCTATTCCCGTTTCAGACTCTCTTGTGCGTTTGGATTCACTTTCCATCGACCCTACATCGTTCGTTGTGAAATGTGGAGATATAAAATTGGACAGAAGCGCTTACATACTTTATCCCGCCCGGTCAGAGTTCAAATTGCTGGAACCATGCGCCGATTCATTGATTGCCGAATTCCGCGTCTTTCCCATGGACTTATCCAAGCGATTACAGATCTACGATTCCACCAACATTTTTAATCGAAACAAAGGGGATCGAGAGAAATTCCTGATTACCACCAGAGATATTCAAAACGATATTTTCGGTGGGTCTTCCCTGAACAAATCGGGTAGTATTTCCAGGGGAGTAACATTCGGAAACAACCAGGATTTAGGCGTTAATTCAACGTTGAACCTCGAACTTGCCGGACAAATTGCACCCAATCTCAAGTTATTAGCATCTGTTTCGGATGACAACCTTCCCATACAGCCCGATGGAAATACCAACCAACTGCAGGAATTCGATCAGGTTTTCATTCAGGTATACAATGATCGATTCAAGATGATTGCCGGGGATTTTTGGCTGTACCGACCGAAAGGATATTTCATGAATTACAAGAAACGAGCGCAGGGGCTTACCATCAATTATCAATGGTCGGAGGATACAGTGGGAGTCTGGACCTCACAGTTCAGCGGTGCATTGTCGAGAGGGAAATTCCAGCGGCAAATAATACAGGGAGTTGAGGGAAATCAGGGACCGTATCGATTGGTGGGAGCAGAGAACGAACCGTTCATTATCGTTTTGGCGGGAACGGAGCGCGTTTATATCGATGGGCGATTACTGGAGCGCGGTCAGGAATACGATTACGTAGTTGATTACAATACGGCGGAAGTAGTGTTTACAGCGCGAAATCAAATCACCAAAGATGTTCGGATCGTGGTGGAATTTCAGTATTCTGACCAAAATTATGCACGATCGCTATTTCAAACTTCTCAAACTTACAAAGGGAAGAATTTCGACTTCTGGTTCAATGCCTATTCCGAGCAAGATGCAAAGAACCAATCCTTGCAGCAAACCTTAACGTTGGGACAGAAGGAGTATTTGGCTAGCATTGGCGATACGCTTGGAAACGCCCGGATATCAAGTATAGATTCGATCGGATATTTTGAGAATCAGAATATGTACAAGATTATTGATTCCCTCTCAAACGGGGTAACTTATGATTCGGTATTGGTCTCGTCTGTCAACCCAGATTCTGCATTATATCGGGCGACTTTCGAATTTGTTGGAACGAATCAGGGGAATTACGTCTTCGAAGGATTCAATGCATTGGGTCGCGTATATCGATGGGTATCACCTGACATAAACGGAGTGCCTCAGGGCGATCATCAACCTTCCCGATTGATTGTAACTCCGAAGCAACGACAGATGGTCACTACCGGAATGGAATATCGATTCAACAAGAAACTGAAACTGATATCCGAAGTGTCGTACACCAACAACGATGTCAATACGTTTTCGCGGCTTGATGCTGATGACAATCAAAGTGTGGGAGGATTCATAAAGTTGATTGGTGATGTTCCGTTGAGCAAAGATTCTGTTCCGCGGTGGCTTATGCGAACCAAAGTAGAGGTGGAGGGGCGTGAACGCAGTTTTGTTCCGATTGAGAATTATCGTGCTGTTGAATTTGATCGTGACTGGAACACCAGAAATCGGGGATATGAAGGGAATCAGTTGGCTTCTTCCATTGGAGCAGATTTCATCGGTCCGGGAGGAAATATCAACGTTGAAGGGCAACAGTTTCTGATCGGGACGGATTATCTGGGACTCAGAGCAGCTACTGACGGTAAATGGAATCAGAATGGCTTTCGGGCAAATTGGGATGGAAGTTTTTTGTCCAGTGACGCCGCCAATAACAACCGTTTTATTCGACATCGGGCCGACATTTCGAAATCATTCAAATACATCCGATTTGGATACAAAGACGATCACGAACGAAACGAGTTTCAAAGTGATTTCCTTGAAACACAGAGCTACGAGTTCTTCGATTACCAGTTCTACATCGGAAATGGCGATTCCATTAAGAATGATTACCGTTTGTTTTACCGGGAACGCATCGACAGAAAATCGGATAGTACCCGTTTAACGCAAGCTGCCAAAGCCCGATCGATTGGAGGAGAAATTCGATTTACGGAATGGGAGAATCAACAACTGAACATTGTTACCAGCTATCGACAGTTGGAAGTCCAGGAACCTGGTCTCATCAATGCAACTCCAGAGAACACCTTGTTGGGGCGAATCGAGTATCGATTGTCTGCCTGGAAGAATGCAGTTTCGTTGAACACATTCTATGAATCGGGATCCGGGTTGGAACTGAAAAGAGAATTCCTGTACATTCAGGTAAATGATGGGCAAGGTGTGTACACCTGGATCGATTACAACGGAGATGGCGTGAAAGATCTGAATGAGTTTGAGGTAGCGCAGTTTGTAGATCAGGCGAGTTACATCCGTGTATTTACACCAAGCAACGAATACGTAAAAACGTTCTCTAACGAGTTCAATCAGTCAATTCAATTGAGACCGCAGCGCATTTGGGCGAAGAAGAAAGGGATTCTCAAATTATTGACGCGTTTTTCAGATCAGGCACGTTTTAGAATTCAACGCAAAACGAATTATTTCGAGGGAATTAATGCCTTCAATCCGTTTGTTACCGAAATCAATGATACCAATCTCATTTCTACCAATTCGAATATTCGAAACACAATTTTCTTCAACAGAACAAACAGCATTTTCGGTGCAGATTATACGTTCCAGGATACCCGAAGCAAGACGCTTCTTGCCAGCGGGTTCGATTCTCGTGCGAGTATATCACACGAAGTGAAAGTTCGATGGAACATCAAGCGCAAGTTCACATTGGAGGTGGTTTCTGGTAAAGGATCTAAATCTACGAATGCCGACTACACCTCTGGAAGGAATTATGATATAGAATTCGTTTCTCTCGAACCCAAGTTGATCTTTCAGCCAAACACTGTTTTCCGCATTTCACTGGAAGCAAGAGGATCTGAAAAGAGAAATTCACCATTGCTCGGTAATGAATTGTCGACTGTGATGGAAATGGGGTCCACCTTCAAATTAAATCAGCGCGAGAAGGGAAGTTTTCAAGGGAATGTTCGTGCGGTAAACATTCGCTACAACGGAGAGCAAAACTCCGCACTCGGATTTGAAATGTTGGAAGGATTGAAGCCTGGGATGAACTTCACGTGGAATATCGGCTATCAACGATCTATTTCCAGGAATCTTCAGTTATCTATTCAGTATCAAGGACGAAAATCTGAGGACAATCGCACCATTCACTCAGGAGGAATGGAGGTACGAGCGTTGTTCTAAATCAGAAACGTTTCATTATTCCAATTCCCAGTCCAACTTGCCATGGAGAACGATGCGTATTGTGTTTCGCCGCTTCACTGGTAAGCTTTCCCAACCAATGGTAATTACCAGCTGCCTCAAAAAAGAATACATGTTTTTCTGATAGTGGTAATTCGTATCCAAGACTTAAAGTTGATGATAATTGAAATTCGTAAAAACCGTCATTGAAGTTTATGCGTTTTTTTCCGTCATCGCTAACCGATATTCTTCTGCTTTCAATCAAAGAGCCTCCCGCCATGCCGATAGTTGAATATAGACTTTTTGTCCATTTGTATTTGAATGCAACGGGCAGGTACAAGTAATACTGTCGGTAAATTTGTTTGGAAGAGCCTGTAACATTATTGTTGGCGTATCCTGATTGATCGCATCCAATTCCCCAAATTATGTGGGCTTTACGACGCTGGGTTAGTGTATATTCAAAGAAGGCATTCGCCCTCCAAACGTTAATTGCAGTCTCATTTTGCTTGGCTTCATTCAGGTTGATATCATTGAGGTATCGAACGTCAGAATATCCGTAGAAAACGTTCATTCCGAGAGAAGTTTTAGTCTCTTGAGAATGAGATGTCAACGGGGTGAATAACAGTAGGAATAGTAAAAGTCGCATGCTCTAAGAAACATAAAAATTATGAAGCTTGCGTGAAGAGAAAGAGAAATTTGTGAAAATGCGCCGAGATATTGTCGAATCTCCCGTTCTAATTGACACCCTGGAACAACTTGCTCTTACTTTTTCCTGAAGAAGATTTTGATGGGCACTCCTTCGAAGTCGAAATTCTCTCGCAGTCGGTTTTCGATAAATCGCTTATAGCTTTCTGGAATGTACTGCGGCAAATTACAGAAGAAAGCAAATGACGGAGCGTGCGTTGGAAGCTGCTGCGCGTATTTGATCTTAATATATTTCCCTTTAACCGATGGAGGAGGAGTAGCCTGGATGATTTCCTGCATTACCTCATTCAGTTCTGAAGTAGGAATTTTCTTGATTCGGTTGTGATATACTTCCGTCGCTGTTTCGAGCGCTTTATGAATTCGCTGTTTCGAAATAGTTGATGTAAAGATGATTGGTACATCGTTGAACGGAGCCAATTGCTCGCGCACTTTCTCTTCGAAGGCTTTCATCGTGGTATGATCCTTTTCGATCAAATCCCACTTATTCACCAAAACAACCACACCTTTCGAGTTTTTCTCAATGATGTAGAAAATGTTGAGGTCTTGTTTTTGGATTCCTTCTTCAGCATCGATCATGAAAATACAAACGTCTGAATTCTCAATAGAACGAACCGATCGCAAAACAGAGTAGTATTCGATATCCTCCGTCACTTTCGCTTTCTTTCTGATTCCAGCTGTATCAATCAAAATGAAATCGAAGCCGTAAGCGTTGTAGCGCGTATTGATGGAATCTCGCGTGGTTCCTGAAATGTCAGTTACAATATTGCGTTCTTCTCCCGTCAGTGCATTCACCAATGAAGATTTCCCAACATTTGGTTTCCCAACGATGGCAAAATGCGGTAATTCTCGCTCTTTATCTTCTTCGGTTTCCTCGGTAAATTCCTTGCAGATGGCATCTAGCAAATCTCCTGTACCTGATCCGTTTGTTGCGGATAAATCGAAAACATCTCCCAATCCTAATGACCAGAATTCAGAAGAAAGTCCAACCCGTTCAGTGTTGTCAACTTTGTTCGCGCCGATGAAGACTTTTTTACCTGATTTTCGCAATAATTCTGCAACGGTAAGATCCAGATCCACAATTCCCGTCATCACGTCCAACATGAAAATGATCACGTTTGCTTCATCAATCGCGATTTCTACCTGCTTGCGGATTTCACCTTCAAAAATATCATCCGTTCCGCGTGCGTATCCTCCTGTATCGATTACAGAAAAGGGAATTCCGTTCCATTCACCACGACCGTATATACGATCTCGTGTTACACCGCTAACCTCCTTAACAATGGCTTGTTTGGATTCTGTTAATCGGTTGAATAAGGTGGATTTTCCGACATTCGGACGTCCTACTATGGCAATGATATTTCCCATGTGCGCGAATTAGAGTGCAAAGAAACGAATAATTTGAGAATGAATTGGAAAGATGCTTGAAGGCAGGTAAAAGAAATCCTCCCCCCAGCCCCCTCCAAAGGGTGATTTCCCAGATATCGGCAAAACGCACATTGAGCGTAGCCGAAATGTGAATAATGAACCTGGTATATTGCATTTCGACTACGCTCAATGCGCTGTTCCTCGTAATTTTTGAAAAATTCCGGCTATTGCAATGACTTACCACTCCTCCCTTGATAAGAAAAAACGACTTGGGAGTTTTTGATGCCGGGAGGGTGATAGTGCAAATCGTGTCTAAACATTATCACCCCTATATTCCCCTCATATCTCGACGGACTCGACAACCGGGGGGAGGATATAAACCACGCAACTTTTTTGCCCACAAAAAAAGCGCTGATTATACAACCAGCGCTTTCCTTTACGAATTATGGTAATTAATCCTGGATCACAATTTTGCGGATGGCACGTTGTCCTTCCGAAGCAAAACGAACGGTGTAAACAGCAGCTTCCCACTGACTCACGTTGATCGTTTCTGATTGTGTACCCTTGGATATCGTTTGTTCCCATACAACTTTTCCATCCATGCTTATCACGCTCACCTTTGTATCTTCTGAAAGTGGTTGCGCAAATTGAATGGTTGTTTCATCCTTCGATGGATTCGGCATGATGGTCAAATCGAGGTTATTCAATTCGTCCAATGAAGCAAATGATTGTACTTCAAGATTGATATTATCCAGATAAAGGTTGTTTCCATATCCACAGATATTTACAAATCGAACGATGGCGTTTCCTCCGATGTAAGCAGCTAAATCGATGGTGTCATTTCTCCAATCTCCAGCAGATGTTGGTTCCCAGTTTGAAGTTGTACTTGCTCCGGTAGCCAACGTTGGTCCATCTTTGAAGTACACCTGTGTGAATGTCTGTCCACAATCGCCTGAAACGTCTATTCGCATATCGTCGGAGAAGTTTCCACTGTATTCACGATATGCAACATCAAACGTCAAAATTGCCGTGGCAGGATTAAGAACGTTACTCATATCAAAGTTGATGAAACGTAATTGGTCTTCTTCACCTGCGGCGTTGTACGAGAAGTTGTTGATGAATGAAGCCGTTGTTGGATTCCCGTCAGCACCAGTCGTATTTACATCAACCCATGTTAAGTCTCCATCCGGGTTAATCACTTCAGCAGTTGTTGGAGGGAAGGCAGCTTCGAAATCTTCTGATAACGGGAAGCTTGAAATTGAAGAAGCTACAGTAATGATTTGTATGATCGTGTCATTACACGTTGTACTGTCTCCGTTCAATCCGGTCCACGTTTTCAATTCATAGGTTCCGCTTCCCGGGAATGTTAATTGCGTAGCGAAGGTATGCGTTGCGCTTCCGCCTGGAGCTAAACTTCCAGTGTGCGTTTCCGTGATAATGCTTCCGTTATCGAGCTGATAATTCACAGGGAAGTTTGATTCTGTAAAAAGACCGATATTTTCCAGGTCGATTTGAACGTCACTTGTTAAGTTTCCGGAACATGCCTGGAAGCTTGCAACTGGTTCGTTCAATGCAGCAATACCTACATCTGAATCAGAGAAACAAGACAGTACGCAGTTTCCATTTCCTCCTGCTCCCGGGAAATAAATGGCGATTTGCCGATTACTTCTCAATCCGTTTGCTCCTTTTGCTCGAACAGTAAACCACTGAGGATCGGCAACGTCAGAAACGATTACATCAAACTCAGTAATATTGGATGATCCGATGGAATCCATGAATTTCGATCCGAGCATGAATACGTCATACCCTGTTGCATTAGCTACCGGATCCCAACGAAGGACTACAGTATTGGTGCTTTCGCAAACGCGGTACACTTCAATATTTTGAGGGCGATCCATGATGCTGAAATTAGCAGCACTTTCACCTTGAGACCCACCACGAGAAACTCGCACTCGAACTTCTCCTGAAATAATATTTGGAACGTTCCACTCGTAAATACGCTCGTCTCCGTTTACATTGTTAGCAATCGTATTCCAGGTAGCTCCATTGTCGTCTGTGTATTCCAATGTGAAATCTCCTGTTGTTCCGTGTGCATCCCAGTGAATGCGATCGTTCGATCCAGGAATCAATCCTTCTCCTCCGAACGGATAGGTTACTGTGATATCGTCTGTGATGAATTCCCAAACAACGTAGTAGTCCTGAGGACCAAATGGCACCGTAGTTCCAGTGATGTCCAAAGTGTATGTTCCTGCCATTGGATTGTCGATAGCGATTTGCTCAACATTGTTCAGGTGATCTGCACCTACTGTCGCTGGAAGTGCCAACGTAGTTGCGTTTGGTGAATGATCTAACAACCACGGTTGGTACGAAGCAAGGTTTGGATCTGTCAATAAAGCGTCCAAATCGTTAACCAATGCAGTAGCTGCCGTAGTTGAAGCCTCTTTGTCTGCCCAGTAAACCATCACTTTTACTTGATCCACTCCGGCAGGCACGTTGATGGAAACCTGATCTGTTGCTCCCTGCGAAATGCTACCGTTTGTGTAACGTCCATCTTCTATAAGCTGAACTGCTTTGAGACCATTGATTTTTCCCCATCCGTAAATGAAATCAGGTCCTTCGTTACCGAGATCGTTTGCCGTATTCATAACCGTTGCCTTCAACAATGCTGAATTCGCGGTTGTTCCGTTCAATTCTTCATAAGCATGGTGCAACTGGGTTAAAACTCCCGTGATTCCAGGTGCTGCGGCTGATGTTCCTCCTCCGGCTGCATACGTATTGTTTGGATCTGTTGACATTTGCCCGGCTCCATGTGCAGCAATATCTGGTTTGATACGTCCATCGTTTGCCGGTCCACGGCTAGAAGAGTTCACAATTCCGTCGTCGTTATCAAGGTTTGCTGTAGCGATGACATTTTTACCCATTTTGTGACCTCCAGTGATATTTCCCCACTGATTTCCAGCTCCGTAACCACAGTTTTGATTGTTGGAGTTTCCTGCGGAGAATACCTGAAGCAGTGTCGGGTTATTGTAGATTTCTTCATCCACAAGAACTGTCGTATTTGTATATCCTGCATTACATCCGTTACTGTAAGATGATTGGAAGATCAATACGTTGCTGTCGATGTGCAAAGGCATAGTTCCAGCCATGGAAGAAACGTACTGACGAATGTGCATGTAACAAGCTGGTGCCATACCACGCATTGTCGGATCAAGGTTTCCTGCGGCTCCTACAATTCCAGCTACCATGTCTCCATGATCTCCCGTGAAATCTCCAGCTACATCGTCTTGATTTACGCGTCCCGTGTAGTCAATATGTGGTCCAACAGCACCGTCGTCGTTCACGGCAACTGTAATTCCAGTTCCATCGTATTGGCGTGAACCGAAGTAATCTCCATCGATTGTATTTGCGCGGTGCAGATTACGTCCGTCGTCTGATTCTGGTGTTCCCGGATCTGGCACAACATCGATGTATTTTACGTATGGTTTGTCTACAAGAGATTGGATGCTGCTCGGCGAAACTTCAACAAAAGCCATATTTACGTGATCAAGCAAAACATTGGTACGAACTCCTTCGTTTTCTAATTCTGCAATGGCTTTTTCGAATTCAACATCATCGAACAATGCGATGCTCAACAATACCGTTCCGAATTTCGTTACTGCCCACTCCGGATAGTCTTCATCCTGAACGCGCTGACCGATCTTATAGATATCGTCGATTTTCTCAATACTACGAATATTCAATTGCGCTAATTGAGAAGCTGTAATATCAGATGGCAGCGAAGCGATGTAGGTGAAATTTGGAATGTATTCTAGCAATTCTATTCCTGCGATATCAATTGCTGATTTCTCAGAATCGGTTGGAATGGCGTTGAATTGTACAAATCGATACACGTTGTTTTGCCAAATTTCCTGACTGGAAATCGTACTGGCATCAAAGTCTTTCGCGTTGACGTCAAAACTTCGCGTTCCTTTCAGGAAGTTCACGGAGTAATCTTGCGCCAGGCTATTTGTTCCAAAGGCTAGAGCAGCCAGGAACAGGAAGGAGTAACACAGTTTCATAAGTTTTTTCTTAACAGTTATAGGTAAATTATCACAAAGGAAAATTTAATCGCACAAAAAGATACAAAATAATCGATAGGCATACTAGGTTAGTGTTGTTTAGACACTTATGAAATAGGGGGAATGTTGGAATTCTGATTGGAACGCAGCACGCTCACGCTGTGTACTCAACACTGTTTTAGTATCCGTATTTCTTCAATTTCTGATCAGAAGAACGCCAGTCTTTATCAACCTTAACGAAAGTTTCCAGGAAGATTTTCTTTCCAACGAAGCGTTCCATCTCTTTTCGGGCTTCGCGACCAATTCTCTTGAGCATGTCACCACCTTTACCAATGATGATTCCCTTTTGTGAATTTCGTTCAACGATGATTAACGCACGAATTCGAATGATTTCTTCGTCTTCCAAATATTCTTCCACTTCTACCTGGCAAGCATATGGCACTTCTTTCTTAGTGTGAATGAAGATTTTTTCACGAATGATCTCCGAGATAAAGAAGCGCATCGGTCGATCCGAGATTTGATCTTTATCAAAATATGGTGGACTTTCCGGGATGTTATTGCGAATCTCTTCCCAAACGCCGTCGATTCCAAATCCGTGTAAAGCGGAGATAGGAAAGATTTTCGCATTCGGCAATTGCTCCTGCCAGTAGGACAATCTTTCAGCTACTGCCTGTTGATCGGATAAGTCCATTTTATTGATGAGGCAAAGCACTGGAATCTCCAATTTCTGGATGCGTTCCAATGTTTCCTTGTGATTCATTTCGTTTTCCTTGGGGTCGGTCACGAAGATGAGTACGTCCGCATCTTTGATAGATGTATTTACGTATTCCATCATGTTGTCGTGCAGCTTGTATGCCGAGTTAACAACCCCAGGAGTATCCGAGAATACGATTTGATAATCGTCGTCATTCACAATTCCCAAAATACGATGGCGTGTCGTTTGGGCTTTTGAAGTAACGATGGATAGTTTTTCTCCAATGAGTTGGTTCATCAAAGTAGACTTCCCAACGTTCGGACTACCAACAATATTTACGAAACCGGATTTGTGTGCCATTCTGGAAATGATTTTCACTTACAAAAGTTGAAAGCGGCTACAAAGGAACGGAATTTCTAGCAAATTGTCTTATGTAGGCTTGTCTATTCTGAATTACTATTCAGCGGACGGTTCGTCATCATCACCGTCATTTCCTCCGCCATGCTCACCCCATTTTGCAATGCCGCCATAGTGCCACATTGCACCATGAACATTCATATCAATTAATTCCATTTGACCGAATGTTTTTAAATGATGCCAGGTAGATTTATCTGCACGATCACCCGCAGAGATTCCCAACATTTCATCAGCTTTTCTGAAATGCAAAGGTCTTCCTCCAGACTCGATTTCATCCTTTGAAAGCACAGATGTAAGGTCTACGGTACCATAAGCAGGGGTACTTCCTTTTGTGTATCCAGAGGGTGCTGTGGCCATATTGGTGCCCTGAAAAGAATCAATTACATATCCTGAATCGTATGGAAACTGATAGACTCCATCGCCTCCTGATTTATGTTTGATATGTTTCATGGATGTTTGAGATGAAGATTTTCCTCCGAAGTCTTCCAAGGCTTTGTCTTTTCTCAATTGAGCAGCATTCTCATTCATCACATTTATTTGTGCGCGCAATTGTGCGGACTCTGCTCGATTATCATCAAAACTTAATTGTGATGGATTCGTAGATATGAATTCATTGGCCGAAGCGATTTGCCCTTTTTTATCCTCTGACTGTGACGATTTAAATTCCAAAAGTGAATAGTAATGGTGATCTAAAATAGGAAAATACTGGAATAGTCTGACTGTTAATGTCTAGTAAAGAAGTTACGATATTTTTTCAGCAATTCCTCGAATTCGCAATTATTCTTGTTAGCTAAATGGCTAAATAGGTTCCGGAATTTAAATTCTCTCATTCAAGAAATCTGTAATCGCCTCCCAATATTCCTCACCACCATCCTGGTTGATCCACAAGGCTCTCGATCCATGATGACCATCACTTTCCGGAATAAACTGAACTTCATTTTGATTCAATCCAATTTCATTGACCAACCTGGACAGTTCAACGGATTCTCTCTTAGATGACGTTAGAAACATGGGTTTGTCGAAGTCTTTGAGAACAGTAACCAACGATTCTTTTTCTGGCTGATAGTAATCTCCCGGGCTGAACGACACGAATGCACAAACTTCGTCCATGTCTGCTGCTACGTATGGAACTAGCGATGAGGAATAACTGCTTCCCCAGAGAATTACATCTCTTTTGAATTTCTTTTTCGCAAAAGATACTGCTGCGCGAATGTCTTGTTCTGCATCCAGATAATCAACTTCTTTCCCGGCTTCAACGGCGCGTAGATTTGTTTCGTTTTGATACTCTGCCAGCGGTCCTCCTGATCTTTGATCGATGGCGATGCAAGCAAATCCGAGTTCATTTAATTTCTCTGCGATTCCATGATACTCTGCTTTATTGAATCGGGCCTGATGACACAAAACGATCACCGGTTTCTCTGAATCGATGTCGTAAACATTTGCAGTCACTTCGATACCATCCAGGGACGGGAAGGTGATTTTCTCTGGCGATTCCTTTTCTACAACCGCTTCTTCGGTTTCTGAAGAGGTTGATTCCTTAGTTTCATCTGAAGGAGTAGTGCTACAAGATGCAAGTGCGATACCAGCACAAAGCAAAAGCCAAAATGATTTCATAGTAAAGACGTTTGCATTAAATGTACGGCTTAATGGGTAAAACCAAAAAACGTATTGCATTTATGCAAGCAGATTGTCGGATCAATTCAATTAATCGATTCGGATAATCTTGTCTCCTTTAATTACCTCGTTGTTCCCGTGGAAAACAGTTATGAAATAGTTTCCGGCAACCAGACTTGTTAAATCCAGTTGGATGGCTGCATTCCCTTCTGAAACATCCTCTGAGTATTGCGCTACAACGCGTCCCATCAAATCTTTCAGGATAATCGTAACAGATTGCTTCTTATCACTATTGAAAGCATAGTTCAGGTAATCTTTAGTCGGATTCGGGTAAAGAGCATAATCTTCTCCGTATTCCGATGCAATAGCAATGACATTTGAGTATTCAAACGATCCATCGAAATCAACTTGTTTCAAACGGTAGTAATTCACTCCGTTTTCCGGGTTAGAATCAACTGCTGCATAATCGGAAGGTTGATTGGTAGTTCCAGCTCCCTTTACTTCTGCGATTGCAACAAATTCCTCTGAAAGGTCTGTGCTTCGTTCAACTATGAATTTATCGTTGTTCAACTCAGTTGCTGTATTCCAGTTCAGATAATTCATTCGGTTTTCATGGTATCCTGAGAATGAGATCAATTCTACCGGAAGTACATTCAGAGATACTAATGACACGCCTCCAGAACCTCCAGAGAAAGAAGTAATCCCTGTTAATTGAGCATAGTTCGTTGATCCTACTGTTCCGGTTGATCCTGTTAAGTGCGTCGCATCATAAAGTGGAGCTGAGTACGCAGAACCTACGTTCTTGAACCAATAGAATCCTAATGGAACCGGATATTCGTAAGTGTAATTACAAATCGGATTGGTTGCAATATAGTTCGCAGCTGCTGTTTCGATAGCTGTTCTTTCCGCTGCAGGATAGTAGAATCTTACGTTGTACGGTGGATTCAATGTTCCCGTAAAATCTACATTCCAACTGCGCTGCATTTCATATTCTACCAGTTCAAAACAAGATGACCACGGTAACGAAGTTTGATTGTAGTAGCTTCCATTGTTGTCGATGGTAACCACTGGTGTTAATGTTGCTCCTGATAGATCACCATCAATGGAAAAGATGATTTCGTCGGATCCATTAAAGAAGTGGTGCCATCCTGCGTTATCGGTACAATATCCTGTTGAGACTGTTGATCCTATACCCGCGTACACATAAGGTTTTACGTTAACAGTTACTGTCGCATCAGTCGTGTTGTTACAAGTTCCTTCTCTACGGGCATAATATGTTGTATTGCTCGTTGGTGCCACTGTAATGGAAGCTCCCGTTCCAAGGTTAGTTCCACCACCATTTGGTGCTGTATACCATTCTATTGTTGATCCTGCACCTGCCGTTCCTCCTGATGCGGTTAAGATTGTATTAGTATTTGGACAAACGGTACCCGGTACTCCTGCAATTGAAGGAGCCGTTGAAGGTTGATCCACATTTACAATGACACAAGATGAGTACGATACGTTACCACAGGCATCTGTAGCACGACGTCGATAGTAACTTGTTTGTGTTAATCCTGAAGATGGAGTATAGCTCAGTCCTGTTTGACCAGCGATATCACTGAATCCGGCAGCACAGCTAGTTGTACTGATTTCCCATTGATAGCTTACCGATTGGGATGTTGTTCCACCGGAAGCCGCACCAGCTGATGTAAGTGCCGAAGGAGTTACTCCTGAACAAATGGATTGGTTTCCTGCAATAGCACCACCGGATAAGCCTGTAGTTACGTCAACAAGTGTCATATTCATTTGAGATAAACCACCACCCTCGGCTGTTCTTAGTTCCATTGTAGAAGATGCATCAAGATATCCTGACCACACAACTCCTTGATTCGAGCAACATCCGTTATTTAACCAAACCTGAGTTCCATTGACATAGGCGCTACTTTCATCATCAAAATTGACAATGCTCAACTCGTACATTCCACAAGGGAATCCCTGGCGCTTCATTACATACGTGTGATTGTCGTTTGCGATTGGACATCCGATATAACTTGAAGCACTTGAAGGAGATACTCCTGTTGCCCAGGAATTGGCAGTGTTAACGCTTAAGTTTCCATCAATGTAATATCCAGCATAGTTAATGGATGATAGATTATCTCGACTTCGTCCGTTGTAACCGTAAACATACCACTGATTCGGTCCGAATGCGTTTGGATCTCCAGCATCCATTTTGTATTCCAAAGTTGCGTTTGTGTTGAGTGGATTACGGCTGTATCGTGCTAACTCTACATAATAGTTTCCAGATGCTCCTGCTGTATAATCAAGGGAAGCTGCTGTTCCACCACAGTAAGGACCGTTATCATCGTTGGAAGCAACAAGAGTGTAACCATTTGAACCGTAAATTCTAAGGTACGTGTCCTCTCCGGCACCACAAGTTCTGAAATTATAGGTTCTACCTGCCGTCATGTTTACGGTCCAGGAAGAGATGCGTCCGCTGGTTCCATTCGTTGATTGCCAATCTCCACAAGGGAAAATTTGACTTCCGCTCCCAGAGTAATGCCATGTGGATTGAACGACAATGTCGTGGCTTCCGTTTCCATGCGTACCTTGATTGGTCCATGTATTGTTTGATGGCAATGAAAGTTCTCGAATGTCATAGCCAATGTACGCAGTACCGTAATGACAATCGTCACCACCGTTGTAGCTGCATCGACCACCGCCGTCATCCTCCCAGGATTCTAATCGCAATGTAGCAGTGTATGCCGGAACGTTTGATCTTGATCTGAAGACATAATCGTTTGCATAAGTACAGTTACCATTGTTGTTACACTGTTGACAGCTTCCTGTGTAGGTTGTATAGTCATCGTCATTGGCATACAACAGCGTAGTGTATTCTTCTGTTCCACCTTCCCAGCAGGCTCCACCAATACCGCCTTCGTAACTGGTTACATAATCGGTTCTGATTTGATAATCAATATTGGCTAGTTGCGCATATGAAGTAGGTGCACAAAGGGCTAAAACAACAAGGGTAAGGGTAATTCTGAACATTGCCGGAGGATTTATTTCGGCGAATGTATTCCTCTTGCGTGAATTGCATGTTAACTCCAGAATAAGTCACTGTTTTCATTTCACCTTGAAGTATTTAATAGCGATTCAAAACAAAAAAAGGCCGCTCCATACAGAACGACCTTTTCTAATCCTGAGAAGGACTTAATTTCTCTTTCCTCTTGAAGATCTGCCAGCGTTTCCGCCTTTCTTACCTCCGGATTTTGTGCCAAGACGCTTTCTGGAATTCGTATTCTTCGTTCCAGGTCGCTTGCGCGAACTTGGTGTCGCAGACTTCGTTTTGGTTTTTTGTTGTTTGGTAGTTGCCTTCTTCTTAGGAGCGGCAGTACTATTGTTGGTTTTTGTAACCTTTTTAGTATTCGGTTTCGTAGCTGCCTTCGTTCCATTCGACTTCTGTGGCGAGGTTTCCTTCTTCGGAGCTGTTTGTTTTTTAGGAGTCGCTTGCGTACTTGTCTTTGTAACAGGTTTTGACGATGCACCTTGTGATTTTGTACTGGCCTTCGCAGGTTTTCCTGCAGTATTTGCATTTCCAGCCGATTTTCCAGCGTGCTTGTGATGATGCGTTTTGTGGAATGTCACGGAAGTCGTGCGGCGGTAATGAACTACATGGGCACGAGTGAAACTTCTTCGATAAACGCGTCGGCATCCACCTCTGTATACAACTACACGACCTCTATATCCTCTCCAGGTTCTTCTTTTCCATGGACGGTACCATCCCGGATAAGCTCTATAACGCCATGGAGAAACCCAAAACACATATTTCGGTCCCCACATGAAGCGAACAGGGCGCCACATAATTACGTTAATTACAACCGGTCCGCGTCCGGCAGATTCAGGAAGTAAGACATAGTTTTCGCCGTACAATTCTTCGTCACCTACGATTTGAATTTCAACGACATCTTCATCAGTTTCTTCCAATTCGATAGTCGCTACATCCTGCGATTCGCTTTCATTTACAGGTACTTGTAAAGTCAATACATGTGCGGAACTATCTCCGGAATCAACTACACGGATATAATCAACTTCACCGTCTCCGTCTAAATCCAAATTGTTTACGTTGGAGCTCTCGGTGTTTAGTTTTTTCTCAAAATCTTCAGGGGATTCGGACTCTTTAAAGATCTCTAATACTGCAGATAGGTCTAAGTGGTCTCCTTCCAGACCTGTTGAGTCTGCTTCTGTTGCGAACGCCATTGTTCCGAGCAACAGGCTACTAATCAAAAGTGTTGTTTTCATGCGTCTCTTTTTAACTGTCCAAGTGTTAGATAGTTGACAGTCAAAAAGGTTTAACCGACACAGAAATTTTTTTCCGAAAAATTAAATTCCTCCTTCTTTTTTGGGCTTTGTAGAAGTACTTTTTGTCCCAGGTCTTTTGCGTGCATTAGTAGCATTGGTCTTCGTTCCGGCTTTTGTGCCAGGACGTTTCCGTGCATTGTTCAGGTTCGACTTCTTTTCTGGAGTTGATTCTTTCGTTTTCTTTTCTGTTTCCTTCTTAACAGCTTTTTCAGTACTTTTTTTCAAAGCTTCCTTGTTCAGCTTGATTTGACCGAATGATACGCCTGCCAGAAGCAGAAATGTAGCGATGAGTAATGACTTCATTGTAGTTGATTATGAAGCAAAGTTACTTTTTTATTCTGTAATACCTTCTAGATCAAGTAGAAAAGCATATTCCAAAGCTGTTTCTTTGTATCGCTGGAAACGACCTGATGCTCCACCATGACCTACATCCATATTACAGTACATGTACAGCTTGTTATCGTTGGTACGGAGATTACGCAATTTGGCAATCCACTTGGCAGGCTCCCAATATTGTACCTGACTATCCCAGTATCCCGTTGTTATAAGCAAGTTCGGATAATCTTGAGCGACTACGTTATCGTAAGGTGAGTACGACAAGATGTATTCGTAGTATTTCGGATCTTTCGGATTCCCCCATTCATCAAATTCTCCTGTAGTAAGCGGAATACTTTCATCCCACATAGTTGAAACTACATCTACGAAAGGAACACCAGCGATGATACCGTTCCAAAGATTTGGTTCCATGTTGATGATGCTTCCCATAAGCAAACCACCTGCACTTCCTCCTTGCGCATGCAAATGTCCTTGAGAGGTGTAGTTGTTTTCGATGAGGTATTTTCCGCAATCGATGAAATCATAGAAGGTATTTTTCTTCTTCAACAGTTTCCCGTCTTCGTACCACTTTCTTCCCATGGTTTGACTTCCTCGAATGTGTGCAATTGCAAAAACAAATCCGCGGTCCAGAAGACTCAATCGAACTGAACTAAAAGATGGATCTATGCTATATCCGTAAGAACCATATCCGTACAGAAGACAAGGTGCGGAACCATCAATTTTCGTGTCTTTGTGATATACGATGGATACTGGAACTTTTGCGCCATCGCGAGCTGTGACGTAGATTCGTTCACAACGGTAATTTTCCGGGCTGAAGTTCGGATCCATTACCTCCGTTTGCTTCATAACTTTCTGGTCACGTGAACGCATGTTGTAATCGTAAACGGTATTTGGTGTCGTCATGGAATTGTATCCGTATCGCAACACTTCCGTATCGAATTCAGGATTGCCAAATGTGTAGGCATCGTATGCGGGATCGTTGAATTGAATGTAATGCTCATTGTCGGAGTTCCATTCCATCACGCGAATATTCATCAATCCGTTTTTGCGCTCGCTTACAACCAGGAAATTTTTAAAGATGTCAATGTCTTCCAATAGTACATCTGCACGATGCGGAATTACTTCTTTCCAGTTTTTGCGATCTGTAGCATCAACCGGAGCTTTGATAAGCTTGAAGTTCTTTGCTTTATCATTGGTTGTAATGTAGAAATGATCTTCGAAGTGATCGACTGAATACTCATGATTGCGTTCTCTAGGTAGAACTACCTTCCATTCTCCTTCCGGATTGTTGGCATCGATAAATCGTACTTCGCTCGATAGCGTTTGGAAGCTTCCGATCATTAGGTAAGCATCAGATTTCGATTTGTACACCGAACAGCTGAATGTTTCATCTTTCTCGTGATACACGAGTTTGTCATCCTTGGTGCTTGTACCCAAAACATGCGAATAGATGTATGCGGAACGTAGTGTCTGAGGATCTTTTTTTACGTAGAAAACCGTTTTGTTGTCATTCGCCCAAACGGCACCGCCTGTTGTATTTTCGATTTTGTCTTCAAGGATTTCTCCTGTGTTCAAATCTTTGAAGTAAAGTGTGTACTGGCGTCGAGAAACCAAATCAATTCCATATGCCAGGTACTGATTGTTCTTGCTAATGCTGGTTCCACCAATCGCAAAATAAGATTGGTCTTTTCCCATTTCCGGACCATTCAACATGATTTGTTCTGCATCCTTTCCGTCATTTTTCTTACGGCAAACGAATGGGTAATCCTGTCCTTTTTCATAGCGAGAGTAATAGAAGTATCCATTTTTCTTCACGTGAACACTTTCATCATCTTGCTTAATACGACCTGTAATTTCGTTGAATAATTTTTCTTGAAGTGCTTCGGTGTGCTTCATTCCTTCGTTGAGATATGCATTCTCATCTTCCAGATATTTTACCACTTTCGCCGTCTGCGCATCCATTTTTGCCGCCTCTTTTTGTTCATCAGAGAGACGCATCCAGAAATAATTATCGACGCGGGTGTTTCCGTGTTCTTCTATAGTTGTAGGTACTTTTTCTGCTTTAGGTTCCGTCATATTTTGAGCAAATAAGTTGATGCAACTGAAGGTAATAGCTACCGTGAGTGCAAAGGATTGAAAATTACCCATGATTCAGAATTTCAATAGTACAGGCAATAATAACCAAAGAAATTGGGATGTCATTGAATTTCTTGACTTGCGGTCTGATAATTTGTTACAAGAAATGATTGTATTATTATTAATTTGGAGCAAATTCACTGAACATGTTAACCAATGGCGAAAAGACCAGAATAAAAGCGGAAGAAATTTATCGTGAAGAGGTAAGAAAACAACTGCAGAGCGGAAAGAAAGAAGGCTCTAAGTTTTGGGCTTTTTTAAATTCTGGGTTTACCCTATTTTTCTTATCATCTATAGTAATTGCTTTGATCTCCTGGGCCTATACTTCCTGGGAGGAAGAAAAAGTCGAAGAAGAACTCAAGATTAAAACAGATATTGAGAATGAGCGCATTCGGCAAAGACTCTCTGAAGAAACGATAGCGAGAATTGATGCGTATGCTGAATTAAAAGATACGATACCAGAATTTAAAAGGACGAATGCAATGCTTGCGATTCATGGTAGTTCCATTTATGAAGACAAATCGATTCAATTTAAGTACTATCATAGGAGACCACTCTATAAAGATTATGAGCAATGGACCATGGTTGAGCTTCTGGCTGAATTAGCAAAATATGCTGATAAGGAAAGCAGAAAGAAAATTGAGTCTATTAAGAATGCCTTGCTGAACATAAAAGGAGAAGATGTCACTGGTCAACTGACATATTTAAAGGCAAGAAATGGCGACAAATTCGAAAAAGGGATATTAGTTCCTCCGGTAGAAAGAAACTATCGAAGGTGGATTTTTGTTACGAATACCAATGATGTTTTTCAACTAGGAGAAAGAAGTCAATCTCCAATGCCGAAAGGGAAGCACATTGAAAAAATCATTACAACGAAAGTTGGATGGAAACTTAAGTTCGAAAACGGTGAGATTGTAGATGTTCCTGATGAGTGCATTCCAATGGTGCCATATTACACCATAACCAGTGAATTGAAGCAACTTACTAGGAGTATGTTGGATCTCAAGTCGCAGTTGAAAAAAGTGAAATAGAGCCAGATGTAATTGGTGTCAGTTACCTGATCTGAAGAGGTCAATATAATCTACCATGCTTTGTTTCACAATTTCTCTGGCCTTTTCGACATTTTGAAATTCCTCGACTTCAACCGTTTTGTTTTCCAGTTTTTTGTAGTCTTCAAAGAAGTTTTGCAACTCGCGAAAGAATTGTTTCGGAAGTTCTTCGATATCCCGGATATGGTTAACGCTCATGTCGTTTTCGGCAACGGCAATTATCTTGTCGTCTTTCTCGCCATTATCTAACATTTGCATCAAGCCAATTACCCGAGCCTCAACAATACACATTGGGACAATCGATGCCTGAGATAAAACCACGATATCCAATGGATCTTTGTCATCACAATATGTTTGTGGTATGAAGCCGTAGCTTGCGGGGTAATGTATGGCTGAATAGAGTACGCGGTCCATTTTTAACATACCGGAATCCTTATCCAGCTCATATTTTGCTCTTGTGTTTTTAGGAATTTCAATTATGCCGTTTACGATTTCTGGTGCTTCCGTGCCGTGGGATACCTGATGCCATGGATGAAAGTAGTTTGAATTCATTGATTTTTCAACAAAGTTAGGTGGCTTTGGAATGGGAAGTTGTTAAGGAATGTTAGTTAAGCAAAGAAAGGGGCGCTTCTCATGAAACGCCCCTTTTAACGAACTAACTGACTAACTAATATTATCTAACAACAATTTTTTGTTGGTAATAGTTGTCTGCAATGCGGAATCGGAAAATGTATTCTCCCGGAGTCCACTCTGAAACATCAATCGTGATTGGATTATCAGTAGAAGTTGTGTTTAGCACCAATCTTCCTTTTGCATCGTACACGTTGATAGTTGCTTCATCACCTTCAGTTCTTTCAATCTTCACGACATCGCTTGCCGGGTTAGGATAAATCTTGTATCCAATTACCGACAAGTCCTCAAGTGATGCACAATTGATTACCTGAATATCTGTTGAAGCTGTGTTCTCACATCCGTTAGCATCTGCATACGTATATGTGATTTGGTGCGTTCCTTCACCTGCTGTTGCCGGATCGAACATGTTCGCAGAAACTCCCGTTCCAGTGTAAGAACCTCCTGAAGGAGTTCCCTGAGAAAGTGAGAATGCGTTGTCCTGAAGACAAACCTCAGAAGTGAAAGGTTCCATTGCTACTGTTGGCAATGCATTCACCGTAACTGAAATTTGTTCCTGGTTTGTACATCCGTAAGCATCCGTACCTGTTACAGTATACGTTGTTGTTGTAGTTGGAGAAACTGTTTGAGTTGCTCCCGCTCCAAGGTTGTTGTCCCAATCGTATGTAGAAGCTCCAGACGCTGTCAAAGCAGTTGATTCTCCTTCACAGATTGTAGATGTACCAGAAATTGCAATAGTTGGCTGTGCATTCACAGTTACCATTACCTGATCCTGATTTGTACATCCGTTAGCATCTGTACCTGTTACAGTATACGTTGTTGTGGTAGTCGGTGCTACTGTAGGATTTGCTCCTGTTCCAGCTCCGTTGTCCCAGGCGTATGTATCAGCTCCTGATGCATTCAATCCAGTGGATTCACCTTCACAAATCGTAGCTGTACCACTTGCAATTACCGTTGGCAATGTGTTCACCGTAACTGTGATTGGAGTTGAAGTTGCTGAACAACCATTTCCATCTGTGTAAGTTACAGAGTAAGCTCCAGATGAAGTAACAGTAATTGAACTTGAAGTTTCAGAAGTTGACCAAGAGTTACCTCCTGTTTGAGATGATGTCAACAATACTGAACCACCATCACAGAATGTCAATGCTCCTGTAGGAGTAATTGTTGGTGCTGTTGGCGCATTTGGATCAGTCAACGCTTGAAGGATAGTATTCGAAGTACATCCGTTCGCGTCAGTCAACGTGATGTTGTATGAACCAGCTGCAAGGTTGTTGATCGTGTACGGAAGCGTAACATTGTTTTGAGAACCTGAAGCAGTTCCTGTCCATGCAATGTCACCAGTTCCAGAACCACCAACTTGAATTGATCCAGTTGTTGATGCACAAGAAATCGGATCAACAGCAGACATCATTGAGATTGCCGGGTTAGGATTTACTGTTACAACAGTCGGAGCTGAAGTTGCAGCACATCCGTTTCCGTCAGTGTATGTTACTGTGTACGATCCTGAAGTAGTAACACTAATTACATCAGTTGTTGCTGACGTTGACCATGTGTTACCAGAGATTTCAGATGAAGTCAACAATACTGAACCACCATCACAGAATGTAAGTGAACCACCATTCGAAATTGTTGGTGTAGAAGGTAATGGATTAACCGTTACACTTACCTGATCTGTATTCGTACAACCGTTACCATCAGTTCCGGTAACTGTATAAGTTGTAGAAGTAGTAGGTGATACCGTTGGGTTAGCCCCTGTTCCACCACCGTTGTTCCATGCGTAAGTAGAAGCACCTGTCGCAGAAAGCGCAGTTGATTGTCCTTCACAGATTGTTGCTGTTCCTGTTGCAACTACGTTTGGAAGTGCGTTTACAGTCACAGTTACCTGATCTGTATCAGTACATCCGTTAGCAGCTGTTCCTGTAACAGTATACGTTGTAGTTGAAGCAGGCGATACTGTTGGGTTCGCTCCTGTTCCACCTCCATTGTTCCAGGCGTATGTAGATGCTCCTGATGCAGAGATAGATGTTGATTGACCCGCACAGATACTTGTTGTTCCAGTTGCGTTCACTGTTGGTGCAGCGTTCACTGTTACTGTTACCTGATCTGTGTTCGTACATCCGTTTCCACCTGTACCTGTAACAGTGTACGTTGTAGTAGTAGATGGAGATACACTTGGGTTCGCACCTGTTCCACCACCGTTGTTCCATGAATAAGAAGACGCACCTGATGCTGAAAGTGAAGTAGATTCTCCCTCACAGATTGTAGCTGTACCAGTAGCAACTACGTTTGGAAGTGCATTTACAGTTACAGTTACCTGATCTGTATCAGTACACCCGTTTGCAGCCGTTCCTGTAACAGTATACGTTGTAGTTGTCGCTGGTGATACCGTTGGGTTGGCTCCTGTTCCACCTCCGTTGTTCCAGGCATAAGTTGATGCTCCTGAAGCTGAAAGTGAAGTAGATTGTCCAGCACAAATTGTTGCTGTTCCTGTTGCTGCAACAGTTGGAGCTGCATTTACAGTAATTGTTACCTGATCTGTATTCGTACATCCGTTTCCGTCTGTTCCTGTAACAGTATACGTAGTGGTTGTAGTTGGAGAAACAGTTGGGTTAGCTCCTGTTCCACCTCCATTGCTCCATGCGTAAGTTGATGCTCCTGAAGCAGACAACGCTGTAGACTGTCCTTCACAGATAGTTGCAGTTCCTGAAGCACTTACGTTTGGTGCTGCATTTACTGTGATGTAGTTGTTCATTGTGTATGTGTCAGCACCTCCTGCATTCGTAACATCCAATTGAACTGAATATGTTCCTGGTGTTGTAAAGTTGAATGATGGGTTCTGAAGTGTACTGTTGAATGTCGCAGGTCCAGTTACTGACCAGTTCCATGATGTAGGTGTGTTTGTAGATTGATCCGTCAATGCTACTGTTGTACCTTCACAAACAGAAGTTGATGCTGCAGTAAACGAAGCTACCGGTGCTGGTGGAGCAGGTACTGTATAATCAAAGATTAATTCAGCAGGGTATCCACCTTCGTAAGAGTCGGCTACTCGCTCACTTGATTCTCCAAGGTCACTCCAAAGTACAAATACCATGTCGTTTCCACTTGTCCATCCCGCGCGATCAACTACCTCTTGAATAACTGTACTCAAGTCAGGAGTATCGTAGATGTTTCCAGCACTCCATCCTGGAACTGAACCATCAGGCCAGTGGTACTCAGCAGTTGTTAATGTTCTGTTTGAGATGTTGTAGTTTCCTGTAGTAAAAGTAGCTGCATCGTCAACGTCTTGCGCTCTGATGTAGATGTTCAACTGGCTTCCCGATCCATCTGATTCATCTGCTCTGAATCGAATCTTAGCATTTGAAATAGTTGCTCCTTGAGGAACGTTTAGGTTACGGAATCGCAATCCTACGTATTGCTCATCACCTCCATCATTTCCGATTTCAAGGTCTGAACTTGTTAAGTACATATCTCCTGCAATACCTCCTACACGGAATTCTTCCGCATCGTCAGTTCCGGAAGCAATAGTAACTGAAACAGATCCTCCACTAAGTACAGTGATGTATGCTGTTTTTACTTCAGTGTCGTTACCGTAAGCGTTTGTTGCAGTCAATGTAACAGTATATGTACCCGGTGCAGCGTAGCTGTGTGTTGGGTTTTGAGAAGTTGATGTGTTTCCATCACCGAAGTTCCATGACCATGCAGTTGGAACACCAGCTGTAAGATCTGTAAATGTAATTACCTGTCCTACGGATGCTGAAGTGATGTCAGCGATAAAGTCTGCCGTTGGTGGAACCGGATCTGAAACTACGATGTAAGCCGTTTTCGTTTCTGAATCTGTACCGTCTGCATTCGTTGCAGTAAGTGTTACTGTGTATGTTCCGGCAGTGTTGTACTGATTTGATGGGTTCTGCTGTGTAGAAGTGTTTCCATCACCGAAATCCCACGACCATGAAGTTGGTGTGTTTGTAGAAAGATCCGTGAAGTTTACTGTAGTTCCTGTGAAGATGTTTGTTTGGTTAGCTGTGAAATCTGCAACCGGTGGGTAACATCTTGAAATCGTACGAAGTCCGTTTGGAATAGCTGTTGGCTTCCAGAACTGAGCGTCAAGCTGCGATGAGATAGATGTGTAATCTCCCGGTGCATGCTCTGGCACTGCGTTCGGGTTTTGTGTATCTACTGAACGAATTTCGATTTTACAAGCATCAACTAGGACCCAGTTGAATCCGTAGAATGAAGCCATTGCAGTTGTCATTGGGTGCGAATCATCCGGAGTACGAATTGTTCCCCAGGTACCTTCTCCAATAAATGTAATTCCTTTGTTTTGAGCAATTCCTGTTGTTGTAAACCAGTTACTAGAACTTCCTCCAGGTGATGTATGTGGTACACCAGTGTAAGAAGGATGAGGTCGAACTTCTTCCGTCATTTTCACAACGTGCGCATCAGATTCCATTACCAATCGTACGCCGTACTCATAGAACAAGTTTGCCCAATCATAGAATTCATCTGATCCTTCTCCTTTACTTGAGTAGTGAGGAACAATAGGACGGTGGTATTGAGCTGCTTTCCAAATAGAGTTATCTGCCTGCAAAGTGGTATTCAACCAGTTTCTTTGAGCAACACGAACTGTATTGTTTGCAATGGTATGTCCCGGAAGAACCTCACCATTCAATGTGTACATTGAGAATAAGTCTCCTCCAAATCGAAGGTTGTAGTATACGTCGTAGTTTGTATCGAACAAGTCGCGGATCAAGTTTGGTCCACCGTTTCCATATTCTTCGTGGTTTCCATAAGAGTGTACCACTGGAATCATTTGGTTGTCAGAAGTAATGGTCAATTGCCAATCATCTAGCCATTCTTGCATAACAGCGTTACTTGGTGTATTCTGCAAATCTCCTCCAAACAATACTGCGTGAGGACGAATTTTCGCCACCATTCGGTTTGAGTTACGACGCTGCGTAGCTCCTGAACGTGAATCACCTCCTGAAATGAACGAAAGTGTTTCCGTGTTTACATCAGGACAGGTTCTGAACCAATAGCGCTGGCTTGTTCCCTGTGAATCTTTGATTACAAAGTAATACACAGTATTCGGTTGCAATCCGGTAAGTCGTGAGAAACGGTTGTCCATTCCCTGGTACGTAACCTGACGATCTACCCCGTTGTTGTTAGGATAGCTGGCCCATGCAGTACCGTAGTCTGTGGTTCCGTAATAAACGACCGGGCTGTTACCCGAAACCTGTTCCCAACCAACGGTAATCTCCGTTGAAGGATCAGTGTTGAACATCAAACGATATCGATCGGTATTTGCGAACGACACCGTGCTGATGAGCAAGGTTAAAAGAAGTAAGATTTTTTTCATAAGTTGTTCGTTTTGAGTTTGGTTTTAGTTGGCTCCCTGATGTAACTCAAGCATGCAGGCAGCTTTTCTTTTTTGGCTTTATTAGATAATTAAGGTCTTATAGTATTCTTATTTTAATCAGTTCTGTTTCTTGCGATTGCGTATCCGTAAACTCGAAGAAGTACATTCCGGCACTGAATGACGATACATCCAATGTTATTACTCCATGTTCGATAGTCGAAGTGTTGATAGTTTTTCCTGACAAGTCTCTAACAACCAGTTCAACCGTTTCATGAGGATTGGAAATGCTTACTACTTCATTTGCCGGATTTGGATATACTTTGATTTCATCTTTTCTGAAGTCAAGAGAGCGAATTTCACTGTAGGTGATCGTCCCGTCGAAATCAACTTGTCGTAAACGGTAATAATTGATTCCGGACCAAGGTTGTTTATCAAGAAGTACGTATGATTGCATTTGCTGCGTTGTTCCCTGACCCTCGATTCTACCGATTGACTGGAATTCTATTCCATCTACGCTTCTTTCAACAACGAAGAAGTCGTTATTAATTTCAGAAGCAGTTTCCCACGAAATCAGTGCGTTTCTTCCACTTTTAACAGCTCCGAATGAAATCAATTCAACTGGAAGCACACTTGGGCAATTCGCAGCGAAGGCAATAACGTTGTTGGCGTAATTACACTCTTCCTGACCAACAATCGGGAAGGAAATTGGAGGAGCTTGAGAACCATCGTCATTAACCACAGCGTAGATAACAGATCCCGGTGTGATTCCTGCGTGTGTTGAAGTAATAACTCCTGATGAACCGTTTGGTGGAATAGTTCCTACGTACGTCTCAGTGGAAAGTAACGTTGCTCCTGGTAGAGTTGGGTTTCCTAAGTAAAATGAAACGCTAATGGAAGGAAGAATGGCCGCTGCATCTCCAAAGTTCTGGATCATGTAGTTAACCGTTAATTCATTCGTAGCACAATCAACATCAGAACTGGTAACTGAAAGTGCTGCATCAGGCGCAGGGAACTCCGGACATCCAACATTTGAATAGAATGTCGACTGTACATTAAAGGTGTTCAATGGTCGCTCCTGGAATACCGTAGGACATGTTGATGGTAGTGTAAAGAACTGCTCCCAGTGGTTCGGCATAACCGTTGGAATTCCCATGTCATCCTGAATGTGAGTATTGTAATATGCCCATTGATTCCAAACGCTTCTTGCAGGCGCCCATGCTGTTGCATTCGATCCGTACACACCCAAACGACCTTGAGCGTACGTACCAGGTCCGTTTAAGTCGGATGTTACGAGAATCTCCGCTTCACCGTCACCGTCAACATCGGCAACGATCGGTCCTTCCATACCAGTAGATGAGGTAGAAGGAATTGAGATCAGTACGGTTGGAGCTCCACCACTTCCGTCAAATACACGAAGGTTGTCCTCATCGCGATAAATAATTTCCTGTGTTCCATCCTGATTGAAATCGAACATGGTTAATCCTGTTCTTCCCGACCCATCCGTAGTTCCAAGAGTCCATTTTAGCTGGAATACATTTGTTCCGTTGTAAGTCAACATGTCTACGTTGTTATCGCGGCAGTATCCAATGTTAGGTGCACCGTCTCCGTCAACATCTCCGATGAACAAACCTCCGTGACCGTCGTCAACTCCTTCGCCTGTATGACGATGTGCAATAAGGGACATGGTAACCGGATTGTATGCATATACTTCAGACATGTAGGAAACAACCACAACGTCGCCAACTCCATCGAGATTGACGTCGGCGATAGCCGTCAAACCGTCGTATTCCTCAATTGTCGATCCAGTAACCAAACCAGAAGTGAAGTTGTTTGCAACCATTGAGTTACCAGCAGTTCCGGCAGTGTTTGTAATCGTTACATCGTAAACAGTTGGTCCGGCAGCTAATTCCAATCCCGGTGAAGGACGAAGATCGGCTGCAACAGTTACTCCAGCTTGCTGATCACGGTAGTTATCCTGATGTCCTTTCCCGTTGGCGCCACCATCACATAATTTCACACCTGTAAGTGCGTTGAAAATTTCGTTGTATACATACACCTCAGGAATTCCGTCCTGATTGAAATCGGCAATTCCCACATGAGGCGCTGTTGCCTGATCTCCACCGACACCATGAATATTCCCAGCAAAATCCTGATATCGAACATTCGATTGCCATAATTGGTTCCCAAGGTGATCGTAGCAGAACAAACGTCTGCGATTTGCTCCTGTATTTGGTGCGTGCATTGTAGCTACAATAATCTCACAGTCACCGTCGTCATCGAGATCGGCGATAGAAAAAGGAGTGGCTCCCTCGTATGATAATTGCGGCGTAGCAATGGTACGAATGTATGATCCATCAGCTCCGTTAAATACTTCAATCCCGGATGAGTTACGCGGATTGCCATTGCTAAAGTTGGTAACTCCTAAGGCAAGAATTTCGTTGGTTCCGTTTCCATCCAGATCTGCAACCTGTGCATTTCCGTAAAGGGTAACATTAGTTCCAATTTCGTATTGCAACTGCATTCCAAAGCTTGAAGTTGGCGGGGTCACGTCGCAGTTGGTTGGAACAGAGTTGAAGTAATTGTCTGTGAAGAATTGAGATACTTCAATTGTAACTGTTGCCTGAGTACAAACACCTGGAGCAGCAAGTCCGCAAACTTCGTATGTATAGGAATCAATTCCTGAGAATCCAATTGTTGGTGTATAGGTGATTTCTCCATTCGCGCCAACTACGACACTTCCGTTCGATGGTCCTGATACAATACTTACACTGTTAGGATCAATGTCGCAAATATCGTTAGTGGTAACAATTGTTGATACCGTTCCATTGAAACTACAGAAGAAAGCATCATTTATAGCAACAACTTCTCCAGTTGTTACAATGTGATCTGAACTGGATGAGCCACATAATGTGGTTGCCGTTGCTGTAATTGTTGTAACACCTGACCATGACGCTGGAAAGAATACTGAACCTGTAGTATCTTCGATGATAACACCATTTGCCGCACTTGTAGCATCAATAGTATAGATTATCGTTGTTCCCGCAATTGGATCAGCGGCGTACACTTCATTGCTTTGTCCGATACATCTTCCTGCAGGCAATGTGCCCGGGAATGTTACCGTTGGAGATGAAGCATTCACCGTAACTACGTGTGTTTCTGATTTTGGACAAGAAAGACCTACATAAGAAGTTGCGGTGATAGTTGTTGTTCCTGACCAGTTAGCATCATACGTTACCTGACCGGTAGTGGCGTTAATTGTGTTTCCTCCAGCTAAACTGGCAGCATCCAGGCTGTAAATAATCGATGTAGATCCTGCTGAAGAGGCTGAATATGTTACGTTTCCTGCACCCTGACATCGTGTTGATGTTGCCCCAAGAGCAAAAGAAGGAATTGCATTTGCACACGTTATATATGTAATAGTTAATCTGGCAGCGTCACCACCAGGACCAGCTTCTGCTTCACGTTCTCCTGTTCCTGTAATAATAATCGCTAACTCATTGTTTTGAGCCCAACCTGGACGATCAATAATTTCCTGAATAACGTTAGAGATGTTGGGAGAATCGTAATCGTTATTACCGGACCACGGCACTACATTGTTCCAATTAGCAGTTGCAGTTGTTAAGGTACGGTTGGAAATATTTGAATTTGCTGTTGTAAATGTTGCTGCGTTGTCCGTGTCTTCTGCGCGAATTACCAGATTGGTAGCTCCGGAGTTGTCCGAGTCATGGTTGAACGTGAGGTACGCATTCGTAATGAATGAACCCGGTGGAACATTCACATTAATGAAACGGATTCCAACGTATTGATTATTTGCAGCACTACCACCTTCATAGGTAAGCTCAAGGTCGCTACTGGTTAAATTCACGTTCCCGTTGGATACATATTCCTCTGCGTCGTCGCTTTCTGCTCCAATAGTGGAAACAACAGTCGTTTGAGAAAAAGTAAGGTTTGAAAGGGAAAGACTTACTAGTAACACTAGAATGCTACTGATGCGAAAGGTAGACAGCTTGAAATTCATGCGTCGTTAGAGTTGTTTAAAGTCGATTTATGGTTCATGTAGAGCTTCTTCAACCCGTTTCTACCAACACATTATATATTACTACCTCCCGGGCTCAATTTACTCGGTACAAAAAAACCTGTATATCGTAACTCACATATAAGTGCATTATTAACTCTAAAACAATATTGTGAAGAATTGGTTGAACGGTTTAGCGGGGCACTAAATCGAGTAACCTTGATGTTTCATCGAGAATTTTGGGTATTCGATCGAGGATTATTCGGTTTTGAGAAAAAAGGGTGGTTAAGATTTCGTTAGAAGCCATTAATAGTTGGTTAAAATAGCGTTGATATGCAGGTAATATTTACCGGTTTTATAGTGTAGTTGTACACGGGTATTTGACTCAAATATTCTGATTTTCAATCACAATGAAATGGTAAGAAAACGATGAAGTTTTATTAATGAATAAGCACTAAGATTGAGGTTAGTAAGGGATATGACATAAATCATGTTTTTACATGATCGGAATCCTATATCTAACTTGAGTATGTGAGGAAATTTAACGAAAAAAGCAATGAAAAAACACGTTATTATCTTTGAAGCAAGAGGAGGTTCGGACAAGGGACAGTACGGTTTCAGAAACGACTCAAAACCAATTATTGACTCGCTAAAAGCAAGAGGTTGGACTGCTGAAATTATTTTTTATAGAGATGAAGATCGAGGGGAAATATACCGATATACGCACGAGAAAGCAGATGCATATATTAGTAGAGTAAATCCTGGGAATCTACATGACGAAACAGGGTATTTCCAAATGCTCAAAGAATTGGTTTCAAACGGAATTGAAGGACTCCCACATCCAGACGCCATGATTGCCTATGGTGCGAAGAACTCGGTAGAGAGATTGAGCGGTACAGATATTGTGCCTGAAGACGTTTATACCTACTACGATTTCGATGCCTTAAAAGAGAAGTTTCCAAAGTCACTATTAAAAGGTGTAAGAGTTCTAAAACAAAACAGAGGTTCAACGGGAGAAGGAATCTGGAAGGTAGATGTTATTGATCGTGAGAAATACGAAGATGAGATTCCTTTAGACGCGATGCTAAAACTAACCGAAGCCAGAGATAACCACACTGAAGAGAAAACATTACAGGAATTTTTAGAATTCTGTATCCAGTACCTCGAAGGACACAACGGTATGTTGTTGGATATGCCGTTCCTGGAACGAATCAAAGAAGGGGAAATCAGAGTATTGATGCTTAGAAATAAGGTGGTGAACGTAGTACACAAAAAACCAGCCGATACAGCTGATGCATTCTCTGCTACATTATTTTCCGGAGCAAAATACAGATACGACGAACCAAGCAAATGGCCTGATTTGGTAAAACTGGTTGAAGGTATGGTTCCAACAATCCAAAAGAAACTGGGTAATTACGACCTACCTTTGATCTGGACGGCAGACTTTATCCTGGATACAGATGAAAATGGAAAAGATCTTTATGTATTGGGAGAGATTAACGCTTCTTGCGTAGGGTTTACCACTTTCCTTGAACTAAGTGATGATATTGCTGACGAAGTATTGGCATTGATGGATGCAGAATCTGCTGTAAACCATCGATGGGCTGCATTTACGAGATAATCATTCCTATGTAAAAGGATTTTATATTTATTGGAAGGCGCGAATTCAGATGAATTCGCGCTTTTCTTTTTAATAAAAAGGGTCAACTGAACAACTCTTCATTTTATTCTTGCTCAGCTTGAATACTAAAAAGAATTAGTGTATTTTTCCCGTAATTCATGGATCGGTTGAATAGAATTCAATATTTCTAATCTACTGATTTAGAACAATACATAACTTATTCACTGAATGCTGCTCGCCCTTCATCTTGTACGACAGTGCGGCTGGGCAGTTTAATAACCTAAATGCTATGCGTACTTACGATGAATTGAAAAAGACTGTATTAAAAAAGGGATACAAATTTTACACCGATGACTTAAAATTGAACGTGGTGTGGGAACGCACCGATGAAATCATCACCAACAAGTTTACAGACTACCTCTATGTGGCGTACCTTGAAAAGGATAAGAAGAAGGTAATTTGTATTCCGGCAACGACCAAACCCGGCTTAAAAGGATCAATTGATAGTCCGATTACGCATGAAGGAGTTACCGGGACGGCCATTATTGTTCCAGGACAATATATCGATGCGTGGACATTCAAAGACACTACCAAAGAGTTTTCGAATTACCCTTATTTCAGACAGTATGGGAAAATTGATTACTGGCGTGACTTTGATAAAGACAGAGAAGTGGATCGCGTACAGTTTCAAGATGATAAGGTATTCGGAACTCACTGGCACAAAATGAGTAATACAGGAACTTATGGAAGTGGTTTAATCAATAATTGGTCGCTTGGTTGTATGGGAGCTGCCGAACCGGAGTATAAAAAAATTCTTCCTGTAGTGAGAGCGTCTGTAAGCGAACACGGTCCAAAATTTACAGGGACAATACTTGAATCAGCAGACTTCGACACTGCACCAACCAAAGAAATTACAGAATCAGTTGCGTCTGCACCGAAAAAGGAATACAAATATACCGCCGAAAAGGGAACGGTTGTGTGTACTTCATCCAATGGATTAAGTGTTCGTAAAGGAGCGCCTTCAACATCTGCGGCTAAGGTGAAAACGCTAAAGGATGGCACAAAAGTGAACTATGTTGGTTACGTTACCAACGGACAGTCCGTTTCAGGGAATCAAAAATGGTACAAAGACAGTGACGGCAACTATTTCTGGAGCGGCGGAGTCAAAGCTTCTTCTTCCGGAGCTTCTACTTCTCAACAAACGAATGCTTCCGACGGATTGATTTCCGCTTCGGGTACTCTTGAAATTACAGCCAGCAGTCTTCGCGTTCGCCCTGAACCTAATACAAAGAAAAGCCCTGTAACTTCACTTAAAAAAGGTCAGAAAGTAAAAGTTGTTGGGTACGTTGAAAATGGCGAAAGCGTTAGCGGTAACAGCAAGTGGTACAAGAGCGAGAAAGGGAACTACCTGTGGAGCGGTGGAGTAAAGAGTGTTTGATTGAACTAAGTAATTGAAATACCGAAAAAACCGTTGGAGCTACACTCTAGTTAGAAATTCTTTTGTTGATTATTTATTAATCACCTTTGGTGGTAGTGGATTATCTGGTCTATTGACGAATTCCTCACCTGCATAGACTTACTAGCCCGAAGTACGAGCTAAGAGGGCATAAGGAAATATGTTAATAGACAATTCCAGAAAAATTTTGAGTTGTAACTAGAGATTTTGAATAGCTACAGAACGACGCTATTGCTTTCAAAAATGTACTCTGTTAATAAGTGTATCGCTTTAAAATACTGGCAGTCAGACTGTATAGTGTGGAAAAAACGTATTGGATTGCGTATTTCTTGCAATGCGATCGGGTATAATTACGGAAAATTATTCTGGTAGTTTTTTCGGTTTCTTAAATGTCTATCTTCAACCTAACCATTACTCTCTGAAACTGTCATGCAACCATCATTTGACGGACATTCGTACGGAAATAATAACGAGCCTGATTCCAAATCTAATGGGATGTCTGGTGCGGTTCAAATTCCTGAAGTAAACCTTCCAAAAGGAGGAGGTGCAATAAAGGGAATTGACGAAAAATTTGAAGTCAATACGGCAAGCGGAACATCGCATTTTTCGATAGGACTGCCCTTTAGCCCCGGAAGAAACGGTTTCGACCCCGGTTTGGAATTAAGTTATAATTCAGGGTCCGGAAATAGCGCATTTGGACTGGGATGGAGTATTGATATTGCCTCCATCACCTTAAAAACAGAATTAGGTCTTCCAAAATATCAGGAAGACGAAGATATATATCAGCTCACTGGAGTGGAAGATCTTGTGCCCTACATGAATGAAACCAGTCCTGGGGTATGGGAGTACGAAGAAAAAACAACGGATGACAATTATTTCGTAAAACGTTATCGTCCGAGAATTGAAGGCAGTTTTTCGAAACTAGAGAAGATTTCTCATGAAGATCACGGAACGTATTGGAAGCACACTACCGGAGATAATGTCACCACAATTTTTGGAAGGAGTGCTGCCGCACGAATCGCAAATCCAGAGGATGAAACGCAAATCTTTCAGTGGCTAGCTGAGTTCAGTTATGATGACAAGGGGAATTGGATCAAGTACTTCTACAAAGAAGAGAACCTTGAAAACGTTCCGAATAAAGTGTTCGAATCCCACCGGCACAATGGAAACGCGAAAATCACAAATCAATACCTGAAACGGATCAAATACGGCAATAAAAAGCCTTATTACATTGATGAGAGCAAGCCATTTGATCCAATTGACCCAACGATAACAGAAGACTCTCCGGAGGAAACGCATCTATTTGAAGTGGTGTTCGATTATGGTGAACACAATGAACTCATCCCAACACCTACTGAAGACGAAAGTCTGAAATGGAACTACAGACCAGATGCTTTTTCTTCCTATCGATCTGGATTCGAGGTGCGTACAAATCGCTTATGTGAACGTGTGCTTTTGTTTCACAAGTTTGAGGAATTGGGCGAAAGTCCTTGCCTGGTAAAATCGACGAAACTGAACTATGAAGGTTCAGACATTAACGCCGCTGGAGGAAGCGAGGTGAGTTACCTGGTTTCAGCCGAACAAAGTGGATATATTCGAAACGAAGACAATAGTTATTCGAAGAAGTCATTTCCCCTGATTCAGTTCGATTATCAAACGCTGGAGTGGAGTAAAACAATTCAAAATGTAAGTTCCGAAAGCATTCAAAATGCACCTGAGGGATTAACTAATGACTATCAATGGGTTGATCTGTACAACGAAGGAATTTCAGGTATTTTGTACGATCACGGTGGGGACTGGTATTACAAAGAAAATCAAGGTGATGCTGGTGGCGTTCAGTTTTCACCTGCCAAACAAATAACGAACAGACCATCCATTTCGAAAAGTGTCAATGGAGACGTTTCCATTTTAGATATAGGTTCGAACGGAGAAAAACACGTCGCAATCAGTTCAACAGGTCTGAAAGGATCCTATAAAATTGATACTTCCGACTCAACAAAAATCAATCTGAAGGATTTTACATCTTTCAAAAGTATTCCAAACGTTGACTGGAGCGATCCAAATACACGATACCTTGACCTTAGCGGTGATGGTCGTCCCGACATCGTTTTATCCCAGGAGTCGGCTTTTGTTTGGTATCCGAGCGAGGGAACGAAAGGGTTCAGTGCGGCTGAGTTTGCGTCCAAAGGTTTTGATGAAAAAAAGGGACCAGCCGTCGTGTTCGAGAACGACGACGAAAGTATTTTTCTAGCGGATATTACCGGCGATGGATTAACGGATATCGTTCGGATTAGAAACGGCGAAATTTGTTATTGGGCCAATAAAGGATACGGTCGATTCAGTGCGCAGGTCATAATGGGGAACGCACCCGTGTTTGATCACCCGGATCAATACAACCCGGGATATCTTCATTTGGCAGATGTAAGTGGTACCGGAGCAGCTGATATCATTTATTTAGGGAAGAATAAATTCAAAGCGTTCATCAATAATAGTGGGAACAGTTGGAGTGACGCTCATGAAATTGATCCATTTGCGGAGATCAATAATCAAGGCAAATTATCCGTAATTGACTTGCTTGGAACCGGAACCAGTTGTATCGTCTGGTCTTCTGAACTGCCCGGTGCTACTCCGATGCAATACATCGATCTGATGAGTAGTAAAAAACCACATGTACTTGTTGGGTATCAGAACAATCTCGGAAGAGAAGTCTCTTTTGAATACAAAAGCTCCACTCACTACTATCTGAAAGACAAAAAGGAAGGGAAACCGTGGATTACGAAGCTTCCTTTTCCTGTGCAGGTGGTGAGTAAAGTGCGTACTGAGGATAAAATCAGTGAAACCGTATTTGTTTCTAGCTATAGCTATCACCATGGCTATTTTGATCCTGTAGAAAGAGAATTTAGGGGGTTCGGAAGGGTAGATCAGTTAGATACTGAGCAGTACGAAACTTGGTCCATTAATAATAGCGATAAGTTAGAGTCTGAGGATGAGTTGTATCAGTCTCCAGTGCTGACAAAGTCATGGTTTCATGTAGGAAGTGTTGAAAAAACGGCTGAAATGCTCACCGCATTCGAATCTGAATTCTGGCACGAGGAGATCGAAAAAGCTGGATTCCCGGTAATGATTAATGAACATAGTCTGGCCCCTATAAATATAGTTGCTGCTGGAAGTGTTCAAGATAGCGATGCGGTTTCGAAACTATCTCCAAAGGGAATTCGAGAAGCCCAAAGGTCCAATAAAGGATCATTGTTTAGGAAGGAGACTTTTGCGTTAGATGCCGACGAAAGTTCAACCGATGATATTAAGCGTCGGGCACTTATTCCATATACTGTAGTTACTCAAAACGGAAGCATTCAATTGTTGCAACCAGATAGTGAATCAGAACATGGGGTGTTTCAATTTATAGAGAGTGAGAGTATTACATTCAATTACGAGAGAAACGAAACTGATCCAAGAATTGTACATAATCTGAATATCAAAACGAATGAATTAGGAATGGTCGAAGAATCTGCAATTGTAGTCTACCCCAGACAAATTGTGGATGGAAGCCTTTCTCAATTTGTTAAAGATGCTCAGGACAGAACCTCCATTGTATATACCAGGCAAGCATATACTAACGACGTATTGACGACTAGCGCACATCGTTTAAGAATGCCGTCGGAAACAGAAGAGTTTGAATTGAATGATATTTCAAAGTTGGGAGCATTGTATAGTATTGAAGATTTTGAAGACGTACTTACTGATAATAGTAACCTAATCGGTTATGAAGTTGATCTTATCAACGATTCAGACCCATTTCCAGGGCAACCTAAACGACGTTTGATTGAACATATACGGATACTTTATCTAAATGACGAATTGAATTCAATTCTAGACTTGCATTTGCTGGAGTCAAAAGGATTACTGCATGAGAAGTATCAATTGGCCTATACAACTGATCTGCTAACGGATATCTACGACGGGAAAATCACGGATGTAAACCTGACAATGTCAGGAGCAGGGTATACTAATTTTGGAGGAGATTCCAACTGGTGGATTCGTTCGGGAACTATGAATCTTATTATAGCGGGAGAAGATGAGAGTGATGCCCGATCGCGGTTTTATCTTCCTGTTAGTTATACTGATCCGTTAGGTTCGATATCCGAAGTTGAATATTATCAAGACTATTTTCTTCATGTTCAGAAAGTTGAAGATGCGCTAAATAATACAATGAGTGTGGTAAGCATGAATTTACGCACATTACAACCATCAAAAACAAAGGATCAAAATGATACGATCTCTGAAGTCCTTATAGATGAGCTTGGAATGGTCAAAGCACGAGCCATATATGGTAAAGATCTGGATAATGATGGAGTTGCCGAATTGCAGCTTGCAGATGAATTAACCGGATTAACTGAGGCTACAGAAGCCGAACAGGCAGCGATTGATACATTCTTTGCAGAAGACGATTCAAATGTCCTGGAAACCCAGGCCAGAACACTACTTCAACATGCAACACAACGCTTTGTATATAATTTGAGCGCTTATTCTGATGAAGGTAAACCGATTGCAATATGCTCAATTAGTCGTGAAACGCACCATAATGATTTAGAGGTCGGAGAGGAAACAAAAATTCAAATTTCCTTTGAGTACATGGACGGTTCAGGTGGTGTCATAATGACCAAGTCGCAAGCAGAACCTGGGGTCGCAAAACGGCTGAACGTTAATGAAGATGAAACAGTTTCCATTGTAGAAGTAGACACTTCATCTTTGGTTCCTCAACAAGTTCGTTGGATTGGTAACGGTCGAAGGGTGATCAACAATAAAGGAAAAATCGTAAAACAGTTCGAACCGTATTTTTCCGTCACGCCGTTCTTTGAAGATGCCCCTGAATTAGTGGAAAGAGGTGTGTCGCCGATCATTTATTATGATCCATTGGGGCGAATTACAAAAACGGAGTTTCCGGATTCCACGTTTTCATTAGTCGAAGTCTTTTCCTGGAAACAATTAGTCTACGACCAGAACGATACTGTTCAGGATAGTGAGTGGTATACGAATCGTGTTGGAAGATTAATAGATGCCGAATTAGTAGCAGCTGGTAAAGATCCTGAAAAAGAAGAAGATGTTGCAATTAAAACGGCAGACCATCATGGAACACCTACTATAGTGCATTTTGATACTCTAGGGCAGGAAATAGCTACGGTTTCTCATAACAAAGACAAATTCAATAATGATTTGTTCCATCATACAGAAATATCCTTTGATATAGAACGGAATGTGCGTGTGATTTTCGATGCTAAGAACAATGTTGTAGTACGTAACAAGTATTCAATGCTCGCAGATCTATCTTATCTGGACGGTATGGATTCTGGAAAACGGTGGATGTTGAATAATGTCGTTCAAAAACCAATACAGAAGTGGGATAGCCGTGATCACATTATCTCGATATCTTATGATGCTCTTCATCGACCTTTGGAAACATTAGTAACCGGAGGTGACGGGACAGTGGCCTTGAATTCGGTCGTAGATAAAATAACTTATGGAGAAGGCCAAGCGAATGATAAATTATTGAACCTGCGCGGAGCAATTCTGCATCATTATGATACAGCAGGTAAACTATCATTACAATACGACCAGAAAGGAAATATAACAAGTAATACTCGTTCGTTTACATCCGATTATAAAAGCATTCCGAACTGGGATGTCGTGGATCCATCAACATTATTAGAGAATGAGTCTTTCACGGCAACTCATGAATATGATGCGCTAAACAGAGAAATACTTTCAACTACACCTGATGGAAGTTCTTCAGTACCGAGCTATAACGAAAGAAATTTACTTGATCAACTTACGTTGACGCAGGACAGTACCTCAAAACAATTCGTTAAAGGCATCACGTACAATGAAAAAGGGGCCAGGGAACAAATAAAGTATGGCAATGGCTTGATTACAAATTATCAATACGATGCTGAAACTTTCCGTCTTTTACAGATTGAATCGAAGAAATCAAACGGGAAGGTTCTGCAGGAGTTACACTATACGTTTGATCCCGTTGGAAATGTTTCAGAAATTGAGGACAAGAGCATTCCAACCACGTTTTTTGGGAATTATGTCATTAAGCCAGTTTCAAAGTACAAATACGATGCACTCTATCAGTTAGTTGAGGCTGAAGGAAGAGAACATGCAGGACAACAAATAAATTTCGGAAGTAAAGACAATTATTCCGACGACTCATTTTTGAAGAAGTATAGTTCCGGGGATTCCATGTCATGGCGAAATTATACACAATCGTTTGAATATGACGGTGTAGGAAATATTCAGGAAGTAAAACATGTTACAACAGATTTAGCTCATAACTGGACGAGAGAGTATGCTTACGATCCGTTATCGAATAGGCTCCTCACTACAAAAGTTGGAGGGACAACTTATAATTATTCACATCATTCTGAGCACGGGTTTATGACGAAGGTGCCACACCTTTCTTTTATAGATTGGAATTTCAGGGATGAGCTAAGAGCGGTTTCAAAACAACTGGTAAACAGTGGAGTTCCTGAAATTACTTATTACGTTTACGACGCATCAGGACAGCGCATCAGAAAAGTAACTGAGAACGCATCGGTAGATCCATTAACGACGACAAAAAAAAGTGAACGGTTCTATTTGGATGATTTTGAAGTCTATCGCAAGAGCGACACAGGATTAGAGCGCACGAGCATACATATTTCTGACGATACTGCTCGCATTGCAATGATCGACACCAGAAATGATGTAGACGACGGAACGGATAAACAAACGGTACGTTACCAACTTTCCAATCATATAAAATCAGCCTCGATTGAATTGGATGAGAATGCTTCCGTGATTAGTTATGAAGAGTATCATCCATTTGGAACGACAGCATATCAGGCGGTAAACAAAGATATAAAAGCTTCAGCCAAACGATATCGCTATACGGGAATGGAACGCGATGAAGAAAGTGGATTGAGTTATCATTCTGCGCGTTACTACCTACCCTGGTTAGGACGATGGCTAAAATGCGACCCTGCCGGATTAGTGGATGGGACAAACTTATATAGGTACGGGAAGAATAACCCCGTTAAATTTATGGACCAAAGTGGAAACATTCCTGATAATGCTATCGGAGATAAAATGTTTGATAGGATGGTCGGAAACGTGCCTCCTCCCCCAAAAACCCCACCGGCTCCACCTCCACCGCCGCCCCCACCTTCAGTGATTTATAGCTTGGATAAATCTACAGGAAAGGCAGTTTTAATGACCCACGCTGCAGCTCAAAAAGCACTTGGGATGAGTAATGCGGATTTTACAAAGGCAATAGGGAAGGGGAAGGTATTTATTTACAGGAATGGAAGACTGAGTAATACTTCTCAAGCTACGGTTGATCAAATCAACGACCCTTCAAAGGCAGACCCGTTAATGGCATTTGCTATTAAAAAACTTCAAGCTGATACCGCCCGATTTAAAGGGAAGTTCCCTAGTGATTATTATGTGGAATTTAGTAAGGCTGTGATGAAAAAGAGTATTGCACTTTACGGTCCTGATAAAGGTGTAACAACAGCAGCTGGTGGTTTTGGATCTGAAGATATGAAGTTAGGGTATGCAGCCCTGCACTTATACGAGGGATTGGCTAGATCCAGCTCTTCCACCGGATTTGATAAAGTGCAACATTTTGTAGCATCGGCAGACCTTGAGTATAGCATCTTTTCAAACTACAGTTTGGGGGTTACAACTGATATTCAGCAATACGGAAAGGAAATCTTCTATGATGAAATTCCAAGCTGGTTTAGTGATGATATCGGTTATGATTCCGCTGATATGCTAGCCAATAACAGGGGGCAGGCATTTGGAGCCAAGCTATATGAAAAATATCATCCGTTCAGAAATAACCCTGCTAAAGCAACTGTGAAAACCGCAAAAGATGCCGTTAATAATACCCTTTACGAAGCAGATAGATGGATACGATGGTATTATAACATACCGTAGTAAATAAGATTAAATAACTAACCAAAAACAAAATGAGTAATATTCACAAAATCACAGGAAAAGTAGTCAGCAAATCCACGAAACAAGGGATTGGAGGCTTACGCGTCGAAGGATGGGACGAAGACCTCCTATTCGATGATTTCATTGGACAGGCTACAACAAACGAAAAAGGAGAATTTACAATCACTTATGATACGGGTAAATTCAGTGAACTCTTTTTTGACAGGAGTCCTGATCTCTATTTCAAAATTTTCAAAGGCAAAAAGTTTCTTTGCGACACGAAAGACAGTGTTATTTGGAATGAAGACGAAAAAACAACGGTGTTAATCAATGTTGATCCGGATGATGTTCCCGGAATAAACTATGTTCCGTATAAAGTCTTTGGAAACGTTCAATACATGAGTGGTTCGCCCGCTCAGGCTGAATTGAAATTGTTTGAGGTAAAAGTAACCGGTGAAAAAGAACTTGCGACTACTAAAAGTGATGAGGAAGGAAATTATTCGTTTTCATTTCGCGCACCGGAAAGCACAGATATTCGCGTCAAAGCATTTATCGATAGCGAATTGTTTGCAGAAAGCGATACACAATTCAATATCGGTAAAGAAACAGAAGTAGATTTAACCGGAAATGATGCAGTCAAAGGACCTTCGGAGTTTGAATTGCTTGGAGAAGTTTTTGACCCGTTATTGGAAGGGGTAGATGCAAATGAATTGGATACAGAAGGCATCCTGTTTTTAGCAGAAAAAACAGGAACGGATGTAGCGCAGGTGTTAATGCTTGCTAAATCTCATCAGTTGGCATCAGAGACCATTCCATCACAGTTTTACTACACCTTGTTCCGTTCAGGAGCGGGGATGTTGCGCAACGAAGTATACCGTGTAAATGCCAATACGGCGATTGAATCTTACCAAAAGGTGCAGGGGGATCTGGTCCCTTCAAACGGAGTAAATCTGGATGCCATTAAGAAGGCATACATAAAAGAGAGTACTGCGCACATTTTGGCTACCGGAAGTAAGTTAAGTGTATCGAACATGAACTCCATGTTATCCCTTTCACTCTCTGACCAGGGAGATCGTGAAAAATTTGTTGAGTTGTATTATCACGGTGAACCAGGACAATCCATTGAGCAAACATGGGCATCCGTTGAGGAGCAATTCGGAGCGGAAAAAACAAAGGCGTTGCGTCTGGATGGAATGCTCGGATACCTTACATTCAACAATGTACCGCTCATTCAAAAACTAAAGCAGGAATCTCAATCAATCGGTGACCCGTCTGATCTCGTAGCAGCTGGATTCTATAACGTTGAAAAGTTGGCAACAATCATCGACGATTCTATAGATATTCCGCAAAACTTCAAAGGAGATACGGATGAAGAGAAAAAAGTGAATTACATGAACTGGATTGCAGGTCAATTGCAATTCAGTTACCCAAGCGAAGTGGTTGCTGATTTAGTAAATACTGATGTAATTTCAATCCAAAACCCGAATGAAGTCAAAAGTGCATTATTGTACAATGACAATGGATTTAAAATCGGGAACTACTCCATTAACAAGCATATTCAGGAGGTACAGGAAGCAGGTGTTGATTTAAGCGCTAATGCGCAGGAGGAATTAAAATCTTTGCATCGTTCCTATGCTCTAACGCCCAATGTAGATTCCATCAACTTCTTAATGACAAACAACCTGGATTCGGCATTTAAGGTTACTGGCATGAGCGAAGTTCAGTTCACTGCCATGTATATGAAATCAAACCCAGGGGGAGATCAACAACAGGCAGCATTGATTTACAATAAGGCCCAACAGGATGCTGGTTTGATCACGCACATGGCTACAGCTTACGGTTCGCAGTGGGCAACGCCGGCACCATGGATTATTGGAGGAGTTACTGGTCTTGGAGATGATAACAATCCCGATGAATCAGCAGCAGGAGTAAAAGAGTACCCGACACTGGATAAACTATTCGGATCGCTTGATTATTGCTCATGTGGTCATTGTCAATCCTTGTTGAGTCCAACAGCATATCTTGTTGATTTATTGCAGTTCATTGATGTTGACGAAGAGCTTATTGAAGGTACAAACCCGTTGACAGAATTGTTCGACAGAAGACCGGATATTCAGCACTCAGAATTGACTTGTGAAAATACCTATACAGTACTTCCATACATCGATTTGGTTAATGAAATTCTCGAGTACTACGTGGTTAACGAAGACCTCGATGGTTTTGAAGGTTATAATATGGATGAGGACATCACCACGGAAGAGTTGCTTGCGAATCCGCAGTTTGTAAACGAAACAGCTTATCAAAAACTGAATGGAGAGCTTTCTGCAAGCGCTGCATATCCTATGAAGCTGCCATTTAATCGCAATCTTGAATTGTTGCGTGAATTCTTCAGTCACTTTGAGATTCCTCTGCACGAAACCATGGAGCGTTTGAGAGAAGACGAGGAACTGGAATCAAATAGTACGGATTATTCCTGGAGAGAAATATTAACGGAACAACTCGGACTTTCACCGAAAGAATATGAATTGTTCACCGATCATTCAGCGTATACCATCCAGGCGCGATACGGTCTTGAAGATGCCGATGACCTCAACGATAAATTGGCCAACGCAAAAGAAATCTGTCGCATTCTTGACATTAAGTACAAAGAATTGGTTGGCTTGTTGGAAACAGAATTTATCAATCCGGCAGCGAGGTTAATCACCAAACTGGAAATTCTTCAAAGTGCGTTCAACATTGCAAAAGAAGATAACTCATCTGTGAATTCGACCTACGGAAGCACAAGTCTGTACGAAATTTTGGCTGGCGTAGCCGATGAAGATGCCACAATTGTTGGTGATCTCTCAGACATTTTCCCGTCAGATGAAATCGACGAAAGTAAGTTCGGAGGAAGTCTGCAGGAGTGGATAGAGAATTCATATGAAGAAATTATGTCGCTCATTTTCTTGTCACCAACAGGAGATGGAAATGTATGTGACTTTGGAGATCTGGAATTGAAATATGCAAATCCTGATCAATCTGATCTGGAAGAGATCGAATATTGGAAGTTCATCCACTTCGTTCGATTATGGAAGAAAATGGGCTGGACCATTGTCCAGACAGATCGATATTTGACTTCGCTCTACGATTCATCAGCTTACGATATCAGCGGTGGTGATTTAAGCAATTTGGATGATGGTTTCAAAGATTTCCTCGTAAAACTTGCATTGAATGAGCGTGTTCGCGTAGCGCTAGGGTTGTCAGCCAAAAAGGAATATCAGGAGAGCCTGGCTTTGTGGACAAATATCAATACCTACGGAAAAGATGCACTCTACAAAAAATTGTTTTTGAACGCATCTGTACTCGAGGTAAATGACGTGTATACTGATGATGGATACGGGAACTATCTCAGTGATTCAAGCAAGAAAATTTTGGATTACGCTTCGAGCCTTCAGGCAGCATTTGCACTTACCTCAGACGAATGGACGTTAGTGATAGATGACCTTGGTTTCGACAGTTCAACCGTGTTGACACTTGAAAATGTTTCCAGCGTGAACAGAATAGGTTTTTTAGCAAAACAACTGAAGCTAAGCGTTGAAGAGTTTTTAACGTTTAAAGAATTATCCGGTGTGAATCCGTTTGCCGCAATCAATTATCAATCTGCAGATGATTACAGAACGATTGATATGATTCAGTTTATTGAAATGGTGAGCACAATAGATGCATCCGATTTTTCAGCCCAGGACCTCAATTACCTGTTCAAACATGAAGATGAAACAGGAAACAGTCAGCCAAGTACAGCCGACAGTTTGTCTTTTGCACGAACACTTTACCTTGGATTGAAAGAGATCATTGACGGTTATCCTATCGGAGAAGATTTGACGGATGAACAGGCACAGGCGCTAATAACATCTATTTACGGAGAGGAGTACGGAGGAGTCATTTATTCAATTCTCGGAGGAACAGTTGTATTCTCGACGAGTTACGACCACTCAAGTGATGCACTTGAATCAGCGATTACTGATGAGTCAGACAACATTGGATACGACGATTTAGCGAAAAATTTAACCTATTCAGGTGTAATGACAGCAGATGTCCGTGATGCTTTGCAAGGCGTTGGCGGAGTGTCGGCAGAATTTATTGCAGCGGTTCAATCCTTGTATGATGATTCCCAGGCAGAGTATTCGGATTTCTTTACCCAACATCCTGAATTTGAAAGCCTGCACAGTTCCGGAAGTTCGTTTGAGGATATTGTCGAGGATCAATTGGTTCCTTTGGTTGAAGAGCTGAAAGAAATCTACCTGAAGCAAACGCTTGCCGAAGAACTGGACTTGGATGTTGAATTTATGGAAGTCTTGTTGCAAGGAGAATTAGAAGCAGCTGATCACTATATTTTACACTCATCTGCTGATGATACCGAGGCCATCATAAAAGATTATTTGGCGGTAGGTAACAACGGTCTTTCTGCGGCTTACTACAACGGAGCAACTATCAGCGGAACACCGGAAAGTGAGGCAACCATCACACAATTAGCTTTCGACGGAGAAGAAACTGTACTTCCGTCAAACACCTCCGATCCGGAATTAAATATCAGTGCAAGCTGGAAATTCTACCTCGAAGCTCCTACAAATGAGAATTACAACCTCTATCTGGACACTGATGCCACTGGCGTTCAGTTGTGGATCGACGGAGAAGAAATCACAATGAATCAGTCGGGAACGTTATGGGATAATGCAAGTGCTATCTCCTTCAATGCCGGCACATGGTACGAAATAGAAATTCAGGCCACAGACTTGCACGATACAGCTACTTTCAAATGGCAAAGAAGTGAGCAACTGATTGAAACGGTTCCTGAGGGACAAAGCTTCCCATACAATTCAACACAGGACTTCTTATCAAGCTACATTAAGTTGCTGAAAACAGTACGTGTTATTGAAGGATTAGGGCTTACGCAAGGAGATGCTGAATTGGTAGCCGATACAACGGAAATCAAATTTTCAACGAAATCCTTCTTCGAAACATTACCAACTGTAGAAGGACTTGATACCGCAACAATTGAAGGATTCATTGAGCGACTCCTGTTGTTATTGGAGTATGCGGGGATGAAAAGCGCCTTCAATATTACCGACGGTACTTTGGCCGAAATCATGGAAGATCCATTGGTAACAGATGAAAACGATGAGTTGAAACTACTTCTTGCAACCAATTGGGAAGAAGAAATTCTTGTTGCGTTGATTCAGCGTTATACAGGAAATGCAAGTTCGGATACTGAAGTTCTGTATCCATTGCTGAAAGATTGGTCATTGTTCCAAATGGTCATGAGCGGATATGACATCGTGAATGAGATTGGAAGCACACCATCTGATCTGTTTACATGGACTACCGTAGACCCGACATTTGAAGATTGTACAAACATGCAAAGTGCTGTTCGTGCCAAATACGATTATTCAAGTTGGTTAGAGGTAATCCAACCGATCAACGATCGAATGAGAAAGCAGCAAAGAGATGCACTTGTGAGTTACATTTTGTTTGCGCTGTCCAAAGATGAGGTAACAAATCACATTGATACTTCGGATAAACTGTATGAATTCTTCCTCATTGATGTAGACATGTCGCCATGTATGAAAACATCCAGAACCAAGCAGGCAATTTCAAGTACACAATTGTTCATTCAGCGTGTATTGCTCAATCTGGAAGCAAATGTAGATCCTTCATCAATCACATCCGAATACTGGTCATGGATGAAGAATTACCGCGTTTGGGAAGCCAATCGTAAAGTGTTCATTTATCCAGAGAACTGGTTGGATCCGTCGTTGAGAGATACAAAATCACCGTTTTTCAAAGATTTTGAAAGTGAGTTACTACAATCCGACATCAATGATGACAGAGCAAGTGTAGCCGTGATGAATTATCTCGAAAAACTGGATAAAGTGGCCAACATGACCATTTGTGGAATGTGTCGTGAAGATGAAAACAAAATTCATGTGCTCGGTAAAACAAGCGGTGGTAAAAACGCCGAATATTACCACAGAAACTATTCGGGAAGTGGATGGTCAGCATGGGAAAAGATCAACCTTGATATTGAAGGAGGTCCGGTTATTCCTGTTTTCTGGAGAAACCGTCTGTTCATCTTCTGGACAACAGTTATTCAGTCCGGAGATTTGGAAGAACAATTACCTTCCGGCAAAGATGGTAACCCTGTTTCAGAGTTGAACGGACCGGCAAAATTCAACCTGGAAGTGAACATTTGCTGGAGTGAATTTTACAATGGAAAATGGCAAACAAAACGAACATCAGACTTTGATGAACCTGTCGTATATAAAGGATTGGAAAGCTTTTATCCATCGCAACTCAGCCTATTTTATTCATTAGGTTCTGATGGAGAACTGGCGATATATCCGAATGTAAGCGGTGAAACAACTGCCGGGTTGTTCGTGCTGTTTAACAAGCACAGTGATCCGTTAAGTTCTGATTTCAGTGATGTTGGTGCTGAGCATTTCCCTTATTCGGTCTTTGGTCATTTGTTCGCTGATACCAGAAGGGTGTTGAACAATGGTTTTGGTCTGATTTATAATCGCTATATGGACTTTAACCCGCCTACACATACAAACATTCTGGGCAATTATTTCTATAAAACAAATCAGTTCGACCACCCGGCGCACGATACTCATTCGGACCCATTATTCATTAAAGATTTCAGACATCTCTTCTTTGTTGAAATGGAGAAGAAAACAACGTCAGTACCATTTTGGGTTGACTTTGGTCTTGAAATCTGGGGTGGAACAATGGTATATGAACCACTCCTCGAATATGAAATTCCAGAACCGGAATTTGATATCCCTGAATTGATAGAAGTATTGGAGTTCGATGTTCCTGACCCAATTGGACCAATTATTCACGAAGTGAGAGACTTGAAAGGACCAATAACGAATGATCCTGGAAGACATACGAATTATTAAAAACTTACTTTATAAAAGAGATTATTATGGCAAATCCAAATACATATTACGGACTACACCTGGTAGAGTTTTATGAACAAACAAAATACTATTACACGTTCAATAACCACTTCCATCCATTTGTGGGCGAATTGATCGAAATTTCAAATACTGGTGACATAGACGATGTGCTGAAAGCAGATTTAAGCATTGAGCCGGATGAAACATTTTTCGACGATCGATATGACATCAATGAAGATGGTTTAACGGATATTGAAGTCACCGATCATCCGATTAAGAACATTGATCTTAGTGAGAAGGGAGCGTACTCCATATACAATTGGGAACTGTTCTTTCATATTCCATTGGCAATAGCAGTACAGTTAAGTAAAAATCAGCGTTTTGCAGATGCACAGCGATGGTTTCACTTCATTTTTGACCCAACAACGGACACTCCACCTTCTGCCGACGATCCAATGGCGAGGTACTGGAACTTCCTTTATTTCCGGGAAAATGGAGATTTGGACTCCATCACAGAAATGCTTGAAACTTTGAGCTCTGATGCAACGGATGACGAAACCGAAGCATTGAAAGAGCTTATGCGCGATAGCATTCAAGCATGGAAAGACAAGCCGTTCAGCCCACACACAGTTGCTAAAACCCGACCGCTGGCGTACAAGTACAATGTGGTCATGAAATATCTTGACAACCTCATTGATTGGGGCGATAGTTTGTTCCGTCAGTTTTCAATGGAGTCCATTAATGAGGCGACGCAGATTTACATTTTAGCTTCCAGCATTTTGGGAGAGCGTCCGCAGGAAGTACCAACATTGAGAAAACGTCCGGTAAGAAATTACAAGCAGTTGAAAGATAGTCTCGATGAATTCAGCAATGCCCTTGTAGAGATGGAAAATGAGTTTCCACTCAACTCGAATACACCTTCAGGAGGTGCATCGGCTTCAACCATGAGTCAGTCTTTACTCGGAATCGGAAAACAACTTTATTTCTGCATTCCAAAAAATGATAAACTGCTGGAATATTGGGATAAAGTAGAGGATCGTCTTGCGAAAATCCGCCATTGTATGGACATTGAAGGTAACATCCGACCATTGCCACTTTTCCAACCGCCAATTGACCCGGGTATGTTGATTAAAGGAGCAGCTGCGGGAATAGATTTAAGCAGTTTAGTGGCTGGATTGAATCAATCTGTTTCCAATGTACGTTTCCGTGTCATTTACGAAAAAGCATACAGCCTTTGTTCCGAATTAAGAGGCATGGGGAAAGACTTCTTGAGCGCACTTGAAAAAGGAGATGCGGAAAAGCTTGCATTGATTCGCCAGGAGCATGAAATCAAGATGAATGACCTCATTACGGATACAAAGTATTTGAAGTGGAAAGAAGCTGAGGAAAATACCGAGTCATTATTGATGTCGCGAGACTCAGCATTTAACAGGTTCAAGCATTATCAATTGGCTCTTGGTAAGGAAGAAGGAGACTTTTCAGGTCTTTCCGAAGTTGTTGTGAGCAGATCGACTATTGATGAAGACAATTTTGACGACGTGTACAGTGAACTCGTTGGTCAGTTTGCAGAAGAAATTGACCTGGAGGAATACAGAGAAGAAAATCTTGGATTGCTTGGAGAAGGTGCAAGCGGGGTTTCCGGATTCTTTGATACAATTTCAGCAGCCGTTGGAGTAGGAGGAAGTTCACACCTGGAACTCAATAAAACGGAGGATATTGAACTTAATGTATTCATGCCCACTGCTACAGCCTTAAATGCAACATCTGCCGGGGTAGGTGCGGCAGCCACTTTATTGAGCCTGATCCCACAGGTCGATGTACACGGAACGCCGTTAGGAGTTGGTGCTGCAGCCGGCTTTGGTGGTGTTCAATTGTCCAAATCAGTTCAAACGGCCAGTCAAATCATTAAAATTGGAGGAGACCTGGCTGCATACGCAGGACAAAGAGCAGGAAAACTGGGGAACTACCAAAGAAGAGTAGACGACTGGGTAATGCAGAACAACCAGGCAGCCATCGAATTGCAGCAGATCGGAAGACGATTGATTGCATCTTTGATCAATGAGCAAATTCTGAAAAAAGAATACGAGAACCACCAGGTTCAGATAGAACAGGCTCAAGCCATCGAAGAGTACCTGAAAAATGAAAAGTTCACAACAGAAGAGCTCTACTTGTGGATGCAGGGTGAACTGTCAAAAACGTATTATGATTGCTACAAAATGGCGCATGATACAGCGAAAAAGGCAGAAGCTACGTTGAAGCATGAGTTGATGAGAACAGAAGTAGACGATAGAGATTTTGTAAAGTTCAATTACTGGGATACAGGAAGAAAAGGATTGCTTTCCGGTGAAGGTTTGATGCTCGATCTGAAACGAATGGATCTGGCGTATGTAGAAAACAATAAGCGCGAGTTCGAAATCATCAAACATGTTTCGCTGAGAAGGTTGAATCCGCTTGCATTGTTGCAACTGAAAACAATCGGAAGTTGTGAATTCGATATTCCGGAGTGGGTGTACGATTTAGGGTGTCCTGGACACTACATGCGTAGAATCAAATCCGTGAGCCTTTCTATTCCTTGTGTTACTGGTCCATATACCGGTGTAAATTGCACGCTTTCGCTTCAAAAAAGTACAATTCGTACCTCGTCACTATTAACCGATGATGAATACGAAAGAGGTGAAGAGGATACACGATTCAGAGACAATTATGGTGCGGTACAATCTATTGTAACCAGCAATGCTCAAAACGATAGCGGAATGTTCAATCCGGATTTCAATGATGAACGTTATTTGCCATTCGAGGGTGCCGGAGCAGAAAGTACCTGGAGAGTTAGTCTTCCGGCTGATCTTCGTGAATTTGATTACAGCACAATCTCAGATGTTATTTTGCATGTTCGCTATACGTCGAGACAAGGTGGAGAATTGTTGGCAGAAGGAGCAACCGAATGGATCAATTCCAATTTGGAAGCAACAGCTGAAGGATCGGTTCAATTGCTAAGTCTGAAACACGATTTCCCAAATGAATGGTATCAATTTACCAATGCAGATAGTGGAGATTTGACTATTACCGTTTCTAAGGATCACCTTCCATACCTTGTGAGTACAAAGGACCTGGAAGTTATTGTTGCAGACACGAAACTCTATGAATTAGATGGAGATGAATTGAATTCAATCAGTTCCCCTTTTGTTGGTCTCACAAGTACGTTTGAGGCAGACGGTGATACGTCGCGCAAAGAGATTACAATCAGTCGTGCTTCGATCGAAGACATGGACAACGTTGTATTGTTGTTCGCGTACGGTCTTCAATAAGGGTTTAATTTGGAAAGTCAGCATTCCTCAAGGCAAATTATGTGTCTTCAGGAGTGTCGGCTGGTGTCTTAATGTTTAATGGTGGTTACAACGTACCATGAATTCAACAATTTACAATGTCTGAAGAGAAGAACAATCAAACCAGCAATAGTCAACCCTTAAATTCGGGAACATCCGAGTTAATGCCTGAAGCTTCAACGGAGTCAAATGCGATTCAGATTCCACAGATTTCTCTACCGAAAGGAGGAGGCGCGTTAAAAGGGATAGACGAAAAATTTGAAGTCAATGCCGGTAGCGGAGACGTGCGATTATCACTACCGCTGCCATTGAGTGAAGGAAGAAATAAATTCTCTCCGAATTTGGAGTTGGGATACAATTCCTCAGGAGGAAACAGCCCATTTGGATTGGGGTGGCAATTAAGCGTTCCTTCCATTCGTAGAAAAACCGAAAGCGGCTTACCAAGGTACAGGGATGATGAAGATACATTCATTCTGGGAGGAACAGAGGATTTGGTTCCCTACCTCAAAAAGAATGCGTCTGATGAATGGGAGCGCGAAGAAAAAACAACAGATGATGGCTATACAGTCAAACGCTATCGTCCAAGGGTGGAGGAAAACTTTGCAAGAATCGAACAGATTTCCCACGCGGATCACGGAACGTACTGGAAGGTCACCTCAGGAACAAATGTTGTTACCATTTACGGGCGTGACACTTCGGCAAGAATAACCAATCCGGAGGACAGTACCCAAATATTTCAATGGTTGGCAGAGTTCAGTTACGATGATAAAGGAAACTGGATCAAATACGATTACAAGGCGGAAGATTTGGAGAATGTTCCAAACGTGTTGCATGAAAGTCATCGGCACAATGGCAACGCCAAAATGACCAATCAATACCTGAAAAGGGTAAAATATGGTAACCAGAAAGCCTATTATCCCGATAGTGAATTACCTTATGACCCTGAGGATCCCACGTTGACACCCGGTTCTGAAGATGAGAAACACTTCTTTGAATTGGTTTTTGACTTTGGTGAACACCATGAAGATACTCCCGGGTTAAGCGAAGAGGAAGATCAAAAATGGACGTATCGACCAGACGCATTTTCGTTTTACAGATCAGGATTTGAAATAAGAACCAACAGATTGTGTCAGCGCGTTTTGATGTTCCATTTGTTCGATGAATTAGATACGCCGTATTTAGTGAAATCGCTTGAGTTTGAATTCACCCCTTCGAACATCAACAACTCCGGCCAATCCGAAGTGAGCTATTTAACCACAGCAACCCAGTATGGATTTGTACGAAAGGAAGACGAAAGCTATGCCAGGAAAGCACTGCCTCCGGTTACCTACGATTATCAAACATTGGAGTGGAACAAAAGTGTTCAAAATGTAGATGCTGAGAGCAGTGCGGATGCGCCCTCAGGGTTGACGGATAATTATCAATGGGCAGACTTATACAATGAGGGAATTTCCGGAATACTTTCCGAAAAAGAAGAAGGATGGTATTACAAAGAGAACTTAGGTGCTGCTGACAACGATGAACTTCAATTTTCCCGGGCAAAACAAATTGCCAAACGACCATCATTTTCCGGCCTTGATTCCGGCAGTATTACACTGCAGGATCTTGAAGCAAACGGAGAAAAGCAATTGGTCTACAATACAGACGAAATACGTGGTTTTTTTCCAATTGAAACTGATGAGCACTCGGTAATCGATATTGATCAGTTTACAGCGTTCAAAAGCATTCCTAACATTGACTGGAATGATCCACACATTCGTTTTATCGACTTAAACGGAGATGGGCAGCCTGAGTTGGTTCTTTCCAATGAATCCGCATTTATCTGGTATCCCAACCTGGGTAAAGAAGGAATGGACGAGGCAGAGTTTGCCAAAAAAGCATTTGATGAAGAACAGGGACCGGCAGTGATTTTTGCAGATAAAGAACAGAGTCTCTTCCTTGCAGATTTTACAGGTGATGGTTTAACGGATATTGTTCGAATCAGAAACGGAGAAGTATGCTATTGGCCCAACAAAGGATTTGGATCATTTGGAGCAAAAGTGGTCATGAGTAATTCTCCGGTATTCGATCATCCGGATCAGTACAATGCAGACCATATTCACATTGCCGATGTCAGTGGAACAGGAGCCAACGACATTATATACCTTGGAAAGAACAAATTTAAAGCGTTCATTAATCATACCGGAAATAGCTGGAGTGATGCACATGAAATAGATCCGTTTGTGGAGGTGAGTAACTTTGGAAAATTATCTGTGATAGATTTCCTCGGAACCGGTACCAGTTGCATTGTTTGGTCCACTGGACTTCCAGACAGGATTTCGATGAGGTACATCGACCTGATGAACAGCCGAAAACCACACGTATTAGTTGGTTACCAAAACAACATGGGTAAAGAGGTCACTTTTGAATACAAAAGCTCGACACACTTTTACCTGAAGGACAAAAAAGAAGGAACACCGTGGATTACAAAATTACCATTTCCGGTTCAGGTGGTTTCCAAAGCAATCATCGAAGAAAAGATCACGAACGTTCGGTTTACAACAGAATACAGCTATCATCACGGTTATTATGATAGTCAGGAAAGAGAGTTCAGAGGCTTTGGAAGAGTAGAGCAATTGGACTCCGAGTATTACGCCGAGTGGAGCAGGAACAACGAAACTAGCCTTTTGGAAAAATCCGAAGAATTGTATCAAAAACCTGTGTTGACAAAAACATGGTTTCACACTGGAGCTTTCATCGATCGTGAACGTACATTAAATCAGTTCAAAAAAGAATATTGGTACGAACTGTACAACGAGACCTTCACGGATGATCCTATTTCAGTTACAGAGCCTCAACTGGATGATATAAACCTTGCCGATGAAGTCGCAGCGCTAAGTGGAGATGAGTTCAGGGAGTCCATCAGAGCATGTAAAGGCACCGTGCTAAGGCAGGAAGTTTTTGCATTGGATGCGCCTGAATCAGCAACAGATGAAGAGCTGAAATTGCAAGCCAAACCGTATTTGGTAGCATTGCGAAATTGTAACCTAAGTCTTGTTCAGCCAGGGCATGAAAACAAACATGGCGTATTCCTGGCTACAGAAAGCGAGATGTTCAACATCCATTATGAACGAGATGAAACAGATTATCGCCTTACTCAGGTTTTAAACGTAGCCATTGACGGTCATGGAAACATTCTGGAAAGTGTCAAAGTTGTTTACGGTAGAGACGAGGCAAAGACAAATGCTGAATTCCAAACCTTGTTAGATTCCGTAACTGATTTTTCTGAAGATGTATCAGCCGGAGACGTGGCATCGATGACCGCTCTACAGTCCGCATTTTCAGCCAACATTTCATCGGCGAAAGACGCACAGAAGAGCACGCATATCATCTTCACACAGAATACATATGCGAAGTATTCAGAGGACGGAAGTGATTACGACGATTTGGATCTGCCACATGCTTATCGTTTGAGAGTACCACACGAAATAAAAACGTTTGAGATTACAGGAAAATCTCCTTCCGGTGATGTGTTTACGGTCTCCGAATTTGAAGATACACTCAGCACAGCAACTGCTCTTGACTATCACGAATCGCCTGGAGTCGGAGAGAGCAAGCGTCTGATTGAACACCTTAAAACCAGATACCTAGATAACAATTTAAATGCGCTGAGTTTTGGCTATTTCGATGCCATTGGTTTGGAATACGAGAACTATCAATTGGCTTTTACCCCAGGACTTGTGTCCGATATTTATAAAGATCAGGGAGGAACCGAGTTGGAAGTTTCTGGAGATGCCGTGAGTGATATTATTGAGTCTGATGGAAATTATACAGCTATTGATGGAAACCTCTGGGTACATTCCGGAAAAACGAAATACAGTGAAAGTGGAGCTGAACCTGTAGCAAACGTGAAACAACGGTTTTATGCTCCGATTTCATTTGAAGACCCAATGGGTGGAACGTTGACCGCTAAATACGATACGGAAACCTATACCGGAACAACAAGAAATAACGATGGCTATTATTTGTTCATTCGTGAAACGACCGATGCACTGGACAACAAAATGCAGGTAGGCGAGTATAACTATCGGACACAATCACCGTCACGTATCATTGATTCGAATGCGAATCCAACATCTGTGCTTTATAATGAACTCGGGCAGGTGAAAGCCATTGCCCTTGAGGGAAATGGGGTTTATGCGGATGCGTCAGAAACAACCGTAAGCATTTTGACTTCGGCAGACAGCCTTTCAGGATTGAAGGCGTATGAAGAAGAAGCAGAAACAACAGAAATAGATGATTATTTCGGTGCAGCAACCTCAAGCAGTACGAATACCACGCAATTGCTGGATGCAGGAAATGAATTGTTGCAACAAGCCAGTATCCGCTTTGTTTATGATTTGGAAGCCTATCAAAATACGGGCGATCCAATTGTAGTTTCAACTATCGTACGTGAGGAACACTACGCAGATAATGAAGAAAGCGATCTGAAATTTAAGTTTGAATTCTCAAACGGTCTGAACAATGTTGTAATGGCAAAAGAACAGGCTGAACCCGGAAATGCATATTACATGGATGAAGGAGTGAGAGAAGAGAAGGATACCGGGTCAGATTTAAGATGGATCGGAAACGGAAGAACCGTGCTGAATAACAAGGGGAAAGAAGTAAAGCAATTTGAGCCCTATTTCAGTACCAACTTTCTGTTCGAAGACGCTTCAGAACTGGTAGAAATCGGTGTCACTTCGATAAATTATTACGACTCAATAGGAAGATTGATCAAAACCAGGTTTCCGGATGGAAGTTTGACACGAATTGAATTTGATTCCTGGAAACAACTCAACTTTGATCGAAACGATACGGTTTTGGACGACGATTGTGACTGGTACAAGCGAAGAACGGATGCCACGCATGACGAGTATATTAACGATCCGAAGGAATTTTCGGCAGCAACCGATGCTGCGGTACATGCCAATACGCCAACACGGATCTACATTGACTCTTTAGGGCGTTCCGGATTTACCATTTTGGACAATGGTGAGGATGCCTCATTGAAAAACAGGTTTTATACGACGCTTGTAGCACTCGATATAGAAGATAATCCTGTTTCCGTAACAGATGCGCGAGGAAACCTCGTGATGGAGCACAAGTACAATATGCTCGGTCATAAAGTTTATCAAAACGGAATGGATGCCGGAGAACGATGGATTTTGAACAACGTTTTGGAAGAGCCCGTATACAAATGGGACAGCCGGGATCACATTTTTACGTTTACGTACGATGCATTAAACAGACCGGAAACTTTCAAAGTTGAAGGAGGGGACGGGGCAACACCGCTCAATCACATTTTTGAACGATTTGTATATGGAGAAGGACAAACAGATGACATTGAAAACAATCTGAGAACCCAACCATATAGCCATTACGATATGGCCGGGAAACTACAGAATAATGCATTTGATATCAAAGAAAACTTACTCACCGGAACACGTCAGTTTAACAGTGATTATAAAAACCTCCCCAACTGGATTCCAGCCAATCTCAACAATCCTTCCGTGTTTGATGCTGACCTCACCACTTATACCACATCGAATGAGTTTAATGCCTTAGGACAACTGCAGAAATTAACAACGGCTGATGCCAGCGAAACGCGACCGACTTTCAACGAGACAGGATTGCTGGAGACCGTTTCTGTTGAGCAATCGGATGCAGCGAATCGTCTTTTTGTAAAAAACATTGATTACGATGCTAAAGGACAGCGCCAGAAGATTGTATATAGTAATGAAGATGGGCACAACCTTGCTACTACGACGTATACTTACGACGAGGAATCCTTCCGTTTAAAACATTTGGAAACGAAAAAATCGAATGGTGATTTACTTCAGGATTTATACTTCACTTATGATCCGGTAGGAAACATCACGGAGGTAGAGGATAAAGCCATTCCAAAGCAGTTTTTCAATAACCAGAAAATAGAAGGGAAAGGGGTTTATAAATACGATGCAATCAACCGATTGATTTCAGCTGAAGGTAGAGAACATGCCGGGCAGGCTGTTGCGTTTGCGCAGTGTGACAATTGGAACGATAGCGTGTTTTCCAAATCGTATAGTCCAGTAGACAACATGTCGTGGAGGAATTATACCCAAACCTATGCCTATGATCCTGTTGGGAATATTTTGAAAATGGCGCACGTTGCCCTGAGTGGAAACTGGACGCGGTTGTACACTTATCAAACCACAAATAATCAATTGTTGCAAACACAAGTGGGCGGGCAAACATACAATTACACCCATCACGCAAAGCATGGATACTTGACCTCACTGCCTCATTTACAGGTAATGGAATGGAATTTTAGGGATGAATTGTCAGCCGTTGCCACGCAAAAAACATGTTCAGGAAATGATGTCGAAATCACCTATTACGTGTACAACGCAGATGGTGAACGTGTAAGAAAGGTAACAGAAACCAGTGCTGGTGGAAGTAAAAAAGAAGAGCGTCTATACCTTGAAGGCGTTGAAATTTATAAGAAGTATTCCGGTGCAGATTCGGGCTTGCAACGAACCACCCTGCATGTTACCGATGATCTTCATCGCATAGCTATGATCGATACGCGGAATGAATACAACGACGGCACGGATGAGAAAACCATACGTTTTCAGTTCAGCAATCATATCGACTCAGCGAATTTGGAACTGAACGATGCAGCTGAGGTCATTAATTATGAAGAATATCATCCTTACGGAACAACAGCCTACAGTGCAACCAATAAGGATATACAAGCTGCGGCAAAACGTTACAGGTATACCGGGATGGAACGTGATGAGGAAAGTGGTTTAGGATACCATTCTGCGCGTTATTATATTTCCTGGTTAACCAGATGGGTGAGTTCTGATCCGGATGGGTTGGTTGACACAACGAATCTATATCAATACTCAAGATCCAATCCAGTCAAGAACTTTGATAAAACTGGAACGGTCACTGATGAAGAATTATTAGCAAGATCTGGTCATTTAGCCCCACCTCCACCAACGACTCCACCCCCACCACCTCCTCCGCCGCCTCTGTGGACGGATTCTAGTGGTAATGAATTAACAGAATCACAACTGGAAAATGTCAGAGTATTCATTTTTCATGACGATGATTTCTCTGAACAGGCACTGGTGCAGTACAATGATATGGTGCGACTCTATGGGGAAGGCTCTGTGGCGCTGAGTAATACCCGTTCTACAGCGAGATTCTCGGAAGCATGGAGAAACATGAGAGGAACCAATATCGCCAGAGTAATGATTATGTCACATGGGAAGAATCAATCCATTAATATTGGAGGATCACCACCACAGCAGTTTACGGCAACCGGAGATGGAAGAACAAATATTTCAAGGAGTGCCGCACCGAATGTTCAGGACCTTCCTCAACCTATAGGAAATATCACGGGGGCGACCTTATACATGTATACATGTCATTCCGCTGATACACAAGCTACGGCACATGGCTCAGGAGATCATGCTCAGGGACCTCTTCTTGGAACACAGCAGCCAATTGCTGAAGTCTTCTCAAGAACTTTCAATTTCAGGTCGGTTGTTGGTACTGAGAATGCAGTGAATTATTACTCATTCTTCACAACAGGTACGCCTTCGGTCTCACCTGGATACATGCAACCCTACCCTGAAGATGGTGTTTGGGTAACTTATCGCAATGGGGTTCGATCAACCTATCAACATGTACCTCCAACAGGTCTTATTCAAAGTTTAATTGACGATGCGACACAAGGGACACCGCTCAATCGTTATCACAACCCTAGCCAGCTGGGAAGAGATTATGACATTCTTCAATGGCTTGAGAACGGATTGATGTATGGAAGTCCGAGGTAGCGACGCAAAATGGTGCTAAACTTTACCCTTCGGGTCACTCACCCGAAGGGTATTTTAAGTTTTTATCATGAAAAAGAGTATTGGTATTTGTGATGAAAGCCAAGTCCGCTTCGTGTTCCAGCCAATACCAGTATCAATTTTTCGGTCAGCATATAAGTAGGACCAGATTCTCGCTCTTAATTCTCCCACTCTCACTGAAAGAAAAGCTGAGATGGGAAAAGATGGAGTTAGAGTCTGAGTGTAAAACCTATTTATGCGGTTTTCAGGTGGTTAGCTTTTGCAGAAAGCTGCATAGAATGAAACATTTTTGCACTTGGAAAGTGCACTCTGGAATCAGAAGTAAAATCAAGTGAAAACTGTCGATTTTGGAATCCCTTAATTGTGAAATAGTCAAGATTGTTATTTTAGTCGCAACCTTACTATGAATTTATGAAACTCGGACTACTTCTACTCTTCATCATCATGGTTAACACAACCATTGGTCAAAGTGATTATCGCGATAGATTAAAAGACAAAGGATATTCGACTGAGGAGTTAAAAGTAGAACTTACGAGAGAGCGATCTTCCTACAAGAAAGCGGTGATTTGCAATGAAATTGGCTTGAAATACCAGGGAACGGGTGAGTTTGAATCTGCCATGGTATATCATCGAAAAGCACGCGTTTTTTCCAAAAGGTCAGGAAAAGGGGAAGAGGAGGCAATTTCACTTAACAAAATTGGCATCATCCACTATTACGGCGGAAATATCGACTCGGCAATTCATTATTTCAAAGCATCAGTACCGTTATATGAAGATCCTTTGCTGAAAGCAAACTCCATCAACAATTTGGGATTGATGTACAAGTTGAATGGCAATCCAGACAGTGCCATTAAGCAATACTTGAGATCATTGACCATTTTTAAAAACCTTAAAAACTATTCGAAATGGGCGGTGGTACTAAATAATATTTCTGCTTTACACTGGCAACGAGAGAATAAAACAAAGTCTAAGGAATATGCCCGAGAGGCAATTGCAATCGCGAAAGAGCACGATATTGAATCTGAGTTGATTTCGGGTAAAATAAATTTGGCCAATGTTCTCAAGGAACAGGACTCTGTACGTACTGCGATGAAATTATATAACGACGTTATTCGTTGGAGTGCGAACAACGGTGATTTATCTACTTTGGCGAATGCCAAGAACAATTTGGCAATCTGTTATGGCATTCTGGGTGAAGCGAGAGAAGAACTAGCAACTTACAGGGAAGTTCTGGAGCTATATGTTCAATCAGGGAATGATCAGTATTTGTCCGCTGTCTGGTTAAATATGGCCTCTACGTTTGAAAAAATGGGTAATCTAGATTCCACTCTTGCGTATGCGAAATCAGCTGAGAAGAATGCGAGACAGTTCAACAAAACGGAATATTTAGAACCTATTTTCGAACAGTTGTCTTCTGTATACAAGGGTTTGAGCATGTTTGATTCTAGCATTTATTATAAAGATGCCATTCTATCGTTAAGAGACTCGTTAAATGCAGAAAGCGAGGAGTTGGTCATGCACGAACTCGAAGAAAAATACAAGAATAAAGAACTGAAGGGCGATCTTAAGGACAGTAATGAAGCGTCTGAAAAAGCAGCATCTTCTTTGAAGAAAGTACTGATCACCCTCGGCGTAGTACTCTTTTTATTGCTAATTGCACTTGTTGCCGTGCGCATATGGAGAAAGCGATCCAAAAAACTCAGGACGGTTGTGGTAGAAAAGGAGGTCCAATTAGAATCATTACACGAAGAGGTTTCTATTAAGGATCAGGAAATTGAAGAGCTACAGTTTGTAAAGGAAAAAAATAAACTTCCATACCCTGCTAATCTGACACCCTTAACGTCTCGCGAAAAAGAAGTGCTAGAAAAAGTAAGCGAAGGGTTAAAGGATCAAGAAGTTGCCGACGCACTTTTTGTTAGTATCAATACGGCTCGAACTCATTTACGCAAAGTATTTGTGAAAATTGACGCAAGAAATCGAGCCGAAGCTATTCAATTTTTTAATGAGTATGATTTAGATTAGGTCTGTACCCCTTGTAATTACTGGTATTTTTAAATATCACTATTTCTGATGAGGCTGGAATTTCTACTTCGCCTCAATTTTGTCATGTATCTCAAACATGCAAAATATGAAACGGAAATTCACAATGATTTTACTACTGATGAGTACCTTCTTGTCAGCCAAAGCTCAAAAAGAAATTACTCCTCCGGGTTGGAGCAAAGCACAAAGTGATTTAAAGAAATATGAACAAAAGTTACTTAAACAAGTAAAACAATATGGCTTTGAATCTTTATCCGGATTTACATTCGAAAAAAAGTACCCTGAAAGAGAAAATCAAGGAGCATTTTCCACATATTCACGTTCTTCGATTCGCTGCTACGCAAATTACACCTCTACTTATTCAGATATCTGGCCTGCAGATTGGTTTTTGTATCCATTTCTTGCTAAATCACCGAAAAATGCAAAGGGCGAAGAATATGAGTTTAATGTCTATGTTCGGTATTCCAGGTCTTCATTCAGTGGGAGCAATGGATGTTACGGGACACTAAAAAACAACTACTCGTTTCATGCCATCACTGCTGATTTGTTCCGTGCTTCTGGGAATGAACTTTCCAATGAAGAAATGTTGGAATTACTCTTTGAAAAGATCGATTATAACAAGGAGTTACAATATACTTATGATGAGGTAGAACTCAAGGGGATTACCCGAATTGATTCGGTGAAATTTGTCAAGAACGAAGCATTCACACATTCTGATAAGAGCCTGAAGGAATATGAGATATTCCTTTACGGAGATCTGGTAGAGTACGATGACTATGCTCCTGTATCTGCAGATCGTGTCATTGTTAAGTTTGATGCATGGCTTGATATTGAAGCTGGTAAGGATCCTGATTTAACCTGGTTGAAACGGAGTGAGGAACAAGTACTGGAAAGTATTCCACTTGAGAGTTATCCAAACTGTCAAACTGCCAATGCTGTTGGAGCAAAGAAGGTATATAAAAGTTACGTTAAAATGGACGTACCTATATGCTCCAGGAAAATCATGATTCAGGTTTTCAATGATCTTCAGGCAACATTTGAGAATCGAAGTGGAGATGAACTGAAAGATAATGAAGAGATTAATGGGTTGTTCAGTAATTCGGAAGACATTGAGAAACTAGCCAATCATTTCTACGAGTTAAGAAATGGTCTTTGGAAGGTGAATGATACTGAACTCTCGTTTTGGGTAGACAAAAACTACCATACTGAAGGAGCTGTAACATTCAAACAGAATATCGAACGAAACCTATCCAAAGACCAGGTAAAATCTCTTAAAGGGAAAGTATCTGATGAATCGTACAAAGCGGCCAAATACCACACGCTAGGTAACTCAGGGTTCAAGCTTCATTTTGAGGATCAAGATGGAATACTGAAGATCACTAAGGTTGAGTTCATTGACCAATTAAAAATAGTTCGATAAAAATAAATCACAGTCATGCAGGAAAACATTGATTACGTATTCGCAGAAAATGTAAAATCTGTGAACAAGGAAAACATACGTGAAATTTTTACGGGACTGTTTGTAGGGACCAGAAATTACTTCTTCTTCTTTCCAGAAAAGGCGCAGCTTCATGAACAAAGCTATACTATGGATACAATTACCAACACTTCCTATTCTTACAAGGGGAAGTCGGTGCCAGAGTATATCCTTGAGGTGCTCTCCTTGTTACCAACAGTTAAGGAATTTGAAGAGTTTGTTACGGGTGAGGTGCAACGCGAATCCAACGGTGAAATTAAAATTTACGCTATGGATGACTTATCCGAATTCAAAGTACAGGCAGGTGCATTTGGAAGTGGTGTAAGCGTTCGATTTGCCGAAAAGCAGTATTCAGGATTGCAGAAATACGCGGCTACTCCGGTTGCGATAAAACTCGGTAAGAAAAAGAAGTCCATCAAGGCATTTTACCAGAACCACCCGAAAATTGCCGCAAAGTAATGTTGGGTTTGCCACCAAATATCGAACACGTCATTTTCGGTCGGGCAGATGTTCAATGGAATCAACGAATAACCATTGAATGGCTAAAAGGCAAAGGTTTCACAATAACCGAGGTGTCTGGGTACACCTTGTCAGCTAGAAGAAAATTCAGACATACTTTTTTGTCATTGTTTAGCATGGGTAGGCCTAAGGTAGAATGGTATGTGCTGTTTACGGAAGAGGGGCGAATAACAATCAAATCGCGCTATGACTATGACTCTATGTTCGGAGTAGCATTCAATGATCTTGGAAGGCAAAAAAAGCATTTAAAAGAATACGAAGACATATTAAAAACGAACTAATGAAGACACATATACAAATAGGGATACTGATACTTCTTTCAATTTTGTTACTTGGCTGTGGCCCGTCTACTGAGGAGATTCAGGAAACGAAGAAAGAGACGTATCAGAAGGAGTTAGCTCAGCTCAAAAAAGGGTATCTGGAGGGGCTTAAAGAAAAGTTCAGGCTTCTTGAGTCATTTCGAGAGTCGTTTTATGGCATCAAAGACGTTTTCAACGCTGAGGAACACAAGGAATACTCGTTGAGAATGGGGCTTGGAGATCGTGAAGAGGAAAGCTTCAATACGCTATATCTAAACACTGGATACTTTCTTGAAAGTGCTCCGTTTCCTATTCCATATTACAAGCATTTGGATAACATTGAACGCCTTGTAAATAATGAGTCATTGGTCTGGGAGGAGGAAGGAAACCTATACCCGATTACGGAGTTGCGAAAATTTCGACTGTTCTGTGAGAATTTTATTAACGCGGAATACATAGTATTAGAACGAGCTCTAAAGGTAAAAGACCCGAATCACACCGAACAAATTGTAATGGGAAATGGCGATGGCTTTACTTCCGGATATTACAAAACCTTCGTGGCACTGTTCAGGTTCAATGCATCCCAACAGTTGCTGGATAACTTTATTCTTGAAGCTACTAACGACAGGCAAGTTGAAATTTCGAACGACAAAGACTTAACCTATAACCTCCTTGGTAACGTTCGCAAAATCATCCAAAAGGAAATGCAGGCCCGGTACAGCTTTTCAGGAGAGGTACCCTATCGAATGTAGCATTGAAACTAATCAACAAAACAAATACTAGTCATCAAATTATAATACTATGAAAATCAAACAAATAATTGCAGGATTTTTACTGCTTTTCTTATTTAATGGAACAGGATATGCTCAGTCTCTTGGACCAACAAATATGCTAGACTGGGTTGTTCCATTAACCCCTCCAATTACTTCTACCAGTTCTTGTAGGGAAGAAGATGTTAAAGTAGATCAAGATGGAAATGTGTATTCAGCAGGAGTACATAGTGACGCTTTTGACTGTGACCCGGGAACAGGTGTTTATACTATAGCAGATTACGCAGGATCAGTTGGGGACAAAGATTCTCATTTAATCAAGTATGATAAGCATGGAAATCTTATTTGGGGAATTGGAATTGGTGGAACGAACAGCATGGTTGAAGTAGAGGCGATTGCTTTAGATTCTGATGCCAATGCATATATGGTAGGTGAGTTTCAAGGGACAATCGACTTTGACCCTTCCATATTCTCAAGCGTAAGTTTATCTGTTCACTCAGCTTATTCTCAAGCGATTTTTATTGCCAAGTACGACTCTTCAGGAGTGTTAGTCTGGGCTAAAAAACTTGACCAATATGGACTCAATAGTTATTCATCATTTCTTGTAAATGATATCACCGTTGACCGTAATGATAATCTTCACGTCGTAGGTTCATTTAATGATACATTGAACCCTGTTCCACAACCCGTTACCAGCGGAGCTCCACCTTCAGTTTTGCTTGTGGATAAAGGAGAAATGGATGGGTTTGCCATTGTTCTTGATTCCGACGGCAATTATATTCGATCGAGACAAATAGGAGGTATAAGACAAGATAGAATTACCTCAGTAAGCGTGGATTCGGATTTGAATGTTTATTATACTGGAGTATTTCAGGGGCAAATTGATGTTTCAAGTGATACAATTCCAGATATATTGCATGGTTCCACCTTTCCGGGTAGTGAATTCTTGAGGCATACTTTTGTTATTCGCGATGATTCGGGTGGAAATCTACGATGGGCTAAAATGTTCGAAGGTGACACTTACGGAAAAGGATTATCAATTACTTGTGATCAGAGTGATGATATTATTGTCGTTGGAGAGTTTAGGGGGTCAACAGATTTTGATCCGAATGTAGGAATACAGTCCTTTACTACAGATACCACTTCAACATTTATTGCTAAAATGGACTTTAACGGGAATTTGATTTGGGCAGAACACATTACTCAAAGGCTATTCGTGAAGAGTATTGTAATTCCCATGGAAGTAACCACGGATGTGAATGATAACATTTATCTGTGTGGGTATTTTGATAGGATTATCGATTTTAATCCGGATCCGTCTACTAGGGAAGGGGTTTCCAGCAACGGGACTTACGACGGCTACATTCTTAAGTTGAATTCAAATGGGGACTTCAATATGGTGAGATGTATTGGAGGAGATTATCATGACATAATGCGAGGCATTGATGTAGATGAGTGCGAAAATATATATGCAGCCGGGTCATTTATGGGGACTGTCAATTTCGCTCCCAATGCAACCGCACCTGTCATAATCAACTATCCGGATATGGGAGGCTTTGTCTTCAAGCTAAAAAAGCAAGCGCGTGGTTGTGGAAACTTGAATAGTCCGTTTGGCAATAGTCGAGCAGGGACTTCCAATTTAGAAACAACCATTTTCCCAAACCCAACTTCTAATATCTTCAACATTCAGACGGAAATGGAAGGTCCTTTGAATGTAACGGTTATAGACGACTTGGGCAGGACAGTATTAACTCAGCAAAGCACAGAAAGCAAAAATGGCTTCGATATGAGCGATTTCAAAGAAGGCGTTTACACAGTGGTTATGACCAACGGAATGGAAACCGAAATTAAAAAACTAGTCCTGTCGAAATAGTTTCATAAGTACAATCAATCTAAACTTAAAATCATGAAAAAATCAATCATTTTAATGGGATTGTTATGTCTACTTGGCACCCCATTATCCGCGCAGGAAAATTCAGAAAAAAGCATTTTTTCCAATCACACGCACAATGTTAGTCTCGGTTACGACTTCGGGAATATGGCAAGAACACGTCCCGAATTTGGACCACTGCATGTAAAATATGAATACCGGTTATTCGAACGAGTGGGTGTTGGAGGAGCATTCTATGTCCATTCTGATAAAGTGCATTCATTTCGGGAGAATTGGTCGTATCCTAACGGACAGGTAGGAACCTTTCAATCTGATGACTTCACTCGAGGGTTTGCATTTATGCCAAAAGTGAACTGGCATTTTTTATCAAGCGAAGCAACAAGCGTCAGACTGAAAAAATGGGATATCTATATCGGACTAGGTTTGGGATATGGATTTGAACGAAAGACGGTTGACTATACTTTCGGCGAAAACATCGATGCGTCAACAGTTCACATTTACGACGATTCAGATGACAAGGAACATTTCATTGCAACTGAAATAAATGTTGGAGCACGTTTTTACCCTATTCAAAACTTCGGAGTGTATCTCGAAATGGGGTACGGGATTTCATTCGCACAGGTAGGATTAATTTATACATGGTAATATGGAAAAGATATTAATAGCATTAACAAGTGTGTTCTTTGCATTGCAAGGACAGGCACAATTGGTTACTGATGGAGATTATCGTTCCATGGGAATGGGGGCAGGGTTTATGTTCACCATTGATGATGCCGCTCTGAACTCAAACCCTTCGTTACTGGGGTGGCAGGCAAAGAATTATGAACACAAATTATCAATTAATCTTGAAGATTTCTATTTCAAAGCGGCATCGCCCTTGGTTAATTATACTTTAAGCGAAGGGTTTGCAGAGTTTGATCCAAACTCGAATGATGGTGATATTACTGTACAGCCTGTGATCATAGCATTAGAAGCCTTTGAAAGTTACGATCCGAATGCAGATTTGTACTATACCTACGATACCACTGTCTCGAGAAATTCACGTGCAGAATTCAAAGATGTGTTGATGAAGAACAATACGTTTAAAATGAGGAATACCATTATTGGTGCCACATACGTGAGTGATCGTTATGGGACATTTTCACTGAACGTCAGCAAAGAAATCTCCTTTAGGTCGCAAATGTCTGAACAGTTTGCCGATTTCATGGCATTCGGAAAAACAGCTTCCTATTTCGATACTTTGGTACTCATTGATGGAACACATGTGGCAAACGAAGAGGCAAATTATCAAAACGACATTCTGGTAAACGCTTATTATGCCTTTTCGACTGATGATTCCCTTGATTTTATGGATATCGTCGGAGGGTCAAGATTCGAGTACATTCGGACTAGAAACCACTCTCTGGGTTGGGGGAAAGAGTTTACTACCAAAAAACCTAACGTTCAGTTGTTTTTAGGTGGAAATCTCAATCTCATTGAAGGATTACAGTTTTTATCGCTTGATGGAACAGGAAATGGTGTTTCAATGGCCAATTTTGGCAGAGGGAAACTGGAGAAATCACCTTTCGGGAATAGTGGTTTCGGAGCTTCTGTCAGCGCTTCAGCAACCGTTGTTTTGAAAGATAAATGGATGCTGAGTCTTGGTTTTAATAATCTGGGAGCCATTCGTTGGAAACGCAGAAATCGCAATTCAGTTGGATCGTATGTCGCCGAAGGAGATAATTCGCAGTTTGAGAATTATGTATATGGAGTGTCGCCAACAGAGCACTTTGATAACCAAATTGAAGAATCCAATTTCATTTGGTACCTGAGTGATTTCGAGCAGGAAGATGCATCCGTATTACTACCTACAGCATCAACAACGTATTTCGGAGTGCGCAGAAACTTTGGTAAGTATTTCGCTATCGGTCTTGATTTGATTCAACCTCTATCAGAATCCGCTCCGGGAAGTATGTCCGAGACCTTCATATCATTGAATTATCAGCTGACGTTTAAGAAATTTAGCCTATTCAGTGGATTTAATAACGGAATAAACAATCAAGCCGCGATGCCTCTGGGAATCTCTTTCGGAAGCCGTCAATCGAAAATTGAGTTTGGTCTTTCCATTGCAGATTTGCTTGGGTATTTGGACAAAAACAAGACAAATAACTTTTCGGTCGGTGTGGGATTGACCTATAGAATTTTCTGATTTGGAGGCTGAAAAACTGACCGAATTTAAACTAGAAGATTACTCCAAATCGAAAGGCATCCGTAACTGGATGCCTTTTTCTCTATAGGTAGTGTCATTTTGTGGATTGTTAAGGGTAAGCTAGCCCAAAGAAAGCCAGTCCAGGTTGTTTTCAATACTGTCATTAATTTTTCTGTCAGCTTATAAGTAGGACCAGATGAATGACGAAGCGTAGCTTGTCATCATGCCGACATTTCGTCGGGGCTCGAACTAGAGAAAGCAGTGCTTTCGAAGACGAGGGCTCGTTCCACAGAACGAAAAGCCCGAGGTACGCCTTCGGGTTATGAGCCCGAAGGTAAAAAACTATTTATGCGGTTTTCAAAGGGTTAGGAATTGCAAAATCGTGCAAAATGACGCATTTGGGAGCATAATCCGACTCTAAAACCCGACTCCAGAATATAACACCTGACTCATAATAAGGGGGACCATGGTTTGGGTCTAGTTGTTAGCGCACTTATCGGGAGTCTGGGGTACTCTTTCTTTATCTAATTTTTCGAAAATACTGGGTCGAACCAGTTCACCTCAGATGTTTGCTACTACAGAACTAAGCCTCAAATAACTAGTGTCAACACCTTAATTATAACTCGTCGCTTTACACCAACTTAACCCAAAGAACACTAGCATCCATAGCAGTCCTTTGATTAGAAAGAAAATAAAACCAATCCAGCCAATCTTCTTCAACCAGAGTTTCCAGGATTTTCTCTTGGTGGTCTTTGGTTCCAATGTGTTACGAATTAAGCTGATCTACTAACTGAAACTCAATTTCGGCCATATTTAACAAATCGGAAGCCTGCGAAAATTCTTTTTCGGAGAGACTGAGTTTCAAATCTACAAATCCTGTTTCAATGACATAGCGCGTGATACTTCCCTCTCTATGCAATCTAGCCGATTCAATTTCACTTGTCTGAAAAATCCCTTCTTTGAACGATCGAAATTCAGTTTTACTAAACGTAAGAATTACATTCCCGAAGCAACATTGTAGGTTCTGACAACATTGACATTTTGCGATATAACCAAAACCGTTTGAATGGATCATTTTATGTGACATGATAAGCTGTGATTGAAGCGTAAAAACCGGAATTATGATTAGAATCCAAAGGTATTTTGGGTTATTCGAGGACGCAATACCTTTTTCATGGTATTCTTAAAAGTCACATGCTGCAAGACATTCGGAAGGTTTAGCTCAAAACGAATACCACAAAAATGGTATTTTTCTCGATTATTTAGAATTAATCTAGATTACGTTGCAATCGTTTTAAAATCGCTCCGTAGGTTTGTCATGAAAATGTCACAAACAAAAAAATATATCATGAAAAAAAGTCTTCTTTTCGGTGCTTTATTTTTAGCGCTTACAAGCAATGCTCAAGATAAAATGGCCCAAGACCGAACAGCTATAAAAAGCATGTGTGGTTGTTATGAAGTGGGATTCAATTTCACTGAAACCTTTTCATACAGCGATGACTCAACATATACTCCATCCAAAGACAAAATAACTAGTGCACTTGAGTACGCTCATCTGGTAGAGGATGAAGAAGGTAAAGTTGTTATTCAACATTTGCTAATTGTTGGTCATGACACCAATCAGATGATTATCAAACACTGGCGTCAGGATTGGTTATATGAGAACACAGACTTCTATATGTTTGATCATGACAACAAATGGACTTTCGTAAAAAAATCAGAGGAAGAAGTTGCCGGACAGTGGACTCAAAAAGTTTATCAGGTGGATGACAGCCCACGTTACGAAGGGTCTTCAACCTGGGTTCACGTTGACGGTAAGAGTTACTGGGAAAACACTACCGATGCTCCTCTTCCACGACGCGAATACACACAACGAAGTGACTACAATGTTACTATAAGAGGAAATCGCCATGAAATCAAAAAAGACGGTTGGATACACGATCAGGACAACCAAAAAGTTCTTCGTGAGGAAGGTGCTGATGACGTAAAAATTGCTGACGAAAAAGGATACAACACTTACGATAAAGTAGAAGATTCAAAATGTCAGGCTGCTATCGATTGGTGGAACGAAAATCAACAATTCTGGGTAAATGTTCGCGATTCATGGGATGATATTTTTGACGACAACGCTAGCTTCGAATTAGCTAGTAAGGTTGACGGAAAAACGCTTTTCGAAATTCTTTTCGATATGGACCCGAACGATACCAAAGCGAAAAAAGTAGATAAAACAATTACTTCATTCCTTAAATAAAAAACTGGTATAATGCGATACGCACTAGTACTAATTATTTCACTTGCTTCAAATGCATGGGGACAAAATGTATTGATCGAACGATCGTACTGGAAAGAAGCCCCAACCTTAGAACAAGTGAAGAACGATATAGCCGCAGGAAATGATCCTGCGGCTTTCAATAAACATACATTTGATGCTGTAACCTGGGCCATTCTGGAAAAGGCTGATGATGCCATAGTTTGGTATTTGTTAGAGCAACCTGGAAACGACGTAAACAAACGATCACACGACGGTCGAACACCAATCTTTTGGGCTGCCTACAAAGACAATGTCACTTTGATGAAGACCCTAATTGCTAAAGGCGCAAAAACAGACTTGATTGATAGTCACGGATACAGCCTGGTGAATTTCTCTGCGACTACAGGGCAGCAGAATCAGGAAATCTATGACTTGTGTTTGGAGCATGGAGCCAAATTCAAAGAGGAAAGCAACAATGACGGAGCCAACCCCATTCATTTAATCATACCATTTCTGGAAGACGACACAATGATTCGCTACTTCAAAAAGAACGGGGTATCCTTAAAAGCCGAAGATAAGCACGGGAACAATGCATTCACGTATGCTGCCAAAACGGGAAACATTGCCATGATGGAATATGCAATAGAAGCTGGTCTTGACCCACGTGCAAACAACGATGCCGCGGTTATCTTTGCTAGTAAAGGAACCCGCACAGGCAGTGTTTCACTGGAAGGATTTCAATTCCTACAGAAGCATGGGCTGGCGCTGAATACTAAAGACAATAAGGGTCGTACAGGCTTGTACTATTTGGCTGCAAAAAGCAAAGAGTTAGAAATTCTAAACTTGTTTATTGAAGCGGGACTGAAAGCAGACCAAACTGATAAAGAAGGGCGCTGTGCTTTACATCAGGCCGCGTCGTGGAATTCAACTGAAGTAGTGCAGTTTTTAACTGAGAATTGCGACAACGCATCTGTAACGAATAATATGGGTGAAAATGCCCTGCATCTTGCAGTAAGTAACGGAAACAATGAAGCTTTGGAAGTTCTTTTAGATGTTGGATTGGATATTAATGCTATAACGAATGAGCAACTATCAGCGCTTCACCTCGCAGCTATGAAAGCTCAAAATGCTGAAATGCTAAAGTTTTTAATTGAGAATGGTGCTAACAAGTCGATGAATACTCAATTTGGCGAAACGGCTTATGACTTAGCTCTGGAAAACGAACTATTGAAGAAAAATAACATGAATTTTGACTTTCTAAAACCATGAGAAATTTTATCAAAATAGGATTAGGTACACTGACATTATTGATGATTATGTCAATGACGCAAACGAATGTCAAGAAGTACAAGTGCATGATTCAAATGTCGAATTATGAAGGAGAAGGTGCGTATGTTGTAGTTTCATTAATCAATCCGGAAGGTAAGTACGAGAAGACTTTGTACGTTCATGGTGATGATGACGAATGGTACTACGAACTAACTTCCTGGTGGAAATTTCACGGTAAAAAGCGTACGAAATTAGATGGGATTACCGGTGGAACTATTGCTGGAGGAGAACGTGGATACAACGTCTTAAAAATTGACCCTTCAAAAATCAACAAAGGATACAAACTTCGATTCGAGTCTGCGGTTGAAGCAACGAATTACTACGAAAAAGACATCGAATTCGAACTTACAACGGCAAATCTGACAAAAAAAATGAATGGCAAAGGCTTCATTCGTTATATCCGAATGGTTGCTCAATAAACACTGAATGCTACATAATTTCTGGAAAAAACTGCATTTGACACTGGCACTAGTTGTTAGTCTCTTTTTAATAATCGCTTCGGTCACCGGGGCGATTTTGTCGTTTGAACCCATTGAACAGCAAAGCCACTCCTACTACGTGGATCGTCCAGAAGAAATTTCCGTCATCGATTTAATCAAAACACTGGATTCCACCTACAATGAAGTAGATTTTGTAGAAGGTGAAATGAGTGAATCCGGTTTCTTTCTGCTCACCATCATCGATGAGGAAGGCGAAATGCACAAATTCTACATTGACCCAAGAACCGGAAAGAAACTTGGAACGGTTACAAAACCCAGTCCAACCTTTAATTGGAATAGAAAACTGCATCGTTCTTTGTTTATGGGAACTGCAGGCCGATTAACAATGGGAATTGTTGCTGCTATCCTATTCCTAATGGCAATAACCGGAATAGTATTAGTCTTCAAGCGTCAACTTAAATTCTGGAAATACTTCGGGAGAATAACCAAGGATGGTACTTTCTCATTTCTTCATATCGCACTCGGTCGTTGGGCATTTCCCCTGCTTATGATCGTTTCAATAACAGGAACATACCTTTCACTGGATCGATTCGGGTATCTGCCAAAAGAGAAAAAGGCCTTTCACAACATCGATACTGAAAACCTGGCGGATAGTCCGGAAATTGAGAAATATGAGTTCTCCGTATTTAAAAAAACTTCATTGGATCAAGTTCAAAAAATCCAGTTTCCATTCACGCCCTTTCCAGAGGACTATTATCAGCTAAAACTGAAAGATCGAGATATCATCGTAAATCAATACACCGGAAATATTGAAAGCACTCAATACCTCGGAACTATCAAAGGTTGGAATGAGTTGATTTTCAATTTACATACTGGAAAAGGAAGTGTTGGATGGTCATTAGTTCTCCTCTTTGCAAGCATTAGCATTCTGTTCTTCATCTTCTCTGGTTTTGCCATTGCCATCAAAAGAATTGGATCTAAGACCAAAAACAAGGTGTCTAAAGCCAGTGCCGAAATAGTTCTCCTCTACGGATCTGAAAGCGGACAAACTGGAAACTATGTCAGGCACGTTCAAAAAGTAATGAGGAAAAATAATGTTTTGGTATTCGCTGACACACTGAATAATTATTCTGAGTATCCTGAAATGAAGCATTTAATAATTCTCACTTCTACCTATGGAAATGGAGAGGCTCCATCGAATGCACGCCATTTTTTAAAAAAATTCGCTTCATTTTCTCAATCTCAGGAGTTTCAGTTCTCTGTGGTTGGATTTGGATCAACTGATTATCCTGATTTCTGCAAATTCGCCAACCAGGTGCAGAAAGCATTAACCAATAATGGAAGAGCAACCGAGTTGATACCGCTCGTCAAGGTGAACAAACAATCGAACGCGCAAAAAACGCAATGGCTTTCGGAAATATCAAACCATTTGAATATCCAGATCTCGAAGGAAGAAATGACTGATAAGCGCCAAACGCACTCGTTTAAAGTAACTAGTATTTCTATCCCCTCGAATGATACAAATCAGCATTTCCGGATCTCATTGCAATCACCAATACAAACCTTTCAATCAGGTGACTTATTGGCTATATTGCCCGAAGGCGAAAGTGAAGAACGTTTCTATTCCATTGGAAAAACGGATGAAACCACCATCTCATTAAGCATTAAAAAACATGACAAGGGTATCTGTTCGAACTATTTGGCTAGCTTAAAAGCTGGTGAGATGCTCGAAGCCCGAATTCAATCCAATCCGGAATTTCATCTGAACCAATCTGCTTCATTCATCTATTGCATTGCTAACGGGACAGGAATTGCTCCTTTGCTAGGCATGATCGCCCAAAATAACTCAGAGACCGAATCCACATTGGTTTGGGGAGTGAAAAACACTCAAATCTCTGATTTATACAAGGAAGAACTTTCGCACTTCAATGTTTCACAGAGGTTAAGTAAATCGTCAATTTTGTATTCCGACGAAGAGAACTTGCCAAAAACTTACGTTCAGGATTATATTCTAAATGACGCGAATAGAATTACAACTGTGCTGCAATCAAATGGCATCATTTATATCTGTGGATCGATTGCTATGCGCGACGGTGTTCTTGCTACAATTTCACAAATTCTGAAAGAACAAACCGACCTTTCGCTGGAACACTTTATTGAAAGTGGCCAAATCCTTTCAGATTGTTACTAAAAATGAATACCACTTTAAGGGTATTTTGTTCCTTTGCCACCTCATTCTATTCACTTCAATTAAAATGTAATGCATTGAATAACAATATGTTTTATTTAGAATCATTTTAAATACCACAAAAATGGTATTGTCACATTTCAAGTTCAACTACATCTTTGTTTCAAAATTTGATAGCAATGAAAAAACAAATACTCGCAACACTATTTATCTCTGCATCTTTGGGTGCCTCTTCACAAGTAGTTGATGATTCCATCACAATGCAAGCCGGACGTACGCATGAAACTTACTACAACATGAACACTGGAGAAGTGTCGAATGTGGACAATACAGATTGGGATATCGCATTCGACTTAAGCGGATTCGGATCATCTGTTCGATCTAACGGTCATACAGGTACAAACGTATGGGTGTACTCAAATGGAATTAACTGGCCAACTGTTGATACAACAGGCATGGTTTGGAACGATGCCATGTACAACAGTGAAACTACATGGGGAACCGGTGCATTTGATCAGGATGCTGACCCTCAAGACCCATTTGATCTAGGTTGGGGGGCATACGATATGGTGACTCATGCAATTACTGGTGATCGCATTTTCATCGTAGAGTTGTCAACAGGAGATTACAAGAAATTAATCATTGAATCATTGACTGGTGGGGTCTACTCTTTCCGACATGCTGACTTGGACGGTTCGAACGAAGTTTCACAAACAGTTACGAAAGGTGATTACACTGGTAAGAGCTTCGTATACTATTCTATTGTAAACGATCAATTGATTGACCGTGAGCCGGCAAATGATTCATGGGATATTGTATTCACAAAATACATGGGATACCTGAACCCTCCAGGAACCTTCTACAATGTTACAGGTGTTCTTTCTAATGAAGGTGTACATGTTCGTCAGGCGGATGGAGTTGATCCTTCCATGGCGGACTACAACAACTTCACTGTAGACTCTGTTATTGATGTTATCGGTCACGACTGGAAGACATTTAATGGAGGAACTTTCACTTATGACATTGCTCCGGATGTATCTTACTTCGTTGAAGATTTGGATGGAGATCTTTGGCACCTGATTTTTACTCGTTTCGATTTGAGTTCATCAGGAAAGGTGGTCTTTTCGAAAGAAAGAGTAGCTAGCGCCGATGTAGAAGAAATTGGAGACATGAACGCATTTGGGCTTTATCCTAACCCTACTCAAGACGTTGCAACGGTAGTATTTGATACCGATTCAGGCGCACAACTTACCATCACGGATATGCACGGTAGCGTTGTTCATCAAGAGTCGCTTTCCAGCGGTTTTGTAACGCACAATCTTACACTTACCAGCTTTCAATCAGGAGTGTATTTTGTAAATCTTTCCACTGAACAGGGATCCACTTCACAAAAATTGATTGTTCAATAAAGATTCCGGAGAGATTCATTTTAGTAAATGAAAGAGTCCCCTTCTGCACTGGGGACTCTTCTGCGTCAAGAATTTATTATACAAAAGAGATGAAACCAGGAGCAATGAAATGTTTTTTAGCCATCACTACACTGATGTTTTGGTCAGCGATCGGAATCGCGCAAACACAAATTGCATTTCTGGATATTTTCGAAGACCCAATTGTTGGGGTGAAATCTCAAGCTTATCAAGAGAACGGGACTCTGATTTTTCAAGCTGTATCAGACGAGAACGGAGCCATAACAATCCCAGCCTCGAAAACTGAGAAGCTTTCCAACATTCAAGTAACAGCATCTTTGTTTGGCTACCAGTCACTGGATACAACGCTAGCATTAACTGAAAGTATTCAATTAGTCCTGAACGATGATGTAGTCCAACAAAAGGAAATTATTATAACGGCACAATATGGTCAAAGTACGGTGGACAATTCCGTCCACCGTATTAAGGTTATTGATCGAGATAAAATGGACGCAATGGGAGCTGTAAACCTCCGTGACGTTCTATCCAACGAAATGGGAGTTCGATTGGCCCAGGATAATGTACTTGGGAGCAGTATGTCATTGCAAGGAATTTCCGGTGAAAATGTCAAAATCTTAATTGACGGTGTTCCGGTTGTAGGTCGTTTGAATGGGAATATAGACTTGAGTCAAATCAACCTGAATGAAATCGAACGCATTGAAATTATAGAAGGTCCGTTATCTGTCAACTATGGAACCAATGCCCTTGCGGGAGTTATCAACCTCATCACAAAAAAAACGGTGCGCAACCAAATTTCTGCAGGAGCTTCAGGCTATTATGAAAGTATCGGTCACTACAACTCAAATGTTGATGTAGATTTCGGAAGCAAAAATCATTCGTTTGGATTGGCACTGGGCCGTAACTTCTTCGATGGATGGAATCCTACTCACAGCACATTTAAGAACCCTGCTCCCATTGCAGACGAACGTCGATCTGTTCTCTGGAACCCTAAAGAACAGAAATTCGCCAATGTGTACTATCAATACGTAAAATCGAAATGGAATATCCGATACAAATTCGACTATTTCGATGAATACATTCTAAACCGGGGCTTGCCAAGACAACCGTACTATACTACTGCTTTTGATGACGAATACAACACAAGAAGAATTGATAATTCGTTAAACGTGAAGCGCCGTTTTGGAGCGTACGGTAAATTGAACTCCCTCTTCTCTTACAACCGCTACGATCGTGTTAAGAACACCTTTTTCGTTGACCTCACGACACTTGATCAGCAACTCACGGCATCAGCTTCAGATCATGACACGTCAGTTTTCGATCAGTGGGTTTTCAGAGGAAGTTACATGCAAAACAACGATTCTTCCTTCATCAGCTACCAGCTGGGTTACGATATTTCAATTGAAAGCGCTATAGGTCGCCGCATCCTTGATCGTCGTCAGCAACAAGGAGATTTTGCATTGTTCACTACTGCCGAATTCCGGGCTGGAAAACGATTGGTGTTCCGTCCTGGATTACGATATGCATACAATACTACATACGCCGCTCCACTACTACCTTCCATAAACATTAAATGGAACATTGCGAAATCACTGGATATTCGCGCATCTTACGCCAGAGGCTTCAGAGCGCCAGGGATCAAAGAACTCTACTTTGAATTCGTTGATATCAATCACAACATCCTCGGAAATGATAGTCTGGATGCTGAAAGTTCACACAACCTTTCAACGGCATTCCTACATCAACTTAAGAAAGAGAATTGGAACTTGAGAACTGAACTCATGGGCTTCTACAATAATATCACCAATCGTATCAGTCTGGCGGCCATAGACGCAGTTCAGTTTTCCTATGTCAATATTGGTTCATTCCAATCTGCCGGATCTCGATTGTCTTTTCAATTTCAAAAAAAACAGTTCCGTGCTAATGCATCTCTTGGTTGGATCGGTACAGCAAGCAACGTATTGTCTGAGGACCTAAAAGATGAATTTCTCTTCTATCCTGAAGCACAAAGTTCATTGATGTATACACTTGATAAATCAAAAACATCTTTTGGTATCTTCTATAAATATCAGGGAGAGTTGCCACGATTCACTCTTGATGATGAAGGAAACGTAGTACAAGGTATCACAGATGATTACCACACAATGGACTTCAGCGTTTCTCAGAAAATCTGGAAAGATGCGTTCAACCTCACCCTGGGAGTTAAAAACATATTCGACGTAACCAATGTAGCTACCAATGCTGCTTCGGGCGGCGCCCATTCATCGGGATCAAATTCAGTTTCAATAGGGGCTGGTCGCAGTTACTTTGCGGCACTGCAATATCGAATTAAGCACACAAACAAAGCGAAGAAATGATGAAAAAGATTCTATTCAGCCTTTTATTAGCGCCTATCTTATTGACATCATGTCTTAAAGAAGAGATTCCAGTAAACCAGCCAGACCCAGGAGATGTTCTCCAGAATTCTTTTGAGATGGGAACGGACTACCGAAACAATGCCTACTACGATTTTGAAACAAACAGCTTCGTGTATGAACATTTAAAAACAGAATGGGACCTTGGCTTCGAAACAGGAGTCAATGGATGGCACGTTGTTCTTAATACTTCAAAAGCCATGTCTGCAGGAGAATCACCCATTGCTGATTTCAATCAGGTTCTGGATACAGTGGGGGTTGTGTGGCGAAATGATGCAAGTTCATGGAATATGGATTCCACAGCCATCCATGACTGGCAAAGTTTCGGTGGTGTATATTGCATCAACCGCGGTTATTCGTATGACGGAACACATTTGGGTTATAACAAATTGCAGATTGAATCCATGGATGCTTCTTCCTATACCATTCGTTATGCAAATTTGGACGGCAGCAACGAATTGACGGTGCAGGTGCCAAAAGACGACGAGAATTATAATTTCTCTTTCTTCTCTTTTGATTCAAATTCTACGGTGAGCATAGAACCGGAAAAAGAAAACTGGGATATCGTATTTCGTCAATACACTCATATTTTCGATGGGCATACGCCCTACCTTGTAACTGGTGCATTGTCGAACACCAATAAAGTTGAGGTCGCTGAAATCTTTGAAAAAGCTTTTGAAGATGTGGTCTTCGACGATGTGATGAACGCAGATTTCAGCGCAGACATAGACGTTATTGGTTACGATTGGAAAACCTTTACCGGAAGCGATTACCTCACACATCCTGAGCAAGTTTATATCGTAAAAACCACTGAAGGATTTTACTATAAGCTTCGTTTTGTAGATTTCTATAATCTTCAGGGAGATAAAGGAACGCCTACTTTTGAAACGGCCGCGTTGTAGTGAAAAAGTGAATCGACTGTCGGGCAAACTCCCAAACTGCCTGACGAGCTTACCGAAAAATAGGGCTTTCAGAGCATAAAATCGTCTAGAAAACGGTTAAAATCAGAAAAACCCGACTCTAGAAACCCGACTCTGGCATACGAAAAAAGCCCCCAAATTTGGAGGCTTTTCTTCTGTATCCCATACTGGACCTTAGTAGCGGGGGCCAGACTCGAACTGACGACCTTCGGGTTATGAGCCCGACGAGCTACCAACTGCTCCACCCCGCGGTGTATTTTGCTTTCATAAGTAGTGATAGCGGGGGCAAATATACTGCACAGATATGGTTCTTGCAAGCTTTTCGCCGTCTTTTTTGGTGTTTAGCGTCGTAACAGTGATCCAATCAGTCAATTGAACAATACACAAATTCCACTTCGAACGTCATAATTACTTTGTTACTTTTGCTCAGAGAAACATTATCCTTTCAAAAGCCCCCTGAATATGAAAATCAAATCACTCCTAATCCTTGTTTCAGCAGCACTTTTGTGGACAGCATGTTCTGATAATTCATCAGAAAAAGAAGTTAAGAAGACAGAAAACGAAAAAACACCAGAAGAACTTGGCGTAGCCGATGATGGCAGAGGAGGAGAGTATGAAGATTTTATGGCATTGGTAGATGCCAATGATTCCCTGTTAATCGGAAGCACCATGTACTACACAAAGGATCCTGAAAAATCCGGAGAGTCGTACCAGGTGTATTTATTATTGGATAACGCTTCAAACATCGTTCGTATCGAGGAAAGATACACGAGAGAAAATGGCGGAAGTTTGTTGAGTAATTTCCATTACTACAAGGGCAACCAAAGAATTGCATCGAGAGAAATCTTTAATAAAGGTGAAGGAGATAGCGAAATGTTCTATGAGCGCGTATCCTATTACGAAAATGAAAAACCGATTATTTCCAAACTTCGATCTCATAAGTATGAGGAGTACATGGAAAATGAAATGTTCGATATCATTCCTCCTGTGAATTGCCCAACAGATAAAGCAGAACGAGCTATTGCCCGTGAAGGTGAATTCCAAACGAATTTCCTGAGCGTTATTCAAAATGGCGGATTATACTATGTAGAAGTAGGTGAGGGTGGTCAAGATGGATTTAGCACAACATTATTAGTTCAACAAGTGACTCCGCTTGTACAGGGAATGATCAGTAATCCTTCCGAGTACAAAGGCAAAAGAGTTAGAGTTGAATTTCAAGAAATGCCAGACGGACAAGGATTTACGTTTCAGGCACTCCTCGGTATAGCATTGGTGGAGGATTAATTTCATCCTTCGCTTTGATCCTTTTGTCGGCTGAAATGCACCTTTAAACATTTTTAACTCTAGTCAGGAAGTAGGATTATGTACTATTGTCTTGCGAAACAATGTAGCAGACAAATTATGAAATTCAGATTTCTATTATTGATCTTGATGATGTTCCTTGGATCTTCCGCTTTTTCCCAGGAAATGAGCGTGAAGGGAACCGTTTATGACACAACCGGAACAAAACCTTTGAAAAATGCACTCGCGATGGCTATTCGTGTGAGTGATTCCGTGTTGTTGGATTTTCAACGAACGGATGAGAACGGACAGTTTGAAATTTCAGGATTCGAGATTGATACCTTTTCATTGATTATCAGTCATCCGGATGCAGATGATAAAACCTATTTCATTTTTGGTGCTGCGGACAATTTCGATATTACCATTCCATCGGTTGTATTGCCTCCGAAGTCACAGGAAATCGAGGAAGTTGTTATTTACGCCTACAAAGATCCGATATACTATAAAGGAGATACGCTGGTTTATATTGCCGATTCATTCAACGTGGATGAAAACGCAGTGGTAGAAGACCTTTTAAAGAAATTACCGGGTGTATCTGTCGATAAGGACGGAAACATAACCACGCAAGGAGAAGAAATTTCAAAGGTATTGGTAGATGGGGATGAGTTCTTTGGAGATGATCCGACAATTGCAACGAAGAACCTTGGAGCCGACGGAGTTGAAACCGTGGAAATCTACGAGAAAGAAAACGAGGAAGGAATTGGAGGAGACGATGATAAAATCAAGGTCCTCGATTTGAAATTGAAGGAAGATGCCAAGAAAGGTTATTTCGGTCGAATATCCGGAGCATCGGATTTTGCTCTTACGCCAATCGATGGGAAAATTGGAACCAATCCTTTCTATGAAGGTGAGTTACTATTCAATAAGTTTAAAGGTTCCCAGAAGATTTCCGTTTTCGCACTCGGATCCAATACGCCACGTTCGAATTTCGGATTTGGAGACGCACGAAAATTTGGATTGGAAAACGAGAATACTGGTGGTAACCGATGGAATCCTGGGGCGCAAACGAACTCTAGCGGTATTCCCCAAACATTCAAATCAGGGATTTACTACACAGATAAATTCGGAAAGAAAAAGCAGCACAAAATCACAGCAAATTACTCATTCTACCGAGATGAGTTAGATGCAAGATCTGCGCAGAACTCGTTCTACATCTTGCCGGATACATCCTACATTACGGATGATTCAACGCGCGATTACACATTGAACACATCACACAGATTCAATCTGAATTTTGAATCGCAATTGGATTCATTGACGTTCCTTCAAATCAAGCCGAACTTCTCTATTGATGCGAGAACAGCGGAATCTTCAAATATCTCCGATTTCTTTACAAGCGATGGTGTGCGTACAATTGGAACGGAAGTATTCAACAACTCTGAATCGGACGGATTGAGCGGAGGAGGATTCGCACGATTGGTACGTGAATTCAAGAAACCACGACGTGAGCTAGAACTTCGTTACGACATGTCGTTTACGGACAATACTACGGAAAGCAATTTGGATTCCTATACACAGTATATTGGTGGGGTTTTGCCAAACGATTCTATCTTCCAGAAGAAATTCAATAACAACGCCTCAACTAATCATTACGGTCAGGTAACGTATGTAGAACCGTTGGCTGCGAAATGGCGATTGCAGGGAGAGTACTTGTTTGAGTACGGAACCGGAAATCAGGACATCATTACCTTGGATAGAAATGCTTCCGGAGTGTATGCAGACACCAACGACAACCTTACCAACTTGTTTGATAACGTTCGTGTACAGCATCGCGGGGGACTTAAGTTGATTTTTGAGCCGAAGAAGCACCGAATTGCAGGTGGAGTTCGCGTTCGAAACATCGTGTTGGACAATACCGATCGTGAAAACGGAAATGTAATCAACCAGAATTTGACCAACATCCTTCCGTCATTCGAATACCGCTTCCGTCCATCAATGAGTAAGCAGGTTCGATTCAATTACCGCACAAGTTCTCAGCAACCAGACGTAACAGATTTGCAGCCAATTCCAGATAACACCAATCCAAACCAAATTCGGGAAGGAAATCCGGAGCTACGTCCAAATTACATGCACAACTTCAACGTAATGTTCAATCGTTGGCAAGCATTAACAGGACAGTATATCTGGGCTGGAGCAAACGTAATCCTTACGCAGGATGCATTCGGAGATTCAACTACGTATGACAACTTTGGTCGTCAAACAACACGAACAGTAAACGTAGACGGAAACGTAATTGCGAACATCTATACCGGAGCTGGATTCCCGATTATGGGTCGTAAGATTGAATTCCGTCCGGGATTGACAGGATCTTTCTTCCGCGGAAACAGTTACATCGAATCATTAAGAAATACTACGGACAATTTATCAATTGCACCAAGCATTGGATTGACATTCCGATTCTTCAACGATTCATTGGAAATCTACTCGGAGAACAGCTATTCATACAGTAATACTACTACGTCGTTTAATGCTACAACAACTCCATTTACAACTTTGACAAACAATGTTGGGTTCAAGTGGAGATTTAAAGGAGGGTGGACACTTAGCTCGGATGGAACATACACAAGAAATGCCATTCCTGGTGATGCCGATGGGTTCTTCAATACGCAGTTCTTTGTATTGAACGCAGAATTCAGCAAGAACTTCCTGAAAACGCAAAACCTGAACGTAGCGCTTCAAGGAAATGATATTTTGAACCAAAACGTAAATGCAAGACGTGAAGTTACGGGGACCACTATTACGGATTACCGAACGACTATTATTTCACGCTATTTCTTGCTGAAAGTCACATTACGATTTAATAACAGAAGAGCACCTGAAGAGGATTTTAAAATGTTCTAATATGAAAGTTTTAATCACATTAATAAGTTTAGTAATTGCAGCGAATACATTCGCTCAGGTTACACAAGGACGCGTTGTTTTTGAGCGCCGTACAAACCTTAAGAAAACGCTGAAGGGAAATCCTCGTGCGGAGCAGTTTATCACAGAAAAGAACAAAATTCGCAAGGAGAACTTTGAATTGCTATTCAATGAATCAGGATCTTCGTTCAAGTACATTGAACCGGAAGTTGAAGAGGAGGGATTCATGAAATACATGACACAGCGTAACACCGTTCACCACGATCTTGAGAATAATGAGTTGATGGTAATCATGAACTTGTGGGGGAATCCGGCATATATGCAGGATACGGCGGCAGCAAGAACATGGAAGATTACGGATCGCTCTCGTGAATTCGATGGATACAAAGGAATCCGTGCAATTTGGGAAATGAACGATTCAACGCGTATTTACGCATGGTTCTGCCCAGATATTGTTCCTTCGTCAGGACCAGAAGGGTTCCGTGGATTACCTGGACTTATTTTAGGAATGGCTACAGAGGATGGAAGTATTATCTATTTCGCGAAAGAAGTAGAATTAATGGAAGTAACGGATGAGCAGGTAGCCTACCCGGAAACAAAGGAGGACATTTACTCCAAAGCGGATTTAAAAACGCTTCTACTGGAGAAAATGGGGCAATGGATCAAAGAAGAAGACTTGAACTGGATGTTCGCCTGGTACTAGAGTACAGGATTGAGTGAGGAGTGTGAGAGTGAGGACACCTTATTGATATTTAGAATTGATCTCTGAGGTTTTACAATAACAGAGGATATCGAATTGTCCAGGCGTAGAGCTGTCGATTCTAAAATATCTCCGTAACCTCTATTTTCCCCTCAAACACAAATTCATCAGGACAGGTAGGTTCTTCAATGAGACCAAAACACTCGTCAAGATTGTCGAAAGTCACCCGGATTTTGGTTCCCGTTGCGTACGAACTCAGTAGTTCATCGTTGCAAACTTTATAGTCTTTTCCTGATTTATCCCGCAAAAACGTACCATGGCAATTCTTAACGACTTCCATACGTACACGTTCCTTGTTACACGATTCCAACGTCGGAACCAGCAAGGCTCCAAGAAATAAGATCAAAAAAAGTTTCTTCATAGTTACTCGTTTTCTGCAACGACCTCCTTTACTTCGGGGAAATACTGTTTCAGCAATGTTTCAATACCTCCCTTCAATGTTGCCGTACTGGATGGGCAACCGGAACAAGATCCTTTTAATAGAACGCTTACGGTTCCATTTTCGTATCCCAAAAAGTCAATTGCACCGCCGTCATTGGCAACTGCAGGAGCTACGTATTCATCCAAACATGCACGAATCGCATCGTCTAGTTCAGAAGGTTCGTAAGTCTTCATTGGTTTGCTTTCATCCGCTGGCTGTGGTGTCGCGGAAGGCATCATAATCAAGATGTCCTTTCCATCCTCAATCCAACTCTTGATAAACTCACGCAATTCCATCGTGATGAAATCCCACGACAGGTTGTCTGTCTTGGTGATCGTCACAAAATTCGATGCAATAAACACGCCATTCACGAACGGTAAATTGAACAACTCTTCTGCCAATGGTGAATATCCCTTCGCCTCGGCCTTACTATTAAACTGAGCAGAATCGCCCGTTCCAAGCAAATGTTTGTTCGCTACAAACTTCATCGTTGCTGGATTCGGAGTCATTTCTGCATATACAGATACTGGCACTTTCATAAACTCATTTTAAGGCAAAATTACGGTAAACAATCCAAGAATTGGATGAAATGCATTTGATATTCTAACATCAATTCCCGTATTTTTGTTTCGTGAACTGGACGAAATCCATAGTATTAACTGTTCTTGCTGCTTTCTTATTCGTTGGAAGTATTGGGATAGGCATTTTTTCTAAAGTCTGTCCTGTAGATGGGGTTAACGTCTCTTATTTTGTCCCTGGTGAAAACGAATGCTGCAAACGAGAAGCGAAAACGGATGACTGTGGCGATTGTTGTTCGAAAAGTCAGGAAGAGCCTGCTGATGATTGTTGCGATACCAGCGTGGAGTTGGTGAAGGTAAAACTCGATTTCCTCAACAATGTTCAGGTAAAAGCAATTCTGTTTGAAACGGAAGAAATTGCACCCGTGTGGGTACTGGGAACTTCTATTCCTGCAGAAGAGATTTTCATTGCTTCTGGTTCCGATCCTCCTCCTAAGCTGAGGCAGGAAATTCTTATTGATATCCAACAATGGTTGATTTGATACATCGCTTTCGGAATTAATCGAAAGATGAATGTATTAATGAAATCAAAATGAAATTTACACTTATATTTTTTTGTGCACTCTGGTTCGGTGCTGCGCATGGTCAAATAAAGGGAGTTGTCCTTGGAGAAACGGCTGAAGGTAAGAAAGAACCAATTTACGGAGCAAAAGTTCGATTGTTGCAATCACAGCGTCGTGCCATCACGAGCGAAAGCGGGGAATTCCAACTGATTCTACCAAAAGAACTACCGGATACGATGGTAGTTTCAGCTCGTGGATTCTATAACGACACCATTATCGTTACAAAAGAAGATCGATTTACCGGAATGGCAATTACGCTCTACTCAGATGTGATCCTCCCGAATGTTGTAGTCGAATACTGGAGATCTTCCAGAAACATTTCTCGAATGAAGGTTTTACATGTGGAAGAACTCACCGAGCAAGAACTTCGGAAGGCGGCCTGTTGTAACCTCTCTGAGTCTTTTGAAACGAATGCATCAGTCGATGTGAGCATTACCGATGCGGTTTCCGGAGCGAAAAAAATCCAAATGATGGGATTGGATGGAGTGTACACGCAAATCCAAATGGAGAATATTCCTTATTTGCGCGGATTGGAAAGCTCCTTCGGATTAGGTTCAATCCCTGGAACCTGGGTGCAATCGATTCAAATCACAAAAGGAACAGGGAACGTTGTTAACGGCTACGAATCCATGGCAGGATTGATCAATCTTGAATTCAAGAAGCCTGAGCATATGGAGCGGTTATTCCTGAATCTCTACGTGAACCGTATGGGACGAAACGAATTAAACTTCAATTCAGGATTTAAACTCAATGATAAATGGTCTTCCGGATGGTTTGCGCATTACTCGTCTGTTCCGTTGGAAATGGACGGAAATAACGATGGGTTTCGCGATATGCCAACAGGATTCAATGTTGCGGTTGTAAATCGATACAACTATGAAGGAGAAAAAATGGAGGCGCAATTTGGTGTAAATGCCCATCTGGACTCAAAAGTTGGCGGTCAAATGTCGCGATTGGATGTCGTTGGAGATCGTTATCTGGTAAATATAGAGTCCCAGCACATTGATGCATTTGGAAAGACAGGCTTCTTCATGAAAAAACCATACAATTCCATCGGTGTAGTATACAATTTAAAATATCAAACGGTAGATGCCAGTTTCGGTCCACGGGCTTTCCAGGGAGAAGAGAAGCGCGGGTATGTGAATGCCATTTTTGATGGAATTTTCGGTACTACAGATCATAAATACAAAGTAGGAGTGAGCGGGGTATATTCCGATATTTACCAACAGGCAGATTCTCTTGTTCAAGATCGATTGGAACTGGTTCCTGGAACGTTCTTCGAATACACGATGACCACTTCACGTCATTCATTGGTGGCAGGGGTTCGAGGTGATTACCATAACCTCCTTGGTTTCCAATATGCTCCTCGCGTTCATTACAAATTCGCTTTGTCGGAATATTCCGATATACGTGCAACAGGAGGAAAAGGATGGCGTGTTCCCAATTTCATGATTGACAATATCTCACTGCTGGCAAACAACCGTGAATGGATCGCTCCTGCTGAAACAGTTCCGGAAGTTTCATGGAATGTGGGTGGAAGTTTCGTGCAGCGCTTCAAATTATTCAAACGAAAAGGGTCCATCGTTTTTGATTTTTATCATACAACCTTCGAAAATCAATTAATATCCGATCGGGATTTGAGCACGTCTTCCATTACTTTCACCAATCTTGAAGGAGAGTCATATTCCAATAGTTTTCAAACCGAATTGACGTTCCGACCAGCGAAAACAATCGAGCTGCGTTTCGCTTACAAATATTTGGATGTCAAATCGAAGTTTGGTGGGACTTTGCAACAACAGGTAATGGTTCCGAATCATCGTGGATTTGCCAACTTGGGGCATGTCTCCAGAAACAAGCGCTGGGAATTTGATATTACAACTTCCATTTTCGGTCAGGCTCGATTGCCTCAAGTAATGCTTCCTGACGGAACTCTCACACAAGATAATGTAAGTGAGGTGTTTGCAATCGTTAATGCACAATTGACACATGTCTATAAACACTGGGATTTCTACCTCGGAGGTGAAAACCTGGGGAATTACCGTCAACCGAATCCAATAATTGATGCTGCGAACCCATTCAGCGACACCTTTAATGCAACCCGTATTTGGGCGCCGGTATTTGGTATGAACATTTATGCTGGAATTCGTTTTTCAATTGAACAGCCAGAAGAGAAGGACTAAGAATTAGTTTGTTTTTTTTGTTAAAACCACCTTGCAGGAATGTGAGGTGGTTTTTAGTTTAATTCTCTTAAAATTCCCAAACAATACCCCTACTTCATCAGGCGTTTCTATCTTTAGAGGAGCGTATGAAAAAAGGCCTTTTGCAGTGGAGATTATGGATGGGATGTTTGACGACATTCTTCTTGCTGTCATTTAGTGCAAATGCCCAGTATGCCCGTCCCAAAGCACGTTTTGTAGCGAGTGAAGTTCAGCAATTTGGTTTCGACGATTATGATTATCGCATTTTGCAATGGCGCGATAACTACGAGCTTCTCACCAATGCAGATTCCCTAAAGATTCCCATTCCCTACAAATCCATGTTGCGCGGAAGTGTAGATCATGTGAGTTTGGTGCTTGATCCATCAATTGACTCTCTGTCGAGATTAACTTTTGAAATTGGTGATACCAGTGTCTTCCTAAATCATACGAGAATATCGCGTGATACTCTTGAGTTGGAGCTTCCCGTGTCCGATTCCAATTATTTACTCAAGGTCTATTACAAAGGTCAATTGGAGACGGCTTTAAACGTGATCAATTATGATGAATTGACGTACAAAGTCAAAGTGATTCCCCTGTCGGGAAGTGTGGAGATTGATAGCTTGAACCATTATCTCAATCGGGTTTATGCGCAAGCGGGAATTAGCCTGAATTTGTCGTTGGATGATCGGTACAGACTCAACACGGAGATTGATAGCATTTTCGCTAATCCAAGTTCAAATCACGAGCGGTACACGCAACAAATGATTGAAGTCCGGGATGACTACTTCGATTTGTACGGCTACGAAAAGGGAACTTATTACATGTTCATTGTTGCCGATTTTGTCTCTCCCGATTTCGAGGGGTACATGGTTCGAAACAAAGGAGTCGGGTTTGTGAAAAGAGGAGCGAAAGATGTGTTTTATGAAATCGCACATCAGCTCGGATATGGAATCGGTCAGTTCAATGATTTGTGGAAAGACAATGGACCAACCAAAGGATCTACCACAAATTTGATGGACGTCAACGGGACACATCTCACGCATGAACAATGGATCATGATTCGCGAGAATGGTGAAATGGTCGCATATTTCGACGAATTCGAAGATGTTCGCGCCAACAATGGAATCATCGCTTATTATTTATGGGAAGAAAACGCAGATGGAACCATTAAAGTTAAGAACAACAACATCCGTGGCGCGATACGTCGTCCGTATAAGCGAAATACATATTCGCTTTATCTGGATATCGATAATTTTCTTTTTTATCAGTTATTCAATATCGGACCGTATTCCATTTGTTTATTGCACATCCTGGCATTCTTGCTTCTCGCGTTTAGTTCCGTTTGGGTACGACGAAGATTGGTTCGAAAGGTGAAATTCATTAAACGCAGGCGCATTTTCCGTTGGCTCGCACGATTGGCAAGTTTCGTTGTTCACGCAGGATTATTCTGGTTGTTGTTTCTTGCCATTAATGAGGGATATTACATGTTTGAAGTGCATAATGGGAAGATCGATAGTTTGAAAGGACAATCACTTTTCCGGGCAGAACGGGAAATATTCCACAATCAGAATCTGCGTCGACAAGCCGAGGATAAAATTGGATCGGAATTGCTCATCAAGAAAAGTAACGGCGATTGGATATTGGAGAAGCGCAAACCAGTTCTGTATTTCACCGTTAGAGAGAAGAACGGCAAGCGAACCCTACGATTCACAGATGATTCGGATGTGTTGTATCTCCCCACGCTTAATTTCCGTCCGAAGAAGGTCCAGACCCATTATTTCGTGTATCGATATGTCGACGAGAATGAAGAGGTTGTGGAAGAGCGTGTATTTAATCATATTGGTGTTGACCTCACGGACAAATTGGAATTAGAAGATCCGGCGGAAAGAATTGTATTGTTCGTCAATGGGTATCGACCAACTTCTCTCGGAGGCTCTTTCGAGGATAATTTCGCTGACATTCAGAATAATGGGTTGGAATTTCGGAATTCCTCTAATGTAATTGATACGGATGATCGTTACGAATACTGGCGACCCTATCGGGAGATTGATTTGAAATTTGCGAAACGATTAAATGCTACGGCCACATATTATGCTGATGGTCATCATTCTGTAACAACGTCCAATCACAAAACATTGATTGATTTTACGCAGCACTCATTGAAATATCCCAAACGATGTCGAAACGAGAATCATCATGTTTGCAAGCATCAGAAGAAAGGCTGGAAATGGCTTGGTTTGGAACGAAAAGTACCAACATATAAAACGCAACCGCTAAAGCCAAATGTAAAGGGATTTGAAGAGCGAAGAGAGAACGGAAAAATTGCAGGGAGAAACTTATTGCAGCTATTGAATGAGATTCCGAGTAAGTCCGGTAACGACACATTATTTATTGTTGCGCATAGTATGGGTTATGCGTATGCTTTGGGAATCGTTGATGAGATGCGCGGCAATATCAATTTTGGTGGGTTTTACATCATTGCCGCCGAAAATGCCGAATCGGGTGAAGTTAAGCAAGATGAATGGGAAGAGATTTGGCAATTTGGAAGTGATTTCGAAGCGAACAAAATATCGGCACCGTGTCTTTTAGATGGAATTGCACCGCAAACCAAAGCTGCAGGATTATCGCCGAGAAAACGCGTCTACATCCCTGATCAATATTACAAACGAATGGGCTTCTTCGACTCTCATTTCATTGGTCACTATACCTGGATATTCGATATCCCAAGAAACAAAGCTGGTTATATTCAGCAGCGTTAGTTTGAGATAAAGGTCTTGCATCCTTGAGCGTTAGCGGTCTTTTCTCTCTCACTTTACTTTTCTCAAAACCAAACGAGAAAACTCTCCAACAGGCGTATTGTTCGATTCCAGGATCATTCGCCAGGGAGTTAGTTTAACGATGTTGTATTCCCGGTATTCAAAACCAAAGCCATTAGATACGGTCATTTCCAGAGTTGTTCCGCGATTACTGATGCGGTATACACCCGTTCTAACATCATCCGTTTCGAAATTATGAACGGAGAATTCACAGAATTCATCTTGTCGTAGCTTACAGAATTCGAATTCGTAAATAACATCGGGGTCAGCGTTTCCGAATCCCTGGATATTAGCATCAACAACATTCCATTTTCCGTCAATTCTCTTGACCTTGCGTTGATTTTTACTGCAAGAAGTTGCTATCAATGTGAAGACAATGAGAATGGGTAAAAGTGTTTTCATTAGATCGTTTTTAGGAGGACAACAAAAAGTATTCCAGACCCTTACTCACGAGTTAAAAATAAAGGCATTTCAGATTAAATTGTTACTTTCGCACTTCTAAAAGAAAATCGAAATTTATGTCATATTTGTTTACTTCTGAGTCAGTTTCGGAAGGACACCCGGATAAAGTATCAGATCAGATTTCTGATGCATTGATTGATCATTTCATGGCATTCGATCCGGAATCAAAAGTGGCTTGTGAAACGTTGGTTACCACAGGTCAGGTAGTTTTGGCTGGAGAGGTTAAAACGAACACATATTTGGATGTACAGTCCATCGCTCGTGATACCATTCGTCGCATTGGTTATACCAAGTCAGAATATATGTTTGATGCAAATTCTTGTGGAATTCTTTCTGCGATTCATGAGCAGTCGGAAGATATCAATCAAGGAGTAGAGCGCGACAATCCAGAAGATCAGGGAGCTGGTGATCAGGGAATGATGTTTGGATACGCAACGCGTGAAACGGAAAACTACATGCCATTGGCATTGGATTTGGCGCACAAGATCTTGCAGGAGATGTCTCATATCCGAAACAATGAGCCAGAGCTTATTCCTTACTTGCGTCCAGATGCCAAGTCTCAGGTAACTATTGAGTATTCTGACGACAATGTACCGCAGCGCATTGATACAATTGTAGTTTCTACGCAGCACGATGACTTTGCTTCGGAAACAGCAATGTTGGATAAAATCAAACACGATATCACGACAATTGTAATTCCGCGTGTGAAAGCTAAGTTGACTCCTGAAATTCAGGCGTTGTTTACAGATGATATCAAGTACCACATCAATCCTACAGGAATTTTCGTGATAGGTGGTCCGCACGGGGATACAGGTTTAACAGGTCGTAAGATTATTGTTGATACGTACGGTGGAAAAGGAGCACACGGTGGAGGAGCATTCTCCGGGAAAGATCCATCAAAGGTTGACCGCTCGGCAGCTTATGCAACACGTCACATTGCGAAGAACATGGTTGCAGCAGGTTTGTGTGATGAGGTTTTGGTACAGGTTTCTTACGCAATTGGTGTAGCTGAGCCTTGTGGATTGTTCATTGATACATACGGAACTTCCAAGGTAGATATGACAGATGGAGAAATTGCTAAGAAGATTTCTGAAATCTTTGATATGCGCCCATACTTCATTGAGCAACGTTTGAAACTGCGTAACCCAATCTATGCTGAAACTGCAGCTTACGGACACATGGGGCGTAAGAATGAAACAGTATCAAAAACATTCACTGCTCCTGATGGAACAACGATTACGAAAGAAGTAGAGTTGTTTACCTGGGAGGCGTTGGATTACGTTGATAAAATCAAAGAAGCGTTCGGATTATAAATCGAACAAATGCAATATTGAATTCCCGGTCATCGTTTTGAGAGCCGGGTTTTTTATGTCCTTATTTTACCGGAGTTAGTCCGTGTTTAATTGCGTAGAGCATCACACCAACCACATTTTTCGATTCTGTCTTTCGAGTAATATTGATCCGATGATTGTGAACCGTTCGAACGCTGATGTTAAGATTTTCGGCAATTTCCTGATTTGTAAGTTGATCAAAAAGCTGTTGGATGATTTCAATCTCGCGAGCTGTTAGTTCTTCAGGAGGTCTACCTTTCGATTCTGGTGCAATGGTTTTGTCTTCGACCAATTCCGCGATTAAATCAGGTGAAACTTTGTCGTAGAAGTAATATCCCATACTGTCTACATCGCGAATTGCATTAACTACTTTTTCAAATTCAACGTCCTTACAGAGATATCCTCGCGCCCCAAGTTTCATGTATTTTCGGACGTGAATATCACTGTATTGAAGACTAAGAATAATTACGCGAACCTTGGGGAACTCCGATCTGATGATTTCCAAAGCAGCCGTTCCGTCCATGACGGGCATGTGTAAATCGAGAAGAACAATATCGGGTACTTCCTTTCTCATTTGGGCAATGAGGTCCGAACCGTTTGCGGCACCAATCGTTACTTCGATATCTTTCTTTTTGTGAAGAGAATCGCTCAATAGTTCACGGAATACCGTGTGGTCTTCGGCTATAGCAACTTGAATCACGTTTGTTTGGTTTTGGCAATGAATATATGCTGAATGATCCTCGATTAACGAAAAATACGCATTGAATTATCGAAAAAAACACGAATTTAAGTAGAAGTACTTAAGGTTTTAGAGAGATTCAATATCTGTTAGTCCATTACGCATTGCATAAATAAGCAATCCGATACTAGTTTTTGCCCCAGTTTTTTTGGAGATGCGTAAACGATGATTCTCTACAGTTCTTTGGCTGATCCGAAGAATTTTTGAGATCTCCTGACTTGTCTTTTGTTGGCAGATGAGGCGGAGAATTTCCGTTTCTCTTTCCGATAATGGTGTATCAATGACCAAATTGGAGTCTTTACGGGAGTTTCGAATAATGTCCGAGACCAATTGTCGGGAAACTTGCTGGTTGAAATGATATCCATTCGTATGAACGTCCTTGATGGCACGAACCAGTGCTGGATACTCACAACCTTTCGATAAGAATGCATTTGCTCCCATGGACACATATTTACGGATATGATCAGGAGAGTCGTACATACTTAAGATAATCACCGATGGACGTTTCGAAGCTTCAATTCTACTTAGTGATTTTAATGTAGCGCGACCATCCATTACTGGCATATTTAGGTCAAGAATCACAACGTCTATCGGTTCATCCACCATTTTGTCCAGGAGTTCCTGACCATTAGAGGCTTCTATGACCACTGAGAAATTACTTTCGGCTTGAAGCAATTTGCCCATAGTCTGGCGTAGAATATCATGATCGTCGGCAATTCCGATTCTTATGGATTTGGTCATTTCATTTGTAGTGTGGTTCGAATATAACAGCTTGTGTGAAAAATTTGTGAACGAAACGCAAAAAAGAAGGTTGAAATCTCAAAAATTGAGTAGTTATACTTATGTCACTACACATAACCGTGAATACAGGTATCGAAGAATACACAGTTATTTTCACATGGAAAAGATAAAGGGCACAAATACAAGGGGATATGGAGCTTATACAGTCCATAAATAGGTACTAATACTTATTAATACTAAGTAGTAGTGCGTGTTTGTGCCTAATCCTCATTTGGGTATATATATCCGAAGATGTATTGTAATTATACTTAGGTATATACTTAAACCTTTGATTCCAATTTGTTCAATTTTAGAGGTTGATAATCACTCATTTCATAAGACCAAATAGACTAATGTCCTTAGACGATTATTTTTAAATGGCACTAAGTATAAACCACAAATGATATACGTGTAAGTACGTAAAAACAATCTGCGTAATAGTACCTGTATCCTTCTTGAAAACTCCTTCTAATCAAAAGATTGAAGTATTTACGGGTGGGAAGTCGGATTATAAGTAAATGGTGAATGCTTATTTCATCTTCTTAACTTAAAGGAGAAACCTATAAAAATTATACATTATGGCATTTGACGGAACAGAAGGAGAATTTATTGAGATTAATGATGGAGGCGACATGACTAAAGCTTGGCGCGATGGAGATTTTGGGGCTGAGAAAGCAGTATTTTTTGGAAAAGATAAATTGCAAGAAATTTTAAACCAAGCAGATTGCAAGGGAATTAGAATGTATTTCGCTATCAACGAGGAGAACGAAAAAACATTAGTTTTAGTCGGTGCGAACGAAGATGAAAGTGATCAAATTAATGGTAAGATCTTGGATCGAGGCAGAATTTGTCCTATCTATTGTAGTTCGGCTAACGCATTAAATAGCTAATGAATTACTTTTATTATGATCTTTTAGCGGATGCACATACCCTTTCCGCGTTTATTCCAGTTATAGCTTTGGTTATAACAAAAAGCACAACCCGTCACAAATTAAGGCGGGTTTTGTATTTCTTATCAATACTGTGGTTAATAACAGAATGTATTAATTGGTATTTAAGTGCAAAAGGTATAAACAATTTTATTGTTCTTCATATTTATGATGCGCTATCGACAATTGGGTATTTTTGGTTTTACCGATTGGTCATTCCAAATCATCTGACACGACAAAGGTCTATAATTTTAGTTTCTTGCTATATAATGCTTGTTTGGGGATCAATAATTGTCAGTGGTGGTTATTTTAGAACTAGTACCCTGAGTAATATATTAACTTTTGTGTTACCTTTCTTATTATCTCTTTACACATTTTATACTATAGCAAAAGAAGGTGTAATAAGGGACTTGTTGAAAGAACCGATTTACTGGATTAATGCAGCTATATTGATCCATTTTGGTTTGGGGTTAATTGCCAATCTTTCTTTGGAATACATAAATACAAGTATAAAATTACATGTATACATATGGCCAATAGTCTTACTGTCTAATATCATTCATAACATTTTATTCACGATTGGAATATGGAAAACGAATCGAGTGTAATACTGATAATTATAGTAGCCAGCATGCTTTTCTTGCTTCTGGTTCTTGCTATCATTGCTTTTACAGCGATATACAATAGACGTATCATCAAAAAAGACAACGAACTCAAACTCTCCATCAAGAATCGGGAGTTAGCTGTTTTACGAGCTACGATCGAAACACAGTCCAGTGAACGGGAAAAAATAGCGCTGAATTTGCATGATGAAGTTGGACCGCTGCTTTCCACCATGAAACTGAAAATGTTCCAGAATCAAAAGGATTTCAAAGCTGGGACCATGCAGTATGAGACCTTCCAAAACGATCGTGAGTTTCTGGATACTATCATTAAAATTGTTCGAAAAGTTAGTCACGATCTATCACCGTCATTCGTTACCAAATTTGGTATCGTTCGTGCTATCGAGAATTTCATGAACGAAATGCAAGGGATTGACGCTCAGTTTGAGAGCAATATGGATGACGAAATAGAGATCCCAAATTTCATTAGTGCGAATTTGTACTACATCATCACGGAATTGATTAATAACCTAATCAAACATGACGGAATCAAGCATCTAGTCATTACCTTTCACTTGGAAGGAGATGAGTTAACCGTTTCAATGGACCATGACGGAACCGGGTACACTCAGGAAGAATTTGATATCTTCGAAAAAAATTCGAAAGGACTTGGGTTGTCTTCAATCAAATCGCGAGGTATTGTGATAGGAGGTGAGCTAACTTTCAGAAAGCATCCAGATTCGCCGAAAATTGAAATTAAAACGCCCGTCACCGCACCATGAGTAAAAGTATCCGAATAGCCATAGCTGAAGATCATGACTTAATGCGTCAAGGGCTGGTCTCTCTTTTGGATTCTGAAGAGAATATTAGTGTTGTGTTTGATGTTGAGAACGGAGCACGCCTCTTCGATGAATTGAAGAAGAAAAAGGTAGATGTTATTCTTCTCGATCTTGAAATGCCGGTTCTTAATGGGCATCAAGCATTGAAAATCCTGTCTTCCCGATATCCGGAAATATCTGTGATCGTGGTAAGCATGCATTACTCTGACGGTTTTATTTCAGAGAGTATTGCTGGGGGAGCTAAAGGGTTCCTTCCAAAGAATTGTGATATCGAGAAAGTGGTGGATGCTATTTATGCGGTAAAAGAGCAAGGTTATTATTTCGATGACAAAATCTCTAAGGCTTTGTTGAATCGAATTATTAATAACGACGCTCCCAAGAACAATTTCTCGCAAGATCCATTAACGAGTCGTGAGCACCAAATCGTGGAATTAGTCTGTTCTGGGAAGACGAACAAGGAAATTGCCAACTTGCTTTGCTTAAGCGTGCGAACGGTGGAAGTTCACAGAAATACCATAAATAAAAAGACGAACACGAAGAATATAGCGAGCCTGGTAACATACGCTATTAAAAACGGATTGTATACAGTCTAAGCCCAGACTTTTGTTCCTTCAGAGCAATTCTGACAGATATCTATTTGCTCTCGATGATTTAATACAGCATTCCGAAAAGCTCGATATCTAGGGTGACGCCATATTTCCTCAAACTGATTCGTTTTTAAATCACCTAAAACATGTTTCGCATCCTTGTCAAAGCAGCAAGGAACCACCTGTCCATCCCAGGTAAAAACAGTGGATGACCACATTCTCCAGCAGTGATTTCCCAATGCATATTTCAGTTTGTAGGTTCCGTCTGATTGCAACTTATATCGACTGTACTTTTCGTTTTCTGGCATTAATGGATTTCCATTTTTGTAATCGTACAATTGAGCCGTTTTGATCCGGACTTCATCGATGCCCATTTTCTTTCCGAGCTTAAAAACCTCAGGAATTTCATGTTCATTCGGCTTCACTGCTAAAAACTGGAAGATTAAGTGAGGTGTGTGAGATTTCAATTCTTTCTTCGCCGCGAGAAGATGTTCTGTTCCTTCAATTACCTTTTCCAACTTTCCAAATACACGATAGTTCTCATAAGTAGCTTGCGTCATTCCATCAATGGAGATGATCAATCGATCCAAACCAGATTCCACAATTTCTCTGGCTTTCTCTTTGGTGATGAAGTGTGCATTGGTTGATGTCGCAGTGTAAATCCGACGCTTTTTAGCCGACTTTATCAAGTCTAGAAAATGTGGATGCAAGAAGGGCTCCCCCTGGAAATAATAATTGATGTAGAAAACAGATTTCCGGGTTTGATCCAACATCTTTTCGTGCAAATCCTGTTGAATTTTTCCAGTTGGACGGGTAAATTGCTTTAATCCACTGGGACATTCGGGACATCCCAAATTACAAGCCGTGGTAGGCTCAATGCTCAACGAAAACGGTAACCCGCGATGTCTTGATTTTTTTGACATTCTCGAAGTTCCATAGCTAAAGTAAAGCACGAAAATATTCCAGATTCGGAAGAAGGACAGATGCCTTATTATGTTGATATTGTCCCGAGTAGTTGCGATGAAGTAAAGTTACTGAATTTAGGAAAAACTACTCCCCCTTTGGAGGTAACTTACCAGATACTCGCAAGAGTCAATAATTTTTCGAAAATTACGAGGAATGGCGCATTGAGCGTAGTCGAAATGCAATTTACAAGGTTCATTATTCACATTTCGGGAGATCGAAAGCAGTGCACTTCGACAAGCTCAGCGTACTACTTTCTCTTGCTCAATGTGCGTTTTGCCATTATGTAGGAAATCGCCCCTTTGGAGCGTTGCACTGAGCAAGTCGAAGTGGGAGCTGGGGGGAGGGCAATTATGAGCAGAAGCTCTAACTCACTTTTACAGCCACCACACAAACATCATCGATCTGTTCTAAATCTCCACGCCAATCATCAAAATTCTTCGAAAGCGTTTCAAATTGTTGGTCGAACTGTAGTGACTGCATTTCAATCAAAGAACGTTTCAGAGGGGCATACTTCATCTTCTTGCCTTTGGGTCCACCAAATTGATCTGCATAGCCATCTGTCAGCTGGACTATCGTGTCTCCGGGGTACAACTGAATTGTCTTGTTTGTGAACGGTTTACTACTACCATCTACAAAACCAACCGGAATCTTGTCAGGTTCAATTTCCAATAATTGTAATGCGCTATTCTCTGTTGTGGTGACGCGTTTCACTGATTCCGGCGATTCAGAACTTTTGTGTCGAATAATCCAGAGGGGATTGTTTGCCCCTGCGTATTGGAGTTCATTTGATTTTCTGTTCCAGATACAGATAGAAACGTCCATTCCGTCACGAGCTTGATTTTCACCTTGCTCACCCAATGCAGAGACAATCTTGGCACGAAGTAAATTCAAGATTTCAGCGGCATCTGAACAATCGCGTTCAATGACGATTTCATTCAGGAATCCGAAACCTAGCATGCTCATAAAGGCTCCAGGCACGCCATGTCCAGTACAGTCAGCAACAACCCAAATGGATAAATCTGCCTTATTATGCGCCCAGTAAAAATCACCGCTGACAACATCTTTTGGTCGGAAGAAGATAAAATGTGTTCCCAGCTTGTCCCATTCTGAGCGTTTGTTGATCATTGCAGCCTGAATACGTTGGGCATAATCAATGGAATCACGAATCTCGGAATGCTGTTGCTGAATTTCTTCTTTCTGGCTGTTCACCAGGGCATTTTGAGACTTAATCAAACGGTTGTTCTTGATGATGAAATATCCGGCAACCAAAAACAAGATCAAGGCAATGGCAAAAACCCAGATCAGTCGTTCACGAGCCTGGACGCGTTCTCTACCTAATCTTCTTTCGTTTTTCAGTTCGAGTTTATCATTCTCACGTCGAATAGAATCTCTCATCGCCTTTCGCTCACGTTGAAATGCATCCTCAGCCGAAACAGAAGCATCGTTCAGCTGTACCAGATTTAAGCTGTCCTTATAGTTGTATGCCTGTTCCAGGTTTCGATAGGCTTTCAAGATGGAACCGTATTTAGCTTCTACGTTCGATTTGAGAGCGTACGCTTCCATAATCATTTCGTAGTTTCCTGAGAGCAATCCATAATGCAAAGCACTGTCGGAAGCTTTCATACTTTTAGGTCCATCTTCCAATTCGTAGCTCGTCAATGCATAGGAATGAAAACTAATCGCCGTGGACAAATAGGAGCCGTTTACCTTACTGATTTCGATACTTTCATTGAAACATTCAAACCCTTTGTCGTAGTCGTTCATATTGAAATAAACGTTCGACATATTGTACAAGATCTGTGATTGACGCTGCAGATTATTCACTTTGCGGGCAATTTCCAGTCCTTTTTCGAAAGCTTCCAGAGCGTCCTCGTTCTTGTCGGTGTTTTTGTAGTTCAGTCCGAGAATGTTGAGCGAGGTCATCATTACTGCTGAGTCCTTGTATTTCTCCCCAAGTCGGAGCCCTTTCTGGCTGTACTCACTCGATCGCTTTAAGTTCCCCAGCTTCATGAAAATGTGTCCCAATGTTGCATAGGAACGAATGGTCATTTGTTCGCTGATTTTTCCGCCTTGTTTGATCGCTTCGAAGCTCAATTGCGTAGCCTTGTCGTATTGTTCTTTGTATGTGTAAACTGCTGATTTCTGCTCCAGACATTTTACTTCAAGCTTGCGTAACTTTTCCCCTTGGGCAATTGATTGCCCTTTGTTTATGTAATAGAGGGCTGAATCATTCTGGTTTTGATGCAGTTTCGTGGTGCTGATGCCAAGATAGGCCCGAACTTTTCCCTCACTTGATTCCAGTTTGTTGGAAATATACAATGCAGTTCTGCACAACCGTTCAGCACGTTCCGCTTCGGCATAGGTGATTTCGGAGGCCTTTTTAATGATATCGTAAGCGAGAGAGGTATCCTGAATGGTCCAACGTGATCTTTCGTAATATCCTTTCTCAATGAGGAATGTGTCCTTCTCCTGAGCTGTAATTTGAAAGGCAGATAGTAGTAGAAAGGAAATTAGTAAAATCCTCATAGTATTGGTTTCGAGATAAATATAACGAACTTATTGTACGAAATTCAGGATTATAGCGTTTTCGATTTCATTCAAACTATATTTGACCTCTATGAAAACAGGCTTGTTGCTAATTATCGTTTTAATCACCTCCATTTCATTTGGGCAAAAGACATTTTTCGTCGCGGATGATGAAACTACGGAGCCCATTCCTTTTGCAAAAGTAATTCCGGATGTAGGGAATCCATCACTAGCCGATTTGGAAGGTAAATTTCTGGTTCAGGCAACAACGACGAAAGTAACACTAAAGTTCAATGGATATGACGATACCACGTTTGTAGTGTCCGAATTACCGGACTCGGCTATCATTTTGATGCGCTTGTCGGCGCAGCAACTAGATCCAGTGAAGGTAACCCCGGGAATTAATCCTGCGCACCGAATTATGAGAAATGCGATTGCGAATCGGCGGAAAAATCATCCGGTGAAACACGATGCCTTTCGATACAAAAGTTATAGCAAGTTCCTATTCGATATTGATCCTGAATTTGTGGCGTCCATCGCGGAAGACACGAAAGATTCTACGTTGATTCAAATCAAAGAACTCACCGATTCAATGCATCTGTTTTTGATGGAAAGCGTGTCAGAACGCTATTTTCAACCACCACTTCGCGATCAGGAAAAGGTGATTGCGTATAAGATCTCCGGTTTGTCTGATCCCCGATTTTCAACGTTTGCGAAAGGTTTGCAATCTTTTTCGTTTTACGACAATCAATTTGAAGTTTTGGGAAGGCAGTACGTGAATCCTTTGGCTTACGGCGGGTTGAATCGTTATTTGTTCTCGATTCAGGATACTACTCTGAATGCTTCGGATACCACTTTTACCATTTATTTCCGACCGAAAAAAGGGAAGAAGTTCGATGGAATTGAAGGATATCTGTATATCAACACCAATCAATTTGCGATTGAGAAAGTAATCGCTGAACCGTACCAGGACACTACAGGACTTTCCATCAGAATAGTTCAGGAGTACGAATTCATTCAGAATAAACGCTGGTTCCCAAAACGACTGAATACGGAAATTGATTTGAGCAATTTACTCTCGGTTGCAGCTTCTGAAGAAGATTCTGACGAACCTATGCCGAAGATTATCGGAAGTGGATATACGAATGTGGAAGAAGTCACCTTCGACCCTGAGAAGGTTAAATGGGCTGAATCGAGCGTGTCACTGTTTACCGATGAGAATGCCAATGAACTTTCAGAACAGGAATGGAACGAGCATAGACGCAGTCCGATAACGGATAAGGAGCGAACTACGTACTCAACGATAGATAGTCTCGCAAAAGAAGCAAATATTGATCGATTCATTCAAATTATGGATGTTGTGGCTGAGGGAAAAATCCCTCTCGGGTATGTAAATCTTGATTTAAGACGCTTGTACCGTTACAATTTGTATGAAAAACACCGTTTGGGACTTGGATTGGAAACTTCACAGAAGTTAATGAAGCCTTTGACCGTTGGAGGTTATTTTGCTTATGGTACGCAGGATAAAGAGTGGAAGTATGGCGGATTTATGCATTTTCATCTCTGGAGAAAGAAGCGAATGCGTTTGGAACTTTCATACCAGCAGGACGTTATGGAACGCGGCGGAAATCAGTTCAAAGCAATGCAAGGAGCATGGTTGGACCCTGAGGTGTACAGAAATCTTTTCATTCGTTCCATGGATCGTCAGCGATTGGCAGAAGTAGCTTTCAGAATGGATCTTCGAGCCAATCTTTCTGTTAGGCTTTCGCAAAATTATCAGCAGTTAAATTTCACTGACAAGTATTTATATACTGATGGAAATGGAGAAATATGGAAACAGGTCGATGCGGCGGTTAGTACCATAGATCTGGAATGGAATCCTTTTGCGAAGTATCAAATTTTCGGCAACCGAAAGTTAGTGAAGGAGGCAAACTTTCCAAAAGTTCGTGTGAAGGTAGCACGTGGTTGGAAAGGCATGTATGAAAGTTCGCTGGATTTCTGGCGTTTCAATGCGAGTTTGACTCACAAAGTCAAAATTGCGAGGATTCTTACATTGGATTGGAAGGTGAATGCCTCTCGTACCATTGGAGATGTTCCGCTTTTTTTTACTCATGTTGGAGACGGAACCCGAGTGAATTGGAATATTTCAACTCCCGGATCTTTTGAAACAATGCCTTCCGGGTATTTCTATACGACTCAGCAACTGAGTGCATTCGTCCGGTTGAAATTCAAAGCTTTCAGAACGAAAGCCAGTTGGAATGAACCGCAAATTTCATTGCATCATGGGTGGGGTATCGGAATTTTCGAAGGTAGTTACTTGCACAACCAATGGACACGCTCTTTTGATAAAGGATACGGTGAAGCAGGAATTATTCTCGATGGAATATTGGTGCGTCAATTCTCTGGTTTCGGATTGGGTGCGTTCTACAATTACTCACCGCAGTTTACCTCTGATATTTGGTACGAAAACATTGTTCCGAAAATATCGATCAGTTTTATCGTTAATTAACGGAAGACGTTAATATGTCCGGTGATGAAATGATCTGGGTTTAGCGGTTCACAGGTTTTGTACCGAAGCGTATATCCATAGGTTCCATCTTGAACGTATTTGCCCTGGAAAGTTCCGTCCCACCCTTCAGATGAGTCAAAAGATTCAAAGATTACCTGTCCCCAACGGTTGTATACACGCATTTCCCATTCAGAAACGTCGAGCCAATGTTCGGCCTTGAAAACATTATTGAATTCGTCGCCATCTGGAGTAAAGGTATTCGGTATAAATACAGACCATGGTTCAATATACAATTGGCTGTAAGCCGTGTCTTTACATCCCCATTCATTCGTTACAATTTGCATTGGATAATGCGTTCCATCGTATAAATATTGATGAATAGGATTTGGATCTTCACCCATATAGAAAATGGTCGAATCATCGTACCAATAGAAATATTCAACGGCACCAACGGACTCATCAATCATTTGTACTTCAGAGTGACATATATCAGTGAAATCCGGCGTAACCGAGAATCCTGCTTCAGGTTTCGGTCGCACATTAACAATATCGGATTGAAGCAAGGTCAACGTATCAATACATCCTGCATCAGTCATGATGGTCAAAGTCACAGGATAGTTACCTTCAATCTCATACAAATTACTCGGATTCTGGTCCGTAGAGGTATTGCCATCACCAAATTCCCAATAATAAGTGATTGGTGTTTCCGCCCAGCTCAAATCAACGAATTGTGCATTAAACGGGGCACACTGAAGTCCTGGTTCGATGCCGAAATCGATTGTAGGAGGCGAGTAAATGTATAAATCGTGTACTGCCGTTTCTTCACAAACATCAAAGGTTCCGGTAAGCGTGATTTGTACGTTACCAGTAGTGCTAAATTCTACTCCGGAAACGTCTTCATCCAGAGAGGTGGCAATAGAAGCATTCGGTCCGAAGTTCCATACATAATTTGTTCCGGGAGGTCCACTCATAGTTCCGTCAAAATCAACAGAATTGTCGGTAAAACAGACGGATGGAGGAGCTGCAATGGATACCAGAATTGGTTCGTTAATGGTTATGTCTTGTGTGGTAGACTGCGTACATGCACCACCGGAACTAGCTGTCAAGGTAATGGTATATGTTCCCGGTCCACTGAAGGTATGAGTAGGAGCAAAAAGATCTGAAGTGTCGCTCAGAATTTGCGGTTCACCGAAATCCCAGGAATACATTGTGGCATTCTGAGAGTTGTTTCCAAACGAAATTGTCAGCCCTTCGCATTCTACCAAATCAGGAACAATCATATCTGCTACGGGCTCTTCCAGCAAGTAAATTGTGTCAACAAATTCATCTTCACACAAATTGGCTTCGCCATACACCGAGATGATGTGCATACCCGGAGTAGAGAACGTGACATTGTTGACATTCGCTCCGGTTCCGTTGCCTGGTGTTGCATTCGGACCGAAATCCCACTCGTAATTGAGGTTTTGTCCAGCTGTTGTCACTGCTGTGAAATCGAAGGAGTTACCAATGATACATTGAGAATCGACGGGCGTGGTCCATTCAATTTCATATTCGTTGTTTACATATACATCCATGTAAGCCGTGTCGGTGCAGGGCCAACCGGGATTCACGACCAGCATTACCGTATAGTTGCCGTCTGTAGGGTAGGTATATGTTGGTGCGAACGCCGTGCTATTGTCATTCGTAGTGGTTGGATCACCAAAGTCCCAGTAGTAATTAGTCCCACCATATGAGTCATTTTCAAATTGAACGGTCAGTCCCTGACAATAGGACACAAACGTCGATAATTGTGTTTGCAGCGGAAGAATTGCTTCCAACTGAAGATTACAGTTGAATACGCGGAATAGAAAATCCCGTACCGTTCTGTTGATCAGAGTACCATTTCTCCATTCCTGTACCTCAATTCCTACAACGAACAATCCCGTTAAGTTCGGGGATGCTTCCAATAAGCCCGTAACGGGATCAATGGTGATTGTAGAGCCAGGTCCTAACGGTTGGGCTTGTGAAAACCCTGCTCCTGCCCAGGTTACCGGTGCGTAAGGTGGCGGTGGTGGCGGACTTGGCATTGGGGCGAAACTACTTGCTCCAGAACTTGGTGTTGTTAGTGCATAAACCAACTGATCTCCATCCGGGTCGGTAGCACTGTGATCGAAAATCAAGTCTTCGTTGTTACACAATAACAGAGGGGGATAATTGGTAAACCTTGGACTGCTATTTATCTGATTTCCTGTATCACTTCCCGGAATATGCGTTGAAAGCGTGATTCCTGTATCATCCGGATTGAATAGATTGGTAATATTTGGACCTCTACAACAACGTTGGTAAGAAACGTAATAACCTCCTGGAATTGGAGGAAGTGTCAATGTTACTTGATATGACGCAAGCTCTGTACAAATATTATTTGGAGGAATAACACAAGGGTTGTTGAATACAACCGGGATGTGCTGACTTCCGGGAAATGGAACGTTTACATTTTGTATCAAAGCACCACTCGAATTAAAGACCCCGAGTGATAACGGGTTATCGAAAGCTGCTCCTGTTGAGTTACAATCGCGATATAAATTGATCGTAAATTGATACTGATTGTTACCGAGATAATCGTAATAAATGTCACCACCAACGATGTGCGACGCTCGTGCTGGCATCAGGCTCATCAAAAGTAGTATGGTAATTACAATTCTCATCGTGCTTCTAAGACGTTAAAAATATCGCAAAAGTCATTCCAAAACAGACTTTTTTCTTTTCAATGCAGTGATCCTATCTATTTTAACGTAAAAAATCACGAAAATTGTCCAATGCATGGCGGTAACGAAAAGACGTTTCCTTTTCAATTAAGTCACCCATAATCAGGCGATTTTCAGTCGGTTTCGAACCAAAAACAGGAGGTTCAATTCCAAGATATTCCGCCGCCTCAGTGTAATACGCACTTTTCTTCGGGTGATGCGGATTAACGAGATTATAAGTGTGTCCAAAATAGTCATTATCCAAAAGCCAATCAATAGCGGAAGCGATGTCGTTCGCATGAATTAAATTTATGGGATTCATTCCGTTATTTAATAACTCTTTACCGCTAAGATGGTATGCAGGATGTCTTTTCGGACCAATTAACCCCGCCAGACGAAAAATTGTCAGCCTGTTTCCTAGTAGTTTTTGGAGTGCCGTTTCAGCCGACAGTAAACGATTTGGCTTATTTGCATCCAACTTGAATGACTCGTCATAAATTCCGGAATCTTTAGGATAAATTCCTGTGGAACTTGAAAAAACGACTTTTACGTTGCTGTCAAATTGTTCCAGTAACTGAACGAGCAGTGCATCATAAGAGATATGGTCAGGTGCCGACGGTGTGATAAAAGCAAGGACATGCGTCGTGTCGTTTACAATGTTTTCTGGAATCGTTGTGTTTTTGTTGAAATCTAATTTGAAGTCATTGATGCCCAACGAATTCAACTTTTCAGCTACTTCTGCTCTCCGATAGGATCCAAATACTGATACCCCTTTGTTTACCAGTGATTCGCCAACAATTTGTCCTAACCATCCACAACCTAAAATCACCACTTTCTGTTCGCACTTCTCCATCAATTCACCCTTTCTTCAAAGGTAGAAAATTACGATTGAATGTACTCGGATAGGCGAGTTTGGAGTATTTTTGTAGTATGAATTATTCGAAGGCATTTGTTCGTTGGAACTGGTTTGCGTTAGTGTTCATTTATCTCATTTTCGTAGCAGGAAGTTTGGTTCGAATCACAGGAAGTGGAATGGGGTGTCCGGATTGGCCGAAGTGTTTCGGGCAGTGGGTGCCACCTACGGAGGAAAGTTCCCTCCCGGAAAATTACAAAGATGTCTTTTCAGAGAAGCGTGCTAAGAAGATCGATAAATTCTCCGGTTTTCTTGAATCTCTTGGCTTTACAACAGAAGCTAAGGCGTTGCGAACGGACAAATCGCTGTTGGAGGAGGAAGATTTCAATTGGCGAAAAACCTGGACGGAATATGTAAATCGGTTGGTTGGCTTTATTGCCGGGAATATGTTGCTCATTGCCTTCTTGTGGATGCTCGTTAAATACAGGCATCGCAAACTTGTTGTAGTAGCTGGACTTAACCTTGTATTGATGGCAATTCAAGCGTGGTTTGGTTCCATAGTCGTAGCAACAAACCTAGTTCCCTGGACAATCACCGTGCATATGTTCCTGGGATTGTTGATTGTCGGGATGCAATTATATATCATTCGTTTGATTAGTCCTTCGCAGCGAATTAATATGCGACAATCCCAATTGATGGTGGTGTTAATTTGGCTCGTTTTTCTCATTACTGCTTACCAAATGTTTCTTGGAACGCAGGTACGAGAGGAAATAGATGCTTTGGTGAAACAAGGTTACAGCAGGGAGGAATGGTTAGCTACTGTTGGATGGCCGTTCTATGTGCATAGAAGTTTCTCGTGGTTGGTATTGATTTTATTGGGGTGGATTACCTGGAAGAACGAAAAATCGGCTCGATACAAACCAATTCGTTGGGTTGCTGTAATACTTGCTGTCGAGTTAATTACAGGAGTTTTATTGGCATATGTTGATATGCCGGGAATCGTACAAACCATGCATTTAATATTTGCTTCGGTGATGTTTGGGATTTTAACACTTCTGGTATTTCGCTCACGTCTTGTAACTAAGATTACACACTGATCCCAAATCATCTTTTACCTTTGGAGCATGTACTTGCTGGGTTTATTCTTATCGTTAATTATCGGGATCGTCCTTGGATTAGTAGGTGGCGGTGGTTCGATTTTAACAGTTCCACTGGTTCATTATTTCTTCGGGGAGTCGTTGTTTTTAGCCACTACGTATTCTCTTTTTGTTGTAGCCATTGCTGCTACAATTGGCGTTGTGACAAGGATCCCCAAAAAACAGATTGATTTCCGAGGTGGAATAGTATTCGTAATCCCTAGTATGATCACTGCGTTCGTTATTCGGAGATATGTCATGCATTTATTTCCCATTTCATTTTCAGTGGGAGGATTTGAACTATCCCGGGATTTCGCCATTTCCATTTTGTTGATCATTGTGATGCTTTATACGGCGTTTCGAACAATGTTCTCTACACGCCCTCAAGAAGGAGGTAGTGTAGGTATTCCAACGGTCATCCTTTTCGGAGTCTTTACCGGATTATTGAGTGGATTTATTGGAGCAGGAGGTGGTTTTATCATCGTACCAATTCTATTGCGCATGGGGTTGGATATGAAAAAGGCAGTGGGAACCTCCATGTTTATCATCGCTATTCAGTCCGCAGTTGCGCTCGTTGGAGATTTTTCAGGGAAAGCACTTCAAGCCGATAATCCTATTGATTGGCAATTACTCTCATTAATTACAGGAGTTACAGTAGTTGGAGTAATTGCAGGCGGAATCCTACAGAAGTATTTTTCAGGAGGTTCTCTTCGACAAGTTTTCAGTTATGTGTTAATCGCAGTGTCACTGGGAATGATAATTCAATTCTCAATTAGTTAGTCTATTTGTCATATTCCGTGGGAATAGTATATTTGCCATCGCGGATTTTTTCATGAAAATCTGTCGAAAGAAGTTCGTTTATCGTCCCTTGGCTCAGGTTACTTGCTGTTTCCAGCCTCGGTCTTCGAAAACGAAGCTTTCTCTGGTCCTATAGCTCAGTTGGTTAGAGCACCTGACTCATAATCAGGTGGTCCCTGGTTCGAGCCCAGGTGGGACCACGTTTAAAGGAATCTTGGTAACTCTGAGGTTCCTTTTTTTCAGTTCAATATTTTGATTTTGCCAGGTTCGAACTAGGGACCACGAAAAGAACCCCGGTCATCGAGCTTGTCGAGATGCCGGTTTTTTTGTGCCCAGATGAAACCACAAAGCAGTGTGAGTGTAGAGCGTGAGAGCGATAGCACCTCTCAGCTTTTCCATTTTATGCTTTTGGTATTCAGCTAGCTTCGAGTGAACCTACCAGCATCATTGAGATCAAAATAAATACTGGAAATTACCCCGAGGTTTACGTGAAACAGAAACTTTTGCGCACATATACCTGAAAAATCAGGTATATATAACAACGTTTTTGAGGTTTTAAAAAAATAAATTTGGTCAGAACGCTGGTGACTTTGGACTAACCATGCAAAGTGACCGAAACCAAAAACAAACACTATGAAACCTGGAATTTCCAATAACATCAAGCTGCAACAGAGTGAAGCATCCAGTTGGATCCCTCATTTTCCAAACCCTGCAGATTTTCGATTTGATTACTTCAAACTTCTTCAAGAATCATCAGATGGAGTAGCATCGCTACCCTCAGGAACCAAGCCAAAAGTCGCGGTAATTGGTGCTGGTGCTGCTGGTATGACAACCGCTAGAGAACTAATGAGAAGTGGTTATGAGGTCACGATATTTGAAGCTTCGTCTCGTATTGGAGGTCGTTTATATACTCGTGAAAACCCATTGAATAGTACGGATAATCTTAGTCACGCAGGAATGGAAATGGGCGCCATGCGTATGCCATTTTTCGGATGGAAGAAAGAGCAAGAAGATCATCAGGCAGAAATTCACAATAGCATACTAGGTTACTACCTAAATTATGAACCTTCTGTGGACAATCGAGCAATTCTGACACCGTTCCCAAATCCAGGTGCTGCTCCGGGAAATACAGGAGTTTACCTGAATAACGGATATGGACCTCAAGGGGCGTCTTCAACAACTCCTCAGTTAATTAACTGGCCAGACGGTGGGAACATCGATAATTCAGTACTGAATAATCTTAACGATATAGCTGGTCAATTCGGATCGAATTTTCAGATTCCTGCTAACATGTTCTATACTAAGGACACCGATGAGTGGACACAGTGCTGGACGAAAATGGTGGCGCACTATGAGTCAATGTCCTTTAATGATTTGGTTCTTGAGGATGCTAAAAGCACAACAGAAATCGAGCAGGCATTGTCTAATCTTGAGACGTTTGATGGCGATCTTGGTGGATTTGGAATGAATGCTGAACAGGCAGATTTGCTTTACACTATCGGTACCGGAGATGGAAGTTGGGGGGCATTTTACAGTATCGGTGCATTGTGGTTCCTACGATGTACATACTTCGGATTTGACTCAGACTTACAAACAGTTGAAGGATTTAACAACCCGAGTGCATTTCCATTTTACAATGAGAAAGTCTACGATAATTCAACGCCACCTCAGTTGTTGACACCACCAATTTATGAAGGGATTCAATCACTTGTTGAGTATTTATATTATTGTGAGGTTCCCGGAGGATCAAGTTCATTAAGAAAAGATGCAACGCTATACGTAAATTGCTCAGTGGACACCATCGAAAAGAGCGGTAATGGTGTTAAAGTATATTCGAGTCAAACACCCAATGGAGAGGAATTCGATAATGTGGTAGTTTCTGCGACGCAATGGGCAGCGCAACTATCGATAAATTTCAAAGGGTTCTCACAAGAAGAATTGCCTCAGGCAAAGATTACCACTTCGCACACACAACATAATATTTCCAGTTGTAAGCTCTTCTTCCCGTTGAATGAAACGTATTGGACCAAGGAGGGGCACAAAATCCCTCAACTTATTGTTACGGATACAATCGTTCAGGATTTGTATGGTTTAACCTGGGATTCCAAACCAAATGATAAAGGAGTGCTTCTTGCAAGCTATACCTGGGAGGATGATTCGTTGAAATTATTGCCATTTGATGAACAGAAACTAGCCGAAATTGTGTTAGCGAGATTGGCTGAAATTACGCTTCAAACTACAGGTGAAGATATTACAAAGTATATTGATAAAACAAAACCTGTTTCAATCCAGTGGATTACAGAGCCTAATTACATCGGTTGTTCGAAATTGTATCGCGCTCACAACGAATCTGGAAACATGCTCGATCTGGCATACAATCAAACGTATTCACAGAAGTCAAATCTTTACTTCGCAGGTGAGAACTACGGAGTAGAAGGAGGTTGGACAGAGCCTGCCTTGCGTTCAGCGATGGATTGCGTAGTTCAAATGGTTAAGAATACGGAAGGAGCAAAGTTCAACTGTGCAACCTTCAACGAAGATACCGATTACCCAACCTGGCCAATTACAGTTTTCGCAACGAGCAGTTGGTTGGATACCGGAATCTACATTCCAAAGGGATCAAATTCTACCATCACTTATATCAGCGGACAATGGACAGCTAATCCGGAGATCGATAATGGAGAGCTTTATGGACCAGAGGGAGTGCCAATTACTGCGAAACCAGGCTACGCAATGCCAGGAGCAAATGAAGGAGCTCTTGTAGGAAGAATAGGAGAAGGAGAACCATTCCTGATTGGAAGAGGAGTAACAATACCTTCAGATCTTGAGGGCAATTTGAAAGTTGTCATTAATGACGATCTCAATGGTGAATACGGTAAGGGACTTACGGATAATCAAGGGAATTTGATTTTTAGAGTACACGTATCGTAAAAGTCACGAAACAAGGTTTTTACGAGAAAATAAACACATATGTAGTAACGGTAGAATGCTTGGGGGAAATATCCTTCAAGCATTTGCTGTTAATCGGCACTGTAAAGAGACTGACATGGAATTTAAAGATGTTTTTATATCGTATTCTAGGGTAGATGGCGAATTTACCGAAGCGTTAAAAAAGGCTCTGGAAGATCAGGGGCTGGATGTTTGGTTCGATAAAGAAGAAATTCCTATTGGAACAGACTTTCAGAGTTACATCAACAAAAGTATCATTGATGCCCACGTCTTTCTCTTCATTATTTCTCCGAATTCAGCCATTTCAGAGTTTTGCAGTATTGAGGTAAACGAAGCGCTTCGTTACAACAAGAAGATTATTCCGATTGTTTATCGATTAGGAGATACGGAAGAGGAAAAAATGCAGGTTAAAAAGATGCATGATAGCTTGAAAGCAATCAATTGGTTCTTCCTCGAAAAAGGAAAGCAGGAAATTTCCGATCGAATTGAATCCCTTGTTTCCGACATAAACAAAGACCAAACCTTCATCAGCCTGCATACTAAAATTCTTTCCAGGGCATGCAAATGGGAAGAACAGCATAGAAGCCGATCATTGTATTTCCAGGGCAAGGAGCGCATCGAGATAGAGAATTGGTTGTCCTACGTAATTGAGTCAACAGACGTTCCGGTAAAACCTGTGAAAGTGCAATATGATTTCATCACAAGCAATCGTGAGTATTACGAGTACGGAATGATAGATGCATTTTTCCATCGCCCATCGAATCACCAGGATTGTCTCACACAAAATCAACTATTTGATTGGTTCGTTGAACGCGGGTTTATTTGTAAGGAGCTCGACATAAAAAGTCTTAAGAACAAATCTTCCAGAGCGAAAATGGATGAGGTTCTTTTGAAGTCGAAGATGATCATTGTTCCCGTCTATAGTGATGCCTCGTCTCTGGAGGAAGCGAATATTATTCTCGATGGAATTAAACATTTGAACAAACCGTACATCATCCTAAAAATGGATGAGAATGTTGATGCCTATTCCTTCCTGGGTTCCAAATTGTCGTATAGCATTGATTTTTCGAATAGTCATACAGTGATTCCTCAACTAAGCAAGCTTAACGGGATTATCGAGCAAAACAATGAATATTTTGACTACCATCGAGAGCTTACCGTGCGTAATTTTTACTGGCAGGAGCTAAATCGAAGAGAGGGGTGGTTACTGTTCAATTACAAGTTGAAAAAGGTGGTTGAATGGCACAATACACATCATAAAGATTCAGATCAACTGTTCTTTGACCATTATATTCAGGAAAGTGTCGCGCAGCAGCTCAATGTTGATTTTGATACCTTCTTAATCTTCAATCAGGAAGACACAGATTTGTCCACCGGTGTTGATTTACGATTGAAAGAATTCGGTGTTGTGAATTGGTACGATCATCATTATTTGCCGGACAATGAGCGTCAGGAAGAGCTATTGATGGGACTTCGGAAGGCTGAATTTGTCCTGATCATCATTGGAAAACGACCGGGGTTCGATGAAGAAAATGAACTTCTCATTCAAGAAGCGATTAAGCGTAATAAAAAGATCGCTTTGCTGGTTTTTGATAAAACCACTGAATTGGATCGATTCGGCAAAGATAAAGACAAATACAAAGTTTTTCAGTTCAATCAGGGAGAGCAAAGTAAGAGCTATTCAGATTTGAAATTGTGGTTGCAATTCGACAAAGAGTATAGCCGTGCGTTGAACAAGCTAACGATGCAATCAATCGAATGGGAACAAAACAATAAAGAGGAAGAGTGGTTGTTGTCAAAGTCGAAATTGCAAGGTGCGCTTAATTTGTTGAAAGAAGCGGAAGAAAACAAACAGAAGCAGCAGCCCATTGAAATTACAACTGCTTTTGTATTAGAAAGCAAAGCGCATTGGGAACGAATTGAACAGGAAGAACAGCGAAAGCAGCAGTACATCAAGGAACTTGAGGAAAAGGCAAAGAATGCAAGTACCAGAATTGTTGATTTGTTCGAGGAAAATGAAATCAAAGACGTCAACCTGACCATTCCTGCCATTTCTGAAATTCGGTCAAATGTTATTGAGGAAATCAATGCTTTTTACGAGAAGAATAAAACTTCGAATCTTCCCCTTGCGATCGCACTAAACAGCTCGGAAGGAATGCTTAAAGACAATTTGTTGAAATCCTTCCAGAATACACTGGTTGAAGAAAAAGTCTTTTTCGGCAGTTATGATTTCCAAACCACGTTTGAAACCACTCCACTGGACTTTATCACTTTCCCAATTCAGGCATTTGTTGATTGGATCATTCTAAATTTCAGTGATGAGTTAGAGTCGTTGAAATCCACTATTCGAAACGCAATTGGAACTAATGGAGCTCTCTTAATAGAACTAATTCCCAGTGCAGAGATAATTATTGGGAAACATCAGGAAGATGCAGGTGGAGTTGCACATTCAGATGACGTCATCTATAAAAGTGTAATAGCGCCATTTTTGGACTGTTTAGTTAGTGAAGACCGACAGTTCTTTTTAAGTCTTCAGAACGCTGAGTATTGTCCTGACCTTTCTCTTGATATTTTCTCGGATGTTGCTTCTGCCATTTCCAGTCCGTGGATCACAGTTGTGGTTCTGTTAGATAACGATGATGCGGGAATACAGCAAGTTGAAGACTTCAGCAAGCTATTTGTTGCGACTGATTTCGAGTTTCAGGAATTTGTGATTGAGAACCTATCATTGTTAGAAATCAAGGGATTGTTAGCGGAAACACTTCGTCAGGACCACTATCTTGTTGAAGTTCCCGCGCAGGTGTTGTTCGAGAAGACATTTGGGGATTATTCGTTGATTCATGGAGCGATCAAGGAGTTGTGGCACAATAAGTTATTGAACTATGATACAACAACCCGAAGCTGGAATTGGGAAAAAGGAAGTTTCAATGCCCTGCGACTGAATGAAAGTAAAGCACAAATCGTTCTGAATACCCTGGGGCAATTGTCTGATGCGCATCGCGAAATCGCGAACCTTGCAGCTTGTTCGGGAGGTGAATTGCAAATTGACTTTCTGGAGCAAATTTTCCGTCGTTTTCACAATACAGAAATGCCGAATCTGGAACCGCTCATTGACCATAAAATCTTTGTTCTTTCCAGCGATAAAAAAGCACTTAGTTTTTCAAGTAAGGCTTATGCTAAGATCATCTATGATGACATGGATGAAAACAAAAGAATGGCGATTCATTTGGAATTAGCACGAGGACTCAAAGTGCTTGGAGCGCAATCGTCATATGACAAATCATTGGTTATTCATCATTACAACAAATGTATTCCTCTCATTGACCATGATGATGAAAGGACTGAGGTATGTCTTCTCAATTTGAAAGTTGGACGGCGAGTGATGAGCAATGAAGGAAGTAAATCTGCATTTCAGTTTTTCAAAACGGGATATGATCTTATAGATAAAAGCCAATGGCAAGAATTGTACAAGAACTATTACTCTCTTTTGATAGGTTACGGTCAGGCTCTGGTGAATTTAGGAAAACTGGAAGATGCGATACCTGTATTTGATGAGTTATTGGAGAATTGTCAGAATGTAGCGGACAAAGCACGCGTGTACAATTTCTATGCAGAGGCATATCAAAGTTCAGGGAATCCGAAAAGAGCCTTCGAAATGGCCAGCGAGGGGTTGAAACTATTTGGAGTTGAATTCCCGGAATCGCAGCAGGAAATTGACGCAGAATTGGGAGAATTGATGGAGTTTCTCAGTTCTGAATCCGTTATTGAACAGCTTCAAAAAATTGATGGCGCATCGAAAGATCAATTAATTGTTGGTCAGTTGTACAACAGTTGTGTTATCGCTGTGTATTTCTATCTGCCGAACAATCTCGCCTGGATTAGCTGTAGAAATATAAAACATGTTTTAGACAATGGTTTGGCACCGGAATCAGCAGTAGCGATGGCATGGTATTCAATGATTCTAATGGCCACGGGGAATCCCCAACTTTCATTCGAATATGCAGAATTGGCGTCGCAAACAGCGAATAAGTTTCCTGACAAACCCCATATAATTGGTAAGACTTCTCTGATTGCAATTAGTATGAGTCTTGCATGGAAATTGGACTTCGAGACTTCAGCTAAAATGCTGTACGAACAGTTTAACAATTGTCATGACAACGGAGATTCACCATTTGCCGGGTACATTTTGTTATGTACGTACATCAGTTTGCTCATGGAAGGAAAAGATAGTGCGCAGATTCTAAAACACTGTACCATGTGGCGCGATTACTGTGAAAAGTACGTACCTGTTGAACTTGGTCAGGCTCAAATCAGGATAAAACACCAACGACGATTAATGGGACTTGAAGATACCATGGGAATCAATGAATTGGAAATTATCAAGAATTATGAGAATGATGAAAATCTGACAGATACCTGTGAATCTTACATGGAATTACTGCGTTCTTCAGTTTTGTTCAATGAATACCAAGAGGCGTACGAATACGGGAAAAAAGCAGGTGAGGGCGTTGCGGTAAGCGCTGCAGGAACTTTGTTGTTGAACCTTCGATATTATCACTTCCAGGGTATTGCTATTGCCCAGTTATGCCGACAGACTTCGAATCCGTTGTTATTGGAAAAGTATCGAGAAGAGCTGAATGAGTGTCTGGAAAAATTGAAAGGATGGTACGAATTGAATCCATCGAATTTTGAGGAATGGTATTATCTCGTTCTGGCAGAAGAAGCAATTTTAAACGGTGAATTCACAAAGGCATCAGAACTCTATTTTAAAACATTGCAAAAAGCCAGATCAACAGGTAGAAAAATGATGGAGGCTCGCACCAACGAATACTTAGCTGATTTCTATTCTATTTGGGATTATCGTTTTGCTACGGCTCATTTGAAAGAAGCATGTGTTCTTTATCTGGAATGTGGTGCGAAAGGTAAAGCAATTCAATTGGAGAACAGAATTGAGAACAATGCAGGTGCTCAACACGTGTGACCCAATATTTCGCGGATTCAGCTAGAACAGGGTTAAAGGCTCGTCTAATTCGGGGTAATGATATTCTTCCTGGGCTTTCGGGACATTACCAATAGCATTTTTGCCTTTCAGCCTACGAACGGTATGCGCCTTTATTTCTACTTCTGATGGTCGAATCAATGATTGGATGTCCTCTGTATCGCCTTCAAGCCATTTCGGTACTTCTTGTTCATCCAAAATCAGTGGCATTCTAGGCTCTTTCAGTTTCGGGTTGTTGTGAATTTCGCTCATGAGATCATTTCCCCGCGTAGTAACAATCGTCAATGTTGGAATCATTTCTCCAGTCGCTGGGTTCGTCCACTCACTGCTTAATCCCGCCACCAGCATGTTTTCACCGTCGCTTTGCTGAATGTAGTGTGGGAAGGTTTTTCCTTTTTTGTGATGATGTTCAAAGAATCCGTCAAGAGGAATTACCACACGGTTGCTTTCTGCGGCATCTTTGAATGAAGGTTTCTCAAAAAGTGTCTCGCCGCGAGCATTTAGTGTTTTGTTCCAAATATCTGTTGCTTGATTTTCATCCTTTACCCAATGTGGAATAAGTCCCCAGGTGAAATGATCCAATTCCAGACGGTTTTCTTTTTTGTAAAAAGCTACTAATTCCGGGTGATCGAACCCGTTGACATGATAGTATTTAGCATTGGGGCTGTGCCGTTTTTTTTCTTCCCAGTTCCGACGTAGGTACTCCAACTCCTCTTCGGAGGCACCGGCTCTGATGGCGTCTCGGTAGATGCGTTCGGCAAGTTGGGCGGATTCGTAGCACATAATTGGGTTAATATAGAAGATACAACTTATTATTTTCAAAAACTAGTAAATGCAACCTGCCTGCCGGACAGGCACGGAGAATCAAAAACGCACCGTGCCTGCGGCAGGCAGGTTTTTGCGTTGAAGCTTTTTGCTCAAATGTCTACTTCGCCTATAACAAAAGGCTTTCAGACCTTTTTGTAAAACAAAAAAAATGCCGTTCCTTTCGAAACGACATTCCATTATCTTCTAATTCTTAAGCTTTCCCAAGCATTTCTTTCTTAAGTCCTGAATCTGCTGGCTTGCTTCCCATCCAGATTGAAAACAATGCTTTCTTAAATTCTAATCCTTCAACCAATCCTTTGTAAGATCCATTGATCATCACTGCGGTTCCCTTTCCAGGTTTGTAGATGATTTGGATATCATCACCTTTTTTGATGGCTGCAGAGAAGAATCCTGTGAATTTTGAGATTTGAGCGCTTGTCGCTTTGCCCTCAGTTACCTTTTCGAAACCTTCTTTTACCGTTTCATTAAACTTCTCACGCGTTACTTTGTTTGAAACAATTTTGATATTAATAGCCTGGATTTCGTTCGTATTAATCACCTTGTTGGCGTCAGTTGTTTGTTTCGGAAGGTATAGTGCCGCAACGTACAAATCCAATGTGTATTTCTCGCGCAATCCAGCACCGTTGAAAACTAGTTTCGTTCCTTTTACATCCAATTTTGCTGGAAACGTCTCACCTGCAACCGTTCTGTTCTGAGCAAATAATCCCGCAGACATCCCCACAAAAAGGACTACCAATAAATTTTTCATGTTACCGATTTTAATTTTTCGTTCTTGATGCAAACACCGTGCTAAAGATGCCCGAGTCCTACATTTTACTATATTTAGAGGTATAAATATAACCATAAAGACATGATTATTCCAATTGTAATTTTTTCGGTAATCGGACTTGCCTTCATCGTTTTGGGTACAATGATTAACAAGCAAAGCGGTGGTGGAAACCGTGAAACGAGTAAGTTGTTTGTTGCACTCATGAGATGGTTTGGATTCGCAGTAATTATTATCGGAGTAAGCTATGCGGTGCTCGATAGTAAAGCAACGGGTGGTGAATGGCCAACAGATAATGTTAGGAATTTCGCAAAAATTGCACTTCTAACACCTGTTTTGATGATGATCCTTGTCGGGGTTCGATTTATTCGTTTGAATGCTCGCGGAATTGGAAGAACAGGAGCTTTATTATGGATTGTTCTTTGGTTAGGAATCGGTGCATACGGTTATGTTGAGATTCATAATTCCGGGAAAGGATGGACGAAAGAAAGCAAGAAAGCAGTAACAGACCGTGTAATTGATTACGACCGCTTGTGCTATCTGGAGCAAATCATGAAAATGTACGATACTCCTGAGGATTACAACAAGAACATTGAGAAAGATGCTGAGAAGATCGCAAAGGCAATGGAGGAGAACTGTGCTATCTGCGAAGTAGAGGCGGAAGAGGTTCAGGGATTGCCTGATGATTTTTAATTGATTGGGATATCAGCTTTTGCTAAAGATTGAAGACGAATTTCTTCGATCTCAAGATTTTCGATCTGTTCTTGCAAATTACTTATATCCTTTTTCATTAAAGCTAATTCACTTTTGTCAGTATAGCCTACTGTACCTTTTAGCGTGTAATATTTATCTAGAAGCAAAGCTTCTTTTTCTGTAAGCCGTTTAAGTTTCAAGGCATTGGATTTAACCTCAATCTCCGCCTGTATGCGGTTTTTTCTTTTGTCCTCTTCGGCTTGAGCGGCATTCTTTTCCGCCTGTTTTTTCTTTTCGAGGTCAAAACTATTGCTCTTAAATGTGTTGAAAATGGTTTTAGCGGTTTCTCCAGATTGAGAAAGAATAGATCCCAGATCAAAAGTAGAAACAGCAGACATTTCAAAAAACAATTTTGTTTCAGCCTGAACAATTTTGCGAGATTCTTTGATCCGCAATTTAAGTTCTTCCTCCATTTCTTCAGTGAGGGTGAAATTTATTTTAACTTCTTTCTTTTCATCCGTAGTACTTGATGGAACTTCAATAATATCAGCATCAGCTTTCAAATCTTCCATTTTTTCTTCCAATGCGAAAAGCAAATTCTGTAGATCCGTTTTAGCTTGAAAGAAATGACTTCGATATTTGCGTTTTTCCATCCAGGAAGAAATCAGTTTATGAACACCAATAACAGACGCAAGTAACACAGTGAGCGAAGTACCAACCACCTCTGCACCTTTGTAATGCAGCTCATCGGCATTAAGAGTTACATAACCAATAACAATGGGAACTCCAAAAACGAATATGGCCGTTATTACAGCATAAAACCAACGAAGTTTGTTTTCCCGGGCAATTTTGAGTTGGTACCAACTTATATTACGGATGTTATTTCGTACAAAATTCTTCAATAACATGCCCTGTTTTTCCTCGAGCTTGGACAATGTGTCGTCCAGAACTTCTTCCGATTGTTCTGTCGGGATTGTTTCAATAATTCCGAACTTCTGGAGCAATACGAAGGTGTCCTGAATTCGAAGTTCATTCTGAAATTCTCTGTCCTTTCTGGCTTTTTGCCGAAGGGAGAAATTATATTCGTCAATTTTTTCAAATGAGTAATTATTCATAAGGCCAGGGCTTTGGAGTTGCTAACGATTTCCAGTTTAAGATATTGACTTGTTTATCGTTATAAATTCGGGGTTTCATCATTTCCAATAATTTGTATTCAATCTCGCGACCATCAAAATATGAAGTGGTAACCCCTGGATAGTAATGTGGATTTGGCTTCCCTTTCTCCGTCTTTCTTGCAAAACGGGGGCCACCTTCGTTATAATCGATGTTGTTTTCTGGATCAATCAAATGTGCGCATATTTCTACAATGGAACCGTCCATATCAAGAGGGTTTTTGCATTCCACCGAATTATAAAGTGACGTTCCGCTCGATTTGTCTTCCCTGTCATCATAATGTTTGAAATACTTTGAACGTACCATTGAATTCTGAGTTCCCGGTTCATAAACACCTCCTGCCAGGGTTCCACTCATGTAATTTCCTCCGAATAAATAGTCAGGACAACTTATTTCGCTTGAAAGGTCCATTAAGCCGTGTAATCGCTTCTTTCGGAACTTTCTATACTCTAACCAGCTGCCAAAAAACAGATTACCAAAAGATCGAAAGCCAACTTGTCCGTAATACAATTTTTCGCGAGACCTCGGTCTCATTATTGGGGAACGCACCGGGATGCCAGTTTCTTTGGAAACTCTTAGGAAGGCACTGTAATACTCATCAAAGAAAATAAGACTGTCATGATGGCTGCTCAAATGATCGATGTCAACATATCTGCGCATGTGGCACAACTGTTCTATCAATTCTTTGTAAACAATTTCTTCCAGTTCCTCTTGCTTTTTTCGTTTTCTGGGAAACCTCATTTTGGTATAGCCACGGAAGTAACCGTTATTCTTCGTCAAAAAGCGATTGTTACTAGCGGCTTCCGTGAAAGGCTTTCCTGAAGTAATTGTGAAGTGGCAGCCAACACTTAAATGGTCCACTTTGCTGTCAGAATGGACAATGCGCTTTGCTTTGTAATCTTCTTGGATTTGTTTTAAAAACCCAAGCCTTTCAGCAGAATAATGTCCATTTGGCAAGGCTGCGACGGATGAAATGAGTCCAGTTTTAGCTGCCGCGATAATTCCTTTGTCAACTTCATCACAGAAGCCATAATCATCGGCGGTAATAATGATGTGTGTTTTTGTCTTGTCCATAGTGTGTGGTCAAGCGAATGTACAATTTTTTCAAGACTATAAAACACAAAAAAGCCCCAACATAGTTGAGGCTTAATCCTGTATTTTGAAGAGTAGTTCTACTCTTTGTCTTCATAGATGCGCTTCGGTTGAAGCTTTTCAAATACACCCAATGTAATCCAATAAGGAACAACAAATCCCAACAAGAACAATAGCATCCAAAATGCCATTCCACCAATTAAAAGAAACGTTACAATACCAAATACACTCATGATGTTCTGTTTTTATTGACTGTAAAATTAAGCAAATATTCGATTCGAAATTTCAATTCCCCTTTATTTTTCAAGAAATATGCAAAGTTGTCGTGTCAAGGGATGAGGCGATTCCAAATTAATCGAATTCGAATGAATTTGTTGGACTCATTTACAGCAATCTAGGTGATGCATCACATGGATTCGTCGAAAAGATCAACGATTAGAGGGTGTTTCATGTAAAATGAAAGCCCCTTTTTCGTATCATTGTTATAGCTGATAACAACTAAAAGACCTGTTCGCCACTACTAACTATTTCCTTTGGGAAAGAAAATTGGAAGAATGGGGAAATCTATACGAATTGCGATTGCTGAAGACCATGAGCTTTTTCGGGAAGGCTTAACCTCTTTGCTTAAAGAGGAGGATGGTATTACACTTGTTTTTCAGGCTTCTAACGGAGAGGAATTACTGGATAAGCTGAAATCGAATAAGGTAGACGTCATTTTATTAGATCTTGAAATGCCTGTCTTAAGCGGTCGACAAACGTTGAAACAATTAACAACGAAATTCCCAGGTGTTCGACCTATTGTTCTTTCTATGTTTGAAGCGGACAAATATATCTCTCAGGCAATCAAACTTGGGGCGAGAGGGTATCTCGCGAAGAACTGTAGTATCGAAAAGGTAGTGGATGCCATTTACGCCGTTCACGAACAAGGATACTATTTTGATGATGAGGTTTCCAAAATTCAATTATTCAAATTGGTTAGTGACGGTCGTGTGGAGCCGAAATTCACCGATGAAGACCTCAGCGCCCGTGAATTGGCAGTACTCGAACTTATATGTAACGAGAAGAAAAATAACGAGATTGCCGAAAAACTCTGTATTTCAGTTCGTACAGTTGAAGTTCACAGACAAAACCTTTTACGCAAGACAAACGCTAAAAACGTGGCCGGTCTGGTTGTCTATGCCATCAAAAAGGGTTACTTCGAAATTTAGCCTCCAGAAGACACTTTTGCACCTAGCAGTTTCTTCCCAATCCCCGTAATTAATTTCCTATAGAAGTCTTTCTGACGATGAACGAATATTTATATAAGTATTAGTGAATCAAATAGGTGCAATGTCGAATATTCTAATTTGATAACCGCAGGAAAGCGCACTTGATCGTTGGGAAACTATGAGTTCTTTACGAGACTTTTCACTCATAATTTGGATGCAGTTCTCATCTAAATTAATTCAAAATGGAAAAGTTATTTACCTCGTTAACAGCAGCACTAATCGTCCTAACCTCATTCAATATGAATGCACAGGATAACAATACCTCCTCTATATGGGTTACTGTTAAGAAATCTGAAGCGGTCCCATATCTAGAGAATGGGAAATTGGTGTCAGCTGACCCAGTTATGCAACAACTCATAGAGAAGTATTCAATTGTAAAAGCGGAAAAGGCCTTGCCGGCATCAAGACAAAACTCTCTTCAAAAAGTCTATGAAATTTCTTGCGACTGTAACGCAGACGCTTTGATGTACGCAATGAATAAAAGCAATGAATTCGCTAATGCCGAACGTGCTCCTGAGTATGAATTGCTCTCAGCAACGGATCCAGACGATTACCTTTTGAATTTTAACGAAGATTACGCGTTGGATTTGATTAACGCAGAGGAAGCGTGGAGCTATACAACTGGTGATACGAATATCGTTCTGGGAGTTTCGGATGGTAGTTTTCTGGGATATCATGAAGATTTATCCAACAAGTATGTATCGATGAACAATTCACAGGGAATTCCAATGAATTACTATTACCATGGTACAGCGGTTGCTACTGGTGTTGCAGGAGCTACTGATAATGGCATTGGTAAAAGTGCTATTGGTTATGATTGTAAATTGGCACTGAACACAATGGGTTACAACCAGATGCTACAACTAGCATACAGCGGTGTTCGCGTTGTGAATGCAAGTTGGAGTTCAGGATGTTGGTATAGTTCATACTATCAATCAGTGGTGGATGAAATTAACAGCCTTGGTGTGATTATCGTAGCGGCAGCAGGAAACGGAAGTACTTGTGGTGGTCCGGATAATATAGTATATCCAGCGTCTTTGGAAGGTGTTATCTCTGTAACTAGTGTTGGACCTTCTGACAATCACGAAAGAACGCCAGGAGATCCCGGTACAACGCACCAACACAATCACGCAGTGGATTTATGTGCACCAGGTTATGATGTGGCACTTACAGTTGCGCCAGGATGGTATTTAACAGGTAACGGAACTAGCTTTGCTGCTCCATATGTTACTGGAACCATCGGTCTTATGCTTTCCATGCGTCCTTGTTTAACACAAGATGAAGTATTGCAGATTTTGCAACAAACAGCTGTAGATGTGTACGCGGTAAACTATTCAGACTACCAGGGACTGCTTGGAGCAGGTCGATTGGATGCAGGTGCAGCACTTGAGTACGTTTCGAATATGACGCCTTGTGAGGAGCTTCCTACTACACCAACTGTTGTAGGTACTGGAGTAGGAGTTTTATCTGTAAATAATGGAGTGGCGCCACTACAGCCACATGAAAGTGAAAATTTCGCTTATACGAATTCAGAACAAGTTGAAAGAACTTCAGGAGTTACGGAAACTCAATTGCCAGCTTTCGAAGCGGTGGCATATCCTAATCCAACGAATGAATCAACCAGTGTTGAGTGGAACCAGGGGATTGAAGCAGAGATGCAAATTATTGATGCAACAGGTGCATTGATCGGTACGAATGTTATCAGTAAGGCTAGACGTACTAAAGAAATACGCCTCGAAAAGCCAGGAATCTACCTGGTGCGGTTTGTTCAGGATGGTGAGTTACTATGGTCCGAAAAGGTAATAAGATTGTAAAACACATTGACTAGAGAGAGAACAAGAGGGATCGTCGGTAATTACCGGCGGTCCCTTTAGTTATTGTTTCAAAACTTTCATCAGTTGTTCTTTCTTGCGAATGGATACCGGAACCAGACTTCCATCTGTCATGAGTAATTGCCCACCTGATCCTCGAAGGTACTTTTCAATGTGCTGAATATTAACAATGTTCGATTTATGCACTTTCAAAAAGTTATGTTTGGTCAGAATATCTTCGAACTCTTTCATTGACTTTGATACAAGAATGTTCTTTTTCGAAGCGAGATGAAATCTACAGTACGCGCGTTCAGCCTCACAGTAGATTAACTCAGAATAAGGAATCATTTGCAATCCTGATTCACTGGGAACTGCCAGTTTATCCATGTGAAGTCCAGTGCCTGCATTGTCTGAATCGGCTGCGTTTCCAAGAATTTTCTTTCGTTTCTCCAGGCGCATTCGTACGGCAGTAAGAAGCTCATTGTGATCGAATGGTTTCAGAATGTAATCGTCTGCTCCAAGGCTCATTCCAGTTCGGATATCTTTTGGCTCAACCTTAGCTGTCAAGAACAGGAATGGAGGTACAATTTCATCTTTCATGCGCTCATTGATTGCTCCAAGAAGCTCAAACCCGTTCATTTCGGGCATACTGACATCACATATTACAATGTCAGGAGTATCCTCAATAATAATCTGATATCCTTCCTTTCCGTCCTTAGCGCTAGCTACTTCATACCCTGCGAGATCAAAAATCTCTTCCAGTGTTTCGCGAATTCCGATTTCGTCTTCAACTATTAGAATTTTCTCCATGGTCTTGGTTGTTTAAGATGATTTTAAAATCTGTTCCTTTGCCCAACTCACTAGTAACTGAGATAGAGCCTCCTATTAATTCTATGTATTCCTTGGCAATGGCTGTTCCCAGACCAGTACCACTATATTCCTTAACATTGGATGCCCGATAGAATGGTTCAAATAAATGTGGCAGTTCTTCCTCCGGAATACCAATTCCCTTATCACTTACCGTAATTTCGGTAAAATCTTCGTGAAAATGAACTGTAATGGTCGGTAATTCATTGTTTTTCGTGTATTTAAATGCGTTGGAGACCAAATTCGAAAGTGCGTGACTGAAAAGTTGTTTGTCAAACAATATGTCAATAGGGGTACCGATAACCTCGATTGAATGGGGTTGTTTTTCATTTACGTAGCTATGACTGTCGAAAATCTCTTGACAAACCGGAACCAGGGGTTGACTAATAAGGCGTATGGTAATGTTTCCTTCGTTGATTTTTCCCAGGATCAGGACATCATTCATAAGGTCAGTCATGCGTGTAATCTGAGCTTTGATGCGCTCACTGATCTTTTTGAATTTGGGTTGTAGGTCTTTACCCATCTGGAAACCATTGGATGAATCCATATGCATTGATAACACTCCAATATTGGACTGAATTACCGATAATGGTGTTCTGAATTGATGCGATGCCATTGATACAAAGCGAGATTTCAATCGTCCCAATTCTTTTTCTTTCTTCAAACTAACAGCAAGTTCTTTTCGGGCACCTTCTAATTCCCGGGTTCGTTCTGCAACGTTGTATTCCAGTTCTTTGGTAAATGCTTCTTTAATTTCGAAAGCTGTTTTTTCTGCTTGTTTTCGATCTGTAATATCCAATACGATGAGCATGACACCAGAAAAATTCCCATCGTCATCGTAATCAGGTGTGGCAGACACATTGGTCCAAACTATGGAACCGTTCTTGTGTAAGAATGTTGTTTCGTAAAGTCCGGTATTTCCTGATTTTCGGTACTTAACTTTTTGTTTTAGGCGATGTGCCGTATCAGGATCGTGCAAGAATTCGTAGCCAATTCTACCAATTAGTTCACTATCTGTATACCCGAGCATTTTGCAGAGACTTGGGTTTACATTCAGAATTACTCCATCAGGGTCAGAATTCATCAATCCTTCGTTCATTCGCTGGAACAATCCGCGGTATCTTTTTTCGCTTTCTTCAATTCGTTTCTGAATGGCTTGTCTCTCCGTGAAATCACGACCAATGCAGTAGAAAGTCTGATCTTTTTCCATGCACATGATTGTCCATGAAACCGAACGAACATTCTTGTCTTTTGTAACGATCGAGCCATCGAATTTGTTCTTCCCTTTTCCATTCTCGATAGTCTCTTCCAGCTTTTGGAGAGAAGAGGTGTCGTCTTTCAGGAATATGTTCGACAGGGGCTTGTACAAAAGTTCTCCTTCACTGTAGCCCAAATTGTTCTGAAAAGCAGGATTTACATAAATCAATTCTCCCGATTTGTTCAGTGTACAAATCAAATCTTCAGATAATTGAAGAATCCTGTTTCGGTTGATCTCAGATTCCAGTTTTCGGATGAAAATTCCGATATGACTTCCAATGTAGGTCAGTACTTTAAAATGAAATTCATGGAAGGCATCTTCTTTTTCTGTATCCAGACAGCCCATTACACCGATACATTTGTCTTCTGCAATTATGGGCACATTGATTAAACATTTCGGGTTTAATCCTTGGATGTTGATTCCGTTCTTTTCTTCGAAATCCTTTATTTGATATCCTTTCAGCCAAACGGGGTCCGTTGAGCGCAGGGCATGTCCGCTAAAGTCAATCTCCTCCTTAAGAAATTGGGGAGACATACTTTTTTTGGCTTTGAAATCATAAAATACAAGTCGCACCTGATCATCGTCTTCCTTGAGAAATGCATAGAAGTTATTGATGGGCATCTGTTTCTTCAACTCACTGTTAAGCTTGTCGAAGAACGTGTGGATTGAACTCTCAGTAGTACTCAGTTTTCGTGCAACTTTCGAAATAATTCCCTCCCAGACTTCACTAAGCTTTTGATTGGTGATGTCTCTTAGAATGATGGCGTATCCAGTGCTTTCACCCAACTCATTCAATTGATTTGAAATACGGATATGTGCCCAAAAGCGATCTTTGTTTTTACGCGTAAGCACTCTGTCAAACTCCAGCGAGTTGCTGACATCTATGAGCTGAAATTCGGAATGTTCTAATGTTAATTCCAGTATTGAAATGATATTCTTTCCGATCAAATCTTCTGCATTCGACTGGAACAACTCACATGCAGCAGGGTTTACGATGGATATTTCGCTGTTGGTATCAACTTTTATGAAGCCTTCATTAATACGATCAATTAAGTATCGATACTCAAGTTGTTGATCTTTAATTTGCTGTTCTTTCTCCTCAACGAGTTCATGATACTGATGCGTTTGAACTGAACGGAAAATGGAGATATGAAGCTTTTCCAATTTGCTTTTTAGCACATAGTCTGCTGCGCCAAATTTTAGCATTTCCACTGCGCCTTCTTCGCCAATTGCTCCGGATACATAAATGAAGGGTAATTTGGGCTTGTACGTGTTGGCAAGCTCCAGACTTTCGAGCCCGACAATACCGGGTACGTTGTAATCTGATATAATTACATTATAGTCGCCGGTTTTTAGCGCATCAATATAATCCTCACGATTGGTGACATGGGTTATTTCGTATTCGTTGTATTCTTTTTCTAATTCGAAACGAATGAGTTCAGCATCGGAATAATTATCCTCAAGATGTAATATTCGGACGGCCATCAGTTATTTTAGAGGAGGTTCATTTAAAAGGAGCCAATAGAATCCAAGTTCGCGTACGCATTCCGAGAAGTTTTCGAAAGCGACAGGCTTAACAATATAACTATTAACCCCGAGATTGTATGCGTCTAATCGATCGTTTTGTTCTCGGCTGGTAGTTAGTGCAACAACTGGGATTGTTTTCGTCTTTGGGTTTTTCCGGACAGCTTCAATAACTTCTAACCCACTGATCTTAGGCATTTTTATGTCCATAAGGATGAGTTTGGGGTTATCGGCACCTTCACGATACGAGTATTCGCCTTCACAGAAAAGAAAATCAAGAGCTTCCTGACCGTCTTTTACCCATTTGATATTGTTGAGCAATTTGTGCTTTTCAAGCGCTAGAAGAGCCAATTCAGCATCTTCCGGGCGATCTTCCACTAACAATAAATCAACTATATTCTCTTTGTTCATTGTAGATAGTTTTAAATGGTATAAAGAATTGGAACGTGGCACCTTCATTAACTTCTGCGATTGCGGAAATGGTACCATTGTGTTTTTTTATAATTCGTTGCACGTTGGCAAGACCTACACCGGTTCCTTCGAATTCATTCTGCGAGTGCAGACGTTGAAAAATTCCGAAGAGTTTGTCGTAATGGCGCATATCGAAGCCGCTTCCATTGTCTTTAACAAAATAGGTAACTCCTTTTTCATCCGTCTCTGCCCAAATTTGGATTTTTGCCGATTCGGTATGTTGAGAGTATTTGAAAGCATTGTCAATCAAGTTCTGCCAGATCACTCCTAGCATTGTATGATCTGAAGGGATGTCCGGTAAATCATCCATAATAACTACTTCTGGCTGGTTTGCATATCCTTCTCGAATAGAAGCTATTTTCTCTTGCACCAACTCTATCATACTAAATTCAGATCTCTTGATTGGAGCTTTTCCAATTTTGGAATACGATAGTATGTCTCCAATGAGATTGTCCATTCGTGCGGCATTGTCCTGGATAAATTGAAGCCAACGAACTCCGGTTTCATCCAAAGAGGATTCATATTTTTCAATGATATTCTTACTGAACCCCTGGAGGGCACGAAGAGGCGCTTTCAAGTCATGCGAGACGGAATAGCTGAAGGTTTCCAATTCCCGGTTAGCCGCGTCCAATTGAGCGTTCATTTCAGAAAGCTTTCGTGTACTTTCCTTTAATTCGGAGATGTCGAAATAAACACCCACGTATCGGGTAATCGAATTTTCCTTATTCTGGAAAGGATGAATGGTCGCATGTACCCAGTACATTTCACCGTTCTTGTTTCTATTGCATAATTCTCCCTGCCAGGTTTTTCCGTTCGAAATTGTTTCCCACAATGATTGATAGAATTCTGCGTGCTGGAGTCCACTTTTGAGGATGCTATGCTTTTGTCCTATCAATTCATCCTCAGTGTAACCTGTCAATCCGCAAAAAGCATCATTCACATTAATGATTTCACCATTGATATTACTTTCAGAAACCATCGCAGTTATGCCCAACAGGTCCAGTTGTTGTTCCAGCTCAACTTTGATTTTGTTCAGTTCAGCAGTTCGCTCCAGAACTTTGTCTTCCAGGTTCGCATTTAGCTCCCGAATCTTGGTTTCATCCTCTACACGTCTGGTAATGTCCTTGTTCACACCAATAAGTCGGATGGCCATACCGTCGTCATTTGTGATAACAGAAGCATTGGCTTTTAAGTGTCGAATCTCACCTGTTCCAGTAATAATGCGGAACTTCATGTCCAATGGCTTCTTGAAGTCTATGCTTTCAATAATGTGATTTTGTGCTTTTTCAAGATCATCAGGATGAACCGAATTCTTCCATGATTCATACGCTCCAGCGAAATCAGACTCTTTAATCCCATACATTTTGTATAAGGATTGGTCCCAGTTGAGAATGTCGTTCTCCAGATCCCAGTCCCACATACCAAGCTTTGCAGAATCCATAGCCAGGCGCAACTTACTTTCTTGTTCCGCTAAGGCCTCTTCATTCATCTTTCTTTCGTGAATATTAGCGAACGTACCACGGAGTTCTATAAGTTCGCCATCTTCAAATACGGGGTATCCTATTGCGCGCACCCAGACTTCATTACCTTTTGCAGTAATTAAAACGGCTTCGAAATCCCAGTTTTGGTCATTTTGAATAGCATTATCAATGGAAGAGCGCACCAATTCACGGAAATCTTCACGGTAGAAGTTTATTCCTTCTTCAATATTTAATGGAGTACCTTTTTCTAACTCATGAATTGCATAAACAACTTCGTCCCAAAATAGTGTGTCAGCCTTTAAGTTTACTGACCATACTCCTGTGTTTGAAAGCTTCCGCACTGCTTTGTACAGTTGGTTATTCTTTTCTATATTCTTTTGCAGTGTTACCTTTTCTGTAATATCTCGACCTTCCGGAATAATGTAGATGATTTCTCCGTCTTCATCTCGCACGGGCTGTAAACTGAAGTCAATGATGATACGTTGGTCATTTGCTCCTACTACTTCTACATCGTAGCGTACAGACTTTCCTTTGCTCGCCTCATGAATAGCCAGTTGCAAGTTCTGTCGAATTTCAGAACTCAAAGACCACCATGGGGCATCCCAAAACTTATAACCAATTGCTTCCTCTCGTGAAAACCCACCGAAGTTAAGGGCTGTATCGTTAATATCAAGCAGGATGCCATCAGGAGATACCAATCCAACGAATGAGAGTGTTTTGTTGAAAATGGAATCAAGTTTTAACTCTGAATACTGGTGTTGTTTTAGTCTCGATTTAAGAGTATAGTAGCCAAACCAATATGCAACTGAGAAGAAGAAAAACGAGATAAGTAGTACCCAGAAAAAATCGGCATTAAAGGCATTGAGCTCAGTCCTGGGCATCACGTGAACTAGTGTGAAATTTGTGCTTGAATTTGTGCTTTGCTTTAATTGGTTGGTCAATTCAGACCTCTGTTCGTTGCTTTCTAATTGAATAGCCGTGTAGTAAAAGGTATCATCTTCAAACTTTGTAACGCGATTCTTCTTATTTTTTGTTTTATCCTGCAATTTCTGCGCGGGAAGGTTCTCTTCAGAAGAGTTGCGTCCCAGGAGCGAGATGAGCGACGTCCCGTTGTTATCGAGAATATCGAATCGGTTGCCATTTGGAACGATCAAATCATAATTATCCAGCAAATGCAGAATTAAAAAATTGATTGCCAGATACCCCATCTTTTGGTTTTCATGATAGATAGGGGTCAATAATTGTATTACAGGTTTTGTTGGTGATTCAACCACGCCGTTTTCTACATTCAGCGAAATAGGAGAGGCGTAAAACTCGCCCTGTTCCAACAATTTTGCTTGTTCAAAATAGTCTCGGTTTCCTTTGTGTTGAAGCTGGGTGGAGTCAACTACTTCTGGAACATTTCCTTTATTGACCCGAATAACTTCTCGACCTGTTGTGTCCAAAACCCGAATTTGATCATAGCCTGGCTTCGTTTTCATTGCCTGGATCAGATCTTCAGTGGCAGTTGTTGCTTCGTTTTTGTAGTTCTGAACAGAAGTGAGCTTCGATAAGAAAGATAATTCTTCCCCAAGGTCAGAAAGTGACTCTTCTTGTTTCCCTTTCATATACAAAAGCGTTTTCTCACTTTTGGTAACGATTTGGTTTTTGTGACCGGAATATAAAATGAAGCCTAAAAAAATGAAAATACTCGTAGATGTAAGGAATATTGTCCATCCCAAGAGGCCAAAACGGTATTTGTTCAATACTCCCATCTTTAGTAGTTTTTAATGTTGATCGTCCTAATTAAATATAGCATTTTCGATACAGTGAACCTGGTTGAGGTCCAAATAAGAGAGGTAGGTAGGTCAGTGTTCTTCATCGCATAAGTGGTTGTATAACAATATATTAAAAATATTCCATAGATCGCTATCTAGAATCCATTAAACATCGGTTAAGTGGTCGTTTGTGTCATGTTTATTTGAATTTATTTAGGTCTTATTCGTTCTAAAACGTTTAATACTCATTGAAACATAACTTTTGCTCGAATTAGTGAAACTACGTAGTGTATTTTATGTGAAGTGCATAAAAAAAGCCCCGAGGAATCGGGGCTTTACCTAACCATTAACTACTAATTATACCATAAAAGCCTTTGAAAGCGATACTTCAATTTTTAAACCTTATTACTCTTTCTGTATCGTTTCTGATTGCAAGTACGGTATTAGTTGAATGATTTGATGGTCCCTTCATCCCAACGTTGCAGATTCCTTTCCCAGGGCATAATTTGCTTTCCGAAAGTAATCGCATAGTTTCAGTACTATGAGCTATTCCAATTCATGTTTTATAATTTCATTTAGTTTGATTTGAACTTCTGTTCCTTTTCCTTCTTCACTCTTTACGGTAGTGTTACCACCGAGCAATTCGATATATTCTTTGGCTATAGAGGTTCCGAGACCTGTTCCTTCAATGTTTTTAGCATTCGTCCCACGGAAGAATGGTTCAAAAAAGCGGTCCAATTCCTTTTTCGGGATCCCTATTCCTTTATCTGAAATTGTTATCTCCAATGCACTATCCGTGAAGTTTAACTCAACACGAACGGATTCTTCTTTTGGAGAATACTTAATGCCGTTAGAAATGAAGTTTGAAATGGCATCCTCAAACAATCTTTCATCGATATAAATCGCCCGAGGCTCTCCTGAAATATGAATTTCTACTTTGTCAGAGTTTTCAATTTCATTGAAGTTGTGAATCAATTTCTGACAAATCTCTACTACATCAAATCGGTCTTTCATTACCGGTGTTCCACCACTTCTTATTTTACTCAGAGTGAGTACTTCGTCCATCATTTCGGTCATTCTTGTAATTTGGGAAGTGATTCTATTCGAAATGCGATTGAATTTGTCCTTGGACTCTTCGTTGATCCATTCACTTGACATAGTAAGGACCCCCATGTTTGCCTGGATTACGGTTAGTGGTGTTCTGAATTGATGGGATGCTGTTGCAACAAATCGTGATTTAAGTTCGTTAAGTTCCATTTCCTTTTCCAGGTTTTCAGAGAGGACTTTTTTTGCCTCTTCCAATTGTTTCGCCTGTTTTTCCAGTACTTCCGCTTGATTAATCATTTGTGTGATGTTGAAACGGACACTTATGTACTTCTCTATTTCACCTTGAGCATTTTTAAATGGATAAATGGTCGTTCTAACCCAATAGATGGAACCATCCTTAGCTCTGTTACAGATGTTTTCTTTCCAAACGTTGCCATTTTTTAGTTCTTCCCACATGTTTTTGAAAAAACTGGGTGGATGATAACCGGAGTTTATAATGCTGTGATCCTGACCTATGAGTTCTGCCTCTGAGTAACCTGAGATCTTGCAGAATTCCTGATTTACGTAGGTTATTTCACCTTGAGGATTTGTAATGGAAACTATAGACGAGACATCCAAGGCTTCCAGCTGTTGCTCTAATTCTGTAGCCATCCTGTCACGCTCATTTGAGATGCGCATTTCCCGGCTTACATCCCAATTCGTGCCATGAATTATTACTTTTTCACCGTTTCCATCTGTATTTACCGATGCTTTGGCTCTAATATGAAGTACATCTTGTGTTTTCGGCTGAATAATGCGGAAAACAGTATCGAATGGAGCTTTGCCTTCAATGGCTTCATTCAACTCCTTTTCGGCACGCTCCAAGTCATCAGGATGGACGCAATTTTGCCATGCATCGTATGCTCCTGAAAAGTCTTTTTCATCAACACCATACAGCTTGTACATATTTTCATCCCAGCGTAAGTCTCCATTATCCGGATCAAAGTGCCAAACTCCAACCTGTGCCTGAAAAGCGGCTCGTTGATATTCTTTTAGTTCTTTAATAAGTAGCTCGTTCTCGAATGCAAAAACATCACGTTCTTGTCTGGTGATAATCTCTTTGGTGGCATTCCAGTTGGTTCCGTACATGCGTAAAGCGCTTCCATTTTCATCTCTGTCGATTTTTACTTTAGCCCGTATGTATAGTACTTCCTTATCGGGGCGGATGATTCTGAAAACAGTTTCGTAACCATTTTCATTGCTTTCTACGGCGTCTGCCACTGTTCTTATTGTAAATTCTTTATCGTCAGGATGAAGTGCATTGGTCCATACTTCATAGGGATCTAGGTTTTCAGAGTTTTCAATGCCGTACAGTTTGTACAAACTCTCGTCCCAATGCAATGAATTATCACTAAAGTCGCGAATCCAAATTCCCATTTCGGCCATCTGAGTCGCGTTCTGCAGTTCAATCAGTTCCGCAGAAACCTCGTTCATCTGCTGTTTTCGTTCTTCTTCAAGTTGCTTATTTTGTGTAATATCCTTTGTGGAGGTCACCAACTGAAGTATTTGACCATCTTGATCCTTAATTACCTGCGTACTGGTAAGGAACCATAGGTAGTGTCCATCCTTGTGCCGATATCTGTATTCGATTGAGGATTCCTTCTTACTTTGTTCAAGCATAGGTTTGTGAGACTCTTCGATTATTCGTTGGATATCATCAGGATGGAAGAAATCGTAAGGATTTTTGCCAATCATGCTAATGGCATCATAACCAGCAATTTGTTTTATGGATGGAGAAACGTTTTTATAAGTTCCGTCGGGGTTATGAAGACAAACAAGGTCGGCAATATTGTTAAAGACATGCTGAAATTGTTCGGTTGCGATGATTCTCTGTTCTTCAGCAATTACTTTTTCAGTGATGTTGACTGCATTAACTGAAACAAATTCAATTTTATCTTCTTTATATATTGGTCCCAGATAGTTTTCAAACCAGCACAACGTTTCTGCTTTGGGGCACCTTCTGTAGGTAGTGTAATTTGTAGTTTGCCCAGTTTCAAATACAAGGTTTATAGATTCCTTTAAAATGGTGTGGAATTCATTTTCTGTGAAATCGAGAACACTTTTTCCAACGATGTCTGATTTTTCCATTCCGGGAAAAGTGTAATTGAGGTCATGTACAATATGATTCTTATCAACCAAAGTCACTATTAATGGGCTGTTCTCATAAAGAGAAGAAAGCAGTGCTTCACTTTTGTTCAACTCATTTACCATGGATTCCAGTGCCTGGAATTGCTCAACGTTTTCGGTTACTTCCTCTGAAAACATGATAATGCCTCCAATTTCTCCACTCTCTTCAAACCATGGTTTTATTTCCCAGCGAATCCAAATGTTTTGTCCATTTATTCGCCCGAAGAAGTCCCGTTCCTTTTTTATTGTTTCTCCTTTTAAACAGCGCCGGTGAAATTCCAGCCATTCAGGCATGTCTAGTATTTCCGGGAACAGATCGTAATGGCATTGACCAATCATTTCGTCTTCCTTGAAACCGTACATTTCATGCCATGCTTTGCTGGCTGAAAGGTAAATCATATTCGTATCCAGCATTGCAATTGCTTGGGGTACCTGTTCAATGAACATCTTGTGGAGATCGGAAGTACCATTAGATTTTTCTTGCATCCGATCGTGCTTAAGTTCTTCCGGCGCAACCAATATTCCCTCTGGGATTGGTTTTAATTCTAATGAATAATATCGCGCGGTGCCATTAAAAGTAAAGCTGTGTAGGAGCGATTGTGGTTGGTTCGTTTTGATAACCTTATGAAAGGCTTCGACCAAAAATGTATTCTCAATACCAGGGAGCAAATCGTAGATTGATTTGTCCATCGCGTGGTCCGCTTTTATTCCTGTTATTGCTTCCCAGCTATTGTTCCATGCAATACAATATAGCTCGGCGTTCAGCGCAAATACAGGCGTCACGATAGTATTAAGAATAAGACCGTTAAGGTCAAAACTTCTTTCATTAATCATTGTAGTAGTATTTATCCAACGTATGGATTTCAAGGACTGTATTGCGAATGCAATTAGATACAGAGCCTCAAGTGTCTCAGTTATAGTCCTAAATTAGGGATTCTTCTTTAATTTAAAACACATTTTGTGTTAAATATTTTCGATGAACGTCAATATTTATTCTATAAACATGTTGTGTGAGGGGATGAAATGAAAAAAAAAGCCCCGAACTACCGGGGCTTTACCTAACCAATAAACTACTAATTATACACTATAAAGCTTTTTGAAAACGATACGAAGCAACTAACCAACTTACGACTAACTAACAACTAACTCTAACAAACGCTAACCGTATCGTTTCTGATAGCAAGTACGGGATTATTCCTTGTTTGATTTAGTGATTACATCCCAAAGTATAGAATCACCTTCCCAACGCACAAATATTCTTCCAAAGTGCCTGCCGGAGGAAAGATTCAAAGACAAAAAAGCCCGGACACGAGGTTCTCGAAGTGTCCGGGCTAATATCAAGCACCCTTCGGCTTCGCTCAGGGTGCTAAAAGTTTGCCGGTACCCTGAGCGGAGTCGAAGGGTACTATTCAATATTTCTTATTCTTGATTCCTATTATTCTTGATTCCTAATTCAAGAAGTGGTTTTCAAACTTCCAATCATGTCTTCCGGGCGCACCCACTCATCAAATTGTTCGTTGGTTACCAGATCCAAAGCGATTGCAGCCTGACGCAAGGTCGTTCCTTCTTTGTGCGCTTTCTTCGCAATTGCAGCGGCATTTTCATATCCGATGTGTGTGTTCAATGCTGTCACTAGCATCAATGAGTTCTCCAATTTTTCTTTGATCACAGCATCGTTTGGAGCAATTCCTACAGCACAGTTGTCGTTGAAAGACAAACATGCATCACCCAACAAGCGAGCAGAGGTCAGTACGTTGTAAACCATCATTGGTTTGAACACATTCAATTCGAAATGTCCAGTCATTCCCCCGGTTGCAACGGCAACATCGTTTCCGATTACCTGGGCACAAACCATAGTTAATGCTTCACACTGCGTTGGATTTACTTTTCCTGGCATGATTGAAGATCCTGGTTCGTTTTCAGGAATCACGATTTCTCCAATTCCACTTCGTGGTCCTGAGCAAAGCATACGAATATCGTTTCCGATTTTCATAAGGCTCACTGCCAATTGTTTCAATGCTCCATGTGTTTCCACCATGGCATCGTGTGCAGCCAACGCTTCAAATTTGTTTTCTGCGGTGATCATTGGTTGGCTGGAGTATGAAGCAATTTTCTGAGCTACTAATTCAGCATAACCTTCCGGTGTGTTCAGTCCCGTTCCAACAGCTGTTCCACCAAGAGCCAACTCAGAAAGGTGTGCCAGTGTATTTTTCAGAGCCTTCAATCCGTGATCCAATTGAGAAACGTATCCTGAAAATTCCTGACCAAGACTCAAAGGAGTAGCGTCCATGAAGTGCGTACGTCCAATTTTTACCACATCCATATAATTCACTGACTTTTCGTGCAATGTGTTACGGAGCGTTTCGATTTTCGGAATGGTGTATTCAACGATTTGCTTGTAGCTGGCAATATGCATTGCTGTTGGGAAGGTATCGTTCGAAGATTGAGATTTGTTTACATCATCGTTCGGGTGGATGTATTTATCTGTATCCGTCAACGATCCACCATTGATTACATGAGCGCGGTTGGCAATAACTTCGTTCATGTTCATGTTGGATTGCGTTCCCGAACCTGTTTGCCAAATTACCAAAGGAAATTGGTCGTCCAGCTTTCCTTCCAGAATTTCGTCACAAACTTTACCGATCAATTCCGCTTTTTCTTTCGGTAAAACACCCAATTCCGCGTTGGTTTCCGCTGCGGATTTCTTCAAAATAGCGAAGGCTTTCGTTACCTCCAACGGCATGCGCATGTTGGCACCACCAATTTTGAAATTGTTGCGAGATCGTTGTGTTTGTGCACCCCAATACTTGTCTGCGGGTACTTGAACTTCGCCCATCGTATCTTTTTCAATTCTGTATTCCATCGATTGCAATTTTGTTGACCTTAAATTTACGCAATCTCTGGGGATGGACATGCAAACAGCAGCAGTCGAATTGAAATTTATAACTGTTAAAAATAAGGGCATAAAAAAAGGCTGGTCGGAATGACGCAGCCTTAAATCTCGCAGCTAGTGGTTTACTAATCAAGGACAAAGGTTATGGGTAATCTAACATAGCTTCGTACACGTTTCCCTTCTAGCTCGCCCGGTATCCATTTGGGGAACGATCGTACAATGCGTTCAGCTTCTCGCTTGATACTTCTTCCAGCATCTTCACTTATCGCTTTAACGTTGGAAATAGATCCATCACGTTCAACGACGAAACGAACATAGACTTTACCCTGTTCTCCTCCATGTAGAGCATCATCAGGATAATCAATGTTGGATTGAATGAATTTGATCATTTCAACTTCACCACCAACAAACTTTGCATCAACATCCGTCCATTCAACTGGATCAGAGTCTACTTTTCGAATCTTGAAGCGGTGTCTTTCAGGACCTTTCATTCGCTTCTGATTTCCAGATTTTGACGTTGACTCCTGACTTTTGTTAGAGTTTTTCGCTTCTTTGATGTCCTCACCGAGTTCTTCCAATGCTTCGGTTTGAAGTGTTGGTTGATCTTCAGTAACTTCTTCAAGGAGTTCTTCTGGTTCTTCAGGAGCATCCTCTTGCTGAATCGAATAGTTAACAACGGATTGCGCTGATGCGATTTTTGCTTCTTCTACTTCCAGAGGGGAAGTATAAGTGAAGGCGGCCAGGGTAAAAGAGCCTGCTGCGAGTAGGCCGATACCAAATATGGTCACCTTGTTTTTTTCGAGATTTGCACTCGAATTTTTCTTTTCAATCATAAGATAAAAATTTAAGTTTCCGATTGAAAAAACCGCAAACGGCATGCCAAAAAGTGCATTGCTTACTGCAATTGAGGTTTAGCCCAATTTTGTTAATTACTTGTTAATGGAGTTGAAACTGGTTTCGTCTAAAAAATACTACGAACCCGCAAGAAGAATGTACACCGTTGTCGGTAAAGCATGTCGTTGGTGAGGGGGGTAAGGCTAAAACGGTTACTTATGACTTTCAGCCTTTAAAAGCACAGTCTTGTACATCCTCACGTTATCATCAAATTGTTAATTCAAGGCTATCATATTGGTTCGGTGCTAACGTTCTTGGACATTTAAGTATTTTCGTGTGTTGGTGTTAGTTTATGGCGAAGAAAAAGAAATATACGCTGGAGTTAGACGATGATCTCGATTTTGATATCGTGGGCATTAGTTCTCACCATAGTGATTACCGTCTGGCATGGGGAATCAATCAGGGGCTCGGGTTACATCTTGCAAAATGCGATGAACCTTACTGCGTCACTGATAGAAAGGGGATTGTTGTTTCGAGCCATTCGATGTACGAATATGCCGATGATTCCGATCGCCTGGTGTATTACCTCATCAAAAACAAGCATCAGGGCAAATACCTTATTCCTGAAAAGCCTGGCATAGACTTCTTTCTGTTTCTATGCGATAACTGGGCAGTTGAAATTCCGGAATTGGTAGTTGAATTAAAAGCTGTGCCGAGCATTTTGGGCGTTTTTCCATTCGACCCGGATGAACTCAGTTCAGCTGAAAACATAGTATTTTGAAAAATGAAAAGAACTAAGATAGTAGCAACCATGGGACCTTCCACTTCATCCAAAGAAGTGTTGAAGAAAATGTTTGAATCCGGCTTAAATGTATGCCGATTGAATTTCTCGCATGGTTCCCACGAAGATCACGAGAACATTATTCGAATGATTCGTGATTTAAATAACGAAACGGGAAGAAGCGTTGCAATTCTGGCCGATTTGCAGGGACCAAAGATCCGTACGGGTAAAATGACCGATAACGGCATCCTTTTAGAAGAAGGAAAAACCGTGAAAATCACCACAAAAGACGTTCTTGGAACATCGGAATGTTTCTCGATTAATTACCAGAATCTACCACGAGATGTGAAGCCAGGTGAACGTTTGCTTCTGGATGACGGGAAATTCACTCTGGAAGTAGTTGAGTCGAACGGAAAGGATGAAATTATCGCCGAAGTAATTTTGGGTGGGAAGCTATCTTCTCGAAAAGGGGTAAATTTTCCTAACACAGAGATTTCCATGCCATCGCTCACAGAAAAAGATCGTTTGGATCTAGACTTTGCCTTGCTTCATGAGGTGGATTGGGTGGCACTGTCATTCGTTCGATCCGCAGAAGATATGCGCGAATTGAAAGATATCATTGAAGAGCAAGGGAAACACACGAAGGTAATTGCGAAAATCGAGAAGCCCGAAGCGATTGAGCAGATCGATGAAATTATTGCCGAAAGTAATGGGTTGATGGTGGCTCGTGGTGATTTGGGGGTAGAAATTCCATTCCAGAACGTACCATTGATTCAGAAGATGTTGATCACCAAGTGTCGTGCGAATGCAAAACCTGTAATCGTAGCAACTCAGATGATGGAAAGTATGATGGATAATACCACTCCAAGTCGTGCTGAAGTAAACGATGTGGCAAACGCTGTTTTCGATGGAACAGACGCAGTAATGTTGTCTGGAGAAACGTCTGTCGGGAAATATCCGATTGAGGTGGTTAAAGCCATGGCAAACATCGTTACCGAAATAGAGGCATACGACGAATTATACAACAAGCACGAAGCTCCGGAGAAAGATCACACACGATTCATCACCGATTCCATTTGTTTCAACGCGGTTCGATTGTGCAAGCGAGTAGAGGCGAAGGCAATTTTAACCATGTCATTTACAGGATACACAGGATATAAGGTGGCGTCTCAGAGACCGAATGCCAACATCTTCGTATTTACCAGTAACCGTCGTATTTTGACACAACTCAACCTTGTTTGGGGGGTGAAGGGATACTACTACGATAAGACAGAAAGTACGGACCAAACAATTTCCGACATCAAGAACATGTTAAAGGACGCTGGACAGATCAACGAAGGAGACCTGGTAATTAACATTGCATCAATGCCAATTGAAGCGCATGGTAATTCCAACATGTTGAAATTGAGTTATGTGGATTAAATGTCTGGCAGTTGTGGACAACTACATTCAATTTGATTCGCAACTTACTTAGGAAATGACGTAAATTTGCTTCGCTCATGAGACTAGTAACTATACGACAAACCGTGTTCACGATCCTTCTATTGGGAATCGTGCAATTTTCTCAGGCACAGGTGCAGTGCGATATCGACGTAGAAATTATCGAAGGAGACAGCATCGAAATGTGCGCGAATGCCATTGTTCCTTTGAATGCCACAGGTGGTTATGTTGATTACGTATGGACCGGTTCAACTCCAGGGTCAACGCAACAATACTTTCCAACCGGTTCCGGGCAGCACATTGTTTTTGCTGAAGACGCTATCGGTTGTATTTCAAGTGACACTATTGAAGTTATAGTTCATGCACCACCAGTTGATAACGTCATTTCAAGTGCAGGAGATACCTTGTGTGGAGGAGGGACGTCAACACTAAGTTTGAGCGGTTCGTATTCTTTGTATAGCTGGACAGGAGGTGTAACTACCCCAACGTTACAAGTTTCGCAATCAGGATCATACTCGGTAAGCGTTGTAGATGGAAACGATTGTGTATCAACGTTCACTTTCGACATCGGAATTGTGACCGGAGACGTTCAGGTGATCAGTCAGAATAGTTGTTTGAATACACAAGCTCTACAAGCTACAGGTGGATCACAATATCTTTGGTCTACAGGAGAAACGTCGGATGTAATTGTGGTTTCACCGGAATCCACTACCACGTATGATGTGACCATTACCGAAGGTTCATGTGTAATGGTGGAGAGCATCACCATCGACCCGATTCCTTCAACTACAACAAATTTCACGATTCAGGATACATTTTATGTAGAAGCCGGACAAAATCAAACCATTTTGGGACCTAGTGGATTTTCCACGTATGAATGGTCACCGGGGAACCAGTTGCAGGATTCCACCACAAGTTCTATCGTTTTCAATGGAACCGAATCGCAAACAATTACACTCACAGCAACGCATTCAGACGGTTGTGTTTTCGAAGAGACATTCACAGTCATTGTTGTAAGCCTTACCGTGCCAGATGGGTTTTCACCAAATGGCGATCTGATCAACGATACGTTTGTAATTCCAGAATTGGATGGATTGGTAGGTGAATTGGTGGTATGGAACCGTTGGGGAGATATCGTCTTTGAGGCAAAAGATTATCAAAACGACTGGAACGGAACCTGTCTGAGCAATTTCTGCTTCCCGAATGGTGGAGCGCTCACAGATGGGACGTATTTCTACCATCTCGACGTTGGCGGAGTGCAGAAAGAAGGATATATCACATTATTACGATAAGCTGGAGATGAGAGGATTTGTAGTTATCATAGCAGTATTGATTTGCAATTGGAGTTCAGCTCAGAATTTCCAACGCTTTTCGCAATTGAATTTTACACAAAGCTTATTGAACCCGGCCGCCCTGGCAATTGATGCAAAATATCAGGTTGATTTGGTGTACCGCAACCAATGGTTTGGATTCGACGGAGCACCTTCTACGTTTGCTGCAAGTGGACAGTATGAATTGGCACCAGACATGGCTGTGGGATTAAACTTCTACAACGATCAAATTGGGAAATACAGCAACAATGCCGTAAATGCTCAGTACTCGTATCGATTGCTTTATGATAATGCCAACGCATTGATTTTCGGAGTCGGGGTTGGAATTGAAAGCAAAGCGGCTGATTTGGCATCTAGCGTAACCATTCAACCCAACGATCCTGCATTTGCACAAGGATTTTCGAAAGTATTCTTCCAAAGCTCTTTCGGAATGTATTATTATTCGCCGATTTTCTACATCGGTGCTTCCATTCCGCAAATGTTCCAAACGAATTTCGGAACCGATGATGGTTTCAGTCCAAACGATTTCCATTATTTCCTATCAACAGGATGGTATTTAAGTCCATCTGATCGCTATACCTTCCAGCCAAATCTTCAGGTGAAAATGGTTCGCGGAACACCAATTCAGGGAGATTTATTGTTGCGAAATACCTTCAATGGTCGATGGAGTATCGTTGTGGGATATCGTTCTGAAAATTCAATAATTGCCGGTTTGGATTTCCTAATCACTCCTTTCATGCGCGTTGGTTATGCCTTCAATCATGATGTTGCAGGATTGGCTCGATACAAAGGGATGTCCAATGAATTGCACCTTGGATTCGGATTCCCGTATCGTAATGATCGCTATGATTTCGGTGAGCCTCGCTACATCAGTAACAAAGGGCGTTTCAGAAGAGATTACAACCGCAAATACAAGCGCAGATACCGCCGTTAGATTTTTCACTAATTAACGCTTCTTTTTAGTTCAGATAGGACGTATATTTGTACCTCACAATTTATCTGTACGAAATGAGCGGATTTTCAAAGAGACACATCGGTCCTGATGCCTCAGAAAAGCAGGCAATGTTGGACAAAGTAGGAGTTGGATCAGTTGCAGAATTGATTGACAAAACTATTCCATCTCACATCCGGTTGGATGGCGAGTTGAAGGTATCAGAAGCCATGAGCGAACGTGATTATTTAAGTCACATCTCAGCATTGGCCGCCAAAAACAAAGTATATAAATCATTCATCGGGTTGGGATACAACGAAACAGTTGTTCCATCCGTGATTTTAAGAAACGTTTTGGAGAACCCGGGTTGGTACACGGCATATACGCCATATCAAGCGGAAATCTCACAAGGACGTTTGGAGGCATTGTTGAACTTCCAGACCATGATCATTGATTTGACGGGAATGGAATTGGCAAACGCATCTTTATTGGATGAAGCAACGGCTGCAGCTGAAGCTATGCTAATGTTCTGGAACTCGCGCTCTCGTGCTGAGGTGAAAGAAGGAAAAAACAAATTCTTTATTGCAAATACCTTGTTCCCGCAAACAATCGAAGTGATTGAAGGTCGTGCGAACAATCTTGGAATTGAATTGGTACAAGACGATCCAAACAACTTCGAAGGAAGCAATGAATTCTTCGGAGCTATTGTTCAGTATCCGGACAAAAACGGACGCATTGACAATCTCGGTTCGTTCATTGAGCGAATGCAAGGATCAGGTATCAAAGTAGCTGTTGCCGCTGATATCATGGGCTTGGTACTATTGAAGTCGCCAGGATCTTTAGGAGCGGATGTAGTGTTCGGTTCTTCTCAGCGTTTTGGAGTCCCAATGGGATTCGGAGGACCTCACGCAGCGTATTTTGCAGCGAAGGAATCGTACAAGCGTCACATGCCAGGCCGAATTATTGGAGTTTCTGTTGATGCAGATGGAAACACGGCTTTGCGCATGGCATTGCAGACACGTGAGCAACACATCAAACGAGGAAAAGCAACATCAAATATTTGTACCGCGCAGGCATTGTTGGCTGTGATGGCAAGTATGTACGCAGTATACCACGGACCGGCAGGATTGAAAGAAATCGCGGAGGGAATCCATGATATGACTTCACGTGCAGCTACAGGATTGAAAAATGCTGGAGTTCAGGTAACAGATCAGCCGTTCTTTGATACCATTCATATTTCCGGTGTTAATGCAGCGGATATCAAATCTAAAGCGGAAGCTGCACAATTGAACTTCTACTATCCAAGTGAGAACGAAGTAACGATTAGCTTCGGTGAAGCACATACGGAGGCAGATTTGAATGCAGTTTTGGAAGTGTTCGGTGCTTCTTCAGCTGAAGGAACATCAGTAGATGCTTCTTTCCTACGTACAGATGAAATCTTGACGCACACTACGTTCCATTCATATTACTCCGAATCAAAAATGATGCGCTACCTAAAGCGTTTGGAGAACAAAGATTTGTCATTGGTCCACAGCATGATTCCACTGGGATCTTGTACAATGAAATTGAACGCGGCAAGTGAGTTGATTCCAATTACGAATTCTCAGTTTACAGATTTGCACCCGTTTGCTCCATCAGATCAAACTTTGGGATACCAAGAAATGATCACTGAGTTGGAGAAAGATTTGTGTGAGTGTACTGGATTTGCAGGAATGTCCTTGCAACCGAACTCTGGAGCGCAGGGAGAATACACAGGTTTGATGGTGATCAAAGCGTATCACGAATCAAATGGTGACTTCAACCGAAACAAAATGATTATTCCTTCATCGGCACACGGAACCAACCCAGCATCGGCTGTAATGGCTGGATTCGAAGTGGTGGTTACCGGATGCGATGAAAACGGAAACATCGACATTGAAGAATTGCGCGAGAAAGCCGAAGAGTTGAAAGATACTTTGGGTGGAATCATGGTTACATATCCATCAACGCACGGAGTTTACGAAGAAGGCATCAAAGAAATTACTTCTATCATCCACGATAATGGAGGGCAAGTATATATGGACGGTGCGAATATGAATGCTCAGGTAGGATTGACAAATCCCGGGAACATCGGAGCAGACGTTTGTCACTTGAACTTGCACAAAACATTCGCAATTCCTCACGGTGGTGGAGGACCTGGAATGGGACCAATTGGTGTGGCAGCACACTTAGTACCGTTCTTGCCAGGATCACCGTTGGTACATACGGGTGGAGACAATGCAATTAAAGCAGTTTCCGCAGCACCTTGGGGAAGCGCCTTGATCTTGTTGATCTCTTATGGATACATCAAGATGTTGGGTTGGAAAGGATTGCGTGAATCAACGGAAATGGCGATTTTGAATGCAAACTACATTTCAGCTGGATTGAAAGGACATTACGAAATGTTGTATTCTGGAAAGAATGGAACAGTAGCACACGAAATGATCGTGGATTGTCGTGATTTCAAGAAAACAGCTGATGTAGAAGTAGCAGATATTGCCAAACGATTGATCGATTTCGGATTCCACGCACCAACGGTATCATTCCCGGTTGCTGGAACATTGATGATTGAGCCTACGGAAAGCGAGGACAAAGCTGAGTTGGATCGATTCATCCAAGCGATGATCAAAATTCGTGAGGAAATCCGTGAGATTGAAAACGGTCATGCTGACAAAGCGAGTAATTTGTTGAAGAATGCTCCACACACGGCAAATAGTATCATCAATCAAAACTGGGATTATTCATACACACCACAAGAAGCAGTATATCCGGTTGAGTACTTGAAAGAGGCTAAATACTGGGTACCTGTTCGTCGTGTAGACAACGCTTACGGAGATCGTAATCTCGTTTGTACGTGCCCAAGTGTAGAAGAATACGCATAGACAGAATTGAGTAAGAGTTAAGAGTGCGTTGATGGTCTTCGAGCTTGTCGAGAAGCCACGCGATGATGCAACAAATTACTCTTCAAATGATATTAAAACCCTGCTCGTCCCGATACCTATCGGGAGAGTGGGGTTTTTTGTTAATAAATTGAATGTTTCTCCCTTTCATTTCGAAACTTCGGCAGGCTCGGGCGAACAGCTCAGTACATCGCTCCAAAGGGGTAACTTACCAGATATTGGTAAGAGCCGATGATTTTTCGAAAGTTACGAGGAATAGCGCATTGAGCGGAGCCGACCGCGAAGCAGCAACGAAGTTAAATGCAGTATATCAGGTTCATTATTCACATTTCGGGAGATCGAAAGCAGTGCACTTCGACAAGCTCAGCGTACTACTTTCTCTTGCTCAATGTGCGTTTTAACTTTATCCAGGAAATCGCCCCTTGAGAATAGAAAATGACTCAGGAGTTTTTGATGATATGGAGGGTGACAATGAGTAATCGATATTGAAACCCAATTCGAAAAAGTGGGTTTTTTATGCAAGAAGGAATCCTAACCACATTCCGGTTAAGCTACCAGCTCCGAGGAGAACAAAAAACGGTTTGTTCTTATTTCTTTTCTCCATGATTACGAAACTTGAAGTCGTTAAAATTCCAATGACTACTCCTGCAATTTCTCTCCAGGTAAATAAAGTCATAGTAGGGTCGTTCACTGGGTTTTTAGGTATCAGGTAGTACGTAATTTCTGTTGAACCTACGAAAGCAACCATAAACAGAATGATACCAAATAATATGCTCCCTATTGTTCGACTTGCCTTTCCTTTTAACCACATTAATAAAACGGAAATAAGCACAAGTATGGAACCGACCCAAATTGGCAACGGCTTAAGAATTGTTGCACCGAAGAATGTAAGAACAGCTACTAGTATGCAGAATATGACTTGATTAATTTGCAAGTTTAAAAACAGATTTTACGGCAGAAGACAAATTACTGAAATATTTACGAATACCTATTTCAGAATCAATTTTGTAACATTCATGTATCTTTGAACCAGTCCCGTAATTGAATCAATTGTCATGAAACATCTCCTGTCTTGCCTCTTTTGTCTTTCCATCTTTCTGTCTTATTCCCAGGAACACAAAAATCTGAACGATTACAAACCAACAGCTGAGTACGAAAACATTCACGTGCTGAAAATAGCAGAGGATGATTTGCATTCTACCTACATCATTTGGGTGAAAGACAGTGTTGCAGAGCATTATCACGCATCGCACACGGAGAACATTGTTGTGATTCAGGGAAAAGCACGAATGACATTAAATGGAGAGGAAATTATCGTGAAGAAAGGTGATTTCATCAATATCCCTGAAGGAACCAAGCATGCCGTTCTGGAGGTGTTATCGCACAAACCGTTGAAAGTGCTTTCAACACAAACACCGATGTTTGACGGGCAAGACCGGATTTTTACAAAACCAGACTAATCACTTTTCGTTCGGAATAATGCCGTCCAGATAATCCGATAACGATTGTTCTGAGTTCAATTGCAGTTTCTTTTTTAGGCGCTGTCGAGCCTTCTTTACCGAATCAGGAGTTACACCAGTGATCATTCCTACCTCCTTGTTGGTTAAGCGAAGTAAGAGGAAGGCGCAATGTTTTTCGTCGTTTTTGGTCAATCGCGGGTGGAGTTCTTTCAATTTCTTGAAGAATGCACTGTTGGCGGCGTCAAAATGAAGTAGGAAATCATCCCAATGACGATCCACATGATTTTCCTGTTTGATTCGTCGTTGAACCTCATTGATCTCCGCTGAATTCGAATCAAGATTACTTCTATCAAGCCGCGTATCAATCTCTTGAAGCATTTTTTGTTTGAGCTCCAGTTTCAAATGCGAGAGTGCTACTTTGTGATGCACATTTGATAGAATTTCATCTTTCTTTTTTAGTTGATCCTGAAATTTCGAACGTTCGCCTTCGTGTTCCAGCAAAGTGTCCGTAATATTTTGTCCCTCCATGACAAATCCCTTCACAGATGGGTCGTCGAGCAAATGAATAATTTTAAATCTTACCCCAAACAAGAATGGAGATTTCCATTGCCATTTCAGGGTGTCTGAACCAAAAGGTGTGATTTTATTCAAAACCAATTCCAGTTCCTGCGATTGCGATTCTGTTAGCAGCGTTCTGAGATCTGTCCCCTCGGTAACTTCTCCTTCTACGGTTGGGAAGTGCTCTGTGAAAGCATCATTGACAAGCATTATTTTGTAATCCGCATCGAATGCGATATACAAATTGTCGCTTTGCATTTGCATGAGACGCATCCGCTCTTCCTTGTTATTCAATTGAACCAACTGTTCTGTGATCTGACTGTTAGCCGATTGAATTTCGAGATTTCTTCGATGCGTTTTCTTCCGCTGTCGATTTAGAAGGAACAACATGATGATCAAAAACACAAAAAGTAGGACAAGCAAGGTTATGATCCACGTAAAGAGGCGATTTGTCTCAGATAAGCGTTTGTTTTCAATATGCTGAGCCTCTTGTTCCAATTCTTGTCGTTGCAAATCGGATTGATATTGCAGTGCTTCAAACGCAGTGATAAGTTTGTCGATGTTTGATTTTCCTTGCGCTTTGGAAATCTCCTCCCATTGCTGAGTCGTCTTTTGCTGATAGTAAAACGCAGAATCGAGTCGATTGAAACGCTGGTGGTATTCGCTCATTGTTTGGTAAAAGCGACGGCGTTGTTCGGGTAAGTATGCTACAAAGGCTTCCTTTCTGACGACCGCACTCCATTTATTGAATTCTGCCTTTTGCTGCTTTTCAAGGTAGATACGCATATAGAGCAACCCTAAATCAGAGATCCAGCCGCTTATTCCAGCATCAAGGTACCACGGAGCAACGGGTTCCAAAACAACCAGTGCAGAGTCGTACAGTTGTTGATCGATCAGGATTTGAGCAATTCCTTCGTTTCCATAGTAAGGTATGTCTCGCGTGGTGTCTGCAACGCTGGAACTCAATTGATAATAGTAGAGTGCAGAATCCGAATCTTCCAGGGCATAATGACATTCGGCAATGCACCAATAAGCAAAAGGGATGGACCAGCTATCTTCTGGATTTTTTTGCTTCAAAGTGAGCGATTTTCGGTAGTAATTTAGTGCACTTTTGTACGCATTGAACGTGAAATACAAACTTCCGATGCTTGAATACGTGTGAGCGTAGGCATACGTTGAATTGCCTTTGTACGCCTTTTGTGCTTCAAGGAAGTAGTAAATCGTAGAATCAAAGTTTGCCTGATCCAGGAAAAGCTGCCCCATATAGTTCGCAAGATTTCCATATCTGGGAGAATCCTTCTGTTGCCTGGCTTTTTGCATGCCACTTTGATAATGAAACTTTGCGAGTTCCCGTAAGTTGGGATTATTCGAATAGAACCAGCCAAGCTCTGTGTGTAGATCAATCTGGCGATTAATATCGTTTTGCTGTTGTGCTTCGGTTAGAAGTTGATTGAGCGAATCAGAAATGTGCGTATCAGATGATTGTGCAACTGCATCCGAAGAATATATCAGGCAGAAGCACGCAATAAGAAGCGACCAATTATAGCATTTGGGCATTTTACAAAACTAGGTCATTTCCAACCGCGTAGTGTGATGAAATTATTAAGAAGAATCCGCCATTGTTAAGGCAATTTTAAAGTCCCCCCGTTGTCCCCCTGGACTCCCTGCAATGTCCCCTTAAAATTTTTTCCAGTGCGGAATTACGGGTGATATTTGCACTGAATAACAGTGAATTAAAAAACGCAATGAAAAAAGAACTGCTCCTAGTTTTAGTCGCCGCAATGATCTCACAAATGAGTTTTGCGCAAAACATTAGACCTTATCTACAAGCAAAAACACCGAACTCCATTTACGTAAACTGGATTTCAGCGAATGCCGGAACGCCAACAATCTCGTATGGTACAACCAGTAACAACCTGTCCGCTTCCGTAACAGGAAGTCAATCACAATTTTTTGATGGAGGCGACATGTACTATTACAGCACGGTTCAGGTGATTAATTTATCTCCGAACACTCGTTACTATTATCAGGTAAATTACAACGGACAGCAATCCGATACCTTAAGTTTTAAAACATCGCCATTACCAGGACAAGCAGCATCTCAGGATGGTCATTTGCGATTTTTAATCATGGGTGACAACCAGATTCAGCAAACAGGTCGATACGATACTTTGGTGGCTCAAGCTCGTGAGAAAGTGATTGAGAAGTATGGTGATCCTTCAGAGTTTATCGAATTAACTTTTATGGTGGGTGATCAGGTTGATTTAGGAAATCTTGATCAATATGAAAACATCCATTTCGCCTACAATTATGATCTTTCCGGTGAAGTTCCCATCCAAACAACTGTTGGAAATCACGAAACATACGGGTCCTTGGGATTGAGTGCTTATTACTCGCATTTCTATCTCGATCAAATGAGTTATCAGGGAATCAGTTCCGGAACCGAAGATTATTACGCTTATCAGGTAGGAAACGTTTTGTTCATTAGCTTGAGTTCAGAGCATACCGGCGCTACACAATTCAATTGGTTGCAACAGGTAATGAATGCTTCTGTTGGTGATGCCACAGTCGATTGGATTTTCACGTTTAGCCACAGACCCTATGAGGCCGAGCAATACGTGGGAGATATCTCAACATGGGTGAAAAATACAGCAGTTCCTTTCTGTATGCAGAATGATAAATACTTGATGCACGTTGGAGCCCACCACCACATTTATTCAAGAGGTCAATTCAAAGACGAGCCGGTTTATAACATTATCTCGGGAGGAACTGCATGGGATCAGTATTGGGGACAATCGAATGAAGCAGATTTTGATTATATCCAAAAAACGATTTCGCAATGGTGTTATCAAATTGTTGATGTCGATGTGGTGAACGAACGTGTCGATATTGAAAGTTACTCCATTGGAAGTCCGATCATGTTTAACAACGGGCAATGGAAACACAACGAATTGGTTGATAGCTTCCATCGTCAAAAGAATCAATTGGCACCGGATCAACCGACCATTACAACCAACTTCGGGGATTCTTTGGAATTACCTGTTCTAATTGCAGCTACTCCATACAACACAAGTACGAGTGAATTGCTGAACTCTACCGAGTTTCAATTTTCTCAGACAAGTGACTTCAGCATCCTTGAAATGGATGTGTTGCGCGATTTTGAGAATCTATACGGACAGGCTCCGGGGCAAGCGGCTGATTCAACACAGGATTTAAACGCGGGTGTAAATATCGAAGAGTACGAAGTGCCTGTTGGTATGCTTTCAAATGGCTGGCATTACGTTCGATTACGTCATCGTGATAGAAACCTGGAATGGTCTGCCTGGAGTCCTGTTGATTCATTTTTAGTATACAATTCATTTGTAACAGGACCTTCAATTGTAATGGATTCAAATGAATATCAGCTTGGGACACCATTGGTAGCAACGTATCTGAACGGTCCGGGAAATGCTACGGACTGGGTTGGTTTGTACCATTTGGATGATGTTCCGGGCAGTATTGCATCCACTGATTGGTCGTATTGTAATGGATCCAGCGGAACGATTAACTTCCCTGGGAATTCGCTAACGACATCGGACATGTACTTCGCCGGATTCTTTGAATTGGATGGATATACGGAGCTTTGTGCAAGAGATACTTTCTACTATGGTTCTATTCCATTGCTTGATTCAGATACAACTGCGTATCCAATAGGAGTAACGGTTCCTATTTACATTTCCAATGCACCGGCACAGGTAGATTCCATTGAAATCATCAAAGTAGGATACCAGCACGGCGTACAGGCTCCTGAATATTGGGGACCAATTACCGGAACAACACAGCAAATTGATTTGAACGGATTGCCTGAAGGGTACTTCCTCGCACAATACTATTTCAAGGGTGAATATGCGATTGGAGAACCGTTCTATTTCTCGGTAGGAGATACCATTACGCAATTGTGGATCGATCAACCAGTTTATGAATTGGGAGATGATATTATTGCAACATGGACAGATGCTCCGGGAATTGTAAAAGATTGGTTAGGAATCTACAACGATGGAGATGATCCAAACGTAGATCCATTGCTTATCTATTCGTATTTCGATGGGATTGCACACGGAACGAAAACGCTGAGCGATACGCTTGTTCCTCAGGCAACGGGTGATTACTTCATTGTGATTTTCACAGATGATTCTTACACGGAAGTATCCAATCGAGAGTATTTCACGGTAGTAGATTCTACCGCAGGATTGAATGAATTGGATCAGGGGATTTCCATCTATCCGAATCCTTCGAAAAATGAAAACATGACGGTTCTCTCTTCAGATTACCCGATTGAGTGGATTCAATTGCGAGACATGCAAGGAAAAGTGGTGTATCGCACGGAAAATGTCAAAGGTCAGCAGTACAGCTTGTTGACGCAACAATTGGCATCTGGAACGTACATGATGGAAGTTCAAACGAGAAAGTTATATCGCTACAAAGTTATTGTTAAGTAGGTTAGATAGTCGGTGAAAGGGCGGTCTTCGGATCGCCCTTTTTTTTGATCCAAACTTTACAAAGAAAGCAGGGCATTTATTTTCGGATAGGTTTCATTACGTTTTCTCGATACGGAAGAACAATGGGTTCTTCATTATCTTCCAATTGCAGAATCAAATCCGTTTTTTCTTCGAGTTTTTTTCTCATGTATGCCCGCAAATCACAAACAGATCGGAAATCTGAAGTCTTTGTATTGTCGATGAGAGCTACAGCACTCATTAATTCAATATCCGCCAGCAGAGGATCGAATCCGTTTTTTTGAATAATACGACATGTGTCATTGATCATATATAAAATGATTCCGTAACTCATTTCATCGTCTTCTTGAGGTACAACAGGTTCTGTGAGGACGTATTGCTTTTTCCTGGAGTTCAGGATGACATTGTAGTGTTTCAAATATCCGACACCGATATAGCCCCGATACTTCTGAGACATTTCCAATTCTATTTCTGCTCCAACAGCCAATTCTTCCGAACCGGTTTTAATTCCAATTCTGGGTCCGATGTCATAGTTGTATTCGATATTTCCCAATCCGGTTGCGCCTATCGAGCTTATGCCTTCGGTTTTGATTGCGCTATCTCCTTTGAATAGTGGACCGTAATAGGCTTGCTTTATGGCAATCTCACCCGACATCCCGATATCAATTTTGCATGGAATTTCTTGTCCTTTAATAATGATGTCCGTCATTGCGCTATTCGCAAAGTTGAACTTAACGGGAAGAACGGTGGCATCGTCCTGAAAATCAATTGGACGAGCTGAAATTTCAATGGTCCGATCCCGATAATTAATTTTCCAGTTTGTTTTGTTGATGATAGATCCTCCAATTACACCATCGACATTGTCACACGGAAAGAAAGCCTTCGTATCGATTTTATAGAATCCTGTTTTCTGGAAATCGAATCCACCTATTTTGATACTTTCCAAATTGGTTTCCTCCAATGAAGCCGTTTTATTGTTGATGTCGTTAACAGAGGTTGATTGACCGAATTCAATCCCGCATTTTTCAGCAAAGTCCGGACTGATGGCACTCAACGTAAAACCGTTGTCAAAAAGAAATTTCCCGGTATTTCCATTAATCTCTGCCTCAATAATAATCAGGTTTTGAATGGTGTCGAATGGGATTTGTACAACTTCTTCATTTTCTGGCGGAACTACTTTCCCACGCGTATTGTCATTTATTAGGCTGCAACTAGCGGTGATTAGAATTAGCGAAAGAACTACAGAAATGTGGAGGATGGAATTTTTCATAGAAACCAAAGTACAATTTTTCTTATTTTCATTTCAAACATTGAATTATGATAGTCACCACTACGGAAACAATCCCAGGAAAAGAAATCAAAGAAGTCGTTGGAATTTGTCGCGGAAGTACCGTTCGAGCGCGTAATTTCGGTCGCGATATCCTCGCAGGATTCAAGAATCTTGTCGGAGGAGAAATAGACGGTTACACAAAATTACAGGCAGAATCGCGTGAGCAGGCATTGCAGCGTATGGTACAGGATGCAGAGAAATTGGGAGCTGATGCGGTCGTCAACATTCGATTCACTACAAGTACGATCATGCAGGGAGCATCTGAGATTTTGGCGTACGGTACAGCCGTAAAGTTGTCATGAGTATTGTTGCAGGAGTGATGCTTTTCGAGGGACTCATTTTTCTGGGTGCCTTAGTGCTAATCATTTGGTTGATCGTGAAGCGCGTTGAAGAAAAGAAGAACGAAACATTTGAAAAAAGAGATAATTGATGCAATCAATCGTTTTACTCCACGGGGCTTTGGGTTCTGATCGTCAGTTGGAGCCTTTGAAAAACCACCTTTCTGAAAAATTTGACGTTCACGTTTTGTGTTTTGAAGGACATGGAGCGAGAAATGGAAATCGTGATTTGGCTATCCAGAATTTCTCGGAAAATCTCCTGGAGTTTTTAAAAGAGAAGAATCTGGAAAAACCGATGGTTTTCGGATACAGTATGGGAGGATATGTAGCACTGTACACTGAAGCGAAACATCCGGGAATTTTATCAAAGATTATCACCCTTGGAACAAAATTCCATTGGACGCCAGAAGTTGCTGCGAAGGAAATTCGAATGCTCAACCCAGAAATTATCGAAGAAAAAGTGCCAAAGTTTGCAGCACATTTGTCGCGTATGCATGCACCCAATGATTGGAAAGAAAACATGCGAAATACGGCAGCAATGATGCAAGCTATGGGCAAGAATCCACCGATCAACAAAGTCGATTTATCGAACGTGAAATGTCCGGTTCATTTGCTTCTGGGAGAAAAGGACGTGATGGTTACGGAAGAAGAAACTATGGTGATCAATGATCAACTATCAGATGTTCAATTTGATATTCTGGAAGGAGTTGAGCATCCTATGGAGAAGTTGGATTTAGGTGTACTGGAGGCTTATGTCTTGTAGATATTGCTGAGTAGGTTTTTGAGCATTATTCTGGCGGTTCCAAATCCAACTCACATAAGTACAGGACCATACCTTCCTTAGTAATTTGAACCGATTTCTTAACCTTCATGTATTCATAGAAACTGCGAAGTTGTCCTTCTGGAAAGTATCCATAGACGTACACGGCGAATTGAGTTGCTCCTCCTTCCTGATATAGTTTTACTGCTAACTCAGGACTAAAATCATGAATTGGGATAGACCAGCCATATCGACCAGCTTCTTGAAGAATCAATGGGCATTGAGGCGTTAGACCACCATAACATACAATAATCGCATCGTCCCTCGTAGAGAAATTGTGAATGGCTTTCGCTACTTTTCTTGACTCTTCGTGGAGAGTATAGTAGTTCGTTTCTGCGTATTGCACGGATTGAATTGAGACCAGAACAGGCAGGGTGAACAAAAGCATATATTTATACAATTGATTTGCTGCGAAACGATCAATAAGCCATTGAACTCCCATAGCCATGAAAAGTGAACAGCACAGCACAAATGGCAATTGATAGTAATTGTGCATCACGTTAAGGTTGAAGAAAATGGAGAGGTAAACAATGGTTCCCAGAAGTAGCGCAATCGCCCATTTGTAATTGGGAGATTTCTTTGAAAGAAGAATACCAATGACCAGTAATATTAATCCTGAAAAGTTCAGTATTTCGGAATAAATCCTTTCAAGAATTAATGTCCAGTTGGCGCCAACAGACCGTTGGTGAAGCGTTCCGAAATACCAGTACGACATATCCGTAAACTTGTTGAAATTTGGGATGTAATCCCAGTCGGGTATTTGAGCGTTTGTGCTTTTCGAGTATTGAATCCAGAAGAGTAGAGCGATTCCTGAAAGTAGGAATATTGGGGATCGAATCAGAAACCATTTCAATTTGCCTTCAGCGTAAGCAAAATACATTATTGGAATAGCCAGATAAAAAATGTAAGGTGCCTTTATAAGTAATGCCAAAGATCCGGTTAGAAGAGCAATTAGTAGCGATTTCCAACTTTCATTCCTGATGGATTTCATTGTAAAATATAGCGTGGCCATGGCAAGAGAAATGACGAAGAAGTCGATGTGAATGGCTCTGGAATAGAATAATGAAAGAGGAACAATGCCTGCAAAGAAAGCGGCTAATTCAGGAACATAGTTATCGAAAATGAGCCTTAGAGTTTTGTAGAAATACAGAATCGCCAGAACGAAAAATACCAGAAAGAATATCCGCGCTACAATCAGGCTTGGACCGAATACTTTGAAAAGTTGAGCAACCAGATATTCCGGAAGCGGAAATTCCAGGACGAGTGTTTTGTGCTGTCCCATCCAGCAAACTGTAGGTTCCAGGAAGGGAGCATCATCGTAGTAATACCCTTCAATGTATTGCTTCGTATCGTATTGGCGCCATGCATGAGGATTATCTACTTCTTCGTTCATGTGAAAGAAGCGGATCAAGGTTAGGAAGACCAGGATTCCCCAAATAGTGTAACTTCTTTCTCTGTGTTTCAATGAAAATAATTCTGATGAGATTCATCAGCTACCGCTCCAGAAATGGCATCGCTTTTTTGATCTCCCATGGCAATAGAGTAGCTAACCTCAGGATGTTGGTGCAAATAGTTTTCTAAGGCTTCTCGCTTGACATAACCCGTCATGTTTTTTCCGATCCATTCGCCGGTACATACGTCATTTTCATAGGACAATTCCGTACAGATCAAATCTGCGCCAAATGCACGTGAAAAGGGGCGTAACCAGGGTGCGCAAGATCCTGATAAGATGAGCAATTTGGTGTTTTCTCGTTGTTCTTTGGCAATCCATTCCAAGGCTGAGGGATAACAACGTTTCACGTATTTATCGTAAAATTTCTTCCCTTTTTCGTTGAGTTGTTGTTCGGTATACCCGCTAAAATTGTACTTGAGAAAAAGAGCTTTGAGATCATTTCGGGATGCATTTCCAGCGAGCATTTGAATGTACGGAAATAGCAATTTCAGTAAAGAGAAATAGTATCGAACCGGATTTAAGAACCGTGCAAAATCGCGCATGGAATCTCCTCGATACAACGTACCGTCAAAATCAAGTATGGCCAGTTTCATCCCTTTCATAGTTGTCGACGCTTGAAAATAGGTTCCGGGATGTTGCGAATAATCCATGAAATAGGGCGCCAAATGGATTTCGTGTAAACAATATTTCGATTCCCTTTCAGTGCATGCTTCACAATTGTTTTTGCCACTTGATCAGGAGTTGCTGTGAGTTTCGCTGGAAGATCCAGTCCTTCCGTCATTTTTGTAGCGACGAATCCCGGTCGAATGGTAACCACTCGAACTCCTTTTGGATGTAGGTACTGACGCAATCCTGCCAGAAAATGATCAAAGCCGCCTTTCGCTGATCCATAAACGATATTGGAAGTTTTTCCGCGAACTGCTCCGGCAGAACTGATTCCTACAATGGTTCCTTTTTTCTGATCGATGAATTTTTTAGCAACGGCTCCAAGGATGCGAACGGCTCCGGTGTAATTTACAGCCATGGTTTGATCCGCAATGTCTCCAAACAAGGCTTCTTCGTTTTCCAGCAAACTTCCCGCTGCGTACAATACGCCGTCAAATTGCAGTGATTCAATTTTCTGAATGGCATCCTCCGGTTTTGTCACATCCATTTCCACTACTTCATGACTTCCGTTTTGAAGTACGTTTGGTTTATGCGATCCAAGAATCAATTGCGCACCACCTTTTTCAAAGTAGGGAATACATGCCTGGGCAATGTCAGAGTTGGCACCGATAATCAGAAAGCGTTGATTCATGCTGGTTGTTAAGTTAATGCGATTGGACAAAAGCGACTGTATCGATCCGTCGTTATAATTGGAAAGCCGTGCTTTGAATTTTGGGGCTTCAGGGTACATTTTTTCGAACGTGGTCGCATTCATTAGGGCATCTTTTACCATATAAACGCGCCCTCCTAAATCGGCAATTTCGTCGTTCAATTCGCGAAGGAAATCGATCAATCCTCTTTTGTATACGAAGTCAAATGCAAAGGAAAATCCCGGTTGCACAAACGATAGTGTCCCGACCGATTTCTGTGTTCCGTGTTTCTTCACGACCGCCAAAACAGGAACGAATTTGGATTCCAAAATCCGCGAGATGACGGTTTTCATTTTCTCACTGATTCCTTCTTTGGGAAAGGAGAATTGCAATTGGTAGAATCCACGTGATCCATACAAATAATGCCAGTTGGAAATGGAGTCCAATGGGAATAAAACGTCGTCTATCCGAATGTCTTTTTCCGACTTGAGTAGATTACGTGCGTATCGCTTATTGTAGATTTTCATCAGCGCTGGTTGCACGAACGGAAGCGATTTGAATGGCACCTTAATTTTTGCCTTCCGCAATTGAAAATCGGATGGAATTGTACCGCCTTTTTTCGGGGAGTTCTCCAGTAGTAGAAAACGATCCATTTGGAAGAAACTGAACCAACCTGTTTTGTGGGGTGCTGTACTTTGATCCAACGCTTCAATCATACCGTCCAGTGATGGAAATTTCGATACGTTTTGCTTAAATGTTATTGTATCAAGTGAATTTAGTTTGAATTTTGCGGAAATGATGGTCCCCGTGAGTCCCAAGCCGCCGATAGTCATTCGAAACAGCTCTTCATTTTCGGTCAGGCTACAGGTAACAACTTCGCCTTGTTGAAGCTGAATTTCTATGGATTCTATCCAGCTTCCAATGGCACCATGCGACTCGTGGTTTTTCCCGTGAACGTCAGCCGCAATCATACCTCCCACAGTAACGTGCTGCGTACCTGGAATCACAGGTAAAATGTATCCTTTTGGAATACAAAAATTAAGGATGTCGGTAAGGGTAAATCCTGCACTTGCCGTGAGAATGTCGCCATTCAACTCAAGCGTTTGTTTGTTCCCGGTACAATCGATAATGTTTTGCTGGAGGGATGCATCTCCGTAACTTCTTCCGTTTCCGCGAGGGCAGGAATTTTCAGGAGTTTTCTGTCCTTTTTTGAATGGAATCAGCGTTGCATTTTCCACCACAGGTCGACCGTTCCAGTTGCTTACTTTCATAGTTGAATGAGTAAGGTAATATTAATCATTTTGCATCGGACTCTCCCCGGTTGAGGGGCGATTTCCTATTTAATGGCACCATTCTATGTATTAGAATCAGATAAACCGCAAAGGGCGCAAGGGACGCAAGCATTAACACCGTAAAATAAATGTGGTGAACGCAAGATTATGACGTCGTCATAGTCCTTCGCGTAATTCTATTAAAACAATCAAACATACAGCTTTGTGCACCTTGCGGTTGCTTAAAACAACAACTTAGTGCCGTTCTCTAGGAAGTTACCGATTGAGGGGGAAAAGTAACATTTGTTACGGGTGCATTGTTCGTTTCGAATTACCTTGGAAGAAAAGAACGCTTATGGGTACAGTAGGCATAATAATTACAGTCATAGCAATCCACTTTGTGATAGGTATCGGATACCTGATGTATAAGTTGGGCGGGAAGAAGAAGTAGTGGATCAAGACTGAAGTCTGGGGGATTCTAATTGCTCTGCACTCTTACTGTTTAGAAGTTGCTTTTTCTTTTTTCCATCGCTGAAAAAAGAAACAAAAAAAATCTAGAAGCATTTTTAGCCGTTCGGCGTAAGCTCCTGAAGCAGTGAAACTATTAAAAGAGTGGGTTTACACCCAAACGACAAGCGCTTTTAATGTTTCTCTATACTTCAGGATCGTACTGTTTCCTCACTTTTTTAAAATGCTTCATTGAAGATCATCGTATAGTGAAATGTCTTTCTGCTTTTTTGCTTCAACCTTCTGCTATTTCAAAATCGGGTAGAGCGTAATAACAAGCATCGCAAAACTGACAATCACAAAAAGCAAACTCCAGGGATTTCTGAGTAGAATGGAGATAGGATCTTTCTGGATTCGTTTTTGAGCGCGTAAGTGATAACTGAATATTGCGGCGTAGGTCAGTGGGATGGTAGCGTAGGGGAGATAGCTGAATTCATCAGGATATTGGGAAAAAACGAAGTGGATATATGCTGCAAATACAATCGTGATGGCATGAATCAAAATCATGGTGGTGACGGGGAGGTTCATTTTCGAATAGAATGCCACCGTTTTCCGATGTTTGATCCCCGTTGTTTCAAATAGCTTGACATCTCCCTGACGTTTCATAAGCACGAGATACATCGCAAGCAATCCAACCATAAGCAAAATCCAAATACTGAGTGGAGCGTTGGCAATATGTTCCCCGATTAGCAAACGAATGAAATATCCGGATATGATGGGAATCAAATCGATCAAAGGAATTTGCTTGAGTACTTGTGAATAGAGTAGGTTGATGATGAGGTACGTGATTCCGAGAATGAACACTTTCGTGGAGATGAGAAAGAGTATCACTGCTCCGGCTGCGATCAATGAGAATTGTAAAATCCGTGCGTTTTGAATCGAAATTTCACCTGATGCAATACTGCGTTTTTTCTTCTCCGGATGCTGTGCGTCAAGTTTTTTATCGGTGATGTCGTTATGAACGTAAACAGCAGATGCAATGAGCGAGAATCCTAAAAAGGCAAGTGCTAATTCCAGAATTATATCGAGGTTCCATGCCACCGTCGCGAAAATGGCTGGAATAAAGATCAATACGTTCTTCAACCATTGATTGATGGATAATGCACGAAGAAGTTTCACTCGTTAGGTTTCCTTTTTTGGTAAAGATATTGAATTAGTTGTTGTGAGGTTCGTTTTGTCCTCCCCCTAGCCCCCTCCGAAGGGGGAATAATTTATAACTTCAATTAAACAGTTTTGAAGGAAACACTGCCTCCCCCTTTGGAGGGAAGAAAAAGTGATTCAAGAGCTTTTGAAGGAGGGGGAGGACTTCAGTCATGACTTGTATAGAATGCATGTTGACAGCATCTTAATCACCTGTTAAAAACTTTTTGACGAGAAATTAATCAAATAACGATTAGATTTTCATAATTTAGCCGCTCAGCCTCATCATCCGACCACCAATCGGATTAATCAAAAACGACATCATGTATTTGAATGCGCACACGTATTACAGTTTGCGGTATGGGGCTATGTCGCCTAAAGAATTGGCTGAAGAAGCAAAGAAGAATGGTTGCTTCCGATTTGCTATAACAGACATCAATACCACATCCGCTTGTTTGGAGTTACTCAGAGAAGCTCCAGGATTGGAGATTGACCCGGTATTTGGTGTCGACTTCCGTAATGGTGTCGATCAAAAGTTCATTCTCCTTGCACGCAACAACGAAGGTTTTGAAGCAATTAACACCTATCTGTCCCAGATGTTGCACGAAGAGACTTCCTTCCCGGATGAAGCACCACAGCTGCAGCATACCGTCACCATCTATCCTTTCAAAAAAGGAGAAGATCGAGAACTGAGACGCTGTGAATACATTGGAGTTCGCTCGGAAGATTTGCCGCAGATCCGATTGAATAAACTGGATACTTCCAGAATGGTGATTTTGCAACCAGCTACTTTCCGTCACAAGAAAGATTTCAACGCACACCGATTGTTGCGTGCGATCGATCTGAACATTCTCCTGAGTAAGCTGCCCGTCACCGAGCAAGCACAGGAAGGTGATGTTTTATGGAGTAGAGATGCATTGCACCGCAGATTTAGTGAATTCCCTGATTTGATTGAGAACACAAAGTCTATCCTGGATGCCTGCAGAATTTCGTTTTCCTACGCGCCGGACGTAATCCCTCAGAATCAGAAGTATTATACCGATAGCGAAGAGAATGATATCGCCTTGTTGGAGCGTTTGTGCGATGAAGGACTGTTCTACCGCTATCCAAGTATTACCGATGAAATATACGCCCGGATCAAAAAGGAAATGGACACCATTAAACAAATGGGATTTGTCTCGTACTTCCTCATGAATTGGGATATTGTTAGTTACGCACGAAGGAAGGGATATTTCTACGTCGGTCGTGGGAGTGGAGCAAATAGTGTGGTGGCATATTTATTGCGAATCACTGATGTGGACCCCATCGAATTGGATCTCTATTTCGAGCGTTTTATCAACCTGTACCGCCAGAACCCACCGGATTTCGATATCGATTTTTCCTGGCGCGATCGGGAAGACATCACCCGATACATTTTCGAACGATTCAACAATGTTGCGCTGGTGGCGACCTACAACACATTCAAAGATCGGGCAGTGATTCGGGAATTGGGAAAAGTGTTTGGATTGCCCAAAGAAGAAATTGACAAACTCTCGAAGGGTGATGTGCAATCCTGGGAGTTGAATCAGCTTTCATCTCTGGTAGTGAAGTATTCGAAATACATCCACGGATTTCCCAGTCATTTGAGTGTTCATGCCAGCGGAATCATCATCTCAGAAAAACCGATAGCAGCATTTTCGGCTACATTTTTACCTCCAAAGGGCTATCCCACCATTCAATTCGATATGCATATTGCCGAAGATGTTGGACTGTACAAATTCGATATTCTGAGTCAGCGCGGATTGAGTAAAATCAAGGACGCATTGGACATTATTCAATCAAACGATCCGCATGTAGAAATTGACATCCACAACATGACGATGCTGAAAAAGGATCCGAAGGTTCGGGAGATGTTGATCGAAGCCAAGCCCATTGGATGTTTTTATGTGGAATCTCCGGCAATGCGGATGCTCCTCACGAAATTACGCGTTGATGATTACCTGGGATTGGTCGCGGCAAGTTCGGTAATCCGTCCGGGGGTCTCAAAATCGGGGATGATGCAGGCGTACATTCAACGGTTTCGCAATCCCGAGAAACGAAAAGAGGCACATCCGGTATTATTGGAATTGATGCCGGAAACCTACGGTGTGATGGTGTATCAGGAAGATGTGATTAAAGTAGCGCACCATTTCGCCGGACTCGATTTGGGTGAAGCGGATAAAATGCGTCGTGGAATGTCGGGGAAATACCGATCGCGGGAAGAGTTTCAGGCGGTGAAACGAAAGTTTTTCGAGAATTGTCGGGCAAAAGGCTACGATGATCAACTGACCCGGGATGTCTGGATGCAAACGGAAAGCTTTGCCGGATATGCTTTTGCGAAAGGGCACTCGGCATCGTATGCGGTAGAGAGTTACCAATGTTTGTATCTCAAGGCCTACTATCCGCTGGAATTTATGGTGGCAACGATTAACAATTACGGAGGGTTTTATCGAACCGAATTGTACGTCTATGAAGCCAGATTGTTTGGTGCAACGATTCATCCGCCGTGTATCAATACCAGCAATTTGTACACGAAATTGAAGGGTACGGACATCTACCTCGGATTCCATTTGTTGCACTCATTCGATACAAAAACTGCCACTATGATTATGAGAGATCGGGAAATCAATGGCCCTTATGAAGATTTGGATGATATCCTCGATAGAATTCCCATATCGATGGAACAGATTATCATTCTTATCCGCATCAATGCACTTCGGTTCACTGGAAAGGACAAAAGAACACTCTTATGGGAAGCACATGTGAAGTGGAATAAGGAATCACAAAAAGATATCCTGATGGCCGATTTGTTCCGTGTGAAGCCCAAAGAATTCGAAATCCCAGCCTTGCAAAACTCATGGCAGGAAGATGCATTTGATCAGATGGAGCTATTAGGTTTCTCGATCTACTCACCCTTTAATTTAATCCTGGAAGAAGAGAAGGAGAAGATAGAAAGGTTAGCGTCAGGGCGGGGCACTTCGAGAGCCTCAGTACCTTACGTACCCTATGTTTTAGCCAAAGATCTCCCCAAATACAATGGCAAAGAAGTGTGGATTATGGGGCATTACATTCACGCTAAGCGCACGACAACCTCAGGAGGAGAACACATGTTTTTCGGAACCTTCCTGGATTCTGAGGGGAATTGGTTAGACACCGTGCATTTTCCCGAGGTCGCGCAGAAATACAAATTCCGGGGAGGAGGCGTGTACAAAGTCAAAGGGAAAGTAACCATTGAATACGAAGCATTGATTGTGGAAGCCAGTTACATGGAAAAGATGCCAATTATTGAAGATCCGCGCTATGCGGAAGTACGAACCGATAAAAACGAAACAACATGGAACAAACGAAGAGATTATGGCAAACGGACCAACAGAAAAGATGAGTAATCCCTAACCACTATGGGAGACAGCATAGCGAGTGTCAGAGTGAAGTTGAAGTTTTGGTTTGCGTTGAAGATCACTCTGATGCTCCTATGTTTTTTAGTGAGAGGGATAACTGTGCTGTTGTGGTCCTCCCCCTCCTTCAAAAGCAGGGATTGAATTATTGAACCGAAAACTATTCCCCCTTTGGAGGGGGCTAGGGGGAGGAAGAAAAACGAAATAATTAAAAATATTACATCATGATTTTTCGTAACTTAATTAGGAAAGTCAACCTAATGAATAGCCACTATAATAAGGCGTTGCGTGATCGTGCGCGTGCGCTCCGCAATGCTTCTGTATCAAAAGCAGAGAAGTTTTTATGGAAGCGATTACTAAGTAGAAAACAGCTGGGAGTAGGTTTCAAAAGGCAGAGACCAATAGGGAATTATATCGTTGATTTTTTTGCTTCGGAGGTTCGAATGATAGTAGAAATTGATGGTAACTCTCATATGAGCAAAGGAGAATACGACAGCATCAGGCAAGAATGGTTGAAACGGCAAGGATATACGATCATTCGATTTTCTGAGTACGATGTTTTGAATGATTTTGATTCGGTGAGGGTGCAATTATCTCATGCTGTTTATTGTTTGAAAGGTGAATGATGGAATCGTTGTGGTCCTCCCCCTCAATCCCCCTCCAAAGGGGGAGGCAGTGCTTCCTTCAAAAGCAGGGATTGAATTATTGAACCGAAAACTATTCCCCCTTCGGAGGGGGCTAGGGGGAGGATGTTTAACCGAGATTGAGTCATTCACCCAAATCCATTCCCCCTTATTGAGAATGAGACACATCTTTGGAAGATTAATAGGTAGAATGTCGCCTTTCGACTGCGCTCAAGGCTCTGATTAAAAATTTGTACACTGAGCGGAGCCGAAGTGTACAGACCAAATAAAAAAACACAGAATGAGTAAGTCAGTACTACATCTCGATCTTGATACCTTTTTCGTTTCGTGTGAACGATTGGTAGACAGTCGGCTAAATGGTCGACCTATACTCATTGGGGGAACCTCCGATCGTGGAGTTGTGGCTTCTTGTAGTTATGAGGCTCGTCGGTTCGGAATCCACTCGGCAATGCCTATGCGAATGGCGAAGCAACTGTGCCCCGAGGCTGTTATTCTTCGAGGTAACTCAGGATTGTACTCCAAATTCTCTGGTATTGTCACCGATATCATCAAAGAAGAAGTGCCACTCTACGAAAAGACATCCGTGGACGAATTCTACCTCGACCTCTCTGGAATGGATCGCTTTTTTGGCTGTCAGAAATTTGCTTCCGAACTACGGCAGAAAATTATTCGGGAGTCAGGATTACCCATTTCCTTTGGGTTGTCGATTAACAAAACGGTGTCCAAAGTAGCCACAGGAGAAGCCAAGCCCAACAATGAAATCAGTGTGATTGCCGGAACCGAGAAACCATTTCTGGCACCACTTTCTGTGAAGAAAATCCCGATGGTGGGCGACAAAACCTATCGAACACTTTGTGATTTGGGCGTGAAGAGAATTCAAACCGTGCAGGAAATGCCCATTGAACTGATGGAAAAGGTGCTGGGAAAACATGGGACCACCATCTGGAAAAAAGCCAATGGAATTGATAACAGCCCGGTGATTCAATACCAGGAACGCAAATCTATTTCAACGGAGCGCACCTTCGATAAAGACACCATTGATGTCAACAAATTAGAGGGAATCATGACGGCGATGGCAGAGAACCTCGTGTTTCAATTGCGCCGTGGGAATAAGCTGACGGCTTGCATTACCGTGAAAATTCGTTACTCCGACTTCCAGACGTATACGCTGCAAAAAATGATTCCGTATAGTGCTTCCGATCACATCATTTTGCCGATGGTTCTGGAGTTGTACCGCAAATTGTACAACCGCCGTGTATTGGTTCGATTGATCGGTGTTCGTTTCAGTCACCTGGTGGAAGGAGCGCATCAAATCAGTTTGTTCGAAGACCCAAAAGTCATTGATCTATACAAAGCAATGGATCATATCCGTGATCGTTTTGGTGATCGAGCCGTCATGCGTGCCAAAGGAATGGAAGCCAAAAGCATCAGTCGCTGGAACCCATTCAATGGAGAGCCTCCGCCGTTGTTAGCTAATCGTAGACAGTAAGGAATCTTGAATGATGAATTATGAATTATGAATGATGAATGGTGGATTGCCCTTTCTCACACTCGCACTCCAACTCACACTGGAAACCATTCCTGCTGCGCCTATAAGTCTTTCATCCAGAAGCGAAGCGATCTAGCGTCTATTTCTATAATTTAATCCATCTCCGCAAAAACCTTCATAATATCCATAGAGCTGATCATCCCAACAACTTTGCCTTCTTCCATTACTACGAGATGGTGTACTTTGTTCTTCACCATCATTCTGGCAGCATCTTTTAGGCGGTTATTTTTCATGGCAATATGAACCCGGTCGGACATAATATCCAGAACTACTGCATCGTCACCAGTCGCGCGAACCAAATCACTTGACGTCACAATTCCGGTAATTGTACCGTCCTCCTCTAACACAGGTACGGCGTTTAACCCCTTGCGCGTCAGCATGTCTTTTAGGTGTTTGATGCTCACATTACGTTGCGTGATTACAACGGGGGAACTCATATAGTCTTCTATTCTCATGGTCTTCATTTTCTTTAAAAGTATTAGTAATGAAATATCTAGAATATGAGAAAAATCAGGAAATTGAAATGTGGATTGGAGGGTCGGGGAAATTAGTTACCCGGGTAGAGTATCGATAAAACTCGATATTGCGATATTCCAATATTTCGAGATTCAAGAATTTGAATCTCAGTTCCAAATCTCCAACCATAATCCCCCACAAAATTGTTGCAAACAAACCAATTACGTTGTCGGTTGTAGCTTCATCAGATAGAGAAAAACGTAATTGCTGGAAGGGCGCAGCAATTCAATACTCCTAATGCACTCCATCCTTCAATACCCACGGCATCTTCTTCTTGAACTTATTCAATCGTGGAATAGAAACGGATTTGATATATGCCTGGTTCGGATGCAATCGTTCGTAATCCTGATGGTAATCCTCGGCGACATAGAATTTCTCCAGTTCTTTTACTTCCGTGGTAATTCTTGAGAATGTTTCAGCCGATCGATATTCCGCGATTTTCCGTTGAATGATTGATTTTTCCTCCTCATTCTGGTAGAATGCGATGGATCGGTATTGCGGACCATGATCGGGGCCTTGTGCATTTTTCGTGGATGGATCGTGAGAATTGAAGAATACTTCTACAAGCGTTTCAAAACTTACTTTGGTTGAATCGTAATAGACCTTCACCGTTTCTGCATGCTTCGAATTTCCGGAACTCACTACACGGTACGTCGGATTCGGTTTTTCACCACCTGCATAGCCTGAAACAGCTTCGGAAACTCCTTCTACTGATTCGAATACTGCCTCGACGCACCAGAAACAGCCACTAGCGAAATACGCGGTTTGCATAGAGTCCAATTCTTCCTGATCGGGTTTGTTGACTTCGGTTGAATCTGACGATTGCTGAGCGCAGGATAACAATGAGAAAAACGCCAAAGGGAGCAACAATAAACTTTTCATAACATTCTTTTTTGTTTAGTCGTGTAGGGTTAAGAATGCTTACGATTGGAATCCAAACATTTGTTAATTGACGGGTTCGACCACCGGATTTCCATCACGAATCTTTCTGAATCGCTTCCGTGATTCCTCCGTGTAAAGGCTGCCTTTATGATCGAAAAGAATCGTTTTGTAGTATTCGGAAGCCTTTTCTTTGTTCATCAAATGGTTTTCGTAAATGTCTCCCAATCGGAACAAGGCATCGTCAGCCAAAATATCATTCGGATAGAATTCTAACAGTTCTTCCAATTCCTTAATGGCATCGTTCCAACGTCCTTGCAATTCCATCGCTCTGGCACGTTTCAATTGAATTTCATCTCCAAGGCTGTGCGCCGGATATTCTTTAATGATGCTGTCGAACTTCAGGAATGCCTCATCGTATTGATGTTGTTCAATCAACAAATCTGCCTGCGCAAACCAGTTCATGGCGATGTAATTACTATCCAATCCATAGTTGTCTGTGATCAGTAATGACAGATTGATAGCATCGTTGGAAATCAACTTGGTAGTCGATCGTTTCAAGACATCCAACTGCGATTGTGCATAATCAAATTCTCCGTCGTAATAGAAAATTCGTGCGTTTTTGAATTTTGCTTCCTGCCCGATTGTTTCGAATTTAAAATCCGTATCGATCTGCATGTAAAGCAAAGAAGCTTCCCACATATCGCCATCGAGAACGTGAATATCTGCCAGCAACATTTTCGCCTCGGCACGTTGCATATCCGTAAGTCCTGGGATTTCCAAAACTTCTGTCAACAACCCAATAGCATCAGCGGCTCTGTTCGCGTAAAAAGCCTGAATATGCGCTTTTTCTATCATCAAATTGAACGAGGTTCTTCTTCTTCCGAACAATTCCAGAGCGGCATCGTAATCGGCTAAGGCAGCATCCAATTCTTCCTGGGTGAAATTGCGTTGTTGTGTCACTTCCAGGAAACGTACATTCAACAAAGCGTTGTATCCACGAACGTAAATGGGAGATCGATCCCCTAAATCAACTACGTATTTGAAAGCTTTTCTTGCTGTTGTATAATCCTTGTTTTCGATACATGTCATTCCCAGATCATATACCAACCTTCCGTCGGCTTTGGATCGTTTGTCCATCGCTTTGACATGTACAAAAGCTGCTGCAAAATTTTGTCGTTGCACAAAGAGCCAGGTTAACATTTCGGCATAAACCATGTTTCCAGGGCTGGATTGTGTTCGTTCTAATAAGGCAGTTTTCAGGATTTCATACTCTTGAGAATTTTCAGCGGTAAAATCAATTTGATTCATCAAGATCCGCTGTAACGAAGTCTTGTAAGATGCATGATAATCCAACAAATCCAGATATTCTTGCATCATGTTTTCAGTGTCGCCCTGAGATCCATAGTACTCAGCAAATTGGAAGTTAAGCGGGTAGGTCTGCTTCAATAATTTACGACCGCGTTGCAAGGTTTGAAGTGCGTAATCGTTCTTCCCCTGTGCTTTGAAAGCATTGTAAAGGTTGATGACTTCACGTGAATTTGCCCGCATTTTATCGATGAGGGAAGCATAAATTTTATCTGCCTTGGACTGTTTATCCGTGTATTCGTAATGTTTCGCTAATTGGATTTCGTATTCCTGGTCGTTGGGAAAGAAAGAGATTTGCTTTTTCAGCAATTTCTCCACGTCTTTATCTTCCTTCGTTTGCTGCGTACAAATCAAAAGACGGTTGAAATAATGCTTGGCGCGATCCATTTCGTACAGACGCTCGTAATAATCGTAAGCCTTATCGTATTCTTCATTATCGAAGTAGTGCTGCGCAAGTTGCTGATCGGACACAGGTTGTGCGTTGGCACCAAATCCAACAAATAAAACAACGATCCAAATCCACTTCATACTTTTCATTCTCACAATTATTGTACCTCTTCTGCCAGATTTCGTTCAGCAATTATAGCGTTTACTTCTTCCTGAGTTACGGGAAAGTCCGTTTTGATTTCCTCATAAGCACTCATAAACAGGTCAAATCGCAATTTCAACATTTTCAATTCTTCCTCTTCAGACTTCAAATACTTGTTATACTTATGTCGCTGTCCACTTCCTTTTTGAATGTCAGAGCGCAATTTCTTCAGTCGTTCTTTGATGGATTCAATTTCTTGCAAACAACTGTTCAGGTCTTTTCCCAAACCAGGTAATTTCGAAGCCATTTGATGGTATTCATCCATTGCTAACGCGTGTTCCAGAGAAACCGTATCAGATTCCAATCCTTTCAACTTAGAAACGGTTTCAATAGAACTGTTCGTCCATTCCTCCCATTGTTCCGAATCGAAAGAATTTAATTCCGTTTCCCACTCAGACAACTGCTTTTCCATAACGTCGATACGTTCTTCCTGTTCCGATTTTTTCAAATCAGCGCAGCCAGCGAAAATCAGTGCGATCGATATGATGAATGCCCATTTTTGCACGAACAACTAAAAATACGAAGTTTCAGGTTAGTTCAATTTACTTTTTGGCTTCTTTTAACGACTTCGATATGAATGCGCTTAGATGGAGCTATCCACCAATAGTAATCATCGATCGATTTTCGTGAGCGCCGACAGTTTCGTTATCGAGTTGATTCAAACCGCCCAATCCGGCTTTTTTCTTGAACATGGCCACTTTGATGATAGAAGATAAGTCGTTCCCCTGACGGTATTCGCCAAGTAAATCCGCTTCGTCGTTAGAGAAGAGACAATTCTTGATTTTTCCATCTGCGGTTAATCGAATGCGATTGCAGGAATCACAAAATGGATTGGTGACCGTGCTGATAATGCCAAATGTTCCCAATGCACCATCAATTTTGAAATTGCGCGAAGTAGAATGTGCTCCGTCCTCTAGTTTGATGATGTTCTCACGACCAAAATGATCTTCCAAAGTTGATAGAATCTCTGCTTCGGAAACAGTTTTCTCATGATTCCAGCTGTTCCCATCAAATGGCATGAATTCGATGAATTGAACGCTGATTTTTTCCCGGATGGACCACTGAACAAAGTCGATAATTTCATCGTCATTCGTCCCTTTGATTAGTACAACGTTGATTTTCACGTGAATCCCATGATCCAGTAACAGTTGAATATTGTCCCGGATTTGAGTGAAATAAGATCGTCGGGAAATAGCATTGAAGCGATCTTCCTGAAGAGAATCCAGGCTTACATTAATCGATTTGATTCCAGCCTCTTTGAAAATATCGATGAAACGATCCACTAGAATTCCATTGGTTGTGAGCGAAAGAGTGATAGGCAATTTCCCCAATTCCCGAATGATTTCATCGGCACCTTTTTTCACCAGAGGTTCGCCGCCCGTCAATCGGATTTTGGTAACTCCCAACTCCACAAATTCTTTGGCAATTCCAACAACTTCTTCGGTTGTCATGAATTTCCCTGCTTCGCGATGCGGAACGCCTTCCAACGGCATGCAGTAGAAACAGCGCAGGTTGCATTTTTCTGTCAACGAGATGCGCAGGTAGTTGTGCTCTCTACCAAATGAATCAACGATATTTTTCGTGCTATTCTTCAATTCTGACGCGCTCCTTTGAAGATTCGAAAACTGTGCAAAATAGATGGGAACAAAGCATCCATGGTTTCAGTAGCGCCACCTGTTGATCCGGGCAACGTCAGAATTAAGCTTTCATCCTTTGTTCCGGCAATACTTCGGGAGAACATTGCATACGGTATGCGTTCCTGTCCGTAGCTTCGGGCGGCTTCCACGATTCCCGGAATTTCCCGATCCAGTATTGGTTTGATGGCTTCCGGCGTTACGTCGCGTTTGGATAGTCCGGTTCCGCCTGTGAATAGAATGAGATCCGTTCCTTTCGCTACTTCACCTAACGCTGCTGCTTGAATCTGATCAAATTCATCAGGAAGCACTTTGAATTGCACTGTCTCAACACCATGCGATTCTAATTTAGCCCGAATGATTTTTCCTGCCTTATCGTCTTTCGCTCCAGCTTGAATGGCGTCCGAGCAAACAAAAACTGCTGCTTGAATCGCTGATTTGTACGTTCCACGATAATCGGATTTTCCACCTTTCTTGGAAACGAGTTTGATGTTACCAATTTCAATTCCTTTATCGATAGGCTTTAACATATCATACATCGTGAGAGCAACAACGCTAACTCCGTGCATAGCTTCCACCTCCACACCAGTTCGGTAAATGGTTTTGACTTCCATTAGGATGCGAATTTCCAGATCGTTTACCTCATAGGAAACTTGGGTGTATTCCACGGGCAGCGGGTGACAATCGGGAATCATGTCGGAGGTTTTCTTAACGGCGAACAACCCGGCTGTTTTTGCCATTTCAATGACATTTCCTTTCGGAACTTCGTTGTTGACGATCGCTTTAATTGTCGCTTCGGAACTAACATTTACAATTGCCTGAGCAATAGCCGTTCGCAACGTGGTGTTTTTATGTGTGATATCTACCATATAGTTTTTATTTGGTGCGTACACTTCGGCTCCCCTGAGTGTACGAACATTAATTCAGAGCCTTGAGCGTAGTCGAAAGGCGATATTCTATGTATTAACCTTCCAAACATGTGTTTCATCTTCAAAAACTTCTTTCCCAAAAACAGGTGCTTTGGCTTTGATTTCCTCCACGACAAATTCAATGGCTTGCATCACAACTTTCCGACGTTTCGATGATACAAATACGAACAAGCAAATCTCTCCCTTGTTTACGCGTCCAAGGCTGTGATATATGTGAAGCGATGCTAAGTCAAACCTCTCAAATGTTGTTTCGCGGATTTCGTGAAAGACTTTATTTGCAAGCGCTTCGTTCGCGGTGTAATCAATAGCAATTACTTCTTTCCCGTCGATTTCATCGTTTCGAACTTGCCCCAAAAAGATTTGGTGCGCACCAATTTGCGTTTCCGCCTGAAGCTGAGCAATCGATGAAGCAATGAAATCAGGAGATATGGGACCTTTCGTAAAACAGTTATTCATAGTTCCAATTATTATCCTCCTGCAAATGGAGGCATAACGTCAATTTTTTGTGGTTGCGCTTCTTTTGAAAGCGTGTTAGTATATTCCAAATCTACCGCTGCGGTGAATGTGAATTGGGCTAGTTCAGGGTGAGTTTCAACCAAAAAATCACGAAGATTGATCTCTCCCGAAGGCAGTTCCAACTTTTCAGATTCCATGCGCAATCTTTCGGCGAGCATTCCGTAGTATGCAACCGTTACTTTCCGATAGCTTGTTTCCATTCTTCTTTCGTGTTAATGTTGTTAAACGCTTCTTCCATAGAATTTGGAAAATCGATGAATTTCGTATTCAGACTGTGCAATAAGTCCTGCATTTTGAGTCGTTTGGTACTTAGGTGCGATTGAATTGTTTCCAGCGATGAATCTCTGTAGATTCCAACAAGCGGATGAATGCGTCCGTTGCATCTGGCAATAATCGCGTCATGATCTTTTTCTGCGACCAAACTCTCCAAAATAGTGGCTGTAATGAAAGGTGTGTCACAGCTGACTACGATGCTTGAGTTGTTCCGGGCAATTTGCAATCCAGTTTCAATACCAGCCATTGGACCGGCATGCGGGAAATTATCGCTTATGCCTGAATCTCCGTACTGGTGATGGATTGTATTATTGGAAGCGATAATGATTTCGTCCGTGAATTCCTTCAATACGGAAGCAATGCGCTGAATCATGGGGATTCCATCGATTTCCATCAACGCTTTATCTTGTCCCATTCGTGAACTTTGACCTCCGGCTAATATGATTCCGCTATAACTCATTCTGCAACCAGATTTCTTGTTCGCGTAGAAACGCACGTTCTTTTTCCTGCAATTCTGTGTAAATGCGAATGGCGTGCTTTCCAGCTTCGCTTAATACGGTTCCTCCACCGCCTTTCCCGCCAATTTTTTGCTGAACCAGCGGCTTTTTGCTGTTTCTGTTCATATCGTCTACCAGACGCCAGGCTTTTTTGTAGGACATCTCCAAAGCTTTGGCAGCCTTTGAAATAGAGCCGTTCTTGTCTATTTCCTGGAGCAATGCAATTCTACCTTCGCCCAGCAACATCCCTTTTTCGGAACCAACCCAAATACGACTTTTGATATGATAATTGCTCACCGCTATTTCTTGTAAGATATAACGCTTAAAAGTAGTGATTTGTAGGTAAAAAGTGAAAATTGTTGGAAGGTATAATGAGTAGGAAGTAAGAAGTGAGAAGTGAGAAGTGAAATGTTCTCTTTTACTTTTCACTGCGATTAAGGAAGCATATACACGGATACCAAATCTCCCGATTCCAGCTGCTCTGTTTCTTCTGGAACTACAATTAAGCAATTGGAGGCAGCAAATGAATTTAGCATCGATGAGCTCTGAAAATTCAAAGTACTCACAGTGTTGTTGGTGGCAATTCCTTTTAGATAATGTGTTAATCCAGCTCTTTTGGAGTAAGAATCAGATAACGGTAATTCTCGTTTTTCGAGATGTTTTTGGTTTGATCCCATCATTTTTAGCAATGCAGGATACACATAAATGTAGGTGCATGTCAGTGCTGATGCTGGATTTCCGGGTAGGGCGAATACTTTGCAATCTTTGGTGTGTCCGAAAAACAAAGGTTTGCCCGGTTTCTGTTTTACTTTGTAGAATTCTGTGTGAACGCCATTTTCCGCCATCGCTTTTCCAACAAAATCATAATCTCCAACGGAAATACCTCCAGATGTAAGCAGAACGTCGCATTCTTGCAATAACTCGCGAACGGTATTCAGAGTGGACTCGTAATCGTCTTTCACTCGAACCGATTCAGCTTCAAAACCGAGCTCTTTTAATGCGCTGATTAATGTTATCGCATTCGATTCGTAAATCTGACCTGGCTTCAATTCGTTTCCAGCATCCACCAATTCATCGCCTGTGACAAGCAATTTGATGATTGGTTTTCGATAGACATTTACTTTTTGAACCCCTAACATTCCAAGAAAGCCAATGGCAGCCGCGTTCAATTCAGAACCTTTTTTCAGGGCAAGCGATCCGGAAGGGATTTGTTCGGCTTTTTTTCGAATGTTTCCTCCAGAATTGAAATCTTCCGTGATGGTTAGCGTATCTCCATCTCTCGAAGTAATTTCCTGCTTGACCACAGTTGTCGCTGATTCAGGAACCATGGCTCCAGTGAAAATTCTTACCGCTTCACCGGGGTTCAGAACGACATCTGATGCATCGGCTCCAGCCTGAACTTCTCCAATGACAGTAAATGTGTTCGCATCCCATTCGTTTATTGCGTATCCATCCATGGCCGAGTTATCGAACGGAGGCATATCAATAGGGGAAAGAACATCTTGTGAGAGCATATGTCCCAAAGCATTAGAAATAGGAAGTTCAACTGGCTCCAAAGTTGTTGTGATCTTTGAAATTCGATCGATTGCGTCATTAACAGAAATCATGGGGTGAAAGTAAGGATTCTATACGGATTGGATGCATTGGATAAATTAGACTTTCGAGAGAATCTAATCTGTCTAATTTGTCCAAATCATCTATCTAACCTTCTTGAAATCCAGAGTTACTCTACGGTTTTGCTTTCGTTCTTCATCAGTTGTTTCCGGCCATATTTTTGGTTGATAATTGCTGTGCCCTTGATAGGTCAAGCGATTTGCTGCGACACCTTGCTTCATCAGGAACTCTGTGATCAACTTTGCCCGACCTAAGGAAAGCGGGTAGTTGTCACCGCAGCACACATGTCCGTGAATGTCGGCGTGAATTTCCGGATGAGCCAGCATGAAATCCTTCAGGGCTTTTGCTTCTGGAATGGATTCTGACATCATGATAGTGGTTCCGCCATGAAACAAAATTGTTAAATCGATTCTGGTAATTTGGGCGGTATCATTTGCGAATGAATTGAGTTTCATGGTGAGCACTTGCGCATTCGATGGCGGTTGAATTTTGATGATTACATCCACACGACGATAGATGTCATGCGTGTAGTTTTCATCTGCTCCGGCTTTTCTTTCGCTGTAAATCTTTTTTTCAGCGTTACTAACCAGCCAACGATCCTGCTCCATCATTTTGAGTACTGCATCCATTCGTCGTTGCGCGAGATCATCGTTGTATTCCATGGAGCCTGTGGTGTCGCAATGTGCTTCCAATTGGAAAACGGTAGCTTGTCCAGGTGCAGATTGTTCGTATTTGGCGTATTCCGTGGTTCGGTTAACTATGGGACGATCCGAATCCAATGCGAAATAAATCGAGAGGGTATCAAACGTTTGTGCCTGACCAATGATGGAGGAGAGGAGAAATAAGAAAAAAGGTAGCGTTCGTATCATTCATCAGTCTTTGTAAATACAACAGCTACTCTACGATTTTGCTTCCGATCTTCATCGGTCACTTCCGGCCAAACCTTGGGTTGATTGTTACTGTGTCCCATGTAAGCCAATCGATCTGCGGTGATACCATACTCGCGAAGGAATATCGCAACAGCTCGTGCCCGTCCTTCGGATAATTCCTGATGCGGTTGACAGCAAACGTGACCATGAAATGTCGCTTTCAAAGAAGGATTATTCTGCATTATTTCCAGCAATTGAAACATTTCCGGTTTCGATTCCTCCAGAACCCGGGTTGAAACGTTTACGAACAAAATGGTCAAATCGAATTCCAATTCTTCGGCATCGTCATCTTCCAGAAATTTCTCAACAGCGTTTTTCGATATCCCGGTCGGTGGTTGAGGAGTTGATATTTCAACAGGTGGTTGAGGCGTCGGAATCTCAATTTCCTCGACAACTTCTTCTTCTTCTTCTTCTTCAATCGCTGGTTCGATGAACAACACATCTACACGACGGCATTTGTCCAATGATAATCCTGAACTGTTTGCCTGAGACTCACCCAATGCTTCGTTTTTGGAATTCGAAACATCAAATCCTGAATCAATCAAATGACTTCGAATGAATTCCATGCGTTGTTTCGACAAGTTGAGGTTGTATGCTTCAGAACCACGATGATCGCAATGGGCCTGTATCCCAAGAATGCGGGTTTCCTTGTACAATCCTTTGAGACGTTGATTGTCCTCTTTGGAAATTGTGAACGAATCGTGTTCGTCTGTTTCGAAATGGAATTGCAGGGTATCCGGATCTTGAGAAAAGGAAAAATACGATACGAATAGAAATAAGATGGAGAGCTTCATATTAATGAAACGCCACCGAAGAAAAAATGTTACGGAATTTACGAGATCAGGTCAATTCGTCCCTTTCGCGAAACTATATCGAAGTAAAGCCAGTGTATTTGTGCAATACCTCAGGAATTTCAATTCCATTCTCCGTTTGATTGTTCTCCAAAATCGCTGCCATGATTCTTGGAAGCGCCAATGCAGATCCATTCAAAGTATGGCACAATTGTGTCTTCTTGTCAGCGTTTTTGAAGCGTAATTTCAATCGGGTAGACTGGAACGTATCAAAGCGAGAAACAGAACTTACTTCAAGCCATTTTTCCTGAGCAGCCGAGAATACTTCGAAATCGTAGGTCATCGCCGCAGCAAAACCAGTGTCTCCACCACAAAGTCGAAGAATGCGGTATTGAAGTCCTAATTGCTCTAGAAGTGACTTAACATGATCAATCATTTCGTTCAACGCTGCTTCTGTGTTAGAAGGATGCTCAATACGAACGATTTCAACTTTGTCAAACTGGTGTAAACGATTCAATCCTCGAACATGCGCCCCGTAAGATCCAGCTTCAACGCGGAAACAAGGAGTATGTCCTGTTAGTTTGATAGAAAAGTCCTCATCCGGCAAAATAACATCGCGGTAAAGGTTCGTCAATGGAACTTCCGCTGTAGGAATCAAATACAAATCACCGTTTTCACTGTTCGTTGGGATTTGGTACATCTGTCCTTCCTTGTCAGGCAATTGTCCTGTTCCGTAACCAGAGGCTTCATTCACAACATGAGGTACCTGTCGTTCGCTGTATCCTGCTTTTGTAGCTTCATCCAGGAAAAAGCTGATGAGTGCACGTTGCAGTTTTGCTCCTTTTCCAATATAAACCGGGAATCCGGCTCCGGTAATTTTTACACCCAATTCAAAGTCGATCAAATCGTGCTTTGCAGCAAGTTCCCAGTGCGGCATTGCATCAAAGTCGAAAGTTACCTCGGTTCCATGTTCAGAAACAGTTTCGTTATCTTCTTCGGATTTCCCCGCTTTCACCAATTCATTCGGAACATTCGGTAATTGGTACATCAATCCGGTGATAGCAGCCTCTAAAGTTTCCACTTCAGCTTTCAAGGTTGTTTCCTGAGCTTTTAATTCACTCGTTTGAGCCTTGGCAGCATTGGCTTCCTCAGCTTTACCTTCTCTGAATAAGATGCCAATCTGTTTAGAGATTTGATTCATTTGCGCCGCAATAGATTCCAGTTCTCCTTTTTTGGAGCGCCATGAAGCGTCTACTTCGATCAATTCATCTACGATCGGACGTGCATCGAAATGACGTTTTTTTAAGCTTTCGATAACTGCTTCTTTTTCGTTGCGTATGCGCTGAATCTCTAACATAATACCTGTTTGTTTGGAAGTGCGAAATTAAGGGAAAAATGAGTATCCGAAAATTGAATTAGAAAATTTTTATGAAGTACATTGAGCGTAGTCGAAATGTACAGTTTGAACAATCAGGGCTTTCATAATTTTTTTTGGGGGAAGTACTTTCGTTCGTACCACAAGTTGTGTTCTCTAGGACTTGCGTACTTCCCGAATTCAGGATCAGAAAAAGGGATCTTTCGTGTGTTTTCTTAAAAGCAGAAGTCCTGCCATCAGGGCAGGTGTACTGTTTCTGACACGTCAGACCCTTTTAAATAAAAACACCGAATTATTACTTTTTCCCTGACGGCTTGGAAGTGCGCAAAAGCTATTTTTGAATACTTTTTGTCGCGTTTGCCAAAAAGTATTGAGGCAGTTGAAAATTGTTTTAATCAGCAACTCATATTAAAATCCCCAGATTTTGTACTTGCCCCTGGAAAAGTGCACTTCGAGAGCCTCAGCGTACTTTTCTTAAAACAAAAAAGCGAATCCCGTAACCGGAACTCGCTTTCTTCAAAATTGTGTCGTTCTGTTTACGCTTCTGCTTCGAATGGAACTACAGATACGAACGAACGGTTGTTTTTTCTTTTACGGAATTCTACTACACCGTCAGTCAATGCGAAAAGTGTATGATCTTTCCCCATACCAACATTTTCACCTGGGTGGTGCTGAGTTCCTCTTTGACGAACGATGATGTTACCAGCAATCGCTGCTTGTCCTCCAAAGATTTTTACTCCCAATCGCTTGCTTTCTGACTCACGACCGTTTTTCGAACTACCGACTCCTTTTTTATGTGCCATTTTATTTCGTTTTATGTTTCACGGTCATCGAGCTTGTCGAAATGCCCGCGAAAACGTTAATTCGTGTTTCAATTAGCTCAAAGCAGCAATCAAATCGGCTTTCTTCATTGAAGAAATTCCTTCGATTCCTTTTGCTTTCGCCATTTCTTTCAATTCAGCTACTGTCTTTTTGCTCAAATCGTTGCTAGCTTCCGCTTTCGGAGCTGCTTCTGCTTTTGGTGCTGCCTCTTTTTTTGGAGCTTCCGCTTTTGGCGCAGCTTCTTTTTTAGGCTCTTCTTTCTTCTCAGCTGGCTTTGAAGCTTTTGCTCCTGTTGCCTTGATATCAGTGATAGTCAATGCTGTGAAATGTTGACGGTGACCGTTCTTTTTCTTGTAACCTTTTCTACGCTTCTTACGGAAAACGATTACTTTATCACCTTTTACGTGCTCTTCAACTTTCGCTGAAACTGCTGCACCTTTTATAGCCGGGGCGCCAAGAGTCACTTTCCCTTTGTCCTCAATAAGAAGTACTTTGTCGAAGTTAACCTTCTTTCCTTCTTCTGCATCCAAACGGTGTACAAAGATCTTCTGGTCTTTTTGCACTTTGAATTGCTGCCCTGCTATCTCTACAATTGCGTACATAATAGCTTAATTATTATTTATTTCTACTAAAAATTGGACGACAAAGATAGCCTTTTTTATTAACAAGCCACTATGGATAGCTAAAAATCGAGAAAAAATAAAGGGAAGCGTGCAATTTCTCCATTTGAATCACTTCAAATACGTTTTGAAGCTGTCTAACTAGGGTTTTGGTGGAGTGTCCAGAATGGTCAGACTTTCGCTACTTTTACGGGTACTAAATACATGCTTAAGCGACTTCGACATAAGTTTATTGGTGAGGTTTTAGATCAAACTTCCAGTTTTCACGAGAAATCTCAGATGATTTTGTTGTTCAACATCGCTTTTGTTGTTGGATTTACTGGTTTTACGGTAACCATCCTCGGGCTCATTCTGAAGACCTATCCAATGCTGATAGCCTCTGTGGGGAATGCGATCTTTGCCTTAATAGCGCTGCTTATAATGAGGACGGGCAAGATAAAGCTGGCGGGTGCTATTTATTTCACCATACTTTTCTTTCTTCTCTTTGGAAGTTTGATTTTTAATACGGGCGTGATGCATTTTGGCAGTCCATTCTGGATTATGCTTCTTAACATCCTCGTTCTGTACATTCTGGGCATCCGATGGGGAGTTGTTTTTCTTACGGCTTCCGGTCTCGTTTTTAGCTATTATCTCATCTACGTATTGCCGATGAGTTTGAAGATTGTCAACTCACTTCCTCCCAAAATCTACTATTCTGTTATTTATGAAACTGCAATTGCGTTATTCTTGCTCGCGTACATTATTGCATCAATTTTAAAGGCAAGTCGTAAATCTGATGAATTACTCACTGCTCAAAACCAGGAACTTCTAAAAAGTAACGAGGAGAAAACAGTGATGTTAATGGAGATTCATCACAGGGTGAAGAACAACTTGCAAGTGATAATTAGTCTGATGCGCCTGAAGATGATGGAACTGAACAGCAACGAAGCTGTTGTTCAATATCAGGACACCATTGACCGGGTTATGGCGATGGCGAAGATTCATGAGAAAATGTACCGCTCCGAAGACATCTCCAATATAAATCTTAAGAAGTATTTCGATGAGTTGTCCGAAGATTTAATCAAGACCTACGCTGTCAACAAAGAGATTCGATTCAAGCAAGATGTCAATACCCAAAGTTTGGGCTTGGATCAAATTGTTCCATTGGCGCTTTTATTTAACGAGTTGTTTACGAATTCCCTGGAGCACGCTTTTGATCAAACCAGCGAACCGGAAATTTCATTGTCTATTAAGCATTTGGATGATTCAACCCTTGAATTTATTTACTCAGATAATGGAGTCTGGAAGGAGAACAAAAAAGAATCTTCGTTCGGAACGGAGCTGATCCATTCATTTAGTGAACAACTGAGTTCAGAATTGGAATTCGGGCTTCATCCGACCCGCTATAAATTGAACTTCAGTATAGAGAAGTAAAGAAGAGGCTAAAAATCTGCGTACATGAACGAGATTTTCTCCGTGTCCTTATCCATGAGCAAATAAACCACAATTGCTGTAAGAATCAAGGCGAAAGTTATACGGTATACCCATTTATTCATGCCAATTGTTTTTAATGCGTTCGTATAAAAGATAGCCGCCATACTTCGAGTGATGCTGCTTGTCGATAAATGATCCCGGAATTTCAGAAATATCCGTTGCGTCAATGAAATCAAAGCCGGCTTCCTTGAATTGTATTCTTAGCTGGTCCTCCAGTGCTTCGTGCTGTTGTACTATTTTATGTTGCCCACATTTCTCTGCTAAGATTCGGTTGTACGGACCAAGGACAAAGGTTACGTCCATTTTTAGTCGCGTGCACAAATCCATGAAGTAGTCCATGGTGGTGTTCCGGTATTTTGAATCGAGCACCAATGGTCCCATGGAATAGGCGCCTTCGTCTATGTACGATTGTGTGGTGTTGAAATCAGGTAGAATTTCATCTCTCAGGGCATTTAATTGTTCTGTTGTTCCTCGCTCCTTTGCGTCTAAATAATCTGGATGAACCGTGAAATGTTCTAACTCCTCATTTTTCCAACCCAATGCGTTGCGAAGATGATCGTAAAAAAGAGAGTGAATTTCTGAGTCGATGGTGTTGTTTAAGCTCTCCATTCCAGCTTTGATAAATCCTTTAGATCCCGGACCATAGAGCACATCGAAATCTTCCAATCGATCCGATTTTTGTCGGGCGCGACGAACTTCTTCAGTGTTCATATAGCGATCGTAGTACTCATAATTGAATTCGCACAAGTCTTCCCGCCAGTATGCAGGATTTACAATAACAATGAGTTTTTGTCTGCGCCAAATATCCGGATGGTTCAGCATCGATGGGATATATCGCTCGCACGATCGCCCTGCACCGTACAAAATGCCAAATCGTTCTTTTAATTCAGAATCGGCGTTTAGGAGTTCCCAATAGTTGTAGCTATCCAAATACCCGGATTCTGATGTTCCCAACATTAAAACATCGCCGTTTTTTTTAAGTCGATGCATAAATTCATGGAAGTAGGCATCGTCATTCTTAACATGGGTCGCTTCAACGGTTAGAAAGCTTTCGCTTCCGTTTTCGGGAAGTTCAATAGTTTCCGTGCTTGATGGCAAGAACAGGAAGGCTATAATTCCAACAACCGAGACCATTGAAAGCGCCAACATGCCCGTTTTTCCCACTTCTTTCAAAGTTGAGAAACGATACAGCTTCGATATGTATTTCTCTAAATTCATTTAATGCCAAGTAAGGTTTCGAAAACCAAGGTGAGATCCTCTCCTTTGTAATGAAAAAACAACCACCCTATTGTAACAAAAGCAAATGTTAGTGCGATTCCTGAAACTGTGACCAGTCCTTGTTTTAAGGTGCTTTGAGAATCGTGCAGTTTGGTGAAAACGCTGGTCGAACTCCAAATTTTGAAAATGGCCAATCCCAGCGCATGCCAGAGTCCCCAATAGACAAAGTTTACGGTGTCTCCATGCCAGATTCCACAGATAAAGAAGGTGATGAAGTATCCAATAATTGAAACCGTGTTTCGGAATGGTTTTAATCCGGTTTTGTTGATGAGCTTGACGATAGGTTTGAAGATCAGATCTCGCAGAAATTCCGAAAAAGTCATGTGCCATTTGCGCCAAAATGCAGCGATGTTTGTCGTTAAGTAAGGACTATCGAAGTTTTCCGGTGTTTTAATCCCCATGATGTATCCTGTTCCGATGGCGATGTCTGAATAGCCGGAGAAATCCAGGAAAATGTACGCAGAATAGCAAATGGCACTAAGGAGGATAGCTCCCTGCGGAGACATGTATTCCAGGAATGGTTCGTAGCTCAAAGCGTACATGCTAAACAATGGAATGATGGCATACTTTTTAAGGAAACCAATCACAATTCTACCGACTCCTGGCCAGAACAAGGCATTTTTCAATCTTCCTTCAGGGCGTCTGAAATGTCGTTGAAAATTCGAAAACTTATCAATGGGACCTGCGAGGAAATTCGGGAAGAAAAGAATGAAATTGATGTAATCAATCGGGTTTTTGACGGATAATCTGCCTTTCAAAACATCAACAATCGACTGAATATTTCGGAATAGTATGTAACTAATTCCCAATCGTTCAATTAATAATTCGGGTGAATCACCGAATTGGAAGGATTCAAATCCGAAAGCTTTTGGGTAATTCCTGAGGCAGAATAGAACGATTAGAACGAGAATGGACAACGTTGCCAGGATTGTTCCGCGTTTGTTTCGGTTTCTGGAAATGATGGCTAGCGCACCAAAAACTAAGAATGAAAGGAATATGTGAATGCCAATCGTAGCGAGTGAAATTATTGTCGAAAGGATTGCGAAGTTTCCTATGAACAAAACCATTCGCTGCACTGAAATAGCAAGGTATTTCCGTGTTATCCATTGAAATAACAGGAAAAGTACAATGAGGAAAAATTCAGCTCCCGAGGAGAATAACATGCAGCTTCTTTGGAGTGTAAAATTAAAGAATAAAACGTGCTGATCCCTTCTCGTGGGGATTGTGACGTAATTGGTGTATGGTAAATATCGACGTAAATGCTATTTTCGCTAGGAAATCACGAGAAAATTGAGAGGGACTATGAAAACATCTAACTTATTGCTATTGATCGCAGTTTTGTTTACTGCTGGATTCGCAAACGCCCAGGGAAAAGTTGAATGGGGAGAACTTGATAAAAGTGCCGGGAGACTAATTAACGTAATTCCAGATCAGGGCGATAATTTCTACGCTTTAAGAAGAAGTGGTGGAGCCTTGTTTGGAAAGTTGGAAGGATCGTACCACAAAAACCTGGAACTTGTTGACGAGGGTAAATTAGAGTTAAGAGCTCCGAACGGAAGTCCTGCAAATTTTGAAGCGGCGACAATGGTCGGTGACAAATTCGTTGTATTTCTTTCAGATCGTCAGGATGGAGAAAACAAATTCTTCATGCAGGAATACGGAAGTGATATGGAGCCGTCTTCAGAGCCAGAAGAGCTTGGTTCTTATGTATTGGAAAGCAAAAGACGTCGATTCCGTGGGACATTTAACTTGTATCAGTCCGAAAACCGAGATTATTTCGCGGTAGTTTGGACAATTCCTGGTAAACGAGAAGAGCAGGCAACGTACGGATTTAAGATTTTTGACGCCGATCTGGAATTGTTGAATGAAGGAGAATACGAAGTGCCATTCCAGGAGCAATTCTCTACCATTAACGGATTCTACTTGTCAGATTTCGGAGACTTGTTCGTAACGATCACGGAATACAAAGAGTCAGAGGAAAAAAAGATCTTCCGCAACTTCATGGATTACGTGTCTGTTCATATTTATCACTTGAAAGAAGGTGATATCGAAGAAATGGAGATTGATTTGGACGGGAAGCGTGTTGAGGCGTTGTCGTTCAATTCGGATAACGATCGAATCTTTGTGATTACAGGAATTTACGGAGAAAAAGAAGCTAGCGGAGTTAAAGGATTGTTCTATCTGAAAGCGGATTTCAAAAAGCAATCGATCCTGAATGAAGGGTTTGAGGAATTCGGAGAGGATTTCATTACTTCCGATTGGACCGATCGCCAGAAGAAAAAGCAAGCGAAGAAAGAGAAAAAAGGAAAGGCGAAAGAGCCAACCTTGTACAGCTATATTATGCGTGAGGTGCATCCATTGGCCGATGGAAGTATTGTAGGGACCATGGAGCAGTACTACGTACGCGTGGTTACTCATTACAATGCTCAAACAGGGACAACCACAACAACATATTACTACTACTACAATGATGTAGTTGCGTATAAAGTTGGTGCTGACGGTGGCTTTGAGTGGTTGGCGAAAATTGATAAGTACCAGGTATCAACAAACGATGGAGGTTATTTCAGTTCTTACGCTAGATATGTCGACGGAGAGAAGTTGGTGCTCTTCTTCAATGATAACTCCGATAATTACAATGAAGTATCAGGTGAGTTTGAGTTGGAAGAAGGGAAGTCAGTGAAGTCTTCAAGATTATCAAAAAAGAGAAATACGGTAGCGATTTGTGAAATCGATTTGGAATCGGGTGATGTAAAACGTGAAATGTACTTCAACAGAGATGAACTTGGGGCAATCGTAGTTCCGAAGTTGTTTAACGTGGATTACCGTACCAACGAGATGTTGTTCTACGCTATTCGCGGTAAAAAAGAACAATTTGGACGGTTGATTTTCGGGGAGTAGTAAAAGTTTGGTAATTAAAAGAAAATAAATTGAGAGTGTTAAAACAACTTTTCGCAGCCATGTTGGTTTTACAAGTTGGACTTGTTAATGCACAATATAGATTTGAATGGGGGCAAGTTCAAAACAGAAAAGGAGGGTTGGTCGAGATGGTTTCGAGCGATGAGAACTCCCTATATGCTATTCACAATGCTGCACTATATAAGAAGAATGTCTCATATTATGAGGATTTGAATTTGACTGCAAAAAAAACTTTGATTCTTGGGGATGGAACCGATGCTACTGCAAAATTTGAATCTGCTATCAGTATGGATGGAAAGTTGCTTGTGTTCTACTCGGGAGAAGGGTCTGATGGATTGAGTTACTACATGCAAACGCATGATAAGGGTCTGGAGTTTTCCGGAAATCCTGTGGAGTTAGGGTTGAATGCGAAACTGAATACAGAAGATGGTATTGGTTATGCCGAAGATTTGAGTGTTCATCGTTCGAAAAATCAAAATTATTTCGCTGTAATTCTGCGCACTTCTCCTGGAAATGAAGATAATAGGTTTTATGCGTATAAAATCTTCGATGCAAAGTTGAGTCCGATCGATGAGGGGATGTTTAGTGTGGCTCCCGAAGATGTTCGAACCGTTGCAAACAATTATTACATATCTGATTTTGGTGAACTATTCATTTCTTTTATTGGTCCTAAAGGGGCAAAGCAGAAAAACTCGGTAGAAAGTAAAGGGGGTACTGGGTCAGCAGCTGTGTTTCAACTGAAGGATGGGAAAGCGGAAAAGATAGAGATTGCATTAGACTCGAGGATCGTGAAAAATATGTCGTTGATTTCTAATCGCAGCGGATTTATTAAAGTATCTGGGGTATACTCTACAAGCGGCGTTAGTATTTCTGGATTGTTCTATTTGGAAGTAGACTTTCAAAAAGGAAGCGTTGGTGAGGCTACTATTGAAGTGTTCTATGGTGCGTATAGTGCGATAAGTTATAGTGATCGTGATACAAGGGGTTTGGGGAAGGCTGGAAATCCTTCCGTGTACAGTTATGAATTAAAAGACTCGTACATTCTCGCGGATGGAGGTATTATTGGAATCGCTGAGCAGCTATACGTCGATTATTCTACCTTGCCGAATTCAGGTAACATGTACGAATTCTATCACTACATGGATGTTTTTGTGTACAAAGTTAATTCAGAGGGTAGTTTTGAATGGATTACAAAAATTAATAAGTCTCAGGTAACGTCGGACGGTGGTATTTCTAGTTCCTATTCTAGTCATTTAAGAGGAGGTCAACTCATTATATTTTTCAATGATAATGCGGATAATTACAATAAAAAGTCTGGAGAATTTAACACAGGCTCCCAAATTGAACACGTGAAGTTTACGAAAAAAAAGTATGTCTTAGCGCAGTGCGTGATAGACGTAGTGGAAGGTGGTGTTAAGCGGTCGGTTTTTTCAACCAGAGAGGAAATGGGCGGAATTATTGTTAATCCGGCTCAGTTTGTGTCTGATCAGGAGTCTTTAATTTTGAATGTGTATGGAGGGAATTTGACAAAGGAGAGGTTCGGTTGCTTGGTTTTTGGAAGGTGACTTGAATAATTTATCGTTCAAAACTAGTCTAGCGAATATCGAGCAGTCGGTTTTTTACACCTTCCTCCTTCCGATAACATTAGCTACAAATACACCACTGAGAATAATTAGCATCGAACCAATTTGATAGATGTTAATCTCCTCGTTGAAACCGATTCCGATCAAAAGCGCAACCACTGGTATTAAATAAGTAACGCTGCTCGCGAATAGGATGGATGAGTTAGAAATCAATCGATTGAACAAAATAACGGCGAAAGCCGTTCCGATGACACTAAGAATAGTTATGAATCCCAATCCTGTCATGGCATGGGGATTCGTGTTTATCGTATCAAATGCACCTGAAAAGAATACCGCTGGAATTCCCGGGAGCAAAATGATAAAAAAGGAAAGTGCCGTTATTTCTGCGCTTTTCAGATGTTGCAAAGTGTACTTAATGGTGTTCAGGCTGATGGCGTATCCCAAAGTTGCCAAAATCACTGCTCCCACGTGAATCCAACTTCCTTCCAGCGAAACGTTCTGTCCGGATAACGTCAGTCCAACAATTCCGAATGTTCCAATCAGAACGCCTAAAATTTGAAATCCATTCAAGCGATTTTGAAATACAATAAATCCAATGATAAGTGCGAAAATCGGGGTGCAACTATTCAGCATTCCCGTGTAACCGGTTGAGATTCCCGTTTCAGCAAATGTGAATAAGAACGCTGGGACGAAATTCCCTAAAAGTCCTACTATCGAAAGTTTCCATGCGTTCTTCCAGGTGAGTTTCCTGAAGGTTTTAATCGCGATGGGAAGTAAGAATAGTGCAGCAATGCTCATCCGTAGCGCGGCAACTTGAGTATGGGTATAAATCGCTTCTCCCGAAGTTGTTTCCATACCCAATTTCATCAAAATGAAGCTGCTTCCCCAAATGGTTGATAAAACCAGGAGTAAAATCCAATTGCTTAACGAATTATTCACCGGGCAAAAGTACGCCAAAAGGATTGATGGATTGAAGCTTTTTGGTTAAGAAGAGTGAATCAATTCAAAATTCCCACTGAGGTCTCAGCTCTCCCACCTGTATTCGGGTCTCTAACCTCCTTACGCTCACACTCAAAACTTACCCCTGCATTACTGCAAAGTTATCAACACATTGAATTAAAGTTACCACTTTCTACCACCTTCTTATTTTGAGCTTTTTTCCAGTAAAAAAGGGCTTTATGAAATTGTTAATGCAACCTTTTTTAATTTGTATCGTTTATATTTATCAACAATATGGAATTTGGTGGTAAAAAGTGGTAGAATTCGATTATTTTTACCTCACTATAAACCGTCATGGCAGGATTAGTAGGAGAATATGAAGTAAAATTGGACGCGAAAGGGCGTTTCATGTTTCCTTCCGGATTACGGAAGCAGCTTCCTCCTGCAGCACAACGCGATTTCATGTTGAACAAAGGTTTCGAGGATTGTTTGACAATGTTCCCACTTCACGAATGGGAAAAACTGAGCGAAAAGCTTGGGAAAATGAATCTCTTCAAACCAAAAAACCGAATGTTTTATCGACTCTTCCATCAAGGAGCAAAGTTGGTTTCGCTTGACAAAGCGGGACGAGCATTGATTCCTGTGGCTCATATGGATCGAGTAGGGTTGAAACAAGAGGTAATGCTGATTGCATATCACGATCGCATTGAAATCTGGGATAAGACCAAGTACTTCGAAATGATTGAAGGCTCCATGGCGGATTTTGCTGATTTAGCGGATGAAGTAATGGGAGACCTTGATCATGACGAATAAAAACTATCACATACCGGTAATGCTTCAGGAGTGTCTGGATGGATTGCAAATCCGCCCGGATGGCGTGTATGTTGATGTTACGTTCGGTGGCGGCGGTCATTCCAAAGAGATTTTCGATCAACTGAATGAAAACGGAAAGTTGATCGTTTTTGATCAGGACCCGGATGCTCGTAAGAATGCCTGGGAAGCGTCCAACTTCTATTTCGTAGCAGCAAATTTTGCATACATCCAGAATCACCTTCGAATGTTGGGAATTAAGCAAGTGGATGGGATTCTGGCGGATCTTGGGGTGTCATCGCATCAGTTTGATGAAGGTTCTCGCGGTTTCTCTATTCGTGAAGATGCAGAGTTGGACATGCGTATGAATCAGAACGGCGATCTCACCGCAAAGAAAGTCGTGAACACTTACGAAGAAGATGATTTGTTCCGGGTGTTCCGATCCTACGGTGAAATTCAGAATACAGCAAAATTGGTTCGAACCATTTTGAAAGAGCGAAATGTAGCTCCGATCAATACTACCGGAAGATTAGCGGAAATAGGCGCGGCGTGCGCTCCGAAATTTAAGGATAACAAGTACAACGCTCAGGTGTTTCAGGCGATCCGTATTGAAGTGAACGATGAAATGGGGGTGTTGGAATCATTTCTGAAGGCAACCGAAGAGGTGTTAGCGCCTGGTGGTCGATTGGTGGTGATGTCGTATCACTCATTGGAGGATCGCATGGTGAAAAACTTCATGAAACGAGGTTCGCTGACGGGCGAAATTACCAAGGATTTCTTTGGGAATGTAATCAAGCCATTTACGGAAATCGTACGCCATCCAATAACGGCAAGCGAGGAAGAAATAGAAAGAAATAGTCGTGCACGTAGTGCCAAATTGAGAATAGCAGAGCGCAATGGATAATGAGTTTTTAGACAAAGCGCAGCTGGAAGAACAAGAAGCGGCGCGAAAGGCAAGGGAGAAAAAGGCGGCTGAGAAAGCTGCGGCGAAGGAAAAGAAACGCGCGGCAAGAGGGAAGAAATCGAAACCGTCGAAGCGAACCGGACCCAATGCCTTTGTTCAGATTTTGAATGGTGATTTCCTGACGAAGGAGTTCATGACGAATAATCTCGGCTTCATCTTCTTTATCATCTTCCTGATGTTGTTGGTAGTCGCGAAAGGTTATTACGGAAAAGAGCTGACGCGTGATGTGAACGCAACGCAAACGGAATTAGATGAGGTGACTTCCGATTATTTCGAATCGAAAGCACGCCTCGAAGAAGAAACAAGACGAGTTCGGTTGGTAGAACAATTGGAATCGCAAGGATTGAAGGAAACGGTGAATCCGACCAAGGTGATTCGGATCAAGAAGAAAAAGAAAAAATGAGCGAGAAGAAAGATATATTCTGGAGAGCGTACATCGTGTACTTCGGTTTCGTGGTGCTCTTGCTTGTGGTGCTGTTTCAAACCATCAATATTCAAATGCAGGATGGTCGAAGCAATAAGTTGTCGGATGGAGACGGAAATGGCAGATTAGCAACGAAAACGGTGTCGAGAGAGCCGCGTCGTGGGCAGATTCTGGATGCGAACGGAACGCCTTTGGTTACATCTGTATCGTACTACGATATCTACATGGATCCAACGGTAGTCGCGCAAGATGTTATTGCGTCTGATTTGGATGATCTCTGTATTGGATTGAACAGACTCTATCCGGATAAAACGGCAAGCGAATATCAACGAATGATTCGTCAAGCAAGAGCCAGAGGTAAAAAGTATTTACCAATTCGTGAGAAGGTAACCAATCTGGAGCGTAAGAAAATTCGTGAGTTACCCATTTTCAATTTAGGTCGATTCAAGGGTGGAATCATTGATAACATCGAGAATATTGAACGCAAGTTTCCGCACGGGGAATTGCTAGCGCGTACGTTGGGTACGATGAATGAAGATGGCGTTCCGTTGTATGGAATAGAAAAAGCATACAACGGCTATTTGACGGGTGAGCCAGGAGAGGAGGTGGAGCGATTAATCGCTAACAGATGGAAGAAGATCGGATTGGTAACCAAAGAACCGGTAGAAGGAGCTGATATCGTAACAACCTTCGATATGACCATTCAGGATGTCGCGCACACGGAGTTGGTGAATCAATTGGAGTCGCAGCAAGCCGAAAAAGGCTGTGTGATCGTAATGGATGTGAAAACCGGTTATGTTAAGGCGATGGTCAATCTTCATCGTGATTCTGACGGTGGATACAGCGAGAAGCATTACAATCAGGCAATCGGTACGAAAGAAGTTCCCGGATCAACATTTAAGCTGGCTTCTTTGATGGCATTGCTGGAAGATAAAAAGGTGCGCCTTTCGGATCACGTTAATGCGAAAGGGTACTATACCTTCTATAACAAGACATTCAAGGATTCAAATCCGTGGGGGTATGGAGATATTTCCATTCAGAAGGCATTTGAGAAATCATCCAATGTATTTACGGAAATCATCAATGACGCATACAAGAACAATCCATCGCAATTCATCAGAAGATTGAAGAGTTTTGGTTTGGCGGACAAGCTGGATATTACTATCGAAGGTGAGAAGAAGCCAACGTTGTATCAACCTGGAGATGCTGGTTGGTCTGGACTTTCGCTTCCTTCCATGGCAATTGGTTACGAGGTGCAGCAGACGCCTTTGCAGACATTGGCATTTTACAATGCTGTAGCGAATGACGGAACTTTTATGAAGCCGCAGTTTGTTAAGGAGATTTACCGAGGAAGTGAAAAGGTGAAAACCTTCAAGCCCGAAGTGATGATCAATAAAGTTTGCTCAGACGTCACACTTCGATCGTTGCAGAAATGTTTGAAAGGTGTAATGGTTCGCGGAACAGGTAAGGAGATCAATTCAGCGAACTTCTCCATTGCTGGGAAAACGGGAACCGCTCGAATTCTTGATGATAAAACAACCATCGAAGACGATAAGAAGTATCAGGCTTCATTCGTTGGGTATTTCCCTGCGGATGATCCGATTTACTCATGTATCGTAGTGGTTTCAGCGCCTTCTCAAAGTATCTACGGGGCAGTTGTTTCCGGTTCGGTGTTTAATGCAATTGCCAATAAAGTATACGCTTCTGCACTGAAGTATCACAAGCCGGTAAACGTTGGTCGACCAAAGAAAAAAGAGCTTCCAATTTCCAAAGATGGGTATGCTTACGATCTGGCGCAATCCTATCATTTGTTGGGGGTTCCGTACGCGCAGGCAGAAGAATCTGATTGGGTGTTTACGCGTTCCAGAGAGCCAAAAGTGGTCATGGAAAAGCGCTATGCAGGGACGAAAACAGTTCCGAATGTTGTGGGGATGACAGCTAGAGATGCGGTGTATCTGATCGAACGTGCGGGAATGAAAGCAGTGGTCGAGGGGTATGGAACGGTAAAAACACAATCGCTCAGAGCAGGAAGTCCTTCTGAACGAGGAAGAAGAATGAAAATCACATTGAAGTAATGCAAGAATTGAAAGACATATTGTACGGTGTTCACATCAAAGAGGTGAAAGGGACGACTTCGGTAGCCGTTGATCATCTGACTTTTGATTCGCGCAATGTGACCAAGACGTCGGTCTTTTTTGCAATGGTGGGAACGGTTCGTGATGGACACGATTTCATTCCGCAGGTTGTTGAAAAAGGTGTGGCGGTGATTGTTGCTGAGAAGATGGTAGATGTTCCTGATTCAGTGCAATTGGTCGTGGTGGAAGATACATCCGAAGCGCTGCCAATTGTTGCGAAGAATTTCTATGACGATCCTTCTTCCAAATTGAAATTGGTTGGAATCACCGGAACGAATGGTAAAACGACCACAACAACGCTATTGTTCAATCTGTACAAAAAGTTGGGTTACGAATGTGGATTGATTTCTACGGTAATCAACAAGATTGGAGCAAGAGATATTCCGAGTACACATACAACTCCAGATCCGATTTCATTGAACCAGCTTTTGGCGGAAATGGTCGATGAAGGTGTGTCGCATTGCTTCATGGAGGTAAGTTCTCACGCGATTCATCAAAACCGAACTTTGGGATTGAATTTCACTGGTGGAGCATTTACTAATATCACGCACGATCACCTGGATTATCACAAAACATTCAAGGAGTACATCAGCGTCAAAAAGGCGTTTTTCGATGGTTTGTCTAAAGAAGCCTTCGCATTGACAAATCTCGATGACAAGAATGGAATGGTGATGTTGCAAAATACTGCTGCGAAGAAGAGAAGCTTTGCTTTGAAGACCATTGCTGATTACCACGGAAAAGTACTGGAGAATCAATTCTCAGGATTGGTAATGACAATCAACGGTACGGAATTATGGACACGATTGATAGGTGATTTTAACGCTTACAATCTATTGACGGTTTTCGGGATTTCTCAGGAGTTGGGAGATGATGAAACGGAAGTACTCACAGCTCTTAGCGAATTGGGTTCTGTTGACGGAAGATTCGAATATACGCGAAGTTCCGACGGTGTAGTGGCAATTGTGGATTACGCTCATACGCCAGATGCATTGGAGAATGTTTTGAAGACGATCGAGAATATTCGCACCAAGAATGAGCAGGTAATTACAGTTGTGGGATGCGGTGGTGATCGCGACAAAGCGAAACGTCCGATCATGGCAGAAATCGCTTGCAAGTTTTCAGACAAAGTGATTTTGACATCCGATAATCCGCGCTCGGAAGATCCGGATGCGATTATCGAAGATATGATGGAAGGTGTGGATGCGGCAAGCTTCCGTAAGACGCTTTCTATTACCAATCGCGGACAAGCAATCAAAACAGCAGTGTCTATGTCGGAAACAGGGGATATCATCCTGATTGCCGGAAAAGGACACGAGAAATATCAAGAAATAAACGGTGTGCGTCACGATTTCGATGACCTCGCCACAGTAAACGAACTACTTACAAAACTTCATAAATAATGCTTACCTATTTATTCGATTATTTACAGGATTTTAATTTCCCGGGAGCCGGGTTGTTCGAGTACATCTCTTTCCGTGCTGCAATGGCGCTGATCACTTCGTTGATCGTATCCATGGTGTTCGGAAAACGACTGATCGGTATGTTGCAGAAGCAACAAATCGGGGAAACAGTGCGTGATCTCGGTCTGGAAGGTCAATTGGCAAAGCAGGGAACGCCAACCATGGGTGGATTGATCATTCTGGCAGCGATTCTCATTCCGACATTGCTTTTCGCTAAGCTGCACAATATTTACGTAATCACAATGTTGTTGGCTACCGTTTGGCTGGGGGCGATTGGTTTCATTGATGATTACATCAAGGTTTTCAAGAAAAACAAGGAGGGTCTTGCCGGACGGTTCAAAGTTGTTGGTCAGGTTGGAGTTGGATTAATCGTTGGATGCATTTTGTATTTCCACCCGGATGTTCAGGTGCACAAAAAGGTGGATTCCTTCCATAAGTTGTCACAGAACGAGGCTTTGGTGACCGATATGCACGAAGATTTGGAGCCGGATGACGATTCAAAGTGGGTGCGTACCAAGGATATGACCACAACGGTTCCTTTCGTAAAAGATAACGAGTTCAATTACAACTGGTTGATCGGTGACTGGGCCGGAACCTACGGATGGTTGTTGTTTATTCCAGTGGTTATTTTCATTGTGATCGCCGTATCAAACGGGGCAAACATGACCGATGGGCTGGATGGACTCGCCACCGGAACCTCGGCAATAGCCGGAATCGCTCTGGCAATATTGGCGTATGTATCGACCAACGTAAAATTCGCCGACTACCTCGATGTGATGTATATCCCGTACGCCGAGGAAATGGTAATCTTCATTTCGGCATTCGTGGGAGCTTGTATTGGATTCCTCTGGTATAACTCGTTCCCGGCGCAAGTCTTTATGGGCGATACGGGAAGTTTGGCGCTCGGTGGAATTATTGCCGTATTCGCAATCTCCATTCGTAAGGAGTTGTTGATTCCGATTCTTTGTGGAGTATTCTTAATTGAAAACCTTTCTGTAATGATGCAGGTCGGTTGGTTCAAATACACCAAGAAACGGTACGGCGAAGGCAGGCGGATCTTCAGGATGGCGCCGCTCCATCATCACTACCAGAAAAAAGGATTGCACGAGGCGAAAATTGTTTCTCGCTTCTGGATTGTCGCGATCCTGCTCGCAGTAATCACCATTGTAACACTCAAAGTAAGATAAATTGAAACCGACTCCCGGACATATTGCCATTTTGGGCGCTGGCGAAAGCGGCGTTGGAGCAGCGATCCTTGCAAAAAAGCAGGGCTGGGAGGTCTTTGTCTCAGATTTCGGAAAGGTGAAAATGCCTTTCGCGAAAGAACTTGACAAGTTAGGTATTGAATGGGAAGAAGGGAAGCACTCGGAAGAGCGTATTCTTAGTTCAAAGCTGATTGTTAAGTCTCCAGGGATTCCTGATACGGCTCCATTAATTGTCAAAGCTGTTTCCAAAGGGATTCCAGTGATTTCAGAAATCGAATTTGCAGGATATTACAACACGGCGAAAACCATTTGCATTACCGGAAGTAATGGAAAGACGACTACCACGATGCTGTTGCATCACATCCTCAAAAAGGCGGGGTTAAATGTTGGTTTGGCTGGAAATGTGGGGGATAGCTTCGCGAAACAAGTGGCTGAAAAGGATTTCGATTTCTACGTGTTAGAGCTGAGTTCTTTCCAATTGGACGGAATGTTTGATTTCAAGGCAGACATCGCTTTGTTGATGAATATTACGCCGGATCATTTGGATCGCTACGACAACAAAATGGAGAATTATATCGCCTCCAAATTTCGTATCACGCAAAATCAAACAGCAAACGATTGGTTCATCTACAATTTCGATGATCCGAACATTACAGAAGTCATATCAAAGGGCGATTTCAAAGCAAAGTTTGCTCCATTCTCACTCACCGAACCACAAGAAGTTGGTGGGTACATAAATAGCAACGAACAAATAACAATAAACATAAACGATCAATTCACTATGTCAATTCATGATTTAGCCTTAAAAGGCAAGCACAATGCACAGAATTCCCTGGCGTCCGGAATCGCGTCCCGAATTCTTGAAATCCGTAAAGAGTCCGTACGCGAAAGTTTAAGCGATTTCGTCAACGTAGAACACCGACTAGAGTTCGTGGCGAAAGTACACGGTATCGAATTCATTAACGATTCCAAAGCAACGAATGTTAACTCTACATGGTTCGCACTGGAAAGTATGGACAAACCAACCGTTTGGATCGTTGGTGGGGTAGATAAAGGAAACGATTACTCCGAGTTGTTCGAATTGGTGCAGGACAAGGTAAAAGCAATTATCTGCCTTGGAAAGGATAACGAGAAAATCAAACAGGCATTCGGTTCTATTACAACAGAAATTTACGAAGCATCTTCAGCAATGGAGGCAGTGGCTTACGGATACCGATTGGCACGAAAAGAAGAGACAGTATTGCTTTCCCCTGCATGTGCAAGTTTCGATCTATTCGAGAACTACGAAGAACGTGGAAACGAATTCAAAAAAGCAGTGCGCTCACTTTAAGATGAAGAAGCTATCAACCAGAACTACTGAATCAGATCTTCTTCGAGCAAGGAAGGAGGGGCTGGAACGTGCGCGCTCATTAGAAGCGATGCGGGCTTTAGGTAAATGGAAAAGCATGGATGTTTTTGCATGGGCCAATCCGCATTTCGACGCGCTTACTACTGTGATTTCCAATTTTCCTTTCCCTGTTGTTTGGGTCGGAAAACAAAGTCAGATCAAATGTGCAGTGAAGTATTATCCCGAAGTATTGGATACCATTGAAACAGTTGTGGTAAGTGACTTTGGAAATGTAAAATTGAGTGGAGAAGAAATCCACACAATTGATAATGTCGCCGGAACCGGAGATGTGAAAGCCTCCCTGGATTTGGTACGCTCATTTGAAGATGCAAGACGCGTATTCCTTTTCACAACAGAAGGAGAGGGATCGCAAGAAGAATTAGAATTGCTTGAAAGATACATTTATAAGTACGGATGAGTAATTTGTTGAAGCGTTTGAAGGGAGATCGGGTGATTTGGATAATCACCTTGCTGATGCTGGCCTTTTCTTTGGTGAGTGTCTACAGCTTCGTGCCGATTTTGGTGAAAATCGAAGGAGGGACGCCTTTCAAATACTTGTTCAAACATTTTATCTACGTATTAATTGGTTTGGGGGTAATGTTCTGGGTTCATCGACGTGATCCAGCCTATTTCTCTAAACTCGCCAAATTCGGTTTCTATCTCGCAATTGCCCTGTTGTTATTCACCTTTTTCTTTGGTGTACGAGTCAACGATGCAGGTAGATGGGTGCGAATTCCATTCGTCGGTCTAACCTTTCAATCCTCTGATTTTGCCAAGCTCGCATTGATCGTTTATATTTCGCGATTGCTGGTAAAGAAAAAAGAGGTTATGAATGATTGGCGGGAAGGATTTTTACCTCTCGTAACACCAATTATCGTCATCTGTGCACTCATTGTAAAGGATAACTTCTCAACCGCAGCCATACTCTTCGCTATTTGTTTGACGCTGATGTTTATTGCGAAGGTTCCATTCCTGAAAGTCGCCGGATTGATTGGTGGTGGAGTGGCGCTGTTCCTGGTTATCGTTCTGATTCAAAAAGCGGCTCCCGATCTTAGGATTCTTCCGCGATTGGAAACCTGGGAAAACCGGATGTTCAATCATGCTAACAACGACGAAAATATCATAGAAAATGCTCAGGTCCAGAATTCCATGGATGCTATCTATAACGGGCGTGTGGATGTATCGGAAATGCGTGTTTTTGGAGGGCAGGGAGTAGGTGATGGACAGCTTAAGGAGTATTTGCCGGAAGCCTACGCCGATTTCTATTACGCGAGTTATGTCGAAGAGTTGGGGCCTATTGCGGCAGGTGTTCTTGTGATGTTGTATCTCATTTTACTCTACCGAATCATGAGGATTGGACTCAGTTCCAAAAAGATGTTTGAGAGTTACGTATGTATTGGGGTGGGGATCCTCATTTTGAGTCAGGCGGCAGTGAATATGCTGGTTTGTACAGGAATGTTCCCGGTGACAGGACAAAACATGCCGCTTTTGGCAATGGGTGGATCGGCGATGATAATGACTTGCCTTGCGCTGGGGATCGTGCAGTCTATTGCGTACAATCAACAAAAAGAAAGTGAAGGTGGAGATGGAGATGAGGAAAAGGACATACTAGCAGACGATAACCAGGTATTTGAAACAGAATAAGATGATTAAAAGAGCTATAGTTTCAGGAGGAGGAACGGGAGGACACATTTTCCCGGCCATTGCCATTGCAGACGAAATCAAACGCCGAAATCCCGATGCAGAGATTCTGTTTGTGGGAGCTACGGGTAAAATGGAGATGGAAAAGGTTCCGGCTGCCGGATATAAAATTGAAGGTTTGGAAATTGTTGGCTTGAAACGTAAGCTTGCCTTGTCGAATTTTCTGCTGCCTTTTAAGATCATCAAAAGTGTGATGAAAGCACGTGGGATCGTTAAGCGATTCAATCCCGAAATTGTTGTTGGGGTTGGTGGATTTGCCAGTGGTCCTACGTTGAAAGCGGCTTCCATGTTGAAGTATCCAACGGCTTTGCAGGAACAGAATGCATTTGCTGGAAAAACGAACAAACTTCTGGCGAAAAAAGCAAAAGTGATTTGCGTGGCGTACGAAGGTTTGGAATCCGTTTTCCCAAAAGAAGTGATCGTTATGACGGGAAATCCAACCCGTAAAAACATGGTCGACATCAAAGGAAAAGAAGCAGAAGGATATGATTTCTATGGTTTCGATCCAAACAAGAAAACCATCTTAATTATCGGTGGAAGTCTTGGAGCGCGGACATTGAATGAAAGCGTTGTCGAACACCTGGAAGAATTACAAAAAAGCGACGTGCAGGTCCTTTGGCAATGCGGAAAACTCTACTTCAACACGCTTGAAGCGAGCCTCGAGCGGAGTCGAGAGGCGGGTAAGGAAGAAAAAGCCGGAGAACTAACCCTCGGCAACGTCAAAATGGTCCAGTTCATCACTCGAATGGATTTAGCCTATGCAATGGCGGATGTTGTAATTTCCCGTGCTGGAGCAAGTTCCGTGTCGGAATTATGTATTGTTGAAAAGCCGTCTGTTTTAGTGCCGTCTCCAAACGTTGCAGAAGATCATCAAACCAAAAATGCCATGGCGTTGGTGAACAAAGATGCCGCTATCCTGATCAAAGATGTTGAGGCAAAAGAGAAGTTGATTCCAGAGGTTTTGTCTTTGGTTAAAGATGAAAGTCGCTGTGCGCAACTAAAGAAAAATATTGCTCCATTGGCAAAGCCGGAAGCTACGGCAAGCATTGTGGATGAATTAGAAAAAGTAGCAAGAAAGTGATCTCAAAAGAACATATCGAACAATTTGATCGCGCCTATTTTATCGGAGTGGGTGGAATCGGTATGTCTGCATTGGCGCGTTACTTTAATTCACTGGGCTGGCCAGTGGCTGGTTACGACAAAACTCCATCTCCTTTAACCGCAAAATTAGAGGAGGAAGGCATTGATATTCATTATGAGGATTTCGGACCGTCTCTCCCGGAAGCATTCCGAGATACGGAGAGAACATTGGTGGTGTACACGCCTGCAATTCCGGTAAATTTCGGTGAGTTGTTGCATGTGCAGCACGCAGGGTATGTTGTAAAGAAACGTGCAGAAGTCCTTGGGATGATCACGCAAAACACCAAAGGATTAGCAGTGGCGGGTACGCACGGAAAAACTACCACGAGCACCATGTTGGCGCATCTATTGGATGTTTCCGATGAGAAGTGCAATGCGTTTCTCGGTGGAATCAGCTCCAACTTTCAATCGAATTTCGTGCAGGGAAGCAGCGATTGGACAGTAGTCGAAGCGGATGAGTTCGATCGTTCCTTTTTGCATTTGACTCCCTTGGCTTCCATAGTGACATCTACCGATGCGGATCATCTGGATATTTACGGAAATAGCGATACGTTCCTCGAAGGATTTCGGGAATACGCGAATCAAATTCAATCCAGTGGAATGTTGGTGCGGCATTTGGATGTCGAATTGAATCATGAGAATGTTGTCACGTATGCCCTAAGTCGTGAAGCGGATTATTCCGGGTGGAATCCAAGGGTAGAAAATGGTTTCTTCACAGTAGATGTTAAAACACCGAAATCCGAGTGGAAATCGGTGGCTCTGGGGTTGCCGGGAGTTCATAATGCGGAAAATGCTATCGCGTGCATCGCTTTAGCAGAATTCGTTGGATTGGATGAAGAAACGATTCGTGAAGGGCTTAAAACCTTCAAAGGGGTGAAGCGACGATTCGAATATCATGTCCGGGAAGAAAACTTGGTATACATTGATGATTATGCGCATCATCCCACCGAAATAAAAGCATTAATTGATTCCGTAGAATTGCTCTATGCAGGAAAGAGAATCACGGGTATTTTTCAACCGCATTTATTCACACGTACCCGTGATTTCTTTGACGGTTTCGCCGAACAACTCAGTCGTTTGGATGAAGTAATCCTCATGCCAATTTACCCTGCCCGCGAAGAACCTATTTCGGGAATCACCAGCGATGCACTTTTGGAAAAGATTACGGCGGCCAAGAAGCGTATGTTACTTCCTGTAGAGGTTTTGGCGGACTTCGAGCCTGTCGAGAAGGTAGTACATGGGAGTGAGTTGGAGAGTGAGAGCGAAGGAAAAGTCATCCTAACCATCGGCGCCGGAGACATCGACCGAATTGTTGAACCACTGAAAAACGCCTTGTTGTCATGAAGCCATGGATGAAAATAGCGTTATGGTCCGCGTTCGGATTGATCGTTTTGGTTCTTCTGGTGCTAACGCAAAAGGCACAGGATGACATTCCAACCGAAGCGCCGCAGATTGAATTGCATGTGGAAGGAGAAGCGCACTTCATTACAGAAGAAGAGGTTCTAAGTGATCTCGATTTCCATAAATTTTGGGAGAAAGGCATGCGATCCGGAGATTTGCCCATTGGTAAGATTGAAGCCCATTTGAAAGGGATTTCGCAGGTGAAAGATGCGCGAGTGTACAGGAAGTTAGGAGGTGAATGGAAGATCGAAGTGACAACCCGTACACCGATAGCACGAATCTTCAATAAACAAGGGCAAACATACTACCTCGATGATGAAGGTGTGAAGATGGAAATTTCGGATTTACACGCCGCAAGAATTTTGGTCGTAACTGGCGATATTTCAGACCGTTTTGAGGAAGAAAATCTGTCCGGGATTATTAACAACGACTCCTTGAAAAGTATTCGAAAGCTGGATGATATCTATCGGATTTCCAGTTATGTTTGTAATGATCCCTTGTTCCATTCTCTCATAGGTCAAATTCATCTCGAAAAGAATGGTGATTTTGTACTCATACCACTGGTTGGGGATCAAAAAGTAGTTTTTGGTTCCGCATTGACTGAGAAAGAGGTCGCTGAGAAATTCAAAAAGCTCAAAATTTTTTACAAAGAAGCCATGCCTTACGAAGGCTGGGGTACATATACAGAAATCAGCCTCAAGTATGAGGACCAAATAGTTTGCAAGAAAAAGGAAACGGATGGGTAAAGTTATTGTAGGATTGGACATTGGAACAACGAAGATTGCTTGCTTCGTTGGTCGTAAAAACGAACACGGGAAAATCGAAATTTTGTCGATGGGTAAAGCCGAGTCACTAGGTGTGATGCGCGGTATGGTATCCAATATTGACAAAACAATTCAATCGATCGCCGGAGCGGTAGAAGAAGCCGAATCCCGTATCGAAGGTCAATTGAAGATTAAAACAGTGAACGTTGGTATCGCCGGACAGCACATCAAAAGCATCCAGCACCGCGGAATTCACACGCGTACCAATCTTGAAAAAGAAATTTCTCAGGTAGACATCGATTGTCTGGTTGACGATATGTACAAATTGGCAATGCCACCGGGTGAGGAAATCATTACGGTTTTGCCGCAGGAATACATCATCGACAGTGAGCAGGGAATTAAAGATCCAATCGGAATGTCTGGCGTGCGTTTGGAAGCAAACTTCCACATCATTACCGGAAACATTGGAGCATCCATGAACATTCACAAATGTGTGGAGCGTTCCGGATTGAAAGTGAAAGACATCATTTTGGAACCAATCGCCTCTGCAGATGCCGTTTTAACGGATGAAGAGAAAGAAGCGGGAGTTGTATTGGTGGATATCGGTGGTGGTACTACGGATGTTGCGATTTTCCACGAAGGAATTATTCGCCACACAGCGGTTATTCCTTTCGGAGGTAACGTGATCACTGAGGACATCAAAGAAGGATGCACGATCATGAAGCGTCAGGCTGAGAAATTGAAGCAAAAATTTGGATCTGCTTTGGCAAGTGAAAGTCAGGAAAACGAAGTAGTAGCTATTCCGGGATTGCGCGGACGTGCACCGAAGGAAATTACACTTCGCAACCTCGCAAGCATCATCCAGGCGCGAATGGAAGAAATCATCGATTTGGTGCATTACGAAATTCGTAACTCAGGATACGAGAAAAAATTGATTGGTGGAATTGTGGTTACCGGTGGTGGATCGCAATTACGTCACATCACACAATTGTTCGAGTACGTTACTGGAATGGATACGCGTATTGGGTATCCAACAGAACACTTGGCAAATACAAACAACGAAGCAATTAAAAGTCCGATGTACGCAACCGGAATTGGTTTGGTATTGAAAGGCTTTGAAGATTTGGAGAAATCGGCAAAACGTCAACCGGAAGCAGCAAGCACGGGCGATGTAAAGACGCACTCCGAAAAAACAAGAGGATCATTCTTCGACTCGATTATCCAGCGTGGTAAAACCTGGTTCGTCGATGAGGAGTAAATCCTTTCAGGGCATCTCGACAAGCTCGATGTCCTGAAAAACTAGCATTGTGCAGGTCTTCGAGCCTGTCGAGAAGCCGAAATGATGCGATTTAATTTGAACAACAACTAAAAAATACAAGAATGGATTTTGATCTACCTAAAGACGAAAAAGCCTCAATCATCAAGGTGATTGGTGTTGGTGGTGGCGGAGGAAATGCCGTAAACCACATGTACAACCAGGGTATCAAAGGTGTAGATTTCATCGTTTGCAATACCGACCTACAAGCATTGGAGATTTCTCCGGTGCCTCACAAAATTCAACTCGGACCATCTTTAACAGAAGGTCGAGGAGCTGGATCACTTCCTGAAATTGGGAAGAATGCAGCAGTTGAAAACATTGAAGAAATTCGCGATTACCTTAGCGCTGGTGCTAAAATGGTATTCGTAACCGCTGGTATGGGTGGTGGAACCGGAACCGGTGCTGCTCCTGTAATTGCCAAAGTGGCAAAAGAATTGGGAATCCTAACGGTAGGAATCGTTACGGTACCTTTCAACTTCGAAGGACGGAAGCGTCGCATTCAAGCCGAAGAAGGTTTGGAAGAAATGCGCGAAAACGTTGATACTCTTTTGGTGATCAACAACGAACGTTTGCGTGAAATCACAGGAAACCTGTCAATTACAAATGCTTTTGAAAAAGCAGATGATATTTTGGCAACTGCAGCTCGTGGTATTGCCGAAGTAATTGCGGTAACTGGTGCAATCAACGTTGACTTCAATGATGTAAACACTGTAATGCGTAACAGCGGAGTAGCTATTATGGGTAGCGCAGCAGCTGAAGGTGATAGCCGTGCATTGAAGGCAGTGGAACAAGCATTGGAATCTCCATTGTTGAACGACAACGATATCAGCGGTGCGGAGTACGTATTGTTGAACATCACGTATGGAGACAAGGAAGTTACCATGGACGAAATCACGGAGATTACGGATTACATTCAGGATGCAGCCGGATCTACAGCAGATGTGATCTTCGGTCACGCAAAAGACGATACGCTTGGAGAAAAGTTGAGCGTAACGGTGATCGCTACTGGATTCCAATCTTCTCCAATTACGGGTTTCGAGAAAGCGCCGAAACGTAACGTAACTACGTTGGAGGACGAGAAGAAAGCAGAGGTAAAAGAACCTTTGTCTTCTCCAACTGAAACAAATGCAAACGTTTGGTCAGGAGCGAAAGAAGTAACTGAAGAGCAAGACGAGCCTTTCTTGAAAAAAGTAGAGCCGGAAGCAACTAAAGTGGAAGAGCCAACTCCAACGTACGAGAAGAAAGATACATGGACATCTGAAACCAAAGAGGATGTTTCTGCTACAGATTCTTCTCAGGAAGAGTCTGCTCAAATGGAACTAGGATGGAATGTAACTCCTACACCAGAAGCGAAAGAGACGGAAAGCGAAGTTAAACGCTATACGTTGGAAGATGATATGGAAGAAATGGATTTGGACACAGCAAACTCGAAGCGCGTATTGTCGCCGGAAGAGCAGCAGGAGCGTTCTCAGGAACGTATGTCTAAAATTCAGGAGTACACGCAACGATTGAAGAAAGCAGATGGTATTCAGGATTTGGAAAACGAACCGGCTTATGTACGTCGTAATGTACAGTTGGACGAATCAGTTCCAAGCGAAGAATCAAGCAAAAGTCGATTCAGTGTTTCCAAAAACGAAGACGGATCATCTTTGAATAGCAATAATTCATTTTTACACGATAACGTAGACTAATGGCATTCATGGATCTAATCAACGCGGACATCAAGGCAGCGATGTTGGCGAAGGAAAAAGAGAAACTGGCAGTACTGAGAGATATTAAATCTAAGATGTTGTTAGAAGCAACTTCTGGAGGAGATGGCGAAGTATCTGACGAAGCTGCAGCTAAGATTATTCTGAAACTCTTCAAGCAACGTACAGACACGTATGAGTTGTATGTGAAAGAAGGGCGAGATGATTTGGCTCAGGAAGAGAAGTTTCAGGCTGAAGTATTGGAAACTTACATGCCGGAAATGATGTCTGAAGAAGAGATCAAAGCCGAAGCAGCAGCAGCTATTGCAGCAACAGGAGCAACTGGACCTCAGGATATGGGGAAAGTAATGGGAATGTTGACTGGAAAATTGGCTGGAAAAGCAGACGGTAAAGTGATCGCTGCAACAGTAAAAGCGCTGTTGAACAATTAGTAAATTCTACCAGTCCTGAGAGGGATCATCAGGACTAGCTGGCTACGGGCCAGCACGTATTTTATAGTTGGAAACCCCGGTGGAAACATCGGGGTTTTTTTATTCACACTTCTCGCAATCAAAAACATCCGCCCCCTTCCGCTTAAATCCATCCCGAAATACAACGAACTCCAACTTTTCCTCAGGAATATCCCCTTCACAAAAGGACTTCGCCAGTTTCTTAAAAGATCGCTCCTCAGGATAGAACGCTACATTCAACTCTTTCATAGCCCAAAGGTTCACGTAGATCCAGTATTTGCCATTGGGTTCGTCTACCGTCCAGAAGTAATCATAGAGCGACGGATCTACCTTCTTGTATTGATCTTGATCCAACCCTACGAAAAATGCCCCATTGGTTCCCGAATATAGGTGGAAGGAAAGGTAATTGTCCCACAGTCCCAACGGATTTAAAGCCGGCATGAAAACAAAGAAGAACGCTCCTGATGCAATTTGAAGCTTTAGTTTTGAAGAAAAATCAGGACTTCGAGCCTGTCGAGAAGCCCAGCTCGATAAGCTATTACCGCTTTTATAAAAACAGGTAATCACCAATAAAATCATCGCGAAGTTCCACGGATAAATCACAGAGTTTTGCTGATTGGTAATGACGTATACCAGAATAATCACATGCGTCACGATCGCGAGTAAAATTGCTAAGTGCCGTGTTTTCTTCAGGAAGAGTCCTATTGCAATGAGTATTTCGATGACGGGGATTGCATTTCCCAAAAAGTGCAATGATTCTCGTGTTCCCGGATCATCAATGAAGAGCAAAGTGCGTAACATTTTATCCCATGTTAATTCGATGAAAGAACCGCCGAATTTGTACGCACCGCTCCAGAGGTAAACACCGATTAGTAAGAATTGGAAATAGGGAAGAAGCTTTTCGTTTGGTCGTTTCCAAAGAGCAAATGGGAGCAAAAAGGCAACATAAATATATACCCACGGCTGCCAGCGCATGTAGTCTTGTAGGAGTAGCAGTGATAAAAGAACAATGAGTCCAATGAAGTATGCTCTGAAACGAATGACCACTCCCAACAGGAGTCCAAATATCAGGATCATGGCCAAAAACGACGAAACATCATTAGAGGCAACAGGCATCCAATCAAATACGGGTAGAACAGGAAACAATCGATCCGAATGCCAGACTTTGAACGAAATTCCAACGCCAATAACGAAAAAAAGGCAGACCACCACTCGTAGTAGTGTAATCCGCCTTTCTAAAATCTTTGCCATCATCAGTACAATGTACAAATATCCGACAAGTAGGTTCAATTATTTGAAAAACCTCGCCCCCGGACATTGAGTCTATCGAAATGTGAAGGGATTACTGGTACGATAGATTCACGATATCTTTTGTCACCCCTCCTTTCCATCACAAGCAGTGCTTGCACTTCCTCAAGGGGAGATTGACCAGATATTCGCAAGAGCCGATGATTTTTCGAAAATTACGAGTAATAGCGCATTGAGCGTAGCCGAAATGCAATATACCAGGTTCATTATTCACATTTCGGCTACGCTCAATGTGCGTTTTGCCGTTATCTAGGAAGTTACCCCTCAAGGGTAAAGGGGAATTTTACTTCTTAGCGAACCTCCAATCTTGAAGTTGCCAAAACTCCATCTTCTCTTCGAATAGAAATGATGTACAATCCTGGATTAACGTCTGAGATAACCAATTCATTCGAGTTCAATGCTGCTATATTCAGTACTTCGCGACAAGAAAGATCTACCAAAGAAACCGAAGCAACGGATTCATTGAAATGAATTGTGTGTCCTTGCATTACCGGGTTTGGATATACTTCCAGTGTTTGAGAAACTTCTTCGTCCAGACTCAAATTACACGGTGCTGATCCTCCCACCAGGGAATAATCATAAACCATACTCGCACAGGTTAACTGCACAAAATTGAAAGGGTCGTTGGGTTTGGAAATAGTTGTGGAAGCTTCAGATGTGACAACCAGCGTCGAAGTCGATTGGTCTACGATTGTGCAATTCCCCTTTGCAAATACATTATCGCCATCATGATCCTGAATGGTTAGCATTGCCCCATCTTCCAAATAGTAATTGCATCCGTCGGATCCTTCTATGGTCAGATGAACACCTGCGCATACATAGAAATTAGATCCTGAATTGTGTGGCATTGTTGCATCGCTGGTGATGTGAAAAGACCCTACTCCTTGAGATACTGCGTGTACAGGAATTAGGTGGTTACAAACCTGGGCGCTTAGAGCCATTGGTGCAGCCATTAGAACTGCGAATAAAAGTGTTTTCATAGGTAATTGGTTTAATGCCTGCCAAATTGCAATTACTGTGCCAATTATCTATTTATCAGTTTTTTATATGAATGAGATAGAGTCGTGTCATTGCCCATGTATCCTGATAGCAGAAATTGTTCAAAACAAATTCGTACCTTTATGAAACGCTCCAAAACCCTTCATTTGTCACACAATTAAAATGAAGAATTATGTTTGGGATTTTCAAGAAGAAGTCGGAAAAAGAGAAGTTGAATGAAAAGTACATGAAGCTTCTGGAGGAATCGAAACGAATGAGTACCAGCAATCGATCAGAGTCGGACAGAATTATGGCGGAAGCCGAAAAGGTTTTGGATAAAATCAAAGAATTGGAAGCGAAGGAAGCTGATTCCTGATCTTAATAGCGAAGATTTTCGTGTTCCACCATGCCTATGACCATGAACTCTTGATAATTGTATTCAATTTTGATTACGATGTCCATTTCGTCGCCTTTGTACGGAATAATCAGTCCTTGAATCTGATCTGTAGTTTCTACTTCGATATAGGCAATTTCCTTTTTAGCAAGCTTATTCTTGCTTACAAGAGCAACGCCATCATCATTCGTCGTGGCGCTGAATTTGACCTGTCGGTCTTTCGAAAGGAACATGAGTTCAATATCTGATGCTGGATTCCCAGATCTGGCATTTAATGCTACGATAGATACTTTTTTCGCAGCTTGTGACTCGGTTGATTTATCCGGTTCACCTTCCTTTTCAATGGAGGAAATCAGATCGATCTCTGGATAAACTTCGGATTGTTCCTGACTCAACGCCGGAATGGTCATCAACAAACTTGCTCCCATCGCAACGGCTTTCAAATTTAATGTCGGTGCATTTCTGTATGAAGCGTCTATAAGAGGTCGGTGCAATTGACTTTCCGTAGCACGGACACAAACGGGACCAGATTTCTTTAGGGTTTCGATAATTTGAGCATCTGTCAAAACGGAGAAATCCAACAAAGTGACATCGCACTTATCACAATGACGTCCATTTGATTTAGGTGTCATATCCGACCATTTTTGATCGCATGGTTTTGGGATAGTAATGGAAGTTTTTCTTTTCATGGTTAGGGTTTGTCAGGTTAATTTAATCACATTTTCCGACAGCACGGGTAATTCCGATAGAAATATCCGGCAAAAATTTATGGAACAACTCACCGTCAACCTTTGGATTGAACCGTGCTTTATCCATAGAGTAATAATATGGCAATTTCCCTCCCCAATAGAATGTGAATCGACCATTAAGGCGCATTGTATGGTACAATTCAATACTCACGGCACCAAGTGGATGCCATACGTTTGCAGTTCTCCATGTATTGCCTCTTTCTTGATTGTAATCACGGTAATAGGCACTTATATGCGATCGACCCCATAAGAAATGATGATTTACATTGAGTCGAAATCCGTGAAAATTCGCAAATTCCTTAAAAACGCCTACGCCAACGAAAGCACCAATTCCAGTTCCTTTTGTTCCGGTTCCGCGTAATTGATAATTACCACCATTCCTGCTAAACGAATTCGTAAGTGTGGGATAGCTATTTTGATGGAATCCATTTACTACTTGCGCAGAGTCAGAAAAGTTTCCAGCCGGACCAAAGTATCCTCCAGAGATTCCGGTTGTAAATAATAGCGGTCCTTTGATAACTCTATGGTATTGAACAGTAAAGTTCGCATTTGTGAGTCTTGAATTAAAATCAAATCCAATTCGTTGCTGTCCGAATGATGAGCTAGCAAAAAGCAATAGTGATAAGGTGCAAAGTAATCTCATAGTTATTTAAAATAGTGTATTGAGATAACGCCCACCGGAGATATTTAGTGGCATGGAGTTGATGTGCTTATTCAAAACCACAATGGCGTTGAGCAAATCGCATGACTATGTGAAAAATTGTACTTCTCGTCCTTTGATATTTTATATTCACAAATACCGAGAGTTGATTTCGGCTTGATAGGGATGGAGTGAATTAATCTTCCGGTCGCACTGCAATCCCCATGAATACCGGACGATCTTCTTCCTCTGTTGATTCCAGCAAAATCACCAATTGCTGATCGCCATCTGGTGTCCAAACTATTGTTTTTTCTTCGAATTTATCGTTGGCGCTTATTTTGATCTTATGAATGCGGTGTTTTTCCATTAATGCAAAACTGTAGGATGCATGCCCTTCATCATCGGTTTGGATGGCATCGATTAGTTTTCCCTGATCATCAAACAGTCGGATGTTGGCCCCAACAATTCGGTGATATCGATAATCGTCTACAACTAAAAATTGCGTTAGCGAATCTTCAAACTCTCTAATCTCATCAAGTGGAATTGACTGTTCTCCTTGCAAAACTTCCGCAAGATTCACAGGTGCTTTTTCGTAACGACTATCTGAAGCAAGCGAAGGAAAAGTGATCAACACACCAAATCCAGCGGCAACAGCATACAGATTAAAAGTCGGTATCAATCCACGGTTTTCCCGCAACAAAGGTCGATCTAGCTGATCTTCTGAAAATCTACCACAAACGTTCTCTTCTGATTTCAGCAACGCGATTAGTTCATTATCGCTCATTTTTGTAAAGTCCCGAATGTTCTTCTCGCATTTAGAGCAATCGCGTCCTTTACCATTAATAGGCATTTCATTCCAATCTTCTTGGCATGGATCTGGGATAGAGATTTGATACTTTTTCTTCATGGTATAGTACGTTGTTTGTCAGTATAATGTACAACATAAAAATGGTAACGTTCAATTTGATTCGTACATTCGTGCAAAATCAAAATCCATGAAAATATTTGCTGCTTTTCTTCTAACATTTTGTTTGTCAGGTGTTTTTGGTCAGATAACTACTGCGTATATCGATAGTGTTGTGAATGCCTCGATGAAATCCGTTGAACAGGCCGGGATTGCCGTTGCGGTGGTTCAGGATGGCGAAGTAATTCACTCGAAAGGATATGGAATTGCGTCGTTGGAGAAAGGAACGAAGGTAGATGAAAACACACTTTTCAGCATCGCATCCAACAGTAAAGCATTTACCACAGCTTCGTTAGGAATGTTGGTGGATCAAGGGAAATTGGATTGGAACGATAAAGTGGTAGATATCATTCCGGAATTCAGAATGTACGATCCGTATATCACAGAACATTTCACTATTGTTGATTTGGTGACGCATCGCAGTGGATTGGGGCTAGGTGCCGGAGATCTGATGTTTATTCCAGATGGATCAGATTTTACTGTAGCTGATGTTATTACGAGTTTTCAGCATCAGGAACAAGTTTCTGAGTTCAGAACAAAATACGATTACGACAACCTACTTTACATTGTTGCTGGAGAGGTGATTCACCGAATTAGCGGAAAACCATGGGATCAGTTCGTGGAGGAAGAAATCATGGATCCACTGGGGATGAAAAGATCGGCAGCGTATCGTGAGAATTTGAAATCAACGAAGAATATTGCCATGCCCCATTCCACGGAAAATGGAGAGTTGGAACAAATCAATGAGTACCTCGATCCGAACAAAGTATTTGGTGCGGCAGGCGGAATTTACGCGAGCGTAGAGGATTTAACGCATTGGCTGAAAATGCAATTGAATACAGGAGTTTATGAGGGAGATACTTTGCTGGACCCTGAGACCCATGCAAAAATGTGGGAAATGCAAACCATTATTTGGTCTTCAGCCAGAGGACAGGGATCGTACAATACGCATTACAGTGCATACGGATTGGGATGGGATCTGGAAGATAAAAACGGTTATTCTGTTGTGAGTCACACCGGAGGAATGCCAGGGATGCTTTCGCATACGGTTCTAATTCCTGAATTGAACGTTGGGATTGTTGTCCTTACGAATACGTCTCCCGGTGGTTATGCCTTCATTTCAGTAATGAATGAAATTGCAGATGCCTATTTGGAAGCTCAGGATGTCGACTGGGTTGGACGTATAGCAACCTACCTTGAAAGATCCGGTAACGCCGCGAATGAAGTTGTAGATGAAGTATGGGAAACATGCAAGAACGCAAAAACAGATCATTTGAATCTCGATGATTTTGTGGGAATCTACCGTGATGCCTGGTTTGGTGATGTTGAGATTGAAAACAGAGATGGGAAACTTTGGTTTACATCCTTGAGATCGCCTAGATTGACAGGAGAAATGTTCTTTTATCAAGCCAACACCTTCGCCGTTAAATGGGATTATCAGGAAATGAACTGCGATGCTTTTGCTTCGTTCACTTTGGACGAAAATGGAAAAGCAACGGAAATCAAAATGAAAGGAATTTCTCCAAACATTGATTTTAGCTTCGATTTCCATCATTTGGATTTGAAACGGGTGGAGTAATTAAAACCGACATTTCGACTCCGCTCAATGTCCGGTTGTGAACCTAAGGAATATTAGAGCATTGAGCATACCTGTCCTGAGCTTACGTGGTAAGTTGTATTTCTGTCTATAATAGAGCATTGAGCGGAGTTAAAATATCCGGTTGTGAACCTAAGGAATATTAGAGCATTGAGCGTACTTGTCCTGAGCTTACGTGGTAAGTTGTATTTCCGTTTATGTTGGAGCATTGAGCGTAGCCGAAATGCGCCTATGTACCACAAACAAAAATCCCGACCTCCAAACGAAGCCGGGACAAAAAAATACGCGTGAATCTAAAACTCTTACTGTACTTGTATGTTTCGCGTAATGGAATGGTCGTCTGCACTAATTCTCACGAGGTAAGAACCCGCGTAAAGTGTTGACACATCAAAATATGCTATAGTTTGACCTGCATGAATCGCCGCATTCATAACAACACGTCCTTGCAAGTCTACTAGATCAATTGTCAATTCATTTTCAACAACACCACCTACTTGAATCGCGATCAAATCTGTTGCCGGATTCGGGAAAATGTTGAAATTCATTTCGTTCAAATCAGTTTCTGTAATGCTGGCACTGCTTCCGTCATAAACCGTAACTGTCTCATTGATCACATTCACGCGACGGTCTTCGTACTCACCGTAGAACGTTGGTCCCACAGCATAAGGAAAGGCAGAGTTCCAGTTTTCATCTACCGTACAGAAGTATGCATACGTTCCTTGCGGATATTCTGGAGTAACACACCATCTTCCGTTGTGCTCGTCCAAATAATCTTCCTGACCTGAATGATCTACATACAAATAATCCTCGCGGAAATATCCAAGGAAGTACGTGCTGTTTACATCTGGCCCATCATCAACGTCCGTTCCGTTTGCGTGGTGCGTACGAGTTGTATGCGTCCCAAGTTCATAGCTCGATTTAATTCGAACAATTCCTCCTGAACCGTTTTCATTGGCGTAACCGTAAGCTCCATAAATCGGGAATCCGTCGTAGGCAAATCCCAAAAGCGGAGAGTGCTGCGTACTATCAATGGCGTATAATCCATCTGCATCGTACAAATTACAGATCGTAGAAACGACGTTGTGATCCAACTTAAACGCCGAAGGATTCTGATGGTGGTGGTAGCTTCCCATTGCAGGGTGTCCTTTCGAACAATCAAATCCGTCCATTTCAGCTGGAATTGCATCACGGTTCCAATCCATTGTAGCTTGCGGACCTCCGGGACATGGTGGATTTCCAGGACCGCCACAAAGAGCGTTCGTGGTCGTGTTCCAGGCTACACCATCACGATAATCATACAAGGAAACACCGTTGATAAACACACCAATGGTACCCATTGTCGTAGATGTTTTTGTTCCAGTCTCTTCCTGAGGATTGAGTGGAAATCGGAAAATGGTATTTTGACTTTCTGCCTGAGACGGGTTTCCATCTAGAAATGGACCTGTTGGAAATGAAGGAATTCCATTCGTAGCAACGTAAACAGCTGTATTAGAATAGCTGATTTCCTGACAGTTGTATTCAATGTTGTTGGAGATTGGAGTTGAATTTCCTTGCATGTAATAAGATCCGACTCCGCTTGTATTTTGAAGCCACGAATAAACAGCGGGGTTGCTCGTTTGAGCGTTCGCGAATCCCGTTCCAAGAACAAGACCTGCAAGAATAAGGAATGTAGTTTTCATCGTTTAATTTGTTTCGTTATCCCTTTTGTGTTCATGTGAACCAAAACCTTGCGGTGGAATCGAAAAAAAATTAAGGTCGGAATCTTGGGTTGTATAGAAACTCCTTGTCTGTTAGGGTTTTGAGGAAAGAAATTAAATCCTTTTTTTCATTGTCAGAAATCGGAATTGGCTGTTTCAAACCTGAACTTAAGTGACGATTTTCTGTGTCAATACTCGTATAATGATCCATCACTTCACGGAGCGTTTCAAATCTTCCATCGTGCATGTACGGACGTGTGAACTCAATATTCCTAAGTGTTGGAACTCTGAATTTCAAAGAATCCTTTGGGTTGGTGGTGATCTTAAAGCGTCCCACATCATTCAAGGTTGTATCAATGGGCAGACCATTACTTTCGAAAGAATTGGTGTTGAACAAAGGTTCTGCATGACAGGCAGCGCAATGTTGTTGAAACAATCGATACCCGGAGGCTTGTTGCTCTGAGAATTCAGCTTCTCCTCGTTTGACTTTGTCATACAAAGAATTGGACGAAACAAGGGATGCTGTAAATTGTCCAAAAGCACGCAGCATTAATGGAGTAGAGGCTGTGGAGTCTCCGAAAGCATTGAAGAACATCGTTCTATATTCTTTCGAGGCATTGAGGTATTCCAATACATCTTCCAGCTTGCTGTCCATTTCGTTCGGATGCTGAATTGGATTGATGGCTTGCATTTCCAGATGGTTTACACCGCCATCCCAATGAAAAGTAGAATTCCACGCAAGGTTGATTATAACAGGGGAATTGCGGGTTCCGATCCGATCCTCAATTCCGTGGCTCAATGCATGATCGACGTGTGTAAAGCCCGTGAAAGATAAATGACAATTGGCACAACTTGTACTTCCATCTCTGGAAAGATTGGGATCGTAGAAGAGTTTTTTTCCCAATTCGAATCCTTCTTCTGATATTTTTTTGTCGTAGACGGGATCGGGCCAACCTTCGGGGACTTCCAAAAATTCGCCTTTCGGTCCTGAATTATGCGAAGACAAGAGAAGTAAACTTCCCAATACAAAAATGGAAACGAGCCATCTATTCATGCAGTTGTGTCGCGTTGGAAATTATGGTTGCCAGTTTTGATGCCTTGGCTCCGGGTGACATCAATTGAGGGAGTTCCCGGGCTAATTCCGAATTCAGGATGGTTCCAACATCGATGGTGACAACGTAAGTTTCTTTGTTAGCAGAAACCTTGTGTGATTTCGTCCGAACGGTCGGGTAGGGATCAGCATATCCGCCAATATGATAGGAAAATGCCGTATCATTTTGTGTTCCTTCTATCTTGAAGTTGATATAACCGGAATTCCATGCCCAATACATGCCATGAATCGGATCGAGATCACCGTCATAGACTCCGGTCACATTTATCAGGCTGTCGGTTCCGATCGCATATTGAATCGAAAAAACCGTTTTGGATGCATCAACATTAAGTGTGATTTGCGCCTCGTCTGCATTGATGAAATTGAGCAAGTGATAGCTGTTTTCTTCCTTGAAAGTTGTGCCATCTTCGTAATGAATGACTAAAGCTGAGATATATCCTCGGCATTTCTTCACCTGCACATTTTCCGGGGCGGATAACTCGAATTGAATCGTGACGGAATCCTCCTGGGAATGGCTGATGAACGGAAGCATCATCAATATGAACAACTTCGCGATCTTCATTTTTTCTTACCCGGTAGATTGGTGATTCTTCGTAGTCCCTGATCGATAATTTCGTCAAGTTTTTTACGCTGCTTTTCGTTACAATACGAGGCTACTTCACTGAAGAATTCAAAGGTCATTCGATCCGTTTCAGCTCTGTTTTTATGAACTTTCACCATGATTTCTGCTGATTTCTCTTCGTCTGAAAGCGAGTTGTACAGCTGTTTTTGCAATTCAAAATTATCCTTCATCAACGCTCTTTTGTCCTTGTGATGTTGAATTTCCAAAGCGTCTACTTTCTTCCTGGTGTTACCAGTCAGTCCGATATCCTTGGCCAATCGGGCTTCTCCCGGTTTTGGTGGTCCAGGAGGTTTGTTGAAGTAAAAGATGGAAATCGTTACTATGTTCAGGATTAGCAACGTAATGCTCAGGATCTTATAAAATTTAAGTGATTTCATGTTACAAGGTCTTTAAGTGGTCGAAATAGGTACTTGTTTCTTGCGAAGACTTGCTGTCTTTGGTATAGTCCCTCGCCGATAGTACATTCAATACTATCAGAATAGCGATGCTGGCAGCAACTGCCCAGACTACTTTTTTAGGAACTTTCGAATATCCTGCACGTACTGTTTCAGGAATATTTTTCAACCGCTGCATCAACGCATCTGAAGCAGGCACGCCCGATATTCGGTCTCCGACTTTTAATGTTCTCTCTATTTCGCGTTCGTTTGGTATCATATTATTCTCAGGTGTCAATAGTATTAGTTGTCATTTTAAAATGAAACTTGCGGTCATTCTAAATTTTCTCGATAATAATTTTCCAATAGTTGCTGCAATCGCTTTTTTGCACGGAATAACAAGGACTCAACGGAAGAAACGGAAACGTCCATCATTTCTGCAACTTCCTGATAACTCCGCCCTTCAATTTTGTGAAGCGTATACGCGATGGATTGATTTTCAGCCAGCTGTTCAATGGCACTGAAAAGGATGTTAGCGCGTTCCTTGTCTTCCAGAACTACTCCCGGGTGTTGAAAGTCGATGATTTGCATCGGAACAAAATGCGAATCTTCCCGCTCAATTTCGGTGTGATAACCAGATCGTTTTTTACGCGTTTTCTTCCGTAAAAACTCTTTGCACTTGTTGGTGGCAATCGAATAAATCCAGGTGGACAGCTTCGAATTACCTTCAAAAGTTTCAAGTGAAAGATAAATCGTTGTGAATACTTCCTGTGTTACATCTTCAGCGTCTTCCTGATTCCGGGTAAGGTTGAGACAGGTGCTAAATACACGATCTGCGTACGCTTCCACCAAATGTTGGTAGCCACGATCTGTGTTGCGAGAAATCGCCTCAAGAATGGATTGGTCGTCGAGATGCATGTAGCGCTTTGAGCAATACGAATTAAACGAATTTCAGGGAAACTTATTGACCAAATCTTCTCAATTACCGTCGTTCGAGTCTTTCAACAGGACCCATTTTTGATAATTCGTGGTATACAAAACTGATCAAATGAAGCATTTGGTTCCGTCCTTTGCGCTGACCAATTTTTGATGCAACAAAAGCGGATGACAAGCCAATAATTCCAAATGGAACTACCCAAAGCCACGCTGAACTTCCCTGCACGTTATATTGCGCCCAACCATAAAAACCACTGAAGAGGGTTAATAACAGAATTGACGTATAAATAAATGCCCACAACGCCCAAACTGACTGTCGCGGTCCTACTAAGCATGACACCGTGGTGTAATCGGTAAACTCTTCGATTTCAATACGAACGGACAATTCAGGTGACCAATAATGCTGTTCAGATTCTGGTACTTTTAAGAACAAATGTTGTCGTGCAAATACCCCACCGACCGTTGGATCTTTCTTGAATCCTTCTTCCAATTGAGCCATAGCTTTGTCCGGTTCTGAAGTGATTTTCAAAGCGAATCTTGGTCGGATTTCTCCTAGCACGGAATGGTTCAAACGATTGAAGGGCATCCTCCAATATAAGAAGCTGGTTGTTTAGAATGAAACTGAATAAGCTGATTGGCAGGAAATTGGACTACCAGTTGCGGTTTAAGAGGAAGTCCGAAAGTGCTATTAACCCTGCTTTTTGTTCTTCGGCAACGTCAATATCTTTCAATGCTCCCATGGCTTTGGTTTGGTACGCCAACATCTCCTCACGGCACTTTTCTTTTGCTCCCAGATGATCGAATAGTTCACGTGTTCGGGTGATTTTCAATTCGATGTTTTCTTCGGTTTGAAGTTGTTTCAGGATTTCCTGTTGTTCTGCATTTGCCTCGCCTACTGCCATCAGGTATAACAAGGTTTTTTTGTTGGCAACAACGTCTCCACCTACCATCTTTCCAAATTTCTCTGGATCGGCGTAGAGGTCCAATATATCGTCCTGAATTTGGAAGGCGATTCCGAGGTATTGTCCGAAATCATAGATTCGTTTGCGGTCTTCTTTACTTGTTCCGGCAACAATTGCTCCGATTTCCAATGCACCACCAAGAAGTACAGAAGTTTTGAGACGAATCATTTCAATATACTCGCTAATCGAAACGTCCATGCGATCTTCGAAGTTCATATCCATTTGCTGTCCTTCGCAAACTTCTACCGATGTAGTATTGAATACTTCAAGAATCTCAGGGAGTTGCTCCGTTTCCGCCTGTGCTAACAATTGATACGCTTTGATCAACAATACATCTCCTGATAAAATGGCAATGTTCGTATTCCATTTTTCATGAACTGTTGGCATTTTACGACGCGTGGGTGCAGCGTCCATGATGTCATCGTGAATCAATGTGAAGTTGTGAAATACTTCAATGGCAAGTGCTTGTGGCAACGCTTTCTCTGCAGTACTGCCGAACAATTCCGAAGATAATAAGGTCAGAACCGGACGAATTCGTTTTCCTCCGAGCGTTAGAAAGTATCGAAGTGGATCGTAAAGTTCTGCCGGAGTTTCAGGGAATTGATCTTTGGCAAGCTCTTTCTCAATGAGTGCCGTATAGTTTTTCAATGCTTCCACTATTCGTTGTCTTCAAGTGTTTTGGAGTCGTCTACTTCTGTTTCCAGATCCAGATGCTCCCAATCAATGTCGCTTTCTTCAGCGTAAGCGTCAAAGTACGGTTCTTCGAACGATTTGGTTGTGATACGTCGTTCCAATGAAAGAAGTAAGGTAGGAAGCAAGACTAAGTTGGTAATCATTGCGAACAAGAGTGTCAACGAAATTAGAATTCCCAGGGCTTGTGTTCCTCCAAATTGAGAGAACGAGAACATGATAAATCCACAGAAGAGGATGATGGATGTGTAGAACATTCCCAATCCTGCCTCTCGAATCGCCATAACTGCACAGGCTTTCAAATCCCAGTGTTTCGATTTTAGCTCCTGACGGTATTTTGCAAGATAGTGAATGGTGTCATCCACGGAAATACCGAAGGCGATACTAAATACCAAAAGTGTTGATGGCTTCAAAGGAATTCCGAACCAACCCATAATTCCGGCTGTAAATAGCAATGGAATGAAGTTAGGTACAAGTGATACCAATACCATACGCCATGCGCGGAACAAAATTGCCATTAAAATAGCAATGGCGATAATGGCAAATAGCAAACTGGTAAACAGGTTGATTACCATGTATTTCGTTCCTTCAGCTGCCACTGGTGATGTTCCCGTAATCGTTACGTCAAAGTACTCCAGATCGATCGCTTTTCTAAGGTTTTCTTTGAACTTCTTGTCTTTCGATTTCGATTTCAGATACACAATCGGTTCCGTATCATAGGCTAGCTGTTCTTCATCATTGTTGATGTAGCTTTCCGAAAGTGCGTTTGCAATAGCTGGGTAATTTCCGATGAGTGAATCTAAATAGGCATTCTTGCCTTTTTTGTAGCCTTTGAAGAATGCTTCTATATCCTTACGATCCGGATTCAGTACCGTGTCAAGGTGCATTTTCAGCTTTTCAATATGATCTGAGACTTCATACGATCCCAAATCTTTCATTTGTGTACGAACCCTTACTACGAATGATGTAGTATCGACCAACTCATTAATGGCAACACCTACACCTTCAGTATCTGTAATGTATGAGCTGCTATCGATATATCGATCAATTCTAGCTAAATGTCTTCTGGACGTAATCAAACGATATTGCGAAGAATCGTTGTCGTAATACGCCATATTCGCCGCTTTCAAGGCATCTACGTACGATAGAGATTTTGCAAACAAGGTGTCTTCTGAAAGGTAATTCTGAACGTTTTCAATTTTCAGAAGGGTACTTTTCTTTCCAAGTCGGCTAGGTTCTTTGTAGTCAATCAAGATCTCGAAAGGAATGGCTCCACCGAACTTCTTCTCCATGAAGGACATGTCCTCTTTGATCTGGTCGCCGTCAGGAAGGTCACCTGTCAGGTTTCCTGTTGTTTGAATTTGCAACAACCCTGCAACACTCAGAATAACTACGGCAATTGTAGTGACGTAAACCCATTTTCGGTGATTTACGGTAATGTTCACCAATGTATTCAGAAGTCCCACTGCCATTTTTCGCTCCAGGTGTTTCAGGTGCTTTGGCTTTGGAGATTTTAGTACCGAAATAATAATCGGAAGAATGGTAATCGAAAGAATGAACACCATCATAATGTTCACGGATGCCGTAATTCCGAATTCGACAAGTTTATCTGAATTGGTTGTAACGAAAGTCAGGAAACCAAGAGAAGTAGTAAGGTTTGTAAGGAAGGTAGCCGTTCCGATTTTCTTAATTACACGAGAAAGTGCTTTGGCTTTGTTTCCGTGAAGCTTGACTTCCTGGTGGTATTTCGTGAGTAGGAAAATACAGTTAGGGACGCCAATAACGATCATTAATGGAGGAATCAACGCCATGATGATAGTCATCTTGAAATTGAAGGCACCAATGGATCCCATCGACCAGATTACAGCAACGGCAACGACCAAATTACAGATCAGTACGACGCGCATCGATCTGAAGAAGAAATACATCAATGCGGATGTCATGACAATGAGCAATCCGATGAAGATGTACATCTCTTTCAAGACACGGTTCCCAATAACCACACGCAAGTGCGGCATTCCGGCAAATCTTGGTTTACCGAAGTACGTCTCATACGATCTTGCGAGGTTTTCAATATCGAAAACAACGTTGGCTTTCTGACGATCCACAATGAAGCTTTCATCAATATTGATCATCATCAAAGAAACCGTCTCGTCGTCGTTGTATAAGGTTCCTCGATACAGTGGATTGCTCCGTACTTCTGTTCTTATGGAATCAATGGATTTCTCCTTGTATTGCGTGTCGGAAAATACTTTTTTAGCCTCAAATCGTTGCTTCTCACGATTGTTGTAAACAGAGAACAGCGTTGCTTCAGAAATAACCGCTTTCACTCCTTCCATTTCCAGGATGGAATCTCCCAGTTCTTTCCATTTTAGGAAATTCTCTTCTGTATAAAGGGAATCGGTCTCAATAGCGACTACCAGAGTTCCGCCATCTTCACCAAAAAGTTCTTTAAAACGATCGTAGTCTTCTTTGGCTTCAGCATTATTTGGAAGAAGGATTCCGTATTTGTTATCGAGCTCAAGTCCGGAAAACGCCTTATAACCGAAAAAAACAGTCACCAAGGCGAGAATTCCTATAATGATGAATTTATTCCGTAAAATGATGTTCGCAATGGACTGCCACATGTTATGCTGCCAGAATTTTCGGTAAGATGACAAAAGTAGTGTTTATAAGTAAGCACTCAAAGCAATTTGGAAGGCAATACCTGTGCCAAAGTTGTGCGGTTCGGGAAAAGTGATGTGAATCCTCTACGAATTGGACTTTCGGTCTGAATTGAGTCGCAGGAACACAAAGAATACAGCGAAGGAACTAATGGCTAAAAATGAGAGCATTAAGGCAGCCTTCCATCCTCTTAGTGATCCGTCAGATCCAAGGAAGTATGCGATACAATTTAACAGTAGCAGCCCAAAAATCAGGGCCATCAAAAACAATAATGATCGGCTCAATAGTTCATCGTTAGTCTAACTAAACTATTAAAAATCAATCAGATGATCAAGAAATTTAGAAATTTTTCTTGTCAAGGATGGCGGACATCTGCTCCTGGAGGGCTTTAGCAGCGGCACCAGCACTTTCTGCAAAATCGACTTCCTGAGATGCGTAAATAATACCTCGTGACGAGTTTACAAGAAGTCCACAATCGTTGTTCCAGCCGTAGTTTGCAACATCTTCCAGTGATCCACCTTGTGCACCAACTCCGGGAACCAGGAAGAAATTATCTGGGGCTGCTTTACGTACCTCACCAATTCCTTCGGCACGAGTCGCTCCGACTACAAACATTAAGTTTTCCGGAGTTCCCCATTCCTGAGACTTCTTTAGAACCTTTTTAAATAGCTGGTTGTTTTGATGATCGATCGTCATTTGGAAATCGAGAGCGCCTTTATTGGACGTAAGTGCTAACAAAATTACCCAGTGATTTTCGTATTCCAGGAATGGTGAAACGCTGTCTTCCCCCATGTACGGTGCTACAGTAACAGAATCTGCTTTTAGATATTCAAAGAAAGTATCCGCGTAGTAACGAGAAGTGTTACCAATATCTCCACGTTTGGCATCAGCAATGGTGAATATGTCGGATGGAATGTAGTCGATGGTTTTTTTCAGAGATTCCCATCCTTTAGGTCCGTGACATTCGTAGAAGGCCGTATTCGGTTTGTACGCAACGCAGTAATCCTTTGTGGCATCGATGATAGCCTTGTTGAACTCAAAAATGGGGTCTTCTGTATCCAATAAATGCTTTGGAATTTTCTTTAGATCCGTATCCAATCCAACGCAGAGAAATGAGCGTTTTGTTCGAATTTGATTGATGAGTTCTTGTCGTGTCATATTTTGATTGTTAGACTTTTAGACTGTTTGGATAGATTGGATTCATTAGATAAATTGGATTCATTGGATGAATTGGATTTTGAGGTACCCAATTTGTCTAAAATATCCAATACGTCCGCCAAGTTTCTTCCTTCAGGTCTGGTCACTTTCCGTTCCCGCCTTCAGTCTTCGGAAACTACACTTCCTCTCCCTTAAGTTTTTCTGCGTTTTCTGCCATTTTCAGAGCGTCGATCATTTCCTGAATATCTCCGTTCATGAAAGCATCCAACTTATATAATGTTTTGTTGATTCTATGATCCGTTACACGTCCCTGAGGGTAGTTGTATGTGCGTATTTTCGCAGATCGATCTCCAGTGGAAACGAGTGATTTACGCTGTTCGGCACGTTCGTTTTGAATCTTATCCAACTCAATTTGGTACAAACGGGAACGAAGCATGGATACTGCTTTTTCCATGTTTTTGTGCTGCGATCGACCGTCCTGACATTCGGCAACCACACCCGTTGGAATGTGTGTCAAACGCACGGCAGATTCCGTTTTGTTTACGTGCTGACCTCCTGCACCGGATGCGCGATAGGTATCTTTTCGGACATCAGACATGTTTAATTCAAAATCCACGTCTTCGGCTTCTGGTAGGACAGCAACCGTAATAGCTGAGGTATGGACACGACCTTGAGATTCTGTCTCAGGAACACGTTGAACCCGGTGCACTCCTGATTCAAACTTCAATACTCCGTAAGCTGCAGGAGCATCAATGTTCAGGGTGATTTCCTTGTATCCTTTTACTGTTCCTTCGTTGGAGTTTACTACTTCGTAGCTCCATCCACGTTCTTTGAAAAACATCGTGTACATGCGGAAACAATCTTCCACGAAAATACAGGCTTCATCACCACCGGTTCCAGCACGTAATTCCATGATGGCACTTTTTTCATCTTCGGGATCTTTTGGAATCAACAACATTTTGATGTGCTCTTCCATTTCTGGTCGAACAGTTTCCAATTCGTCGATTTCCATTTTAGCCATCTCACGCATTTCCGGATCGTCCTCTTCCTGTAACAAGGCTTTGGAATTTTCCAGATTCTCGATGATGTTCTTGTATTTCTTGTAAACCTCGTCGATTTCTTCAAGGTCCTTGTATTCCTTGTTCAGCTTTACGTAGCGTTTCATATCCGCTATGATTTCGGGATCGACGATTAGCTTGCCAACCTCGACAAAGCGAATATGAATAGCTTCGAGCTTTTGCAGTAATTCGTTCATGTTTATTCGTACGTAAATTCTCCGTAGGGAGACGTGATAGTTAGTTTCTTTCCTTCGTTGGCTTCTACGCGACCTACAATTTGCGCATCCACTCCAAACGATTTCGAAATCTCAATAATGTTTTGTGCATGTTCTTCGGAAAGGTAGATTTCCATGCGATGCCCCATGTTGAAGACCTTGTACATTTCTTTCCAATCTGTACCCGATTCTTTTTGAATCATATGGAACAATGGTGGAATCTCGAACAAGTTGTCTTTGATTACGTGAACATCATCCACAAAGTGCAACACTTTCGTTTGTGCTCCTCCCGAACAATGTACCATTCCGTGAATATCGTTTCGATGCTCGTCCAGAATTTTCTTAATAATTGGAGCATAAGTTCTGGTTGGAGAAAGCACCAATTTTCCGGCATCCAATTCTGTATCCGTAGCTTCTGTCAATCCTTTTGATCCACTGTATACCAAATCTTCAGGAACTGACGGGTCAAAGCTTTCCGGGTATTTCGTTGCCAGCGTTTTGTTGAATACATCGTGACGCGCAGAAGTCAAACCATTGCTTCCCATTCCGCCGTTGTATTCGTTCTCGTAAGTAGCTTTCCCATGAGAAGCCAATCCAACGATTACATCACCTGCCTGGATGTTATGATTTGAAACAACATCCGATCGTTTCATGCGACAAACGACTGTAGAATCAACGATAATCGTTCGGACCAAATCTCCGACATCAGCTGTTTCTCCTCCAGTAGAGTGGATTCCAATTCCTTGATTGCGCAAATCCTCCAATAATTCCTCCGTTCCATTGATGATTGCCGAGATCACATCTCCTGGAACCAGGTTTTTGTTACGACCGATAGTTGATGAAAGTAAGATGTTATCCGTTGCTCCAACACACAGTAAATCGTCGATATTCATGATTAACGCATCCTGAGCAATGCCTTTCCAAACGGAAAGATCACCCGTTTCTTTCCAGTACATGTACGCCAGTGAGGATTTTGTTCCAGCACCATCCGCATGCATCACCACACAATAGTCAGGATCACCTGAAAGAAAATCGGGTACGATCTTACAAAATGCCTGGGGGAAAAGTCCTTTGTCTACGTTCTTTATTGCGTTGTGAACGTCTTCTTTTCCAGCGGAAACGCCGCGGAGGTTATAACGAGTATCTGCCATAAAATTCGGTAAGCTGCAAAAGTAGTAATTCTGTGGTAGTTAATCGAGTCTATTTTCGGCAGAGTTTAACGATTTACCAACAAGTTTTCACTGATAGTAGTTACTGTTGTCTTGAGCTTTATCAAGGATAAAACTGACAAAGATCATTTTCATCGAAAGTTGTCTCTTGTATTATTGTAACAGGTTGTTAATATGTGTGTTAAGTACATTTAGCAACTTTTAGGGAAGCTGAAAACTTTAGAGTAAGCACTCATTCTAAACTATTACATTATGTCATTAACAAAATGGAATTCCGACGATCTGTTCCCAACATTTGACTCAATTTGGGATGATTTTTTTAGCCGTACCAGCTTTGCAAGAAGTATGGATTTGGGGACTACAATTCCCGCGGCGAATATGAAAGAAACTGATGAAGCTTATTTGCTTGAAGTAGCAATTCCAGGTATGAAGAAAGATGATTTCGACATTGATCTGGATAACAACGTTCTTACGATTTCTTCGGAGTCCAAAGAGGAGAAGGAAGAGAAGGATGGAGAAAAGGTGACAAGACGAGAGTTCAGTTATTCTTCTTTCAAGCGAAGTTTTCAAATCCCTCAAAATGTTAAAAAAGAGGAGGTTGAAGCAGAATATGCGGATGGTTTATTAAAGCTATCGATTCCAAAATCTACCAAAGAAACTGTTGATAGTTCACAGAAAATAAACGTTAAGTAAAGCGTCCTTGTGTCAATTGTAGCCTGTGGCAGCTTTTGCTATAAAGGAGTTGTCGCAGGTTATTGCATTTTCGTTGCTTAGAAAAGCTGTATTATTGCGTGGAAACAAACGTCACAAATATGGAACAGGCACTGTCTAAAAGAAGCAATAATGCATGCGAGCTATGCGGCTCAACGGAAAATCTGGTATTATTTAAAGTCGCTCCAAAGCTGGGAGACTCTGTTGATGAGGTCATCCACGTCTGTAGTACATGTAATTCTCAATTAAACGATCTTGATTCTGCCGACCCCAATCATTGGCGTTGTTTGAATGATTCCATGTGGAGTGAGGTGCCTGCTGTGAAGGTAGTTTCGTATCGTATGTTGTTCAATTTGAAAGGCGAAGGTTGGCCGAATGATTTGCTTGATATGATGTATTTGGAGGAAGATGAACTGAATTGGGCAAAACAAGGCATTTCGGAAGGTTCAGAAGTGAAACATGTCGATAGCAATGGCGTTGAACTGAAAGCGGGAGACAGCGTGGTTATTGTCAAAGATTTGAACGTAAAAGGAAGCAGCATAGTCGCTAAGAGAGGTACAGCCGTCAGAAATATTCGTCTGGTGCATGATAATCCAGAGCATATTGAAGGGAAAGTAGATGGTCAACAGATTGTTATCCTAACCAAATATGTGAAGAAATAGTTCGATCTACTGTTGATTTGCAGCAGGTGGCTGATTCAGATTTTTCATACAATTTGATATTTGTATGAGCCACGTTTTTAACGGAATTGTGCATTATTCAGTAAGAATTCAGAATTCTGTTTTATCTTTAGGCAAGTTAAAACTTAGCCGTTCTTATGAGCGAGCTTGTCACTAAAACTGAAATTATGAAATATCTACTACTTCCAACGCTTCTATTAGCAGGACTACTTTATTCTTGTAAAGGCGAGACTACCGTAGAAAAGAGTGTAGTAAACTTTAGTTCCAGCCCTGTTCGACTGCAGGTTTCAAACCCAGACAATTTGTTAATGGATACTTTGTTGCAACCGGGAGAGAGAATTGTAATTGGAAATAGTGTTGAAGGCGAGGGGTATCCAGAGCCATTCGATCCTTCTACGGACATCACTTATTTTGTAATGTACAACCAGAACAACGATACGTGTACACGTGATTACACAGATCCGTTGATGTGGTATTCTTTGTCGGAAAGAACGAAGAAAACTCCTGCGAACTACAATCATCGATACAATTTCGTTGTAACAGACGCTGATTTTTAGAATCAGAAATCTGCAAATACATCAGGACAATTCCTGGAAGCTAATTTGGTAATGGGTTCCGGGATTGGAATGGTCATGCTCGATTTTTCCCATTAGCTGTTCAGCCAGACTGGTGATGAGTTGAAGCCCAAGTGTGTCAGCTTCTTCAATATCAATGTCTCTGGCGAAACCAATGCCGTCATCACCGATGCATAAACGGAACATGCCCGAATCTTCCTGGGTTATGAAGATGTAGATTTTTCCCTTTTCTTTTCCCTTCAGACCATGTTTCATGGAGTTCGTGATAATCTCATTGATGAGCAATCCGAGCGGGATGGAGGTATTAATGTTTAGGGAAATATTCTCGGCATTAATTTCCAATTCAATTTCCGCATTATCCTGAGTCATGGATTCAATCAGCGGGGTAACCAGTGTCTCGAGGTACAATCCGTAGTTAATTCTGGAAAAATCTTCAGAGCGGTACAAAAGATCGTGCACCAATGCCATGGAATTAATGCGATGCAGACTCAATTCAAATAGTTCTACCGTTCTTTCATCCTCAACCGAGTTTGCCTGCAATTTCAAAAGACTTGTGATTATTTGCAGGTTGTTCTTCACCCGATGGTGAATCTCTTTGAGCAGCAACTCTTTTTGATCATTGGATTTACGAAGATTGGCATTTTCCGCCACGATTCGATCTGTTAAGTCAGTCGTACTCAGATACACCTTTTCGTAGGTGTCTTCGTATCCTTTTACGACGGTCCATTTCATGTGCACATGTACAACGTTGTTGTTGAAGGTGCGTAATTCAGCATCGAATTCACAACTTTTTTCACCGTTGGCAATCGCTTCAAATTGGTTGATGGCGTATCCGGGCGAATTGGAATCGATGAGTTTGGTGAAATTCTCCAATAAGTACGCTTTGTTTGGAGCTTCATTCAGGTCAACAACTGCTTGATTAGCATCGTTCACGATAAGCAAGCCAGCGCATTCTTCCACCGCGTTCAGGTTGTTTTCAAAATACTCACGAATGTTGGTGATACCTTGCTCTTTCAGCCGATTAAGATATTTCTTTACCTCGGAGAAGTCTTCGTCCCAGATGGGAACGGGAGAATCTTCAAACAACGATCGATAGCGGCGTTCCTGTTCAATTCTTTTTTGCTCCTTCTGTTTATGAACGGTGATATTACTCAGCATTCCAAGAGATCCGATGTATTTGCCTTCTTTCATCAAAGGGCTCGCGTTCACGAATACCCAAACCACTTCTCCCTGCTTGTTGCGTAGTCGTAATTCGTATCCATCAGAGTTTCCATCCTCACGGCGCTCGTGCATTTCACTAATAGTGACTTCATCTTCGGGAAATGTGAAATCCTTGAAATGGCGACCGACAATGTTTTCTTCCGAATCGCCCAGCATTTCTGCCATTTTGCTGTTGACAAAAGTCGTGATGTGATTGGCATCTTTGATCCAAACGCCTTCATTTGCCGTCTCAATTATGAGCTGGTATAAGTCTTTCTTTTCGAGAGACCCAAGTTGTTGTGAGGTTTCTTTTTGGATGTCGTTAGTGTTGGTTTTTCAAGATACGAAAATCCTGAAAACCAGAAATGTAATCGAGCGTAGTGATCGAGTTATTTTCGTCGGTAAATTCCGTGAAAAAGTACATTGAGAATGCCGTTATCCTGTCCAACAATATTCCAGGTTTGCGTTACCGACCCATCTTCCTGTTCTTTCCAAATGATTTGGTTTTTATAAACCGTCCCGGAAGTTCCGGTGATCCACGCACTGCTTAGTTCCATTCCGTTTTCGATGGCATGTCCTTTAAGCTCCAGATGTGATCCTGAATTGTCGATCCATAGTTGATTCCAGGTGGAATCCGTTCGGTTGAAATAGTTGTAGCTTGTTCCGGTAGAGTTGGGTGAACTCCATGATTCCTGAAGTACGCAATTATCTTGCATTTGAACAATGGTGTTCTTTCCGATTTCGGTTCCGGAAGTATCAAATACGATCCAATCTCCCACCCAAAAATCGAATTGGTCGTGGTGGATGTCGCAACATGCGCAATTAGTTGTGTCCTGTGCAAAGCTTGTGGTTGCTACAAAAGCAAAAAGGAAGAGAAGTTTGTTCATGACTATGATAATTTTTTGACCAAATGATCGGCTACCCGGAATGCATTGGCGTAAATGGTGAATGTGTACGTGACACTTCCTCCTGTCGGCATAAAACTCCCATCGGTGATATATAAATTGGAGACTTCGTGTGCTTTACAATTTTTATCCAGAACGGAAGTTTCGGGATCATCTCCAAATCGGCAGCCACCTGCTTGTAGATTCGAAGATACACCACCACTGACGTTGGATCGAACGTTTTTAAGCCCTGCTTCTTTGAAGAGGTTTTCGGCTTTCTCGGCAAGATATTCTCCTACTTTCAAATCGTGTTCGTGATACCCAAGCCAAACTTTTGCCACGGGATCTCCCCATTTGTCTGTTACTTCATCATCCAACTCAACGTAACAATTATCATTCGGCAACCAATCCACGAAGATTTCAAACTTGAATTTGCGCTGCTCTGTGAAATAGGAGAACATTTTTTCCTTGAGTTCTGATCCGAATATCAAGTTTCCGTCTTCGTTCCACTTTAAAGGAATTGCTTTGGTGACGGCATTGGCATGTTCAGAAACAAAATCAATAGTACCGCCTTTTATGGGGTTATCGGAAAACTCAGAATCGTTGATCACGTACCATTCCTGAGAGGCACGATTGATGAATACACCTGGCGTTTTTATTTGTTCCGCTTCGTCTGAATCAAGATCCTCGAAAAAAACCTGTCCAGAACCTACGCCACCACCTGAGAAAACCAGGTTTCTCCCAACATTACCTGAATTATTGGCTAATCCATTGGGGAATTCATCATTCTTACTCATTAAAAGCAGACGCGATGTTTCAACTGCTTGCGCCGCGACTACAAATGTGTCAGCCTCAACGAATTGCTTTGTATCATCAACATCGTAATAATTCGCTTTTACAATGGTTCCGTTTCCATTGGTTTCCAGATGATAGACTTTAGAATTGGGCAATATCGTACAATTACCAGTTTGAATGGCTTGATTGATCAATGCGGCACGAGAACTTCCTTTGGCATCTGAGCTACAGCCATAACTTCCGCAGTAATTGGAATAGTAGCACGATTTGCGATCGTCTTTTGGTTTCGAAAGAATACCGCGAGGAGAGGCAAATATTTCGTAATTCAATCGTTCGGCAGCACTATCCAGCCAGGAAGAAAAGATGTTTTCGCTAAGCGGAGGAAATGGAAAATCTTCTGTAGATCTCGGTTCCTGATGCTTGTGAGGAACTACTTTTCCGGATACACCAACAATTTCTTCCGTTTTGGTATAATAAGGTTCAAGATCTTCGTAACGAATGGGCCAATCGGATACGTTCGCACCTTCAATTTCACCGAATTCACTTTTCAGACGGAAATCAACGGGTTTCAAACGATGAAAATAGGCACTCATGAAGTTGGAAGAGCCTCCAACCGCACTTCCGTTCCAGAAATCCCGCCCGGAAGAATAGGTCGATTGACGCATCCACTTACCTGCACTGTTTTGTTTCACCAGCACATGGCATTCGTCTTTCAAGTTTGGAGTATACACACTTCTTCGCGTGGCTACCATTTCGTCTTTGCTGAAGTCTTCCGTTTTCAACCAGGGACCTTTTTCCAGCACCACGACTTTTAATCCAGCTTTGGATAGCTCGTAAATTACCGGTCCTGCGCCAGCGCCACTACCAACTATACATACATCATACTTCATGCGAAAGCGTTAAAATGGTTGGATACAAATGCGTTTCTTCTGGTCTGGGTGTTCCGGGGTCGTGTTCGAGCCAGTTCCATCCGATGCCCTCGGGATTGCTTCCGTATTGAGGATCCAGCAGTAAAGCTTCGAAAATTAAAGTCAGCATCCTTGACAAAAACCGTTCTCCCCAGGGAGTTTGAGATACACCCTCAACGATGGCTTGCTGTTCTTTCGGATTGAGATCGTAAAAATTGTATTTCAATTTGTCTTTGGCGTATCCATCAAACTTGTTGAGTTTATCAATGATGTATTGATTTTCGTCGGGATCCAGTAATTCGTCTCGAAGTACCCAAAGAACATAAGAATCTGCATTGACCTCGTAAGCTCCCGGACCGTTCCCATCGGATGGGAAAAGTGTGCTTTGAAGCGATTGCAATACTCTGAATTGATTATTGGATAGGGGAGTGGTATCTCCCGGGAAATAGCGTCTGTCCTTGCAGGCCGTTAACCACGGAAGTTGCAAAGCGGCTCCGCCTAGTAGGAGGGAAGTCACAAATTTTTTGCGGGAAAGAAGCCATTGTTCCTCTGATTGCATGAGTCGTGGTAGTAATTGGTAATCAAAAAAGCCCTGACCATCCAAAGGATGTCAGGGCTCAAATTACATAAAATGATTGGGATTAGTTGTTCCCGTCTGTAGTCATTTTAGGAGAATCACCTCCGCGAGTTGCTTTTTTAACAGGCTTCTCTTTAGGAACGGTTGTGGTAACTTCCATATCGTTAGCTCCCTTACCAGCTTTCTTTCCTTCTCCGGCTTCACCGTCTTTGCACTTTCCTTCTTCGCATTTCCCTGCTTCACATTTGTGCTCTCCGTCTTTGCCTTCTTCGCATTTGTCAGAATCAGCGTCCTGATCTTCTCCTTCATTTGCATCAGTCTGCTCAGTTCCTTCCCCTTCAGCATCTTCCTCGCTTGAACAGCTATTCAATGATACAGTGGTAACAAGTGCAAGACCCAACATAAATCCTACCTTGATAAAACTCTTCTTCATAGTGTTTTCGTTTAATTAGTTTGCATGTTAATATACGAAAACTTCGACGTTGAAAGTTCCCATTAACATACTTTTTGAGAGTTAAAATGAATTGATTTATTGTGCCATCTGGTGACAATCATCCAGTATTCCTTTATAAACTTCAGGATGATTGTTGATGTCAGCGTAGTTTTTAAAGGCGTGTTCAAAGTTGAATTTCACGCAGTTGAATACCCGGTCGGTCTTTTCTTTACCAATATTCGCTTCAAATTGGGGGCGCATTTCGTCTAATTGCTCTTGCAACAAGGCCTTGTCGGCATCGCTCCAGTTGCCATAATCACTTTCCGGGTCACCTGTCTCTTCTTTGATCATGCTGGTTTCTTTCTCTACGAACTCATCGTAAATTCCTTCTTCCTGGAGGCATTCTACGGTTAAGTTGGTGATTCCGTCGTTCGGATCGTTCACGGCTTCGTCCAGGTTGTTGTATCGTGCTTCCATTTTCTTTACCACACAATCAAACAAAACATCGACTTTGTTCGAATCAATGACTTCATTCATGACGCTTCTGGAATACTCCAGATTCCTACGTGCTTCTTCAATGTCTTTCTTTAACCAATTCCCTTTGACGCTTCTCTTTTTTTGAGCGTTTGGATCGAAGCCGACTTGCTCAAGGCATTTTATGGAAATCGTCTCTGTGGCGCTTTCGTTGGCTCGCACGGAATCCGGGTTATCATAATTGGCTTCCAGTTCATCTACAATGCAATGAATAAGCGGATCAATTTGTGAGCTGTCCAAAAATGTTTCGAAGATGTCGCGCTGTGCGGAAAGCCCCATGAAGGCATCCAACCGATCGGCATTTGTCCAGTTTCCTTTGGTGGATTCCTGACTCCATAGCGTACCTGAAAAACCAAGAGTTAGTATTGCAATAAGAAGGTACGCTTTCGTCATGTATTAAAATTTACCGCTGTTCACATCATTTTCGGGAACGGGTTCCACGTTATCCCAATGCTCAACAACTTTGCCATTCTCAATTCGGAAGATATCTACCTGAGCATAATCCTGATTGATCTTGCCGTCGTTCCAGTTCGCTTTACACAAAGTAGCAACAAAATTTCCTTGTCCCACCAATAAAACGATTTCCTCGTAGTTCAAAGGTCGGTTTGGATCGCTCGCCAACTTTTGGAAATGCTCCAAGCCATCAGGCACATCTTTGTTGTGTTGGATGTACGTTTCGCTCGAGATGTAATCGCCGATTTTGGATGGATCTCCCCCAGGCATTAACGCATCTTTGATCAGGTTTCGTATCAATGCCTTGTTTTCTTCCGTTTTATCAAGGTCCGTGATTTCCGTTGGACCGTCGGTAGATGTATGACCAGAAGGTGTGCTATCTGAATATGGTGAAATAACGTCCCAGTGTTCGATGATTTTGTCATTATCATCCGTATCGAAGAAGTCTGTTGTGACCCATTTTGCTTCGCCGTCGTTGATGCTCTGGTAGCAATGAACAAATACATGTTGTCCATCTTCCCAACTTCGAATGATTTGAATATCTCTTTTGGGATTGCGTTCCAGGAAGGGTTCAAAGAACTCTACAAATCCTTCCACGCCATCGCGTACGCCCGTACTGTGTTGCGTGTATCGATCTCCTGTATATTTTGTAACGGCTTCACGAGCATTTCCATCACGGATTCCCTCCATGTAAAGGTTTGTTGCGTTCTCTAATTTCTTTCCCATGATTGTATCGAATTATTTCTTTGGAAGTTCGTCTTTTAAAAGCTCTTCCAGATTTCCGGTAACTTCTTTTAGTTTTTCCTCAGAAATATCTTTTTCATCTACTTCTTCGTAAAGTTCTTCCGGATTAATAATTTCTGTGACGCAAGCGTCTGCTAATTCCTTACATTTTTCGGGACTGCTCTCAGCTTCATCGTAGTTTTCAAAAGTCATGATGGCTTTGTCGAGGTAGCATTCCATAACTTCCTGCGTTTTCTCTTCCCCGAAAATTCCTGAAAAAGTGGTCATGGCCTTGCTTACGTCAGACATGAATTTTTTAGCATCTGCCTCTATCCAATTTCCCTTTTTGCTTTTGGGAGCCTCTTGCTCTTTCTGCTCAGTTGATTCCTTTGTTTCCTCCTCCTGATTATTGCATGCTGTGAGCAAAAGAGTTCCGCTCAATAATGCAATTGTAGCTAGTGCTATTGTTCGATTGTGCTTTTTCATGTTGGTATTTTGTTCCGACGAAATTACCCAATGTGTGGACGTGCAATGTTAAGCGTAAAATAAATTATCAGCTCTGTTCAAACTGAATGTTAAAGGTGTCGTCAAGGAAGAATTTTCCCTGAACTTTTTCGTCGCCAACAGTTAGTCCTTTAATCAAGGTTGTCTTCCCTTTCGAGACCAAATCATGCAGCTGTTTGTCGGTAAGTTTCTTGTTCATGAGTTCGAATGGAACCTTGAAGCCGCATTCATTGAAGTTGGAACATCCTACAGCTGTTTTTCCCTTAACCAATTTGTGTGATTTGCATTTGGGACAATCGACTTCGGCAAAGTTGATTTCTTTCTTTACGCGTTTCTTGGGAATCGCTTTAATCGTTTGTTCGGGCATCATGAACGGTCGGTGCGAGTTGAAAATCACTTCATCTGTAATTTCACGAACCATGACATAGAGTTCTTGTTTGAAGACATCCAAACTGTATTCTCCTTTTTCGATGAGGCGTAATTTTCGTTCCCAATCACCTGTGAGTTCGGCACTTTTCAGAAGCTCATTTTGAATAGTGTCAATCAGTGCGATTCCTGTTGCCGTTGCCACGATATTCTTACGTTTCTTGGCAATGTACTTGCGACGGAAAAGCGTTTCGATGATGTTGGCTCGGGTCGATGGTCGTCCGATTCCGTTGTCCTTCATCAGTTCCCGCATTTCTTCGTCATCTACTTGCTTTCCAGCTGTTTCCATAGCACGAAGCAATGTTGCCTCGGTGTAATGCTTGGGTGGAGACGTTTTTCCCTTGTGGATATACGGTTCGTGCGGACCTTTTTCACCTTCCTCGAAGTGCGGCATGATTTTATCGGTATCCTTCGCCTTTGTATCTTGCTTTTGATCTGCGTAAACCTCGCGCCAGCCCGGTTTTAGGATCTGTTTCCCCGTTGCTTTGAATTCCAGTTTATCCACTTTACCCAAAACCGTCGTATTTGAAACGATACACGGAGGGTAGAACACGGCAATGAATCTACGTGCAATCAAATCGTAGATCTGCTGTTCGGGTTGTGAAATTCCGGATGGAACCACTCCTGTTGGGATAATTGCGTGGTGATCGGTTACTTTTTTGTCGTCGAAAACTGCCTTGGACTTTGGAATTGGCTTTGAAAGCAATGATTCCGTAAAGCGCGAATAGTACTGCATTCCACGGAGAATATTCGGTACTTTCGGATGTAAGTCTTCTGATAGATAAGTGGTATCCACACGGGGATAGGTCACTAATTTCTTCTCGTATAAGCTTTGCACCATTTTGAGCGTATCGTCCGCAGACATGCCGAATTTCTTGTTGGAATCGACCTGCAGTGAAGTCAAATCGTACAATTTCGGATTTCCTTCTTTTCCTTCTTTTTGTTCGAAGGAAGTGATTTCAAAATCTTTGCCTTTTAGATACTCAAGTCCGCTTTTTGCCTTTTCTTCCGTGGAAAGTCGGGAAATCTGACAGGCAAACTCCTGACCTTTGTATTTGGTTTTTAGCTCCCAGTATTCGCTCACTTTGAAGCTATCAATCTCTTTTTGGCGTTGAACGATCATCGCCAGGGTAGGCGTTTGTACTCGTCCGATGGATAGCGTTGATTTCCCCTGTCCGAATTTTTTGGTGAACAAGCGAGTTCCGTTGATTCCTAACATCCAATCTCCAATGGCACGAGCACTTCCGGCAGCGTACAAATTATCGTATTTGGTTGCTTCGTGGAGTTTGTCGAACCCTTCCTTAATTGCTTCTTCTGTCAACGAGGAAATCCACAAACGTTTTACCGGAGCCTTGCATTTTGCCTTCAACAATACCCATCGTTGAATCAATTCTCCTTCTTGCCCGGCATCCCCGCAATTTATGACTTCATCGCAACTGGTAACAAGTCGTTCTATGGTGTTGAACTGCTTTTCGACTCCTTGATTCTGAATCAGCTTGATCCCGAAATTGTCTGGAACGATGGGGAGATCTTCCAATTTCCAGTATTTCCAGTTCTCGCGATAGTCGTGCGGCTCTTTCAATGTGCACAAATGCCCAAAAGTCCAGGTTACCTGATAACCATTGCCTTCGTAATAGCCATCGTTACGCTGGGTAGCGCCTAAAACTTCGGCGATATCCTTGGCAACACTGGGTTTCTCGGCAATACAGACTTTCACAGATGATCAATTAAAGAATTCTAGTTTTTCGAGTACTTCATCACGGTAAAACTTGCTTCGTGACGCTCGTCTTTGGGTTGCTCCTGGATGGTTTCCACGCTCCAATCTTTCAAATTGAATTCCGGGAAGAAGGTATCCGCTCCGTAACGATGATTGATGTGCGTGATGTACATTTCATCGATCGCGTTTGATTCCAAAGCCAATCGGTAGATTTCGCCTCCACCGATGATGAAGACTTTTCGGTCCGATTCATTTTGAAAGGCATCCAAACACTCTTCGAGAGAATGAAACACCTGACAATTTTCGGCTGTGAATTCGGTGTTTCGCGTCAGTACAACATTTTCACGATTCGGTAAGGGACGGTATTTCTCAGGGATGGAATCGTAGTTCTTTCGCCCCATAACCACAATGTGATTCTGTGTCGTGTCCTTGAAAAATTTCATATCGTTCGGAAGGTGCCACATCAAATCGTTATCACGACCAATGCCTCGATCCAAATCCATTGCTACGATCAAATTTACTTTCATGGATTCGACGGTTTAACCTGAACGCCGTTATCAGTGTAGTTCACCTGAACCACTGACATTGCCGTTCCAATTCCGAAATCGCTCATGTAGTTTTGAACTGCTTTTGCCTCAGCAGCGGTTGAGCACACCCCTGAACACATATGGCGATTTCCATCTGCATCCACGGTAATTTGTAGTAATTCACCAATCATAGCGGTGTGCAACAAAGATTCGTCTCCTCCTTCAATCTCAACTGTATAGTATGATTCCAGAAATTGTTTGTACAACAATCCTGTTTGGGAGGAAGTTGAAACTTTCCGTTCTGTTGCGTTAATGTTGTGTTCGGCAAACAACTTACGACTGTCCGCCATGAAATTTTTGTAGTGTGTTTGATTCGTTGCATCGATAAAATCAGACTCGACGGCATTATAGTCGAAATCTGGCAGAATGTAGTATTGTGTCACTTCTCCTTCCGCTTTCTTCATTACGTAAATCAAGTAGTAATGTGCTTCTTTGATGGAAATGTCATCGTCTTCTTTTTTGATTGTACTTCCCACCATCAATCCTCCGCGAGTTGGACGTGTTTGCATATTCGACACGAAGTTTCCGAGCGACCAAACCGTGAGTTTATCTTCTCCGTTCACTTCTTTTTGCTCAATTGGCTGAACCACGTGCGGATGCCCTCCGATTACCATGTCTACGCCTTCGCGGTAACACAATTGCTCGTAGGTTTTTTGATAGCTGTTCGGAAGAAACTTGTATTCTGTTCCCCAGTGCATGTTACAAACGATGTAGTCGGCGCCCAACTCCTTTGCTCGGGCTACATCAGCCTTGATCACAGTGCTGTCAATGTAATTGATGATTAACGGTTTTGCGACTTCCAATCCGTTTGTTCCATACGTGTAGTTCAGCATGGCGATTTTCATCCCATTTTCTTCTAGCATCAATGGGTAATTCTTATCGCGTTCTTCCTGATTTCTGAAGGTTCCGGTATGTGCTACACCCAATTCATCCAATTTATCTAAAGTGCGGATCACTCCTTTCGAGCCTCGATCGCAAGAATGGTTATTTGCTGTTAAAATGACATTGAACCCACTATTCACAAGTGTTTCAGCCAATTCGTCCGGAGCCGAGAACTGCGGGTATCCCTTAAATGGTTTTCCAGCGAGCGTCACTTCCAGGTTGGCTACGGCAATGTCGTATTGATTTACGATTGGACGAATAAATTTCCAACCGTCTTCGTAGTCGTAGGAATTGGTCGTGTTGTTCCGGGCAGCGTTGATTTGCCCATCATGTTGCATTACGTCACCTACAAAAAGAAAAGAAGTCTCATTGTCCTGCGCAATAGACGCAAAACTTATGAAAACTATGAGGCTACACAGCCACTTCGCCTTTGATGTGCGGGTGCGGATCGTAGTTGATAAGTTCGAAATCTTCATATTTAAAGTCAAAGATGTTTTTAACCTCCGGGTTTATTTTCATGGTCGGAAGTGGACGGAAATCCCGTGTTAATTGTAACTGGACCTGTTCCATATGGTTACTGTAGATGTGCGCATCACCAAAGGTGTGAACAAAATCTCCCGGTTCGTAACCACAAACCTGTGCCAACATCAAAGTCAGGAGCGCATACGATGCAATGTTGAATGGTACTCCCAGGAATGTGTCGGCGCTGCGTTGGTACAACTGACAACTCAATTTTCCATCGGCAACGTAGAATTGGAACAACGTATGACATGGAGGTAAAGCCATGTTGTCTACATCTGCCACGTTCCAGGCCGAAACAATGTGTCGACGCGAATCCGGATTGTTCTTGAGTGAATCCACCAATTTCGTGATTTGATCGATCGTTCCGTTATTGCCATCAGGCCATGATCGCCATTGATATCCATAAACCGGACCAAGATTGCCGTTTTCATCTGCCCATTCGTCCCAAATTCGAACATTATTGTCTTTCAGGTATTTGATGTTTGTATCGCCCTGAAGGAACCAAAGCAACTCGTGAATGATAGAACGCAAGTGCAATTTTTTGGTGGTAACACAAGGAAATCCTTCCGATAAATCGAATCTCATTTGATATCCGAACACAGATTTAGTTCCTGTTCCGGTGCGATCTTCTTTCGTTGTTCCGTTATCCAAAATATGCTGGAGCAGATCGTGATATTGTTTCATGTATTTCTGTTATTCTTAATATAAGTCACATGTTAGCCTACCGACAGGAAGGAAAGTGACAAGAATGGTGTTGTTTATAACGCAATCTCGAATTTACGGTTTTTGCGAGAATGTTCTGGTGTATTGTTGGTAATTGGGGTGAATGGTGGAAAAAATCAGTTTGGAGTTATGAGTGTTGAATGATGAATTATGAATTGGGATGGATGATTTGAAATTTATGATGTAGGGTAAATAAATATTGAATCCGTAAGAACGAAAGTTGAGCAAGAAAAGTAGTACGCTGAGCCTGCCGAAGTGGACTACTTTCGATCTCTTGAAATGTGAATAGGGAAGATTTATGATTTAGGATGTAGGATTTGGGATGGATGGTTCATGATTCATGATTCAAAATTCATGATTCAAGATGTTTGTACAGATGTAAGCCGTAATGTGCATCTACGGGAAATTTCATAACTTTAAACCATGAAGCGTTTGTTGCTAATCGTGTTGTTGTTATCTGCTGGATCGGTTTTCAGTCAGAAGGATATCCAGTTGAAGAAAAAATATCGTGGGTATTACGAAGGCGTGATTCCTGAATATTCTATTCAATCAAACGGAGAATTGCATTTCGTGAGTAGTACAACTATTTCAATCACAATTGGTGAAGATTTCGTTCAGGTTCGCGTTGGAGATAACGAAATGATGGGAACTTACGAAGTAATGTTTAAAGCAGAAAAGTACTTCCTTTTGGATGTTGATATCGAAGGACAGTTAGCCAACGAGCGCATCATGGTCTATAAAAAAGGTAAGAAGCTTTCCCGAGATGGAATGTTTCCGCAGCCTGTCTCTACCTTGAAGAAGGTCAAGAAGAAGAATCGTTAGGGATAATCGGGATTTTCACCGTAAACGTAGTTCCCACACCCACTGTACTTTTCGCATTGATGGTTCCGTTATGCTTTTCGATAATCGTTTTTACGTAGTACAATCCAAGTCCAAATCCTTTGACGTCGTGTAGATTTCCGGTTGGAACACGGTAGAATTTATCAAAGATCATCTTTAGGTTTTCGCGCTTAATTCCGATTCCATTGTCTTCAACCGTCACTATCAATTGATTTTTGTCCGATCTCGCGGTTATTTTGACTTCCGGTGATTTCTGGCAGTATTTGATGGCATTGTCGACAAGGTTGTAGAATACATTGGAGATATGCACGGGATCGGCGGTGATCATGGGGTTGTCCAATTGAACATCCATATTAATCGTAACCGGTCGACCTTCCTGATTGAATTCAAAGTTGTCTTTCAGTTCGGAGAAATATTCGACGATATCAAAAGGTTCCATCGAAAGTTCGATTTCGCTTTTGTCCAATTTTGCAATTCGAAGGACGCGTTCTACCTGATTCTCCAGACGCTTGTTTTCCTTATAGATCAAACTGGCGTAGCGCTGAATTTTTTCTGAATCCTCCAATGTTTCCGGACGCATGATCATCTCCGCAGACAATCCAATCGAGGAAATCGGCGTTTTCAACTCGTGCGTCATGTTGTTGATGAAGTCCGTTTTAACTTCTGATAAACGCTTTTGTTTCAGGATAACGAACACAGTGTACCCGAAGAAAATCAAAATCAGAATAACGATAAAGAACAGATAGAGATAAGGTGAAGATTCGCCGACTTCGGGGACTTTTTCCAGATCGAATTTGTCGGTGACTTCAGGGAAGTATACGGTGAAATAGTGTCCGTCTTTCTTCCAACTCATTTCTGGAAATGTGATCTGTCGGGAGGAATCTGTTTCGTAATGTCGTTCTTCGTCGTAGCGAATGAGATTTCCGAAAACAATGGAATCGGTGTAACAATCATAGATTCCATATTGGAAATTCTGATGGACATTTTGATCGTAAAGTTCCCGTTTCAGGAGCGTTTCCAGATGATATGGGTTCAATTCTTCATTGATATCAACGTAGAAATAATTTGATCGGATCCGATTCACAGCGCCGTACAAATCAGAACTGTCCTTCGTCATGGTGGTCAATTGCTGAAGAACGTTTCGGAGTGCGTTATGAGTTTGCTCAGTGAAGTGCACCATGTTTAAGCTGTCCTCCTTAACCTGGATAGCCTGTTTGGTTTCCTGAATCTCAATGTTTTTTGCGAGAAGTGTTTTTGTATTTCGAATCCAGACAAATTGAATCATCAAAATGCTGATTACCGAAACAATTCCCAACAGAAATACCGCGTTGATGGTGCGTCTGCTCATATCCTAAAATTACGAATTTATGAGTCGGTGTGAATTGATTGACGGCTTTTTATCAATTCGTTAACACTAATTCTGCACCAGAATTTTGCCTTGATAGAATTCAGACTCGGTTTGAACGTAAACGAGGTAGATCCCAGACTCCAGGTTTCTGTGGATTTGGATTTTTGCTGCCTGCAAATTTGGTTGAAGCTGGATGGATTCGCTTTTCAGAATTGCTCCAGAGCTACTCGCCAAAACAACTTGTGCATCATCTACTTGATCGGTTTGATAGTAGATCTCAACTACTGATGATGATTGATTGAATTGGTGCGCATAAATGGCGTTGTTCGTTTTACAGTTTGTTGCAAAAATAGTTTTGAGATACGTTCTGGATCCGTCAATATCCACTTGCGACAAACGATAGTAGCCAGTGATGAAACCTTCGCGATCTACAAAGGAATATTGGCGTTTTTCGGTTGTTGTTCCAGAACCTTTGATTTGAGCAATTTCGTCAAATTCCATGTTTTCAGAGGCTCTTTCCAGGATGAAATAATCGTTGTTTAATTCAGAGATAGTGGACCAATTCAGTTCAATGTGTTCATCGCTGTCGCAACCCGCCCAAAAGTCATCAAATGTGACTGGGAGCACCGTAAAACATGGTTGTGCTTCAGTTGGACAGTTGGTGGTTGGAGAAGTAATAGCCGGTGTAGTATTGGTGAAAGTTACCGTTCCTGAAGTGGTTGGTGATCCTGAGTTGGCGACGGTAATCGATGCGGAATTGTCATTTCTAATATCTTCGGCAGTTCCGCTGAATGTGCATTCTGAAACATTGTAAACAGCAGGGCGACTGAAACTAACACGACCGTGAATGTCAGCGCCATCCGGGGCAGCGTTGTTAGAAAATGTACATGTAGTTACGTTAATGGTTCCTGCTCCTCCTGTGCTTCCCAAACCAGTGTTGATGGAAAGTGCTCCACCGTTTCCGCTAAAAGTTGCAGAATTGCTATCAAACGTACAATTGTTGATTGTAGCGGTTGATCCACGCCCAACAGTTATGGCTCCTCCATAGTTCACAGATGACGTTTGGTTCGATGTGTTACTATTGAAGCAGCACCCATCAATTGTCATGGTAGCACCGTTAGCAATGAAAATCGCTCCTCCACCTTCTGAGCTTGAATTGGTGTTATTGGAAAAAATACAATCGTCGATGTCAACAGTTGTTGTTGCATCTCCCGTAACGCGAAGTCCTGATCCTCCCTGGTAATCTTTGGTATTTGCAGAGAAGGTATAATCGATGAAATCCACGTCATTTCCATTTCCTTCAACGTTAACCCCGCCTCCTGCAACGCTGGCTGAACCCGGGTTGCAACTTGAACCTCCTCCAATGAAGTCAACTTCCGATCCTCCGTTCACAACAATAGAACTTGATCCTCCACCCGGAAGGTTCTCATTCACAATGATATCGTTCAACGTTAAATTGCTTACACCCGTAATTTGCACCACGTTTGCGCCTCCAAATCCGTAATTGTATCCGGTGAGGTAGATTCCAGTGATGGTAATATTATCTCCTGTTATGGTCGCCCAACGATTCGCATCTACACTAGTCTGATTGTTGTCAAAAAAGGTTAGGTCACTTCCTGCCCCAGTGATCGAAATTCCTGAAACACTCAAGGCAAGGTTTGCATCCAACGCCAAATAAGTTCCGGCATCCACGAAAATGACGTCTCCCGAAGTAATAACATTCGTTCCGGATGGTCCGTAGGTTGTCCAGATCTCTGTTAGGGATGCTTTCGGTGCTGCTGCTGTCAGCCCGCTATTGATTGTTGCACCAACGGCTGAAGTGTGAACGTCTCCAGTAGTGCTGTTATCGTTTACGTAGTAATTGACTGCCCATCCGCTCGATGATATCCCGACAAAAATGGCAGCCAAAGCCATTCTCTGAAAATACTTGATCTGTGTTTTCATAAGTTTAATAGTTCCGTTCACGTACTGCCACTTAAGATACATATTCCGGTTGGATTTATCCCGATGATTATTCAATGATCAGGGATTTTGTTATTATGTTTTCATCCGTAGTTATACGAACCAGATAGTGCCCTTTTTTTAGTTCTGAGCCCAATTCAAAGTTGACCTTGAATTGAATCTGTTCAGATGACCACGTTAGAACCTGTTGTCCCGTTTGAGTATAGACAACTACCTCCTGAATAGGTGATTCCGATTCAACATGTAATTGATTTCCCTGAATATGCATTGATAGTGCTTTGTCGCAGTCAGACTTCACACTTTGTGTGCGAAGCACCTTTGTTGTTCCATCTGTATCTACCTGGGAAAGTTGGTAATACACGAGGTCTCCATTATTGTGAGGGATACTCGCTTGATACGTGAATTCTTCTTGTGAATTTCCAATTGCCGGTACTTCCATAAGATCTTCGAAGTGTATTCCGTCAGTAGATGAAGCAATTACAAAATGATCATTATTGCGCTCAGAAAGTGTTGTCCATTGTAGTTGGTGTTCATCTCTTTCACATTCCGCCTCGAAACTTTTCAATTCCACTGGCAAATTGTTTGGATCTGTGGTAAAACTGGCTGCTTCGAGATACACAACGCTATCGTAAGCTCCATCGTCGGCATCTGCTATGATCAATCGAATGTGATACGTTGCACCTGGAACAAGTCCGGAATAGGATGCCGTCAGAATTTGAGTGTTGCCGTTAAGTTCCGTACCATCTACGAAGCCAAGAAATTCAGGTGTTGGAGTGTTAACCATCCATGAGTTATTGGCTGAGGTACAATTTGAAGCATTTGGAAATCCACCGCTTGAACCAACCACTCCATCGTTCACAGAGTTGATTCCAACTTCTGCATTGTTCGACAATCGGGCAATATTGATGGCGTCGTTCTGGTATCCCTGTCCACCGGTAATTCCAGGTCCGCTAATCAGGAATGCGAATTTGTCATTGTAGGAAGAGCAGTTGTAATTGATTCCGAATGCACTTCCGGATTGGTCATTGTATTCTTCCGAGCCGAACATGTATCGAAATGAAACGACAGTAGAAACCGGAACAAAGTCAAATTCCAGCACAGCTCCATTGTAGTAATTCTCAGGTGCTATTAAGTTATCGATATCGGCATCTTGTCCAGCTGGACCATTGCTTGAGCGAAGTTCCCCGGGAGATCCACTTGTATAGTTTCTGGACATCTGAGCTACAGAACCGGGATTTGTTCCTAGGGAAAGAGGGATGTCAGCCGTGTTCCCTGTGGATAAAACAATTCCTTCTGTAAAACCCATAGCAGTTTGGGTGGTAGTAGCGGTCGAAAAATACCCCATTTGATAGCGGCCGGAAACATTAAGGCATCCTCTAAATTGTGCGTTTGACACGGTTGTTCCACTTCCCGAAGGTACCAGCACGCCATCAACAAGGGTATTGGTGTTGTAGGTTGTATTATCAATGGTTATTTGGGCATTTCCTGTTGCAATGGAAGCCAACAGAATTGTGCCAAAGGAGATCCACCTTAGTATCATAAGTTGAGGAATTATAGTTCGTTCTCATTCAATTTAGGGTGAGAATCCTGTTCCTCAAAAAATGATTGGTAAAGTGTTAGGATTCGTTGTGAAGCCCTGATTTACGGGGTGAATAGCTACGTTTTGGGGTGAATGGTTACGAAGAAACCTGAGCAATATCGAAACTTCTGGATACCGGAATTGGCTCCTTAACGAATTGCATTTGAATTTTGTAGGCTTGCGATTTACCGCCGATAGAATGAACGTATCTCTTGTTGATGATATGCGATTTGTGTACACGGAAAAATCGTTGTTTTTCATCCACCATCAGAAGTTCTTCTACTTTTTTCAGTGAAGCTCTTTCCATCGATTTTTGCAATTGATTCGATTCCGACAAATAATAGGTGATTACATAATTATCGTTGGCTTCGAAGCAAATGATGGTGCTGAGCGGAATGCGGAGTAGCGTTTTTCCCTTGTTATTCGTTAGTTCAAACATCGGTTGCTCTCCTGATTGCTCGGAAAGTTCTTGGGTCTTTTTTGCATCATTTTTATTCATTCTACTTCCTAAAAATTTAGGGAGCCGTGTGAGAAGCAATATTCCGATGCCTAAAACAATCCAAAGGATTTTATCAGCACCAAAAGATGTTTTCTTCTTTTTCGATTTATTGGAATGCTGATCTAATGCTTCTTTGATGGCAATTTCCTTTTCGTAAATCTCTGTAATGTGTACACGGAAATCATTCTTCTCACTGATTTTTCGAGCTTTTCGAAGAGTGGAAAGAGCTTCTTTGAATTTGCCTTTGGAGCGAAGTAATTCAGCCGTGAGAATTTGATACAGAATCTCAATTTCAACATTGGAGGATTCCAGGTATTTCTCTGTTTCATTCAACGAAAGCTCGGCGTCTGTGGGTTTGTCTAGCTTGAAATAAATGTCGGCAATTCCCAACAGTGCATAGGCAATTCCTTCATCGTTGTTAAACTCACGTTCTATAAGCAAAGAGCTGTTGAAGTTGGATAATGCCAGAGAAAGACTATCCATTTCGCGATAAATGTCTCCAATGTTATAGAGGCGGATGGATTTTTGCAATGGATTGTTTAATTGATCCTCCAGCTCGAGGCTTTCCTTAAAGTAATACAGTGCTTTTGAGTGATTTTTCTGGATTTGATACACCGATCCAATATTGTTGTAGCATACGGAAACCCGACCCAAATCTTGAGCTTCCTCAGCAACTTTCAGCGCTTCGTTGTGGAACTCTACCGCAGTTACGAAATACCCTTTGTTTTTGTTAATGATTCCGAGCAACGTGTACGCGTTAATCTGGTGGATAGGTGAGTTCGCTTCCTGACCAGCCTTGAGGAGTTCGTTTGCTTTTTGTTCAACATTCTTTTCGCTGGACGCCAGAGCACCGTAAGCAATAGAGTCCAATTCATTCAATCTCTGCAATTGATTTTTAGATTGCGAAAAGCCACTGATTGAAATCAGCAGAAAGCACAGAAAAATGAAACTAGAGCTTTTGTACACAAAAAGAAAATTGGAAACACAAGGTAATAAAAAAGCCCTTTCCGAATTTCAGAAAGGGCTTCACGTAGGTGTAATTTTATTAGAATCCAGTAACTCCGTTTACTGTAGTGTACTTCAATACATTTTTCTTGTCTGGATAAATTCGTGCAAATGCAGATTGTACCGCTAGCGTTCCTTCGTGGAATCCACACAAGATCAACTTCAATTTGTTTTCGTAAGTATTGACATCACCAATGGCGTAAATTCCCGGGATGTTCGTCGAGTAATCTGTTGTATCCACCTTGATGGCATTTTTCTCAATCTCTAATCCCCAGTTGGCAATTGGTCCCAAACTTGGTTTCAAACCGAAAAGTGGAATGAAATGATCCGTTTCTTTCGTAATCTCACCTTCCGATTTGTGCTTGATCACCACATTTTCAACTTTTCCATCTCCACCGATACCAACAACTTCGGCTTCTGTGATCAATTTTACGCGTCCTTCGTCTGCCAAATCCATAACTTGTTGAACAGAATCCAGATGACCTCGGAAAGAAGAACGACGGTGAACCAGGGAAACTTCTGACGCAATGTTGTTTTTCGCAAGGTAGATTGCCCAGTCCAAAGCGGAATCTCCACCACCGGCAATCACACAACGCTTGCCACGATAAAAGTTCGGATCTTTGATGATGTACTCAACACCTTTGTCTTCGTAATCTGCCAGATTTTCAATAGGTGGCTTACGCGGTTCGAAAACTCCCAGTCCTCCTGCAATCATTACAATTGGTGCGCTGTGCTTCGTTCCTTTATCTGTCGTAACGATGAATTCGTTCTCTGAAACTTTCTCAACATCTACAGCTGCTTCTCCCAGAGTAAAACCAGGTTTGAAAGGAGCTGCTTGTTCCATGAGGTTATCGATCAACTCTCCCGCCAAAATTGATGGGAATCCCGGAATATCATATATCGGTTTCTTCGGATAGATTTCCGAACACTGCCCACCGGCTTGAGGCAACGAGTCGATAAGATGACAACGTAACTTCAATAATCCAGCTTCAAAAATTGTGAAGAGCCCCACTGGCCCTGCCCCGATGATGATGATATCCGTTTTGATCATTTCTGTTTGATTTAAGAGGGTACAAAATTACGGATTTACGAGCAATTTTACTGTAACCTTGGTTTCAGAGCTAAACTATGACATGACATGCGACAAATGAAGCTTCGACATGCTAAGAAACCAAGGTATTCTTGAAAAACAATGGTTCGTTTCTGTTGGTGGCTCAATAGATAAGAGTATATTGCGCTCTTATCGAGAGTCTATGCAAGAAACTTTTATCCGGTTTAATGAAAAGGACAAGCCGGAATTCTTTAAAACCCTTAATCGTAGGGTGAATCAGTACTTTGTTCAAAAGGGAATCTCAAAATTTGGAAATGCACAGATGGTTATTAAGTCCATCTTCATGTTCTTAATTTATTTCGTTCCATTTGTATTGATGGTATCCAATGTCGTCGAAAGCACTTGGGGGATTTTGGCTATGTGGTTCCTCATGGGAGTTGGCGTAGCAGGTATCGGATTGGCGGTTATGCACGATGCTAATCACGGTTCTTATTCTCAGAATCAATCGTTGAACAAATTCATGTCCATTTCCTTGAGTTATCTAGGCGGTTACCACATGAATTGGCGTATTCAACACAATGTATTGCATCACACGTTCACCAATATCGATGGCCTGGATGAAGATATTGAGAAGAAAGGAATCATCCGTTTTTCGCCTAATCAGGAGAAAAAGAATGTCTTTAGATTTCAAATTTTGTACGCACCGTTACTATACAGCATCCTAACTCTTTATTGGGTTACGGTGAAGGATTTCGATCAGTTGGCGAGTTATCATAAAAGAGACTTATTAAAAACACAAAAGTTAACATTCCGAAAGGCACTGTTCCGAATCATTGTAATTAAGGTGCTGTATTATGGAATTATCATCGGATTGCCATTGTATATTGGAATGCCTTGGTGGTTGGTATTGTCCGGATTCCTGATTATGCACGCCGTTGGTGGATTGATCCTGGCTTTGGTGTTTCAATCGGCGCACGTGCTGTGTACGACCAATTTTGCCGTTCCTGAAAACTCTAGCGTAGAAAATTCATGGGCGATTCATCAGATGAGAACGACGTCTAATTTTGCTATGGGTAACATGCCACTAACATGGTTTTTGGGAGGACTTAACTACCAGGTAGAGCATCATTTGTTTCCCAATATTTGTCATGTCCATTATCCGGCGTTGTCCAAGATTGTTCAGGAAACAGCGGAAGAATTTGATATTCCATATCTGAGGCAGAAAACCTTTGTCGGAGCGATTTCCAATCATTTCCGCTTTTTGCATCGATTGGGGACCAATGCGGCTTAATCCGTAAGCTGACGTTTCGCGAATTCCCAAAGTACGACACCCGCACAAACGGAAACATTCAAGCTATGTTTGGTTCCGAACTGGGGAACTTCTATGATGTAATCGGACATATCAACAATTCGTTGATCTACGCCATTGACCTCGTTTCCAAAAACCAAAACATGATGTTCTTCTTTCGCGAAATTCGATACTTCCTGTAAGAATGTTGTTTCTTCGGTTTGCTCAATAGAGCAGATTTTTTTGCCTTCGTTTTGTAGGTCTTTCAACAAGGAAATTACATCCTCTTTGTGTTCCCATTCCATGGATTCTGTGGCTCCCAGAGCAGTTTTCTGAATCTCACGATGCGGAGGGGAAGCCGTAATCCCGCAGAGGTACAATTTCTCCACGTTGAAGGCATCGCAGGTGCGAAAAAATGAACCGACATTCGTTAAGCTTCTGAGGCTATCTAGCACAACGGTAACAGGGAATTTTTCCTGTGCTTTGAATGCTTCTTCGTCGGGACGTTCGAGTTCCCAAAGTTTCAATTTTCGGTTCATGGCGCAAAGGTAAGGTTTATGGAGTGAGAAGAGGAAAGTGAGAAGAGGAAAGTGAGAAGTGAATAGTGAAAAGTGAAAAGAGAATAGTGAATAGTGGTTGTTCTAGAGACTTTTTACTTCTAACCTCTCACTTCTTACTACAATTAATTTAAAGAGTGAGAAGTGGTTATTCTAGAGACTTTTCACTTCTGACATCTCACTTCTCACCACAATTCGTGAATTAATCCCTCAATTTGTGGATAACATCTGACGTGTAAATTTTGCGACATCGCGCTTCCAGCGTACTTTTATGGGTTCAAATTAATCCCTACAAATTGGCGAAGGCAACGACGAAAAAAACGAAGGCGAAAGCTCCGAAGGAAACTCCTTTGATGAAGCAGTACAACCAGATTAAGGCGCGTCATCCGCAAGCGTTATTGTTGTTTCGAGTAGGTGATTTTTACGAGACTTTCGGGGAAGATGCGATTACTGCGTCTAAGATTTTGGGGATCGTTCTTACTAACAGGAATAACGGTGGGTCGAAACTGGAACTTGCTGGATTTCCGCATCATTCGCTTGATACTTATTTACCGAAATTGGTTCGCTCGGGACAACGTGTTGCTATTTGTGATCAATTGGAAGATCCGAAAACGGTAAAGGGAATCGTAAAACGTGGCGTAACGGAATTAGTGACTCCCGGGGTATCCTTCAACGATCAGGTATTAGAAACGAAGAAGAACAATTTCCTTTGTTCTGTTCATTTTGACAAAGATCAGGTTGGACTCGCATTTTTAGATGTATCAACGGGTGAGTTTTTGGTAGCTCAGGGAACGCAAGAGTATGCCGATAAGTTGATGCAGGGATTTGGTCCAACTGAGATCATTTACAACAAACAGCGCAGCTCGGATTTCGACCAAATGTGTGGGAATCGATACTATTCCTTTCGATTGGAGGATTGGGTATTCTCCGAAGATTTCGCTTTCGAAAGTCTCAACAAACAATTCGGAACAAAGTCTCTGAAAGGATTTGGCGTAGAGGATTTGCAATCAGGAGTTATTGCAGCCGGAGCGATTATTCATTATTTATCCGCAACACAGCACGATAAACTCGGTCACGTTACAGCCATTTCCCGAATCGAAGAGGACAAGTACGTTTGGTTGGATCGTTTTACGGTTCGAAATCTGGAATTGATCAATTCTCCGCATGAAAATGCAACGACTTTGCTGGATGTTCTCGATTTAACGAAAACCCCAATGGGCGGACGTTTGCTGAAGCGATGGATGGTACTTCCTTTGAAAGAATTGGATCAGGTACAGAAACGTCTGGATGCTGTTGAATCGTTGTATGATGACCCTGAAAACGGACAGGAATTGGCGGATCGCTTGTCGGAGATAAACGATATGGAACGTTTGATTTCCAAGGTTGCCGTGGGGCGCGTGAATCCAAAGGAGGTGGTACAACTGTGCAATACTTCCCGACATGTCATCGGAGTGAAAGAATTGTTTGATGGCGGAACTAATGAGGTTGCGAACATTGCGAAGGCAATTGATCCGTGTCGTGATATGATCGATTTAATTGACCGAACGCTACAAGAAGATCCAGCCGGACAAATTGGAAAAGGAAAGATCATTGCAGACGATTACAACGATGAGTTGGACGAGCTTCGATCGATTGCTTTTTCAGGAAAAGATTATTTGGATCAGATCCAGGTGCGTGAAAGCGAAAGAACCGGAATCACGAGTTTAAAAATCGGGTTCAATAACGTATTCGGATATTACATTGAAGTTCGAAATACGCACAAGGACAAAGTACCTGAAGAGTGGATTCGGAAACAAACATTGGTTAACGCCGAGCGCTATATCACTGAAGAGCTCAAAGAGTATGAGTCGAAAATTTTAGGTGCAGAAGAGAAAATTCATATCCTCGAAGGTCAATTGTATCAGCAGTTGATCGAGGAATTGGCACAGTACATCCGCCCGGTTCAGAAAAATGCTTTTCTAATCGCAAAATTGGATTGTCTCCTGTCATTTGCTGAGGTGGCAAAACAACGATGGTACACAAAACCCGAAATGAACGATTCCTTCGTGATTGACATCAAAGAGGGGCGCCATCCGGTGATTGAAAGTCAGATGGGAGTGGGAGAGGAGTACGTTTCCAATAACGTCTACCTTGATAATGATATACAGCAAATCATGATGATTACCGGTCCTAATATGTCGGGTAAGAGTGCGTTGCTGCGTCAAACTGCCTTAATTTCCCTGATGGCACAAATGGGATCTTTCGTTCCGGCAACAAAAGCTACTCTAGGAATTGTCGATAAAGTATTTACGCGTGTCGGGGCGTCTGACAACATTTCCTCGGGTGAATCAACTTTCATGGTGGAGATGAATGAGACGTCTAGCATCTTGAATAACCTTTCCAATCGCTCCCTGATTCTGCTAGATGAAATCGGTCGCGGAACCAGTACCTACGATGGAATTTCTATTGCCTGGGCGATTGCCGAATACTTACACGATCATCCAAAGAAGCGCGGAAAGACCTTGTTTGCTACGCACTACCACGAGTTGAACGAAATGACAAATCGTTTCGATCGCATCAAAAACTTCAATGTTTCCGTGAAGGAAGTCGGTAAGAAGATTCTGTTCTTACGTAAGTTGGTTGAGGGAGGAAGTGAGCACTCGTTTGGTATTCACGTAGCGAAATTGGCTGGGATGCCGAAAGAAGTGGTTGCCGGAGCGGAACACATGTTGGAGCAATTGGAAGCGTCTCATGATCTTACGGAAGCTGATGGAAAAGTTGGGGCAAAGAAAGTTAAAGCTCCGAAAGAAACAGTTGCTGATCTGGACAATATGCAAATGAGCTTTTTCCAGCTGAATGATCCTGTTTTGGAGCAAATTCGCGAAGAGTTGGTCAGCATTGATATCAATACGTTGACTCCTGTGGAAGCTTTGATGAAGCTGAATGAGATTAAGAAGTTGACAGGGGGGTGACTTATTAAGTTAAGAATTCAATTCGGCAAAAACTAGTAAATGCTTTAATACTAAAACGCACCGTGCCTGCGGCAGGCAGGTTTTTGCGTTGAAGGTTTTTCGCATGTTCTCTGGATCCTATGTCTAATAAGAGTTACGGACATTTTTCCTCCTCGAAGTTTTTTTCGATCCAATATAGAATCAGTAACGCCTTTGAGAAACTTACCGGAGTTTATTCCCTTTCCTATCATCCATTCATTTCGCCGCTCCGAACTTGTTGAAGGCATATTTCAAACCGAAAGTTGCATAGCGCGTAAGAGTAGAGGTAACCACCTCCTCATAGATGTTCTGCGTAAAATTCTGCTGGATACCCTGTCTTTGCTTGAGAAGATCGTAACCTGCAATGTACAGTCTCAATTTTCTCGATTTCAATAAGCTAACAGCCACTTGAGCATTCAGTATGAATTGTTGTGTTTCCAATTGAGGGAAGAAGTAGTGATTCGCATCAAAAGAAATAAGTACACGCTTTTTTAGCGAAAATTTCACTTTAGCGAAGTAATTCCAGTTGTTAAACTGGTTGTCAAAAGCAGAATTCGTTCTATACGTTGTTTGCGACCAGGTATACTTGGCTCCGGTCTGCAAATTGACCACCTTTTTCTTAATGTTGTCCAGCGTAATTGTGGGTTGCGTATAGAAATTTGTGTAGCGATCCTGAACTTCATTAATCTCCATATTTCCAACGGCAACTCTCGAAATCCAGGTAATGGCAAACTTGGTTTTAATGGGATAAATGCTGGATCCAAGATTGAAATAGACATCCGCACTGTTTTCAGTTCCCAGATTTTTAGGAACGATTTCCCGGACTAGAAACTCGTTGAAGTTTTGTGCGAAAGCAATTTTATTTCGGGTATGATAACCGTTCAAACTCAGGAATACATGAGTGAAATTGAATTGATTGAATCGATTGAATTGACCTCCAACGTGATGCGTATATTCTGGAACGAGTTCCGTGTTCCCTAGAATGATTTCAGCCGGATTCTGGTTGTTTGGTAAGGCCTGCAGTTGATTCAAGGTTGGTAACGTTGTGTAGGTATCGTAGTTGAACTCAAAAGTTGTTGATTTCTTAGGAGTCCATTTAAGTCTTGCTTCCGGATACACATAGTTGAACGATCGAAATATATTCAAGTCGCGGCGTCCTGCCAATTGAACGAATTGATAATTGGCTCCAATGGTTGTTTTCAATTTCTTCTTAAAGAATTTATGTCGGATTCCTGCGGTATTTCTGTAATTTGAATAATCTGCTGAGCCTGAATAAAACGAATTTGGAAAGTTTGTAGCATTAATGATATCGCTTACCAATCGGTCACGAGACGACAGGTTTCGTTCGTGTTTTGCGTCAAACTGCAACAGGTTTTTGCGATTCAAAGCCTGAGACCATAGCCAATTTGCTTTGATGGTGGAGTTGTTCAGAAAGCCGTCCTGAAGTTGATTAGTCGGAAACGTTTGCACCAATCCGGAAGAATAGAGAGAGCTCAAATAGTCCAAAGTAGTGCTGTTATCAGAGTTCGAAGCGTTGTATGAAGCTCCTAGTCCGGTAAATTGCCCGGGCTTTTTAAACTTCTTTCGATACTTAGCGGCGACATCATAATCGTATGAGAATTGAGAGCTGGATTGGTCTGTATCAAACTGGCTTGTTAAAGAGTCAGATGTGTTGAGATTGAATTGTTGAACGGAGTTGTTCAATGTTGAATTTCCCCATGAAAAGGCACCATCCATATCAACCTCTTGGGTAGAATCAATCGTATGTTCCAAAGACAGATTATAGCGATTGCTCAATTGATTTGCTGTTCGCGACAAGTTTTCCGTGCTCGCCAGTGTAGAATCTGTATAGGAAGTTTCCCGATATGTATCTCTGAGATATGTGTTATTGAAAACGTTAAAGAATCCATTTCCGGAGAACACTGTCTTCTTAGAAGGCTTGTAACGAAAGTTTACACCCGTTGCGGAGGTTTGTAGAAAACCATTGTTATTGTTGTCTTGTAATGGGAGTCCTGCGCCAAGTCCTGCAGCCATATCACCGTTTTCAATAAATTTTGAAATTCCTCCTACGAAATTGATGTAGTCATCGATGGTAAATCCGGTTTCGTTCATATTATTTGAAAGTCCGATTGCCGAAGCTTGCCATTTGTTGCGGAAATAGTGAATGTTTCCCTTGGCAAAGTATCGATAGTGGTCTCTGAGTTGTTGTCCTGTTTCGAGTGGGAGATCACTTCCTCCTTCAATATTGATATTTCCGAATGCTCCTTGTTTGTGTGAGCTTTTCAGTTTCAGGTTGATGGTCGTTATTTCTTCGCCATCTTCAATTCCGGTAAATTCAGAAAGATCAGATCCTTTGTCGTATACCTGTACCTTTTCAATGGCGTCGGCGGGTAGATTTTTCGAGGCAAGTTTGGGGTTGTCCGTAAAAAACTCTTCTCCGTCAATCAAAATCTTTCCTACATCACGCCCCTGAGCCTTGATGTTTCCATTGGCGTCTACATCTATGCCGGGTAATTGTCGCAGAAGTTCCTCTACAGCATCGTGTTCATCCGTTTCAAAAGCTCTTGGATCGTATTCGATCGTGTCTCCTTTGATTTGAATGGGCAGGTAATTACCCTCAACAACTACTTCGTCCAGCGTTCTTATGCTAAGTAAAATTGGAGGTAGAAGCGTGTCCTGACACTGTTCCGTTATTTGAATCGTTGCTGAATAAGGATCGTATCCAAAGTAGGAAACCTTCAAATCATAATTTCCTGGTTTTACCTGCGATAATTTGAATGTTCCGTACTGATCTGAAATCGCAAATGTCTTTAGCAGCGAATCCTGTTTACCGACTAACATTACTGTCGCGCCCGGGATGGTTTCACTAGTGGAATCCAATACCACACCAGAAATTTTGATGTTTTGCCCGTGTCCACTTAGGGGAATACAAGCCAATGCGATAATGATAAAATATCGGAACATGGAGATCAACGAAAAATTTGGATTAGTTTCCTTGCTGAATGATAATTACGTTACCGTCTTCCTGATCTGAATTCCCAAATTGCTCTTGCATCTGCTTCATGTGCTCAGCCACGATAGTTTCGTACTCTTCCGAAGTGACTTTCTTGCCCTTGTTGGGTTTCTTAAGTTGATTTTTCTCAATTTCCTCCATTGAAATCTCTGTTGCTTCAATTATTTCGAAGCCGTTATCGAAATCTACCTTAAGGATCATTCCGGGTAATCCTCGATAAGACGAAGGTCCAAAGGATGCTGGAATTTCAGAAGTAAACCAGGCAATAACGTCTATTTTAACCTCTTCACCGTTCATATTACCGTCCAGTTGCGTAGTCGCTTTGGTACAAATTTTCCCGAGGATGGTATCGGTTTCTTCAGTTACTTTCCATTCGATTTCTTCCGCTTGCTCTTCCAGGAGGAATAATTTCCCCATGAAGTCACGTTGTTCAATGATCGTATTTGTACTCTTGTCAAAATAGATCTTATTGTCTTCAGATTCACCGCCTCCAAAGTCGATGTCAATCTGAACGTTCCCTTGATCCATCTCCATTTCGTCTACCTCGTCTGAAGTTTCATCCTGAACAATTTGGTACAGAGATGAATTTTCATTGAAAATCAGCTCGTTTTGCGATGTTTGATACTGAGGGATAAAATCTTTGTAGGCTTCTGCTTGCGTTCCTTCCAGTGCCACGTGCATATCTCTTGTGACGGTGAACTTTATGACTCCTTCGTTCTGAGCATTAGCAGTAAACGATAAAGTAGCGACGGCAGCGGCAATAAATAGTTTTTTCATGATGTGTTTAAAAATAGTGACACAATGCTACCACAATTCTTATTTGGAAGAGGTTAAAGGAAAGTTAAAGTGGGTTAAAGTGAAGTGAAAGGGGGGATGCGTTTCAGTCGTTAACAAGATGCTACACACAATAAGTTAAGAATTCAATTCGGCAAAAACTAGTAAATGCTTTAATACTAAAACGCGTTTTTGCGTTGAAGGTTTTTTACGGATTCTCTGAAGTGCCTTTCTTTATTGGGATTCAGACAGTTTTCGACTAGTAGATTTTTTTCAGATATGGATACATTCCTACAGAATCAATCGTATCCTTCTTCGTTATTATCACCTTCAAATGTCTTATCCGAATCTGCAGTCAGTCGATTTAATTCAGCAAGTTCTTCATCAGTGAAATAGCGCCATTCGCCAACGGGAACATCCAACTCGATATTCATGATTCGAACACGTTTCAATTTTCGAACCCGATATCCAAGGTGTTCACACATGCGTCGAATTTGTCGGTTCAAACCTTGAGTAAGCACTATACGAAATTCAAATTTCCCCACTTTTTCGACCTCGCAATCGCGCGTCACAGTCCCTAGAATTGGAACCCCGCTACTCATTTTGCGAATGAAATCCTGATTGATGGGTTTGTTCACCGTCACGTAGTACTCCTTCTCGTGATTGTTTCTTGCACGCAGAATTTTGTTGACGATGTCTCCATCATTTGTCAGGAAGATGAGCCCCTCACTAGGTTTATCCAATCGACCAATGGGGAAGATGCGCTTTGGATAGTTCATGAAATCGATGATGTTATCCTTTTCAACGCGAGTGTCGGTGGTACAAACGATCCCAATGGGTTTGTTCAGGGCGATGTACACCGGAGCCTCCTCGGATGCGCCAATCAACTTTCCGTCCACGCGAACTTCATCGCCGGGCTGCACTTTAGTTCCCATCTCGGGAACTTTATTGTTGATGGTTACGCGACCTTCGTCGATCAATTTATCGGCGGCACGACGCGAACAGAAACCTGCTTCGCTTAGGTATTTATTAATTCGAATACTCATTAATGGCACAAAGTTACAAAGCTTTCTACCATTAATAAGCGAATTCTTATTTGGTTACCGTGAATTTCTCAGTTTGTACGTAGTTGTCACGAATTACGCGAATGAAATAAACTCCGTTCGGCAAACCTGATACATCAACCTTAGCTTTGCTGTTAGAATGGTTGATTTCAGTTTGGATCGGCTGACCGATTCTATCGAATACTTCAATCGAAGTTGGTTCATCTCCGTACTCAACCGTTAGTATTGTAGATGCTGGATTTGGGTACAGTCTGATGTCTGTCAGTAAGTTGTTATTAACGGATTGGAAATCGCTGAATGTCTCAGTTCCGTCAAAATCAACTTGTTTGATTAAGTAGTACGAGATACCAGAGAACGGTGAGTAATCTGATGTTTCATAAACGATTGCGCGATTACTATTTCCAGCACCATCAATTCGCTCGATGCTTGTCCATTCTTTACCATCTGGTGATCTCATGATCTCGAAATAATCGTTGTTTGTCTCTGTTCCTGTTACCCATGAAAGTTTCACTTCGTCCATTGAAATCAACTCAGCTTTGAATCCAAATAACTCAACTGGAAGTGGATCGTTTCCAACGAAATCCGTAAATGTCCATTCACATTCTGCCCCAGCGTTTCCGTCTACCACGATGATGTAGTTTCCAACTGGAAGAGCAGTTATTGAAAGCTGAACAGCTCCAACACCAACAGAACATCCATAACCTGTTTCCGATGCCAAATCACAGCTTGGATTGGTTGGAGTTCCTGAATTACTAAACACACCTATTTGAGCCGTTGCTGCTCCACCTGAACAACTCATGTTGTCTACTGCCAGGTTGAAATCCCCACCAGAATGCGTATACGTGTACCAAACCATGTTCTCGTTTGATGCCCACGTTGTATTTGTAAGTGGGTTTGAATCACCGTCCTGACACATCCCGCCCGGATGCGCTGATGCTGTCCATGAAGGAAGATCTGGCTCTGCGTACGTACCAGAAGTAGGTGAGGTGGCCTGATAGTTACATCCGAATCCGCTAAGTGGCATAGCCGTATAACATCTATCTGCTGGTGCTGTTGGTGTAATTGAGTTGATTACAATGTGGTGTCCCTGGTCGTCTTCTTCCCAGATACGCACCCAAACATCTTCGCCTGCGATTCCATCCACCTGGATTTCTCCGTCATTACAACCGATAAAACAACTTACGGCTCCACATCCGCGGTATTCCAATCCACTACATGAGCCATTTGAACTTGTATACCATGCGTACGATACATTCGTCTGGCAGAATAAACCTGTACATCCCCCTTCGTTTTCAAACTGGATGATTACTCCACCTGTACTATCTGGAATTGTTGTTCTTACCCAAACATCTTCAGGTGAACTTCCCTGGATAATTCCAGAACCACATTCTGCAATGATCTGTGCATCTGATGGATGCGAAGTTGTTGAAGCGTCTGCTGGCTCCGCTGCGTAAACAGGTATATTTAAAGGTGTGGATGTTTGCGTTGGTCCACAATTGTATTGACTCGCAGTTGGTAACACGTAAGGGTCATTACATTCGTCGTTACAAAGAGAGCTACCAAGAACTCTGTACTGCAATCGGATTTGATAGCGAACAGAACCGCTCCCTTGTGTTTGAACGGCTGAATTAAGAGTAGTTGAACAATCGGTACCGTTTGCACGAACTTCTACCCAACCAGAACCGCCAAAAACGTTTGCCCAGGTACTGGAGCCTGATGTGTTGAGCGTGCTTGTCGCAAAAGTAAATGTACGATTTCCAGAGTTCGCATCACTTCCAATACCGTCATCTTCGAACCCTCGAAAAATGAAGTTGAATGAGTTTGGCAAATCACAATCGTATGTTTCCGAGAAAAAGGTGTTCACATGACTGCGAATTCCTGGACAATTTGTTCCTCCCAATTCGTAATCGTCGTTATCTGAAAGACCGAAGGTATTATCCTCAATTTCATAATTCCATTGTGGGTCACTATCTCCGGATCCAAAGCCATCCATATCACCGATATTAGACGAAACGCCGTTGATTCTGAATTCGACAGTCTGTTGTGCGTGACTGAATGAGGTGAAAAGTGCTAGAAATAAGTAGGTTATGAGAAATTTCATTGCAGTGTGTCGTTTATTAACCGCAAAAGTAGACCAAATATTTTAGATATGCATTAAACCTAAATGAAAATTGAAATAACTCAAGGTGAAGAGGTTAGATGGAGTTTTTTCTGGAACGGAAGTAGTTTGATTTTCAAATGTAAAAATTGCTGTTTATATTTGCCGCACTCAAAAATGAGAGTAATAAGCGGGATTCAGAAGTAACGCATAACCTTGCTAAGGTTTTGGTTACTGTAATTAGAAAAAGAGTCCCCTTGAATATTGAAAACGTTGTAAGCGGGCGTAGCTCAGGGGTAGAGCATAACCTTGCCAAGGTTAGGGTCGTGAGTTCGAATCTCATCGCCCGCTCAATAAGAAAGCCGTGACGGAAGTCACGGCTTTTTTCGTTTGGCGAAACTCAAAGCTTGCTTTAGAGTTACAGTCGAACGAAAAAAGCCACTGAACGCCTTGCGTTCTGCTTTCTTATTGATAGCCTCCCCTCCAGAGATCACGCCCGAAATGAAATGAAGGGCGTACTCTCGATCGAAACTCAAAGCTTGCTTTAGAGTTACTGCCAAACGAAAAAAGCCACTGAACGCCTTGCGTTCTGCTTACTTATTGATAGCCTCCCCTCCAGAGATCACGCCCGAAATGAAATGAAGGGCGTACTCTCGATCGAAACTCAAAGCTTGCTTTAGAGGTTGCCACCTAATATGGCGTGCCCTGTTCACGTCTGGCTTTAAACGCCTCCATGTACCATTCAAATTCTTCCAGAAAACGAGCAATTCTTCTAGGGTAGGCATCATCCAGCGCATTTCCGTCCTCATCGAAGGAGCTTTGGACTTTACTAATGGGGAACATTGAAGAAATGCTCGGCATGCCCAACTCTCCGGTAATTGCTCTCAAATGCGGAGCTACACGAACACCGCCAAAAGGTCCGGCAGAATACGTAATGATTCCACTTGGTTTCCAGTAATACTCACTTTGAAAATGATCTAACAAGTTCTTCAATGCAGGAGGGACACTATGATTCCATTCGCCACTCACAAGCAGGATTCCATCAGCATTTTGGAGTGTTTCGGCAGTTCTTTTCATGTTCTCAGGAGCATCGTTACCGAGTTCTTTGTACATCTTATCCAGAAATGGCAGGTTGATTTCTAATGGATCCAACAACTGGGCTTCGTGACCTCGTTCGTTGACTGATTTAACTACAAATTTGGCGGCTTTTATACCTTGACGATCGGAACGTGTAGAACCGTAGAGAACAGCGACTTTCATAATCGGGGCTTTTAGGTTTTGACGTAAGATACATAATGACTTTACAAAAGAGATTGTGGAATTTGGACAAAATGTTTAGATTTGCCCCCCGTCATAAGTCCTATGGCGCGAGAGTAATGAGATCCAATAACGATTGGAAGTAATCCTTTACTCTGAAATGCTCGAGTGGTGGATCCCGATAGTTGTCGGGAGGTAGACACTACTCAATGCGATGCTCGAGTGGTGGAATTGGTAGACACGCCGGACTTAAAATCCTGTGCTCATTTGGGCGTACGGGTTCAAGTCCCGTCTCGAGTACATTTAAAAAGAAAGCCCTGTATCATAGTGATACGGGGCTTTTTTGGTTCGACATTTGCCAAAAACGGTTCGACATTTATTCATTTATCAGGTCCAATCGATACTTGACCATTCGTTTAATTAACTCTGTTGGCAGAGGTTTGTTTATAGGAAATTGAACCGAACCTTTGCCTCTTTTATAGTCTTGCAATTCACTCTCAAACTGCTCCATAGTTGTGGGATGTGGATAGAAACCAACATGGTTTTTATAACCAGCAATCATTATTTGTTGGTCCCTTTTTCCACCTTCAACAAGTGCGTACGCTGGAATGTTATAGTTGAACAACTCGGTTGCTTTCGGAGCCACTTCTAAAATACAATTCCTAAGAACAATCAACGCATCCTTAATCCCTTTGGGTTGAGTCTCAAAGTACTCTATCACCGTTTCAAATTTATTAGTCATTGTGTCTCATATAAATTTATGTGAACCATCACAATTTGGCATGCGCTTAGAGTGACCGCAAATGCAGTCTCTTATCCCTTTGCCCATCATTATTCGCTCGACATATTTTTCGATTCGTGCAGCACGTGTTGAGGATTGCTTTGCTTGAGCAAAATGGAGCAAATATCCTTTCTGCCTTCCTGGTGTTAGGTTTTCGAATGCGGTTTTAAAGTCTGGAGATTCAATGAATTTAAGTTTCAACTCTTCAGGAACATCATAGTCAGAAACATCTTTCATTTTTACTTTGAGTCCTTTCTGCTCAACCTCAATTGCTTCAAAGATGTAGGCTCTGATTAAATCACGCCTTTCAGTAATTTCGGCTAAACTGGTAAATCTCAACTGTCTCTCTGATTGAATGTTTTTGATGGTATGTAAGAGTTTTTTCTCGTCCTTTAGTAAAGCACCTTTAAAAAACATAAGTCCGCAGTAGTCTTTGAACTCATGAATCAGAACTACATTCTTTCTTTTTAGAGTAAAACAAGGGTGTTTCCATTTGAAATCTTCTTCGAGTCCGCAACTCAAGGCAATCTCATGCAGCAAGAGAAGTTCATCTTTCCATTTGTTTAGTTGCTCAAAATATTCTTCAATCTTTGCATTCATTTTACTTCTCAATATACGCCTTATAATTATTAAGAATACACTGCCATCCATGTCTTTGTTGTTCCAAAGTATTAGTGTCTTCTCCTTGAAAAGTTTCCGTTAAGATTGTAACATCTCCTTGTTGTTCGAATCTAACTCTCACGGGTCTTCCATCTCCCAAATCATATTCCAATATTTCTTTAGGAATCACCTTTGTGTAGGTCCCATCAAAATCGAATCCCATGCTACCATCTTTTGCTTCCATTCTCCATGAGAACTTTCCTCCTTCAGAAACGTCATTAATGGCTGCAGGACATTGCCAGTCGTCTGATGCGAAATTCCAACTAACAATGTGCTCGGGTTTAGTCCAAGTTTCCCAAGCTCTTTCTAAGGATGCGTTGACGGTAACATCAATTGTGATTATAGTGTCATTTTCAAAATTCATATTATTTAGTTTTGGTTTAATAATTCATCAAGCTGTTTCAGGATGGAGGTCATACCTTCTTTGAATCCCATTGAGATAATAACCTCAATTTGTGATAAGTCACCGTATCTCGTTTCAATCGTTACAACTGTTTGTTCTCCAGATTCTTCAAAGGACTGCTCAAATTCAGCAGATGGCATATCTGGATTAATATTTGCATCCGAATCACAGAAATAATCTTCTCCTACTATTAAAGAATGAAGAATGATATTATGATACTTAGTTAAGCTCCAGTGCTCTTCACCCTCGGGTCCACACATGGCGTAGTGTCTGTGTCCGCCAACTTCAAACTTCATGCTTTTGGTTTTAGAACTCCAGGGAGATGGCGCCCACCATTGGTCTAAAATCACGGCTTCAGTCCATGCCCTCCATACTTTATCAATCTTTGCGTTAAACTCACGTCTAATCATGATAGTAGCACTTTCTTTATCCACAATGAATTCATTAATTCTATTCATGATTATTTCATTTTTTTCAGCACATCATCAAGTTTGGAGAAACGCTCCTCCCATATCATTCTGAAGTGTTCAATCCAGTTGTCAATTTCTTTCATTTTCTCAACTTTCAGTTTGTAGAATATCTCTCTTCCTTGCTTCTCATGTTCCAGAAGGTCACATTCATTGAGAATTCTAATGTGCTTGGACACAGACTGTCTGCTCATATTTACCTCTTCTGCTAAAGCATTTGGTGTCATAGCTTGTGCTGCAATCAGAACGAGTATTGCCCTTCTTGTTGGGTCGGCTATTGCTTGAAATATGTCTCTCTTCATAACTTAAAGTTTACTATAAGAAACCGAATGGTTTCTCAAATATAGGAAGCCGTTTGGTTTCTCAAAATAATTGGCGACTATTTTTCAATCTGGTTCGACAATTCTCCTTTTCAGTAAATTTGTGTTGCTATGTCTTTCAATCTTCAAGTAGAAATAAACACAGATTCTAATAAAGTCTTTGAAGCCATTACAAATCATGTTCAGGATTGGTGGGGAAACACGGATAAAGCTTTTTCTGCTATAGGAGATGAATTCACTACCAGCTTTGATAAAACATACTGGAAGTTCAAAATCGCTGAATTAGACCCAAACTCAAAAATAGTTTGGGAATGTATAGAGGCAAATCATGTTCATGATGGTTACGAAAAAATTCAGACGGAATGGGAAGGAACCTCAGTTGAATGGTTAATCGAACAAGAGAGCCCCAATAAAACTATTCTCACATTCGCTCATAATGGCTTGGAGCCAAATTTAAACTGCTATGAAGTTTGCACTCCAGCCTGGGAAATGTTTGTTACAAAGAGTCTAAAGAAATTTGTAGAAACAGGTCGGGGAACACCAGCTTTAATGTGATTGAATCTGGTTCGACAATGCACCACGAAGTAGCAGCGAAGCTAATCATTGCGGGTACATTTAGCCCTGTAACGTAAAGTTGCAGGGCTTTTTTGTTGGTTTCAACCAAAACAGGGTAGCGGGACTAATCTTGCTGTAAGCCTTGTCAATCCTGAAAAAAGCGGTTCGACATTTTTCTTTAAGTACATTTGTGATATGAAATTTCGAAAAGCTACGTTAGATGACGTTCCAATCATTGTGGAAATGATTGCTAATGACAAGTTAGGAACCAAGAGGGAGGATTATCGGGAGCCTATACCAGCATGTTATCTTGAAGCATTTAGGAATATATCATCTGATTCGAACCAAGAATTGATAGTCGTTGAAAGGGACAATGGAAAAGTTGTTGGAACCATGCAATTGAGCTTTATACAATATCTGACGTATCAAGGAGGAATAAGAGCACAAATTGAGGCAGTTCGAATTCATAGAGACTATCGTGGTATGGGATTAGGTACCGAAATGTTCGAATGGGCATTCAAACGAGCAAAAGAGAGAAACGCTCATGTCTTACAGTTGACCACGGATAAACAAAGACCAGAAGCCATTAAGTTTTATCTTGATTTAGGTTTTGTAGACTCACATGAAGGAATGAAAATGCACTTCAAGGTTTCGAACTGATTTGGTTCGACAATGCACCACGAAGTAGCAGCGAAGCTAATCATTGCGGGTGCTAGCTAGAGAGAAGAAGGTCAGAACAATCGTTCTGGTCTTTTTTGGTTTTCTTCAGTTTCACCCATGATTACTGAGAAAAGCAGTTCAACCTTGAAATCCATCATAAATTATAAAGCATCCTATGCGTACCTTTACGCTCATGGATTCCAATCGTTTAGGCTATACCGAAGAAATGGAGACGTACCGTGTTGAAAACGGATACGAAGCGTTTGATGTGGGAAGAGTGATTCTTGAACATAAAGAGAGATACATAGTTCTAAACAACAAGGGAGAATATGATGCCGAAGTTCTGGGGCAATTGCGGTTTAACGCGGAGAAAAGAAGTGATTTTCCTGCAGTTGGTGACTGGGTCGTATTTCAGGAATTCAACGAAGGACAAGCTATAATTCACGCTATACTTCCACGGATTAATTATTTGGAGAGGAAGTCCGTCGGTTCTGATCGTGATAGACAATTGATAGCTACCAATATTGATACTGCTTTTATTGTAGTTGCAGCGGACCGAGATTTTAGTGTGAACCGAATTCAGCGATATCTAGCCATAGTTTTAGAATCAAAAATTGAGGCGGTTGTTGTGCTAAACAAAATCGACTTAATCGAGCCAGAAGAAAGCACTTTACTTCTTCAGGAGATTCAAGGTAGAATTCCTGACATACCTATTGTACAGGCGAGTTGTGAAAATGAATCAGGCATTGATGAATTAAAGAAACACTTAGAACCAGGCAAAACATACTGTCTTTTGGGGTCGTCAGGAGTAGGAAAAAGTACGTTACTCAATAAGCTATCCGGGGAGCATTTTATGTCAACAGCAAGTATCAGCGAAGCCACAGAAAGAGGAAAACATACCACGACCCATCGTGAACTGATTCTGCTTAAGAACGGGGCGATGGTAATTGATAATCCAGGAATGAGAGAGGTGGGAATGACATCAACATCAAGTGGAATTCAAGAAGTATTTGACAGGATTTCAGAATTAGCTCTAAACTGCAAGTATGGCGACTGTCAGCATATAAGTGAAGATGGTTGTGCGGTATTAGAAGCTGTCGAAAACGGAGAAATTACCCAGGAGGATTATGAAAATTATATGCGCCTTCAGAAAGAACAGGAACACTTTCAGTCTTCTGAACTAGAGCGGAAGCAAAAAGGAAAAGCCCTCAGTAAGCACATAAAGAATTTCTATAAGTCTAAGGATCATTAATCTAGCTCGACGGTACCGTCAACTCCTCTGCTAGAAGCCCCATAATGCGCATTTTTCAACGCTTTCCGCAGTTTTTTTAGATAAAACAGGCTACAATTAATTCTACAGTATCACTTGTGATTGCTTAGAAAAGCGACTCGACACTATTACCTATAATTCAGATTGTATTAACTTTATCAACCACTGGATTAATCGTTTTGACATCGTTGGATCAAGTTCAAGAAATATCAAAAGCACTAGGCTTCCTACATGAAAAGGAACTGAAAGAAGCCATCATTGATAAAAGTCAGCTTCTTACCTTCCAAAAGGGAGACGTAATTGTGCGTGCCGGGCAGTATGTGAAGGTTCTTCCCATTGTTATTAAAGGCTCGATTCGTGTTTTCCAGGCAAGTGAAGAACGTGAGATTTTATTGTACTACGTGGAACCGGGACAAACGTGTATGATGTCTCTTTCCGCCTGCTTCTTCAATAATGAAAGTCCTTCAACAGCTATTGCCGCCGAAGAAACAAAGTTGCTCGCGATTCCTGCTGGGTTCATAACCGAATGGCAGAAGAAATATAGATCCTGGAACGACTACATCATTAGAACTTTTAGAAAAAGGTACGATGAATTGCTTTTCACTTTTGAAGGAGTTGCCTTTGAGCATATTGACAAAAGAATTCTCGATTATCTGAATAGCAGGAAAGACAAAAGCGATTCAAATATTATTGAAATTTCGCATCAAAGCCTGGCGAATGAATTGGGAACTACAAGAGTCGTTGTATCCCGCATCCTGAAACAGTTTGAACTTAATGGCAAAGTCAAATTGCATCGAGGAGGCATAGAATTATTTTAATTTTTTTTTGAGGACTGTATCAAATGATACCGTTATGAGGTCTTGATGGACCTCAAATTTGTTGCATGATTAATTACTTAAAAAAGTAAACGTTATGCAAAACACAGTTCTATTAATTACGTCAGCTCAGGTTGATTTGCTGGCAGAAAACGGAAAAGCCTGGGGCTTCACAGAAAGCTCAGAGCGAAAAAATTCAGTGAGAAGAAATCTCGCTACCATTCTAAGAGAGGCACGTAGCCGTAACATTCCAATTATTCATTCTCCGGTAGGTTTTGACTATGAAGCCATGAAGGATTTTGAACCACTGAACCCGATTCAGGGAGTGATCGTTCAAAACCAACTTTTGGCAATGAATAGTGAAGGATGTGAATTCATTCCCGAAGCACAACCCAAGACAGGGGAAACCACACTTCCTTACCGTCAGGGATTCTCTTCCTTTTGGGCAATGTCAATTCAGGAACATTTGGAAGAATTGGGCGCTGATACCATTTACATCGCAGGAATGCTGGCTGAAGGGTGCATCGAATCACACCTGCGAGATGCTGCCGAAAATGGTTACAAGACTGTTGTCATTACAGATGCCATCGGTTCAACCAGTCTGGACTTGTTGGAAGCTTCAGAAAGTACGCTTTCCCTTCACGCATCATCATTAATCAAAACAGTAGAATTCTAATCAGTAATAATCCAAAAACAATAAAAATGAAAAATTCAATTCTAGCAATCGCAATCGTATTCATCGCAAATGTTTCATTCTCTCAATCAACTAGCAGTAACAAAAGCAAAAGTGTGCTGCTGATTACTTCAGCTCAGGTAGATCTACTTTCTGAAGATGGAAAAGCATGGGGATTCACAGAAGCATCCGAAGAGAAAAACAATTTGAGAAAGAACCTGATTAAGGTCATCAAGCAAGCACGTAAGCAAAACATTCCGATCATTCACTCTCCTGTCGGATTCGACTATGAAGCCATGAAAGGGTATGAGCCGTTAAATGCTATTCAGGATGTAATCGTTACGAATCAACTTCTTGATATGAATACTTCCGGGGTTGACTTCATTGACGAAGCGCAGCCAAAGAAAGGGGATATCGTACTACCCTTCCGACAAGGATTCTCTTCATTCTGGGCAGGATCCATTCAGGAATACCTTGAAGAGATGGGTGTTGAAACGATCTATGTGGTAGGAATGCTTGCCGAAGGGTGCGTTCAGTCACATGCAAGAGATGCAGCCGAGAATGGGTACAAAACAATCGTCATTTCGGATGCAATCGGTTCAACAAGCCTTGATTTGTTGGAAGCTTCGTTGAAGACACTTGCTCTTCATACGGCGGCGTTGATCACCACAGAGGAGTTCCTTAAAAAGTAAAGCAAATCATCTTTGAGACTGTCCACCTGGGCAGTCTCTTTTGCTATTAATAGAGTTCCTCAGTTTTACTCCAACTCTTTTCGTAGTGAACTTAATCAGCTGTTCGTTCAGCGGGATCCAAATGCTATTCAATTCTTCCGAATTCATGATTCTAATTTACAGTTATTAACTGTAGACGGAAAATTTCAAAAAGGACGCAAAGGGATTCTGGAAATGGTGATTTTTTGTTTCAGCATATCCGTACATTTATACTCAAACAGATTCTATGCTTAGAGATGCTTTAGCTTCTTTCAATATACTTTCCGATGAAGAATTGTCAGGAGTGGAGGAAGGTTTAACTACCCGAATCTTAAAAAAAGGAGAATTTTTCATCCAGGAAGGTCAGGTTTCAAAAGAGATTGCCTTTGTGAAATCGGGGTTGTTACGGTCGTATTATCATTCTTCCAATGGAGAAGAAGTAACGTACTGTATTAGTTTCACAGATACTTTCCTTTCGGCGTATTCCTCTTTTCTTCAGCAGACAAAAACCGTAGAGAATGTTCAGGCGATTACAGATGTTGAGTTGCAAATCATTCCTCGGAAGACAATTATTGAACTGGAACAAACAAGTACAAACTGGCTGAGGTTTATGAAAAAAGTTGCAGAGCAAGAATACATCAAACTGGAGAAACGCATTTTTCTGCTTCAGAAAGAAACTGCCGAGAAACGCTACGAAGATTTAATGCAAAATCAACCGGAGTTATTGCAAGTGGTTCCGTTGAGTTATTTGTCTTCCTACCTGGGAATTACACCGAGACATTTAAGTAGAATTCGCAAGACAGTCACGATTTAGACATATGTCCTTTTAGTTGATACGCTGAGTCTCGTTCTTTGTAAAAAAAGAGTAGAGATGAAGAAGATCTTGATAATAAACGGACATCCGGATAAGGAAAGTTTCAATTATGCATTAGCCGATGCATATCACATAGGAGTGAAGGAAACAGGGGCAAGCGTTGATCAAATTAATATTGGAGAATTGGATTTCAATCCGAATTTAGGAATGGGATATCGAAAGCGAACGGATCTCGAACCGGATTTACTCGAAGCGATTGAAAAAATAAAGAATGCAGATCATCTTGTTTGGGTATTTCCGATGTGGTGGGCGAGTTTCCCAGCAATCATGAAAGGATTTATTGACCGAACGTTTTTACCTGGAATTATGTACCAGCCGATTGATGGAAAACCACTTCCAAAGAAACTATTGAAAGGGAAGTCGGCCCGAATTATCATGACGTGTGATACGCCAAGATGGTACGGCACGCTCTACATGAAAAATCCAGCATTGAACCAAATGAAAAAGGGTGTTTTGGGCTTTTGTGGCGTAAGTCCGGTGAAAGTAACGTACCTATCTCCGATAAAAAACTCCACAGATGAATTTCGGAACAAGCAGTTGGAAAAAGTCAAATCGCTGGGGAAGAACCTGGCTTGATTCGAATTGTAGGAATTGGAGAACAAGTTTCAATAAAATCATCTGACAGGAGTTTGTACAGTGCCAGAAAATTAGTTCGACTTGTGGTCGATTGCATCTTTTCGGATATTTTTGATACCTCCTATGGATTCTGCATTAGATAATTTCAAGCGTCATGTTCTATCCCTTGTATCAATGGATGAGGAGACGTTTAATTTGTGTCTCCCCTACATCGAACTGAAGACACTTGAAAAGAATGAATTCTTCATCGAATACGGAAGAAAAGCCAATCGTTTGGGGTACATAAATTCCGGTTTGCTCAGAATCTTTCATTTAAAAGATGGAATTGAGGTAACATCTTGCTTTTGCTCCGAGGGAAGTTTTACAACGGATATTGAAAGCTTTATTGAAGGCACGACTGCTCAAAACAACATCCAGGCAATCGAACATAGTACCATTATTTCAATCTCAAAAGAGAAGCTTGACATCCTGTATTCCAAAAGTCCTGCATGGCAATCTGCAGGTATGTCTATTATCAGCAAGGAGTGTGCTAGATTGTCCGGACGCGTTTCTTCCTTGAGTTTTGACACAGCGAAGGAGAAATATAGAAGTATTCTCACCCATGAACCGGAATTGATTCAAAGGGTACCTGTGCAATACATTGCTTCATACATTGGTGTTTCAAGAGAGACACTGAGCAGAATTCGACAACAAGTCGCGCAAGAATGATTATGTGATAAATATCAATTGAAGTAATATGCGCTTGCCGGACCTTTGTCAAAAAGAAATGATGAAAGCGAATAGAAAATGGTCGTGTTGTACTCCGGAGAAAATGATGTTCAAAGAAAGCGAGAGTCGATTCGACTTTGAACAAACCGTAGAGAAAATAAAGGATTCCTTCTCAAAAGACTGGCTGATCCCCGGGGAAACAAATATCCAGGAAAGATACCATGAGGAAGGATATTCAGAAATGACCAAAGCGATAATTATTCCAATCTGCCGCCCGGAAGGAGGTTACAACATAATTCAGCACGATAAGTACAAACTAATTACTCCATTGATGCCTTTGCAGATTTCCGTTTACGAGAAGGAAGATGGGAAAACGTATGTTTCTCGCATGAAGGTCAGGATGATGTCCAAACTAATGAGCGGAACTACCCGAAAAGATATGAGTGTAAGCGGTGGTCTGATAGAAGAAACGCTTGAACCAATTATCAAGTAGTTTTCTTTGAAGCCGACATTTTCACAATGATTAGAGATGCCAGGAATACTTCCACCATGCTGGCAGGTACCGCATAGAACAATATTTCGAAAGGTAAAACGCCCATATTTCCAACTACAAGCCACATTAATACAAACCCGACAACCCAGGATAAAAAAGTGGTTTGTAAGAGATTAAACTTCCTTGAAACGATGTAGATACAAATGGCAAACACCAACGACCAAATTCCCCAAACTGCGCCATTAACTGGTTCAGAAGGAAATACGAGCCCCATGCCTTCGTAGTGCTCCGTCCAGTAGGACTTTAGCAAAAACTCGTTACGAACAAATTCAAAAATGCTGATGATTGTGGTAGCAAGTAAAATTGGGAGAATGGTTTTCTTGAACATGCTTGTTGTGTTAGGAATTAAGCACAAATCTAGGAATAAAGTTCGATTGAATTTTCATTAGAACGTTAATTCAAAGTTTGCTGTAGCGCTTACTCCTGGCTTCTCACTCTTGCCACTATTCCCAGTATTGCTGCAATGGCTAACAAGAGAAATACAACTCCAATTACCGTTAAACCCGTCGCCATGGTAATACCGATAAAGTGTTCTGAATCAGGAATATCAGGATTTGGTTTTTCTATTAAATGCGCAATTCCGAAAAGCAACCCAAACCAGCTAACGAAGACGGAAATAGCGGCAATAATTACGTTTACGATAATCGGGGCTTTTATGGCAGGAAACTTCAGGGCTCAGTAAATCAAAGGGTTACTTAAATGTACGAATGTTTTTGAGAACCTCCAATCGGGATTCATTTCAAGATTTCTGTACCAGTTCCCATCTATATTTTACCATCCGTTTGATCAGCTCTGTAGGAAGTGGTTTATCCAGCGGGAATTGTACTGTTCCTTCCCCGGTTTTAAATCCTTTCAGCTCCTCTTTAAATGCTTCTATGGTGGTTGGGTGTGGATACAAACCGACATGCTTCTTAAATCCTGCAATCATTATTTGCTGTTCTAACTTCCCGCCCTTTATCATTGTGAATGCAGGAACATTGTAGGTCATTACCTCCGTTGTATCTGGAACCATTTCCAGAATGCACTCTTTAAGTTCATGCAAAAGTTTCCTGGCCGCTTCCGGTTGATCATGAAAATAGTCTTCGTGAGAGGTGAATTTTTTAGGCATAACGGTTACTCGGTATTTTGATCTCTTTAAGGTAACGTTTATAGCTGGCAATCAAAAAATAAAGTATCAGTATTCTCCGGTTAGAATCATTTTTTTTGACTCAAATTCAATCAAATAACCTTTGCTGGTATAGTGTTCATCCTTCTTTTTCTATAACTCATCTTCAAATATTATGGTATAAGCGAACTCCTATAGTATTCTCTCTCTGGAAGCGTAACAATTGCTAAATTTGACATGAAGTTGTGGAGATGGATTGCAGTGAAAATAGTTGATTCTACATATGAAATTCTGAAAGAAAGAGAGATCTCTCATGGTCTCATTCAGTTGAGATCAGACAACATTCTAGTGTTCCGTCCCGACGTTCATACTTTCAAGGAATACGACCTGGAAATTCTCAAAGAACTCAGATCAAATTTTATCGAAATTACCGACGGTATTCCTCGGCCTTATATGGCAGATAACAGACATATCACAGGTATCATTAACAAAGAGGAAAAGGAGTACATCAATACGTACGCCGGAGATTTTGCTACGAAAATGGCACTTTTGACACATTCGCCTGTCATGAAAGTTATGGTGAATACGTATCTGGCTGTATTCAAGCCAAAAGTCAATATAAAACTATTCAAGTCGGAAGAAGAAGCCGTAAAGTGGCTAACAAGTTGCGCTGAATCCTGATTCGTAGAGTTCCGTATTTTCGTTTTATGGAACAACTCGTACAAGAAATCATCACCTCCCTCGAATCATTTAAAGATCCGCAACGATTGGAATTCGCTTCTAAGTCGTATCCAACAGCCATGAAAGTAATTGGCGTTACGGTTCCTAATGAGAAAATTGTTCTGAAAGAACTAAGGAATGAGACCAAAAAGTTCACAGGGCGCGAAAAAATAGCAGTTGCAATTGCGCTTTCTGATACCGGAATTTTTGAATGTCAACATATCGCCCTGGAATACCTGGGAAAGGACAAAAAAGCACTCAAGGAGCTTACTTCCGCTGATTTAGAAAAGCTGAATCGAAATATGGATAACTGGGTTTCGGTTGATTGTTATGCCGGATATCTTTTCGGATATGCCTGGCGGGAAGGAGTTGTGAGTACAGAGAGCATTAAGGAATTGTATCAGTCGGATAATTTCTGGAATCGAAGAATTGCCATAGTGTCTACAGTAGCTTTGAATCAGAAGGCGAGAGGAGGATTGGGCGATGCGAAAAGAACTCTTGAGGTTTGTGAATTGGCTGTGGATGATCATCAGGATATGATTACAAAAGCACTTTCCTGGGCGCTCAGAGAATTGGCAAAGATAGATGCTGAGCCCGTAGCTGATTTCATTGCTAAGTTCGAAGACCGATTACACAAACGTGTGCTGAGAGAAGTGAAGAAGAAACTGGAAACAGGTAGGAAAAATTAGGCTCCTATTTGGTTGCTAGAAGCGCCTATTCAAAGTACGTTTGATACTTTGTGAAGAGCACTATATCAATTTCTTTGGTAGGATTCATGAGCCAGCTTGACGCATCGTTGCGCAACCCATATTTCCAATCAGCATTTAATGTGGTGTCGGTAATGTTCACCTTCAGGTAATAGTTTTGATACCGTTTTCGAATAAACTTCTGTTCCAGTCCTTCATGAGTTACGCCATAGTTGCCGTCAGGGAATTGCAGCTCTTCAAAGAAGTTTCCAATAACCACGTATTTATCACCCAGGTATTCGCCAAAGAGATTCTTCAAATAGAGGTGTTTGCAATTGAAGATATGGGAAATTGTTGATGATGAGCAAATCGTTAGTTGCGACATTCACAAATCTGCTTTTGTCGATTGCTGAGATCATTTATTAAAATCAAGATTGCTGAAGTAGTTTTGAACCATGAAATGGACGCTACTTTTAACGATAATTACATTGACGATCGGGAACGGGTTTGCTCAGGAATCTGAGGAGAAAGAGCCTTTATACAAGAGTCTGATTACGGTGCAGGATGCCGTATATCATTTTGGACAAATCAGTACAGGGTTTGCAAGAAATCAACCCATGGTTGGGCTGCAATACAAGCGTTTACGTCACGAAAATGTCTACTACTTTTCACTAACCTCAGGATTCAGTGCTGCGACACATTGGACAAGATTGAAGGGAGAAAATGTACTTCAATCAAGTCTGGAAGTTCATGCACGCTCATATCCGTATACGCTAACATTTCGGTTCGGTATGGGATTGGATTTACAGACAAATTTCAAAGATCGAACATTCGTATCATTTTACCCTTCTGTAGGATACGATCTTGGATTTGCAGAAATCTCATACGCCTATCTCGTTAATGGTCGGAGCGATGAGGTATTGGCAAAGCACCGATTAAAATTGGCTGTTGGATGGTGTATTAAAAAGAAGAAGAAAGGTTGATATTAACTACCGGCAATCGGAGAGCCGAAAATACCAACGGCCATTTCCATCCAGATAAGAATAACCATCAGGAAGGCACCTGATAAAATCCAAATTAGTCGTTTTTGTTTGGTAGGCATATTGAGAGAATCTTTAATAAGATTTGAACGGTAAGCCCGACAGAATATTGTGAATTCATCCCGGAGGCGCTCAATCTGCATAAAAAAAGGAGCATTCAAAAGAACGCTCCTTCATCTTATCTCAGCTGAATTTTAGCTTTTCTTTGGTGGCTTTGCGATACACTCACGAACTTTCATAAGCGTTGGAGTATCTGGTCCTGCTACTTCTGTTCCGTTTACATTGAAATCGAGGTCAACATCAGGACTGAAAGCAAGAACAATGGAAGATCCTCCGTATCCGAAGTGACCCATGTAATCTCCTTTTTTAACTTCTGGAGTTCCATCGCCCAATCCATTAATAATGCTACCTACACCCCAGAATCCGATCGCAATCATTGCTACCAATCCAAGTTCTTCTGTTTTGATGATCCAAACATAACGCTGGTGTTTTCCAAGTTTCTCGTACCAACCTACACGATCGCTGTCAGAAGTGCGGCTCGGCGCATAAAACTCACTTGGATCGTAATCACCAAAATCATAATTGTATGATCCTCGGTACAATCCGTGGTGAATTACCTTTCCTGAAACCGGAGCATGGAAGTGGTGGTAATCGGTAAACCAAAGTAGGATATCCAACAAGGGTCCATTCTCAAAGTAACGACCATATCCTGGCAAGGCTTCCTGCAGGTTGAACGTATCCGACTTTCCTGGTAAATCGTGATCTTGATTTGCAGAATGGTTGTTTTGAGAATCTCCACGATTCAAGTAGAAAATTCCTCCGTCACATGGTGCAATAACCGTTTTTGGATCGTCGGCATCGGCACACATCGGACGGAATTTCTCTTCTACATTACGAAGGAAGAATTGATTGAAGGATTCGAATCCGCATGTTTCACTTGACGGATCAGGTTGAAGGAACTCGTTAATATCAAATGGGTGAGCAGTACTTCCCTTGTCCGTTTTCCATTCGTTTAGAATAGTCTTGTCCGCAGAAGCCGTGCTATTGATGAAATCACCGTGGAAATTCAAAAATTGACGAAACCATGGTTTAAAAGCTTCATCATTCGCCAAATGTAACCCTGGATTGGTATTTACAAGATAATCCCAGTACTCGATGTATTCGCCTGGATTATGCGGATAAGGAATGAAAGTCAGCCATTCTGTGAAGAAGTCAACCAGGGTTTTTTCCTTCATGAAATAAGGGGTCCAATGCTTCGCAACTTTTTTACGCAGCGGGTTGCTTAGTTCCATGTGCAACTCGGTAAGTGCGCCAATATAATTGACTTCGTTGTTTCCTTGTTGCAAAACGAATGGCAGTTGATTGATGTGGTTAATTGCTGATGTTTTACGTGTATCCCAATTGATTGGTTGCGGCAAAGGAATCGCGCAAAGTCCTTTTCTTTTTTCGTAAGTGGTGGTGCTCATATTAGTTGTTTTTAATTCTTCAACAATATAAGCACCAATTCAGCAGAATGCTTTACGATTGGTATAATCCAAAGTTAAGTTGTCATGAAACCCGAATTTCGTGCTACCAGATTTTCATGTTTATGCCGCTTGTTACGCCGTCACATAATCTCTTCCCCATTCTTGCATGGAGTTAATGATCGGGAAAAGGGATGCGCCTTTTGGAGTGATGAAGTATTCTACCCGAGGTGGAATTTCAGGATAAATGACACGTTCCAGAATTCCGTCAGACTCTAATTCGCGCAGTTGTTTAGTAAGCATCTGTTTGCTGATCCCGTCAATCTTGCGCTGTAAAATTCCGAATCGATTCACCTCTTTTGAAATCAAATACAGGATGATAGGTTTCCATTTGCCGCCAATCACTCCCATGGTGTAGGTAACCGGACAAACAATTTTCAAATCTGTTTTATCAGCCGTATTCATCAAAATTCCTTTAAAATAAACGATAGTCTAATTATTGATACTACCTGTGTATCTGTGACTAAGTTAGGAATTCTGCAAGTGAAAACAACAAAAAAGGGCAGTGAACCTAAGTTCCTGCCCTTACCCCCTCAACACTAATTCACCCTCACCTTATTTCAAATATGCAGAGTACATCCAAACCAATTTTTCCTGCTCACGGATGTAATCGCTCATTAATGAATTTGTTCCTTCGTCATCGGCATCACCACTCAATTCCAATAGCGCTCGTTGCTTGAGTAGCAATGTTTCAAATCCATCTAAAATGCTTTGCACAGCCGATTTACCTTCTGAGACATTTTTAGCCGGTTGAATCGCAGAGACTTCAGAGTAATCTCCAAAAGTATGCAGCGGAGTTCCTCCCAACATCAGAATTCGCTCTGCTACTTCGTCAATTTTCAATTCCAAATCGTTGTACAATTCCTCGAACTTCACGTGTAATTCAAAGAATTTATCTCCCTTAATATTCCAGTGGAATCCGCGTACATTCATGTAGTACACCTGGTAATTGGAAAGTAATTCATTTAAGCTATTGATTAGTTCGGCACTCTTTTGTGTGTCTAATCCTATTGCGTTGGTTGTTTTTGCTACATTCATATCGCTGGTTTAATTTGTTTCTATATCTCAAAATTACAGATGATTAAGCCTAAGAAAAATTGATAGTAGTTATTTGCACATAGTATTTCTTTATACAATCGAATCATCGAGTTGTCAGGCAATCAAGAAGTCAAGCCGTCAAAAAATCAAAAGCAAAATAATTCCATCTAAATAAATACCACGGTAAATAGAATGCGTACTTTTGTGCCATGGCTAAGAAATTTATTCCTGCTTACCTTCTCACCTTCGTAAACGTACTCGGATTCAGCATTCTCATGCCAATCCTACCATTCGTTGTCGATTCATACGGTGCGCCCAAGTGGGTATTTGGTCTTTTGCTCACGCTCTATTCAGCCTTCCAATTTATTGGTGCACCAATGCTAGGGAGTATGTCTGACAGCATGGGACGGAAGCGCATTTTGTTAGTGAGTCAGGCTGGAACACTGTTAAGCTGGGTGATTTTCGCGATAGCCCTTTCGTTACCTAATTTCCCGGTATTCGGAATGGCATTCCCCTTAATTATTATCGCAATTGCCCGTGCATTTGATGGAATTACAGGTGGAAATGCCTCGGTAACAAATGCCTACATTTCTGACATTACTACACGAAAAGAAAAGACTTACATCTTCGGTTATTTAGGTGGAATTGCCGGGATTGGAATGATTATCGGACCTGGGTTAGGTGGTTTGGCGGGTTCAACTTCTTTGGGATTTCTCGGAACCATTTTTGTGTCAATGGCGGTTTCTGTAATTGCATTGCTCACTATTTTTCTTTGGTTGAAGGAATCGCATCCGCCCGAGAAGCGAATACCAAGGGAACGCCAGTCCGTATGGAGATTATTGAATATTCCGGGACGAGTTCGAAGAGCGGATCCATCGGAAGTGATTAAGTCCATCTTCACGATCAAAATGATGTTCTCTTCCATGATGGCGTTCTATATCGGAACGATGGCACTATTTCTCATTGATCGATTCGAATTCAATACCAAAGAACTAGGAATCTTCTTTTTCATTGCAGGAGCATTCCTGGCGTTCAATCAGGCGGTATTATCGAAAGTTTTCGTGAATCGTTTGGGAGAATTCAGAACCTTGATTCTTGGTTTGGGACTTACTGCGGTAGGGATGTTATCACTCACGATTTCTAAAGATTTGTATGTTTTCATCGGTTTCTATTACGTACTGAATCTTGGATTATCTCTTTGCTTTCCGACTTTCAATGCTCTTATATCCATGCATGCCAATCCCAAAAAGCAAGGAGAGATCATGGGAATTAGTGAAGCGATTCATTCTTTTGCGATGGCATTATTTCCGGTTATTTCGGCGTATTTATACGGACTCTTCGGATTCGGTCTGTACTTCTTTATCAGTACGCTACCGGCATTCGGATTGATACTTGCACTCATCAAACTTCGAAAGGTAGGAGCAGCTGCATTTGACTAATTTTTCAACCTTTTTCGATTCCATTTCGTTGATAATAAGGCATACGGAAGGATTAACGGTAAAACTTCTATTGGACAAATGCCGTATCTTTGCCGCGATATTGATCAACGAACTATGAATAAATTTTTCTTCACACTTTCTATTGTATTGCTAACCAGTGTATCATTTGCGCAGGTAAACGATAGTGGTCGGGGAAAAACTCCGAGTCCACGAGTTCATGCAAAGAAAACAAGTGTGATCCATTCGTCAGTTCAGAACAAATCCGTTATCTGGCAAAGCAATTTTTCCAATACTCAAGATTGGTTGATTGGTAATTCAGCCAATAATTCAGCCAATTGGGAAATCTCCAATGCGCCCTACTTCTGGTGGTCCGGGAATACACAATTGGCTTCTTCATCTGGTGGTAACGCTGCCTCATTCAATTCTGATAGTTTCGCACAAGCCGCCAATCAAGTTGAGAACAATGCCTGGATTCAATCCGCACCGTTTGGTTGTAGCAATTTCGGTACTGTTGCCGTTACGTTCCAGCAATTCTTCAATAAGTGGACAGGTCGAACATTTATTCAGGTTTCCAATAATGGAGGTCAAACCTGGGTAGATTACGAAGTAAATGCTTCCATGGAGAACAACGATGAAACGCCAAATCCAGAGGAAATTACTGTAGATATTTCCGCAACAGCTGCATATCAACAAGAGGTAATAATTCGTTTTCTGTATCTGTCAAATGCCATTTCTGATGGTGGAACCGACAACACGGCTGGTGACGGCTGGGATTACGGTTGGATTGTTGATGATGTGATGGTAGCTGAATTGCCTGATAATGATGTTGCATTAACGGGAGCATGGCATGCGGATATTGTCAATGATTATGAGTACTCGATGGTACCAATGTCACAAACCCGGGAAATGATTCCTTGCGTGATAGTTACGAATGAAGGAGCGATGTCGCAATCTCTGGTAGTAACGGCTGTCGTTTCTCATAACGGCACACTTGTCGATCAATACACAGAAACGGTTTCTGTTCCTTACGCCTCACGGGATACGGTTTTATTTAATACCGGATTTGTGCCTTCAAGTATGGGAGAGTACAATGTGTCTTTCTCGGTTCCTTTTGATCAGGATACATCTAACAACAGCATTGATGCCGCTCCGTTGTTTGTGAACGAAAGCATCATGGCACATGATTATGGTAACTCAGCAACTTTTGGTTGGGATCCGAACTCTACGAATACCTCAATTGTTCAGATGTCGAATGAACCACATTCCTGGGGAAACATCTATTTCCCGGAAGAAGACGAAGAAATCTTTGGTGTGGATGTGAATTTTGCTGTGGGTACAACCCCTGGATTGTTCTTATTGGCTCGGGTACAACGTTTCGATCAAATTGGTGGAATTCAAGGAAATCTGCAATTGGTTGCAGAGCAATCGTACGTAGTAAATACTCCAGATATCGGAACGGGGGTTACAACTATTTCCTTCTCCCAACCAGCAATGCTTTATGAAGGTGCGGGATATATCATCGATGTATTTAAAGTAGATGGAACAACCGGAACAGGTTTCTTCATTGGTGGTTCTGATAGTTCTTCCGAAGATGATGACTATTCTACCGTAGCTTATGGAGGATATGGACAAGGTGGAGCGGTTAATTACTACACCGACTGGGGATTTGCGCCATTTGTTCGTGCGAACTTTAACCAGATTTTAAGTGTTGAAGAAACCAATCTTCAAGGAGTTTCGGTGTATCCAAATCCATCCAGCGGAATGGTTACGATCGAGAACAAGGAAAACATTTTTAGCACTGTCACAATCACCAATCTTGAAGGACGTGAGATTTACCGCACAGAATTGAACGGAACCCAATCCATCGATCTTTCAAATCACTCGTCAGGTGTCTACCTCGTAACAGTAACAAGCGAAAGCGGATCTACAACAGAGCGCATCATTCTGGAGTAGGAAATCAAATCCTCAGAAATTACCACTTCTCTCTTGTCTTTCGTCTTTGGTCTTTGGTCTTTGGTCTTTCGTCTTTGGTCTTTGGTCTTTCGTCTTTTGTCTTTTGTCTTTTGTCTTGCTGTCATCTCACTTCCTACGTCTCACTTTTCACCTCTGTTCAAAGACATCCCTCTTCTATCGAACCATCAAAAAGTCCAGGAGCGCATCGGTCTAGTATCTTATTTACTACTTTTGACCAAAATTTAGACTAGATGAAAGCATACGTTTTTCCAGGTCAGGGAGCCCAGTTTTCAGGAATGGGGAAAGACCTTTACGATACTTCAGAAGTAGCACGTGACATGTTCAACAAAGCGAACGAAGTACTAGGATTTGAGATCACAAAAATCATGTTCGAAGGAACAGATGAGGAGTTGAAGCAAACGAAAGTAACGCAACCCGCAATTTTCTTGCACTCGACAATTCTAGCGGCATGTTTGGGAGATTCTTTCCAGCCAGATATGGTTGCAGGACACTCATTGGGTGAATTATCTGCATTGGTAGCGAACAAAACTTTGAATTTCGAAGATGGTCTTCGATTGGTGTCAAAACGAGCTTTAGCAATGCAAGCTGCGTGTGAAGCTGAGCCTTCAACTATGGCTGCAATTCTTGGATTGGAAGATGCTCAGGTTGAAGAAATCTGTGACAAAGTAGACGGAGTAGTAGTTGCTGCAAACTACAACTGTCCTGGACAATTGGTAATCTCAGGAGCTGTACCAGCTGTTGAGAAAGCATGCGAATTGGCAACAGAAGCTGGAGCACGTCGTGCAATGGTATTACCAGTTGGAGGAGCGTTCCACTCACCTTTAATGGAGCCTGCACGTGAAGAGTTGGCAGCGGCAATCGAAGCAACAACATTCAACACTCCATTTTGTCCGGTATACCAAAACGTTACAGCAAGTGCAGTAACTGATCCGGTTGAAATTAAGAAGAACCTTGTAGCGCAATTGACAGCACCAGTTCGTTGGACTCAAACGATGAACCAAATGATTGCAGATGGTTGCGAAGAAGTAACAGAAGTAGGACCAGGTAAAGTATTGCAAGGTCTCTTCAAGAAAGTAGATCGCAAATTCCCAACCTCAAGCGCAGCGTTGGAAACAGCATAATAGAAACTTACAAATTATTAAGCCCCCGGTCATCGAGCTTGTCGAGATGCCCGGGTTTTTTGTGCCCACAACTTTAACGGCTTCTACTCAATCCATCCAATCTATCGAATCAATCTAACCTATCTAATTTATCTACTCCATCCAATCCATCTAATCAATCCATCTAATCCATCCAATCCATCAAAAAGCCCAACACTCTAGCCATCTAAAGTCGAGTCCTCAAAAAAAAATCAAAAAACTTTTATGGAATACTAATCACCCCTACATCTCACTATCAAACAACGCAGAAAAATCAATTCTTATGAAAAAAATAATGATACTAGCATGTTTGATCTTCGGGATGGGGTCAACGTTCGCACAAAACGCAGCAGGAGAAGTAATCGGTGAGGTTGTAGATCCGGATGGAGCAATAGTCTTCGGAGCGCACATCTTTATCGACGATGTATTCGGACAACGTTATCAGGCAAAAACAGATCCAGACGGAAGATTTCGAATTTCCGGAATTCCGGTAGGGGAGTACACATTGAATATTCGTCAGTTGGGAGATACCATGTCGGGAATTCCTGTAGACGTTCCTCGTGACGGTTTCCATAACTGTGGAGTAATCACATTTGAAGGTGGGATTTACAAACTTCCTGAAATCTATGTAAGTGCTGATGCCTTGAAATTAGTTGACGGAAACATTCCTGTTACAACGATGAAAGCAGCAGAAATTCAGGAAAGTGCGGTGAAGTTTGACTTAGTTGAGTTGATCGGTAGTATGTCCTCTGAAATCCAAACAACCGAAAGCGGTGAAATTGTAATCCGTGGATCAAGACCGGGCGATATGCTTTATCTGATCGATGGAATCAAAACTGCAGAAGTAGGAGGAATGCCATCAGCAGCAATTGGGTCATTGACAGTATACACGGGAGGAATTCCAGCAAAATACGGAGACACATTGGGTGGAGTTGTAGCAATGGAAACGCAAAGCTACTTCGACCTCTACCGCGCATGGAAATCAAAACAATTGAAGGCGGGAAAGTAATCTGCTCTAGTAAGCAAAAGCCTTCTGAAGGGATCTCGTAGTTGCTGAGGTCCCTTTTTTTGAATCTTCCCCCTTCGGAGGGTAACTTCATAGAGAACGGCACTAAGTTGTTGTTTTAAGCAACCGCAAGGTGCACAAAGCTGTATGTTTGATTGTTTTGATAGAATTTCGCGAAGGATTATGACGACGTTATAATCTTGCGTTCACCACATTTATTTTACGGTGTTAGTGCTTGCGTCCCTTGCGCCTTCCTGCCTGTCGGCAGACACGGTGCGGTTTATCAGATTCTAATACATAGAATGGTGCCATTAAATAGGAAATCGCCCTTCGGAGGAGATTGACAGATAATGGCAAGAGCCGATGATTTTTCGAAAATTACGAGTAATAGCACATTGAGCGTAGCCGAAATGTGCGTTTGCCGTTGTCTAGGAAATAACCCCTTCCGAGCGATGCACTGAACTGTTCGCCTGAGCTAGCCGCCGTGCCTGACGGCAGGCAGGAAGGGTATTGAAGTGGAAGGGGAGAAGATCGACCATAAATCAAATTTTGATCATGTATAAAGTTCTAACTCTATTATTTCTCTTCCTGACATCCAGCACATTTGCCCAACCGGGTCTGGGTGAAGTCATCGGTGAGGTAGTAGACCAAAACGGAGAAGCGCGATATTTCGTTCACGTATTCATTGACGACATCTTTGGACAGCGATATCAGGCTAAAACCGATTTTGATGGAAGATTCAGAATATCAGCCGTTCCACCAGGCGAATACATGCTGAGCCTAAGAGAATTGGACGATACGCTTTCGGGAATTCCGGTAGAGGTACAAGCTCATGGGTTTTATAATTGTGGATTAATTACTTTCACAATACCTTACTACGATATTTGCATCTGTCCGCCTCCCATATTCTGGCCGGAAATTTCACTAATTGACGGTCATTTACCAGTCGTTAAAATGACGGCAAAAGATATGTATTCGCCTCAAAGATTTGAAGTAAACGAGATTCTCGCAACAAACAATTTTGCTGTGCAAACTCATGAGGATGAAGTGCCCATCATCCGCGGAGCAAGATCCAACGATATTCTATATCTGATCGACAATGTGAAAGTGCTCGGACATATCCGTTTGCCATCAGCTGGTTTGCACGAAATCAAAGTATACAATGGCGGAATTCCAGCAAAATATGGCGATACTACTGGTGGCGTTGTCGTAATCGAAACAAAAAGTTACTTCGATCTACTACGAGAACGGCAAGCCCGACAACTCTAACTCGGACGATAGTTCATTCCTTCAACCTCCAACTTTCAACGTCCTGCTTGAAACCAATTGTATCCGTTCCCACAAAAAGCCGAGCAGTCAAACCGTCAAGAAGTCCACTTCGAGAGCCTCAGTGTCCTCAGTCATTTCTAATCGAAAAGTCAAACAGTCTAAAAGCGAACGAAGCGAGCGATCTATTGTCTATAAGCGCAGCGGTCTTTCCTCTAGAGCTCCTTCATAAACTGCTTCAAAGCCTGCTCGTTCTCCTTTCGAAGAATCATCAATCGATTTTCAGATTGAATCACAATATAGCCGTCCAAACCATCAATGATCGCTTCTGTTCCGTCTTCAAGGTTGATAATGCTGTTCGAAGTATGGAATGCATGGACCTTATCGCCAATTAGTGCATTACCGTTCTCATCGTGCGACAAATGCGTATCCAAACTTCCCCAGGTTCCTAAATCAGACCAATCGAAATTTGATAATACCACATCGATATTCTGAGCATGCTCCATTACAGCGAAGTCGATAGAAATGTCCTCACAAACTTCAAAGCAATGATCCACCTTATCTTGTTCCTGAGGAGTATTGTAGAAACTCAAATCACCAGCGAACAAACCATGAAGTTCTGGTTGGTATGATTTCAACGCATCTAGAACTGTCCCCGACTTCCAAATAAAAATTCCCGAGTTCCAGTAGAAATTCCCAGCTGAAACAAACGATTTCGCAGTTTCCAAATCGGGCTTCTCACGGAATTGCGCCACTGGAACACAAGCATTCGGAACCGTTTCTGTAGCCGCATCAAACTCAATGTATCCGTATCCTGTATCAGGGCGGGTAGGCTGAATTCCAATCGTTGCAATGCGATCGTTCTCCGCAGCTTCCAATGCCTTTTCAATTGTTTCAGCAAAGTTCTGTTGGTTCACAATCAAATGATCTGCTGGAGAAATTACCAATTTCGCATTTGGATTCATCGCATGGATTTTCGCCGCAGCATAAGCAATACAAGGTGCTGTATTCTTACGTTGAGGTTCCATAAGTACCTGCTCAGGTTTGAGGTCAGGCAATTGCTCCAATACTAAATCTTTGTATGCTTTGTTGGTAACGATGTAAATGTTTTCTGAAGGTGAAACGTGCAACAAGCGTTCATAAGTCATTTGAATTAACGACTTCCCGATGCCCAAAACATCCAAAAATTGTTTCGGTCTTTGAGGAACCGACATTGGCCAGAATCGACTTCCAATTCCTCCTGCCATGATTACGCTGTAATTATCCTTCATGCTATTTTTTTGACTTGCGCGAGTGCGCTGATTAAGTATTTTCTTTGATTGTTTGTGTTCGTGCATACGTAGCGTGTGCGTCGAAGGTTTCCTTTTCGATAAGGTTTTCCGTTCAACTCGAAAAGGCTGTTTTTTTCCAGACTCTCCAGTGTCACCAAACCTTCTTTTGGAGCATCGTATTTCATTAAAACCCGATGCAGATTTTGATCCGTGGAAGAAGACGCCTTGACATTCAATAATGATCTCTCTACAGCTGCCGCAACATCTTGTGGTAAATGTCCTGCCTGTACCACTGGGTAGAGCATTTTCGAGTACACATTTTGCCACTCTTTACCGTGCGGTTTCACACGTGGTCCATACTCGTTGAATGTTACCAAATGAGCAAATTCATGAATTGTTGTGATCAGGAAACTATACTGGTTCAAATCCCCATTGACCGTGATCTTGTGCAGACCTTCACGCTCCGCCCGAAAATCTCCAAGTTTGGTTTTTCTGGGTTTGGCAACGCGGAATTGAACGGGATGCTGAATTAGCAGGTCTACGACATAACTCACATATTCCGCCGGAACATACTTGCTCATGACCTTCTGATATTGCGCCACCTTATTGCTCACGGAATCCAAAAATACAGCTTTCTTCGATCTCAACTTGCACAGCCCCCCAATTGTAATAATCACTTAACATTTCCATCCCATCAAATAATCAAACGGTCAAGCAGTCGAATAATCACAAAGTAGCCCCCTCTAATCTCTCAAATAAATTGCCAGTAGAAAAAATACCGCTAAATTAGCATCGATGCTTAAGATTCTTAAGAATATTGGGAACTACATGCAGATGCTATGGATCGTGTTTTCACGTCCTGAGAAAGGTTCTGTATTTCGTAGACGCCTGTTGGAGGAAATCCAACGAATCGGTATTGAATCCATTCCAATTGTTGGCCTGATGTCCGTGTTTATGGGTGGGGTTATCGCCCTGCAAACGGCTTCCAACATGGATTCACCGTTGCTACCTGAATATACCATCGGATACATTACAAGATCATCTACAATTTTGGAATTCTCACCTACGATTATGTCGCTAATTCTGGCTGGAAAGGTAGGATCGAATGTTGCTTCCGAAATTGGAACGATGCGTATCACTGAACAAATCGACGCCCTTGAAATTATGGGGGTGAACAGCCGTGCATATTTGATTTTACCTAAAATTCTAGGAGCCGTATACTTCTTCCCGATTTTGATCATTTTCTCTATGGGGTTGAGTCTTTTGGGTGGTTGGTTGTCCCTTGTTACAAGTGGATTGGCTTCGACTGAAACATACTTGTATGGTATTCGTGCATGGTTCGAATTAAGCAATATCTTCTACGCATTGACAAAAGGTGTTGTATTTGCATTCCTAATTGTTTCTATTTCTTCCTGGTACGGATATTATTCCAAAGGAGGAGCAGTAGATGTAGGTAAATCGGCAACGAGAGCAGTAGTTACGGCGAGTATTGCCATTCTAATTGCTAACTTCTTCCTAACACAAATGATTCTTCTATGATCCGCGTGGAAGGCATCAATAAAACCTTTGGGGACAATCATGTCCTGCACGATATCACTGCTGAATTTGAACGCGGTAAAGTGAATTTGATTATCGGTCAGTCCGGGCAGGGAAAGTCGGTACTCACGAAGTGTATGGTGGGGTTGCACCATCCGGAAACGGGGCGCGTGTTGTATGATGATCACGATTTCACCGCGATGGATCGTAAGGAGAAGGTAACTATTCGAAAGCAAATTGGAATGCTTTTTCAGGGATCTGCTTTGTTCGATTCAATGACGCTTGAGCAGAACATTATGTTCCCTTTGACGATGTTTACCAATATGTCAAAGGCTGAAAAGCTGGATCGTGTAAATTTCTGTTTGGAGCGTGTGAACCTTGAAGGTAGAAACAAGCTCTATCCAGCGGAATGTTCAGGAGGTATGAAAAAACGTGTGGCGATTGCCCGCGCTATTTCGAACTCTCCGAATTATCTTTTCTGTGACGAACCGAACTCAGGATTGGATCCAAAGACGGCAATTGTTATCGATAACCTGATCCGCGAAATTACTTACGAGTACAACATCACGACCGTCGTAATTACACACGATATGAACTCCGTTATTGAAATTGGAGACAATGTAATGTTCATTCACAATGGACGTAACTGGTGGGAAGGCGATAGCAAATCCATCATTACAACGGATAACCAGGAAATCCTTGATTTCGTTTATGCATCTGATTTCATGAAGGAAATCCGAACGATGATGCAAGCCAAGCGTAAGTAGTTCATAGCTGGATATTTAGGGGTTGAATGAACTTTCCGATAGCCGAGATTGTGAAGTAAATTTAGATTCCCCGAATTAATCACTTAGCCCTTTGGAGTTAATAATTCTAGATAAAGGCAAAGCTGCTTTAAAGAAGAAGTATCAGTATCATACCAATACTTTTTGGCAGAAGCGTCAAAAAGTATTCAAAAACCGCTTTTTCGTCTTCCGAGCCGCTCAGGAAAATTCGTTGTGTCAGTGTTTTCATCATAAAGAACTCAGACGCGTCTGAAAACAGTACGCTCTTCCCTGCGGTCGAGCTATCTGCTTTATGGAAAACTCTTGACACGCCTCTTTTCTAATCTTCGCTTCGGGGAAGACGAAAATATCGAATCAATATAGATAACGAAATGACATATTATTTCTCTCCCGAAATCAGATGAACCATTTGCAGTAGTAGCAAGTTGGGAAATGAACTTCACCCGAAGCTCGAGTGGCTAAAGCCTCAGCTAGTGATTGCTTTTCAGGTAATGTAAGCCAACCTTGCGGTGCAAAGCAACTACCTTTAAATGGTTCTTGATTTTTTCGCCCTTTATGATCAAGCAAAAAGGGCAAACAAAGATTCTTTGTCTTTATCAAGGAAATCACCCCTTTGAAGGGGATAGAAGGGAGGTCATTGAAAAATTAATCCTCGGAGTCCTCACTTTTATCAATCAATCGATTGTCGATTTGCTTCGAAGGATTCACTCCTAACTTTTTCAGATTTTCAACTCTTCGCGTTAGGTTTCCAGTTCCATCCGTAAGCTTTTTCATCGACTCTTCGTAGGTTTTCGTAGCAGTACGCATCTGCCCACCCAACTTGATCAAATCTTCAGTAAATCCGACAAACTTGTCGTAAAGATTAGCTGCTTGTCGTGCAATTTCCTCAGCATTCTTGTTCTGCAAATCTTGCTTCCAGATGTAAGAAATCGTTCGTAACGTAGCCAATAGCGTGGAGGTAGACACCACTACGATATTTTTATCCAGTGCCTTTTCGAACAAGGTCGGATCTTTTTTCAATGCCAAAGTAAGTGCTGACTCATTCGCTACAAACATCATAACGTAATCAGGAGAGTTGATTCCATGCAGCTTTTGATAGTCCTTGCTTCCAAGGAGTTTTACGTGCCCATTCACACTGTCCAAATGCTGCTTTAGAAACAGTTCCTTTTCAACTTCATCTTCTGTATCAAAGTAGTTACTGTATGCGGTCAACGAAACTTTTGAGTCGAGGATCAGGTGTTTTCCATCAGGCAAATTGATGATGTAATCCAATCGTTGGTTATCTCCATCTTCCGTTTTAAGATTGGTTTCCTTACTGTAATGAATGTCTTTCTCCAAACCGGCTTTTTCCAGAATGGATTCCAGTTGGAATTCTCCCCAGTTTCCTTGCGTTTTGGAATCACCACGCAATGCCTGTGTCAAACTTTTGGTCTCCTGCGTAATTTCACGATTCAATTCCTGCAGCATCTGAAGATGTTTGTCTAAAGCAGCTGAACGCTCCGTATTTTTCTCGTTGCTGTCCTCTACTTTCTTTTGGAACTCTCCAATGCGCTCTTTCAATGGATTCAAAATGGAATCCAGGTTCTTTTTATTTTGTTCCGTGAACTTTTCCGATTTCTCCTCAAGAATTTTATTCGCGACCAATTCAAAGTCTTTTCGGAATCGTTCCTGAAGTTCTGCAAGCTCGGACTTTTGCGTTTCCAACTTCTCTTCAAGAGCAGCATATTTGCTTTTTAGCGATGCTTCCGATTGCAACAATACCTGATGTTCGGATTTAATTCCAGAAAGTTCATCTTTGGAAGTAAGAAGTTCTTGTTCCAGGCGAACGTTCGCATTGCGAAGTGTTCCGACCTCAATTTCGAGAGAAGTATCAACCTCTACGGGCTGTTCCTTTTTTCTCAGTGATGCAAACAAAAAACCTACAACTCCTCCGGCTACAAGTCCAATGATTAGCGCGATATAATCCATAAATTAAAAATAGGCAATATAACCGAAATGAACTTTGCTCGTGTTGAATTGAATCGCTGCATCGAACTGACTTCCCAAAGCATACGAAATGGAGAAAAGCCCAAGGTTTGTGCGGAACGAGAATCCCAGTCCGAATCCATACGGTGTATCGTTGAAATAATTGCTCGAAACGTTTTCGTACCAGGTTTGATCGAAAAAGGCAAAAACATGAGAATTTTTATCCAGTAAGAATCGATATTCGGCTACAAATGATGTGCGTGTGGTAGCCAATAATTCGTCTTCGTTGAATCCTCGTTGCGCTGTCAATCCACCGAATCGGAATACTTCGTTTTCGAATATTTCGTCTGCGATGTAGAATTCCGTGTTATTCGCAAATCGTAGTACGTGTCGTTTGTATACCGGAACGAACCATTCAACTTCCAATTTTCCGCGATACGTGGTCGATCGAATCACTTGAGCAGAATCGTTTCGCTGTGAATTTCTGCTACCAATACTCGACTCCACATCCAAACGGAACCCTCTGGAAGGGTTGGGAAGGTAATCCACGCGATTGGAACTGAATGCCAGTCCGTAGTTATTGGATTGCGTATTTCCTAAATTGGAGTAGGTAGGATTGTTTGCTCCGCCGTCTAAAACGCTGGAAGTTAATGTTTGATAATAGGCTTTTACATAGTTTCCTCGATTCAAAAAGTACTGAACACCTACGTTTCCATTCAATTCGAGGAAGGATGTGTCGCGTTTGTAGAGATCAAACTTTCCGTCAATCCCGAAGGAAGTTCCGAAAAGAAACGGGTAATTCAATCGTGAATTCAATGATTGCGTTTGATCCCGAATACTTTGCCATCGAATGTTGAGTAATTCACCGCGTTTTAAAATGTTCATCAACCGCAGATTCAAATCCCCCGTAATTTGCAGGCGTTCAGAAATAGGATCGGGTTGCAATCCAACAACTCCATTGAACGAACTAATTGCTACGGATTCTACATAAACGAAGAGTTCACCGCCTTTTTTAGTAAACAAAATTTCATGCGGACGGATTTCCTTGATGAATGGTACTTGTGAAATGGCTCCTGAAATCTGTTGCAGTCTTTTCTGATTATAGACATCGCCTTCAGAAATGCCAATCAAACTGGACAGATACTTTTGACTTACCGCAGTATCCCCTTTGATATGAATCTTTTTCCAGATAAAGAGTGGTCCCCGATCAATTTGAATCTCTGCTTGAATGTCAGCGCCGTCAATTTTAACGGAATCCAATTGTACGCTTGCCAACGGATAACCATTATCAAGATAAGCGTTGTGGATGCGTTGCAAGTTACTCCCTAATTCTTTCGGTGTGAGTGGAATTTCTGCCAGGAATTTCTCAGAGAGTCGGGCGTTTTTCCGAACGAATGCGATTTCTGACTGGGGCAAGGTAAGAATGGCAGATTCATACGCTGTTCCAAGGAAGAAGAAAACAACTGCCTTTTTCCCGGAATATTGAATGGAGTCTACGGAAGCCAGCAAAAAACCGTTATTAATAGCTTCTTCACGGAGGTCACGGATGTATTGATCGGCTTGAAGACTGTCTTTGAATTTCGTTTCCGGATTTTTAATGAAGGAATTCATTGAGGGGCACTGCCATTCCACTACATAGTTCTTTTGCCCAAAACTGCAGAAGGGGAGAAGTAGTAGAAGCAAAATCCAGATCTTGTTCATCGCAATAGAAACGTACGGAAAATTACTTTATTCCTTGCAAACTCCGAAAAATGAAGGCTGTTCAAATTGAGAATATGCGATTCGGTGCGTTTAAAATAGTTATGCAGATCACTGATTTCGTTAATAACTTTTGCATTTAAGGTGTGATCGGGCGCCATTCTGAGGAATACAAATGTCCTTGATCCTTTGATTTACTGTGACTTGTGGCACGATTCGTGCCGTGAAATAGGGTGAAAATCACCTTGTTGTGGATAAGATTATTTCGAAGAACATACAATTTATCGTAGATTTGTCGTTATATTGTAACACAACAATCTTATTAAACCTTTAATTCAAACAGCATGAAAAGAGTAATGGCCATTGCGTTCTTGGGGCTTGCATTGACTGCTTTTTTAGCGGCATGCGGATCTTCTCGAGGTGGGCACTGTGATGCTTACGGTAACAAGAGTGGAAGCGTTCAGCAGCATTCTGATCAACTTCCGTCTTAATCAACGCAAGTAAAGAAATTAAAAAAGCACCGAGTTATCGGTGCTTTTTTTATGCGGTTACTTTTGACAAAGCAAAAGTGTATGTTTTGATTCAGATGGTTTTTCTGAAAATACTTTTCTGATTATTGAACCTGGAAAGCTACTGTGTAGTTCGCCATTGTGTCATCCACAAGGATGTAGTTCTCAAGAGTACGCAACTCATCACATCCATCGTTACATTCCTCAACCGTCATGGTGAAAAGTGCTGAATTGGCCATTGGGTTTGTTGTCAAAGCACGATCAATAGAAGCATCACATTTTACCGCTAGAGGGTACCCGATGATGTTGTACTGAGTGAAATCGATAGCCTGACGAGTAATTCCACCGTCGAAACTAACTTCGAACCAATCCTGCTGAACTTGAGGAGAGTTAGAGGTAATGTGCATTCCGTTCGGGAAAGAAGAAAGAAGTCCTCCTGAAGAAGGGTAAATAATTACTTTGTTCTCATTTACTTCTGTAATGATAGGACCAGAATAAGTATCCTCTTCCGGGATATTACAGTTCTTCTTACATGAAACAGTTGATACCAAAACTGCTGATAATCCGAATGTAAATAGTAACGCTTTTTTCATAGTTGGTTGAAAATTATGTAGTTTCCGGCATTTAAGCCGCAGCTAATTTATTTATTTTTTGTGACGTAAAAAATTATTTCTTGCGTAATTCAAAGTTACGACCCAAATAAACCTTTCGCACTTGTTCGTCAGCCGCCAATTCTTCGGCAGTTCCCGATTTCAAAATCGCCCCTTCAAACAACAAATATGCCCTGTCTGTAATGGAAAGCGTCTCTTGTACATTGTGGTCCGTTATCAGGATTCCGATGTTGCGTTCACGAAGTTCCGAAACGATACTTTGAATGTCTTCAACCGCTATCGGATCCACTCCTGCAAAAGGTTCATCTAACAAAACGAACTTGGGATCTGTTGCCAATGCGCGGGCAATTTCTGTTCTTCGCTTTTCTCCCCCGGAAAGTCGAGCTCCCTGGTTCTTGCGAACATGTTGCAGACTGAAGTCGTTAAGCAATTGTTCTAATTTCTCTAATCGTTCTTTTTTCGACAATTTTCCCATTTCTAAAATGGCCAGAACGTTGTCTTCCACACTGAGTTTGCGAAATACCGAAACTTCCTGAGGTAAATATCCAATCCCTAACTGCGATCGCTTGTACATCGGGTAATCGGTAATATCTGTATCGTCCAAAAATACGCGGCCTTCATCAGGAGATACCAATCCTACGATCATATAGAATGAAGTAGTTTTTCCCGCTCCATTTGGTCCCAGAAGTCCAACAATTTCTCCCTGATTTACCTCTACGGTAATCCCTTTCACCACGTCGCGCCCACGGTACGACTTCTTAATTTCTTTCGTGTGTAATTTCATGTTCCACTAGAAGTTGATCGAGTAACGTGCACGTATTCCGAAGTTTTCGATGTTGTGTACAGGTACATTCGGAGCTGTATGCGTCAATCGCCAAAACACATCTACACGACCCACTTTCAATATATTTTCCAATCCCATGCTGACCTCAACGTAGGGAATGTTATCAAATTGTCTTGTGAACGAAGGTAAGTACATTTCTTGCAAATGACGATCATCAATCCATCCAATTGCTGCTCTGGCACTGGTTACCAAACGCAATTGTGCCTTTCTAACACCTGGAATCCGGTCAAAGAAGAACCCGTCCCAGTGGTTTTCAATGAAAGCAGTTACGTATCGATCTGAGATAAATTCGAAGAAATCCATCTTGTTGAATGTCTTCAATTGCAACCAATACGATTGATTTCCTTCATGCACTTTCAGGAATGGATAAGCCGCTGTTCCGAAGATGTATCCGACATTGAAGCCATAGCGCACACGGCCAAGAAAACCTATTCTGGCGTTATGTTCCAGTATGAAGTCCAGTTTTTGATAATTGTAATCTCCTCCAAATAGATCTTTAATTCCAAAAACACCCTGAACTGACAGAATTGGATATTTGGAACGAACTGATGTACGGTCAAACGCCCCTGAAATGAATTCCTCATTCTTTGCCCATCGGTAACGGAAAATGACTTCACTTGTTTGGATTTGATGCAAGGTATCGTCCATACCCGTTGTTGCATTCGGTCGGACGTAATTTGCGAGTCCCAGTGCGGTAAATTCCTTCCATTCAAATCCACCATAAAGAATGACATCCTTACGAACGTCTTTCTCAAGGTTGATTCCCATTCGTTCTACAAAGGTCAATCGATCCAGTGGTCCTGTGCGAAGAAGCGTTCCAAAGGTAGATCCAATGGCAGCGGCGTCAGGAGATTGACCAATTTGTTCGATATCGTAGGAATAGTAACCGGTCAGCATTCCCCGTTTCTTCGGGGTAATATTGAAACGGACGGAAGCTCCATATTTGAAGCGTTGATCTCCGAATCCATAAGCAACCCGACCTCCCAGTTCTATGCGTCTGCTGAATTTATTGGATGTCCGTAGTGCCAGTGCAGTTCTGAATTTTTCTACAGGATTGAAGGTTACCAAAGAGAATACACTTCCAATTTCAAGTTTTCCGACAGGGTAATAACCCGTTGTAGCCAAATAAATCATGTTCTTCAGAATATTGAAGAAGCGTAATTCATTCAAAGAATCAATCATGTCGTCGATTCCTTGTTCTTGGGGGGTAAGTGGTTCGTGTCGCACTTCTGCCCAATATTCATCGGACCTGTTTTCGGCGCTATCCAGTATTTCGACGGTACTGGCGGATCTATAGAATGCATCTGGTCTTGCCTGATTGACAACAAAGTTGGTTCGTGTGGAATGCCGTCTTCCAAAGAACCCATAGACATTGGATTTCTTAGTGACTTTCAAATCTGCCACCATTTTTTCACTGGTAAGCATCCAAATTTCCGGGGCTACCTGGTCGAATTCATGTTCAATTTGAAGCGCCTGTACGTAGTTGATGTTTGCCGATTCAGATACGTTCATGGTCACTTTTTTCACCGCATACGTAGTATCGTGAATCCACATATTTCCTTCAAACGTCATGTCTCCCTCACGCTTTGGAACGAATCGCAATTGGTAACACCACTGGTTGTCGATAAAACTGGAATCTTCAAGGTAGAATTTGTAGAATCCTTTGGCAAAGTTCGCAGCAGGACTAACGAACTGCTTGTTAAACATGTTGAAGTAGTTGTCGTAGATATTAAAATCCAGGTACATGTCTCCCAGAAATTGATTCAGTTGTAAGTTCTCCACACCACTAATGCGGGTTGCCTTAACAACCTCTTTCTTCCGCTTCGGATTGTTCTTGAAATAGAAATCAGATACGGATTCACTCAAAATTACAGGAAGGTAACTCTTTCCGTTTTCGGCAGAATCCAGATAATCCGTGATGAGATCCATGCGTTTAACAATGTCGCGCTCTTTGAATTTATCGCCAATATTATTGACATCCAGCTGAACCTTGTTGTATACTTCGTATTCGAAGGAACCTAATTTCTCCTTGTTATTCGCGGGCTTGTTCTGAACCATTCTTCGATGCAATACATCTGACGGTCGTTCATCGGGAGCCTGAACTGTAACTGGTCCCATTTCTGTTTGAACCAACTGTAATGTTACGTTAATTTCCTGTGCAACATCTTTCTGAATGGCAATAACCTGAGGTACATAACCTCCATAACGGACGATGATAGAATCCGTAGCGTAATACGTTTCAAGGTAATAAGCTCCTGCCGTATCGGTATATGCACCAATTTTTGCATCTACGAACTGTACTTTCGCAAATGGAAGTGGTTCACCAGAATCTCCATCCGTGACAATTCCCTTCACAATGGTTTTTTGACCAAATGAAGTTCCGCTCAATAGCAGTAAGAAAGCTAAGATTACTCGATGCATGGTTCTTTATAGCAAGAGTAAATAAACAAAGAAATTACCGAAACCGTACTTGTTTACGACTGATTTTTTCGCTGTTTTTCAACACGCTTCGAAACAAGGATACCAACTTCGTAAAGAATCAGAATGGGAATTCCGACAATAACCTGGCTAATTAAATCAGGTGGTGTAATAAATGCTGATAAGATGAGAATCGCAATAATTGCGTGCTTTCGGTACTTTTTAAGGAAATCTGGTCCAAGAACTCCAATTTTCGTCAGTAAATACGACAAAACCGGAAGCAAAAACAGCAATCCCGAGTAGAATACGGTGGACAGCACCATACTCATGTAGGAGTTAATTGTGAAGATGTTTTCAATCTGATCGGACATTACATACCCTCCGAAGAATTGAATACAAAGTGGTGCCACAATGAAATATCCAAAGGCAATACCTGTGAAAAACAGCAATGTCACATATAAGATGATTCCTTTGGCTACTGATTTTTCATTTTGTCGAAGTCCGGGCTTGATGAATCCCCAAAATTGGTAGAAGACAAATGGAAACGCAAGGACAAATCCCCCCATGATACTCATCATTAACGCATAAGAGAATTGACCGGTTACAGTAGTACTTTGCATTTTAACGGGTACATTTTCCACACAAACACCAACGTATTCACATAGCGCAGCGAAAGTTGGAAAGTTTTTAAAGCGCATGTTAAGGAAAAGATTCTCAAGAATCCACTCCTGAAAAATCCAGAGAACTACGGCAATTGCAATAATAGCAATGGCGGAACGCACCAGACGCCACCTCAATTCCTCGAGATGTTCTAAAAAAGACATGCGTTTATCATCTGCCATAGCGACGACAAAAATAGCGAATCATACCCAATATTTGGTGTATTTCCTACGCGTGAATTATTTTAAAAGGTGTATTAACCATTGTTAAAAAATTGTGTACCTTAGATAGGATAAATAGCTATAATTTTTCGCTACATGGACTTAAAGGAAGCATTGAAATCGTTTTTCGGTTTTGATAGTTTTAAAGGAGAACAAGAGGAGATCATTAATAATGTCCTCAACGGGAAGAACACGTTTGTAATTATGCCTACTGGAGGTGGTAAGTCCATGTGTTATCAGTTACCCGCAATCATTTCTGAAGGAACCGCAATTGTGGTGTCACCATTGATCGCCTTGATGAAAAATCAGGTAGATGCTGTTCGACATGTCAGCAATAATGAATCAATTGCACATTTTTTGAATTCGTCACTGACCAAAACGGAAAGTACCCGTGTAAAGAATGATATTCAAGCAGGTAAAACGAAATTGCTTTACGTTGCACCGGAATCTTTAATCAAGAAGGATAATATTGATTTTCTTACGTCTGTAAATATTAGTTTTTTCGCAATCGACGAAGCGCACTGTATCTCTGAATGGGGGCACGACTTCCGTCCGGAATACCGCCGATTACGGGAAATCTTTGAGCGTATTTCAAATGTTCCGATCATTGCATTAACGGCTACAGCAACACCAAAGGTGCAGAATGATATTCAGAAAAACCTGAATATGCTGGATGCTACGGTTTATAAATCGTCGTTTAACCGCGAAAATTTATACTACGAGATCTATCCGAAAAAGGAGGTTGAGAAACAAATTATCCGATACATCCGAACCAAAGAAGGTAAAAGCGGAATCATTTACTGTTTGAGCCGCAAGAAAGTAGAGGAAATTGCTGAATTGCTCCAGGTAAATGGAGTGAATGCACTTCCGTACCACGCCGGATTGGATGCCGCTACAAGAGCCAAACATCAGGACATGTTCCTAATGGAGGAAGTAGATGTTATCGTGGCGACCATTGCTTTTGGTATGGGAATCGACAAACCAGACGTTCGATTTGTAATTCACCATGATATTCCTAAATCGCTGGAGAGTTACTATCAGGAAACTGGTCGCGCTGGTCGTGACGGCGGAGAAGGAGAATGTATCGCTTTCTATCGTTACAAAGACGTTGAGAAATTGGAGAAATTCCTTCAGGGAAAACCGGTTGCTGAGCAGGAGATTGGTCGACAGCTATTGAATGAAATTGCATCGTATGCTGAGACGTCAGTTTGTCGCCGCAAAATGATTCTGCATTATTTCGGAGAAGAATTCGATGAGAGGAATTGTTCCAACGGATGTGATAACTGCAAGAACCCACGAAAGAAATCGGAGGGAAAACATCATGTGGTGAATTTGCTCAAAACTATTGATGCGTTGAGTGAGACCCAAAGATCCAAACACTACTGTGCCTTCCTATCTGGAAAGGTATCAGCAGATATAAAGGCATACAAACACGATCAACACGAATTGTTCGGGATTGGAAAGGAGAAAGACGAACATTTCTGGAACGCGGTAATTCGACAATCGGTTGTTACTGGTTTGATCCATAAGGATATTGAATCGTATGGTGTTTTGAAATTGACCGACGAAGGACGAAAGTTCATGGAGTCACCGAAATCGTTTATGCTCATTGAAGAGCGCGATTATCTTGTAATTGATGACGAGCCAATTGTGCAATCCAACAAAGGAGGTGCATTTGATGAGGTGTTGTACAATCAGTTGGTGGATTTACGAAAAACGCTCTCCAAGAAAATGGAAGTGCCGCCGTTCGTTATTTTCCAGGAACCATCGCTCAAGGATATGTGTTTCCAGTACCCAACAAATATCGAAGAGCTTACGAATATTCAGGGAGTTGGAAATGGAAAAGCATCTCGTTATGGTGCGCCGTTCGTTCGTTTGGTGAAAGATTATGTGGAGCAGAACAACATCGATCGCCCGCAGGATATGGTCGTGAAATCGGTTGTGAATAAATCTGGCTTGAAGGTGAAACTGATCCAGAATATCGACCGAAAATTACCATTGGAAGACATTGGAAATGCACAGGGGAAATCCGTAGAGGAAATCATTGATGAAATTGAAGCAATTGTGTCTTCGGGAACCCGCGTAAATATCAATTACTACATCGATGATATTTTAGACGAAGACAATCAAGAAGAGATTTACGAATATTTCTCTGATGCCGAAACCGATGATCTTTTGGAAGCGTACAAAGAATTCGATGGTGATTATTCCGAAGAAGAATTGCGCTTGATGCGGATCAAGTTTATGAGTGAAATGGCGAACTAGTCCTTCTTAAGGACAAATAAATGCCCAACGCCGTTATCCTGAAATTCAATTTTCAAGTCATCCTTACTGATAACATGTATGGAATTGTTGATCGTTTCTGAATTCAAAGGACTTGTGAAAGTCAATTCGAACGACTTTGCTTTCTCGCCAACAATAGTCATGCTCCCAGTTCTATTCAAAGGAATCCAATTAGATCCATCATTATAGGAGAAATCTTCTGTATAGTTGAGATTTCCATTCCCTAAATCCTCCAAAGTGACCGTACCTTGTGTTGGATATTCTGTTCTGAATCCAGCTCCGGTGATTTGCGTGTAACTATGAATGGTCCACGTTCCGTTCATTTGTTTTGCGTGTTTTTCTTCCTTGCTGCATCCAAATGCAACCAATAAGAGAACCAGTATAAATGCAAATCTTTTCATAATCAACTGAAAGGGGCAAGCGCCATCATTTGTATTCCAATTCGTAAGGCTTCCGGATCAATATCAAACTTCGGGTGATGAACTCCGTGAACTATGCCTTTTTCTTCATTTCGAACGCCCAATCGGAAGAAACATGAAGGTACTTCCTGAGAATAGTAAGAGAAATCTTCAGCTGTCAATCGAATTGGAAGATCATGCACTACCTCTGCGCCCAGATATTCTTTGGCAAGTTCTCTCATATTTGCGGTCGTTTCAGGATGGTTTTCCAAATAAGGATACCCTCGACTGATGTTCAAATCTACTTCAGCACCGTTAGATTTTGCAATACTTCGGATACTGTTCTCAATCAGTTCCAAAGCTTCTTCACGCCAAGGTTCATTCATTGTTCGGAATGTTCCTTTGATGTGAGCCATTTCCGGAATTACGTTGGTTGCTCCCAAAGCTTCAAAGTGCCCAAAAGAAAGCACACAAGGAATTTTCGGGTCACATTTTCTACTGACAATTTGTTGCAGTGAAGTAATGATTTCCGCTCCGGTAAAAATAGGATCAACACAACGATGCGGAGTAGCTCCGTGCCCTCCTTTGCCGATAACCTTCAAATGCACTTCATCGCAAGAAGCCATGTACAAACCTTCTTTGAATCCCACGTGTCCGGTTTCCATATCTGGGAAAACGTGTAGCGCGAAAATGCGATCCACTTTTGGGTTTTCCAGGGCTCCATCTCGAATCATGTATGTGGCTCCACCGGGATTTTGCTCCTCTCCGGGCTGGAATATCAACTTCACTGGCTGCGGCAATTCGTTGCGCAGTTCATTCAGAATTTCTGCGGCTCCCAACAACACAGACGTATGAACATCATGACCACAGGCGTGCATCACACCATCTACTTTTGATTTGTACGGAACATCGTTCGCTTCAAGAATCGGCAAAGCATCCAAATCGGCACGCAATGCCACGCAAGAAGCGTTTGTATCATGATGATCGCCACGGATGATTCCAACAATTCCAGTTTCTCCCACGCCTGCTTCGTGTTCAATGCCAATTGCCGACAATTGATCACTCACGTACTTCATGGTTTCGTGCTCCTTGTAGGAAAGTTCCGGGTTTGCGTGCAAATACTCACGGTACCCACGGACCTTTTCGAAAATTCGATCCGCACCTGATTTTATGCTGTTCTTAATTTCAGAAGTCATTGTTCAAAGTCTTAATTCCAGACGAAATCATACGAATAGAAACGTACGCCATTAGCAATCCAAAAATCAGTTTCACGATGGATGGACTGATGCGCAAGGCGAGTTTCGAACCAATATATCCGCCGGCAACAAAGGTAAGAGCAATGATTGCTCCGAATTTCCAGTTGATGTGTCCAGATACCCAATAGTTTCGAACGGCAAGAATTCCTACAGGAAGTAAAAGAACGAAAAGACTGGTTCCTTGGGCTTCATATTGCGACATGCTGAAGGCATACATCAAGGCGGGAACAATGATAACTCCGCCTCCGACTCCAACAAATCCACTTAGGATTCCGGCGCCAACACCTATCGCAATTAGAAATAAGAGGGTTTGCGTTTCCATGGAATAAAAGTACACAATTGGATGCATCTATCTAGCATTTAACATTGTAATAAGACTGGATTAAACCCCGACTGATATCTCCTTCGTATTTTTGCGCGTAACGTGCGCTATATGAAACGAATTCTACTGATTGCCCTTCTTGTCCTTCCTTTTGCCATGCATGCCCAAACGCATTTCGGTGTGTCTGCAACTTCGGGATGTGCGCCATTGGAGGTTACAGTTTCCAACAATCATCCGAGCAATGGGTATCAAGCGAATCCCTGGAGCAACCTTGCCGGTTGTACCTACGAATGGAATTCAGGCGATGGGCAGGTGTTTACAGATGAGAATCCGGGAACGATAACATATGCAACTTCTGGTTCATACTATTTGACTTACGATGCGGAAATTGATACGTCAGGATTTGTTCTAACAGAAGTTTTGATCACGTCTGTGGATTGTTCCGACCCAAATATATTCGGTACAGGTGATCCCGATGTATATTTTCAATTGATTGATGCCAACGGGAATGTGGTCTACACCAGCGGACACACAAGTAACATGAATCCACCGATTTCCTTTACAGGATTGAGTTTACCGTTGAATTTAGCTCCATATTCTATTGGGGTTTTCGATTCGGATAACGATACCGACGATAATTGTATTGATGATTCAGAAACAGGAATTCCGGTAGGGATCAATTTGCCAGATGTATCTGATCCCGGACCAACGACACAAATTGCAACGGCAGGAGCTTTGACATTCAGCTATACTATCGAGAAGCATGTTGATTACTACTCAGACAGTGTTCTGATTGAGGTTTACGATAGTCCAAACATTGCGGATTTGTTGGTGTACGACTTTGCTGACAGCGTGATTTGTGTACCAACTGAAAATTCCGTTTCATTGAGCCTTCCTTCGATTCCTGATACGGATTACGAATGGCTCATGGACGGGCAAAGTGTACAGAATGGAGGTAATCAATTAGATGCAACTTCCAATGGTACATTTCAGGTAGTAGCAACGAATAGTGTAACTGGTTGTTCCGATTCCAGTAATTTGTTGATTGTATATGAAGACAATTTACAGTCCAATTTCGGAACGAATGGATTGGAAAACCAAAGCGGAACCTTGCATTGCAATTTTTCAGGAGCCATTTCATACACATGGTATGTGAACGGCATTTACATTGATCAAAACACTTTAGTCGATCATCAACCCCTGGCTCCCGGTGGATACTATGTTGTCATTGAAACGGCAATGGGTTGTTTGGATACATCGAATGTCGTGCAGTTTGGTAATGCGGCTTTGGAAGATTTGGTTGATTTGCCTTTACAGGTTTATCCGAATCCAACTAGTGATATTTTGACCATTTCAACTACTGTTGATTTGGCAACGAAAGATTTTTATTGTCTCAGCATTGAAGGGAAGGTCTGCGCAAAACGCGGACTTACCAAAATTGCACCGAGCGAATATCAACTCGACGTTTCTCAATTACCTGCAGGAGTGTACTTCTTGAAGTTTGGTGAGAATGGAAAACGCTGGGTCCGATTTGAAATTATCAGATAATATGAGAGTAATTTTTTGTTTGTTCCTGATCTTATCAGGTAGTCCTGTTTTGGCACAATGGCCGCAGGGAATGGAATTTGATTTGCAACACGAACCATTTTTGCATGGCGTTGCCTCAGGTGATCCGTTAACCGATAAGGTCATTATCTGGACTCGTGTTACACCTTCAGGAAACCAGAATACACCGATTGATGTGGATTGGGAAGTTGCCATCGACTCCAATTTCCTGCATGTGGTACAATCAGGGACCTTTACTACCGATAGCACGATCGATTATACCGTGAAAATCGATGTTCCTTCATTGCAACCCGATTTCACTTATTGGTATCGATTCAAAACATCGGCAAATATGTACTCGGCAGTAGGTCGAACACGTACGGCTGCATCAGGTAATTCAAATGATCATCTTCGATTCGGAGTATGTTACGGAAGTAGTATCTATTCCGGCTACATGAACAGTTACCGCCAAATTGCAAAACGCGATGATCTCTCAGGGATTATTCATATGGGCGATTATGTATACGAATTTGTCGATACGGATGAGCAGGTACGAATTCCGCCGAGTTTCCCATATTTCGAGGGAGTAGCGTCGCCGAGTAGTTTGGATGAATGGCGCTATATCCACAACATTTATCACATGGATGTAGATTTCCGTCAGGCATTGAACCGTCATCCACTTATGGTAATTTGGGACAATCACGACATCGATCCGGCAGATACTTCTAATTCAATCAAAGCATTTTTGGAATGGACACCAACCCGATTGCCAGATCCATCTGATTCACTTCGATTGTACCGAAAGTTTGTTTATGGCGATTTGATGGACATCTACATGGTGGATATGTGGCAATACAAAGACACAGACCCTCAGAATGGAATTATTGGAACAACACAGAATCAATGGTTGCAGAATGAAATTATGCAATCTACCAGTCAGTGGCACATTTTGGCTGAGCAAAAACCGATGGGTGGTTGGGAATTAGTACTTGGTTTACCGTACAATGAATCCAACACGTGGGAAGGTTACCCATCTGAACGGGATGCTTTCTATAGTTTCCTCGCTGCACAGGATATTAAAAACACAATCGTTCTTTCCGGAGATGCTCACGTGACCATCGGAATGAATCTGGAATACCAGGGAACTGACGTTGGAGCTGAATTATTACCGGCAAGTATTACGCGTGGAAACTTTGATGAAATGGGATTCGGTGGAATTGCCGGAGTTGCGGAAGCGCAATCAATGTTGGTGAACGGACATCATGTGTACATCAATCTTACGGATCAGGGATACGCTGTTTTGGATGTTCAGCCTACCGGAACGCAAGCGGATATGTGGTATTGTGATATCATGTCAGTAACAGATAACCAAAGCCTCGGACAGGCATTTTACTCCGGAAATAACTCCAATAAGTGGCAATCGCTTCCTTCAACACCAAGTCCTTCTATTGTGAATCAGGACCCGGATAGCCTGGCGATTTCAAATTTGAGTGTTCCTGAGAATTCTCCTGCCGGAACTGTTATTGGAACGTTGCAAGCCTGGGATCCAGATCAGAATGACACGCATCAATTTGGTTTGTCGGATAATGCCAATTACCGATTCGAAGTAGTAGGAAATCAACTCGTGGTAAGCAATCCGTTGCTCTTGAATTATGAATGGTCGAATGCTCACAACATTACGGTGTTCACAGTAGATAATAAAGGAGGATATTTTGAGCAAAGCTTCACTGTGAACGTAACAGATGTAAACGAGCCGCCAACGTTCTTAGAATTGTCTGATACCTTGTTTGACGGTTCACTAGCGCTGGGTACAGGAATCTCAACGGCAATTGTAACCGATCAGGATCAAGGCGATTCGCATACGTATGCTTTGGTCGCTGGAAATGGTGATTTTCACAACGATCTTTTCTCGGTAAATGGTAACACGATTTCACTTGGAACCAATTTCCAGAATGTCCTTGCTACGTATCACATTCGATTGCGCGTGACGGATGCGGCAAACAACGCCTACGAAGAAACCTTCCGATTGCACAATACTCAGTTGGATGTTGAGGAAAATGCTCAGGAGAAAAGCTTTGTGTTGTATCCGAATCCTGCCGCGGATGAGGTGATTTTCCTAATTAACAACGATTACTCTGGAGAGCTTCAATTGGAATTGTATGATGCAACGGGAAAACTGGCTACGAAGTTCAATTTCGACAAGAAAAGTGAGTATTTCAAGCGTGCGTTGCCTTTGTCTGAGTTGGCTTCAGGAAACTACAATTTGGTGGTTTCAGGAGATGGTTTTAAACAAGCTAGTTCGCTGGTTATACGATAATACTTCTTTCTCCAGATTCGGTCATTCGTTTCCGTGGGGTCAAACTACAGAAATCTCTGGGGAAGAAATTGACGGCAAACGGGCTATTCGACAATTCTGGAAATGCCGTATTTATCGGCGTCGTTTTGTACTAAAACGTAATTATCATGAATAAGCCTCATGACTACATCTCCTTTGACACCTTGAAGAATACTGTTTCCGTCGTAATTATAAATATCGTACGTCCCATCCCTAAACGCAACTACGAAATACTTATCCGCATCCTGAATGTAATGGCACTTGAACATCCATAATTTTCGGGTTTGTTCCATGTAAATGCCTTCTTCTTCTTGACCAACCAAAGGTCTTACTTTGATACGGCCTGGATCGAAGAAATAATCAGCGTTTTCCTCGTAAGTAAAGATTTCTTCCCCTTTTAAGTTAACAACTCGACTCCCTCTTCCGAGCACTTGATTGATTACAATACGGTTCTCATTTCCAATTGTAATTGAAACAAAATCGCTCTCCACAATCCATGTTTCTGCGACGATATCATAAATTCCGCTTTCTGCCTCGTGTGTTTGTACAACAAAGATGTTGCCGGACACTTGCTCGTAATGTTTGAATTTGTCATGTACAAGCTCAAGGTCAGTATTCAATACTTTTTGTTGGTTTAATGAATCCATAAGAATTAGATAGTGATCATCACCATTAGCCAGAATTGAGTATATTTCATTACTCATCTTCCTTCCCTTTTTATCATAGAGGTGAAAGGCAGAAAATTCTCCAGCAAGATAATGATGCGGAAGCCTGATAATATATTCAAACGATTGCGGTAGAATCTCTTTACCTTTCGGTGATTGTACTCCGAATAAACCGCTTTCAGTTGCTAGAATTAAATCCTTCTCTCTTTGGAAATCCAAAATGCCAGTATAAGTAGTAGGTACTAACTCCTCCAGATCGTAATCAATTACACCAAAATGATCTCCTCGCTTAACAATAAAAGCGGATTGATCGGGGTCTCCATACCCTACATAGTCGTACTTCTCTGGATACACTTTTCCGGTTGGATCGGCCAATTGCAACGAGTCTCCTTGTTTCAGCGCAAAAACGCTAGGAGCAATTATTTGTACCGAATCATATTCGAATGGAATTACGATTTGGTTCATTTTGTCTATGATACCCCAGGAGCCATTTTTCTTTGCTATTGCGTAGTCGCCATCAAACATTTCGAGTGCGTCATATTCAGTGGGAATAACTTCTTGTAATTGTGAGTAGCAAGAAAGAGATATGAGTGCAGTAAGCAAGGATAGTATGGGCTTCATAGATTAATGTTTGGAGCAATAAAGATATTGAGATAATATCAAAGCGGCATTGCTTTTACCCAGATACCAGGAGATTGCATCCGCGCAAATCCGAATGATCAAAGCGTCCCATGATTTCGAAACCGTTTTCGTGAAGTTTGCCTAAATCCTGTGTTTCTATAAACGAGCAGCTGTATAAATTGGCAAGATCGATAATGTTGATTCCACCGGTTTTAGCGTTTGGAATGTATTTGAAAGGATCATTGACTTCCCGAATCAAGATCTTCATGGTGCTTCCAGGTTCAAATAATCCATCTTTTCTGCTGTAGCCTTGAGAAAGCAATTCAGTCATTCCGTACTCAGAAGAAATGTGATCGCAATGCAAACCAACTTTCAAAGCGTGATGTAATTCTACTTTCGTCATTTCTTTGCGCCGACCTTTCATTCCGCCCGTTTCAATAATGATCGCTTCTGATAAATTTGGCTTTTTATTTGCCAGATCGAGTAGTGCGTAGGAAACCCCGAAAACCACGACATTCTTACCAATTTTGATGGCTTCATTGTAGCGTTCAATCAATTCGTCGTATTCGTTCAGAAAGAATCCAGAAAGGTGTGATTCTGAATCCTGGATTAAATGATCAACCATGTACACCAAACTCGATTCTCCCTGTTCCAGATAATTGGGCAGTAAGGCCAGGATCACCTGATCTTTCGGGTCACCGATTTGTAGATGGTAAATTTTACGGAAAGTGTGTCGATACAAATCTGCGGACGCCACAAAATGCGAACTTCTTTCGCCTCCCGTTCCACTGCTTTTGAATTCTACTTCAGGCTCTAGATCTTTTGCTAGAACACGTTGACTTTTGAAAAAACGTATCGGTAAGAAGGGGATTTCTTCCAGTGCCGATGGATTTATCCTACCGAGGAAGTCGCAATAGTCTTTATATACAGGAACATGTTCGTATTGAAATCGAAATACGTCCAGAGCTAGCGATTCAAAATCGGAGCCATCAAAGTTGCGAATACGTTCTTCCAGCGGATGCATTGAACAAAGGTAATGATGAAATTCCGAACCCTGAGGGCGACGTGCTGAGCTTGTCGAAGTATCTCGAAGGGTGAGGATCTAAAGAGTCATACCGACTATTACCGCCGTCAACAAACAAGCTATCGTACCACCAATTAATGCACGGACGCCTAATTTGGAAAGCAATCCTTTTCGGGTAGGTACAAGTGAACCAATTCCACCAATTTGAATTCCGATGGAGGCGAAGTTGGCGAACCCACAAAGCATGTAGGTACTCATAATAATGGATTTCTGACCAATCATTCCAGACTCTTTCATTTCTCCCAATCTCGGATAGGCGACGAACTCGTTTAGAATGGTTTTCGTCCCGAGAAGTTCTCCTACATAAACGGAATCGGCCCAATCCACTCCCATCATCCAAACAACAGGACGACATGCGTATCCCAGTAGAAATTCAAACGACAATCCCGAATACACACCACCAGAGGCAATTGCTTCATTTGCTCCGGTATAGATTCCAATCTGATTCAAGATTCCGTTACCCAAAGCCATTAAAGCGGTAAAAACCAAAAGCATTGCACCTACATTCACCGCCAGTTTCAAACCATCGGAAGTTCCGTTCGAAATTGCTTCCAGTGCATTAACACCAATTTTCTCTTTGGAAATCGACATTTTCTCATTGATCTTTTCCGTCTCTGGAACCAGAATTTTTGCTGCAATGATAGCTGCTGGTGCTGAAATGATAGAAGCTGTCAGAAGGTGTTTTGCAAAAAAAGCCTGTTGTTCAGGATCGTCTCCACCTAGGAAACTCACGTAAGCTGCCAATACTCCACCGGCAATGGTTGCCATTCCCCCGGTCATCAAACACATGATTTCCGATTTCGTCATTCCTAGTAAGTAAGGCTTTACCAAAAGTGGCGCTTCCGTTTGTCCAAGGAAAACGTTCCCTGCGGCAGCAAGACTTTCCGCTCCGGATAATTTCATGAAACGTTTCATGACCCAGGCAAACGCAAGTACAATTTTCTGTAAGATTCCCCAATAATATAGTAGGCTTACCAGTGCTGAAAAGAAGATTATCGTTGGTAGTACCTTAATTGCGAACGTAATCAAAGGAGCCTGAACTGTTCCGATGCCCATCTGTCCGAAAAGGAAATCAACTCCGGCATCTGTTTTACCGATGATCTTCACGAATACCCAACTGATTCCATTGAAAATATCTTCTACAACTGGGACTTTCAATACAAGAAATGCAATGATAAATTGTAATGCGATTCCCTTTCCTATTAAACTCCAATTGATGGCACTTCTATTGGCGCTAAAGAGATATGCAATGAAGACTAAGAATGCCATTCCGAGCAATCCACGAAGTACAGACATGAAATTGAAAGCCATGCCATCGTCGGGACTCATAACAGTAGGTTGGAATACTACCGCATTGATTCCTTCACCTTTTATGTGGAGTCCGGTTTTTTTCTTTTTGATGGTAACATTCTGAACACCGATTTCCTGTATCAGTGAATCTCCAATCGTAGTAGCTACGTGAGCGCCATCGCTGTAATGAAGAATCCTGGATTTACTTCCTTCCCGAACAAGTACGGTTGAATCAATGTTTTGTGTAATGTCAAGTTCCTGGACCAGACGAAGTTTGTTGCCGTCCAATGACCACGCACCTTTAATAGTGTCCTTGGCTTTGCCAAAATTGTGCTTGAACTGATCTCCTGAAAACTCAATGAAATGTTTTTGTCCTTTGGAGTTCCATGTTCCTTCCAAACTCTTGGGATCAACGGAATCTTGCGCCGTCGCCGACAGATAGCCCAAAAGAAAAATGGGAAGTAGTAGTATGTAGGAAATTTTATTCACGATTTAATTATTCGAGCGCTTGTTCAGTTCGTCTCGAATCTTCGATGCCAACTCGTAATCTTCGTTTTCAACGGCATCTTGCATTTGCTTGTTTAGTTCTTCGTCAGTAAGAGATTCTAAGGAGCCTCCACTTTCCGCGGGTTCTTCTTCCAGGCTTTCCGCGATCAGATCTTCCTCGCCTTCATTTTCGTCCAGCATGATTCCTGCACTGGAAAGAATGGATTCATATGTAAATACCGGACAGTTGAATCGAACGCCGATTGCTATTGCATCAGAAGTTCTGGCATCAATTTCCAGTGTTTCGCCGTTTTGTTCACACACCAACTTTGAGTAGAAAATTCCTTCTACCAAATTGTAAATCACCACTTCCTTCACGTTGATTTCGAACGCTTGAGCGAAATTCTTGAATAAATCGTGGGTTAATGGTCGTGTTGGAACCATTTTCTCTAACTCGATGGCGATGGCTTGTGCTTCAAATCCTCCAATGATAATTGGAAGACGTCGATTACCGTCCGCTTCGGAAAGTACCAGAGCGTATGCGCCAGATTGCGTTTGACTATAAGAAAGTCCTACAATTTCGAGTTTTATTTTTTCCATGGTTCGGCTCGGCGTTTCTAACAATCAGGGAAGCAATGGACTTCCCTGATGGTATAAAAATACTACTTCTTATTAATTAGCCGCTTTGAAATTCTTCACAGCTTCTGTCAATCGTGGAATCACTTCGAAAGCATCTCCAACAATTCCGTAATCTGCTGCTTTGAAGAATGGAGCTTCAGCATCTGTGTTAACAACCACAATTACCTTAGAACCGTTTACTCCTGCAAGGTGCTGGATTGCTCCAGAAATTCCTGCTGCGATGTAAAGGTTCGGTCGGATTGCAACTCCTGTTTGTCCCACGTGTTCGTGGTGAGGACGCCATCCAATATCAGCTACCGGACGAGAACATGCTGTTGCAGCTCCTAATTCCGTTGCCAATTCTTCAATCATTCCCCAGTTCTCAGGACCTTTCAATCCACGGCCTGCAGAAACAACCAATTCAGCTTCCGGAAGTGGAATATCTCCTTCTGGCTTATTCGTTTCAATTACTTTGATTGCTGCTTCACCTGCATTTCCGTTGAATTCCTCAACACCACAAGCGCTTCCTCCAGCTTCTGGTTGGAAACTATTCGGCAACAATGAAATGATTTTTGAATCTGAATTCACTTCAACAAATCCAAAGGCTTTTCCTGAGAATACGTTGACTTTCACTTTATTTCCTTCTGGTACGTCGATCGCTCCACTTACCAATCCAGCTTTCAATTTCACAGATACACGTGGTGCTGCTGCTTTCGCAATAAAATCGTGAGAGAATACAACCGTTGTTGCTCCCGTCGCTTCTGCTGCTGCTTTCACTACGTTCGCGATTTGTCCCGGATCGTTTGATGTAACCGAACGGTCCACCATCACTTTTCCAGCTCCGTATTCACCCAATGAAGCCAATGTTGCTTCATCAGCACCTCCAGTGGTCACAACTGTTACGTCGCCACCTAATTTCTTTCCGTATGTAACCGCTTCCAAAGCATTCTTTGCCAAGCCGTCGTTACTGTTGATATATACTAATGTTGACATAGTTTTTTCTTTTGAGATAAAAGATGAATAGAGAAAAGAAGAAAGACAGTCTTTTGTCTTTGCTCTTCCAGTCTTTCATCTAATTATTAGATGACTTTCGCCTCGTTGTGTAACAATTCTACCAATTCCTCCATGTTCTCAGGATCGATCATCTTGCATTCTGATTTCGCAGGAGGCATCGCGTAACTTGCAAATGAAGTCAAAGCTGAAATATCAGCTGGTGCAACTACATTCAAAGGCTTTGTTCTGGCAGCCATAATTCCACGCATGTTTGGAATACGTTGTTCAGCCATTCCTTTCGCAGCAGAAACAACTGCCGGCAAACCAAATTCAACTGTTTGAACTCCACCAACGATTTCAACATCCGCAGTAGCCGTTGAACCATTTACTTCCAACTTAGAAGCCAATGAAACGAAAGGAACATCCATTCCTTCAGCAATCATACCTCCAACCTGAGATCCGTTATAGTTGATTGTTTCTTTACCAGTCATTACCAAATCAAATCCGTTTGATTTAGCGTACTCTGCAATTTGCATCGCTGTGAAATAAGCATCAGTAGGCTCAGCATCGATACGAACTGCTTCGTCTGCACCAATTGCAAGTGCTTTACGAACAATTGCGTCATCTGTGGCAGTTCCAACAGTGATAATTGATACGGAACCACCGCCCGCTTCTTTCAATTCCAATGCGCGAACTAATGCGTACCATTCGTCATATGGATTGACAATATATTGTACTCCGTTTTCGTCAAACTTCGTGTCACCATCCGTGAATGCGATCTTCGAAGTAGTGTCCGGAGACTTACTTATACATACAAGAATTTTCATGAGATTTTTGCTTTAAAATCGATCGCGAATTTAACAATTTCTAAGCGGTTTGCCCAGCAATTCACATGAATAATGGTAAGGGGCGTTTTTCTTACACGAAATTTGTACATTTGGCGTCCTATTTTGTCTTAATTTTGACTGTTTAAAATACGAGCATGAAAACAATTCAATTCCGAGAGGCGTTAAGAGAAGCGATGTCAGAGGAGATGCGTACCGATAAGAACGTATTCCTGATGGGTGAGGAGGTAGCAGAGTACAACGGGGCGTATAAAGTGTCTCAAGGTATGCTGGATGAGTTTGGTCCTGACCGGGTTATCGATACTCCGATTGCCGAGCTTGGTTTTTCTGGAATTGGCGTGGGAGCTTCCATGAATGGATTGCGCCCGATTGTTGAATTCATGACGTGGAACTTTGCGATTCTGGCAGCAGATCAAATCATCAACAGTGCAGCGAAAATGTTGCAGATGTCTGGTGGTCAGTATCATTGTCCGATTGTATTCCGTGGAGGAAATGGTCAGGCAGGACAGTTGGCAGCAACGCACTCCCAAAGTTTTGAAGCGTTTTACGCGCATGTTCCGGGATTGAAAGTGATTACGCCATCAACTCCTTACGATGCAAAGGGATTGTTGAAAGCAGCGATTCGTGATGAAGATCCGGTTGTTTTCCTGGAGTCTGAGAAAATGTATGGAGACAAAGGAGAAGTTCCAGAGGGAGAATACATCATTCCAATTGGTGTTGCAGATGTTAAGCGTAAAGGTCACAGCGTAACGATTGTTTCGTTCGGTAAGATTATTAAAGTGGCTCACGAAGCAGCTGAAGCATTGGCAAAAGAGGGAATCGAATGTGAAATCATCGATTTGAGAACAGTTCGTCCGATTGATTACGCAGCGGTTGTTGAGTCTGTTAAGAAAACGAATCGTTGTGTGGTAGTGGAAGAATCATGGCCATTGGCGTCGATCTCTTCTGAGATTGCGTATCACCTACAGCGTTATGCATTCGATCATTTGGATGCACCAGTAATGCGTGTAACACAAACCGACACTCCATTTGCATTCTCACCTACATTAATCGACGAAGCGTTGCCAAATGTAGAACGTATTGTGAATGCTGTAAAAGCAACTTTGTACAGAAATTAATCTTTGATTACAAGATACATGAAAGGAGGTCCGAAGACCTCCTTTTTTTGTGGTTAGGTTATTGGCGGTTAGGTTATCAGTCGGCTATTTCGAATGAGAGTGTTGCGGTGCAAACGTGCTTTTGACGCATCAAACTGTTGTTGTAATAGATGTTTCCACCCGTGTATAATTGTTGATTTTCGAAATTATCGTAGCTCATATAGGAAATCAGATTACCAATTGTTACGTCCATTGATTTTGCTACGTGTTGCGCATCTACTTTTCCATTTTCAATGCACTTGTCTATCAATTCCTCACGGATTTTGCTTTTTAGTTCATCGCTGTAGTCACAACTAAGTACAATAGAAGTGAGTCCATTGAATCGGAGCGTTTCATACAGTTCCTGTAGTTTGTTTTCGGCAGTGCTCCATTTGAGGTAATACGTAGATGAAAGCGTTTTCTTCTGGGTTGTATTATAATTCGGATATGAAGTGTTGGCATATCCAAAGCTATAATTGTAATGATTGCTGCCTTCTATCATGGAAGAGAATTCAAGATCACTTTTATCCACCCCGATATCCTTAAGTTTTTCAAAGAGTGTTTTCTTGACTTAATCCAAGCCGATGGCAGTGGTTGCCTGCGTTTCAGGATCTGTATGAACGTATTCACTTATGGTGATCTGAACGGTCACTTCGTCAGGACTTGCCCATAAATGCGCCGAGCTGGTGATGGTTACTGACGATTGATTTGTTTGGTAAGCAGCGAAATCTTCCTGTGAGAAACAAATGTTGGTTGCAAATAGTAAGGCGGTGCCTAAAAGATAAATTCGGTTCATAGTTGTCGTTTACCTATCAATGTCGATTTCTCGAAAAAGTAAACAACTATTGTATTTTTTATTTCCGAATCAAACTGGTTGCGTTCATTTCAAACGATTTCAATTCAACTTCTGCGGATCCCATGCTCATGATGTAAATCTGCATCGAGTCGGCGTCATGTCTGAAATCTGGTAGATTGAAACGAAGTGTATCGAAATTGTCGATGCCCTGGCGTCTTCCAAGAGATAACTCCATGTTATCCCAGCTGTAGCAATTGTACTTGCTCACGCATTCCATTCGAAGAACGGCGCTTTGAGTGGAATCTGTAGTTGAGAAAACCAAAGGAACTTCCAGTCGGGTTTCATCCGTTTGGAAGGTTTTATACAGGTGGACTTTTCCAATGGATACAGCTCCGTTGGCTGGTGCGGTCATTTTAACTTTACTCGCGTAGACCTGTCTTTCTTTTATTTTGAATGGCAGGTTTTTACTGGCTGATAGATGTTCCGGCCAATGAATGTTGCTTCTGTCGATTAGAAGATATCGATGGTGAATGTTTTTCGGATTTAATTCACCAAAAACCAACCAATAATGTTCTTTTGTCATCCGTGCACCGTCAAGTATTCCCAGTCGCATTTGCTCACTCTGAAACAGGTTTAATACAACACAAAGCACTGCAAATGTTCCAGCTCCAATTTGAAGTAAGCGCGATCGAAGTGCATCAACCAGGAATACCAAAGGAAGGGCGAGAATAGGGTAGATATCGACCATTACACGCTGACCAAAAGAATGCGCGTACCACCAACATTCCCAGGCACTCATTACGTAAATGTAAATTGCAGAAAATGAAAGAACTGCCCAGAATAGGGTACGGTTTCGTTTGTACAACATCCAGAATCCAACAGGAAGCAATATAAAGATGGGTGAATACAACAGCCAGCCTTTTCGGTAGGAAAAGAGGAATTCGCTCAGATTCGGATCGCTCAGAACGATGTCCTCGGTATGAAGGTTCATGATTACCCAGTCGCCACCAACCAGTTTCCAATACAGAATTTGTGGGATGTTGCAGAGAATGACCGCTCCTCCCAAGATCAGCATGTGCCGAACAAATTTCTTCGTAGTTCCAAATTCCTTTAACAACAGGATGAAAGGGATAATGCCGAAAATCAACTGTGTTGGTCGGATACAAACTGCCAAACCGAATAACAATGCGCCGAACCAGAAAGATCGCATCTGGTTTGCTCTTGTGTATCTGACGAAATGGTATAATGCCGCTGCGTTGATTGCGAACAGGTACAAATGGGGGAGGTCATACTGATAATTGAAAATGAAATAAGTGTTCGCTCCAAGTACTATGAAGAGCATTGCGATCACCGTAGAAATTTCATTGGCAAATAAGCGAAGGAGTTTTCTCAGATATAATAGCCCAAGGAAAATAAATAACAGTGCGTTTAACTGATAACCGATATGGTACGGTGTGGAAAATCCATCCGTGGGATAACCTCCAGCACGAGCGACTACATCTGATATAGCATAAGATGGAAGCAAAACAAACGAAAGCCCCATGTGATAGATGTTTATATCAGCCTTTAAATCGCGTTTTTCCAGTTGATATGCGTACGCGCCGTAGCAGTACTGATCCTGTCGTCTTTGCATCCATTCCTTATCGAATTTTAAATCGCCGGTTTCATAGATGCGCGGTAAATAGGAGTAGTAGCCATAGCCATCGTATGCGCACAGGCAGGTTTTTTCGCCGGAAGCAACATCGGAAATCTTGTCGAAAGTGGTAAACGCAAATATCACGGATATCAGAATTACCATTTTACCAGAAAGCGTTCGGTGCCAGGACATGGTTTCAAAGATATGGTTTCTTTTTACGTAATTTGTGCCAGGTTGAACTCTGAACAGCCATTCAATTGAGATGAACTTCGATACTACATTTATAGGAATTCTTTTACTGCTTGTTCTCGCTTCTTTTATTTGGCTTTCCTGGATTGCCTACAAGAAAGAACGATATAATTTTGCAGCTTTTCTATTGGTGTTAATTAGTCTTGGATTGGGATTGTTCATTGCTTCCACACCGCACCTCCAACCCTGGGATGAGCGATATCATGCACTAGTGGCGAAAAATATGGGAGATCATCCTTTGCTACCAACATTATACGAGAACCCGATTTTCTCCTACGACTATAAACAATGGGCAGGGAATCATATTTGGGTGCACAAACAACCTGTTACGCTCTGGGGAATGGCGCTGAGTATTAAAATATGTGGGGCGAATGTATTTGCTGTACGACTTCCATCCATTCTGATGGCAGCAGCTGGTGTTTATTTCACCTACCTTATTGGTAAACGATTGTTCAACCCGAGAGTTGGACTTCTTGCGGCATTTTTCTTTTCGATTAACGGCTTGATACTGGAATTAGTCGGGGCGAGGATGGCTACAGATCATGTGGATGTGTTCTTCCTATTTTTTGTAACGCTTGCCGTGCTTTGTGCCGTGTATTTTGCTCAAACCCGAAAATTCTGGTGGAATCTACTCTGCGGGTTGTTTGTTGGAATGGCGATTCTCTGTAAATGGCTCCCGGCGTTAATTGTTCTTCCTATTTGGCTAGCATTGGTGTTGTATTATCAATGGAAGTTCAAGCAATTCTTTTTCCATGGACTGGCTTTGGTGGCAGTGATTGTGCTGGTGGCCTTGCCATGGCAATTATACATTCACGCCAATTTTCCTTTGGAAGCTGCCTGGGAAAGTAAGTACAACATGATGCACTTGTATCAGGATTTAGAGAATACCGGAAAGCCCTTCTACTATTATGCTGATGTAATGCGCGTATCGTACGGAGAATTAATCTACGTGCCATTTATTTGGTTGATAGTGCAGGCATTCCGTAAAAAGACCGATGGTCGTTTGTGGGCGCTTCTTATTTGGATTGTTGTTCCGTTCCTCTTTTTCTCGTTCTCTGCAACCAAATTGCAGGGCTACATTTTATTCTGCTCAGCCGCACTATTCCTTGTTGCAGCATTGTTCATTGATGGTGTATTGAAGAAGGAAATTTCGATCAAATGGAAATGGCTACGTTATGTGACCCTAACCCTTCTATTTGCTTTACCCTTGCGTTATAGTTTGGAGCGATTGAAACCATTCGAGGGCGTTCCGGGTGTTCCGCAATGGCAGGCAGATATCCTTGACTTCTCCAAGAAGATTGGCGATCGGGAAGATGTAGTGATTTTCAATACAGAGTATCCAATCGAATACATGTTCCATTCGAATGCTACGGCTTACATTGGAATTCCTGCGCAAAGCATAGTGGACTCGCTCCAGTCAGTAGGTTATGAAGTGTACGTGGTGAAAGAAGGAAATGTCCCCGTGAAATGGGATGCCAAATAGGCTAGGACACAAAAAAAAGGTCACCGTTTCCAGTGACCTTCCCTTTTTAGATCTATGTTTTTACTCGATAATCTTGAGCTCTACACGTCGGTTCAACGCTTTGTTTTCATCTGAATCGTTCGGAGCAACAGGTTCCATTTCTCCTTTTCCAACAGATACAATGCGATCCTCAGGAATTCCTCTGTCAAGGATCACCTGACGAGCGGAAGCTGCGCGATCTTCAGAAAGCTTCTGGTTGAATGAGTTCGAACCATCACTATCCGTGTGACCTGAAATCTCCACACGTACGTTTGGATTTGATTTCATGAAGTCTTCCAACAAGTTCAATGCGCGTTCTGATTTTTCCAAATCAACCTCTGCCGAACCAGTCTTAAACTGAAGGTTCTCAATAACCATTTTCTTTCCAACTGCAATTGGCACCAATTCGATTTCCAAAGTAGTTTCATCTCCACTAGTGTTGATTGTAGCAGTTGTGTTGAAGTAACCTTCCTTCGTGATAAGCAATTCGAATGTTCGGTTCTTAATCATTGGGAAATCCGCTGGAACTTCCTGGTTCAATGCAAGCACTGAGTTCGTTTTGTCATTCGGATCTGTAATGTCAGTAGCCATCACCGTTGCTCCAATACGTTCTTTGGTATCAGCATTCACAACAATCATGTTGAACTTCGATACTGGAATTTCCGGCTTGATCTTTCTTAGGTAGATCGTTTTGGAAAGCATTCCGTAACGACGGAATCGGATTACTGCAGACTCCTGGTGGTAATCTTCCAATTCAATAATGAACTGGTGCTTGTCGTCAACAAGGTATTCTCCGTTTACTTTTCCTTCTTCTGAGATCAATTCTTTCTCTCCGTCGGTCAGGTAGTAAACCATTGCCGCAAGATCTTCATCTGTGTCCTTGTCTTTTACGATCAATTCCAACTCGAATTTCGTGTGAAGAGGCATTAGGAATACATCTTCGGAAACTCCCTGTGCTTCAGTTTGCTTCAGGTTGATTTTTTTCGTTTTGTATCCTTCTTTTTTCACCATGATCTCGTACTCATTGCGAACTTCCAATTCTACTTCTCCTGAAGTTCCTTCGAACAGGTCCTTCTTCTCTTTAGTGATTGTACTTCTCGCAGAAACACTTGATTCAAGAGGTTGTTTTGTGTTCTCATCGTATACGTTCATCACGTACGTAAACTTCTGTGTTTTACGCTTCACACCAATTGGAACGTTGAAGAAGAATTCAATCGATCCGTTGCTTCCAAGAGAAGCTGGCGTTCCAACAGGGATGTCATAAGCAATTCCAGTGTTGAATGAAGGTCCTGAATATTGAAGACGAACAACTGGTGCTTCAATCAAACGGTAGTACAATCCCAATCCGATTTCGTGACGTTTGTCAGCATCTGGCGGGAAACCGTAGAATACATCCGTACCGATCATTCCAAGGTGGTTGTTTCCTTGCATGTAGTACATTCCTGAAGGTGCAATTCGAATTTGGTTCAGGTAGAAGTTCGCTCCGGCAGAAACGGACATTCTCATTGGTCGACGGAATGTTTCTTCCAGAATGTTCTGGTATTCACGATTCGTTTCCATGCTGTGGTTCACATTGAACAAAGAAACTCCAGCATGATATCGCAAGTTTCCATCTTCAGTCATGAACCATGAGAACGAGGGTGTTACTTCCAATTGGTGGTATACTGTATTCGTAAATGATTCTCCCAGACCAAGGCTCTGATCAAATCCAACACCGTTCCACTGACTTCCTGATGTAAGGTTTGCTGTATTTGTTCCTGAGTTCACATATCCCAATTTCACTCCAAGAGATGTGTGGTGTCCCTCAGCGATGTCTAAATGGTAAAATGCACTTCCTGAAACTTGAGTTGATGTGAAAAATCCACCATCTCCAAATCGATCGTTAAGGAATGACATTCCGAAAGTCATCAGCTTTTTGTTTGTGAAACGTTGCTTCAATGGGTAGGTGAATTCAAAGAATCCGGCAGCATTCGGTGTAACTGCTCCCAACCACTGCAAACGATACAGTGTGTTAAAAGTCATGTCGTTTGAAAAGCCGATAGCTGAAGGATTATTCATACTACGCGCTTTATCAAAATTGCTAAAGTATGTGTCCTGAGCATTGGTGTTGAATGCTGAAAGGAACAGTACTGCGGTGATTACAAATAATGATTTCATCTTGTATCTATTAATGTTGTTTTTGAATTATCGTACTAGAAGTACTGATCCTTGATTTCCGTTTTCTAATTGAATTGGTGACCCCTGAATAGTTTTACCGCTGATTTTCCATACATACGATCCAGCTGGCTGATCAACTCCATTTTTGCGACCATCCCAACCGTTATCCATGACATCTTGAATATCAGTTGACTCGTAAACCAACTGTCCCCATTTGTTGTAAATCGAGAACTGAGCTGTTGAGATTCCGAATCCGTAGATTTTGAATTCATCGTTCGAGTTATCTCCGTTTGGTGAGAACATATTCGGAATGAATACAGACAATGAATTATCGATCGATACTAGAATGTCTCCTTCGAAAATACATCCGTTAGAAGCGGTAACTGAAACTGAGTACAATGTTTCTTCATCTGGTGAAACAGTGATCGTTTGCGTTGTCTCTCCTGTCGACCATGAGTAGAAATCACCTCCTTGTGCAGAAAGCTCAAGTGGTGTTCCTGCGAAAATCGTGGTATCGTTACCAAGGTTGAAGTTTGTTACCAGTGGTGAGAACGTGATGTCATCAGAAGCTGTACATCCAAGAGCATCTGTTGCCAATACTGTGATCAGTCCGAATGTATCTGCGTAGATTGAACTTGTAGTTTCTCCCGTACTCCATAGGTATGTATCGAAACCTGGTCCTGCATCAAGGAAGATGGAATCTCCAAGACAAATTGTTTGATCTGCTCCAAGGTCGATGTCGTTCACAACAGCAACACTTATGGTAACAGAATCACTATCTATACATCCATCAACTGTAGTTACTTCAACGGAGTACAATCCGGCAGTTGTTACGTCTAGAGTTGCACTTGTAGAGTTATCGTTCCATAGGTAATCAACAAATGGAGTTGTTGCGTCCAATGTCAATGTCGTTCCCGGACAAATAGTTGTATCAGCAATCAAATCTACATCTGGAGCAGAAGCAACATCGATTGTCAATTGCTCACTCGCTGTACATCCGGCGCTATCAGTAACTGTTACCAATACTACATCTTGATCCAATAGAGATGAAGTAGAATATTGACTTAGTGGTCCGTCGTATACAACGTTTCCGTTTACAGTGTATTCGTAGTTGCTTGCAGCAGCCGCATCGAATGTTACCAAATCTCCTTCACAGATGTCTGTTGCTGTAGCAGTTAAGTTGGCATTCAAATTCGCACTTTGGTTCACTACCAGGTTGATTGTAATGATACTGTCACATCCCTGAGCATTAGTGATGATGTCTGTATATGTTCCTGTAGTGATAAAGTTCGCTCCACTTGGTGCAGTGTAGCTGTCACAAGCAAGGGCATCAATCGTAGCAGTAGTGTTGTTGTTAACTGTCAGGTCGATGTTGATCGTACTGTCACATCCCTGACTGTTGGAGATTACATCAACGTAGTTTCCAGAAGTTGTGTAAACTGTTCCACTTGGAGCAGTATATGTTTCACAAGCTGTTACTGAAATGTTTGATGATGTTGGTGTGTTAATCGTAAGATCGATAGAAATTGTACTATCACATCCCTGACTGTTAGGGATAACGTCAACGTAGTTTCCAGAAGTAGTATAAACTGTTCCACTTGGCGCAGTGTATGAGTTACAAGCACTTGCTGTTACAGTTGCTGTACTGCTATTATTAACTGTAAGGTTGATGGTAATAGTACTATCACACCCAGCAGCGTTGGGAATTACATCTGTATAAGAACCTGTCAATGCGTATTGAGCTCCACTTGGTGCTGTATAAAGATCACAAACTGTTGGAGCGATCGTTGATGTTGTTGGTTGCAAAGCTGTAACTGAAACCGGAGTTCTTGTTGTTTCACATCCTCCTGGTGCACCATACGACACATAATATGTGGTGTTTGTTGTTACGGTAGGAGTGAAATTGGCAGTTCCTGTGTAAACCGGAGTCGGAGCAGTGTTGCTCGTGTACCAGTGGAAAGTTCCTCCTGTAACCGTTTGCGTAGCGTTGGCGATTAACGTTGCCGCCGATCCAACACAAACATCAGTAACACTTCCTGCATTAATAGTAGGAGGAGTCAATCGTGACCAGTCAACTTCAAAAGTAACTGAGTAACCACCGCTACCGTTTACAGTGTGTGTTTCAATCCCTGGAGTTCCAAGGTTTTGGATTTCCGTTGTAAATGTGCGGTTGTTATCATCATTCGCACAGTTGTCGTTAAAGGTGTTGTCACTTCCACAACCATCTTCTTCCCACATCTCAACTTCGAACTCTACCTGATCGGCACAAACACCATCAACATTAATAAGTTCAATGTTCTGTCCGTAAGATCCGCAACTTACACCATTTCCAAGATTGATGATGGAGATCGGAGAGTAAGCGGCAGGAGTTCCCTGGTATCTAGTTCTCGCGCGAACACGGTAACGAGGTTCGGGTCTGTTTGGCGCAAAGCCACAGCTAATACCGGCAGCATCTGTACAACACTCGAAGTTGTGAGAAACGGAAGTCACGGTGATTGTGACATCTACTAAATCTTGACCTATTGCGTTTAAGCCAAAGAAAATGAACAGCACAAGCGTGCTGAGTACTTTAGGTGGTTTCATGTTTGTAGTTAGTTTTTATAACGTATTGGCGCGAAAGTACTGCGAATTCTAACAGGTGAAATCGGGCGATGTCAGTTTTAAGGAAACGATAATAAGCACTTAATAATCATGCGCTAATGTTAACAAATGGAATTGACCAGCACATATGAAGATAACATAGGGCGATGTGAAAAAACTGTTGAAAACTTCCAGATTGTATGTTCAAAATCGAATGGTCAGATTTCTATATTTGAATAGACGAAAATCGCGCTGGAAATTATTCCGGATTTTTCTCTTTAGGATTTTCGATTTTTTGCTCGCAAGAAGATGTAAACATTTCAATGTGAAAAAACACGTCTTTTTTTGCGAAGTCCCTTGATTTATAAAATTATCCTTCTATCTTTGCACCCCCAAAAGTGTGTTTGGGCTGATTTTATATTAATTAAAGTTAACAGTATTTTTTATGCCAACTATCCAACAATTAGTTCGCAAAGGGAGAAAGCAGGTGGTTAAGAAATCAAAGTCTGCAGCTTTGGATTCTTGCCCTCAGCGTAAAGGAGTATGTGTGCGTGTGTACACCACTACACCTAAGAAGCCGAATTCGGCTATGCGAAAAGTAGCCCGTGTCAGATTGACTAACGGGAATGAAGTGAATGCTTATATCGGAGGTGAAGGTCACAACCTACAGGAGCACTCGCTAGTATTAGTACGTGGAGGTCGTGTTAAAGATCTACCAGGGGTACGTTACCACATCGTTCGCGGTGCGGAAGATACAGCGGGAGTTGAAGGTCGTACTCAGCGCCGTTCGAAGTACGGAGCAAAACGTCCTAAGAAATAACCTTTTAAGCATTGAACGATGAGAAGAAGAAAAGCGAAAAAAATAGCCATCCTTCCGGATCCGAAATTCAACGACACTCAAGTAACGAAGTTCGTTAACAACTTGATGTTTTCAGGAAAGAAGAACTTGGCATTCAAAATTTTCTACGATGCAATTGAAATCGTAGACAACAAAGTAGAAGACGCAACAGGATTGGAAACATGGAAAAAAGCATTGGAAAATGTAAATCCATCTGTTGAGGTACGTAGCCGCCGTGTTGGAGGGGCAACGTTCCAGATTCCAACTCCAGTTCGTGAGTCTCGTAAGCACTCTTTGGGTATGAAATGGTTGATCGGATACGCGCGTAAGCGTAACGAGAAAACAATGGCTCAAAAACTTGCAGCAGAAATCATTGCAGCATCAAAAGAAGAAGGTGCAGCATTCAAGAAAAAAGAAGATACGCTTCGTATGGCTGAAGCGAATAAAGCATTCTCACATTTCAGATTCTAAGAAAGATGGCAAGAGACCTAAAATTCACAAGAAACATTGGTATTGCAGCACACATTGATGCTGGTAAAACAACTACAACTGAGCGTATCCTTTACTACGGGGGTATCAACCACAAGATTGGTGAGGTACACGATGGTGGTGCAACAATGGACTGGATGGAGCAAGAGCAAGAGCGTGGTATCACGATTACTTCTGCTGCAACTACATTGAATTGGAACTACCGTGGACAAGAGTACCACATGAACATTATTGATACTCCGGGTCACGTTGACTTTACAGTAGAGGTAAACCGATCTCTCCGCGTATTGGATGGGTTGGTTTTCTTGTTTTCTGCAGTTGACGGTGTAGAGCCTCAGTCAGAAACTAACTGGCGTTTGGCAAACAACTACAACGTACCACGTATCGGGTTCGTTAACAAAATGGACCGTCAGGGAGCTGACTTCTTGAACGTATGTGCTCAGGTAAAAGAAATGTTGGGTAGCCACGCGTTGCCACTACAAATCAATATCGGTGCTGAAGACGATTTCAAAGGTGTGGTTGATTTGATCAACTTCAAAGGAATCATTTGGAACGAAGCAGATATGGGAATGACTTTCGAAGAAGTTGAAATCCCTGCAGATATTTTGGATGAAGCAACTCAATTGCGTGAAGAGCTTTTGGAAGCAGTTGCTGAATTCGACGATAACTTGATGGAGAAGTACTTCGAAGATCCGGAGTCTTTGACAGAGCGTGAAATCCTTGATGCATTGCGTGAAGCAACAATCGCTGGTAAAGTTGTACCAATGATGTGTGGATCTGCATTTAAGAACAAAGGAGTTCAGGCAATGTTGGATATGGTAATGGAGATTCTTCCTTCACCAGTTGACATCGAAGCAATCGAAGGAACAAATCCTAAGACTGATGAGCCAGCTTCTCGTAAGCCATCTTTCGATGAGCCGTTCGCAGCATTGGCATTTAAAATTGCAACAGACCCATTCGTAGGTCGTTTGTGTTTTACACGTGCATACTCTGGAGTACTTCCAGCAGGATCATACGTAATCAACTCACGTACTGGTAAGAAAGAGCGTATCTCTCGTATCTTCCAAATGCACGCGAACAAGCAAAATCAAATTGATGAGCTTGGTGCAGGAGATATCGCAGCTTTGGTTGGATTTAAAGACATCAAAACTGGAGATACTTTGTGTGCTGAGAACGCGCCAATCGTATTGGAATCAATGGACTTCCCAGATCCGGTAATCGGGGTTGCAATTGAGCCTAAGACTAAAGCGGATATGGACAAGTTGGGAACAGGTTTGGCTAAATTGGCTGAAGAAGATCCAACATTCCAGGTAAAAACAGACGAGGATTCAGGACAAACAGTAATCTCAGGAATGGGAGAGTTGCACCTGGATATCTTGATCGACCGTTTGAAGCGTGAGTTTAAGGTAGAAGTGAACCAGGGTGCTCCTCAGGTAGCTTACCGTGAGAACATCACTGCTCCTATCGATCACCGTGAAGTATACAAAAAGCAGTCTGGTGGACGTGGTAAATTCGCGGACATCGTTGTGAAAATTACTCCACAGGACGATCCAGAGAAGGTAGGATTGGAATTTGTTAACTCTATCAAAGGTGGTAACGTTCCTAAGGAATTTGTTCCATCTGTAGAGAAAGGATTCAAAGAAGCTATGGTAAACGGTGTAATGGCAGGGTTCCCTATCGATGCATTGAAAGTAGAATTGGTTGACGGATCTTTCCACCCGGTGGATTCAGACCAGTTGTCTTTCGAATTGGCAGCGAAAATGGCCTTCCGTGCAGCATTGCCAAAATGTAACCCAGTTCTTTTGGAGCCAATGATGAAATTGGACGTAATCACTCCGGAAGAAAACATGGGAGACGTTGTAGCGGATTTGAACCGTCGTCGTGGTATCATGAAAGGTATGGATGACAAAGCAGGTTCGAAAGTAGTTAAGGCTGATGTGCCACTTTCAGAAATGTTCGGATACGTAACGCAATTGCGTACAATTACTTCAGGTCGTGCAACTTCAACAATGGAGTTCTCTCACTACGCTGAAGCTCCGAAAAACGTAGCTGAAGAAGTGATCGCAAAAGTTAAAGGTGTAACAGCTTAATTGTAAAAAAGATGAGTCAGAAAATCAGAATAAAACTTAAGTCTTACGATCACAACTTGGTAGACAAGTCTGCTGAGAAAATCGTAAAAACTGTAAAGTCGACTGGAGCAGTAGTTAGTGGACCAATTCCACTTCCAACACACAAGCGTATCTACACAGTATTGAAGTCACCGCACGTAAACAAAAAAGCGCGTGAGCAATTCGAATTGTGTGCATACAAACGTTTGATGGATATCTACTCTTCATCATCGAAAACAGTTGACGCGTTGATGCGTTTGGAATTGCCAAGCGGAGTTGACGTTGAGATCAAAGTATAAGTAAATAGGTTTAATAATTAATAGTTAAAGTATGCCAGGAATAATTGGTAGAAAAATCGGAATGACTAGCGTTTACAGTGCCGAGGGTAAAGCAATGCCATGCACAGTGATAGAGGCTGGTCCTTGTGTAGTAACTCAGGTTAAGACACAAGACAGAGATGGTTACGAGGCTATTCAATTGGGATTCGGAGAGCGTAAAGAAAAAAACACTCCGAATGCAATGAAAGGTCACTTCAAAAAAGCAAAAACCACTCCAAAAGCCAACCTTGCTGAGTTCGACGGATTCGAAGATTTGAATCTAGGAGACACAGTAAGCGTAGACATTTTCGAAGAAGGAGAATTCGTTTCAGTAGCTGGAACGTCAAAAGGTAAAGGTTTCCAGGGGGTTGTAAAACGTCACAATTTTGGTGGTGTTGGACAAGCAACTCACGGACAGCACAACCGAATGAGAGCGCCAGGTTCGATTGGTGCAGCGTCATACCCGGCACGTGTATTCAAAGGAATGCGAATGGCAGGTCAAATGGGTAACGCTCGCGTTAAAATCGAGAACCTACAGGTCTTGAAGGTAATGGCTGACAAAAACCTGATTTTAGTGAAAGGGTCCGTACCAGGACCTAAAGGTTCAACCGTAACAATTGAGAAGTAATGAAATTAAAAGTAACAAGCACAAAAGGAGCTGCTACTTCTAAGGAAGTGAGCTTGTCAAAAGATGTTTTCGGTATCGAACCGAACGATCACGCAATTTATCTTGACGTTAAACAACATCTTGCTAACCGTCGCCAGGGAACACACAAGGCGAAGGAAAGAGGAGAGATTCAGGGATCTACAAAGAAGATCAAGAAGCAAAAAGGAACTGGTGGAGCTCGTGCGGGTTCAATCAAGTCTGGTACACGTGTAGGTGGAGGTCGTATTTTCGGACCACGCCCACGTAACTACAGCTTCAAAGTGAATGTGAAAACAAAACGTTTGGCTCGTAAGTCAGCGTTCTCTCACAAAGCAAAAGCAGATGGAATCATGATCATCGAAGATTTGAAATTCGACGCGATCAAAACAGCTGATTTTAAAGCATTGTTGAATAACTTGAAATTGGACAACGAAAAGGTTCTTTTCATCATCGGTGAAAAAAATGACAACGTTTACTTGTCATCACGTAACCTTAACAAGGTAAAAGTCGTAACTGCTGATTCTGTTAACACATTTGACGTGTTGAACGCAAACAAAGTAGTTATGGATGCCTCTTCAGTTGAAGCAATTGAAAAGATTCTAAACTAATTCGGAATGAAGACAATTATTAAAAAACCAATCATCACAGAGAAAGCTACAACTCAAAGCGAAATGGAAAACCGTTTCACTTTCGAAGTAGCACCTTCTGCGAACAAGATTGAGATAAAGAATGCCGTCGAGAACATGTATGGAGTTCAGGTAACTGAAGTTCGCACCATGAATTATGGCGGTGGAAAACCCTCTACGAAATACACGAATAGAGGTATCGTTGAGCAACCAAGCCGTCGCTGGAAAAAAGCGGTAGTAACAGTTGCAGATGGAGAGACGATTGATTTGTTTAACTTTTAAGTTGATTTAAAAAATGGGTCTTAAAAAATTCAAGCCTACAACTCCAGGGCAAAGACACAAAGTCAACAGCGATTATTCAGAAGTAACGAAATCAGCTCCGGAAAAGAGCCTCGTGAAAGGAAAGAATAAGAGCGGTGGACGTAACAATGACGGTCGTATGACTATGCGCTACATCGGTGGTGGTCATAAACAAAAGTACCGTGTCATTGATTTCAAACGCGACAAGCATGGGGTACCTGCAACGGTTAAGTCGATCGAATACGATCCAAACCGAACTGCACGTATTGCTTTGTTGTACTATGCAGATGGTGAGAAGCGCTACATCATTGCACCAGAAGGATTGAAAGTAGGAGATACTTTGATGTCTGGTGAGAAAGCGACACCAAATGTAGGGAACACAATGTTCCTTTCTGACATTCCTTTGGGAACTGTAATCCACAACATTGAGTTGAAGCCTGGTAAAGGTGGTGCTATTGCTCGAGGAGCTGGTACTTACGCTCAATTGAACGCACGTGACGGTCGTTACGCAATCGTGAAAATGCCATCCGGGGAAACTCGTATGATTTTGACGACTTGTTTGGCAACGATCGGATCCGTATCCAATTCTGAACACAACTTGACAGTTTCTGGTAAAGCAGGACGTACAAGATGGCAAGGTCGCCGTCCACGAGTACGTGGTGTTGTTATGAACCCGGTTGATCACCCAATGGGAGGTGGTGAAGGTCGTAACGCCGGAGGTCACCCTCGTTCACGTAATGGTATGCCAGCTAAAGGCTACAAGACACGTGCGAAGAAGAAGTATTCAGATAAGTACATCATCGAAAGACGTAAAAAATAATTAGGATATGAGTCGTTCATTAAAGAAGCCACCGTTTGTGCACTACAAGTTGAATCAACGAGTAATTGCTGCACAAGATTCAGGTAACAAGCAAGTTATCAAGACATGGTCAAGAGCTAGTACTATTACTCCTGATTTTGTTGGATTGACTTTCGCGGTACACAATGGTAATAAGTTCATCCCTGTATTCTGTACAGAGAACATGGTAGGTCACAAATTGGGGGAATTCGCTCCAACACGTAACTTCCGTGGTCACGCAGGGAAAAAGGATAAGAAAAGATAAAATAGCAAGTTATGGGTGCTAGAAAAAGAATTAAAGCAGATGCTCGTAAAGAAGCGAATAAATCAATTGCTTTCGCAAAATTGAACAATTCGCCGATTGCCCCTCGTAAAATGCGCTTGGTTGCAGACCTTGTACGCGGAGAAGAGGTAAACAAAGCATTGAATATACTACAACACAACGCTAAAGAAGCGTCTAACAGCCTTGAGAAATTGTTGCGTTCTGCAATCGCTAACTGGGAGCAGAAAAACGAAGACAAAAACATCGAGGAAGAAACACTTTATGTGAAGGAAATCCAGGTAGGAGGTGCAGGTATGTTGAAACGTATCCAACCAGCTCCACAAGGACGAGCACACAGAATTCGTAAAAGATCAAATCACGTAACTATCGTCGTAGACGGTAAGGACGCAGAATAATTTTAGATAAATGGGACAGAAAACAAATCCAATTGGAAATAGATTAGGTTTCATCCAAGGATGGGAATCTAACTGGTATGGAGGTGACAACTACCGTGATAAAATCATCGAAGATGATCAAATCCGTCGTTACCTTCGCGCTCGTTTATCTAGAGCAAGCATCGCGAAAATCATTATCGAACGTACACTGAAGTTGGTAACCGTTACTATCAACACAGCACGTCCGGGAGTGATCATCGGAAAAGGAGGTCAAGAGGTTGACAAGCTGAAAGAAGAGCTTAAAAAATTGACGAAGAAAGAAATCCAAATCAACATCTTCGAGGTGAAACGTCCAGAATTGGATGCTCGATTGGTTGCAGATGGAATCGCTCGTCAGTTGGAAGCACGTATCTCTTTCCGCCGTGCAATCAAAATGGCTATTGCCTCCACAATGCGTATGGGAGCTGAAGGAATCAAAATCAAGATTTCCGGACGTTTGAATGGCGCAGAGATGGCGCGATCAGAGATGTACAAGGATGGACGTACTCCGTTACATACGTTCCGTGCTGACATCGATTATGCGTTGGCTGAAGCACACACAACTTACGGTCGCCTTGGAATCAAGGTTTGGATTTGTAAAGGTGAAGTGTACGGAAAGCGCGATTTATCTCCAAACGTTGGACAAGCTTCTGGAAAAGGAGGCGGAAAACGCGGTGGAGGTAACAAAAGAAGACCTAAAAAATAAATTTCTCACTGCTTAGCAGATGGGAATAACAGAAAAAACTAGGAGAAAATGTTATCACCGAAAAGAACCAAATTTAGAAAGGCTCAGAAGGGACGTAACCGTGGACTTGCTCACCGAGGAAGTACAGTGGCATTCGGATCTTTTGGATTGAAGACTTTGGAGCCAGGATGGATTACTTCTCGCCAGATCGAAGCAGCACGTATCGCAGTTACGCGTTACATGAAGCGTGAAGGTAAAGTATGGATCCGCATTTTCCCAGACAAGCCAGTTACTGCTAAACCAGCAGAGGTACGTATGGGTAAAGGTAAAGGGGCACCAAGTCACTGGGTTGCTGTAGTGCGTCCAGGTCGTATTATGTTCGAAGCTGATGGAGTAGACTACGAAACAGCTAAAGAAGCAATGCGATTGGCGGCACAGAAGCTTCCTGTGAAATGTAAATTCGTTACTCGTAACGATTATGTTGTACCTACAAAATAATTGAAGGATGAAGCAGGAAGAAATTTCAAAGTTGTCCGCACAGGACCTACAGGATCAAATCTCAAACCGTACTGAGCAATTGCAAAAGATGAAATTGGGACACGCAGTGTCACCAATGGAAAACCCTTTGCAGATTAAGCATTTGAGAAGATCCATCGCAAGATTGAAAACAGAATTAACAAAACGTGAAGCTGAGGCTTAGGCCGCAGTGAGAAATTTTCTTGAAGATGGAAAAGCGAAATCTAAGAAAAGAACGTATTGGGATTGTGACGAGCAGCAAAATGGACAAGTCAATTGTCGTTTCTGTTGAACGTCGTGTAAAACACCCGAAATACGGAAAGTTCATTAAGAACACAACGAAATTCGTAGCTCACGATGAAAAGAATGAGTGCGGAGAAGGAGATACTGTTCGTATCATGGAAACACGTCCACTTTCTAAGTCTAAGAACTGGAGATTGGTGGAGATTGTTGAACGCGCTAAATAATTTGAGTAATGTTACAAACAGAATCAAGACTAAAGGTAGCAGACAATTCAGGAGCAAAAGAGGTACTGGTTATCCGTGTTCTTGGAGGTACACGACGTCGTTATGCTTCGGTAGGAGATAAGATTGTCGTTACTGTGAAAAGTGCTATGCCTAACGGACAGGTGAAAAAAGGGACAGTTGCGACAGCAGTTGTAGTAAGAACAAAGAAAGAAGTACGTCGTCCAGACGGTTCGTACATCCGCTTCGATGATAACGCTTGCGTTATTTTGAATCAGGCAGGTGAGATGAGAGGAACTCGTATTTTCGGACCCGTTGCTCGTGAGCTTCGTGATGCAGACTACATGAAAGTAGTTTCATTGGCTCCCGAAGTACTTTAAAATAATGGAAGTCATGTCACAGAAATTACACATTAAAGTAGGGGACACAGTAAAAGTAATTACTGGAGAGTCCAACGGTCAGGAAGGAAAAGTACTTTCGATCGATAAGAAAAGCATGCGTGCCACTGTAGAAGGTGTTAACATCGTTAAGAAACACCAGAAACCAAGTGCGCAAGATCCGCAAGGAGGAATCGTGGAAAAAGAAGCTGGAGTGCACGTTTCTAACCTTATGATTGTCGTAAAAGGCGAAGCAACACGCATCGGCCGTAAAGAAGACAAGAACGGAAAGATAGTACGTTATTCTAAGAAATCAGGAGAGGAGATTAAGTAATGAGTTATACACCAAGACTTCGAGAACAGTATAAGGCAAGTATCATTCCTGCCCTTACTGAAAAGTTCGGTTACAAATCTGTGATGCAGGTGCCGAAACTTACAAAGATTGTTATCAGCCAGGGTATCGGTGATGCCGTAGCAGATAAGAAATTGGTTGACACAGCAGTGGAAGATCTTTCTCGTATTGCTGGACAACGCGCTGTAGCGACTATTTCCAAAAAAGACGTTTCCAACTTTAAGTTGCGTAAAGGAATGCCTATTGGAACTAAAGTAACATTGCGAGGAGATAATATGTATGATTTCCTTGATCGTTTGATCGCAGTTGCATTGCCACGTACTCGAGATTTCCGCGGTGTGAATCCAAAAGGATTTGACGGAAGAGGAAACTTCAACATGGGTGTGAAGGAACACATCATCTTCCCGGAAATTGATATTGATAAAGTTAACCGTATCATGGGTATGGACATCACTTTCGTTACAACAGCGGATAGCGATGAAGAAGGAAAAGCATTGTTAGATGCATTCGGATTCCCATTCCAAAAAAAGTAAAAAGAGATGGCAAAAGAATCAATGAAAGCGCGTGAGCGCAAAAGAGAAAGACTAGCGGCTCGCTACGAAGCAAAGCGTGCAGAGTTGACAAAAATCTTGAAATCTCAAGATGACTCTGACGAGATGTGGGAGAAGAAGCAAGAAGCAATGATCAAATTGCAGAAGCTTCCAGCTAACTCATCGAAGGTTCGTGTGCACAACCGTTGTGGTTTGACTGGACGTCCTCGTGGATACATGCGTCAGTTCGGAATTTCACGTGTTACATTCCGTGAAATGGCCCTTGACGGAAAGATCCCAGGTGTCAAAAAGGCAAGCTGGTAAACAAGAGAGCAATTAGAATTTAGATAAAAGATGACGGTCTATTAGGCTATCATCTTTTGTCTTTATATCTTTGCCCTCCATTTTTGGAGAAAAGACCTAAAGAAAAAGGATAAAAGACAGGCAAAAGTCTTTAATCTTTCCTCTTCAAGTCTTTGATCTGACAAACAAGTATTAACTGGATTCAGGTTTGGTAAAATAACCGAAAACCGTTTCCGCAAATAAAGTATATGAATACAGATCCAATCGCAGATTATCTAACGCGAATTCGTAACGCAAGCGCGGCACGTAAGAAAGTGGTAGAGATCCCAGGTTCTAAAGTAAAACGAGCAATGACTGAAATCTTGTTCGACCAGGGGTATATTACCAACTTCAAATTCGAAGAGGACAACAAGCAAGGAATCATCAAAATCGCTTTGAAGTACAATAACTCAACGAAAGTACCAGCAATCACAAAATTGCAACGTGCTTCTCGTCCAGGTCTTCGTAAGTATGCAGGTGCGCAGGAAATGCCACGTGTATTGAACGGACTTGGAATTGCTATTGTGTCAACGTCGAAAGGGGTGATCACAGGTAAACAAGCACAAAGAGAAAACGTAGGAGGAGAAGTTCTCGCTTACGTATATTAATATTTAACGCGTTTGCTGAGCTTTCAGTAAAGGCAAAAATTAAGTAGAATGTCAAGGATAGGTAAATCCCCAGTAACAATCCCGAGTGGAGTAGAAGTGAAAGTTGACGGTAACGTAGTTACGGTTAAGGGTTCTAAAGGCGAATTGACGCAAGAAATGGATTCAGCCATTTCAATGTCAATCGAAGATGGAACTATCTCTTTCACCCGCGAATCAGACGCACCTGATCACCGAGCAAAACATGGTTTATACCGTGCACTTGTTCAGAACATGATCATAGGCGTTTCGGAAGGGTTCAAAAAGGAACTTGAAGTAATTGGAGTAGGATACCGTGCGAACGCTCAAGGTCAAAAACTTGAGTTGTCTCTAGGTTATTCTCACCCATTTGTAATCGAGCTTCCTAAAGAAATTAAGGTATCAACAGTGTCTGAAAAAGGTAAGGCGCCAATCGTAACATTGGAGTCTCACGACAAACAACTAGTAGGACAAGTCGCTGCCAAGATTCGTTCCCTCCGCAAGCCTGAACCATACAAAGGAAAAGGTGTTAAGTACGTTGGTGAAGAATTAAGAAGAAAAGCTGGTAAAGCAGCAGCGAAGTAATAACAAGATACATTAATTAAGTTATGGCATTTGACAAAAACGCTCGTAGAGCAAAAATCAAAAGAAGAATCAGAAAGAACATTTCTGGTACTCCAGAGATGCCTCGTTTGTCTGTTTTCCGAAGCAACAAACAGATCTACGCTCAAATTATTGATGATACAACTGGAAAAACATTGGTTTCAGCGTCATCTTTCAATAACAAAGCGGCAACAGGAAACAAATCTGAAGTTGCAGCGGTAGTAGGTAAAGAGGTAGCAGAAAAAGCAGTAAAAGCCGGGATCACAACAGTAGTATTCGATCGTAACGGATACTTGTACCACGGTAGAGTTAAATCATTGGCTGACTCAGCACGAGAAGGCGGACTAAAATTTTAAGAGGAAATGGCAAAAGAAGCAAACAGAGTAAAATCTGCAGATATCGAGCTTAAAGACAAGCTTGTTGCCGTGAACCGTGTAACGAAAGTTACGAAAGGTGGACGTACGTTCAGTTTCTCTGCGATCGTCGTAGTCGGTGATGAAAACGGAATCGTAGGACACGGTCTTGGTAAGGCAAAAGAGGTAACAGAAGCAATCGCGAAAGGAATTGACGATGCGAAGAAGAATTTGATTCGCGTTCCAATCCTTCACGGAACTGTTCCTCATATTCAGAAAGGAAAATATAGTGGTGCTAGAGTGTTGTTGCGCCCAGCTGCAGAAGGTACAGGAGTTATCGCCGGTGGTGCGATGCGTGCTGTATTGGAAAGCGTTGGTGTACACAATGTCTTGGCGAAATCTCAAGGATCATCAAACCCACACAACGTAGTAAAAGCAACTATCGATGCATTGTCACAAATGCGTGACGCAAACGATGTAGCTCGTCAGCGTGGAGTTTCACTTGAGAAAGTGTTTAACGGTTAATAAAGGCAATCATGGCGAAAATTAAAATTAAGCAAGTAAGAAGCGCTATTAATCGTCCAGCAAGACAAAAAGCAACGATGAAAGCATTAGGATTTAGCAAGATGAACCAAGTGATCGAACATGAGGAGACTCCGCAAATCCGTGGAATGATTAACAAAGTTCAACACCTTATCGAGGTTGTTGAGTAAGAATCACACTCAAAAAGCACTAAAATGAATTTACATAATTTAACTCCTGCGAAAGGTTCTACTAAGAACAAGAAGAGAATCGCACGTGGTCAGGGATCTGGACGTGGCGGTACTTCAACACGTGGACACAAAGGAGCAAAATCAAGATCTGGATATTCAAAGAAAGTTGGATTTGAAGGAGGTCAGATGCCACTTCAGCGTCGTGTACCTAAATTCGGTTTCAAAAATATTAACCGCGTTGAGTACAAGGCAATCAACCTGGATATCATTCAATCCCTAATCGATCGCAAAAACGTAACGGAAATCAATCCTACTGTATTGCAAGAGAACGGGTTGTGTTCGAAAAACGAATTGGTTAAAATTCTTGGTAGAGGTGAATTGAAAACTAAGATTGATGTAACTGCTCACAAATTCTCGGCTACTGCTAAGGCAGCAATCGAAGGACAAGGTGGGAATTGTTCAGAAATCTAATTAACTTTGCCAACATTTTTTACCGATGAAAAAGTTTATTGAAAATCTACAAAACATTTGGAAGGTAGAAGAACTACGAAAGCGTATTCTATTGACGCTTTTCATTATTCTGATCTACAGAATCGGTTCATTTATTATCCTTCCAGGTGTTGATTATACTGTCCTTCAGGCAGCAAACAACGCACAGGGTGGAAATACAAACGTATTGGAAGACCTACTTTCCCTATTTACAGGAGGTAGTTTTACCAACGTTTCCATCATGGCATTAGGTATCATGCCTTACATTTCTGCATCGATTATCATGCAGTTGTTGGGGATGGCAGTACCAGCTGTGCAGAAGTTGCAGCAAGAAGGAGAATCCGGTAGAAAACGTATCAACAATTACACACGTCTATTAACCATCATTATTTGTGCTGCTCAGGCGCCAACATACATTTCATTGTATGCGAAGAGTAAAGTAGCCAATATTGGAAGTGGTACCGTTTCTGCCTTTGAGCACGGAACGGGATCTTTCATGTGGATTTCAGCGATCGTACTATTAGTGGCGGGAGCGATGTTCGCAGTATGGTTAGGAGAACGTATCACTGACAAAGGAGTTGGAAATGGTATTTCCCTCTTGATTACCGTAGGTATCCTTGCACGTTTGCCACAGGCATTCATGGCGGAAGTTGGTTTGGAATCTCAAAACCTGATTAAAATTGTATTGGAAGTATTCGCATTCATGATTGTGGTACTTGGAACAATACTCATAGTTCAGGGAGTCCGAAAAATTCCGTTGGAAACAGCCAAGCGTGTTGTTGGATCTCGTAACGTTGGGAACCAGGGAGCACGTAGCTACCTTCCAATCAAGGTGAATGCATCCGGGGTAATGCCAATCATCTTCGCTCAGGCGATTATGACGGTACCGGTCATGATATTCTCCACACAAGATGGAAGTGGTTGGGCAGCCCGGGTATTCGGAGATATCTTCGGATTCGGGTACAATGCCATCATGTTCCTCCTAATTGTTGTCTTTACGTATTTCTATACAGCGATCATGATCAACCCGCGTAAAATTGCAGACGAGTTGAAAAAGAGCGGTGGATTTATCCCAGGGGTTCGTCCAGGGGAAGAAACTGCCAGCTACATCGATACGTTGGTTTCACGAATCACGTTCCCGGGATCATTGTTCCTGGCATTTATCGCAATCATTCCTGCATTCGCAAGTATGGCTGGTGTTAATGCCTCATTCGCAATGTTCTTTGGAGGTACTTCATTGTTGATTATGGTTGGGGTTGTCCTCGATACATTGCAGCAAATTGAATCGTACCTATTGAACCGCCAAATGGACGGATTGATGGAAGGAACGCGAGTGAAAGGAAGACGAACGCAAGGTGAAATGTCAGGATTTTAAATATGGCAAAACAAGCATCAATAGAACAAGACGGAGTAATCATTGAAGCATTATCAAATGCGATGTTCCGTGTGGAATTGGAAAACGGTCACGTGATTACAGCTCACATTTCCGGAAAGATGAGAATGTACTACATCAAAATTCTTCCAGGAGACAAAGTGAAAGTAGAAATGTCGCCGTACGATTTGACAAAAGGACGAATTACATTTAGATACAAGTAATAAAAGCGAAGCTTTTGATGTGTGAGCTTGAAAGAGTGACCGGTAATCTGTTTAGAACTGTGGTTTGGAGATAGATTAAGAATCAAGAGCCGATTAATACAAAAAAGATGAAAGTAAGAGCATCAGTAAAAAAGCGATCAGCAGATTGTAAGATCGTAAAGAGAAAAGGAAGGGTTTACGTGATCAACAAGAAGAACCCAAAGTTTAAACAAAGACAAGGGTAAACTTGAGTTGTGAGTGTGAAAAGTGAGTTGAGAGGATCAATTCATAATTCATAATTCATAATTCATAATTCAAAGAAATTATGGCACGTATAGCAGGAATTGACCTACCAAAAAACAAACGAGGTGTAATCGGATTGACATACATCTACGGAATCGGAAGAAGCACAGCGGCAAAAGTATTGGCTACTGCAGGAGTTGATGAGAACGTAAAAGTTCAAGACTGGAATGATGACCAGCTATCAGCAATTCGTGAAGCAGTAAACACTATTAAAGTTGAGGGGGCTTTGCGTTCAGAAGTACAATTGAACATCAAGCGTTTGATGGACATCGGATGTCAGCGTGGAATTCGCCACAGAGCAGGATTACCATTGCGTGGACAGCGTACTAAGAACAACTCTCGTACAAGAAAAGGAAGAAGAAAAACGGTTGCGAATAAGAAGAAGTAGCCCTGCTACTTCTGATATGTTCCGCTGGTAAGTGGAACGGGAATTATCAGAGGTATGGCGGAAAGCTTTTCGGACAGGCGGTCCTCAAGATTTTTTCGAAAGGTCTTGTAATAATCGCCCCAAAAGCAAGAAGCAGCAAGGCAGGAACTCCGGTTCCTATTCAACTGAAAGCAATAAACATTAAAAGCTAATACAATGGCAAAGACACAAAAAAAGAAAAAGAACGTCAAAGTTGATGGACTTGGACAAGCACACATCCAGGCAACATTCAACAATGTAATTATCTCTTTGACGAATAATTCAGGTCAGGTAATCTCTTGGTCTTCTGCGGGGAAAATGGGATTCCGTGGGTCTAAAAAGAACACTCCTTACGCAGCACAGGTTGCAGCTGAGGATGCAGCGAAAGAAGCACACGATGCAGGTCTTCGTAAAGTGAAAGTTTACGTTAAAGGACCAGGAAACGGTCGTGAGTCAGCAATTCGTTCTTTGCACAACTCAGGAATCGAAGTAACGGAAATCATTGACGTTACTCCACTTCCACACAACGGATGTCGTCCACCAAAACGTCGTCGCGTATAGTAGAGATGAAAGAACAAAGACTTTGAGATGAAAGATTAAGTTTAGAACGCGTCTTTCGTCTTTTCTCTTTGCATCTTTTGTCTATTATTCAAGTAAATTTTAACAGAGGGTCTCAAGTTCATCGGAGGATAAGCCTTAATTCATGACCTCCCTCAAACACAAATAAAAATGGCAAGATATACAGGTCCAAAATCAAAAATCGCTCGTCGTTTCAAAGATCCAATCTTTGGACCGGACAAAGCGTTGGATAGAAGAAGCTACGGTCCAGGACAACACGGTCCAAACAAACGTCGCGGTAAGCAATCAGAATATGCAATCCAGTTGGGTGAGAAGCAAAAAGCGAAGTACACTTACGGAATCCTTGAGCGTCAGTTCTCGAACTTGTTCGACAAAGCGTCTCGTATGAAAGGAATTACTGGTGAAAACTTGTTGCAATTGTGTGAAGCACGTTTGGATAACACAGTTTTCCGTTTGGGAATCGCTCCAACTCGTCGTGGTGCACGTCAGTTGGTTTCTCACAAACACGTTACTGTTAACGGAGAAGTAGTAAACATTCCTTCATACCACACTAAGCCAGGTGATGTTATTGGAGTTCGTGAAAAATCAAAGTCTTTGGAAGCAATTTCAAATTCATTGACAGCGAACACACAATCATTTGACTGGTTGGAGTGGAACCCATCACAAATGGAAGGAAAAGTGGTAAGCGTACCAACTCGTGAGATGATCCCAGAGAACATCAAAGAGCAGCTTATCGTTGAATTGTACTCTAAGTAATCATATAAACACATTGGATTTCGGCCAAAGGGTTTGATCGAACTTCTTCAATCTTTCAAACCGCGCAACCGGGAAACAATTAAAAAGAAGAAAAACACATGGCAATTTTAGATTTTCAAAAGCCGGACAAGGTAATTATGATCCAGTCCGATGAGCATGAAGGACAATTTGAATTCCGTCCTTTGGAACCAGGTTATGGTATCACAATCGGAAACGCATTGCGTCGTATCCTTTTGTCTTCATTGGAAGGTTTTGCAATTTCCTCAGTTCGCATTGAAGGTGCTGATCACGAATTCTCAACGATCAAAGGAATCGTAGAAGACGTAACAGAAATCATCTTGAACTTGAAGCAGGTTCGTTTCAAGCAACAAATTGAAGGAACTGATTCTGAAACTGTAGTAGTTTCAATCGCTGGTCAGGATAAATTGACTGCTGGTGATATCGGTAAATTCACTTCTGGATTCCAGGTATTGAACCCAGAGTTGGTTATCTGTAACATGGAGCCTTCAGTGAAGTTGGAGATGGAATTGACGATCATCAAAGGTCGTGGATACTACCCAGCTGAAGAAAACAAAGATGCAAACGCTCCTTTCGGAACAATTTTCGTTGATTCCATCTTTACACCAATCAAGAACGTTCAGTACGCGATTGAAAACTTCCGTGTAGAGCAAAAAACGGATTACGAAAAATTGGTATTCAACATCACTACGGATGGTTCTATCCACCCGAAAGATGCCTTGAAAGAAGCAGCAAAAATCTTGATCCACCACTTCATGTTGTTCTCTGATGAGCGCATCACTTTGGACAGCGAAGTTAAGGCGGAAACAGAAGAATTCGACGAAACGTCATTGCACATGCGTCAGTTGTTGAAGACAAAATTGGTAGATATGGATCTTTCCGTACGTGCCTTGAACTGTTTGAAAGCAGCAGACGTAGAAACTTTGGGAGACCTTGTTTCTTACAACAAGAACGACCTATTGAAGTTCCGTAACTTCGGTAAGAAGTCATTGACTGAGTTGGAAGACCTGGTTGACAACAAAGGTCTTTCTTTCGGAATGAACGTTTCTAAATACAAACTAGACAAAGAATAAGTATCGCATTAAACTTCTAGTACACTTCGACTTCGCTCAGTGTACTAGAATACTTTTTTTAAAATGGCGTAATAGGTGGCTGGGCTGTCGCGATACACACAACAAAGTTCAGTTAACCGTTACTTACGAAATTTAAGTTATGAGACACGGTAAAAAATTCAACCACTTAGGAAGAAAAACACAGCACAGAAAAGCGATGCTGTCAAACATGGCTTGTTCATTGATCGAACACAAGCGTATTAACACAACTGTAGCGAAAGCAAAAGCATTGCGTGGATACGTTGAGCCATTGATCACAAAATCAAAGAACGATACGACACACTCTCGTCGTACTGTATTTAGCTACTTGCAAAACAAGGACGCTGTTGCAGAATTGTTCCGCGAAGTGGCACCAAAGGTAGCAGATCGTCCAGGAGGATACACACGTATCATCCGTACAGGATACCGTTTGGGAGACAACGCTGAAATGTGTATGATCGAATTGGTTGACTTCAACGAGTTGTACAGCAACGAAGGGAAGAAGAAAACTACACGTCGTTCACGTCGCGGTGGCGGTGGTGGAGGAGCTAAAGCAGCTGGAGAAGCAACTGCAGAGGCTACTGAAACTACTGAGGACGCACCAGCAGCTGAAGCAACTGAGGAAACTACTGCAGAAGCAGAAACTACTGAGGCACCAGCTGAAGAAGTGTCTGCCGAGGCAGAGGCTACTGAAGAAGAAGCTCCAAAAGCTGAAGATGCTTCTGAAGATAAAGCGGACGACGCAGAAGAGACTGAGGAGAAATAATCATTTCACCAGTTATGAAAGGGACACTATTCCAGTGTCCCTTTTTTTGTGCTCAACTTTCAACCTTTTTTGTTTCTTCGCGTTCTTATTACCAAACCAAAAACATTTAAATGCTACGATCATTACTACTTGTGCTTCTAGTTACTACTTCTGCTAATCTGAATGCCCAACAACTCGTTCAGTTAGGGTTAAACAAAAACTATCACGGAGTATCAGAAGGCTACACGCTCTTCAATCCTTTACTAAATACAGATGTCTACCTGATTAATAATTGTGGTGAGTTGATCCATCAATGGGATACTGGAACCCGATTGGGAGGAAATTCGGTTGAGCTTTTGGAGAATGGTAATCTGCTCAAAACTTCACGAGACAATCCATTACCCGCTACAGCCATTGATGGCGGTGGAGGTGGTCAGTGGGTAGAATTGATCGATTGGGATGGAAATGTGATCTGGGAATACGAATATTTCACTCCAACAGAACGTGCACACCATGATGCAGAGATTTTACCAAACGGAAATATTTTATTGCTAGCCTGGGACTTGCACGATTACAACGATTGTATCGATTCAGGAAGAGATCCAAACTTTCTTCCGGATAGCGTTATTTGGAGTGAACACATCATCGAGATTGATCCAACGACGAACCAGATTGTTTGGGAGTGGTGGTTGTGGGATCACATCGTTCAGGATTTTGATAACACGAAAAACAACTATGGTATTGTTGCTGATCATCCGGAATTAATGGATATGAACTTTCATGGTCTGGTCAGCAATGTCGGGCTTGATGACTGGATTCACGCGAACAGTATTGCCTACAATGAAACATTGGATCAAATCGTAATGAATAGCCGCCATACCGGAGAATTCTATATTATCGACCATAGTACTACAACTCAGGAAGCGGCTGGTCATACCGGAGGAAATTCAGGTATGGGAGGAGATATTCTGTACCGATGGGGAAATCCAGTAGCTTATGATCATGGGAATATCATCGATGGACAATTGTTTGGTGCACACGACGTACAATGGATTCCTGACAGTTTGGAAGGACCGAACAAGATACTGGTCTTTAACAACGGCTGGCAACGCATTGATCCTGATGTTTGGTCAAATGTGATCAAATTGGATCTTCCATGGAACGATCAAACAAATAAGTACGATTATGTGCAAGGAACAGCTTACGAACCACAAGTTCCTTACTGGGAATATTTGGATACGGCGAATACGCTATCGCATGGAATAGAATTCTTCAGTGGATACATTTCCGGAGCGCAGTCGTTGTACAACGGGAATACGCTTATTTGTGATGGAGCTTACGGTCGTTTGTTCGAGATTGATACAGCTCAGGAAGTAGTTTGGGAATATTACAACCCAATTGTTCAAGACAGTATTCTACATCAGGGAGATTCATTGCATCCCTTTGCATTAGGGACAAACAACCCCGTATTCCGGGCATTGAAGTATCATCCTGATTTCGCTGGCTTTGCAGGTAAGACATTCAACGGTAATGTTGAGCCTATTGAAGTAAATTACCCTGTGCCGTATAATTGTGCTGGTTTTGCGGGCATCGACGAGAATCCTGTTCAGGCATTTGGTGTATATCCCAACCCTGCCAGTTCAAATCTTGTAATTGAAACAGATACGCCGATTGAAGCAAAAGCATTCATTTGTAACAGTCTTGGACAAAAGGTGATGTCATTTCAGATATCAGAATTGAAAACGGAAATAGACATAAGCGAGCTGGAAAGCGGTTCATATTACCTTATTGTTTCGGGAATGGAAACGATTCAGGTGAACGTTCTGCATTAATGAGTTTTAATCTAGGTATAATAGATAATAAGTAGCGTTATATGAGTTGGTTGTAAGATCCCTTCTGTAAACTGATAGAATCGTTTCATTATCAAGATAGTGCATATATTGGTACAAGTGGTTGGTCCTGTTTGATCCAGCCAGTACACTGCTCCCAATATTCTGATACGTGACGTTTGCTGCAACCGTAGTGCGACTTTTAATCTTACCAGTATCTTGATCAATAATCAGTCTGCAGAGTCCGTTTTTCAACTCTTGATTTGATGTTTTGAATTCCTTCGAATAGTACATGTTTATACTATTCATGAACACATTCAAACTACCTTCAACATCATATTGTGCTAACCAGACATGAGGTACAAAAGAAGTCATACTCCCAATGTACGGGTGGACGTCAACTGAATTAATTGCCCCATCACTGTCATAAGATATAATTAAGATGCTACGAGTAGATTTTGGACTCCAATAATTTTGTGTAAAAGAAATAATAGAGTGTGTCCCTCTGGTGTTTGTTCCTATAGGTTTAGGATATAATGTACTTGAAGAGATGAAATTGTCTGCTTTCCCCTTTTTCTTTTCAAAATAATCTGCGTTATAAAAATCTTTAATGAAAACTGAAGGATCCACTTCGTAAGAATTAATCTCTTCCAGTTGTTCTCCTCGAACCTTAAAATTTCTGAACACGAATTGGTCATTTTCGAAATAGAGATTGGTACTGTATAATATCTTTCCATCCCCGGATTCTATGGCTCCTATTGCAATGTTTCTAATAAAATTTTCGCTAAAGTCGTATTCCAATTCCTTCGTGGATTTATCCGAATTAAGGATTAGTAATTCTGTGGATTTATTGATGAAATTGGATTCTTTTTTAACGTATTCTCCCGTCGTAATACTTATCAATCCGATACCATCGGCTGTCAAGTAAGTGTTACCAAATCGAATTCCTTCTGTCTCAGTTGAACGCTTAAAAGTTTGGTCATGAATTGTGGAACCCGTTTTCATTTGAAACATCAAAATTCGTGATTGACTGGATTGTCGAATTGATTCATGGGTTATTAAGCAGTACTCGCCTTCCATTATAATGGACACAGGTCCTGATCTTAGTGTCCAAAGTGCAGGATGTAAAAAATCTTTATTCTTGGTATAGTACATATAGTCATAAAGCTTGATTTTTGAATCAATTTCTTCAAAAGTTGTGGCATCATATTTACTCAACTCTACCACAAACCCTTTATTCTTGTAATTTTCTGATTCTTGAAATTTAGATGTGACGACGTAAATAATTCCGTCTACCGTATTAATTTCCCATTGTGGTCGGAAGTGTTGAAGGTTTTTGACGAATGCTTCAATGTTTTCATAGACCATCCCATCGAGACTATTTTTATCCTCTATAGTTAATGATTGCCCTCGTCCGTTATATGTTACCAATTGAATGTCATCTGATACTATCAAAACGCGATTTTCGTCTATAGAGTAAGATGCCGTGTTTCTGACCTTTTGATGTACTAGTTCCGGAATGACTTTTCCGTTTTTTAAGTAAATGTCCTCTTGAGAGAAGCAAGTCACAGCTAGTAGAAGTGAACATAGAAAAGTGAATGGCTGCTTGAACATATATCGTGGTTTGTTATTCGCGCCAAAATTAATCATAAATGAACGCATTGTTATTAACAACCGTGGATATCTATCCATTGAAAATCGTTTTAGGTATTAATCGAATGCCTAACTTTGTCAAAAATTTTCAGCATGCAGGAGAAAAAAGATGCCGTTCTCGTTCTAGAAGACGGAACCGTTTTTGACGGAGTAGCGATTGGAAAAATTGGAACCACTACAGGCGAAATCGCCTTTAATACAGGAATGACAGGGTACCAGGAGGTATTCACAGATCCTTCTTATTTCGGTCAGATTTTAGTGATGAACACTGCACACATTGGAAACTACGGTGTACATGAAGACGAAGTGGAATCCGATGGTATTAAAGTGGCTGGAATGGTCATCAAGAAATTCTCCGATGGATATTCTCGTCCTTCTGCAATGGGTTCCTTGCAAGATTACATGGTCGACAACGATAAAGTAGGAATTGCCGACGTTGATACACGAGCGCTTGTACGTCACATTCGTAACAAAGGAGCTATGAACTGTATCATTTCTTCTGATAATAATGACATCGAAGCATTGAAAGCGCAATTGAAAGAAGTTCCTTCCATGGATGGATTGGAGCTTTCATCAAAAGTGGCAACAACGGAAGCTTACGAAGTAAAACCAGAAAACCCAGAATACAAAGTTGCCTTGTTGGACTTCGGTGTAAAGAGAAACATCATTCGTTGTTTGGTAGATCGCGGATGTCATGTAAAGGTTTTCCCTCTTGATGCTACTTTGGAAGAAATAAATGCTTTCGAACCAGATGGATATATGTTGTCTAACGGTCCTGGAGACCCATCGGCAATGCCGAATTCCATTGATCTGGTAAAATCAATTGTAGAATTAAACAAACCGGTTTTCGGAATCTGTCTGGGACATCAGATTTTAGGATTGAGCCAGGGCTTGGAAACAGAAAAAATGTTCAACGGACACCGCGGAATCAATCACCCAATCAAGAATTTGAAAACAGGGAAGGGAGAAATTACTTCTCAGAATCACGGATTCGTTATTTCTAAAGCAAGTGCTGAAGCAAATCAGAATGTAGACGTAACACACGTTCACTTGAATGATGATACCGTAGCTGGAATTGAAATTAAAGGGAAAGACATTTTCTCGGTACAATATCACCCAGAAGCATCTGCAGGTCCGCACGATTCGCGCTACCTGTTTGATCAGTTTGTTTCGAATATGCAAAAGAATAAATAAGTATGAGTTACATCGCAAAAATCATTGGTCGTCAAGTATTGGATTCAAGAGGAAATCCTACAGTTGAAGTTGACGTAATCACTACTTCAGGAGCAATTGGTAGAGCAGCAGTTCCATCTGGAGCGTCTACTGGTATTCACGAAGCGGTTGAACTACGTGACGGAGATCCTGCTTCATACCTTGGAAAAGGAGTTTTGAAAGCAGTGGCCAATGTGAATAGCATCATCAATGAAGCCTTGAACGGTTTCGATGTATGCGATCAAAAAGCGATTGATTCGAAATTATTGGAATTGGATGGTACCGAGAACAAATCAAACCTTGGGGCAAATGCAATTCTTGGGACTTCACTGGCATGTGCGAAAGCCGCAGCTGACGAAACCGGATTGAGCCTTTTCCAATACGTTGGTGGGGTTGGTGCCGTAACAATGCCGGTTCCAATGATGAACATCCTCAACGGAGGTTCTCATGCAGATAACAAAATTGATATTCAGGAATTCATGGTAATGCCTTTCGGAGCAGATTCGTTCTCGCAGGGATTACAGTGGGGAACAGAGATTTTCCATCATTTGAAAGCCGTATTGAAAGAACAGGGAATGTCTACAAACGTTGGAGACGAAGGAGGTTTTGCACCGAACTTAGGATCTAATGAAGAAGCAATTCAGGTGGTGATGCAAGCTATTGAAAAAGCTGGATTCAAACCAGGTGAAGATGTTTACATCGCATTGGATGCAGCATCCTCTGAATTCTACGACGAAGACAAAGGATTGTACATTTTCGAATCTACGGGTGAGGAAAAAACTTCCGAGCAAATGGCGGAATTCTGGAAAGACTGGTGTTCTAAATATCCAATCGTATCAATTGAAGATGGATTGGCTGAAGACGACTGGGAAGGATGGAAAATGACCACTGAAGCCCTTGGAGATAAAGTACAATTAGTTGGAGACGATTTGTTTGTTACCAATACAAAGCGTCTATCTCGAGGAATTAACGAAGGAATTGCGAATTCGATCCTCGTTAAAGTGAACCAAATCGGAACATTGACCGAAACTATTGAAGCGGTTCAAATGGCAACCCGAAACGGATACACTTCTGTAATGAGTCACCGATCTGGAGAAACAGAAGACAATACTATCGCCGATTTGGCAGTAGCGCTAAATTGCGGTCAAATTAAAACAGGTTCCGCTTCTCGAAGTGATCGAATGGCTAAGTACAATCAGTTGCTTCGCATCGAAGAAGAATTGGGTCAAACTGCGGTATATCCGGGCAAACGCTTTCGTTACTTGTAAAATAAAGTGACGCGTTTCCACGTTGGTTTGTTAGATAATTAACAAAGAACAAGGAAACCAATAATAAAGTAGTTTTTCACACTATTTTTTTGCAAATGCGCAACTTTGAGGGGTAACTTGCGTCTTTCTATTGAATTTGAGGTAATCTACCTTTTACAACTGACTCGAAGAACTACTTGAGAATTATGAAAGCGAAATTATTCAGCTTAAGATTTATTTGTTTTTACATAGCGACCTTCGCATTTAGTGGTGTGTTTGGTCAAACAACCGAGACATTTAACTTCACTGGAGGAATGCAATCCTGGACTGTACCTGTTTGTGTTACAAGCATTGACGTGGTTATTGCAGGAGCCCAGGGTGGAGGTGTAGGTACCGGTGGAGGTAACAATGCTTTTGGAGGTCAGGGTGCAGTTATTACTGTTACCATTCCAGTTGTTCCAGGACAAACATTTGACTTAACCGTTGGTGGACAAGGAAGTGTTCCTGCTCCAGGATGGCCAGGTGGAGGAAACGGACACAATGGTGTCGGTGGATCTTCTGGTTCCGGAGGTGGTGGAGGTTACTCCGCTATTGAATCAGGAGGAACATTAATTGCTCTTGCAGGTGCCGGAGGTGGTGCTGCCGGAGGAGATCCATCTGCTGCCAGTGGTGGTGGCGGTGGTTGTGCCAACGGAGTTCAAGGACCTGGATCCATTTACACCGGAACCGGTGGTGGTGGAGGTACTCAAGTTGCCGGTGGTGCTGGCGGTCCGCCATGGGGTGGAGGTCAAGCAGGATTCCCTGGTGGCGCATTTCAGGGTGGTAACGGAGGTTATTACGATTTCGCTTCTGGCGGTGGAGGTGGCGGTGGCTACTTCGGCGGTGGAGGAGGAGGATCCGATAACTGCTGTCAATTCGCCAATGGTGGCGGAGGCGGTGGAGGCGGTTCAAGCCTTGTACCTGCAGGTGCTGGTTGTAATCAGGCAGCCAACCCAGGAGATGGATACATCACAATCACTTATGTAGGAGGAATTCAAGCAACTGCTACCAATACGGGACCATACTGTGTAGGTGAAGATATTCAAATCCAGGGACCAGGAGGAGTTCCAACGTATATCTATAACTGGACTGGACCAAACGGTTTTACATCAAACGTTCAAAATCCGATTATTCCAAGTTCTACTTTGGCACATGCGGGAACGTACCAATTAATTCTTACGGATAGTAGCTGTCCAAGTGCAGATACAGCTGAAACAATTGTAGTAGTAAATCCGGTACCAACGGTAGACCCAAGTGCGGATCAAACGGTTTGTCATGGCGATCTTACACAGTTGGTAACGTTCACGGGAGCGGTTGCGGGAGCAACATACGATTGGACCAACTCAAATACAACTACAGGACTGGGTAACCCAGGAGTGGGAGATATTGCAGCGTGGACAGGAAATGCCATAGGAGTTGTAGAAACTTCTACGATCATTGTGACTCCTTCCACAGCATTCTGTACTGGAACACCGGATACTTTTGACATTACAATCTTGCCAACTCCAGAAGTATTGGTGAGTAATGATACAATCGTTTGTGAGAACGGTACGGCAACACTGGTAGCGGAAGGTACTGGTGGAGGTGGAGGTCCTTACACGTATTACTGGGGACATACAGCAAACAACGATTCCTCTCAGCAGGTTAGTCCTGTTTCACCATCGAATTACACAGTCTTTGTGGAGAATGTTTTCGGTTGTGTTTCAGCAACAGAAGGAATTAACGTGAATTTGCATCCACCATTAGCAGGAAACATTTCACCATTCGACACGATTTGTCCGGGGTATCCAACGGATATTTGGGCGAACTGTTCAGGAGGAATTGGTCAACCGTACACATTTACATGGAGTACAACGGATACACAAACAGGACCGGATAACCATCAGATTTCGGTAAATCCACCGCAGACGCAAACTTTCACTGTAACCGTTACAGATGGCTGTGAAACTACGCCATTCGTTATGTCAACGGAAGTTTTTGTTGCTCCGTTACCAGTTCCAGATTATCAGGTATTGGATCCAGAGCAATGTGAACCAGCAGTATTTACGATTGTGAATACAACCGATCCGGCATTAAGCGAATACGTTTATTGGTGGGTAGAACCAAACATGCAATATCTGAACGTAGATACGATCGTAACAGATACGCTGATGGCTGGTTACTACGATATGCAAATGATCGTAACAACGGATCAGGGATGTATTGATTCCCTAACCTTTGACGATGCATTGCACGTAAAAGGACAACCGACTGCGAACTTCAAGCATGCACCGAATCCAGTGTTGATGTTCAACACCAACGTGTTGTTCACAAATTACTCCGTTGGAGCTTATACGTACGAGTGGTTCTTTGAACAAGGTACTCCTGCGACATCGACGTTGCCAAATAATGTTCAGGTGATGTTCCCTGATGGTCAAACAGGAAATTACGACATCACATTGATCGCAACATCAGAACTAGGATGTAAGGATACGATGGTTTATGACTTAATTGTCTTCCCTGAGATTTTGATCTACGCACCGAATACATTTACACCTGACGGAGATGAATTCAACCAGGATTGGAAAGTGTACATGGAGGGAATCGACCTTCAGGATTTCAGTTTGGTGATTTACAACCGATGGGGTGAAATCGTTTGGGAATCCAAAGATATTTCTGTTGGTTGGGATGGAACTTATGGTAAAAGTGGACGTGAAGTTCAGGATGGAACATATACCTGGTTTATCCGAGCTTCAGATGCTCTCAATGATGATAAATATGAGTATAGCGGTCACATTAATGTGATTCGATAAAAAGAATAACAAGAAAGCTTAAAGCCCCGTTCATCTGGCGTAGTCGAGATGCGGGGCTTTTTTCATTTCCGAACGGTCAATTCTTGCTAACTTTGTGTCATGCATCTATCGAAGATTGAGTTTCGTTCTAACACGCGTTATCCATAGGATTACTTCGACCAGTAAATTGAAGTATTACCCATAATTAAACGCAATGACAAACGAAGAATTTCAAAAAGACATAATAGCCGGAATTCCATCAGAGATTCCAGCAGCACCAGATAAAGAAACAGGAATCAATCACGCTCCGAAACGAAAGCAAATCTTAACGGAAGAAGAGCGAAAATTGGCGCTTCGAAATGCGCTTCGATATTTCCCAAAAGAACAACATGAGCAACTTGCTCCTGAATTTCTGGAAGAGTTGAACAATTACGGTCGTATCTACATGTTGCGCTACCGTCCGAAGTATAAAATGCATGCACGATCCATCGATTCCTATCCGGGAAAATGTGATCAGGCGAAGGCGATTATGCTTATGATCCAAAACAACCTCGATTACGCCGTAGCTCAGCATCCTCATGAGTTGATTACTTACGGAGGAAATGGCGCTGTATTCCAAAACTGGATTCAATATCGTCTGGCGATGAAGTATCTCGCGGAAATGACCGATGAACAAACATTGGTGATGTACTCCGGACATCCCATGGGATTGTTCCCAAGCCACAAGGATGCACCTCGCGTTGTTGTGACAAACGGAATGATGATCCCGAATTATTCGAAGCCGGATGACTGGGAACGATTTAATGCTCTTGGTGTAACTCAGTACGGTCAAATGACTGCAGGTTCGTACATGTACATCGGACCTCAGGGAATTGTTCATGGAACAACAATTACGGTTCTTAACGGATTCCGAAAAATTCAAAAATCTCCAACAGGATCTTTGTTTGTAACGTCTGGATTGGGAGGAATGAGTGGAGCGCAACCCAAGGCTGGAACTATTGCAGGTTGTGTGACAGTTTGTGCAGAAGTCAATCCGAAAATCACGAAAATCCGACACGAACAAGGTTGGGTGAATGAAATCATCGAAGACCTTGATCAATTGGTAGCGCGTACAAAAGAGGCACAGGCGAACAAGGAAGCTGTTTCCATCGCATACCTCGGAAATGTTGTAGATGTATGGGAGAAATTTGATGAAGCTGACTTGCATATCGATTTAGGCTCAGATCAAACATCCTTACATAATCCTTGGGCGGGTGGTTACTATCCGGTTGGATTAACTTTTGAGGAATCCAATGAGATGATGGCAAGCAATCCTGAGGAATTTAAGGAGAACGTTCAACGAACTTTGCGTCGACATGCGGCGGCAATCAATAAGCATACAGAGAAAGGAACCTATTTCTTTGATTACGGAAATGCCTTCCTTTTGGAAGCATCCAGAGCCGGTGCGGATATTATGGCGGAGAATGGAATTGATTTCCGTTATCCTTCATACGTTCAGGACATCATGGGACCAATGTGTTTCGATTACGGATTTGGACCTTTCCGATGGGTGTGTGCTTCAGGAAAGCCAGAAGATCTTCAAAAAACCGATGATTTGGCGTGTGAAGTACTCGAAGAAATTATGAAGAACAGTCCAGCGGAGATACAGCAGCAAATGGCTGATAATATCCAATGGATTCAAGGTGCACAGGAGAATCAATTAGTAGTTGGTTCGCAAGCACGAATTCTATATGCAGATGCGGAAGGGCGTATGAAAATTGCCAAAGCATTCAACGATGCAATTGCTGCGGGTACTATTGGTCCGGTTATTCTGGGACGTGATCACCACGATGTATCCGGAACGGATTCACCTTATCGTGAAACATCCAACATTTATGATGGATCGCGATATACGGCAGATATGGCTATTCAGAATGTTATCGGTGATTCGTTCCGTGGAGCAACCTGGGTTTCTATCCACAATGGTGGTGGCGTAGGCTGGGGAGAAGTAATGAACGGTGGTTTCGGAATGCTATTGGATGGATCTGCTGATGCAGAAAGAAGATTGACATCCATGCTTCATTGGGATGTGAACAACGGTATCTCAAGAAGAAGTTGGGCACGAAACGAAGGTGCGATGTTTGCTATCAAGCGTGCAATGGAAATTGAACCTCGATTGAAAGTGACTGTGCCTGAGTTGGTGGATGATTCCATTATTAATAGCGCATTTAAGAAGTAATTTAAAAGTCCCCAACTCATTCCGAATTGAGGACTTTTTTCACTATTCGCACACACTATTTCTTAATAATTTTCTCCGTAACTCTTTGTCCGCTTCTATTTGTTAGAATGGCAAAATACGTTCCGGAAGGAATTGTATTCCCTTGATGGAAAGAATAACTCTTTGTTGTTGAATACGAATTAATTTCTTCTGTGTGAATTATACTTCCATTCATAGATTGTAAGGTGAAAGTGACGGGTTCATCTCCACTCGTACTAAATTCGATTGTAAACTCATTTGCGAAAGGATTCGGATATAATCTTTCAATAATTATTCCCTCTTCAACATTGGTATTCATGACTGTTACCGGTTCAAAAGTCTCTGTTTTGCCATCAAAATCAGTTTGTCTGAGACGGTAGTAGCTGATACCGGAAGGAGCTTCTTCATCTACAAATTCGTAGTCTATTTTATTGTTCGAATTTCCCGCTCCGTCCACTGTGCCAATGTTCTCAAAGTCTATTCCGTCCTGAGATCGTTCTACAGTAAAATAATCATTGTTTCTCTCAGAAATAGTTTGCCAGAACACATCCACATTGCCATCATCTGTTGCCTGAGCATCAAAGCTTCCAAGTTCAATAGGCAATGATTGAGCATCGGAGGTGCCAAGGGTAAACATGGTCCCATTTTCTATTCCTGAAATACTATCAAACTGGTAAATGCCATTTCCCAAATCAATCGCTCCATTGATTTCGGTTTCATCAGAAAAAATGCCGTCATTGTCCGTATCAATTAGTAGAACCAAAGAACTTGATCCTGAGGTGTGGAAGGAGCTTGCATCAAATGATATGGATATTGTTCCAACATCTGCATTTGGAGAATTGTTTGTGCTGATTTCATTCGCGCGCCAAATGCGTTCAACCCGTGCGTTGATGGAATTCGGAATGTCTGTGGTGTTCGACAAAGTCAGAGAATCGTTGTTGTGTCCCCAAAGAAGAAATTCACCTGCATCAATGGAAGATGGATTTTGAATTCGAACAATTCCTGAACCCTGTGCATCCAGATGTTCATCTCCTGAACCAACTTTTCCTATTCCGGCAACATCATGATCGAAATTCCCATTTGCAGCGTCATCCATAGTGAACAATTCGTTACTGCCGATTGAATAATCATATTTTGATGAGAGATAGTTTTCAATCAGAAGCAATTGAGTGCTATTAAGTACTTCATTGAACACGATTAACTCTCCCATCTGCCCCTTGAAGTAATAATTGGGACTGGAAGATTCATTTCGTCCGGCACCAATTCTGATCGGTCGTTGAGAATTCGGAGCAACTGTGCTCGTTTGCGTTTTCTTCAATGTTCCCTTTATGTAAATCTTCTTTTGAGAGATAGATGAATTGTATCGAATGGCTTGAGATGCCCAAACATTGTTCAGATTCGTTTGTGAGCTCGTTTGATGCCAGGAAGAATTTTGACGCCCTGTCCAGAATCGCATTTGATTTGAATTTGGATGGGAGTATAGGATGTACCCTCTTGTGGCAGAGCCGGGCGGATCATCTCTGTTTGAATAAACAGCTTTGTACGTATTCGATGAGTAAATCTTGTTCGCTGCAATCAAGGTAATATCCTGAGGTGTTAAGTCGGATGAAAATGGGTGCTCAAAATAATTTGACGAACCATTGAATTCCAATGCCGCCATTCCGTTTTGGGCATTCGCGACAAATGTGGCACCGTTTCCATTGGTAAAATTGTTCCCATACCCGGATTTATCCGTCCAGTTGGTTACGGTGGAACCGTTTGAAGCATTCAATTCATTGGCATCCATCCACATAATCAGAGAAGAATTTCCATCGGTAGAACCTACGCCACCAGGACCATTTGGTCGTTGAAGCGTACCATTATTGTTTTGAATGGGAGGTGGTGCTGCCGCTAGCGATTGATTGGATTGAATGATGGAACCGCTTGTTGCAAAAATTATGATCGCAATAGTGATTGCGGAAGCCCCAATAATGGATGCGACTACAATTCGCTTAACATTGACCTTCGGAGTGGGTGTATTCCTGTTTGTTAACTTATTCATTTCGTAGAGAATGAGATTGAATAATCATTATCGTCGACTAATTTGAAATGAATGGTTTTCAATGTTCAATTGAAACTTCCCAAGTACATAGTTCGGTTTTCGATCGTAGCAATGTAGCTACCTGACTTAAACAGTTTGATTTTAACGATAGAACTGATAAATCAGAATCAACTGCTGAATGCTGGATTCAATGCTTCAAATTCCTGAATTCGGTATTTGGAGAGTTTCGCCTGAATGTCCTGACAAAGGTCAATTTCCCCCTTGTTTTTATTGAAGGTTTTGATGTAATCGGTATTGATGATCCACGATTTATGCGAGCGGAAAAAAGTATCGGATTCTGGTAATATGTTCTCGAAATGCTTGAGATTTTTACTTACCAATAATTCCTTCTGATCTGATAGGAAAATGTTGCTGTATGCACCTTTCGCCTGGATGGCAATGATATCGCTGAGTTGAACAATTCGTTTGTTACCCAATTCGGAAATGACAATTTTTCCGAGTTCTTTTTTCTGCATGGATTCTTTCAGCAAACGATAGTTCTCAGCCGCAGTTTTCGCTTGCAATCGATTCGAGAGCTTTTCGACGGACTCAGCCAGTCTTTGCCGATTGATGGGCTTAACAAGGTAGTCCACCGCACTAAGTTCGAATGCTTTGATTGCGTATTGATTGTAAGCCGTTACAAAGATGATTTCGAAGTCGATTTCATCAAAGAAGTCTACAATTTCGTATCCGGCATAGTTAGGCATTTGCACATCGAGAAAAACCACATCAGGTTTCAATGACTTGATGGCTTCCACTGCCGCAGGAACGTTTTCGCAAAGCTCTACCACATCAATATCAATGCGTTGGAGTAATTTGTTCATGACGTTTCTCGCCGCCAATTCGTCATCCACTATGATTGCCCGGATCGGATTCATGTTACGAAAGTGCCATTTTTTAGCATTGTGCCACCAAAGAATTTACGAATTTTCAGTTTCGCTTTACTAACTGATCAGAAATCGCGTTGGTAGGGGATTTTCATATGGACCCGTGTTCCAATGGCGACGTCGCCGTCATAAAGATCTTCGAATGTAAATTGCCCTTCAGAAGTACCCAATTGTTCGTTCAACATTGATAGACGTTTTTGTATTGCATCCAAAGCAAAAGATTCGTGTCCTCGACCTTGACGATCTTTAATCTCTTTCGCCTTTTCCCGACCGATTCCGTTGTCCTCAATGGTGCATTCCAGTAAATCGTTAACCTTGAATGAAATGGTGAGTCTTTTAGCCCCTTCCTTGTGGAGTAATCCATGCAGCAAAGCATTCTCAATAAACGGCTGAACAAGCATGGAAGGAACGCGAATCCCTTCCGATCCGTCATAATCGATATTGTAGGTGAAATCTTCTTTAAAGCGTAATTTCTCCAGGCTCAGATATACATTGAGAAACTCAATTTCCTTGTCAATAGGAATGAAATCAGTATTGGAGTAATTGAGTGTACTTCGCACCAAATCGGCGAATAAAACGATGTAATCATACGAAGCGTCGGTGTCTTCCTGAAGAATTAAATCCTGGATGGAATTCAATGAGTTAAAGATGAAATGTGGATTCATCTGGGATCGCAATGCTTTCAGTTCCGTTTCCAATAAATTGGTTTGCATGATTTGCTTTTCGAGCTTTGCTTCGTTCTTTTTTCGAATGGTTCTAATTCTAAAGAAGGAGAAGGCAGCAATTAGAATGCCCGATGATAATGTGATCAGTACAAAAAACCACCAACGTTGGTAGAACGGCGCTTCAACAGTGAAAGAATAGGTGATCGGTTTGCTTTCAGAATCACCATTCATAGATTTAACCACAAAGGTATATTCTCCAGGAGGAAGCGAGTTGTACAAGACTTTGTTATCTGAATATTCCAATGATTTCCAGGTGTCATCGTAGCCTTTTAGTTTGTATTTGTAGGTAATGTTTTCGCGAAAACGCAGAGTAGCCACCTTGAAGTGAAACTCGAAATTTCGATCGTTGTGACGGAAACTATTTGAAGTGCGCTTTTCCCCGTTGATCAGAATGTCTTCGAAACGAATCGGGACAGGATAGGTTTTGTTTAACAGGTAATCCAGGTTGATGAATTCCAATGAATTCGAGTTGGTTACATACAAAGTGTTCTGATCGATTTCGAACTCGGAAACATAGTCAAAGGAGAGCCCGGAAGACTTGTTAAGACGATTCAGGTTTGTTCCGTCCAGATTGGAAAGGTAGAGTCCGGAATTACAAAGAATGAATAATCGATTGGAGGCAATTACCAGTTTTCTGGCTTCGTATTCGAATGGAATACTCCGAATCAGTTTATCATTCTTAAAAATCAGAATTCCATTTTTCCGTGTGCCGACATAAACGTATTCACCATCTGTTACCATGGACATTGGATATACATAGTCGTTTTGAAACCGCACTTTTTTCAGGCGCCCATCACCATACAAAACGATTAGTCCGTCTGAGATTCCTGCATAAATTGCTTTGGTCGACGGATCCTGCAATACACTGTATGACCTTTTCCTCATTCCCTTTACACGTTCCAGGGAAATTTCTTCATTTTCACAGAGGACTCTATAGACTCCAATATTTAATGCGACGAAACTTTCGTTCGGTGCGCCAAAATATCCATTTTTGAATGCCCCTCCAGTCACGGGACCAGGAGTTAGTTGTTGATCCTTCCAATGCATAATCTGCAATCCTTCATGCGATGAAAAAAGGAGGCGATCATGATGTTTCCAGTACGCTATGGATTCCACTGGCTTATTTCCGGAATCCTTATAAATCTTCTTTAGGGAGTTGTCTTCAAAATAATAGATTTCCCCGCGATTCGTACCTACAAACAATCCTCCGTTTTGATTCGAAACAATTTTCGTTATTCGCTGTTTGTCAGGCACTGTGATCCCTTTCACGTTTCGGTTGGAGATAACCATCACGCCATCATCGAATGTACTTAGGAGGATATTTCCTTCATGATCAACGAAAATGTCTGAAATATAAGTAGATGCGTATATTTTTTTTCCAGAGTACAGCGGATTGAATTCCGAGTCGAAAACGTAGGTTCCGTTAGAATTTCCTGTGAGCCAGATTTGATCGTTAACCAAATACAAGTGGAGTACCTGTCCGGCCAGATCAACTTCGAGTGATTTTAAATATCGATAGGATCGTGAGCGATGATCGAATTCATACAGCTTTAGGTTGTCCCTGTTAATCGCGTAACATTTGTCGTTAACGTTGATCCAGGTAAACGGAATAGTTAATCGGATGTCTTCAAAAAGGGGATCATCAGAATAGTCAACATACTCAACATCATTACCGCTTGTAAAAGCGATTTTCTTATTCATGGAAATGGTCGCGAATGTACCATCTGGAAGTTGATTCGAACGAAGGGATTTGATATCCCCGGAAAAAGTGCTCCTTTTCAACTCATTGATGTATGACTTGTCTTTGGCGACTATGGTAATCCCGAATCCCTGGATAAACAGTTCGTCTTTTGGAGTAATCAATAGTGACATATCGAAATGCTCCTGGTGTTCCGGAATCTCATAGAAAAGTTCAATTTTTCTGTTTAGGATTCTGAAAACCTGCCTTTGCAGATTGTAGCAATAAATGGTTCCTTCGCTGTCTTTATTAAAGTTAAAGACTGAGGTACCTTTCATCTCGGTACATGTGATTTTTTGAAAAGTGTACCCATCGTGAACAAAAACGCCACGATCTGTAGCAAAGTAGTAGTTCTGATGCTCGTCCTGGATTACATCGTAGATATCAACTCCTTTGAATTGCTGCTCGGCGAAGGAATAATAAGACGGGTATTGCGCCCGGGCTTGTAGGGTGCAAATCAGAACAGCAAGAAAAAGGAACCACTTGTTCATGTGGCAAATATAGTTGATACAAAATACCCGCTCCGAAGAATCGAAGCGGGTGAACTAGTGAATAACGAGGTGTTATTTTTTTACGAAATGCTTTTGAGCAAGACCGTTTTCAGTGAGTACATTAATAATGTAAACACCGTTGTTTAATTCGCTTACATTGAATGATGCTGTAGTTTCTTTCTGAACTACTTTACCGGTCAAGTCAAAAATTTGAATCTCAATGATTTCAAATTCCGAAGAAACGTTGATCATTTCATTTGTCGGGTTTGGATATACTACCACTCCTCCGTTTTCGAATTCTTCAATTCCTGAAGATCCATCTACTACATCTACTTGCATTGTTCCATATACATTTGATCCGTCAATTGCTGCTGCTCCTACTGTTACTGTTCCTACTCCTACACCAGTCAATAGTCCGGTGTTTTGATCGATAGTTGCTTGTCCTGTACCATTTTGCACCTGCCACATTACCACTTGAGCAGCATTCACTGGTAAAACTTCCGCTACCATTTGAAGGTCAGCTCCAACATTTACAGTTGTTGCTCCCTGCCATCCGGAAACCGTTACACTTGTTGCCAATGGAGTTCCTCCCTGGTTACAATCTGTGCTAAATACTACTCCCTGATCAACACCTGTTGACCAAACCTGATTAGCAAAAGCAACATTATCTACAGTAACACAAGTTAGGTTCGGGCATCCTGTCATACTCAATCCTTGCCCCCAGTTCAGGTAGTTTCCATTTGCCAGATTCACTTCTGTAACGTTTGCCATGTTCGGCGCGTAGATTCCTGTCAATGCTGTTGCTGGGCTAACGTCTAAACTCAACAATCCAGATCCCTGACAAGCCAGATAATCAAGGTTTGTCATTCCTGTGAAATCCACAGAAGTTAGTGGGCTGTACCCAAAGTTGATTACTTCCAAAGCCGTATTTGAGCTAAAGTCCAGGCTTGTAAAACTGTTGTTCACGGCATGGAATAGTGTAATATTCGGTACTACAGAAATATCAATTGTTGTTAATTGGTTACCTCCACAGTAGATTTCAGTAAGTGCACTTGAGTTTGGAAGTTCCAACGTTGTTAGTGAGTTATTATCACAACGGAAAGTTCCTGCCAATTGCGTGTTGTTTACCAGGTTCAATGAACCGATGGCGTTATCGCCACAGCGAAGCGTAGTAATGTTAATGAACTCTCCAATTCCTGTCATGTCGGTAATCCCCATGTTTTCACATTGGATCATTCCAGTGAAATTAGCAGCTTCCGAAACTTGAATTTCAGTATCAGCATTTGTGTTAATGGAGGTGTTCCCAACCAGATATGCCTTGAAATTGGCATCAGGAATGTTCACATTTTGAGCAAAGCTGAAAGACGTAGCCAATGCAGCGAATGCAACGAGTAAAGTTTTTTTCATTTGTTGACGTTTAAATTCGGACCAAGGATAAGGTCTTCTCAACGAGTGAAAAAATGCGCTTTACGAATGAATCATTTCGCTTTACAAATGAACTTCTGGGTGAGCAATTTCTGTTAATGGAGCTTCTTCATTTCACAATAAGGGACGGCGCTAACCGCCAGATTCTTTAATGGAATGTTCCGTTATGATTTTACTATTTGATCTCTATGAACTCCTTCGTCCGTCGTTACCACAATGGTATAGATCCCTGAAGGCATTTGGTCGATAGTAACCTGAGATTCAGTTGTTGTTAGGATCATTTTTCCAGTTAAATCATAAATGGCGATTTGCTCAATTACGGCGTCGCAAACTACATTCAACACATCATTTGCCGGATTTGGGTATACGCTAATTTGATTGGAGTTCGTCTCAGCAATGTTTAACGTTGAACAATCCTCGCTGAAAGTTGCCGTTACATCAACACTGGTCCAGTTGGCTGTACTCCAGGCAGCATCGTCCACTTCAATACACGTGAGGTTCGGATTGTTATCTGCTCGGAAATGCGGGTTTGAAATGTTCGAGTTAAGACCATTAGCAATGTTTAGACTTGTAAGTTCATTATTATTACACCAAACCAGGTCTGCATTGGTTTGACTCAAATCCAGCGTAGTAATGTCGTTCATTGCCACACGAAGATCAACCACTGAGTTAGGTACATCGAGTGATGTCAGGTCGTTATAACCAAGGAAAAGCGTCTCTATTAAGTTGTTATTTGACAGGTCGATGCTCGAAATCTGGTTGTATTGTGCATCAAGCAATTCGAGATTTACATTGTTTGTCACATCTAAAGCCGTAAGTTGATTTTGATCGCATTTCAGATATTTAAGTGCCGTATTCTGTGAAACGTCCAAATTACTGATGCTTGTTATGTAAACAATTAAGGTGTCCAGGTTGGTATTATTAGACACATCCAGAGCGGATAGGTTTACCGAAGATGCTGCGATCCACGTAAGGTTGGTATTCAATGAAACATCCAGGGCAGAAATACCCGAAAGTGATACATCTAAGCCTGTAATATTCGTGAATGCTTCAAGCCCTGTTAAATCAGTGATGTTGTTTTCATTAAAAATGTCAATTGCGCCCGTGTAAGCTGTTGCTTCACTACATTGAATTTCCGTGTCTGCATTGGTGTTAATGTTTAGGTTTCCAATGAGGACGTTTTTAAAATTGTTGTCGGGAATATTAACCGTACACGATGAATTTCCAGTGAATACCTGTTGAATTTCAAGCGGTGTCAAATCTCTGTTATAGATGAGGATGTCATCGTACATATCTCCATTATTGGCACTATTCGATTGAAAATTGGACAACATCAATCCTCCAATTGTGTAGTTCAGTTTGTTGGAATTCATGGTTTGTTCTCCTTTGAAATTCCCATTAACATAAGCCTTTAGAACCCCCGATGTATTCAATGTAAATGACAAGTGATTCCAGTTGGTATCCAATGTTAAGTTGATTGTGTGGTAAGAACCAGTATTGGATTGGGTACTGAAATTGAATTGAGAGCTATCAGGGTATGCGGTGTTTTGAACCACTGAGTATACTCCATATCCCATGGAGGCAACTTGTGGAAAGGTTTGAGTTTGTGTTTTGGTTGAGTTGTACCAAAAAGACAAGGTAAATGTACTATCGTTTTGATTTGAGCCTACAGGAAAAACTGCCTGTACATATCCTACGGATGGAGAATTGAAAATTTGAAGCGCACTGTTGGGATTCCCGTTTCTGTCATCTACGAAAGAATAGGTTCCGTTCGCTATTCCGTTGATTCCGTTTCCGGAAACATCAATAAAGTCATTGTCCAGTTCCAAATGACAAATAAGACCGTTTGTTGGTTGGGCATTTGCTAAGGTCGTAAGGAAAAGCCCGATGGTAATAATTAGTAGTTTATACATTTCCTTTTTTGGACCAATTATAGAGCTTCCAATTCAGGTCCGTCCGTTTAAGTTCATCAACGGACAAAAACTTTTGTTAACAGATTGAGGCCATCATCCCTTGATATGTATGGGATGTAGGGTGTGAGAATTCACAAGTATGACTCAATGTTTCAGTACGAAATTCCATTAATGAATCAATCTTGCTATTCCTGAATTCGAGTCTTGGTGAAAATAGGCGCGAGCTATTTTAGCAAGTAAAAAGTACAAAATGAGAGGGAGACAAATTCTACTAACGGTCTTGTTAGTGTTTGCTGCAATTAATGGAGCAGAAGCACAAAAACTAAAGGACAGAATAAACAATAAGTTATCACAACTTAAAGGTGATGATCAGGACACTGTTGCTATGGACGACAGAAGTATGACCGAGATTGCTAAAGGTTGGGAAACGGGTGAATACAAAAGGTATTCAAAGTATACAGGAATGAACACCTGGGATCCCGAAACAGACAAAATCTACCTGCATTTTGATCGCAACGAACAAGGAGAAGTAACGGCAATTCGTCATGGAGAAGAGGTGATTTATGCCACTTTCGAGCCCTATACTTATGGTGGTAGTGATTTCGTAGGATGCTATTTCGAAAATGCATTGAATATCATTCATTTAACTGATGAATCTGTGATTTGTTATCACCTCGATTCGGAATATCGCGTTGCTGGTTTGAAATGGTGTGCTGGTAAGAAAGTGAAGTACAAGCCAACAATTGGTATGATTCAGGCACTTCGGGATCATCGGGAAAAAACAGTGGAAGGTGATCGTGAAGCAATCGCTCAGGAAGAAATTGAGCATAGAGCGAAATATACATTGGAAGGAAAGAATGTAGCATCTATTGAAGCCGTTTTTCCAGATGGTAAACCGGGACACCTGGTTGACGGAAGTTCAGTTGATATTGGCTTTAAAATCACTCTGGATGATGGAACTGTTATGAAGACTTCGAACATTGGAGGACATGCATATGTAGAAGATTTGGTAGAAGAAGGAGAAAACTGTTACATATCCGGTGTGGGGAGCGATTACTCGCCAGCTACTTACGGTGCGAACCCCAAAACCAAAGCGGTTCTAAGAGGTAACGTACATAACTTTTCAAAAGATAAAGCGACCGTAACCATCAAACCAAAATACGGCGGGAGTGCAGTGCTTACATTGGACTTTACGGTTCTTTTCAAAGACAATGAAATTTATTCTTGCGAGGGTGAAGATGGCTACCCAGGGTACGCAGGAGGAGCTCCGGGAGGACGTGCAGGTCACGGTTGTCCGGTTGATGTAGAAATCAAATTGATCAAGCATACGGTGACTGGTGATCCGCTCTACATCGCTCGTATCAAGGATAATTTTACCGGGAAGGTTACCAAAATCAAATTCAATTCTGGTCTCCAGGTGAATGTAAGAGGAGGTATGGGAGGTACCGGTGCTAACGGATCAGATAAGCAAAGCGGAGAATACGGAGTTCCGGGTAAAGGAGGAACAGGTGGTACCGGAGGAAATGGTGGAGACATCAATCTGGTACTGGACCCATCTGCAAAGAATGTTGATTTCACCTATAAAAATGGCGCTGGAAGTGGCGGAAACGGTGGTCGTGGAGGTACGTGCTGGTCATGTCCAAATGGAGATGATGGTCCTCAAGGGGATAGAGGTGCATCAGGATCTTCAGGTTCTTTCGATAAAACAATTCGTTCGGTGAACTTATAATTCAAATTACCATAACCAATTGAGCCCTTTAAGAGATTTCTTGAAGGGTTCTTTTTTATCCCTTACTTTTTAGCAGTAATTCGAAGTCTGGTTTTTTGTACTTCGAAAGTTTTGCAATGATTCCGGATGTCAAATTGATTTCCAATGATGATCGGGAGAAGTTGATTAAGTGATCAAGATTTACGATCCACGACTTATGCACCCGCGCAAAGTTGTTGTTCTCAACCAGTAGTTTTTCGAAATGCTTCAGGTTCTTACTGGCGATATACTTTTTGCTCGTTGTATGAATACAACTGTATGATTCCTGAGCTTCAATCGCAATTACTTCATTGAGCTGAACAACGTGTTGGTAGCCTCTTTCAGAAACAATCAGGCTTTTAATCGTCTTTCGTTCCAATGTCTCAGCAAGATGATCGATGCGCATTTTCCGATTTCCAAGCAGTATTTTTTCTTCTGCTTTCTCTACCGCCTGTTTTAATCGATCAATTTCTATTGGTTTCAATAAGTAATCGGTAGCAGAGACTTCAAATGCCTTGATTGCGTACTTGTCGTATGCGGTTACGAAAATCATCTCAAAAGGAATCTCATCGAAGAATCTAACGATTTCGTATCCGGCATAATTGGGCATTTCAATGTCAAGGAATACGAGCTCAGGATTCAGTTCTTTGATCCCTTCAACTGTATCTTCGACGTTTTTGAATTTTCCAACCAATTCAATTTTCGGACAGAATTTTTCCAGAAGGCTCCCAAGGATATTGCGAGCACTTTCTTCGTCATCAACAAGTATGGCCTTTATCTTATTCACAAATCAAATCTAAAGATTACACGATGAAGTACATGATATTTTTCATCAATAGAAAGTTCTCTTTGGTAATGGATCAGAAACTACGCTCTACCGGGATTCGTAAAACCACTTTCGTTCCTGATGCTGCGCCGTTTTCATAAATGTCTTCGTAAGTAAAACCAACCTCATCACCAAAACGCTTTTTAAGGATGACCATTCTACGTTTTATCGCAGAAATCGCAAAAGATTCATGCTTGCTTCCCTGTCGACTTTTAATTTCCCGGGCTTTATCTCGTCCAATTCCGTTGTCGGTAACCGTGCAGATAAGATGCTCCTGAATATCGAACTCAACAGTCAGCTTTCTGATTCCTTCCTTATGCAGGAGTCCGTGAATTAGGGCGTTTTCAATAAATGGCTGGATAAGCATAGGGGGAATTTTTATCCCGTCGAACTCCTCAAATAGCAAACTATACTCGAAGTCTTCCTTGAATCGCAGTTTTTCAAGAGAAAGGTAAATTTCCAGGAGTTTGATTTCTTCTTCCAGATCGATGAAATCTTTGTCGGAGTGGTTCAAAGTTTTGCGTACGAGATTGGCAAATTTGGTGATGAATGAATACGATTTCTCTGAGTCCCCTTGAATTACAAGGTCTTGTATTGAGTTAAGTGCATTGAAAATGAAATGCGGATTCATTTGTGATTGAATAGCCGTTAGTTTTGACGCATTCAATTCCTGTTCTTGCCGAGCTCTTTTTTCTTGAAGTTTAAGCCTTCGTCTAAAAACAAATACCATGATCAAAATCGCTCCCAGTGTAATGCTTAAATAGAACCACCATTTTAGATAGAACGGCGCTGATACAGTGAAAGAATATCGAATTGGCGCACTCTCTTTATTTTGATTTCGCGTTTTTACGAGAAAGGTGTAATCGCCTGGGGCAAGCGAGTTGTATTCTACATGATTCTGATTGTATGGGAGTTCTCGCCATCCGGATTCGTATCCTTCCAGACGATATAGATAAGTTATGTCATCCCTGTGTTTAAGCGTGGATACAGAAAAGTCGAATCGAATTTTTCGTCGATTGTGGCTTAGTTCTCTCGATTTGTTTGTCTTGCCATCAACGGAAACGCTGAATTTGTTAATTGGAATAGGGTAGACCGACGGATTCAATTTGTCCAGGGGAAGAAATTGCAAACCATTGGACCCGGAAACAAATAGCGCGTTATTCGCAATGTGGAAATCGACAATTTTCCTGTTACGCAACCCGAATGTCTGGTTCAATCGAGAGGTTACTTTGGTTTTCAAATTGTGCAAATAGAAACCGGAACGTGCATTGATGAAACACAAATCTTCGTGAACAACAATTTTCATGACCTGATCATCGATTTCAATGCTGCTTTCCACCGAATCATCCTTTAGGATGAGAACGCCGTGCCTTTTTGTTCCAACAAACAAGCGACCGTTGTGTTTGCATAAGTAGTTGGCGAATAGAGATTTGTTTTTATGTCGAATGGTCTTTGTTCTACCATCAATGTACACCTTCTTAATACCCTCTGCAGTTCCGGCGTACACTACTTTCTGCTTTGGATCATACGCAATTGAATATATTCTGTCCGAGATGCGGTATTTATTTTCTATTGTGAAAACACCGTTCCGATAGGACAACAAGCGCAAGCCGTTATTAAATCCGAGGATAGCTTCTCGATCATTGATAGCCGCAAAAGTCTTTAATGAACCAAATTGATTGAAAATGACTTTTCGATTTCCATGTACCTGATCAACAATATGAAATCCACCCTGAACATCGTATAACACAACGTCACGCTCCGACCAATAATGAAGCGTTTCAATGAGCTTTGGTCTTTGGTTTTTGTCAATGGGGATTTGTTCGTTGTCCTTGTAGATGAGTACATTACCGTCATTGTCTCCAAGAAGTAACTCTTCAGAATTTATCTTTTCAATTCGTGTTATTGACTGCCCGCTTTCAATGTTTTGTCGCATTAAAGCAGTGTTCGGAATCACCAATATTCCTTTATCGAATGTGCTCAGTAAAATATTGCCTTCATGATCCTGGTACACATCCGAGATGAAATAGTCATTCAGCAATCGTTTGCCATTGAATATCGGCTCAAAATTCGAATCGTATAAATAAACGCCCTTTGTTTGTCCTGCCACCCATATTTGGTTTTCAACGGTATAAGGTCTGAAAACCTGCCCTTTCAATTCTTCGTTTATTTTACCTCGCGAAATCAAAGAGTCATTGGAGCTCGTCAATTCAAAAATGGTCAGACTGTTTCGCCCGATCAGGTAATTAGACGATTGATTCTTATCCCAGTAATAGGCTTCAGAAGTCGAGATTTCAGAATTGCTTGAAAGTGTTATATGAGATAATTGTCCATTGATGATCTTGGCTACTTTATCGTTAAGATTCATGTTTTCGAAAGCATAAATGCGATCGTTGATATCAAGCAATGGAAGAACTGCGTTTGTGCGTTCAATAAGTTTATTCGTCTGTCCATCAGGAGAAACCCGTACGATGGATTTTGATTGTATTAAGACATGATCTTTCGAATCAATAGCGATTGACATGTGGTATAAACGCTCTTCTTCAGGAATTTCATAGAATAGTTTAATCTGACCATTTTCAATTCGAAATATCTGATGACTTAAGTTATAGCAATAAATGCGTCCTTTAGAATCTGCTTCCAAACTGAAGATGGAACTGGCTTTCATTTGATCAGACGTTACCTTTTTAAAGGAATATCCATCATGGACAAAAAGACCGTGGTCTGTTGCAAACCAATAATTCTTGTCATTGTCCTGAATAACGTCGTAAATATCAATTCCTTCCAGTTCTTCTTCTCCCAGGGTAAAATAGGAAGGTTCCTGCGACCAGCAATTGGTTAGCGTAACGAGAAAAGAAATTAGAAGTATGTATGACTTTTTCCAGTTATACCTCATGACACCATGCGAATTTCATTTAAAGCCGAATAGTAAAGGTAGCATTTGACGTTCTCGTAGCCCATATCACGCAAGGCCTTACCATACGTTTGCGTTTGTTTGATGTCTCTTTCCTTCGGGATACCGGTTTTGAAATCCACCACAATTGTCTGGTCTTCCTTCAGGATGAGTTTGTCCGGTCGGATAGTCTCTCCGTTCGTGACTAGAATCGATTGTTCGCTTAGGATTTCGCTGGCATCGCTGAGCAATTCAATATATTCTGGCATGTCAAATAACTGTTCTAATCTCGCCTTTAAGTTAGATACATTTTGAGCAGATATTTCATCCGAATCTAGAGCTTTTCTGAGCTCACTATCAATGTCTTTCGTGTTATTCACCCGACTTACCAACAAATGAAACTGGATCCCGAACTGAACTTCATCGCTCAGCAGATCGTCTCGTTTTAGCTCTTCCGTATCCTGGAAAGCAATGTGTGGAAACCAAAGTCGATCGCTGATATCCTCAGGAACAAAGTTTTTCGCGTAGTCTTCTTGCTTTGCTGGAGTTCTTGCACCATCAGATATAGAAACGAGTAAGGAGTCTTCACTTGCCTCTGCCAGATTTGCTCCTTCCAAAACTTGATGAAACAAAGCTCCAAAGGTGCGTTTCTCAAAGAAGTTACGGATATACAAACGTTCCACAGGTCGCGTCATTCCAACGTAGCACAGATTCACGATATCAGTCAAAATCTGGTTTTTCTCTCTTTCGTATAACGTAACCAGCGGATTCAAAACATCCGATTGCGAAGGTTGTTTGTACAGTAGGAAGTCGTTCCAATCTACCAGAAAACTACTTTTCAGATCAAGGTTGATATTCAGAGATGGAAGAATCACCACAGGGAATTCCAAACCTTTCGATTTGTGAATTGTCATGATGTTAATGGCATCCTTTGCTGCTGGAACCTGCACGGCAATATTGCCTTTCTTACGTTCGTATTCCTCCAGGAAAAGTGCCAGATTCGGACCTCTGCTCAATCCATAATCCTGTGCCCAATCAGCTAGATGGTGCAAGTATGGATTCTCCAGTTCATGCAATCCGGCAATGCGATAAAACCCTTGAATCAAGTCGTACAGGTGCTCATATTTGAAAAAGAAACTTTCTTTCGATCCAAAATGCTCCTGAAGGAAAGCCGTATCATCAAAGTATCGATAGCGACGACCATTTTCAGCCGTTTTTTCCTTCAGATATTTGCGATACACTTCATAGCTCTCATGCTTGAGTCGGAGGAACATTTCCGAAAACTGTTTCTTTTCGTTCTCACCTGTTGGTTTCAAGCGCCATTTTAAAAATGCGATCGTCAATCGGACTTCCGCACTGGAATCTATCAGAAGTGAATCAGAAGATACAACCTTGTATCCTGCCTGATCCAGCGCAACTGCCCATGCATTACATTCTCGATTTCGGCGTCCAAGTATGCACAATTCCGAAGCTTCGTATCCATCGCTCAAGCATTGTTCAACCCACTCAATTATCTGCCCTACGATCGCTTGATGTGTATCCTTTTCTTCACGTGATTCAATGTGGATCAACCCGTTTTTGGAACTTTTTGGCTCTTGCGTAACGGCGTTGTAGAAACTGGAAGTATCTTCTGGTAAATGCGTTCTGAATTCCTCGAAAAATGCATTGTTGAAATTGACAATCGTTGGACTGGAGCGCCAATTGCTATCCAGTTGCTCCACGGCTCCCATTTCTATGAAATAAGAAGAAGTTGCTGCAATTTTCGGATCGTGACCGGGATTATAAATGGCCGGAAGCTCTACAAATTGTTCTGCCACCCCGTTTTTAAATCGGTAGATAGATTGCTTCGGATCACCAACAATCAAATTCGGATAATTGTGACCAATTGATTCGTGAATAAGCGGAACCAGATTCAGCCATTGCAGATGTGAAGTATCCTGAAATTCATCCAGCAGGAAATGATGATATCGTGTGCCAAGTCGTTCGTATATAAATGGAGCATTTTCATTTTGAATCAATGCTGAAATCAAACTATTGAACTCTGAAATCCGAATCAATTGAGCATCGTTTCTGGATGCATTCAACGCACGCGCCATGTGCTGAAGCAATGCCATATTGAAGAAATTCTTCAGGAATAAATGCGTAGCTGCATATTGTTGCAATTCTCCTTCCCAGTAGGTATTTACTTCTAACAACGCAGATCGAAGCGCCTCGGGAATATCCTTTTTGCCATCTTGTTTATCGAGGTTTCCAGCCAATCGTTTCTTAATCAATTCGGGCTGCACCGGAAAATGTTTGTGACTGACAATACTTCGAATATCATTTACGGTATGTCCACCTCCATGAACAGATTTTGGATCCAATTCCTCAAGTTGCTCTTGAATGGGAAGAACCATTTTTTTATAGTAACCGTCGATTTTCTTCTGTCTGCCTTGAAGCTCTCGATAACGTTCCACGGAAAGTTCCAGATCCAGAAGTTGTTTCACTCCTTCCTGATGGCGTTCGTTTTTTAGAATGCTTCCGAATTCGATGAGGTTTCTTCGAAAGTTCCATGTTTTTTCGTCGTCGATGTTGCTTTTTGCATACTGAATCATGAGGTCGTTCAATGCGCTGTGTTCCTTGTTTCCCAATTGGTTCAACAAATCATCCACAACTTTCTCAATCAATTCAGACTCATCCAGTACCACTTCAAATTCACCCGGCAAATCCAAATCTCTGCTGAATGATTTGATCAATCGCAAATTGAATTTATCGATGGTCATCACATGGAAATCCTCGTATTGGTGCAATATCATTTCCAATACCTTCTGACACCTGTTGAGAACATCGTCTGGTGATAGTTTTAAAGCCTGAGCCAAAGAGAGTTTTAGTGCATCTTTCGATGGGTCTTCGTTGCTAATTCCGTCCAACGCCTGGATAATTCGCTCTTTCATCTCCAACGCGGCCTTGTTGGTGAACGTCATAGCAATAAGGTGCTTGAATTCAGTAGGGGACGCATGTTCTCCAATAAGCAGTTGAACGTACTCCTGAACAAGACGATACGTCTTACCGCTGCCTGCAGAGGCATTCAATATCTGAAGAGGTTTTTGGAGGTTTTCGCTCATGATTCAAGTTAAAAGTACTCAAGTGGTTGCGTTTGACAAGTATAATCGCCGGAAATATGGCTGCTTAGCGCTTTTAAATGCCGCACTATTTCGTTAAATTTGAGAATATGAACAAGATATATTTAGTTGGCTTGATTGGTTTTGTTTTTCTTACGTCGCTTAGTTGTAAGGAAGACCCGCCAGCGCCTGAACCAGTACCAGTAGACACCTTGAGAATTGATGTGCAACCAGTGTTTAATGGTGCAGATCTTTTTTTGGATTCAACCTACACAACAGTTGAAGGTCACAAAGTGCAATTCACCGATATCAAATTTTATTTGGAGGATGTGAAGAATGGTGCGAATCAGTTGACCGATGCCATGCTTTTTGATTACCGGGAACGAGGTACATTGCTTTACGATGGTGAAGGGGTTGCATCCAACTTTGGAGCATTAACGGCGAATCTTGGAGTCGGACCTGCCAATAACAATAGCGATCCATCAGCTTTTCCGAATGATAGCTGGTTAAACATTTCTAACTCAAATGATATGCACTGGGGCTGGAATCCAGGATATATTTTCGTGAAAGTGGAAGCGCGAGTAGACACAATTCAGGATGCGAATGACGTTTTTGATCACCCAGTAGTTTTGCATGCCGGACTGAACGAAAATCTGGAAACAGTGAGTTTCTCTAATTTGAATTGGACAAGTGTAGGTACCAACCGACACCAATTGTCGATGGAATTAAACATGAGTGAGTTCTTGCAATCAGCAATTAACACCATAGATCTGCAATTTGAAAGCTCTACGCATTCAGCTCCCGGACAGGAAGCATTGACAACGAAAGTGATGGAGAACTTCAGAGAAGCATTAATCCCTTAGGTTTTATGAAGTACATTCTTATTTCAGCGCTGTTTTTGGTCTTTGCGGTAATCATTGCCTGTAAGAAGGACAACGTGGTGTATGAACCAACGCCGTATGAATTGCAGATTCCATCTCATTTTCCAGACATGCCCATTCCAGCCGATAACCCAATGACGGTGGAAGGAGTGGAGCTGGGAAGAAAATTGTTCTACGAGAAGAAATTGAGTGGAGATAACTCGATGTCTTGCGGTGCGTGTCATGCTCCGGAAGCAGCATTTGCAGATTCAAATCAGTTCTCAGAAGGAATTGATGGTCAGTTGGGAAATCGAAATGCGATGGCACTGATCAATCTTGGTTGGGACTCTTTCTTCTTCTGGGATGGACGTGCAAAAACGTTGGAAGAGCAAGTTCTTGAACCTGTTGAAAATCCTATCGAAATGCACGAAGATTGGTCCAATGCGATCAATGAAATTAAGCAGGATGTCGAATATCGAAATATGTTCTACAGAGCTTTTGGAGATGAGCCCATTGATAAATATACCGCAGCGAAGGCTATGGCTCAGTTTTTGAGAACTATGATATCAGGAAATTCGAATTTTGATATTATTTACAAACGTCAAAATGGATTGCCTACAACTCCTGAGGAAGATGCGATTTATCAAACTTTAGGAGATGCCATTGGAGGATATGATTTATTTCAGAGTTTGAATGGAGCAGATTGCTTTCATTGCCACAACGGACCACTGATGCGAGTGGAGAAGTTCAGCAATAATGGACTGGATGCAACGTTTACAGATTTAGGGAGAGCTGAAGTTACAGGTGACATGAACGATGCTGGAAAATTTAAAGTTCCGACGTTGAGAAACATCGCACTTACAGGTCCATACATGCATGACGGACGTTTTCAAACCCTGGATGAAGTGCTTGACCATTATTCGCACAATATTCAAATGAGTCCCACGATTGACCCATTAATTGAGTTCGCGAGTCAGGGAGGAGTTCAACTGGATCAATTCGAAAAAAATCTGGTAAAAGCATTCTTGGAATCCATGACAGACGAAACGTTTATCAATAATCCGGATTTTCAGGAGCCTGATTAGAATTATTTACTTTTTTTGTATTAGTAAGAGAGAGCAATTATGATAGACGAAAGAAGACTCACAACAGAAGAAAAAGCACTCAAGATCAACCTGACACCTGGGATTTACGGATGTTTCGCGGAAATCGGTGCAGGTCAGGAAGTTGCTGCCAATTTCTTTAAAGCCGGAGGTAGTTCAGGAACCATCGCGTACACCATGTCGGCTTACGATATGAAAGTTTCCGACTCCATGTATGGTGATGCGAAGCGCTATGTATGTGAAGAGCGTCTTATCACAATGCTTGATACAGAGTACAACAACCTGAAACAACGTCTTCCCAAAAAGTTTGAAGAAGCTCGATTTTTCGCGTTTTCAAATACTGTAGAATCTCTCAACTATCACAAAACAAATCAAGGACAAGGATGGGTTGGAATGCGTTTCCAACTAGATCCAACTGGTGAGCCAAACGATGTGATCTTGCACGTAAAAATGCACGATAACAGCAATAAGGCGCAGCAGGATGCATTGGGAATCCTTGGAGTGAACCTCGTATACGCGTGTTATTTCCATAACGATGACTTATCCGAGTTTCTGGAAAGCTTGATGCACCGTTTGCCAAGAGAACGCATGGAAGTAGATATGCTTCGTGTTTCCGGTCCTGATTTTGAAGAGGTAGACAACCGAATTATTGCATTGAACCTTGTGAAGCGAGGAATTACCGATGCAACTATGTTTGACTTGAGCGGAAACGTTCTTCAGCCAGCAACAGCACTTTACAAAAAGAATATTTTGTTAATGCGCGGTCGATTCCGTCCTGTGACGAAAGTCCATATCGATATGATCGAGCGCGGAAAAGCCCAGTTCCTGAAAGAAGGAATTGAGGAAGATAATATGCGGGTTGTATTCGAATTGACATTGAAAGACTTAACCGCTGATGGTAAAATCTCCGATAAGGATTTTGTGGATCGCGCAGAACTTCTGGGAACGCTCGGTTACACCGTGATGATCTCCAACTATCTCAAGCACTACAAAATGGTTGATTACTTGTCAACGATTGCTCGTGGTTATCAGATGGGAGTAATTGTGGGAATCTACAACCTCCAAACCATCTTTGATGAACGCTATTACGACAACCTTCCGGGAGGACTTTTGGAGGCATTTGGTCGTGGTTTCGGTCACGCGGTGAAAATGTACGTTTATCCAGCGAACAACGTGGAGACAGGAGAAATTTACGATCTGAACAATTTCAATATTCCGGGTAATCTCCGTGGATTGTTGCAGTACATGGAAGCGAACAACAAACTGGCTCAAATCGAATCATACAATCCGAAGTTATTGCATATCATGTCGGATGATGTTCTTTCGAAAATCAAGGCGAAATCTACGTCCTGGGAGGAAGATGTTCCGCATGAAGTAGTGAAAGCAATTAAGTTTTACCAATTGTTTGGCTACGAGAAAACGGAGACAGTTTCCTGATTTATGCCTCATATTAAAAACGCACTGATTCGTTACCGGATTATAGATCGGTGCATTCGTAACAAGTACAAGCCATTTCCGTCCAAGCAAGAATTGCGTGAAGCATGCGAGAAAGAGTTGTATGGAAGTACCGGCGGAGGTCATATTTGCAATTCCACCATCGAGAAGGACATGTTCGCCATGCGCGAGGAACACGATGCTCCCATCAAATACAGCAAACGAGAGAAAGGATATTATTACGAAGATCCTGACTTCACCATGAACGATATTCCACTGACGGAAAACGACATGGAAGCCATCGCATTTGCGGCGAAAACATTGATGCAATTCAAGAATGTAGAATTGTTCCGTCAGTTTGGAAGCGCAATTGATAAAATTGTAGATCATGTAGCCGTTTCTCAAGACGTAGATGCCCGTGAATTCATTCAGTTTGAAAGCGCTGTGGCAGATGGTGGAAACGAATTTCTACCACCTCTTCTGGAAGCGATCAAAACGCAAAACTTCGTTCATTTCGACTATGCCAGCTTCGTGACGGGAGAATTGAAACCTCGAAAAGTATTGCCGTTGCTCTTGAAGCAATACCGAAATCGATGGTATTTGATTTCGTTCGATGACAGCAAGCAGGATTATATCACCTACGCATTGGATCGAATAGAAGATTTGGAAGTAAGCCAGGAAAAATCATTCAAACCCATTGATTTCGATCCTGACAATTATTTCAAGCATGCCGTTGGAATCACCAGTGGAAATGCTTTACCAGAGAATGTACTTTTGAAAGTTGGAACGATTGCAGCGAAATATCTGGACAGCTTACCGATTCATCCGTCTCAGAAAATCAAAGAAATGAACGAGGATCACTTTGTATTTCAATTGAACGTTTCCATTACGGAAGAGTTGATTCGGGAAATTTTGAGTTATGGTGGAGAAATCATCGTCCTTGAGCCGGAATCTCTAAAACAAGAGATTGCCAAACGTGCCGGAAAACTGATTTAACTCTACAAATTCACAATCCGCAGGTATTCCTTCCAGGGACCAATTTCATCCTTGTATTGTTTGGCCATCACTCGATTGATTTGAGCAATATGTCCAAGATCATGGGCTACCCATGTACTCAACAAATTCGAAAGAGTCACAGGACCAAGTGCAGGATGAATTCCCTCCTTTGATAAATCCGATTCCGAAATATTCAGCGATTTCAATGTCTCTAAATTACGAGATCTCAGCGCGGCGAATTCATCCAGAAGCTGATTGAGGTTTTTACCAATGCTATCTTTTTCCTGTGCGAATCGATCAAAAGGAGCGAAGGTTTTATCCGTTCTATCCGAAAGGACTATCTCAACCCGAGCAATCCAATCTGTTTTTTCACCATGAACCAGATGACCGACAATATCAAACGGACTCCATGTGCCTTCACCTTCATTCTGAAGCGTCCACGAATCCGGTAAATCTCTTAATTGTGAATCCAGAACTACTGGCGTTCGCATCAAGATTGGAATAGCATCCTCAATTCGATAGTGCATTATTCTATGGTTAGTTCAAGCGTAAGAATGCCATTCTCTTCAATCACCTGACCGTTGAACTCCCAGTTTTTTCCTTCAAATTTATTCAGCCCCTGAATATTAATCGAATAGATTCCCGGATCTAGCCCATCCAGAACATAGCGTCCATTCGCATTTGGATTGAAGCTCGTATGTGTCCGAGTTCTGCTTTTCACTTGAATGTTGAAGTTTCCATAGATCGAAGCAGGCAATGAAAATGGTTGACCGTCTTGTAACATGAGGATTTGCAAATTACCGGTTCCATCTTCTGGTGCAACGTCCCAAAGCTGGTCCATGCTTTCCGCCATCATTTTAGCCATGCTCCTTTGTTGCTCGGTTTCTTTTTGTTGTTGAGAAAAACCAGTTAGTGCGGTTCCTATAAAAAGTATCAGGAGTAACGCTCTTGAGTATGAATTCATAATGCAAAATTTGATTAGGTACTGTCTAAATATACCACATAATTCGGCATTCTATTTATCTTTAGCGGAGATTCGAAAACACTATGGAATTAATAATCACTCAGAATAATGGCGTGTGCGAATTAAAGCTGAATCGCCCGGAAGTATTCAATTCATTCAATAAAGATATGGCAATGGCTTTGCAAAAAGCTTTGGATGATTGCGAGCAGAATGCAGAAGTTCGTGCCATTGTAATCACTGGAGAAGGCAAAGCGTTTTGTGCTGGTCAGGATTTAGCGGAAGCAACAGATCCAAACGGTCCAGAATTGCAAAGCATCGTGAAGGAACACTACAATCCGATCATTCGTCGTATTCGTGAAATTGAAAAACCAGTAATTGCTGCGGTTAACGGTGTTGCGGCTGGAGCAGGAGCCAATATTGCACTTGCATGTGATATTACATTCGCGAAGGAAAGTGCGAGTTTCATCCAGGCTTTCTCGAAAATTGGATTGATTCCTGATTCTGGAGGAACGTTCTTCTTGCCTCGAATTGTTGGTATGCAGAAAGCAATTGCATTGATGATGACTGGTGACAAAGTTGGAGCGAAAGAAGCTGAGGCGATGAACATGATTTACAAGTCGGTTGCCGATGATGAATTTGAAGAAACGGTGAATCAGTTCGCTGCGAAGTTGGCAAAGATGCCTACGCGAGGATTGGGATTAACGAAGAAAGCTGTAAATGAAAGCTGGACCAATTCTTTGAATGAGCAGTTGGACGTTGAAGAAAAATTGCAGACCGAAGCAGGACAAACACACGATTTCAACGAAGGAGTAGCAGCCTTTTTGGAGAAACGTAAACCAGAATTTAAAGGAGAGTAAGGTAAGTAGAAGGAGTAAAGGAGAAATTAGAAGGCTAAGAGTTCCTTCAACCTTTCACCTTCAACTTTCCACCTTCCGCCAAAAAGAAACAATATGATAGTAGGAGTATTAGGAGCAGGAACAATGGGATCTGGAATTGTGCAGGTAGCTGCGCAAAATGGACATTCTGTAGTACTGGTCGATCTTAACGAACAGATTCTAAACAAGTCAAAATCACAACTGGAAAAGATTATGAATCGTCTGGTTGAGAAAGAAAGAATTACACAAGAGCAAGCGGATCAAACGCAGGCAAATGTGACGTACAGTCAGGATATTCACGACTTCAAAGATTGTGGAATTGTAATTGAAGCGATCCTGGAAAATCTGGATATCAAAACGAAGGTATTCGCACAATTAGAGCAGATCGTACCGAAAGGATGTATTCTGGCGTCCAACACAAGTTCATTGTCTATCGCTTCCATCGGAGCGTCGTTGAATGAACCAGCCTTGATGATCGGAATTCACTTCTTCAATCCTGCGCCATTAATGCCATTGGTGGAGATCATTCCTGCGGTTCAGACATCTGAAGAAACTTTGAAAACAACCAGAGATTTAATCGACTCATGGAAGAAAGTAACAGTTCTTTGTAAGGACACTCCAGGATTTATTGTGAATCGAGTTGCGCGTCCATTCTACGGTGAAGCACTTCGGATTTATGAAGAAGGAATCGCTGATTTCGCTACAATCGACTGGGCAATGACAAGTATCGGTGGATTCAGAATGGGACCTTTTACATTAATGGATTACATTGGAAATGATGTCAATTATACTGTAACCGAAACCGTATTTACAGCATTTTACTTCGATCCTAGATACAAGCCATCTTTCACGCAAAAACGTCACGCTGAAGCTGGTTATTTAGGAAGAAAATCGGGGAGAGGATATTTCGATTATTCGGAAGAAGCAGAAAATCCTACACCAAATGAAGATGCAGCTTTAGGACAAGAAATTTTGAATCGAATTCTTGCCATGTTGATCAACGAGGCGGTAGATGCTGTGTTCCTGAACATCGGAACGAAAGAAGACATCGACCTTGCAATGACCAAAGGAGTTAATTATCCGAAAGGATTGTTGCATTGGGCGGATGAAATTGGATTAGATATTGTCCTCGAACGATTGGAGTCTTTGTTCCACGAATACGGAGAAGATCGTTACCGACCAAGTCCTTTGTTGCGCCGTATGGTTCGTGACAATGAACGATTTTTCGGATAGAAGGTACAGGATAGAGAAGTAGGATTTTTTTCGGGGGAGCCATATTGAAATAATGGTATATAGCTATATCGATTAAGCAATTTAGATTTTTCTAGGAATTCCCAGGAAAAATCCTGAACTTATATAGTTCTACATTTCTTAACAACAGAAAAAGGTACTGTAAAACAGAAGTTTAATTCTGATTTTATATTTTTAAATAAAATTACGCGCTATGAAGAACCTTGCCTTAATCACTGCTACAGCTTCATTGGTTTTCACATCATGTGGAGACATCAACAAATTACCTGCGAAAGTTCAGAAAGAACGTCAGGATGTGGTGCTTTCCGAAGATGATATTTTCAAAGGAAACCTGGTGGCAGCCTACCTTGAAAACGATAAAAAGTTCGTAAAAGAATCAAATACACTTTTTCTACGTGGAGTAGATTCATATCGAAACAACAACAAGTTGGATAGCGCGGTGATTTATTTCACGGAATCCATTCTGAAAGAACCAAGTTCGAAGGCGTACTTTGAATTGGGGAATGTTCATATGGATAAGAAGAAGTACGATGAGGCATTGAATGCGTATAAAATGGCAGAGCAATTAGGATATCAGCCGTTCTCAAAAATCCTTTACAACAAAGCATGTATTTATTCATTGCAAAAGAACACGGAGTTATCCGCGAAGTATTTGGAGTACGCACTTCAGGCAGGATATTCGAACGTAGCGCATATGCAACGCGACAAGGATTTGGAGAATCTTCGATCGAATAAGTACACATTCCAAAAGGCAGTAGATAAAGGATTGCGTGGAGTTTCAAACGCTGAGAATTTATTCTGGCTGCAATTCACAAAATTATTCCCAGCATTAGGGAAGCCTATTAAGTTGAAAATGCAACTGTCGCAAGAAGAGTCGCAAGCCTTGGAATACATCTCTTACGATTACGAGAAGTACATTTCAGAAATGCGTGATGCGAAATTTGCCCGTGATGTAACAAGCAGCTACTTGTACTACGCGAATGCATACGAAACTGAAAAATTTGTTGCTTTGGTGTACATCGTGAAAGATGAGTGGATGGGAGATGCTGCACCACTTCGTTACAAAATGGCGACGTTCACGCATGAAGGAAAATTAATCGATAAGAAGATCGTTGGAGGTAGCTCGGATTCAGATTTGGATGGTGTTTTCTTGCAATCAACCTTGAACAAAGACCTTACAATCACAGGAGAATTGGTAGAGCCTCAGTACGAGAAAGATCCGGATGAGCATGGATTCTACGACAACAAGATTCTATCCTACAAAAAGGTAGGAACGCAGAACTTCCGCATCACAAAGGCAGGAAAGATTGTTGAAGAGGACGTGACCTTACTTACGGCGAACTAATTTCTTGTATTTCAGCAAATATTCTGGATACTTCAGTAGAACCAGAACGTAAGCGAATATCAGATTGGGAATCCAGCTGAGGTATGAAATCCATACGTAGGCTTCCACCGGATGAACCTGCGGGCCGTATGCTTGAAGAAGATACGTATACAATCGTTGCGTTATGGCAGAAAGCGTTAATGAGTAGCTTAGCAGGTTCCAAATCAGGTGAGCACGCACATTACCGCGTTTGATGTGGTAATATCCCATGTATGTAATGAAAATCCAGAGTAAAGAAAGCGTCGTAAAACTTATTTGCGCCGGGTAACTTCCGTTTGCCATAAGTGCCATTACAAATGCAGATGGACCACTGATAAAAAGGACAACGATTGTGTAAACGTACCCTGCGGTTTTATGAACTTTCGGCCAGTGTGCCAGAACCCAACGATTGAACTGTAACAGTCCAGCTGTTATAACAAGAGGACTGGTAAATACGTGAATGTAAAAGCTGTATCTCCAAACTTTGATGTGATAAATGAATTGCTTGCTTGCAAGAAAATCAGTGTGTGATTCACCATCAGCATATGGAAGCGATAAAAGTATTAATAGATAAGAGGCGTAGGCAATTACCAGGAATGTACCTAAGCTCAGAAATTGTTGAACTAGAGATTTAGCGTTCATCTACCACCACATCATCCAGAGTTCGTGTTTTCCAGCACCTTTTAAGGAGTACTCGTACTCACTGTACTTGTGAATCGTTAAATCCAGACGGTTTCCTTTGAAAATATCATTTGGCTCCCAGTTGATAGTTACCTTATCTCCCTGTAGATCCCATGATCCCTGGATTTCTTCATATTGCTGCTGGTCCCAGTCCTTATCATTGTCAGGATAGTATTTCAATGTTACAAAACCATCCTCTTTGAAGGAATATTCTCCCAATGTATCAGACATGTCACCAAACTTATCAGCAAAATTGAAAATGGTAATTTCTTCGCTTTCACTATCACTGTCGAAAACGAGCTTTTCCAAAGAGAATTCCTGACTTGGAATCTTTTCATTGTTCGCAACCCATTTTCCACTTGGTTTTGAATCGATACCGATAAAATTGATGGTAAATACCCCGTCGTACTCATTGTCACCAGGTTCAGACAATACCAATTGGATGCTATCGCCACTTCGAGTTACCGATCCCGTGATGTTTCGTTGCAATCCTTTGTGCAAATCGTAACCAATAGCATTCGTTCCGCTGACGTAATTCAAAGCGATTCGAATCGGACTTCCTCCGAAATCTGCCATGTACAGACCTTGAAGTGTATCGTATGGGAAGGTGTCTTCTTCGGGAATTTCAGCTTCGACTTTCTCAATTTTGATTTCCTGCTTAGGTGGCTTTTTATCTTTACATGCAATTAGTGTCATACATGCCGCCAGTATCAAGAAGAAGGATTTCATGTGTGTAGTTTTGGTTCTTCGTAAAGCTACAAAACTAATCTTTAAATAATCCTATTGCTGCCTTGAAATACAACTTGTTGCGTTCCTTTTCGTCCAGAACCAATTCATTCACATATTGATCTGGCTCGCGAATATCAAGTGGATTATCGACTGGTTGCAATTGTGAATAGAACGTATTTGGATTCACGGAAATCAATAGACCAGATTCAGGTAACTTCACAAGCAATGTACCGGCATTTCCGGAATAAAAACTTCCTCCTGCAGGTCTTCCTACAATTTTTGCCTGAGCCAGTGTCTTCAGGTGACAAGCTAAAATCGCCGCGGATGAGAAAGTTCCTTCATCGGTAATCACGCAAACCTTTCCTTTGAAGCGAAGATCGTCGTCCACGGCATCAGTAAATACAGTACCATTGTTGAAGGTTCCATTCTTTACACTTCGTTTTTGCGACCAGCTTAGGAACGCGTATCGAATGAACGGAAGGTTCATTTTCTTAACGTATTTGTTGTCCAGTCCTTTAAAAGGCTTCGCAATCACGTACCGTCCGATATTGACATCGCCACCAACAAAATATTTGATGAAATCATATTGCATTACGCCTCCGGTATTGCCGCGGAGGTCAACTACCAACTGGTCGATATCGTTCTTTTTTAGTTTTCTGAAAGATGATTCAAGGAACTCGTCATATTCCGCACCAGAAGATTGCGAAAAGGTAGTAAAGCGGAAATAGCCGTATTTGTCATTAACAATTTTGAACTTTCCAACATTGCCTTCATTGTTGATGTAATCTTCAGAAGCTTTCATCAACCTTCGATTCATCGAATGAATTGGTGCCTTTCCAGGCTGCATGTATTTTGTTACTGTATCCGATTTCGGAGTGATGTACGTTACTTCCACCGAATCTTTATTCAACGGAAAAGCGAGATGTCGGTAAAACTCGAACAATTCCTGCGCCTGATAGTATTTGAATCCAATTGCTCCTTCGTCTCCCGACAGATATTTAGAGATTCCATCCATCATTTCAGGAACAGTTCTTTCGTCAATGGAAAGAATCTCCGATCCTACCGGAATTTCAGAAGGTCCTCCCATCGGATCGTTATCACGAATCGTACTTTCGTAATCATCTTGAATAATTTCTCCAACCACCAAATGGCGATCAACCAAATACATGTCAATTGGAAGTGATTTTTGCTCTAGCAACCATTCCGTCTGAATCTTGCTATTATTCAATACCTGCGTGTGACCGCAATTCAATCGGGCGATCATTTCAGAATAAAGTTTGAACTCTTCTAAATCGGATTTGTCGTCAGAAAGCTCCAATTGTAAGCGATCCAGGTAATAACTGATGCTATCAGAGCTCAAATGCATATCAAGAGTTCCTTCCTTACTTTCAAGGACAGTTCTAAATACGCGAAAATCTTCCTGCTGACTGGTAATGGTGTCAGAGTAACGAAGCGAGGTTAATAGAAGGAATCCCGCAACTACGAAATAGTAATAAGCATGTCTCACGAAGGTCTAACTCTTTATATAATAAACGAAAAAAAGAGGGATCTACCTAAAACAACGCGAAAAATCCTATTTCATTTTAGATTGTGCTCGTTTTTTATAGAATCCACCCTGATCGATGATTTTTTGGAAGTAGATGCGTGCCTTATCATTCTGACCAAGTTCCTCATATGAAAGTGCGGTCATCCACTGCGCTTCCTCATCGAAGTTTGTATATACGCTCAATCGGCATGCCAAAAATCGATCAATAGCCTCTTCGTACTCTCCAAGGTTGTACAAACACAATCCGCTATAGAAATTCGCATTCACGTCATCTTTGTACGTTTCCAGAATGACATCAAAGCGGGTAAGTGCATTCTTATAAGATCCTCTAGAGAACTTTCGCATCGTTTTGCTTAAGTACTCTATATATGGAATCTCGATCTCCTGCATTTCAGAAACAGGCTCTTCCGAGTTCTTACCTTCCTTACTCGCCGGGGTTCCGGTAAGAACCACTTGCTTCGTTTTTACTTTTGGCTTCGAACGATATTTTCGATAATCAACCAATTTCAGTCGGTACAGATAGATTTCGGCAGCAGATTTGCTTTTCTCAATAACTTCCGGTTCGATCTGGCGAATTTCCATGCGAACTTTATCCAATGGAATCATTTCGATAACAGGAGGAGCTTTGTCTACGTATTCAGTTTGCATCTCCTTGAATTCGTTTTCGATCTTCTTAGGTTCGATCTGTAATTCCACCGGAGCATCTTTCATTTCAGAAATAGAATCCGGTAGAACAAGATCTGTTTTTTCAAGCGTCAATTCCTGATCATCCAACAATTCGGTGATTTTCTCATCTGCTTGCGCTACCTGAGTGTTTTTAGTTTCCTCAGGACTTGAGTTCAATAGTACAACAGTTACAATAGTCGCCGCCACGACTACAGATCCGGCAATGTACCATCCGATATTCGAGGAGCCCATGAACTTATGGTCCAGATTTTTCATGACTCCTACATCATAATTCATAGCTTCCCATCCCTCCATGGCATCTGCCTCGAAAGAACCCGATACTTCTTTGGTCTCTACACGATGTTGTGTAGCTGCGTCTGGATTATCACCATAATCGGTAATATCCTCTCGGCTGAGTGGCGGACTCGCACCAAATATTTTATAAATCCGTTTTAAATTCATTTCTACCCTCTAAGTTTAACTTCAAATTGCGCTTCCCATTCTGGATGGCGCTTTTTACTTTCTTTAAATCCAATTGCAAGAGCGCCGATATTTCCTGATACGATCGACTTTCGAGATAAAACAACTTGATACAGGATTGTTGTTCTTCTTTTAAGTCATCAATGGCCTCTTCCAAAGCATTTAATTGTTCTTCCTTTTTGATCGTCAGTTCCAGTTCATCGCTTGCTTCCAGTTCTCGGGTTATTTCTGCTGTCACATGTCCTTTCTTTCTTAGGAGCATCAAACACTCATTTTTCGTAACCATGTATAACCATGATTTAAAATGTTGAATGTTGTGCGATTGCAGTTTACCAGGTAACTTTTCAAACAAGTTCATTACCAAATCTTCCGCGTCAAATTGGTTTTTCAGGTACTTCATGGCAGTACCCATTACCAGATGTCCGTAGCGTCTGTAGAATTCTCCGATAATTTCGGAAGCACCAGAATCTCTAAACGAGCTCAACAGTTCGTGGTCCTCTAGTTGCTTGTATTTTTTTCTCTTGCTGGAAAACATCTATTATAAGGATGTGCTTTTTAATGAATTCCATAAATATAAATGGATTTCTTTTCTTCTTAATTTTATTGCATGAAACGAATCGCTTTAATCACCTCAGGTGGGGATGCTCCCGGAATGAACGCATGTGTACGTGCAATTGTAAAAACATGCTTAACCAAAGGTATTGTCCCGATCGGATACTACAACGGGTACAAGGGAATGATGGAAAACGAATTCAAAGAGTTGACCTCTCTGGACGTTAAGAACATTATTCAATACGGCGGAACTATTTTAGGGACGGCACGAAGCAAGGAGTTTCGAACAAAAGAAGGAAGAGCCAGGGCAATAGAAAATCTTCGCAAGAATGAAATCGATGGATTTATCTGTATTGGAGGAGATGGATCCTTCAGAGGAGCCCAGGCGCTGTCCGAAGAAATGAATATCCCTGTGATTGGTATTCCGGGAACGATAGATAACGATATGTACGGTACCGATCGAACCATAGGATTTGATACAGCATTGAATACTGTTGTGGAAGCGGTAGATAAAATAAAAGATACGGCGGGTTCGCATCGAAGAATCTTTTTGGTGGAGGTAATGGGGCGCGATGCAGGATTTATTGCGTTGAATGCTGCGTTAAGTTCTGGTGCCGCCAGCGTTTTGATTCCAGAGGAAAGATCCAATATCCAGTTACTCGCTGAAGATTTAAAAGCGCAGGACAAACGAAAAGGAAACCTTACTGTAATAGTTGCCGAGGGCGATGATGCCGGTGGAGCAGAGGATATATACAACAAACTGGTTCCACTTCTGGAAGGCTACGAACTTAGATATACCATCCTTGGTCACATCCAACGTGGTGGGCGTCCTTCTGCTTTCGATCGATTGATGGCAACGCGCATGGGAGTGTATGCAGTTGAATTATTAGAGAATGGTGAATCCGATATTATGATTGGAGCAAAGGGAGATGATTTGCATACAATTTCGTTGAAGGATGCCGTGAATAACACAGCTCGTGCGGAAGTATCAAAATTAAATGCAATAAAAATGCTAAAAACAGTCTCTTGATTTATAGCTTGTTACAATAAAATTCGTATCTTTCTTACCCGCTTTTCAAAAAAAGATTGTTTAAAAGTGTTGTTGGAATGAAAGAGATGTCTATCTTTGCCGTCCCCAATCGAACGAGATATGGGTTTTGAAATAAGAAGGATAATCTTTGTTTTTGGAGGTTTTGAAAAAAAAGTTTTAATTTTTTTCGAGAAAGCTTGTCAGAATAAAAAGAGTGTCTATCTTTGCGCTCCCGAAACAAGAGAAAGCGATTAGTTTTCGATTGAGCAAACGGCAGAGCAGCTCTATTAACGAATAGGGTTTTGAATTTGAGAAGCGAAGGTTTTTCAGGTTGACAAAAGAGTTCTTTGAGATATTGAGAAAATAAGGAAACAGCGTAATTGAAAAATTATAACACATGAGCCTCAAAAATAATTCAACGTTTTTTACAACGGAGAGTTTGATCCTGGCTCAGGATGAACGCTAGCGGCAGGCCTAACACATGCAAGTCGAGGGGTAACAGAAAAAGCTTGCTTTTTGCTGACGACCGGCGCACGGGTGCGTAACGCGTATGCAACCTACCTCTTACTGGAGGATAGCCCGAAGAAATTCGGATTAAGACTCCATAGTATATCTTCTTCGCATGTTTGAGATATTAAAGGTTACGGTAAGAGATGGGCATGCGTCCCATTAGCTAGATGGTAAGGTAACGGCTTACCATGGCAACGATGGGTAGGGGGCCTGAGAGGGTGATCCCCCACACTGGTACTGAGACACGGACCAGACTCCTACGGGAGGCAGCAGTGAGGAATATTGGTCAATGGAGGCAACTCTGAACCAGCCATGCCGCGTGTAGGAAGAATGTCCTATGGATTGTAAACTACTTTTATTTGGGAATAAACCTAGGTACGTGTACCTAGCTGAATGTACCAAACGAATAAGCACCGGCTAACTCCGTGCCAGCAGCCGCGGTAATACGGAGGGTGCAAGCGTTATCCGGAATCATTGGGTTTAAAGGGTCCGCAGGCGGATTTATAAGTCAGTGGTGAAAGCCTACAGCTTAACTGTAGAACTGCCATTGATACTGTAAGTCTTGAATTCGGTCGAAGTGGGCGGAATATGTCATGTAGCGGTGAAATGCTTAGATATGACATAGAACACCGATAGCGAAGGCAGCTCACTAGGCCTGGATTGACGCTCAGGGACGAAAGCGTGGGGAGCGAACAGGATTAGATACCCTGGTAGTCCACGCCGTAAACTATCAATACTCGTTTTCGGCGATATACAGTCGGAGACTAAGCGAAAGTGATAAGTATTGCACCTGGGGAGTACGATCGCAAGGTTGAAACTCAAAGGAATTGACGGGGGCCCGCACAAGCGGTGGAGCATGTGGTTTAATTCGATGATACGCGAGGAACCTTACCAGGGCTTAAATGTAGAATGACAGATTTGGAAACAGATCCTTCTTCGGACAATCTACAAGGTGCTGCATGGCTGTCGTCAGCTCGTGCCGTGAGGTGTTGGGTTAAGTCCCGCAACGAGCGCAACCCCTATCTCTAGTTGCCAGCGAGTCATGTCGGGGACTCTAGAGAAACTGCCTACGCAAGTAGAGAGGAAGGCGGGGACGACGTCAAGTCATCACGGCCCTTACGTCCTGGGCCACACACGTGCTACAATGGTAGGTACAGAGGGCAGCTACCCCGCGAGGGGATGCGAATCTCGAAAGCCTATCTCAGTTCGGATTGGAGTCTGCAACTCGACTCTATGAAGCTGGAATCGCTAGTAATCGCGCATCAGCCATGGCGCGGTGAATACGTTCCCGGGCCTTGTACACACCGCCCGTCAAGCCATGGAAGCTGGGAGTGCCTGAAGTCGGTAACCGTAAGGAGCTGCCTAGGGTAAAACTAGTAACTGGGGCTAAGTCGTAACAAGGTAGCCGTACCGGAAGGTGCGGCTGGAACATCTCCTTTTTAGAGCAGGTGATTGTGTTAAAGCAATTATGTCTGTTTCCTATTTCTCAATGATATTAAGTCCTTCTGACGACTGGAGGAGGGATGAATAGTCCCGTAGCTCAGTTGGTTAGAGCACTACACTGATAATGTAGGGGTCAGCAGTTCAAATCTGCTCGGGACTACTAAAGAAAAAGTAATGCAAATGAGTATTACTATTTTTTTGATATAACTTTTTTGTTTTTCACTCGTACGAGAGTTAAGCAAATGGGGGATTAGCTCAGCTGGCTAGAGCACTTGCCTTGCACGCAAGGGGTCATCGGTTCGACTCCGATATCCTCCACTGGAGACAGAAAGGTATAATTACAGGGGGCTTGCACAGCCGACTACACATGTGGTATTGCGCAAGCGATGTGATTGTACTGGGTTTCAAAGTTCATTGACATATTGGAATTGATTGAAGTAGAGAATCGAGTAAAACGAGATTAATAAGTTACTAAGGGCACACGGGGGATGCCTTGGCTCTCAGAGGCGATGAAGGACGTGATAAGCTGCGATAAGGTTCGGGGAGAAGCAAATATTTTGTGATCCGGACATTTCCGAATGGGGAAACCTGGCTACTTGAAGAGTAGTCGTCGAAAGACGCAAACCCGCTGAACTGAAACATCTAAGTAGGCGGAGGAAGAGAAAACAATAGTGATTTCCGTAGTAGCGGCGAGCGAAGTGGAAATAGCCCAAACCGGTTTTGTTTCGGCAAAATCGGGGTTGTAGGACTGGGAGGTCCGAAGAAACGTATAGTGGAACTATCTGGAAAGTTAGGCGATATGGGTGATAGCCCCGTACACGAAATGCGTTTTTAGGTACCAGTATCCTGAGTAGGGCGGGACATGTGAAATCCTGTCTGAATCTGCCAGAACCATCTGGTAAGGCTAAATACTCCTGAGAGACCGATAGCGAACGAGTACTGTGAAGGAAAGGTGAAAAGAACCCTGAACAAGGGAGTGAAAAAGACCCTGAAACCGTGTGTCTACAAGCGGTCGGAGCCTACGGGCGACGGCGTGCCTTTTGCATAATGATCCTACGAGTTACTCCTCATTGGCAAGGTTAAGATTTTAAGGATCGAATCCGAAGCGAAAGCGAGTCTGAATAGGGCGACATAGTCAGTGGGGGTAGACGCGAAACCTTGTGATCTACCCATGGCCAGGTTGAAGTTTTGGTAACACAAAATGGAGGACCGAACCAGTACACGTTGAAAAGTGTTTGGATGAGCTGTGGGTAGGGGTGAAAGGCCAATCAAACTGGGAAATAGCTCGTACTCCCCGAAATGCATTTAGGTGCAGCGTTGCGGTAGAGTATTATAGAGGTAGAGCTACTGATAGGGCTAGGGGGCTTCACCGCCTACCAAACCCTGACAAACTCCGAATGCTATAATATATACGCAGCAGTGAGGGCATGGGTGCTAAGGTCCATGTCCGAGAGGGAAAGAACCCAGATCATCAGCTAAGGCCCCCAAATGTATGTTAAGTTGTTTTAACGTTGTGCGATTGCATAGACAGCTAGGATGTTGGCTTGGAAGCAGCCATTCATTTAAAGAGTGCGTAACAGCTCACTAGTCGAGCGATCGTGCGTGGATAATAATCGGGCATTAAACATACTGCCGAAGCTATGACATCGAAAGATGGGTAGGGGAGCATTCTATGTGCGTTGAATGTTAGGGGTGACCCTTGCTGGAGCGCATAGAAAAGCAAATGTAGGAATAAGTAACGATAAAGCAGGCGAGAAACCTGCTCACCGATAGACTAAGGTTTCCTTGGCGACGCTAATCGTCCAAGGGTTAGTCGGGACCTAACGCGAACCCGAGAGGGGTAGTGGATGGATAATGGGTTAATATTCCCATACTTGTATTAACTGCGATGGGGTGACGGAGTGATGAAAGAACCGCGTACGGACGGATGTGTACGTTAAAGGGTGTAGATATTAGGACTGTAGGCAAATCCGCAGATCTAGTCGAACCTGATAGTACCACAAAGCTTCGGCTGCGTGGATAGTGTTCCTAAACGCTTCCAAGAAAAACCTCTAAGCTTCAGGTTAATACAACTCGTACCGCAAACCAACACAGGTAGTCAAGAAGAGAATTCTAAGGTGCTCGAGTGATTCATGGCTAAGGAACTAGGCAAAATGGTCTCGTAACTTCGGGAGAAGAGACGCCAACTTCGGTTGGCCGCAGTGAATAGGCCCAGGCGACTGTTTATCAAAAACACATGGCTTTGCAAAAACGAAAGTTGAAGTATAAGGCCTGACACCTGCCCGGTGCCGGAAGGTTAAGTGGAGATGTTAGCTTCGGCGAAGCATTCAAATGAAGCCCCGGTAAACGGCGGCCGTAACTATAACGGTCCTAAGGTAGCGAAATTCCTTGTCGGGTAAGTTCCGACCTGCACGAATGGTGTAACGATCTGGGCACTGTCTCAGCCATGAGCTCGGTGAAATTGTAGTATCGGTGAAGATGCCGATTACCCGCAACGGGACGGAAAGACCCCGTGAACCTTTACTATAGCTTCACATTGGTATTGGGTAATTCATGTGTAGGATAGGTGGGAGACTTTGATGCTGCGTCGCCAGGCGTAGAGTAGTCGTTGTTGAAATACCACCCTTGAATTATCTGATGCCTAACCCGATGAGGGGACATTGTGTGGTGGGTAGTTTGACTGGGGTGGTCGCCTCCAAAAGAGTAACGGAGGCTCCTAAAGGTACCCTCAACACGCTTGGTAACCGTGTGTAGAGTGTAATGGCATAAGGGTGCTTGACTGAGAGACCGACAAGTCGACCAGGTAGGAAACTAGAGCATAGTGATCCGGTGGTTCCGCATGGAAGGGCCATCGCTCAAAGGATAAAAGGTACTCCGGGGATAACAGGCTGATCACTCCCAAGAGCTCACATCGACGGAGTGGTTTGGCACCTCGATGTCGGCTCGTCACATCCTGGGGCTGGAGAAGGTCCCAAGGGTTGGGCTGTTCGCCCATTAAAGTGGCACGCGAGCTGGGTTCAGAACGTCGTGAGACAGTTCGGTCCCTATCTGTTGTGGGCGTTAGTTATTTGAGAGGACCTGCCTCTAGTACGAGAGGACCGGGGTGGACGTACCTCTAGTGTACCTGTTGTGGCGCCAGCTGCATCGCAGGGTAGCTACGTACGGATGAGATAAGCGCTGAAAGCATCTAAGCACGAAACTCACCTCAAGATGAGATAACTTTTAAGGGTCGTGGAAGACGACCACGTTGATAGGCTACAGGTGTAAAGACGGCGACGTCAAAGCCGAGTAGTACTAATTACCCGTAAACTTATAATCCGTTGATTTTTCTACTTCAATCGCTCCGATATATTTAGACATTCGTCTATAGTGAAAAGTTAAAAAGTGACTAGTGACTAGTCGCTTCTCACTTCTCACTATATGACAACGACTTTAGGTGTTTATTGCAGCATGGTCCACCTCTTCCCATTCCGAACAGAGAAGTTAAGCCTGCTTGCGCTGATGGTACTGCCTTTTTGAGGGTGGGAGAGTAAGTCGACGCCGCTTTTATAGAACCTCGGTCCTTTTTGGATCGGGGTTTTTTTATGGTATTAGGTGAAGACCTCCCACGGGAGAGCCCCGATGAAGCTACGCTTATCGGGATCGTGACAAGCACAAAATTGAAAATTTTGGCTTCGTCATCGATAAGTCGACCTGCCTGCCGTCAGGCACGGTGCCGCTTTTATAGAACCCTCTTCAGAAATGAAGGGGCTTTTTTATCCATATATATTGCTAAGTGAACGAAACAAGAAAGATCTTTTCTGTTTCAGGAATTCTTTCAAAATGAAAATGGTGGAAATGAAAAAGCCCCGACGAACGTCGAGGCCTTTCAATGCTACAACAATATCCCGTAGTTGCTATGAAATTGAGATGATGTGGGATATCGATTGCTTACCCAGGAGCTGTAAACCCTAATTGCTCCAGTATCTTGATGAGTAGGTTTTCTTTATTCCAAAACATGTAATTCAAATGAATAACATCAGTAGTACCGTTGACTACTGCATTCATATAAGCGAATCCCGTTCCAAAATGAAAAAAATACCGTAATCCCCACTAGTACAAGGGTATAATGTTTTTAGAATTGTCAAATTGTCGTCAAAATGGAAATATATTTTTCATTATGAAAATAATCGCGTTAGCTTACCTTGCTTTCGCGCATCTCCTTCAACATCCGATAGACGGTAGTTTGACCAATGCCCAATTTCTCCGCAACGATGGAAGTATCATTATTACATTGCCCCATGTAGAAATTGACAATGCGGATGGAGTATTCTCTCAAGGTTTGTTCTTTGGTTAACAGATCAGGAAGTAAATCGGAACTGGTGGAGAAGGTTAAGTCATCTTCTCCTATTTCAGTTTCATTCGTCATCACAACGGCTAATTCCACAATGGATTTTAACTCACGAACATTTCCAGGCCACTGATAACTTAAAATTTTATGTCGTGCCTCTTTACTGAAGCGTTTCTCATCGAGTCCATTTTCTTTGCAAAACTGAACCATGAAATGATTGGCCAGAATCAATACGTCATCCTGGCGATCGCGCAATGGAGGTAAAGTGATTGGAAGTCCATAAAGACGGTAGTACAAATCTTCCCTGAAGTTGCCTTGTTTCACTTCTTCCAAAAGGTTTCTGTGCGTGGCAACGATAATTCTGCAATTCACAGGAATTGGAGTATTGCTACCTATTCGCGTAATTTCCTTCTCCTGAAGTACTCGCAATAGTTTAACTTGAGCGTTCAGGTCCATTTCTCCAATTTCATCTAGGAATATGGTTCCTCCATGAGCCTCTTCAAACTTTCCTTTTCTACGGGAAATAGCACCGGTAAAAGCACCCTTTTCATAACCGAATAATTCACTTTCAATCAATTCTGAAGGAATGGCAGCCACATTGACGGCAATAAACGGTTTGTCTTTACGGTTCGAGTTAAAATGAATCGCTTTGGCTACCATTTCCTTACCAGTTCCAGTTTCGCCGGAAATCGATACGGTGATATTGTTCGCCAGGGCACGATTCATCAAATCGTACACTTTTCGCATGCTTGGACTGTTACCGATCAGAGTATTCTCAAAGGAATACTTCTCCTGGACCTCCTTTTTCAAGGACGCCAACTCTTTACGTAAATCGAAATTGTTACAAATATGATTTACGGTATTGAGCACCATTTCCTTAATGTCCTTGGATTTTACCAGATAGTCATAAGCTCCTGACTTCAATAATGAAACTGCCGTCTCGATTTTTTCCTGTTCGGAAATTATAATTACCTCGATGGAAGGATCTGTTTCTTTGATTTTCTCCAGAAGTTCGTCCCCCTTAATATCCGGAAGCCCATAGTCTACGGTGATCACAGCTGGACCATTGTCGAGTTCCCTCAATACTTCTTTTGCAGAATGAAAGCCCTTAACGGTATAATCAGGGTTTAATGAAAGACTATGAACAAGTAATCTATTGTACCATTCGTCGTCTTCAACAACGTAAATTAGAAATTGAGAATCCATTTTAAACTTCTTTTTCCCGGATTAGTTCCGATGCTACTTTCTTTGTAATTGACTCGCCAATGTCCTTCGCTTGATTCAGCAGTGACTCCAATTCAGGAATGGAAGGCGGTTCAATTTTCGATTTATTTTCAATTTGTTTCAACACCTCGTATAGGCGAACAGCCTCCATATGCTTACATGGGGCGCTGATTCTATGTGCCACTTCCCCCATACGTTTAATATTTCCTGCTTCCAGCAAACTTGCCATTTCCAACAGTCCGTTTTCGGTACCGCGTATAAAGGTTTCTAACATTTCAAGATAGAACATGTCATCGTGACCACTTAGTGTTTTTAACCCTTCAAAATCCAGGGAATCCTCTATAGGTAATTGGTCTTCCTCCATATCTTCATTCGTGATTTGTCCGGCGATAACTTTCAGTAGTTCGGATTCCCGAAATGGTTTGCCTAACACCGCGTTCATTCCAGCGTTGAAATAGGCTTTCTGATCATCTTCAGTTATTGCGGCTGATAGCGCTATTATTGGAGTTTCGGTGTTCTCCCCATCCTTACGAATCGTTGCCGATGCATCCACACCATTCATTTGAGGCATGCGTGCATCCATTAGAATGATATCGTACTTCTTTTGATGAGCCATAACTACGGCTTCCACACCATTTTCTGCTTCAGCAATCTCAGCGCCAAATTTGCTTAGAATGGTTGCTATCAGCTTTCGGTTGAATGCTTCGTCATCCGCGACAAGGACACTTTTGTTTTGAATGATTGGATGTAGTGACTTAGACGGAAGTTCTGCTGTCGCATCATTATCTTCTCCAATTGGATAAGGAATTTCTATAATGATTTCTGTTCCAACATTTTCCTTGCTATGAACCTGTACCGTTCCTTTGTGCAATTCGATGAGCTTTTTGGTAATCGACAATCCCAATCCGGTTCCGCCATAAGTACGAGAGGTGCTTGCGTCTGCCTGCTCAAAAGCTTCGAACACGCGCTCTAATTTTTCCGGAGACATACCAATTCCAGTGTCGGTAATTGAAAATTCCAGAATAGCAACGCGATCACTAATCTTTAAGGGAGAAACTGCAACTGAAACGATTCCCTTATCGGTAAATTTAACCGCATTGCTCGTAACGTTGATAAGCATTTGAGACAACCGGATGGCATCACCCACGAGAACTTCAGGAGTACTATCAGCAATAACGAACTCCAGGTCAATTCCTTTATCCTCCGCGAGAGGAGTCATAAGATCACGGACCTCATTTAAAGTATCACGCAAGCGGAAGTTACGCGTTTCCAGTTCTAGTTTATAGTTCTGAAGCTTAGTGAAATCAAGTACTTCGTTAATAAGTTGAAGTAAGTGTGAAGAAGCTTTGATAACTGTCTCAAGTTGATCTCTCTGTTTTTGATCCAGATCGGAATGTGCCAATTGCTCTGTAAACCCAGAGATAATGTTCATTGGCGTTCTGATTTCATGACTAACAGTAGCTACAAAGTGTTCTTTCGCTTGCGCTAAGGATTCAGCCTCGTTTTTAGCCCGTTTTAATACTTTACGATAGCGATTACTTCTCGAGATATAACGAATGATGGTGTAGCTCGTAATTAAGAGGAGAATGGAGATAAGCACACAAAAAATGACAATTTGGACATTGGCCTTTTTTACAATGGCTTGTGTTTTTTTTCCACGGGTTTTATCGCGCTCCAGACCGTTATTCTCCAGATCCGCCAGAATTTTACTTAACTGAGCCGTGTACAGTTTGTCTAATTCTAACAGCTGATACTCCTGCAATAATTGCTGCTCTTCCCGGGAAGTTTCTGAGTTTTGAATCTGTGCAAGGTTCGATTTAACCGTCTCATAGTTAACCCGCATTTCTTTCGGAATACTCAGAACGATATCCGGGACTACTTCTGGTTCAGGTTCTTCATCCTTCTTTTTCTTCCTTCCCTTACGTTTCTCGCGATTCTTCCGGTTTTTCAATTTGAAAAACAAGAATTTTCTTTCTTCTTCTGTTTCAGGTTCAGGAGTTTTAACAACGGCGGGTTGTGGCTGAACGTAGGCATCCACTTCTTCTACCGCTCCTTCTATAGTTTGATTTACCCGTTCTAAGGCTTGTTGTACACGGAATTCATTTTGAAGCACCAATAAGCTATCGTACACGTGCAATTTGCTGATAACATACTTCGATAAGGTGTCCAATTGAGCATCATCCTTTTTTGAATCTAATTGAATAGTATCTAAAGTGGTCAGCTGATTCAGAATGTCTTCTCGAATGGATTGATATTCTCCAAGAAATACGGTGTCTTCCGTCAGTGTGAAGGTTTTTACTTTGTTTTCAGCTTCAGTTACACTGTAAATAACATTCTTTGTCATGGCCAGTGTTGGATCTGGCTTTCCAGCTTCTTTGGCATTGTCCAGTACTTTCACAAATTCACGATACGTCACGAACCCAACGGCACTAACCAATACCAGGATCAAAAGCATGATCATGAGGAATCCTTGTGTGATTGAAAACTTGACTTTCATTGACAATTTGCTACTCGTTTAAGTTACGGTTTTCAATTTGAAACTTTTGGAAAAGTTTTGTCAAAATGAAAATAACTCAATTCTCCACGCTTTTGGCAAGCAAAGTGCCAAAATTGATTTTGGGTCTTAAGTAGTTGAAAATTAAACTTGTGAATTACTCTGTTGGATTAGACAGGCAGGAACTCACTTCCAGATGAGAAGGCAAATTTTCAAATTGAAAATCAGGCAAGGTTGCGTTTCCCACGATCCAATCCGAAGGTGAAGGTACTCCCAACTCCAAGGGTGCTTCGTACTGAAATAGTTTGCCCGTGTGCCTCAATAAAGTGTCTTGCAATTGCCAAACCAAGACCAGAACCTCCGGCATTTCGGTTACGACTTTTCTCAACACGGTAGAAACGTTCGAATAACCTCGGAAGGTCTTCTTCAGGAATTCCGGGACCATTATCGGATACTTCCACAGTAATAATATTGTTCAGAATGTAGAATCGGATGTTTGTTTCTCCTTCTTCGTTACCGTAGGAGATTGAGTTTCCAATAAGGTTTGTCAGTACCTGGGTGATTTTTCCTTTATCTGCATAAACGAAAATAGGATCAAAGTCTTTAGCGAATCGTAGGTCAATTTTCCGTTTTTTGGCGCGTCCTTCCAATTCATCGAAAATATCTTCCACCAACTCTACCACATCGAAGTGCTGGTATTCCAATTCGATTACTCCAACTTCCATTTTGGCAATCTTGTCAAGATCTTCAAGGATGGTTGTCATTCGATCGGTTGCTTTCGATGCGCGTTCCAGGAATTGTCTGTTAACGTTCTCATCTTCCAAACCACCTTCCAGCAAAGTAAGGATGTACCCTTGGATTGAAAAGACCGGTGTTTTTAACTCATGTGCCAGGTTTCCGAGGAACTCACGGCGGAACTCTTCCTGTTCTTTCAGCTTGTTAATCTCCTGTGTACGTTCTTCCGTCCATTTCTTCGTTTCAACTTCGGCACGCTCAATCACATCGTCAAAGAGTGAGAGGTTTTCGTTTTGTTGATTCACAATTTTTCCTTTTCGGATGGAACGATACAGGATTTTCAGTTTTTGCGTAATGAAACGGCGCAATAAAATGTAGAACACCAAATAGGAGAGGGCACCAATTCCAATAGGGAATACGAGATAATACCAACCGGGAATCACTACTGATTGACTCAAAATGATCAATAGCAGCATTGACAAGAAGGAAACAACGAGGCTTCCTATTAATAATACCTGTACGGGTCTAAGGTTTTTCAAAACTCATTAAACGTATATCCAACTCCTTTGATAGTGCGAATATACGTATTACCAAGCTTCTCTCTGAGCTTACGGATATGGACATCAATTGTACGTTCACCAACAATGGCTCCATCTCCCCAAACGATATTCAGAATTTGGTCGCGGTTGAATACTTTTCCTGGGCGGCTAGCCAGCAACTCCAACAATTCAAATTCTTTCTTTGGAAGAGTAATGTCTTTGCCTTTAAATGTAACCAGGAACTTCTCGCGGTCGATGGTGATTTCTTTCGAAGCTTTTTCACTTTCAATTTCCTGTCCGCGGCGAAGCAAAGATTCTACTTTACTCACAAATAATCTAGGTCGGATGGGTTTGGTGATGTAATCATCAGCGCCAGCTTCCAAACCTGCTATTTGAGAGTAATCTTCAGCACGAGATGTTAGGAAAGCAATTACCGGACGATTCATATGCATATCGTTGCGGATAATCTGACATGCTTCGATTCCATCCATCTGAGGCATCATAACATCCAATATTATTAAGTCCGGGTTAAGGTCTTTTGCAAATTGTATCCCGTCAGCTCCATTTGTCGCTGTGAAGACTTTATGTCCTTCTTTTTTTAAAGTGTATGAAAGAATGTCAAGAATGTCTTGCTCATCATCTACAAGCAATACGGTGCTTTCTTTTTTAACTGGCGTCATCTCCTCTGGTTTTGCTACAAAGCTACCTAGTGATGCGACTTACAGAGTTATTGAATATTTACAGTTTGTTTAAGGAATCGAAAATGACCTTTAAGCGAATGTTACTATTCACATGGTTATAAACAGGTGAATGGAATGAATACTGAAAGGTTTTAGTAACATATTAATATTGACTTAACATATTAATGATACAATCGTAAGTTTTTAGAAAGTTTCATTTCAATAAATCGCCGAATATTTGCAGTGTTCAAAATCGAAAAACAAAAAGATGAAAACAAAAACGATGAAAGTTGGTATGATGGTTCTTGCCGTGGCTGCTATGTCTGTAGGAACAGTATCATGTAAGAAAAAAGGGTGTACTAATCCAGATGCTCCTAACTACGATGCTTCTGCAGAAAAAGATGACGGTTCTTGTGAGCCAGTTGTAGTTGAAGAAGAAACTACTATCCAAAAGTACGGTGCGATCACTTCAAACGAAACTTGGACTGCTGGTAACACATACGTATTGAACGGTAAAGTTGTTGTTCCTAACGGAGTTACTCTTACTATCGAGGCTGGTACTCTAGTAAAAGGTGCTGAAGGAACTGGAACTTTGGCTTCTGCATTATTGGTTAACCGTGGAGGTGTTCTTATCGCTAACGGTACTGCTGCTAGTCCAATTATCTTTACATCTGTTTTGGATAACATCGAGGCTGGTCAATTGACTGGAACTAACTTGACTGAAACTGATCAAGGATTGTGGGGTGGAATCATCATGTGTGGTAACGCACCAACTTCTGCTGGAGACGGTGACACTGAATCACAAATTGAAGGTATCCCAGCTGACGGAACTAACGGAATCTTCGGAGGAACTGACGCTGCTGACAACTCTGGATCTTTGAACTATGTATCTATCCGTCACGGTGGAGCATTGATCGGAGCTGGTAACGAAATCAACGGATTGACTCTTGGAGGTGTTGGTACTGGTACTACTATCAGCAACATCGAGGTTATCGCTAACGTTGACGATGGTGTTGAGTTCTTCGGTGGAACTGTAGACGCTTCTAACATCTTGGTAGGATTCCAGGGAGATGACGGTGTTGATATCGACATGAACTACTCAGGAACAGTTGATAACTTCGTAGTAGTAAACGGAGCTTCTTCTGATGAGGCTTTGGAAATCGACGGACCAGAAGGAACAACTTATACTGATGGATTGTTTACTTTGATCAACGGTACAGTTTCTACTTTCGGTGGAACTGAAGCTCGTGGAGATTTCAAATCAAAAGCTCAAGGTACTATCAACAACGTATCAATGGGAGAAGCTAAGATCCGTGCATCTTACCAGAACAACTGTGCTGACCCTAAGACTGACGCGTTCACTCACTTGACTCAAGCGTCTCCAACATTGGTATTCACAGGTTCTCAGTTCTCTTCTGTTTCAGTTTACACTGGATCTGAAGATGATCAAGGGTCAACTTGTCCAGTACCTGCACAAGATCAAACTGATGCAGAAGCAGCAATGACTTCTGGAACAGCTACAGGAGCTGACGCTACTGGATTCGCATCTTGGACTTGGATGGGAGTTAACAACAAGCTGTAAGAATTAGAATAAAAGATTCTAAATAAATGAATGTCTGCTCTCCTTGAGGGCAGACATTCTTCGTTAATAGACATAATCGCAATTTTACGATCCAAATGAAAAGTAAAATTTTAACACTGTTTTTTGTCATCGCAGCAACAACGCTGTCATATGCACAAGGAACTTTACGTGGAATTGTCAAGGACAAAGAAACGCAAGAACCTATAGCTCTAGCCAAGCTAAAATTCAAACTCAATGGTCAGAATAGAGGTACCGAGTGTGATTTCGATGGTGAGTATCAATTAAGATTACCGGCAGGAACACACACTATCACGTACTCCATGCAAAATGAGGGATACCTCAACCAGGAGAGAGAAGTAACTATCGCCGACGGAGAAATTAAAGTATTGGACGTTGAACTTTCTAAGAGTGCTGATGTTATTAACATTGGACCAATTGTCGTTACAGCAGTGAAAACAAAAATTGCTGAAACGGTAGAAGAAGGAGATAAAATCCGAAACAAACAACCGGGACCTACGGATATCATGACTGCAGCCGAAATGAAAGAACGTGGAGTTCGAACGGTAGTAGAAGCTGCTAAAGCTACTCCAGGTGTAACAATTGAAGATGGAAAGAACGTATACGTTCGTGGTTTGGGTGACCGCTACACCAAAACGATTTTGAATGGAATGGAAATTCCTGGTTTGGATCCAGACCGAAACTCAGTACAGTTGGACATCTTCCCTGCAGCCGTTGTATCTAACCTGACAATCTACAAAACATTCCTTCCAAACTGGGCTGGTGACTACACCGGAGGTTTGGTGAATATTACTACCAAGGATTTGCCGCAAGAGCGTTATATCTACGGAAAAGTTGGTTTGGGATACAACAGCCAGGCAACTTTCAATTCTAACTACCGCACTTACGAAGGTGGTGGTTTGGACTTCTTAGGGTTTGATGATGGGACTCGTGCCTTGCCGATTAATAAGACTGCTTCAATCCCGAATCCAGTTTTAGATGATCCGCAATTGGAGACGTATACACGCGCCTTTAGCCAGACAATGGCTTCGAAACAACAGTCGCAGTTCATGAACCAGAACTACGCGTTTGGTTATGGAGATCGTGTGGTATTTAATCAGGACGATACTTCAAAGACACGAATCACTTATGGTTACAATATCGTAGCCAACTACCGTAATTCACACCAGTTTTTCGAAGACGTAGAGTACGGTGAATATCGTTTGGAATCAACAAACGGAGTTCCTCAGAACGAATTGGAGAAATCACGTGTTGCTACTGGACAACAATCACAGCACAGTGTACTTTGGACTGCTTTGATTGGACAATCAGTAAAATGGAATCGTTCGAAAATTGATTTGGCATTGTTCCGTACTCAGAACGGATTGGCAAATACAGCCTTCCTTCGTGAGGAAGATTTCGAAGATAACCCAGCAAAATTAGAGCGTACGAGTTTGGAATACACGCAGCGTTCGGTTTCTAATGCAAACCTTGCAGGGCGTCATACACTTGATTCTGCCAGCCAATGGGTATTGGAATGGAAGGTAAGTCCAACTTTCTCTTCTATTCAAGATCCTGACATTCGTTCTACAGCTTTGGCATACGAAACGGATGCAGATGGAAATCCAACATCGTATAGTTTCGACCCTGCAGTAGGAGCACAAACACGTCGTATCTGGCGTTCATTGACGGAATACAACATTGGTGGTCGTTTCGATTTCGAATACAAATGGAAAATGGATTCTACGCGTAAAGCGGATATCAAGTTCGGAGGGTTGAACACGTACCGTGCTCGTGATTTTGAAATTTTGCAGTACTTGTTTGAATACCGTAACGGAGACAACGTTGATTTCGAAGCTGATCCGGATTGGTACTTCCTGGATGAAAACATCTGGACTCCTGAGACTGATCAGGGAATGTGGGTGAACGGAAACTTCGAGCCTGCAAACAACTTCAGTGCTCGTCAGAACGTTTCTGGTGCATACGTAATGAACCGTTTGCCTGTTACAGAGAAATTGGAAGTAACATATGGTGCTCGTGTGGAAAACGCGCGTAACTGGTATACAGGACAGAACAACCTTGGAACGGATACTATTATCGATTCCATGATTTTGAATAACTGGAATGTACTTCCATCTGTGAATGCAGCTTACAAGATTGTAAAGAAAGCAGATTCAACGCGTAAATATGATCAGAAAACGAATTACCGTTTCGCTTATACAACTACGCTTGCACGACCTTCTTTCAAAGAAAAGTCGTTGGCTCAGATCTTCGATCCACTTCAGGGACGTACTTACAATGGTAACCTTGATCTTAAGCAAACAACCATTCACAACTTTGATGCCCGATGGGAACACTTCTTCGGAAGAACAGAGTTGGTTTCATTGAGTGGATTCTACAAGAAGTTCTTCGATCCGATCGAATTGATTGCCTTCAACACAGCTCCGGACAACGTTCAGCCATTGAACACTGGTGAAGCGGAAGTATTCGGTGGAGAAGTTGAAATACGTAAAGCACTTTTCTTCAACAAACCTGAAAAAGTTCATTTGAGCTTTGTAGTTGGAGGTAACTTCACGTACGTTGTTTCTCGTGTTGATATGCGTCAATCTTTCATTCCTATCGGATCAGAGTTCCGTCAGGAGAAAGAAGTACGTCAGGAAAACGCTCGTGTAGGAGAAGTAATTGGAAATTACCGTCAGATGTACGGACAGTCTCCATACATCGTGAACGCGTTTACAACGTTCCGAAATGATTCTCTTGGAATGATCGTGAACGTTAATTACAACGTACAAGGACCGAAACTGGCCGTTATCGGTACAGGTCGTATTCCTGATGTATTCGAACGACCTTTCCATAGCTTGAATTTGAAAGTTTCCAAAACATTTGGATCTGATGATCAATGGCAGGGAAGTCTTACTGGAAGAAACTTGTTGCTTTCGCGTCGTGTACGTCGCTACGAGTCTTTCGGTGCAGAAAACCTAAGCATTTACAGCGCGTGGAGTCCTGGGTTCTCAATTTCAGCTTCTGTTTCATACAACTTGAAAGGGAAGAAGAAAAAACCTGAAGTTCCAACTACGGCACAATAATCAATACCTGATAAAATAAGAACGGGAGCATGAAAATGCTCCCGTTTTTTTGTTCAAAATCTATAGTAGTTCTACTCGTATCCGGCGCCCGATACAAATTTGTATCCTACACCTTTTACCGTTTTGATGTATTGATTCCCAATTTTCTCACGAAGCTTTCGGATATGTACGTCGATTGTTCTGTCACCAACAACAATTCCGGTTCCCCAAACCGACTCCAGAATAATATCACGCTCGTATACTTTTCCTGGCTTTGAGGCAAGAAGTGCTAATAGTTCGAATTCTTTTCGAGGCAAATGGATAGGATTCCCTTTTTTCAGTACGATGTACTTTTCGCGATCAATTACCAGGTCTTCATTGTTGTTCTTTGGCTTAATTGATGGAATGCTGTTCTTACGGCGCAAGATCGCTTTAATACGACTGGCAAGCACTTTTGGTTTAACAGGTTTGGAAACATAGTCGTCCGCTCCAGCGTCCAATCCGGCAATTTGACTATAATCTTCATTGCGTGCAGTTAGAAAACAGATGCGAATATCTTTCGTCTTCACATTTTCTCGTAATGTTTGGCAAACTTCGATTCCATCCATCTCTGGCATCATCACATCTAACAATACAAGATCGGGTTTGTGTGCAATTGCTAATTCGATACCTTCACGACCTGTGGAAGCTTGAAACACCTGATATCCTTCTTTTTGCAAATTATAGAAGAGGATCTCTCTGATGTCTTCCTCGTCGTCAATTATCAATATTCTATCCATGGGCGCAAAATTTGTGAATTCTTTTTTTTCACAGCGAAATAATATAAAGATAATATTGGAATCTTAATCTCGATGTAAAAAACCATGTTTTCACTTAACTAAATCGTTTAACCGTCGAAAATTCTCGACAAGCCTAGGAATTTACCTGTTAAATTATTTATGGCACTGTAAGATTAAGATAATTTGGACATTAAACTCTTAGGAAGCTAAAAAATCACACATTGTAAAAATATGGTCGTGTGTGTTGTGAGATTTAAAACTTCCTATATCTTTGGCGATGTAGTAGTAGGTTAGGTTGATTAGTGTAGCGAGAGCCTTGGACGCCTGTCCGTGGCTCTCGTTCTTTTTTTGTACCACTTTACGTTAAAGTTAAGTTTACGTGAATACAGCCAATAAAAGCCTACCCGACCCATTCCAAACTCTTCAAACAACTATTTTTGGGGGAAAATTTGATTCATGATTTCTCGCTTGCACTTGAAGCATCTTTTAGTTGCTGCAGCTCTTTTGTTGTTTGGTCAGTTATTCGCGGCTGATTCTGAATCTCCGGTAGAAAACATCTCTGCCAAAGGAGGTGCGGGTGAAGTGAAGATTACCTGGAACCTTGTTTATGATAGTATCCCGCTTGGGCGTAAACTTATCATTCGCTACCTACCTAGCAACCAGACCAAGCTGGATATTCACCCGGATTGGAAATATTCAAAGCTGATTGACCCGAAGGAGACATCCTATAAATTGGATAATCTTGCAATTAACGAGAAATACAAGTTCGCGGTAGGTGTAGTGAAAGATTCTACAATTACCAAAATCAATAAAAAGAATGGCGAAACTGCCGTTGTCTGGAGTGAAGACAAATCCTTCAAAACAGAACGCGGTTGGTCATTGGGCACAGGATTGATCATGCGAATTTTAATGTTGCTTGGATCGCTAGGGGTCTTCATCTACGGTATGAAGGTCATGAGTGAAGGAATCCAGAAGGCAGCAGGTCAGAAACTTCGCGAGATTCTTGGAGCCATTACGAAGAACCGTGTGAAAGGAATCTTTACTGGTTTCCTTACTACAGCAATTATTCAATCATCTTCTGCGACAACGGTAATGGTGGTAAGTTTTGTGAATGCAGGACTTCTATCCCTAAAGCAAAGTATCGGGGTAATCATGGGAGCCAATATCGGTACCACGGTAACAGCATGGATCGTAGCCTTCCTTGGATTCTCGGTTTCTATGTCCGATTACGCACTACCGATCTTCCTTGTTGCTATCGTAATGTTATTCACAAATCGTGATAACCTACGTTCTTGGGGAGAAATGTTGGTTGGTTTTGCCATCCTTTTCCTCGGATTGGAATTGTTGAAGCAAGGAGTTCCTGATGTAAAAGGAAACGTAGAATCTCTTGCATTCCTTGAATCACTATCAGGGCATGGAACGTTCAGTGTAATGTTGTTCGTATTGATGGGAACGATTGTAACCATTATGGTACAGTCTTCATCAGCAGCGATGGCCGTTACAATTCTTCTTTGTGAGCGTGGAATTATTCCTTTCGAAATGGCAGCAGGTATGGTACTGGGAGAGAACATCGGTACTACGATTACCGCAAATATTGCAGCGATAATTGGTAATGTGCATGCGAAACGAGCAGCACGTGCGCACCTTGTATTTAACGTGGTTGGAGTCCTCTGGATGGTAGCATCGTTCTACCTGTTCATCGACCTGGTTGATTACCTCGTATCAACGCAGTTGCCAAGTCCGGTTTCCAATCAGGAAAGTAGACCAATCGCACTGGCATTGTTCCATACGATATTCAATATCACGAATGTGTTGTTGTTGTTCTGGTTCGCGAATCACATTACACGATTGGTTATCTGGATGGTACCAAGCAGATCGGATAGCGATGAAAACATCAACCTTGAATACATTACTGCAGGTGTGATGGTAACGCCGGAATTGTTCCTGTTAGAGGCCCAGAAGGAGCTGGCTAAATTCGGTAAGATTACTTCTAAAATGTCGAAGTTCTTCCAGTCGTTAATGTTCGAACAGGAGAAGAAGGCGAAGAAGAAATTGTACGAGAAAATTGCCAAGTACGAGGAGATCACCGACCGAATCGAAATTGAGATTTCAGGATATTTGAGCGAATGTGCTGAGAATGATCTTTCTCAGGAATCAGCAATGCGTGTACGTGGAATGTTGGCAATCACTAACGAATTGGAGCGCATGGGGGATGTTTTCTATCAAATGTCATTAACGTATAAGCGAAAAGACGAGCAGAAAATCTGGTTCACACCTGAGCAACGTTCTAACGTAAAAACCCTTTTGGAAGCGGTTGATTTGGCATTCGAGGAAATGCTTCGTAACCTGAAGAAAGAACAGAAAGAGGTTTCTTTGGATAAAGCCATGGAATTGGAGAGCAACATTAACGATCTTCGAAATAAATTCCGTGCAGAACACCTTTCTTCTATCGAGAAAGACGAATTCAACATCCGAAGCGGAATCATCTATACAGATTTGATCTATAGCTGCGAGAAACTAGGAGATCACATCATTAACGTTACAGAAGCATTGGTTGGAAAGAACCTGATTGGAGAGAATTTGCCGAAGCTGGATTAACACTTCATTAAGATTTCATCTTCAGATTTCTGGCTATCTTAGCGCAATAACACGCGCTTATGAAAGTCAAAATATTGCTTGTTGAAGACGATACCAGTCTCGGTTTCATTATTTCAGATCAATTGAAGGCAGAAGGGTACGAGGTTACCTTATGTACGGATGGTGCCGAAGGATTTCAACGATTCACGGAAGATACCTTCCACATGTGCATTTTTGATGTGATGATGCCCAAAAAGGACGGTTTCACGCTGGCAAAAGACGTGCGTAAGTTGAATGCCAATGTTCCCATCTTATTTTTGACAGCAAAGTCCAACGACGAAGATAAAGTGGAAGGTTTCAAATCTGGCGGGGATGATTACCTGACAAAACCATTCAATTCCGAAGAATTGCAATTGCGCGTAGCTGCCATGTTGCGCCGTGTGAATATTGAGGCAGAACCCAGAAACAAAGACGTTTACGAAATTGGTGAATACGTTTTCGATACCGTCAATTTTGTATTGAAACACCCGAATTTTGAGAAAACATTGACAAAGAAAGAAGCTCAGATTCTGACTATTCTTTGCAAATTCATGAATCAGGTGGTAGCACGAGAAATCGTTTTAACCGGTGTTTGGGGACACGACGATTACTTCGTAGGAAGAAGTCTGGATGTGTTCATCACCAAGCTTCGAAAGTACCTGAAGGAAGATGCCTCGATTCAAATCGCAAACGTACACGGAATTGGATTCAAACTTGAAGTAAAATAATAAACATCCATAAGTATCACTGAAAACAACTGAATTATGATTAAAAATCTATTACTCGTATTATTCTTAAGTGTTGTAGGATTTGCTCAGGCAGATCAATTGGCGTATATCTCGAAAGAGAAAGCAGAAGAGGCTGCAGACTGGTTGAACAAAGGAAAAACCGTTTACCTTTTCTGTGGTTGCTGTGCGATGGTTGAGCCAGTTAAAGTAAAAGTGCTGGAAGCCAAAGCAATGCATACTGGTTACGAGAACTACTGGGAAGTTGAAATCAAGTATGAGACGGAAGGTGGTGAAGTTAAAACCAAAAAAATTGACCTGGCGTACGTTTGGAAGAAAGGGCTATTTGGTTCAAAAACGCTTGGTAAGAAATTCAACATGAACCACGACTACTGTGTTAAACTGAATGACTGGGACGATCCGGCAAACGTGGAGAAAGACATTTAATGGCCATCATTTTACATCTTGAAACGGCAACGAAAGTTTGTTCCGTAGCCATCTCGCGTGCGGGAAATCAAATTGCTTTAAAGGAAATTGAGGAGGATGGATATTCTCACGGTGAAAATCTTACGCTGATTATCCAAAGTCTCATCAAAGAAGCAGGACTCACAATGAAAGATCTTGATGCTGTTTCTGTAGCATCCGGACCAGGTTCTTACACGGGACTGCGCATTGGAGCCGCTACCGCAAAGGGATTGTGCTACGCTTTGAGTATTCCTTTGATTGCAGTGGATGCCTTAACGAGTTTGTGTGAAGTGGCACGAATGAAACATCCCAACCAAAATTTATGTGCACTCATCGACGCCCGAAGAATGGAGGTTTTCGGATTGATTCAAGATGCTTCAGGACAAACGGTCAAAGACATTTCAGCAGATATTCTGGAGGAAGACAGCTATGCTGAATACGAGCCATTCGTCTACTTCGGTGACGGTGCAGCCAAACTAGCTGAATTGTGGTCGAATAGAAATCTTGAGGTCGATCTTACCATTAAATCTTCTGCCACAGGACAAATTCGATTGGCGTATGAGAAATTTCAAAATCAGGAATTCGAAGACGTAGCCTACTGGGAGCCATTCTATCTCAAAGATTTTGTAGTTCAGGCACCGAAACGCTCGAAATAAATTCCTTCTCCCGACCATCTTTTAAAGCGCTGATAAACGCCGATCCAATAATGGCTCCATCAGCATTTTGATGAACTTCCAAAACGTCTTCACGAGATTTGATACCAAATCCAATCATCAGGGGAATGTCACCTACAGCATTTCGGATACGATCCATTTCAATCGGACCAATTTTCTTAGCTGAATTTCCCGTAGTCATCGAAGAAGAAACCAGATAGATGAATCCATTCATGCTGTATTTGCTCATTTTTGCGATCCGCTCCGATGAGGTGGTAGGAGTGACCAGGAAACAAAGCGTCACGTCATGGACTTCAAAGCTGGATTGATACAACTTTTCGTATACTTCCATACTGATATCAGGAATGATCACATGAGCTACTTTGCATTTATTACAATGTTCCAGAAATCGATTCAAACCAAAATGCATAATCGGATTGAAATAACTCATGATCACTATTGGAATGTCGGTTTGTACTTTACTGAGTTGATCAAACATCAGCGAAACGTTCATTCCATTTTGAAGAGCGATTTCACTCGATTCCTGAATGGTTGGTCCATCCGCCATAGGATCTGAGAATGGAATACCCACTTCAATGAAGTCAACATCGTTTGACTCCAGAAATTTAATTTGATCGGGCAAAGAATGCAATTCGGGATACCCCGCAGTGACAAAAATGCTGAGTTGTTTGCTGTTTTTACGGAATGGATTCATAGTGCTTTTGATAGGTTGACATGTCTTTGTCGCCGCGCCCTGAAAGGTTCACAACAACGATTTCGTCAGGTTTAAATTTGATTTTTTTTAATGCTGCAATGGCATGAGCGCTTTCCAGAGCTGGAATAATACCTTCGTTTCGGGTGAGTTCAAATGCTGCGGCTACGGCTTCGTTATCGGTGATATTGACGGCTTGCGTGCGTTTATTGCGAATAGCATTTGCATGTTCCGGACCAATTCCCGGGTAGTCTAATCCTGCGGAAATGGAATATGGTTCAACGACCTGACCGTTTTCGTCTTGCATCAGTAAGGTTTTGCTTCCGTGAAGCACTCCATCCAAACCAAGCGCTGAAGTTGCAGCCGATTGCCCAGAATGTATCCCCATTCCTGCTGCCTCAACTGCAATTAATTGTGTTGACTCTTCGTAAAAATGATGAAATGCACCCGCGGCATTGCTTCCTCCACCAACACAGGCAATCACTTTGTCTGGAACACTCACGCCTTCTTTGTTCATCAATTGCGCCCGAATTTCCTGACCGATGACAGACTGAAAATAGGCTACCATTTCCGGGTACGGATGCGGTCCAACAACACTCCCGATGAGATAATAGGCATCCGGATGATTGATCCAATAACGAATGGCTTCATTGGTGGCGTCTTTCAGCGTTTTACTGCCGCTTGTTGCTGCCACAACTTTTGCTCCAAGCATTAGCATTCGTTGAACGTTTGGAGCTTGTCGTTGCATGTCCTTTTCACCCATAAAAACAATGCATTCCATATTCAGTAAAGCGCAGGCAGTTGCCGTTGCTACACCATGTTGTCCTGCCCCGGTTTCAGCAATGATTTTACTCTTTTTCATGCGCTGAGCCAGTAGAATTTGTCCAAGTGCATTATTGATTTTGTGCGATCCCGTGTGGTTCAAATCCTCTCGCTTCAGATAGATTTTGGCGCCGTAGGATTCACTCAAATAATCGGAATAGTATAGGGGAGAAGGGCGACCGACATAATCTTCAAGTAGATTTCGAAATTCTTTCTGAAAAAGTGGGCTTTCTTTCAGTCGACGAAAGGCAGCTTCCAGTTCTTCAATGTTGGGACGCAGTAGTTCGGGGATAAACGCGCCTCCGAAATCACCGTAGAATCCAAGGTGGTCTGGTAGTTTGCAATCAATTGTGGAAATCATGAAGAAACTGTTTTATAGAGGTGATATTTTTAATTCCGGGTAACGATTCAAATCCGCTATTGAGATCAATTCCTGCAAGTTGATCGTGCTGAACGGATTGAATTTCTGGTAGCGCTAAAGGATGCAGTCCACCTGAGAGAATGAACGGCGTCTTTCCCTCATACCGATTCAGCAAGGACCAATCAAACTGTTTTCCCGAACCGCCGTGTTTTGGCGTTTTTGTATCGAAAAGGAAGTAGTTGACATACGGCTCATACGAATTCAGTTGGTTGAAATCGAAGTGTGCGTCAATTCCAAAACTTTTTATCACCTGCACCTGTTTGTTGAGTGAAGCGCAATATTCCGGTGATTCATCTCCATGCAGCTGAACGGAATCCAATTTTTCAAGCAATGCCGTTTGAATGAGTTCCTGAAGTGGAACGTTGACAAATACGCCTACTTTTTTCGCTTTCATGGATGGAAACGATTGAGACACAAATCGAGGCGAATCCGGGTGGAAAATGAAACCTACGTAATCCACGAGTTGTGAGATTTGGCGGGCTTGATCGGGAGTGGTGATCCCGCAAACTTTTACGAACATGATACAGAGATTTTAGAGATGATACTTGCTGGATCATCGGTTTTCATCAAACTTTCACCTACCAACGCACCGTGATATCCAACAGATTGCAGTTGCTCCAGATCGGCAGCAGTTTTGACGCCAGATTCCGAAATACACAATCGATTTTTCGGCAGATAATCGAAGAGTTGAATGGATGTTTGAATCTCCGTTTTTTGGGCATGTAAATCACGATTGTTGATCCCGATGATGTCGACCAAATCGTTGATTTTTTCCAGATGATCGCGATCGTGTGCTTCCATCAGAACCTCCATTCCTAAAGATTGCGCAATGATGGTTAACTGTTTTGCATGTTCCGGATCGAGCAATTCTGAAATTAGGAGAATGGCATCTGCTCCGTGTGCTTTTGCTTCGAACAATTGAATTTCATCAAGGATAAAATCTTTGCGTAGAACGGGTAGGTGTGTGAACTCACGAATCGTTTCAAGGTCCTTCGTACTTCCTCCAAAATAAGTTGAATCTGTCAGGCAAGAAATGGCTGCCGCACCTGCATTTTGATACTTTGAAACCACCTCCAGAGGATCCGCAAAAGATCGAATTTCACCTGCACCTGGAGATTTTCGTTTGAATTCTGCGATAATTCCGAAATCTTGTTGTCGAATTGCTTCTGAAAGTGATCTCGTTTCATGGTGAAAGAAGCACATGGATTCGAAGTCCGAAAGCTTGTATTTGGATTTCAATTCCGCAATCTCGCGGCTTTTGTTTTCTGCTATTTGATCTAGTATTGATTTCATTTTTGAATATTGAGTTACGGTCATCGAGCTTTGTCGAGATGTGAATGATGAATTCTTGCACACTGAGCGAACTTGTGCTGAGCTTGCCGAAGTAGCCGAAGTGTGAATAATAAATACCTACACTTTATACCATCGAAAGCAGTGCACTTCGAAACTTCGACTGGCTCAGTTCAGTGCTGGCTCAGCGTACTACTGTTTTCTTACTCAGTGCACTATTTTTTTTAGTTTTCAATTTTGAAATGTTTGGCGGTTTGACCGCTTCGAATGAATTGTTGTGCTTCTTTGAAGGCATCGGTTAAGGTTGCTTTGGAATCCATCGTATGTATCGCCGTGGCAACGTTTGCAGCTACTACATTGGTTTGAGCGTCGGAACCATTTCCGTTGGCAATCGAGATTAAAATTTCGGCTGCTTTGGCAATTGTTCCACCAGATTTCAAGTGTTCAGGATTCACGTTTTTCTCCCCGAAACTGGCAGCAGAAACCATCGAATCATTGTCATTTGCGAGCAATCGGGTTGAATCCGTAAGTGTGATTTCATCGTAACCATCCATCGCATAAACTACAGCGAATGAAGCGCGTTTCGGTCGGAGCACATGCTGGTACATTTTCGCTAATTCCAGGGAATAGGTTCCTGTCAATTGATAGGAGGGCTGCACCGGATTAACCAATGGACCAAGGCTATTGAAAATCGTTCGAACACCCATTTGTTTTCTTACCGGAGCTACCTTTTTTAAGGTCGGATGAAAGAGCGGAGCGTGTAGAAAGCAGATATTGTTCTGATCCAAATCTTCCGATAGTTCATTGCATTCTGTCGTGAAACGGAAGCCGAGGGATTCCAACACATTCGACGATCCACAACTCGAACTGACTCCGTAATTACCATGTTTGATGACCTTGTATCCCATTGCTGCCAGAACCAATGCAGATGTCGTTGAAATGTTGAAAGTATCTTTCCCATCACCTCCAGTTCCGCAAACATCGATGCAATTTTCACTATCGATTTCAGGTTTCGTGGCACGTTCTAACAGCGCTTGTCGGAATCCATCCAACTCTTCTAACGATACCCCTCGAAATTGAATTCCCGATAGAATGGCGGCAATTTCCACGTCAGACACAGCGTCTTCTCCGATCGCATGAATAAACTCGGCAGCAGTTTCTTTGGAGAAATACGCCTTGTCCATAATTATTTCTAAAAATCGTTTCATAGCAATACTAGGTTTGATTGTTTGACAACTTCGATGTAATTCAGAATCATCGTTCTTCCTTCCGGCGTAAGTATGGATTCAGGGTGAAATTGCACGCCGTAAATTGGCAGCTCTTTGTGCTCGAAAGCCATGATTTCATTGCCAAAAGTTGCTGTGACAGTTAGAGCATCCGGTAGGGGAGATTGAGCAATCCAACTATGGTAACGACCTACTTCAAATGAAGCCGGAATGTTCTTTAGAATTTTTGAATTTTCAATTCGGTTAATTCTGGAAGACTTTCCATGCATGGGAGCTTCGGCAAGTGCCAGTGATCCTCCGAAATATTCAATGAGTGCCTGATGCCCGAGACACACACCAAGAATTGGTTTACCGGAGGCTAAACGTCGAATCACTTCCATTAATCCACCAGCTTCCGAAGGAATTCCCGGACCGGGAGAAAGCAAGATTCCATCACAGGTTTCAAGGATTTCAAAATCAATTTGATCGTTCCGTTGCACGATGACTTCACATTCGGATTCCTTGAGATATCGTACTAAATTGAATACGAACGAATCGAAGTTATTGATGACTGCAATTTTCATGAGTGCGTAATTTTTTCCGTTTCTGATTGATAGCTGTGTGCCTTTCGAATGGCTTCACGAACGGCTCTGAGTTTGTGGTGAACTTCCTGCGTTTCTCTTTGTGGATCAGAATCCAGAACGATTCCGGCTCCAGCCTGATAATGCAATTGATTCTCACGACTCAAAATGCTTCGGATGACAATTGCCAAGTTAGCGTTTCCGTTAGGCTGAAGTAGCCCGATCGCGCCACCGTAAAATCCACGTGGTTGCTTTTCATATTGATGAATGAGTTCCATCGCTCGTGGTTTTGGCGTCCCAGACAAAGTTCCCGCGGGAAATGCCTGACTGATGGTTTTAAAAGTTTGATCTGATTCGCATTTTCCCGTCACTTTAGAAACGAGGTGGATTACGTGGCTGAAGTGCTGAATTTCCTTGTACGCCTCAATTTGAACGTTAGAACAGTTTCTGCTCAAATCGTTTCGAGCCAGATCGACCAACATCGTATGTTCGGCATTTTCTTTTTCGTCTTTCTTCAGAAATTCGAGTTGTTCCGCATCAATCGCGTCGTTACCCGTTTTTGGAACCGTTCCGGCAATGGGATGAATTTCCACTTTCCCATTTTTCACGACTGTTTGTGCTTCAGGAGAAGAGCCGAAAAGTCGGTACGTTTCAAAATCGAAATAGAATAGGTACGGAGATGGATTCGTTCGTCGCAATTGACGATACACGTGAAAATCGTCCCCGAAATAGGTCTGCTGGAAGGCGTTGGAAAGTACCAGTTGAAATACATCGCCACGTTCACAGTGTTTGACACCCGTACGAACGAGATTTGCGAATTCCGGGTCTGGGAGTGATGCTCTTTCGTTTCCAACAGTTTCGAATGGCAAGACTGACGGAGCGGGTAAGCGCATGATGGAATCCATGGTGAGATTCTGAAAATCAGTGGAGAGACTGTTTTCCAATAAAACTCCTTCGTTGGTGAAATGATCAATCACAATCACAAAGCGAAACAGAAATAAGTGCAAAAGAGGAATGTCAGATGTTGTTGTTTCGCCAGTAAGATGTGTTTCGTCCTGATGGGTGAATTCGAAGCTCATCCTTCCAAAGAATCCGTTGTTTTCGGGGTGCTCGAAGGTGTATTCGTTGAGTAGATTTTGGACTTGATTGGTTAAAGAAGCATTGCGCTTTGGCATCTCGACAGGCTCGCTGACCTCTGCGCTCAGTGCGTCAAAAGTAGTACGCTGAGCCTGTCGAAGTGCACTGCTTTCCTTGGTTGGAAGTACTGGGGTTTCCTTTGTTTCGCCGTCCGTTTTAATCTCGAACAGACCGTCTTTCAATTCTATTGAAACCAACGGTTCAAAGCCGATAAACGATCGACTGTTTTGTCGGGAATGGTAGTCATTGCTTTCTAAAAGGCAGCAATTTCGAAAGTGATGCCTCAGCAAAAGGTACAACTGTACCGGGGTATGGGTGTCCGCATTAAACGTGCGGGTTTTTGAATAAATCATTTGAATAAAAGTGAAGTGAAAAAAAAAACGACCTGTCAGATGTGACAAGTCGTTTCAATATTTAGGATCAACATATACTAACGCCAGGCACACCATCGAAGAGTTGTGCTCCACCACCAATTTTGTGCTGTCGTGTTTATATGTGATGTTGTATTCATCGATACAAAGGTCTGAAATAATTTTTCTAAAAATCAACGTTAATCTGAAATATTTTTTTTCCCTTTGTGTCGTAAATGATTGCAAACAACGCATACAATTGGCTTTGGAACGACCTTATTTAGGGCCGTTCGTGTGTTGTATGAGATAAAAAATGCTAACCCGTTCGGTCACTGACTGAAGCGGGTTTTTTGATATTAAACGATGAGATTAGCAGACAAAATCAACCAATCCAACCGCTCTTTTGTAGTGGCTGGACCGTGTAGTGCCGAAACGCGCGAGCAAGTACTTTCCATTTGTGCTGACATTGCGAAAAATGACAATGTTCAATTGCTGCGTGCCGGTATTTGGAAGCCACGAACGCGTCCTGATTCCTTCGAGGGATTGGGCGAAGAAGCACTGCCGTGGTTGGTGGAAGCTGGAAAGTTGAACGGACTTCAAACGACGACTGAAGTAGCGAACAAATCGCATGTTGAAGCGGCGCTCAAAGCGGGAGTGGATGTCTTGTGGATTGGAGCGCGAACTACCGTGAATCCGTTTGCGGTGCAGGAAATCGCCGATGCTTTGCAGGGAACGAATACGCCTGTGATGATTAAGAATCCGATCAATCCGGATTTGGCTTTATGGCTGGGAGCTTTCGAACGATTTGAGAAAGTTGGAATTACGGATTTGACAGCAATTCACCGTGGATTTTCAGTCTACAAACACGACAAATACCGCAATGTTCCGAACTGGGAAATTCCAATTGCTTTGAAGGAAAATCGACCGGAAATTCCAATTATTTGTGATCCGAGTCATATTACTGGTAATCGTGATTTGCTCCTGGAAGTGAGTCAAAAGGCACTGGATTTGAGTTTCCATGGATTGATGATAGAAACCCATCCAGATCCAGATAATGCATGGTCAGATCCGGCACAACAGGTAACAGCCGAAGGATTGAAAAACATTCTGGATCAATTGGTGGTTCGTACTCCGGAATTTGGAACTGATGTTGCGGAACAGATCAAAGAATTGCGTGACAAAGTAACGATTTTGGACGATCGGATGTTAGAACTTTTGAGTGCTCGAATGCAGTTGAGCGAAGAGGTTGGATTGCTGAAACGCGAAAACAACATCACGATTTTACAGCAAAAACACTGGGCAAAAATCATATCCAAGCGCCTGGATCAATCGGAAGAACTGCACTTAACCCGTCAGTTTGTGCGCCAGTTGATGGACGCCATTCACCAGGAATCGATTCGTCATCAAACGAAGATTATGAATCCGAAGACTCGCCGAGATTAAGGAAGATCGTTTTATCTTGCAGAACATGCATTCAGGGAAATTACTTTTTGGACTAATTCTACTTGTTGCTGCTTCATGTGGGCAGGGGAAGGTGATTTACGAAAAGAGCGATTCCAAAACAAAGACTGACAATAATGTTACGGAAGAGGTGCAAGAACCGCCTCATCCTTTTGATCGCTTGTACGAAAAATATAATCTTGAGAAACATCCACCAAGTGAATATTATTACAAAGTAACAGACGATGAATACAGGGCTTTTGAAATGCCAGCAGACAGTGTGTTGATTGCTTGGTCAGCAGGTAGCAGGATAGGGTCTCGTTCAGAACTAAGAGGGTTTTGGAAATATTGGGAGGACATAAATCAATGTAAGAATCTTGCAATTTTTGATAATAAGGCCTCCGGGAGCAGCACAGCATATCCGGTTCCTTACGAATTGGATTTCACAAATTTTCCACAACTGCGTTATTTTCGATCTAAAACTACTACTTCTGAAAGGCATTTGAATCAAGTCCTTGCTACAGCAAAGAAATTAAAAGGACTGGAAACGTATATCGACGTTGATTTGCCCGTAGAAATTTGCAATTGCGACAGTCTTGAGTTTCTGGATTTGATGACCAATAAGCCAATAGATTTACCGGATTGTCTGAAAGATTTAGAGAATTTAAAGTACATCAGATTAAGCGGAATTAATGATGCCGTTGTTTGGGAAATACCTTCACTTGTGGCGCTAGACCTTTCCCTTGGACCGGAAGCTAAGATCCCAGATTCGCTGCAGAACTTAAAGCATTTGAAACACTTGTCCATTAAGGGGGGAAGTAGGGATATGTTCCCGGAGAGCTTTGATGCTTTGGATTCTCTTGAGTTACTGGAAATAGGATGGATAGATGATACGATTTCCATTGCTGATAAACTGGATGGTTTGGAAAGCTTGAAAGGTGTTCGGATGGTTCGCTTAAGTTTAGAAGAATTTCCAAGGTTTAGAAGCTCGAATCAGTTGAAACTCATAGATGGAAGCGTCATTAACTATCTTGAAAACTCTACCATAGATATTTCTGCTTGTTCCGATTCGTTGGAGGCATTGGTCATGAATGGTTTAGCGTTCGTAAATAACACTTCGTTTCCTGTCGGTATCGGTTCTGCGAGGCAACTTGTTTACCTGCATCTCGTAAACTTTCCTGTTGATCATATCCCACAGGAAGTGACCCAACTGAAAAAGTTGAAGAGTTTGATGCTGCATGGAAATAACCTGACGTACGAAGATCTATTGATTGTTTATGATACTATGCACAAACAGGGATTAGTGTATTTCAATCCTCCGTTTATCGGAGGGCTATCTGAGAAAGATCGTTCAGTATTGAACCAATTGGATAGAGAAGCTCGAGGGGCTCTTTCAAGCTATAGCGACCCTCCATGGATTACTTACACCAATGCTTTTGACTATTACAGGAAGTATTTAAAGCATGGGATCGTTACGCCATGGTCGAATGAGATTCGGTATGATTAGTTGAATACGCTAAAAATTCACAATAGTCCATTCGTCATCAGACGAAGATTATGAATCCAAAGATGCTACTGTTGTAGAATTTGCATTATCTGACCTTGGTTTAAATGTGCTCCTTCCAATAACATTATGAATCGGCGTAAGTCCGGCGGCGGCTATTCTGGCGATTGAATGCAAAGCAATCATCGGAACTGCTGTAAGATAGAAATCCGGTTTCGTCTTCGTTTCAATGTTCTGAAGAGATAAAGTGGCCAGAACTGAACTGCAAATCGACCTTCGTTTCTTCATAAATTCAGGTCGGATGATATCTAAAAGAAGGATATATCGATCTTCATGTGAGTAATTCCAGGCAGTATGATTGTGTCCATCGCAAAAAGCCAATAATTTACCTTCCTCCCAAATCCGGGTTTTGTCATTCACCATAATCCCTAGATCAGAAGAATTAGGAATTTTCAATCCAAGATGCACCCTAATACTTGCATTTGTTTCGCCGAAATGCTGGTTGATTTGAGATCCTTTTTCGAGAAGATTGAACGAAACAGATACCAGTCCGGGTATTCGGTTCAGGAGTTCCATGGTCAAAGGGAAATTTTGTATGTTTTTGTGAAACTCAATTCCCCAGGTTTTCAAAGGCATGGTCTTCCATCGTCCATGATTGTTTATTCGTTGACTTGCTTCTTTAGATGCTAAATGACGCTCAAGTTCATCCCGAATGATTTTCCAGTTCTTCTCAATTTGCCCACTCCAATCAAATTGATTGGTTTGGTAGAAAGATGGTTCATTTCCTGAATAGGCGGTACGATGATAAATAGAATGCCAAATTTTCATGCTTCCTCATAGTACTGTACGCGGCACAAGGCATACAATAGCGGTTAAGAGGTTTGTGACTAATCATGTAACGTAGAAAATGGAGGAGGGGTTGATATTGGTACAGTTCGAAGAGTTATAAATGGTGAAGGTTTATTTGTCCTTTTGGCTTGCACTTCGACAGGCTCAGCGGCCGCCAGTGCGAACCATGCTTAACGATAAGAATTTAATTTTCCTGAATCGAAACCAGGTTAAGATTGTGTATCTGAAGAAAAGGAAAGTTTGTCACTTGCTTTTCGCGGTCGCTGAGCCTGTCGAAGTGCAAGCGAATTGAAAAGCAAACCTATTTTTCCACGGATTTTGCTTCCAGCGTATTTCCTTCTTGATCGACGGCTACATATTTTCCGTTCAATTTAACATGTGCCCAGCCTTCTTCAAAATGTACGTCAGGAGTGTAGTCGAATCGAAAACTAATGACTACTTCGTTCTGTTCGTTGATAAATCCGTACTTCCCGTTTTTTCCGGCGAAAGCCAATCCTTCGTGAAAGAATAATTCATCTGAATACTCCAGCGGAATGGTAATCTCACCTTTCGAGTTCAGGCAGCCGTACATTCGCGATCCATTGAGCGTTATGTACGCGTTGATATGACCGTCGATTAGCGGTCGCAAATAGTCATAAATGGGAGGTGTTAATTCGTTGCCGTTGAGGTCCATCAAACCTTCTTTATTGTCCATGTAGTAGATGGTAAAATCATCATAATTCGAGGCATTGATTTGCTTGTATTTGTATTCTGTCACCAACTTTCCTTCACTGTTGATCATGGCTTTTTGGTTGTCTTTGGTAGCGATCCAATAACCATTTCCTGCCGCGAGACGAATTGGCGATAAGGGGAAAACAATTTCTCCATTACTATTCACCAATCCACTGGAATCGTTGCGATGAATCATAAACACATCGCGTTCCACCTCAGAGAAAGTATCGTAGAAAGTACGTGTTGATCCTACGTTTCCATTCGCTTCCACGAAAGTGAATTTCTTTCTATTCTTTAGCAATACGAAATCATCCCAGAGACCGCCGTATCCTACAATTTCTCCTTTCCCGATGGGAATCAACTTCGTAGTTGCTAAGGTGTCGAGGTACCATTTCTTTCCTTTTTTTAGCAAGTTTAATTTTCCGGCTTTGCAAGCATCATGGAATTGAAAAAGACGCACTTCTTCGCCATACACGTTGATGGCGCCAATTTTACCTCGGACTTTTGCATAAATGGATTTGGTGGAATCCAATCCGAAGATGACGTCTCCCCGATACATCTCATTGATGGAGAACGGTTTGTAATTATCGGGAAGTGAAAAAATAACAGATCGCTTTTGCGTTTTCGTGTTGACTAACTGAAAAGAACCCGAAAGTGGATCGTTCCAGTGATAGTATGGATCCGAGCAGTGAATTTCCATCCCGGGAATGGTGGTTTTGTATACGTTTGGCAAAGCCAGATTGCCATCCTGAGCTAGAGCAGAAGTGCTGATTAGTAGGAAGATGAGTAGTCGCATGGAGTGAAGGTAGGGAAGTCTAAACAATAACTCCAAACTTTATTACAATTTAAGTTAGATTCAATTTCTTCCAATGATTTGTGTTAAAATCATAGATGCAATTGTTCCAATTAACGTCAATATTAATTGTACTTTGATTTGTGTAGCTAGACTGCTATTCTTATCTCGAATTTCTTTAATTGCGTTTTGGTCTCCTTTTGAAATGGAAAATGGGATTGGCTGTTTAATTCGATTAATCGCTTTATAAATTTTGTTGCCAAATATTGTCCCCATGAAGTTTCCGACAAAGTAGACTACAATGATCAATAATAGCCATAGATAAATATCGCCAAGAAGGTTGTTATTGAAGGATAGTTCGTCCTTATTCGGGTGGAAGTATTTGAATAGAATAAATAATACAGCTAGAGCAGTTGTTGGCATGCAATAATGCATAGTTCTTGCAATACTTGAGTTGTGTTTTTCAACAAATTTGTAGAACCATCCTTTCTCTTCAACTTTTGGAAGACACTCATGCCAATTCTCAATTATTGACAATAGCTCGTTAGAAATTACTGTATTAACGAAATCTACTTTTGCAACAATAAATGCGTTACGCTCCATAAGTTCAACATCATCGTCTATGGAAGTCATCATTTGAAATATTTCTCCTGGGTTTAGTGCGGACCCAAGTCTTACTTTCATAGTATGACGTTGTGGCAATTCATAATTGTGAAGCTTAATATTAATATCCCACTGAATAGAAATACTACTTGTTTTTTCTGGGAAATCCCAATTAGATTGTATGAATGCGTCCCATGCACTAAAAGATAGAATTTTCCCTTTATCAAATATTATATCAATACTTGTAATATTCGTGAAAAGCTCATGAGTTTGAAGTTTTTGCTGAACTAGTTGATTTAGATGAGCTATATCGTCAATATTGACTTTTTTATAGTTGTCAAAAACTCGAATCGATGTGTCTGGTTTCGCATTTAACCAGTAATACATTGATTTCATTACAGCTAAATCTGTTTTAGCAGGAACATTTGATTTTTTTTTATCTTCTAAATTACCCATGATTGATTCAAATTTATGGTTCAAATAAAAACGAGAAAAATACCAATAACAGCACACAAAAGACACATTGAGTCTGATTTTAAGTATTTGTTGCAACAAAAACTGCACACTTTACGCATACGTCAATCAACCCTAACAAGTTTTAACGATTTCCATCTCCTATTTTTCTTAGCTTTCTATCTGATGAAAATTGTCTCGTACATATTAGCGTTTGCTGCATTGAGTTTCTGGATGGTAAGTTGTTCTGGGGCTAAGGGAAAGATAAAGGAGGTGTTCTTCGAAATGTCCCCTGTGGAGTATGCTTTGGTAAAAGATTCCATCGGTCGGAATTCACAACTTGCTTTTGGAAGAGGAGATATCAGGGATACAATTGATTTGGATGTTTCGTATCCCGTTAGTATTATGGATACGGGTGATATTACAGGGGATGGATTTCCGGAATTTGTGATTTCCACCGTGGATTCCGTTTGGATTAATAGCTGGATCGACCAACGTGGCTCCTGGTGCATTACTGAGACTTATACCAATGCTGAGGTTACGGATGTATTACTCAATAATGTTCTCATTTCCTTTCGAAATAGATATTCCAAGCATTTATCCGGTGACGGACTTCCTTTCTTGTTAGGAGATTTGAGAAGTGAATATCTACCTGATAGAAAGCCCTCCAATTTCTATGATTACAAGGTTCATTTGCAGGAAGGAAAGATCATTATTGATAGTTTACAAGTAGTTAGGACTGATGTAAAACCGGATTATGAAGAAGGCGTCTATGAGCTCAGGGATGGAAACCTGATGAAAGTGGCGAAGTAATTATAAGTCTTGAAAATTGAGGATTACAACTCCTCCGTCACATACTCCCAATCCTTGATCGCTTCGAAACGTGCTTGTGCCTCTTTGTTGGATGGATGCTGCAATAAGGATTCCACAGAAACTGTTGGAACCAAATCCGTAAGAAGATCTTCTCTGAGGAAAATGAAGTTGAATCCAAGTTCGTTTGATCCTACCAAACGATAGCCTTTGCTCTTCGCAAGTTTTGTCATTGCGATAGGAGAAGCGCCGTGGTAATCAGGATGTTTACCCGGATAGAAATACTCCGGATCGTAAGGTACGATGATGTCGTGCAGTCCGAATTCGTTGTGCGTTTCGATTACCACCACTTCTGGTTGTATGCATTCAATGGCTTTCCAGACCCAGTAATCGTTGCCGTCAATATCGATGGAAAGAAATCCAATTTCGCCTTTCAAGCCTCCTTTCGTGATGAGGTCGTTGATATTCTCGGCGGTGATCATCGCTTCTAAAAATGTTGGGGCAGAAACGTTCGGATTTCCGTGTTTCTTGTAGAAGTAACGACCGCGTTCTATGGCTTGTGGATTCCCGTCGATGAATAATCCGGTAAAGTCATGATGGAAGTGCAAATTCGCAGCGTTGCTATTGATTCCATCGTCGGCACCGAACTCAACAAAGGTTTTATTCTTCGTGTTCAATAACGCGAAAAGGTAGAGTACCAATCCGTCTTCTTCGAACTGCGAAAAGTTTTTAAATCCGTTGTCGGAAATAGGGGATAGCTGACCTTTAGAGGCTTCCTTTTGTATACGCTGTACGAACAATTGTTGCTCTTCACGCTTGCTTTTCGACAAACGATCGCGCACTTTGTAATACTTCAGATATTTCTTCAGGTAATGCTTCACTCCTCAATCAAGAGGCGCAAAGGTAGCCATTATTTCGGAGTCACTATGTAAACCTCGGCGAACTCAATCGCGTTGTATACGTTCACAATTCCGCCGGTTTTAGAAAGATGATTCAATGTCACAAGTTTCTCTGGGGCACCTGGTAAAGGCATTGTTTTATCCGTTTTCTGTACCGACCGTATAATGATGTTGCGTACTTCGAACATCGTTAACTCCGGATAGTAGGATTTAATCAACGCTGCAGTTCCTGCAACCATTGGACCTGCCATGGACGTTCCATCGTACAAATCGTATTCGTTGTCTGGAACCGTAGAGTAAATATCATGTCCCGGAGCGAAAACATCCACCGTATTGTTACCATAATTGGAAAAATCGGCAGCAATTCCGTCTCTAAGGATCATCCCGTCTTTCACCTTAGCTTTCTTGAATCGTGTGGATGCACCAACTTCAATCCAGTTCATAAATGATCGACTCATGCTTTCATATTTCGGTCGTGGATAATTCTCTGAAATGTTGTTGTCAGCAGCTTCGTTTCCTGCGGCATGGATGATCAATACACCTTTAGATTCCGCATATCGGAAGGCTGCAATCATTTGCTCTTGTTCAGGTGAGTATGATTTTCCAAAACTCATATTGATAATCTGCGCTCCGTTGTCTACGGCATATCTTACTGCCAACGCAATGTCTTTATCCCACTCGTCTCCGTTTGGAACGGCTCTCAATGACATAATTTTAACGTCACCTGCAACACCATCATTTCCGATTCCGTTTCCGCGAACAGCACCAATAATTCCGGCACAATGCGTTCCGTGACCAGCGTCTGGTCCTTCGTAATCGTTGTTTCCATAACCCGGAGAGAAATCACTGACGTCATCTCCCAAAATTTCGGCACGTGGATCAATGTCAGGGTTGTAATTGTAATCCAAAACTTCGTCGCAGTAGTCGAGATAGTCTTTAAGATCTTCCACGCGAACATCTTCCTGCATCAACAGGTACATTACTTCCGCTGCAGGTCCCAATTTTGGATCTTTTCGGGCTTTCTTCACTTGCTTGATTGTGTAGTTCTCTCCAAGTTTTTTGCGAAGTAACTCGTCCAGTTGAGAAAGATATGTGTAGGTTTCAGAAAGCTCACCTTTCGCAGATTTCGCATCTTTTCTTTCCGCCATCACTTCCTCTTTCACTTGCTGATACAATGCGAATTCATCAGTGTCTTCAGAAGCGATATCAGATTTTGATTTACCGTCGTACTTATCTTTTAATTGGGCGTAAATACGCGTCACCTCCAGTCGGACGTCGCTAATATTTTTACCATCCGCATTTCCCAGGAAGTTCCATCCATGCACATCATCGATATAACCATTGTTATCGTCATCGATTCCATTATCGGGAATTTCGTCTTCGTTGGTCCAAATCTGCCCTTTCAAATCTTCATGATCCACATCCACTCCGGAATCAATCACGGCAACGATTACCGTTTGGGTAGTTTTCCCCTCCAACAGCTTTTCGTATGCTTTGTCTGTATTCATTCCCAGCCCAGGACCGTTGTACCAGTTTTTCTGGTCTTTAGTAACGTTTTGACCGAAGGAAATGGATGCTGTAAGTAAGATCAGGAGGAATCCTGAAAGGATGCGGTTTAATTTCATAGTTCTGATTTGTGTTAAAAGTAGGAATTTATAAACGTGAAAAAAGGCCGTTCATCCCATTTTGGTGGGATTTACGACCTCGGTCCAAGGTATATCGTATTCGGCTATTTGCCAGTAAATATCAATGAAAGAGCAATGTTGTGGTGATTCAAATCACTGAATGCTTCGCTGTTGGTAATGTTCGTCAATCCATACGAATAGCGTAGTTCCGGAGACATTTTGAATCCAATGAGTGGAATGTCCAATCCAACACCAACGTCAATGGCTACATCGCTACTTGTTGGTACAGCATTATTATTCCGATTCGCCAAAGGAACACGATAGTTCGGTCCGGCTAAAATGTACGGACTGAAATTTGAACGCATCATGCGGTATTTCAAATGTCCCATCAATTCAAGGCTGGATGCACTTACCGAATAATCGGTGTTTGATTGATTCAATTGTCCGGCGTTGAAAGAAAGATCCGCTTTTGGTGAGATAACCAATCGTTTACCAAGTCTTAATTCTGAAACTACCCCCAAACGATATCCCATACCATTTACAATTTGATCGCCATTTTCCTGAGCGGCTCCAAATTGAAGGTTCGATCGATTCACCCCGAAAGAAAAACCGAAAGCGAGCAATTTGCGATCTCTGTCTTTATCCCCCGCACATCCGCATTTCAAGCCTGCGTGGCGTGCTTCAAATTTGTCACCATCTACATTCGCTGCGAATGGATTTTGAAGTAAACTCTCTGCCGGAGCATCTGAAACCTGGGCGTCTTGTGCAAACAGACTTCCGGAGATGAGAAGCGTTGCGATAAAACTCAATTTTTTCATGGTTCTATTTTTAAAGGTTGGGTATGTCTTTGTCATATCTTGCTCGGTTTACTCCAATTAACGTGCCTAAATGGACTTTTATTTCTTATGCATCCATAGTAATTAGCTTAGTTGTGTGGTGGATTCAAACGTTTTTTCAATTTTTCAGGCAGAGAAGTGAGGTTCATTTATCCACGATTCGTGGAAAACTATTCCGTTGGCTGAAAGGATTGATCTTGACTTCTGCTGTTGGAATCGTGAAATTTGTTTCATGGAATTAAAAGATACTATTGGCGCAGTTGAGAAGTTTCACACGGCGTTTCGCATTGAGAATAATTACGAACCAACGGTTGAATTGTCGGACGCTGACATTTTATTGCGCTACAAATTAATGCGTGAGGAGAACGAAGAATACCTGGAGGCAGCTCAAAATGGAGACCTGGTCGAAGTAGCTGATGCTTTGGGCGATATGCTTTACATCTTGTGTGGTACCATTTTGAAACATGGAATGCAGGATAAAATTGAAGAAGTATTCCAGGAAATTCAGCGCTCGAATATGAGTAAGTTGGATAAAGATGGAAATCCGATTTATCGTGAAGATGGAAAAGTGTTGAAATCGGATCAGTACTTTAAACCGGATATTGCTGCTATCTTGAACAAATAATTAAACACTCTTCACATGAAATATTTATTCTATTTGACCCTTTTCGTTTTGCCGTTTGCGGGTGTAGCTCAGGATTGTTCTGAATTTAAAACAGGAACCTTTCGGGTAAAAGATGAGAGTGGAAAGTACGTTCCTAATTATTCAATCGTTCGGAAGAAGAATATTCAAATCGAAAAGATTGGCGAAAACTACGTGAAAACAAAAGTGGTTTGGATAGATGATTGCACCTACGAATTAATTCTCATCAAAAGCGATATTATGGACGTGCCGAAGGGTACTGTAACACGTATCAAAATTGTAGAGACATTCGATGGAGGATATCGCGGTGCAGGAACTTCTCCGAAAGTGGAAGGAACTGTCATGTTCACAATGTATTTAGTCGATTGAAACGTTTCAATCTTAGAACATATGCACTGATTATTAACGAATCCGATGAAATTCTGGTTTCGGACGAAATGCGTTATGGTCGTGCGTTCACAAAGTTCCCTGGCGGTGGTTTAGAATGGGGCGAAGGTTTGGCAGATGGTCTGAAACGAGAAATTCAGGAAGAATTGGGAGTAAGTGCTGAGGTCGGTGAATTGTTTTACGTCAACGAGTTTTATCAGCAATCCGGGTTTCGAGAAAACGATCAATTAATCAGCTTTTATTATCGGGTTACTCAGATCGATGTTGCCGCAATTCCTGTGACGAATCACGAAGTCCCGTTGAAGGAAGAAGGAGAAAAATTCCGCTGGATTCCAATTTTAGAACTCTCGGAAGAAATGATGACATTCCCCGTGGATAAGGTGGTTACGAGGCGATTGATAGTGGGAAGTGGCAAGTTGAAAGTGGAAGGTGAAAAGTAGAAAGTTGTGAGTAGAAAGTGGTAGGTGGAAAGTGGAAGGTGGAAAGTGGAAGGTAGAAGGTGATAGGTATCTTTCAACCTTCATCCTTCAACCTTCAACCACTAAAGCAACCTTCAACCTTTTCCCTTTAACCAGCTACCAGCAGTACTCATCCAAATCATTTCAACTTCTCATTCTCCTTATGTCGGGAGTGATCGCGTTTCGTTTTCTTTTCCAGATTTTTACGAACGGCTTCTTCCAGGTCAATTCCGGTTTGATTCGCAAGGCAGACCAGAACAAATAATACATCCGCCATTTCGTCCCCGAGATCTTTGTTCTTATCGGATTCTTTTTCGCTTTGTTCTCCATAACGACGCGCCATGATCCGGGCAACCTCGCCCACTTCTTCCATGAGCATTGCAGTGTTGGTCAATTCGTCAAAGTAGCGAACGCCGTATTCTTTGATCCAGTCGTCTACAACCTTTTGAACTTCTTTGATTTCCATTATTTCTTGTTTGTGTTAAAATAGATGTTGAATCCGAGAGAGTGGAACTGAAATGCATTGGAAAGGCTGAAGCCGGAAACCCAATCTAGCTGAATGTTTTCACGAAGAAGAAATTGTGCGCCAAAATCAATTCCGTAATTATGAGATTCCAGGACATCAAAATTGTTCGAACTTAGTTCACTATATCCGGCATAGAATTCACCAAATGCTGTCCATCTCTCTGCGAAATTTAAGCTGTAATATGCCGATCCCTGAAAGGAATTACTTCTGGAAATAACACCAAATCCTTCTGCAGTAACGGCAAATCTTGAGTAACCAACATTCCCGCCAATACTGTGCTTTTCTTTAAAAGCTTGACTGAATGCAAAGGTGATATCACCTTGTTGCGCACGCCAAATGCCGTTGTAAGGGGAGTAATTCACAATCACTGCGAGATTGGTGTTGCCATCATTGGGTAGAATCGAATACTTGGCACCTACCCCAAAGCTCGTGTATTGATAGTTGTTGATTCCGTTAATGCGAGTAAATTGTGTGCTATGCTGTGTTCTAAACTCCCAACGGTCAGTAATACCATACCGTGTTAATAAAAAGGGAAGTTCACTCGATTGAACAAATTTGCTCGGACCATCATTGTTGATATCTATCCCGGCGCTGAATTCTCCTTGCAAGTGACCTTTGGGGATGGTTACCGCACTGGCAGAGACTGAAGGAGCCTCCGTGCTTATAGATTGAGAAAAGCCTGTCGCAGTTAGCAACAGGCTCATCAATGTTGTGTGTATTTTCATAGAATTGTTGCTGGCAAATTACATTCCACCCATTCCCATGTTTTTCATGTCTTCAAGGCTTTGAATTTCTACACCGTCAGGAATTTCCAATTCATATTCTGTCATCTTCGCTTTGTCATCGAATTCGATAGCCGTGTATTTCATTGTCATTCCTTCAGAAACTACCTGAAATTCCAAACACAAACCAGGAACATTGTTCGGCATTTGTTCCATCCCTTCAGGACGTTTGAAGTTCTCAGTGTACCAGTAGATAGCCTGATTTCCTTCGTCGTCAGTCATTACGGCTTTCTTACATTTTTCACCCAAAATCACTTTTGTCTCGTCTACCAATTCAATTTCGGGAGTTTCTGCTTCTTCTTCGTTAGCAAGATCTTCAGGTTTTCCCTGAAATGCCATACTCCCCATCATTCCAGACATAAACATGGTCATTTCTTCCGTATCAAGGTCCATTTCCATTTCCATGGTCATCATGGTTCCCATCTGAGTTTTTACCCATGTTCGTTCTGAGCTTGATGCAACTTCCATAGTGGATCCATTCATCATCATGGCCATCATTTCTCCTTCCTCGCCAGTAGCGTCAATTTCTGTTTCGTATTTCACGTAAACTGCGTCCTGTGCAACACTATTGAACGTAAATGCAATGATTGCAACTAAACCGTAAATAAATTTCATTTCTCTGTAATTAGATTGATTTGTCCCTAAAATTACAACAATTGTTCCAATCCAAATCATTGTTTATCACGCGAGTCTATCCAAATGGTTACAGGACCATCATTGACCAAATGAACTTTCATGTCAGCACCGAATTCTCCCGTTTCTACAGGTAAGTTTTGAGCTTTAAGCGATTTGATGAATTGCTCATACAAAGGAATGGCAACTTCTGGTCTGGCAGCTTTTATGTAACTCGGTCGGTTTCCCTTTTTTGTTGAGGCGTGCAAGGTGAATTGACTGATGACGAGAGCGCTTCCCTGAACATCCTGAACGGAGAGATTCATTTTTCCTTCTTCGTCTGAGAAAATGCGTAATTGAACGATCTTTTTTACGAGCCAGTCAATGTCTTCTTGAGTGTCTTCATGTTCAATTCCCAGAAGCAATAACAGACCTTGATCAATGCTTCCTCGAACAGCTCCGTCAATCTTCACTGAAGCTTCAGAAACTCGTTGAATCAGAACTCTCATGCAAATGGATTTTTACGGTGGATTTCGTTTTCATCCTCTGTCATTAATTGCAGATAGGTTTCGTATCGGGATTCGAAAATCTCCCCTGACTCGACAGCCGCTTTAATGGCACAATTAGGTTCGTTCAGATGCAAACAATTATTGAATTTGCATTCGTGCATGCGTTCCCGCATTTCCGGAAAGTAATGCGATATGACCGCTTTGTCCATGTCCACAATTCCGAACGCACGAATTCCCGGTGTATCGATAATGTATCCTCCGGTTTCCAATCGATGCATTTCTGCGAAAGTGGTAGTATGTTGCCCTTGTTGATGGGCTTGAGAAATTGCCCCGGTTTTCACGTTGAGATTGGGATCCAACGCATTGATCAACGTACTTTTTCCAACACCACTATGTCCGGAAATTACCACTTGTTTTCCTTTGATTTCTTCTCGAAGAAAATCAATGTTCTTCCCATCTCGTGCAGAAATTATTTCACTCGGATAACCACATTCCCCATACATGAATCGTAATGCTTCGATGTATTCAAGTTCGTCTTCATCCAAAAGATCCGTCTTGTTGAAAAGCAGTGTTGTCGGAATTCGAAATGATTCAGCGGACACTAAAAATCGATCAATAAACGCCAAATGTGTCACCGGAGACTTCAGCGTAACGATGAGGTACGCGCGATCAATATTCGCGGCGATAATTTGTTTTTGCTTGCTGAGATTGGTCGATTTACGCACGATATAATTCCGTCTTGGATCGAAATCTTCAATCATACGATTGCCTTCGCCATCAATTTCTTCCGATACGTGAACGACATCTCCCACCGAGATAGGGTTGGTTGTTCGCAATCCGTCCAGACGCAGTTTCCCGCGAATACGACAGTTTACATGTGATCCGTCGGGCATGGCAACGATGTACCATTTCCCTGTAGATTTAATAACAACCCCTTTGTCTAACATGAGGCAAAAGTAATGAAGTCAGTTTGTTTTTGGGGCAGGTACTTCGGATGAGCCAAACCATTTCTGAAATAAAACGCAGGCGGTAAGGTCTCCGGTAACGTTTACAGCGGTTCGGAACATTCCCAGAATTCGATCGATTCCGATGATCACGATTAGTCCTCCGGTTGGAATTCCGGCTCCTTCCAAAACAGATGCAAGAATGATCACACCTCCACCTGGAACGGCGGGTGTACCAATAGATGCAGCAACAATGGTGGCAGATAAAAGGATGATTTCGATCAAGGACAATTCGATGCCATATGCTTGCGCCAGGAATACAGCTGAGACGCACTGGAAAAGCGCGGTTCCATCCATGTTAATGGAAGCTCCAACGGGAATCACGAAATCACTAATGTTTGAAGAAACGTTCAGATCGTTATCGGCAGTTTTCATGGAAAGCGGCATCACAGCGGCAGAACTCGCAGTGGAAAACGCTAATAATTGTGGACCTCGAACAGCCTTCAGGAATTTCCAGGGAGACATATTCGTGAAGATCCGAAGCACAATCAGATAGAAGATTACCAGAATGACTAGTCCGATTATAACGACGAGAATGTAATATCCCAAACCTCCGATGATTTCGGAGCCAATCCGTGCCATCAAGGCAGCCATCATTCCAAAAACAGCAAACGGAACCAATTGCATCGCCCAGGAAACAACGATCATACAGATTTTTTGAATGGCTTCTGTGAAATGAATCACCGGATTGAATAATCGTTTCGGTAGCTGTGTAATGGCAACACCAATGATAATGGTAAAAATGACAACCCCAAGCATTTCTCCCATCAGCATTGCTTCCAAAGGATTGTTGGGAATCAAATTCGCTATTAATTCTGGAATAGACTCTGAACCCAGATTCTCTTTTGCAATATCGGATGATGCTCCTCCGCCAGGTAATCCACCGAGTTCGTTCACATACTTTCCGGGCTTCATGATATACGTTAACACCAAACCAATGGAGATAGACACAACGGTGGTAATCATGAAATACGTCAGGAGTCGAAGCCCCATGGATTTCAAATTCTCGGAACTGTTGCTAATGATTCCCGTAATGATCGAAGCGAAAATCAGCGGGATCATCACCATTTGAACCAATCGCAGGAAAATCTGTCCCGGCATGTCCAACCAACTCGCCACTTTGTGACTAACTCCTTCGGCAACGTAGCCATTTTCAGGGTTTAGAATCAACCCTAATGCAATTCCCATGGCGATACCAAGGATTACTTTTGCCCACAATTGCCCTTTGATGAGTCGTTGCAAATGCTCCGTGAGATGATTCAATGGTTGGATTTCCATGACAACAAATTTAGGCAGTAAACCAATTCACCGAATGATTTTCCTCAGTTTTGGCAATATTCCTTTTCCAAAAGGTAATTTCCTTGATTATCACAGCGTGACGATCTTGTGCGCTTATCAAGCTTAGATGTACTGGTGGTGCTCTTTGTGCCTCCGTGGTCGCCAAAACAAGTTGGTGTTTTATATGTTGTCGGGTAAGTTGTATCCGAAATATGGTAGGACGTTATAGCCATTGATTCCAGTGGTGGAATTATTGAATCAATGACGAATTGAATCATCCATAAATGTGTAAATTCGTGCTTCAAACCTGATGACATGTCAATAGAGGTAAAAAACCTATTTAAGTATTACGGTAATCAAGCGGCGGTTAAAGATGTTTCCTTTAATGTGAAAAGTGGAGAGATTGTTGGGTTTCTCGGACCAAACGGTGCGGGGAAATCGACAACCATGAAAATCATTACAGGCTATATCAATGCGAACAGCGGAACGGTGAAGGTTTGCGGAAAAAACGTAACCGTTGACACCCTGGATACGCGCCGAATGATTGGTTATTTGCCAGAGCATAATCCGCTTTATTTGGATATGTACGTGAAAGAATACCTGACCTTCGTTGGTAAAATTTATAAGGTTCAAAATCTTAAAGCACGTGTCGCTGAAATGATTGACAAGGTAGGTTTGGAGATTGAGCAGAACAAAAAAATAGGACAACTTTCCAAAGGATATCGACAGCGTGTGGGATTGGCTCAGGCTATCATTCACGATCCTCAGGTATTGATTTTGGATGAGCCTACATCCGGTTTGGACCCGAACCAATTGGCGGATATTCGAAATCTGATCAAAACAATCGGAAAGGAGAAAACGGTAATGTTGTCCACGCATATTATGCAGGAAGTGGAGGCCATTTGTGATCGCGTTGTGATTATTAATCGTGGTGAAATAGTAGCCGATGACACAGCAAAAGATCTACAATTGGAAGGATCTGTACAAACCGTATTTGTGGAGTTTGAAGGTTCGGTTTCCCGAAACAAACTGAAGAAAATTCCAGGTGTTGGTCGTGTAGAGCAAGTGCAGGACGGATGGTTATTGGAATCATCCGAAGACATGGACCTACGAAAAACGATAGCACAATTCGCCCAGCAGAACGACTTGCTGGCGGTAACGCTGAGAAAAGAAGAGAAATCACTCGAAGAAGTATTTAAACAATTGACCAAGAGTTAGTAATGCCCGAAAATTTTATTCAAGAATTGCAATGGAGAGGTATGATTCATGACATCATGCCAGGAACGGAAGAAGCACTTAACAAACAAGTTTCCAGCGGATATATCGGCTTTGATCCAACTGCCGATTCTCTCCATGTGGGAAGTTTAGTGCAAATCATGATTTTGGTGCATTTTCAACGTGCCGGTCATAAACCGTATGCCCTTGTCGGTGGAGCTACAGGAATGGTAGGTGATCCATCCGGGAAATCACAGGAAAGAAACCTTTTGGATTCCGAAACTTTGAATCATAACGTTGCTTGTGTTCGTAAACAATTGGAGCAATTCCTTGATTTCGATAGCGGAGACAATTCTGCTGAAATGGTGAATAACTACGACTGGTTCAAGGATATGTCATTTCTGGAATTCATCCGTGACGTCGGTAAGCATATTTCTGTGAACTACATGATGGCGAAGGATTCAGTTAAATCCCGTCTGGAAACAGGAATGTCGTTTACGGAATTCTCTTACCAGTTGGTTCAGGGGTACGACTTCTACCATTTGAACAAGCATCACAAATGTATCGTTCAGTTGGGAGGTTCCGATCAGTGGGGAAATATCGTTACGGGAACGGAATTGATCCGTCGTAAGGGTGGAGGAGAAGCGTACGCTGTTACCACACCATTGATAAAAAAAGCAGATGGAACGAAATTCGGAAAAACAGAAGGCGGAAACGTTTGGCTGGATGCTAAGAAAACATCTCCATATGAGTTTTACCAATTCTGGTTGAATGCCTCTGATGCAGATGCGGAAAATTACATCAAAATCTTCACGTTGATGACGCGCGAAGAGATTGAAAACTTAATTGCTTCTCACAACGAAGCTCCACATCAACGAGCATTGCAAAAGGCTTTGGCTGAAGATATTACTGTTCGTGTTCACGGAAAAGAAGCGCTTCAAACGGCATTGGTGGTTACCAATTTGTTGTTCGGAAAAGCGTCGCATGAAGATGTGGTTTCCATGAGTGTGAACGATTTCGAAGGGATGAAAGGTGCTGTGGACGTAGCTACGATCACTAAGGATGAGTTCGGTGAAGGAATCGGAATTCTTGATGCATTGTCAGGGAAGACAGGCTTCTTGAAATCTAATGGTGAGGCGCGAACCGCTGCGAAACAAAATGCTGTTTCCGTAAACAAGGAGAAAGTAGATGATAGATTCTCAATCACTCCATCAACACTGATTCACGACAAATACGTACTTCTTAGCAAAGGGAAGAAAAATAATTACCTATTAATTGTGGAATAAGACAACGCACAGCGTCTTATTTACGTCTTTGCTTTGACTGATTAATTGCTGATTCTCTTAATGTTATGACTGCATAAGAAGTTGGCAGTTTGATTAAGATTTCGTTATTTTGAATCATTAACGACTTACTACGTATGAAACTACCACGTTTGCTGCATATTGTAGCATTTTTGCTTATCTCTTCAACTACGTTTGGACAGGGAGGGATTATTCCTACTGTCGGGAAAGAATTCTGGATGGGGTACATGAACAACTATGGAACCTACGCCAACAATATTGACTTACAATTATTTATTTCAGGAGGTACTGCCACTACAGGAACTGTAGAAATTCCACTTCAGGGTTGGTCACAAAACTTCAACGTGACTCCCGGAGCAGTGACAACTGTAACCGTTCCAACGGCTATGGCACACCACGTTCTGAATGATGTCGTTGAGAATCGCGGGGTACACATTACCACTCAGGATACTGTAAGTGTCTTCGCAATTAACTTTCACCCGTATACTGCCGATGCCAGTAAAGTGCTTCCAGTGCGATCTATCGGTACGGAATATATCGTGAGCACGTTCCAGGGAATTGGAGGAGGATTTGCCTTGAACTCTGAGTTTCTGATCGTTGCGACGGAAGATGGGACAGAGGTGGAAATCACGCCATCTGTAGCTACTTCAGGCGGAAATGCCGCTGGTGTCCCGTACATTGTTCAATTAGATCAAGGGGAAACCTATCAGGTCAAGGCAGCAGCAAATAACACAGATTTATCGGGTTCTACCATTGTTGGAACTCCTTCAAATGGTTCTTGTAGACCTTTCGCAATTTTTGCCGGAGCGCAGTGTACCAACATTCCTAATGGATGTACCGCCTGTGACCACATTTTCGATCAACTTTTGCCTACGGAAGCCTGGGGAGATGAGTATTACATTGTTCCGTTTACAGGAACTTCAGGATATACGTATTCCGTAACAGCACGTGATAATGGTACGTCTGTTTCTATTGATGGTGGAGCACCAATCATTTTGAATGCTGGACAATCGCAATTCTTCAACAACGTTCCAACGGGTGTTCAGGTGGTAGGATCGGCACCAATTGCGGTAACTCAATTTATGCAAGGGGTAACGTGTAGTATTACAGGTGACCCGGCAATGCTATCATTGAACGGAGACGATCAGAAGATTTCCAATGTAACCTTTAGTACGGTAACCTCTGCGGTTATCAACCAGCACAATTTGAATGTTGTGGTTGAAACGGCGGATATTGGTACAGTATTGTTGGACGGTGTAGCTATTCCAGCGGGAAGTTTTAGCCCTTTCCCAGCAAACCCGTTAAACTCTTACGCTCAGGTGGGGATTACTCAGGGGAGTCATAATATTTCCGCGCCGAACGGAGTAAGTGCATACGTATACGGAACAGGAAGTGCCGAGAGTTATGCCTATTCAGTTGGATCTTTCCAACCAGAGCCACCACTAGTTGTGGATACAGCACTTTGTACTAACGATACAGTATTCCTTGCTCCGCCTCAGACTTTATTTAGTCCTGAGTGGACAACATTATCCGATACAGCAACAGTTATCGGAACGAATAACCAACTTATTTTGGTTCCGCCAATTGTGAACGATGTTTACATCATTACAGGTAACTCTTTGCTTTCAGGATGTGAGGAAGAGTACTTGTTCAGCGTAGCAACACCAACACCTCCAATTATCGATGCATTGGCAAGTGAGGATACCGTTTGTATGTTCGAAGATGTTCAGATGAACGTTACAATTGCACCAACAGGTAGCTACGATATTCAATGGTCGCCTTCTTTCTATTTCGATAATCCAACATCGCAAAGTCCGGTTCTTACGGCACTTGTGAGTGGATGGTATTACGTTGATGTCAGCACGATTGGTACTACATGTAGTTCCGCTACTGACAGTATTTGGATTGAAGTGAACGGTGGAAGTATCGGGGAACTCGATTTAACTACCACCAATGCATTTATTTGTGCCGGCGACTCGACGCAACATAATTTGGACGTCTATCAAATCATTCATTTTGATGATTTCAATGGAGGTAACGATCCTAACTTATGGAACAACCTCGCAGGATTTACCAACTCAAATGTCTGTGGTTCCATGACAGGAGATGCATTATTGTTTGATGGTGCTGCACCTCGATTTGCGGAAACTGCCGACATGAATACGACACTCGGAGGTACAATCGATTTTAGCATTAAAATTGCCAATGGAACGGCTCCTTGTGATGACGCTGAATTCGGAGAAGATGTCTTGCTTCAGTACTCAAACAATGCCGGAGCCACATGGGTAACGATAACTACGTTATTTGAAAATGCTTATCCGAATTTTACGGTACTATCAATTCCAATTCCAGCCGCTGCGCAAACAGCTGCAACACGATTCCGTTGGACGCAACCAACATTCACCGGAGCAGCAGAAGATGTTTGGGCGTTGGATAATGTGTCCTTCCAAATGTTGGATAACACAGGTTTTGCGTTCACATGGACGCCATCAGCTGATTTAGCAGATCCAAACGCTACAACAACAATGGCCGGACCAACAACGGATACATGGTATGTGGTAGACATTGTACAAGGTCAGTGTATCTACACAGATTCAGTTTTTGTAGATGTAGATGACTTCACAGTTGACGCCGGTCCGGATACAAGTCTGTGTTTCACAACGAACTATCAAATGCAGGCTTCAACGAACTCTGGAAATCCAACTTATCAGTGGAACCAGGGACCTGTATTATCGAGCACAACGGTTCTTAATCCAACCATTCAGGCGGATACCACATTAACATATACCTTGACGGTAGACAACGGGGTCTGTGCAATTTCAGATTCGGTTACGGTAACGTATATCTCGGGAACTACATTTGGCTCATTGGGAGATACAACAATTTGTGAGGGAGATTCCATCATAGTAGATATGACAGGAAACTCCAACATTCAATGGTCTCCGCTGACGAACATTATTAACCCAACAAGTACAAGTCCAATTTTCCACCCGACTACAGATCAGGTGTATTACGTGACTTATACTACACCGTTGAACTGTGCATTGACGGATTCTATTGAGTTCTTCGTGAATGAATTGCCTGATGTCACAATCACAACACCAGATACAACAGTCTGTTTGGGAGAACCTGTCACGATTAACACATCGATCAATAACGTTCCCAACCCAACCTATGATTGGGTGACGACTGAAACTACCTCGTCAATTACCACGAACACTGCTGGTGTCTACTGGGTAACGGCAACATCTTCGTGTGGAACGGATACGGATGCCATGACAATTTCGAACTTCGCTTTGATTCCTTTGGATTTGGGTAACGACACAACTTTGTGTGATGGGGATGACTTATTATTATCTGTAACAATCCCAGCGAATGGATCAGCATTGTGGTCAGACAACAGTACCGGAACTTCCTACACGGTTTCCACTGCGTCGCAGGTTTGGGTAGAGCTTACCGATTCTAACGGATGTGTAATCGCTGATACAATCAACGTTGGCTACCATCCGGTTACAGTGATAGATCTTGGTCCTGACTTCGATATTTGTGAATACGAAACGGTACAGATTGACGCTACCGTTCCAAGTGGAGTGTCTTACGTTTGGACTCCAGGGAACCAAACAACGGCTCAAATTGATGTGGATGCTGGAGGTACTTATACCGTTACAGTAACTGATGTTAACGGATGTGTTACCGATGATGATGTGGTGGTTACAGAGATTCTAGCTCCTACGCCAGACATCGTTGGACCAACAGATTACTGTATTACGGATACGGTTACTTATTCACTGACGCAAGCGTATAACTCGTATGCGTGGTCAACTGGAAGTGTAGTACCAACAACTGAATTGTTCGGACCAAATAACTTTGTTGCAGTAGCTGTGACGGGTCCAACAGGATGTATTGGTTACGATACCATGAACGTTCAAATGCACGAGATTCCAACAATTGATTTACAACCATTGTATTACTTGTGTGATACCAATCAGGTTGAGGTAACAGCATCCCTCCCAAATGCAACATCGTACACATGGGACAATGGAATGACCGGACCAACAGTAGTTCTTGGAGAAGGCGTCTTTACGGTTACAGGAGTTGCGGTTTGTGAGGTGCAAGCTTCAACAGAGATTATTGTTGGACAGGTAGACTTTACACTGGGGAATGATCGTCATATCTGTCACGACGAGGAAGTATTCCTTGCACCATTGATCAATAACCTGGATTCAATCCTTTGGTGGAACGATGGATCAACGAATTATATGTACAGTTATGAAGAGCCATTCAGCTTCTTCGATACATTGGAGATCGTGGCAACGGCATATGGTTGTGGAGACGTAACAGATACAGTTTACATCTACGTTGATGATTGTAACTGTCCGTTCTTCGTACCGAATACATTCACTCCAAATGGCGATGAGTACAACAACAGTCTTACCATCGGTCATGAATGTCTGTTCGAAGAATTCGAATTCCGATTATTTAACCGTTGGGGAGAAGTAGTCTTTGAGTCACAAACGGCAGATTTCATTTGGGACGGTACCTACGGCGGTAAAGTAGTGCAGGATGGAACCTACATTTGGCAGGCGGTCTACAAGTATGCTTACGATCATGAAAGGACCGATGTGTACACCCGAACGGGACATGTCAACGTGATCAAATAAAGAAGATTTAGTATTGAAATAACAAAGGGATTCGAAAGAGTCCCTTTTTTGTTTTGATCATTTAATAAATCATTTCCCCAAAGACTCAACCAGATGAACCGTTAAAGCGTTTATAGGGTAAAAAGTGCTTAAATGTCAGTATTTTGTTCATACTTATGAAAATGGAACCGACTCGCCAAGCGTTAGGGAGGTATACCCTTCTGTTTTCCTTGCTGCTATGCATGGCTGCGCCAGCGAAGGGACAGACGCTTGCAACAGTCGGTGATGATTTCTGGCTCGGATTTATGAATAACACCGGGTCCTCCAACGAAGAATTACGACTTTTCATTACTTCACAAGTAGCCACGTCGGGTACGGTAGAAATTCCTCTTTTAGGTTGGTCCGCAAACTTCACGGTAGTTCCTAATGTCACCACAACTGTGATTGTGCCTTTGGGTATGGGAGAAACCTTGTCTCATGACGCTGTTGACACCAAAGGAATTCATGTCTACTCAAATGACGATATAAGTCTGTTTGCGATAAATTTTTCCGTCTTTAGTGCCGATGCCTCAAAGATTCTTCCAACGCAGTCTCTCGGAACGGATTATCTCGTTTCAGCGTATCGGGGAATCACCAATATTACGCGATCCGAAATGCTTATTGTGGCAAGCGAGGACAATACTGAAATTGAAATTACCCCTTCAGTTCAAACACAGGGAGGATTTCCGGCAGGAGTTCCATATACCATTAATCTGGATCAGGGGGAATGCTATCAGATTCGTGCAAATAATACCACCCAGGATTTAACTGGTACGAGAGTTACTGGAACGCTTCAAAGTGGTGATTGCAGACCCTTTGCTGTATTCGCTGGTGCACAATGTGCGAATGTTCCCACAACGTGTACTACGTGTGATCATCTCTTCGACCAACAATTCCCCACCTTTGTTTGGGGAACGGAATACTACATGCCGAATTTTGAATCGACGGGAGTGTACACGTATCGGGTTTTGGCGAAAGACAACGGCACTCAAATATCAATTGACGGCGGACCTTTGCAGAGTTTAAACGCAGGTCAGTTTATTGAAGTAAATGATGAAGCACAGCCTCGACAAATTACATCGAATCTACCAGTTCAGGTGGTTCAGTTGATGCAGGGAGATAATTGTTCCTTAAATGGTGATCCAGCCATGTTGATTCTCAATGCACACGATCAGAAGATTTCAAATGTCACCTTCAGTACTGTAGCTTCTACAGTCATTACAAGTCACTTCTTGAATATTGTTGTGGAAACAGCTGATATCGGAACGGTTCTTCTGGACAACATACCGATCGCAACGAACAGCTTTGCTCCATTTCCGAGTAATCCCGCTACTTCATTTGCAAGAGTCCCGGTTGCTCAGGGAAGTCATAACATTTTTACTCCTAACGGATTTACGGCGTATTTATACGGAATGGGTACCGCTGAGAGCTATGCGTATTCTTTGGGGTCGTACAAGGAGGTTCAGCCAATTCCTGTGGATTCTGTTGTCTGCGCCGATACAGCATTAACGCTTGTTCCACCGATCAATTTATTTCAACCGGAGTGGTTTGCAATGTCCGATTCGACGCAAATACTCTCTACAACGAATTCACTTGCATTGAACAATCCGCCACATGCCACGGATGTATATGTCATCGAAGGATTCTCACCGATATCCGGGTGTCCAGATTCGTATAGTTTCTCCGTGGCATCTCCCGGAACAGTCGGATTGAACCTAACTGTTACGGATGATACCGTTTGTAGTTTCGAATCGCTAACGGCATTTGTGAGTGTTTTGGACACAGGATTCTATGAATATCAATGGTCTCCGTCGTACGTGTTTTCCAATCCAAATAACGATACTACGGACGTTGTTCCGTTTGCATCCGGATATTATAGTGTTACAGTAGAAAATGTTGGAGGGGGCTGTCTGATTGGAACTGATAGCGTTTACATCCACGTGGAGCCAAGTAATATTGAGAGTGTAGATATCACGGTTTCAGATACTATGTTGTGTTTACCGGATACTGCTTTACTGCAAGCAACGGTGAATGAAATTGCATTCATTGAAGAATTTAACGGAACCGCCATTTCACCGCTTTGGACATCAACTACAGGTGGAGTTTTAGATGCTACGTGCGGCTCACTTACCGGAAATGCATTTTTATTCAACGCTGGTCCAACCAGAGAGATTGTTACTCAGGATTTCGATTTTACCAATGGAGGATCTGTTCAGTTTTACCTGAAAGTTGCCACTGGAATAGCTCCTTGCGATGACGCTGAACTTGGTGAAGACATTTTGCTGGAATACAGCACCAATGGAGGGGCAACCTGGCAACCCTGGACAACACTTTTCGAGTTCAATTATCCTGTGGTAACGCTGGTAGATTTACCAGTTCCGTTGGGAGGACAAACTGCGAATACCCGAATCCGATGGTCGCAACCGAATTTTTCCGCCATTAATGAAGATGTTTGGTGGATTGATAACGTCATTGTGACAACAACAAGTTCCGGCGGAGTCGCATATAACTGGACTCCTGCAGCAGCACTCACAAATCCTACAGGACCGAATACGGACGTAATCCCAACCAGTGCCGATTGGTATGTCTTGGAAGTTGGGACCGGGAATTGCGCCTACACGGATTCGATATTTATTGATGTTTCAGAGCCATTCACCGTAGATTTACTTCAGGATACATTGCTTTGCGGAAATCAAACAGTGGATTTGCAAGCGATTGTTTCTGCCGGTTCGAATCAAAACTATTCATGGCAACCAGCAGGAGTTTTTGCCAATATCAGTGGAGGTAACGCTACCGTTTCGGCTAATATCGATACTACGATCTATGTTACTGTTTCTAGTCCAGATGGATGTTTTAACGAAGTAGATTCCGTCACAATCGTCAATCAATCTGCGACGGTAAATCTGATCGGAGACTCCGTAATGTGTTTGGGTGAAAATCAGGTGCTCTCGGTTGTCGTAAATACCAATGCGCAGAACACGAATATTGAGTGGTTTGAAGGAGGAACTTTACTTTCGAGTACTACGAACACACAATCCATTACTCCAACTGGTTCAGCCTGGTATTACGTGGTTGTGAGCGATCCTGTATCCGGGTGTTCCTGGTCGGATTCCCTTTTTATTTCAGTAACGAGTTTCAATGTTGATGCCGGACCGGATGTCACGCTGTGCAGCACTATTGGGTATCAAATGCAAGGATTTGCCAATAATGGCGGTCTTTCGAATGTATCCTGGACTAACGGAGGTTCTTTGTCGAATCCAAATATTCTGAATCCAACCATCACGCAAAACACCAGCGGAACATATATTCTAACGGTAGACAACGGAATTTGTGCTTTTACAGATACAGTGACGATCACTTACAATGCACCAATTGTTCCTTACATCCCAGATGATACTACGATATGTGAGAGTGCTTCCATTGTTGTTGATATGGGACTGTCAACCGGGATATCCTGGACACCGAATGTGGGAATAAGTTCTGTAGGTTCGATTTACACCTTCCAACCCATTGGTTCCATTGATTACATCACCACTTACACGACAGTGAATGGCTGCCCAATGGTGGATACCATGGCAGTTACGGTACTACAATTACCGCAGGTATTCTTGATTCCTGATACGACTTTGTGTCCGGGAGAGAATATTGATTTGACAGCATTTTCTATGCCTCCGGGAGGAAATTATTTGTGGAGCACCAATCAAACTTCGCCAACAATTACGGTGAGTTCTGCAGGGAACTACTCAGTGGAATACACTACCGTTTGCGGGACCGTTTCAGACAGCGTACAAATAGATTACCATCCGGCGTATTCATTCTCGCTTGGAAATGATACAACGGTTTGTTTGAATGATTTGGTCTTGTTGCAACCGACATTGCCGCCAGGAGGATCGATTCTTTGGAATGATGGAACGACAAATACATTCTATCCTTCCACTTCAGCAGAGCTCATTTTTGCTACGGTAGATGACGGAAATGGTTGTTTACAAACAGATAGTATGGAAGTGTTCAATCACCCTACTATTCAGACCAATTTGCCTTCGAGCGTGCTGTTGTGTGATGGAAGTTCGACTGTTTTGGACGCAACTTCTCCACAGGGAGTTTCTTATGCATGGAATACGACTGAATCCACCGCTGTAATTACTGTGAATGCCGGAGGCGCCTACACTGTAACCATTATGGATGCATTTGGCTGTTCGATTCAAGCATCATCTACAGTGACTATTTTAAGTTTGCCAAGTCCGAACATTGTTGGACCAGTTGATTATTGCTCTAACGAAGAAACGACTTTCAGCGTAGGTGGAAGCTATTCTCAATATGAATGGAGTACAGGCAGTACCACCCCGACGACGACAATTACAGGTGTATTGAACGAATTGAGTATCATCGTGACGGATGCAAACGGATGTCAGGGTGTTGATACCTTGGCACTTTCTCCTATTGACGTGCCCGAATTGGATTTAGGTGAAGACATCGTTCTTTGTGATAGTCTAACTACGGTTCTCGATGGAACTGTTCCGGGAGCATCGGCATATAATTGGAGTCCGAATGGAGCGACTTCTCCAGCGATTGATGCGATTCCGGGGATTTACCAGTTGACGGTTACCTATCAAACTTGTGAGATTCGGGATACCATTGTCATATCTGTTGAACCGTACACGTTGGATCTCGGTGAGGACCGAACGATTTGTAAAGACGACGATATTCTTGTGGTACAATCCATGTTGAATATTGATTCACTTTTATGGAACGATGGAAGCGAGGGAGGATGGTATATTTTACCAACATCCGACATTTTTGAAGATTCCATTTACATTTCTGCTATTGCTTATGGTTGTGATGTGCAACAGGACACATTAAAAGTCGTACTGGAAGATTGTGATTGCGATTTCTATGTTCCGAATACATTTACTCCAAATGGTGATGCCATTAACGAAGGCTTCCAGGTATATCAGGATTGCCCGATTGAGTATTTCGAGTTGATTTTATTCAATCGTTGGGGGGATGTTGTTTTTGAAACAAACGACCTGAACTTCATGTGGGATGGGAGAAAGAAAGATGGAAGTTATGTTCAGGATGGCGTTTATACCTGGCAGATTAAGTTCTTAGTGGAGTATTTGGATGAGGCGCAGTATGAAGAATTGCACGGGCATTTGAATGTGCTACGATGACGAATATTCCGATATTCCGATATTCCGATACCCAGATTCAAGTCATAAATGCAACTTGGTGATTTATTGAGTAAAAAGAAGGAGAAGTAACACTTCCCCCTCATTGAAGTATAACAACTCAATAGACCACCGTCCAAAGTTGTCATATTATGAGTCATTTAACTTCAGAACAAAGGTATGCGATTTCTGTTATGTATAGTGCCGGGCATACACAAAGCTTCATTGCCAATGCGCTTGACAGAGATAAATCTGTTATCAGTCGTGAGATCCGTCGGAACTGTGACGGAAGATCAAAGAAGTACAACGCTGATTTAGCGCAGCGCAAGTGTGATCGACGCCATAGAGAAAAGAACAAGCGCATCAAGCTAACTGCTGAGATGCGTTCGTTTATCATTGAAAAATTATCAGATAAATTCAGTCCTGAGCAAATTGTTGGTTACTGTAAAAACCACAAGATAGATTGTGTCTCCCATGAATGGATTTATAACATGATTTGGTCAGATAAGAAGCGTGGAGGCAAGTTGTGTAAACACCTTAGAAGTAGAGGCAAGCCATACAAGAAACGTGGAAAGTCAAAGTTCATAAACCATGTCATTAGGAAGCCTATTAAAGAAAGACCTTTGATTGTTGAGAAACGCAGTCGATTTGGAGATTTAGAGATTGATACAGTTCTCGGTAAACATAAAAAAGCTGCTATTGTAACTATTAATGATCGTGCTACTGGAGTAGTCAAAATTGGAAAAGTATCAAGTAGAAAAAGTGAGTTCGTAACCGACAAAACAATACAGCTACTCAAGCCCTGGAAAGGTTTAATTAAAACTATCACAGCTGACAATGGACGCGAGTTTATGTCATTTCAAACTATCGAGCAGCAACTAGAAGTCAACTTCTACTTTGCTGAACCTTATAAAAGTTGGCAAAGAGCAAGTAACGAAAATCTCAACGGTCTTATTAGGCAATACTTTCCCAAAGGAACAGACTTTGACTACATATCTGAACAAAATATTAAGTTTGTCGAACAACAACTTAACCAAAGACCTCGAAAAAGATTTGGATACAAGACTCCAAATCAAATGTTTAACCGAAAAGTTGCATTTATGACTTGAATGCGCCTATTCCGATTTAGAAATATTCGAATATTTAGGTTTTTCCAGAAATTCTCCCGAAATTATGGAAGCGCGTAATTTTGAGTGTCCCCCTACTTCTCCGCCACCAACGTATATATCAAAGGCATTTTGTTCCCGAACTTCGTAATTCGAAATTCATCCGGTCCATCTTCCTGCATTCCGTCAAAACAGTTCCAGGGAGAGTAATCGTATTCCTTGAAATGACGAATCGTTAGCCCCTCATCCATCAAACTGGTCATTACTTCAGCCAGGCCATGATTCCAGGAGACATCCTGTAATTCAACGTCTGAATCCTTTTGAGCGTAAGTTCCGCTGAAGGTCTCAATAATCGGATCGGAAGTGAAGTAGCGATAATAAACTTTCTCGTGGTCGTCATCAAACATCCAAAGCGCTGGGTGAAATTCCGCAAAAACGAACTTCCCGCCATCTTTCAGAAAATGATTGATTACCTGCGCCCACAAATTCATATCCGGTAGCCAACCGATAGTACCGTAGGACGTAAATACGATATCAAATTTACCTTCCAGAACCTCCGGCAAGTCATAAACATCAGAAACTACAAATTCAGCGTTAGTACCACACTGTTCGTTTAGTTTTCGGGCTTGATCAATTGCGGCATCAGAAATGTCAATACCCGTAACGTTTGCGCCCATGCGACTCAGTGAAATGCTGTCCTGTCCGAAGTGACATTGCAAATGAAGTATGGATTTCCCTTTGACATCCTCAAGAATGGAAAGTTCTGGTTTTTTCAGGCTATTCTTTCCGTCAATAAAAGCGGGAATATCGTAGAAATCACTTTCGACGTGGATCGGAACACGGTTGTCCCAGGATTCCTTATTGATCTTCTTGTAGTCCATCGTATTCAATTTTCCAGAGGAACAACCCCTGAGGTGGAACGGAAGTGGCTGCTGCGCCACGATCTTTAGCCTTTAAAATACTAGTTATTTCTTCTGGTTGAATTTTTCCCAGTCCAACTTCTAGTAATGTTCCTACGGTTGCACGGACCATATTTCGCAAGAAACGATCGGCTGAAATTTCAAAATAGAGAACGTTTCCATCTGCTTCCCACGCTGCTTTTGTAACGGTACAAATATTTGTTTTTACGTCTGTGTGCAGTTTCGATAAAGAAGTAAAATCTTGTGTTCCCAGTAATAATTCAGCTGCTGCATTCATTTCCTCGACATCCAATTGCTGAGGGAAGTACAAACTACTTCTTGAAAGAAACGGATCCTTGCGTTGGTGGATGAAGTATCGGTACGTTCTTGAGGTTGCGCTAAATCGAGCATGCCAATCACTGGTAACTGGAAATACATCCTGAATGGCGATGGAATCTGGCAGCATACGGTTTAATTTGAACCGAAACTTGTCCAGGTCATCTACGGCTGGAATATCGACATGCAAAATGTAATGATGCGCGTGAACACCAGTATCAGTCCGTCCGCAACCAACCACAGGAACAGGATTGTTCGAATGCAATTTGCTCAGCTGAGATTCTATGACCTCCTGAACAGAAATGTCTTTGGGCTGTTTTTGCCAACCGAAAAAATCAGTGCCGTCGTAACTTAGTTCGAGAAAGTACCGCTGTAAAGCGTCTGCACTGGAATCCATTTTGCAATAGCTCTCGCTTTCTTATTGTGGAAATTCGAAATTCGTCAAATCAATCTCGTACAAATCCATACTTGATTTCTGACCCGTAATTTCCAATCCTGCGATGTATCCTTTCATGTTGTCAGGATCGAACACAAAATGCGTATCGTTGTTCACAGTGTTGATTCCTGCTCCAAGATTCACAGGATCCGACCATTCGTTTTTACCGATGCGCTTGGAAACGTAGATATCTGTTCCTCCCATTCCTTCAGCCTGACCGTCAGAACTAAAGAACAAGTATTTTCCATCTGGCGTAATGAACGGAGTGGTTTCACGACCAATCGTGTTGATGTTATCAGGTAATACTTCTGCCGTACCCCAAGATTTCCCGTTACGCTCAACGCGGTAGATATCTGTTGATTTCTTTTCTCCTTTACGATCTGAAACGAAGTACATTACATTTCCATCAGCAGTTAATGAAGCAGCCCCATCAAAGAAAGAAGTGTTGATTGTCTTGTTGTCAATGGCTTTTGGAGAATTCCAGGTCCCTTTGTTGTTTTTCTTGATGATGCAGATGTCAGAAACACGCGTTGACTTCTTAACGTCCGTCATGGTGTTGTTCAACGTTACGACAGCCCAGTGACCATCAGCTGAAATCCAATTCAAACAATCAAACCCTTCGCTATTCATTTTACCAAGATCGTTGGATACTTCGTCCCACATTTCCAATTCAGGTTCGTAAACCACGCGGTAGGTATCTTCAAAATACAATTGATCATCAGGATTCATGTTTCCTCCTGTAGTGTTTGATCTTCGTGATACAAAATACAGAACTGTGTCTTCTCCCGACAATACGATGTTGTAATCGTGGTAACCAGAGTTGATATCTCCCGACATGCGCACACGCTCAAATTTCGCTTCGGTTGCCAATTGCTCTTTTGCGTAATTACATTGATCGATATTGTGCTGAATTCGAAGTTGGTGAACACGAACGTTCGATAGCTTCTCGATTGCCAATTCATAGTTCTTAATGGCTTCGTCCAATTCTCCGTTTCGGTGATAAGCTAACCCTAACAAGTAGTACAATTCGTTTGTTACGTCCTCTTTCCCCATTTGAAGGGCTTCCTGAGCATATTTCAAAGCATACCCGTAATTATCCATTCGGTAGTGGCATTTTGCAATCCAGTAAGGAGCGCGCCATGTAAACGGATCTTTAACGGCTGCCTGACGGAATTTGATCAGCGCATCCCTAACTTTTCCTTCTCCCCATTTCGTTTTTCCATCCTCGATCATAACAAGTGCTGCAGAACGATCAATCAGCTTGCTGGTAGAATCTTTTGGCGATTCAAAATCATTGGCTCCAAACGATAAATTAACGGCCAATACAAACAAGCAACTTAGCGCGATACGGTACAATTGGTTCATAGTAATTAATTTGTAGTTGCGTGGGTAGTACAAAAGTTGTGCAAAACAAGTAAAAAATCCAATTTATCAGGATTCTTCTTCCTCTAAAGTATCTATTTTTTGCGAGTAAACGTTTGTTTTTAAGTCAACAAGATCGTCCATTGCGATAGTGGCAGCCACGATTGCAAGGATCGGAGCAATTGATGCACACGCCCAAAGGAGGAAATGTTTCATGAAAGGTAGAAATTCGAAATTCGACCAGTTAAACAGGATTCCTACGTCCACTGGAACGAAAATCATAAGGGAATAAATACTACCAATGGCTATGGCAACTCCTCGATGATCCCTTACGAAATGAATACTTTGATCCATATCCATTCTAACCCGCTCCAGGATATAATCCATAAATCCAAAGCCGAAATAGTAACATCCAACCAAATACGTGAGATAAAATAGAGGTGAAGATGCGAAGTCAGACCCGCTAAAAATGAACGAGACAATCACAATAAATACCAAAATCGTGTATTCCCACATCATATTTCGCACCACAATTTTCATAGCACGCTTAACATCGTTAATCAATTGCTTGAAGTTGAACGGATATGTATTTCCCGTTAGAATTTTTTCAGTTTTTATACTGATTTCCGAGAGGAGGGGAGATAGGATTAAGATTACGAGATATTTTGCGGACTTCATGAGTAAAAACGCAATCGTTAATTCGACCATGATTTGAATGAGAAACCAAACGATTTCATTCATGTTATCGGCGCTTGTTTCAATGTGTCTTGACAGGATTAAATCACCGATTTTATAAATGATAAGCATCAAAACGGCTGGGATCAAAAAGAACCAATACATCTTGTGTTTCAAGATGAATTTTATCGCCTTGATATAAGATTTGTAGCCGAAAATGAGGTTTCTCAAAAATCGCATGGTCAAAAATAAACAAAGCAATCAATATCCCGTAGTTTCTATTGTATTTGTATCTTTGCGCTTTCATTTATTGTGGATTCACAAAGCAAAATCGTATGAATTTCAGCAGTTTAACAGCCATTTCTCCGGTCGATGGAAGATACCAGGGAAAAACGCAGGAATTACAGTCGTACTTCTCTGAATTTGGTCTCATCCGTTACCGCGTAATCGTTGAGGTAGAATACTTTATCGCCATGGTAGAGTCAGGTGTTGCACCATTGCAATCGTTCCCGAAGGAGAAATATCAGGCATTAAGAGACATCTGCTCGAATTTTTCGGAAGAAGATGCGCAGTGGATCAAGGACACTGAAAGGGTGACCAATCATGATGTAAAGGCGGTTGAGTACTTCGTTAAGGAGAAAATGCGCGAGCTGCACTTGGATGATTACCTGGAGTTTGTTCACTTTGGATTGACTTCTCAGGACATCAATAACACTTCTGTTCCGTTATCCTTGAGAGATGCGGTAAAAGAGCAGTACATTCCTTTATTGGATGAATTGATCGGTTCTTTGGAAGGGTTTGCTCAGGATTGGAAAGACGTTTCAATGTTGGCAAAAACTCACGGGCAGCCGGCGTCTCCAACACGATTGGGGAAAGAAATCCAGGTTTTCTCTGAGCGTCTAAAAGTTCAGAAAGCACAGTTGGAAGCGATTGATTATTCCGCGAAATTTGGTGGAGCAACAGGAAACTTTAACGCACATCATGTAGCATTTCCAGGGAACGACTGGGTTTCGTTTGCGAATGCGTTTGTGAATGATACTTTGGGACTTTCAAGAAGTCAAACAACCACACAAATTGAGCACTACGATAATCTGGCAGCATTGTTCGATGTTCTGAAACGCATCAATACGATTGTTTTGGATTTGGATCGCGATATGTGGATGTACATTTCTATGGAATACTTCAAGCAGAAATTGAAGGAGGGAGAAGTGGGATCTTCCGCTATGCCGCACAAAGTAAACCCAATTGACTTTGAAAACTCGGAAGGAAATGTGGGGATTGCTAATGCTTTGTACGAGCATCTTGCAGCGAAATTGCCTGTATCTCGATTGCAGCGTGATTTAACGGATTCAACGGTACTTCGAACAATCGGTGTACCAATGGCACATTCGTTTATCGCATTCAAAGCTACTTTGAAAGGATTGAGCAAATTGTTGCTAAACGAGGCTGCTTTTGAAGCGGATCTGGAGCAAAACTGGGCGGTAGTGGCAGAAGCTATCCAAACGATCTTGCGAAGAGAAGGGTTCCCGAAACCTTACGAGGCATTGAAGGGTCTTACAAGAAAAAATGAGGCAATTACCAAACAAACTGTTCATTCTTTCGTAGATTCGTTAGAAGTGTCCGATGCACTGAAAGCAGAGTTGAAGGAAATTACACCACAAAATTATACTGGTATTCAATTGGTAAAGTAGCATTGGACTGATTTTTGAAGTTCAATAGCTAGTGAGATTAACGTTCATCATACTTTTCATTTTATGGGCATTGCCTTCCGAGGCGCAGGATTACTCTGTGGATTGGGGAGAAATGCAACGTTCCAATGGGCGAATGATACAGATTTTACCAGATTCTCTTGGTAACTTCTATGCCTTACGTTGGGTCGGTGGAAACTTGATGGGAAGTTATAAAGTCTCCCGTCATGAGAATCTCGAACAAGTTGCCCGAGGATCTATTTCACTTCAGGTTCCTGGTGGTATCGGGACGTTTGAAGGATTGCGTTTGGTTAAGGATCGCCCCATTGCCTTTCTATCGGATAAGCGCGGTGATACGCGATTGCTGTTCATGCAGGAGTACACGAAAGATCTAAAGCGAGAGAACGATCCAATTGAATTGGCGTCTTACTCAGTTGATAAGCTGATTGATCGCGGTTGGTTCGATGTTATTCAATCCAACAACGGTAAATATTTTGCGGTGATCTGGGAAATTCCTGGGAAGAAGGAAGAACGAGATCGTTACGGTTTCCGCGTGTACGATACCGATATGAATGAAATCAACGAGGGAGATTACCGATTGCCATTTGCATCAGAACTTTCCACCATTCATGGTCACTACCTGTCGAATAATGGCGACTATTTTCTCTCAATTTCCGAGTATCAAAAGGGCGAACGAAATTCACTGTTTCGAGACAATCGAGAGTTCATCGCGTTGCATATCTATCACATTGCGCAAGATGGTCTTCAGGACTTCAAGCTGGATGTAGATGATCGACGTATTATCGCAATGACCTTGTCGACTGCCTCTACGGATAGTTTAACCGTAACAGGAATTTATGGAATGAAAGACACGCCCGGAGTGGACGGCGTCTTCTACCAACGCATTGATTTGAAGAATGGGGAAAAGATTCTGGAAGGCTTTAAAGAATTTGATAAAGATTTCATTACCCAGGATTGGTCGGAGCGTGATATTCTTCGGTCCGAGAGAAGAGAAGAGCGGGGGAGAGGAACGGAGCCTCAATTGTATAATTATCGCATGCGAGAGGCGCATATTCTAGAAGATGGAAGTATCGTTGGGACGTTAGAGCAATATTTTGTTCAGGTGAACACAACTAACTCGGGGCAGACCGGCGATTTTTCCAACAACTATCATTATTACTACAACGACATTATTGCCTATAAGATTGATCCTGAAGAACAATTCGTTTGGGTATCAAAAATTGATAAGGTACAGGTGTCAACGAACGACGGAGGACCTTATAGCAGTTATGAAAGTTTTGTTGCAGATGGAAGGTTGAATTTTATTTTCAACGATCATATCAGCAACTACGATGAAAATGGAAACTTTTTGGATGCCCGGCAGTTATACGCTGCAAACTATTCCAAGAGAAGAAATGTAGTGGCTTTGGCAAATATAGATTTAACTACGGGAGAAATCAGTCGCAAGCCGTTTTTCGATAGAGAAGATATCGAAGCTTTGGTGATGCCGAAATTATTCAATGTAAGTTACCGAAGTAATGAGGTGTTGATCTACGCTATTTGGGGGCGTAAGGAAAAATTCGGGTTGTTGCGGTTCTGACCGGAATTAGCAACCCGGCTGGTAAAATCAGGAGTTTGTTTTAGATTCCAGTAAAGCTTTCAGCTTTTCTTTTTCAGCATTAGAGAAGGTATGCTCACTAAGATGTCGAAAGCGTTTCGATTGCATCATTTCATCTAAAGCCATGCTATCGCGAAAATACTGACGACAATGCTTACAAATGGCCAGGTGCATGCGAAGTTCCAATCGATCACCAATTGAAATACGCTCAATTTTAGAGCGTTCGATTAGTTCCGTGATTTCTTGACAACCTCTCATTGTAATTCAGCTTTTGAAAGACAATCGCGCAATAATAACTTGGCACGATGTATTATCACCCACAAATTGGAAGGTGTGATTTCCATTTCCTTACAAATATCGTCGCTAACTTTTTCTTCAAGATACTTCGAAGCAATTACGCCACGCCATTTTGGAGGCAATTTTTCGATGCAATTATACAACTCCATCGTTGCTTCTTCCCTGGTGATTCGGTCAACAACATTTTCAAAATCAGTACTGTTTTTTTTGTCCATCAACCAGTGTTTGGACTTGTCGTTCTGATCGAAGAATGAAGATACCGGATCTGTGTAGCGTGTTTCCGCCTTTCTCCAATGGTCAATAATCTTTCGATTCAGGATACTTGTCAGCCAGGTTCGTATGTTACTACGATTCTCAAAAGTATCCAATTTTGTGATGGCTGAAACGAATGTATCTTGAACAAGATCCTTTGCCAATTCCAAATCCTGCAATTTCGACATAGCAAACGACAATAAATAATCGCTTTGCTCCTCAACCAACTTCCCTGTATCTATGCTATTCTCGCTCACTTTGAAAAAAGTTTCTTAAAACGTTTGACAAAAGTAAAAAGTAACAGAAATATGGAGACAAACCCAAAACTACGTCCTAAAACGTCGCCGTATTCTGAATAAACGGTTGTATTGCTATTCAGGTTTACTGAAGCATTTACGGCTGCTTTTTCCATCCACTTGGTAGCGTGTAAGATATCTCCTCTCTGGTTGATGGTGCAGGTGGTTCCGGTGTTTGCTGAGCGTAAAATGCTCCGTCTGTTTTCAATGGCTCTTAAGCTTGCAAAGCTAGCGTGTTGTTTGTACCCCGGAGTGTCTCCCCACCAGCCGTCATTAGTAATGATGCAAATTACCTCTGCGCCCTTGCGACATTGCTCTGCTACAAATCCACCGAAAACGGATTCATAACAAATAACCGGGGCGAACTTGAATTTCTTCGACTTGAATATTTTGGGTGAGTCCTCAATTCCATAGCCGACCTGTGTTCCATCCATGGAAATTGCCCAATCCGACATAAATGGAAAAGTATTGGCGAATGGAACTTTCTCCACTCCCGGAACCAATTTAGATTTTCGTATGAAAGCTGCTTCTCCTTCTCGATTGACATGCAACGAGGCGTTGTAGTCCTCTTTGAAGCTTCCGTTTGCTAATGGTCGGGTAGTAACTGATTTTCGTTTCGGGAAAATTCGCGAACTTGCCACTCCCCATAAAATGTCGGCATCATTCAAATATGGATGCGCACTTCGTAATAAACTGTACAAACGATCCGATTCGATTCGTTCTTCCTGGATTTCTGCCCAGTATGCCGTTTCTGGAGCCAGAACGATATCCGTTTTCTCAGTAACCTTATCAACTGCCTGTTGAAGCATGTCGCGCGATTGTCTCAAAGGGTCAGAGCCAAATTTTTGAGACGGACTACCGTCTTCCGGTTGCATAGGATCGAGGTTCGGTTGGATCAAAACTGCCTCAATAGGATCTTTCTTTTCTTCGTAGGAATAGTAGGTATATAGTGAAATTGCGAGTGGAATAATCAACGCAGCTCCAGCCATGTAGAACAATGGTGTTTGAATGCGCCAGTTCTCTTTTCGCAAGTAGACATTTTCCACGGTTCGAAACAATAGGAGATTGACCACCAAAATCCACAGGGTTCCACCGAGGGCTCCAGATACGCTGTACCACTGAATCCAACTTGGGTGAATACTGAATACGTTTCCGAATGTCAGCCATGGCCACGAACTTTCCCAATCGTAGTGAAAGTATTCAAATCCGATCCAATAGAGAACCAAAGCAATGACACCTTCTTTATGACCAACGTATTTTTTTGTGAGATGAAATGCATAAAATGCGAGAGTCATCAGGAATGAATTCAATAAAAAGGCTAGTATTGAACCGCCCTGACTGGCATTCCAGACCCACCATGTTGTTCCCACGTTATAAATGAGAAATGTGATGAATGCATGGATGAATACCTTTCCTGATCGATAGTTCTGACGAGAAATATAGGATTCAACGAAAAGCAGAGGAATCCAGGCAACAAAAACCAAAGGAGTAATGCTGCCGGTGAAGGGGAAGCATAACACCATGAGCAGTCCCGATAATGTACTCAATAAATAGCGATGCGCCTTGCTCAATTTCATCGGAATAAAAGTAGGGAGAAAAAACCAGTTGAGCGAGGTTTGGAAAGAAATCTAACCAGCAGATTTTTCGATGAGGGGCTGCGCTTTTTTTAATACATTTTCAATCTCTGTTCCAACGCGACCTTCAACATCATTGAATAGAAGTGTCAGGTTCCATGGATATGGGATTTCGCCTTTCATGTTCCAGGTTACTTTGCTTTTATGTACTCCAGCTTCTTCAATCGAAATGGTAATAGTGCCTTCAATCTCTTCCGGTTCTTCCATTTCAATTTTGTATTCGATGCTTTTGTATTCTTCAAAGGCAACAATTTCCTGCTGACCAACTCCAACGCGTTCGTCGGTACTTTTCCAACAGATTTTGTAACCGACTTCTCCCGGAGTGCCTTCATACCAGATTTCGGTGTTTGGGTCGTAATTCAACCAGACATTGAAGTCTTCCTGATGTTCAAGGTTCTTGAAATAATTGAAGGTAACCTGTTGGCTAGCTGGGATGATTTTAGTGCGTTTTACCTCGAAGGATCGATCCACGAAGAGCGCAATAATCAACACGATGCCAATCAACGAGGTGATAGCCACGAGTAGCTTGAGTAGAAATTTCATAGTAGCGTAGTTTACCAGAATATAGTAATTCCAGACGAATATAAAAAAGAACAGCCCCCCTGAAACAGGGAGGCTGTTATAGTAATCAACGTTGGATTCTTGATTATTCGAAGATAATCGTCATCTCAACACGTCTGTTTTTCTGTCTTCCTTCTGCTGTACCGTTATCAGCAATTGGTTGAGTTTCACCGAAGAACAATACGCTTAGACGGCTTCCGTCAATTCCTTTGCTCTCCATGAAACGCTTCACTGATTCAGCACGCTTCTTAGATAGGATCAAGTTACCTTGCGCGTCACCTACGTTATCCGTGTGACCTGCAATCTGCAACTTCCATTCTGGTCGTTTAACCAATACATCAGCTAACTCTGTAAGCGATGGGATAGACTCTTCTTTAATCTTGTCTCTCGCTGTCTCGAACTCTAAGTTATCAAAGGCAGTCTGCAAGATCTCTTTAACTTCCTCTTCAATTTCTGGACAACCGTTCTTACCTTCCTCAGTTGAAGGAACACCAGCAACTGTTGGACAGTCATCGTCTTTATCAAGGATTCCATCGTTATCCGTATCTGTATAAGGACATCCATCGTTTTCTGGAGGACCAGCGATGTATGGACACTTATCGTCTTTGTCTAACAATCCATCTTCATCAGTATCTGGCCAAGGACAACCGTTGTTCTCTTGCGGTCCAGGAACTTCAGGACAATCATCAAGGAAGTCAAGGATTCCATCGTTATCCGTATCAGGACAACCGTTGTTAGTCAATGGACCTGGAACTTCAGGACAAGCGTCATCCTCATCTTTGATTCCGTCACCATCTGTGTCAGGACATCCTTTGAACTCTTCCAATCCTGGAGTATCAGGACAATCATCTTCCGGATCGATAATGTTGTCACCGTCAGCATCTGGACATCCGTTCAATTCTTTCTTACCTGGAAGCTCAGGACAGTTATCGTCTTTATCTGGAATACCGTCACCATCTTTGTCCGGACATCCTTTGAATTGCTCCAATCCTGCCTCAAGTGGACATTCATCCTCAGTATCCTGAATTCCGTCACCATCCGTGTCAGGACATCCGCGGAACGCCCAAACACCTGGAGTAGTAACACACTCATCTACGTCATCCGATACAAGGTCACCATCCTCATCCGACGGGTGTCCGTAAAGAACCGGAACGCGTAATCCAGCATAGAATTCTGCTCCTTTGATTTTTCCAAAGGCGAATAACGTACGTAAGTCTGTAACTCCGATTGTAATTGGTCCGAGTCTTGAAGCCAATCCAGTTTTGAATCCAGAGTACTTATTCATTGACATTGGAACGTGCAATCCGAACCATGCGTGATCGAAACTTGGTGTAATCGACAACTGGTTCGCTGTACGAACACGGTGCGGGTTACGACGGTTCTGGATACTTGCGATTCCTGTTACGTTTACGAAGAACCATTTGTAGATGTGGTAATCGAACTGTAAACTAACCGCAGTAGGCAACTGCATGAAGAACGTTCCTCCTGCACCTTCTGTTGCTGTCCAATCCGGGTTGTTTGTAATAACCGAGTCAACAATGCTATCGAAGCTAACCAATCCAGTGGCAGCATCGAAAACTGTCAGGTCAAACAGGTTATTCGTATTTACGCTAAAGTCACGAGACAAACCTCCTTTCGCGAAACGCATCCCTCCGATATCAAGGATGGAAGCTCCAGCACGAATTTTGTATTTGTCCTGATCACGACGCCAGATGTTTGTTTCACCATCCATGTCATATTTGTACTCTTCCCAATCAGGACGCCATTCGTAAACGAATCCAAGGTCCAAACCAAGTCCGAACTTAGAAGCAGATTCCGGCAATCCATCATAAGTATTTCCATCCAACAATCCTTGAGAGTGACCGTAAGCGAAGTCTCCTGCAAGGTATTGCGTAGTATCGTCGTTGAAGAGGTTGTAGCTTAAGTTGTTTGTATGAACGTAAGCTGCAGTATAACCTTGCAACCATTTCGCCTTACCACCAACTTTCATGAAATGCTCACCATCTTCTTTTATTACTTGTGAGTATACCAATCCGTATTCTGCCCATGACATGTGGTTAAGGTTCAAGAGCTCTTCGTCGAATTGTTGGTTCCACAATGCAGAGATATCCAAACTGTTTTCAGCCAAATGCGCCAATTTCGGGTCAACGTCATCGATGTTTGTTATCGAGCGGAATTTGATAGTTGCTCCAACCGCAATTTTACGGTTAACGTGGAACATGAAATTCAATGCATCTACCTGGATGTTATTGTAGATTCCAATCTTTTTAGTAGACGTTGCATCGTAGTTTCTGAAAATATAACGCTGATCGAATGTTGAATCAGGAAGAATCCAGTCATTGTAAGGGTTGCTACCCGTCAAATTGTATTCTCCTGAATTTGGATCATCCGGAGAGAAAGATTTTTTCCACCATTTTGGCATGTCTTTGGAGTCGAAATAACCAGCATTTGTCCATAAGCCTACATTGGCACTGAACAAGTTTACATCGGTTACAAATCGTCCATCTACGAAGCTGGCAGGCTGTAGATCGATTCCCATAACCCCCGCATAGTTACTTCCGGTTATACCCAGATAGTTTTGGGAGAATCCTGTAAAACACAGGTTGAGTGCAATCAACACTCCGAGTAGTTTTAGCGTTTTCATTCGTTTTCGTTTGGTTTCAGTCCTCAATATACTGTATCACAAATTGATCTACAACAGTCGTAATGCATTTGGAGTTTCCAACAGTTTGTAGATGCACCCTTGTTTGTCCCTCTAAAGCTTTTGTACTCAGTTGAGATCCGTCTGTTCCGTACAAATATACATTATTCTCTAAAGCATCAATAACGCAAACATAGGTTTTGCCAGATTCTAAGGTTGTAACGTAAATATCCGCTATATCGCTGAATGGGAGTGCGATTTCGCCGAAACCAATACCTTCTTCATTGAGTAAAGAAAGGGTGTTTTTGGATTGGATCGCCATTGTGTTTTTGCTGAGGTACAGGAGTTTACCTTCTGGGTATCGATCGATATTATCCCGTCTTCCTTTCTGATCCATTCGAACCAAAGCATTGTCAGTAATGGAGAATCTGAACAGTTGATTGGGCACTTTTACAGATTTTGATCCCGGAAGAATTTCGAAGGATCGAAGTGCACGACGTTTTTCCAGTTCGAACATGGTGAATTGCACTGTGTTCGATGCAATCCCAGCGAACAAGCGTTTTTGACTTACCCAAACATCAATTGGCTTTTGAATCGGGTGATCAATTCTGAAAACATCCAACTCACGACCTTTTGCATCCAATTGTAAGAGTTTGTTGTTTGCTGTTCCGACAAGGAAGTAGCTGCGTTCACGCCAACGGTAGAATTTGGTCGGCGCTGTGATTTCATTTTCGATGTTTACCGGGAATCCTGTAGCTTCTTTTCCTGATAAATCCCATAAGTGTAGCTGACTGGAAGTGTTCAGGTGGACATACATTTCACCGTTGTAGTGTAAATCAACAAGGGAGATAGAACCAATGATTTTGTCATCGATTTTCTTCTTCCAGGCGAGCTTTTTCTTTGAGTAACAAGCAATTTCTCCCTGAGTTCCGAGTACAACCACGTTACCTTGTCCGGGCAGTACGACGAAGTCTTTGATATCGAATCCACAGCTCAAATTGACTGATGCGCTGAGTTCTTTTGTGGATTCTGGCACAGGAATTCCCGTGTACGTTTCCATCAATCGTCCCTGATAGACAGATTTGGAATAACTCTGTTCTTTACCTACAAATCGTTCTGATACTGCTTTTGGCAATTCACCGAAATAGCGATAACGCGTGTTGGTGCTCGATGCAATTGTATTTCCTAATTTGTAATCCGCGAGTATTTTATCACAAGCCGCTTCACTTTCTGAGAATACCACTAAATCTTCCAGGTATTTAACTACGTACGATCCCCCGCTGGACGGGAAATCCTTCATGAGTTGATTCTCAAATCGATTGCTATCCAGGGTTTGATTGATATCATTCAAAATCAAAATGGGATCTTGTCCACCGAGATAATCAGAAATGATCACTTTTTCTCCATCATATTCCGCGACAACGAATCCATTCAAGAGCCATTGGTACATTGGTCCGGTAGCAAATTCCTGATCCAATGTTGCGTAATAGTCACGTTCGTAGAAATGATAAGAAGACACATTTCTTGAAACCATTCCGGCAAAAATATTCTCGTCTTTGATTTGTGTTCCCTGCTCAATATTGGCATTGCGCGTCACAAAATTTACGCGACCGTTCGCCTTGAAGTAAATATCGGTGGTGTTCTTAATGCCTTTGTCTGCAAACGTGATCAGACTTGCGGATGCTTTTTTGTCAACAGGGAAAATGTTCGATTCACTACCCTCATGTTCAATTGTTCCTTTGGATAGATACAAGCCAGTTTTGTAGTATTTTCCTGTATAACCCGCTACGGTAACTTCCGATCCGTCAATTTTGGGAGATTTTCCATTGAACAGCTTCTTGATAGAATTGGCATTCCAGCTGACTTCGGAGATCAATAATAAATGGGCTCTTTTCTGACTGAAATAGCCTTTTTGATAGCTGCTATCGTTTAGTGATTTGATCAAATCGAGGGTAGGGGCATCTTGAAAGGAATCAATAGCGTCAAAGTTCACTTCATCCGGACGAATGACTACCAATAACTGTCCATCTGCCTCGGAGAAAACAATTTCAGGAACGTAATTATTCTTTGAGCTGGCAATGTCCCACGCGTAGTACGCTATCCACGCAAGGCTTGCAAGAAAAAGTACACCCAGAAGTACACGTTTGAACATACGCTTCCATTTTTATCAAAAATAGAAAGAACGATGACTGGATTTAGGGGAAGAAGAAGTAGAAATGAACATGTCTCTGTTTACTCTAAAACAGTTCTAATTGTTCGGGTGGTAACAAGGTGAACGATTGTCTGTGGTACTTGCAATCTCCATGGTTTTGAATTCCCAGCCGATGATTTTTAGTTGGATAACCTTTATTACTCGCCCAGTCGTACATGGGGAATTCATTCGCTAATTCTTCCATGTAGTCGTCGCGATAGGTTTTTGCAAGGATCGAAGCGGCGGCAATGGACAGGTATTTTCCGTCTCCTTTGATGATGCAGGCGTGCGGAAATTTTGGGTGCGGATTGAAACGATTTCCATCGATGAGGAGGAATTCGGGGCTTTTTTGGAGCGCATCTACTGCGCGGTGCATGGCGAGAAAGCTGGCATTCAAAATGTTGATTTTGTCAATTTCTTCAGGATGAACAAATGCAACGGCATGTGCTACTGCTTGCTCTTCAATAATTGGTCGAAGTGCTTTTCGTTTGGCTTCTGTAAGTTTTTTTGAATCGTTCAGAAGATCATTTTTGAAGTCATCAGGAAGAATGACAGCCGCAGCAACCACGGGACCTGCAAGGCAACCTCTGCCTGCTTCGTCGCACCCAGCTTCGAGCTGTCCTTTCTGATAATGGAGCAATAGTTTACTCATGCGAACAAATTTGGCAAAAATATTGTAGTTTCGTTTTAATGAAACAACGTTTCGAACGAATCACTCGTCTAACTAAAAAAGAAACAGACAAAATGAAAAAATTGATTTCTACGTTGGCATTTGTACTTGGAGTAGTTGCTTTGAGTTTTGCCCAGGACGCTAAGAATACTGCTATGTCACAAGGTGCTCAGGAACTTGCGACAAGTAAAACGACTGGAACTTATGTTTATACATTGCCAGAAGGAACAACTGAAGAGCAAGTTGAAAAATCAGCTTCATACTACACAGAGTTTTTCAATGTAGCTTACGATGCATCAACAGGTGAGGCGACAGTTGAAATTACTGGTGAAACAGGTCCAAGTTCTCAGGTAATGCTTCGTTTCCTTTCAGGATGCGGTGTTCGATACGTTGATGTAGACGGAGAAAGCCACCAACTGAATTTATTCTACGCAGAATTTGTGAAGTAAAAATTCTTAAAAATATGTTATCCCTGGCGCTCGAAAGAAGTCAGGGATTTTTTATGCGTATTTTTGTGAAAGTTTATAAACGATAACTAATTAATCGACTATGAAAAAATATATGATCGCTTTTGCAGTAGCGGCAATTGCTATTGCATGTTCATCTCCAGAAGCAGCAAAAGATGAAAAAGAGAAATTGGGAAAAAGCTACGGTCCGGTAAAAGTGGATATTAGCAAAGCAATTTCTGTAGAAAAGATGCTTAAAGACTTTGAAGGAAAAGAAGGAGAAGTTGAATACACTATCGAAGCTGAGATTTCAGAAGTATGTTCGAAAGCTGGATGTTGGATCAACATTGATAAAGGAAACGGAGATATGTTTATGGTTCGTTTCAAAGATCACTTCACAATTCCACCAAAAACTAAGATTGGAACAGGAGCTTATTTGCACGGTGTAGCATTTATGGATACTATTTCTGTTGCTGATTTGCAGCATTTCGCTGAGGATGCGGGAAAGAGCGAGGAAGAAATCGCTTCTATTACTGAGCCTGAGTATGAAATTAACTTTACTGCTGACGGAATTACTTTGAAGAAGTAAGGAAGTTTAACGATAATTTGAAGCCGTCTCATTCCGATACATATCGGAAGAGGCGGCTTTTTTTTGTAGGTTTTTTTTGAAACAAAAAAGGCTGCCCTAAGACAGCCTTTCATGTATTCAAAATCGGATTTTAATAACAATATCCGTTCGCTTCGATTAGTTTCTGAGCAATTGCCTGGCGTGCTTCTTTCACATTGAATGGTTGTGTTTTTGTGAAGCGCTTCAACCCCATCATCATCATGCGAAGTTCATCTCCTTCAGCAAATGAGTTAACGGCATCCTTACCAGCTTTATTGATTTTGTCGGCAGTGTCATAGAACAACGTTCGAACAATGGCAATCTGCTCTTTACAGGCTTCTTCTCCTTGTGCGTCAATCATCTGTTGAACGCGAAGCAAAGTAGATTCTGCGATGTAGGTATCAATAGACATATCAGCAATATTCATCAAAACCTCTTGTTCTTTTGCTAATGACTGCATGAGTTTTTGAACGGCTGAACCAGCTACCATTAGAATTGATTTCTTAAACCCTTCCAATGCGTCAAACTCGGCTCCCAATGGTCCTTCGGTAGGATCTTTCATTTCGGGAATACTTACCAATTCGTTCGCGACACTCATTGCTGGTCCCATTAGGTCCAATTCTCCTTTGAGAGCACGCTTCAAAACCATGTCTACCGTTAATAATCGGTTGATTTCATTGGTTCCTTCAAAAATTCGGTTGATTCGGGAATCACGATAGGCGCGTTCCACAGTTGATTCTGCCGAGTAACCCATTCCTCCGAAAATTTGAACGGCTTCATCGGTAACGTAATCAAGGGCTTCCGAACCAGCTACTTTCAAAATAGCACATTCCGGTGCGAATTGCTCAATTCCTTTCAGTGTTGCTTCGCCTTTGTCTAATCCCTGATCGATATATCCTTGAATGGCATCATCAATATTCTGTCCGGCACGATATGTAGCAGATTCTACCGCGTAAGTTCGGATTACCTGCTCTGCCAATTTGTAACGAATGGCTCCGTACTTTGAAATCGGACGACCGAATTGTTCGCGCTCGTTGGCGTATTTCACGGAATCACGGATAGCTTCTTTTGCTCCTCCCATAACTCCTGCAGCCAACTTAATTCGACCGATATTCAGAATGTTTAATGCGATTTTGAACCCGTTTTCACGCTCAGAAAGCATGTTTTCTACCGGAACTTTCACATTGTTGAAGAATACCTGACGCGTTGAAGATCCTTTGATCCCCATTTTCTTTTCTTCAGGATTCGTTGTAATTCCCTCAGAATCGGCTTCTACTAGAAATGCGGTTAACTTCTCGTCGTCATCGATTTTAGCGAATACTGTGAACATGTTGGCGAAACCTCCGTTGGTGATCCACATTTTTTGCCCGTTCAATGTGTAGTGCGTAGCATCTTCGGACAAAATTGCTTTCGTTTTACCAGAGTTTGCATCTGACCCTGATCCGGGTTCAGTTAAACAGTAAGCGGCTTTCCATTCGCCTGACGCTAATTTGGGAATGTATTTTTGTCGCTGCTCATCATTTCCATAATAGAGAAGCGGTAAAGTTCCGATTCCCGTGTGTGCTCCGTAACCAACAGAGAAGGAATACCCGGCACCCAACGATTCTGTCGCTAACAAACTAGTTTTGAAATCAACGCCTAAACCTCCAAGTTCTTCTGGAACTGACATTCCCAATAATCCCAATTCTCCCGCTTTCTCCAATAACGAAGGCATCAATCCTTCTTCCATATTGTCAATGCGATCCAGGTGTGGCTTTACTTCAGTGTCGATAAAATCCTGACACATTTGTTGGATCATGCGTTGTTCTTCTGTCCAGTTTTCGGCTGTAAAAATGTCTCCTGGTGCGGTATCTCTGACGATAAACTCGCCTCCTTTAATTGGGTTTTTCTGTGATTCCATATCTTCAATAAATTAGCGTGCTACTAAAATAATAAAAGTTAACAATGCATTATGCATGCATAGCTATATTTTTTACGTCATTTCGCCTTTTTTATTACAAATCTCTTGCCTTTAATCCGTTTCATGTGAATGTTGCTGAGCGTTGATTTCAATTTATTCTTGCTGATAGCTGCATATGCCATTCGATCCAGCAGGTCTATTTTTCCAATTTCATTGGGTTTGAGTTTCCCTTGTTGAGAAAGGAAGCCTACGATATCCAGTTTTCGAAGTTTGTCTTTTTTTCCTGCTCCGAAATACAATGTGACCCATTGAGGACTTTCGATTCTCTCATTTGGATCAGGGGTAAACTCATTTTTGGGGAGCGACAAATAATCGGGGAGACCTTGATTAGGATTGTATAGAATGTATGCGTTTCCTTCGTTTTGTGCTCGTGCTGTACGACCGTTTCGATGAATAAATGCGTCTTCTTTTGCTGGGAATTGGTGATGAATGATATGTGATACACCTTCGATGTCGAGTCCTCTTGCTCCCAGATCCGTACAGATTAGTGAGTGCACGCTTCCGTTTCGGAATTTTATGAGTGCCAATTCTCTTTCGGGTTGTTCCATTCCTCCGTGATAACTAATGCAGGAAATTCCTTCTTCTCTGAGGCGGAACGCAACATCTTCAACAACTTCGCGATAATTACAGAAAACCACGGAAGACTCTCTTCCAAAATGAGTCAGGCATTTCACCAAACCATCAAATGCATCGTCAGTTTCTACTTTCCAGAGTTGTAGTCTGGAAGCTTTTTCTTCCGTTTGAAAGTTGAGTTCGCGCGTATTTGATGTCCGCCAGGCTTTCGGTACGAAGTTTATTTCGGTAGCTGAGACGAATAGTGATTTGACTTTAGTTGGAAGGAATTGGCGAATTGATGCCATTTCTTTTTCGAAACCGAATTCCAGGCATTTGTCGAATTCATCGATGACTACAATCGGACAATTGGAAAGATCTACGTGTTCTCTTTGCAGATGATCCAGTAATCTCCCGGGCGTAGCAATGATTACGCTTGGATTCGCGTTGAGTTCATTCCTTTCCGTTTTTACCGGATGACCACCGTAGCATGTAGTATAGCTGATGGTAGATTTTAACGATTTAAAGACATCCGAGGTTTGCAATGCCAATTCTCGAGTAGGAGAGAGGATGATAATTTGCGACCCTTTTTTGGATGGATCAATGAGTTGGAGCGATCCTAGTAGAAAAGCCAGTGTTTTTCCTGAGCCGGTTTGAGCCAATAATTGCACATGCTCGTGCTTACAAAAGGCGTCAATTGTAGCTTCCTGAAGCGGTAACAGATTGCTGTGACCGCTATTTTTCAGGAGTTCTTTTAAGTTCATTCTAGATCATTTCGATAACGCCGGCTGCACCTTGTCCAGTTCCAACACACATTGTGACTACGCCGTACTTTTCGTTGCGCTTTTTAAGCTCGTTCATGATTTGAACCGTCAACTTAGCACCGGTACATCCAAGAGGGTGTCCAAGGGAAATAGCACCTCCATTCACATTCACGATATCCGGATTCAATTCTGCTTTTCGGATCACGGCTAATGATTGCGATGCAAAGGCTTCGTTCAATTCAAAAAGGTTGATGTCGTTCAAGGTACGACCTGCAGCTTTGATTGCTTTCGGAATAGCATCTACCGGACCGATTCCCATGATTCGAGGTTCAACCCCAACAACGCTGTATGATGCTAAGCGTGCAACAGGTTCTAATCCGAGTTCTTTTACCATTTTTTCAGACATTACCAGGCAGAATGCTGCTCCGTCTGAGGTTTGGGAAGAGTTTCCGGCAGTTACCGAACCGTCTGCCGCGAATACAGGGCGTAATCGTGCCAATCCTTCTGGAGTACTGGCTCTTGGTCCTTCGTCAGTATCAACCACATTGATTTTCTCCTGACGCTTTTCATTCTCATCCAGGAAGATGTGTTTCACTTCGATTGGAACGATGTCATCTTTGAATCGACCAGAATTGATGGCTGCAATTGCTTTTTCATGAGAATTTACTGCAAAGATGTCCTGATCTTCTCTGGAAACACCAAATTCTTTGGCAACAGCTTCGGCAGTAAGTCCCATTCCCCAGTACCAGTTTGGATTCTCCTTACCTACTTTTGGGTTGGGTACAATTCTCCATCCGCCCATCGCCATGGTAGACATGGATTCAACTCCTCCTGCAAGAATGCAATCCGCCATTCCAGCTTCGATTTTAGCCGTTGCAATTGCAATCGTTTCCAATCCGGATGAACAATAACGATTGACTGTCATTCCCGGGACTTTCACTGTGTCCAATCCCATTAGAGAAATCATTCTTCCCACGTTCAAACCTTGTTCGGCTTCCGGGGTAGCATTTCCGACAATTACGTCGTCTACACGCTCTTTGTCGAGCTGCGGAATTTCTTTCATGATGTGTTTAACGACATCCGCTGCGAGATCATCCGGACGGTAAAATCGGAATCCACCTTTATTGGCTTTTCCCACTGCCGTCCGATATCCGGTTACTATGTATGCTCTGTTCATTTTGTAATATTTAGACAAAAGACAAAAAGAAGAAAGATTAAAGACTAGTGTTTCAGTGTCTTTTGAAATCCTCTAATCATCTTTTGTAATTCGACTATTTTATTCACGTTTTGTTCAACATCAATTTGATAAACTTCATTTGTTATTAATAACTGGGTTTCCAATTCAAAACAAGATGAAATGCTAATGTCGAGAAATCGAGAGAAGTCCTTCGTTGTTGATCTGCCGGAACCTTCCGCAATATTTGAAGCAATGGAAACAGAACATCTTCTCATTTGATTGGATAATCCATATTGCTCGTCTTTCGGAAGTTGGTTAGCCAGTTGGTAAATGTTTTGACTAATTGTAATCGCTGATCTCCAAATTTTTAATTCTCTAAAATTGTGTTTCATAAAGGTTAGGTTTCTACTTAAGTTAAGAATAAATCTCATTTGATATTAACCTCAGAAAACAATTTATTGGATGAATTAATCTTTATTCTTTCCGTCTTTCCTCTTTTATCTTGTTCTTAATTTCTCAATACCTTCCCCGTCTTAATAATACTCTCCAGTCGTTCTAGTGTCTTTCGTTCACTGCATAACTCGACAAACGCTTTGCGTTCCAAATCCAACAAATATTGTTCTGAAACAACAGTGTTTTCGGACAGGTCTCCACCACATAGGACAAAGCCAAGTTTTTCCGAGATTACGCGATCGTGTTCTGACATGTAATTTCCGGAAAGCATTGAATTCGCTCCGACGTACACTATTCCAAGACCTTCTTGCCCCATAACTGTTACGCTCTTTTCGCGCTTCGGACTTACATATCCTTTATCTGCTAGTTCCAGACATGCTTGTTTTGCACGGGTCAAGTGTAATTCACGACTCACTACCACTTCGTCTGTCCCTTCTCTCAGGTAGCCCAAATCAAAAGCTTCGTATGCTGAGGTAGCTACTTTTGCCTGACCAATCGTTAGGAAGCGATCGCGCATTCGGTTGATTTTAATATCTCCGTCATGCAATTCCTCGGAAAGACGTTTTGCGAATTCCTTCGTTCCGCCACCTCCTGGGATCAATCCTACACCGAACTCAACGAGTCCCATGTATAGCTCCGCATGCGCTACGACTTTATCGGCGTGCAATGAAAGTTCACAACCGCCACCAAGAGCAAGGTTGTGAGGAGTAACTACTACTGGAATGTCCGAGTAGCGAACCCGCATCATAGTGTCCTGGAATGTTTTCACTGCGAAATTCAATTCGTCGAAATCCTGTTCTACAGCCATCATGAAAATCATTCCGACATTCGCTCCGGCTGAGAAGTTTTGTCCGTTATTCGAAATCACCAATCCTTTGTGTGATTCTTCTGCCAAATCAATCGCTTTGTTGATTCCCTGGATAACTCCTCCACCAATCGTGTTCATTTTGGTGTGGAACTCAAGGTTCAGGATGCCATCTCCAAGATCGACAATTGTGGTGTCTTCGTTTTTCCAAATCGTATTGCCATCGCGCAGTGCCTCAAGAGAAACACGGTCTTCTGAGCCAGGGACCGTTTTGTATCCTTTGCTTTCGATGTCGTAATACAATTGCTGACCATCTTCAAACTTATAGAAACTTGTGATGCCTGCATCCTTCATTTCGGTGATCCATGCTGGAATGGATTTGCCTTCTTTTTCTGCTAATTCAATTCCTTTGGCAAGTCCGATCAGATCCCATGTTTCGAAAGGTCCAAGTTCCCATCCGAATCCGGCTTTTAATGCGTCGTCAACCTTGTAGAGGTCGTCAGAAATCTCAGGGATACGATTCGCAACATAAGCAAATAGTCCTCCGAAGACTTTTCGGTAGAATTCACCCGCCTTATCCGTTCCCATGAACAACATTTTCGTGCGTTGTTTCAGGTCTTCAATTGGCTTAGTCATATCTAGCGTCGGGAATTTCACCTTTTGCTTTTCGCGGTATTCCAACGATTCGAGATCCAGAACGAGGATATTGCTTTTTCCGTTGTCATCCTTTACTTTCTTGTAGAATCCCTGACCGGATTTAGATCCCAGCCAATTGTTTTCTACCATTTTCGAAATGTATTCTGGAAGCTCGAATAGATTCTTTTCCTCGTCATCAGGACAATTGTCTTTCAGACCGTTTGCAACGTGAACCAGTGTGTCCAATCCCACTACATCACATGTACGGAAAGTAGCCGATTTCGGACGCCCCATAACGGGTCCGGTAAGTTTGTCGACCTCTTCAACCGAAAGTCCCATTTCCTGAACAGTGTGGAATAATGACATGATCGCATAAACTCCAACACGATTCGCAATAAATGCAGGCGTATCCTTACACAATACTGTTTTCTTTCCAAGCATGCGTTGTCCGTAATCCATCAGAAAGTTGATGATCTCAGGATCTGTTTTTGGAGAAGGAATGATTTCGAGCAATTGCAAATAACGTGGTGGGTTGAAGAAGTGCGTTCCACAGAAATGTTTCTGGAAATCTTCACTTCTGCCCTCGAGCATCATGTGAATTGGAATTCCGGACGTATTTGTAGTGATCAACGTTCCAGGTTTACGGTGTTTCTCAACATTTTCGAATACCTGCTGTTTGATGTCAAGGCGTTCGATGACTACCTCCATAATCCAATCGCAATCGGCAATTAATGCCATATCATCCTCAAAATTTCCTGTTTGAATGCGTGATGCAAACGATTTTCGGTAAATAGGTGATGGATTGGACTTGAGTGCAAACTGCAACGCATCGTTTACAATTCTGTTGCGATGTGTCTTAGAATCTGCGCTGATTCCTTTCTTCTGTTCGGCTTCATTCAGCTCTCTTGGAACGATGTCCAGCAAAACGACTTCGCAGCCGATATTAGCAAAGTGACAAGCGATTCGGGAACCCATTACTCCGGAACCCAAAATGGCGACTTTACGAATGTGTCTGTTCATATATTAAAAATTACTCATTTCTCTATCGAGGGCCATATCGATTCGTTCGGCCACTTCAAAAAACGTATTCAACTTCCCTTTCGGAATAGAATCTACAATGCGATCGTTGAAGCTTAATACAACGTCTTTCGCAATGCGTCTTTTTTCTACTCCTTCTTCGGTTAAGAAAATCAGGACTTTACGTTTGTCATTTTTGTCTACTTCGCGACGAATCCAACCTTTTTCTTCCATTGTTTTCAATGTTCTGGAAAGACTGGTAGGTTCCATGCCCATTTTAGGACCCAATTGTGTACTTGGTGTTCCTTCTTTGTCTATATTTAGCATGATGAAGCCAACGGAAATACTTACTCCGTAATCGTTCGCTTTTTGGTTGTACATGCGGGAAGTTTTGTGCCACAGATGACGTAATACAAAATCGACCATGTACGCGCGTTCTTTCTTTTTACTCATAGCATCGTTTAAAGTTCTTAAAGCTAACAATTATTTCTATGCATTCACAGTAATATTACTGAGGAATTTATTATGCATGAATAATTTTTAAGAATCTTTAACCTCGGCAGTGAGTCTTACCAAATTTCCCTTGAAATATTTACCGTTCCCTTAAACGCAGCAATCTTTTCTCCTAGCTGGTTATAAATGTTTACGCGATAGCTGGCAACCGTTTTGCCACGGTGAATTTCATCGCAGACCGCAATGAGTTTGTCTCCTTCTTTAACTGGGAGTAAATGAGAGATTGATGTTTCAATACTAACACATTTGTTTCCGTAACTGTTTGAAGCGAAAGCCAGGGCAGAATCAGATAATGAATATGAAATTCCACCGTGAGCAATGTTGTGACCGTTAAGCATTTCAGCTCGAACGATACAAGAAAGGGTACAATGCCCTTCACTAAGTTCGTCTACAGAAATTTGCATCCAGCGACTAAAGGCATCGCCATCCAACATTATGTCGACGATTTCTTTGGGCGTTTTCATGCTTCAATGGCGCGTGACAGCAAAGTGATCATCGCTGCGGTAACAATGAAAAGTTGTGTGGCAGTATCATCGTCCAATGACGTTCCATCTTCATCTTTCGTAGTGATTTCCATCATCATAAAACGAATCAACTCTGATTGCTCTGTGAATCCGTGGATAATGTCTTCGTCTTCTTTGTCAAAGTATTCATCTAACATTTCAAAAAACGGCTGCTCGAATGCGTCGATATCGTCTTCAGTGATTTGTTTCAGCGTTACCTGCTCCTGAGTAAATGCCTCAGAGATTAAGCAGTAATAGTAAATCAGAAGTCCTTCAAGTTGCTCGTTTTGGTACTCAACCGAAGCTGACATAATATATCCGAGTAACGTCTGTTGTGCAAGTGCATACGTTTCTGAAATGCGTCCCAATCCTTCGTCGTCCAGATTGTCGATTTTGTCAATAGCCTTCTCTATACTGTTAATGCTTACTTGCTTCATGTGGAAATATTTCGGGTAAAGGTAGCCGAATTTTGATTACCGCTTATCCAATCTATATTAAATCCTGATAAAGGATCGCTATATTTGGGAGCGTTTTTGCATCAAGGCATCTCGACAAGCTCGATGACCTAATAGCCTGATTAGCGAAAACGAGTAAAAACGCAAATTACCGTACATGAAAAAGATATTATTGGGGTTTGTTGCCCTGACTCTTAGCTTTCAAGGACTTTCACAGCAGGAATTAACATTAGAGCAATCCACATCAGGATTCAGAGCGATCCTTCCAGAATCTATTTTGGATTTTCAGTGGATGACTGATTCCAAATGTTACACGCAATTGGCAGGAGATTATGGATCGATTTTGAAAGGTACAGCAACCGGTAACGATTTGGATACACTATTGAAGTTATCTGATTTTAATGAGATTGCCGGGGTTGAATTTCGTCATATGTATGGTGTGCAATGGAAAGATGCTTCTAAGTTTTGGTTGAGTCAGGGCGGGAAGTATGTTGAGTTTGATATCAGTAATAAAACTGCCAAAGTATTGGTAGAATTGCCTTCGGAAGCAGGAAGCACAAGTCAAAGTAGTTCTGCAGGTCACGTGGCATTCACTGTAGAGAATAATGTTAAGATTCTGGAGGCTAACGGCAAGAAACACGTGGTTACAGAAATCGAAGATGAAAACATCGTTTCCGGGCAGGCAATTGCACGAAGTGAATTTGGAATTACACAAGGTTTCTTCTGGTCTCCAGATGGATCACGATTGGCGTTCTATCAGAAAGATGAAAGCAAAGTTGCGGATTATCCACTTTTGGACAATTCAACAACTCCGGGAACACTCCGTAATATCAAGTATCCAATGGCAGGACAAGGTTCTGAGAAAGCACGTGTGGGTATTTATGATTTAAGTTCTCAAAAATTGATGTATTTCGAGGCGAGAAATGGTGCTGAAAACTATTTGACAAACGTTTCATGGACACCTGATAATAAATACGTTTTGGTGGCAGAAGTAAACCGCGATCAGGATCATATGTGGCTAGATGTATACGATGCAGCGACAGGTAGTTTTGTGAAGACCTTATTAGAAGAAGAAAGCGAAACTTGGGTGGAGCCAGAGCATCCGGCGTTTTTCCCTGAGGATGATTCCTACAACTTTGTTTGGATCTCTGAAAAAGATGGATTCAACAACTTGTACTACTACAACTTTGAAGGTGAATTAATCAAGCAATTGACTGAGCACGATTTCGTGGTAAACAACATCATCGATTATGTAGACGGACGAATCTATTATCAAACTACCGGACATACGCCGATTGAATCGCATGTGTATTCAGTGAACTTGAAAGGAAAAGGGAAGATTATTACGAGAGCAAGTGGAACGCATAGCATTGATATCGCGCCAAACGGAAAGTACTTCCACGATAATTTCTCAAGTCATACGCTGCAATATGCGAACAACCACTGGATTTTGGACGGTCGCGGTAAGATTGTGACGAAGAAATTGGAGGCTCAAGACAAGTTGATGAATTACAAAGTTGGAACTATTGAAATCAGCACGTTGGAAGCGAAGGATGGTTCGAAGTTGTACACTCGAATGATCAAACCAAGTGATTTCGACCCGAACAAGAAATATCCAGTATTGGTATATGTATACGGAGGTCCGCATGCTCAGTTGATTACTGATTCATGGAATACAGGTGCTTCTGGTTGGATGCTTTGGATGGCTGAGCAAGGATATATCATCTACACGATTGATAACCGTGGATCGGCGAACAGAGGAAAAGAGTTTGAATCACAAATTCACCGTCAATTAGGAACTGTTGAAATTGAAGATCAAATGACGGGTGTGGAATATTTGAAAACGCTTCCGTATGTAGATGGAGATCGCCTGGCGGTGCATGGATGGTCTTTCGGAGGATTTATGACTACGTCTTTGATGTTGCGTCAACCAGGAACGTTCAACGTTGGAGTTGCTGGAGGTCCGGTTACAGATTGGAAATATTACGAGGTAATGTACGGAGAGCGCTACATGGATCAGCCAGACCAGAATCCAGAGGGGTACGAGCAAGCTTCATTGTTTACACATGCTGAGAATCTAGAAGGAGATTTGATGTTGATTCACGGTACGGTGGATAACGTGGTAGTTATGCAGCACAGTCTTTCATTGGTAGAGACTTTTATCAAAGCTGGAATTCAAATGGATTTCTTCCCGTATCCAATGCACGAACACAATGTATATGGAAAAGATCGCGATCATCTAATGCGAAAAGTGTTGGAGTACGTGATGGAACATAACGTTGCTGAGTAATATTAGAAGGTATTCTTCCTGACGACTATTCGGGATTTATTCCCGTAGGTTAGGGGAGTGTTCGACGTTGAAATTTGAACATTATTAACTCGGATTCCGTATTTGATTCTCCTTATATGTGCGACCGATTGCGTATATTCGTAGTCCGAAAAACCAGACAGAATGGGCGAAGCGACAGCTAAAAAGAAGAAATCAACCATTAAAACATCGAAAGAAACACTTCTGGAAGCTTTCAAGCTAATGTGTACGGCGAAAACGCTGGCAGAGAAGTATGAAGAGAACAAAGAAGTAACATCAAAATATGTGCATGCTACTTCGCGTGGACATGAGGCTATTCAATTGGCGTGTGGAATGCAACTGAAACCGCAGGATTGGGTGGCTCCTTATTACCGTGATGATAGTATTCTTCTAGGAATCGGAATGACTCCTTACGATTTAATGTTGCAGGTGTTCGCAAAAAAAGACGATCCATTCTCTGGAGGTCGAACGTATTATTCGCACCCGTCATTAAACGATGATGATAAGCCAAAAATCCCGCATCAGTCTTCTGCGACAGGAATGCAGGCGATTCCAACAACTGGGGTTGCTATGGGGATTCAATACAAAGAAATTCAAGGTTTAGCTGAAGATTTCGGTGGAGAAAATCCGGTAGTTGTTTGTTCGCTTGGAGATGCTTCCTGTACGGAAGGTGAAGTTTCTGAAGCGTTCCAGATGGCAGCTTTGAAGCAGTTTCCGATCATTTATTTGGTACAGGATAACGGCTGGGATATTTCGGCAAATGCAGAAGAAACAAGAGCACAAGATATTACGCATTACGCACAAGGTTTCAATGGAATTGAGGTTCGTACGATAGACGGAAGCGATTTCGAGACATCATACCAGACAATGGAAGATGTCATTAAAACAGTGCGTAAAGAACGTCGTCCTTTCATTGTTCACGCAAAAGTTCCATTGTTAGGACACCATACTTCTGGAGTTCGCAAGGAATGGTATCGTGATGACCTGGAAGTAGCGGCAAAAGATGATCCATATCCAAAGTTGAAAGCCTTGCTTCGCGAAGCAGGTGTCGACGAAGCGGATATTATCAATATTGAAGCGGATACACGCAAACACATAGACGCGGAATACGATCGTGCCATCAACGCTGATGAGCCGGAGCCGTCTTCTATTACTGATTTTATTTTTGCTCCAACTCCAATTACGGAGGAGAAAGGAGAGCGCGAGCCGAAAGGGAAGAAGAAAACGGTAATGGTTGACTCTGCTCTGTTCGCGGTACGTGAATTGATGGATAAACATCCTGAGGCGTTGTTGTACGGACAAGATGTTGGTGGTCGATTGGGAGGAGTTTTCCGTGAGGCAGCAACATTGGCGCAGCAATTCGGAGATGATCGTGTCTTTAATACACCGATTCAAGAGGCATTTATTATTGGTTCCACGGTGGGGATGTCCGCAGTTGGACTCAAACCTTTCGTTGAGGTGCAGTTCGCTGATTATATCTGGCCGGGTCTAAACCAATTGTTTACAGAAGTAAGCCGTTCGTATTATTTGTCTAACGGTAAATGGCCGGTAAGCTGTGTGATCCGTGTGCCCATTGGAGCGTATGGTTCGGGAGGACCTTACCATTCTTCTAGTGTGGAGTCTGTATTGACGAACATTCGCGGAATCAAAGTGGCATATCCGTCTACAGGAGCAGATTTGAAAGGATTGATCAAAGCTGCATATTACGATCCAAATCCAGTGGTTCTATTGGAGCACAAAGGGTTGTACTGGTCGAAGATTCCTGGAACGGAAGGAGCTATGTCTATCGAGCCAGATGAAGATTACGTTGTGCCATTCGGGAAAGCCAGAACAGTAATTGAGGCTGATGCTGAAAAGGTTGAAGCTGGAGAAAGTTGTGCGGTAATCACCTACGGACGTGGAGTGTACTGGACGCTTGAAGCAGCGAAAGATTTTGAAGGTCAGGTTGAAATTATTGACTTACGAACGTTGAATCCTTTGGATTTTGACGCAATTAATACAGCTGCGCAAAAACACAACAAAGTCATGTTGGTGACGGAGGAATCAGAAGAAGCTTCGTTTACACTTGGATTGGCAGGAAGAATCCAGCGCGATAATTTCGAAGCGTTAGATGCTCCGGTAGCTATCGTTGGTTCGGTTGATACTCCGGCAATTCCTTTGAACTCAATTCTGGAGGCGACATTATTGACAAACGGAGAAAAGGTGAAATCTGCCTTGGGCGATCTTCTAAATTACTAGAATGGAACAGGCGGCAATTACGGTAACAATGGTGTCTTCACTTGCATTGGTGTTGAGCATGTTGGCGTGGTTGATTCTCATGGTATCCCTCATTTTTTTCTTGAATAAGCACAATCAGGAAGGTGGCTTAATGGGAGGTAATTTGTGGAGGAAGGTTTACAAGAAAAGTCAGGCTTTCGTTGAGACGATCGATGATGAACAAGAGAAAAAATCTGTACGCAGTCGTTTAAAGCTGATTCTTGTTTCTCAGAAAATAATTCTTGGTTCTTTGGTAGGAGTGGCTCTCGCTATAGTTCTGTGGTTGCTGGTTTAAGAACCCTGCTGCTGTTGATCCATTAATTTCAACAACGTGAACAATTGCCAATAAAAGTTCATGCTATGCTTCTTTTTCAAAGCTTTTAAGTTCAGGAGTCCCTTGTGAGTTACAATTAATTGCTGCAATTCGTGCTCAAATACAAAAGCATCCATTTTTACATTCTTTCGTGCTTCCAGGATTTGTTCCGGTAAGAATGCTTTGAGTTTCTGGCGGTCGTGAATCCGCTTCACCCGTTTTTGATTGGCAACTTCTTCCTTCCAATTCGGATTCATTACTTCGTGAAGATTTCCTGGGTATTGTTGGTACAGGTAATGATACAATCCTCCGTATTCTTTTGCAGATTGAGGAATGCTCAAACACGTTTCAATCAACTCAGGGTTGTAGAATGGAGTAGTGCTCCAAACGTAATGTCTGTTTCGATCTTCTCCCTCGAAAGCCCAGTTAATTCCAGCCTCGCGAATCAGGTAATACACGTATTTGTCATCATACGTAGCGAACGGGTAGCCATCCAAATGACCGATTATATTTTCTTCCAGTTCAATGGTTGAAATCCCAACCATTTTAGCTGCCGTTTCTATAGAACAAAAGGAATTGTACCGCATGATGTAGCGCATCAACGACTTCATGGATCGAATCGACTTCAATGCAGAAAGGTCCACGAAAAAACTTACCTCCTCCGTCTCCGGTAATGGTGGTCAAATCTTTTTCGGTGTGCATTCGATAGTAAGGAAGCACATAGCTCATGGATAAGTAATTGATCCCTTGTTTGATCATCAATAGCTCATCGGCGTCATCTGGTTCTGGTGGATGGATCTCGAAAACTTCGTGATTTTCAATTTCCAGTCGTTTCACAATGTCGTCTGAAGAAGCGTCATCCAGATAATCCGTTCCATCTTTTCGGCTATACGTTATAAACGGCACGTCCTCGTTTAGTTTCTTGACTCCGGCAGCAATCAATCGAGAATCTAAGCCGCCACTGAGCGATACAGATGGATTTTTTAGTTTTTCCAATCTGCTTTTTAACGAGGCATCAAATTGTTGCTGAATGGACGGAGCGACTTCTTTCAGTGTTTTATTGCCTCCAACTGTTTTTAAGTAGAAGTATTCGTACAGTGAAATGTGACCATTTCCATGGATATGCAAAATGCTTCGAGGAGGCATGCGTTGCACATTTTTCCAGATGGTACTGGTTCCCAGGTCTGTTCCAAGAACAAGGTTTATCCCCAAATGGAGCGGGTGATATTCCGGTTGGGCAAAATGCGTTATGCAAGAAATATTTCGACTGGCAATAAATTGATCGCCTTGTTGCCAATAGTACACTGGTAGCCGTCCCCATGAATCGTTGACAATATACATCGACTTGGAGTTGCGATCTCTGTGCATGAAAACAAATTCACCATCCCAAAAGCGAATCTTCTCAATAACTTCATCGAAATGATAGGCATCGAGCAATTCAGTGAGTTCCTTGAAATGTTCTTTCGGATCAAGGTTGTACACCATTCCTTCAAAATAAGAACCGTGCTCCTCAATAAATTCATGCGGATAATTCTTCGGGTATTGACCTGTGAATTCAAAATAGTCGTTTGCAGACCATTCAGTTCGTCCCAAACCATCGTTGTGATAGGGAACCTGTTTGGGATGTTGTAATCCGGAAGATCGTAGGTTGAATCCAGGCATAAGCGTGTACGTAACGTAGCAAAGTTAACAATTACGTCTATTCCGGAATCATGCTTTCAACGGTCCAGTGAAAGTCGTCCTGGAGCAATGGTAATTTTTCATTTGCTACACGCTTGCATCGCCAGAGTAATTGAGAGCCATCTACAAACAGCCAGTCATCCCCCTTTTTCAAAACTTTCAGATTCTTGTTATTGGCTAGTTTGAATTGATTGGCTCCGTGTGGAATTCGAACAGGATAACTTTGAAATTGCCCGCTATACGTTTCTGTAATTAAATACCCGTGTGGATGAAAATGAATGTGTTTGTAGTCACGTTGTGGGATTCCGTCCGGGCATTTTTCGGTTTGAATCACGGCAAACGTTTGGTGATTGATGGTTTCCGGGTTGTTAATCAAATTCGATCGGTTCAGAATCGGCCATCCGCATTCCAGTAAAATTAGTGTTACTACACATCCTTTGAGAGCTCTCCGAATTACCGGTTTTATTTCAATGATTTCAGATTCAATAGGTGTCACTTCTTTTGATGTCAGGAGTTGGACGATTGGTCGAATGGAAGGGGAGATGACGAAGATGGATCCAAAAAGTAACCCAAGAGAAAGAAGTTTGACGGTAATATCAAAACCAATATTCAGCGCAAAAACATTCACGAATACTCCTAGTGCCAGATAGCCACCGATGAACCGGGTTCTTTTGATGAATAGGAAAATTCCCGCAAGAATTTCAATGAAGCCCATGAATCCGGCATATGCCTTACTCGTTCCCATCAAGTTCCAGAAAAGGATGTCTTTGTCCAGGCTTCCAGTCTCGGCGTGTAAAATGTTGGGTGGAGGGACCGGGAATTGCAAGCGAGTCCATTTTTCGATGCCATATTTCAACAAGAAAAAGGCAAGAATGAAGGTGACTGCCAATCGAAGCCATGGTAGCATTTTGTGTGCTTTGTTTGTTCTGGTCAGAATCCAAACGATGACAAGTGCTAGAATCCCGAGCAACGCTGTTTGCAGGTAGAGGTGAATGCTATCTGAAAAGCTGTGTGTATTGGCAAGTGTATCTGGATTTGTCGCGCTTAAACTTTCGGTCAAGGGCAAAAACAATCCGGTTATATTCGTGCCTGCCTCTGGAATTATATCCATTGGAAAAGGCAGAAAAAGAAAAAACAGGCACAACCAGGTGCCTGCAATTAGTGGTATCGGTTTTAATTTTTCCAATTGAGTCGAGGTTGAAATATGTACGCTCCCAAACCGAATAAAATTAATGGGATAAGCAGCCATCGTATCTTGCTCTTTTTTCTTTCTTTTCTTGAAGTAGGGATTGCTTTTTGATTGTGTGCTCGAACCGTCATTCTCGAATCCAATCAACGTAATTTCATTGTCGTAGAGTTTCTGGATCTTCTCAGGGTTGTACTTCACTTCCTCATATTGCCAATGGTTGCAAACAGTGTCTCTGTAGTACCAGACAGGCTCGCCTCCCCAATGTATTTCCTGAACATAATGAATCACGCAATTCTCATTGATTCGCTCAATGGTGTCGATGTTTCTGTCCGGTGCAGGAATCCCGAATTTGTCTTCTGAATCGGGAAGCTCTTGTAGTGCACCGTGATGACTTTTCAATCGAATCACTGAAGTCTGCGCAAATACAGGCAATCCGCATAAAATGATAAGTGAAGCAAGGACTGTTTTCATGATATAATTTCTGCAGTTGTTTTAATTGGTACAACTGGTTTTTGAAAGGGTTCAACGCTATCAACAATTTTACGCTCATAACATTTTGAAACCCGCGAAAACACAGCGATGAATGGTTGTATCTTCGAATGATAACACCTCAGTATGAAGCTTAGAAAAGAACATACCGTTGCTGAAATAGCAGCCTTAATTGACGCAACATTCGTTGGAGACGCAAATCACGTAGTAACCGGATTGAATGAAATCCACCGGGTTGAACCTGGAGATCTGATGTTTGTGGATCATCCGAAATACTATCAGAAAGCGCTAAAAAGTGCTGCGACAACCATTTTGATCGATCAGGAAGTAGAATGTCCGGAAGGAAAGGCTTTGATTGTTTCGAAATATCCATTCGACGATTACAACAAACTTACGCGTCATTTTGCTCCAACCATTCCGTGGTCTAGCAGTGTAGGTGAGAATAGCACCATCGATCCTTCTGCAACTATTTATCCGAATGTAACCATCGGTCATGAGGTAACGATTGGAAAGAACGTGGTGCTGTATCCGGGGGTTGTGATAGCGGACCGTTGTGTTTTGGAGGATAATGTGATCGTTGGTTCCAACTCAGTGATCGGGCATTATGCATTCTACTACAAGAAGAAAGAAACGGGGTATGATCGAATGCATTCATGCGGAGATGTACGTCTGGAAAAGAACGTAGAGATTGGTGCGCTTTGCACTATCGATGCTGGTGTTTCTGCAACTACAATCGTTGGAGAAGGAACAAAAATTGACAATCAGGTACATATTGGTCACGACACAGTAGTTGGAAAACACTGTCTCATGGCTGCCAATGTCGGAATCGCCGGATGTGTGACCATTGAAGATCGTGTTACCCTTTGGGGTCAGGTTGGTGTGGTAAGTGACGTGGTAATCGGTGAAGGTGCCGTGGTGCTAGGTCAGGCGGGTGTAGGAAGAAGCCTGGATGGAGGAAAATCATACCTGGGAAGTCCTTGTGATGAAGCCCGAAAGAAATTTAGAGAAATTGCAGCAATTCGTAAGCTGCCCGAAATAATTGAACAGCTCTGATGGAAGCACGGTTGCTTCGAAATATGGAAAACCAATTGCAGTTGAAGGAATTCAAGCTGCATTCTTTGTTGGAGGTGACCAATGCCATCAACCTGAATAAGGACGTCCGTGAATTGACGCGATTGTTCGAGTTTATCGTCCGTGAGCAACTCGGTTACGATAAATTCATTCTGTTCAACAAGCAGGAAGAATGGAATTGTTTGCTCCGTGTTGGTGTTAAGACCAAAGTGCGAAAATTCAACGTGGAAACAGAGTTGAGTCGATTTCGTGAAATCACGGTAATTGAATCTTCTCATTCCAAATTGCTCAGCGATTTCGATGTAATTGTTCCTGTGCTTCACAAAGATGTAGCCTTGGCGTATCTCCTGATCAAGGGAATTGAATACGATGGTCACCTGAACAAGCAGATCAGCTATATGAGTTTCATTCAGACCCTGGCGAATATTATCGTTGTGGCGATTGAAAACAAGCGCATGGCTCGGGTGAACATCAAGCAAGAACGATTGAAGAAGGAATTGGAAGTTGCTTCAGCGATGCAGCAGTTGTTATTTCCATCCAGTCTTCCTACGAACAAACGAATGGATATCTCAGCGATGTACAAATCGCGACATGAGGTTGGAGGAGATTATTACGACTTCATTCCGTTGGGAGATGATGAGTACATTATTTGTATTGCTGACGTTTCCGGAAAAGGAATCAGTGCGGCTATGTTGATGGCGAACTTCCAGGCAACCTTGCGAACGATGTTCCAATATCGTGAATTCAATATGTCGGAGCTACTCTTTGAACTGAACGAAAACGTGATGTCCAGCGCGAAAGGAGAGAAGTTTATTACATTCTTCATTGCGCATTACGATGCCAATTCACGAAAGATGTCTTACGTCAACGCTGGACACAATCATCCATTCCTTACAGATGGACGCAATTTCACACCACTCGATAAAGGAACCATTGGATTGGGGATGCTGGACGAACTTCCGTTTTTAGATATCGGTGAAGCAGAGCTTGGTCCTAATACCACACTCGTATTGTACACGGATGGAGTAGTGGAGTTGGAAAATGAGGAAGAGGAATTCTTCGGTTCCGATCGCTTGCAAAAACTCATCAAAAGCTACTATCCGTTGAGTATGGGAGATATGAACAGTCTTATCTTTTCGAAACTCGATGAATGGAAAGGATCACTCGATCTCGTAGATGATACCGCGATTTTTAGTTGTAGATTTTTTTAGAGGGCTAGTTGAGCAAAGAGAAGTTTTCTCCTCCCTTGAGGGGCGATTCCTAGATAACGGCAAAACGCTCAATGCGCTATTCCTCGTAATTTTCGAAAAATCATTGGCTCTTGCGAGTATCTGGTAACTTACCCCTAAAGGGGAGAGGTGTTTTATTCAGGTATAACTTGCAATCAAGAAATGGAAATGATCACTCGATCTCGTTGATGATACCGCGATTTTTAGTTGTCGTTTCTTTTAGATGGGATAAAAGAAGGAAAGAGTAAAGATGAAAGACTTTTCAAATATCGTTTCTTGCTCGCAACTGTCTTAGGTTCTTTTCTCTTTTTGTCTTTGTTCTTTAGTCTATCTCAACAAATACATCTTCCCGAAGTTCTTCGTAAAGTACTGATCGGCGCCTGATTCACGGTGTTCAATCGATTCACCATTGATGCGGGTCTTTACACGATACAAATACACTCCATTCGCCAGTGGGTCCCCGAATTGATCCGTTCCATCCCATGCAAATTCGGTAATGTTTCTACCGATGTTGATTGGTCCGAGTTCATCTTCAGAGATTTCACGAACCACACGTCCGGAAACTGTCATAATTTGAATCAGGATATCGTCCGGAACTTCCGATCCAGTAAGTGTAAATACGAAACGCGTGCTCGTACTAAAAGGATTCGGATAGTTCATCATCGCTGTGATCGTAGATTCGTGAATCACTTCAAAATCTACCATGTATTCCAGATCGCCAGATAAGTTTCCACTCTTGTCAGATCCTTGTACGGATAACGTATAAGTACCGTCCATTTCAAAATTCGTTGGCCAGATAATCTGGAATCGAAGATTGGAAGCATCGGCTGGTATCCATTGCATAATTGTGTTTCCAGAACCGTCTACAAATGGAATGCGCTCCTGATTTCCAGTTGGATCAGTCAGGTAAATTCCAAACAACGAAGTATCCGCAATGTCATCCATGATTAAGAACGGATTATCATCTTTCAGAGTGATAAGAACTTCTCCGTACGGATTGATTATGTCCCCATTTAAGATATGATTGCCATCAAATGTTACATCAAGTATCGGGTGTTCGTCATCCGCTCCCACAATGAATGGAATCTGCAATAAGTTATTGAAGTGTTCTTGCTCCGGCTGGTCCGTTACGATGTAACTTCCGTTTACATAAGGGTTGATCTCCATCCAGAAGGAATTCGCCCCAGGGATTCCAATAGTTGAGAATGTGATTGTATCGCGAAGTAAGTCCGGCACTCTGAGTGAATCCTGACGTGGATAGTTAACGTCTGTACGAACGCCATTTTCATCTTCAATCCAATAATTGACCAGTAGAGAGTCCATGTCAATGTCATAAATATTTCGGACATCCACTGCAAATGAAATAGAGTCTCCCTCCTGAATAATGTTTGTTCCTGCCGACCAGTAATGTCCGCTACTTCCGTCAATTGCAGCTTCAGGAAGTGGTGAATACAATACGTGCCAACGATCAATTTGTGCCGGAGTTTGATCAATACTATCTACATAACTTGCTCTCAATGAAATGTAAGGGTATTGTACGGCGTCAATTATTGAATTCAGGTTGATCAAGGAGTCATTTAGGGTGAATTCCTGGGTAATGGTAGTATCCAGAACGCCATTGATGTCATATGCCAGAATAGAAAGTAAAGTCGTGTCTGTAGATGGTGCTTCCTGCGGATCTTGTTTCCAGTATACATTATCCCAGTTTGATGCAGGACCAATAAGTGGTGATGCTTCGACTCCACTATCAGATGGTCCAAAAACACTTGCTACCAATTGATAAGTTCCCCCCGGAGGTGCGTATCCTTCTATTTTTGTACCCGCTGATCCTTTTTTCACGAAGAAAGAGAAGGGTAATTCAGGGTGGTTGGCAAGAATGCTATCTGTTCCGAGATTCTGGAAGGTATTATAAATGGTAGTCGAATCGAATGAATTCCACGAACTATGAAGGGTTTCGATAGGTGTGTAAATCAATACATAATCATCATTCGGTATAACGTTGTTGACAAAGTTGCAGAAACTTGCCATGGAAGTAGAGTCATTCTGTAGGAATTGGAATTCGTTACAGAAAATACCTTGGTTGAATTGTCCGTAATTCTGTGCGCAGGAACTAGCAGGTTCCAATGTTGTTCCATCGAGCCAGGCTACATGAATTTTACGTCCTACTCCCACACCAATTCCGTAGTGAATCAATTGACCATCAATATACCAGTTGTTTTCGTAATAGAATGCAGGTGAAGTAGTGCTCGTTCCAACGTTTGATTCAATTTCAACCAAAGCTGGCTCGAATACCTTTTCCCGAGGTCCCCGCTCATATCCAATGTTGGAGAAAGTATTGTCTTTGAACTGGAAGAAGTGATCTTGCCCCCAACCCGTTTTTCCCTGGATATACTGGAATGAAGATTCGTGCCAAATGGTATCGCCTTCAATTGCTACGCGCCAGAAATACACCACACTATCTTCACAAACCAACGGCATCGAAGTACTTGTGGCTGCACTTAGCCATTGTGAAGGATCTATGGATTTTACCCCTCCTGTTCCACTAACTATTGCGTATCGATATTCTGGGCTTTGTGGAAGTGTGCCTTCAAAATCAATCGTATCGATTTCAAAGCGATATGTATTGTACGGAGCAATTGGGTCCGTGGTGGATGCTCGAACAGTAACGCTGTCATTCGGGACAACGGCAAATTCATGCGGTATGACCGGAACAATTCCATCCAGATTGATTAACAGGTTGCGCGTGATCTGATTGTTTGTAATTTCCTCATATTGCTCCTCGATGAAAGAGGGAATGTCAACCCGCACTGTAAATGTGTTTTCCCCCAATGAAATTTGCGGAAGTAATGGAATTTTGAATCGAAGCGTATCTACGTGATGTAATTCAGGATAATAGAATACGTATACAGAATCACCATTTCCATTTGGAAAAGAACGCGTTACTTCTATCTGAAAAGTATCGGTAACGGAACGACCAAGGTTTGTCAGATTCAATTGTATTTCCAGGCTATCCACAGTCCAGTCCAGAACGTTTGGAGAGAACGAAAGATCATCTAATGTGATTTCAATTTCAGGATTTTCATGCGAATTCAATTTCAACATTGGATCTCCGTTCAGCACCATTTGCATACACGTGGTTTCATTTTCAGTGTTGTTGACTCCAGCTTCCATGTCTTCCGTAGTCAACGAAAGCATTTCACCTAAAGTCTTACCGTAATGTTCCCTGCTCCAGTTGGAGTATAAAGACTGAGAATAGGAGTTCAATTGAAACGCTAATCCAACACCAACAGAGGCAATGTATGCTATGGCACCACTATTGGCCACCTGCACAAATTCCTCAGATTTGGAAATGCTTGGTTGAAATACGTTCCCGTTGTAACAAGAGTTCACGTACATTACCGGGTAGCGATCCTGATTGTTCCAATTGCCCGGATCGTCCAGATTAATCTCAAATCCACTGTTGGTTCCTGTTGCGTGACCGAAATAAGTCATTAAGGAGACTCCATCCGATATGCGGTCCGTAACTTCAGAAAGAATCGTTGGATCTAGTGGGTTGCTCGAACTTTTGTACACTTGATGAACAGTTGCGCCGAACAGACTGTCGCTGATCTTAGCTTCCATGGCGTTCATGTATCCCTGGAAGGATGATTGTTCAACGGCGTCAGAACCTCCGGCAAAGTGCAGTACGTGCTTTTGCCAATCTTTAGTTGGAGTGTCATAAATACTATTTGGATCTTGCTCATTTTCATAAACAATGACTTTGTCAAGATAGTCCTGTAATTCCTGATTGGTTTGGACAGAAATTCGTCCTGTAGGGATGAGCGGTTGCCAATTCGATGTGCCGGATAGTTTCGCTGTGATGGCAGCATCGCTCGAAGGTTGTCCATACGAAGGGATCAAAGAGTTCGCGTAGTGAGTTGTATTTTTTCGTGTTCCCTGACCTTCAAAAGTCTGGTTGATATCTGCCTCACGAATGCCTTTTCCTACCAGGAATAGTGCACGAGGCTTTTGGGTTGAATTATCGTAGGCGAAATCTACGAAGCGTCGGATTCCATAAATATGTTTTGGAATTCCTCCTCCAAACTGTAGGTACAATTCATCAACATCTGCCAGGAAAGGAGACATCCCCGTTGTATTTCGGTAATCTCTGTACGCTGTAGCTGCTGGTTCCAGGCTTTTGTGGTATACCATTAATAATGCGCTGTCCGGAACGATACCATAATCTGTAAACGTGGCAACACCATTGTCCTTTACTGAAGTAAGCCCGGTAACATCATTAATCAATGAAACATCTTTCACTACCACCATTTGATCTCCTCCTGATGTACTATTCGGAATCAATGTCGAATAGAATGAACTGTTGTTCGCGAAAGGAACCATCCTTGGTGTATCTCCAAATACCATGGCAACGACGTTCGAAGTTCCTACATTACTAAAATCCAAACGAATTTTCCCTTGTGGATCATTGCTTACATGAAATGTCAGTTCGTTGTCTCCGTTGAAATTCAACTCTCTGGCGTATTCGAGATTCAGGTATTGAAATGCCTGGAAATCCGTTGCTGCTCCAAGGTCGGGTACAATACGAAAAGTAATTGGTGTTGTACCATTGGAAATCAGCGTAGGTGATACATTGACATCACATTTTACCTGAGTATACCCGGACCAGATGTTATCATAAATGATGGTATTCGAAGTTCCAAATTCCCAACGCAAGTGGTGGTCCAGACCGTTTGCTGAAACAGACCTTCCTGTAAATGCGGCATCTGGTGCACCCGGACCTGTGTATGGGAACGGGGTGATCGCATTTAACACATCAGGAATGTACGGAGGGTTAGTACTATACCCATCCTTTCGACCGTTCCCCCATCCTTCTCCACTTGTATAGAAGGAACTGGATACATATGTTGAGCGTACGCCTTCAAAGTATTGGTCATCTCCAAATACCGTTGCGTTATACGTGATATAATCAGCGACATTACCGTAAGCACCAAAGTTTACGTCTGTTTCAACGGTGAATCGAAGGTTGTTGGTACTTGCATTCCAGGTGAAGAAGTACATCAAAGTGTCGTTGTATAGACTATAAGCCGGGTTTCCAATGTCATCAGGAGTGAGATACATGGAAGAGTCTAGCCATCCGTCGTTTCCTTCGGCGTAGAATAAGATGTAATCCCCCGGGTCGATAGTGTTATCGCCTCCGTCTTCAATGTGAATTGGAATTTCACGCTCCTTTCCAAAAAGTTGAATATTCTCCGACTGGAAGGTTGTTAAGGGGATGTTGGCGTTGCTAAGTGTGTTGTAATCTAAACGGTAAATTCCGTCTTCGAAAATGGGGAATTTATAGTACGATTGGCCGTAATTAATCCACTCGTTTCCGTACGGTTGAGCGAATCCGATGATAGGTGTGAGGAGTAGTAGTAAAAGTATGGTCAATCGTGCTTGCTTCATGGGCTTGCGTTGTTTGGCTTGTCTAATTTAATCCTTAATGAGATAATATGCGAATACAAAGCAACGGAAGCGTCTCCGATGTCAGTAAATGCATAATCCAAATAGAAATTCTTGATATTCAGTCCAATTCCAAGGTTGGGTTGAACGTTGAGCGATCTTGAATCATCAAAATCTGTCACGTATTGCATATTGCTCAAACCAGCTCGCAATTGAACGTAGTTTTTAAATCCGAATGAAATTCCAAGGTGCGGATCAGCGGAAATTAATCCTGTTTGCAAAAGTGTGTTTCGTCTTCCATCCGTTGTCATCGTAAGATCGAGTTCTCCGGCGGCGTACAATCCTTTTTCTCCGAATTCAAATTTTCGATATGCTCCAAGAACCAATCGTGGAAGTGTTAACTCCAATCCGTTTTCCGGCAAGGCGTTTCCAGTGTTTAGGAATACTTCTTTTGTCTCATTGTTGAGCGTAAACATCCATGCATTAAAAGTGGAAGTAGCATCGCGTAAAACACCTCCAAACTTCCATCCTTTCTTTGTTTCGTATTGTGCTCCGGCGTCTAGTCCGAATCCCCATGAACGAGCGAAGTCACCAACACGACGGTGAATTACCTTGACATTTCCCCCAAGGCTCAATCCTTCTACAGGTAATTTTCTGGCGTAAGAGAAAATGAAACCGTAATCAGCTGCCGTGAATGTTGAAATTCGATCGTAATCGATGTTCCCGTTGTTATCAATTAATTGCGTGGTATTTGGAATGTCGTCTACGGCAAATCGAATGGCTGTAAATCCAACCGAGCTTTTTTCATCGATGGAATGTGCCAGACCGATATAATCGTATTTGGCGATGCCTGCAAAATATTCTGCATGCATGGCGCCTGCTTCTAACCATTTATCCACTTTAGTCAATCCCGCCGGATTCCAATATCCAGACATCACACCACCCGTTTGAGCTACCACAGAATTCCCTAGTCCTAATGCATCTGCACCAACACCAATGGCAAGAAATTCATTTGAATATTTCGGAGCAATTGCGTTCGTGAGAGTTTCCTGGGTAGAGGTAGGTTGAGCGAAAGCGCTTGAAGTACTTAATGTAAGTACCGCTAATACAAGCCCTTGTTTCACTGAAGCAATGCGCAAGGCAAAGTTCGTTTTCATAAATAATTTAATTTTCACCTCTCTTAACAGCATTTTTTACAAAAAATTGTATTCTTGTGTGGCTTGTGTGGTAATTAGACGTTTAAGAACAGAATTTCGTTGACAATTACCAATACAAAATTAGCATTTCCCAAGGTTCAATGATAAATCTACCCAATCTGTTTACCACCGCCAACATGCTTTCGGGTATTGTTGCCATACTTTTAGCTTTTGCTGGTCGAATAGATTTAGCTCCATTTGCCATTTTTGCAGGTGCTCTTTTTGATTTTGTAGATGGTTTTCTGGCGCGCAAATTAGGTGTTGCAGGTGATATGGGAAAGCAGATGGATTCTTTGGCTGATATGGTGACGTTCGGCGTTGCCCCTGGAATGATTATGATGGTGCTGATGTCAATGAATTTGCATCATTATTTGGAATATCGTGCGGAAGGAGAAGTGTTTCCAGAAACAGTTTTCACAGATTTCTTCTCTTATATAAATCAATTGGCAGATGGCACAGAAAGTTACGCAATTCCACTTTTTGCATTGGCAATTCCCTTCTTTTCCATTTTCAGATTGGCAAAATTTAATGTCGATTTGAGACAAACGGATCGATTTATTGGATTACCGACTCCGGCAAACACACTTTTTTTCATGACCTTTCCTTTGGTGCTTTGCTATGGTGATTTATCGGATCGAAGTATGATTCTAACTATTTGTCAACCAGAGGTGTTAGCTGTTTTGTGTGTCGTAATGAGCTTCCTGTTGATAGTGGAGATCCCACTGTTTGCGCTCAAATTCAAGCATTTTGGCTGGAAAGGCAATGAAATCCGCTACCTGTTTTTGTTGATAAGTGCTGGATTAATTATCATTTTTAAAACTTGGGCAATCGCATTAATTGTATTTTTGTACTTGATTTTATCGCTGTTAGATAACGCATTTAATAAAAAGAAAACTGATGAAATTTAAGGCAGAAATTGATGTGATGCCATTAGACGCATTGCTTGATCCACAAGGGAAAGCGGTTACAGGAAGCATGAAGAATATTGGTCTTGATGCAATTGATGGGGTACGAATCGGAAGACACGTACGTTTATTTGTAGAAGCATCCTCAAAGGAAGACGCCGACAAGATGGTAGATGAAGCATGCAAGAAACTTCTTGCTAACCAGATTATGGAGAGCTACGTCTACGAGATTGAAGCAGTGTAATTAACTGCCCGAGTTATTTTTTGGCATCGCCTTTGAAAGTTGTCCGGAACAAACTCAAAACAATAAGTTATGTCTGAAGAAATCGTAAACAACAAAAAGAGTAACGGAGCGTACATCGCAATCATTATCATTCTTCTACTGGTAATTGGAGGGATGTTCTACGCCTGGAACAGTGTTCGGGGTGAATTGACGAAGGCGAATAACACCGTTAAAAAACTGGACAACGATAAAAAAGAGTTGAACGCAGTGCTTGCGAAGTATCTCGGATCAGATTCAGAAAATCTGAAAGAGAACTTTAAACAAATGTTGGCTAATTACGATGAGCTCATGAAAATGGGTACTCCAGAACAGAACGCTGAGATTGCCAAACAAAAGGAGCGAATCGAAGAGTTGATGGCTGAATTGGACTCTAACAAGAAGATGAGCTACTACACGATTTCCAAATTGAAACGTGAGAATAACGAACTTCGCGATATCATGAGAGGGTATGTATACGAGATCGATTCCCTGAATACATTGAATCTGTCGCTTCGTAACAACCTTGACGAGACAACAACAGCATTGGAGGAAACGACAATCGATCGTGATAATCTTCAGGTAAAAGCAGATGAATTAACTGAGAAGGTGAAAGCCGGACAGAAATTGACAGCCATTAAGAGTTCATTCGCATCGCGTGGAATGAAGCAGACAATCACGAACAACTTCAAACAAACGAACCGTGCGAAGAATGTTGTTAGGATTGAATCGGAGTTTACCATAGGTAAAAACGCAATTACCGATCCAGGCGAAAAAACGGTCTACATGCAAGTCATTGGACCAGATAAGAAAACATTGCAAAACACACTTTCCGGAGTCGTTGAGACTGAAGGAGGGAACGTTCCTTACTCACACAAACGTACCATTGACTATCAAAACGCAAGCGTTGATATGCTCATGACCTACAGTGTGCGTTCAAAACTTTCTAAAGGGACATATAAAGTTAATATCTACTGTCAGGGCCAGTTGATCGGTTCCGATAGTTTTACACTCAAATAAGTTAGATGGTCAATATTTTTATAGCGAATCTTGACTGGAGCATTACTTCAGAAGACCTAAGAGCTACATTTTCATCGTTCGGTAAGGTAGATTACGCACACGTAGTATACGAGAAGAAAACAAAGCGTTCGCGCGGTTTCGGATACGTAGAAATGCAGGACACAGATGAAGCCATTCGTGCAATTCAGGCATTGAACGGAATGGAGGTAAATGGTCGTAAATTGGATGTGAAGATTGCATCCCCGAAAGAGAATCGCCCAAAACCAAAAACGTCAGATAAGTAGTATGTCAGATGCAGTCAACCAGGGAAGTGTAACTTTCGAAATTGATGACAAAGGAATAGGGACGATCGAATTCGGTCACCCATTGAGTAATTCTCTACCGGGAAAAATCCTTCAGAAATTAGCCGATAGGATTACCGAATTGGGGCAGAATGATAGCGTAAAAGTTATTGTTTTGAAATCACAGGGTGATCGTGCTTTTTGCGCAGGAGCTAGTTTCGATGAGTTGATTTCCATCAAGGATTTCCCAACTGGAAAAGTATTTTTCTCAGGGTTCGCCAATGTAATCAACGCGTGTCGTAAATGTCCGAAGTTGATTATTGGACGTGTTCAGGGAAAAGCCGTTGGTGGTGGAGTTGGAGTAGCATCTGCAGTGGATTACTGCTTTGCTACAGAACACGCTGCAGTTAAATTGTCAGAGCTTGCTGTTGGAATTGGACCATTTGTGGTTGGACCAGCGGTAGAACGCAAGATTGGTCGTTCAGCTATGAGTCAATTGGCAATCAACGCGACAGAATGGCGATCAGCCGAATGGGCGCGTGATAATGGATTGTATACTGAGACGTACGAGTCCGCAGAAGCAATGGATGAGGCAATTGCAACACTCGCTGACAAGCTTTCCAAATCAAATCCTGAGGCAATGGCTTTGTTGAAGCAAATCTTCTGGGAAGGAACAGAACACTGGGATGATTTGTTGGCAGAACGCGCCGCAATGAGCGGGAAATTGGTGCTTTCAGAATTCACCGTAAACGCAATCAACGCCTTTAAGAAGAAATAGGCGTAATCTGTTGAAGACGATCAGCAGGCGAAACTCGCGCCGATGCTGAGGAAATATAGTAAGCCGGTCACTGAGCTTGTCGAAGTGCCGGTTTTTTTATTCCCTCAACTCCCCAATAATCTTTACTTTCGACTTCAAATGAGTCGAATCAAGCCAGCGCACATTTTTTGGTTGTCACTAGCCGTTGGGCTGATAGTGCGCCTGATCATCATTTTTCAACCAGAAGCCAATCTACTAACCCGTTGGGGCTCGGATGATCTGTACTATTATTCTCAAATCGCGGGGCATGTCGCTTCCGGTGATGGATTTACTTTCGATGGAATTCACGCTACCAACGGTTTTCAGCCCTTGTTTCTTTTTGCCTTACTTCCGTTTGGTAAGATGATGTTGAATGATTGGCATTCCGCCTGGGTGGTTGTGTCATTAGTCGTGACCATTCTCAGTGTCCTGGCTTGTTTTCAATTGCGAAGTTTGTCGCGCGAAATGGGTTGGTCGGAATGGCTAGCGGTGATTTTGCCCGGTGTTTTCATTCTGCATTCGAAGATCCTCAGCGTTACATTTAATGGAACGGAAGGCGCTCTATCTTTTCTGATGTTTATTTTGACGCTGCGCGCATTTATCTGGATGCGGGATAGCAAACGTTTCTGGTTGTCGATATTGGTTTTCAGTCTGTTTGTCATCACTCGAATGGAGTTCTCTCTGGTACTTTTCCTTTTGGCAGTTTTTGCTCTGAGCCAGGGACAATCCCTTAAGCGATGGCTGCTTGTGGCGGTCGGACCAATCGTTACATTCTCAAGTTGGTTGCTCATCAACTATGTTTCCTTTGGCGATATGATGCCTTCATCAGGTCAGGCTAAGGCTTTGCATGCCAATTGGTACGATTTCCCATTTCTCGATGGATTTAAAGGAGCGGTAGGAACTGTGTTCTATGCCGAATCAGCAATAAGTTGGGTTGTCATCGGATTGATGTTAGTTGGTCTGTATGGAGTCTTCCAAAAGAAAGACAAATACTTATGGCAACTGCTCATTTTCCTTGGAGTTGTTTCCGTGATCTTGGCTTCGATTACCATTGTTAAACTCCATGGTTTCCGCGATTGGTATTTAATTCCTCAGTTTGTCCTCATGTTGATTGTTGTTGCACATGGAATTGAGTGGTTCATAAAGGGCAACAAGAAGTATCTGTTCCTATTTCCGGTCATCATTGCAGGAATTTGGGGAGAAGCGCAATTTGCTCCAAGAAAATTTGAGGGACAAGAAGTAATAGCGGTGTGTAAGGAAGTTCGGGACTTTATCCCAGAAAAGGTTGCAATAGGAGTTTATAATGCAGGTTTACCTGGGGCATGTCTGGGAGATCGATATTTCGTGATCAATCTGGATGGTGTGGTTAACAATAGCGTTTTGGCGTATCTGGAAAGCGGTAGGATGGATAAATATGCAGAATTACAGAAGATTCATCTCCTACTGGACAACAAGCAATCACTTTACTTTTTCAGGAATAGAGGAATGAAAACAACTCCCCTGCATGATTTCGGTAGTGATTCACAAAGTTGGAGGATGGAAATTGTATGGTCGGATTTTTCCTTAATCGAAGAAGATCATAAGTAATGCACTGAATTTTCACATAAATGAGTATTCGTACTTAGCAACAATTGCGGAAAGTGATACGTAATATCACGTAATATGCTGCATAGAGCTTGTTTTTAAGTGTGCAATAAGTGTATATTGAATCACACATCAATTACTACTACCATGAAAGCACTTATTTATCCTATCCTACTGCTACTACTTTTAATTTCTGGATTTACTTATTCTCAGGATTCTACAGCTACGCGTGTGACAGGAGCGGACGAAGTATCTATCAGCTGTGCCGGTTCCTGTGGTTGCTCTTTGGAAGGTGTATTGTCTGGAGAAGAATCCTACGTGCAATGTTCCTGTAACGAGTGTACAATGGAAATTACCATAACCGAATCCAGCTTGCAAGGAGGCACAACGAATACATTTTATCTTTCTGGAGGGGCTACCATGGAGATTCCACTTTTGGAAGAGTATTTAGATTTCGAAGACGCATCCGGAGAAACATGGATTCTTCAAAAGTTGACGATTTACCGAAATGGAGGAGATGAAGCCGTTTTATTCGAGTATCAGGATGCATCTGGAGAGAGCCACACAGTAATGTTTGCCAAAGCCGCTGGAAAAACCTACCGGATCAGTTGTGAAGGCGAGTGTGGTTGCCGCGAAGTGTACTCATTCGAGACGAACTCTGCATCATGTTCTTGTGAAGACTGCGTGATGACAGTGGAAGAAGTGTCTAATCAGTAGACGCGAGCGTTTCTTAAGTAAGAAGTGAGAAGACATAAGTGAAAAGTACGCTGAGGGCGCTGTGCTGAGCTAGCCGAAGTATCTCGAAGTGCACTTTTCACATCTTACTTTATTCCCAATTCCTTCCTTCGCCCAATTCTTTATTCAAAAGGATTTGTTAATAAATCTAGAAATCATATCTTTGCACCCCCATTTTAGGGGAATTGTCTTATTTAATAAATGTTTAATTGTGGATACATTAAGTTACAAAACCGTTTCCGCTAACAAGGAAACCGCTGATAAAAAGTGGTTTGTAGTGGATGCTGAAGGCCAACCTCTTGGTCGTTTGGCAAGTAAGGTGGCGAAGGTGATTCGTGGAAAACACAAACCAAACTTCACACCGCATGCTGACTGTGGCGACAACGTTATCGTTATCAACGCAGAGAAAGTTGCCTTTTCAGGTACAAAACTCGTTGACAAAGAATACATCCGTTACACTGGATACCCAGGTGGACAGCGTTCTTTGACAGCAGAAGAGATGTTGAAAAAACATCCGGAAAGATTAGTCGAAAAAGCAGTAAAAGGAATGCTTCCTAAAAACAAGCTTGGACGACAGTTATTTACTAACCTTAAAGTTTACGTTGGTCCTGAGCACAAACAAGAAGCACAGAAACCAGAAGTACTAAACTTGGATACATTCAAATAATATCATGGAAGTAATTAACACACTAGGAAGAAGAAAAACATCCGTTGCCCGCGTATACCTTACAAAAGGTAAAGGGAACGTGACTGTAAATAAGCGTGACTACAAGGAGTTCTTTCCTGTAGCCGTACTTCAATCAAAAATCGTTCAGCCATTCGCATTGACAGACACAGTTGGTCAGTACGATGTAAAAGTGAACGTATCAGGTGGAGGAATCAACGGACAAGTTGAGGCTATCCGTTTGGGAATTTCTCGCGCTCTAGTTGAATTGGATGCAGAATTCAAACCATTGTTGAAAGAAGAGGGATTAATGACACGTGACCCGCGTATGGTCGAGCGTAAGAAGCCAGGTCAGCCGAAAGCACGTAAGAAATTCCAGTTCTCGAAACGTTAATCAATTTTGGCGATTGTTTAGTATCCAAGCCTTGAGCACCACCCCGTAGGAACGGAAGGCCCTCAACAGCTGATGCGAATAAAGCCTGCCTGTCGGCAGACAGGGAACGTAAACAATTTTAATAGAAAGAAAATGTCAAAAGTAAAATTTGAAGATTTATTAGAAGCAGGTGTTCACTTTGGACACATGAAAAGAAAATGGAACCCGGCGATGGCGCCATACATCTTCGAGGAGAAGAAAGGTATCCACATTATCGATCTAAATAAGACAATTGCACACCTCGATTCGTCGGCGGCAGCTTTGAAGCAAATTGCAAAGTCGGGTAAAAAGATTCTTTTCGTTGCAACAAAAAAACAAGCGAAAGATATTATCGCTGAGCGTGTAAAGGAAATTAACATGCCATACGTAACTGAGCGTTGGTCGGGTGGTATGTTGACAAACTTCCAAACAACTCGTCGTTCCATTCGTAAAATGACGTCTATCGACAAAATGAAGACAGACGGAACATGGGAGACATTGAACAAGCGTGAGCGTTTGTTTAAAACACGTCAGCGTGAGAAGTTGGAGAAAAACTTCGGGTCTATCGCAGATATGACACGTCAGCCTGCAGCAATCTTCATCGTAGATATCGTAAAAGAACACATCGCATTGAAAGAAGCGAAGCGTTTGAACATTCCAGTATTCGCAATCGTGGATACAAACTCGAACCCGAAATTGGTTGATTTCCCAATTCCAGGTAACGATGACGCAACAAAATCAATCTCTATCATCATGGATGCAATTTGTGCAGCAGTGAAAGAAGGATTGACTGAGCGTAAGAATGCGAAAGATGCTCCAGCTCCTAAGAAAGAAGATGCAGCACCAGCTAAAGAAGCTCCAGCAGCAGAAGCAGCTCCTGCAAAGGAAGAAGCAGCTCCAGCGAAAGAGGAGGCTCCGGCTGAAGCACCAAAAGCAGAAGTAAAAGAAGAAGCACCAGCTACTGAAGAAGTTGCAGCAGAAGCAGCACCAGAAGAAGGATCTTCAGAAGAGAAAGAAGCATAATTATTTTTTCAACCACTAAAAAGTTTATTCCATGGCAATCACAGCTGCAGATGTAAACAAACTAAGAAAAATGACAGGAGCAGGTATGATGGACTGCAAAAAAGCTCTTGTTGAAACAGATGGCGATTTCGACGCGGCAGTAGACGTGCTTCGTAAGAAAGGTCAAAAAGTAGCTGCTAAGCGCGGTGACAACGAAACTAAGGAAGGATTGATTTTCGCAGAAACAACAGAAGATGCAAAATCAGGAATCGTTTTTGCGTTGAGTTGTGAAACTGACTTCGTAGCAAAGAACTCTGACTTCAATGCATTCGTTCGCTCTTTGGTAGACGTAGCAATGAAGAACATGCCAGCTACTAAAGAAGAGTTGATGGCATTGAACTACGATGACAAATTGACTGTTGAAGAGAAGATCACTGAGCAAATCGGTGTTATCGGTGAGAAATTGGTAATCTCTGGATACGATGTAATCAACGCGGATCACGTTGTTGGATACAACCACCCAGGAAACCAGTTGGCTTCATTGGTAGGATTGAACAAAGCTTCTGAAACTGCTGCTGACGCTGGTAAGCAAGTAGCAATGCAAGTAGCAGCAATGGCTCCGATCGCTTTGAACAAAGATCAGGTAGACGAAGCTACTATCGCTCGTGAGTTGGAAGTTGGTCGTGACTTGGCTATCCAGGAAGGAAAGCCAGCTGAAATGGCTGATAAAATCGCTCAGGGACGATTGGGTAAATTCTTCAAAGAAAACACTTTGTTGAGCCAGTCTTTTGTTCGCGATAACAAAATTACTGTTGAGCAATTCTTGAAAAACTCAGAAGATGGATTGACAGTAACAGACTTCAAACGTCTTGCAATGGCTTAATCAGTCATTTAAGAATATTGAAAGCCCTGATCCATTTGAGGTCAGGGTTTTTTCGTTTTAACGTAATCCATCAATCAACCCAAAGGGAAAAGCTAAGCGCTATGATGTAAATCTGAAATGTAGCTGAAAGTGTGCTAGATAGATCAAAGTCCATGCCCAAGATACTAATTTTCAACCCGTTTCATTTTGAGAATCGCCGGGCTTCATTCCTTCGTTCCTTTTCGGTATATTTGCTCGGTTTCTAAATGCACAAAATGAAGTACAAACGCATCCTTTTAAAGCTCAGTGGTGAATCATTGATGGGCGATAAGGCTTTCGGTATTGATAACAATCGTTTGGCGACTTACGCCAGTCAGATTAAAGCGATTCATGAATCCGGAGTAGAGGTTGCTATTGTAATCGGTGGAGGAAATATTTTCCGCGGTGTGCAGGCTGAAGAAGGTGGAATGGATCGTACTCATGGAGATTACATGGGGATGCTGGCAACAATGATCAACTCGATGGCGTTGCAGGCGGCTCTGGAATCTGTTGGGGTTCAGACACGATTGCAATCAGCGATTGAAATGAAGGAAATTTCCGAGCCATACATTCGAAGAAAAGCAGTGCGTCACCTTGAGCGTGGTCGTGTGGTAATCTTTGGAGCAGGAACGGGAAATCCATTCTTTACTACAGATTCGGCAGCATCATTAAGAGCGATAGAAATCAACGCAGAGGTTATTTTGAAAGGAACACGTGTAGATGGAATTTATACGGCAGATCCTGAGAAAGATCCTACTGCAACAAAATACGATACCATCAGTTTTGATGATGCCTACGGAAAAGGATTGAAAGTGATGGACATGACTGCTTTTACCTTGTGTAAAGAAAATAACTTACCAATAATCGTTTTCGATATGGATACTCCGGGGAACTTGCAGAAAGTTTTGGATGGAGAACAAGTTGGAACGATTGTAAGAAATTAATACGCTATGACTGAGGAATTAAATATGGTATATGACGAGTTCAAATCGTCAAACGAGAAATCAATCGGGCACTTTGAAGTAGAATTGTCAAAGATTCGTGCCGGAAAAGCATCTCCAGCAATGTTGCAAAGTGTAATGGTAGATTATTACGGATCTCCAACGCCGATTCAGCAGGTGGCAAATGTAGGTGTTATGGATGCGCGTACATTGACAGTTCAGCCCTGGGAAAAGGAAATGTTGGGTGAATTGATGAAAGGGATTGTAAATGCAAACCTTGGATTTGCTCCTCAGGATAATGGAGAAATGTTGATTATTTCGATTCCACCATTGACAGAAGAGCGTCGCCGTGATTTGGTGAAACGAGCCAAATCAGAAGCGGAGAATGCAAAAGTTAGTATTCGATCGCACCGTAAAGATGCTTTGGATATGATCAAAGCCCTGAAGGATGATGGGTTATCAGAAGACATGCAGAAAGACGCTGAATCGCAAGTACAGACGATTACAGATTCTTACACAACTAAAGTGGATGATCTATTCGTCTTGAAAGAAAAAGACATCATGACGATCTAATTGCGTCTTAAACTAAATTATTTGAAAGCCAGTTTCGATTCGGAGCTGGTTTTTTTGTGGGGGATGGGTTTGGTAGAAGGTGGTATTCATGGTATGAGCTGGAAAGTAGAAAGAACATCTTACAACCTACAACCTACAACCTACATCCTTTAACTTTCAACTTGCAACCTTCAACCAAAAGTTACTTAATCAAAATCTCTACGCGACGATTTGCCTGCTCCTGATAGGTTCTGAGAGGATTCTCATAGATTGGACGGGTGTTACCATATCCTACTGCCTCCATGCGGCTTTTATCAATCCCGTTATCGATGAGGTAGCGCATTACACGCTTCGCTCGAGCTTCAGAAATTCTTTGTCCAGCAAAACTGTTGTCTCCCATGGCGAAAACGTGCCCCTGAATTTCTACTTCAAGCGTTGAGTTCAATGCAAGAAAATCTTTCAATCGGCGCAATTTAGGTTCGGAGCTCTTTAGTATTTCACTGGTTCCCGGTACAAATTGAATTTCCTCGATTTGAAGACTTTTCCCGGATTCGGCTCTTTCAAGGAGAATTTCAATGTACTTATCCTCGTAAGCAGAAATCTCAATGATACTGTCGTAGAAGAAATATCCTTCCAGATCACAGCTTAGGTTGAAGTCTTTTGTTGATGTGATATTGAAAAAGAAGTCCGATCCGACGTACATTCCCTGAATGTCTTTGTTTCCGTCGATGATTAACGCAGCAGAAAGCGGGGTTCCAGTTTTGGCATCTCTCACCGTAAACGAAAGCGTTGGAGCAAAATCATCATCTCGAACGTCGATTACTTTCTTCTCTTCAACAGAAATCACTTCTTCTTCGAAATTCCAGTCTAATGCCATTTTCTTTTTGCTGTCTTCATTTGTCGAGAAAACAACATAGATTTTTTGACCAGCCTCCATTTTGTACTTATACAAATGACTGTTGTCAACATTTACGCTCAATCCAACATTAGAATTTTCTTTGGATACCAGCATACGTTGAATTTCAGCGATTCCATTGGCAATATCCAGACAGATATCGTCTGTTTGCGGTTTGAAAACTACCATTTGAAGGAAGCCTTTGCCTACTTTCGCATCAAAGGACAAAGTACCCGCCGACGGCGCAATATATGTGCACCAAAGCGTGTTTTCCGATTCAACTTCTGATAAGGTTGGATAAGATTCAATGATTTTGTCGCTGCCTCCGTTAAAGGCAAGCTGAAATTCGCCGTTATCAAAGATATTGATAGCGCCGTCGCAACTGTTCATGTTATGACCATCCTTACCAACTTTATAACGTTGACTAAGAGTGGACCACGACAGAAGCAAAGAAATGAGGAGAAAGGTTACTTTTGCCATAGTTAGTCGGGACTAAATATAGTTATTCTAATTGTACTTTTACCCGTACTAAATGAGTTTAGTAAAGGCATGGAGAGCATATATTCAAAAATCGGACCGGAAAAATTGCGCGCGATCGTTGATACATTCTACGATCTCGTATTTGACAACGAAATTATCGGTCATTTATTTCAAACAGATAAATCACTCATTCGAGATAAACAGTATCAATTTTTAACGCAATTTTTGGGTGGACCACATTTATATTCAGAAAGTTATGGTCATCCGAGGATGCGAATGCGTCATCTTCCACATGAAATTGATCAGGAAGCGAAGGAGGAATGGTTACGATGTATGAAAATTGCTATTCATGAAAACATTGAAGATCCGAAATTAGCCAATGCTTTGTACGAATGTTTCCCGAAGTTAGCGGCGCATATGGTCAATCGTTAGGATAAGGAATAATCAATAAGGAGTATTGAATAAAAAATTAGAAATAATGAAGGTTCATCGAGCGAAGTCGACATGATCCATGGGGGTATTTGCCTTTAAAGTTGACATTTCGACTTCGCTCAATGTCCATTTCTTTTATTCAACATTCACATCTCGGCAAGCTCGATGACCGTAATTCAACATTCATGATTCAATATTCTTGATTCATGATTCTTAATTCCACTCACATTTGTATTCCCAAAGTTCCAGTTGATGAAATGCGCATGAATAACACGTCTTCACGGGGGTAGATGTAATCGATTTTGATAGCGTCTACGGCTCCGTTCATGTAAACTCCTTTGTCTACTTCGCCGTTCAGACTTTCATCCACGGTCACTTTAAATTCATCGAGGTACTTTGCTAAATCCATGTTTGCAAGGTCGCGAAGCATATTAGTGATCTTCTTATCGAAAAGCCATTTTGCACTTTTGAGTAACGCACTCTTCGTTTTTACGTCGAATTCCAGATCTGGAAAAGAAATGCGCTGCTTCTCGGCATCGAAAGACGGTGTTCCGGTGAGGTAAATGGTCCCTCTCTTCTTGCCGCTGAAATCGACTTTAATGTGAAGACGGTGATCTGCTGCGCCGTGAACTTCCACATCTCCAAAAACCACTTTGTTTCCCTTGACATCCGTTTCCATGCCTTTGATGTCGCGCGTTAGAATGTGACTGAGTGAATCGTATTGAGCAGTGATATCCATTTTTACGTCAAATCCATCGTCTACTTTGATATCTGACAAATCGGGTAATTCGGTCGGTTTGAATCCAATGGTGTCCAATCGAACTTCTGGGTACGCTTGCAAATAGGCATCCAGATAAGCAGTGTCACCTTTATAGCGGATATTGCTCATGCCAACTTTTTTCGGATTCAGGAACATGTATCCATATCCTTCCAGATCAATTGGTTCTTCAATCGCTGCCCAGGTAAGTTCCATATCCGGACGTAGATTAATGTCCTCAATGGCTTCGTCTATGTCCTTTTCTACTGACTTAAGTGCCTTGCGTACTTCTTTCTCCAAAGTACCGGTAGCGTCAAAGTTGAACAGTGTCACTTTACAAGGTGATATCGCTTTTACCTCTTTCAGTTTTGTTGATGAAGTCAGTCGGTAATGGCTATCAACACCAATTTTCGATTTGAAAGCGACGCGCATTTTCCGCATGGGTTCTCCGACCCCACAAGAGAACTTAATTCTCGAACTGATGCATTCCGGGGTACTTCCAAAAACACTGATACACTGTGGACAGTAGGACATTTTCATCCAATACGATCCTTTTACGCTGTAATTGAGATACGAGCCGTTTCCTTCGAATTTGATCGGTTTTCGTTTGAAATAGTAGTCATAGGCTACACCATCACATGGATGATCGCCACCTTTGAATTCTTTTGGAACTTCTTTGTTGGTCTGTGCAAAATAGGGAGCCAGATCAATCTTTACGGGTACTTTGACAATAGAAACGGGTTGTTCTGGAATCTGGATCGTTTCTTTAACGTCAATTTCTGGAGCTTCCGGCTTGATGCTTCCACAGGAAGTCAAGATAGCCAGTGTGCAGGCAATCAGGATTAGGTTTTTCATGGTGTTCGGATAAACAATGCAGTTTGATGTAGTGAAGGTCTATAACTTTTGGCTTCAACAGATTCTTCTCCTTCTGTAGTTGTAACCATCGGTTCGGCGGTTGGCGCGGCAAATAAATCATAGTAAATATGGCCATCCGTGTATTTCATAGTGGTGATAAACATCATATCCATTACTTCGTACATGCCGTAAAAGGTTCCGTCCATGAGGGAGATTTCCATTACGATTCCATTATTCTCATCAAGGAGGTAATTGTTCTTGTCTTCTTTGGAAGTTGCCACGATTTTATAATCCTTTACGATAGTTCCGTACTTCTCGGAATAGAAGGTCATTTTGTATGACCAAACAGAGTCTTCCTCAAGCGTAATCATTTCGTATTCCACGGGAATGGTATCTGTTGGACGTCCCATATTGGCAATCAACATATCACCTTTGTACGATCCCAGCCAGTCTTTCGGAAATTCCTGTGCGCTAGCTGAAATGGAGAATAGGCAGAACAAAAGAAAAATAGCTCTCATCAAATTGATTTTGCTTAAAAATAAGAAAGGTTTCTACAAGATTGACCTGCAGAAACCTTCCTATTAAGTATGAATGTACCGCGTTTTTAAAGTGCCGCGATCAAATTATTCAATGTTTCACTTGGACGCATCGCCGCAGAAGCCTTATCTGTATTCGGGAAATAGTATCCGTCGATGTCGATATTGCCTCCCTGTACCTCGTTCAATTCAGCTACAATTTTCGCTTCGTTTGCAGCCATATTTTGATGGAAATCAGCGAACTTGTCTTTCAATTCCTGGTCTTCCGATTGATTCGCCAATGCTTCAGCCCAGTAGAGTGCCAAATAGAAGTGCGATCCTCGGTTGTCCAATTCCCCAGCTTTACGAGATGGAGATTTATCCTGCATCAAAAATTTTGTAGTAGCATCGTTCAATGTTTTCGAAAGAATCAATGCTTTTTTGTTGTCGTTTTGAAGTCCTAAATGTTCCAAAGAAACTGCCAATGCAAGGAATTCTCCAAGTGAGTCCCAACGTAGGTGATTCTCTTCATTGAACTGCTGTACGTGTTTCGGAGCCGATCCTCCTGCACCCGTTTCAAACAATCCTCCACCATTCATCAAAGGAACAATAGAAAGCATTTTTGCCGAAGTTCCCACTTCAAGAATAGGGAAGAGGTCCGTAAGGTAATCACGCAATACGTTACCAGTAACCGAAATAGTGTTTTCACCTTTTTTCAATCGATCCAAAGTAAACGTTGTTGCGTCTTTCAATGAAAGAATGCGAATATCCAATCCCTCTGTATCGTGATCTTGTAGGTAAGTGTTCACTTTTTTGATCAACTCGGCATCGTGTGCACGATCTTCGCTCAACCAGAAAATTGCCGGCCAGTTTGTTGCTTTGGCTCTGTTTACTGCCAGTTTTACCCAGTCGCGAATCGGAGCATCTTTTACCTGACACATGCGCCAAATGTCTCCTTCTTCCACGTTGTGTTCCAATAGAACTGTTCCATCTTCAGCAATTACCTGAACCGTTCCGTTAGCAGGAAGAATGAATGTTTTATCGTGAGATCCGTACTCTTCAGCTTTTTGTGCCATCAAACCAACGTTTGGAACAGTTCCCATTTTAGTTGGATCGAATGCACCGTTTTCTTTACAGAACTCGATAGTCGCATCGTAAAGAGGTGCGTAGCTGCTATCAGGAATTACCGCTTTGGTATCCTGTGAATTTCCTTCTTTGTTCCACATCTGTCCAGATGTACGAATCATTGCCGGCATAGAAGCATCGATAATGACATCACTTGGAACGTGAAGGTTTGTAATTCCTTTATCAGAATTTACCATCGCCAAATCAGGACGAGCAGCGTAGCATTTTTCAATGGCTGCTTCAATCGCTTCTTTTTGATCGGCTGGAAGTTTTTCAATTTTGTTCAATAGATCACCGAACCCGTTGTTGACATCCACTCCGATGGCGTCCAGGGCTTCTCCGAATTCGTTAAATACATCAGCGAAGAAAACACGCACCGCATGACCGAAAATTACCGGATCGGAAACCTTCATCATCGTCGCTTTCATGTGCAATGAGAACAAGATTCCCTGCGCTTTTGCGTCTTCAATCTGAACGCTCAAGAACTCCAATAGCGCTTTTTTCGACATGTACGTAGCGTCGATAACTTCTCCAGCCTGAAGGGCAATTCCTTCTTTTAGGTTAGTTGTTGAACCGTTTGCATCTGTAAATACAATGTTTGCCGAAGTCGCAGCTTCAACTGTAGTTGATTTCTCGTTAGATCGGAAATCACCAGAAGTCATATGAGAAACATGCGATTTAGAATCAGATTTCCACGCTCCCATTGAGTGTGGGTTCTTCTTCACATATTCTTTTACTGCCTGCGGCGCACGACGATCAGAATTTCCTTCACGAAGCACAGGATTCACAGCTGAACCTTTGATTTTATCGTAACGTGCTTTTATTTCCTTCTCAGTGTCATTTGCAGGCTCTTCCGGGTAATCAGGAAGTGCGTAACCTGCCGTTTGCAATTCCTTAATTGCTGCTTTTAGCTGAGGTACGGAAGCACTAATGTTCGGTAGTTTGATGATATTCGCTTCTGGCGTTTTAGCCAAATCTCCGAGTTCTGTAAGTGCGTCACCAATTTGCTGTTCCGGTTTCAAGTAGTCCGGGAAATTAGCAACGATACGTCCTGCGAGGGAGATGTCACGAGTTTCAACAGTAATTCCAGCTGGAGATGTGAAAGACTGAACGATTGGCAAGAATGAATAGGTTGCCAAAGCTGGTGCTTCGTCTGTCTTTGTGTAGATAATCTTCGACATAGCGTAAGATTCGAGTTAAAAAATGATGTTTCGTTTCGTTGCAAAAATACCGCATCGTTCGGGAAGAATCAAGCTGAATTATGAACAATCTCCTAACAATCGAGATGGAATGCATGTGGTGTTTTAATAATGTTGCCCTTGTGGCATCAATAACCGTCAAGTTGTTTTACTTCCCCAGCGAAGAGAATTAATAAGTCTCTCCCTTTTGAGGAGCGTCCTAGATTTAGGCAATACCCAAATTATTCACCGCAAAGGCGCAAAGTACGCGAAGATTTTTTTGAGAAGATTATGTGGTCACTAGATTATGACGGTGTCATAATCCCTAGCGTCCTTGAAATAACCTATTGTTATGCTTGTTTAGGCTCTTTGTGCCTTTGGGGTCGAAAAAAACATGCAGGGCATCTTGCCATTATCTAGTCAATAACCTCTTAGAGTGGGTGTACTAAATGCTCCCTTTAAGGAATTCAACCAGTTTTTTTATAGCGCGACCACGATGGCTGATGGCGTTCTTCTCATCCATGCTCATCTCAGCGAATGATTTTTCTGAGCCTTCCGGTGCAAAAATAGGATCGTACCCAAAGCCTTTTGTTCCTTGCTTTTCGTGAAGAATTTTACCATTAACAATTCCCTCAAATTCCAGTTTTTCATCGGGTAAATGCAAAGCGATTACCGTACGGAAGCGTGCAGAGCGATCGGGTTGATTCTCCAATTCTGAAAGTACTTTCTGCATATTGTCTTCGTCGCTACGATGTTCTCCTGCATAACGTGCAGACTTCACTCCAGGTCGGTTTTCGAGAGCGGTAATTTCCAATCCCGTATCATCGGCGAAACAAGGAAGTCCAAATCGTTCAGAAACGTATTGCGCTTTTAAGTGTGCGTTCCCCTCCAGCGTATCCGCTGTTTCAGGAATGTCTTCTGTGACTTCTAGATCTTTCAGTGTAACTATTTCGATGGAATCAGGAAGCAATCGTGCGATTTCAGAAGCTTTGTTTATGTTCGAAGTGGAAAAGACTAATTTCATTGGAATAACGATAAATAATTCGGGGTGTTTGCTTCAACGGAATAGCGATCCTTTACGGTTTGATGTCCGGCTTTTCCGACCTTTTTTCTCAATTCGATATCCTGGATCAACTGGAGTAAAATGCGCTGCCAATCTTCTTCTTTTTCACAAAGGAATCCGTTTACACCGTCTTCAACAATTTCAGGATTTACGCCAACTGCCGACATTACCGAAGGAATTTCCAGGGACATGTATTGTAATCCTTTGAAACCGCATTTGCCCTTGGCCCAAATTGAATCTTTTAAAGGCATGACACCAATATGAATGGCGGCTAAATCTTCAATTTCGGTCTCCTTGTCCCATTTAACGTATTCCAGGCAATCCAATTCTATTTCTGGCGGATGATTAGAAATTACACGGAATTTTATTGGATACTTTTTTTCCAGTTCTTTGAATGTTGGAACCAGCAATGGCAAGTATTCCATGGTGGTGTGCGAACCTGTCCAACCGATGCGTATGATATCTTCCTGATGCTTCGTTACCTGGTTGTGAACGTTTTCAAGGTCAATCGTTGTAGGAATGATTTGAACGTTATCGTTGTACTTCGAAGCATATTCAGCCAGGAAAGAATTTCCAACTACCACTTTGTCTGCCCAGCGAATGATTTTCTTCACTTTCCCATAGGCTTTCAATCGATGGAATTTAGCATTGCTTTGGCTGTAATTGGGGAGCCAAATGGCATCGTCGAAATCGTAGATAAACTTTTTGCGAAGGACTTTTGCAATGATGAACTCAAATACCGGTGGTCCGATCATGGATGCTTCGCGGTGAATGAAAACATAATCGAATCGACGGACTTTGGTCATGAGCCCCCATCTTCTGAAAAAGCTTCGAACCATGCTCCATCCTTTTCGGGCAAATGATCCTTCTTTATACAACGGTGCCCAATCTTTGGCGCTCAAGAATGGATGCACTTCGATTTCAAATCCTGCCTCTTTTAAAGCTGGAATGTATTGTTCGAAACGAAAACGTTGCGATGGAGCCTGCGCGTGCGGATAGGGAGCTATGAATAAAATGCGTTTACTCATAAATTTTCGAGTAAACGTCCAGGAATCGGTTGACGCCTTCTTCCAAAGCGAAGTAGTCTTTTGCTCCGGCAGCAATAGCTTCTGGGTTGAAGTCTTCCGGATCGATAATGTTGTCTTTGTAGGTTAACGTATCGAATTCATCGATTACCTTTCCAGCTTTATAGTTCGACACGATCAAATCTGTATCTCCTACGTTGGAATTGCAAATGAGTGGAATTCCCATCGCCATGATTTCGCCTTGTTTGGTGGGAGAAGATGCCTTTTTAGAGTAAGAAGGTTTGATGAAGAAGATCGACGCATTCATCAGGGAAATGTAGTGTGGAACTTCATGATGCAAAACAGAAATCACAGAAATTGATTTCGGATCGATTCCTTTTTCTTCTGCCGCTTTTTTCAATCGTTCCGGGGATTCTCCAGTCACGAATAGAAACTGTGCGTTTGGTTTGTCGGCTTGCAATTCCTTGAAGTAATCCATCATTTCCGGTAGCATGTACCAGGTCCCAATGGAACCGATATATCCCAATACAAATTGATCTTTCGAAATGCCAACTTTTTTCCGGCAATCTTCCTTTATTTCTTCCGTAATCTTTGATGGATCAAACAAGTCCAGATTGGTACAACACGGAATCACTTTGATTCGAATATCCGATTTGGTAGAAGACCAGGAAAGCATTTCATTTTTGCCGTTCTCGGTGAGTGAAATCACATAATCAGCTTCTTCCAGAAAAGCGCGTTCCTTTCGTTTGAAGTAATTATAAATCTGCTTGTACAGAACATTGTTCAAATCCCACAATCCACCGTCTACGCGTTCATCGGCCCAGAATCCTCGCATATCGAAGATGAATTTTGTTCCAAATTTCGCTTTCATTCGCATGCCAGCCAGCGCGGAGATGTAACTTCTGCAATGAACAATATCAAATTTGTGTTTGTTGTGGAGGTAAAACGCCACTTTATTCAATCGTCGGACTTGTCTCAAGGTATTCTTCAATCCTTTTCCCTGAGCATAATGCTGAGGATGCCAAATCACGCCGTCTTCATCACACATTTCCTGAATTACCTTCTTGTGCTTCGCAAAACGATCAGGCTTCTCATAACTAATCAAATGGAACTCGTATCCATGCCTCGACAATGACTTTATGTACGGCAACACTTGTGACTGTCCGAGCGGGTCGGTCATTCCATCGTATGATATGTAGAGTACTTTTTTAATGTTGAATTATGAATAAGAAATAATGAATTATGAATAAGAAATATTGAATTAGGACAAACTTAGATTTTTCCTTGCAGTTATTATGATGCTTTTTAAAATTTTCAACTGTTCTCTGGCTAGACTTTCGTATTTCAAAAATTGGTTTTCGTTTATGAATTCACCTTCTTTCAATAATTCTGCCCAATATAATGACTCGTCACATTCTTTCTGAGCAATATTCAGTTTATAAATGAAGTCCTTCTTTGAGATGGTATTCGTTGCCTCTCGAACATTTGCGCCGACAGAGGTTCCAGACCTAAGAATTTGCTTAGAAAGAATATATTCATTTTTGTTTTGTAGGTCTTTGGCGATGCTAATAGATAATAATGCGAATTCAAAACTCTTCTCGCGAATCACGTTCTTTTTCATTCAATAGTAGGTTAGGTTTCTACTTAAGTTAAGTAAAAATGACCTTCTGGAATTATTCAATATTCAATATTTTTTATTCATGATTCAATATTTAGGAACTCCTAACTCCGACTTCGAGTACCTCAGTCATCGTAATTCTCAATTTCTGATTCAGAAACTCATAACTACAATTTACATCCACCGTTCATACCACATCTGGAACATAAGAACATACCAAAGTTTCATGTCATATTCTTTTTTGCCGCCGTAGAACGCATCAAGGATTGATTTAATTTCTTTCCAATCGAAGAGACCTTGTTCCGTGATGTTTTTCTCATTGATGTGATCGTGTACCAAATCACGGAGGTCTGATTGGAGCCATTGCGCAATTGGAATGGCAAATCCCATTTTGGGGCGATCCAGAAGCGATTGTGGAATGTAATCGTAAACGATGTCGCGGAGCATGCGCTTTTTAATCCCGTTGTGATATTTGTACGAATCCGGTAACGGAGCTACGTACTCAACGATGCGATGATCCAATAAAGGTTCGCGTCCTTCCAGGCTGACTGTCATTGTTGCCCGATCGACCTTCTGCATGATGTCGTCCAAAAGATAGGTCTCGAAATCAATCGCTTGCATGTACCCAAGAGCGCTGTTGATTTCCATGTTCAATTCATCCGACAAATACATTGTTTCCAATTGCTTCGGATCATGCTGCATGATTTTCCGCATTTGTTTGTCGGTGAACTGCTGACTCAAACTCAACATAATTTCCCGGTTCGAAGGATTCTTCAGGACTTGTTTGAGCTTTTCGTATCGGTTATGGAAGTTGTATTTATTGCGTAGTACCGGGATTTTGTTGGAAGGAACAATGTTCATGGCACCTACCATAGAATGACGGACAAATCCCGGGATTCGATTCAATTTCTTTCCGTAGCGATGCAGGTAATCGTAGCGGTTGTATCCTGCAAATATTTCATCTCCGCCATCTGCACTTAAAGCAACTGTGACGTGTTCACGCGCCATTTTTGAAACCAATGTTGTTGGGATGGCACTCGAATCAGCGAAAGGCTCATCGTAATAGAAAGGCAAGTTGTGAATGTGTTCAAAGACTTCTTTTTCTGTGCATTCAAATTCGTGATGATCTGTTCCTAAATGCGCTGCAATATCTTTCGCATAAGGAGCTTCATTCAGCCCAATATCTGGAACTCCAATGGTAAATGTTTTCAGTTTTTCTGTACGGTCGCTTTGCAAAATTGCCGTTACGCAACTGCTATCGAATCCACCGCTGAGAAAAACGCCTACAGGAACATCTGCCACCATTCGGTAATTGAAAGCAGAGTGCAACAAAGATTTTACTTCAGATTTTGCTGTATCGTAGTCAACGGTTGATTTTGGAGCGTTGTACGCATCGTACACATTCCAGTATTGTGATTCACAAATCGACTGACTTTCCAAATTCAAAACGTGGTAATGACCGGGTTTGACTTTGAAGCAATTCTTGAAAATACAATGTGGTGATGGAACGTTTCCGTATTGTAGGAATGCACTCACTGCATCTTTATCGATTTCCTTTTCGAACGCAGGATGTTCATGGAAAGCCTTTAATTCCGATGCGTATAGCAAAACACCTTTGTTCCAATACACAAACAGCGGTTTCACTCCCGGTCGATCGCGAAGCAAATACACTTCGTTTTTCGATAAATCCACCAAAACGATGGCAAACATCCCAATAAATCGATGTACGCATTCGATTCCCCATTCCTTGTATGCGTGAAGAATCATTTCGGTATCCGAACCACCGGTGAATTGATGTCCCAATTCGATGAGTTCGTCCTTAATTTCCTGAAAGTTGTAAATCTCTCCGTTGAAGGTTAACCAAAGGTCTTCGAATTGCATTGGTTGTGTACCGTGCTCACTCAAATCGATAATGGACAAACGTCTGTGACCAAGTCCAATCTGAGCATTCGAATTTTCAAGGAATTGATAATCGGAACCGTCTGGGCCACGGTGAAACATGGTGTCCGTCATTGCAACGAGATGCTTCCGTTCCGAGCTTTTGTTGAAGTCAATAAAACCTGCGATTCCGCACATGCTACAAATCTACTTCTTTTGGAAATAACCTTTCAGACTATCTCCCTTTTTTAGCAGATTTAATACGCCATTGGTTGAAGATTTCATCACCTTTAGTGCAGGATTTTTTTCGATACGATAGCGCAACATCTCATCATCCGAGGTTTCACACACGAATTCCTGATCGCTTTTCCCTTTGCTGGTGCGCAATCGGGTAAGACTGATTCCGGTCGTTTTCATGTCCATCTTGTCGAACCCATTCGAGGTAAAAAGGTTCTGAAGCGTTTGCGGTGTATAGTAACACAAGTGATTTGGATACTCAATCACGTTGTATTGTTCTTTCAATCGATATCTGAGGATGGAATTGAAGTTCGGTGTCGTCAAGTACAACACACCACCTTTTCTAAGAACTTCATTCGCCTTCTGTGCATATTGAATCGGAGTATTCAAATGTTCCAATACTTCAATGGAAACAATGACATCAAACGATCCGGGGTCTATATCAAGTTCATGAAAATCACCCTGATACATTTTCAATCCTTTCGATTCACAATGCTGCACGGCCTCGTCGGTTAATTCCGTTCCATAAACGTCCCAACCTCGTTCTCTGGCTACTTCCATGAAGAATCCATAACCTGCACCAACATCCAAAAGTTTCCCTGTTTTTCGGAATGGTTCGAATCGATCCAGAATTTCGTTGAAGCGTTTTACGGTAATAGGAGAGAGGTAGCTGGTTCTTTCGTAGTTATTTGAGTAATAATCAACGAGTTCCTGCTTTGAAGGGATCTTCTTTGAGAAGACGAAATTGCACGATTTGCACCGCACCAAACCGACTTCGGTATAGTTTTCCAACGTTTCCAGATCGGATGACGCGCAGACAAGGCAAGTTTTATGTACAACAGCAGCAGGCATTTTGACGACCAAAAGTATGATTTCTTTTCCAAAAGCAGTGATGCTACAACCGGAAAATTGTGTGTGAATATTCAAAAATACGTACAAATACGCATATGTTCATCCGTTTGATTTTGAGAAAGTTGATGGGAGGTTTAAGCGTCAAGTATTGAGTTAAGCGATTTAGCTAACATTTCTGTTTGGTATTCCCGACTGTATTTATGCCCTAAATCGTAGTTCCGTGAATTATCCAATTGACCTGATTTTTTTTGATCCAGTAAATTCAAGAGGAACTTTTTGCAACTTTCGATGTCTTCCACCACGGCACCGGATTTCGTTTCCAGAATGAAGCGTTCCATTAAATCCTGGTCGTTTTGACAAAGCAAAAGTTGAAGTCCACCAGCATAATAATCATAGGCTTTAACAGGGAGGCAGCCATCTAGATTTTTGTAGGGTGTAAGAACACCAACATCCATTCCGAGCAGTAGTTCTTCGAATTCTTCTTTGGGAACCTTTGCTGTGTAATGAAAATGATCAGGATGCTTTTGTACGAGATCCAGATAGTCTTTTTGGAGCGTTTCTGTATCAAATCCGCCAATCATGTGAAATTCCAGATCTGGATGATTCAATTCGACGATACTGTCCACAATCAACGAGAGATCCTGATATGGATACAAGGTTCCGGCGTACAGAATTTTCAGTTTGGACGGACTTGTTTTCCGATCTGTAAGAACTGCATCGAATCCATTCTTTACGATGAATCCATCTTTCCCGGTGAATGCTTCTAATCGTTTCAATCCTGCTTCTGAAACCGTAGCGAAACCATCGGCGTTTGAAAGCCATTTTTTCTCGCTTTTCCGTTCCAGGGAGGCAATCATTTTGCGTAGAAAGCCAGCTGGTTGGATCCGATAATGACTGTTCCATTCATCTCTGTAATCCGCAATCCACTTCACATTGAAGCGCTTTTTCAGAAGATGTCCGAAATAAAATTGCTGAAAAGGTCTCCCTGAGATCAGGACGATATCAATGGATTCATTCTTTACCAGGTCTTCGCAATACGGGTAGAAATTTCGATACGGAATCGATTTCCATCGAAAGTTTGATGCAATAAGTTCCCAAACCGTCAGTGCTTTCTGGAAATAGCGCATGGATGATTTATCCGCCATTTTATCTCGTGAAGAACGCTCGAAAGGAAGTCGGTGTACTTCGTAATTCTCGAATTTTTCAACTTTCAAATCGTTCTGTTCCACTTCTTCGGTGAGCGTTGTCTGACCTTTGTTCCAATTCCTCGTAACTACGATGGGGTAGTAACCGTACTTGTGCAAGTTCTCAGCCCAATAATGCGTCCGCTGTCCTCCAACAAAAGCCGATTCCGGATAAAAATAAGATATGATCAAAACGCGTTTCATTTCCGTTTCAAAACACTTTTAATTATTGATTTGACCTTAAGTTTTTGGCTTTTAAGATAGATGAAGATGAGCGCAATTCCAACGAGGACACCTCCACCGATCATTGGAAGGTAATTGTGCTTCAATGTTGTCTCCATTATCAGGAATAAAAAGACAATATATCCTGAGATAATCGTGAGCATAATCAGGCTCAACTTCAGGTTCAATCGCAATTCGGTAATGCGTTTTCCAATTACGAACAGGAAGATTGCCATGATTACATACGATACAATTTGAGAGATTCCGGCGACAATAAACCCGTGTCCCGGCATAAATGCGTAGTTAATGAAGAAGCCAACAATTCCACCCAAAACAGTAGCGTAGAGGATGTAGACATTTTTCTTCTGCAAACTAAAGCTGATGGCAAATTGATTGGCAATGAGGGAAATGACACTTGCCAGAGCGATTAATGGTAATACCTTCAGTACTTCGAGGAAAGTGTGGTCGGCAAGAACGTAAATCAACAATGGACTGAAAACAATTAGTGAAATCAAAACGCCTAGTCCGCTGAATACGGATAAATCGAATACCTGCTGGTAGGATTTGTCTGCATCTTCTTCTTTTCGAATCGACATTACGAACGGTCCAATAGCCATACGAATCATATCCGCAAGAACGGCAATCGGGAGACTTAACTGCATTGCCAGTGCGAGTAGCGCGACATCGTCCTTATTTGGAAGGAGATCGGCACCGATGAATTTATCCAAACTGATAATCGCCCAGGAAAATGCGCTAATGATGAAAAACGGCCATGAAAACTGAAGCAATCGCCGTAACATTTTACTGGAAAAGTTGAGAATTCGAATGTACAATCCGGCAGATTTCATGAAAATCGAAGCAACAATCGCACGTGCTACAATTTGGGCGGCAACGATTTCTACGATTCCGAAGTTAAAGTAGGAGATTCCACCCCAAACCAAAAGAAGGGTGAGTGCAGCTTCCAAAAGCGTGATATACATTACCAACCTTGGTTTCCTGTCAATTCGGAACAGGTTGATATTGGTGATGTTGAAGATGTACGGGAAGAACTGTACTCCGATGAGAATCAGCGCAGTTTCCAGCTCCCAGGTATTGGTGTCCGTAACGATGAATAGTTCTGCAATCGGACCTCTGAACAGGAACAGCATCGAAAAAATGAACAGCGCAATGGTAATTTGATAGTAGAACCAGGAGGTGAAAATCAGCTTTCGATACCGCATTTTTTCATACTCGTAGTAATAGTAGAAAACGCCGGAATTCAATGCCATCATGAACGTCAGAACCGAGAAGGTTGACTGTAACATGACAAGGTTGGAATAAACATCTTTTCCGAGATCTTTGTAGAGAGGAATGAGCAGCATGGCAAAAACACGCGAAAAAACATTCGCGAAACCGTAGACCAGTGTTTCACCAATAAAAGCCTTAAGCTTACTCATATTACTCTTTTACCAGCAGGTAGCTGATGGTCGCTTCTCTGCGACCAACGTATCGAATTCCACGATACATATCCCACCCCAGGTAAATAAACCAAAGAGCAGGTTTGAAAATCGGTTTCTTCAGAATTGGCATGCGTCGTTTTGCAGCACGATAAATCTGAGCCCGTTTGATGTCGATAATTTTGAATCCTGCCTCACGACAGTAACGTCTTGTTTTGAAGGGGTTTACCGGATGGAATGTGTCCAGTCCTCCGTATGGACGACCGCGCATTTTCAAGTACATTCTCGCAAATTTTCCTTTTCCCATCAGTGGGAACCAGAACATGCGGTAATGTCCTTCGTAGAAACAGATATAATCCGGACCTCTGAGAATTCCTGATCCGCCTTTTTTCAAAACACGGTACAATTCGTGAATACAATCACGTTCGTCGGCTACGTGTTCAATCGTTTGCCAGCTGTCGAAATGATCAAATGATTCGTCTTCGAAAGGAAGTTTTTCACCCACCCCTTTCACGATGTGTTCGCGCCATTCTTCCGGGTAATCGTTCTCTTCGAATTTGGCATCAATAACGTCGTGCTTCCATTCTTCAGGCTCAACTCCCCAGGTATTGTATCCGTTTCTTAGTCCCTGAAGAACAAAACTTCCACAACCGGCAGCCATATCCAGGAATTTCTTCTCCTTTGGATTTTCAATGAACTGATCGATCAATTCGTAGCGATGCTTTTCTGAAAAAACACTGTCATCACTCCAACGAACGAGCAAGCGCTCATAAAACTCGGGAGAATACATGGAAATATCAGGATAGTACAACAAGATTTCCTCGTCGATTCTTTTCCTTAGAATTTCTCTGGCTTTACTCATTTTCGTAGGCGTTTTAAGCGCGGTTGTACGCGATACATCAATTGTACTATCAATCTGTTAATGGGACTCTTCAATTGTCGGACCCATTTCGAATGATACGTTGCAAATATCGGCTTTTTGGTCAGCTTAGAAAGAATTTCCAGCAATGGAATATGAACATTCTTTTGGTAATAGAACGAAACCAATTGTTCCTTCTTCTGATCGTATACCGACCAGTACCAACGATGGTATTTGTGTAGACTGTTCTCCAGGGTTTGGATACAGGCGTCATACGTTTCTTTAGCTTCTTTTGATCCCGTAACACGGTACAGGTCCAGAATTCCGAAGAAGGTGTAAACAAAGCCGTTCAATACATACGATGCTGGATCCGTTGGGTATTCCTCGAACCACAAATCACCGTTTTCATCTATGCGTTTTACACCGCCTTCAGTATAATCGTATTGGAAGAATTTGAATGCTTTTTCAGCGGTTTCCAAATATGCTTCATTTCCTAATAATTGGTAGGCTCTGAGGTATAACGACATCGCTTGCCCCATGTACATGGAGGAAATCCAGCCTTTCTGGAGGTTATATTGTTTGTTTTCTTCACTTCGCCAAACGATAGCATCCTTGAAGGGTTCGGATTGTTCGTCCAGCCAATTGAGGCAGTTTTGGAAGATTTCAAGTCGTTCTTCCGACGTTCCTTCATGCATCATAAACTCGTGCTGAATCAAGGCGTATTGAATGGTGTAAACGATGCTGTAAACTTCTCTGTCTTTTTCTACCAGGTAAGGAATTCCTTTGTCATCAAATCGACCCAATGAGTTGTTATCGAAATGATAAATTGCTTCTCTAAAATCCTGATAGTACCCTCCCAATTCTTTCTCATGGGAGATATGGCCGCAGCCCAGGTTGATGTCGTTATTTACTTTCATTGTAAAGTCGCTGGTAATCGCTGATCCACTGATCGATCAAAACGTTCCAGGAAGCAAATTTACGAATGATATCTGCGTTCTTAACCGATTGTTCTTGCAGCTTATCAACATCCTTTAGGATCTTCTGGAAATTTGTGGTCAATGATTCAAAATCAGTGGTTTGATAGAATACTCCCATCTCTTTGTAAATGTCGTATGGAAGCCAATCTCCAACCAATAAAATGTCTCCTGAAACCATGGCTTCTTTCACCGAACTTGCAAGCGCATCCGTTGTTTGCGTGTTGATGCTGATGTCTGAAATAATGCGCAATTCGGTAATTTCTTCGTCAGAAAGTCGGTTGAGTAAGATGCTATGGTCGATTTCTAGTGATTCCACTTTCTCTTTTACCGAGCTCCAATAGGTTTCGTCGCCTCCGTACGTCATTGGGAACATCAGGTAGAGTTGGGATTTTTCATCATCAGACAGCGCCTCCAATTGCTCCAGAACTTTCAAATGTTGCTGTTCCGGTTTACCGTTATATCCAATTGTTACAACTGTTTTGCCTTCTGGAATATTCCAATTTTTCTGGATTTCAGACTTGTTTAACGAACGCACTCCTTCATAAACGCTATCAATTCGTGCCGATCCGTATTGATTGAATTGGTATTTGTCTGATCTGTCTCCAAAATGCTCTTCGAAATACGGTACCATATTTTTAGAAAGTAGAATGCCGGAACATTTATCGAAAAGGACGCGTTGTTCATTCTTAGCCACATCATTAGTGCGGAATAAGTCAGAACCGAAAAGAGTACAAATGAATTTTTTGCCCAGCCCAGGGATGTACTTTGAGTAGGCTGGTTCCACAAAATGCAGATCGAGAATATCTGCTGATCGGGTATGTTTTTTAGCGAAAGATTTACGGAAAATTTTCAGATAGATTTTCGCAGCCAACCCGGTCATTTTGAAGGGGAGTAGATTGACAATTTCGCCTTTCTCATTGAACCCTTTACCGTGAAAAATATCCAGCGCCGTAACATCAATTCCTTTTTCTTTCAGGTGATGAATCAGTTCTGAAGTTCCGGGGTGCCAAAATGGAATGGCTGTCAGGATGATTATCCTCATACTTTAAGGTCGATGAATTTGAAGTATTCTTTCCACTCTCCAATATCTTTCCAGCTTTTTTCGCTCACTGGGAAGACACCTACGCGACGGTTCTCTTCCATCAATCTTGCAATAAGATGGGTGATATGATAGAATTCATCCGTTGGAATTTCATCAATCAAATGCGGTTCAAGAATGTATAATCCTGAGTTGATGAGGTAGGTTAATGATGGTTTCTCGGTGATGTCTTCCAAAATTCCGTTTTCACCAACTTCCAGCGTTCCGTAGGGGATATCGAGGTGTTTCAAGGCTCCGACAACGGTCAATTCATTGTTGTTTTCCTTGTGGTATTTGTAGATTTCGGTGTAGTCCTGCTCTACAAGAATGTCGCAATTCGTTACGAAGAACGTGTCCTTAATTTGATCCTTCAACAAGCTCAAACTTCCCGCCGTTCCAAGTGGCTTGGGTTCTTCGAAATAAGAGAATGAGGCTCCTTCAACCGGATTGTTTTCCAGATAGTAACGAATCATATCGGCTTTGTAATTCACACTGACATGAAAGGTAGAGCAGCCGTATTGCGTAAAGCTTTCCACAATCGTTTCCAGCATCGTTTTTTCGCCAACCGGAATCAAGGGTTTTGGAATCACATTGGTTAATGGTCGAAGGCGTGTTCCTTTTCCGCCAGCCATTACCACGACGGGTAAATCCATGTGTTCTACATCGGCTTTTTTTGTAGCTCCGAAAACGTCTTCCCAATGGATGATTTCTACCAATTCTTTTGCATCGTTCACCACAGGCATTGCTTCAGAACGAAGTTCCATCATCATTTCCTTGATTTTCTCCTCGCTATCGCTTGGGTGGGCAACTGTAATGATGGTTCTGAGGATTTCTGAAATGTTTGTCTCCAATGGGATCTGCTTCAGAATAGCTCGTTGTAAATCCCCAATACTCAATACGCCCTGAAATTTTTCGTCTTTCAATACCACAAGCAATTTTCTTCCCTGGGCATCCATTTGTTTCAACGCGTCCATGAGCGTTGCGCTTGATGAGATGATGATGTCTGGCTTCATACTAGGCGTTTATTTGGTTGAAGTGATCTTTCAATATGCCGTACTGCAACGCGTCGTGATACGCATTGTCCCAATAATAATGTTCTTTAAGTGTTCCCTCAAGCGTGCATCCAAGCCGTTCATGGAGCTTGATCGAAGCTGTGTTGCCACCGTGAACGTGCGTCCAGATTTTGTGAAGATTCAATTTGTTGAATCCGTAGTCGAACAAAGCGCGAAAGCTTTCTGTAGAAAGTCCTTTTCCCCGGTAATCTGGATGCATAATCGCAATTCCACCGGCACCGTTTCTGGAAATCCAGTCAATATTGGTAAGCGCTGTAAATCCGATGGCTTCATTCGTATCCAATGCCTCAATGATGAAATACACATGACGATTGGAGATATCTTTCATGGCATTTTCCAGCCACGTTTCTTCCAATAATTCGTGCTTTGGAAGTCGCATGCTGAGTGCCATTTCAATAAAATTGAGATCGTTTCGCCAGGTAAAAAAGAGGTCTTTATCACTTTTCATTAATGGGCGTAACCGGATGTTTTCACCAATAATCATCGTTTTCGGCTTTAATTGTAGTAATCGGTATTGGAATAAACATGCTCGAATACTCGATCGCGATCTTGCAGTAATGCTTCCCGACTGTCCGCCTGAAGTACAAAATAACCGTGTCGATCCAGGCTACTTTGAATTTTGCTTATCGGCTCATTAGGCTTTAATGAAATCGCAATTTTCTTCAATGTTTGCATTGCATCCAATGGTTCTAAAGTAGGCAATTTTTTGATACGCTTTCCTTCGTCGAATTGGAAGAAAAATGCACCGGAAAAATGAGCTTGGCGAGATGGTAATTCCAATGAGGTATTCAATGCCATGGCAATCAGTTGATCTTCCATGTTGATACCCGTTGAAAGTGGTGCTAAATCCGAAGAAATAAAATCGCCACCCAACCTCGGGCTGGTCTCAATTACTGTAATCTTTCCGTCCTGGATCATCAATTCGGTGTGAGCCGCACAAAACTTGAAATCAAACGCTTTATGAATCGATTGAATGACTTCAGCAATTGCCTTTTTTGACGCCTCTGGAAGATCTGCAGGAGCGACATGTCCGATTTCCACATTTGTTGGGAAATCCGTGGTCATTTTTTCGGTGATCTGAATCAATTCTACCCGATCTTCAAAGTGCAAAGACTCAATGCTAAATTCCTTTCCTTCAATGATGGATTCGGCTAATAAATGCGTTGATTTGGTATGCTGAAACGCGGCTTTGATCAATTCTTCTGCTTCGTTCTCATTAGAACAAAAGAAAACACCTCGACTTCCTGAATTGTCGATCGGTTTGATAATTAGCGGGTAGGATTGAATGTCCTTTACGGATTCTATCAAATATCCATCAGCACAGGGAATTCCGTTTGCCTGAAATACTTCTTTCATTCGGAATTTATCCGTGCAGTTCGCAGCAGCTTTAACGGAAAAAAATGGAAGTTTGAACTCCTGGGCGATACGCGCCATCATTACCAGTGGCTTATCCGTAGCACTTGTAATAATTCCATCGATTTCGTATTTCTCGATTACTTCAAACGTGCCTTCAAAATCTTGTCCGCCGACTACCTCGAAATGATCTGCGGTTTCCTTTCCCGGAGCTCCATCAAATGGGTCGATGACGATTGTGGTGACTCCCAATTTTCTACATCTTTCGATGAGTGATAACTGAAGGAATCCTCCACCAAATATGAGCAGCTTTTTACCCGAAAACATGTTGAATTCCTTTCTTGAGTGTATCACAAATGAAGGATACTTCGTCTTTGGTCAAATCTCCAAACATGGGAAGTGTCAGCGTGTTGTCGCAAATGTATTCCGTCACAGGTAATTCTGCGGGTAAATCCTGATAAATTGAAAACCGGTGGATTGCTGGATAATGCACGCTGGTTTGAACGCCATTTTCGTGCATGAAATTCCGTAATGCATCTCTTTTTTCGAAATTTGAATCAACCAGATTCACCGTGAACACGTAGTTCGATGAGAAATCGGTGTTGTCAGCGAAAGGAACTACGATACGCTCCGTATTTTCCAATTCTGAAAGATACCATGCTCTGACATGTTTTCTTTTCTCCAGATCGGTAGGTAATTTATCCAATTGCGCTAATCCGATGGAAGCACGAATGTCATCCATGCGGTAATTATAGCCCAACTCTACGATATCGTAGGCTGTTGCATGACCTTTCGAGCGTTCAAACGACATGGTCGTCATACCGTGAGAGCGCAATAATTTTACTTTTTCGTAAATCCTGGCGTCGTCCGTAATCATCATGCCACCTTCACCTGTAGAAATATTCTTGTTCGAGAAAAAGCTGTAGCATCCAATGGCTCCAATGGTTCCCAATTTCTTTCCGTTTAATTCAGATAATGGAGCGTGACACGCATCTTCGATTACCGGAATGTTCTTCTCGTTCGCAAAAGCCATAATAGCATCCATGTCACAAGGATGACCGGCATAATGCATCACGATAATTGCCTTCGTTTTATCTGAATAATTGGCTTTTATCTGATCGATTGAAATGGTAGGTCGTTCCAGACTTTCCACATCACAAAAACATGGAGTAGCGCCGACGTATTTGATGCAGTTTACTGTTGCGGCAAAACTCAATGATGGACACAAAACTTCGTCGCCTTCTTTTACATCAACTGCAAGTAGTGCCAGATGAAGCGCAGCTGTACAATTCGCCATGGCAACGGCATGTTTGCTTTCCAGCATCTCAGCAAACTTCTCTTCCAAAGCTTGCGATCTCGGTCCCATTGAGATCCACTTGCTGCGAAGTGTTTCAACTACCGCCTTTTCCTCGGCTTCGTCGAAGTTCAATTGAAATAACGGGATTTTATAGGCCATATTAAACGTTGTAAATGGTCGTTTTGTAGCGTGCCAGATTTTCAGATTTCGTGAACCATTCAATCGTTTGTCTCAATCCTTCTTCCAAAGAAACAGCCGAGTTGAAATTCGTCAAAGATTTGATCAAAGTATTGTCTCCGTATAGACGGAAAACTTCTGATTTTTCTGGTCTCAAGCGTTGCTCATCCTGAACGAATTGAACATCACTTTCCATGATTTCCGCGATCAGATTTAAAGTCGCTTCCATGGAGATTTCAGAGTTGCTGGCGATGTTAACCTCTTTCCCGATTACTTCGTCTGATTCTGCCAGAGCAATAAACCCTTCGCATGTATCAGTAACGTAGTTAAAATCACGGGTTGGAGTAAGATCTCCTAATTTGATTTCCTTCACTCCACTTGCAATTTGCGAAATGATTGTAGGTATGATCGCTCGCGCCGATTGACGTGGACCGTAAGTATTAAATGGTCGTGCAATAACCACAGGCAAATCAAATGAATTGTAATAGCTCATCGCCATCATATCTGCTCCAATTTTCGAGGCAGAGTAAGGAGATTGTGGTTGTTTCGGATGTTTTTCATCAATCGGAACGTATTGTGCTGTTCCGTACACTTCAGATGTAGAAGTAACGATGACTTTTTTCGTTTTGAGATCCTTTGCAGCCTGACAGATATTTAATGTTCCGTTCACGTTGGTGTCTACGTAGCTTCCCGGAGCAACATAAGAGTAAGGGATTGCAATTAAAGCTGCCAAATGGAACACGACGTCCATGTCTTTTACAATTTCGCGGCAGTAATTCGGGTCGCGAACATCACCGGAAACGATCTCCAGATTTTCATGCGATAAATCATCGATCCATCCCCAGTAATTAAACGAGTTGTATTGTGCTAATGCTCGGACCTGATAGCCGCGCTCTAGTAGCATTTCTGTAAGGTGGGAACCGATGAATCCATCCGCTCCTGTAACGAGTACTCTCATTAGAAATTAGGTTTGAGGCGAAATTAAGCAATTCGTACAGCTTTTACCTGTCGCTCAATGTTATTTTATTGTAGTGTTTCGTGCGGAATAATCCGTGTTCCATCAGAAGATAAACCGCGCTTGTTTTTGCGTTTGTTTTCCAAAAGACCGAATGATTTAAAGTCAACATTCAGCAAGATGAACAGGAAAGGAAGTAGTGGAGCTCGTAATCGAACCAATACTCCGTAGAGTCCGGATGTTAGTCCGGTAATAAAACTCAATAAGAAGACGAGAACGAGGCAGAAATAGAGGAACTCGTTGTTTCGGATGAAGCTGTATTTCGCGACGGGGCGCTGGAATATAAATCGGAACAAGCCGTACAAAAGCAGCAAGCTTTCCAATCCGTTTAAGATCAAATTGGGACTGAGTGCTTCCCACATCAGAGGTCGGAATGCTCCGGTAAATATGGCAAGCGGGGCCACTCGGACTAATCCTCCCAAAGTAAATTCTACAGCACCAAGATCGTACCTGCTTTCACCATAAGATTCGTTCTGGGCGAAGTCATTCTGTGTAACGGCTGCTTCTTGAAGAAAGGCATTGGAAGACAAAAGTTCCTCCTCTGATTTCGCTGCCTGACTGAGTATGACGCCTGCAAAACTTCCGAATAAGAATAGGGTTCGGATACTTCCAACGGCGAAGTTTTTCAATCCCCAACGTTTTAAGGCTCTTGATATAAATGCCAGGGCAAACGGAATGATTACCACAAACAGTACTACCGATCGAATGTGATAAATCAACCATGCGCATAGCACAAATGCCAGGAATTCTGTAATTCGGATTTTGCCGTAATGCAGGTATTTGAAGCCATAGTAGACCATGTAGCAGAGACCGATATACACGAAGGAATCCTTGGAAATTCCTGTACACCAGAAATTTACAGAGGGTAAAAACAGAACCGCTAAAGCGATGTAAATCGGCTTGGCTAGCTTGAATTCAAGAATTAGTGTAAAAAGCTTCCAACTGGCGTGCGCAGCCATAAACGCGATAATCAGGGTTGAAGCCAAATAACTTTTGAACGTCAGGAAGGAAAAGAGACTGATTAGTTTGGAAATGAAGAAACCTTCTGGTTCTCGATAAATCCAGCCTGGAGGATACCCTGTGTCAACGTCGTACACATTCCAGTAATGGTTCATATCAGGTGGATGAAAAAGCTCATCCATGTATGCAGTTGGAGATTGCACGAAAAGATTATTCAAAACACTGGCTCCATCAAAATACGCGACAGTGTCACCACCGCCTACAATGAACAAATAGAACGCAGAGAAAGCCATTGCGAAGAAGAACTTTCCATAGATATTGAACAGGTAGTACTTGTAGTGTTCCTTGTGCTTGTTTTGCAGATAATGAAAGTGGGCAATAAACAGCAATATCCCTAACCAGAAAATGGTGGAAATAATATCAAATAAGCTGAGGTATTGACTTGTCAAATTGTTCTTTCTTCTCTAATTGTTTCGTATACGGAAATGATAGGATTGGTTTCAATATTCACGGATAATCTGCTTTTCTTCCACTAATCACTAATCACTAATCACTAATCACTAATCACCAATCACTCAACATTACATTAAGAATGATGATACGGTTCTCCGCGTTGAATGGTCATTGCCCGGTACAACTGCTCAAAAAATATCATTCGAATCATCTGATGCGAGAAAGTCATAGCGGAAAGACTCAACTTCCCCTGGGCACGTTGGTACATCTCGGGAGAAAAACCGTAAGCTCCACCAATCACAAAAACAAGACATTTACCTCCTTGATTGAAGCGTTTCTGAAGGAATTCGGCAAATTGTTCAGAACTGTATTGCTTCCCTTTTTCGTCCAGGAGAATCACCTGGTCTCCGGAGTCGATGAGTTTCATCAGTGCTTTGCCTTCTTCAGTTTTTACCTGTTCCTGACTTAGTTTCCGCGCATTTTTGATGTCCGGCAATTCAATCTTTTCAACCTTAGCGTAATGCTTCAGCCGATCCAAATACTCTTTTTCACCATCAACCAGGAAGCCTTTTCCTGTTTTACCAATGCAAATCACTTTGATTTTCATAGGGCGAAGTTACACAAAACCTTAGTTGTGATTAATGTTTCGGATACGCAGGATTTTAGGCATTAAATTTGTACGTTTAAGGGCGGAAACAACACAAATGAATTATGATCGCTTTGCTATTATCCCTGTTCTTATTGGCGGGACCTGTAGTGCCTGCTGACGCTCCTTATGGATCGGTTCAGTCTGCATTTAAGTCAGGAAACGCTTCGTCTTTGGCATCGATGTGCAAGGACAAATGTTTGATTAACATCCTTGATGACGAACGAGTATATTCGAAGTCGCAAGCGACTCAAGTATTGAAAAGCTTCTTCTCGAAGTATCCTCCTAGTTCCTTCAGTTTTATTCATAAAGGATCGGGTTCTAGCGAAGGTGCATTCGGAATTGGAACCTACAAAAGTAAGGGGAGTGAGTTCCGTGTAACCGTCCATTTCAAGAAAATAAGTGGCAGCTTCAAGATTGAAAGCATTTCCATCGAAAATTAAAGTTCATCATCTTTCCTTTGCGCGATAGTCTGTACCTTTGGTGCATGATAGATGCGATAATTGACAATGCTTTAAAGGAGGATATCGGAGATGGGGATCACTCATCGTTATCCTGCGTACCTAAAGATGCCAAAGGACAGGCAAAATTGCTCGTGAAAGAAGAAGGGGTGATTGCCGGAATCGAATTGGCGGAACGAATTTTCAAACGTTACGATGCTAATCTTGAGTTAGAGGTTTTCCTGAAAGATGGAGATCGTGTAAAGCCGGGAGATATCGCTTTCGTTGTAACAGGACCATCCATTTCTATCCTCAGTACCGAAAGATTGGTATTGAATTTTATGCAACGCATGAGCGGAGTTGCTACCCAAACAAGAACCATCGTCGACCTTATTGAAGGGACCAATGCAAAACTATTGGATACCCGAAAGACAACTCCTGGAATTCGCTACATGGAAAAATGGGCGGTTCGCATTGGGGGAGGAGTGAACCATCGCTACATCTTTTCTATCTACCAAAGCATCAATTGCTGACATGATACCCTGATAGCCATAATTTAAAAGGATAGTATCCTCTTTACCCACAAATTTTGATAACTCTTCCTCAAGTTTCTCGTGCAAATTACTATTCCCTGACATCATACGCGCCCCCATGGGATACGCAAGCCCCCATCGTTCGGTACCTTGAGTATCCGCTTTGCGAACCTCTGGATGATTTGCCAGACCAATGTAATTATTCAAACTCCATGTTAAGACCTCTTTTCCCCGAAAGGTCATTGTAGGTTCGATTTCCCCTTCTAATTTGGGAAACATAAAATAACCATGTGCAACTTGAGAGTGCTTACCGAGAGGTCCTCGGTCAACTAGTAATTTTTCAAATAGATCCAATACAGTAAGTTTTAGTTAAGTGAGATCCAAATAACCGCAGCAAAGATACTAAATTAACTTTCAAGTCAAAACACCTTAATTTTAAAATAATCCACATTTCTTATAGATCGTAGTATCTTTTTCATCTTTTTTTCGTCTCAAATAACATACCGAGTCTGTTTTATTATACATATCTTTACCATATGAGCTCAATCAAAACCTTGTTAATTGCCAATAGAGGCGAAATTGCCGTACGAATCATTCAGAGCGCAAAAGAGATGGGTATTAGAACAATTGCCGTCTTCAGCGATCCGGACCGTCTCAGTTTACATGTTCGCAGAGCAGACGTGGCTGTCAATATAGGCAATGCCCCTGCCAATGAATCTTATCTTAATATGAAGAAGATCATTGAAGTGGCCAAAGAATTAAATGCCGATGCTATTCATCCGGGGTATGGTTTTCTTTCTGAAAATGCCGTTTTTGCCGAGATGGTTAATTCGAACGGTATCATCTTTGTCGGACCTTCGCCCTCATCAATCGCTACCATGGGCGACAAAATATCGGCTAAGAAGGCGGTACAAAAAGACGACGTACCATTAGTTCCGGGCACAGCGCACGCTGTGCAATCGCTGGAAGAAGCTAGAAACGAAGCACAGAAAATAGGATACCCTATTCTCCTCAAAGCTACAGCAGGTGGAGGTGGTAAAGGGATGCGCATAGTGCATCAGGAAGCCGATTTGGAAGAGAGCCTGCAACGCGCTTCCAGCGAAGCCAACTCTGCTTTTGGAAATGCGGATGTTTTCATTGAAAAATATATCACTTCACCCCGGCATATTGAATTTCAAATTTTGGCAGATCATCATGGGAACACCATCCACCTGTTCGAAAGAGAGTGTTCGATTCAACGCAGGCACCAAAAAGTGCTTGAAGAAGCGCCATCAACATTACTCGACAATCAACTGAGGCATGAAATGGGTAAAGCAGCCATCGCCGTTGCCAAATCGTGCGATTATGTAGGCGCGGGCACAGTAGAATTTATCATGGACGACCAACGAAATTTCTACTTCCTTGAAATGAATACGCGCCTTCAGGTAGAACATCCCATTACTGAGCTAATTACAGGCATAGACCTCGTTAAGGAGCAACTTAAAATCGCCATGAACATGCCTTTATCTGTTAATCAGGAAGACTTGAAAATAAATGGACACGCGATCGAATTAAGGGTTTACGCAGAAGACCCTGCCAATAATTTCCTGCCCGACTCAGGTGTGATCAATTACTATGAAATTCCCACAGGGCCAGGTATCAGAATCGACAATGGCGTTTATCAAGGTTGTGAAGTAAGTACCTACTATGATCCTATGTTGGCGAAAATAGCTTGCTGGGCAGCATCCAGAAAAGAAGTGATAAGCCGCTTAAAGCTGGCATTGAGTGATTATCATATTTCCGGTATTCATACTACCGTACCCTTCGGGAGTTTTGTTTTAAACCATGCGGCGTTTGTGAACGGTGAGTACGACACGCATTTCACTGAAAATTTCTTTGTGAATCCTGATCAAAATTACGATAATGAAGATGACGCTGCGGCCTTTGTCGCTCACCTAAACGCTTAGGATAACACTGACATGATCAAACCTTTAAAAGCCTTACTTTGCAAAACTAACCAGGTAGAAAACTTTGTATACGCTCCACTTGACTCTCTGGAATGCACCCGTTCACATCAATTGTATAAACATCCTTTGAATAGTATACACCTCTCCTACCCGCAAAACTATTCACTCCTCCAAAAGTCATTGGAAACTATCAAAAAAAATTGTTTAATTGAGACAGACACTCCTTCGTTTTATAGTTACAGGCAAACTTACACACACCCCATCTCATTGGAACAAAAAACGAGGACAGGTTTTTTTTGTCACATAGTGGTTCCTCAAATTACTGATCGGTTAAAAGGGCATGAAGCGGTTATTGAGAAATATGTGGAAGAGAAAAAAAGCTACTGGAAATTACCGGACACAATACCTTACCTACTTTCGGTTTGTACAAAGATGACAATAACTTTATTGAGGAGGAACTGGCAAAATCTCTCGTAAACCCAATCATTAAATATACCGACGAATACAAAGTTATACATGAATTGGGGATGTTATCAGACGACACTGTCATTGGTAAAATAGAGCAATTGATGCTAAATAAACGAATAATCCTTGCCGATGGACATCACCGATTGGCTGCTTCGCAAAAATTAGCGAAAGAGAGAGGGCAAGAAATAAACCACCTTATATTCTTATCCAATTACCACTTCCACCCACCAACAATTAGACCTTTCATCAGATTATTTAAACCCTTAAAAGCCAGTGATTGGAGAGCTAAACTTCAATCGGTATTTGATACAATAGCTCTTGAGATAAAAACCCACCAACAAGAAATGAAGACAGTTTTCATATTATTACTGATACTATCAGCTATGAATGTAAATGCGATTGGTCAAACTATCAATCACAGCACCAATGTTTTGTTGACGAAGTAATTGGCAAGGTTTTTGAACACTCATTAGATATGCCAGTTTCATTAACATATGCCAATCATTGGGAAAAAGCAGTCGAATTCCTAAAGAAGGATATATCGCTTGCATGCTTCCTGGTTATACCATGAAACAAATTGAAGAAATTATCTCTGATAATATGGTTTTAGCTGAAAAATCCACTTACTTTTACCCGAAAATAGTCAGTGGTTTTTTAATGAGTGATATTGCTTGTGAAGTTTAAAAAATGTAAATTAACCATTTAAATTAGTCAACACTATGAAAAACGCCAAGTTATTTGTTCTTCCATTTTTGATCATCATGTGTCTGATAACTTCAATCCATAGCTATGCGGGTGATGATATTGAATCAAAATATGAACGCGCCGTCGACCTGATTAAAAGATTGAGAAGAGTTGAGGCAAAAAAACTGTTCGATGAGATTATAAAAGAAGCCCCCAATCATGCCCCCAGTTATTATCAACGAGCGCTTATTGAACTTCATTTTGATAACACAGAAAGAGCAGTAAAAGATTTAAACAAAGTTACCGAGATCAATGGTAAGTTTAAGAATGACGCCCATTTCGAATTGGGACAGATAAAATTTGAAAGACAAGATTACAATGGCTCCATAGAAAACTTTAATCATGTCATAAAAGCTGACCCCAACAACGCCAAGGCCTTCTATTTACGCGGTCAGAGTAATCTTAAGAAAAAAGAACTATCTCAGGCAATTCAAGATATACGAAAGGCATTAGAGCTTGAGCCAGACAATATCGATTACCTTTTTAACAAAGGTAGGGTCGAATATGTAATGGAACACTACGATATTGCCATCGAAGATTTCACCAAAGTTATTGAAAAAGACGACAGTTATTCGGATGCTTATTTTCAACGTGCCAACTCTTACTTTCACGAAGGAATAGACCCTAATTTTAAGCACCACAAAAACTGATGCAAAAAGCACTTGCAGACTATGATATGGCTTTGCAGTTAAATCCGGATTTAGAGGCTGCCTATTTTGATAGAGGGGAAGTTAAGATGGAATTACGCGATTTTGTTGGTGCTATTGCTGACTTTAAACACGCACTTACTATTAAACCTGATGACCTTGAAGCACATTACCTAAAAGCCATGTGCAATTACCATTACGGTTTTGAAGAAATTGCATTAAAAGAATTAAAAGAAATCCTGAAAATGGACTCTACCTTTGAAGCCGCAGAATACCAGGTTGCTGTTATCAATTATGAATTTCAGGATTACAAGGATGCGCTCACCATCTTCAACAAACTGATAGAACAAGAAGATGATCACAAACATGCAGATAGTTTTATTTATCGTGGACTCACCTATTATGAACTTGGACGTAGAGATGAGGCATGTGCTGATTTTTTGAAAGGCAAAGAACTTGGCGATAAAGAAGCAGGACATTACGTTAGTAAATATTGTAGTGATTACCGTCCGGGAAAAACCTCTGAAAAATAAAGGCTAAATGGCCGTTTTTGATTCCAACTACAAATTAGTACTCGCATCTTCTTCCCCTCGCAGAAGTATGCTTTTGAAAGAATTGGGATTCGAATTTACCATTCAGAAATTTGACTTTGCAGAAGATTTCCCTGATGACTTGGAACTATTTGATGTTCCCATCTACATAGCTCAGCAAAAGGCTTTACAAATACCATCAGAACACATCAATAATGAAGTGATATTCATCACTTCAGATACCGTAGTAATTCACGACAATGAGATTATAGGTAAGCCAAAAGATATAGATCACGCAAAAGTGATTCTTAAACAACTCTCCGGATCTTTACACTATGTAGCTACTGGGTGCTGTATGAGAAACCAGGAAAATTCAAAAACTTTTGGTGTTATAACAGAAGTAGAATTCGCTCAACTTCACGACGATGAAATTGATTATTATATAGGACAATACGCCCCAATGGATAAGGCTGGTGCATATGGCATTCAGGAATGGATAGGGGCTCGTGCTGTAAAAAAAATTAACGGATCGTACAATAACGTCATCGGGTTACCAACTTGTGAGCTATACAGCCAGTTGAAAGATTTCGTCCAGGAACTGATGTAGACAAAAATCTTCAATTATTTCATCTTACCGCGTAATAATTGTATTTCTACCGCCGGTGCAATTTTCTCATAAAGAATGTTATAAACAGCTTGACAAATAGGCATATGCACATCGTTTTCAGCAAGCAATTTATGGATGCTTTCCACAGCATAATAGCCTTCTGCAACCATTTTCATTTCCATCATCGTAGATTTTACAGTATACCCGCGACCTATCATATTGCCAAATGTTCTGTTCCTGCTAAACTGTGAATAAGAGGTTACCAATAGATCTCCCAGATAAGC
>CBDDLF010000008.1:0-953668 GCA_965230585.1 Crocinitomicaceae bacterium
AATTCTTCAAGAAACTTGCTTCGTTGCTCGCCAATTAATTCAATTGTATCCAGTACTTCTCGATTGCGGATATACATTTTTCCTACCTCTAATGTATCGGCTTCATGCGAATTAAGTACGTGTAGCGTTAAGGCATCCTTTTTCTTTGATTGGTTTTGCCTTACGGAGCGTTGTGCAGCCTACGAATGAAAGGCATAAGAAACCGATTATAATTTTCATGATTTCAATTATTTAATGGTTATTACACCCTGGTTAAATCCGGATTGCCCTCTTTTTCCGTTCTGGTTTGTTATGTGGATCGTATTAATTTTTTGCTTCGGTGTACGCTCGATCAAAAAGTTCCTCCCAGGAACCACTTTCATTACTTACCTTACTCGCTTCTACCGTGAAAGAGTTAATGAATGCATTTGTGAAATGTCCGTTTCCTAAAGTTTGATTCGGGTTTCGCATGCAATAGGACCATTGACCTTTCTCTGATGATGTTGATATCAGGTTCCCTTTAGAGTAGATAAACAATTTTTTGAGTTTGTCGCTATCAAACAAAAAGCCCGATTTGAATGGAATCTCTTCATTGCTTTTTGTACCTGATCTTGTTTGCGGTATTGAGTTGCACAGATCGCCAATAGTTAGCGTAAGTCTAGCTCCCTTTTGCTTCATTAGATTATGCATTTCCTGAAGTCCATAATCGACACCATCCAGGCTCATCTCTGGGAAAGTAGCCTGATTGTAACCATGTCCTGAATAATAGAATATTACTACATCATTCTTTGCTACGCTCATGCTATTTACTTCATTGACAATACTTGCTTTGTCAAAACTGTTCGAATAAAGTTTGTGTTCTTCGTACTTCATTCCAAGCTCACGTGTAGCTTTTTTAAAGAGGTTTGTAATATCGTTCATATCCTGACCGACACTTGATCCAATGTTCGGATCTTCTGTGTCGGCAACGAACACTAAATGTAGTTTGACGTTCTCGACTACAACATCGTCATCTTGTCCGCTATCATCCTGGACATTGGAGCAGGATATATTAGTGACCCATTCACCATATTCCAGGTTGGATTTTTTGATCTGTCTTAGTCCGTATTCCGTTCCCTGAAACTCTTTGAAGTTGTCTTCACCTTTCCAGAATAGGCTTTTGTCCTTTGCTTCAGCGTAAAAGTAAAAAATGGAATTTCGCGAATCTTCTACGTAGGCTGTTTTGCCTGGTTCAATGGTCCACCAGCCTTTCGTTTCCCACTCACCTTCTACGGTTTTGTAGCGTATGAATGCACGTATAGTCTTGCTGCAGCTATTCTTAAGTTTGATTTTGAAGTGATCGGCGGTACTTTGATTATTGGCGATCAAAGCGATATGAGAAGCATATTCCGGCTCGTTTCTCTCATAGAAATTATAAATATACTGCTCTGTAAAATCGACCGCAGGATCTAGCTTTTTAAAGCTTGCCTTAACCAGATTTTCCAGATTTTCATCGTTGTCATCAAATGTGTAAATTTCCTCGTATTTGCCTTCTGAATTGATATTTGTAAAAACAAAGTTATCGGCTGAATACGACCCTGTTGCACCTGCGGGATATACCAATTCGGAATTCGCCCCGTCAAGGACATAGTATTTTTCACCAGAATCATCTGTAACGTACTTGCCCGTACATCTGTATTTTGCCACTTTATAGATTCCACTGGTGCTGGTATACTTTACTCTGACATTTATATTGTCTTGAGCGAAAAATTCTAAAAGTGCGGTGTATTTTATTCCGTCACTGCCTTCCCATTTGATTTCATAAAAGTTTTGGGCATTGGAGAAGTACGTGAATAGACAAAAGAATAGAACAATAAGATTCTTCATAGTACAGGTATTTATTCAGTGCGTGGATTAGCATCCAATGAGGTCAAAAATATAGAATTTTAACATTTGGTAATTCATTCCTTGAGGATTTTTTTACCGTGGAATTCAGGTTTTTATCTGGTATGGTTGGATTATTCTGAAATCACTTTCTGACAAAGAATGTACAATTTACAGGTAGTACAAAGTGCTTATGATTAATGTAGCTTTTGTTTCAATAATCTCTGGCTATCTTTGTTCCAATGAAACGCCAAATCACCAAAACAGCCGACGGTTCCACCACGATTTACATTCCGGAGATGGATGAGAATTACCATTCGCATCACGGAGCCATTCAAGAGGCGAAACACGTTTTTTTGAAACATGGCATTGAATCATTGGATCAGGAGGAAATTACGGTTTTCGAAATGGGATTTGGAACAGGATTGAATGCCTTGTTGACTTTGAATTACGCGTTAGAAAATGACAAAAAAGTCAACTACATTGGCATTGAAGCGTATCCGGTGGAAGCAGAAATGATTGATGATTTGAATTATGTCGAATCTATCGACCTTGATCTTTGGGCTGCATTTGATGCGATGCATAATCAGCCCTGGGGGGAAACAAATGCACTTTTTGATAATTTCAATCTGACCAAAATTCACCAGAAAATTGAGGATTACCAGCCAGAAGCAAATACCATAGATATCATCTACTTTGATGCTTTCGGACCACGCGCTCAAGGCGATATGTGGGAATTACCTGTTTTGGAAAAGATGGCAGAAATGATCAAGCCAGGTGGGATACTCGTTACGTATTGTGCTCAAGGACAATTCAAGCGACACCTAAAGTCGTTAGGGTTTGAAATTGAACGATTACCGGGACCTCCGGGGAAAAGAGAAATGACTAGAGCGACTTTAGTCGCAGTGTGAGGAGGAGTGTGAGAGTAGATCAATTCTCTTTTTCATCATTTTTAGCACGAATAGCGGGTGGCTCTTCTTCAATGAAACCCATATTCGATCGTTTCTTGCCAAGAAGTAAGGTCTTTTTGCAATTATTGCACTTCTGAGCAACTTGTTGCCCGAAATACTTTCCGCCAAATACGAAAGCACTGCTGAGTAATGAAGCGTCGTTTGAAAGCCAGCGAAGACCTCTTATGCCTTGAATTCTTCCATTCTCTAGATCACCTCCACACCATGGACATTGATCGAGGTAGTCGTAACCTCTATAGCGCCAGTTCTTTTTTGAATTGTTAGACATTGACAGGAGAAGTAACCGTACATTTCATAATTCCATCGCGATCGATTTCATCTAAATAAACCGTTTGAAGCGTGTTGGTCAATTTTGCGTCGAATGGAAGCTTCACCTTAACGTAGTTGTCCGTAAATCCAAACATATACCCTTCGTTGTCTTCCTGCTCAAAGAGAACCGTTTTCGTCTTGCCGACATTTTCTTCGTAGAATGCGCGCTTCTTCTTATGAGATAGCAAATGCAATTGCTTGCTACGCTCTTTGCGGATGTTCATCGGAACCGGATCACCTAGTTTCACCGCAGTGGTATTGGCACGCTCAGAATAAGTGAATACATGCAGATAGGAAATATCTAAATCTTTCAGGAAATTGACTGTTTCCATGAAATCCTCATCCGTTTCACCTGGAAATCCAACGATTACATCAACTCCGATGCAGGTATCAGGATTGTTAGCCTTAATGGATTTTACGCGATCTGCGAAAAGTGAACGTTCGTATTTACGACGCATTTTCTTCAGAAGTTTATCGCTTCCAGATTGCAACGGAATATGAAAGTGAGGCACAAATCGTTTGGAACGATTCAATGTGAAATCAATGATTTCGTCAGAGAGCAAATTCGGCTCAATAGACGAAATTCGGAATCGTTCAATGTTTTCGACTTCGTCCAATGCTTTCGTTAATTCGAAGAAATTTTCATCATCTCCCTGACCAAAGTCACCAATGTTTACGCCGGTTAAAACGACTTCCTTTACTTCTGTTTGTGCAATTTTCTCAGCTTCAGCTACCGTTTCGGCAATAGATGCATTTCTGCTTTTTCCTCGTGCCAATGGAATGGTGCAGAAGGTACAGAAGTAATCACATCCATCCTGAATTTTTAAGAATGAACGCGTTCTGTCTCCCATAGAAAACGCCGGAACGAAATCATGTGTTTCCTTGATGCTTTCATTCTCAATTACCGTTTCTTCTAGCTTATCAAGAGATTCGATATGCTCAACGATGTTGAATTTTTCGTTTGCACCTAAAACAATGTCCACACCGGGGATAGCTGCAATGTCCTGTGGTTTCAACTGTGCGTAACATCCAATGATTGCCACGAATCCATTCGGATTTACTTTCATGGCTTTCTTCACCAATTGTCGGCATTTTTTATCGGCATTCTCTGTAACGGAACATGTATTAATGACGAAAATATCAGGGGTGTCATCAAACTTCACTTTGGCATAGCCAGCCTCTTCGAAAGCACGTCCGATAGTTGACGTTTCCGAGAAGTTAAGCTTGCAACCAAGCGTATAAAATGCGACTTTTTTGTATTGAATCATTGCGGCTGCAAAAATACGGAGAATCCGATTACAGGGCAAACCATAAGCGGGAATTCAAAACTTCCGGTCCAATAGTTCGATGCTGAGTGAATGTTTTTTGCTTATTTTGACTTCGATGGAGAAAGAATTGACCTTTAAATACTCTCAATTAGATCATTGGAAGGAGTTATCTCAATCCGATCAATCATTGGTTGAAGCGGCATTCAACGTGATGGAAGGAGCCTACGCGCCATACAGTAAGTTTCGGGTAGGAGCATCGTTGCTTCTTGAAGATGGAACAGTAGTTACTGGTAGCAATCAGGAGAATATTGCATATCCTTCCGGACTATGTGCAGAGCGAGTAGCACTTTTCTATGCCGGGGCCAATCATCCCGATAAAGTTGTAGATACCATGTGTATCGTGGCTAAAGGAGAAGGGGATTTGGTGGATATGGAAGCGCTTTTGTCTCCGTGTGGAGCATGTCGCCAGGTAATGGTAGAAACTGAAAAACGTCAGGATAAGCCTTTCCGGGTGATTCTGGTGAGCCAAAATAATGTAACAATTGTCGCAAGTTCGGCGGCGTCTTTTTTACCCTTAGCATTTGGGATATGAAACAACTACTACTTTTTTTGATTACAGGAACCATTTTGGCAAGCTGTTCAACTACCGAGGAAATCATTGAGGAGGTATCGGATGAAATAAATATCCCGGATCGCATCGCATCTGGTCGTGCAAAAGCATATGCGTACAATTTGGATCGATCGGATTCTACGATGAGCGTGATTGACTACCAATATTTCACACCGCAATTTTCATCCGGCGTGATGGATAGTACGTTCAAAGACTCAGTGAATGCTCGTATAGTAGAGATAGCTTCGATGCAATCACCAGATACGGAAACCATGCTTTTAGGTCCATTAACTGATTACTATTTTGAGAGGGTAGTGGATGACTTTACTGTGGATGAAACAGAAGAGGATGAAGATTTTGAAATGTGGAGATGGCAAATGGAAGCAGGTTTCGATATTTCAGAGACCGACAGTTACGTTTGTTTGAGTTCACACGGTTGGGCATACACCGGAGGAGCACACGGGAACGGGTACTCTTTTTATGAATACTTTCTGAAAGAAAATGGAAGTATGGTTGGATTGGATCATTTTACCTCAGACATGGGGGTGCTTCTGACAGTTGCCGAGAAATACTTCAGAGAACAGCAAGAAGTTGAACCTGGTGCATCCCTTAACGATGCTGGATTCTGGTTCGAGAACGACGAATTTGCCTTGAATGATAATTTCTATTTCTCTGGAGACAAAATCATATTCGTGTACAATTCCTACGAGATTGCACCATACGCTGCCGGGGTTATCGATTTGGAGATTCCATTGGCTGATTTAGAAGGGGTTGTGAGTCGATAACAATTGACATAAATGTCGATTTGTCAAAAAGTTGGATCGTCACGTTTTAAGCGGATTTAGGAGTAATTGAATTCCCGTTTTTTGACCTTCTCAGACACGATTTTTTCAGTTGAATATTTTATATATTTGTCACTTCGTTTATTCAAAAATTAAACTATGGCTGTAAAGGATACGAAGCCTTCCAAAACAACCCGAAAGAGTGCTGCTTCAAAAGCACCGAAGTTTTCAAAGGAAACTTACGTTAAGTGGTACAAAGACATGTTGTTGATTCGCAAGTTCGAAGAGAAAACAGGTCAGTTGTATATCCAGCAAAAATTTGGTGGATTTTGTCACTTGTACATCGGTCAGGAGGCGATTGTAGTGGGGACGGCAAGCGCTTGTCAAAAAGGTGATAAACACATGACGGCGTATAGAGATCACGGTCATCCGATTGCATTGGGAACAGATCCAAGAGTACTCATGGCTGAGCTATACGGTCGTGTTGACGGTTGTTCCAAAGGAAAAGGTGGTTCCATGCACTTCTTCGATAAAGAGGTGAACTTCATGGGAGGTCACGGAATCGTTGGAGCGCAAATCGCGATGGGAGCAGGAGTAGGTTTTGCTGAGAAATACAACAAGACTGGAAATGTAGCTTTCGTATCGATGGGAGATGGAGCTGTTCGACAAGGAGCGTTGCATGAAACGTTCAATATGGCAATGAACTGGAAAATTCCAGTGATTTTCATCATTGAGAACAACAACTACGCGATGGGTACTTCAGTTGAACGTACAACAAACGTAACGGATCTTTCAAAAATCGGAGCATCTTATGAAATGCCTTCAAGAGTTGTGAACGGAATGTCTCCTGAGGCAGTTCACGAAGCAATTGAAGAAGCAGCAGATCGCGCACGTCGTGGAGATGGACCGACACTTTTGGATATCAGAACGTATCGTTACAAAGGACACTCAATGTCCGATCCTCAGAAATACAGAACGAAAGATGAGGTGTCTGAATGGATGGACCAGGATCCAATCCAACATTGCTTGAAAGTGATCCAGGACAACAACTGGTTGACTGAAGCAGAAATCAAGGATATTGAGGAATGGGTGAAGAACGAAGTGAAAGAGTCTGTAGAATTTGCAGAGAACTCACCATACCCAGAAGGAAAAGAATTGTACGAGGATGTCTACAAAACACCAGACTACCCTTACATTATTGAATATTAAATCAAGACAGAGATGGCGGAAATCGTTTTGATGCCGAAATTGAGTGATACCATGACCGAAGGGGTTGTGGCTGAATGGCACAAACAAGTAGGAGATGAAGTTGCTTCCGGGGAACTTCTAGCGGAAATTGAGACTGATAAGGCGACGATGGAATTTGAGTCGTTTTACGATGGAGTCTTATTGCACATCGGTGTAGACAAAGGAGGAAATGCGCCTGTAAATGCTGTTTTGGCAATTATTGGTGAAAAAGGAGAAGATGTTGAAGCAATTCTTGCAGAGGCTGAAAAGGCTGCACCTGCTGCTGAAGAAGCTACTGAAGCTGCGGCACCAGCACCAGCTCCGGCTGCTCAGGTTCCAACACCAACTCCAGCACCGGCTCCGGCTCCGGCGCCAGCAGCTGCTTCGGTAGCAGAATCGAATGGACGCGTATTTGCTTCTCCACTTGCTAAGAAAATGGCGAATGAGAAGGGAATTGATCTAAGCAGCGTTCAGGGAACAGGAGAGAACGGTCGTATTGTAAAACGTGATATTGATCATTACGTACCTTACGTTGGTGCATCCAAAAAGCGTGGATTTGTTGGGACAGAATCATTCACTGATGAGACTGTTTCTCAAATGCGTAAAACAATTGCACGCCGATTGTCAGAAAGCAAAAATACTGCTCCGCACTTCTATCTTACTTTGGATATCGATATGGATGCGGCAATGTCGCTTCGTAAGCAATTGAATGCTTTGGAGGGAATCAAGATTTCATTCAACGATATGGTAATCAAAGCAGTTGGATTGGCACTTCGTGAGCATCCAAATGTGAATAGTAGCTGGTATGGAGATTTCATTCGTCGCAATGAGCACATCCACATCGGAGTTGCAGTGGCCGTAGACGAGGGATTATTAGTTCCCGTGGTTCGCTTTGCCGATGGTAAAGAAATGCAGGAGATCGGAGCGGAAGTGCGTGAATTGGCTGGTAAGGCAAAATCGAAAAAATTGCAGCCGCACGAGTGGGAAGGAAACACATTTACCATTTCCAACCTTGGAATGTTCGGAATTGAAGAATTCACTGCAATTGTGAATCCACCAGACAGCTGTATTTTGGCCGTAGGAGGAATCAAAAATATTCCTGTAGTTAAAGATGGAGCAGTAGTTCCAGGGAATGTAATGAAAGTGACATTGTCATGTGATCACCGGGTGGTCGATGGTGCAACAGGAGCTGCATTCTTGCAAACGTTTAAAGAATTGATGGAGAATCCAATCGCTTTGGTGGTTAAGTAATTCCATTCAAATAAATATTGAAGACCGCGTCTCGACTCTGCTCGACGACCGGTCTTTTTTTTGCCTTGTTTTTTATCGGTTTTGAAGATTGCGTATATGTGCGTAATTTGTTCCTCATCTTTGAGTTTTTGATCTTTATTTCATAATTTAATACTGAAAATCAGGCTGATACATCGTTTGGTGTCAGCACTTGTTGCATCGTTGCAGTTTGCAAGGGTGAGGCAAATAACCACTATTAAATTATGCATACTTCGAAGAAGCCATTATCGGAAGGTCATCAACCGAATAATCAGCAGAGTAAAAAGTTACCTTTTGTACTTCAGCGTAAGGGTAAGAATAACTTCCAGTTTAATGATGCTGGGCAGATTATTGGAAGCGCTACTAAAGCAAAAGGAGTGAGCAGTCCTCTTCAGGTTAAGAACAAAGACAAACGGATTCATATGTATTTAGCCAGTATGAATAACAAAAAGCAGAGTCACAATTATACTTTTGAGGCTCAAGCTTTAAATCTACAACAAAAGTATATTGAGAAATACGGAGATTCAGGTGTTCAAAAAATTAATCGTGTGCATTCCGGACTAGAAATAGTGGTAGCTATTAACACTCAGGAAGAGAATACTATAGCTACTCTGGATATTTTTTCACACGGTGGATATTCTGGTCTCTGGTTTTATCACGACATGGAAGATGGTCCACCGGATGTGACTGATTACAATACATTAGGTTATGAATGGCAATTTGATAATGAGTACAATGGTTTGTACATGTCCGAGGAAGAATATGAATCAGAAGAAGGGATTACACCTGATACACCTCAAATGACAAAAGCGGCAACTTTGGAAGAGATCAAATATGCTAACTTTACCAATGATGCCAGGATAGAATTACACGGGTGTGATACTGGGGGCACAGGTAAGGATAGTTTTGGGGCTAAATTATCTGAGAAGTTGCATTCTAATGGCAAAACAGATGCCGTTGTAATATCTCATATTGGTGCTTGTTCTGATGCTAAGGACAATGATCCAAGACGTGGGAGTAGGGTTGTATTTTGGAACGGTGATATCATTCTAAGTACCTTCATATCTGGCGAGATTAAACAAGATGACATTACAAAAGCACTTAAAAAGTTTAAAACGGATGGTACGGTCACGCAACTCTAGTATTTACCTGCTTTTGTTTGTTCTAAGTCTGGGATGTACGCAGGCGGTTGATAAAGGACCGGGTGAAATTGAGGTTGAACCTCAGGATGTTGGGCAGAATCTAAACTCAGACTCTGTTGAAGTCATAGATACGATCCGGATTAATGAAGATTTTTTCTTTCTCCGGTATATGGAAAATGACTCTTTAGTAATGTGTCATGATTTTGTGAAAGGAGGACTTGATCATAGCGTGAAAATAGAGGTGAAAGATTCAATTTTGATAATTGATATTCATGGCGAAATAATTGAAGAGCGGTTTACTCATTGTTCAATTCAAGATTACTACGGATATGCCATTGCACCAGTGGAAGGGAATTGCTACTTGATTTCCTCAGGAATTCTTCAGGTATTTAATGATTTCGGGAAATTTGAATTGAATTCTAATATCTGGGTAAAAAAAGAAGGTTCGGCAATTGATACAATGACATGCGGTGAAATAAAGGTTTCCGAGGACCATTTTGTTTTTGGGTCAAACTTTGTCACTGTCTATAAGGTCGTTGAAACTGGAGTTGAATGGGCATTTCTAAGATCATCGTACATTCAACTGCGAAAAGAAGACCAGAATACTAAGTTCCCAATTTACATTGAAGATGCAACACTTACCTATCAGGAAAGGGAGGAAACAACGAGTACTTCTGATTTTGAATACGAAGGATTCGTTCTCTTGAATTGATCTTTGGAACAAGAATTTTAATTCTTCAATTAAGAACATTTTTTGTATATTTTGGAATTAAACAGAGTCGTTTTGATTTTGTTTGCTATTCATTGATTCGGTATTCCAAATTATTCCGTTTCGAATTACTAACCACTGGAAGTCCTCTATTACAGTAGAGACGGAAGAATTAATTTTTATGCACGTTCCGAAGCAAAATGGCGGCGAAGGAAAAAGCCACCAGCCACAACCTAAGAAATCAATACCATTTGTATTGCAGCGTCAGGGCAAGAACAAGGGTATACTTGATAATCTTAATGCTCAGATGAAAGAGCCTCCCGGATCTCGTCCTTTTGTACTTCAACGTCAAGGACAGAACGCAGGAATTCAAGCCAAACTTCGTGTAGGTAAACCTAATGATCGATTCGAGCAAGAAGCAGATCATGTGGCAGATCAGGTAGTTGAACAGTCTTCTTCATCAGAAGTATCTACTTCCACTGCGCCTCCAGTTCAAACAATGAAAGTAGGTCCGGGTGATTTAGCGCAGCGTGAGAGCGATGTTCAATTACAAGAGGAAGAAGAAGTACAGCTTCAGAGTGAGTCGGAGAGTGAGAGTGAAGTTCAAATGATGGATGAAGATTCTTTGAACACGGAAATGGGAACGGATGAATCGGAAAGCGTACAATTAAAATCAGAGTCAGAAGTTCAGGCTAAATCAGACACGGATACACCACGGACATCGAGCGGCGATTCTATGAGCACTCCACAAGCTACTCCTGCTCCACCAGTGCAACTACAAGCAGAATCTTCATCAGACGAAGAACTTCAAATGAAGGAGGACGAAGAAATGACTGAAGAATCGGACACCGTGCAACTGAAATCCAAATCAGTGGATTCAGGCGATGATGTTTCTTCTCAGATTCAATCGGCTAAAGGCGGAGGTTTGCCGATGGAGGATTCTATCAAATCAGAAATGGAGAGTGGCTTCGGTCACGATTTCAGCAATGTTCGGATTCATACAGGAAGTGGTGCTTCCAACATGAACAAATCTTTGGGAGCAAAAGCTTTTACCACAGGGAATGATATCTTCTTTAACGAGGGTGAGTATCAACCAAACGCTAAGAGCGGTAAACAACTCCTGGCGCATGAGTTGACGCATACGCTGCAGCAGGGTAGTAGAACGGAATTAGTTCAGAAACAGGATGATGACACGGTTGCAGACGAGGAGCCAGAATTGAAAGTAAGTATTCCGATTACAACAGATAAAAGTATTGAAGAAGGAGACCCTGAATTTTATGCAATGAATTTGTTGTTTGCAAAGGCGATGGGACTTGATAAGGATAATTATAGAGTCAAGCGTTCCTATAAAAGCTTCTATTGGGAAAATGGTATCTCAGCTAAAGCCAAGGGAAGCACTTTCAATGTTTCCTTAAAAAATAGTACGTATATCGCTGCCCTACGCAATGCCTATGCAGAGGATGGATTCGATCTTGCTTTGGAGGAGTTTTTTGAACGCTTTGAAGAACATGATGAACCTTTCACTCAATGGCAGCGATTAATGCTCAGAATGGGGGCAGAATATTACGGAATGATGACAACTACGGATGCCGAATTTTTCGATAAATGGATCCATCAGAAAGTATCAACCGTAGATAACTTGAAAACAACTGGGGTTACGTTCGATAGCATATTCCTACATTTGACCCATTTAAGATCCTTTTTAACTGATAGGACAGGAAAATTGAAGTCAATTTTTCGCATTGCAACATTCTCTAAAAAGCGCAATACTGAGGACATTAGTAGAATGGAGTACCTGAAGAATCGCATTATTGAAATTCCGGATTGGCTATTAAAAAAACTACTGGATGAAACTGGAGTATCCGCAGGAGAGGCGATTTCAAGCTCGTGGTATATGGGTATACTCCCTCCAGTTTTGGGAGGCGGACCTATTAATACTGCAAAGAAAATAGTTGAAGACGAGAAATCCAGACTTGATAAAATCAATGAGCAATTTAAAGAGCGTGGCTTTGAAACAAGTGAAGTTTTTGAATTTATTACCCTCTTTCGTCAATATGCTATGGGAGAAGCCTTCACCATGTTGGAGGAAAATCATTCACTACTTGTTTCTGAGCACTACAGATACACAGGTTGGGACGCCTTTAAAAAACTGTACTACTTTATACAGAGCAATTATACGCCTAGGTTTAGAGAAGCTGATAAGGTAAGAGCAGAATCGGCGATTTCCTTGATGAAAAAATATAAGTCATACCGGAAAGCAGGAGGAGAAATAGCCAATACAATTTATGGATTACGACAAGACATTGATGCTGCTGCAGAATATGTTGGCTCCATAGAACCACTGCAGTTGGTAAATTCAATGGCACATATCATTAGGGCACATGCAATGTCTCAGAAGACATGGAAAGACCATTTGGATGATGCAGTTGATAGCTTCACAGATCCTTATTTGATGATAACTGGTGATAGGTCTTTTGCAGAATTTTTTATGCGTGTTTTAAATGAGTTTTCAGGCTTCAAGTATGCGGACGAACTGGACAGACAAACAGTTAAGGATCTTACAACAAATCATTTTGAAGAATTTCCAGTGTTGTCTGATATCTCGTTTGATTTCCGTCGCATGACAAGCATTCCCATGGGCACTTTCCGAAAAACGCTTTTAGAGCAATTAGAAGAGAAGCGTCAGAACAATGAAAAAATTCAATCAGATATTAAGAAGGATCCGGAAACCGTTTGGAAATTGGAGCTACTTATTCAGAAGGTTCAAGATGATTTGGGAATTTCATCTGATAGTAAGCCTGGGAGAATCATTCAAGACATACATCAGGATAAGGCTGATGCGGAATTTTGGAAGAATATTGCTTTAGGAGCATTAGGGATTGTGCTTGGTGTTGCTGGCTTCTTTACCGGTGGAGCGACATGGGCAGCTCTGGCTTTGGCAGTGCCAGGACTTGTCATTAGCGGTTATGTTCTTTACGAGGAAATAGAGCGCTATCAATTTGAGGATGCTGCTCGCGATACCTCCTTAGATGCTGCTACGGAACTAAGTGCTAAAGATCCATCAATGCTTGGAATTGTTTTAGCAGTGGTTGGATTGATATTCGATGTATTCGCGATTGGTAAAGTCTTTAAAGCTATGGCCAATGGTATCAAGTCTGCTAAGGCGCTACAGGAAATTGCAGGAAGCGCTTTTGAAGTGAAGCATATCAAACGATTGCAGAAAGCATTTGATGATTTCCTGACGGATAAAAAGATGATGCGAAATTTTGACAAGCATGCTAAGAATATCTACACAGCGTTAGGAGATGCAGGTCGAACGAGTAAGATGAGTTTAGATGAATTCACGAAATCCATGCGGAAAGTATTCAATAAGCAAGACGAGCTGAAAAGAGCTGCGGGCAAAATTTATCGCGCTAATGGAATCTCTGATGAGATTGGAGACACACTTTCAGATGGATTAATTGGAGTGGGGACTCAGCGATTACTTTTCGAAAATGAAGAGGCGTACAAACGTCTCGTAAAGGCCTTTGCAAAAAAGCCGGAACTTCTTGTTCAATTCTCGGTTGAGGCTACGTTCAACCCAACTTTTGCAAAATCTTTCACCAGAATGAGCGCAAAGCTGAAGAACCCTACGAAGTTCAAGAATACGATGATTTATTTACACAACAATCGAGGTACGGTTCTGACTACGATTGATGATGCATTGGACGTTTTGGATCGTGCGTTGATTTCAAGCGAAGATTTGTATTCGAGAATTATTCAGTCACCAAGACTACAGAAGGTAATGCAAGGTCTTGATAATCCTGAGGACATTAAGGTAATCTATACTAACTACTGGAAAAGAAATCCTGCTTCTAGCTTTAGCGAATTCGCTGAGGTAGAGATGAAGATAATGAATACAGGTGCTTTCGGGAAGTATTCTACTAGTATCGATGATGCCGTAAAGGAAGTTAAAAAAGAATCGTTGTTTGGAGATAGTGCAACTACTTTCTTAGATTCAGAATACAGAACTGTAAAGGCAATTAAAGAAATTACAGCTTTTCGGGCTTTCGGAGACAATGCGAAGTTAGGAGGTTCTTTTGTGACCACTTCTTCCTCAGCTTCAAGAACAGAACTTGCATTGCTTGAAGAGTGGAATAATTCGATGCGATTTGAAGCTAAAATAAAAATTCCAAAGGATACAAAGATGAATATTGGCAAGGTTGGACCTCAAACTAGTAAAGACGGAAGTCAATTTCTTGCTGGTGGAGGGGAACAAATCATTCTTCCTTACAAATGGGACACTGATTGGGTTATAGAAATCAAAGATATCACTACAGGAAAAGTCTATTCATCTGTGGACGAGTTTAAAGTTGATTTTCCGGATTTAGTAGATTAATTCGCTACAAATTTATAGGCGGCATCAATCTTTTGGAGTGTTTCTAGACCAAAGTCGCGGTCTTTGGTAGGAGCATCCATCATTAATCGTATGGCAAATGCTAATGTTTTTTTTGCTAATTCTGCGTCTTTTTGTAGGTCCAATGATTTGCAGCTTTCAAGTAATTCTTTGACTTGAACGTAAGCAGGAAACGAATCTTCTTTGACTATTTGATTTACGTTTGAAATTGCTGATTCAAGTAATTCATTGAAATTTTCAATGTTCATATTTATTGGTCTTATTCTGGTGAACTAAAAATACTGAGCATAAAGAATATGTTTAAGATAACTATTTTTCCTTCTGCCATAATTAGCTTTATCGGATTTTTTGCATTTTTATTTTGCTAAGTCATCGTATAAATTATCGTGAGTAAACGATGAAGAAAGAACAAAAAGCTTGGGCTTGAACAATTAACTACTAAAATGGCGGATTTTCAGAAGTATCAAAAGCGATATTCTGTGGAGGAACTTTCAAATATATTATTCGAATGACATTTCAAGATAACCTAAAAAAATTAGAAGAAATAAAGGAAACTGGGAAAGTGATATTATTGAAGATGGATGGTGAGCGAGAATCTAATCAATATGTTGCGACAATAGGGTTCCCAGAAGACAACTCAAAGGTGCTTTCATATCAGGGGGGCAGCCTTGAGAAAGTCGTTGATCAACTCGTTCACGCTTATAAAAAAGATTTTGAGTTATAACCTTTTTCTTGACGATTTAAGGTTACCGAACATGGTTTTCAAGGACTATGAAGAATTTAATTTCGTAGTAGTGAGAAGTTACCACGAATTTGTTGACACAATTGCAGAAAGAGGTGTTCCAGATTTCATTTCTTTCGATAATGATTTAGGGTGCAATGAAGACGGAAGCCCTTTGAAAGAAGGTTATGATTGCGCCAAGTGGTTGGTTTTCAATTCTGGATTAGATATAGCTAACTTAGAAGTCAATGTTCACTCAGCTAACCCAGTAGCAAAAACTAACATAGAATTTTTATTCCGAAATTACTTTACACACATCGGTCGTAAATAAACCGCTTTACGTTTTCGATTCATTTTCGAGACGAAAATCAAGACATTATAATACCCGCTAGAAGTATGCGATTGTTCTTACAAAAAAATAGTCACATGATAGAAAACAAAATACTTTCCAATATTCATGAAGATGACTACTATACATTTGAGACTTCATGGATTGGACTTCCATGTTTTAATTTGAAATCGGAAGAATTGAAAATACCTGTTATTAACCTTGAGATAGAAAATGCTTCGCTTATTAGTATGCTTGGCATTAATGATCATAGGGTTTATGCTGAAAAATGCTATTTCAAATTTAGGAAAGTAGAGAGAGTAAACTGGTCTCTTAGATTGCATTCAGAAGATAGAAAGAGCTTCATTAGAAAAGAAGAGGGACAATCTATTTTGTCGAAAAAAAAAGATAGTGATAAAGTTAGATTCGAATTAGCTGGAATGGGAGTGTATAAAGAACATACTTACGACGGAACGCTGCAAATAGAAGCCGAATCAGCTTATTTGGTTGTCCCAGATATCAATTCAATTAGATACGATTTTAAGGGGATGAACGAATACACCCCTCTTTTGAACGAATGGTTGATTAATTTTTGTCAATCAGGAGAGAGTGAGATTTGGTGAAATATGCCGATTAAATCGCTATAAATTTATATGCGGCATCAATCTTTTGGAGTGTGTCTAGACCAAAGTCGCGGTCTTTGGTAGGAGCATCCATCATTAATCGTATGGCAAATGCTAATGATTTTTTAGCTACCTCTGCTTCTTTTGTAGATCGAATGATTTGCAGCTTTCAAGTAATTCTTTGACTTGAACGTAAGCAGGAAACGAATCTTCTTGAACTATTCGATTTACGTTTGAAATTGCTGACTCAAATACAATCGTTTGCTGTTGAAAGACTTGTTCATGAACAGGAAATCGATTTTGTAAAAAGACCTTAGTCGCACAATACTATAAAAGGTCGTTCGGAAGAACGACCTTTTTTGTGGTTAGACGTGTTTTGTACTAATGGGAATGGTTGTAGTAAATGCGTCTTAGTATTCTAACGGAATCAATGCTTCTGGTTACACTAGAAACGTTTTAGGTTCTCTGAGTTAAACGTCCATTCAGGAGTAAAAATACCTCCGGAATCATTCAGTTTGTACCAGGAAGTATTTGATTCTTCGGGATTTAATAACACTTGAGTTTCCTGAGCTGGCATATAACTTTGAGCAAGCATGAAGCGTTTTTCTCCCGTTTCTTTATTCTCGCACATATCCACAACGATTACGGCATGTCCGGGGCTTCCTCCCTGGATCAAAACGTCTCCAATTTCCATGTCTCTTAGCGGACGATAATGCATTTCTCGTTCAAGAGACAAAGTACCGGCATAATTGAAAATCAGTTCCATGTATTTCCAGAAAGTGGAGTAGGTGTTGGATCGTGCTGCTCCGGGTGACCAATACGTTTTATTTCCTGAAACAACCATTCGATTTCCTGCCAGCCATTTGCTGTAATCTACGCGAAATCCATTGGTGAAATTGAAGTGGATCTTGTTGTGTTGTCCTGTACTCCACAGATATTCGGCTCGAAACCGCATGACGGCATCAGCACATTGGTGCAGGTTTTTATTTCCGATGGGTAAATCAACAACAGATCGATACACGCGTCCCTGCGGTTTCTTGCCTCCATTGTAATACGTTACTTCCTCATCCGCCGATTTCAATGGGAGATTCCTTAGATAATGCCCAAAACTTGATGTGTCCACACTGATTCTTTCGAATCCCGATGGTGTATTGTAGCGCGTTTGAATTGTCATTCCATCAGGATTGAACTCCTCAACGGAACTTTCAGTATTCTCTGTGGAGTCATTTTGAGGAATGGAGTCGCTCGTTGGTTGCGAACATGCGGTAAACATACAGCCCAAAATGATCAGAAAAGTAAGGTGCTTTAGCATAGGAGGTTTTTAAGGTGCATATCCAATAGAATTCACATGAAGCGATAAGTAACAGAAATTGTCAGAGATTTTTATTGGACCAGTGATGCTCCAGTCTGTATGAACTCCTGAATTACCACCTCTTCCACGAGGAGCACCCATATCTTTTGTTACGTCTTCAATTTTTTGATATTCAGGAAATACACCATAAGATCCTTCTTCTACTTCAAAGAAAAACAGTCCTCTTAGATCTGTGCTAAACTCACAATATTTTGTCGCTAGTTCGGCTTTATCGTGCTTAACCGCAAACATGGCAGCAAACATCTTATCGCCTTTGCTACTGGAGACATTAGATGAACCATCGGGTCTACGCATACCACCATATACCTTTGAAGAGTACGTGAAATGTCCGAAAACAAATGCATGATCCTTATTCAGATAAATAGTGTCAACAATGGTGTCATTCTTCATTCCCAAAGTTCCCAGGTGTTTTCCTGCTTCCGAATAAAAACGCATCTGCCCATTGGCTTTATTGCCTTCTAATTCCTGTTCCCACATCAAAGCTCCATTCTTATAATATCGATTGTATACGCCGTTCTTAATCGGACGAATGGATTCCAGATTTCCATCAGGGAAGTAAGTGTAAACGGAAGTATCACCATTTTGCACGGTAGTGACTTGAGTGTAACCGTACGCCAGTCGTAAAGATGAAAGTGTGTCTGAAGTTCCCTGATCTTCCTGGGCAAACGAAAGACTTGAAATCAAGGTTAAAAGTAGTGTGGATGCAATTCGAATCATGCTTCAAGTTAAGCAATAATTGCACCAAACTAAATGAATCACAATCCCTTTTTAGCCGTCCTTCTTGTAAAATAGATAATCAAAGGTGTGCCAACCATAGTAGGCGCCAACCATGGCAACCAGCTCGGATTGAAATCCTGCACGTTCGTGACTAAAAATGCAGTGGTCGTGGCAATAAAAGATCCAAGCATCATTCCAATGTGACGCGTAAGCCATTTGTTCGTTCTTTCCAGCTGCTTCTTCCTCGCTTGAATAAACAGGATCAACTCCTGAACCACGTTAATGGCGAGTATTGATCCTAATACCAGTAAAATTATATTGAACGTAAGAATCATAAATATGGCAGTTACGATAGCAGTTCCAAGGAAGATCCAATCCATAATATTTGCTTTAAGTGATTTGTTTCGAATACTACGCACTCCAGCCCAGGTCATGTAGAAGGAGAACGACGCGATGAGAAGTAAGAACAGGTTTTCTCGAAATAGAGAAAGTACTACCGCAGTTATGATCACTGTAAACATCCCAATGAAGTAACTCTTGCCGGAAATAGCATGAAGTTTTCCTCCTTTTTTTGTCACGATAGCCATTGTTCCCGCAAATAGACATACCATACCACCTGCAATGTGAAGAACCAATAAGATTTTAGCAATTGTTTCCATAACTCCTGATTTTGATTTGAAACAAACCTAAAAGCAATATTTCAGAAGTTAAGGAGAATGTGGGCGATTACAAATTTCGTGGCGAATCGGAAGCCTGTTTGGGCGAATGACAAGCCTTAGTGGTGAACGGTAAGCCTGTCTCTTAGGGCATTCGTCAAATTTCGGGATACAGGAACAATCGTATCCGTTTCTTCAAAGTGTAACTTCAAACCTTGAGCATTTCCGGAAAATCGACTTACGCGTTCGAGGTTCACCAGGTAACTCCTATGCACCTGGAATACATGTTCGAGATCCTTTAGTTCCTCAGAAGTACTTTTCATTGTTTTACGCAAAACGTCTCTCTTGATGCTTTCTCCATCCTGATACACCACTTCCAGATAATTGTCCGCTGATTTGGCAAAAAGGAATGTCTCCGTGTTCAATGCAATTTTCTCGCTGCCATTCGTGATAGAAAAACTCTGAATATCAGTGCTGTGTCCAGTGACTTCTTTGGAAAGATTGTCGGAGTAACGCTCGTACTTATTTCGCAACCTGGAATGATTCGTAAGAATGGATAATATAACGGGAAGAACGCCTACTGCAACGGTATAAAATTGAAATGAACCTACAAGCTCTAGATTGAATTCGAATTCAAGAAACCATGCGGAGTAGAATGCATTTGCCAGACCAATAAGGCTGACATTGATGATTACCCAAACAATTTCCTTCCAGACAAGCCAATTACTTTCTTTGAAAAAACCAGGTAGCAAGGGGATGAAGAGAACATTCAACACAAACATGACTAGAAAACAGGTTATCCCGAATCCACCAGAAATTAAGATTGCATTTGGTTCTGTGCTAAGGCCGAAAGGGCGAAAGATGACTAGAAAGAGGAATACAAATGAACTCATGATTAAGCTCATCAATATTCTCTGGCTGGTAGTGCTAGGCGCTGGATATTTGTCTGTGAGTACTCCCATGATTGCTTTCGAATACCGAATATACGAAAGAGCCGAGTTCTGGAATTGCATTCATCGAAGTTTGTACTTTTATCGCATGAAATTAGTCGGATTATTCTCAATTGTTGTGTTGCTTATGGTTTCATGTAGCGCACCTGAATCTCCTCAGAAAGAACAGAAGGACGAACCTGAAGAACAAGAGCGCGAAGTGATAATTCCAAACATTTCCGATTCGATACTTACTTATCAATTGGAGGAATTTGAGACTTCAGTAATTGTTAAAATGCCAAAATCCGATTTCAAAGGGACGATTTTGGTATTGCAAGGATGGAATTTCCCGAATACGCATTGGAGCGATAGTTCCAACCTTGAGGAATTGGCTTCGAATGCTGGATTTGCTTTGGTGATGCCGGATATGGGGAAAAGCATTTACCACAAAAGAATTTATGATCAAACCCGGAAAGACTGGCAAAAGTACCCGACCAGAACCTGGTTGGTGGATACTTTAATGAATGATCTTCGTACAAACTATAACCTGTTCCATGAGCAATCGAGCAATTTCGTAATGGGACTTTCTACCGGGGGACGAGGTGCTTTGATTGTGGCGCAGGAAAATCCTGAAGTGTTTACGGCAGGATGTTCGCTGTCAGGAGATTATGATCAGTCTGCTTTCCCGGGAGATAATTTGTATCGAGGATATTTCGGAACGAATCCAGATGCATGGAACGATGACGAAAACCCGGTAAGTTTCATTAAAGAATGGTCCGTTCCAATGTATGTGGCCCATGGAGAAGCGGATAGCATTGTTTCAATTGCCCATCACAACAGATTGGTTGAATTGGTTGACAGCGCAGGAATTTCACAGGACGGTTGGGCATTCCGCGTTGACAGCTTAGCCGGTCATAATTACGATTTCTGGGCTGCTGAAGTAGAAGCTATTATTCAATATTTTCAAGGGTTTTTACGCGACCATTAAATATTGTTTCAGCATTTTCTAGCAGCCATTGCATTTCTTCCCCAGGAGTATTAGTGCTGCATTGAATAATCCAGTTTTCATTTTCAGATTCTATATTGAGGCACTCAATGTTATCCTCTTCATAACCTACGGATCTTGAATAAAAATAGATAGTACCGCCAATATCGTACGTTTTTCGATTGAATGTGAAGTACTTAAAATCGGCATGATATCTAATGGAATTTTTGCCAAAATGTATTATTTCCTTGCCATAGGTATTCCATAATGCCAATCGTAACATATAAAAGCCAATCAATGCGAATGCTGCAATTGCCACAAAATATGTAAGTGAAACTTCAATCCCATTTAGAAACGCAGCGAAGAATCCAACTATAGGACCAAAAAGAAATAAGGTAGCCAGAAAAAGATATATGAATCGAATTACTGTTGGTCCTTTCTTAACATGAAAAGTTAGCGTATCATTTTCGATTGTAAACCTACTGGGAGGTGTATCAATTATTTGATTCATTTCTTACGCGCCAGCATCAGATTCGATGTTCCTTTTCGGTATTGATAACCAATTCCAAATGGAAGCGGTTCCACCTTCATCTCTTTCTTGATGTAGATTTCCTTCAAATCTTCCTGATGACGTTCAGCAAACAGGGAAATAGGGAAGGAGTAGGTTCCGTAGAAAGTCAAATCCCATTTGTTTTGATCGAAAAATCTCACTGGAATTCCTGAATCGTCTTGTAACAGGTACTCAGATTCATCGAGAATCAAATTTCGAATTATGCTGAATGTTTCTCGGTGCATCAAATAAGACGCTGATTTCAAGTACGTCGATTTGATATCGATGTTTTTGAAATATTGCACCAAATCAGTTCTGTCTTCCAATCCTTTAGCGACCAATCCACCGCGGCTATGGTATGCTGTATTCTGAACGTTTACAGCGAAATAAGTCAATGTCTTTACTTTTTCTTCACCAGTCTTTCTGAAATAAAAACGGTTTCCTACATAAGCCGTATCGGCAACGCTCGACAAATCATTCGTCAAATTACCATCCGGCTGAATCGCCACTTTTTCCTGGTACATTAATTCATGTCCTGTTCTTGACATAAAATGAACAAGTACGTGTAATGTTCCATCCATTTCAGATTGGAAATCACTTGCCATTGCTATCGTACGGAAGAAACTTAAACGAAGAATCGCATTCATTGCTCGTTTCAATCCATTCAGGTATGGAGTTAGCGTTCCATCTTTGTTCTTTTCATTCAAATCCGCATAATCTCCCACAGGTTCCAATGCCATCATTACGATGTTATCGTGTTCCGGGAAGAACAAATCAGCATGAAGGAAATCTGCCCCGGAAAAAGGATAGAATAATGTTCCTCCTGAAGTATTTACATCATTCAATTCTTGCTTTGTCCAGTCTTTGATCGTTGGTAATTTCTGGTTCGTCTTGTGCCACAAATTGTCCAGATTCATTCGGTACGATTGCCAGGTCTCACTCGCTTCCAGTGCCTTGAGTTCGCTATCTGCCCGACCTTCAGAACCGGCAATAAACTTTGCAAAATCGTCAAATCGTGCTTCTTCAGGGTACGAAGGCGTTTCAACTGCCACTGTATCCTTTGGTTTTTCCTCGGGTTTAGGATCGTTTGTTGATGATTCTTTGGAATTATCGCATGCAGTCAAAAAGAAGAGACCTGCTAGTAGTATGTGGTAAAGGCGCATAGCGTTATGTTTGCGACAAAATTGCTGATTTATTTTGAATTACGCCAAAATGAGAATCAAAAACCATATCAGTAAATGTTTTAATTACTTTAGGGGCAAAGTCAGCCTATGAAAGCGCAAAAATATACGCGTTCCGTAGCGATTAACATGGTGATTGCCAATATGATCGGTACGGGAATTTTTACCTCACTCGGATTTCAGGTCGATCCTGTTTATGGGATTCCGGATGGATTTGCCATCATTGTGATTTGGATTTTAGGAGGTGTCATTGCGCTTTGTGGAGCTACCGTTTACGGAGAGATCGCAACAACGATTAATAAGTCGGGAGGAGAATACGCGTTCTTATCAGATTTATATCATCCATTACTTGGGTTTATCAGCGGTTGGGTATCAATTTTGGTTGGATTTTCAGCAGCAATTGCGATGTTAGCCCTGGCAGTTGGAAAGTACTTCCTTCCATTGGTTGGTGCCGCCTCAGATGCTCAGTTCATGGGGCTGGAATTAAGTAATGTTATTGCGTTTTCGGTCATTTTACTCGTGTTTTTGATTCAATTACAGGGAGTGAATATCGGAGGTAGAGTTCAGAACTATATGACTGCAATTAAACTGGGATTAATTCTATTCTTCCTGTTAATGCCGTTCATATTTGCAGGAAATTATACGCCTTCCAACAATCATTTTGGTCCGGATGGCAATTCCTGGGATACCATTCTGAGTTTGCCATTTGCAGGTTCACTGGTGTTCGTTTTGTTCGCCTATAGTGGATGGAACGCGAGTACATATATTGTCGGATCTCTCGAGAATCCAAAACGGAATTTACCTTATTCACTTATCTTAGGAACGTTGATTGTGACCGTACTCTATGTGTTGCTCAATTTTGTTTTCATGTACGTGTCGAACTTCGAAGATTTGGCAGGGCAATTGGAAATTGGAAACATTGTAGCGTACAAAGTTATGGGAGATACGTGGGGATTGTTATTTACAAGTGTGCTATCGCTGGCTTTGCTGTCTGGGGTAAATGCTATGTTCATTGCTGCACCAAGAGTTGTGCAGGAAATCGGGAAGGACTATACCTTGTTTGAAAAATTAGGACAAGAGTCAAGAAATGGAGCTCCGAAGTTGGCCTTGCTCGTGATTTTCATCATATCGTCCGTAATGGTTTTTACAGTCCCTTTCAATGAATTACTTGAATTTACGGGAGTTACTTTGGGCTTGTTCGCATTGCTGACAGTTCTCGGAATATTCATCCTTCGCTACAAAAAGAGACGAACGGAAAACACAGTAAAGTCCTTTGCGTATCCAATTACGCCAATCATTTTTGCAGGATTCTCCATCTGGATGATCTATTTCTTCGCAAGCATGAAACCAATGGTATTGCTGTGGCTTCTAATTTTGATAGCTCCGGCAGTTTTGCTGTATTACTCTTCAGGAAGGAAGAATGACAACGAACTTAATGATGAGCTTTTGGATGATGGAACCATTGACGCTACTGAAAAAGATGAAGTGGACGCTTAGTTTGTTCATAGTGCTTCTGGTTTCGTGTTCTCACTCTCAGTCGGAGCAAGAAGACACATCGGTTGAATCGGAAGAGCTATCGATGTTGGATTCATTGGGGCTAGATATGGAAGTCGCCAGAAATCCGAAATATCGCTTTCAGTTCGTAGCCACATCCTTTAAAGAAGGGAAGATTGCAAAGTCGGTTTCTTATGGTACAGATCAATATTATTATCCGGCGAGTCTGGTGAAGGTTCCAACCGCTTTGGTGTTTTTAGAGATAATGAAAGAAAGGAATATTCCGATGGATTCCTATCCAGTGTTTGATACCGTCAATGCATGCGGTTCCACGAAATTTGTTGATATCTGCAATGATCATCATGTTTCATTCGAACAAATGTTAAAGGAATTACTAGTGGTTAGCGATAATCATTTCTACAACGCCTTATTTCATATCATCACACCGGAACAATTGAATGCCCGTTTGAAAGCAAAAGGGTTTGAAGGAATTAAAATTTACAGGGCGTTTACCGGGTGCGATCCAGTTGATCAATTAAGAACTTATCCGTTCAAAATAGAGGGTTCAACGATCGGGGGGGCGAGCTATCATCAGTCATCTTCTGAAATGGATAGTACCGTGTTGAATGCGGAATATGAATATACTGAAGATCGTTTGTTTGGTAGTAAACACGAGAACAGTGAAGGGGAAATCGTTGACGGACCTTATGATTTGAATTACCAAATCGAAATTCCATTGGATCAAATGCATCAGATAATGCTTGCGTTCATGTATCCAAATTTGGTTCAGGAAAGTCAGCGTTGGAACATTACTTCAAAGGAACGGGCGTATTTGGAGGAGTTATTGGGTGCCTATCCATCTGAAATTGAAGGATCTTACCGAAGTCTGAAGCGATACGATGATTTTGAATACAAATATGTCCGGAATACCGAAGGTTATGCCGAAGGAAGAACTTTTGGAAAACTAGGATTGTCCTATGGATTTGCCTCCGAAACAGTTTATGTGCCCTCCGAAGGAGTAGGGAACGGAGTACTTCTAACTTACAGTGTATATGTCAATTCAAACGATATTGTGAACGACGGAGAATACGATTACGAAACGGTTGCACGTCCGTTTGCCGAAGCGCTGTTCGCTAAAAATCTGGAATGGCACAAGAAATAAGTCGATGGCATGAATATTGAACCGAAAACGCAAAGACCATATATGATGCGACTCACATTTATCCTTGTTATCTTTTCGCTGGTTACTTTCAGTAGCATCTCGCAATCTTCTGGTTACGAGGTTCCACAGAGGAAATCGGGGCTTTCCATTGAGCCTACAATTGAACAAGCCGTAGATTTATTCGAACCATGGGAAGGCATCGAAATGGACATTCCGGCTTCCATTTCTTTGGAAGATTTTGTACCTACCGTTCGTTCGCAAGGATCTCATGAAAATGTTGGCGGTTGGGCTGTAGGGTATTACTTTGCATCTACCGAGTGGGCAATGATTGCCAATGAATCCAATCAGGCTTTGGTCGACGCATTTGCCTACGATCCTTTCTACTTGAACAATGTTGCAGGAGCCGGAAGCGGTTGTGGAGGAGAAGTGTATTTAACGGAACTATGTCATTCTCTTGAAGTTAATGGTGCAAAACGCATGAATATAGATCTTGCTGATTGCGATCAGGTTCCTTCTTTTGAGAAGAAATGGTCTTTATTGGATTTTCAGGAAACAGTGAGACTAACCGATCCAAATCGTGCGGATTCAAGTAATATCATCAGTGTTAAGTATGCTTTGGCGAATTATCATGCGGTGGTTTTCTCCATGCACATTCCGGAATCCTTTCAGTACGTTGCGCATGATGGGCTTTTCCGACCGAGTGAAGACGAGAGAAACAGAAATACAATCACTACTCCTCATGCATTGACAATTGTTGGTTACGATGACGATTTATTTGGTGGTGCATTCCGGGTTGTAAACTCCTGGGGTACAGAATGGGGAGATGAAGGCTTCTGCTGGATTTCCTACGAAGATTTCAATCGATTCCAAGAGGCTGCCTACATGATTTACACTGAATTAAAAGTACCAGACATGGTAGATTACGGAGCTGAGGAGGATGGATTTGGTCGACAACACATCAAAAAGAACGGGTTTTTCGAAGGAATTCTTGACGCAAAAGGAAGACCAGACAAAGGAATTTATATGAACGAATCTTTGAAGAAAGGTGGAGGCGGAAGTCGTTACATGAAACGCCTCGTGAAAAAACATGGAGGGTTCCTGATCTATTCAGAAGATAATTTCAAGATTCCAATCGCTGCGGTGATTTATTAGTTAGTGATAAGTTAGAAGTGATATGTGAAAAGTATGAAGTGAGAGCTAAGAAGTTATAACTGTACCCTTTTCACTGATCACGATTCTCATTTCACTAATTACCGCTCACTTTTCACTATTTATTGTATGCAGGCATAATAATTGCAGTTGATTTTCGTATTAAAAGAGAGTGCTTTAGCATTCAAAACCAGCAAGAACCAGAAAACCAGTTGCCATGAAACATCTCCTCTCCATTTTGGTGGTAGGCTTTTTCAGTCTATCTTCCTATGCCATCGAATTTCCTTACAAACAACTCAAAAAATCGTACGAAACTGAATACGACAAAACCCTGGAACGAGCAGAACGATGGATGAAGTTGTTGCCAAATAATCCAGCACCTTATTACTACGCTTCCCTGATTCATTTCGAGCAGGCTCAGGTTCAGACGACAGTGCGAAAACGTTATAAGGGATTGGTGAAATCGCTGAAATATGCTCGTGAACTAGAGAAAAAACAAGATCAGGAATTCCTCGACCGAATCGCCTGGGATACATTAACACCATTTGTAAAGGATTTTACGAAATCTGTTACGACCGAATTGAATGATGCTGAGTTGTTTACACTATCGGCACTTGTTGAAAAGAAAGCGCGTCGCTTCGATTGGATGAAAGAGTCCAATTCTGTTGATCTAGCTGACAATACTGACAGTAAAGAAGAAGCGGCGCCTGTTTCAACCCTACGCAATGGGCAGTATTTCGGATTGCCTTCTGGTGTTGAATTGATTTCCTCCTACAACATTCGTAGCGAACGAGAAATGCTCGAATACATTAACGAAGAACGATTGAAGCAGGGAATGGAGGCTTTGGAATGGGACGAAGATCTCGCAAAAGCCGCACGCTACCATGCTTTCGATATGGGAACTCAAAAATACTTCGATCATGATAGTTACGATCGTACCCGAGCCAATAAGTTACAGAAGGTAGGAGGAACCTTCGAGCGGATCAAGCGTTTTTATCAGGCTTCGTTCGTCAATTCAGAAAACATTGCCGCTGGGAATGAAGGTGCGCATGATACCTACATGCAATGGTATCACAGCAAAGGTCATTACGACAACATGTTCAACAAGTCCAGCAAGAAGATTGGCATAGGTGTTGTTTATGTATCAGGGAGTACCTACGGCTACTATTGGGTTATGAATACAGCTTTGTAAAAGATATGATATGTTTTCATTTTTTGAACTTCTTGTCATTGGATTCATAATCAAAGCAATTGTTATGCTTGATTTTTGGGATAATTTCTTCGATCGTACATAGTGACCGGATGAGAAATAGTACCAATGAACTAACGTTAAATAGCAATATCGAAATACCGTGCCTGCGGCAGGCAGGATTCGATATACCAATATTGCTGCGCCATACCGAAGCAAATCCGTTCATCAATTTCCTGATTTTTTGCTCCATTATCCATCTATTTTTACTTTTTTTCGAATTCAGGTAGGGGGAACCTTTACATCTGCTGTCATACTACAAAACAGAGATTATTGAGACAAGACTACCAGAAGCGTAAAAGTTCATGACGATTACAGACTACGAAAGTACTTTTCGGGAGCATTACGAACCGCTCACCCGCTATGCTCACTCCATTCTCAAGAATCAGGAGGAGGCTGAAGATGCTGTGCAGCGACTATTCGTAAAATTCTGGGAGAAGCGATTTGAATTGCAAATCGAGAACGTGCGTGCGTATTTGTATCGGGCAACCTACAACACTTGTTTGAATCAGGTGAAAGCGAATAAGAATAAGCTCAACCATGTTTCTGAGTCCGATGTACAAATTCACGCTTCGGATGATGCAAGTCACGAGTTTCTGGGAGAAGAATTGCAGTTGCAAATTGAAGAAGCCATGCAAGTGCTTCCGGAAAAATGTCGTCAGGTGTTTCAACTGAGTCGATTCGAAGAAAAATCTTACAAAGAGATTTCAGAAGAACTCAATATCTCTGTTAAAACGGTAGAAAATCATATTGCAAAGGCGCTGAGAATCATGCGTACGGAGCTGTCAGAGTATCTGCCGTTGCTATTAATAACGATTTTAGTTTCGAAAGGATGGTAGAAAAACAGGACTTTGAGGCATTGATCGTTCGGTATTTGGAAGGCATGGCAAATCCTGAGGAGGCTATGCAATTGGAAGATTGGAAAATAAAATCTTCTGAAAATCAAAAACTGTACGATCATTACGAACAACTCTTCTCAGAGCATAAATTCCAGGAAGTGGATACGGATGCTGCCTGGCACAAAGTGAAAGGAGAAGTTTCAAGCAAAACAAAAGTAATTCCACTGAAAGATTGGAGATACTGGGCGGTAGCAGCAGCGGCTATTTTAGTCGTAGCATTGATCCTTCCAACATTGATGGACAACGGAAGTGCTATAAAACCTCCGGTAGTTGAGCCGTTAGCAGATGATCAGGAGGAGTCAAATACTCTTTACGCTAAGAATGGCGTTCAGAATTTCATGCTTGTGGACAGCTCCACTGTAGAGTTAACCGATGGCAGTTCTTTAGAACTCTCTGACAATTTCAAGGATGGAGAACGTAGAGCAATCCTTAACGGAAGCGGACGATTTACGGTTGTTCATGACGAAGCGCATCCATTTATTATCAATGTGGAAGGACTGGAAGTGCATGATATCGGAACCGTATTCGACATCACAACCAACAAGGATACAGTAAAAGTAGTAGTACTAGAGGGAGCTGTCGAATTGCGCAAAAACGGACAGGTGCTGGCTATGGAAGAAGGAGATAGCGCATTCTATTTGATCAGTCAGCGATTGATTAAGGAGTATCCAACACCTGAATCATTGAGTGGAGTAACCAAGGAGTTCAATGATGTTCCTCTTCAGGAGATTGTTAACCATTTAGCTGACTTCTTCAATCGGGAGATGGTCATCATGGACGAAGAACTCAAACAGGAAGGGTTCATTATTTCTTTTGATGATGCGGAGTTGCCTTTGGTGATTTCCATTCTGAAAGAACATGGATTAAGAGTAGAACAAAACAACGGTATAATTGAGATTTATGAAGGGATTTAAGATCATCTTCGTAATGCTGTTGTTAAATAGTAGCATTGCGTTCAGTCAAACTGCACCACCTTTGGAACGAACAGTCAGTCTGGAATTAACCGGACAGAACTCCAGAGAAGCTCTGAAACTCATCGAACCTATTGCCGATGTATTATTCACATATCGTTCATCTTTGGTTCCGTCCGATGATCGATTGCAGAGAACGTACATGGATAAAACTGTGCGAGAAGTTCTGGACGACCTATTTCAGGGGAAGTTGAGTTATAGCGAAAAGGGGAATTACATCATCCTGAAAGCAGCTCCGGTTCAAAAACCAACGGTAATAGTTTCGGAAGGCTATGTCATTGACGCTATGACAAAAGAAAAGATTCCTTACGCTTCGGTTTATGATTCTACCAGTCTTAAAGCAGCAATCTCGGATGAGTACGGATTTTTCTCGCTTACAGTCAACAAACGAGAGAATATTGAGTTAAAGGCGGCTAAGTACGGTTATCGCGATACAACGGTTGTTCTAAGTCAATCGGGGGGAAGTCAAAACATCTACCTGATGCCAAATGAAGATATGATAGATCGCTCCGAAGATTCGCTGGAATTTGAAGAGAAGGTGAAACGTGTTCCGTTAATCAAACTTTCAGATAAGCAGAAAGCAACAATTGAGAATTTCAAGGAAAACTTTCAAAAGAAAGCACAGGTCAGTCTGGTGCCAATTATTGGAACCAATGGCGTGATGAGCCCTTCAACCACGGTTGATTATTCCTTTAATATTCTTGGTGGACTAAATGGTGGCGTTCGCGTTCTGGAAATTGGAGGGATCTTCAATACTGTTTGGGATACAGTAAAATATGTCCAGATTGCTGGTGTTTTTAATGCTGTAGGAGGGCCGCAGTATGGTGCACAGGTTGCTGGAGTTGCTAATTTAAACGCTTCCAGTTTTGAAGGAGCGCAAGTTTCGGGAGTCTTGAATTTAACGCAAGGTCCGTTCGATGGATTTCAATTAGGCGGAGTAGGAAACGGTGTGTTCAAAAGCTTTAACGGCGTGCAAATTGGAGGTGTAGGAAGTTACGCCGGTGCGAATTCAGAAGTCGTTCAGGTGAATGGTGTAGCTAGTTACGTGGGAGAAGATTCACGAGGCGGTCAAATCAGTGGTGTTTCCAATGTGGCCGAGAGAAACTTTATCGGAACTCAAGTGGCCGGTGTGAGCAACTACGCACATAACGGGTTCATTGGTTCACAGGTGGCTGGTGTTGTTAACGTTGCCGGAAAAATGACGGGTACTCAGGTAGGGCTGATAAACATCAACGATTCTATCAATGGTGTTCCTTTCGGTTTTATTTCGTTCTCTCGCAAAGGTTTACATCAATTGGAATTATCGGCAAATGAACTTACTTATGCGAATGTTGCTTTCAAAACAGGAACAAATCAGTTTTACAACACATTTATCGGGGGAGTACGATTCGAGTCTGATGGCTCTCCCTTGTGGGGACTTGGTTATGGAATTGGAAGTTCGGTTCGTGCAGGTAAGAAGAATCGTTTGTTTTTCGACTTGCAAAGCGTCAATCATGTAAGAAATGACACCTGGGGATTTGCTCTAAACAACAAACTGACAATCTCGTATCAAATGCAGTTGGCGCCAAAAATTGGACTGGCATTCGGTCCGTCGGCTAATTTGTTCCTGATCAGTAATGTATCGAATCATGATGCGAATTATTTAAAGAGCCTGGCACCTTACAACTTCTATCAATCAACTACAAGTACGGGAATGGAGATGCAAGGATGGGTCGGTGGACATGTGGCGCTGAGGTTGTTTTAGGAAGCAATTCTGATGTGTGATAGATGGGATCGAGAGGACTATAGAAGATAACGAAATCATTTTTGAATTACTAGATTTTTCTATTTATCTAATTAGCCAAATGGCTAACAAGAGATAATTATAGCTTCAAGTGAAAAGATTTATATTCTTGTTAAACAGGCGGTTAAGTTTGGGGTGAGATTTTTTTCCAATGTCAACTAGGGGTATCCTCAAAAAGAATTGTCTTAAGAGTAAACAAAATTGAAATTATGAGAGCAACGTATTTATTTGGAGCCATTTTAGCACTGTCTTTTGTATTCACTTCATGCAATAAAGCCATAACTCCGGCAAACGATATCACAACAGAATCCCGTCAACTTTCAGGATTCACAAAGCTTGATGTTTCCGATGCAATGGACGTAGAAGTTTCCTTTACAAGCCAGGAAGATGTAATTGTCGAAGCAAATTCAAATCTTCATCAATACATATTGACTGATGTAGTAAACGGAACATTGAAAATCCGTTTGAAGAACAATATTCGCTTGAAATCTGGAGCTACAATCAAAATCTACGTGAATGCGATAATGCTGGAATCCCTTATTGTGGAGGATGCTTCTCGCGTGGAATTCACTAACGATGCCAACGCGGTTAATTTCGACCTGGATATTTCGGGAGCAAGCAAGTTCCAGGGAGGTATTGTAGCAGATCACATGCATTTACATGCGAAAGGCGCATCCAAATTGGAAATGTGGGGAACTGTTGCAGAAGCAGAGATGGATATTTCAGGAGCATCTGATGTTGGAGATTTCGCCATGCTAATCACTGGATATCTCGATTTGGATATTTCCGGGGCAAGCAAAGCAGAATTGACAGTAGACGGAATGATGGATATCAGAGCGTCAGGAGCCAGTCGATTCAACTACAAAGGAAATGGAGTAATTAATGAATTGGATGTTTCCGGCTCATCTTCAGTTACTAAGCAATAGTCATAGTTTAAGATAAAAGATTCCCAGGTGTCAGTATTGGCGCTTGGGATTTCTGCTTTAAATCAATATCTTTCCGCTGCCTAATAAAACGTATCGTTATGCCAAAATTACACGTAGAAAGAACCGCGTTGATCAACGCCCCGATAGATAAAGTATTTAAAGTTGTTTCTGATTTCCATACCTGGACCGATTGGTCCCCGTGGTTAGTAGCAGAACCAGATGCTAAAGTGACTGTTCGTGAAGACGGGAAATTCTACTCCTGGGAAGGAGATGTTGTCGGTGCTGGAGAAATGACGATTGCCAATGAAGTAGAAAACACTTCAGTAGATATCGATTTGATGTTCTTGAAACCGTGGAAATCAAAAGCGAAAGTTTCTTTTCAAATGAAAGAAGAAGGTGATGGAGTGCGTTTATCATGGGATATGGATAGCAGCTTACCTTTCTTTTTGTTCTGGATGAAGAAAATGACGGAGGCGTTCATAGGGAACGATTACGAGCGTGGATTGACCATGTTGAAGGATTATGCCGAGACAGGTGAGGTTCCGCATACCATTACTGTTAAAGGAATTGAAGATTTTAAAGGAAACAAATACATTGGAATTAAGCGTGACGGAGTTGCTATCAAAAACATTCCAAACGTTATGAGTGAGGATTACAAGACATTGATGGAATACACCATGGGAAGCCATCAGGATAAGATCGATGGGGCACCTTTCACTATCTATCACAAATGGGATATGGTAGGGGGACAGACATCTTTCACGTCGTGTGTACCGATGAATGAGATTCCTTCCGATTTGCCTTCCGGAGCGATCACAGGAAGTGTTCCTGCAACGAAAGTGCACGTGGTTCACGGAAAGGGACCTTACCGATTCACAGGAAATATTTGGTCCGCTCAATACATGCGTCAGCGTGGGAAGAAATTCAAGTCGAACAAAGGAATTGATCCAATCGAAGTGTACTTGAATAGCCCAGTGGACACTGAAGAAAACAATCTGGAAACAGAAGTTTTATTTCCCGTTAAGTAGAAGGAGAAAACCTCGAAGTTCTGAATGGGAAATTTCATTAATAATCTTCTTGACAATCTTATATCTGTAACCTGGCGTTTAATGGACTTACCGTTGTACGCTTTGTTATTGATGATAATCGCGGCTCTGATTGCCATCAATTGGCTCGGAAGACGCTGGTTAAAGCGAATTTCTGAACAAAAACGTCTGTACATCAATGGAGGTTTGGTCTTGTTGATGCTTCTTTTGATTATCGATAAGAAAATGGACTTCATGCGATCTGAAATGACGTTCCTGAACGAGAAAATGAGAAAAGTCCAAATGATGGGTGTTTCTGTTTCGGGAGGAACTCCATACGATCTCACGAGTTTGAAGAAAGAGTTCCCGAAAGCGGAATTAGCCGAACGTCCCATTAACGAAGCCATTCAACTGGTTACGATTACTCAGAAGAATCCAAATGCAGTAAGTTTTGTGGCTCGGGTAGATCTCACGCACCCAGCGGTTGATGTTCAGATTACACGAAAAAAGGGAAAGAAGTTTTTGACGTCGAAATTTGCCGAAAAGAACAACTGTATTCTTGCAATTAACGGAGAAGCAGGGGAGACTATGGCGATGGATTGCGAACTGGGCGAGTGGTCCGGGAACTGGGTTTCAGACGGAAAAGTGGTAATGATGGCAGATACCAAAAAGCGCCCGTTCATTGGCATTTCCAAAGAAAACAAAGCAAAATACTACGAAGAATCCTTTGTGGATACCGAATACAAAGACGCTTACTACAATTCGATTTGGGGTCGATTCGATATCCTGAAGAATAACGAAATCATCAAGCATGAAAACGACCGTCCGTATGCAAGAACTGTAATGGGAGTGAATGCAGAAGGAACCTACTTGTACCTGATGATCGTTGATGGCAAACGTCCCGATTACAGTGCAGGGCTGACGTACAGCGATTGTGCAAAAATCCTGAAGGCACTGGGAGCTTCCGATGCCATGGCATGCGATCAAGGTGGTTCCTCATGCATGTATGTACGAAACATGGGCGGCATCATCAATCGCCCTGCGGATAGCGACGGCATCGAACGCCCAATCTATTCACACTTCGGAATCGCGATGAAGCAATAACTCCTAATTTATCCTACAAATTGCACATTTCGGCTACGCTCAATGTGCAAAATTCATCATTCACACTTCGGCACTTCGAAACTTCGGCACCCTTTCGCAAACTCATGGGGCCAGCTCAGTTCGGCGCAGGCTCAGCGACCTTAAGTGTTCAGCACAAGCCCTCAGTGTCCATTATTCCTTATTCAAAATTCACATCTCGACAGGCTCGATGACCGTAACTCATCATTCATAATTCATAACTCATCATTCAAAATTCAATCCCTAATCTCCCGATCCGCCTTCCATTCTGCATAATTCCACTCCAACCAGGATTTCTTTTTCCATTTCCATTGAAAAGCCTTCTTGCGGTATTCAACCATCATGCTGTATTTCTCCGGACTCATGTACAAATTTCGATATTGTTTCCGCGATAAGCCTCTTTTGAAAGCTCCCATCCAGAGTCCTTGTTTGCGATCCATGGCAGTAACCTTGTCCAATGGTTGATCCAGGTGGGGAAGGGCAGAATCCGATAGTGTTAAAAGGAAATTCAAATGTACGAATGCTCCATCCTCACGACTAAAATTGTACTTCGCGATGATGCGATCCCAGTTGAATCCAGCCGAAACGGTCAAAACGATCAACCAGGCAACGGCATTCTTTCGTAACAAGTAGAAATTTGATCGTGTATCACGAATCTTGATGAAAACACTGAACAATCCATACAACACAAGTAAAATGAAGAACATTACCGCAATTCTCTTGTGTGCCAATGAATAGTGCTGGATGTAATAATAATTTCGAATCGCTGCAGAGATGGCAAGGATGGCATTCTGTCCCAGCCACAGGTAACACAATCGCTTGAGCCAAATATTCTTTTTATAGAAATTGAGGTTGCCTCGGAAGAATGATAGCACCAGAACAATGGAAAGCAATATTGCAACGATCAGGACAATGGTTCCGTAATGCACGAACTGTCGTAAGTATTGACCTTCGAATTTGAAGTTGATCCATACTTTATCGATATCCATGATGTTCATCAACAAGAGCAATAGATTCAGCGCTCCAAACAAGAAAATTCCTACGCGGTATTCGTTCTTAAGCCCCGTCATGCTGGATTTAGCATGTTTGTTTCGGACACGAATTTTATCGTCCTTGGCTTTTGTATCGCGTTCTTCCAGGACTTCGTTCTTCTTGCGCATCAGAAGGAAAATACAGACGATCACCCCAAGCAAGAATGTAAGGATCCAAAGGAAATCGACATTCTTGAAGAAATAAATAAGCGCATCATAAACTTCTCCTAAAATGGCATTCACGTAGGCTCCAAAATCTGGATTGGCAAATCCGTAGAGCGATGCGAATAGAATGATTATCGCCACGGGAATGATGTAAAAGCGCAATCTTTTGAATTGAAATGTATGTTTTGACTCTTTTTGATGAGGAACTTCAGGATCATCCTTCTTGTCTCGAAACAATTCGCTGTATGAAAGGAAGATGTTGCTCAGTGCCATTCCCATTACATTCACAAGTGAACGCAATCTTGGCGCAATTAACACTCCAATGTACATGAATAATGCAGCAAAGTGTATGAAATAACTCCAGATGGAGTGGTGGAGGATGGTGAATCCAAGCGTGAGAATGACACAGGCAAAAACGAGTCGTTCAAAAAAGGTCTGAAACTTCAATTGTTTACTGAAGGCAAACCAACCGAAAAGGATTCCTTCAAAGATGACCAGATTTAGTCCTAAACTTTGTCGATGAAATAGAAATGCGAATATAACAGCGAATACAAGTAGCACCCGTACAGAATTTGGCTGCTTCATGGTGAGTTGATTTTTTGGTTTCCCTCTAAAAACGACTCCTGATTCCTTCTGGTATTCGATTATATTTTTTTGGGAAATGCTCCCAATCTTTGTTAACCCTCGATAATTTCGTACGCCTGTTGTATTTCAATAAATCGAGCCTCTGCCGCCTTGATAATAGCTTCATCCTGTCCCGCGAACCGGTCTGGATGGTGCTTTTTAACCAACGATCGATAGGCTTTTTTGATTTCATCTTCAGATGCGTGCGGAGAGATACCCAAAATTTCGAAGGCTCTTTCCCTGTCGGTTTTAACAACACGAGCTTTTCGTTCTTTCTCCCTCCATTCTCGTTGCCTTTTTCGGTGTTCTCTTTGCTCCCGTTCCATTTTCTGCAAATGAGAAGCAACCATACTTCTTAATTCCTTCCGGCTGATTTCAAGATGTTCTGCAAGTTCGAAAAGAATGACTTTTTCTTTCGAGGTAATGGATCCATCGATTAAGGAAATTTCGATGAGAAGGTACATGAGTTCTTCTCGTTCGGTGTGATTGAATTTCCAGTTTACCCACCTGGCGACATGTTTTAGGCGAATGTCTTTTTTAAGTATCGCATTGAATTCGGTTTCCAGATCGCGCAAGCTGTGCGAAAAACCCGAGAGCGCATGGTTTAATCTGGATTGCTTAAGCTTGGATTCTCTGCTATCATTCTTCATTAGAAGAGTGGCAAGGCACAAATACGCCAAGGCAAAGTTTCGTGGTGTTTCCTCACCAGTTTTGGGAAGAATTGAATTTTCCCAGCGCTTTAGTTTCCAGTTGGAATAGAAGTAGTACAGGAGTCCGGGAGCCACAATAATAAAGAGAACCAATGCTACCGACCACAAACCATGGCTATTTAGTGCATCCTTTTCAACAGTGTTCCAATCTACTTCCAGCAGTACTCCCACGCCTCGAAACTACGAATTATTTGACATGATTAAATCGTAAGCCTTCTGAATTTCAATAAACCGAGCTTCGGCTGATTCCCGCAACGATTCCTCTTTGCCATAAAATCGATCGGGGTGGTATCGTTTGACCAATTCCCGATAAGCTTTTTTTATTTCGTCTTCACCTGCGTAAGGAGATACTCCAAGAATCTCAAAGGCTTTTTTTCGTCTGTAAGCCAATGAAGAAAGTCGTTGTTTTTCCTTCTCAGCTTGTCTGCGTTCTTCTGCTTCCCTAGCCAATCGTTGTTTGTGAGAAGCGATCATACTGTCGAGCTCACGCTTTGAAATATGCGTATATCGGACAAAGTCGAGTAGGAGGGACATTTCTTTGCGAATGAGTGTTTCGTCCAGATAGACAACCTCAATGAGCGCGTACATTAACTCTTCTCGTTCTACTTCACTCAGTCTTAGGTTAGCCCAATTCGCAACGTGTTTTACTCGTACATCTTTTTGGTGAATTTTCTCCAGAATGTATTCCAGATCTACCGAATCTGCAGACAGTTCTTCCAGAATTTTCCCTAAGAAATAGCTCTTTTCCTCGTACTCCCTCGGATCTTGCTTTAAAAGCATTCCGATAAGAATGACGTATGCCAGACCAAAATTATGGTTGTTACGATCTCCTTTTCTATGAAGAATACTGTTCTCCCATCGACGTACCTTCAATACAGAATAAGTGTAGTAAAGAAAGAAAGGTCCGGCAAATACAAAAATGACTACGAGTACGGAATACAGCGCTCCGTATGTCTCCAGAGAATCTTCGTTTAAGTCAGTTATTTCCGAAAGAATCATGTTGAATCTAAAAATCCCCGCCTCAATTAAAGAAGCGGGGATTCTGTAAAATATTTAGTGTGATTATTTAACGAGGTTCAATTCGTCAATAATATTGGTTGCACCGTAGCACTTATCAACCAACCACAATGTGTAACGAATGTCACAAGAGATAGTACGCTGAATATTCGGCTCGAAGTAAATATCACCAGACATTGCTTCCCAGTTACCATCAAATGCGGTACCGATCAACTCTCCATCTCCGTTAATTACCGGGGAACCAGAGTTACCACCTGTAATATCGTTGTTAGAAAGGAAGTTGACAATCAACGTTCCGTTCTCATCTGCGTACTGTCCGTAATCACGTTTCTTGTGAACTTGCTTGATGCGCGGATCAACGTTAAACTCAGGATTGTTTGGATCTTCTTTCGCAAGCATTCCCTCCAACGTAGTCGTGTAGTTGTACGTGATTCCATCTTTTGGTGAGTAAGGAAGAACGTTTCCGTAAGTTACACGCAACGTGAAGTTAGCGTTTGGATAGTAGTTCTTATCCTGATTCATTTCGCGCAAGTGGTAAACGAACAAACGATTTGCCTTGCTTAGGTTGTCTTCCGCTTTTTTCATTTCATCCGTACCATTCGCCGCTTCTATTGCGCCCCAAAGGTCAACTACCAACTTGTACATCAAATCTTTCTCCAATGCCTCAAGAGTTGGATCATTAGCGAATTCCTCAAACTTCTCTTTGTTGAAGAAGATTGATTTCTTCTTTGCTTTCTTCATGAATTTGTCAACTCCCTTGCGTCCTTTGGATGCGATTTTTCCAACAAATTCTCCGTGCTGAGATTCCGGAATATCGTTAACATACATTGCCAATACTTCGTGCACAATTTCTGTTTCCATTTCCAGATGGCTCTCTTCAAAGAATTCCATAACCTGAGGCTTGAAGAATGCTGCCATCATTCCAGCACGTTGATTCATTACAGGATCTTCGTCAACCATTGCATCAGCCCAGAACTTGTAACGGATTACGTTAATAATCGCATCTACCTGGAACAAAAACTCAGATTGATAAGCATTTATGTAAACAACATCATTCGTCATTTCGTAATATTTCTTCATGGATCCCATGATGTCGAAATTCAAACGCTTGTTCTTCATATAATCTGCGAAATCAGCTTCTAGCGCTTGTTTCTTACCGATTACATCGTTGTTTTTCACCTGTGCTGTTTGACCGATGAAGTATTTCCAGTAGTTGGCAACTTGTGCGTATTTAGAAGAGTACTGTAGACGAACATCTGTATCCATGTCCATGTATTTCTTCATGATATCCAATTTCTTTGCACGGATATCAACACGTTTTGGCTGCTCCAAAGTAACTGCTTGCTCAACTCCCCAGGAACTCAAGTAACGATCCGTTGATCCAGGGAATCCCATAATCATTGCGTAATCTCCATCCTGCACACCTTTCAAGCTAATTGGCAAAGAGTGCTTCGGCTTCAATGGAACGTTATTCTCATTGTAATCTGCTGGTTCGTTGTCCGAGTCAGCGTAGATACGGAACATTGAGAAATCAGCTGTGTGACGCGGCCACATCCAGTTATCTGTGTCTCCACCGTACTTTCCAGCAGATTGTGGAGGTGTTCCAGCCAAACGGATGTCTTTGTACGTTTTCTTTACGAACAAGTAGAATTCATTTCCTTCAAAGAAAGATTTCACGCTTGCAGAGTAAATCGTTCCTTTTGTAGCATCTTCGATCAACGTTTTACGAACTTTTTCAATCTCTTCGTTACGCTCATCTTCAGTCATGTTGTCGTTCAAATTCGCCAAAACTGTTTCAGTCACATCTTCCATACGAACGATGAAAGTCACAGATAGACCCGCAATTGGAATTTCTTCATTGTGATTTTTAGCCCAGAAACCGTTGTCCAGGTAGTTGTTCTCTGAAGTAGAAACTCCGGCGATTGCGTCGTATCCACAGTGGTGGTTGGTAAGAACTAATCCTTTATCAGAGATCACTTCACCTGTACAGAAACCACCAAACGAAACGATGGCGTCTTTCAGAGAGGCATTGTTAATGTCGTAAATTTGCTCAGGAGTCAGGTTTAATCCGTGAGCTTTCATGTCTTCATAGTTGCGCCCAAGGAGAAAAGGGAGCCACATTCCTTCATCAGCGCGGGATACGAAAGATCCTGCGAAGATCACAATTGCAAGTAATGCAAATTTGAATTGTTTCATATTTGGTTTTAAATTTATCGCTGGCTAAAATACCAACTTTCTGAGAATTATTTCAATACAATTTCATCAACAAAGAGCCATGTGTCATTTCCGGCGCCTAAGTGCCAATCCGGACATTTTCCGTAATTCAGTGCGGTGATTCGTATTTTCTTAAAGGCTTTGGTTTCTTGTAATTTAAGATTGAAGTCAAATACTTTCGCCGGTCTGTTGCTGGTGGCAGTGTGTATGAGTTTGTTCATACCCAGCATTTCGAAATTTACTCCGTCTGTACTTCCTTCAAAAACAACTGCACTCGGTAAAAAGATCCAGGATTTGTTGTCTTCTAAACAGCCCAATGCCAATTCTGAAATCGATCTTGGGATTGTGAAGGTCAACTCAACCATTAGGTCCTGAGCCCAGTATCCTTGCCAATCGCCAGTTCTGTATTCATCTCCACCACGAATTCCGTCTATCATGGTCATGTCGCCATATGCCGCGTACTGATTCGCGTACTCTGATCTGATTTCAATGGAAATATTCGGATTCTTTTTCACCAAATCCATAGATACTACGGCGCTTGTGTTGCCACTGGAATCCTTAGCACATGCTTTTACGATGGTTGTTTTATCAATTTGAATGTCTTCAACAGCCATTGGAATCGGACCTATTGAATCTGTCAAAACCGGGGGATTGAATCCGTATTTGATTGCCGTTTTACTGGTTCTGGGATCTGATCCATCAACCGTGTAGTAAATTTCTGCAGGGACCGGAGTCTCCAATGTAACGGTGGCAGTCTCTTCAAAAACTCTTTCCGTTTGTGTACGATATGGTACCGAAACAAAATCGTCAGGAATTTCCTCAATAGTAGGAGCCATAGCATAAGTTCTATAATTCTCACTTGGACTATCTGTTAGGAAATACTGCAAATTCCCGCCGCTTTTCAGTTGTTCATGACTGATATAGCGTTGCTTCAATTCTTTTCCGTTCAATACAATCTTATCAATGTAGCGTGAAGCCTTGCTCTCTCTGCTTGTCTGGATGCGAAGGCGACGTCCTGAGAACTGCATCAAGGCATCATCCATCAGTGGTGTTCCGAAATCGTAATAGGGTCGCCCAGGAGCAATTTGATAGAACCCTAGTGCACTTAAAACATACCAGGAAGACATTTGTCCGCAATCTTCGTTTCCAGAAAGTCCGTCAGGAGCGTTCTTGTATAGGGTAGTGGTGATCTGGTGGATATAATCCGCTGTTTTCTCCGGTGCATTGGTGTAATTGTACAAATACGCCATGTGATGTGAAGGCTCATTTCCGTGAGCATATTGCCCAATCAATCCTGTAATGTCTACCTGATGTCTTCCAGATAAATCTGAGGGAGTAGTAAACAATCGATCCAGCCAGGCTTCCAATGAATCTTTTCCGCCCAATAAATCTGTGTGAACACCTACTGCATGCGGTGTGTATAGCGAATATTGCCAGCTGTTCGCTTCTGTGTAATTGAAGTTTACTTCCGCCGGATCAAATGGTGCAAACCAGCTGCCAGAGCGTCGTGCACGCATGAATTTCGTACTTGGATCGTACAAATTGATGAAATTCATGGATCGCTTTCGGTACTCCGATAAATCCTTCTCGTAGGAAGAAGTTCCATTTTTTTGATGATAATCAGCAATCATTTCTGCGATACAAAAATCGTTGTACGCGTATTCCAATGTCTTCGATACAGATTCCGGTTCATTTGATACACCCAGGAACCCCTGAGATCCATATTCTAGTTTCCCCAATTCATCACGAATAGAAGTGGCAATCATGGCTTTAATTGCCTCTTTTGCATTGTAGTCTTGAATTCCTTTCGTGTAGGCATCTGCAATTACAGAGACGCTGTGATAACCAATCATACAGCCAGTTTCGTTTCCAGCGAGTTCCCAAATTGGTAAGGTTCCTTTTTGTTCGAATTGACGTAAAAAAGTTCGAATGAAATCATTTGTACGTTGCACCTGTGTTAACGTAAACAACGGATGTGTGGCTCGGTAGGTGTCCCAAAGAGAGAAAACGGTGTAGTTGTTCTTTGAATCTCCTGGGAGTTCGTGAATGTTTCCATCATAACCGCGGTATCGACCATCAACGTCAGAGAAAACGTTAGGATTCAAGTAAGAGTGATACAATCCTGTATAGAAGTTGGTCATCACTTCTTTGTCTTTGCTCTGAAACTGAATTTTAATCAATTCGTTTCTCCACTGATTTTCGGTTGCTTTTTTGACTTTATCGAGATCAAAATGCGGGATTTCTGCTTCGACATTGGCTTTTGCACCTTCAACATCAACTGCTGATATTCCTACTCGTAAGGTAACTTTCTCCGTCCCTTTCGGGAAGATCAAAAGCATTTTATGGCGCCCTTTTTTCAGAATCATCCTCGCCTTTTGGAATGGAACATCTGTTTTCATGTAGAAATGAAACTCCTGTCGCTCAGCCCACGCTTGCGAAATTCGATACCCCTGAACCGTATTTTTATCGGGTGCTGAGATATCAGAATCTACAATTCTATCACGGTGATCAAGGTCAAGGAGAATGAATTTCTTTCCTTTTTCTTTATTAAAAGTGTATTCGTGAATTCCGGCGCGTGTAGTTGTTGCCAACCGAACATCGATATCAGGTTCTTCCAAATGCACACTATAGAATCCTGGTGATGCTGTTTCCTTATCATGGGAGAATGTTGCTCCATATCCATCTTCAGTTTGGTATCCGGGATCCATTCTAGGAGAGCCATGCTGCGGTACAACCAGTAAATCACCGTAATCACTTACTCCGGTTCCGCTCAAATGTGTATGACTGAAACCATAAATTACATCATCTGAATAATGATATCCTGAACAGCCGTCCCAGCCATCATATCGGGTATCCGGACTTAATTGGATCATTCCGAAAGGAGCAGAAGCACCCGGGTAGGTGTGTCCATGTCCACCAGTTCCTATAAATGGATTAACATATTGGATTTTATCTTCCTGGAAGTCGCTGTTCGGATTGTTGAGGGTACTTTGTGCTTTATCCGAGGCTTTTTTTAATTCAGGGATTTGCGCATGACCAGTGCATGCTACCAGCGCACACAATATTACAGCGTTCCAATTTTTCATAGAAATAGAATTAATTTAATTCGTTCCAGACCAGGGAACAACTACCCAGAACAGCGGCATTTTTATCGTGTAGACTTGATATCCTGATTTCGATCTTATTCTGAAAGATGTTGAGCATGTGTTGTTCCATATATGCCTTCACTTTCTCAGCAAAAGGCGGACCACTTTGGGCGATCCCTCCAAATAGAATGTATGCTGAAGGACTTGAGAAGCAAGTATAGTCGGCAAGAGCACTTCCTAACATCTCGGCAGTGAACTCTATAATTTCTTCTGCAAAAACATCGCCATTTTCGGCTAATTCGAAGACATCCTGAGCTGAAACGGAGTCAAGACCGATTAATGCGGAGGTTGCTTTATTTGGAGAGTCAAGTTCTGTAATCGATCGTACAACACCAGTCGCTGAAACGTAGGTTTCCAGGCATCCTTTTCTACCACATCCGCAAAGTCTACCATCGGGAACAACGCGAATATGTCCATACTCACCGGCAAAGCCATCGTGACCGTAAACCAGTTTTCCGTTCGCCACAACGCCACTTCCTAATCCTGTTCCTAGTGTGATAACTACAAAATCATTCAAGCCTTTTGCATTACCGTAGATCATTTCTCCAATTGCTGCAGCATTGGCATCATTGGTAAGTATGGCTTTCACACCGAAGCGCTCTTCAAACATGGCGGCTAGAGGAATACTTCCTTTCCAATCCAGATTTGGGGCATATTCAATAGTTCCGGAGTAGATGTTTCCATTCGGAGCACCTATTCCGATTCCAACCAGCGAATCGATCAATCCTTGTTTTTCGATAACGCGGTAGATTTCTTCTACAAGTAATTCTGGTTTTTCGAAAGATTTTGTGCGAACGGAAGATTCAAAAAATGAATTGCCTTTTTCATCACACAAGCCGAACGCTACGTTCGTTCCTCCAACATCAACTCCAAGGGCAATTTTGGTCTTCATTTAGCATCGGGATTGAAATCCCACTCGTTTAGAAAGTCATTAAGAAACTGCTCCATAAGTTGATGTCTTTTTCCACCAATTTCCTGTGCAGTCTTCGTATTTAATCGATCTGCTAAAAGTAATAATTTCTCGTGAAAATGGTTAATGGTAGTGCCCTTAGAATTTGCGTATTCTTCGAATGTGTCGTGCATCTTTGAGGGGATTTCGGGATCGTACATCGGTTGTCCTTTATGACCGCCATACGCGAATGTTCTGCCGATTCCAATTGCACCAATGGCATCCAGTCGATCTGCATCCTGAACAATTTGTCCTTCCAGGGATTCCATTTCCACCTTTGTATTTGCCCCTTTAAAGCTGATATTGTCTACTATGTATTTTACTTTCAAGGCTCGATCTTCCGGGTAATCAAAAGAACGAAGTAGTTCGAAGGCAACTTTACCTCCTTCATCCAGCTTTCCGCCATTAAACTTGTGATCCGAGATATCGTGGAGCAGGGCAGATAAGACTACGATTTCTTTATCTCCACCTTCTTTGGATTGAATGTGTTTTGACAAATTGACAACACGTAATATATGATACCAATCGTGTCCGGTACTGTCTTCAAGAAATTGATCGCGAATAGATCGCTCAACTTTTTCTTCAATCGTCATTATTCTACAAGATTGAAAGTCTGGAAACGTCCGTGACGCATGGTAGCTATAAGTTGATCCTGGAAAATACTTAGCGCGTAATACTTTCCGGTAGCGAATGGTGTCCAGTCTTCACCATTATAAGAAAAATCAATTCCGTTATGTCCACCCGCGTAAAACACGCCGTCATGGTGTATTACAGAAGAGCGGTATCCATTAGGTGGTTCGAAAGAATTATACCACGTTTCACCTCCGTCATGTGTATAATACGTTGTGTTCATTTTCAACTCTGGCTGCTTGAAATTACCCCCAACAATGACTCCATTCATATCGTCTGAAAAGCACATGGAGTAGGCTCCGGATGTTTCGGATGGATAATAAGGAATTTCAACAGTTGTCCATGTTTTGCCATTGTCTATGGACTTATGGAATTTACTTGCCATTCCTCCGGTGATGAACATGTAGGTACTATCGTTAGCCACATAAACGTTTGATCCGCTCGCAGCAAATGCGGCTTCACCAGTAATTGCAGGGACTTTGCCTTCACATGGATTCCATTTGCGACCACCATCCGTAGTATGATAGAGGGTGAAATATCCGTCAACTGGATCTCCCAGTAAAAAACCTACTTCCCCGTTGAAGTCGAGTGCATCCAGGAAAACACCACGCCATTCACGCGGTTCAATGAACCCAACCGATCCGCTGGGATTTATTTTTGTCACGCAGCCATTATCACCACTTTGCATCACAAACAACACTCCGTTATAACTTTCAATGTCTCTGTTTTCTCCACGTCGAGCCAACTTCAGGATTCTTTTGGAATTCTCTTCCTCAGAGTCGTATTTATACACTGAGCCGTCTGAACAACCGAAATATATAAGAGAAGAATCTACAAAGATTGCTCGGGAGTAAATGTTAGAATCTCCATAAGCGGTAACAGGAGCGGTACGATTCTTACGTACGTACTTTTTCTGTGCAAGGCTTATGCTTGCATTCCCAAGAATAAAAAAGCTAACGATAACGAGCGTTAAACTTCTCATTTTGTTCAGTTTTTAGTTTGTTCAGGTCCTCCGGTAATTCTCGTTTCCATCTGCGATGAGACCACAACCATTGTGCCGGATTGTTCTTAATCTCTCTCTCAAGTCCTTTCGTATGAGCTTCGGTGATGTCTCCCCAACCAGTAGAACGAGGATCTTTAGTAAGCACTTCAAGGTGCATTTCATAGTGTCCGCGTTTCACTTTTCGCGTGGCAAAAAATACCACTGCGTAATCAAGTTCGTTCGCCATCATTTCTGCTCCAAACAGCACTGCAGTCTGCTGGTTCAGAAATTCCATCCAGTAGCTCTTTAGAGAATTTCCCGGAGATTGGTCCGAAAGTACCAAAACCGCTTTTAATTCATCTGGATTATCGGATAATTTTTCACGATAGTTTTTCGCATGTATGACTCTCATCCCGTATCGTTCTCGTCTGGCAGTTACTTTTTTATGCCAGAACTGAGAGGAAAGCGGCATTCCAATTCCATACGCCTGATGTGGAAAAAGGAAGTTTTGAGAAGTGATCAACCATTCCCAGTTATTAAAGTGTCCGGAGACCAGCAGCACATTGCGTTTCTCGTCATAGAGATCCTGCATTACTTCCGGATTCTTTACGACAAATCTACGTCGGAGTTCCTTTTCAGAAATGGTCAGATTCTTAACGCCTTCAGCTAAAATATCTGTAAAATGACGGTAGAATTTTCTCAGAAGATTCTTGTGTTCCTTTGCTGACATTTCAGGGAAGCTTCGTTCAATGTTCCCAAGGATTACTTTTTTCCGATAAGGCACAATGGAGATGAGTAGGAGGTAAAAGAAATCCGTAAAAATGTACAATACCGGAAGCGGCAAGTAGGACAGAGGAAGAATGAATATGTAGTAACCAATTTTCGCTCCCATCTACTTCTTATATCGTTTGCCCCACAATTCGGCTATTTTGTTTTCCACTTCTTTTTCTTTTGAACTGCTGCCTGCTTTAAAGAAGTTCGTTCCGGCGATCTCTTCCGGAAGAAAATCCTGCTGCACGAAGTTCCCGGGGAAATCGTGCGAGTATTTATAACCTTCACCATAGCCCAGTTCTTTCATCAATTTCGTGGGAGCATTGCGCAAGGGGAGAGGAACACCCAAATCTCCTGTTTGTTTTACTAGCTGCTGCGCTTTATTGATAGCCATATAAGCAGCATTACCTTTTGGTGAACTGGCAAGGTAAATTGTGCATTGTGCCAAAATTATCCGTGCTTCGGGCCATCCAACAGTCTGAACGGCTTGAAAACAGTTATTAGCAAGCAATAAAGCATTCGGATTGGCCAGTCCAATATCTTCGGATGCAGAAATAATCAATCGTCTGGCAATGAATTTCGGATCTTCTCCACCTTCTACCATTCGCGCCAACCAATAAATTGCGCCGTTCGGGTCGCTACCACGAATAGACTTGATGAACGCAGAAATGATATCGTAATGCTGTTCCCCGTCCTTATCGTACATTGCAACGCTCTGTTGAGCTGTATTCAGTACAAGTTCATCGGTTATTTCAATTTCTTTTGTGCTCCCAAAGGTTCCAACAATGATCTCGAAAATATTCAGGAGCTTTCGCGCATCTCCACCGGAAATAGCCAATAAAGCATTGGTTTCCGTCAGCTTGATTTTCTTTTCTTTCAGCACTGTATCTTCAGCAATGGCTTTGTCCAGAATGGAAAGCAAAGAATCTTTCGAATGTCCATTCAGTGTGTACACCTGGCATCTGGACAGTAAGGCTGAAATAACTTCAAAAGAAGGGTTTTCGGTAGTCGCTCCAATCAATGTTACGATTCCTTTTTCAACGGCTCCAAGCAATGAATCCTGCTGTGCTTTGGAAAATCGATGGATCTCATCAATGAATAATAAGGTCCCTGACTGCTGGAACATCCCCGCTTTTTCCACTTTTTGAATTACTTCACGTACATCCTTTACACCCGATGAAATAGCTGAAAGCTGATGAAATGGTCGATCAAGATGGGTGGCGATTAAATGAGCCAGTGTTGTTTTACCAACTCCCGGCGGTCCCCAGAAAATCATGGATGGAATAACGCCTGAATCCAAGGCTCTGCGTAACGAGGCTCCTTCTTTCAATAAATGATCCTGCCCTTGATAATCATCAAGTGTTTTCGGACGCATTCGTTCGGCAAGAGGAGCTGTAATTCCCATGGGGTAAAAGTAGTGAAATAGTGATAAGTGAATAGTGAAAAAGTGAGTAGTGAAAAGTTAGAAGTGAGTAGTGAAATAGGGAATAGTTAGAAGTGAGTAGTGAAAAGAGGCTTCTCACTTTTTACTTCTCGCTTAATTATCCGATGGGTTCACTGGGAACTTACTCATCAATTCGAATTTGCCACCCATGCGTTTCATCAAATCGTTCCACAAGGAATCTTTCTCTGTATTCATGATGATAGAACTAGGGATATTGTTGAGTACAATCCACGATTTCTCATCCATTTCGGCTTCCAATTGCCCTTCTTCCCATCCGGAATAGCCAATGAAGAAGCGTACTTCTTTTGCTTTGCCGGGGATCTTGGCAACCATAGATTTCATATCCTCAAAATCACCGCCAATAAATAGTCCTTGATCAATCGGATACGCATTTTTCAAGCTATCACCGAAACTATGGATATAGTACAGGTTGGATGTGTCCACAGGTCCTCCCAGGCTCACCTTGAAATCAATGGTAGGGAAACCTTCAATAGATTCTGCCAGGCTTGTTTCTACGTATTTATTGAGAACAAAGCCAAAACTTCCATTTTCGTTATGGTCACATAGATAGATTACTGAACGAGAGAAATAATCATCTGAGAGAAAAGGCTCTGAGATGAGGATACTGCCCTTGCGTGGTTTGGCATCTGTTGAAAAGTCAAAGTCGATCACTAATCGAATATACAAATAGTTTACAAAAATGTAGGAGGGCGACGTAAGTTTATCGGAATATCTTGCAAGAATGGCGATGTCGATCGGAGGGAGAAAACAAAGCTTTGATTCAGCCCAATCGGCGTCCAGTCAAAGGATAGCGCCCAACAGTGCATGTCACGATTTAGTGAAACACGCGAATTTGTAATTTTTCCTTCTTTTAAATCAAAATTGGTTCGTGTACTAATTTTCCAACGCTTCGTAAAACTGATATCTCCCTGAAACATTAAGGTTTGTATCTGAGTGTACTTATCTGGATTCGTTTCACTGATCGCCAGATTTCTCGTTAATGTGAAAACGTGTGAAAGCGTTACTTTCCATGGTATCTCAAAATCGAGAAACTGTTCAGGATTCAACAAGTAATAATCAAAATCAGCCGTCCAGTTTTGTCCAATGTTGTCGACTGCATTTTTCAGTCGTTCCCTGCTTTGTTTTGAAGTGAGGGTTAGGGAAGTGGTGACATCAAATCGCGTAATTCTACCCAGACGATTCAATCCAGTTCGATATTTCCACGCATAATCCTCATTCAAATCGCTAATTGCACCAGTAGTATCATTCCATTGGTATGGAGAAAGATTAGCATTGGCAACAATGTTGATGAAATCCACAGGGCTGGTTCTCATGCTGATGTTGAAATCACGCAGCGGACGCAGTGTATCTTCAAAATCGTAGCTGCTTCGAATCGAGAGTGCATCGATCAACATGGTGCGCTTGAATCCATCCACAGTATCTTTTTCCGATTTACGCTTCAATTGAAACGTGTTGTTAATACCGAAACTCAGGATATTCTGATCTCTTGTGGATTGGATGTTGTAGGCACTATTTTGAAATGGTGAGTACTCAACGAACGTAGTGTCACTCGTGTCATAGCGCCTGTTCTGATTTAGATTGGGACGATAACTATAACTAATGGAAGGAGTCATTAAATGTCGCAATATCGGTTGGCTTTTACCGATAAATCGATAGTAACTATATAGAACAGTTGTTGCCGAGGCTCCGACGCTTAAGGTTTGAGCCATTCCAAATTGTTGCAGTGTGTCGGTGATTACAGAACTGGTCGTAGTGTCATATTCTTTTTGAACTTGCTGGAAATTCAAATAGTTGGCATAGTTCATTGAAGGCGTGATCTTCAAAATGTTTTTGAACAAGGAAGAAGTTGTCGCCAGACGAACATCGTTGGAGATACCATTGATAAACTTGTTCCTGATTTCTCCAAAATTGCGATCTCTTAGTAAAGTATCTTCAAACAAGGCTTGATTCTGCCCTTCAAAATTGTACGTAACGGAAAATTGTCGTGCCAATTCGCGGAATCCTTTGAGTCTACCTGTTGCTTTCACAATCTTCTTAAAAGGGAAAATTCGCGTCATGTTGGCGTTAATTACCGGGCTTTGAAGCGAGATGTTTTCCGAGATAGAGTTCTGTCGCAAGGATATTTTACCTCCCATGGTGAGCGGTTTCCCGGGAAATTTCCTCGAAATGTTGATGTCAGAACTTAAGGTATTGTTGAAATAATTCGCGTTAATCGGATCAAGACTGTTTTGCGTATTGTTATCCGATTGGAAATTGACGTTGGACGTAAAAGTCCAGTATGGGCTGGATTTCGAGTCTTTTGTGTGACGCCAAACAACCGTCGATTTGTTTTGTGCCGTTGTGTCCGGGAATCCTCGTCGGAATTGATCAAAACTTAGATTAAGCGTTCCATTGAATTTATAACGCACGTTGTAATCTGTTCTATTTCGAAGTCCCCACGATCCACGACTGTAGAGCGATCCGTAGAATGTTGTCTGGAAGTTGTCGTTGATTGGCCAGTAGTACCCCAAATCCCGAACTCCGAATCCGAATATAGATGGCATCACAATTTCCGGGAACATCAAACCACTTGATTTGTCCTCCATTTGTGGAATGATACTGAATGGAAGTCCAATAGGGGTAGGCACTCCGGCGATCCATAAGTTCATTGGACCGGATACGATTCGCTTGTTGGGAACCAGAACAGCCTTAGATAAATGGAAGTGATAATGCGGTTCATCCAGATTACAGGAGGTGAAGCGTCCCTGGCGAAAATGTACTTCTTCGTTAGCCTGACGTTTGGCAATCCCCATGTGCAGGAAGTTTTCGTCTTGCTGAATGTCTACCTCCTCAATGAAGGCTTTTTTCGTATCAAAATTATATCGAACTGTTTTTGCCAGAATTTCGTCACTACCATCGGTAAACTTCGGGAATTCGACCATGGTAGAATCCTCATCGTATCGGTATTGCGCAAGAATTTCCTTGGATTTCATGTCAATCATGATGTACCCCGCATCCAGACGAACTTCGCCGTTATCCACCACGGCTTTACCGTACAAATGGACTACTTCTTCACGCATATCGGCATAAATCGAATCTTCTGCGTTATAAAAGATAGGAGTATCCAAATCTTCGTCATCTACAGAGAGTGTATCGCTCAACTGTTGACTGTAACCAGCTGTAACTCCCGACATTATTAACAATATGGCGAGAATAACTTGCAATATGGAATGCTTTTTGGACAGAAGTAGTGTCTTAAATTTGTTTACGACAGCAATAACGCAGCAAAACTATTAAAATTACCCGTGAATGATCTATTTTAAGAAGAGTTGGCGATTGAAGACTTTAACGGTGCTTTCTATTCTCTTGAGTTTGCCATTTGTGGCGACATCACAAGAGGATGAGTTGTCGTTGGGTACCATTCGAACAGTTGTTATTGATGCAGGGCATGGAGGAAAAGATCCTGGCTGCCACGGCAATTTTGCTCAGGAAAAACACGTTTGTTTGGATATGGCATTAATGCTTGGTGAGAAGATCAAAACGAAATATCCGGATATCGAAGTGATTTACACTCGAGATAAGGATGTGTTCGTAGAATTGGACGAACGCGCCAAAATTGCCAATCGAAATAATGCCGATTTGTTCATTTGTATTCATGCCAACGCAGCGAGCGCTTCGGCTTACGGAACAGAAACGTATGTATTGGGATTGCACAGAACAGAATCTCAGCAGCGCGTAGCAGAACGTGAAAACTCGATTATTCACCTGGAAGATGACGGTGGAGAGAAGTACAAATCGTTTGATATGTCTCCGGATGCCATTATCGCACGCCAGATTCAATTAAGCGTCTTTTTGGATCAATCCATCATGTTTGCGTCTCACTTGCAATCAGAATTTAAAAAGATTGGTCGTCATGATCGTGGAGTAAAACAAGCCGGGTTTCTCGTTTTATATAAGACCACAATGCCAAGTGTACTTATTGAAACAGGTTTCCTTACCAATCCAAAAGAAGAAAAATTTCTCAGCGACTCTACCACACAATTGAAAATGGCTGGAGCGATGTTTAATGCTTTCGAAGATTATAAAAACGAATTGGAAGGGGTGGATCAGCAAACAGATCTTGATCGCCCGGAAGAAGTTGTTAACATTGATCCGCCGGAAATTACAGAGCCGCAATCAGGAGATATTGTATTCCGGGTACAGATTGAAACTTCTGAGAACTCGATTCGACTTACAGATCCTAAATTTAAAGGAAATACAGTGTTTGAGTATCAGCAGGGAGGGTTGTATAAATACACTGTTGGTCAACACGTAAATGATTTTGATGCCGCTAACGAGCATAAAAAGAAAATGCGTAGCGAAGGTTTTGAACACGCTTTCGTAGTTGGATTCCTTAATGGAGAACGAATAGATTTGCAAAAAGCTATTAACTTAGCAGAAAAATGAGATTGTGAAGATTTCTAGAGAATTGATCGTAGGAGTTGTCACGCTGGCCGCTATCGGATTGTTAGTTGCCGGAGTGAATTTTCTAAAAGGAAATAGCTTCTTTGGAGGAGATGATGTTTACTACGCCTACTTCTCGAACTCTGCGGGGGTTACACCTTCGAATTCGATATACTATAATGGTGTAATCGTTGGGAAAATTACCGATGTAGAGCTAACGGGGAGTTCAGATCCGAACAAAGCCGTTAAAATCACGTTCAATATTCAGGACCGCGACTTCAAGATTCCTAAGAATATGGATCTTCAGGCCGGTGGTGCTGAAAACGATCTACTCGGGAAAGGAATCATTATTCAAGCCTCTGAAGATTCTGCCAGAATGACCATGGCTGGTTTCTACAAGCCTGGAGATAAAATTCAAGGGGTTGTTGCAGAATCATTGACTTCACAGGTAGAGGCTCAAATCGGACCAATTCGTGACAACATCAATTTTGTTTTAGGAAACCTCGATGATTTCTCCCAAAAATTGGCAGCTTTCTGGGATACAACAGCATCTTCTCAGATGGAGCAAAGTCTCACAGAAGTGCGTATCGCAATCAAGAAGTTTGGTAATGCAGCTGAGATGATCAATTCATTGGTTGCTGAGGAAAAAGGCAAAGTATCCCGTATCATGTCCAATGTGCAGGAAATCACCCTGAACCTTAAGAAAAGCAACGATACCGTTAAGGCGATTGTCGGAAACGTGAAAACAATTACCGATGATCTTGTAACAGCTGATTTCAAAGGAACAATTGAGAATGCCAAGAATACTTTGGCTAGTGTCAATAAGGTTCTGGATGCCGCTCTCACTGGTGAAGGAACTATTGGTAAGTTGATCAGTGATGACAGCTTGTACATGGAATTGGTACAAACAAACCAGCAACTACAAGACCTCGTAGAAGATCTTCAGAAACATCCGGAAAGATACATTCACTTCTCCGTTCTCGGTGCTAAGTCCAAACGGAACTTCACAGAAGCAGAGGAAAAGAAGATCAGGGAGGAAGTTATAGATAAATAACAATTCAAGGTAATCTCAATTACCGCCAGGTAAATTATGGGTCAAATCATTTTCGCAGTCTTACTAGCTGCAGGATTAGGTTTTTTCGCATGGAATGTGCGTAAAGTTCGTTCAAACATCCTTTTAGGTAGAGACGTTGATCGCTCAGATAATAAAAAAGAGCGCTGGAAGACAATGTTGCTTGTTGCATTTGGTCAGCAAAAAATGTTTTCACGTCCAATTCCGGCATTGTTGCACTTCGCGATTTACGCTGCATTCGTAATCACACAGATCGAATTGATCGAAATTTTCGTTGACGGACTATCTGGAAATCATCGAATTTTCCGCGATTCTTTGGGAGGATTCTACACCTTCATGATTTCATTCATTGAAATTCTTTCCGTTGCTGCATTGATTGCCACAGTTATCTTCCTTTCCAGAAGAAACCTGATAAAAGTTCCGCGTCTCAATATGAAAGAGATGAACGGATGGCCAAAAATGGATGGTAACATGATTTTATTCATGGAGATCATTCTTGTGACGTGCATCTTTACTATGAACGGCGCTGATGAAGCAATCCATAAGCAATTGGAAGGCGGAGATGGATCGTACTACGGATTCACCATTAGTAGTTTGATCAGTCCGATTTTCGAAGGAATGGACCTTGGAACTTTGGCTACTCTGGAGCGCATTGGTTGGTGGGGACACATCATTATGGTGTTCGCATTCCTGAATTACCTTCCGTATTCCAAGCATTTCCATATCGTATTAGCATTCCCGAATACATTCTATAGCAATTTGGAGAAGAAGGGACGCTTCACAAACATGGAATCGGTAACCAATGAGGTGAAATTGATGATGGATCCTACAGCTGATCCATTTGCTGCACCGCCTGAAGGAGCACCGGAACCACAACGTTTTGGAGCCAAGGACGTGACGGATCTTACCTGGAAAAACCTCCTTGATAGTTACACGTGTACAGAATGTGGTCGTTGTACTTCTTCTTGTCCAGCGAATTTGACAGGTAAATTGCTTTCTCCTCGTAAAATCATGATGGATACCAGAGATCGCCTGGTGGAAGTAGGAGAGAACAAACGCAAACACGGAGCTGATTACGATGATGGTAAATCATTGTTAGGCGATTATATTTCAGAAGAGGAATTGTGGGCGTGTACTTCATGCAACGCTTGTGTGGAGGAATGTCCGGTGAATATCGATCCATTATCAATCATTGTGGATTTACGTCGTTACCTGGTAATGGAAGAATCCAAAGTGCCGAGCGAATTGACAGGTATGTTGACCAACATTGAAAACAACGGAGCACCATGGCAATTCAGTCCTACTGATCGTTTAAACTGGGCAAATGAAGACTAATTCGAAATTAAAGGAACTAGAGGTAGATGGTAAAAAACTATCTCCGGTATTGCCAGATGAAGTAAAGAATTACCTCATTGATATTGATGGTACTATTTGCGACGATATTCCCAACGAAGAACCGGAACGTATGGCTACGGCTGCATTGTACCCGGATGCTTTGGAAACAATTAATCGTTGGTTCGATCAGGGGCACATAATCACCTTTTTTACGTCACGGTTGGAAGAACATCGCGAAGTAACGGAGAAATGGTTGGATGAACATGGCTTCAAATACCATGGGATGTTAATGGGGAAACCGCGCGGCGGGAATTATCATTGGATTGATAATCATATTGTTCGCGCTACAAGATATGAAGGTAAGTTCACCGATTTGGTGGATAAAACTGCAAATGTTCAAGTATTTAAAAAGTAAATCATGAGTCTAGTTGTTCCAACAATGGCCGAAATGATGGCGAAGGGAGAAGCACCAGAATACCTTTTTTGGGTTGGGTGCTCAGGAAGTTTTGATGATCGTGCTAAGAAGATTACGAAAGCGCTTGTTAAGATTTTGAACGAAACAAACGTAAGCTTCGCAGTATTAGGAACGGAGGAAAGTTGTACTGGAGACCCGGCGAAACGTGCTGGAAATGAATTTACCTTCCAGATGCAAGCCATGATGAACATCCAGGTTTTGGATGGATACGAAGTAAAGAAAATTGTAACGGCTTGTCCGCACTGTTTCAATACCTTGAAGAACGAATACCCTGAATTGGGAGGAAATTACGAAGTAATCCACCATACACAGTTGATTCAGGAATTGATCAATCAAGGGAAATTGACACTAAAAGGAGGAGATACTTTCAAAGGAAAGAAAATCACCTTCCACGATCCGTGTTATTTAGGACGTGCCAACGATGTATACGAGGCACCACGTGCATTGATCGAGAAATTAGATGCCGAATTGGTGGAAATGAAACGATGCAAAACGAAAGGTTTGTGTTGTGGAGCTGGTGGAGCGCAAATGTTCAAAGAAGCAGAAAAAGGAAACAAGGAAATCAATGTGGAGCGTACCGAGCAAGCATTGGAAACTTCAGCAAATATCATTGCAACGGGTTGTCCTTTCTGTAATACGATGATGACGGACGGTGTGAAAAACTTCGAGAAGGAAGATTCTGTGGAAGTTTTAGATGTTGCCGAACTTATTGCAAACGCTGCGGAATTGTGATGTTTGAAAGTTTATCTCCTGAAAGCAAGGTCTGGATTTACACAGCAGATCGATTCTTTACGGAAGCTGATAAAGAGGAAGTTGCAGGAGCAATGAAACAATTCTTGCCTCAATGGGCAGCTCATGGAAACTCTCTTTTCGGCGATTATTCCATTCTATACGATCGGTTTTTAATTCTTGCTGTAGACGAATCACAAGCAGGAGCTTCCGGTTGTTCTATCGATGCATCAGTACGATTTATCAAGGATTTAGGGGCACATCTCAATATTGATTTCTTCAACCGATTGAATATGATCATTGAAAAAGAAGGTGAACTCGATACGGTGCACATTTCAGATTTAAAAGAGCATTCAGACGCTTACGTTTTCAATCCAATGATTACAAAACTCTCTGATTTACGCGAGAATTGGAAGGTGAAGGTGTTAGAAAGCCCTTTTGTTTAAATTAGGGAAGGAACATTTTTCCTATTCCAGATTCAATATTCACATTTAACTTCGTTGCTGCCTTCGGCGGTCGGCTATGCTCGATGACCTTAATTCAACATTCACGATTCAATATTCCTGATTCAATATTCATGATTCAATATTCCTGATTCAATATTCCTGATTTCGTACTATTTCGGGTATCCTAAGATATAATACCCGGCTTTTCTACCATTTTCTTTCTTCACAGGCTCAATTTCCCAGGTATAATCAGGGTTTTGTTCTCCAATTAATTCTTTTACATCGTCAATTGTGTATGTGCGCATTAAGGAAGCTTGTCCGTCCCATGCGTAAGCAAGCGGTATAATTGGGATGAGATACGTGAAAACCAGCTGCGATACAGTTAATTGTTTCACAAAAGGTGTCATGAACAACGTCATGAGAATCAATATGGTCAGTGAAATCGGGAGCAAAATCCACCAGAGAATTGTCGGAATATTGTTTTCGCTTATTTCGTAAATGAAGATTGGTTGTTTGTTGCTCTCCGCTGATGTTAAAATGCCTTTTGCTACGTTCACCGGCATATGATGAAAACTCGCAATCATCGTTTTTAGCCCTTCCGGTAAGGTGTCCATTTCCATAGCATCCTGCGATTTGCTTTCGTATCGAACTTCAGGAACACATTGATTATTAATGCTTTCTACCGTTTTCGCGTTTGGGTATTTATCAGTTAGGATGAGATTGATTTTCGAGTTGCCTTCTTTTGAATTCAATTGTTGAACGGTATCAATCATCGGTCCGCCAGATCCGGATCCAAGATCAATGATCTGGTTGAAAGCATGTTTTTCTCTAACCTTCGATAGAAGATTTGCCAAAACATCCGAAGTACCAATCATTCCATGCAGCACTTTGATAAGATTCGTCATCGATGTACGAATGACCGCCGGAAACCACTGGAAATCCTCAAATTCAAATAGCTCAATTCTTTTCATACTAATTCATCATTCTCAATTCACATTTAACTTCGTTGCTGCCTTCGGCGGTCGGCTAAGCTCGATGACCGTTATTCATTATTCATTATTCAATATTCAATATTCATGATTCATAACTCATCATTCATCATTCATGATTCACCATTTTTCCTCACAGCAACGGTGCAAGTTCACCTGCTGCTCGTCTTCTAAAGCTAACGCTTTTTCTTATCCAACCGTACCCCGCCAATAACGCGAATAGTATTATATGTTTGCTGATAGGACAAATCCCGGAATCGTATTGATTTCACATCAAAGTTTGCGTGGAGCCACAAAAAGTATTTCGCCTTCGAATAACCAACAATGAAACGAAGGTCAATTCGTGGTGCTAATCCCAAAAAGCCTCTGTTCTTGCCTCCTGCAGCAAAAAACTTGGATTGCAACACTCCACCAAGACCGCCAAATCCTGCCGCCTGCCAGTTCTCCCAGCGATAGACGTAAGCATAACCAGGAACTACTCCAATGTCCAGAGCTGTGATCGTGGAGACACGGTTAATATTCAACGTTGTATCTACCAATTCCACAGGAAGTAATCCTCCGGCGTCATTCGCGGAACCAAAGAGATTCAAAGTCCCTTTGAAGTACCAGGTGCCATGAGAACGATTGTAATCTCCCTTTTTCCCTAAAACGTAATTCATTTTGAAGTCTTTGGAGCGGAAATACCACGTGTTAATGGATACACTTGTGGATCGCGTTTGAGGCATTTTTGCATTGGGGTTCAGAGAGGTCAGCGTATCGTTCCATTGATAGGCATCACGCAACACGTATCCATTGTAGTTCCGCAATTCAAAATCCCAAAAAGTTTGTCTGAAGTTGAATTTAAACCCCAAATCGATGTAATTCGAAGGACCGTATCTGCTAACTGGTCGAAGCAATACTGGTAAACCGAATCCAATTCTGAGAGCTGCCCATTTGTAAGCGAATCCCAATCCCATAATCAAACGTTGATTGTGTCGGTATTTCAATCGATTTACGTTATTGTCGAAATCTCCACGAATACTAAACGGAGCAGAAGAGAACCCCAAATCAGAGTACAATACAATCTTATCTCTGTAAGAATTGTAGGGAACGCTATCCAAAGAATCTTGCGAAAAGCCAGACCCACTGATTAACAAGGTGATAAGTATGAGCGCGTATTTCACGATACAAAATTAAGCATTCCTCAGAAGTCAAACATTTGAGAATTCGTAACTTTCAAACAGCTCTCAGTGTATGAATTAGACAAAATTAAAATCAGTTAATGAGCAAATCAGGAAAATATGGATTCTTAGTATTTATACTGGCAATAGCCGCTTATGGTTCATTTCGGTTGTACAAGGCATTCATGATCGATGCTGGCGAAACCATTGAAAATGAGGTAGAGGAAGAGGAAGAATTAGCATTCGATACCAGAGAAGATTTTGGGAAAGCGTTGTTTTTTGACCCAAGTCTATCTATTGACCGATCTATTTCCTGTGCAAATTGTCACCGTCCCGAATTGGCATTCACTGATGGAGAAGTGAAATCCAAAGGAGTAGGAGGGAAGTTGTCCTTTCGAAATGCATCAACTCTTCTCAATGTAAAGGATGCCCCGGTTTTTATGTTCGATGCACACATCAAAACACTCGAAGAACAAGCTACTGTGCCCATTCAGGATACCAATGAAATGAATATGCCCATGGGAGAACTGATCAAGCGATTGAAAACGGTTCCTCATTATGCCGATGCCGCACGTCAGCTTTTCGGTCGGGATTTGGATGCATGGGTCGTAACGCGTTCCCTGGCTGCTTTTCAAAAAACACTGGTTTCGGACTATAGTGAATTTGATAAGTATTTGGTAGGTGATGCTGTACTCTCCGAAGATGTGGAGAAGGGATGGAATCTTTTCAAGGATTTAGAGTGCATCGAATGTCACAGCCTGCCTAATTTTACCAATTATGAGGCGCTCAACAATGGCTTGTATCATGATTATGGCGATGACCCCGGGAGGTACCGAATTGCTGGAGAAAAAAGTAAAATGGGCGCTTTCAAAGTGCCGAGCTTAAGAAATATTGCTTTAACAGCTCCGTACATGCACGATGGATCTATGGAGACTTTGGAAGAGGTGATTGATCATTATGCTAAAGGTGGTGTTGGAGGAGCTTATCAGGACAAACGCATTAGAAAAAGGTCATTGAGTAATGTCGAGAAAAAATATTTAATTACTTTTCTTGGCGCGCTAACAGATACGAGTTATCTGCGTGATTTTTGATAGGTTAGGAACTTTTTTGTTTCGTAAAACCTTTCGGGAACACCTTTTAATAGTTGCTTTTACTATGTGTACATAATATTGGCAACGTTTTTGCGTTAGATATTGTAACCAAATGTATTATTAACGGTTATGGGAGTATAAAGTCTGCAAGCTTTATAAAACCAAACTAGAACTATTTAAACCAGAACCAATGGCAGTGAACCCTGTTTACCACCAGACGAATGACCGTCTCCAGGAGGAGTTGGTGATTATTCAGGAGGCGAAGGATAATCCGGAGCGATTCGGACCACTGTATCAGAAATATCATGAACAGATATTTCGCTACATCTATCAACGGATGGATGATGAACATTTGGCTTTTGATGTCACATCGCAAGTATTCGTGAAAGCGTTGAAAAACCTTCACAAGTACGAGTACAGAGGTGTTCCATTCTCCTCGTGGCTCTATCGCATCGCTAAAAGCGAGTTGTACCAGGCATTTCGCGATAGAAAAGCAAGAAGAACGGTGAACGTCGAAAGCATGCATCTTTTCGAGATGGTGGAAGAGTTTGAGGAAGACGATTCTGCAGTCAACAAGAAAAAGTTGTTACAATGTTTGTCTTTGTTGAAAGATGGAGATTTGCAATTGATCGAATTGAGGTATTTCGAGAAACGATCATACCGGGAAATCGGTGAGATTCTTGAAATCACAGAGAACAATGCAAAGGTACGGACATTCAGGGCACTGGAGAGGTTAAAGAAGCTATTTATGAAATAATAATACAAATGGAAAAAATAAAGACCAATTTAGACCGTAAGCAGCTAAGCTCAGATTACATCAGGTCTAAACAGGATTTCGCAAATGTGGTTAAAGGTGCGAAAGGTCTCGGGAAACCCTACTGGCAAACGAACTGGTTCTATGGAACCGTTGGCGTTACTGCAGTTGCTATTATAGTTACCGCTGTAACACTTTCCAGTTCTGATACTCCAGCTGAGGAGCCCGATAACAATAACATGGTAGTTATGACATCCGCAGACGATCAGAAGGAAAATCCGATCGTAGAGGAGTCAGAAGAAACCAACGATTCAGAAAAAGAAGTTGTTATTTCTGATTCTCCTGAAGAATCAAACGAAGAAACTTCCGCTCAAAATACCTCAAGTTCTGAGGAAGAGACATCTTCTCAACAAACCAGCCAAAATACAACAGAGGAAACATCTAACAATACCGCAGCACGCACTGCTCCTGATAAGGAAGAAGAGGTGGTAGAGGTTGAAGTTGGCTTGCCAAATGTAGCTGGAGTCTCTGGCGGACCAATTTCTTTCAGAGATTTTTGTGATCCATTGGGGATTCAGGTAGATGGTGGTGTATTAATACATCAGTATACCATTCAGTACCGTTCTTGTGCTCGTGATATTACAGCTAGAATCCGTGGAAATAGACTTCCGTCTCAGGTTTGCGAAGAGATTCGTGATTGTGGAACACCAATCGAAGTAACTTTTTCCAATTTCAAGGCAGAAGATAGAAACGGTAACCCTGTGCAACTCAAGGAATTTTCATTGACAACCCGTCCATAAAAAACGGTTTAGCGCAATGGTCCAATTCAGGCAACCATTCTTTAACATTTCACGTTTAATAAAATGTTAACCTCATTAATTGCACAGTTGCAAAAACATTCATATTTTCGTACCGTTGAAAAACAGGTAAATACCTCAAACTTAACTGGAATGAGAAAAGCATTTTTTCTATTACTACTATTTGCAGCGTCCACGACCTACACACAGGCGCAGCACACGAATTTCAATACTCAGAGTAACTGGGCATTGAACAAAAAAGAAATCTTATTCGGTTTTGGCGCGACGCAATTCCTTGGAGACCTTGGAGGACGAGATCAAATTGGTACTGACTACAGTCTTGCCGATTTAGATTGGCCTTCAACAAGTCTTGGTGGAATGGTTGGATACCGATTCCGTTTTCACCCAAGATGGGCGACTTCTACAACTTTGAATATTGGTATGGTTCGTGGAGATGACGCTTTGACAAGCGAGATTGTTCGTCAATCACGTAATTTGCATTTCCGTTCTATGTTCTTCGAATTGCAGCAAAGAATTGAGGTAATCATTATTGCAAATGAGAAGTTCGGTAACCGTTACGGATTAGGAGGACACCGTCGTAAAATGAAAAACCGAAACGAGCAAGTATACATCTTTACGGGAGCAGGAGTAAATTACTTCAACCCTAAAGCTCGATTCAATGGTAACTGGGTTGCACTTCGTCCACTTCGTACAGAAGGACAAGGTTTGCCTGATGGACCGTCTGAGGTATTAGGAGTTACTGCTACAATTCCTTTCGGTATTGGTATGCGAATGGGAATTGGACGTATGTGGAGATTAGGAATCGAAGCAACGTACATCAAGACATTCACAGATTACATGGATGACGTAAGTGGAACGTACTACGATCGTGACATTTTGTTGGCAGAGTTTGGTGAGCAATCAGCTGCACTTTCGAACCCAGCAACACAGAATACAGCGTGGTTTGCTGCAGAACAGCAACGTGGAGATTCTCAAAACGATGCATTCTACACGGTTAACATCGTTGTTGCAAGAAACATTACTTATAAAGATTACGCGAAATCGCGTCGTATGAACCGTTGGAGAGGACGTTACAAGTTCTAATATTGTTCATATTTTCTTGAAAGATATTAAGAGGTGGCTTCGGTCACCTCTTTTTCGTTTATACCTTTGCGAAAACTTTATTTATGTTTAAGTTAATCCGCTCCATTCTATTTCTATTCGACCCAGAGAAAATCCATTATAAAACAGTTGGAATGATTCGTTTTACCCTGCGAATCCCTGGAATGAAAGGTCTTTGGAATAGCATGTACCGGGTAAAAGATGAGCGCTTAAAACGGGAAGTTTTCGGAATTCAATTTGAAAACCCTGTTGGACTCGCTGCCGGATTTGATAAGAATGCAGCCATGTATAATGATCTGGCATACTGTGGATTCGGATTCATCGAAGTGGGAACCGTAACACCAAAAGGTCAGCCCGGAAACGAAAAACCACGATTGTTTCGATTGAAAGATGATGAAGCAATTATCAATCGAATGGGGTTCAATAATGAAGGAGTTGACAACGCCGTAGCGAATCTAAAAAAGCGAAAGACCAAATTGATCATTGGTGGAAATATTGGCAAGAACAAAGTAACGCCTAATGAATCTGCAACGGAAGATTATATCATTGCGTTCAATGCACTATTTGATTACGTAGATTATTTTGTTGTGAACGTATCTTCACCGAATACGCCTAATCTAAGGGCACTTCAGGAAAAAGAGCCATTAACGCAGTTGCTTCAAACGCTTCAGGATCTAAACAACAAAAAGGAATCCAGAAAACCCATCCTTTTGAAAATTGCTCCGGATTTAACGAATGAACAACTGGATGATATTATTGAGATTGTCAAAGACACGAAATTGGACGGAGTTATTGCCACAAATACAACCATCAGCAGAGAAGGATTGAAAACTTCCGATGAACGCATTGAGGAAATTGGAGCAGGTGGATTATCAGGAAAACCTGTTCGTTCAAGATCTACAGAGGTGATTCGTTATTTGGCGGAAACATCCAACAAAGCATTCCCAATTATTGGAGTAGGAGGGATTCACTCAGCTGCGGATGCTATGGAGAAAATTGAAGCCGGGGCCGATTTGGTACAATTGTACACTGGTTTTATTTACGAAGGACCTCGTCTTGTGAAGGATATCAATAAGGCGATCTTGTCTAAGGGATAATTGGTATTTTTAAATATGGAAAAATTGAAGCTGATCGAATGTCCGCGCGATGCCATGCAGGGACTTCATGATTTCGTTCCTACCGACGTAAAAATCGATTACATAAACGGATTACTGGAATGTGGGTTTGACACCATTGACTTCGGAAGTTTTGTGTCGCCAAAAGCAATTCCCCAAATGCGGGATACAGCAGAGGTTTTGGCTGGATTAAATGAATCCGAGAGCCATCTTCTTGCAATTATTGCCAATGAGAGAGGAGCCAATGATGCAGTATCTTTCGAGCGAATCAAATACCTGGGATATCCATTTTCAGTTTCTGAAGAGTTTCAAAAAAGAAATACCAATGCCACCATTGAAGAATCTTTCGCGAGAGTAGAGGGAATCCGTGAAATTGCCTTGAAAGCAAACAAAGAATTGGTGTTGTATCTATCTATGGGCTTTGGAAATCCGTACGGAGAAGAATGGCACCCGGATATCGTGGCAAAATGGAGCGAAAAATTGTACAATGACCTCGATGTCAAAATTTTGGCGCTTTCTGATACCATTGGTGTTGCCAACCCGGAAATTATTGATAGTCTGTTCTCTACATTGATCAAAGAGTTGCCCAACGTTGAATTTGGAGCACATTTGCATACTGTTCCTGAGAATGCTCAGAATTTGGTAAAAGCTGCATACGAAGCTGGATGCCGAAGATTTGATGGGGCAATAAAAGGATTTGGTGGTTGTCCGATGGCAAAAGATGATTTAACTGGAAATATGCCTACGGAAGCAATGCTCGCATGGTTTGATGCAAACAATATTGAAACCGGTATTGATAACGATGCATTTGTTAGCTCCATGCAAAAAGCAGTACAAGTATTTCCGTAACAATTGCTGATTTCTGAATTATGAAATTGATGAAACATTCTTTCTTATACCTATTTGCAGCAATTATGCTGTTTTCATGTGATTCCGAAACAAGTGACAAAAAACCAACCGATGAAGTTGGGGAGAACAGTCAGATTGAAGCACAACAAACCGATTTCTCTTCCCTTGAATTCGATAACCCGAAAAGTCTGGAGATTTTGCAGGAGTTGGATATTTGCGTATTGAAGGATTCGTTGGGAATAATTGCAGAATGCTCACCTCAGAATTTTAGAATCATACCGTTTAAAAATAATGTACCCGTTGAAGATGCCTTTATCCTTGAAGTTAAGGCTGGTGTACTGTTAAAAGGAAGTCCTGAGCCATTGCCTCCCGTGAGACATATTATCGTTTTTGAACGTGAGAATGGTGAATTGGTCCAGGTAAATGGATTTCGTGGAGACTTGATTGCCAAAGATGTTGGTAAAGATGCGAACGATCTGATCCTTGCACTTTATGTGAAAGCTGATGAGACAATGTTCCAATGCAGATACGTTTGGGATGGCGATAAGTATGTGTTCAAATCCATTGAAGGTTTGGATTACGGAGATGGGGTAGTTACGTTAAAGGAAAGCACTCGCGACTCTGTGACCAATGAAATCTACGGATCGATCATGCAAAGCAACCTGATATTTTAATGCGTTTCTTTCTTCTTTCCGTAATTTCTGTTGCTCTGATTCTGGGAGGATGTACCTCCAATTATCCTTTAAAATCAGTTGATTACAGTGATTTGTTCTGTGATGGAAACAGTAAGGTTTGGGTCATCAATAAGAAAGTTATTAATGACGTGGATGTATCGCAATCCAGACTTCGAAACAAAGAAGTATTCATTTTCCATCATACTGGAGTTCTAGATTATTTGCCATTACGCGTTATGGGCCAGAACGAACCTAAAAAGGGAAGATATTATCTTGATTCCGACAAAAGGACAATGTCCATTTCGTTCAAAGGCAAAGAATGGCTCTTTAAATTGTCTGTTTTAGAGGAGAATAGAATTGTGATGCGACCGTTGAAGAAAGGGAAAGCTCCTTTTACTCTGGAATTGATTCCGTTGCCAGAACTTTAGCGTTTTACAATTTTCTCACGAACAACAGCGGTTCCTTTTCTGATTTCCATCCAGTACATTCCGGCTGGTAAATCTGCAAGATTGATTTGAGTTGTATTTTCAAAAGTTGCCAGAACAGCTCCTGAAAGTGAACAGAGGGTAATAGCCTCTGGTTTCATATTGAAAAATACCTTATCAGAAGTTGGGTTTGGTCCGAATTGAACCTTCAACGCTTGTTCCTCTTCTAATCCTACTGGATCTTCGATGAATACGGAAATGGAATCAAGGTATAGTTTGTAACCATCATACGTACGATTCACAAAAGCAAGGTGAATGGTTTCTCCATCCAATCCGAATTCGCTCAAGTTGACAGAATTTAATGTCCATGTTGACAATTCAGCATTAACAACCGCAATTGTATCTGTGAAGCTGGACATTTGCGTGTCCGTTTTTGATGCAAAAACAAAGTATCCGTCAGGGAATGAAGGGTCGTCAGATCGACCGTCCCAGTAGAGGAAGTTTCCGTAAGCTCCCAGGGTAATTGGAGGAGTGATCAACCAACGGTCTGCCGTTCCAACCGGTTCGAAGTAGGAAGTAGAACCTACAACTGTATCCGTTGAATCAAGTGGATCGGGAAGAGCAATCCAGGCATCAGCAAATTCCGAAGTTGCTTGATTTGGAGTCAATCCATCGTTGTCAACCAGTGTATAACTTACCGGAATTCCGTTGTCAAAATCTTCCTCATACACCAATACCTGTGCTTGAGATTGTAACAATAAACCAATAAATCCGATCGATAACAAGTGCTTAATCATGGCGTAAAAGTACGATTTTGAAGTTACTCGGCGAGCAATATTAATATTTCTTTGTATTCCTGGTAGAAGGCATCAAACTGGACCAATTTTGATCGTAAAAAATCTTTGATTCGAACCCGATCTTCTTCTTTGTAAAAATTGACTCCCTCCAGTGTCCATGCAACTCTGGATACATTTCTGCCTTGAAATACACGGTCAAATTCATTCCATTCAGCAACTCCGACTTCTTTTTCCATAACGGCTCGAAGTTCAGTAAGTTGTTCCCAGAGAATCGAACGAATGCTATCATCTTTTGGTTGGAGATCTATGCACATTCTTGCCCCTGATTGATCCGCTTCCAGTCGGATATAAATATCCTTGACATCAGATGGATAATTGATCCAATTGATGTTTTTACCATTAACAGATTTCAGTTTCCGCATCTCTTTGCGAAATCCTTCCCAAAAGGTTGTGTTCAGGGCTTTCCGTTCTTCTTTTGATAGCATTAATAACAAATGTAAGGCATCGATCTGTAATCCTTGTTACATTACTGCTATCAATAATGTGTAAATTGCAATAAATTAACAGCTATGCGTATTACTAAAATTTTAGGTCTGTTGTTGGTGACAATGACGTTTTTGAGTTGTTCAAACGCTCAAGAAGAAAATACTATTCAGGAAGATCCGTCTGGTGCAATTGTGAGTCTTGTAGGAAAGGCTGAGTTTAAAAAACTGATGGAGAAGGAGGGAGCACAATTGGTAGATGTTCGAACTCCACGAGAAATTGCTGGTGGAAAAATAGGTGATGCCATGGAGATGGACTTTACTGCTTCAAACTTTAAAGATCAAATTAGCACACTCGATAAAAATAAGCCCGTTTTGATTTATTGCGCCGCTGGAGGACGAAGCGCCAGAGCAGTAAAAATGATGCAACAGATGGGATTCATGGAAATTCATGAATTACGAGGCGGTTACAATGCCTGGTAGAATTAATTAAGAACTTGAATAAAACACAAAAGCCGCTTCTTGTAATGAGAAGCGGCTTTTGTCTTTACTAGAGTTGATCACTTTATCAGGTTGACGTGACCGGTAATAACCTCTCTTGCGTCGGTATACTCTAAACCGAACTCAATTTTGTATGTGTACGATCCTTGTTGAACGATTTCACCGTTGTACGTTCCATCCCATCCAACTGCATCGTTGTTAGATTCGAAAATGATTTCTCCCCAACGATTATAGATTGTCATGTTCCAATCATGCGCGTCGAAACCTGACTCGAAAATTGGTTGGAATGTTTGGTTGAACTCATCTCCGTCAGGTGTAAAAGTATTCGGGATGTAGTACAAAATCTCTTTTCGAACCTGAATTGCAATGGATGCAGAATCAACACATCCGTATTCAGAGTATCCGTAAAGCGTCACAACGAAACCACCGTTTTCAGAAGTGTTGAATGTATGGCTGGTATTCATGTCCGTACTTTGTGTTCCGTCACCGAAATCCCACAAATATGTTTCAGCACCAATGGTATTATTAAAGAACGTAATCAAGCCAGTACTGTCAAGGTTTGCATTCGTAATAATTGTTTGTGATGGAGTGAAATTCACCACAGGAATATTATCTCCAACCTGGAAGTTCTGTGTTACCAGCAATTCGTTTCCACAATCATCTGTAATGCTGTACGTACGAATTACAATCTCAGGACAGAATCCGTTGTCTGTTGAGTCGCTTACCCAAACTACTAATGGTGTTCCACAGTTATCTGCAGCATCAGAAAGCAAGGTAACGTCTGGCGGTGGTAAAATTCCAATTGTTACATCTGGTAGCGGACTTGCAGTCGGAGGTGTTATGTCGTGTATTACGATTGTTTGAACTTCTGTTGCTGTGTTGCCACATCCGTCTGTGTATGTCCATGTACGTGTTAGCGTCTCCGGGCAAAGCATTCCGTCTGAAACCTGAGTTCCATTCAAAACTCCCGCGCCATCACAGTTATCCGTCCAGTTCAGCTGTGCCATAGGAGGGACATCTGCATAACATTGAACGTTTAAGTCCGCAGGTGCAGCGTCTAAGACAGGTGCAGTTTGATCATGGATTGTAATTGTTTGTGTTTCTGTAGCGGTGTTACCACAAGTATCTGTAACTGTCCATGTTCTTGTCAATACCTCAGGACACGTTGTACCACTGGAAACTTCCACACCTTGTGCAATTCCTGCTCCCATACAGTTGTCTGTCCAGTTAAGCCCAGTCATTGCTGGTACATCAGCGTAACAAGAAACAACAAGGTCCGCTGGTGCTGGATCCATAACCGGAGCAATGGAATCAAAAATGCGAATCAAATGTGTGACTTCTACCCAGTTAGAACAAGAGTCTGTTACTCGATATGTTCTTGTTAGTGTTTCCGGGCAAGTAAGACCGTCAGAAACTTCACTCATGAATTGTACGGTTGGTACAGCAGTGTAGTCATCCAATTCGTCAATTACAACGTTTGGATCTGGTGCTGGAACAGATGCGTAACAATCCGTTGAGAATGTCGCAGGATTTGAAGCTGTTGGTGGCATATCTACCACTACATTCACCGGGTGATAACACGCCATAGAAGAAGTTGTCCATCCACAGTTCAATGAAGGGTTCAATGCGTTCAATGAAGTTGCCTGACAAACGAAGTCTGCAGATGTGTTACTATCGTTTGATCCAACACGTGAAATACTATAAGGTGTACCTCCCACAGTAGTACATGCATTACTACATCCGGGTCCAATCCATTCAGGACCAACAGTAACGTTAAATCCATTGATGTTCATGTTGAATGTTGCAATTTCGGCTGCCGTCCAACCCCATGCCATGAAGTCAACGAGGTTTCCGTTGTTATCCAGGATTAAGGCCCAACCGTGGTTGTTTGGATTCCAGAAAATGTTGTTCCCCCAATAGTTAGGTTGTGAGGATACATCTGTTTTAGATTCGATTGAACATGGAGGGAATGTAGCAGGTAAGTTCCATAATAAGGAGTTGGCATCATTAATGTTCGTATAAGAATCACTAATTGCAACAACCCATCCCGCTGTGTTTACCGCTGTATTATAAAGGTTTGATACTTCAATGTAATCGGCAGAAGATGATCCCGGGAACCCGTGCAATCCACATTCTGTCAGTAATACGCTTCCTTGAGTCGTTCCACCAGTAACGGTTCCAGTAACTTCCATCATGAAAGTTTCGTCCGCAGTCATCGGAGGCGTAGTGTAGTTCTCATCAACAGACAATTGATTGGCTCCAGGTGCATCCCACCATGTCATTGATCCTACTGGACCCGTTGCTGTAAACTGCGCCGCTGTTCCGTAACATACAAATGTGTCAGCTGTGATCACCGGAGCTTGAATTACTTCCAATAAGAATGTATCAGAAACCGTTGCAGTTGGACATGCTGAACAACGAGCAGTCACTGTATAAGTATCTGATGTCGTTGGAGAGAAAATCAACTGGTTGTTCGTTGACCACGCCTGAATGATAACGTTTGTAGATGTTTCAACTTGAAATTCCCACGTTCCGGCACATGTACCAGAAGCAGCGAAGTCAATAGTGTCCATATCTCCTTCACAAAGTCCGCTTACTTGTGGAGTAGGAGTGACTTGTGTTGGCCCACATTGTGCCGACGCGAATTGCGCTGACGATACAGTAAGGGCAAGGCAAATTAGTAGTTGTAAAGTTTTCATGTTAAATGTTCAGTGATTCTACATGAGCGATATCTCCCTGGAACATAGTAACGTTCAGGTTCATATCATCTGCTTTTACCAAAGTCTCGTTGAATTCCTCAACAAGTTCTACCATGTTCGGATCATTTACATCCGTCTGATAAATCAGGTTAAGCTCTGTGTATAGTTCGAAGATAATGTGGCGTGCGTCCTCAGAAATCGGATCGTCAATATCGAAGGATTGCATGCTCAAGATATCATCAACGGCTAGTTGGCATTGAGTGAATGTTGTGGCGTGCTGTTGTGCGTTAACTGCATAGCATGCACATACAAAACAAGCAACGAGTAGACTTTTCATGGTAGTAATTGCTTTTGTTCCAGGGCTTCATGCCCCTATTCGATTAGTTAGACGCAAAATTAAACAAAACGTTGCTTTTGTAACTGATTTAAAAAAGTAATTATTTCCAACAGGATTGTTAATAATAAAATCACTGAAAACCATCGGGTTATAACGAACAATTATTAATTTCAAAGAAACTTAAAACATCTACTATGAAAAGAATCATGCAATCGCTGTTCGTAGCAGCGTTCTTGTTGGGAGGATTGGCATTTACAACTAGCTTTACTTCTAATGAAGGAGAAGGAGGAAGAATCAAGGTATACATCGTGAACAACTGTAGCGAAGACGTTGAATTCCGTGTTGAATCACCGGGAAGTGCAACAAGCTATACAGCATATGATAATGCGAAAAAGCCAATGACATTTATGGAAGGAACGAAAATTTTTAGTTCTGATGGAGATTTGGTGCACACTGTAACATCGTCTTCGGAAGGAGAAAATGTAATTGTTTGCGGAGGATAATCTAATCCAATAATTTTATATGGTCCTGATGAACCTAACGGTTATCAGGGCTTTTTTTTTGCGTTATATTTGATGCTCAAATAACCACATAATGACATCGAAGTATTTCCGAAAGGGACCTCAAGGAATTTCAGAAAATATTACAAAAGCTACTACAGCCTTTAAATGGAAGGTGTTCTTTGCTATGCTAGGACTACTTTTCTTCTTCTTAATTTATTTTGGCTTGATATATTGGTTCATTTCAGAAGGATTGAACATTTTTTCCTATCTGCAAGGAGATGTGGACAATCCTTTCTATTATGTAATAGCTGGTCTTTCTCTATTTGTTCTTGCATTATTCATGGTAAAATCTCTTGTGAGCTTCAGTAAAAGGACCAAAAATCCCTATAGAGAAATAAGCGTCCAGGATGAACCAGAATTGGTTGCGTTTATACACGCGACTGCGGATGAAGTTGGAGCCCCTAAACCACACAAGATTTATATTTCAGATAGGGTTAATGCAAGTGTTTCCTATGATTTATCTCTGCTCAATATTTTAATTCCTTCCAAGAAGAATCTTGAGATTGGAATGGGGCTGGTAAACGTCGTGAACCTTTCGGAGTTTAAGGCAATTCTAGCCCACGAGTTTGGTCACTTTGCACAAAGATCAATGCTTTTAGGGCGTTATGTATATGTGGCTCATCAAATTGCATGGAGGCTTGTAAACAAACGAGATGCTTTAGATAAAGGGTTGGCTGTATTGTCTTCTATTGATCTGAGAATTGCCTGGATTGGTTGGATACTGTCCATAATTGTGTGGTCAATTCGTGCTTTCATCGAAGTGTTGTTTAGTATTGTTGTTGTCTCAGAAAGAGCACTGTCACGTGAGATGGAGTATCAAGCGGATAAAGTTGCTGTATCTGCAACTGGTAGTGACGCAATCGTGTTGGCTCTCCATAAATTACAGGCAGCAGATCAGGCATATCATGAGTCGATTTCGATATTGGACGACTTGCTTCAAAAGGAAGTAGCGATAGAGAATTTGTATCCGATGCAAAAAACTTATATCGATGAGATGCGCCGTGTATTGGACGACCCTTCGTATGGTTTGATACCGGAGAATGCAATTGGTGAAAATGTGACAATATTCAAGGACAAGTTTGCAAATCCTCCGGAGATGTGGGCAACTCACCCAGCAGATTCAGATCGTGAGAAAAATGCAAAGTCAGTATATATACCGTCGGATATAGACAAGCGCGAAGCCACTCTTTTATTCCAGGATGTGACAAAAAGGTTTGAGGAGACAACGGAACTGATGCTAAAACGTGCCGAAGTCAAGTATAAATCTAAGCTAGGTGCAGAGGAAAGCGTTGATTATCTCAAGAAGGTACGATTTAGCTGGGCATTTCTGTCCAATGAGTATAAAGGGCTTTACTTAAATCGCGATGTATTCTCCCATGTCGATCAAGTTCATGAGTTGTATGGGAAGGGAGATGATGTTAATCTTGATACCGTAATCTCCGAGTTGTACCCTGAGAGCATTAAGGAAGTTGCCTTGAGTCGTAGGGAATTGAATCTCGAAATTCGGTTGCTTGAAGCCATTCTCAATGAACCATTGACAGCGGAGAAGCGAAAAATATTTCATCGAGGTGAAAGAATCCGAAAGGGAGAAATACCTGAGATTCTTAATGAGCTTAGAGCGGAGGAAGAGGCATTATCAGGACAATTGAGAGCGCACGATTTTAAATGTCGTACTGTTTCAAAGAAGATTGCAGATTCGATTGCAGCCAATGTTTCGGCTCGATACACTTCCTTCTTAGAGGTACTACATATTACCGAGAATTTTCAAAATGGATTGAGTATTCAATTCCATCAATTACAACAAACCTTGCAGATTGCCTTTGCTGATGGAAATGTGAGTGAATCCGAATTGAATGCTATAATAAACGATGGGTATAAACTGCACAAGGTAATGAGTTCTGCAGCACATACACTTCCTACCATTAAGGGGCTGGGTGATGCGTTTCTAAAGAAACTGGAGATCGAATCAATGGATGATTTAATTGGTTCGTTCGAACTCAATGCACCGGATCATGGCAATATTGAATATTGGATGAATAATCATCATATTTGGTTCAACCGGGTTGTTGCAGGAGTGAATAAATTGCACAACAATGCTTTGGATGAGTTGCTGGTGATGGAGAAGTATTTCATTGAGGTTCACCAGAACAACGCTGGTTTCAAAGGTACAACTGAATCAATTCAAGCACCAAAGGATTTTGTAAGAACAAAACCTGATAAGAAAACCGAAAGAACTTTGGAACTTTCTACATGGGATAAGTTTCATTCAGGGTCAGGAATTGTTCCGACTGCTGCCCGTTTTGTAGCAGCAGCTTCTATTATTTTCCTGGCAATTTATGCTACGTTCTTGCGTCCGGAGGTAAACGTGTATCTCCAAAACGGATTCGACACCGAAATGATCGTGAATATTGATGGAAAGGAATATTTTGTCGATCCAAATAGCCATGTCGAAGTCAGGGTGAAAAACATTAATGAGATAAAAACCACTACGGTGAATGGAAGGGTTGTAGATCGTTTTAAGCCTGATATTGATAGCAAGTATGGGAATTTCATTTACAATATTGGAGGCGGATCCTATTTGCTTTCCTATGAGGTTGGATATGGAAATGAAGTCACTAATGAACCAATATACATAGGTGCGAAAAGGTGGGTGCCATCACGCGCGGATTATATACTTAGAGAGCCTGATAAAGAAATTTACTCCAGAAGGGCAGAAACCCGAGTGGCGATAACTACAGCGGAAAGTCCTCATCCTAGTAATTTATTTCAGATTCCTAACATTCAGAAATATTTAGGAAAACTATGTAAAGCCCATTTGATGTGGGATTCATCCGATTCTTATCAAGCCTTGCAATGGATAGAGATTGCCTCTACATTGAAAAATGGTAAGGAACTTCTTGAAACTCGATTGAATAGACATCCACGAGAGATAACCACACATAGAAATCTTATGGATGTTTCAAGTCCTAAAGAGAAAGCGCAGATGGTTCAAGAGTATTGGGATAAGTTTGAAAGAACAAAAAATGCGGATTACTTGTACTTGTCCATTCGTGCGATGGAAGATGATGCAGAACGAGATAATGCATTCATTGAAGGGTTTGAAAATTACAAGGAGAATAATTGGTTGGCTTATGCGGCAGGAGTCATTTATGGTAACAATGAAGATTGGAAGCAAAGTTTAGAAGCCTTTGGCGCTATTGATTCGAATGATCCTGTTTATCAGTATTCTTGCGAGCTGCATACGAGAGTCCGACGTTTGTATAGTAGCCGATTTGGTAATACGAAATGGATTACAGATTCCGGATGTGAAGAGACTCAATTTGTACATAGTTTAGAATCTGGCAAAGCTACCGATGATTACGACGCGATAAATCGTAGTCTTATTGACGGGGAAATTGAATCTGTAAAACTGCAATTGAAGTCGTTTTCAAAAGAAGATATTGGTGCTACTTTGCCGTTAATTGCTGCGTCTTCGGGAGATCATGACGAGATAGTAAAGCAAGTGATGTCGGATGGGCTCACATATGCTATTAGCCAGAATATGCCGGCAATCATCGGATTGTGGATTCGAGAAGGAAAGAACCCGAACCCGGCAGTAGATCATTATCTGCAACTATTATCATTAGAGGAATCCTGGGAAGCATCAATCAAAGATTTTGTGAAGCATATTGAGGCATCGGATTTGGAATCAGCTAAGAAATCCATGGAAGAAATTGACTCATTCATTTTCCGCACATATTTGAAAACAATTGCTTGTATTGCAATGGAAAACAAAGTGCCTAAATCTTGGTTTGAAGAAGTGAATTGTTTACTGTTCTTTTATGAACGCCCTTATTTCAAGTATTAGCGTAAGTGATTATCCAGATTTCCGAAGAACAATGGTAGCCATCGATCTTAAATCTTCGACCAATACTGTTTTGAAGGGTTGGATGAGTTCCAAATTATGCTCATTACATAATTCAGTTAGTTGATCGCGTGTAATCAGGTAACGCGTAGATTCATCTGGCAAATCAAATACACCGTTGTCATTGACATAGTCACCATTTAATCCATGGTCCGTTGTCATGCGGATGAAGAGAATACCGTTTTGAGCGAGGAGCGAGACCAGGCTTGAGAACATCAGGTTGAAGTGTTCATGATCTTTTGCGAAATGCAGCACGGCATTGCAAATGATGTAATCAAAAGAATGGGATGGTTTAAAATCCTCGATGGAGGAGATGTGCAAGCGGTGGTTGTATTCCGGGAATTGCAGTCTGAGGTTCCGGATGTGTTCCTCATTCGGGTCGATCCCGGTAATGTTGAAATTATGATTGGCTAAATAACTGAAGTTTCTTCCCGAACCACAACCTGCGTCCAAAATAGTTTGGTTTGCATGAATGGCTCCTTGCAACAGTTGATCTATGACATAAATATCAACATTACCGAGTTCCCGAATCTGTTCCATACTACAGTTTTACCCGTAATATTTATTCTTTAATTATTTTGATGATACCTGTTTTTCCATCGGCAACAATGTTCACAAAGTAAACGCCTGGAGCAGTATCAATTGACATTTCAAATTCACTTGTGTTTTCGAATGTTCCTTCTGCAACAACCTGTCCCATTGCATTAAGGATTTTCGTTTCAATATTGCCGTAGTTAACTCCTCCCAGACTCACGAAAATATCTCCGTTTGTTGGGTTTGGTGAAACGATAATATCTTCTGTAATGTTCAATTCTCCCAATCCAACGTTGATTTGGTTAATAAGGAAACATACTGAAGTATCGCTACAAGTACCTTGAGAAGCGATTACCGCATACAATCCGTTTTGCGTTGGAGCAAATGTTTGGTTTGTAGCACCAGTGATAAGCGTATCGCCATTTGAACAATCAATCCATTGGTAGTTTACGTTATCAACCAAACACTCCAATACGATTGGTCCATCGTACGTAATTACAGCATTGATGCTTGAGTTTACCGTTAAATTCAATGTTGCGATACTATCACATCCAATGGTTGGTGTAATCGGAGCATAATAGGTTCCTGTTGCAGAGTACGTTTGACCGTTTACAGGCCATGTGTAGTCTGAACATGAAACAGTTGCATCTGTAATGTGATCAATTCCCGGAGGCAAATCGAATGCTGCAACCTGGTCTGTACGATCGTCAGAATCTCCCTGATCTGCTGAATATCCTAATCCACGTCTTGCGAAAACATCCCAAATCAAACATTGGTGCGCTCCGTTGTATAACATTTGATCAGCGGATAAAATGGCATCACGTCCATCAATGAAACCAGGACTACACGCCTGCATTTTCATACCATTGGTAATTAAGTGCATTGCAATATTGTTTCCTCCGGTTCCCTGATAGATATCATTGTCAAATCCATGCATATCAATCAATGCCCAGGTTAAATCCCAAAGCATGGTACACCAGATAAATCCTACTCCGTGTGGTTGTGAAATACTAGCGGTATTGTTTGTGCTTCCGTATGTATAGCTGTTAACCTGGAAATCCGTGGAGTAGGGACCAGGACGAATTCCAACCCCAGTAATCGGTTGTCCATCAGAATACGTTCCAATTCCGCGGGCATCAGTTCCCTGATCGCCTGGTTCAATGGTAGTAATCAATGAGCACCAATCAGACCATCCTTCACCCATTTGTTCATCATTTCCTAAACATCCAGCAGCTGAAGGACCACCTGTTAAACGGTTGGAGATTCCGTGTCCATATTCGTGTGCAATAACTCCATTGTCCAAATCACTGTCGCGATCCCATGGACCGAAATCACCGATTGAACCATTAACAGTATTTCCCAGTTCGATTTCATCAATAAAATCTTCACCTTCCAAGGCCGTAACCATTAGAGTTGGAATACCAATGCCTGGATCTGTACCTCCCGGAGGTGTTAATCCTCCCTGGTTGTTTACAATAATTACCGCAATAGCTCCTTCAGCTTCTGCAGCTACTACTTTATCAACGAAAGAACAATTTCCACGACGGATAACTGCAATATTTCCATTTATCGCAGCTCCATTTTGAATAGGATCACATGCATCAGACGTATCTCCTGTACCATCGTTAACAAGTACAAAGTCTCCTGTAATTGGAGTTGTTGGAAGTCCAGGTCCAAATGTTGCAAGTTCACCACTATAAGTTCCTGCAATATTACTTGGCGTATTGATTTGTAGGATTTTTGGCGTACCTCCTGCTGTCCAGATATACATCTGCATACGTGGATTTTGTCCATCTGGAGGAGTTCCAAAGTTTGCGTTGTTCGTACCACTTCCGTCCTGAGCGTCTGCATTTACATTATCGGATGAAGCACCACCATTTCCGTAGTTGTTTTCCTGGAAATTCCCACCAACTTCATCGAAACCGTAGTGGTAGAATACATCATGCATGATGTTGTTCATGTAAAACAAATTGGTAATTGCAGGATCCCAGAATCCGTTTGCAGGTTGATTCAAATCCCATGGAAAATCAAAATTTAGCGTTGGACCACCATCTGGTGAATATCCCGGCTGATTGTCATCGTCTGTATCTTCGGATGCGTATACGTTATTCCCTCGGGTGATCGTGTATTCTGCACCGGCAACTCCATCGATATCATGCCAACCATAAGGTGATGATACAGCATCGTAAGGTCCAACAACCAATGCATCTGAACCGTGGTACGGACTTTCAATTGGAATTTCCAATACGCGGTATGCGTCTGTTGATGGAGGAGGAGCGGGCATCATCATTTGTTCCTCAACTGCTGGTTCTACAGGATGTACGTGATCGTTGCAGCTTCCAACATCGCCGAAAGAACAACTAACCATCCAGTTCACTTGATTGATAATTGTCCCGGTTGTTGCATCTACGCGAACACTCCACCAGTCATTTCCATTCAGAATACTAAGATCCCAGGCTAATTTCAAATCTTCACCGTCCAATGTGTAACACAATGAAACTGGAATCAATTCTGAGCTGATTTCCGAAGCAACGTATACATTCTTTCCGTGCTCATCTTTTGTTTTATCAATGTCAACAGCAGTGCTTACATTAATTCCCAATTCTACAGCTGCATTGTAAATCGCATCTCTTTTAGAAATTGTTGGGGAAGTAGTATTGACACGTGAAGTAATGTTTGTAATGAAACGATTACCTGTCATTCGCATTTCATTGTCGTTGAATGCAAAATTGGCGATCGCATTATAAATAATAATACCCTGATAACGCTGATGCGCGTACGCATAGGAGATATCAAATTGACGGGAAGAATGTTCATTCTTGATTTCAAAATCGCTGAAGTCTTCTTTGGTAAGACCTAGAGAGCTTTGTTCTCTTTCGAAATATGTACGAATCCGATCTTGAGTTGATTGGGCAATGGAGAGGTGCCCAAGTGCGCAGAATAATCCTGCGACTACTAGTTTTCTAGATAAAGTCATAGTATGTTTTATATAAAACGCTTAGACGCAGAACGCAGGAGAATCTTTCAACATCGTTATAATGCCACGTCGTGAGCAAGTACAGTTTCCATAAAATTACTTCAAAAGCATCAAAAAAAAATACCGTTCATCCTAATATGTAACCTTTTATGATTGTGATTGAGTTGATTTCAAGCCTAATTTCTTCTCGTTTCAATTGTTAAGAAAGCTTAATTCATAGCCAGGATGGGAAATCATGTTGGTGATGTTTATTTGGTGATTAACTTCGCTATACAAACCTTCACTATGAGGACTTTTATAAAGGTATGTATCGCCGTAACTGCACTATTCATTGCCACAAGTGCTAATGCTCAGGTTAACAACGAGATCACTGATTTAGTATTGCGAAAAGTCAATGCGCTTCGCGATAGTTTAGGATTGCAAAAGCTAAAATCAAATGCGATTTTAATTGAAGCTGCCGACGATCATTCTTATTACCAAAAGGAGATTCAACAACTGACACATTTTCAGAAAACCTTTTCGAAAGAAACGCCGAGCGAGCGAATACTTTATTATGGTGGGAATCGAACTTATGTTGCTGAGAATGTGGCTTCTGTTCCGGTAGCCAGAAATGAAGATAAATCTCTCAATTTGGAAAAGGTTGCAGATCGGTTATATACTTCCTGGTTTCATTCTCCAGGGCACTATGCGAATATGATTCATCCCGATATGACGTTAATGGGATTGGCAATTCAGATCGGTAGAGATGGTAATGTTTATGGAACTCAGGTCTTTTCATCGAACGAAATTCGATTGCCATCTGTATTCAAGCATTCTGACTTTGCCTGGGGAGTACGTCCAGGAGAGTTGAATTGTAAGGACGATTCGCAGGTTTATGAGACGATGTTTTTCGCCAATTACGTTTACGCTGAAGGTGATGATATCTATCTGTTTTTTCACGATTTGGATTTCTTCAGAGGTGTGATTTCTGGTCCGAATGATGGTTTTGCGGTAGATGTTGTTTTACGTGAGCAATTACCGTGTTCCAAAGAGAATCAATTCCATATGTCGGAGGTATATGACGGTGAGATGCAACAACCCATTTATAAGTATGATTTGTTTCGTAACAACATTTCAACCAACCCTAAGAAGATTCGCGTAAAAATTGGCGAAGTTCCAAAGTATCTGAGAGGACGGCAATGGGATGCGAACATCATTATCATCAACGATAATATTTTATGTGATTATTCCTGGCCGGCAGATGTGCCTTCGGATATATATCCACTATTGGATGTTGAGGCGTATTATGAATTGGGGGACGAGACAGATTTTGAACCAAAACAGGTATATATCGATGATTCTGTGCACTTGAAATTGAGGTATTTGAGAAGCAAACAGGACTTTATTCCTGAAATGCAAGCTGACTATGAGCGTTTTCTTACCTGGAGTGAATTTGCATCCAAAGTTGATGTGGAATGCTATGCATCGGTAGAAGGGAAGCTTTGGTTCAATGAACGCTTGTTACGTGCGAGGGAAGATCGAGCGCAGGAGGTTTTGTATCAAAGTGGTTTCTACCGTGATGTGACAATTGACGGAGAGGAGAATTGGGAGATGATGGAAGAACAGATTGAGCATCATAATTTGAAAGAGTTGAAAGGATTGAATCGTGACCAGATCAAATATCGTTTGAAATATCATCCATCTCCAATCTATGATTCTCTCTTATTTGAACAACGAGTGAATCACATTTATGCTTCGATAGATACTTTAGTATCTGTGACTAACTTCTATGAATATCAGCTGACTGCACAATACGACAGCACATTGAGTCTAATGCAGTTGCCATGGAACAAGATCTTGTATGAAGACCATATTCAAGCCGATTATCCTGCATTCAGGAATGTTTTTGATTCTCTTTATATGGATCAAAGATACAAGACGAATCTTTTGAATGCTGCCTCCATTGATGGAGCAAACCGAGGATTGGATTCTGCTAAAGTGGAAACCTTCGTCGAAAAGGTAGATGTAGAAAATCCCCGGCAATTATTCAATTACGCATATTTCCTTACCAATTATTGGTTTCAAAAGCATTCAACTTCTCATGAGTTAGCTGGAGTTGCCCAAACCATTTCTCCGGAAGAGTTGCGGGCATTATTGCATAAAATTGATGTGAGCCAGATTGATACCATTGATTTGAAACGGATGGAAGTGAATATTTTGGTATCGGGAATACATTATTATGTCAACTACAATGATTGGGCACTAAAGAACCAGTATTTCGATGAAATTGCAGCATTGGTAAAATCGGATTTCTTCACACCTGAGGAAGCAGAAGGTCTGGCGTTATTTTGCAATCACTTTCACAAATTCGATCAGGCTGTGGAGATTCTCGATCCGTTTCACGAGCAAGGATTGTTATCTGAAGATGGTTTGTTCATATTAGCCAAAACGTCTACTCTGATTCGAGGAGATTTGGAAGAAGAGAAGTATCATGCATATATGGAATCTGCTAAAAAAGCGAACCAGAAACGATATTGTGCCTGGTTAGATGAGTTCTTTCAAATACAGCGAGACGAACATTTAAAGCGCGATTTCTGCAGAACATGCCGCTAAATTGAAAGTTAGTAGTGACTCAATGAGCTCATTCACAATTATTTTAGTCTGAGAAATAGCATTTAAGTATTTATACGTTAGTATTCTACGTATTTATTGCAATCAATTGCGCACATATACTTATTGACAAAGCGAAAAAAAAAGTGGTTATTTGGGTAAACTTTAAATCAAAAACTATATTTCAATGAAAACTTTCACTGTTACAATGACGAAAATTGAAGGAACACCATTCGTGTTTCCGAATCCCGATAATGTAGGTGAAGTCGTTGCACCACTTATTACTTCTAAGTACTTAAACGAAGAGCATTCTGAGGTTCTTTTGAGAGTTATTCAGTTCGCGCACCAGGATATTGCAGGGGCACCGACTTTGGAAATTAAACCAAATGCAGCAGAACAATTGACTGCGGTTGTGAATTATACAACAAACGAAGGGGCATTGAATGATTTGCCCAATGAAGTTTGGTACGGAGAGGTTCAAATTAGTGTAGCACAAGGCATGAATCCAGCTGCTAATATTGTAACGTGTGATGCTGTGGATGGCGGTCGTCCTCCGAAAACATCAAGAGGTACAGTAGTAACAATTCAGCCTGCGGGAGGAAACTGATAATCTGAATGTTTAGACATTCAATAATAATATTTCTAGTATTAGGCGGATGTTTGTCCGCCTTTACTGTTTATGGTCAATTCTCAGAAGCTGGTGCCAATGAGGATTTAAACCGTATTCTCAAGAAGAACCTAAATAAAGTTTCCCCGAAATACCGAAACGACAGGAACTTTAAAAAGGCCTACAATTTCTTCATTTCTTATGAAACAGACTCTGCGATTGTATACGCGGATAAATACATTCACAGTAAAAATCGAAATAGTCAATTAGTTTCATACGCTCATTTTTTCCGCGGCAGTAGTTTAATGCAGGAGAAACTTATCGAAGATGCCTTAAACGAATTTGAAAAAATCCCAGAGGGTTTTGTGTTGTCTCCGTTGGTTAAGTTCGAAAAAGCTTCGCTTCAAATGACCTTAGGAAGATATGAGGCGGCAATCGAATTGTATAGGGAAATTGAAGGTATAGAAGACTTTGGGAAGTATGCGATGTCTCGTGGAAGTGCAACTCATAACATTGGACTTTGCTACATGTATCTCGAAGAATTCGAGCAGTCTGAGACGTATTTATTAGAGTCGATTGAGATAAATTCAGCAGACAAGGATACGGTTAGGTTGATCGGATGCTACGGTGACATCGCCAATTTGTATTACAATCAATATCTGGACAATAAGGCAATTCCATTCTTTGTAAAAGCTTACGACTTATCGACCAAAGTAGATGTTTTTGAATTGAAACGAGATGCGGCTTTTAATATGGCCATCGTTGAAGAAAATCGAGGTGATCTTGAGAAGAGCCTGGAATATCGAAAGGAATACGATAAATGGAAAGATTCAACTAGTAATCAGGAGAAAGTATGGGAACTTGCGCAAATTGAGAAACACGAATTACGCAAGACCAAACAACGCGAAATTGAGCTGTTAGAGCGTAAGAATTCCCTGGTTGAACGAGAAAAAGAGCTGAAATCGAAAGAACGGAATGCCATCTTGATCGGAGCTGGAGTCTTGCTTTTTGTTTTGGTGTTGATCATCTATTTCTATTACCAAAAGATTCGTTCCAGTGCAATTATTGCTGAGCAGCGCGAGTCTCTTGATAAACTGAATGCATTTAAAAATCGTTTGTTTTCGATTGTTAGTCATGATCTGCGTTCCTCTGTACACGGTCTTCGTCGAAGCACGGAACAGTTACGCGAAGAAATTCCGAGCGAGGATTCCAAATTGAAATCCCTCGTGAATCAACAGGGGGCAATTGCCAATTCTACCTACGGAATGCTGGACAATCTTCTTAATTGGGCATTGTTGCAATCCGATGAGATCTATTTTCATCCTGAAAAAATATCCTTGAAGCGCTTGATCCCGCAGGTGGTTTTGAATTATCAACCGTTATTGGATCAGAAACAGATATCCCTGGAGGTAGATGTTCCAGTTCAAGCGAAAGTCAATGCTGATAACGACTCTGTGAAAATTGTACTTCGGAATGTCCTGGATAACGCCATGAAGTTTACACCTGAAAATGGAAATCTTTCCATCGTGGCAAATGTCGGTGAAGATTTCTGTGAGCTTAGAATTAAAGACAGTGGTCCCGGTATGACTCCAGAACAGTTGGCAATGGTCGTTGAGCAAAGCTCTCAGGTTTCCAAAGAAAGTGGGGAGGAGCGATCAGGAACTGGTCTCGGTGTACGTTTGTGTGCATCGTTTATGTCAAAAAATAATGGTAGTTTTCACATGGAAAGTGAAGAAGGTCAGGGGACCACAGTGGTTCTGAGATTTGAAAAAGCATAAATATGGCAAATGTTCGTGTATTGGTGATCGAGGATCGTCCGGAGGAAAGTGATGTATTGGTTCCATCCCTGGAATCGAATGGATTTGAAGTTGCGGCAATTGCACGAAACCTCAAAGATGCTTTTGAACGCATGCATGATACGCAGTTCGACATTGCAATTATTGACGTCTATTTGGGAGATAACCCTGATGGAATTTCATTCGCCGAAGCGTTAAATGCTCAACCGAACCTCTCGAAGCCATTTGTTTTCCTTACCAGTTCTAAAGACCGAAGCATTTTTGAACGTGCCAAGCTGACCAGACCTTTTGCTTTCCTATTGAAGCCATTCAACGAACTGGAATTACTCTATTCCCTAGAAATGGCAGTAGAGAAATATTACGATGAAGAAGATACTTTTGAATCCAACGAAAATGCAGCTGTAATGGCTGAAGATCATCTTTTCATCAAGAAAAAAGGTGCGCTTAACAAGGTGTTGCTTAAAGATATCGCATATGTTGAAGTCGATGAGCGCTATTGTACCCTGGTTTGCGAGAATATCAGGTATGTCGTTATGAAATCCCTGAAGCAAATGGAGCAGATGCTTAGCCCACATGGATTTGTTCGTACCCACCGTAAGTTTCTCGCTCAGAAAGAAATGATCAAACAAATTATCCTTGGTGAGGATACTTTGATTCTTGAGGGAGGACATTCCATCCCCATCAGCGATAACTACAAGGAAATCACGAAAACGTTGAACGTATTGTAGTTGTTGACGTCAATCGTCTGACGTCTTTTTTCCCTTTTATGACATATAATTTCCATTTCGTGGCATAGAGCACGAAAGCAGTGTTGCACAATCCTAGATTTGATTAAACACTTAGCGGTATAACCTAATTACCGTATGAGATTCCTAAGGAATCACTATTAACTGAAAAAGGGAAGGGCTGCCATGGGTGGCTCTTCTTACTTTATGGGAGTTCGTCCAAATCTACCCAGCGATTCCTAACTGCGAGTAATACCAAACCAACACGGGATTTCGCTTCAAATCGTTCGAATAGAGCTGCGCGATACCCATCTATGGTTTTAGGACTGAGGAACATACGATCGGCGATTTCTTTATAAGTCAGTTCAGAACAACACAACTTCAGGAATTCCAATTCACGTTCGTTGAACAAGTCTTTTTTACTGCTATCGTCTGTAACAACAAGGTTCAGGAGTTTACCTGATAGAGCTTCGTTGAAATGAAATACACCAGAAGACACTGTGTTAATAGCTTTCTTCAACTCCTCAGGTTCAATATCCTTGCTCAAATATCCTTTCACACCAGCCCGAATCATTCTGATTATGGATTTTTCATCATCTCCGTGCATCGTTAGTGCCAGAACGGGGAGATTGGGGTAATCTTCCGTTAGTTTTTCGGATAATTCGAATCCATTCATAACAGGCATATCGATGTCAACTACAACCATATCAGGTTGATTTTCTGCTCCGAGTCTATTCAGGAAATCCTGACCGTTGGAGGCTTCCAGTGTGACTTTGTAAGAATCGTCCAGAGAGTGAATTAACTTTATCAGTCCTTTTCGAAACAACTGATGATCATCAACTACGGCTATTTGGATTGTTCTAGCTTCCATCGTTCTTAATTTTTAGTGTTATTCGGGTTCCGTGATTCGGAGCGCTGTTCATTTCAACCGTGGCATCAATGAGTTCACAACGCTGTCGGATGTTATCGAGTCCTTGCCCAGGAACAATTTTGTTTTCATCGAATCCCACGCCATTGTCGGAGTAGGAGAGTGTTACGAAATCGTCGCAATTGACCGTCACAGTTGCATTGTACGCTTTGGCGTGTTTGAGCATATTGCTCAGGATTTCCTGGGTAATCCGATACACCACGACTTGTTTTTCTCCAGACAATTTTGAATTTCCTTCCGATTGAAACGAAATTTCTATTTCTCCAATCGCATTGATACGTTTGATGTCCTCCGAAACCGCCTGAATCCAACCGAGGTTGCGCAAGCGTTCCCCATTCAAACTGGCCGATAGAGATTTGATATCTGTAAGCAACTGCTGAATTAGTACAAGCGACTCCTTGACCTGCTCCAATTCGTCTCCCTTCAAGTTCCTCGCCAACATATTCAGGTTGATTTTAATCAGTGCAGCCACCTGTCCAAAGTTATCGTGTAATTCCCTGGAAACATTGATGAGCGTTTGCTCTTTGACCTCGTTCTCAACGCGCAGAAGTTCTTGTTTGATGCGTTCGCGCTCCCAGTGGAGTTTTATGCGTGTGCGGCGGTAGAGGAGTATGAAGAATATGATGAATACGGTTAGAAGACCGAATAGGAGGGTTCCTGAAATTAACGCTATGTAGTAATTATTTTCCAATGTGAACACTTTTAGATTCTACCCAAATGCAAATTAAATAGCAGAGGTAAAGTATTATGTTGCATGTGTAAATTGTCCAGATTATCCAATTTGGGAGTGATGAATGGATGAAATTTATTAAACCGAATGAGAAGAACGTTACACTGAAAAACAAAATATTTCCAAGTAAAAACCAAAATTCGGGTTTCTTGGATAAAGGAATAGAAATAGTTGTTTCTGTCAGGGTGTAGAACCCGTATAATGATGCTGCCACAATAATTAATGCCATGACTATAACACCATATGAAGGGAAAACAATTAAAGATTGAAACATTAAGCTATTGGTAATTGAGAATGTAATGCTGAAAATGAAGATATAATTCCAGCCAATTCCAAGATTTACAGTTTTCTTGAGAATAATCCAATACAGAATTCCATGAAAGGGTAGTTGTAGGTGAAAGATTGGATTGTTTGTACCGATTTCATAGCTTAACCATCGCCCGAAGGAATCACATATAAGATTAAACAGAATGAGCAGAAGCAACAACCTGAAACTTGAGCGAATACTTAAGAACCTAACAGCTCCGATAAAAAGAGTAAGGCAAAGAATAGTGACGTAAGGATAGTACCTTGCTGGCATTCCAACAAGGTACTTAAAATTTACAAAAGAAATTGAATTATGCTGGCTCTTGAGGGCAAGCAGGAGGGCAAGGGTCGCAATAGTCATAGATATGATCCTGTGCATCGTTCTCATAAATTGGAACGCCATCAACTAGGGTTATTCCAATTACTACAATAGAATTCCCCATATTGTCATCTCTATCCGAAATACCCAGGTATATCCTGTCAACATTTGCGTTTCCGTTTGCGTCAACCTTCAGCACATTGAGAAGCTGATGCGCATCTAACATCAATCCTTCAAGTTTTTGATCCTGACCATTGATTTTGACATCAAGTTTGTTGTCTCCAGTCTTATAGGCGTTCATCATTGTTTTAGCCTTTTGCCAATTAATTCGATGTGGCTGTTCTCTTTCTTCGTCTGATTTGTTGATAAAATCACCAGTAATAAAATTTACAGTTGCCATAATAAATAGTGTTTAAATTTCACTACCAATCTACCACCTCCATTTCGGCTAACAATGAGAATTAATTGTAAACAGGGATAATCCTGTGGTGGCTCAGGAGATTTCCTAACAAGCTAATCTTCACTAGTTTTTAGAGCATGTTTGTGGTTAGTCCGTGTTATGCGTATCTTCACCAGCAATGACATTCAAAGAACTCAATCTAAACGAGAGCATGTTGGAGGCACTCTCTTACATGAATTTCGAAACTGCTACACCAATTCAAGAAAAAGCCATTCCGATTATTCTGGATGACAAGGACTTAATTGCCTGTGCGCAAACAGGTACAGGGAAAACGGCGGCTTTTGTACTACCAATCCTCAATAAACTAACCGGAAAGGAAGACACTTCCATTGATACCTTGATTATTGTTCCTACGCGAGAGTTGGCAATTCAAATTGAACAGCAAATTCAAGGGCTGGCGTATTTTGTTTCCGTTGGTTCCAAAGCTATCTACGGTGGTGGAGGCGGAAAAGAATGGGCCGAAGAGAAAGAAGCTCTGACCGTAGGGACTGATATCATCGTCGCAACTCCCGGAAAGCTTTTGTCGCATTTGAAATTGGGATACGTCAAGTTCGATTCCGTGAAGCACCTGGTGCTGGATGAGGCAGATCGCATGCTTGATATGGGATTTATTGATGATTTAAAAAACATCATAAAGCACTTGCCAAAGAATCGACAAACCTTGTTGTTTAGCGCAACGATGCCCAATAACATCCGTCAATTGGCGAAGTCTATTCAGAAAAATCCTCTGGAGATAAGTCTTTCGATTTCCAAACCTGCAGCAGGGGTGACACAAAGAGCTATTCTGGCTTTCGATGAGCAGAAGGACAAGGTTTTGTGTCAATTGATCCGTGATCGGGAGGAATACAAAAGCATTCTGATATTCACATCCGCAAAGGCAAAAGTGAGCTCAATCAAACGAGCATTAAATCGTGCTGGACTGCCTGCGAAGGGGATTTCCTCCAATTTGGAACAAGCCGAAAGGGAAGAGGTACTGCGTGGATTCCGATCCAAGCGGGTTCGAATTTTGGTGGCAACCGATGTTATGAGCCGTGGAATCGACATCAAGGAGATCAACATGGTGATTAACTATGACGCCCCTTCAGATGCTGAGGATTACGTGCATCGCATTGGTAGAACGGCTCGTGCTAACACAAAAGGGGAAGCTGTAACGCTGATCAACCAGAAGGACATGCATAAGATTCGACGAATCGAGCAACTTATCGAATCCGAAATTCCAAAAGAGCAACCGGCTGAAGAGTTTGGTCCGGGGCCGGAGTGGAAAGCAGGAAATCCGAATAACCGAAATCGAAACAGAAATCACAAAGGGAAACGACGTTATTACGGCAAGAAGAAACCTGGTGGGAAGAAATAGGTTTGAATAATGAATAATGAATGATGAATGATGAATGATGAATACAGCGTCTGCAGTAGGCAGGAAGAATAACGAACACTGAGGACTTGAAGTGCGAGTTATGATTTAGGGTTCATAAATTGGAGAGAAAAAATAGTAAGCCCTACCTACCTGTTATCGAGGTTTTTGTAAAGGTTCACTTAAAGTATCTTATTCGTCTTCTTCAACCACTGCAATATGCGCAATCGCGTCACCTTTCGTTATAATTGGCGAATGATTCAAACAAATAATAAACCCGTCTGCTGTTGCTCTCACTTTTTTTTCGAATGATCCGTATGGATCGGTAATCGTACCAATGATGTCTCGTTTCTGAACCCGACTTCCGTTTCGCATGATAGAGCGGTACATTCCAGAATGTTTCGATCGTACCCAGGTTGATTTCGAGAAAACAACTGGTTCTTCGGTTTCTTTTGATTCTTCAGAATCCAGATCTGATCGTAATCCCAGGTAATTCAACACGTTCAGTGCTCCGTTAACTCCAGATCGTGTTACCTCCCTGTCTAAATTGAGCGATTTACCACCTTCAAAAAGGATCACCATCTTACCAAGTTTCGTAGCTGATTCGCGATACGACTTTTCCCTATAACTGGCGTATTTGATAAACGGTGTTCCAAATGCCTTCGCTACCTCCAGCAGTTCCGGATTTTCATTAGAAATGCGCAAATGCGAAAAATTGAAACGAGATGCTCCACCAGTGTGAAAATCAATGCAGTAATCCGCATGAGGAACAATTTCCGTCATCAACGCGTGAGCGACTCGGCTCGCCAAAGATCCTTTTACTGATCCGGGAAACACACGGTTTAAATCCCTTCCATCGGGAAACTCCCGGGTTTTCATGATGAAACCGAAAGGATTGATCACAGGAACGCAAATAATAGTGCCAGCCTCAGGAACATTGTACTTGTTGGCAATGAGCTGCCGAACGATCTCAACACCGTTTACCTCATCTCCGTGAATCCCCGCTGTGATCAGCACACAAGGTCCGGGGTTCTTTGCCTGTCGAACGATTACAGGAATGTCAATCTTCGTGCGTGTATGCAAGTGCGCAATATCAATGGATAGCTGATACTTTTTTCCGGGTTTAATTTCCGTTCCGAGGATGTTCATTAAAAGGTCACGTCAAAATTCCAGATAAAATTACGTGTTATCCTGAACTTTACTAACTCCCTTGCAAAATAGTTCTTGCCACATCTCTTCCTGAGAATCCTGCACCATGAACCGTAGCACTTTCACTATCAGTGTATGCTTCTCCTGCAAAGTAAATTTTGCTTTCAACAGGAGTGATGTTACCTGATCCAGAGAAACTGTATGATCCCTGAATGAAAGGCTCATTCGACCAATTTTGGATTACGTGGCTAATGTAATTCTGCGACGCCTGACCATCGAACATTTGATCCAATTCGGTCATGACAGTCGTGAATATATCCGCATCGCTTAATTCTGTCAATTCACTTGCGTTGTCAGAAACGTAGAACAAGGTCAGTAGATTGTCAGTCGCTCCTTTCTTGAAGGCGCCATCGAAGTATATTTTGTCGTCCGGGATGGTTGAATTCACCGCACACATGTCCGGGTAAAACTTTGTGTTAAACTTGATGAATACTTTGATTCCAGGAGGTACATCCATCCCGTTGAATCGGTCTTGTGTCGCTGATGGGAGGGCAGGAGTGAAGTCAATAACTTCTTGTTTCATCAATGCGGCAGGAACCGTCACAATTACCTTGTCTCCTGTGAATGTAGTCCCATTGGTGCTTATTACTGATACTTGCCCACCGGAATAATCAATACTGGCTATAGGCTCGTTAAAGACCATTTTTGAAGCAATACTCGGAACAATGAAGTCTTCAAAGAAGTCGTGCCACGTCGTATTTTTGAACTTATACTCCCGGTAGATTTGTGAGCCTATATTCAGATATGACATCTCACTACCGTTCCAACTGGCAATAGACTCCGGTTGATATGAAATCATTTCGATGTTTCCTTGAGCATTTGGATCATTTATCATCTGCCCTAGTGTGCTCGGTTTAGCGTGCAACCATTCAGCGCCCAAATCCAGTGAGAAATCCATAAACGTGGTAGTTTTCTTCACACGACCACCGAATGTCGGACCAGCTTCTATCAATTCGAAGTCAATTCCATATTGTTGAAGGGTATAAGCTGCCATCATTCCAGCCGATCCAGCACCGATGATCAAAACTTTACCGCTGAAGAGAACCAACCAATCGATGGCAGGAACTTTACGCGGTAATAAACGCAAAGGTCGTAAAGGAGGAGTTATTCCTTCAGCATGATTTGCGTGTCGAGGATCTGGCGCGATTGATGGACAGTAACAGCAAGTATGTATCTAAAGCTGTTAATGAAGGTTCGGGGCAATCCGTAACGAATTATTTGAACGATTTACGTTTGGATCATTTCAAAAGTAAGGTCCGGAATAGCGAAAATGCACACATCAACCTTTATGCTTTGGCCGAAGAATGTGGTTTTAGTTCTAAGAGTTCGTTTAACCGGTATTTTAAGCTGCGAGTAGGGATGACGCCCTCTGAGTATCGGGATAATAGAAAATGATCCGTATTAATTTTAATTCTCAGGAAACCGTGGCAAGGTTTTTGTTAATTTTCTGTTAACTCAAACATTCATTCCGCGCATGCGAAAGAATTGGATTCTACTCATTTTTGCCATCGTAACCAGTGTAATTGCCTGGAATAGCTTCGACTTCTCTATTGATGATCAGGATAGAATCGAAGAGTTGATGGAAGAAGGAGAAGAATATGAGTCCTCTGGAAGTGAAGAGGAGTCTGAAAATGAGCATCCCAACACATTTGAAGTTTATCTTGTACGTGATTTTTCGAATAGTATTCAATTCGAATCAAGCACCTTATTTCACTATTACTTTGCAATCAATTCGTTTTGTAAAGAACCCGAAGTAAATCCGCCTCGTTGTTAATCCCACACCGAAATGCAGAAGACCCTGCAGACAAGTATTATTAACAATAAGAAAGATTATGAAAAACAAATTTTACGTAGCAGCGATTGCAGCGATCGCTTTAATTATGACTAGCTGTGCAACTATTGGTCCTGGTGAAGTAGGAGTAAAAGTGAACCGAGGGGTAATGGAGGATAAAGTGTACGATCCCGGGCGTTATCGGGTAGGTGCCAATGAATACATCATACGCGTTCCAATTCGAACAGTAAACAAAGAAGTCAAACTCAATCTTCCCTCCAAAGAAGGTTTGAATGTAAGTGCAGAAATTTCCATTCTATATCATATTGAAAAAGAAGCTGTTCCTTCCATCATTGAGGAGATTGGGAGAAACTACGAAGATGTAATGATTCTAAGTGTTTTCCGATCGGCTTCGGCAGATATTTGTGCACAATTCTACGCGAAAGATATGCACTCTGGAAAACGAAGCGAAATTGAAGGTCGTATTCTACATCACATGGATAGCTTGCTTCTCGATCGAGGCTTCGTTATTGAATCGGTGCTCATGAAAAGTATCAGTTTGCCAAGTGGACTGTACGAGGCTATCGAGGATAAACTTGAAGCTGAACAGGAAGCACAGCGCATGGAATTCGTTTTACAGCGTGAGAAACTGGAAGCAGAGCGTAAGAAGATTGAAGCGCAGGGAACGGCGGATGCACAACGTATTCTTGCAGAAGGATTGAGTGAGGCTGCCATCCGATGGAGAAGTCTCGAAGTGATGCAGAATCTATCAACCTCTCCGAATGCCAAAGTCATTATAACTGATGGCAAATCTCCTATGATTATAGGTGATCAAGATTAGCAACGATTGAGATAAAAAGTAGTTTCCTAGAGCCTCGAAAGGGCGATTTCTTATATAAAGGCAAGAGCCAAAGATTTTTCGAAAAATACGAGGAATAGCGCATTGAGCGTGGCCGAAATGCAGTATATCAGGTTCATTATTCACATTTTGACTGCGCTCAATGTGCGTTTTTCCAATATCTGGTAAACTACTCTCAGAAGGGGCTCTTTTGGATAACTGATGGCAAATCTCCTATAATCATAGGTGGTAAGGTTAGCAACGATTGAGATAAAAAATAGTTTCCGAGAGCCTCGAAAGGTCGATTTCCGAGATAAAGGCAAGAGCCTAAGATTTTTTGAAAATTACGAGGAATAGCGCATTGAGCGTAGTCGAAATGCAATATATCAGGTTCATTATTCACATTTCGGGAGATCGAAAGCAGTGCACTTCGACAAGCTCAGCGTACTACTTTCTCTTACTCAATGCGCGTTTGCCAATATCTGGTAAATTACCCTCAGAAGGGGCTCTTTTTGATTTGTGCATGGTGAGAATACATTGGCATACCATTTGAAATGAGGTAGAAGAACGTTAGAAATGATTTTATCAATCGGAAGGAATAAACGCTTTCCATTTTTCGTTCTATTGTTAGGGAATCTTTGCGTATTCCTGTTTAAACCAAAAGCGCCTATGAATCTTAGACATGCATTAAATCGTATTTCGTTTGGCATTGACGCAGATCAATTAAAATACCTGGAAGAAATTGGCTGGGAAGCATTCGTTTCGGAGCAGCTACAACCGATTCAGGAAAAAGCTCTGGAAAAGCGAATATCCGGCTTGAATTATGAGGTTGAGTATGAGTCACGCGGGCGAGACAAAACAAAAAATCTGGAATTTGGTCGGTATTTTATGTCAGGCGAAAAGCTTTGGCAAACCGTGGCACATTTAGACGATCCAGATGATTATTTGCTTCGTGCACCGGCTATCGAAACAGCGTTTTTCACGTACATGAATGCACTTCACTCGAAGAATCAGTTGTTCGAAATAATGGTTGAATTCTGGCACAATCACTTCAATATCAGTGTGGAGGCTGAAGATGAGATTGCTTTGTTATTACCGACATATGATCGTGACGTCATTCGGAAGAATGCCTTTGGAAATTTCCGAACTTTTCTGGAGGATGTAGCCAAATCACCTTGCATGTTGTACTATCTGGACAATGCGTACAGTGTTGCGAGTCCGGCAAATGAAAATTATGCGCGGGAACTTTTGGAACTGCACACTTTAGGTGCCATGCATTATTACAATGATTTGTACGACGATTGGCGCCATGTTCCAACAAATGAAGACGGCACTGCCAAAGGTTATATCGATGAAGATGTTTACGAGGTCGCCAGAGCATTCACCGGTTGGACAGTAGAAGATGGACGAGAGTTTCATGGCGGAACGTTTGAGAGTACGGGGAAATTCCAATACTACGATCAATGGCACGATCACTATCAAAAACGCATTCTTGGTGTGGAGTTTAAGTCGCATCAGGATGCTATGGAAGATGGATTGAAAGTTCTGGATATGCTCGCTTCACATGAAGGAACGGCGAAATATGTTTGTACGAAACTTTGTAGTTGGCTGGTCGCTGAAGATCCTTCGGAAAAGTTGGTGAAATCTGCAATGGATACCTGGCTTAAGCATGTAGAGGATGCGGATCAGATTGCTAAAACAATCCAGGCAATTCTATTGTGCGATGAATTCTCTCAAAATCTTAACTCCAAGATTAAACGCCCGAACCATTTGGTTTATGCCGTAGCACGCCAATTGGAACTAGACATCACGCCAAACCCAGATTGGATCTGGTTTCTAAGAGATTTGGGCTATCGTCAATTTTCGTGGCCAACACCAACTGGTCATCCCGACAACGCAGCATATTGGACAAGTTCCGATATGCTCCTTAAGCGATGGAATGCTCCACTTTCGGTGCTGTACTATAATTACGAAACGCTGGAGGCAGGAAGCGTTCTGACGGAAATGGTAACGTCTTCAACGGAGTTTCATCTGGATAAAATCATTGATTTCTGGTCGAATAAACTGCTCGGAGAAACAATTGAGGATGAACATCGATCTATGATCAAACAAACGGTTAATGAAGACATGGAAGGATTGAAGGAAGATCAATGGAAACACCTACTGGAGAACTATCCAGAAGCCTTTGAGTTCAAGCAAATGCAAATTATTGGGTTGTTGTCTTTATCACCAGAATTTCAAAAACGTTAGCAGCATGAATAGAAGAGACTTTTTAATCGGGTGCGGTGCAGGAGCCGCGACAGTAGCTATGAGTCGTTGGAATGTCATGGCTGCACCTTTTCTGCAAACATCGAAGGTTCCAGAAGGGTCCAATCACACGTTTGTGTTACTATTCTTGCGTGGCGGTTGCGACGGATTGAATTTGTTTGCTCCTTATACCGATCAATATTTCAATGACGCACGTCCGAAAGGAATGAAGGTTTCCGAAGATCGAGGATTGCGAATTGATGATGAGAAACATCATACCGGCTTTCAGTTTCATCCAAAGGCGAAGGAATTATTTGAGTTGTACGAATCAGGTGATATGGCAATCATTCATGCTGGTGGTTTGATTCACGGTACAAGAAGCCATTTTGACGCTATGGATTTGATTGAACATGGAGTGGGAGAGAAGTCTTCTATTCGCGATGGATGGATGGCACGATATCTTGATGCGATTCAAGCCGATGGGCATCTACCCGGAATTTCAATGAATGGTACGCTGGCAGATGCATTCCGAGGGCATGGAAAATCAATTTCTTTGAGTGATATGCGTCGTTACGACTTGCTGGAAGGCTTGCGCAATCACGAAATGGTCCGGAAATTATATGAGAACGATCCATTGTTGGCAACTGCGTCGAATCAAACCTTGCGAACGATTCAATATTTGCAGTCCAACCTAACGGAATCTATGCGAAACGACCTGAAGCATGGAGCAAACGGATATCCAACTGACTGGTTTGCGGAGGAATTGAGTCAATCATTACAGCAGGTAGCACAGTTGATTAAAATGAATGCAGGGGTTCGGATGATCAATGTCGATTACGGCGGTTGGGATACACACGAGCGTCAACAGTTTGTATTTCCGAACCTCATAGCAGGATTGTCGCGTAGCCTGTATGCATTCTACAACGATATGAAGTCGCATGGGAGCAACGTAACTGTATTGGTGATGAGTGAGTTTGGACGAAGGTTGCGCGCTAATCGATCAGGAGGAACCGATCATGGGCATGGAAATGTCATGTTTGCTCTGGGACCGAAAGTAAAAGGAGGGAAGATATACGGAACCTGGCCGGGATTGCACCCCGATACTTTAGATAAAGGTGTGGATTTAGCGGTAACAACCGATTATAGGAACGTACTTTCGAATATTCTTCAAAACGCTGGAGGAATGCCAAATGCGGCATCCCTTTTTCCAGGTTTTGAGGGGTTCAAAAATATGGGGTTTGTCTAGTTGTTATTTTCTAACGAAACGTGTATTCGAAACAGATCCGTTCGCATTTTTAATTTCCAGCAAGTAAGTTCCGGAACTTAAGTTTGAAACATCGACAATAGAAATCGTTGAATTCATTGCGTTTGCACTGATCTTGTTTGTCATCAATACTTTACCGCTTAAATCATAAATTGTGAGGTAGTGCTGATCGTCTGTTACAGATGCAAAGTGAACGTTTAATTTATCGTTCGTTGGATTCGGGTACAAACCGATCAATTCCAATTCGCTCAATTCTGCAATGGCACTCACGTCTTCCACTCGTGGACATTCAGGCGCCATTTCCACATCGTATTTGTTCGATGGGATACTCGCTGAAGTTGTTTCTACCAACTGCATCGATCCTGAGTTACTGTAGAACGATTTAACCCATGAGTACGAGTTGTTCACCTGATCAATTTGATCTACGAAGAACCAATCCGCTTGAATTCGCTGTTGATTCATGTCCATGATGATGAATCCATGCTGTGTCAATTCTACGTACTTAATGTGTGGATTTTCCAGCATAAGAATGCTTCCTCCGTTAATTGGTGCTCCAGGAGATGTAACACTTGGCGTAACGAATTCAACTCCCAGGTTGTTTCCGTTTTCTTCCAGATCGAAAGCCCAGCTCGTGTGGATATCTCCCGTAATTACCGTAAAGTTCTCGATATTGTTGTTGTCGATGTGCGTTAATACGTTGTCACGCTCAGCAGGGTATCCATCCCATGCATCACCGTTGATTGGAATTCCAAAAACAGTAATCGGTGCGAATACCACCTGGTTTCCAAGAACTTTCCATTGTGCCGTACTGTTTGATAGCTCATTTGTAAGCCATTGGTACTGATCAGTTCCCAAAAGCGTACGGTTAGGATCGTTTTCGTTAACTCCTTGCTCGTTTCTTCCGTGTAGACGTGTATCGACCATCATCAAATCCAACAAATCACCGTATTCGAACTTTCGGTAGATTTCGTAATTGTTCTGTGCTTTCGGACGAATAGGTAGCCATTCAAAGTACGCTTGCTGGGCATCCAATTTACGATCTGACCATAATCCTTCTCCAAGGTTGTGGTTTTCTGCTCCATCCGTATACGAGTCGTTCGCTGATTCGTGATCGTCCCAAACACAGATCCATGGATAGTTTTGATGCAATTTCTGCAACGCGCGATCCATGTGGTAAACAGAGTATCGCAAGCGGTAATCATCCAAAACAATAGTTTCATGGGTTGGATCAAAAACACGATCAAGGTTTGGGTCCTGAGAGTAACCACCTTCTTCGTATTCGTAGATGTAATCACCAAGCATAAGCACCGCGTCAACGTCGTTTCTTTCAGAAATTACATCGTATACGTTGAAGTATCCTGCTTCCAGGTTGGCACATGATACAATCGCAAAGCGAAGGCTGTCAATTGCTCCAACAGGTGTTGTTTTGGTTCTTCCGCGAACACTTGTGCTTCCAAGTCCTGAGAATTCGTAGTAGTAATATGTGTCCGGATCTAATCCAGTAACATCAAATTTTACGGTGTAGTCCACAGAATTGTCCGTTAACATGCTTCCCTGAGAAACAACGTTGGTCATTCCTGTGTCCAGGGCCATCGTATAACTTACCAATGCTGGAGTAGTAAAGTCATCCGGAGTGATTCGTGTCCAGATAATCACGGCATCAGAAAGAGGATCACCAGAGGCTACTCCATGGTAGAAGTGTTCTACACAGTCAAGCGGTGTAATACTTGTTTGACCGAATGAGAAGCTTGTACCGAATACAATTGATAGGGCTACTAATAATTTCATTGCTTGCTTACTTTGCGAATTCCAGTTTGGTTATTGATGGAAGTTTTGATTAGGTAAATTCCTTTAGTCAAGTGGTTTAGGTCGATTGAGTTCAAAGGCTGTGTGAAGTTGAAGTCAGCAACAACTTTTCCGATTGCATCTACAACAATCACTTGTGCAGGGTTGGCGTGAGAAACCGTTTCCGGCAATTGAATCATCACGTTGTCGTTGAATGGATTCGGATATACCGTGAAAGAAATGTTTTCAGTCAAATCTTCGATTCCAGCGTATCCACAAACTTCAGCGTACGTTCCGTCAGCTCCAGCGTTGCTTCCCGTTCCAGCTGTTACAGTTACAGTAGGGTTAAGGTTTGGTTGCGCACAATCCATCACGTAGATTTTGATGCGTCCACCACCACCAGCACCTCCTTCGCCACCAGCGTCTCCTGAAGATGTTGACATGCTATTTGAAGAACAGAATCCGCCACCGCCGTATGAACAGCTGGCACCGTTTCCAACTTGTCCTGATGTTCCTGCAGCACCTCCTGTTGCTGAAAGGTCTCCTTGAATGTTGGCTGTACCAAGACATTCGATGAAGATTCCTCCACCAGAACCACCTCCAGAACCAGATCCAGCTCCAGATCCACAAGAGAATGTGCGCTCGTCACATCCGTTACATCCGTCAGAACAACAATCGTCTGTTGCGTCTCCAGATCCTCCGTTTCCACCGAATGATCCATCTTGTCCGTTTACTGAAATAGTACCGTCAATTGTTACGTTTCCTTCTCCTTTAAGGAAAACCATTCCTCCTCCGGCTCCTCCGTCGAAACCGTCAGATCCAAGGTAGAATGAACGACCACCGCCACCAGCTCCGGCTCCACCAGAACCAAGTTGTATGTCTCTTTCGTCCAAAGTTCCGTATGTGCTACTTGCAGCTCCACCGTTACCACCGCTACCAGCGACAGCTCCGTATGAGTCTTCAATATCAAGGTCTACAATAGTTCCTACGTTTGTTCCGTTTCCTCCGTTACCACCGATTCCTCCGGCACCACCGTAAGCTCCACCAGAACCGCCACCAGCACCTCCGGCACCACCAACAAGTCCAGCTTCATCACCGAAGTTTCCGCAATATTGTTTTGATCCGCTTCCGTCGTCTCCATCGTTTCCGCCTTCTCCAGCACCTGGACCTTCACCGTCGTTACCTCCGTATCCACCTTCGATACTGATGTGACCTTCAGTTCCGGAATCGTTACAGCTTGTAAGTGAAGTTGCGTGTCCGGTAACACTGTTTACCGATAATCCTTTGGATCCTCCTGTTCCTCCTTCATATCCAGCGAAGTCTCCGTTGATTGTTCCGCTGATAGTAATGTTATCTGCGTAGATTTTCAATTCTCCACAACCTCCAGACGAGTAAGGAGCAACATATACTGTTACACCAGATTGGATGGTAAAGTCTCCATCAATTACATAAGTTCCACTCATCAACATGTCTGAGGAAACAATCATGCTACTTGAAACCTGAACGGAATCACATTGAGCAAAGGCGCCAGTTCCAAAACATAGCGCAAACAAAAAGCAAATCTTCTTCATTATTTGATTTCTTAACAAGGTTTTCAATACTGAAACACTAAGGGATAATACACAGTTGACCTGATAGTAGGCGCGTTAATTAGTATCACTCAATGTTAGGGCAGTTTGTTGGTGCAAAAGTCGTGTTATAAATTGTCTCTAGTGTAAGGTCAATATTGTCTTCAAATGAAGCTTTCTTAACTATTTATTCATATCTAAATAAGCTTCTGAGCGAAAAAGAATTTTACTTAATTACGACCGGAAACGACTGAGTATCTCCGTTATCTAGCTTGATGTATAAATAGCATACGCCTTTACATAGATCGTTCAACGAAAGCGTACTTGTTGATACATTCTCAACTTCTTCAGTGAAACATAATTTTCCAAGACTGTTGTAAATCTCAATGTTTGCGCTTTTCACTGTTTGACCGAATTCTACCGTTACCACATTTTCAATTAACGTTGGGTATACTGACATGTCTGAAGTTTCATATTCCGTAATTCCTGTAACATCAATCGGTTTTGTTAGAACGACTTCGTTTCCGTTTGTTGGGTTCCAAAGCACAGCATTTGATGGCAAACCGGTTCCCAACGCGTTGTCAAGAATGTTGAAGACACCATTTACGTTTTCGAATTTCACACACTGGATGCGAGTTTCGTTTTTATCGACACGAATGAAGAAGAAGTTGTCGAATGTTCCTGCATCACGAACGAAAGGCTTAGCATCTTGTCCTGTATAGTGGATGTCACGGTGAGGAGCTCCCCATTGACCTTCTCCGATGTAAACTACACCATCATGTGGGTTGGTAGCTTCCTCGAAATCATCGCTTGAAGCATTAACAACACATGGATATGTCCATTTGGTACTGTGAGAATCGGATTCCATTACCAATCGAACATCGTTCTGCTCGAAAAGTGGTACCCAGCAATTCATTTGATCCTGCGATAATGTTCCATCTTTACCAATTGCCAGAGTAGGAGTGTGGTACGTGGCGAATTTCCAACATGGATCGCTCATTGTTCCTGTGTTATTTTGTAAATCGTTTGTCAACCAGTTCAATTGACTAACATCGTTACAAGCATCCAATTCGGAGTTTAGCATGTACATACGAATCAAGCCTCCGTGAATGTTCAATGAGTAGAATTCATCGTATGGAATATCGAACATTTCGTGAACATCAAAAATATCTTCGTGATTTCCACGTGAGAATGCCACTGGGAACATACGACCGTCGTCTGCGATCGTCAATTGCCAGTCGTTTAGCCATGTTGACCATTCTTGTTGTGTGTTCGAAGTAATTTGGTTCATTACATAATCTCCGGTAAATGCGATGAAATCCGGGCGAATCTTGGAAACAAGAATATTTCCTTCACGTCTTTTTTCCAGGCAGTCACCACTTGGGCAATCTTCTGTGTAAAGACCGAACAAAGAGAATCCATCTCGTGTATCACCTCCTGAGATGAAAGAAACCGGATCATCATCATTGTCAGATAAAGTTCTGAAATAGAATCGTTCGCTTGTGTTTCCAGCATTGTCATGGATTACGAAGTAATACAAAGTGTTCGGAAGCAATCCTGTCAATCGTGCAAAGTGACGAGTGATCCCGTGCGCACCACCAGTTCTGTCAGAGGAATGAGAGTTTGGATACGCTGCATAATTGGTTCCGAAGTCTGCTATTCCGTAGTGCACAGTACCATTATCACCGCTCCAACCGATAGCAACAGAAGTTGCCGGATCATTGCGATATGCTAGTGTATAGTACTCTGTAGTGGCAAAAGAGGAGATAGAAATAAAAAGAAATGCCAGTAGTGCGAAATGTCGATTCATATTTAGATAGTCTTGAGTAGCACAAAAGTCGCTACACTATTAAACTTGAGTGTAAATCTCAGATTAAAAAATTGTTACTCCAAATTGAGCGGTAAGTATTAATAATTAAATTATATACCATGGTAAATAAAATGGCTATATTTGTACTCAGAACTCAAAAAACGACAATATGCAAAAGTCAGTTAAATATATATTGCCAGCGGAAGAAGTGGATATGGGCGGTTTTCCCGTAAAACAGCCATTGCCAACTCAAAATGTAGAACAAGTAGATCCGTTTTTGTTATTGCATCATGCGAGAGTAGCGCCTCAATTTGACAGACCAGCAAAGACTCAAGGCGTAGGACCGCACCCACACCGTGGATTTTCACCTGTTACTTTCGTAATCGAAGGAGAAGTGCATCATCAGGATTCACGCGGTAATAGTCAGGTTGCCAAAGCAGGAGAGGTGCAATGGATTCACTCCGGAGCTGGAATTATTCACAGTGAACGACCTACGCAAGCATTGGTTGATGCCAAAGGAACTCAGGAGATCATACAATTGTGGATCAATACACCGGCGAATCGAAAAATGGTAGAACCGGAATACATTCACGTGGAGGAATCAGATATTCCAAGAGTAAATGCATCGTCTGAGTCGGATATCAAGCTCATTTCAGGAAGCTATGAAGGGAAAAAGGGCACCTTTCAAGGTCAAAGCGAACTGCTGATATTGTGGGGTGCGATGAAAGCGGGTGGTATGGAATCGTTTGAAATTCCGGAAGGATTCAATGCGTCTGTTTATGTGATCAAAGGAGATTTTCGAATTGAAGGTCATGGAATTGTTGATGCAGAATCATTAGTGGTGTTTCAAAAAGAAGGAAGTATTGTTTCGATAGAATCGAAGTCGGAAGGACAATTTCTGTTGCTGGCAGGAAAGCCTTTGAATGAGCCGATGGCACAATACGGACCGTTCGTAATGAACACGCAAACGCAGATTATGGAGGCCATGCGCGATTACCAAATGGGGAAAATGGGCTTTCTCGTCGAGGAATAAATAACATTATCCTAATATCGTACATGAGGCAATTCAGTAGTTTTGATTTGTCTAAGATTGAAACATGAAGCACCTGATTACTCTCATCGCTATCGTTCTCGCTACTAGCGTTAACGCACAGACCAAATTGAACATTCATCCGGATTTGGTGAAATACCTGGATAAAAAACTAGCGCCCTTCTATCATGGTGTGGCTAGTGGTGATCCAACAGATTCCAGTATTGTTCTTTGGACAAGGCTCACTAAGGAAATTACGACTGAATGGAATTACCTTGAATGGGAAGTTGCAACCGACAATAAGTTTAAGAATATTGTAAAATCTGGTAAAGAAGGAGTTTCGAAACAGGATGATTACATCGCGAAGCCCTACGTTACCGGACTTTCTTCGAATACGCAGTATTATTATCGTTTTAAGGATGGCAAGAAGAAGTCCATTGTAGGACAATTCAAAACCCTTCCGAAAGACGCATCACAACTGGATATCGCCTTTGCTTCTTGCAGTAATTTCGAATGGGGATATTTCAATAATTACCGCTTCATGGCTGAAGATACGACCATTGATTTAATCGTTCATCTGGGCGATTACATCTACGAATATGGAGTAGGCGTTTATGGTGATACAACTATGAATCGATTGAATGTACCGAGACATGAAATCAAGACCCTGGATGATTACAGAACGCGTTACTCGCTCTATCGTTTGGATAAAGACCTCATGAAGGCGCACCAAATGAAAGCGTTCGTAACAACATGGGATGATCACGAAAGCGCTAACAATTCTTACGATGAAGGTGCTCAAAACCACCAGGAAGCTACGGAAGGAAGTTGGTCGGATCGATCCAAAGCGGCTCGAAAAGCGTACTACGAATGGCTTCCGGTTCATAAGGAAGGTCAGCAACCTTTGTATCGTTCGTTCTCGATAGGGAATCTCGCAAATTTGATCATTCTTGACACGCGATTGGGCGGGCGTACCAAGCAGATGAGTATGGATCATGAAGATTTTGAAGACAGAGAAAGAACCATTCTTGGTGCTCAACAACGCGATTGGTTTGAAAACAACCTGAGATCGGATCATCAATGGAAAATTGTTGGGAATCAGGTACCATTTGGACCATTGTACCTGCCAGATTCCGTGAAAGGAATTAAATATATGGATGGTTGGGATGGATATCCGTTTGATCAAAATTACATGCAGCAATCCATGACGGATGTAGAAAACGTTGTTATTGTGACGGGAGATTTTCATCGATCTTTCGCTTTGGAAAACAATACGGAAGCTTCTTCAGACACAACGAAAAATGTTTCTGTGGAATTTGTTGTAACCAGTATTACGTCTGCAAATGCCAATGAATATGTTTCGATGGATGAGTCTCAAAAACAGACAGATACCTATCTTGAGTACAATCCACACATGAAGTATGGAAATAGTAGCGATCATGGGTTTGTAATCCTTCGAATTGATAACGAAAAGGTGATTGCTGAGTTCGTTTATGCAACCAATATTCGCACAAGAAAATCAGATTCTTTTGTTGAGAAATCCTTCAAGGTTGAAAGCGGAAGAAAGAGACTTATACCAATAGAAAAATAGTCGTTTCCCAACAGTTAAGTGTAACAATATTGGTGTGCAGTCTGTTATTCTAGTATAACACACTGCTATGAAAATCAAATACTTGTTCACTGCGCTGATTGTTGCAATTTACAGCGCTACTTCCTGGGCTCAAGGGAATATTGATGCGCCCCTCACAAAGTTTACGCTGGAATCCGATAATGATTATTGGATAAATTCAGAGGAATCAAGGACGGTTAACCTTGTATCGTATTTTAAGGCTTTGACCAATGCCAGTGAGGAACACCAACGATTTCCGCTGAACTTATCGATTGTTATTGATAGAAGTGGATCGATGGAGGGGGCAAAGCTCGCCAAAACCAAAGAAGCCGTGACTTTTCTTTTGAAGCAATTGGAGCCTGAAGACATTGTGTCTGTTGTGTCCTATCAAAGCGAAGTAGAAGTGGTAATTCCTCCGCAGCGAATTCAGAATCACAGGGATTTAGTCAAGAAGATTGAGAAGATAGAAAGCGATGGAGGAACGTTTCTTAGCGGTGGATTGGAGCAAGGCTATGAATTGATTTCGAGCATCAAAGACACTTTACAAGATTCTTCTTTTGTGCATCGCGTGATCTTGCTTTCGGATGGTTTGGCAAACGAAGGAATAACAGATCCTCAGGCATTGGAACGCATAGCTGGTGATCAACTGGAGGAGAACAATATTTCCTTGAGTACTATTGGCGTTGGCGGGGATTACAATGAAGAGCTGATGACAGCGATGGCAATCAAAGGAACGGGAAACTACTATTTCGTTGAGACACCTGTTGATATTCCGAAAATCTTTGAAGAGGAATTAAACGGTGTGCAATCTCTGGTGAGTAAAAACACCACTTTAGCGATAACATTCCCTGAGAATGCGGTTAAATTGAGACAAGTGCACCACTACAATTATACATTAACGGGGAATCAAATCTCTTTTTCTCTGAATGATGTGTTCAGTGCGAACGAGAAGGCTTTTCTACTGGAGTTTGACGTTCGGGATGACTACACCGGAGAATTGAAATTTTCAGCACAGCTGGACTATCAGAATGCATTGAAGGAATTTGTCCCGGTATCGACGCAATTGGAGTTCACAATTAAAGAAGCAGCTTCGGAGCAGGAATTCAAGAAATCGTACCGACAGCTAGGATCACTGGCACAAACGTTTATGCTGAGTATGGATTCGTATTTGCGTGCACAAAAGCCACTGAAAACGGTAATTTCAATGAAGCTGAAAGTTTGTTGCAGAATGCCATTGATGCTATAAAAGTTTACAATGGACGATTCGAAGCGCATCCTTTTTTGGAGGACATTAGCGATGATATCAAAGCTTATAAGAAAACGATGAAGGAGTTGCAGAAGAAGCCAAAGAAGCATCGAAATCTCTTTAATCGTCGCTCTCGATACAGTTCATTCAGGTCGATTTCCTGTCCTTCGTTTTAGAGCTATTTCCTTGATGCTTGATTAGCTTAGTTCTTTCATCAATGCATCGAATGAAGCTTGTAGTTCGGAAAGTTGTTTCTCTACAGCGGCCAGTCGTTCTTCTAATTCGTTGGTTTTCGATGAGCTAGTTGTACTTTGCTGAGAAATGTTTGTTTCCAATTCCTCCATGTCCGGTACTTCAGCGAACAAATGCACCAGTCGGGCTTCTTTCTGCCCTGTAATTTTCGGAAGATATTGAACAAAGGGCGTTTCGTATTCCATCAATTGGTGAATGGTACTGTGAACTTCATCCAGACCTTCGAAATCAAACATTCGACCCGACATTGAGTTAATATCTCCGCCAGTTAAAGGTCCTCTCAGAAACAACAGTCCAAGAACAGTAAGTTCTGCAGGATCTAGTGAATGCTTCACGGATAAGGTGTGGCGGTATTTTGTTGTTCTACCATCTCCGATTACTTTGGCAGCAAGTTCTTTCTTCCTTAAGCTATCTAATGCTTCAACTACAGTGTCGCTATCGTACTGAACAACAGGATTTCTCGATGACTTTTGGTTGCACGCGGTAACTAGACCGTTCAATGTCATAGGGTAGTTGTCTGGTGTTGTTTTGCTTTTCTCGATTAAAGCGCCAAGTACGCGTATTTCTTCAGGTGTAAGTTGGGAAAGGTTGTTTTTTTCCTCCATATCGGTGATTAAGTTTGAAAGAGAAATATACGAAAAAGTTAGTCCTGAAGTAAGGTAACTTCAACGAAAGCGAAGAAGCGTCAAAACAGGATCAATAGATGATCACAATTCCACATCTTTAGAACAAGATCTTGTCCTTCGTTATGATAACGATTTTTACTTCGGATTTGCTCTCGTATTTTTCTGAAAATGATTAGATTGCGTACCGTTCAATTTTTAATCATTCAACTATGAAAACTACTATTCAATTACTTGCCGCTGTAACGCTTTTTTTTGCAATTCAATCATGTGGAGGAGATGATGCTTCAGGGGAGGATACAAACGATTCAGATAACACAACAAACTCTGAAGTAAGTCAGGATCAATCCAATGATAATGACCCGAAAGAAAACAATACAGACAACGCAAGTTCAAAAGAGGACAAATCCTACCACATTTCTTTAGACTCAGATATCGGTGAATTGGGAACAGGAATGACTACTGGAAAAGTAACGATTTCGGATGCAATCATTTGCACTGTGGGAGAATGGAAAATGCGCGTTCTAACAGATGAATTCAATCCAAACAAAATGGTAGGGAACATCTACAATGCTCATATTATTTCATCTGATTACAACTCAATGAACTGCAGCTGTCAGATGATGAACGTGGAAGAGACGGGAAAAGCTGCTTCCGTTGGTGAGTATGTCAAAATAGAAGGAGAAGTAACTTGCGATGAAGGAGCTGTTACGGGAACTTTTGTGGTACAGATGATCGATCAGGAGAAGTAGATACTGCGTCACTAGCTAAATAATTTATGAACGCCTCGAATTTCGATTTTTGATCGATGATCGGGGCGTTTTTTTTCATAATAGGTATAAATCTCTACTAATTCGTATTGCAAAAGGGGTATTAATACTTATTGATCGAAAAATTACTGCGAACTAAATTTGAACTCGTATTAGGCAACTCTTAACGGACTACTATGAGCTTGAAACAAATAACTTGGATTGGGGCTTTTGTGGCAATCCCAGGCATTATTATATCGATCATGATCGCACTCCTCTCAAGTGAGATGCGCTATTTTGTAATACCAAGTGCTTCCATTGCAATAGTATTCTTCTCATTACTATTATTAAAGAATGCACATGACCATGACGATAATGGAGAGCGTAAATACCTTTTTCAAGTTCTTCGCGGAAGATTTGGAAGATTCCTAATTTTTATTGTCATTCCGTTCCTTTTTGTAAGCGTACTTGTACTTTCTGTCTTATACGGTGGGAATGGCGAGAGCATTGAATTATCAAAGTATATTAAGTCGTTTCATGTAGCATTAGCGAAGGATGAGTTTAATTGTAATGGACAGCACACAGGGATTTCATCCATTATTGGTGTAGCGAAATTTTCTAAAGATGAAGAAGACTTTTCCGATTTTGTTACTTATGAGATTGAAAGTCGTTTGAAATATGATGATGTAAAGTTGATAGGGTTTGATGATTATATTTCTCCAGGAATTGTTGCGGATACAAAAGTAGCTGAACTTCGAAACGCCAACTGTATTGATACTGGTATGATCGTTCACGGGTCTAGAAATTCAGATCAAGAAATGTTTGTGTGCAAAGTACATTTCTTCAATTTTCACAGATCAGATACATTGATAAAGAACCCGTCTCAGATTGAATTCTCTTATAGAGGACATTCTCGATATATAGCAGATTTCCTTTTGGCACATGAATACTATAGACGCGGGGATTATGATCAGGCAGTAAGGTTACTAATGAGTGCGAGGAAGCAGGGTGTTGATACTAGCTTCATGTCACTCACCAACTACTATCTTGGTAACGTATATCTGGAGTTAGGCAAGCCTTCTCAAGCACAAAAGCACTTTCAGAGTGCTCTGGGTAATACATCAGTCCAAGACGATGCCAGGTGGCAAATTGAAAATCTGGTAAAAGTTCGGGTGAAAGAGTCGGAATTAATAGAACATAGACGAAATGAAACGGCTGATTTTCGTTCTGTTCTAAAGTATCGTTTATCAAAAATGTATGGGGTTCCAATTGATGATGAGGACATAGTTCGTGTTGATGCGGATTCTTGGGTAGAGACCAAATCTACTCAGTACAACTCTGTCTGGCTATTCAAATTTGAGGATTCCTTATTTTGTTATAGTCTGGTAGGTAATCTGAAGGGACCCCAAAATTATCAGTTCATAATTAATAAAGACTGGTCGCTTTCTACAAAGTATGGTGGTTTCCGGTGTGTTTTACGAACAAACTATTCCAAACCAAAATCAAAATTGGAAAAGAAAATAAGTCTTGGCTGGTCCATTCACTTTTTCCCAAAAACTTTCAAGAACAACTTTTGGTCCAGTACATTTGTTCGATATAGCTGGTATTATAGACTCTGCGCTTCGGGGAAACAACCGTATTTAGAAGACTCAAGTGGTGTGGAGCATTTTGAGGCCAAGCGCTGGCGATTTGTTGAAAAGCAAATCCTGAAATTTTCAAATCATCACAATTTGGGTATTGCTTTTGCCAATGATTGGAACAGTTTTTTGAAGGATGAAGATGAGTTATAGTTAAGTAATTGTGTTGAATGGTACCAGGTACTCCTAACACCCACACCCCATATAAACACCACAAGTCTTCGCGTAGGCGTCTTTGTAGAATTTCTTAGCTTCAGTAAGGGCTTCTTTCACTACCGGAGCTCCTTTTTCTCCACTCGCTACAACCACGATGTAGTAGCCTTTGGTGAATCCATCGAATGCATCTGAGTATTCTACAGAAATGTACTTTTCTTCGCCCCAGTCACTGCGTGGAATGTATACCGGATAGTCTACCATGCCTCCGCCGCAAATTTCTTCTTCACAAACTTCTTTGGAGAAGGACAAACCAATTTCTTTGTTGGGATACAACCCTCGTAAATCCAATGGATACCCTAGTTTTTCGGATGCTTCTTTGGCTCTTTTTAATGCCGCATCGTAACTTTTTGTGGAAATGATAATTACGAAGGAAAAGTCTTTGGTTAGGCTTTCTTCGTATTCTGCCCAGTCCATGTCTTCAAACTCTTCAGGGGCTTCAGCACTTTCCATTTCTGAGGATTGATACTCCAACGTGTCCAAAGATGCTGATTGCTCATCTGAGTTTTCCTGGGTTTCATTGTCAGCTGGTAAAGCATTTTCCTGTTGATCAGTTGTATCGCTTGACTTGGTTTCGTCGTTTTGTTCTGAACAAGAAAAGAAGATAAGCGAGCTTAGTAGTAGAATGGAGTAGAAGCGCATGATTGAAAAGTTTTGTGTTAAATTAATGAAGTTTGCTTAGTTTTAGAAAAAAAAGCCTCCCCAAGATTGGGAAGGCTTACCAACTACTATTCATACGAATACTAACCTAAATCACCACCTTAAATGAATCGAATTTTACTCTGTGTACTACCACCTGTGATGTTGTTGGAAACACGAAGAATGTACACGCCAGAAGTTAGATCCCCGCGAGATATCCTGTAATTTCCTGATTCGTTTGCTTCAATCAATACCTCAACTAAACTACCCGTTAGATCAAACATTTCGAGGGATAAATCTTGATTTGAAGCTGCTACAATTATGAAATCCTGAGCAGGGTTTGGGAACAAAGCAATTGTGAATTCCTGCTCAGTTTCATTGATTGCAGCTGTGTTCTGAATAGTAAAGAAGTTGTCGCTGATATCACCGTCAAAATTTGTATCGAAGATTCCTACTTTGCACTGCGTTCCTGGCGTGTTTGGAATGGTCCAAGAATAACTGTTCTCAGAATTGTTTTGGTAATATGTGTCGAGCCAAATGGTATTCGTCCAGTTATCAATGGTGTAATCAATTCCTACAATGGTTCCAACGGGCGTATTTGACCATGTAATGTCGATCACTTCACCAACGTTGAATACCTCACCGCCATTGGGGTAATCAACAACGGGGCCTTGAGCAAATGAATAATTAGAAACTGTCGAAATTAGGGTTAGGCAAATTATGGTAATGTATCTTTTCATGCTTCTTTAGTTTTCATTGTGTTTTAAAAAAAGTGGGACTAGCACTGCTACACCAACGTCCCACTTGTTGTGATCGCTCACTATCTAATAACCAATTTTAGCAGTGTGTATTCGTTTCCATTAGAGATCTTGATTGGGTACAATCCTTCGCTAAGGTTAACATCCAATAGGGCTTCATTCCCATTGATTGCTTTGTTGAAGACAACTTTACCTGAAAGGTCGAAGATCTCTATGTTCTCCATGTAGGCACCGTCAATACTAAAGCTTCCTCTTGATGGGTTCGGATAAATAGTAATAAAGTCCATTTCATTTTTATTGATGTCAGCACATGTTTCCACGATCACCGTTGTGACAGTCGAAGTATCGGATACATTGTCTCCGCATTTTGCAATGGCACGATAATCATAGGTTCCAGCCGTTGAAAGCAATTCTGAGTAAGTATTTGTTGTATTAGCGATATCAGTCCAAGAACCTCCGTCAACACTTACCTGCCATTTAATGATATCTCCTGTAGTATTGCTGAGCGTTAATGTTCCGGTTGACTCATCCTCGCAAATTGTTGATCCACCAGAAAGCGTTCCTGCGTCCGTTGTAGGACCAACAATCATGGAAGTAGTATCGCTACATCCGTTGGCATCAGTAATGATTACCGTGTGTTCTCCTGGAAGTAAGAAGTCAACTAGTTGAGAATTTGTTGTTGAGGCGCTCCATGTATAGATATATGGGGCAGGTCCTACAATATGAGTTCCACCGTTTCCAACAACATGTGCCGATCCATCTGCAGTATTACAATCGCTGGCATCCCAGATATTTCCCGGACTTGCCACAACTGGAGTAGGAGAGATTACAATTACTGATTCTGTGGAAGTATTTGAAGTGGGAAGGTCTGTTACAGTCACGGTGTAAGTTCCGGATGCCAAAGAGGAAATGTCCTCGCTAGTGGATGTAAATCCGTTTGGACCTGTCCAACTGTATGAATACGGTCCTGTTCCGAAATCCGGAGTAATATCAATAGCTCCATTGTCATTTCCATGGCAATCAATGTCCGTTTTCGTGTAGAGAACGCTGGTTTGCGGGACATACTTAAGAATAAGTGCGTCATCCACATCTGTATTTACCGGACCGGTTGGAGACATGCCGCTGAATGATGCACTTCCCGTTTCGTACACATGTCCACCGACATAAACATTGGAAGAATTGTCAACAGAAATAGCGTTTCCACGATCGCTGTATCCATCTCCACCACCTTTTGCCCAGATGAAATCACCGTTAGAGGCATACCCAGCAACGAATACATCTTCATAAGCTGACCATGATTGATCATTGGTATTGTAAAGTCTGAATTCAGTAGCAAGACCGAAATCAAAGATCATGTCTCCTTCAGTGTATCCCGTGATAAACGCGTTGTTTGCGCCATCAACATCAACATCCAAAGCGTAATCGTCTCGTGCTTCACCAGCTGTTCTTGCCCAAAGGTTGTTTCCGTTTCCATCAAATTTTGCAATGTAAGAGTCAATTGAAGGACTTGTGGAATACATCGCCGTATCAGAAACTACTGTATTCGCCCCGAAATTGATGGTTCCTGAATAATATCCTGTAACATAGATGTCTCCATTTCCGTCAGCAGCGATTCCTCTTCCGTAATCATTCCCATTTGTTCCACCATAGTTGCTGGCCCATTGACCAACTCCTGATGTATTGTACTTTGTAACGAAGATGTCGTTAAGGTTTGCACTTGTACTGTTTATTGATTGTCCGGCAATGGTAGCAGTTCCTCTGAAGTATCCCGTAACAAAAACATTTCCTGATGCGTCTACGTCAATACCGTAACCTACTTCTGATTCCGTTCCTCCGAAAACCTCTGCCCAAAGGAAGTTACCATTGCTGTCGAGCTTTGTGATAAAGACATCATTTCCACTAGTTGCAGAAGTAGAAATGGTACCAAAATGACCTGCTCCGTTGATGTAACCAGTAATGTAAACGTTTCCTGAATTGTCCAGCGCGATATCATAAGCCCATTCATCGTTGTCGCCACCGTAATTTGTAGCCCAAACACAATTTCCGTTAGGATCTACCTTGATAATAAAGTTGTCGTATCCGTTTGCTGTTGCAGTTTGCGTCCCGAAGGTTACTGAAGTGCTGAAATACCCCGTCACATAAGAGTATCCGTTGTCATCTGTAGCAATCGCCATTCCTCGCTCACTACCGTTTGAACCTGATCCTTGCAAAGTCCATAGATAGTTACCCGTTGCGTCAATTTTTGAAATGTGTGCATCACGACTCCAGGCGCTTGTTAGTGTTGTGGTTCCGAAAGTTGCAGTGCCCTGGAAACCTCCTGTTGTATAGGTGTTTCCGTTACTGTCATGGCTTACTCCGAATACATCGTCAGTATCCATTCCTCCAGCGCGATTTGCCCATTGAATGTTATGGTTCTGTGCCCAGGCAATATTGGAAGAGATACCAATAATTGACAATGCTAAACCAAGCCAATTTCTCATACTTTTCATAGCTAGTGTTAAAAGTTTGTAGTTTGAATGTTCCGTTTTACACCCTACAGACAGTGGGGAGTGCAGGAGGTTGCTGATTCAATTCTTAAGCTTTACCTAAGAAGTCTTAAGAAAAACTTAAATCGAGTGAAAGACTTGCGAAAGGAGATGGGGAATCATAACTTCATTGATCGAAGTGAAGCGAAATTATAGCTATATCATAACTTTCCTGCTAGGAATATCTCTGTTTGGATTGCTGTGGATTCAGTTCCTATGGATCGATAATGCTGTAGATCAGGCTTCGAAAGAATTCGACACGAATGTCAACAAAGTATTGGCTCAAGTTGGCAAGGAGGTTGAGGACAATAACTATTGCATCAATTACAATTCGAGCCATTATTTGCGTGCCGGGAAGATATTAACCCTGGAGTCTACCGACGACACTACTGCAATTTCTGATTCCATTCCATTCGAACTGAAAAACCCGTTTAACGAAGGTGAAATATTGAACTACAATTACTTACGATTCGGATTTCCTGTGCAGATTGATTTTCGAATGAAGGCGAAGTTCATTGTTGGAGATCTTTCCGAGGAAGAAATTGAGGTTGATGTAGATCTTCTGGATTCTTTGCTGGAAGAGAAGCTCACCGACCATGGTGTAATGACCGCCTATCAATACCGCCTGGTGGACAATCGAACCGGGGAAAGTGTGCATGATTCATCCGGGAAAACGGTGAAAGACAAAGGTGCATCTACCTATAAACAAGTGCTTTTTGAAGATGATAAATACGGTAATTCATTTTCACTCTATGTGCACTTCCCGGATAAAGATTTTGAGGTTTGGAGCAGCTTATGGCTGGTAATTATTGGCTCAATTGTCCTGCTGATCGTCTTGACTTTTCTCTTTATTGCCTTTCTAAGGATGATATACAATCAGAGAAGATTGGCAGAAATGCGATTGGATTTCCTCAACACAATGACGCATGAGTTTAAAACGCCCATTTCAAATATCGGGCTGGCGTTGAAGGCTCTAAAATCCGATATGGATGAGGCAGATCGTGCTCAGTTATTAGCAATCATCGATGAAGAAAAAGGGAAGCTTTCGGATGGGATTGATCTGGTTCTAACTACTTCTTTACTAGATAAAAAAGAGTTTTCACTTAATCCAGAGGTTGTAGATGTTCATGAGCTGATTAAAAAGATCATTTCTAACAGTGAATTTCGAATTGAAAGTCATAAAGCAGATGTAAAATTGCAACTAAATGCAAGTGATAGTTCCATAGAGGCAGACGAACATTATATCCTCCATGTACTGGACAATCTCCTTGATAACGCGTTGAAATATTCAGATTCCGGAGTGCAGATTACTATTCAAACAAGAGATGCCAGAAACGGTATTGAGATTCTATTCAGCGATACAGGGAAAGGTATTAGTGCTTCCGATACAAAACACATCTTTGAGAAGTTCTATCGCGTTTCCACGCAGAATCTTTACGAATCAAAAGGCTTCGGAATTGGGCTTTATTACGTTAAGATGATACTGGAAGCTCATGGCGGAAGTATTGTGGTTGAAAGTTCCTTAGGCAAAGGGACAACGTTTATCATACATTTACCAAAACAGCAAAATGGAAGGACAAGAGAGATTGTTGGTCGTAGAGGATGACAAAAACCTTGGGTTCCTTCTTTCCACGCAATTGAAGGCTGTTGGTTTCCATGTCGATTTGGCAACAGACGGGGAACAGGGACTGGAGTTTTTCCGGAGCTCGAAATATGATTTGTGCATCCTTGATGTAATGTTACCAAAGATTGATGGTTTGTTGCTTGCCCAGGAAATTCGGAAAACGGATGAAACGGTTCCGTTTATTTTCTTAACAGCTCGCATTCTGAAAAGCGATAAGCTTCTGGGGTACGAATTAGGTTGCGACGATTATATCACAAAACCATTCGATATTGATGAGTTGATTCTGAAAATCAACGTGATAATCAAGCGTTCGGCACATCGGGTACCTGTTTCAACCGATGAGTTGTCAGCCGGAACCATTCGTCTGAACACAACTGCCAGAACCGTAACTACAGCAACTGATTCATTTATGGTGAGTCAAAAAGAATGTCTTATCCTGAAAATATTCTTCCAGAACATGAATGAGGTGGTTCCGCGTAAGGATATCATGCTTGAGGTATGGGGGAATGACGATTTCTTCACTTCAAAGAGTCTGGATGTCTACCTGACAAAAGTCCGCAAAATATTGAAAGCCGATCCGAACCTGAAATTGGTGAATATTCACGGTTTTGGTTATCAGTTGACGGAAGGTTAGTTGTTGTGTAGCTAGCGTATTATCAGTGTTTTAGATGAAATCTTATTTTTTTTCAATAAAATGTGTTAACCTTTTTGCAATTTCGACATCTCCCAGTGAAAACCAGTAATTTTCTGTATTATGCAAAAAGTATCAATTCTTATTTTCAGCCTGTTTGCGGTGCTTTCCGCTACGGCACAAAACGCTATTGTTATTGACAACAACAAAAAGCATCAATCCATTTTTGATGGCGACGATCCTTTAAGTTTCATTTCTCTTGTTCGATCAAATTCTTATAACATCGGATACATGGAAATTGAGGGGATGTCACAAGAGGCTCGTGCGAGTTTATCGGAAAAGGACAAAGAAAACATTACTCAATTCATCGGGAAACCAGGCACGGTTCCGTTGATAGACGCTGATCCAGAATCTCCTAATTTTGGAAATCCGTTGATTGTAACGAATCCTGAAACTGGCATGCAATCCTTTATTTATGATGCTCCAGATACCGTATTTACCATGCTCGACAATATTGATCGTATCGTCATCTATCTGGAAAATGGAGACGGACCAGCTTTGGAAAGAGCGACGAGACTTTCGTACTTCAAATTGATTGATGGCGCGTATCATTCAGTTCTAAGCGTTAATGCGCAGGACGTACTTTCTTTCGATGGCTTCTCGTATTACCGACAACTGGATGACAAATTAACGTCGGAATTGCTCTCTCACGAACCAACTTCTATGAGAAGCGTTATGCGAAAGGAAGCATTGAAGCAAAAAGAAATGTACGACGGAAGCAAGTTCGCCAGATGGAGATACGATCTAAAGCAAAACTATTTCCCGGCAGATGGTATTCTGTTCGGATTCTACAGCTGGGGCAAAATGCCTGTTAATATGGAAAAATGGGAAGCTGAACGCGATGTTATGTATCCGAGATTAAGCAGCAAAGCAGAGGATGCTCAATATCCTTTTGGTTTGCACCTGGGAAGTGGAATCGTGCAGGATACAGCGGGTAGAGCTGCGTTGTTGGCTGGTTTTGATGAAGTTCACAGCGATTTCGAGGTTTCAGACAAGCCTTTGATAGACAATGACCCAAACTCTCCAACCTTTGGTCTGGCATCTATTGTGGTTAATCCGGATGGTTCTGAATCTGTCCAGTACCCGGCACCGAAAGAAGTCTTTTTCTGGCTTGAGTATTCAAACGCAAAAATGTTCGTCAAGGAATCTTTCCATTCAGTTGATAATACTTCAGAAACAACAGTTGACGCGATCTATTTCACGACAAAGGTAGATGGACAGGAAGAAGTTATTTCCGTAATGCCATTCCGCGAATCGTTTCAAGAATATTTTGTTGATCACGAGAAATTAACCTTAAACGAAATGTCGTTTTATAAAACACTGGTTAAAGCGTTCAAGAACAAGAAGTTGTTATTCGACTTAACTGACCCGGCAACTCAAAAGGAATTGAAAATGTAGTATAGAATTTCTAACCGCTTGATTTTAAACGCCCTTGATGCTGCATTGAGGGCGTTTTATCGTAATGTAGAATCACATCTCGTTCATCTTTCCCATAAACATCAAAGCACCCGTTGCGTTGTCTTTGATGAAGTAGAAGAACGGTTTGTCTGTCTTAAACTGCATTATTGGATCAGGTCGTGGAGAAGCAGAAGTCGTTTTTACCATTCCTACAACTGTTGCAGCCGCAGCTTCCGTTCCTTTCTCGTTGACAATGATTTTGGCTTTGTGCAGCACTGTTCCAATCTTTAAGTCTTTCTGTACGCGCATTCCTGAAAAATCTGCAGCGTTCGAGAAGGCAAGATTCAGTCCTAGCTCTGCCAGCATTTTCTTCACTTCAAATGTTGGAGTTTCGAAAGTAAACTTAGGGAGTTCCAGATTTACTTTCTGCCAGTACATGGATTTTGTCAATTGATCGTATCCCTCATTATCCAATTGGTAACCATTCATTTCATTCGGAAGTACGATAACCATAGAGGTTTTGTCGTCATCGTATGGAAGTTCGATAATCTTTTCGTTCATTCCTTCGTACGCTCGGTAACGACTCACGGAGCGCATCATATCTACCTTTGTTTGAGATCCGTCTAGATTTGTGAAATCTTTTTCTTTCGTTAATCTTTCCTTGAATTGGACTTTCCAATCTTGCTTGAAGTAAATGGCATTCACCAGTGCCATCTTAAATTCCTTTACACTTTCCGGAGTCAGCATTTTCTTGATCATTCCATTGGTGCTTTCCTCGATCCATTTGTTGATTTTCTCAGCGCTTCCCTCTGGATCGTTTTTGAAATCAGTATGGCTGGGAGGGGCGTCAAAACGGGACTCTAGCGTATCGATATACGATTGAAGCACCTTGTAGTTTTTCAAGATCCAAACGGAATTGCTGATCTCCGCCGATTTCTTTAATTCTTCCAGTTCATCCAGGAAAGCAGTGTTTTCAGTATCGAACCCGAATACATTTTCAAATTCTGCTTGTGTTTCGGAATTAGCTCCTTCATAGGCCATGGCTAGAGCCGCTTTAATAGATGTTGGAGAAAACAACAAATTCTCATCCTGCTCCATTTTATCGAACAAGTCAAATGAAAAATGATTTTGCCCAAATAGAGCGGAGGAGATGCTTATGCCTGCTATCAAAAGAATTGTACGAATCATAGTGTTTGTATTGGTGATCAGTTTACTGTACAGTTTTATGATGCAAAAGTTCAGTGGAATGCATAAGTTATTCGTGATAAAAATGGGTAAGTAGTTCGTAATAATTTAGTAGTTCCCTTTAACAATGCTACCTTTGTGCTAAATCCAAAGTTAAATCTTGTTCTTCTTTCCATTTTTTGTGAGCGTTCAGGAACTATTTGGGCGAATTCAAAAAAAATAAATGGCAGACACATTCAATAAAAAGGAAAAAGAAAAAAAGAAACTCCAGAAAAGGAAAGAAAAGCAAATGCGCAAAGAAGCCCGCAAGGAGGAAAGTAAGGGCGGCGGATTGGAAAACATGATGGCGTATGTTGACGAAAATGGAGTTATTCGAGATACCCCTCCTGATGAGAATGCGAAGAAAAAGAAAATCAACGCGAAAAACATTGAAATCGGTGTTCCAAAACGCGAGAAAATAGAGGAAGATCCTATTCACAAAGGAAGAGTTAACTTCTTTGATTCCTCTAAAGGCTACGGTTTTATCAAAGATGAAGCTGGCGAAAGTTACTTTGTTCACATCAATCGAGCGTACGACGATATCGCCGAAAGAGACGAAGTACAATTCGAAATTGAGAAAGGCCCACGTGGTTGGGTTGCTTTCAATGTTGTGAAGTCGTAATTCAATCCAGAAAATAATTGCTGTGCTTGCCGTTGCTTTGTGACGCAATGGATAGCTATGTCCTGAAATGGAATAGTAGATACCGCATTGCTAGTGGAACGCAATGGAACGCCGACATAATGTTCTGTGTATTATGTTACTTAGCTTAGGTAAAGCTCTGTTCCAATCCAAGGATTGAATGGATCGTTTTTTTCCTTTCTCCTTTCTCATCGTGGGGTTTACCTATAAACGCTATCTAAACGGAATACTCTTTTTATGGCGGAACAGAGCAAAATGTGTGTGGAGTTAAACGAAGAACTTATTTAGATTACGTTCTACTTAAATATCTTTATTCATGTATTTGTTGCAACTTCTCTGAAGTAAAATTGAGTAGAAATGCTTTTTGACTTATGTTTCGACAGGTTAGTTTTGAAAACTAAAATTGAAACACTGTTGATGACTTCTGCAAAATTATACCTATGAGATTGTTAAAATCTATTTTTCGGGCTTGCTTAAACTGAGGTAGGTTCGATTATTTTTGTTTTAAAGGGAAGATTATTCACATGACTAAGTCAACATATATAGATCTATTTGCCGGATGTGGAGGGCTATCTCTAGGATTGCATAATTCTGGTTTCTGGAAAGGGCTTTTCGCGATTGAAAAGAATTCCGATGCTTTTGAAACTTTAAGCTTCAATTTGATTAAGAAGAAGAAACATTTTGATTGGCCCAACTGGCTTGATCAAAAGCATCATGACATTAATAAGGTAATTGAAGAGCATTCCAATGAATTAAACCAATTGAAGGGAAAAGTTGATCTTGTTGCTGGAGGGCCTCCCTGTCAAGGTTTTTCAATGGCTGGAAGAAGAATTGAAAAGGATTCCAGAAACAGTTTGATCGATTCTTATATTAAGTTTATTGAGTTAGTCAAGCCTAAAATGATATTTTTTGAAAATGTCAAAGGATTTACGACGGGATTCAAGAATAATGATAAACGAGGTAAGGCATATTCTGTATACGTTGTTGAACAGTTGGAATCACTAGGCTATTCCGTAAAAGGTCAATTAATTGATTTTTCCGAATATGGAGTTCCCCAGAAGCGTACTCGATTTATTTTGGTGGGTATTCAGAAAGAACTGGTTAGAGGCTCAGTGAATCGTGATACTTTTTTCTCAAGAGTTGAAAAAAATAAGGAGAAATTCTTAATAAGCAGAGGCTTGGAGCTTAATCCCACGTTAGAAAATGCAATTTCAGATTTGCTTAGACGTAATGGTACAGTTGATTCTGAAACTCCAAAATTTAAAGCCGGTAAATATGGTGAAATTGAGTCCAAGTTTCAGAGATACGCTCGTAAGTACAAGAAGAAGGATTCACCCATTGATAGTCACCGTTTTGCCAAACACACATCCTCTGTTGAGAGTCGCTTTCAAATAGCCATTGATGAAAAACTAAGCAGTGCCGAATATAGAGAAAGGTTTAAGTTAAAAAAGAGTAGCACGAAAATTCTTGATAAAGACAAACCAACACCAACGATAACTACTTTACCCGACGATTATATTCACTATTGTGAACCACGAATAATGACAGTCCGAGAGTATGCTAGGATTCAATCGTTTCCTGACTCGTATCAGTTCAAAGGTAAGTATACAACTGGCGGAAAGCGAAGAACAGAAGAAGTGCCTAGATATTCGCAGATAGGGAATGCCATTCCTCCTTTGTTTGGAGAGCAAGCAGGGGTAATATTGTCACAAATCTCTAGACAATGTCAGATAAACTAAAGTTTAGAGTAAGTTCCGGTATTAAGGATATCGTCGGTAAAGATTTAATTACGGATGACAATATTGCTGTTTTTGAATTAGTTAAAAACTCTTACGACGCTCATGCATCGCATGTTGTCATAGAATTTCAAGAGAATAAAATTATCATTTCCGATAATGGAAAAGGAATGTCATTGGACGACATTAAAAACAAATGGCTATACCTAGCATTTTCTGCTAAAAAAGACGACACAGAGGACCTCGTTAAAGATGAAGATTATCGCGACAAAGTTCAGGCAAAAACACATTATGCAGGAGCAAAAGGAGTTGGTCGATTTTCAGTTGATAGGCTTGGGAAGACTTTGACATTAACTAGCAGTATTAAAGGGAGTAAACAGTTTGAACAAATTAAGCTCGACTGGGATGATTTCAATGATCAATATAAAGAGTTTGGAAAGATAGGAGTAACTCATAATACTCTTCAGAAGTTTAATGTTCCTTTCCCGAACCGCTCCAAGCATGGTGTTATTCTCGAGATAGAAGGAATAGCAAACTGGGATAGGGCAAAAATAATTGAACTTAAGCAATCATTAGAAAAGCTAATTAATCCCTTTTCCGAAACCGACGAGTTCTCAATAAAGATTGTATGTGAGCATGAAATCGAAGCTGACAAAAAGGGACATACAACAGGGAAGAAGAAAGGCACACCTTTTTTATCGCGAGAACGTGTCAACGGTACAGTGGAAAACTCAATAAAGGACGTATTAGCTCTTAAGACGACTCACCTGAAATTAATTATTGATTCGGAAGGTATAACGACTGAGATTAAGGATAGGGGAAGTTTAATCTACAAGATCAAAGAGAAAAATGACAAGTATAAGCTACTTGAAGACTTTAAAATTGATCTGTATTTCCTGAATCAGGCTGCCAAGTTGAATTTTACGAAGAAAATGGGAGTTTCTCCTGTAAACTATGGAAATGTCTTTCTGTTTAAAAATGGTTTTCGAGTCCAACCTTATGGTAGACCAGGTGATGACAGTTGGGGACTGGATTATAGAGCTCAACAAGGTGTAAGGAGGTTTCTTGGAACACGAAGTTTATTTGGACGAGTTGATATTACAACTGATAATAGCGTTGAGTTTAAAGAGGTTTCCAGTAGAGATGGAGGAATGGTTAATACAGATGGGTATAAGCAGTTGTATGAGGTATTCAAAGAAAAAGGCTTGAAACGACTTGAGAGATATGTTGTAGGAGTATTGTGGGGAGAAGGCTTTAAACGAAAAAACTACTTTGTTGATCCATCCTCGGTTAAAACATATCGGGATAAATTAAAACGAGAGGATCAGGACTCTGAAGATATTTCAGGAGCAACGCAAAATATCGGAAGTAAAATTGATTTTGTCGACCTAATCAATGGCTTAGCTGCGGACAAAAGTGTTGAAATCATTGATTTTAATAAAGATTTTGTAGACATGGTCAATGCTAAATTTGATGACCTGAATACGGAAAAATACTTTGACAGTTTAAAGGGAATTTCGGAAAACCTTGATGACCCTGAAGCTTCTGCAGAATTGAAAAAAGCAGAAGATAAGTTTGCCCAATTAATTGAGGAAAAGAGAGAAGCAGAGGAGAAAGCGGAAGAAGAGGAAAGATTAAGAAAAGAGGCGGAAGAAGAAAAGGCAAGAATTGAAGAGGAATTGAGAATTGAAAAAGAGCGCTCGACATATTTGCTTGCATCACAAAGAACTTTGAGTAATGATGCTAAAGGACTCATACATAACGTCAAATTGACAAGTAAACGAACTAAGCAAAATGCTCAAAATCTTTATAACGCGTTAAGAGAAGATAGGCTGAAAAAGAATCAAGCACTTAAGTGGCTCAGTGCGATAGTCTATAATTCGGATAAAGCCCTTAAGATTTCCAACTTAATCACTAGAGCTAATTTTAAAGCTAATTCGGACTATCAAGATGTTAATGTCATAAAATACATTGAACAATACTTTGATTTGTATAGAACAATGTATGAAGACAGTAATATCTCTTTCGTTATTAATGCCGATAATGTTTCCGAAGAATTTGTTAAAAGAATAAGTATTCTTGATTTATCCTTGGTACTTGATGATTTGATTTCGAACTCTGACAAAGCGGGTGCGAATAAAATACAAATCGATTTCTCGAATAATAAGAAGGGAGATTTAATTATTGATTTTTCGGATAATGGGAAAGGATTGGATAGTGAATTTATTCATAAGCCAGAACTTATCTTCGGTCTAGGAGTAACAACAACAGATGGTTCTGGAATTGGCCTTGATTTCGTGAGGCAAACTTTAAAGAAAATGAAGGGGCAGATCGAATTTTCTGGTAATGAAAAAATCCTTTCTGGAGCCTGTTTTAGAATTGTGATTTCAAAATCTTATAAATGACATACCAATTACTGATAGTAGATAATGACGATCAAACTGATGGAATTGATAAAATTCAGAATTTAGTTCGTAGCAAACCATTTGCTATCGAGTGCCACCAATTCAATGTTGGTTTGCCAGATGGAAATGAAGTTATTGATGATAATGGAAAAATTGATCTAGCATTAGTAAGAGAGAAATTTCAAGAACAATTTGGTACTCGTAAATTTCATATGATCATATTTGATTTCAAATTAAATGATCCTGACGATGCAATTGATGGGGTAAAAATAATACAGACGTTCAACGGATTTGTGAGTACCAGGAAATCCAAAAAGATGCTCTACTCATCCGAGTTGGCTCAAATTGTACAATCCTACCTTGATGATTACAAGAGTGAAAATGCCAGTTTTACTGATTCTTGGAAGAAATTTCAAACCTTGATTAAAATTGATATCATTGATTTTTGTAGAAGAGAAGATTACGAAGAAAAAGTGGTTGAGTATATTCCAAAAACCGTAGTTGATAACGATGACTTTATAGTATCAGAACTTAGAGGGAATAGGGACTTGGAATTTAATTCTGCAATTGCCACATATGAAGGCAAGACTTTTGAAGAAATCGCAGATGCAATTGATGGTAACGATAGTCAAGCTACTAAGTTTAAAAAAGAACTAATTGCTTCTTCAATAGCGAGTCTGGTAAAATTGGATGGCTTATGACAAAAGTTCATGTTATTTTTCCTAGGGATGAAACTACCAATTTCCTCATGGATATTGTTTATTGTCTAAACGATTTAGAGGATGAAGATTATATTGAGTTGGATTTAAGAAGATTGAATTCTCAAGAAGATCATAATTTGGCCATTCAAGAATTAGAGGAATTACCAAATAACGAACTGATTGTTTTCTTAGGTCACGGAACGTCTTGTGCTCTTTCAGGTTCTTCTACGACAGAGCATAATCATGGTGTTTTTATTGAGAATGATGGTCTTAAAGTTTTTGAACATAAGAAAATTCTTCTTTTATCCTGTAAGTCAAATGAGTACCTTGAATCTGAGGCTTACAATTGTGGGATAAAAGGAGCCATTGGGTTCCCGAACCTTATAACCGATGATAGCGAGACTTCTTACCCAGAAGATCCTGCACAAATTGAAGGTTTGACGGTAGAGGATATTGAAAACTTCAGGAAAGTAATAACGGATTCTGTTAAACAATCCCTTTCTGATTATTTCATTCATTCTCTAACTTTTCATTCTTTGTATAAGAGAATTGAGTTAAGAGTGAGGAGAGCACTTTTGGATGAGTATAAAAACAGTAGTGGTGAAACACCTCTCGGAAAGCAGATCAGTGCCATGCTAAAAGGAATGAGTTTCTACGGTAACTAGGGAGAGGTGACCTCAACAAGTATTTCATTATTACCATGCAACTCCTTCAAAACCTCACACGGATCAACATCAATAGCTAATGCAATTGCGTACAACTCATCTGCGCGAAGCTTAGTCGTATCGTTAGAACTCAATTGAGATAACCTTGATTTACTGATTCCAGTTTTTCTAGAAACGCCAACCATCTTTCATAGAACAGGAAACCTCAGCTGTGCATTGTTATTACAGCAATTCGTAACCACAATTGCAACACAAACAACGCAGATCCCCTCGAAAATCAGGAGCTATATGTCTGCTAAGTTAGGCTTTCATTATACTTACTTTAAATCAGCAGGGAAGACCACAAGAATTCGGTTTTTAATTCGAATATTGTTCGCTCCTTAAAAAAGATTGGGGGCATCGGTATATGAAATATTTACTTTCAGTTCTTGCGTTTTCTGCAGTAGTTCTGGCTTATGGTCAGGGATTGCAGACAATTGTAGGTGATGGAGTTGCAGGTCACTGGGAATTCAGTTCCGGTGGGAAAGCCTCTCTGGGTAAGAATCTGAAATTTATTGGGAAGACGCATGCTTCGGGTGGTGTAACAAACAGCGACAAAGCACTTCGTTTCGACGTGGGGAGCTATGCAAGTCTGGACCATGGGCTTTCACCGAACGATTCATCAGGAGTGGTGGAGGAATACGCCTTGATGTTCGATTTCAAATTTGCGAATACCGGACGTTGGTATTGTTTGTATCAAACCGACCCCACAAACAAAGACGATGGCGATCTTTTCATTTCACCCGAAGGAAAAATCGGGGTTCACGCAAACGGGTATTCATTCTACAAACTCTCTGCTGGCGAATGGTATCGATTGGTCGTAAATGTTGATGTCAATGGAGATGTCAGCTATTTCATCGATGGACAATTTTCACACAAGCGGAAACAAGTGGATAATCGTTTTGGGTTGAGGGACAGATTGTTGTTGTTTGCCGATGAAAACGGAGAGGACGGTGAAATTACTGTTTCACAAGTGGCATTGTTCGATCGGGTGTTAGAGCGCGATGAGATCAAACGCATCGGAGGGTTTGGACATAACATTCTCGCTTTAGAGGAGCCTATTCGTCCCGATCATCAACTAATTGACGAGACATCGGTGCTGATCAACTGGCGTTCACACGATTCTACATCGACGTTGGTTCATTATGGATTGGACATGAACAATTTGTCTTCCATAAAAAAAGGAACAAACAAAATTGGGTATCACACGGTTACCATCGACAATCTAAAGCCAGGGGAAGAGTACTATTATCGTTGTATCAACGGCTGGGATACTTCCGGGGTGTATTCTTTCAGAACTGTAGGTGTTGCAGCGGAAGTACAAGCAGAAGCATCAGACGCCGATAAGTGGTTTGTTCTATTTAGTATCTCCACGATTGTAGTTGCCATTGCGATATATATTCTGTTCTATTCAAGGAAAAGATTTATTCGAATCAATACTTCTGCACAACAGCTGAAACGACAAAATGAGCGACTTAAGACCATTCTGCAATACAAAGAACATCACCTTTGGGAAATGCAGCTTCGAAGTTCTACGCCTTTTGCATTGATCAACGAACAGGGAAGCATTGTGCGCTGTAATGACGCGTTTCGCAAGTTGGTAACGCATGAAAATAATCCTGTAGAAGGACGACCAGCAATTGCTTACATTTCTGATACTTCCAAACAAAATTGGAACTCCATTTTTAAGCGAATGCTTGATGTGCCCGACAGCGTTCAGTTCACGGCGGTTGAGTTTGTAAATAAGCCGAATGTTCCTGTTGATGTTGAAATGGCAGATTTGCGCCAGGATCCATCCGTACAGGGATTTATTGTGAAAGTCAAATTGCGCGAGCAAGTTGAACAGGAAGCACCAACAGTTTTTGAAGAAGTGAGCAATGAAGATTTTGATAAGATCAAAAAGGAACTTGCGGTGAAGAGCGGCATGCTCGATAAGAAGAACGAGTTGCTGAAGAAGATTCAGAAGAAATTAAATACCGGAGAAAATCCCGAAGTGCAATCGATCATAAACGATTTAAAAGGAGACAATTTCTCCGACAAAGAATGGGGGAACTTCCAGAAGCATCTTGAATCTATAGATCGTGGCTTTTTGGAGCGATTGAATGTGCAACATCCAGGACTTACTCCGAAAGAGCAGCGCTATTGTGCTTACATCAGAATGAAACTCTCAACAAAGGAGGTAGCCATTCTTATGAACGTTGAAAACGATTCGGTAAAAAAGGCAAAATACCGCTTGTCCAAGAAGCTTAAAGTTAGCGAGGACACATCCATCTCAAAGTATCTACAGACTGTATAAACAGAGGGTTTGGGGACATGTCCACCTTTTGTCGATATGTCCACCTTTTACCGTCACCGTTTTATCCCGCTGCTATTAGTGTTGGTGGCGAATCGCACCTGTACTTTTGGTTCAACTAAATTTCAATCCTTATGAATAAATTAATTTTAACCTTGATGGGAGCGCTACTTGCTTCTTTCTCCTTCGGACAAACTCCGATTAACACAGGTAGCTGGCCGTCATTGGTTGGGTTCTGGGAGTTTGACGATGCGTTGAACCTTACAACAGCAACAATTGGTAACAATTTAACTTTATCCGGTTCGGATGCTGCCGTTCCCGGACCTTCGGCAGGTGATGGTGCCACTAGAATCGGTGCAGGAAGTCACTATGTGTGTGATCACGGGATCGCAGCAAACGGAGGTGGATCTTTCGTAAATGAGTACACTTTATTGGTGGACTTCAAAGTGCCAAGTTTGGGACAGTACTACTGTTTCCAGCAAACGAACACTTCAAACACTAATGACGGTGAGATGTGGATCAATCCTTCAGGAAATGTTGGAGTAGGAGACATCGGATACTCTTCGTACGCCTTAGTGCCAGGAGAATGGTATCGTTTGGTTGTTTCGGTTGATTTGGGCGGACAATACGATTACTATCTTGATGGTGTAAACATCAACGGGGGCTCTGCCGGAATTGACGGACGTTTTTCATTGGATCCGCAAATGCTTTTCTTCGGAGATAACAACGGTGAAGATAATGAGTTCGATGTGGCACTTGCAGGATTGTTCAGTACTCCATTGTCTGCAGCAGACGTAGACATTTTGGGAGGATACGGACACAGCATCACACCTCCGGTTTCTTCATCGGATATCAATCCTTATTTGCAAACGCCAACACCAACATCGGTTTACGTTTCTTGGCACTCGGATGATTTGGCAACGACTGAAGTTCGTTACGGAACTACTTCTGGGAACTTGAATATGACTGAAACGGGAACGTACGAGAACATTTCAGGAAGAAACTGGCATACGGTAAAATTGGAAAACCTCACTCCAAATACAGAGTATTTCTACCGTTGTGTGTCTGGAAGCGACTCTTCAGATGTATTTGCCTTTGAAAGTCAGCCGGATGCAGGAACATCAGGAGAGCACGTTCGATTCATTATCCTTGGTGATTCACGTACCAACATTACAAAAGCGACGGAGATTTCAGATTCTATCGTATCAACATTGGAAACTTTGTACGGTGCAGATTGGCACAATGAGGTGGATTTATTCCTTCACACGGGAGATATCATCACTAACGGAAACGTGATCAGTCAGTACGATCCACAGTTCTTCTTGCCGTACGCGAAGTTAACGCGTCGTCTCCCAACTATGATTTCCATTGGAAACCACGAGCAGGAAGCGAACAACTACTATTCGTACATGAAGTATGAAGATTTCACAGGGCAGGGATATACTTCAGGACACCCGTTGAATGAGAAGTTCTTTGAGTTCTATTTCATGAATAGTCAGTTCGTATTCTTGAATTCAAACTGGCAATTACACATCCCAGAGCAAATTGCATGGCTCGATGACGTATTGCGTGAATCTGAGGCAGATACAACAATTGACTTCGTGTTTACCTTTAATCATCATCCATCGCACAGTGAGCTTTGGCCTGATGGAAACAGTAGCTATGTAGAAAACGACATTCTAGGGTTGCTACGATTCTTCTACAAGTGTGTACAGCACAACTACGGTCACTCTCATAACTACGAGCGTGGAGTAATTGAAATGCAAAACTCTGATCCGAACTTACAACACGATATGCGTGTAATCCTTCAAGGTGGAGGAGGTTCTGCATTGGATCGATGGGGAATGTATGCGAATCAAACCAACTATTCCGAAGTGCACCGATCTATTGATCACTGGTGTTGGACGCTGGTTGATGTAGACGTAGATAACCGCTCGTTTGACGCAACAATGTACAGTTTCGGACACAACGACAAGCCTTTGTCTAACGTGCCAATGGATACTTGGTACCGTTATTTGGATCGTCCAGCAGGACAGCAGCCAGTTGCAGCCGGAGTTCAATACAACACTTCATCTGAGCCTATCCTTGTTGGAACGCAATACAACAACAGCGGATTGGATTCAGCTATGACATCGCACTTCCAGGTAACGGCGTTCCCAGGATTCTACACTGCACCTACAATTGACTCTAAAAGAGATTTTGAAGATTTGTACGGGGACAGTGGAGCTCCAAACTACGATTTCACTGACTTGAATGCTGGAATCGATTTGACACGCTTGAACATTGATCAGTACGGATTGTCACAAGGGCAAACGTACGGATTCCGAGTGCGTTACCGTGATCACAACCTTCGTTGGACAGAATGGTCGGATGAAAAATTGTTCGAAATTCCAGCTTCAGTGAATATGAACGTAGCGGACTTCATTGCTGATGATACGGCAGGAGTGGCACCGCACGAAGTATACTTCTCTGATTTATCCAACGGAAGCCCGACTTCATGGGAATGGGACTTCGATAACGACGGAACCATCGATTCGTATGATGAAGATCCAGTATTTACGTACACACAAGACGGAGATTACACAGTTTCACTCACTGTTGGATACGGTGGTGGAGGAAATGCATCTGAAACGAAAAATGTATACATCCATGTTGGTAGTGACGCAGGTTTCGAGGAAATGCCAGCTATCGTTGGTGAAATGACAGTAGCTCCAAACCCGGCAATCACAGATCTTGAGGTTCAGTTTACTTCAAAAGAAGCTGCGATGGGAGATATCACGATCACAAGTATTGACGGTAAAGTTGCTGCTGAGATTTCGGCGATTCAAATCAACCAGGGCGAGAATACGTTCAACTGGGATTTGAATAGTGATAACGGATCTAAGGTGGCGCCTGGAACATACATCATCGAACTGGAAATGGATGGATACCAGAGTCAGTCAGTGAAAGTAGTAGTTCGATAAAAACGAATCATGAAGACTACAACATTCATTATAGCAATTTTAACTGCAGGTCTTGCCCTTTCTCAGGAGGGGCAGGATCTGTCTGCGTTGGCACATGTTGATGGGAAATACACCCTTGACAGTCAATTGTACAACGGACCAGTGGTTGATTATTGGTCGAACGGAAAGCTTAAATCGAAAGGAACTTTGTTGAACGGTGTTCGAGATGGACTCTGGGAAGCATGGTACGAAAGCGGTCTTAAATCTGAAGAATCATCGTATCGAAACGGACTCTGGCATGGATCGCACAAAGCGTATCATAAGAACGGAAACCTCAGTGCTGAAGGAACATATCGTTTGGGAAGCATGGACGGAATCGTTGCTACTTATTGGGAAAATGGAAACAAGAAAACCGAAGCGATTTACAGCATGGGGAACCTTGACGGATACGTGAAAGAATGGTACGAAAACGGTCAGGCGCGTAGCGAACAGCAATTCAAAGACAAGCAGAAGAATGGTCGTTGGGTAGAGTGGTACCCGAATGGTCAGATGAAGAAGGAAATGTGGTACAACAACGGGTTTAAGATCAAAACGTGGAAGTACTGGTATGAGAACGGACAGCAATTGTCTTTGACGTACTATGACAATCACCAGAAAACCGGTCGTTGGGAATCATGGTACGAGGATGGATCGCTGAAAACTGTTTGTGTATACAAAGGACATCAGCGTCAGGGACGATGGCTAGAATACGCAGCCGACGGAACTTTGTTGTCTGAAACCGATTACATTGATGATGAGAAGCACGGTGTGTTGAGAACCTACTTTGATAACGGAAAACTGAAGATTGAGACGTCTTATCAGCGCAATAAACTGCATGGTTCGTATAAAGAATATGATGCAGAAGGTAAGCTGATCCAAAAAGGTAACTACAACGAGGGAGAGAAAGTAGACAAATGGATCACCATCGTAGATGGAAAGAAGATCAAGGAGGAGTTCTAGTAATTCTAAACCTACTCAAACGAAAAGCCGCTTCCAATATGGAGGCGGCTTTTTTTAATGCAATATATTTTATAATCTAAGCCTATCGCTTGATTAGCGTCGCTTGTTCGGCTCCATTCAGGTGTACCAGTCGTACGGTATACATTCCAGAAGTTAAGCCGTTTAAATCAAGGATTTGATGTTGGTTTTCAACGGTTGCATCTTTAACAATTCTTCCTGTGGCATCAAGAACGAAAACCTGAGCTGGAAGCATGTTAGAAGATGCATTCAATGTTACCTGATCTTGTGCCGGGTTCGGATACAGGTTGAGTGAAGTAGCTTCAAGTCCATCGACAGAAACAGGACCGTAAACGCTCTCTGTACCATTATAATCGAATTGGTGCAATCGGTAGTAAATAGCTTGATTCAATCCCGGACGAACGTCAATCATCTTGTAATTGATTGTACTTATTGAAGTTCCGTTTCCATCAATTTCTCCGACTTCTTCCCAGGAATTCCCGTCGTATGAGCGATCTACGCGGTAGTAATCGCAGTTAAGCTCAGAAGCAGTTGTCCAGCTGATTTCAACGTCAGCACTGACGCGCTTCGCACCCAATGAAACGATTTCCACTGGTAGGAAGGAAGTTGGAATTAAAGAGAAGTTGTCGTAATAGGCATCATTTGAAGTTCCGTTGTTCTTTGTACTTACGATTCGGATGCGTATAGTACGTGTTCCAACCGGTGCCAAACGAGAATCAGAGACCGTCTGCCACACGCTATTGGTGTTTTGGTTACCAGAGTCCCATGAATCAAGCACTGTTGATCCAGCATCACGATATTCAACAATCACTCTTGCATTGTCCTGTGGCGTCTGCGAAAATGTTTGAACTTCACCAGAGAATGTAAATGTTTCGGTAGAAGCATCAATAACGGCAGCGTATGCACTTACATCGATATCCTGGAAACATTCTATAGGTCCTGCTTTAGATCCGGCATAGCAATAATAGGTTCCGTCCGATGCAGATGCAAATCCACCATTTCTGAATTGTTGCTGGAAATTCCCTTCCGTGTTCCAGTTGTCACAAATAGTTCGACCCAAACCTTCGACATCGGCTTCCGTCAGTGCATTATTGAAAAGTCCAACTGTTGTGATGTCCAATGCCGTATCTTCTCCGTCATTGTCAGCAAAAAGTAAGAATACATTCTCGAGCGAAAATCTTCCGTCGACTCCTTGAACAGCTCCGTCTTCTACAATTCTTCCATCCAGATAAATTCTGTAGTGCGTTCCGTTATCCACCGAAACAATCATTCGATGCCATACATTTGCGATAGCTCCTTCAGCTCCATATCCAACAGAGGAGACTCCAATTTGACCGTCACTGGAGCGAATCCATAGATCGCCATCATTTCCGTTTCCTGTGTTCGTTTGATAGAAGGAATGCCAACTTCCAATACTCGAAATTCGAAAATCGATCAGCAAAGAATATTCGTTGGTGTACGTTCCACCGCCATTTCCTCCGGTTGGGTTGGATGCGGTATAATACGATCCCGCTCCAATAGTAACTCCGTTGTCTCCGGCTGTCCATCCGGCAATGGTAGTATGCGATCCGGACAAGGTTAAATCCGTCCCTACGGTAGCCGTCAGGGGAGAAGCGGTGTTATTGAACTCCCAAAGTCCCACAAGATTTGGGTAGCTCCCTGGAATGATTGTCGTTTCAACGGCATCGGTTCCATCCTCGAAACTCGGATTTACGACAAGGTTTTGAGCGTTTAGGATACTACTGAATAAGAGTGCAAAAACTAGTAGCGGAAGGCATTTTTTTGTCTTCAAAAGGTCTGTGTTTAGGTGAATTAACACCACAAAAGTATGTCCATAAAAACCAGCATTCCAAGGTCATTTCCCGCTCGTCCACGTATTGTCTCCCAGAAGTTTAGCTTCCCGGGACAATGTCTACCCTTTGTCCTTGATGTCCACCTTTGGGATTTGTGGGTGGACGGGGTGGGAGTGGCATTAGAGATGCTTTATAATTGTTTGTATTATGTTAAGATAGCTTTGAGGTCTGTTCGTCACAAGGAACGAACAGGGCGAAAGTTCTTTCTTTTAATCTCATTGACCATAAATGACCTCGAACGGATTTCTTGTTTCATGTAGCGCAGCGGAGTGAAATAGGGAAGGAGTCGCATTAAATTTCAGACATTTATTAAAAGTTTATATTTTGAAAAACAGGTAGTTATACTTATTGACGCAAAGAATAATGAATTGTAGTTTTGATCAAACTATTTATTCACTAAATAAGCAAAAATGAATTTTACACAAGTCAGTAAAAGATTGGATTACATCAGTAGTCTTAAACTAGCAATTCCTTCGAAAGCAATGGAAAAGTTAGCAGTTGATCAATTAACATTTAATGAAGAGTCACAATCGGCAAAGGTTGTCGCGGGTAGTACTGTTTCATTCGTAACAGGAGTACCAAAACTTAAGCAAGGAGATGTTCTCAACTCAACATTACTAGCACAACTAGCTGCGAATTACGCCTATGATAGAGAAACTCAAACGGAACAGTGGTACCAAAAATATGTAGAGGTACTTGAAAATGTGGGCTGGGTAATAACGAGCTTTAAGTTCGCTCATCAAAAATTTACTGGAACAACAGTAGAAATGGACAAAGCCGCTTTGGACATCTTGACTGCCGCGTTATCGGGAAATGAATTGGTTGTTCTAGAGGCGACCATTAAAGCACTAAAAGATTCCAGTGAGGGAAGTAAGGCCATCAAATTATTTGATAGTAACGGTTCAAGTGCTGATGGAGGGAATTTTCAACTTGCCACAGCTTCCAGTGATCCTGATGGAAATGTTCAGATGTCAATGGGTGCATTTTATTTTAGCGCTGCTGAACACCATACAAGATTCTTATTCTGGTCATGGGCAACAAAAGATATAAATATGTATGCCGGTTCTGAATCCATATTGTTAAATGAACAAATTTATTCTACAGTTCGTCAGGCCATTATTGACAAACTTGGTGATAAGGCAACACAATATGTTGCTGATTTACCGATATAACTATTGTTAGCAGTTATTCGATCATCGTTGAATAACTGCTATTTAAATTAAAGCCAAAAGATATGAGTAATCCCAGAGTAAAGTTTTTTGATAAACTAATCGGAGGAATTGAAATAAGGAATAAACTGCTCGGTAAGAACAACACAATTGGAACACTTGGAATGATCGTTTACGACCAAAAGACAGGATTACCATTAGGTCTAAGTAATAGTCATATCCTAGAAAAAGGAAAAGGTACATTCGTATATCAACCTGGAATCAATGGACGCAACAAATGGAAACGAAATCGAGGGAGGTACAGAATAGGTAGAATACATAAGGTTAGTAACTCTTATGACTGTGCTGTATTTTCAATTGATTTATCAAAAAGGAATATTAATTCTGAAAATGCAATTCACGGACTGGATGGACTCCCAACAGAAGTTGCTAAATGGTACGAAGGATTGAAAGTTAAGAAAGTGGGAAAGAATACAGGCTTAACCTATGGAATTGTTAAAGGTGATGTACTTCCATCTGGTCAAAAGATGAAAGAAGGGACATTCTGCATAATTCCCAATCCTGATAAGCCAGCTGAAAACAATGAAATTTCAATTGGTGGTGATTCAGGTGCTATTTGGGTAACTGATGAGAAGGACTATAAGGTTGTAGGACTACATTTTGCAGGAGAACGAAAAGAAAGATATGGAGAATTCGCTTCAGCTATAGAGGCTAATGTAGTCATGAAAGAACTCAATATCACGTTCATAAAGCCGGAATGATCGAACTCAACTGGCAGGAAAAATAACATCAATACAAACAGTTTCTTTTTTGCCCACAAACAACCACGAGCTCATTCCTTGTTTCATGCAGCGAAGCGGAGTGAAATAGGGAAGGAGTGGTACAATGATTTCAGGTATTTATTGCAAAATAGTCGGCTAAAATTGAGTAGTTATACGCATTGACATTCACCTTAGAGAACTTTAGTTTTACCTCGATAAAAAAGCAACTATGCTCAGAGTAAATGAATTGATCGCAACTAAAGTTCACGGATATATTCCAATAGAACTAGTTTTTAAGCCACAATTAACATTTTTAACCGGTACAAATGGCTGTGGTAAAACGACAGCATTGAAACTTATTTCTGCAATACTTAAACCCGATCTTAGGCTTTTATCTGATATCGATTTTAGTAGAGTAACGTTAAAGTGTTCAGTAGATAATTCTCCCGTAACAATTGAATTACAGAAGATAAAAGCTGAAGACGTAGACTACAACGATGAATTTTTCAGCCTTACTATAAGCACAAGTGAGTTGCAGGAGCATCCAATGTTGTTTTATTCAATTCAGTGGGAGAATACTAACATGGATGGAAAAAAAGGGAGTTTACGTTTATACCACAACAATCGGTTTGCTCCCAGTAAAGGTGAAGAACGAGCGAGTATTTTGGAGGCATTGTTCCTGGAGTTTACGAATTCGGATTTTTATAAAGCAATTAATTCATTTGACAGCCCCATTCTTTTGGGGATAGATAGGAAGATTTCTGGAAAGATTACCACCAGACCAAAATATGGAACAGCGGGTAAATACGGAGGTACTAGAGGTACTAAGACGTTACGAAGTGGGTCTCCGGAGATGAGTTTTCTTGATGCACAAAGAGTTATAGTCAATTACGTTAGCGAAAAAGCAGAACGAAAGAGACAATTAGTTGAAGACTTTAAAGCAAATATTTTTAGTTCGCTGTTTCGATATGTGCATTATGATGAAGAATCGGATCTTTTTGATTCATTGTCGATGGAAGAACTTCTCCTGAAAAAGAAAATTACCATTAATGCAATTCAGAGACTTGAAATGGGGGAGGATATTGTGAATGAAGTTACGGATTACTTTGATAATCTTGAAACACTTCTCCCTAAGGTATTCCCAGAAATATATAGCGGATCTAAGGGAAAGCGAAAATCCAATACGCATGACGTCAATGAGTATCTTGTTAATAGGCCGCACTTGCAGAGGATTGAGTCAATAGCGAAGTTCGCCGAGGAGTTTCAGCAGGAGATAGATGAGTTAGATCACCCTTTGAACGAAATAACAAGGCTTGCAAACTATTTTTTTGAAGAGAGCAAAAAAAGAATTCGAATTTCTGCAAATGGGAGTGTCCTCGTCGAACGCACGACGGGAGAAGGGCAAAGGACAGGTAATTTGTCTTCTGGTGAAATTCAAATTATTGTAATAATAATACATTTAGTTTTTTGTGAGCATCAGGAGAACCCGACTGTATTTGTAGTTGATGAGCCCGAATTGTCACTACACATTAGCTGGCAAGAAAAATTTGTTGAAGCTATGACAGAAGCGAGTAAAAGCACTCAGTTTATTCTCGCCACTCACTCACCAGCCATAATTTCAAAGCTAGAGTACGAAAAAAATTGTATTTACCTAAAGAACATTTAGTTTGAGAATACCAAAGTTCACAAATGTTCAAAATGTCCTGAAAAGGGTTTTCTTTGAACACTCAGGAGTTGTTTTCATATTCACCGAAGATAACCCTGAAGATCGAGTTTTTTACGAGTTGTTACTAAGGAGGCTTGAAGATGACAATTTAACAATTGAAAAAGTCCAGCCCCTCGGTTCTAAGCAAGTGGTTCTTGAAACTGCTATGCTAGATAAATCGCCCGAAACACCGTCTCTATATATAGTTGATGGTGATATCAAACTTATGCTTGGACAAGAGCTGGAAACTGACAATTTGATCGCTCTAGATCGCTATTGTATTGAGAATTATTTGTGCTGCGAACAAGGTATTGCTCAGTATTTACATGTTAAATCAGGTGAATCACTTGAGTCAGTTAAAAGCAAATTATCTTTTGAAGAACTGATTAGTAAGAATGGTAAAATTCTATTAAAGCTATATTACCGTTACGCAGTTTCAATTGACTTAGATTGTGGGCATACTTTTAAGAAATTCGAGTTTTTGTATTCAACTCGCTATAATAGAATTGATAGCGCAAAATTAAAAGTGGAGACCGAAGCTGTTGAATCTGCTATTAAAAATAAACTGAAGCAGTCTGGGGTAAGAGCCTTTAAAAAAGAAATGGAAGCTAGAATAGAAAAGGTTAGAACAAATAACCCTTACAGTATAGAAACAATAATTAAGGTTTTATCAGGTAAGGATCAGTTGCTACCAATGGTTACAAGAAAGATAAAAACAATTGATGCATCTTCGCGTGGACTTGATCCTGACGAGTTAAAAAGACTTCTTGCAGAGAAAGTTTCCTTAGACCCTTTACAAAGGATAAAAGCAAAATTACTTGATTTAATCTGAGAATTTTAAGATTTACGTACTTGAATAGGATGAGTCTAGTTTAATTCGGTATCACCGAACAACTCGTTCAAAACTTCACAAGGATCAACATCTATAGCCAAAGCAATAGCATACAATTCATCCGCACGCAGTTTAGTAGTTTCATTAGAACTCAATTGAGATAGGCGAGACTTGCTGATTCCTGTTTTTCGCGATACTTCAGCCTTATTGATTGACTTTTTCGCTAGATATAATCCCAATTTTGTCATAAACGTTGCGCTTTCGAATACATAAATGTAGGAATCTGAAACTTTTGTATCAAAAATCAATACGAAAGTTTTGTTTTTGGATTTACTTTCTATACTTTGGTGTAGAATTTCTACACACTTGTATTAAATAGTATTTCGTTATGCAAAACAAAGAATTAGTAATCTCACTCATCCAGCAAGACCTCAAACATCATCAATTAGTAACTGGCTTAGACAATATTGGGCTAGAGGCGTTCGACAAACATTTACTCGAATTATTCGACGTCATATACAACCTAATGGAAGTTCCAGAATCTGCTGAAAGCGAGTGGGGCAAGACCTATACGAGATACATGAACTTTGCTGTAAACTATGAAGTAGAAAGCACATCGAAATCTCTAGAACCCTTGGCAGGCGGTTGTTTTCAACATTTACAAGCTATCATAGATATAGAGAATGAGAAAGCAACTAAGGATTAGATTATGCCGTGCCTGCGGCAGGCAGGTTAAATAGAACCATAAATAGATTCCTAACCATGATCTAAAGCGCGCTGGACTGAACACCGCCGTTAGGCAGCAGCGAAGCTAAATGCGGGCGCATCATTATCCTTCGGCTTAATCGCCTTGTTGGGCTCAGCCTCAGTCTTCATTAGCTGGCGCTAATTCTTTTGAATTTTTTGGTTCTTTTTTCTTCAAGGAAAAAACGAACATAAATAAGTTCTTCACGAGAATTGAAAATTTGAAACAGAATTGACCATTGGTACAGAATACTAAATTCTGGCGAAAGCGGTAATAAGAGAAAGTACTGCTTTCGATATGGGAGCCAACAAGCGACCAGGAATTATTTGTTAGAGGAATTTACGAGCGCTCAATTTAGTATTGAGCTGTGCGCTCGTGATCTTGTTCGTAAACTCACCAAGATTTCAATTACGGCTTTGTGCGTTGGCGAGAAAGAAACTGCCGTTAACCAGGAACGTTAATCGAACAGGTGCGGATGGACGGAGGGCTGAGAATTTTACGGCAGAAATATTTTGGCAAATTTTAAAGCCAAATATTTACTGCAAGAAATTTTGCGCCGTGCCTGCGGCAGGCAGGCTGGCTGGAGGGGCTATTTAACATAGCGGCTAATTATAGGGCAATTGGACTTTCGAAGCAGGAACTGGCTATTTAGGCTTCAGCCCAAGCGGAATGTAATGTAGCGCAGACATAATATTAATTATAGTTGGCAGATGATTGGCAAAGCCAATACACCATATTGCCCTATAATTAATATTATGTTAAATTGAAATATTTCATTATTTCATCTATTCCATCCAATGTTTAAACTTCCTACTATCAAAGTCATCATCAAAGTAATTATTGAAATAAGAATAAAGAAATAATCAGAATCGCTCTAACCACGCAAAAGCATCCTCCTTGTTCATGAACACCTTCGCCTTAACCTTTCTTCTGCGAACATTTAAATAAAACCGAATAATCATACGCTGTCCCAATCCCTTAATGACATATGCCACCGCGATTACATCCGGAGCCATTTCTGCGGCGTACTTTCGGGCCTCATTCGTAATGCTGGTGAAATGATCGAATTCCTGGACAACCTTCATTTTTCGACCTTTGGTCATTTCATTGTAAGTCTTCGACAATTCATCAATGTCGCTAATCTCAATATCCATACCGCCATCCCATTTAATATAAAAGATGTTTCCAGCCAAAATTTGAACCAAAGCATTGGTCAATTTAACTTCTTCTAGAATGGCAAATTCTTGGATCATAGCATGTTAAATATAATCACACTAGTTTAGAATAACAATCCTAACTCAATCGAATGCACATTTTAACTAATTAATTATCTTCATCCCAAACAACCTAAAATGAAAAAATTACTACTCCTCACTACCCTATCGGCAAGCATGTTGAGCTTTGCCCAAAACAATCAAGCATATGTTGAAATTGCTGTTGAAGAATCCATTGAAATCAATGTAGAATCTGTAGAAGTGAACTTTTTCGTTCAAAGTCATTACGTTCAGATGGAAGAAGCCCGAGAACGCTTGTTTTATTATGAAGACTTGTATGGTTACGAAGACGACTATTATTACGAATACCTGCTTGAGGAGTCTCCAAAAGAGATCACCAAAGAGATGAAAAAGGAATACGAAGCACGCCAGAAAGAACGTGAAGAACGAAGAGAGCAATTGGATCGCGAAATGGCGGAATTCGAGGCGAATTTTGAAATGTTCACCGTCTCTGATTTAATGAAGGTACTCGATCAGGAAGGTGTGAAATACGAACTCATCCTTGATTACGAATCTCAGGATGAGTATTATGATTATTACGACTATGAAAACAAGGATTCCGTACTTCGTGTTGTAGTTACAAACGCCGATGAATACAGAAAATTAGAAGATATTGGAGATAACAATCCAGCTGTTGTAACCCGCGACGGTAATGTGGTGAACGAATCTATCGATGGGTTTTATGAAGAGTTACTTCCAAAATTGGCTGAAAAGGCAAAATCACAAGGGAATATTATTGCAAAAGCTTGGGCAAAAACTGGGGCAACTGATTTCCTGCTCAAACATCCATCCTCAATTTGATTATCAAAGTCTGGAATCTGCAATGGATTACATGAGCGATGAATACGACTATTACGAATACTACGGAGATCCGTTCGATCGAAGTTCAGAATACAAAGTTCAATTGGTATTTAAATTCGCTGTGAATTGAGAAAGTTTAAGGAAAAAGTCCTGATTGTATTTCAAATCAGGACTTTGAAACCAAAAACTTCGGATAGTAGTACTACGAACTGAGAAATTACTGCTAACAATACTATCCGAAACCTAACCTAAACTACTTAACACGCTACTGCTAATGATCATTAGACGGGTACTCTTTCGTCTACTTACAAGGACGATTCTAAACAAATGTTAAAATCCTGGAATCCAATGACAGAGCCAGTTTTACAGGATTCAACGGGCAATAAAAGATACCACAACAAAAAAGCGGCACCAGGATTATCCCAATACCGCATTCATTTTTTTCAATGATGATGTTTAACCGAACTCACATCTCGACAGGCTCGATGACCGTTATTCATTATTCAATATTCATGATTTATAATTCATAATTCATAATTCAGGAATTCATAACTCACACTTCGAGATACTTCGACTCGCTCAGCACAAGTCCTCAGTGTCCGTTATTCAATATTCAAGATTCAATATTTATGATTCCTTATTACAACTTATAACTCATAATTCAGGAACTCAGAACTCACATCTCGGCAGGCTCGATGACCGTTACTCAATATTCATGATTTAATATTCCTTATTACAATTTATAACTCATAATTCACAACTCATCATTCAAAACTCCAATTCTAGTGTTCTTTCAACTTCCCTACCCGTGTATCCAAAGCAGCTTTCATTTTTTTGATCGCTAAATCCAACGCTTTTCCTTTATCGTTATCCGAACTGGTTACTGCGATAGGTTGCGCACCTTCTATTCTCGCTTCTAGCTTACATTGAATATCATCTGCTCCTGATTTGTGTCCGTTTTGATCGGATAAATGAACCTCTACCCGGCTTACGTACTGATCGAAGTAGCCCAATCCGTGCTTTACCTTCTCTTTTACTTCAGCTTCAAGTGTTTCAGTTCCGTGAATGTTTTTGTCTGTATTAAATTGAATTATCATGTTTGGTTTATTTACTGTTTAATTAACTCTGCCCCGCATACAACTTACATACGAGGTTGCTTTGCGTAATATCGAATTTTCTTCGTCAGATACCGGATATCCGAGTTGTTTCAATTTTTCCGTCACTGTGGGAATCGTCTCTTCATTCGAATTGAATTGAACCCTGGATTCATTCTCATCTACCGAAACCTCTGAAACCCCGTCGATATTCATCAGTTCCGTTTTTATGGTTTTTGCGCAACCACCACATTTCAAGTTTTGAATTTCAAGAACTTGTTCCATATCCTTCTTTTTAGCTAAAATACGCCTGAACCCCTTTCCGAAAAATGACAATCGTCAGAAAATCGTATCCCCTCTAAGTTACAATAATTCAATATTCATTATTCCTTATTAAAACTCACATCTCGACAGGCTCGATGACCGTTATTCAATATTCATGATTCAAAATTCATAAATCCTAAATCATCAATCCCAAATCACAACGCCTTTAGTCGCACCTGATAAGGACTCGCCATCATCGTAAATGCCATCTTCTCGCTAACCGAATCAAAAGGAGTAACTAGCTCTACTTCAAAGTTTTTCAATAACATCGACATCACCATACGAACTTCAAGAATGGCCAGGTTTCTTCCCGGACAGTAGCGTGCGCCACCTCCAAAAGGGGAAAATGCATCGATATTATGTACCGGACAACGGCTTTCTTTCAACCAACGTTCCGGTTTGAATTGACTGGCGTCTGTAAAGTTCTCATCTTGCAAAGATCCATATCTATGTTGTGTCAGAATTCGCTGTCCCTTCTTTACCAATACCTCTTCCAGTTCAATGTCCTCATTTGCCTGGAAAAGCATTATCGGAGCGACTGGTTTGAAACGCATGGATTCGAATGCAGCTCCTTCAATAAAGCGCATCTTAGCATTGTCTTCGTAGGCAGATGCCCATTTCCTCTCGCCTAAGACATCATTAGCTTCTTTTCGCATTTTTTCGGTGACTTCTGGTTGTTGCGACAACAAATAAATCAACCAATTCAAGGTAACGGCAGTTGTATCTTCTCCTGCCATTAGTAGCGTTAAAAGATTCCCGCGAACATCTTCGGTTGAGATATCGTCCTCCTCTTCAGCTGCTACAATAATCGCCTCAATCACCGATGGTGGATTCTCTCTCAATTCAAGGTTCTCTTCCAATCGCTTTCTGGCTGCAGCTATGAATTCATCTACCAAACGATTCATTTCTTCCACTGCGATATCGAACTCTTTGTCTTCTTTGGTACGATACAATTTGTACCACGGCACCGGCATATTGATGCGTTTGAAAATCATCGGGAACACCTTCTCCATGTGATCCTGGATAGCTCCCCCCTGCTCTTCGATCGTATTCATAGGGTATCCGAACGCCAGAGAAGACGTAACATCTACCGTAAATCTCAACAAGTCTTTCTGAATGTAAAATGGCTCTCCGGATTCCGCTCGATCAGACCATTTCTTATACAATCGACCCAAAACGGGTTCAATAGCAGGGTAAAAATCTTTCTGATGCCTGACATCAAGGCCTTTCGCTACAATGGGGCGGTGCTTTCTCCATTCTTCCCCTTCTACATTGAAAACGCCATGAACGCCACCTTCACGAATGACTTTGTTCATCTTTTCACTTCGGGAAAATTCTGTAGGTCGATCTTTCATGATCTTCTGAAGAATCGAAGGTCGGGTAACCACCAACTGATCGAAAATGCCAAGGTTCAGACGAAAAACATCGCCATACTCAGCGCTCCAACCCTCAATGGTATTGTGTAATTGTGGTAAATCCAGTGAAAATAAATTCCCGATAATAGGTTTCCCCTTCGGACCGGGAAGATCCTTAACTCTTACAGCCATGATTTAAAAATAAGAAAATGAGTCAGTTTAATTCATGATTCAATATTCAATATTCACATTTCTATTCCATCAGAAGCAATGCTTCTTCTTGCTCAATGTGCGCAATTCATAACTCACATCTCGGCAGGCTCGATGACCGCAATTCAATATTCAATATTCATGATTCAACATTCATAATTCATAACTCATCATTCATCATTCATAACTCATCATTCCTAATTCTTCCTCTTCGCTTTCCTGGTGTTCTTCCTGGCCTCACGCTCATTCTTCCGAACGCCCCTTCTGTACTCCCGGTAATCCTTCAAGTTTTGCTTGTACTCCTCCTTGGTCATCCCCTTGATATTCATGTCAATAACACGACGGCCGGCTTCGATATCCTGAACTACCAATTCTGCGATCCAGTCTTCGCCATCTGCATCAAAAGTGCTATTGGTTTTGTGTCCGTATAATGAGAAAGTAGCCTGAACAGTTTTTGCGTATAAATTGCCTTTGTATTTCGAGAGGATCTCTGTTACCGTCATCCCCGTTTCCCGATGAATCAACTTGAAAAGCATTTTTCCTTCCCCCATATAAAGATCCTTGATCAGAAATTCCAACTCCTCCTCCAACTCTTTCTTTCGGCTCTTGGTGATCTTTTTTTTCTTCCGCTTTTTAGACTCTGCAGCCAGTTCCATATCTAGAGAATCAATAACCTCTTTAGCCTTTATTGCTAATGGATAGGTACGCTTGATTAAATTGAATTGTTGAATGTAATGAAGATCAAAATCCCGATCGTATCTAACTTCCGGTAGCTCCTGCGTACGAGTAATGGAAGTGTCTTCTTCCTGGGCGAACCCGGAAAAGCCAATTAAAAGAGCAATTATCGCAAAGAAGAATCGGTTCATCTGAAACAAGTTATGGTGTTTCTTTTACATAAACAAATAGGATACCAAAAATATGGTGACTCTTTGTAAAACGCTGAATTTCCTAATGAAATTGCATTTCAAAGCTGTAAATCAACCTTTGTGAACAGCCATTTTCGGGACAAATTACCTTCCACGGTAATAATTGAGATATGGATAAATTGAGATTCCAATTTTGGATAGAACTTTTGTACACCCCTTTTTATCACAACGGTCTGCCATAGTGTTAATTTTTGTAGATTGAGAGGAAACTGTTATACTATGAAAACAAAACTATTAGTCTCCCTGTGCCTTTTGGGGTTAACTCCAGCTTGGGCGCAACAATTCAATTTCGAAGAATCTCATCAGAACGAGTTCTTATTAACCCATGATTTCACGGAGCTTTCTGCTGAAACTGTTTCCATTAATGGGCAAGATTATTTCGACCTTGGAAAAACGTATAAAATAACGACGAAAGATGTTGGAGCTCCTGAGGTGCCAATGTTCTCTGAATCAGTGATCCTTCCAAATAAAGGTGCTGCATCGTTGGAAATCGTTAACGTCGATTACATTGAATATCAAAATATTGAAATCGCTCCTTCAAAAGGAAGTCTAAAGCGAAATATAGATCCAGAAGCTGTTCCTTATACCTTCGGTCCTACATATTCTACAGATGCTTTCTTTCCAGCTCAACCAGCACAATTGGGTGATCCGTACATTTTCCGGAGTGTTCGGGGTGCAACTGTTCGCTTTACACCGTATCAATACAATCCGGTAACAAAGGTATTACGAGTTTGCTCGAGCATAACGACGAAAATTACTGTCGACAACACGAATCAAGGAATCAATGAAATCGTTACAAAAGGTGCTGGTAGCAAAGTAGCGAATAATATTATTCAGCAACACTTCATTAATGCCGATCAGTCAAAATACAATCCATTGGAAGAAGATGGAGATCTACTAATTATTGTTCCGGATCAGTACGTGAATAAGATTCAGCCGCTTGCCGATTGGAAAACGCAAGAAGGAATCGAGACGAAAGTGGTAACTACTTCAACAGCAGGAAGCTCTGATACGCAATTGAAAGCTTATATCGAGTCTGAATACGGTAGCAACCCTGATTTGTTGTATGTGTTACTTGTTGGAGATCACAGCAGCGTTCCCTCTCACACTTACGGATCTTCAGGATGGGAGCAACTTTGGAGTGATAGCTATTACGGAATGATCAACGGAAATGATTACTACCCGGAATTATTCGTAGGGCGTCTTTCAGGAAATCCAACGCAGATAGAAACGCAAGTTGATCGTATTTTGGAATACGAAAAGTACCCTGCAAGTGGTGATTGGATGACACGTGCTATTGGTCTTGCTTCTGACGAAGGAAGCGGTTATGGTGATGATGGGGAAGCGGATTGGGAACATGCTCGTAACATTCGCACAAAGCTTATGAACTACGGATATACAACGGTACATGAGTTCTATGATGGTTCACACGGTGGTGGCGATGCATCAGGAAACCCAACTCCGGGAATTATCTCTCCAGCAGTGAATGAAGGAATCGGATTATTTAACTACACGGGTCATGGTGATGAGAATACATGTATCACGGGTAACTTCGGGTCATCAGATATCAATGCTGCAACGAATAACGGATACTACCCTTTCGTGATTTCGGTTGCATGTAACAACGGAACGTTTACGTCTGGAACATGTATTAGCGAAGTTTGGATGAATGCTAACAATGCAGGTACTCCAACGGGGGCTATTTCTGCATGTGGATCTACAATCCTTATGGCTTGGGCAGAACCAATGCAAACGCAAGACGAAATGGCTGAAATTATTTCTGAAAGCTATGCGAACAACAGAAAAAAGACGTTGGGAGGACTTTTCTATAACTCACAAATGAGCATGCTTGAAGAGTACTCAAGTTCGGGAACTGCTGTAGAGGTAATGCAAACATGGGTGATGTTCGGAGATCCAACAACGATGTTCAGAAATCAAACAACAACGGATCTTACTGCTCAACATTTGTGGAATGTACCTCTTGGTACTACCAATCTTGAAGTGCAATGTGCTACTGATGGAGCTCTTGTAGCAATTGTTCAGGATGGTGTAATTCTAGGTAAAGCAGAAGTTTCCGGAGGAATGGCAAATGTTACTTTCCCGGCACTGACTTCAGAACAACCGTTAATTGTTACTGTGACAAAGCAAAATTACAAACCTTACCAGGCTTCTGTACAAGTTGGAAATGGTCCGCTTGGATTGGATGATCTACTTGTGGAAAGCGTAGCAGTTTATCCGAATCCGTCTACTGATTTTGTGAACGTAGCATGGGATGAGCAGTTGAACGTAACCAACATATCATTGAAAGATGTTTTCGGCAGAACGTTGATTTCTCAGGATGCCCCAGCAGCAGGATTACAGTTGACAACGAGTGAATTGCCGGCTGGCATGTACTTTGTTGAAGTAGTAACCAATGCACAACGCATCTCGAAACGACTCATTATTAAATAATACTTACGAGGGTCGCTTCGAGCGGCCCTTTTCTTTTTTTATATGCGAACGTTATTTTTAATCATACCACTTTTGGTCCTGGGGTGTAAAACTCAGGAAGAAGTAGTAACAAATCAAGATCCGGTTACCACTAACACCGATACAGACACAACAGAACAAAACCGTTTCGTTGGCGTCGTTGAAAATGCGACTTCATGTTTGGTACTGAAGACAGAAGTTAAGCCCGGTGAATATCAGTTGTTGTGGCCAATTAATCTTGAGGAACAATATCAGGTCGAAGGAATGAAACTAAAATTCACGTATGCCATCAACAGAGCTCAAATCCCCGAAGATTGCACTGCGGATCACGCTGTAAAAGTGTACGAAGTATCTAGAATGCGCTAGGAACACCTTGAATAATAATGTATAGATTAAATGCTCCAGCCGGTTCTACGCTATTCAACATTCATCATTCAATATTCATTATTCAATATTGATTATTCAACATTCATAATTCCCCAAGCCACTGCATTGTATCTACACCATCTGCATAATCATCTAGCGCCGGAGCCTGTGCTTTTCCAAAAGGAGTGTACGCATTTCCTACGATAACCTGTAAGTCTTCCTGATGTTTAGAAAGGTAGGAATCCACCTGGTTTTGGTCTGAGTAACGCTGATAATGAACCATTGAAAGCGGAGAAAACAAATCTTCTGACTCTCGTAATAAAACGAAGTTATTGTCCAGTAATTCAGCTTTGTTCATTAGGTAAACCGCCTTGTTGTAATCGTAATTGTTACCGTATTTGTTGTTATTGATGACCTCACTGTGATCCACGATTGCCTCGAAAAAGCGGTTCAAATCGTAATCGGCTGGAATCATCAGGTGCGATACATTTCTACATCCCAAACCGAAATACTGGAAAATGTCTTTCCCAAGATCGAACAACTGGTCCTTCGATTCACTTCCATCGAGAACAGCTAAGGAGGTTCTGTTCTTCCGGAAAATATGCGGGTACTTTCCAAAATACTGCTCAAAGTACTTCAGTGAATTGTTACTGCCTGTGGCAATTACAGCGTCCACCTCTCCTATCGGTCCTTGAGAGAACGTGATTCTCGATTTCAACTCAGGAGTAAATTCAACCAAATGTCCAGCCAGTTTGGGTAACAATGTTGCATCATCACTGCTCAATTTCGCTACAACATGTCTTCCGGAAATTAATACCGTCAGAAAATCATGGAAACCTACTAACGGAATGTTTCCAGCCATGATTACAGCGACTTTCTTGGGTTGATCTACATACGAATAGCCTTTCACCCATTCGGAAAGTTTTTCTTCGGTTAATTCGTTCCCAAGAGACAATAAACTATGCTTTACATTCTCCTTTACAAACCAACCGTTCAATGAAAACTGCTTGTTTACAGTTACTTGTAGGGATTCGTATTCCTGTTCCGTAACTCCCATTGAAAAATCCGACCAGGATTGATCGCTCCCCAAAGCACGCATGAGTTTCCCCAATTGTGCAAACCCTTTGATGATATTATCTTGATTCACGTGACAAAATTAATACAATTCTACCGCTTGGAATCAATACGATATCAACGATTGATTGTCTATTTTTTCTAATCGATATTTCAACATAAAAGCCCGTTAAGCGTTATATTTGCAGCATAAAATTACGTGTTATGGCAATAATGATCACGGATGAATGCATTAACTGCGGGGCCTGCGAGCCAGAATGCCCGAATAATGCAATCTACGAAGGTGGTGCGGAATGGCGATACTCTGATGGTACGTCGTTAACAGGGATGATCACAACATTGGACGGCGAGGAAACAATGGCCGACGATGAAAAAGAACCAGGAGATATGGATGTATACTACATCGTAACTGATAAGTGTACGGAGTGCGCTGGCTTCCATGATGAGCCGCAATGTGCTGCTGTGTGTCCGGTTGATTGCTGCATTGATGATCCTGAATATCGTGAATCCGAAGATGAACTATTGGCAAAGAAAGATTTCATGCACCTGTAGTCATCTATAACCTATTTGTGAAAGTCCGTCTCGTTCCGATAACTATCGGAAGATTCGGACTTTTTTATTGCACTATAAAATTGATTTCGTCGCTATGCATTTGAATATAGCGTGGATACGAATCGTCCAATCCGTTGTGAGTGGCGGTTTCAGGAGTCATTCGATGTTTGGTTACGATCAACTCTACCTGATACTTTCCAGGTTTTAATTCTGATACCGGTAGATCATACTTTCTGGATTCTCCGGGGTTCAGGTTATTATCACCCAGTTTCTTTGCCGATGGATACCATTTCCATTTCTCTCCTATTCGATAGGTTTTCTTCTGGACCAGGTTATTTGAAGCATCATAAACGTTCAGATTGATCAAGATGAACCGTTCCGGATCGCCTGTTGGAACTCGGTGCCCTGCATGGGAATTGGTCACAGAAAGTTGCAATGGAATCACTTGGCTTGACTGATATTCATGCTTGAGGTTTAGCCATTCAAAGTTCAGACTTTTAAGTATTTGCACCTTCAGCGTGTCGTGTTTTGGAATTCCCGATCCGGTAAATGAATGATAGTGACTGGTTCTTTCAGGCATTCCTTCTACTATGGATCGTTGTAGCTCTGGCATGTGACAGGAGATACAATTTTTCTCGCCAAAATATGGACCTGCTTTCCATTCGTCGCCCGTTTCAAAAGAACAAACCAATTCCGGTGTGATTGCAGCCGTAGCATTGTGACAACCAATACAAAGTGATTCAGAAAGATGAGCTGAATTCTTCACGGTTCTATGTGGAGCATCGGAAGTTCCAGTTGGACCGATAATAGCTCCGTCGCGGACGTGGCAAGCAGCACAAGTAATTCCTTCTTGCTGAAGACTTACATCCCAATTTGGGTTTTTCTTTCGGTGCGGACGATACAAATCCCCATCGATATAACCGTCAACAATGTATTCTTGTTGATTTTGAAGGGGAATGTGGCAATTAATACAGAAGAATGGACTTGTCTTTTTAGCGATCTCTGCCTGAAATTGCGCGTCAGTCCAGGCGTTCGCATGTGTTGATGTTTTCCATTCCTCATAATGCTGAACATGACATTTTCCGCATTCCTCTGCACTTAAAGAGTTCAAACCATCGGGGACTTCCTGGTGCGGAACAGCCTTTTCCCATGGATCCGTTAATCCGGTTATTTCGGGTTGTAGCTTCGGCTGTCCGAACCAAACCACCATGACAACACCTACTGCCAGTGCGATCATCAGTACAAAAGGAATTATTCTGGATTGAATCATGAGGGGCTAAAAGTAATTCTTGGCAAACAATTAAAATGTGACTAAAGTCACTTCTATACCCATCTGTTGGTCAGCGAATAAACGGATATCTCCATGCCTCAAATCACAAAAATTGAAAAGAACTATTGCCAGAATCTGGAAACATGCTATTTTTGCGGCTGGGGTAAGTCTTGTACGACCAGCTCCCTCTGAATCCCCCAGGACGGGAACGTAGCAAGGGTATGAGGTTGTAGCGGTGCGATACGAGTAGCTTGCCCCTCTTTTTTTTGCTCAGTTCTCCAACTCGAACTCACTCAAACAATATGATCGCGCGGAGCTCAACGAGTAGCTACCTCCGTTTTGTTCTGCTACCGCAGAAGTCACTTCGTCTTCAAAAGCTATCGCTTTCTCTTCCCTCTTTTTTGCTCAGTTCTCACACTCGAACTCACACTATCTCAAACAGTACGATCGCGCGGAGCTCAACGAGTAGCTACCTCCGTTTTGTTCTGCTACCGCAGAAGTCACTTCGTCTTCAAAAGCTATCGCTTTCTCTTCCCTCATTTTTTTCTCAGTTCTCCAACTCGAACTCACACTATCTCAAGCACTATGATCGCGCGGAGCTCAACGAGTAGCTACCTCCGCTTTGTTCTGCTACCGCAGAAGTCACTTCGTCCTCAAAAGCTATCGCTTTCTCTTCCCTCTTTTTTGCTCAGTTCTCAAACTCGAACTCACACTATCTCAAGCACAACTCTTCAAAGGCAAAGCTTATCCGCACAGTCACTGCGAGACCTGAACCTCCATTATTCACATCTCGGCAGGCTCGATGACCTTAATTCAAAATTCCACATTCATTATTCCTGATTCAATATTCCACATTCATAACTCACATCTCGGCAGGCTCGATGACCGTAATTCAATATTCTACATTCATTATTCAACATTCATAACTCATAATTCATAATTCAATAACTATTTTTATCAAAAAACTAAATCAAATGAAATCTCTACCAATACTATTCGCGCTATTTCTACTCTTCGGTTGTAACAATGCTTCAAAAAACAAAGCAGAAGATGAACAAGGGAAGGTTGATTGGAACAAGGATGAACTCGAAGTGAATTTCGACAACGATTTGAGGGATTTCGTAGCTTGTTTGAATAACGAGGAATATGACTGTGTTGTGGATTACATGCCAGAGAAAGTATTCAACATGATTCCCAGGGAGCAAGTCATTGCTGAGATGGAAAATATTAATGAAATGGGTATGAGAATGCATTTCGATGCCTTTAAAATCAATAAAATCTCAGATGTCGTATTGCATGAAAATTTCTATTACTGCAAAATAAGCATCAGCACTAGGACTACCCTAACGCTATCTGGAATCATGGAAATGCAAAAAGATGTTCTCGCTGAAGCTTTTGAAGCACAGGGAATGGAAGTTAGCGAGACAGAAACAGGTGAAATTGTTTATGATGGTGATGAATTCGTTTACGCCATTGCCGAAGAGAAAAACAAGCGCTGGAAATACATTCGTATCGATGAAAGTCTAAAGCAGCGGATAAACGCATTTATCCCGGTGCAAGTACAGATTGCTTTGGATTGATTTCTTAACTCAACATATTCTATACTTCCTATAATCAATCAGGTGTGACGAGACCTCAAGGTTCTTTATTCATTCCCTTGGTCAATCCTGTATCATATTCCTGAATCATAAATCTTCATTCAAAAAACGCTGTTAAAAACAAGTGTATAAGTATCCTTGACAAAGTCGATTGATAAATTGAACTCTCATTAAATTTGGATCAAACAAAATCTGCACCTTATGAAGTTCTTTATCGATACCGCAAACCTTGATGAAATAAAAGAAGCCAATGATCTTGGGATTCTTGATGGTGTGACAACCAACCCGTCTCTAATGGCCAAAGAAGGAATCACTGGAGAGGCAAACATTCTTCAACACTACGTTGATATTTGCAATATCGTTGATGGTCCAATCAGTGCAGAAGTAATTTCTACAGATTACGATGGGATCATAAAAGAAGGAGAGCATCTGGCATCTCTTCATCCAAATATCGTGGTAAAAGTACCGATGATCAAAGACGGCGTAAAAGCAATCAAGTACTTCTCTTCAAAAGGAATCAAAACGAACTGTACGCTGATCTTCTCCGCTGGGCAGGCATTACTTGCTGCGAAGGCTGGAGCAACGTACATCTCCCCTTTCTTAGGGCGATTAGACGATATCTCTTCCAATGGAATGGATCTTATTGCGCAAATCGGTGCGATCTACAACAATTATACTTTCGATACGGAGATTTTGGCTGCATCTGTACGTCATCCAATGCATATCATTCAGTGTGCTGAACTCGGAGCCGACGTCGCAACAGTTCCATTGAAAGCTATTATGGCACTACTGAATCACCCACTTACGGATTCAGGCTTGGAAAAATTCCTCGCAGATTACGCGAAAGGAAACCACTAGCAAATAAGAAATAGTAGAATAAAGAGTAATGAATAAAGGATTGGATAACACCTATTCATTATTTAATATTCATTATTCATCATTTATCTTCTCATAACTCGCAGTAATCCCTTTAATAAGTGAACTGCTGAATCCGGAATGCTCCATCTCGTTCAAGCCAACTATGGTACAACCTTTCGGTGTGGTAACTTTATCGATTTCCTGTTCTGGATGTGATCCGTTCTGAAGAATCAGCTCTGATGCACCTTTCATGGTTTGACTTACAATTTGCGTAGCTGTTTTGGCATCAAACCCAACTTCTATCCCGCCCTGGATCATGGCGCGCATAAATCGTAGGACATAAGCTACACCACATGCGCCAAGTATTGTAGCGGCATCCATAAGCGATTCATCAATGCGTACCGTAGCCCCCAAACTGTTGAATATCTCAGTTATGAAGGAGTCACGATTCAATGGATCATTGTTACTGGAAAGTGCTGTCATCGATTCATTAACGGCTGCAGCAGTATTCGGCATAGCACGGTAAACGCCAAAGTCTTCGCCGGATGCTTCAACGATTTCTTCAATCGAAATTCCAGTTGCGGCAGACACCAGTGTATGCTTCTTCGGATCCAGTAGATTTCGGTATTCTTGGATGAATGGTAAAACGGTATAGGGTTTCAACGTGAAAATGAGTACATTACATTGGGTAATTAACTCCTCATTATCCGTTGTAACGGTCACTTTTTCAGATGCGTAATCTTGAATTGAGTTGATATTTCTCTTGGATGCAAAAACTTCAATTTCAGGCATTTTAGAAGTGATTCCTTCAAGTAATGATACGCCTAGATTTCCACATCCAACAATTCCGATTTTCATAGCTCTTCGTCTTTCGATTGAAAAGAGGCAAAATTACACTATATAGTACAAGCGGTAGTATCTCAGGATTAAGAAATTCGTAATTTAGTGTGCCGAAAATGAAAAGTTGTCTCCTCATACTGTCGCTCGTGGCTATGCCCTTTTTTTCAAAGGCGCATGAATATTTCTTCAGTTTTGTGGAAATGGAATACAATATGGTTTCTCAACGTATCGAGTTGACATTGACCGTAACTACCCATGATTTTGAAAGAGCATTAGAGGAAAAAGGCACTCCCATCAACAACATTACAAGTCTCAGTCAGGATGAAATTGAAATCATTCAGGATTACATGAATTCGCATTTCAGTGTCGCTAGCGGATTTGATAACAGTGTGCTGAAATTTATAGGTAATGAAGTGTCCTTAGACGGAACCTCGAACTGGTATTTTGAGTCAGAACCTATTGTATTTCAAGAGGAAATAGAGATTCTATATGACTTACTGATGGATGTCTTTCCTGAACAACAGAACAAAGTGACGCTTTATCACAAAGGGAAAACCTTCACAGCGGCATTCACACCAATGAATAAAACCAAACAGATATACATCGAAAACTAGGAAGAATGAAGAAAATCTTACTTGCAGCGGTATTGCTACCGGGATTGACGTTTGCTCAAAACCGATTTGCACAACTGGGGGAAGAATTGCCAACTCCGAATGAGTATCGAAACGCAGCCGGAGCACCAGGTCATGCTTATTACCAGCAGAAAGCCGACTACGATATCGAAGTACGATTGGATGACGAGGAGCAGCGTATCTATGGAGAAGAAGAAATAACATACACGAACAATTCGCCAGATCAATTGGAGTACTTGTGGATTCAATTGGATCAAAATGTACGTGCACAGGATTCGGATTCGAAGTTGATCACCATTGAAAAAATGGAGGATTTCCGTTCTATTGATGATGTAGCACGCAGAAAATTCGAATTTGATGGTGGCTTTAAAATTGAAGAAGTTACTACTCCTTCCGGAAAAGATTTGAAATATGCGATCAACAAAACAATGTTGCGTATTGATCTGGATACACCGCTGAAAGACGGAGCCAGCATTTCCTTCCGAATCAAATGGTGGTACAACATCAACGATCGTATGAAAATCGGAGGTCGTTCCGGTTACGAGTACTTTGAAGAAGAAGACAATTACCTCTACACAATTGCCCAGTGGTTTCCTCGTATGTGTGTATACAGCGACGTGGAAGGTTGGCAAAACAAGCAATTCCTTGGTCGCGGAGAATTCGCATTGGCTTTCGGTGATTACGAAGTAGCCATAACAGTTCCTTCAGATCACATTGTTGGATCTACTGGTGTTTTGCAGAACGAAAGCAGCGTACTTACATCAAAGCAACGTTCACGATTGAAGCAAGCACGTAACTCTGATACTCCGGTAATGATCGTTACTCAGGAAGAGGCTGAGGAAAACGAGAAAGAGAAAGCGGATGGAGAGAAAACGTGGATTTTCAAGGCAGATAACGTGCGAGATTTTGCATTTGCATCGTCTCGTAAATTCATTTGGGATGCACAAAACCAACCAGTAGCAGGGAAAGACATTCTTTGTATGTCGTACTATCCGAAAGAAGGAAATCCACTTTGGGAACGCTACTCTACAAAATTGGTGGCACACACAGTGAAGACATATTCCAAGTACACAGTTGATTATCCTTATCCAGTGGCAATTTCAGTTCACTCCAAGTGGATTGGAATGGAGTATCCAATGATTTGTTTCAACGGTGGACGTCCGGAAGCGGATGGAACGTATTCAGAACGAACGAAATATGGTATGTGGGGTGTGATTATCCATGAAGTTGGACACAATTTCTTCCCGATGATTATCAACTCTGATGAGCGCCAATGGACATGGATGGATGAAGGTTTGAATACTTTCGTACAGTTTCTGACAGAGCAAGAATGGGAGCGCGGGTATCCGTCTCGTCGTGGACCGGCTTATTTGATCGCTGATTACATGCGTGGAGATAAAGACTACATCTCTCCTATCATGACTAATTCAGAGTCTATCTGGCAATTTGGAAATAACGCCTACGGGAAACCAGCAACAGCACTGAATATCCTTCGCGAAACAGTCATGGGACGTGAATTGTTTGATCATGCCTTTAAAATCTATTGTGAACGTTGGGCATTCAAGCACCCTACTCCTGCAGATTTCTTCAGAACGATGGAAGATGCTTCGGCTGTTGATTTGGATTGGTTCTGGAGATCCTGGTTCTTTACAACAGATCATGTGGATATTAGTCTTGATGAAGTGAATTGGTATGAATTGAACACGATGAATCCGGAAGTAGAAATGGCTGCTCAGAAAGAGGCAGATGAAAAATCGGATGAGTTTATTGGTGATACTCGAAATCGTGAAACTATTGAAGAAACGGTAAATGAGCGTGATGCAGATATCGATGACTTCTACGCCAAGCGTGATATCTATGCCGTAGATGCTTTGCACCGTAAAGACTATGAAGAATTCAAAGAAGGATTGACACCAGAAGAATTGGAATTGTTGAATTCCGGTTTGCAGTTCTATGAATTGAAGTTTAGCAATATCGGTGGAATTCCAATGCCGTTGATTTTACGATTTACATTCGCAGATGGAACGGAAGAAGTTATTCGTATTCCAGCGGAAATTTGGCGTCGTAGCGAGCACGAAGTCACCAAAGTATTTATGTTCGAAAAGCAGGTGGATCATATTCGTTTGGATCCGTATCTGGAAACAGCTGATACAGACCTGAACAATAATAGTTGGCCGGAAGAGCGTCAACCAACACGATATGAGTTATTCCGAAAGAAACAAACAGGAGAAAATCCTATGCAGCGTCAAAAACGCGTGAATGAGTTGAACGGAGAATAGTTCAGAATAAGATAAATTTTGGAGCCGCCTTTGATGAAAATCGAAAAGGCGGCTTTTTTTGCGCCCAATGGTAGGGGGAGCATAGTTCGAACCTGTCTTATCTGTGTAAATCGCAAGTGAGTTTATTTCGAATGCGGTATTTAGTTATTAAAAATGGATACCTTTGAGATAGATTTGTGCTGCCAAACAGAAAAGAATCGCTATGAATCTGAGCACTAAAATTGATCGAGTAGAAAACATTTCTCGTGAAGAGTTTGAAAGAAAATATTTGATCCCGCAGAAACCGGTAATCATAAAGAATTTCTTTCGGGATGCTCCTATGTACACAAAGTGGACGTACGATTATTTCATTGAATCTATCGGAAATATTGAAGTGGGCGTGTATGATGATGAGTTGGTTGAACGTAAGGATGACAGATCGTACAAGTCGGCAGATATGAAAATGCAATTCGGAGATTACCTTCGACTCATTCAAAAAGGAAGTACTTCCAAGCGCATTTTTCTTTTCAATATTTTCAAGCACATGCCGGAATTGAAGCAGGACTTCCATTTTCCAAAGACAACAAATAAGTACCTCAAAAAACTTCCCTTTGTATTCTTCGGTGGTAAAGGTGCCGTTACAAGGATTCACCAGGACATGGATTTTTCCAATGTCTTTTTGACCGAAATCACTGGAAAGAAACGCGTGGTGTTGTTTCATCCGAAATACTCGAAACATCTCTACCGCTACCCTTTTGGAGTACATAGTTCAGTTGACCCTTTGAATCCTGATTTTGAAAAATATCCCGCATTGGCTCATGCTGAAGGATTGGATGTTACTTTGGAAAAGGGAGAAACCTTGTTCATGCCAAGTGGATATTGGCATCACATTGTTTATGAAGAAAGCAGCTTTGGATTAGCTATTCGATCATTGAGCCCAAGATGGAGTCAGCGTTTACGAGGAGTATTAAATGTTGCTGTGTTGACGCATGTTGATGAATTGATGCGTTATGTTCTTGGTAGAAGATGGTTCTTATTGAAGTTTTCAATTGCCAAACGTCGCGCAGATCAGGTTGTCGCAAAAGAAAAATGGTATTTCCCGATTTAAATCTATGCCTAACTCTTTGATTTTTTTTAGAGTTGTAAGATACTGTAATTTAGACTTTTAACAATCTCAGTTTCAAGTGTTACTCAAGAAGAGCGCGTTCCAGATATACCTCCCCCTCATGTTCTACCTTGATTAGGTAAGCTCCATTGCTTAATCGTAATGTGGAGATCTCAGAAACATTCTCGCCATGAAGGACTTTTCGTCCGGCTGTGTCAAATACATCAATGACATCAATGACTTTGGAAATATAGATATGTTGCGGAACTATTTGTATTCCAACTTCAATCTCAATCACAATTGGAACTGGTGGTGCATTCGAACTGTTAATGACCCGAACGACAATTGCTTTTCTCGTTTCATTGAGCAATTCACCGTTTCGATATTCTTCAGCCTTCAATCCCACCAGGTATAAACCAATGGCATCCGGAGCAAACGTTAACTCTCCTGTACTGGCATCGAATTGTGCGCCGCCTGGATTTCCAAATGGAACCGATTCGCTAAACCCTGTTTCGTAGTGAATAATGCCGTATGGTGGTGCATTTGGTGGTATAGGTACCGGATTCATTAGGTCGCCCCCGGTAAATGGTTGATATAACGAATAAACAATACTGTCACCATCATAGTCGAAAGCACTGTGATCCATTGTGATTGGATCGTCAATGCAAACCAAAAAAGGAGAAACTATTGGGAATCGTGCGCTGTTGTTGTCGTAATATCCAGTTTCCAATCCAGGAATTCGACATGTTACCGTCGTTCCCATTTCACTAGGAGAAAGGACATTTAATATCTCGCCAGTCAAACAACATCTTTGGTACACAATTAAGTACCCGCCATTAATCGGGGGAAGCGTCGCAGTAACTGAATAGTTCACTACTTCCAGACAAGTGTCTGCCATAAATATCGGGCACGAATAACTAAATGTATTTGTGACGTCGATGGAAACAATATCATTGGTATCCAGTTGCACATGTATCAAGGATATCAGGGAATCGTTGGAGTCGTAAATAGCCAGATTTGCCGGGTTGTCGAAGTCTGCTGCAGCATCGCAGTCCCGAAAAACGACCAGGTGAATTTCATATTGGTTACCACCGAGATATTCATAGTACAACTCCCCACCTTCAATGTGATTAGCAAAAGAAGTGTTCGTGAATAGAAGTGCCAGAAATACAGAGAGAATCTGCTTCATTTGGCTAATTTATCCCAATTCAACTGAGGGTTTAGAATTATCGGGGTTAAGTTATCATTAAATAAGATGGTACTGATGGATTCAAAGTTCATAACTCACTTCTCGGCTACGCTCGAAGACCGTTATTCGAATTCAACATTCAACATTCAATATTCAATATTCAACATTCAATATTCAACATTCAATATTCAACATTCAATATTCATGATTCAATATTCATAACTCACTTCTCGGCTACGCTCGAAGACCATTATTCGAATTCAACATTCATCATTCAACATTCATCATTCAATATTCATGATTCAATATTCTATCGCCCTTCCTTATACAGTTGATAATGCTCAAACTTATCTTTAATGAAATGAATGAGTTCCAGTTCAGAAGCGGTTTTTAAGAAGGAATCGTTCAGATTCAGGAAGCTGATAAATTCGTCAAAATCTTCCTGGGATAATTCAATGATTTCGTATGCGACATAATTACGCAACAACTCACGAACAATACGACGTTGGTCATCTTTGTATTCCTGCTCGGCAACCCAGCGTTTTGCCCGCTCCTTTTTCGAAAATGCCTGGTACAATGCAGTGATTGGACTTTGAATAACTTCCATTCCTGTCACTGTTCTGGTTTCTCGCATGGCCAAAGCCTCACGTTCTTCCTTGATTTCCTGAAGTGATTTTAGAGGGCGTACTTCCACAGCTGCAATTTCCTGCGCTTTTCCTTCAATGTAATAATTGGAAATATGCTGACAATTGGAATCTGCTTCAATGATGACATTTACCGGAATATAACCTCGAACAGAAAGACTGATTGTATCTCCATCAGACGCGAACACACTGAAATGACCATTCGGTTGTCCGAAAACTCCACGTCCGGTAGAACGATTGACCACCATGAGATTGTAGAATCCTTGTGGTTGTAAGGTGTCTTTAATGGTTCCCGAAAACAATACTTGCTCGCATTCCTGAGCAAATGAAAAGGAACTTAAAAATAAAGTCGTTATGAATATTATTCGTTTGATGGATTTGAAATTACAAAAAAGGTGCCGTTCGGCATTTACGTGAGTGGCAACATTTGTTAAATCTACAGTTTACAAATGTAGTTACAGTTGTAAATTCAATGATTACACATGTACACCTGATTCTTTGCCTGTAATTCACAACGCTAACTAGTACAGTTCCTTTCATAAACACCTATTTACCATTAAGAACAATACATTCTCTTTTTGTTGTAATTTTGCAGTATGAAACGAGTGGTTGTTGGTTTATCAGGTGGTGTAGACTCAAGTGTTACGGCATATTTACTAAAAGAACAGGGATATGAAGTGATTGGCATGTTCATGAAGAACTGGCATGACGAATCTGTTACACTTTCCGATGACTGTCCGTGGATTGATGATTCCAATGACGCTTTACTTATCGCCCAACAATTGGGGATTCCTTTTCAGGTAATCGACTTAAGCAAAGAATACAAAGAACGTATCGTAGATTACATGTTTAGCGAATATGAGGCTGGACGTACGCCTAATCCGGATGTATTGTGTAATCGCGAGATCAAGTTTGATGTATTTCTGGATGCAGCAATGCAGTTAGGCGCCGATTACGTTGCTACGGGACATTATTGCCGTAAAATCGAACATGAAGATGGAAGTTTTGGTCTTATAGCCGGAAAGGATCCGAATAAAGATCAATCTTATTTCCTCTGTCAGTTGCGTCAGGAGCAATTAGCCAAAGCACTCTTCCCTATTGGCGAGCTCTTAAAGCCTGAGGTGCGTGAAATTGCTCAGAAAGCTGGTTTGTATACGGCTGATAAGAAAGATTCTCAAGGACTTTGTTTTGTTGGGAAGATCAGCTTACCACAATTCCTGCAGCAACAACTTAAGCCGAAGAAAGGAAACATTATCGAAATTCCTGAGGATTTAACAGCTTTCGAAGCGTATGAAGGTATTCCCGTAGATTCCGGGCACGTCAAGGAACTTGCAACGTCTTATCGTTTCTCAGAGGATCAGGGGCAAGTGGTTGCAGAGCACCAGGGAGCGCACTACTATACAATCGGCCAGCGTAAAGGACTGCATATTGGAGGGCGTCCTAATCCTTCGTTTGTTATTGGGTTAGACGTAAATACGAATACGGTATATACCGGTCAGAAAGACGAGCATCCAGGATTGAATCGTTGGGCTTTACGCATTGATTTGGATGATGTTCATTTCGTGAGCAGTCGTTATGACTTAGAGAAACTGGATGGTTTGGAGTGTGATATCCGAATTCGTTACCGTCAACCGTTACAGAAAGGATCTTTACATGTGTTGAATGATGGGCTGTATGTACTGTTTGATAAGCGTCAGCGCGGAATAACACCTGGGCAGTTTGCAGCATTTTATCTAAACGAAGAACTATTCGCTTCCGGAATTATTGCTGATTAGGCGTGTACTTGTCGAAAGTACCGTTCGTGTAGAATACCAGAATCTTCTCGATTTCTTTTGAATCCACTTGTTTTCCTTGAGGTTCTTCCGCTGTTGTCGATTTAGTCGTTACGGATGCACTGTCCGCTGTTGAATCTTTTCTTGAGGTTTGCCCTGTGATCAGCCAGGAAGCGTCTACATTTGGATATGCTTCAATTACTTTAATCAGGAAATCGAGGCTTGGCTTGTTTCTTCCACTAAGAACATGGCTAAGATTGGATCGCTTCACACCTATCCTATCGGCAAATTCTGAGGCTGTATGATTGCCTGATTTCATTATGGTACGAATTCGATCTTGAATTAACATTTGTAACATTTACTTCTGTGTACAAATGTAATCATTTTACAGCAAAAAAGGCCGCCCAAATTGGACAGCCTTCTCTTTTCTATGAATTGTAACTTCTTAGTTCAGCGAGAAAAATATTGATTGACCTTTAGAACTGTTCAGCTCCTCTCCTTTCTTCACTGTATCCATCAATTTCGCAACTTCAAAAATCGATAATCGGCTATTTACACCTTGAGTTCTGTGCTGCGACAATTGGAATTTCGCTTGTTTGATTCTGTTGTTAATCATATCTATTGTTGTTATTTGCATTTCGTAATGTTTCAAAATCTGAACTCATTTACGGCACTGTTTCAACAATGGTTACGAAAAAATGAAAAAAAATTTATGATTGTAAACAAAAAGCTTCTATAAAAACTTTATTCAAGAACATGTAAATAACACCTTATCAGTAAGATAGCTGCTGATTTACAAAATAACAGCAAATGTTACTTTTTTTCAATTAAAGGATAGATAAGATGCTCCAGCCCATTGACTTTTATCTCTAATACAAGTGCTAATTGACGTCCGAGCTTGCCGTTTGGAAAGCCTTTTTGCTTGTACCAGACCAAATATGCTTCGGGAAGATGGATCAAATACCGACCTTGATATTTGCCATAATGCATTTTCGCATTGGCTAATTCAACCAGTTCATGCTTTTGCACAGCCTTCTCTCCTATTAATTCTGAACAGGAGTTCTATCCAATGCGTCTAGAAAATATCCCCAGAATTTTTGAACGGAGGAGATTTGACATTTTTCATCAGGTGAATGTGGAGCACGAATGTTAGGCCCGAATGAAATCATATCCACTCCAGGAAGGTGTTTTGATAAAATTCCACACTCCAATCCTGCATGACACGCCTTGATTTGTGGCTCTTCATTGAATTTTTCTCGATACAGCGAAGCCATCAATTGCAAAATCTCAGAATCTGGATTGGGTTGCCAGCCCGGATAGTCTCCTGTTTGGATAACCGCACATCCCATCGATTCAAAAGCTCCGCGTATGGTGTTGGCAACATCTCCTTTTCCAGATTCTACCGAACTACGCTGCAAGGATTGTGTTGTGAATTTTCCGTCCTTCACCACTACTCTAGCCAAACTTGAGGAAGTTTCCACCAATCCAGGAATATCCGGGCTCATGCGAAATACACCGTTATGAACGGAATAAAGCGTGTTGACCAACTTCAATAAATCAGACGGAGCCATGGCTTTTGTTGCTTCCGAAGTTGATGACTGCAAAGAAATTACCAGATCTTTCTCCAGACCAGCGTATTCCTGCTGGATAGTCGCCGCGATTCTTTTGAATTCGTGATCAAATTGTTTTAGATCATCCTTCTTCACTGCAACCAAAGCGGTTGATTCGCGTGGAATGGCATTGCGAAGACTTCCTCCATCAATCGAAACCAATTGAAAAGGAACTGTTGAAAGCTGGTGGTACAAAATACGATTCATGAATTTGTTCGCATTTCCACGATCTTTATCGATATCCATTCCGGAATGCCCGCCAATTAACCCTCGAATGGTCAATTCAAGTATTTCGCTATCCGACGCAATGTCTACTTGTTCGTAGTCGTAGCTGGTATTTGTATCGATTCCGCCGGCACATCCAATAGACAATTCATCATCGTCTTCAGTGTCAAGGTTGAGCAAGATACTTCCACTGAAATTAGATGGATCCAACTCTTTAGCTCCCGTCATCCCTGTTTCTTCATCAATCGTGAACATAGCTTCAATTGCCGGATGTTTCAGGTCGTTTGATGAAAGCACACTCATAATCGTAGCGACTCCAATCCCGTTGTCAGCTCCCAAAGTAGTTCCTACGGCCTCCAACCAATCGCCATTCACGACCATTTCAATTCCTTGAGTATCAAAATCGAAATCTGTATCGGCATTTTTCTGGTGCACCATGTCGATGTGTGATTGCAGAATAACGGTCTTGCGATCCTCCATACCCGGTGACGCTGGCTTCTTAATAATTACGTTTCCAATGGCGTCTTTCTTAGTCTCCAATCCTAGCTTGTTTCCAAAGTCTAGCATGAATTGAATGACACGTTCTTCTTTCTTTGAAGGACGCGGAACTGCGTTTAAATCAGCAAAATGGTTCCAAAGTACTTTTGGTTCTAAATCTCTTACGTTCATTTTCGAGAGTTTGATATTATTCTTCGTCACGTCTTTTGAATAAATGCATGCGTTCAACGTACATTTCTTCTACTTTTTTCCGTGCCCAGGGTGTTCTTCGTAAAAATTTCAAGCTGCTTTTGATGCTCGGATCGTTATTAAAACAGCGAATCGGCACCAAATGTCCCATATGTTCCCAGCCAACATGTTCCACCAGTTCTTTCAAAATGAACTCTAGTGTTTTTCCATGAAGCGGATCATTGGATTGGTGCGTCATTTATTTGATCAGTTTTTTGTACTTGATACGCTTCGGTCCGTGATCTCCTAGTCGTTTGCGCTTGTTTTCTTCGTAATCAGAATACGTTCCTTCGAACCAGTAAACTTCTGAATCTCCTTCAAATGCAAGAATATGCGTACAAATTCGATCCAGGAACCAGCGGTCGTGAGAAATAACCACGGCACATCCGGCAAAGTTCTGGATTCCTTCCTCCAATGCTCGTAGTGTATTAACATCGATATCGTTGGTAGGCTCATCCAGGAGCAATACGTTCGCTTCCGTTTTGAGTGTCATGGCTAAATGCAGGCGGTTTCGCTCTCCACCGGAAAGTACACCGACTTTTTTGTTTTGATCCGACCCGTTAAAGTTGAATTTCGACAAATAAGCTCGCGCGTTCACTTTTTGACTTCCGATTTCCACGTATTCCGCACCACCAGAAACTACTTCAAATACAGTTTTATCCGGGTGAATGTCCTCGTGCGTTTGATCTACGTAACCAATCTTTACGGTCTCTCCTACCTGGAATTCACCGTTGTCCGGCTGCAATTCGTCCATGATCATTTTGAAAATGGTTGTTTTACCAGCGCCATTTGGTCCGATAATACCCACGATTCCGGCTGGAGGAAGTTTGAAGTTCAAATCACTGTACAGTAATTTGTCTTCGAATCCTTTCGAAACGTTGATAGCGTCGATTACATTGTTTCCAAGACGAGGTCCGTTTGGAATTGGAATCTCCAAAATTGCCTCTTTCGATTTCACGTCTTCAGCAAGCATTTTATCGTAGTTCGCCAAACGCGCTTTGTTCTTGGCATGGCGTCCTTTCGGGTTGGTTCTAACCCATTCCAGCTCTCGCGTAAGGACTTTTTGTCTTTTCGACTCTTGCTTTTCCTCTTCCTTAAGTCGTTTTGATTTTTGTTCCAACCAGGAAGTGTAGTTTCCTTTCCATGGAATTCCTTCTCCACGATCCAACTCAAGGATCCATCCTGCCACATTATCAAGGAAGTAACGGTCGTGCGTTACAGCGATAACGGTTCCTTTGTACTGTTGTAAGTGTTGCTCCAACCAATCAATCGACTCAGCATCTAAGTGGTTGGTAGGCTCATCCAATAGAAGGATGTCAGGGTTTTTCAATAACAAACGGCACAATGCTACTCGACGGCGCTCTCCTCCGGAAAGTGTATCAATCAACTGATCGTCTGGTGGACAACGCAATGCATCCATGGCACGTTCCAGTTTGGTGTCCAGTTCCCATGCATCCAGCGCGTCGATTTTATCGGAAACTTCTCCCTGACGAGCAATGAGTTTCTCCATTTTATCCGGATCATTCAAAACCTCTTCATCCATAAAGGCATTGTTGATTTCCTCGTATTCCTTCAAGACGTCAACAGTTTCCTGAACTCCTTCCATCACGATTTCTTTTACCGTTTTTTGTGGGTCGAGATCCGGTTCCTGCGGCAAGTATCCTACCGAATATCCCTCAGAGAAGACTACATCTCCCTGGTAGGACTGATCCAACCCAGCGATAATCTTCATTACGGTGGATTTACCTGAACCGTTCAATCCAATGATTCCGATTTTGGCACCGTAGAAAAAGGAAAGGTAGATGTCTTTAATAATTTGCTTTCCGGCTGGAGTGCTTTTTGACACACCAACCATAGAGAATATGATTTTCTTGTCGTCTGACATAACTATTTATGTTTAATGAAGGTATTTTTTGTGAGTGCTGTACATTATTATAAATCCGATAGGCGCAGCTACATAGGCAAAGATAAGCAAGATTGTCCATGCATTAAGCTCAAAATTCATGATTCCGAGCCAATACCAAAGCACTGCGGCAATATAAAGGATGTTGCTTCCAACATAGATGTAAAATCCAATCAATTTACGGTTAAGCATCAGGATTCCTGCAACAATACTACCGATACAGGCGATGACTTCTGCAGCGTAAACAGCGGGTAAATCGGCTTCTCCTTCGAAAATCTGATAGGTTACCAAATCCTTTAAAAGGATAAATGCACTTCCAATAAAGGTCAGAATGCACAGTGCCAAAAGTGTTGGTGGCATTGGTTCTTTACTCGGCGTCTTGTCAAAACGTTCGTCCAGAACATCGTCAAAATCATCTAAATCATCGTTTTTATCCATAGTTAATGCATAACTGTGCCACTGGCTATTTTTATGGAATAATTCACAAGTATTAGAACTGCAGTGAAGCTAAACATAGAAATGATCCATTTATGACCGTTGTGGAATCGTTTCCATAGATATACAGCAGCAATCAAAATTGTCAAAATGAAAGGAATCGTAGCAGGAAACATCAGGAAACTTTCGACTATTTCCCCTTTGAAAAGAAGTTCCAATGATCGCTGAAAACCACATGTGAGGCAGTCAACGCCAAATTCTTGTTTCCAACTACACTCCAGCATATTAAAATCCTCTTGTGGCAGCTCCAGCAATTAAGATGAATAGCAATACCAGTCCAATGGAAGAAAGTACAATCCCAATTATGGCGCAGACATTTCCTGCATTGGCAACTTTATACGACTTTTCGAAGTATGCTCTGTTGCTATTGTACATCTTCCTGTCTTTCGAGTGAAGTGAAACCGCAATGATTCCACAGATCATTCCAACTATTCCGTAGGTAGTACATCCAATGATGGAAATAATCCCTAGTACAAGCGTTGCAACGGCATAAGGCAATTCACCTCCGTCGCCATTTTGTGTAGATAGCTCCTGTAATTCCGGGTCTAAGATATCACCATTATCTGCCATGTTATTTCATGTGTTTTAGGTTCACTGCATACATTATTATGAATGCAACTGAAATCAATACGCTAAATACAACAGCAATTTGTCCTATCCAGGCAAACTCTTTAGGCATAAGGTAGGATATTGCCATGAATGACACTACTGCCGAGATGACACATCCTGCAACGTACAAGTAGAATCCATTTTTCTTTAACTGGAACATTAGAATTGCTCCCACGATACACATGATGCTCACCAGGATTGCTACCCAGTTACTGATGTTGCTCCAAAAGATAAAGTCGTCCAGGAATCCTTGTTCAAAAACAACATCAGCTCCTGGCGTATTTTTAAATTCTTCCAATTCTGCTGTGGGATTAGAAGCTAATCCTACCAAAGATTGTATCAAAGCAATACCTGATCCAACCCAGGTTAGAATACAAAGTACGGTAATAAATACAGGTCTTTTTTTCGGCTTTTGTTGATCAACTGCGTCTAATGTAGTCTCTTCCATTTGTTCTGTTCAATAGTTTCGGTTAAAAATACGAACTACAAATAACGCAACGCTCAAATTTGATCGGTAACTTATAAAAAGAAATTAACGATTCAAGGAGTAAGGCAATTCTGCGCTAAATAGTGATTATTGGGCATAAAAAAACCCTGACGATCTTTCGATGTCAGGGTTTTGATTATTTCAAATGAGATTAGCTCATGTGCTTCAAGTTCAATCCGTAAAGCGTGATCCACAATGCCAAGAAAACAAATCCCATAACATTGAATCCAGCTCCTTCAACCATGAACATTGGTAGCAAGAATCCAACTGTATTTGCTCCAGCGTACATGTAGAAACCGTTTTTCTTCAATTTCCACATTTGGATAGCTCCAAACAAAGAAACTGCAGAAAGTACGAAGTAGATTGCGAAGAAGGCCATACCTGCATCTGCAACTGCATCCATTCCTGGGATACTTTCGAACATTCCTCCTACTACTCCAAAGGCGATAGTTGCCAAAAGGTATAATAGTGTACTAAGTCCACTTCCGATAAAAGTTAAAATACATAGAACCGTTAAGAAAGTTGGTCTTTTAGCCGGCTCTGCTGCTGTGTTGTCTAGCGTTTCTGACATAATAATAGATTTAAGTTACGGGCTAAATATAGCAAAATTGTTGCCCGATGATAATTTTTGTTAAAAACTATTATACACTAAATATTCACAACGGTTCATTCATTACGACCAACACTTTATATATACGGCAACTTAGAGTAAAACAAATTTCGCATTTTTGAAATATGAGATTCTTAACTTTTGCTTTCATAATAGTCGGATTGGGGCTTAGCGCATGCAAAAAAGGTCGTGCCGACATCGTTCTTAAGGGAAATATTTACGACACTACATTTAATACAACTTTGTCAGGAGCAACCGTAAATCTATACGAAATTGAAGCTGGTGGAGGTGCTACCACTCTTTTGGGAAGTACTACAATTGGAAGTGATGGCGCATACTCTTTCACGTTTTCAAGAAATCCTGTAGACAACTACATATTGGAAATTCGAAAAGAAGGTTATTTCGATCAGGATATCAGCATTCCTCTTTCTGAGTTAAGCATTGAGGAAGATAATGTGCGTAACTATTCTACCACAGCCGAGTCCTGGGCGGGATTACATTTCGTGACTTCCGGAACTGGTTCGGTATCCTATATTCGTCAACAAGGTAAATCGGGTTGTGCTTCGTGTTGTACCTCAGATGAAGTTACCTTGAATGGTCCAATGGATACTATTATTTACTGTCCGAATGACGGAAATACCACCTATTCCTATACCTACAATGCCGTTGGGTTTACTGGATTGAAAGAAGCGGTAACAACAGCATTCGATACTACCATAATTAATTTTACTTTTTAGTTTACTGGACTTTACTCAGTCGTACTACTTCATGTTGATCGTTGTATCGAACATCAATGAGGTAATATGCGGGCTTTAAATCCATAAGATCGATGCGGAACTCATGTTTCCCCGCTTCAGCTGCTTTGTCGTTGATATCCTGAAGAATACGTCCATTCATATCCAGCAATCGAATGCCAAGGTTTTCAGTAGAATTTGGTAATTCAACTTTTAATGTGGTAAATATTGAAGCCGGATTCGGGAATGTTAATGCTGAAAATGTTTCAGGAAGATTTGATTCTTTGTTTACAGCGGTTGTTGTTTCGTCTATTACCTCATGAATGTCCAGATCATGAACATCGTATCTCATAGCGGGTATTCCCATAGTTTGATATGATTCATGATATTCTTTGGTTCTCTGGATGATCACTTCTTCGATAAGTTTTTCGTCCGGCATTGCTGGTTCTCCCAGTAAATACAGTTCTTCTTCTATGATTTCAAGAGGTTCTACCTGATCTATATCCTTGACGGTGAATGATTCACCTGCATCTCCACTTAAACTGCTCAAGCGTAGCGTTTCTTCCGCTTCAGTTTTTGTTTCTTCAGCAGACGCTACAATACTCTCGGCTACAGATTCCAAAAGATTGCGCTCGTGAATTTGCTGGGAGTTATCACAGCTAAATAAGGTAAAGCCAAAAACAACCAGCAAGGAAAACAGCATCGCTCTTTGCATAGTACGCTTTTGAGATTGATGCATTAAACGAAAGTCGATGTTAAGTGAGCGTTCTTGTGATGGCGTCATACGCATGCACGGCGTTTTTTCCTCAGATGAAATCAACTGGATGATTTCGGGATTGCTCATATTGCTAACGTCGTGCACTTCGGTAGCACATTTTTGACAGAATGCCCCTCTTTCGGTAGCAGACATCTCGTTCCAATTTTCAGTACAAGGCTCGGGAATGCTGAAATATTTCATTGTAGTTACGTTTGGTTGTTCCTATTCTCGTACAAATAAGATGCCCAAACGTTCAGATTCCATAGAAGATAAAAGATGAAAGATGATAAGAAGAAGGACCGCTTCGATTAGAGTAAAAAGAACAGTGTTTAACATTGGGATAGACAATTAAGTCTTTTCTCTGTCTTTACTCTTTTTTCTTTAAGTCTTTACTCTTCAATCACTCATCCTCCAGATTCGCACGCAATTTTTGGCGCAATTGACGCTGATACGTCTCTTTGAGGTACTTCAGGTAGTTCGGTGTACTTTTGGTGATACACTTTGTATAATGCTTCAATCGATGTTCGATGTGGTCGTTCAGGAAGTCCAGAAGCTCCAAACCGTGGAAATAATCCTCAGCCACCTTCATGATCGCCTCGTAGTGGTTCTCCATTGATTTTTCAACGGCCTCCTTCCCTTTCATTCCATTGTCGATGCACTCGTAGTAAACTTCTTTGATGCTGAACTCATCCATGATGACCGTATCTCCAAATGCATCACGAACGTTTCGGTTGAATTCATATTCTACTTCAAATTCAAGATCTTCGGCTTCACTTAGTCTCGATTCAAGGAAACGATCCGGGAATCGGAATGCATCCTGCCAATTCAAATAATCCTGCCACAAACCGAATCGACGCACGTTGTTCCCAAGGTCGATAAGCTTGAACTTGGCTTTCTTCGGCAATCGACGGGATCCTCGACCAATCATCTGGTGGTAAAGCGTTAAGGAGCGTGTCGCACGGTTCAAAATGATCGTTTCAACAGTAGGCTCATCAAATCCTGTGGTAAGAATTCCAACAGAAGTCAAAATGGCGTCATCTGTTTCCTTGAACCATTTCAGGACGTCCTTTCGGTCTTTATCGCTGAAAGTAGAATCCAAATGACGGATTTTATATCCTCTCTTTTTAAAGGTTTCTTCCACACGCATCGACGTTTCGATACCGGAATTGAAAATCAGTGTCTTATCTCCAACAGCTACTTCTTCGTATGCAAACAATAACTTTTCCTGCATGAAGTAGTTTCCATAGACAACATCGGAACTGTTTACGGTGAAATCACCATTCGATCCGATTTTCAATCCATGAAGATTCACGTCATACGTATATGATTCTGCGTCAGCAAGATACCCTCCTTCAATTAAAGAAGCGATACTCTCTCCTACCAACAGTTTATTGTAGTTGTCATTAAGCGGAAGAGCCTTGTTGCTGCTCAGTGGAGTTGCTGTAACTCCCAGAATGTTAGCTCCAACGTAGAACTGGAAAATTTTTCGGAAACTGTTGTAGTGCGCCTCATCAACAATCACCAAACCGATGTCTTCAATGAAGTTCTCGTTGTCATTCAGTCGATTGTTCAATGTTTCCACCATCGCGATGAAACACTGATATTGCGCTTGATCCGGAATTTCCTTCACCTCGCTGTTGATGACTTTGTTGTTCACCTGAATTGCCTGAAGCTGTTTGGAAGTTTGTACGGATAATTCAATACGGTGCGTGAGAATCAAAACCTTACGGTTAAAATCCTCGATGTACTTACGTGCAATTTCGGAGAATATTACAGTTTTCCCTCCTCCAGTCGGCAACTGGAATAACAGATTGAAATCCTGTCCGTTAGTAGAAATTTCTTCAAGGATTTTGTCTACGGATTCTCTTTGAAAAGGATATAAGGTCTTCGCCTCGTATAATTCGGTATCAAGCATAAACTAGGTGCAAAAAAGCGGCTACAAAGTTAGTGGTCTTTTAATGAATAACAAAATTAAGTAGTCATCAAATGCTAATAAAATTCTTGCATTCCTATATAAATACGAGAATTGTAAGACAATATTGTGATATGCGTCTAAATGCTAATTTTGTACTCCTCCGCTGAAGCTTGTATTGAACCGTTATTTTTGGTTAGGATTTTCAACCGAAAGTTAAGTCTGGAAGCTACGGCGAAAGAGTTAAGTCATATTTTTTAGTAAACAAAGAGTCATTTTAAGATGAGCGATATAGAAAAAGTAACGTGTTTAATAATTGGATCAGGACCAGCTGGTTACACAGCTGCAATCTACGCTGCACGTGCGGATATGAATCCAGTTTTGTACCAGGGAATGCAGCCTGGAGGACAATTAACAACAACAAATGAAGTGGAAAACTTCCCGGGATACCCTGAGGGAGTAACGGGACCGGACATGATGGTTCAGTTGGAAGCGCAGGCGAAACGTTTCGATACTGATGTTCGCTTCGGATTCATCACCAAAGTGGATTTTTCCGGAGAAGTACACAAAGCCTGGACAGAAGACGGTCATGAAATCCATGCTGATACAGTAATTATTTCAACAGGTGCTTCTGCGAAGTACTTAGGATTGGAAAGTGAGCAGAAATATTTGAAGCTTGGAGGTGGAGTTTCAGCATGTGCGGTTTGTGATGGGTTCTTCTACCGTGGACAGGAAACAGTGATTGTAGGAGCTGGAGATTCAGCTTGTGAGGAAGCTCATTACTTATCAAAATTGTGTACGAAAGTGACAATGTTGGTGCGTCGTGACGAATTCCGTGCATCCAAGATTATGGCGGATCGTGTGAAAAACACTGAGAATATTGAAATCCTTTACAATACCGAGACAGAGGAAGTTTTAGGAGACGGACAAGTGGTTACTGGAGTTCGTGTTAAGAACAACGTTTCGGGAGAGGAATCAACAATCCCTGCAACTGGTTTCTTCGTTGCCATCGGGCACAAACCGAACACAGACATCTTCGCGGATTACATCAATCTGGATGAAACGGGATACATCGAATACGAAAAACCAGGAACATCACTAACAAACGTTCCGGGAGTTTTTGTTGCTGGTGATGCTGCCGATAAGACATACCGTCAAGCGGTAACAGCTGCTGGAACTGGATGTATGGCTGCATTGGATGCAGAGCGTTATTTAGCTGCGAAAGGGCATTAAGACACCGCACAGACGCTAGATAAAAGATAAAAGACGAAGCCGTTCTCATCCCGATACATATCGGGAGAGGCGGTTTTTTTTGTTGGTGATTAGTGATTAGTGATTAGTGATTAGTGATTAGTGAAATGTAAGAAAATCCTACTTACACCTTCTCACCATTCACTTCTGACTTCTCACTTCTATCTTCTAACTATTCACTTCTACCAATGTCCAACAGACATCGCACTGAAGTTCCAATCTTTAATCTAGAAGATCGGCAGAATCTGAAATAGTTACTTCGGAACTTTCCACTTCCTTCAATTTAACTTCCAGTTTGCTATAATTATCAATGAATTGTAAGACAAAATACCCTGCAACCAAACCGCAAATACTTGAAAGGAATTCAGCCGTAAGCCCAACACTTAGACCAGTGGAGTTCGAGTTTCCAAGTACGCTTGACGCAACCCAGAAGCCCCACCACCAACCAACGGTTGAGAATTTGCTCTTCCCTTCGTGTAAACCTTCTTTTCGAAGTAGGCTTTCTGTTTTCTTATAGAAATCAGATGCGATTTGATAAGGACCAAACAAATTAAATATGGGGATCCACCATGCTCCAGCAGCCCAGCCTTCTGAATAACGCAATCCGGTAAAAACTTGATGGGCATTGTAGTAAGCTCTTCTGAACCATTGAATAAACGTAATGGCTGAACCAATAAATGCAGTTAATGCGAATAATCCTATTAACATTGTGACTATTCCAAAAAGCTGCAGGTCCTCCATCGTTCTAATTGCGCCACCTTCACTGGTCATATAGAACAGATAAATGCTATACACGAGACCTAACGCATAACTCACAAGTGATAATTTGATCCAGATTTTTGCATTATTAGCTCGTTGTTGATTGTCTCTAAGTCTCATACTTTACTTTACTTTATTTTCTAACATCGGAACGAACTTAAATACACCGAAATCCTCTTCCAGTAGTTCCGTTTCGGATACTTTCGTAATGCGTTTCATTTGCTGCTCCTCACCTTCTCCAATCGGAATTACCATAACTCCTCCCACTTTTAATTGGTCAATTAAGGCCTGTGGAATATTCGGTGCACCGCAAGTGATAATCACTTTGTCGAATGGTGCAAATGTAGGTAAACCTTTGTATCCATCACCAAAAGATAATCGTGCGTTGTAATGCAAGTGGCGCAAGATGTTTTTTGCTTTGAGGTGCAGGGGTTTGTGGCGCTCAATACTGTATACTTTTGCTCCCATTTCACATAGGATGGAAGTCTGAAAACCTGATCCTGAGCCAATTTCCAATACCTTATCCCCTTTTTTTAATTCCAGTAGTTCGGTTTGAAATGCAACAGTATATGGGTGACTGATCGTTTGTCCTGATCCAATTTGAAAGGCCATGTTTGAATAAGCCTGTTCCGCAAATGCGTTGTCCAAAAAGTAATGTCTTGGAACTGCGTCAAATGCATCCAAAATACGTTGATCCTTAATTCCTTTTGACGCCAACTCCTCTATCAGTTTTCGCCGCATTCCCTTATACTTAAACGAATCTTGCATGAGGACAAAGTTACACGAGGAGAGCGATATTGCAAGATGATTTTGCTAACAGTAAGATGTCGAAACTTTGTTAGTTTCCTTTCATTCATCCGCGTAATAGAGCGTGCGATATTCAACACGAACGAGTTGGTCTTTGAAACACTAGGTCAGAACAGGACGTTTTGCTAAATTTACATTCGCGAAAATTCAACATAATTTATGGCAGTTTCTAAGAAAGAATTAGAATTCAATAAGAATGATGATACCATGCGTCTGAAACTCTCGGCTTTACGAAGAGAAATGGACAAGATCATGGAAGGTGGCGGTAAGAAACGCATCGAAAAACTACACTCGAAAGGTAAATTAACTGCTAGAGAACGTATTGACCTACTACTCGACCCGAATACGGAGCGCGTTGAGATTGGTGCTCTTGCAGGATATGGAATGTATGAAGAACACGGTGGATGCCCTGCTGGTGGCGTTGTAGTCGTTATTGGATACGTTTCTGGAAAGCAATGTATTGTTGTCGCTAACGACGCTACTGTAAAAGCCGGAGCTTGGTTCCCGATTACAGGGAAGAAAAACCTGAGAGCCCAGGAAATTGCCATGGAAAATCGATTGCCGATTATTTATTTGGTGGATTCTGCCGGAGTATATCTTCCAATGCAAGATGAAATCTTCCCGGACAAGGAGCATTTCGGTCGTATTTTCCGGAACAATGCTGTTATGAGCTCTATGGGAATCGTTCAGATTGCAGCGGTTATGGGAAGTTGTGTTGCTGGAGGAGCTTATCTCCCAATAATGTCGGATGAATCTCTCATCGTGAATAAAACCGGGACAATCTTCCTTGCAGGTTCTTACCTCGTGAAGGCTGCCATCGGCGAATCCATTGATAATGAGACCTTAGGAGGAGCGACAACGCACACTGAGATCAGTGGTGTATGCGATTACAATACAGAGAACGATGAAGATTGCCTGAGCACTATTCGTGATTTGATGGATAAGATTGGAAGCTTTGAAACAGCTGGTTTTGATCGCAAAGAAGCGGTATTACCGAAGGAAGATCCTACGAAAATGTATGGATTGCTTCCAGCGGATCGTGCAAAGCCATACAACGTAAAGGAGATCATCAAATGTATGGTAGATGATTCGAAGTTCACTGAGTACAAAGGTTCTTACGGAAAATCACTTGTTTGTGCGTATGCGCGAATTGATGGTTGGAGCGTCGGAATCGTTGCAAATCAACGTGAAGTAGTAAAGAACGCGAAAGGTGAAATGCAATTCGGAGGTGTGATTTACTCAGATTCTGCGGACAAAGCTGCACGTTTCATCATGAATTGTAATCAGAAAAACATTCCGTTGGTATTCCTTCAGGATGTCAGTGGGTTTATGGTTGGTTCCAAAAGCGAGCACGGTGGAATCATTAAGGACGGCGCAAAAATGGTGAACGCCATGGCGAATTCAGTGGTGCCGAAATTCACGGTAATCATGGGGAATTCCTACGGTGCTGGTAACTACGCAATGTGTGGAAAAGCATACGATCCAAGGTTGATCGTTGCGTGGCCATCTTCAGAATTAGCCGTAATGAGTGGAGCTGCGGCAGCGAAAGTGCTGCTTCAAATTGAGGTAGCATCCTTAAAAGCTCGTGGTGAAGAAATCACTCCTGAACGCGAAACAGAACTCTTCAATAAGATTAAAAGTAGATACGACGAACAAATTTCACCTTACTATGCCGCGAGTCGCTTGTGGACAGACGCAATCATTGATCCGGCAGATACACGTAAGGTAATTTCCATGGGGATTGAAATGGCAAATCACAAGAAAGCCGAGAAGCCATACAACGTGGGAGTAATTCAAACTTAAACTAAGATTATGCATTTAGATTGGCAAATAAAACATTACACAGACCTATCGCTCAATGAATTTCATGATATCATTCAACTGCGATTGCAAGCCTTTGTGGTAGAACAAGATTGCCCTTACCAGGATTTGGACGGAAAAGACAAAAAATGCTATCAATTGATTTGTCGTAATGGTAAAGGAGATATTGTAGCTACAGCTCGTATTCTCCCTCCAGGACTGGCTTATGAAGACGCCGCAGCCGTTGGACGTGTAGTTATTGACGATGAAATCAGAGGACATGGAATCGGACATGAATTGATGGACCGATGCATAGAGTTTTGTGGTATTGAGTTCGGTAATTCTCAAATTCGAATCTCAGCACAAAAACACCTGGAAAATTATTATGGAAAGCACGATTTCCTAACCACAGGTAATGAATATTTGGAGGACGGTATTCCGCATGTTGAAATGTTGTTCACTCCGGCAAGTAAAAATTAAGATGAAGAAATATTTTATTCCTGTTCTCCTTTTGGGAGGACTTGTAGCCTGTCAAGCTACTAATAACGGTGATTCTAGTGATGAAGCCGGAAGTGGTTCAGAAACAATTTCCATGGATTACATGGATTTGAATGTTCGACCACAAGACGACTTTTTTCAATTTGCGAATGGATCTTGGGTAAAAAACAATCCTGTTCCTCCATCTGAATCGCGTTGGGGAAGCTTCAATGAACTGGATCAGGCAAACATGGAAAAGTTAACAGCTATTCTGGAAGATGCCATGTACAATGGGAATGCGGAAGATGGTTCTAAACTAATTGGAGATTATTACGCTTCTTTCATTGATATGCAGCGACGCAACGAATTGGGAATTGAACCAATCCGTGATATCATGGGCAAAGTGGAAGCCGTAGAAAAACACGAAGATCTGCCAAGAATCATTGCGAAATTGCATCAAAGAGGAATTGGTGCCGCTTTTAGTTTTGGTGTAACTCAAGATATGAAAAGCGTTGAAAATCATTTGGTTTACTTCGGTCAGGGAGGATTGACGCTTCCAAATAGAAATTACTACACCGAAGAGGAATACGAAGAGATTCAGGAAGCCTACAGAAACCATATCGTTGAGATCGCCAACCTTGCAGGAATTGAATATGAGGCTGGACAAAAGATGTCCAATGACGTTTTATCGTTCGAAACTGCGATGGCTGAAATGATGCTGCGTCCGGAAGAAATGCGACTTCCAAAGAACCGCTATAACAAAATGGGGAAAGAGGAAGCGCTGAAGTTGTTTGACGGTTTCGACTTCAATGAATACCTTGTGGCTACGCGCATTGGAGAATTCGACTCTATCAATATTGGTCAGGATCATTACGCTCAATTCCTTGGGGAACACTTCTTAAATAACGACATCGGAACGGTTCGGAATTATCTTCTATGGAAGGTTTTGGATCATTATGCGGGACATTTGAATCGTGACTTTGTAAAGCAGAACTTTGGTTTCTATGGAAGAACGATGAGTGGAAAAACGGAAATGAAGCCGATTAACGAGCGTGCAATTAAGGAAATCACCCGAATGGAATTTGGTGAAATGCTTGGTCGTGCGTTTGTGGAGCGTCACTATTCTCAAGATGCTCAGGAGACAATCAATGAGTTGGTAGATAACTTATTAGTTGTATTTAAAGAGCGAATCAATGAGTTAGAATGGATGTCCGACGAGACGAAGAAGCAAGCGACGAAGAAGTTGGTGTCCATCGGTCGTAAGCTTGGGTTTCCTGAAGAATGGACAGATTTCAGCGATCTGGAGTTCAACCCGAAGTTCTATATTGAAAACGTGGATCAGGCGGCAATCAGAAGTCACCGTGAGAATTTGTTGAAACTGAACAAAAAAGTAGACACCAAAGAATGGGGAATGCCGGCTCACATGGTAAATGCTTACTATCATCCATTGTTGAACGAGATTGCTTTCCCAGCTGGTATCATGCAACCACCGTTCTTTAGTGCAGATTACGAAGACGCTGTGAATTACGGTAGAATCGGAATGGTAATCGGACACGAGTTCACACACGGATTCGACGACAATGGTTCTAAATTCGATGCTGATGGAAACTTCAGAAACTGGTGGACAGAAGAAGATCGGACTTTGTTTGATGCCCGAACAGAGACTCTGGGAAATACATTTGAGCAGTTCTGCCCAATTGATGGACACTGCGTTAACCCTAAATTGACAATGGGAGAAAACATTGCCGATCTCGGAGGGTTGACTTTGGCATTTCATGCATATAAAATGACGGATGAGTATAAATCAGGAAAGAAACGTCACGGTTATACTCCTGCACAGCGTTTCTTTATTGCTTACGCGCAACTTTGGAAAATCAATTATACTGATGCTGAAATGAAAAAGAGAGTTGCTACAGATCCGCATTCTCCAGGGATGTATCGTGTGAACGGACCATTGATGAACTGTCCGGAATTCTTTGATGCATTCAACGTGAAAGAAGGTGATCCAATGCGAAATGAGAAGAATAAAGTAGCTCGGATCTGGTAATCAGGGCGAACAAGGAATAAAAAAAGCGACCACTCAGGTCGCTTTTTTTAGTTTAAACAAATGACTAATCTGTCTTTCTTTGTCTGCTTTACCTCCAGAGATTTGCTGTAATTCAAAATGTTCTGGATGGTAGAAAGACGTGGTGCACTTTTAACCTCCGTGCTCGGAGAAGTTTCGTATTTTTTCAACATAGGCGTAACGGTAATAATGTTTCATATACTTTCTAAACGGACTGGTTTTTAATTTAGTATATGCACCGTTGAAAAATGTTAAAAATTGGAAGGGATAATTAGAAAATCACTCTGAAAGCAGCGACCACTAGGGCACAAGGAACACTATGCTTGTGCTTCAATACTATTGCTAAAACGCTCACAAAGGATTATGACTAGTCATAATCTTGAATTCTTTCAAAACTTCTTCTCAAGTATACCTTTGTGCTCTTAGTGCCTTTGTGGTGAACAAAAACTCAACATTGTCAAGATACGACTTCACAATCCAGACTGAAATTAACAAACACGAAACTAATACGATCCAAAGTATCGTCTAAAGAACCATTCTACAGCCAATAACAAAGCCACCAAAGCGAAAATCCACTTCCAATCGATGAGATCGCTGTAATCCGTTTCTTCATATGAGATTGTTACAATGTCATCACGATTTCCGATGTCTTTTAATAACTGATTCATTCCATTCAATGAATAGAACTTCCCGGAAGAAGCATCCGACATCAATCGTAATAAGTTGTGATCTGCATTGGTAGCCAAGGACTCTAGAGAAACATCTTCTACGATGAAAACGCCTTCTTTGACGTAAGACTTACCATTAAACTTTGTTGAAGCTTTCCAGGAATAACGACCCGCAGCCAATTTCCCCAATCCCAAAGAGTAGTCGCGAGAATTCTTCGCAAACGAATATGGAATCACACGATTGTCTTCGTTTTTCAGTTCCAGTTGAATGTCTGGAGTAGTGATCGGTTCAAACGCTTCGTTGTAGAATTCAGCCTGAATATATACGGCATCATTAATGGTGAAACGCTTAGGAAGATTCACTCGGAATGGATCAGTGTTCTTTTTTACAACCAGATATTGGGCAGTTTTCTGGATAAGTTCCTCAAATCCTTCGTGCTTTTTTGTTCTTGCATATTCAGACAAACGCCATCTCCATAAACCTTCCCCGAGGAATACGGCATATTTAGACTTACTGGTATTTCCAAACAAGAAGATTGGATCTTTCTTTTTGACTGGACCGATTCGTTGGGATAGCAATGCCGAGCCACCTTCTGAATTGACCGCTCCGTACTTTACGGTTACAGGCGGCGATTTCTCTAACATCTTATCCACTTTCTCAGAAACTTCGAACAGTTGGAACCCTGAGTTCGTGTAACCTTGTACGTCGTCCGTTCTTCTATCCGATGGAATTTTCAATCCTATTCCCAGCGCTGAAACCTGGCTGCTACTGGCATTCACAGGGGCGATATACCAAACAGGCACATTGTTTTTCTTAATGGCACTAATCAGATTCGGGTTGGACTTCACTCCTGCACCATGCCAAACCAATAATTCCACGTCTTGCAACGAGCCATCCCAATCTTCTATGAGCTGTGAAGTAACTTCTGCATTAGCATCCTGATCCAATACTTGCTTAATCGCTGCGACATCCGGATGTGGTGATTGAGAGAGCATAAGAATCTTACTTCTCGAATCAATAACTTCCACATAAATGCTTCGACTGTTGTTCTCCCAGGTGGATTCGGATGCAATTTCCTGGATTTGAATCGTATAGTTGACAAATCCAATTCGATTGGCCTCTACCAAAAAGGAAACATGCTTGAATTCAATAGGTTCGCCAGAATATTCAATAGTTTCAGAGGCGATCATCTCCCCTTCCTGGAGCAATTCAACGCGAACATCCATCTTCCCCATCTTGCTCGCTTCAATATCCACTTCAATTGGGAATTGATTCTTGTAGAAAGCAATATCATTCGCAGAAACGTTGCTAATCAGATGATCTCGTTTTCGAACTGTATCTCCTACTCCAACGCTAAATACCGGAGTCAGAGCTATTTTCTCTGCTGTATACTGAGGTGAGTTCCCCTTGTTGAAGTTTCCATCACTGATGAAACAAATTCCACCGATATTACGATTAAAGTATTGATTGTAAATATGCTGAAAGCCAGCGTCCAGATTGGAAACAGAACCTTGAAAATCGAATCTATCTGTATTTACTGCTTCGTCAACATTGTACGTTACGACATCGACCTTATCGGAATACGTCTCCTTTAGTTTCTTCTGAAAATTGACGATCTTACTTTCAACCTGAGAGCTGTCCTTGTAATTCAACATCGATGAAGAATTATCAACCAGGACTATCATAACCGGTTTCTCCAGCTTCGAAACGTTGGATTCGACTAGGATACTGAACAGCAGAAGTCCGAGTAAAAACAGCGAAGACGCTCTTAGTCCGGTTAGCAAAGATCGGAGCCATGATGGAATTCCCTCGACCTGTCGTTGTTTTCGGTAATAGAAATACGCCAATACCACGCAAACGATAGCCCATGGAATGAGCCAGTACAAAGAAATATCAGCGAAAACCGTCATAAGGAATCAAAAATAAGAAAAAGCGTGAGCTTTCGAAGACCGAGGTTGAGCCACATTGGCGAGATATCCGAGGGATGTATTAAGAGGTTATTGCGAAGATATCTGCACCATATTACGCGGTATCAGATGGTCTAGAGCTATTAACCCCTTCAAATGATAGAATCAAAAAAGCCCCGCATCTCGACTTCGCTCGATGACCGGGGCCTTAAATTTTAAGAAAGTTTATCAGTCTTACTTTTCTTTATCTTCTTTTTTCTTCTCGCTGAAATTCTTCAATGAATAAGAAACTCCTACGCCAAGTACAGATTTAAACTGCGTTCTTGGTCCAGTATTACCATTTGAATCTGTAATCAGAATGTCGTGATCATAAATCAGGGTGAAGTTTGCAGAGGCGCTAAACCAGCTATTCACTTTAAAATTGAACAATACATCCGCATTAACATCAATATTCTGTGGACGATCCAGGTAATTGCTAAAGAGTTCCAATTTCGATTTCATTTCAATGTTCTTCGCTACCTCACGATTGTAATGCATTTTGAAATAGGCTCCCAATTCAGGGCGGTATCGACGACCTGGAGTGATTATCGACCCTGTAGCTGTATCAATAACAGCAGGCTCGACACCAAAAGCTCCGGCATTCGCCAATGTTTGATCACGCACAAAGGTCATCTTAGATGCTACGGGAGAAAGGAATACCGAGAAATTATCATTTGGTTTATAGTCAATTCCCAATGCAAGATTTACATATCCGGGTGCCATGAATGTTGAAACACGGTTCGAATCATCTGGAAAGTTGAAACCATCCAAAAACTGTGTTCTGAAACCACCGATAAATGATAAGTAGTAGTGACGGTTCTGCTTCAAACGGTATCCAATTTTAGAAGATAGCTCGATACGATCGTCTGTTTTTTGAAGTCCTTCACCACTTCCATCAAGATATTGCAATCCCCCTAGAGCAAGATCCAAAGAGTTGTCCCAGTCGAAAAGTGGATTGTCATAGACTGCAGTGGCACTAATGAATCCGAGTAATGAAATGTTGTTTCGTCCACCGGCATTCCAGTTTACGAACGATGAATTCGTACCATTTGCACCAAAGATTGATTTCATTAACCAACGAGGAGTGTCATCCTGGGCGTCTGAACTTGTTGAATCCGCAGCGTCCTGAGAAAAAGAAACAACGCTTGCAGATAGTGAAAGGGCGAGCAATAAATAACGCATATTCTTCAAATTTCCCGCAAATATAAGCGATCCTTTTCGGCACGCATAATATATCTAAAACAAGTTGATAACATCTCTTTGTTGGGAGTAGCGAAAGTACTGGAAATAATGCTCTGAAATTGTTAAATTCGCCGTGCCTGCGGCTGGCAGGCTGAACTTTTAAAAATTACTAGAAATATGAGTAAAGAAGTATATATCGTATCTGCAGTACGTACACCAATGGGAAGCTTTGGAGGTGCTTTGTCTACAGTGCCTGCACCAACTTTGGGAAGTGTTGCCATTTCAGGAGCCCTTAGCAAAGCTGGAATCGCAGCGGATCAGGTTGGAGAAGTTTTCATGGGAAATGTGTTGCAAGCGAATTTGGGTCAAGCACCTGCACGTCAGGCGGCTATAAAAGCTGGAATTCCTGATTCTGTTCCATGTACTACTGTAAACAAAGTTTGTGCATCTGGTATGAAATCAATTTCATTGGGAGCGCAATCGATTCTTACTGGTGATAACGACATCGTAGTTGCCGGAGGTATGGAGAACATGAGCAGTGTTCCCCACTACATGATTGCACGTAATGCAGTGAAGTTGGGAGATGTAAAAATGACCGACGGAATGGTGAAAGACGGATTGACAGACGTTTACAACCAGGTTCACATGGGAGTTTGTGCTGACAAATGTGCTGATGAATACAACATTACACGTGAAGATCAGGACAACTTCGCTATTGAGTCGTACAACCGTGCAGCTGCTGCATGGGATGCTGGAAAGTTTGATGATGAGATCGTTCCGGTTGAAGTACCACAGCGTCGTGGTGAGCCAGTTGTAGTATCCAAAGATGAAGAGTACACAAACGTACGAATGGAAAAAATTCCTCAACTACGTGCTGTATTTACAAAAGAAGGAACAGTAACTGCTGCCAACGCTTCTACATTGAACGATGGAGCTTCTGCATTGGTATTGGCAAGCAAAGAAAAGGTAGAAGAATTGGGATTGAAACCAATTGCAAAAATCGTTTCTTATGCGGATGCTGCTCACGAGCCTGAGTGGTTTACTACTGCACCTTCGAAAGCAGTTCCTAAAGCTTTGAAGAAAGCGGGAATGGAAACTTCTGACATCGACTTCTGGGAGTTGAACGAAGCGTTCTCAGTTGTAGGAATCGTGAACACACAGAAATTGGAATTGGATCCTGCTAAAGTAGATGTAAACGGTGGAGCTGTTGCTTTGGGACACCCACTTGGAAGCAGCGGATCTAGAATTATCGTTACATTGATCAACGTTTTGAAACAAAACGGAGGAAAATTCGGTGGAGCCGGAATTTGTAACGGAGGCGGTGGAGCTTCTGCAATGATTATTGAGAACGTTTAAGAACAGATCTTAACATATTGAAGCCCTGCATTTCGATTCGGTTCGAAGTTCAGGGCTTTTTCTTGCGCTAAATTTTGAGATAGCTGGAAAGATAGAAAGAGAAAAGACAGAAAGACAAAAAGATAAAAGACAAAAGATGAAAAGACATTAGACTTTAAGTTGTTCATCTTTAAGCATATCGGTCTTTTATCTTTGAGCGCAGCGATCTTTTGTCCTTGAGCGCAGCGATCTTTTGTCCTTGAGCGTAGCAATCTATAGTCTATCAGAATTTCCCTAAATTCGAAGAACAAACACACTAAAAACCTAACAGATGAAGCTTTACAATATTATTGCTGCGATCCTTTTCGTAAGCTCCCTCACTCCTACTTTTGCCCAGGAAAAAGAACCTACTCCGCATATTGAAGTTACCGGAACAGCACGCATGGACATCATGCCAGACGAGATTTATGTTTCCATAACACTTCGCGAGCGTGAAGAAGGAAAGAAAAAGATTTCTGTTGAGCAGCAAGAGACAGATTTGAAAAAAGGATTGCAGGAATTGGGAATTTCACTGGAATTGCTCTCCCTATCAGATTCTGAGTCAGATTATGTAAAGATTCGATTCCGTAGAAAAGAGGTGATCACCACAAAGCAATATACCTTGAAACTTGCCACGGCTGAAGAAGTAAGTAAAACGTTCGAAATGTTGGATGAATTAAAAATTCAGGATGCTTACATCTCAAGAACAGAACGATCAGATATTGTGGAATTGCGCAAAGAACTGCGAATCGATGCTATAAAAGCTGCAAAAGAAAAGGCAGATTACTTATTGAATGCTATCGGTGAAGAAACTGGGCACGCATTGGAGGTTCGGGAAAACAGTCCAGGATATTATTACAATTCAATGGCGAACAACATTCAAACGTATTCTCTTATAGAAGAAGATATGAACGAAATGGGAGGTCTTCCTGAAATTGGATTCGAGAAAATCCGCCTGGAAGCGTCTATTTATGTGAAGTTTGAGATAAAGCGATAGATTCATAGACAAAAGACAAAAGACAAAAGACAAAAGACAAAAGATAAAAAGATAAAAGATAAAAGACTCAAAGACGAAAGATAAAAGATAGAAGACACAAGACTCAAAGATGAAAGATTGAAGAAGGGCGATAAATTCAACGGCAATTTGAAATTCATTCACTTAATCTGTCTGGAAGCGATTGAAATGAGCGATCTTTTATCTTAAAGCGAAGCGATCTAGTATCTAAACAACTATTTTTAGCCCATGACGAAGCGCTATGCGATTATTGCTTTTTGCGTTGTGGCGTTGACCCTGTATTTCGGTCTTCACTCTGCTGTAATTGGAGCAAATCAAGGAGGAACTGCACATGGTCAGCAAGGTGCGAATATTGCCATGGCAGAAGGTTTTGTCGATAATGGACTGAATTTTTCTCTTCCACAAACCAGGGCACTCAACTATAAGAACGGTGATTACAGTGTCAACAAAACGAATGCTTTGGGAGTCACAGCGGCCCACTTCCCTATCCATGCCTATATACCGGCGGTTGTACATTCCATAACTGACTGGAAGCTTACGAAGGTGATTCAGTGGTACAACATACTTTGGGGATTTGTCGGGGTGTTCTTCGTGTATCTGCTCTCACTGCGAATAACAAATCACATAGGAAAATCGTTGTTTGTGGTTGTTTTTATTGGAACCGCTCCAGTTTTTGCATTCTATCAGAGTAATTTTCTTCCGGAAATTCCTAGTGTCGCATTAATTTTAATCGGGACCTATTTCATATATCGATGGAGAGATGAAAACTTAGAAGGAGATGCCTGGACTGGAATGTCCTTTTTTCTTTTGGCTTGCGCATCGTCTCCAGACCTAATCCTGTATCTATTGGGAGGATTTGTCTTGGTCTTCCCTCACTTAAATGTACCACGACAAAAAAGAAAATATGCGCACCCCATCGTAGTGGCGATTGCTTTTTCGATTGTGTTGATAGTTTCGAATCTTAAATTCGAGTCATTACGAACTAAAAATGGAAGTCAGTTTGCTGGATTTCTACAGGACTGGGCATACGACCAAAGTGTTCACAACTCTTTGTTTTCCAGTTGGAAAATGCACTATTTCACCGTATTTCAAACGGTTGTTCTTAGTTTGATACTGATAGCAGTTGTCACTTTCTTCATTAGAGGTAGGCAATGGAAAACCTTCAAGTTGAAACAATATCGAATCGCATGGATTTTCGCATTCCCTCTAGGTTTCGCTGTAATCAATCCTTATCAATCCGTTTACTCAGATGTTTTCTTTCTGAAATTCTTACTGATCCCAGCAACGTTCGTATTGATCATTATTGTCGATCAGTTCAAATTAGATTTCATTAAGAAATATCCAAAGTTGAGCGGGTTTGGATTTATTCTCCTTCTGTTTATCCTCCTTAGCGAAGGTAATTGGACACAAAATGTTCGACATGAATTAAACAGAACGAGTCAGGGAAGTAATTTGGCTTTTGCCTTCCGAGGTGGCGATGACTTGCTTAAAAAACATGGTGTAAAAGCCTCTGACCCTTTGCATGTGGTAGTTCCAAATAACTGGGGAATTGGACAAGAGGTCCTTGGGCATTTGAATCACAAGGGAATAATTCGGGAAACACCGAATGGTGAGGAGTTATTACCAGGATTTCCGAAAGGGCATTACGTAGTCTCTCACATTGATGAAAAACCGCATCTCCACGAATATTTCAAAACAAACTTTGTAGAGTTAGGAGACAACGGAAACATTGTCCTATTCAAGGTAATCGATTAATTCGCGACCAACAGACTGGTGTATACTTCCTCGTATAGCGCTACGATATTGTCCAAATCGAAATTCTTCGAGTGCTTGAACGCATTCGTTTTGAATTCGTGCAAACGGTCTTTATCGCTAAGAATATGTAAGGCGTTTTTTGCCATGTCATCCACATCTCCCACATTGGATAAGAACCCGGTAACTCCGTGAACGTTCACTTCTGGAATACCTCCTGTATTAGATGAAATTACCGGAACTCCAACAGCCATTGCTTCTAATGCCGCTAGTCCAAAACTTTCTGTTTCTGAAGGCAAAATGAATAAGTCGGAAATCTCCAAAACCGCCTGTGTATCACGAACTTTACCAATAAACTTAACGCGGGAACAAAGTCCCAGTTTGGAGCATAATTCTTCCAGCTTATAACGTTCAGGTCCATCCCCGACCATCAATATTTTGGAAGGAATGCGTCGATTCACGCGAGCGAATACTTTGAGTACATCTTCTACTCGTTTTACTTTTCGGAAGTTGGAAATGTGACATAATACTGGCTCCCCCGGATTCGCGTATCTCGCACGGATATCATCTATGTCTTCAATGGCCATACGCTTGGTATGAATGAAGTTGGGAATTACCTGAATTTCACGCTTCGTATTGAAATGGTCGTACGTATCTTTTCTCAAGCTTTCAGAAACGGCAGTAACCGCATCGGATTCATTGAGGCAAAAGGTAATCACGGGTTCAAACGATGGATCTTTACCAACTAAGGTGATATCTGTACCGTGCAATGTTGTTACAAACGGAATCTCATATCCTTGCTGACGCAAAATCATCTTAGCCATGTAAGCCGCCGATGCATGTGGAATTGCATAATGTACGTGCAAAATTTCCAGTTGCTCCCGTTTCACAACGTCCACCATTTTACTCGCAAGAACTGTCTCGTAAGGAGTATATTCGAATAATGGATAATCAGAAACGGCTACTTCGTGGTAATACACGTTTTTCCGGAATCCACTCAGTCTAACTGGTTGTGAATACGTTATAAAATGAACTTCATGTCCCTTCTTTGCCAGGGATTTCCCCAATTCTGTAGCTACTACTCCACTTCCCCCATAGGTTGGATACAATACAATTCCTATTTTCATCAACTTCACGTTTGTTTCGCCTAATTGATAGCAAAAGTATGTATAATTCTAGGATACAGGTTCGGCTATAAGATTTGAGTTTGGAGTATTCTTTGAATCTTATAATTCAATATTCCCGATTCATGATTACTTACTTCTTAGCTTCCGCCAACGCATCATAAATAACGTCCTGAATTTTGGTACGGATGTCCATTTTTACCAATTTCCAGTTCTCTGCGTCCTGGTACACGCGATTCGATAAGAACACGTAATTCACCTGATTTTCTGGATCTGCCCAGGCAATTGTACCAGTAAAACCAGTATGACCAAAGCTTTTTAATGAAACCTTATTAGAACTCGGACCTCCTTTTCCACTGCGTACAGGTTTGTCAAATCCGGCTCCACGTCGATTCGTGCTACAGAATTGACAATCCGTGTATTCTTCCAGAACCTGTTCTTTGATGTAGTCCTGTCCATAGAATCCATTGTTCAGGAATAATTGCATCAAACTCGCTAAATCTGTTGCATTCGAAAACAAGCCGGCATGTCCACCAACTCCACCAACCATTGCTGCACCCTGATCGTGCACATACCCATGAATTTGTTGCTTGCGGAAGATCTGATCGTTTTCAGTCGGTGTGATTTGTGTCTTATCAAAATAATCCAGCGGATTGTAACGCATGTACTGCAGTCCCATCGGTTGGTAAAATTCAGTCTTCACGAATTCATCTAATGGCTTTCCTGATTGCTTCTCAACGATTTTTTTGATGAAATAATAGCCAACATCAGAATATTTATAACGTTTCGGTCCCAAAGTACTGTTGAGCATTGTTTGATACATTACATCTTCGTAATCACCACGAATCCATAGATTTTCAGCGACTTTCACGTTGAACGAGTCAGATGGTGATGTCGCATAAAACTTAGACGATAAGGATTTATCCTCCTCTAATGTTTTCGTGTAGAATGGAATCCATGGTGTTAAACCAGCCTGGTGCGATAGCATTTGACGCAAAACGATATTCTTGAAAGGACTTTCTCCTGTTATTTCCGGGATGTAGTCTCCAAGAGTTCCAGCCAAATTGAATGATTCCTCAGAGTTCAAGTGCATAATTGACAATGTCGATGCTGCAATCTTCGTAATGGATGCAATATCGTATACATCCGTATTTTGAACTTCCTGCTTTTTGCTGTACGTATGGTGTCCGTACGATTTTTGGTAGATCAATTTCCCATCAATAGCTACTGCCACCTGACAACCGGGGTATGCTCCATTTTGAACTCCGGACATAGCAATGGAATCAATTTGCTTTAGTTTCTCAGGATTGATGCCTAATTCTTCCGGCTGTGAATCCTTCAAACGTCCACCCCATCTTACTTCAACGCCATGCCCTACTTTGAAACGATTATCAACCGTAACAGGTAATTTACCCGAAGAAGCAAAAGTTCCCATCAGGAATTGCCCCATTCGATCTTGCATAAGTACGTTGTTCTCGTATCCTATAGCGACAGCATCAATAGCGTCGATTTCCTTTACATTTTTCAATGCCAATGGACTTCCAAATAATGCCAATGCGCTTTCCTTTGCCGTTCCCAGTTTTGTAAGCCACGATTTCCATCCACTTGGCAACTTGTAATTACCAGAAGGACGCATGGATCCTGCATGCAACGTGGATATAACCATGTCATACTTCCCGATTTTCGGTCCAAACTTTGACAGGGCTTCTGATCCCGTTTTGTAAGAGAAATGGTCTACTTTGGTTACTTTATCCATAGCTGGACGAACACTTCCTGTGTATTTTCCTACAGTTACTACGGCGATCTTCTTATCAAATCGATTGATCGGAAGTACATCGTTATCATTCTTCAACACTGTGATAGCCTTTTCAAATACCAATTTTCGATATAAATCTCGCTCAGCTTCCGTATACTCTTTCATTGGTTTCGGAGCTACAATTGATTTGTGCTTGGCTGCCAGAACACGCTTACAACGAATATTGATTTCTTCTTCGGAAATCTCTCCGGAATTTACCTTTGCTTCGATAGCATCAATAGCTTTCACAACGCTACCCGGCATCAAAAGAATGTCGCAACCAGCCTCAAAAGCCTTCACAACAACTTCTGTTTTTCCGTATTTGTTCGATACACCCTTCATTCCAAGAGCATCGCTCACGATTAGTCCGTCGTATCCTAACTCACCTTTCAAATATCCATGAATGATAGGTTTCGATAAACTTGAAGGTGTTCCAGTTGAATCCAATGCTGGCACGTTCAAATGCGCAATCATAACAGTACTCGCTCCGGCATCGATACCATCTTGAAACGGTACGAAATCAATCGCCTTAATTTGCAGATAACTGTTATTAACGAGTGGCAATTCTTTGTGTGAATCTGTGTCTGTATCTCCATGTCCCGGGAAATGCTTAATGCTGGTTAAAACGCTTTGTCCTTCCATTCCCTTCACCGTCGCAGCTACGTGCTTTCCAACATTTCTTGGATTTTCACCGAACGATCGATACCCAATCACTGGATTTTTTGGATTACTGTTTACATCTGCTACCGGTGCAAAATTCAATTGAATTCCCAGGTCTCGACATTCTTGTCCCATTAGGGCTCCAATGTGCTTTGATAACTCTGGATCATTCGCCGCTCCAATAGTAATTGCGTACGGGAATCGTGGTTCGTTTGTTAGTCGCATGCTTGGTCCCCACTCGGCATCCATCGCAGTAAGCAAAGGAATTTCAGATTTCTCCTGATAACGTTTGATCGCTTTTTTAGCTTGTTCACGATTTCCCTGGAAAACAATGATTCCTCCTACTCCATATTTGGTCACAAGAGAATCGATGTGTCTGAAATGAACTTCGTTCTGCTTCGGATAAACAGCAACCATAAAAAACTGACCGATTTTTTCGCGCAGGGACATTTTACTCAATGTCTCATCTACCCAGGCATTCGACACATTGTCAGTGTATGGAACCTCTTCGGGAACAACCGTTTCTTCCAATTGAGGCGTTACTTCAATATGCTTCATCGGAGCATTGTTTTCAGCCAATGAAGCCCACAGAATAAAGGATACTGATGATAGTATACCTAAGAGTATAAAGGTGGAGATTTTGGATTTCATAGTCTAAATTTAGAAAACAGCCGAATGAAGATTCGCACTGTTAACATTAGTTATAAACAAGGGAGAAGCAAAAACTTTTCCAAACTTTGTTATGACATAGTGGCAGTAATTTACCCGAGGCATGAATATTGGGGAATTATTGAACAAAAAAAGCACCGTTTTTATTGCTATTTTTGTTTAGACAGCATTTGAAATGAAATTAAAGTTTCTCAATAATACACTCCAGAATCGCCGTTTTGATTACCAACCTCGTTATTATGACGAGCGAAAAGAACGTTTGGAGAAGCGAAAAGAACAATTAAAACGTGCGGAATCTGGGGAAATGACACCGGAGGAACGCAAACAAATGCTTCGTGATGCCATGCGTGCGGAATCAGATCGCGCAGGTTACCGACAAAGTCAGCGTCAATCATCCAATATTCGAATTTTCACCCTGCTGCTAGTGCTTTGGGGCTTGTTTTACTTTTTGTTTTTTGGAATAGATCAAGTAGAGACCATCGTAGAACGACTGTGGTAAAAGGATGAGTGACTTAATAAAATTATTACCCGACAATATTGCGAATCAAATTGCTGCCGGAGAGGTTATTCAACGACCTGCCTCAGTAGTAAAAGAATTGCTTGAGAACAGTATCGATGCTGGTGCAACACGCATTGACGTTAACATCAAGGATTCAGGTAAAACGTTGATTCAGGTGGTCGACAATGGAAAAGGTATGAGTTCCGGAGATGCACTTCTGTGCTTTGAGCGTCATGCTACCAGTAAAGTTCGCAAAGCCGAAGATCTTTTCTCTCTGGCGACTAAAGGTTTCCGTGGTGAAGCATTGGCTTCCATTGCCGCTATTGCACATGTTCAAATGAATACGCGCTTAGAAGATGGTGAGTTGGGTCGAACCATTGTTATTGAAGGAAGCGCTATTAAATCCAACGAAGAGGCAGCTGTACCGCAAGGAACCAGCTTCGAAATCAAAAATTTATTTTTCAATGTTCCGGCAAGGCGTAATTTCCTGAAGTCGGATAAAGTTGAATTTGGACATATTTCGGATGAATTCGAACGCGTGGTTTTGGCGCACCCAGGAATTCAGTTCTCGCTACATCATAATGGAAATGAATTGTATCATCTTCCTGCAACAACACTTAGAAAGCGCGTTGTAGACGTTTTAGGAAAGAAGTCAAACGATCGCCTGGTGCCTATTGAAGAATCTACGGATATCGTCGAGTTGAAAGGTTTTGTTCTGAAACCTGAATTCGCGAGGAAAACAAGAGGAGAACAGTTCTTATTTGTAAACGATCGTTTCTTCAAGAGCCACTATTTCAATCATGCAATTACAAAAGCTTTCGAAGGTTTGATTGCCGAAAAAAGCTATCCGGGATACTTCTTGTACTTAGATGTCGATCCTTCGAAGATTGATGTGAACGTGCATCCAACGAAAACAGAAATTAAATTTGAAGAAGAGAAGTTCATCTACTCTATTCTATTGAGCAGTGTGCGACAGGCATTGGGGAAATACAATATTGCACCTACTCTGGATTTCGAGCAGGAAACAAGTTTCGAAATTCCGCATGCGATGCGTTCGCAACCCGCTGTAGAGCCTCAAATTCAAGTAAACCCTGAATTCAATCCGTTTTCTACTCCTTCGAGATCATCTGGAGGGAGCACAGGAAAAACGAAAGAGAATTTCTCCAAAGCAATCAAGGAACACGGATTCGGAACGCAAGAGGCTAAGCAAGAAGATTGGGAGAATTTCTACGAAATCAAGGAGGAAAAAGTGCAGGAAGTTACTCCTGTTTTTGAAGAGGAGGAAATGCTTCCGAATTACGGGAGTTTCCTGGTGAAAGATTCATACATTCTTGCCCCTGGGAAAAGCGGGTTTTTGGTTATTCATGCAAGAAGAGCTATTGAACGAATTGTTTACAATGAAATCATTAATTCATTCATTAGCAATCCGATAGATTCGCAACAATTGTTATTTCCGGTTGAAAAAGAACTTTCAAAGCAAGAAGGTCGAAACTGGACAGAGAATGCTTCGGTATTAAAGCAATTAGGGTTCGTTGGTGCGGTAAATGATGAACTCTTAACGGTAAATGCAGTTCCAAGTGTACTGGAAGAAGAAACCCTTTCTAAGTCTATTGATCGGATTCTGGAGACGTTGGCACACAAGGATATTGAAAAAGGAGAGGTTGCGCATGAACTGGTTCGATCGATTGCAAGATCGGCAGCCATGAAACGTTTGGACCTCTCAAATAAGGAACAAATTCAATCGTTGATTGATCGATTGTTCCAATGTGAGGATCATGCGTATTCTCCGTCCAATAAAAAGATTATGGAAACGCTTGATTTAGCGTTTATTGATAAAAAATTTGAATAATGTTTAGACAGATATTTGGAAACATTCCTGATGTAACAAAGAACTTGTTGATATTAAACGTGCTGTTCTTTATAGCAAAGATTGTGCTAATGAATCAAGGCATTGATATGAATGTATTGCTATCAATGCACTACCCTTTCTCTAACTTGTTTGAGCCGTATCAAGTAATAACTCATTTCTTTATGCATGGGGACTTGATGCACATTCTGTTTAACATGATAGGACTGGTTGTCTTCGGGTCAATGCTGGAACGTTTATGGGGGAAAAAGAGGTATTTTATATTTTATGTAGTCACCGCTTTGGGAGGAGCAATACTCTACGAACTTGTTCAGATGTACGAATTGTATCAACTGGTTGGAACTATTAACCCAGACATTACAATTTCTGAAATTCGGTCAATTGGAAACGGTATGGTTCAATGGCGATGGGAAACTGATACCCTTTTAGCTAGTAAAGAACAATTTCTTGTATATCAAGATGCTTCATCGTATTATGCTACCGGTTCTCTTGGCGCATCAGGCGCGGTATACGGACTTATCCTTGGTGTGGGATATTTATTCCCAAACACAGAGTTTCTTCTGTACTTTGCAATCCGCGTAAAAGCAAAATGGATTGCATTAGCTTTGGGAGCATTTGCTTTATATCAAGGATTCCTCAACAACCCAGGAGATTCAATTGCCCACGTAGCACATCTTGGAGGTATGCTATTTGGGTTTATTCTGATTAGAATTTGGCAAAAAAATAGAAACACATTTTACTAATTCGATATGCAAACACAACGTAGTTTTCTAGACGAATTAAGAGTCTTATACAAACAAAGCATGTTCATGAAGCTAATCTTCATGAATGTTGCTGTCTTCCTGTTAATTCAAATTGCATTTGTTTTTGGTAGACTGGGAAAAGTCTTACCGGAAACCACAGAAGTGCTTTCGCAGATCTTTGCGATGCCAACCAGTTTGAACGACTTTTTGTACCATCCGTGGACTATCGTAACTTCCATGTTTGCGCATTTTGGATTCCTGCATATCCTCTTAAACATGGTAATGCTGTTTTTCATTGGACGCATTTTTGAAAAGGTATTTGATGGAAAAAAACTCGTTTACACGTACCTTCTTGGAGGATTCGCCGGTGGGGCATTGGAAATCATAGCACATTTAATATTTCCGGGCATGTACGGTCAATACACTTCTGTTGTTGGTGCCTCCGGAGCAGTAATGGCATTGTTTGTGTTATTAGGTTTTGGTCGTCCGGATTTGAAAGTTAGCTTGTTTATCTTTCCTCCGGTTCGATTGATTTGGCTGGCTGTAATTTATATCGCAATCGATTTCTTCCGATTGGGTACAAATGACGGAGTAGCGCATTTTGCACATTTAGGAGGAGCTATTGTAGGTTTCATTGGCTCTCAAAACATTTATAATTCAAATAACTTGATTACACGATTTCAACGTTTTTCTGAAAGATTTCTCGGGTTGTTCAAGAGAAAGAAACGCAGTCACTTGAAAGTAAAGCGTGGACCGGAAGTCCACAACATGACGGATGAAGAGTACAACGCAGATGCTAAGGCGCGTCAACAAGAGATCGATCGCATTTTGGATAAAATCTCCAAGTCTGGTTATGAATCCTTAAGCAAACGCGAGAAAGATTTCCTGTTCAACCAAAGCAAAAATGGGTAAACGCGGAGGCAGGCGCTGGATCCGATTGCTACTGGATATCCTTTGTGTGATATCAGCACTATCGCTTCTTCTCGCCTATTTTGCACCATATACACATCCTGAGAGTTTTTCCATAATCCCGGTTTTTGGACTGGCGTATCCGGTAATTGTTCTGGTTTTCATCGGAGCGATGATTGTACAATTCTTTTTCCGAAAATGGTTCGCTATTGGAATGCTGGTGCTGCTACTTTCCGGAATGGGGCTTCATTTCCGAACCTTTACACTTGGAAATGGCGATGAGCCACCGAAGAATGCAGCTTCTCTCAAAGTCATGAGTTACAACGTGCATCTCTTTGATTTTTACAACGATGATCCCCAATTGGCCCAGAAATCCCGATTGAAAATTCTTAAGTTTCTTAAGAAGGAATCGCCAGATATTGTTTGTTTCCAGGAGTTCTACCATCAGGACAAGCCTACCAATTTTGTTACTAAGGACACCATTCTCCCGTTGCTTGGATTTAAAGACTATCAGGAGCGCTATACGCACGTTGAACGCGGTCGTAGAAATTATGGAATTGCGTTATTCTCGAAATATCCCATAATTGAAAAGGGAGAAGTTCGATTTGATGCCAGCCTGAAATCGTTCAATTATTCCATTTACTCTGATATCGTTTTCAAGAAAGATACCATTCGCGTTTACAACGTTCATCTTCAATCTATAAGCCTGGATAATGAAGAGCGGGCAGCACTAGCCAATGAAGATTCTAAAACGGGGTTTTTCGATGCTATGGGAAAGGTAATCGAAGCATTTCCTGAACGCGCAAAACAAGCCAATCGTTTGATCAAACACATTAAGGAATCTCCTTACCCTGTCGTCGTTTGCGGGGATTTCAACGATACACCTCTCTCCTACACCTATCAGCGTTTTCATAATCACCTTACCGATGCTTATCGCAATTGCAGAATAGGAATTGGTAAAACGTATGCAGGAGAGATTCCTGCCGGTAGAATCGATTACATATTTCACTCAGAATCTTTGGGGTCACATCAGTTCAAAATTCAAGAAGAAGCTCTAAGTGATCACTACGCCATTTCTTGTAAAGTCTTTGTCAAATAATTCCTGACTAGAACTCTTACTTTTTTCCTCTCGCTGCTCACTTCTTACAATTCATCTATCTTTGCGGCATGTTACTCGAAATCAACCCGAATAATATGGACCAGCGTTCTATCGACAAAGTGCTGGAATCATTGAGAAAAGGTGGTGTCATCATTTTTCCTACTGACACTGTATATGCCATGGGGTGTGATTTGTACAACAAGAAAGGACTCAATAAATTGGCGGCATTGAAGGGAATCCGACTGAAAAAAGCAAGATTCTCTATTATTTGCAACGGAATGAGTGACTTATCGGATTACGTTAAGAATATCGATCGTCCAACGTTCAAGCTTATGAATCGTTCGTTACCAGGTCCTTTTACATTTGTATTAACCGCAACAAACGAGATTCCTCGATTATTCGGAACCAATAGAAAAGAGATTGGTATTCGAATTCCCGACAATCCGATTTTGAAGGAGATTACGGAACAATTGGGAAATCCGTTAGCGACAACTTCTCTTCACGACGATGAAGATGAAATTCTGGATTATTTCATTGATCCGTATGAAATTTACGAGCGTTACGATAGCAAAGTGGATTTGATTATCGATGGCGGCTATGGTAATCTCCTGGCGTCTACGGTAGTAGAATGTGTGGATGGAAATGTTGAAATTTTGCGTCAAGGCGCAGGAATCCTGGAAATATGATGCTCATTCTAAATTCCGGCTCTCCTCAGGTTCAATACATTGCAGATATTGTTGACAATGAGATGGATGTTCGTATTCGTCCCCTTCTCGACTTGGAAAAAGAGGACCTCGAAGGTATAAAAGGCATTATAATTTCCAGTGGTTCGTTGAATGTGTCTTCAATGGATGCAACAAGGCATTTGGAAAAAATAGCCATGTGTGTTGAGAAGGAGGTTCCAATTTTGGGGATTTCTCTGGGACATCAATTGCTTGGAATGCATTTCGGTTCGCAGGCTTCCATGATGAAGCATGATTCTGGTTGGCAGGTGGTTGAAGCATTTGAAGAATCCATTCTATTCGATCGACTTCCAACAGAGGTAGAAATGATGAAGAATCACTATGAAACAATCTCGGTGCCTGCTGGGTTTACACTGATTGCCGCTTCTGACGCCTGTGTGAATGAAGCAATGCAGCACGAATCCAAACCTTATTTTGGTGTCCAGTTCCAACCGGAAATATCAGGAACACACGGCGCCATTTTGATAGAAAATTTTGTGTTTTTCTGTTTGCGGCAAATGCAGTCATAAGGGGCACGTGAAAAGTGATAAGATCACTTCTCACTTCAGTCTATTCGCATTTGAGGTTCATAATTATCATTAGTTCGCTGTTAATAGAATCGTTCCTTTCCAAAGAAAGAGCATTCAATTTATTGACATCTTTGGTATATGGTATTGAATCGGATTTGGATAGGTATGATTCTCGTGGCAATTCTGGTCACGTTGTCAAAATTGATCTTTTGGCAAGACTGGGGAGTTATGAAAAACATGATCGATGCGCTGTCCAGTTCAGCTACGCTAGGATTTGAAATTTCCTTGTATCTAGCCGGGGCCATGGCGCTGTGGCTTGGAGTTATGAAAATTGGCGAGAATGGTGGCGCACTTAATGTTTTAACCAAAGCTGTATCACCTTTATTCATGCGCTTATTCCCTGATGTCCCCAAAAACCATCCATCTATTGGTTCAATGATGATGAACTTCAGTGCGAACATGTTGGGGCTGGATAATGCCGCAACTCCCCTTGGGCTGACTGCGATGAAGCAATTACAGGATATAAATCCCGACAAAGAAAAAGCTTCTAATGCGCAGATAATGTTTCTTGTGCTAAATACTTCAGGGTTGACAATCATTCCTGTTTCTATTTTTGCCCTCAGAGCCAAAGCTGACTCTCCAACTGAGGTCTTCCTGCCTATATTGGTATCTACTTACTGTGCTACGCTAGCAGGATTGATTTTTGTGGCTATTAAACAACGAATTAACCTTTTTAATAAGGAAGTCCTACTCTATTTGGGATCGCTTACTGCGCTCATTGGTATTCTGTTATACTATGTAATCAGTCATCCGGAAAATGGTGAAGCAGTATCAGTAATTGTTGGTGGGACTCTGATTTTCGGAATTATCGGAGGATTCATTATCATGGCACTTAGAAAGAAGGTAAATGTTTACGATTCTTTTATCGATGGTGCAAAGGAAGGTTTTGAAGTTGCCGTCGGAATCATACCTTTCCTCATAGCGATGCTCATTGCGATGAGTCTTCTTAGGGCTTCGGGGAGTTTGGATGCTGTTCTGGATGTTATTCGATGGGCTGTTATATCAGCTGGTATGCACGCTGCAGAATGGGTAGATGCGTTGTCCGTAGCCTTTATGAAACCGTTAAGCGGAAGTGGTGCACGAGGAGCCTACGTTGAATTGATAAATAATTACGGCTTCAATTCAATGCAAGAATTAATTGGTGCGACGATGCAAGGAAGTACGGAAACTACGTTGTATGTAGTGGCAGTGTACTTTGGAGCGGTTAAAATCAAGAATACACGATACGCAGTTACAGCAGGATTATTCGCTGATTTAATTGGTATTATCGCCGCAATTGTCGTATCTTATATCTTCTTCGCATGAGAAATTGGTTCAAAAAAAAGAAACGTGAGATTATCGCTAAGGACTTGTCCAAGACAGCGTTAAATCATTTGGATTATCATCCAAAAATTATTCTTGCATGGGCTAAAGCAATTGATGGTGACGATGAATTCATGATGTGGCTGAAGGAAAACGGTTATGAGGAATTGACCATGGCTACCTTCGCGATCTACTTAAAGGATGATGCACGTAATTGGTTGCAAGACAATGGCTATGCACATCTTCTGGCTATGATTAATGCTGCCGAAGGAAACGAAAGTGCTCAAAAGTGGCTTCTGACGCATAATTTCGATGTTTTATATCACATTGCTATGGCAGTCGAAGCGGAGGAATCCAGTTGGCAATGGCTGGGAAAAAATGCTCCGGCAGACATCTTCATACTGGCGAAATCTATTAAGAAGATCAAGGACAAAATTGAAGAGAACCATAACGACATTCATACCTTCAGAAAAGACATCTGATCTATTGGTACTCGGTAATTTTCCCGCGAATCAACTCCCCTTTCATTCCGGTCCAACCAACAATGTTTACTGAGATTTTGGCAGATGGTCGCTTCTCCGGAATCCACACATAAAAAGCATAATCATTGGGCTCTCCAGCCTCAATTAACGGTCGTTTCAATCGAATCTTTGAGATTTCTTTCATATCGTAACCAACGTTAATGAAATTGGCATCTCCTCCAACGTGATCGGCAATGGTCATTTCTATTTTCAAATATTCCGTTTCAGGTTGAATCTCAAATTCTTCCAGGTTTTGAAAGTTCTGACTGGTTACAATGTACTGCTGACGCATTTTACGAACCTTTTTGACCTTATAATCTGATTCATCAATAAACACATCTGTGTCTAACAAACTGAAATCGAGAGGCGTTGGATTCGGATTCAAGAAAACCCGACCGTAATACTGCCAATTCATATCGTGATAGTGCAGCACCAGGGAATTGTATTGGGTTGTTTGAAAAATATTGACATAGAGTAAAAAGACACTTAGGCTCAGTACAATCCACTTCAATATCCTTCGATCCAAAATAGCTGTGATTCCGGCACACATAGCCAAAGCAAATACCGGGTAACTTTGAACCATAGCTCTGGTTGAGTAGGTAGCCCCGTAGCGCCAGTCGGACCATGATATAATAATCCAAATATTTAATAAACAAAATGTTAGAACAGATTTCCTAAATGGATACTTCTTCATAAAAAAGAACCCTACGATGAACAAAATCACGATTGGCGTGTAGATAAAAAATCCATTGGTGACTCCAAATAAAACACGGAACCACGGGTTGAAAAAGAACCATTTGCTTCCTACATTATGCACCAAACTTCCAGTCGTATATTGCCAATACAGCAATTGCGGTAGAATACCTATGATTCCAAATCCAATTACGTAGCCCAAATGTGGAAGGTGCTTCCGAACCATTTGCCACTTTTCCTTTCGAAGCGATTTCTCATGCGTGTTCCACAACAACGGAATGAAGAGCATAATTAGCTCTGTCGGTCGGCAAATTGTCGCTAATCCGATGGTGAATCCAATAAGAGCAGCCCATTTCCAATGCGGACTTTCGTGCCATTTGATGGTTACCCAAAGAATCAGTGCATACAAGGGGAAAATGTAGATATGACTCTGTCCTCCATCAATTGCAGTGTATTGGATCAGGTTGGTTCCCAAGCCGAGTAAAAGCAAGGTAATCGCAATGGGAATATCTTCGAAGTATCTTGATAATACGCGCCGTAACAAGAGAAGTCCGAGCAAGCAATAGAAAATGGCTCCAAAAGCGATAGAATATTGGTAAGGAGCTGAAAAGCCATCCGCTGGATAGTCCGTTACAGAGGCAATGGTGTGTCCAATAAAGAAGAACGGCATTTGCATGATCGCCACCCCACCGAGGTATTTGTTGGTGTATTTTCCATTCTCCAAAGGCGTAGCCTGATACAGTTCGCCTCCTGTTACCGAATATTTCTTTTCGATGTCCGGCACCCATTTCAATTCACTGACATCACCATAAATAAAAATGGAAGGATTGTACATGTAATACCCAAAGGCATCCCAGGTGGTCACTTTAATGTCTTCATTTCTTTCTCTTGGATAGGAAAATCGGAATATCAGCATAACGATACCAATAATCACAAGAGCAAGATATGACCAGCGATTTTTCACCTCTCAAAAATAAGAACTTCAACCAATGCACAGCTTTTTGCGTTTAGAATCGACGTTGTCCAATTCTTTGTTAGTTTTGCACCGTAATTTCTGCCAACACATGATTAAAGGAAAAAAACTTGTTGTCATTCTACCCGCTTACAATGCGGCAAAAACACTTAAACAAACCTATGATGAAATCCCGTTTGATATCGTGGATGAAGTTGTTTTAGTGGATGATAAGAGTAGCGACAACACAGCTGAAGTAGCTCGTGAAATCGGAATTAAACATGTGATTGTACACGAACAAAACAAAGGATACGGAGGTAACCAGAAGTCGTGTTACAACAAAGCATTGGAGCTGGATGCTGACATTGTAGTAATGCTCCACCCGGATTATCAATACACTCCGAAGCTTATTGAAAGTATGGCGCACTTGATCGCGAATGATGTGTATCAAGTAGTTATTGGATCTCGAATTCTTGGTAAAGGTGCCTTGAAAGGAGGAATGCCAATTTACAAGTACATCGCAAATAGATTCCTGACTTTGTCTCAGAACATTTTGATGAGCCAAAAGCTTTCTGAATATCATACGGGATATCGTATGTTCTCTGGAGAAGTATTGAAAAGCATTAATTACAACATCAATTCAGACGATTTCATTTTCGACAATCAGATGTTGGCGCAGATTTACTACGAAGGATATGAAATTGCTGAAATCACTTGTCCTACCAAGTATTTTGATGAAGCGTCTTCGATTAACTTCCAGCGTAGTGCGAAGTATGGATTGGGCGTACTCGGTGTGAGCTGGTTGTATTTCTTTAATAAGATCAAGTTTGCGAAGTCGGATATCTTTCACAAGAAAGACTAATACTTCAATCGCTCTTTAGATCAGCGTCAAATAAACGGCATCAATTACATCTGCCATTCTTGCTAAATCCAGCTTTTCCATAGTGTCAGAGCTCTCGTGATAGTGCTTGTTGCGGAAAAATGCTGTATCGGTTATCATCAGTGCTTTAAATCCGAACTTCCAATAGTTCAAATGATCTGAAAAGTCAATTCCTACCATTCCTTTCGGTGCAGCAATCTCTTTAGTACGAATGCGTCGGGTCTTTTTGAAATCTTTAATTAATTTTCGGACAAACTTACCCGGTCCCATCTGACTGACCAACGCAATGTAATTTCCTTTGGAGCCATAAAAAGCCTTCATCCCTCCTACCGGATAGTCCTGAGATCCTTTTTCGTCATCAAAATAACCGATCATCTCTAAGCAGACCATTCCGTTAACGTCCACGCTGTCATCAATCAGAGATTTCGCGTGAATGTAACTCCCCATATACTTAGATCGGAAAAATGGAGGCTCTTCCAGAGTGTAAGCGACCAAATCAATTCTTTTATTCAGTGTATCTGCATCAAACAAACGAGCCAACTCCAGCAATCCGACTACTCCACTGGCGTTATCATCTGCTCCCTCCTGTTCACCACAAACATCATAGTGCGCACCTACAATCGTTCTAGACTCATGCTCTGTACCGAAAGAGCAAACCACGTTTCTATAGACATTCCCGTTCACTTCGTATTCCTGATAAAAGGTGGTGTCGGCATACTGCTCAAACTCACGATAGATGTACGCTGCAACGGAATCCAGACGTTCGACATTTTGATAATTCCGGAATTGATCTGCTTTCGTCAGGAACTCAAGATGTTCATAGATCAGCGTTGTATCAGACAAATCCTCTTGATTTGAACTGGAAGAATTTGAACCATTAGATGAGTCAGCTTCGGACTTCTCACATTTGAATGCAGTTACCACTAAAAAAGTGGTCAATAGGAATACGAGCAATCTCATTATTCTATTTTAAAGGGTAATGGCTGACCAATAAACTCAGGGAAAAGCAAATCAACGACGTATTGACGATACACTTCCTCAAAATTTTCGTGCTTCCCACGTCTGTAAGTAACTCGTTTTCCCGTGTCAGCATCCAATACTTGAATGGAATTCTTTTGAATAGTAACACCCGGGATATTCATGGATTTTAGGTTCAGGTATTGAAATTGGGTCCCCTCCACATTTGTGAAGGATTGTACGCACTCATACGGCTGGAGGTAGTATGTTCTTGATTCACAAGTATCACCGTGTAACTCAAATCGGGTAATAGCTCTTTTCAAGGTGTCGTTATCGAACGTTTTTACTGTCCTTAAGTTTCCAGATTCCTCATAAAATTTCCAATCACCTATCTTCTTTCGATTCCTCAAAGTTCCCTCTATTGCGACGTTTCCATTCACATAATGAAATTGCCATAGACCATCTCTATCAAATTTAGGTGGTGTTTGATTGGAAAAATCAATCTGAAACTTCTCCCGGTCATTTTTTGAGTACGATTCGCGTATTTTAAAGGTGTGAATTCCAACGTGTTTATTGTTTTCACGGTATCCATGGAAAAGCGTGTCGTTCTCAATTGTTTTACCTGTGAAGTTGGGATGATCATTTTCCAGAATCAAGAATTCTCCATTTTCAATGGCATTCCGGGTATCCTGAGTTTCGATGAATAGATCGTCCAGATAGCCAGAAGACATGTAGTTAGGGAATTCGATTTGCTCTTGCAAGTTGGAACATTGAAAGAAATAGTAGCGCTCGGCATGCAATGTTTCAAAAGCATTTGAATATACCGGGTCATATTCCTTCATGTCTTCCAATTGATCCAATTGATAAATTTGATGTGTAAATGCGGTAAGTAGCCCCCGAGCATGCAAAATCCCAAGGTTTGGAAAAGCATCCAGAACCGACCCTACCTGCATTGGGACGATCAACGAGAATAGATCAAAAATTCGTAAGGCGTTTAGGTTTAGTTGGATGTCGCTATAATCTGATGCATGAACTCCGAATGCCGAGATAATATTCAAATACTTCCACGATTCGTATTGGTTCCACTCCTCCAGATTAATATCAACTTCCCCTTTAAATCCAATGATATCAATATGAACAGATTCTATTGCCGGAATTTTGACTTGCTGAAGCGGAATTAACTCTGCCAGATCCAATACTCTATTTAGGCTCGAACCTTTAATTTCAAGATTGAAATTGTCCACTTCCCAGAATTCGACTATTCTACTGGGATTTGATTTATAGGACCAACCTTTATCTGTTATTTCAACCTCTTCGAAAGAGTCCCACAAACCGTCTGCAAGTGTATATCGGAACATTTTTAACTCGTTCTCATACTCGATTTCTACCTTGAGTTGAGTGGAAGCAGAAGTCCATTTGAAAGAAATAAGAAATAAGGTGAGGAGAAATCCAATTTTTTGCACGTAAGTTCGTTAAGCGTTTGAACTTCTAAAAATCGTAATTTAGCGGCGCAATTCAAATCCCTTTGAAGATTTCATTCAACGACATAGCCGAAAACAAACGCTGGAGTCTACTTTTCCTAACTGGACTTGGCGCCCTTTTCTTTCTAGGAATAGGACAAACACATCTCTTTGATTGGGATGAGATCAACTTTGCAGAATCAGCAAGGGAAATGATGCAAACTGGCGATTACTTGCGCGTACAGGTAAATTACGAGCCGTTCTGGGAAAAGCCTCCATTTTTTATCTGGATGCAAGTGGCCTCGATGAAATTATTCGGTGTGAATGCCTTCGCAGCCCGATTCCCCAATGCGGTTTTCGGTATTCTGTATTTGATTACCATCTATTTAATCGGTCGTAAACATTTCAGTCCAAAATTCGGATTGATCTGGGCATTGGTGTTCTGCGGAAGTTTATTACCAAATGCGTATTTCAAATCAGGAATCATTGATCCATCATTCAATTTCTTCATCTTCTTATCCGTTTATTTCATGATTCGCGTGATTTCCGGACTGGATGAAGAAAAGAAAGGGCAATTAGCTGTACTCTCCGGCATTTTCAGCGGATTGAGCGTGATCACCAAAGGACCAGTAGGCTTTTTACTACTTGGATTAACACTCTTTGTATACCTGGCTCTCAAACGTTTTAAGCCTTTCCCGAAAATCAAATATATTTTGGCTTTCCTCGTCGGATTGCTGGGAATCATTCTCGCCTGGCTGACAATGGAATTCTCACAGAACGGATTCGAAATAATCAGACAATTTATTGCGTATCAAGCAGAATTGTTCAGTTCCAATGTTGCAGGACACGAGCAGCCATTCTATTACCACTTTGTTGTGGTGTTCTTCGGATGTTTCCCGATTTCCATCATTGCCATTCCTCATTTGTTGAAGAAGCGCTCAGAGACCACAATGGACTTTCACATGTGGATGCTCTGCTTGTTCTGGGGCGTGTTGATTCTCTTCAGTATTGTAACAACGAAGATCATTCATTATTCCTCCATGACGTGGGTGCCACTGAGTTTTGTTGCTGCTTACTCGCTGTACTTGATGGATTTGAAGCAGATTAAGCTAAGCCGATTTGTGAAGTGGGGATATCTGAGTTTGGGAGTATTGCTATCCCTTGCATTTCTGGTTATAGCTTACTTCATTGCGAACAATTATGAATTTGCTGAGAAGATTGCAGATCCGTTCGTTGCAGCTTCGTTGCGTCAGGATATTTCATTGAACCCACTGGCTTTTGGTGTAGGAGGAATCCTTTTAGCAGGAACAATACTTGGATTCATCTATTTGAGAAAACTGAAAATTGGTGCTTTCGCTCTCACAACTGCAGGATCGGTGATGATTGCCTTGTTGGTTGCGTGCTACACTTTACTCCCCGCTATTGAGCAATTCGCGCAAGGACCCGCAATCGCTTTCTACGAAAGAAGCGCAAAAGAAGACATCCCAATAGTCACGTTCCAATTCAAAAGCTACGGACAATATTTCTACGGAAAAACGGAAGAACATCGTGAAGATCTGGATTGGTTCTTAGTCGCCGAATACGACAAACCTCTCTATTTCGTGTCGAAGCAAGGAAATGATTGGCTCAGTGAGAAATTCAAATATGAGTTAGTGGAATGTAAAGGTGGATTTTGTTTGTACAAGCGTTATCCGCCGCCAGTTACGAGGTAGAAGGTGGTGTATAGAAAGTGGAAGGTAGAAGGTAGAAGGTAGAAAGTGGAAGGTGGTAAGTAGAAAGTGGAAAGTTAAAGGTTTAAATATTGGGAGGGAGAAATTCCCTTCTACTTTCAACTTTGAACCTCCTCTCACTGATCACTTCTCACTTCTCACTGATCCCTAAATATTATACCTTATCTCAACTGCCGTAGCTCCTTTCCCATACTCCTGATAGCTGGCATCATAGACCTCTACTCCTTCCTGATCACGGAAAAACTCACGCACTTCTTCTTTAAGAACTCCCGTTCCTACCCCATGAATGATAATCAGCTTTCGAATGCGTTTTGCCCGTGCACGCTGAACAAAAGAGCGTAGTTCCATCATTTGCTTGCGAACAATGTCTGTATTCGACCAACCGGAATGTGAATCCGTTAGAGATTCAATGTGTAAATCAATCTCCCAGACGTCATACCCTTGTTTTCCGCTACCAACATGTTTGGTTTGTTGTGCTTTTCTTGAGGTAGAAAACGTTTCGTCTTCGTTCAATCCAGCGATTGCGGCTTCGTTGATCTTATAATCAGTGCCGTAAACTGGTGCAATTTCTGATTTTAGGCAGATGCGTTCAAAACCATGATCATCTTCGACCTTGAACTTGCCAACGCCTAATATTTCGAGTATTGTCCCCTCTCCCTGCTCGTGCAGAAAGGTGATTTTTTGTCCTACGGTAAATTTCATGCTAAGAAGAATGCGGAACGAATCCAAACCATGTCTAAGGTGAAATACATCAAGAATGGAAGTGCGAATGCCAGTAACCACAACATCAGGATAATGGTTCTGAATAATGGAGAAGCATCGTTGTTCAATGGTGTCACCAATACATTATTTACCTGGCTTGCAATCAATGGATCTGATTGATCCTCAGAGATTTGATCGATGTACTTTTTTAATTGCGGCGTGTGTTCCAAAACAACTTGCTTGATCCGTGCAAACTCACGGTTCGTAAGGCTTTTGTACGATTTCTTATAATCTACATCTTCCTTCTTCAGTTCTTTGTGCATGTGGAACTGCTTTTGCAACGATCGCACCCGAAAGCCCATCAAAAAACCAAAAACAATCAACAGGTATCCGAATTCATCCATGAGGAATCCGGCTGCAATGATGATTATGGAAGAAACAAAGGCAAACGCCATCAGGAAATATTCGTGGTTTCTAACAGCGAAAAGCTTGAACAATTGCCCGCCATCCAAAGGGTCCAGAGGAAGTAGGTTGATGATGTTCAATAATAGAAACAATGCAGACAACTGCAACATCCAATCGATATGATATGCGTTGCTGTACCATAACAAGATGGCTCCAATAATCATTCCCGGGATTGGACCTGCCAAAACCACTAAAAACGATTCTCGTTGCGAATAATTGCGCTTTTTTCCTTGTACAAAGGCTCCCATCAGGGGAATAAACAGCATTCGCACATTTTCATACTTAAACACCTTCATCATAATGAAGTGTCCCATTTCATGAATGATCAAAACAGCGATAAGCATTGCCAGGAAACTGAATTCTTCCACACCGAATAGCCAAAGGAAAGCCATAGTGAACAAAACCAACGATAATACCGTTAGTCCCGCACTACTTCTGGGCTTGCGTTCAACAAGCTCAGGCTTTGGTGGGTAAAAATCAGAGTCTTCCATTCGAGTAAATGTATCTAGAAAATGTTGAATCCGAAAGATTTATTGTTGCAGACGTGCAAAATCTTTTGCGAAATAGGTTAAAATTCCATCGGCTCCTGCTCTTCGGATGCTCAATAACATTTCCATAAAAGCAGATTCGTAATCGAGCCACCCCTTTTGTGCAGCCGCATGAATCATGGCGTATTCGCCGCTCACATTGTACGCAGTAATAGGTAGATCACAACTTTCTTTCAGTAAATGAATAATATCAAGATAGCACGTTGCTGGTTTTACCATGAGCATGTCTGCCCCTTCCTCCATGTCTAATTGCGCTTCAATCAACGCCTCACGCTTATTGGCAGGATTCATTTGATACGTTTTCTTGTCTCCTGATTTCGGTGCAGAATCCAAAGCATCGCGGAATGGACCGTAAAAAGCACTCGCATATTTAGCTGTGTAAGACATAATGCTTACATCGGTGTAACCGGCAGCATCCAAATCTCTGCGAATCGCACCTACTCTACCATCCATCATATCACTTGGTCCTATGATGTCAATTCCAGCTTGGGCCTGAGCAACTGACATTTTGGAAAGAATCGGTAAAGTTTCATCGTTCAAGATAATACCATCCTTTACAACTCCATCATGTCCATCCGAAGAATATGGGTCCAACGCGACATCACTCATCAAAGCTATGTGAGGAAAAGCTTCCTTGATTTTTCTGATAGCATGCAGATAGAAATTATCGTCGCTATAACTGTAGGATCCTGTTGTATCCTTTAATTCATCCTTAACAGCAGGAAACAATACAAAAGTGTGAATTCCCAATTCAACGCACGACTCAATTTCCGGAAGCAACATGTCAATAGACCAGCGATAATTGTTGGGAAGCGAAGCGATCTCACTTTTTACTCCGGTCCCATCTTCCAAAAACAAAGGATAAATAAGATTTTGAACACCTAGTTGTGTTTCTTGCACCATGTCACGAATGGCACTGTTTTTACGGTTTCGCCGCGGTCGGATATGCATAATCTGATGTTTGGAAACAAATTTACATATTCACTTGTAATATCACGATTTTTGCTATTTTAGCCTTGCATTATTTGGAAACCGAATCTATGAAAAAGGCCATTCTTAAACCGCTAGTTTTCTTTGCTGCTGGAGCTGTATTAATGCATTCCTGCGGTGAGGAAGCGAAGACGGAGAAAAAAGTCGAAGAAGAAACGTTCGATGAAAGAAATTCTTTCCGCGCGGTATTTGATGATCAGATTTTTAGTATCCCGTCACCTATTCAAACAGGATACCTTATTAAGAAGCTGAACTTGAAATTTGACGAGTCACTGTTAAGCGACCGTTCAAATGTATCGAATTACGCATCAGAGCACAAGCAAGCGTTGAACATGGGGATCTACGGAACGGATTTGGGCTATGCTTCCATGTACGGACAGAAGAACACATCTCTGAACTACCTTAAGACGATCGAAACGTTGAGTGATGCTCTTGGATTGGACGCAGCATTTAGTGCGAAATTCATTGCTGACTTCGAAAACAATTCTGGTGATGAAGATAAAATGGTGAAGTTGATGGCTCAGGCCTTTAAAAATGCTGATAACTTCTTGAAAAACGCAAACAGAAAAGCGGTTTCTGCAAAAATCTTAGCCGGAGGATGGGTTGAATCAATGCATTACGCAACAACACTCAACGACAGAACTCAGAGTGAAGATATTCAACGAAGAATTGCACAGCAGAAACAATCATTGGAGTCTATCATCGAATTGCTTGAACAATACAATGATGACAATACAAATGATGAGTTATTGGCACAGTTTAAGGACTTGAAAGTTTCCTTTGATAAAATTGTTCTGGAATACGTATACGATGCGCCTAGCACGGATGCGGACAACAAGAAAATGAAACTGAACCACACGTATAATATTGAATTCGATGCAGCGACTGCTGAAGAAATTGCAGCGAAAGTCGCAACGATTCGAGAAGGAATTATTAAAGCATAACACACGATGAAATTATTTCTAACTGCCCTGGCAACAACACTGATTCTTGGAAGTACGTTCGCGCAAGATTGTGAGCGAATCGTGGACAATTGCGAAAAACTACTGACAACTAACACAAAAAGTGAATTCATTTCGGACGGACAGGTGTACACTGCGTTCCTTGATCGTGGTGAAGTAGCGAAATTCGAAACTACCCTTTTTGGTGGATCGACTTACCGAATTGCAGCAAGCGCTGGAGACGATGAAGATTACGTCGTTTTTACATTGAAAGATCCGGCAGGAAACATTCTCTTTACGAACAGCAACTATAAGAATGCTCCTTACTGGGATTTTGAAGTTGATGAAAGTATTACTGTAACTATCGAAACAAAATTGGATCCGGACTTGAAATTTTCAGGTTGCGTTGTAATGCTGATCGGATTCCAATAATAAGCCCTCTCGCCCATGAGCGAACGAATACTTCGTGCATTAATGCAGCTCTTCGCAATTGTCGCGAAGGTTGATGAAGTTTCTCATAAAGACCAGGGCGATGCACATCTACAAAGTACTGAAGGAAAGAAAGTTATCGAAGGCTTTCTAAAGTCTGAGTTAAGCTCTTCTGATGTAGAAAAATACCTTAATATCTTCGAGGAATTCCTGAATTCCACACGTGGAAAGGTTTACAATAAATCCGGCGATAAAAAACGTACTTCACTTCACTCGGTGAAGGTTCTTCGCATCTGTGAACAAATCAACAAGGAGCTTACGCAGCGTCAGAAATTTATTGTTTTACTTCGAATTTTCGAGTTCATTAATTCAGATGACGTCCTTACCGAAAAGGAGATGGACTTTATTAAAACAGTAGCTGACTCGTTTAATATTGTCCAGAATGAATTCCAGCAAATTCACTATTTCATCCAGGCTACGGCCGATGACATTGTAGATGAAAAGAACCACGTTTATTACTGCGCTAAAAATAAACATGAGTTCCATAACGCAAAACATTCTGAAATAGACGGTTTGGATGGATTTATCCATGCGATCTATATTGAAAGCGTTAAAACGATCTTCTTCCGTTATTTCGGACAACACGAACTCTTTGTCAATGGTCAGATTTCTGATACTGATAAGACGCACGTATTCAATATTGGCTCTACTATTCGTACAACGAAGAGTCAGCAGATTTTCTACAGTGATTTAATCTCCAGAGTTTTAGAGCAGGAGAATCGCGAAACGCTGAATTTTGAAGTGAACAAGGTTAGTCACTCTTTTAAAGCTGGAAATCTCGCATTGAAAGAGTTGTCATTGACTACTTCCAGTGGGAATCTCGTTGGAATCATGGGAGGTTCCGGGACAGGAAAGACTACCCTCATGAACATCATGAACGGAAAGATCAAACCAACGAGTGGAAACCTGAAAATCAACGGTGTAGACATTCATGAGGATCGAAAATCACTTGAAGGCGTCATAGGACACGTGAGTCAGAATGATTTATTGATTGAAGAATTGTCCGTATTCGAAAACCTGTTTTTCTCTGCACGTTTATGCATGAATGGCTTCAGTGATTCTGAATTGACCAAGAAAGTGGCGTCCATCTTGAAGATGTTAGGACTTTATGAGATTCGCTATTTAAAAGTTGGTTCAAAATTGGACAAGGTTATCTCCGGAGGGCAAAGGAAACGTCTGAATATTGCTCTGGAGTTGATTCGTGAGCCTTCCATCCTATTCGTTGATGAGCCAACATCCGGATTGTCCAGTAGAGATTCCGAGAATATCATGGATCTCCTCAAGGAATTGTCGTTGAATGGAAAATTGGTTTTTGTAGTCATTCACCAGCCATCGTCCAATATTTTCAAATTATTCGATCGTTTGTTGATCATGGACAAAGGCGGATATCCGATTTATGATGGAAATCCACTGAATGCGATTGTTCACTTTAAAACGCATTCTTTCCGTGGTAATGCGCACGAGCGTGAATGTAGTTTGTGCGGTAACGTAAATACCGAGCAGATTTTCGATTTAATTGATGCTCGAATTGTTGATGAATTCGGAAATGAAACGCAATCCAGAAAGCGATCTCCAGAAGATTGGCACAAGTTGTATCTGGAAATGCGTGAAAACTACGAGAAGAAGGAAGTGGAAGCCAGCGCGGTCCGAATGACACATTTACCGGGAAAATGGCGTCAGTTTACTACTTATGTTCGACGCGACGTATTAAGCAAAGCATCCAATCTTCAATACATCCTTGTCAATTCACTGGTAGCTCCTACCCTTGCACTGGTCTTGAGTTTCTTCATCAAATATTTCGATTCTGAAGAAGCAGGAGGATATTCATTTTACGGAAACGAGAACATTCCTCAGTACATTTTTATTGCTGTAATCGTATCTATTTTCTTAGGATTAACGGTCGCTGCAGAAGAAATCAACAAGGACAAAGAAATCCTTTCCAGGGAATCATATCTGAATATTTCAAGAAGCAGTTACCTGTTGTCTAAAGTGCTGATCATGTTTTCGATATCAGCTATTCAGACGGGACTTTTCCTGCTTATCGGAAACCTGATTCTTGGCATCAGTGAAAATTGGTTGGAATATTGGGTTGTCCTGTTCTCAACTGCATGTGCTTCCAACTTACTGGGACTCAACATTTCCAGTGCGTTTAATTCTGCGAAAGTTATTTACATCATCGTTCCATTGCTGATTATTCCGCAACTTCTGTTTAGCGGTGTAATTGTGAAGTTTGATAAACTCCATCCATCTTTATCGGAAGCAAACAAAGTTCCATGGATTGGAAATATGATGATTTCACGATGGGCGTACGAAGGATTGGCGGTAGAACAAAGCATCGATAATTCCCTGGCAAAGAAAACTTTCGAATTCGAATTGGAGAAAAGTCAATCTAAGTGGAAGAAAGATTACTGGTTACCGGAATTGAAATCAAGAATCGTTACGCTTCAAACGCCAGATGAGCACACCGAGAAAGAGCTGAACGATGCCAGAACAATCCTAATCAATGAGATTGAGCGTGAAGATGCGTATTGGAGTAATCTTTCGTGCGAATCGTGCGTTAGTGACTTGAAATCCAAAAAGATGACTAATGAATCGGATTTCAAAAACATCAACAAATTCCTGGATTACTTAAAGAACAATTGGAACGAGAAAGTCAATAAGAACACTCGCAACATCAACAATTATATTCACAAGATTGGCGAGTCGAATTATATTGCACTGAAGAAGAAATATTCCAATGAAGCTTTACAGAATTTGGTTACGAACCGACTGGAATCTGAAAAAGTAATTGCCCACAAAGGAAGATTGTATCAAAATGACGATCCGATTTATCAGGATCCCATTGGAACACCATTCTTCCAGACACATTTCTACGCGCCACACAAGTACTTTTTCGGAAGAAAATACAGCACGTTTAGTATTAACCTGGTGTTGATTTGGGTGATCTCAATTCTTACGTATATCGCGTTGTATTTCGATGTTATCCGTCATTTACTTGTCGCTTCTGTTCGATTCATGAAACGCATTTCTGGAAATCGTGTCGGAACAGCGAAATAATCGTAAGAATCTTCAAAGCATAAAAAAACCGGATAACTGGCATCTCGATGTTTCGGCAAGCTCAACACAGCGCTAGCTCGATGACCATTTACCCGGTTATATATTTTAAAGTAGTTCTTTCTTACATCAACATTCCTCCACAAACGTTAATTGTTTGTCCGGTAATGTAGGCAGACATATCAGATCCAAGAAATACTGCTAAATCAGCAACATCTTTCGGCTGTCCTCCTCTTTTCAAAGGAATTGAAGCTCTCCATTCATTTACCACTTTTTCATCCAATGCTTCCGTCATTTCTGTTTCAATGAATCCAGGTGCGATGGCGTTACAACGAATGCTTCTAGATCCAAGCTCTTGTGCTACAGACTTCGTAAATCCAATCATTCCGGCTTTAGAAGCTGCGTAATTTGCCTGTCCAGCATTTCCACTTACTCCAACTACAGACGACATATTGATAATCGATCCTTTGCGTGCTTTCAACATTGGACGCTGAACCGCTTTTGTCAAATTAAAGGCAGATTTCAAGTTCGTGTTCATTACTTCATCCCACTGCTCCTCTGTCATACGCATTAACAAAGTATCGCGAGTAATTCCAGCATTGTTGATCAATACGTCAATCGTTCCAAACGCTTCGATCACCTGATCGACCAATTCCTGAGCCTGATCAAATTTGGATGCATCAGATTTGAATCCTTTCACCGTGCCTCCATTTGCTGATAATTCCGCCTCCAAAGCTTTTGCTCTTTCCTCAGAAGACAAGTACGTAAATGCTACCGTAGCACCTTGATTTACACATTCTTCAGCGATAGATTTCCCGATACCTCGAGAAGCTCCTGTAATTAAAACAACTTTGCCGTCTAGTAATTTCATGAATTTCCAATTTTTGGCAAATATACATATTCTATTGACCGAAAAATGGTTCGTTGAAATTGGCGATTCCAGCCATTATTGCACTCTTTACCTCAAAAATTCGTCGAAATGTTCAATGATTGCACCTGAATATTCATGTAACCTCCAATAATTACGCATTGTCTCATCAGTTTTTTAGATTTGATTAGGTTTAGTTGTAAAAGGTAGGTTAGGTATAGAGAGTGACTCACGTAGTCACTCTCTCTTTTTTGTACAATCCCAAAGCCTCTATTTTTCAATTCTTTTATCATTGTATCTCTCCGCAATAATATTATCGATAAATTAATTGTATTGATTAACAAGATCATTTCATATAACCTCAAGTCAAAGAAGCGAATAGTGCTCTTTTCACTATTGATCAACTTTAATGGATTGTCGCAATCACAATGCATTAATTGTTTGAATTTTCATGGAGATTCTGTAAGCATCGATACCAGTTTGTCCACTCCTTCATTTGGTCTATTCGGAGGAATTGAAACAAAATCAGACCAATTTATCAACCTCCCGGATGGTCTTTGGGCATCACTATCCCCTTATGCAGAAGATATAGCTTGCATTTTTGAAATAAGTAACGGTAAACTAAATGGCAAACTAATAAGATTGCCTGCATTCACACCTATGGACAAAATCAATGATGTAACAGACTTCGAAGAATATACATTTGTCAACAATGAGGCAAACGGCAAGTTTATAGAATGGTGGGATAGTTCCAAAGGAATTGTAAAAGAGGAAGGTTATTATCGAGATAATTTAGAAGACAGTGTTTGGATTGGATATTACGCCAGATTCGCTAATTATAAGCTTTCGAGTGAAAAACGATATTCTAAAGGAATGCTCCATGGGATCCAAAAAGAATGGCATGCCAATGGAAAATTAAAGTCTATTAAAACCTGTGTGAATGATCATTATATTGGTGCAGCAACACAATACTACTCCAACGGTCAAGTATATATGGAAATAAACTACCTGGGAGGCACCTCCTCTTTCGCAGAAAACTATACGTATGTTAACACGTATGATCAAAGGGGGACCCCAATGGTTGTAGATGGGGAAGGAATTCATAAAATATTTGATGAGAATGGCGAAGTTTGGAAGCAAGGTCCCGTTAAGAACGGCTTGCGTCATGGAATATGGATAAGGTATCCGAATAGCTACTTCCCGACTACGGAGGAATACGTAGAAGGTGTACGGATTAACTAATAACTAATGTGTTAATCCCATTAATTAAAGAAATCCCAGGAGATCCCTACGCGAACACGTGTTCCGGCGATTGGATAGCCATTAGCCTCAAGAATCGTTCTATCATTCCAGAAGTAGCCAATATTTTCAAATCGTGCGTAGAAACGGAATTGATCTATCCCCAATGAAACAAAGAAGTGAAGGTTTGCCATTCCAGGGTTGGATCCGAGTGAATTATCCCAGTAAAATGCATCCATTGAAGGAATATAACTTCTTAAGGCAAAGCCATTGTTGAATGATGCATCTACCCCCATAACTGCTGCGAGTTTCTTTGCTTTGAACAATCTCCCCTTCAGGTACAATCTGGAATACCCCTGAAACGTGGGTAAATAACCGTATCGATCTGTACTCAAAACTACGGCTGGTCTCCAATGCAACCACTTCCATTGCAAATGAGCTCCTAACTGGATGGAATTTCCAGATCCCAAAGAATCATTCAGCCCCCAACCAGTTCCATCAAAAGTGTAAACAGAAGGCAGTGAAAACAAGGTTGCTCTTCCTTCCAGTGTCAACAAGCTGTCTTTAATTATATAAGAAGCGTTCCCTCCTACTTTGAACCAAACCTGACGATTAATACTGTTTAATTGATAATCGTAGTTGTTTCCGTAATAGAAACGCTGGATAGCGTCAGCTGGTAATGACGAGAATACAGCATGTGCACTAACGTTGAGTTTTTCAGAAACATATTGTGCTGAAGCCCGATCCTCCCAACCATTGAATCCACCGATAAGATTGAATCGCAATGAATTCTTTAAGGAAATTCCCTTCCATTGGAAACGAAGTTCAGATTTCAGGTCAATTTCACTGGTATCTCGTAAGTCGCGAACATCCCAACTATTCCAATATCTATGCTGAATTGTCCCGTCGATGTAGAGTCCGGTAGTTTTATTCAGGAAGTAGACCCCTGCTCCATTTGCCAGAGATGGATGATTCCAGACATCCTGAGTTTGCGTGGAATCATAATTCAACATCGAATAGCCTTCAATGTTGGCGCCACTGTTGCTTTCAAAGAATTTTCTATTGATGATTTGGAATTGATGCTTCGTGACCAATCCGAAATGATTTAATGAATCCGATGTGAAATTCAGGAAGTTCTGATATTCTGCAGCAGCCAGACGTGTTACGCTATTGGCAGTTTTTTGCACAGGAACGAATTCTAATCCGATTCCTAACAATGTGTCAACATTTACCGTTGAGTCTGTAGTAACTCCTCCGGCATGCGACAATCTATACGATTGAAAGCTTCCGGCAAACTTCATGGAATATCGAAGTCCATCGCGCTGAACTCTCAATCGAACATTATCAGAGGTAAAATCCGTTGTTCTAAGAAATCCTGCACCAGTACTTCGGTCGTAATCCAGATTGAGCTTGAATCCGTAGTTAAAAGCTTGTGTATAACGAAGATGTAGGAATTGAGTCCCCTGAGATCCGAAAGAATACGAAAATCCCAAATGCGGCAACGAGCTATAACGCATTCGATCCTGATTTACGAACGGATTCAAACGGTAGTCTGTAATATCAAGAAAAAGCTGTTCTGCTGAAAGTGCTGATTGACTGGAAAAGTTTCTTCCTCCATCAAATGAAGATGGCAATGGGTTTCCGGCGATATCGAATGTATCCTGGATTCCACCGGTTCTTTCCGTAAAGAGAATACTGTCTGGAACGAGGTCTAGCTGGGCATTTGCGGTTGCCGATACTGCTATGAACACGAAGAAAATCCAGAATTTCATCTCAGCTAAAAGTATAAAAAAAGGGCTGCCCGAAACAAATCAGGAGCCCTGTAAAATGGGTTTAAACAAAGATTAAAGCGCGTTAACACGTACCTGAAGTCCAGACTTCAAGTTAGCTGCTTTATTCTTATGAATAATGTTACGCTTTGCCAATTTGTCGATCATTGCAGTAACAGAAGGAAGCATTTGTTCTGCCTCTTTCTTGTCTTCGATGCTGCGCAATTTACGGATCGCGTTACGCGTCGTTTTGTGCTGATACTTGTTGCGAAGACGTTTTGCTTCGTTTGATCGGATTCTCTTTAATGCTGACTTATGATTCGCCATACTTAACCTTTCTTTTTTTAAACTGTTCGTTGCAGCCCATAGGAGAATCGAACTCCTGTTTCCAGGATGAAAACCTGGCGTCCTAACCACTAGACGAATGGGCCATTTCAGTGTGGAGTTTGAGGATTGAGGTGGACCTTCCACACTGCCTACTCACACTACACGCTGTAGTTGCAGCCCATAGGAGAATCGAACTCCTGTTTCAAGGATGAAAACCTTGCGTCCTAACCACTAGACGAATGGGCCATAATTAGTGAGAGAGTGAGTCATGAGCACAGATGAGTGTTCTCAGGGTTCGTTCTACAATCTCTCGCTTTATTTCAAAGTTTCGCCAAAAGCGAGTGCAAATATAAATTGAAATTCCGTAATCACAAACGATCACGGGGATTTTTTCTAAAAAATCACATCATCTTCCGAAGAGAACTTGAAGCCCAATCTTTTACCAGTTGCCATTTGCAAATCTGAGCTAATTTGGTTGACCTGACCGATGGTGATTACCTGTACTCTCTCGTATGGTGGAACGATCAAATCAAAATTAATAGCAAATGCCATCGCTGTTTGAACGATTTGTCGCTGTACTTCATCCGTTAGCACATTGTTTTCCAAATCTTTAAACGCATCTTCCAATGGACCTTTCCCTTCTACCATGAAGTGATAATTGTGGTTCATGAGCATACGTCCAATCAGGTATCCGATATCATTCACACGATTCTGCTCCATGGATTCAGCCAGGAAATTGAAGATGTTAATTATGCCCACAAAACCATTCGCTCCGTTCTCCTTCAGGTAATCACTTTCCCAAAGCGGATTCTCATCATCAAATCGGAAAATATTGGTGTGCAATTGAAACACAAGAGTGTCGCTACCGATATGCAAACGAAACTCGTACTTTCCTTTGTCCTCATATTTCAATCGAACGCGGGAATCGTCAACGTGTTTTTTTAACTCTTTTAATTCGTCCTGAACGACAATTTTGAAAGAATTGAAAACACCTTCTGAGTAGTCTGCAATATCTTGTTTCATAGCAGCTTTATTCACCAATAGGTCAATAATCGCCTCTCTTCTCTCGTGTTTCTTTTCCATTTCTAGTATGCCTTAGCGAAGATCACACGTCCGGCAGAAGGTTTACCTGTTACCATGCACGAACCTGTTTCTTCTTCCCGATCGAAAGGAATACAACGAATGGTCGCTTTAGTGTCATCTTTGATTTTTTGCTCTGTCTCTTCTGTTCCGTCCCAGTGCGCCAGGAAGAACCCTCCTTCACTTTCTATTCTTTCTTTGAACTCATCGTATGAATCTACTTTACGCGTATTCTCTGCACGGAATTTATACGCTTTATCGAATAAGTTCTTTTGCATTTCTTCCAATAGCGACTCGATATAGTCCGCAACGCCATCAAATGAAACAACTTCTTTCGTTTTTTCATCACGACGTGCTACTTCCACAGATCCGTTACCAAGATCGCGTGGTCCCATCGCCAATCGAACCGGAACACCCTTAGCTTCGTATTCTGCAAATTTCCATCCCGGACGTCTGTTGTCGTCATCATCCAATTTGAAGGAAATCCCACGTGATCTCAACTCTTTCGAAAGCTCATTGAATTTCTCTGAAATAGCAGCTAAATCTTCGTCTGATTTGAAAATCGGCACTGCAACTACCTGAATTGGCGCCAAAGCTGGTGGTAAAACCAATCCTTCGTCGTCTGAGTGTGTCATGATCAATGCCCCCATCAAACGCGTGGAAACTCCCCACGAAGTTGCCCATACGAAATCTTGTTTTCCTTCTTTATTGGTGAATTTCACATCAAACGCTTTAGCAAAATTCTGTCCCAGGAAATGAGATGTTCCAGCCTGAAGTGCTTTTCCATCTTGCATCATGGCTTCGATACAATACGTTTCATCCGCTCCTGCAAAACGCTCACTATCGCTCTTACGCCCTTTAATTACCGGCATCGCCATGTACTCTTCAGCGAAATCCGCGTAAACGTTATTCATACGTTCCGTTTCTTCCAATGCTTCCTGCTTGGATTGGTGCGCTGTATGACCTTCCTGCCACAAGAATTCAGCTGTTCTTAAGAAAATTCGGGTACGCATCTCCCAACGAACCACATTGGCCCACTGATTAATCAAAATTGGTAAATCGCGGTAGGACTGAATCCACTTTTTATAGGTATTCCAAATAATCGCTTCACTGGTAGGACGAACAACAAGCTCTTCCTCCAATCGTGCTTTTGGATCTACGATTAACTTACCTGGATTGTCCTCGTCATTCTTTAAACGATAATGCGTTACAACCGCACATTCTTTGGCGAATCCTTCAGCGTTCTTTTCTTCAGCTTCAAACAAGCTTTTCGGAATGAAAATGGGGAAATACGCGTTCGAGTGACCTGTTTCTTTGAACTTTGCGTCCAAAACATCCTTCATTTTCTCCCAGATAGCGTAACCATAGGGTTTGATCACCATGCATCCTCTTACATCTGAGTGTTCTGCAAGGTCGGCTAACTCTACCAATTGGTTATACCATTCCGAATAATCTTCTGCTCTCGTAGTTAGTTTCTGAGCCATTTGAAATCTGAATTTTTAATAAAGAGGACAAATATAAGAAGAAGGAGGACGTGAGCGGTGGGAATAGGAAAAGTATAGGTAGAAGGCAGAAGGTTGTAAGTAGAAGGTTGTAGGTTGAACACACTTTCTACTTTCAGCCTTCCACTTTGAACTAAAAATACACCTTCACTCTATGCCTTCTGCTCCAGGCTTTCTCGGATAGTTTGGTCGAACGGAGTTTTGTTCAGTTTGCTTTTAACCCATGCGGCGATATCAAAATACTCCAGAACTACGCGTTCGTTGTGATCTTTCAGTAATTCCGTGATTTCTTCATCCATTTTCTCGAAAATCTCCAGGCGATTTACACCATCAATGGTTTTTGCCAATTTTCGAATATGCTTGATACAAACGTTTTCAATTTGATAGTCGCGATCTTGCTTGCTCAGGTATCGGTTTGTAGATTTTACTACATACTCTAGGAAGTCGTAATTCTCTAACTCGTAATGAATTACAATGTTAAACAGACGTGAGAAGCTATAAATATCCCGACGCAGATTCTGTTCGTTGTCGTTCAATACTTCATTCAAATAGTGCAATGCTTTTTTATAATCACCTGTTCCGAAGTGACTGTATGCTTTGTTGTAGGTAAGAAGTACATCCATCTCCTTACTAATCTTACCATCGTATGTTTTCTGCAAGTCCTCAATTGTAGGAATCAACTCTACACTTCCCTGGAAATCACCCAAAGAATGCAGGAGAACTAGCTCTTGATTGTATGTGTTTGAAACAATTCTTACGGCGATATCCACCGATTTAAATGCTTTCTTTCCTTGCAGACTTCGAATATCTTCAATCAATTTCTTCGCCTCGTCAAATTCTCCTAAATCTGTGTGACAACGAAGCAAATGGAACAGAGTATTCACATAGCGTTGTCCGGCGTCCAGCTTGATATCCGGATTATTATCCAATATTTCTCTTGTACGATTGAAAAACTGGAAACTGTCCTCGTAATTGCGATTTGTCGCAGCACACAACCCTTTGATGTAGTAACAAATGGAAGCTGCTTTCGTGCTCAATGCAGTGTTTTTTCCTTTAATCAGGTGATAATCGGCAATATCCTCCACAACTTTTCGCTCACGTTCGTTACGAGTGAACCCTCCAGAACGGAAAATCTGGTTGATTTTACTATAGATTATTGTGTACTCCGCCAAATTTCGAAGTTTTGCAATCACCATCTCCTCCTCTTCAACCAGCTTGTCCAAATCAGTTGAGAATTCCCCAGATTCATACGCCGATTCCAACAACTTCTTCTCCCAACTAATCAATTCGAACCAGTAGTAGAACTTCTCGTGTCGTTTTGCGATTTCCTTCGCTCTACCAACAAATTTTTCGCACTCTTTATACAATGCCTTATTATAAAGAATCTCTACGTTTTTGATCTCCTGAGTTAGCGTACTGCTAATACTTTGCTCACTGTAATACGCCCGTAAACTCTTTAAAATCAACTTATACAAGTGATTTTTCTCTGAAGGCAAATGCTTGATAAAGGTTTCTCCTTCGAATTCCTTTTTCAATGCCGCTTCATCATACACTGATTGCTTCTCAATGTAATCGAAGATTTTCAAATAATTCTTCTCCCCAGACTGCAACGAGGAGGATAGCTTGAAAAATCGCTTCTCAGATTTTGTGAGCGACTTTACCAGTTTAAAGAGTTCGGTAGATGGTTTCATGTTTCACTGTTGGGGTTTTAGTCTTAGAATGGAATGCAAATTAAGAATTAAGATTCAAACCATAACAATTCAATTCATGTTATTGCTTGAACTGCTAAATCCCTTTATTCTTGCGTAGGTGCAATGCAGTGAAAACTAGTATAGTCAATCAATAGAGTAATAAGAATACAAGAAAGGCCTTGGTTTCCCAAAGCCTCTCACAAACAACAACAAACTAAAAAACCTCGATCTGGACTCAGTCCTATCTGAGGGTTATCTTTTCACCCTTTTCGATGAGATCATCGGAGCTGGTGAAGCCATTCAATCGCATGATTGTCTTTGCATTCATTGCGAATTTTTGTGAAACTTCTGCTACGGTCGTATCCTCCGTAAGCGTAATTCTTGTTCTTTTGAAAATATTCGATCGTTTCTTTGGCTGGATGTAAACGATATCTCCTGCTTCCAACATATCTTTTTCACTGTCAAAGTCGTTGTATCGGTATAATTGCTTCAATGTCAAACCAAATTCTTTGGAAATCTTATAAAATGTATCGCCTTCCTTTACTTCCACGTACTTCACTTTATTAGAATGAAGCATTACGGAATGTTTGTTAGAAAGAGATTCATTATTAACGATCAATTGCGGTGCTTCCAACATCATTCCACTATCGTACTGATCCAAATCAAGCTCCTCAATTATTTTGATTAGCTTTTCCGGGTACGTTGGACTTGTTGCATATCCCGCTTTCTTTAATCCCTTTGCCCAGGATTTGTAGTCGGTAACTTCGTATTCGAATAAAAAGGCGTAACGGTTGTACGTTTTCAGGAAAGTTGAGTGATCTTCATACGATTCACTTGCGTTCTTATATACACGAAAGCACTCGCCTTTTGCGTCGTCATCCTTGTACATTTTCTTTCCGGTCCAACCGTGACACTTAATACCGAAGTGATTATTGCCTTCAACAGCCAAAGTTGAGTTTCCGCTTCCGCTTTCGAGAATTCCCTGAGCCAATGTAATACTGGCGGGAATGTTGTGATCCATCATCTGCTGGATGGCCGTTTCTTTCCAGGTATCAACATACTCTGCTCTGGTAATCTTAGCTCCGAAGGAACTAGAACTGAGCAAAAGTGCTGATATTACTACTAAATTCTTGTTCATGTTTGTTGTGTTTGTGTCCTCTCATACGTTTATATCGTAATTGAGTTACAGAAAATTGTTAATAACTGCCATTTTTTTGTTGAAAACTCCGATAAAGCGCTGATAACCGACAATTTGACAGCTGCATTTGCTCCTGAATGACATTATTTCCGAAAAACATGATAAAAATCGAATTGGCGTATGATTTGACGAATTCATGTCGAACAAAACGACCAATATGGACCAAAATAAATTGACAATTAAGACGCAAGAAGCCTTGCAAGCTGCGCAACAATTGGCGACGCAAAGCGGTCATCAAACAATAGAGACCGGACACGTGCTTTCTGGGATTATGGATGTGGACAAAGATGTAATCCCCTATTTGTTGAACGCAATGAATGTGGATGCAAACATTCTAAAAAGCGCTTCTGATAGCATTGTCCATACTTACCCTAAAGTATCTGGTGGACAAATGTATATGTCCAATCAAATGAACCAGGTGTTGAGCAATGCATTCAGCGAAATGAAAACCTTTAATGACACTTATGTATCTATCGAAGTATTGTTTTATGCGATGCTTTCTGCTTCGGATGCAGCGGGTACACTTTTAAAGGATAACGGAATTACTAAAAAGAAATTAAAAGAAGCAATCATGAACCTACGAGATGGCGATACAGTACAATCAAACAGTACTGATGGAAACTACAAATCATTGGATAAGTACGCCAATAATTTGAACGAAATGGCCAAAGCCGGAAAATTAGACCCGGTAATTGGTCGTGATGATGAAATTAGACGTGTTTTGCAGATTCTAACACGAAGAACCAAGAACAACCCTATCCTGATTGGTGAACCTGGAGTTGGTAAAACAGCTATTGCTGAAGGAATTGCCCACCGAATCATTGAAGGTGATGTTCCTGAGAACCTGAAGACCAAAATCGTGTACTCTCTGGATATGGGAGCGTTGATTGCAGGCGCGAAATACAAAGGAGAGTTTGAGGAGCGCTTGAAATCAGTAGTAAAAGAAGTAATTAAAGCAGATGGGGAAATCATTCTGTTTATCGATGAAATCCACACGCTAGTTGGTGCCGGTGGTGGTGGCGAAGGAGCTATGGATGCCGCAAACATTCTAAAACCTGCTTTGGCTCGTGGAGAACTACGTGCTGTCGGAGCAACAACATTGAATGAGTACCAGAAATATTTTGAGAAGGATAAAGCACTCGTACGTCGTTTCCAAACGGTATTGGTAGACGAGCCTTCCACAGAGGACGCTATTTCAATTCTTCGAGGAATTAAGGAAAAGTACGAGAATCATCATAAAGTGTTGATCAAAGATGCGGCGATTATTAATGCTGTGGAATTATCGCAACGATACATTACGGAACGACATCTGCCGGATAAAGCCATTGACTTGATTGACGAAGCTGCTTCTAAACTGCGCATGGAAATCAACTCGAAACCTGAAGAACTGGATGAAATCGAGCGTAAAATCATGCAGCTAGAAATTGAAAGAGAGGCGATTAAGCGTGAGAAGGATAAAGTGAAAATGCAATCGCTGGAGGAAGAATTGGCAAATCTAAGTTCAGAACGCGACGCATTGAAGGCCAAATGGCAATCGGAACGAGAAGTAGTCGATAAGATTCAGAATTTCAAAGAGGAAATCGATAACCTGAAACTGGAAGCCGATCAGGCAGAACGCGCAGGAGACTTTGGAAAGGTAGCTGAATTGCGCTACGGACGCATTAAAGAAACAGAGCGAGAGCTAGAAGAAACAAAAGCGGAGTTACTGAAAATGCAGGCTGATTCCAAAATGATCAAGGAGGAAGTGGATGCAGAAGAAATTGCCGAAGTGGTTTCTAAATGGACAGGAATTCCTGTGAACAAAATGATCGAAAGCGAACGCGAGAAACTTTTGAAACTGGAAGACCAACTAAGCAAACGCGTTGTCGGACAGAAAGAAGCAATTGAAGCGATCTCGGATGCAGTAAGACGCTCCAGAGCTGGATTGCAAGATGAAAAGAAGCCAATCGGATCCTTCATCTTCCTGGGAACAACGGGAGTCGGGAAAACCGAGTTGGCAAAATCATTGGCAGATTATCTGTTCAACGATGAGAACGCCATGACGCGTATCGATATGAGTGAATACCAGGAAAAGCATGCAGTAAGCCGATTGGTTGGAGCGCCTCCGGGATATGTAGGATATGATGAAGGCGGACAGTTGACAGAAGCGGTTCGTAGACGCCCCTACTCTATTGTTTTGCTGGATGAAATTGAAAAAGCCCATCCGGATGTATTCAACGTCTTACTCCAGGTATTGGATGATGGACGCCTGACCGACAATAAAGGTAGAACGGTGAATTTCAAGAACACTATCATCATCATGACATCGAATCTTGGATCAAGTATGATTCATGAGCGATTTGAAGGAATCAAGGACAGTGAGTTCGACAGAGCTTCGGAACAAGCTAAATCAGATGTTTTGGAATTGCTGAAACAAACTATCAGACCTGAATTCCTGAATAGAATTGATGAAACAATAATGTTCCAACCGTTGACACGATCAAACATCGATGCGATTGTAGCAATTCAAATGAATGCTTTAATAGAGCGATTGAAAGAACAGCAAATCAACTTGATAGTAAAAGACGAGGCGTTGCAATTCATCGCTGAATCAGGATACGATCCATTCTTCGGAGCCCGCCCGGTAAAACGCGTGATTCAAAAAATGGTCATGAATGAGTTGTCCAAAGCGATTCTCGGAAATCAAATTGATACTTCACAAAACGTTGTGCTGGACATATTCGATGGAAAGATGGTTTTTCGTCGCCCGATAAAAGAAGATGAGGAAATAGCAGTCAAATAATAAACACTACGAAGGACAAGTACCTTTCGACTACGCTTAGAGTATTGATTGGTATAGAAGTACCTTCGACTACGCTCAAGGTACTGTTTAATCCAGGGGCACCTTGAGCGAAGCCGAAAGGTGCGGACTGAACTGGCAGACACCGGTGAAACCAAAAGGTACTTGTAAACTTTTAATAGTGAATAGTGAGAGAGAGTTAGGCGGTCAGAAATGGCCGCCTTTCTTTTGTACATTTGTGATATGAAAATTGTGAATCTTTCCAAACACGGTCTTACCGTAGCATTTATTGCTGCAGGTATCATCGGTTGGATTCAGGTATACAATTGGGACGTAACCGAAGAGAATTTCGGAAAAACCATATTATCAGGTATTTTCTTTTTATCCATCGCAGTTTTGATGGCAGTGTATCGAATTCACTGGGTGGGACGTAATAAAGTGAATTGGATTTCATTAGGACTCTTCGTCCTCACCTTTATCGGTCTGACTCTCATGCTCTTCTATCCGAAAAATGTTATGGCATTTTGGAAACCGTCTGTTGTGGTATTTGTTCTTTTGTGTGGATACACGTTTTTTCTAAAGCTCAACAAAAAAAACTGGAGTGCTTCAGTAGCCAAAAGTTTATTGGTTCTAACTGCCGGGATGTTCCTTTTTTCATTGATAATCGAGACTAGCAGCCCCGACTATTACAGGTTTTCTCTGTTGCTCCTTGTGGTAACTGCGTTTTTCTCACTGCTCCAATTGTTCCTTCCGGAAAACCGAGGATAATTATTCCGAGACATACGTTCCGAAACCATACAAACGCTTCGTCCAATAATCACTTTTGGTAATATCTGTGATGATGATCCCCTTGCTAGATGCGCTGTGGATCATGGTTAACGGCTCTCCTTTATCAGAAATAACAATTCCTACATGGGAAATTCCAGAGCCATTATCGAAGAAGACCAAATCACCTTTCTGAGCATTCTTCGCTTTAACCTTATCGGCTGAATTGTATTGATCTACAGCTCTGCGCGGCAAACTTTTACCATTCTGTTTCATCACGTAACTGGTAAAACCAGAACAATCGAATCCTCCGGGAGAATTACCCGCCCAAACATAAGGAGTCCCGAGGTGTTTCTTCGCTGTGATAATAATTTCATCCCGGAAATCAGGATTGGCAATCACCGTTGTATCCGGATCTTCCACGGTTGATCCTTGCGGTAGTTCATCCAGGTCATTAATATCTTCAAACAACACGTCAATGATTTCCTGAACGGCTTCAAAATCATCTTTCTTTCCTCTACGCTTAAGATCTGCCGCCCAGGTAATCAATTCATTTTTCACCCAGGTTAACTCGTACTTGTGCGATGCGAACAACTTTTCGGCATCATCGTCTCGCTTGATCTCCAGAAATAATTCCTTCGCATCTTCCAAAGCGTGTGGATGTCGCAACAACCAATGTTCATTTTGGCTTAATTGCAATGCACTCAAACTCTTGTAATACTTTGGCAACAAGGAGAAATCGTACTCAGGTTTATCCATGAGACGTCGTGATCTTCGGTACACTTTTTTGTAGTGACGCTGATCAAAAAGCATTTCCAATTTATCGAATTCCGGATTCTGCGCTTTCGCTTCAAACCGAACGCCGACAAACAAAAGGAGTAATATGAGTGTAATGTGCCATTTCATCTATTCGAATTAACGAATTAAACCACTTGTTGATACACTTATTATCGAATTTCATTCCACAATTCTATGTTAAAGACCAGATGAAAGATGCAAAGAACAAAGATCAAAGACTTAAATTGAACCTTATCCGAATGATTTCCCGTCTTTTCTCCTTAATCTTAGTGTCTTTGTTCTCTTAACAAATTTTATGTGATGATCGGCGTATCATTTGACAATCAAATACGTTATATTAGTGTAATATCGACCGTGATCATTAAACTTATTTCATGAAATACATTTTATTCTCAGCTTTAGCGCTGATGTCGTTCACTGGATACAGCCAGATTGACAAGGACAAAATTGCTACGACGCAAAAATTCGACGAAGTTCTTACTTATGTAAACAAACTATACGTTGATGATGTCGATCAGGAACAATTGACCGATGCCGCTATCGTTGCATTACTCGAAAAATTAGACCCCCACTCTACTTTCATTTCAAAAGAAGAAGTAAACGAAGCCAATGAGCGTATCAATGGAAATTTCGTTGGGATTGGAATTCGTTTCCAGATTCTGAAAGACACTTTGATGGTCGTTTCAACAATTCCTGGTGGTCCATCAGAAAAATTAGGACTACAGGCAGGAGATAAAATCATCAAAATTGAGAATGAAACTGTTGCAGGCGTTGGTCTGAAGAACAGCGGAGTTCGTGAAAGATTGCTGGGAGATCGCGGAACGAAAGTAAAAGTGGAAGTTCAACGAAAGAATACTCAGAAGCCTTTGGATTTTGTGATTACGCGTGATATCATCCCGGTAAATTCAGTGGATGCCGTTTACATGGTGTCTGATAAAACAGGCTATATCAAATTGAATGCTTTCTCCAGAAACTCATTGAAAGAAGTTCGTAACGGAATCAAAGAATTGAAGGCTGCCGGAATGGAGAATTTGATTTTCGACCTACAAGGGAATGGCGGTGGATTGTTACGAGCAGCACAGTACCTGTCGGATGAATTCCTTTCGGAAGAAAAACTGATCGTATATTCCGAAGGGCGTGCTCAACCTAGAACAGATTTGAAAGCTGGTATTGATGGACTTTGGGAAGACGGTAAACTGGTAGTTCTTACAGATGAATACTCTGCTTCGGCAAGTGAAATTTTATCTGGAGCAATTCAGGATTGGGATCGAGGAATGATTGTAGGTCGAAGAACATTCGGAAAAGGGTTGGTTCAAAGACCAATCGACTTAACAGATGGATCTCAAATTCGTTTGACAATCGCAAGATACTACACGCCAAGCGGACGATTCATTCAGAAATCTTACGAGGATAAGGAAGCATATCAGAAAGATTTGCTTGATCGCTACGATCGTGGTGAGTTCATGAGTCAGGATTCTATTCAGTTCGATGATTCATTGATGTTCGAAACGATGATCAACAAGCGCAAAGTATATGGTGGCGGAGGAATTATGCCGGATGTTTTCGTTCCTCTGGACACAATGGAAGTAACTGACTACTTCTCTGCCCTGGTACGTTCTGGTAAGGTGAATACATTCGCTTTGGAATACGTTGATGAGAATCGTGAAGATTTATTATCTGAATACACAGAATTCGAGAAATTCCGAGACAACTTTGTTATGGACAAGGATTTTATGGATGAGTTCTTCGCTTACGTTGAAGAAGAGCGTGGAGATGATGAAGAATTGGAATTCAATGAAGAAGAATATGAATTGAGCGAAAACCTTCTGAAACTTAGATTGAAAGCGTCTATGGCAAGAGATCTATGGGGATACAGCGAATTCTACCAGATTTACAACGAATCAAACGAAATTCTTCAAAAAGCTATTGAAGTTATTGAATCTGAGCAGTATGACTTGCTTGGTTCCAACGACTAGAATTTTGTACATTTGGTGCGTAAAATCAATACAACTAATGAAGCATTTAATGATTCCCGTTGCAGCAGCATTTTTGTTGTTTTCCTGCAGCGGTTCTGAAGAAGACGAAGGAGCCACAGCGCAAAGTGGAGAAATTACTTCATCTATTGACGCAGATCAGGAGTTATCTCCTGAAGTAAGAAAGGAAATGGAGGAAGAACGCAAGCGCGTTGAAGCTGAAGAACGTAAGCTGGAGGCTACGTTGACAACCATGACTTTTGACAAGGAAATGCACGATTTCGGTGAAGTCGCAGCAGAAACAGATGTTTTCACGGAATTCAAAGTAACCAACACTGGTAAACGACCTTTGATCATTGAGAACGTTTCTGCAAGCTGTGGATGTACTACTCCAAAGAAGCCGGAAAAGCCAATTGCACCGGGCGAAACAGACGTAATTGAAGTAAAATTCAAGTCGAAGCCAGGACAAGTAAATGAAATTACGAAGACAGTTACTGTAACAGCGAATACGAAAGAAAAAACACACCAGGTGAAGATTCGCGCATTCGTAAAAGAGTAAAATCAAATAGACTTAACATTAAAAAGCAGCACATTCGTGTTGCTTTTTTCTTAGCATCAAATGGGAGTAATACAACGTCAGGGCATTAAAAATAGTCTCGTAAATTTCTTCGGGATCGCCCTCGGATTCTTTGCCACGTTGTTTATTTACCCTTTGGACTGGGAACTTTACGGTTCCATTCAATACTGGATTTCAAGTGCTGCCCTACTCGTTCCTATACTGCGACTTGGAAGCAATGTACTAGTTCCGAAATACTATCCATACTTCGAGAAGAATAATATCTCTGGGTTTCTTGGGATGATTTTTCAAATGGCGGCGATCAGTATTGTAGGAATGTCGCTGATAATTCTGATTCTAGCACTGATATTTCAAGATTCGGGCTTCCTGCAACGATTGCAATTGAATCAGCACGATGCTTTGCTCATATACCTATTCTGCCTGGCTTTCATTGCTAATAATATCTTTCAGCTACAAGCGGCAAATTCAAGAAGAATCGTTGTTCCTGATCTGATTAGTAATGTAGGGTTCAAAGTATTCCTGATGACATTGGTTTTAGGAAGCTATTACGGATTCATTGGAAGAGAAATGGCAGGACCGCTATTGATTTTTTTCTATCTGGGATCGGCTTCATTGTTACTGCTTTATGTCATTTCTCTTGGCAAATTTTCGGTCAGAGGCTTTTCCTGGAAATCGCTTACCCCTCAATTCAAACGTGAACTCAGGATATACTGGTTGATAGGTGTATTGAACTCACTAGGGTTAATTCTAGCCTACAAAATTGACATCTTCATAATTGGCTCCACTCTTGACAATGAGAGTGTTGGATATTACAGCATGTTCCTCTTCATGACGAATGTAATGATGGTTCCAATGAATTCTCTGAGTCAGATTTCTGCTCCGGAAATCTCTGAAAGTTTTGAACACGACGACATACCAAGAATTGAGAGAATCTATAAGAAAACATCAAACAATCTACTTGTCATTGGAACCATAATTCTTGTAACCATTTGGATCGGGATCATGTTCTTGCTGGAAGTAATGAATAACGGGAAAGAATTGGAGCCGTTTATCTACTGTTTGTTCTTCCTTGGGATTGCAAAGATATTTGACTTGTCCACCAGCGTGAATCACTTGATTATCAACTACTCAAGATGGTATCGATACAACCTTCTTTTCCTTTTGCTTGTGAGTGCTTTGAATATTACCTTAAACCTTGTTCTTATTGAAGATTACGGGATAGTAGGTGTGGGATTTGCAACGATGACCAGTTTGTTCATTTTCAACTCTATTAAAACGTTGTTTATCTACCGTAAACTTAAGATTCATCCGTTTACAGGTCGAACATTTGTTATTTACGGAATCCTTGCCAGCGGTTTGATACTAGGTACTCTACTCCAGTCTACACACGTTTTCCCGAACGATGTCCTCAACTTATTTATGTATTGTGGACTAACTGCAGGAGGGACTTCTCTCCTATTTTATCTATTGAAAATATCACCGGAATTGAATGCAATAGCCGATAAGTTTATAAAGAGATAAAGGATAGTTAGTTTGTCTGACGATGGCTTGATTGTTCGACTTAAAGTACAGTGAGGCACTCGAAGTGGACCGACCGTTCGAATGTTCGGTTTAATGTACGCTGAGGCTCTCGAAGTGGACTTCCCGATGGTTTGATGGTTCGTTTCAATTTGTCTAAACAAAAAAACGGACTCCTTCGGAATCCGTTTTCATAATTATCAAAAGTTTATTCTACTTTTTGTCGCTTTCTTTTGTAGCTACAGCTACTTTTTGCTTTCGTTTTTGAAGGTATTCATAAGCGGGATATCCAATCACCAACAAAACAAGTAAAATCGAACCGATCAAAGCAAGTGTATTCGACGTTTCGAACGCTGCCGGCTTGTATTCAAATTCTACTTTGTGCTTACCTCCGTCAACTTCAAGTCCGCGCAATAGGTAATTCACACGGTGAATATCAACCTCTTTTCCGTCTACACGTGCAATCCATCCTTCAGGATAGTAAATCTCAGAGAATACGATCAATTGTTTCCCTTTTGCTTCAACATCAAAAGAAACTTTATTCGCCGCGTATTTTGACAACTTCACCTCTGCTTCTCCAGAATATTTCTTTGCAGAAAGTTTTTTAGCAACTTCTTTTGAAACAATTGCCTTATCTGCCGCGATGAAGTCATCGACACATTTTACATCAGCCAATTCAATGAATGAATTCAATGTATCATTGTCTAAAGAGAATTGCGGAACAAAATCCGTACGACCTTGTTTCTTATCCTGAACAAAAATGGAAGTCTGACCTTTCGCAATGTTGTTCTCAATACGGAATTTGATGGTATCCCCCTGAGAAGGAAGGTATGCTAAATTCTCAGTGCCATATATTTTCGTAGATTGAACTGGTTCACCGTTAATTAGTAATCGCCCAGCGCCACGGTTCTTGATCTCATAAGTTTTTCCGAGAGAACGAATCTCTTCGTCAGGATTTGCAGCAACTTTCACTTCTTTTACTGCCCATCCAACACCTAATGCACCAGGATTCTGTCTAACTTGCTCAGCTGCTTCTCCCTGAATGAAATACTTCACATTCATCATGTTGAAGAACTCGTTATTTGAATTAACGATATGGAATTCAAATGCATTTTGAATTCTTCGAAGCTTCGCTGCGTGGTACCCGCTTAAGGCTTTATGGAAGTATGATGCGTGTGTTCCATTCCAGCCATCTGTTACATCAAATACGCGGTAATGCGTAGCTGCACTTAATGCTCTGAAACGATATGAATCAATTACTCTGCGTTTTGTGGCACCACCATACTCCAGCTCGTCCGCTTTGTTTATCCCAAGCTTTTCGCCTTTTGCCACTGCATTTGCAAGTGACGGATTGGTAGCCAACTCATTTGACATGATTCTTTCATCGGCAGCGCGAGCCATGTATGGATAATCCTTCTCTTCTTTGAGAATCCAGTTACGCGAATTCCCCTGGAAATCTTCTCCTTCACCCAGGTAATTCCTTGCAACCGGAACCATATCTATTAGAACGAGAACTCCAAGAGCACCTGCAATGATTAATCCGTTGAGATTTGTAAAGAAGAACAATGCTAACAAACCAATTGCCGCCATTCCTAAAAGCAAAGAACGCGTAGTTGATTTCGCGTACATCTCTTTACGAATCTTACGCATTCCGCTAAATGCTTCTTCTCCCTGAGCTTCAGCCGCAGCAATTACCGCTTGCTGATCTTGTGGATTCACACCAATATTGTTCTGAATAAAACCAGGTTGTTGGCGCTCGTACGCCTGCCATCTTTGAAGTTGACTTCCAACATAGCTATCCATTTGTTGCTGTTCTGTTTCAGCTTTTGGAGCATATCGATTTGGAGTTGAGAACTTCATTCCGAGCAAAATCACAAAGAAGATTCCCGCACCAATGTAGAACAGTTTCTTCTTCTCTTTTATCTCTTCTCGGCTCTCATACAATTTCTGAAGTAAGATTATCCCGAGCACAGGAATAATCAATTCTAACATTACCAACGCAATCGTTACCGTTCTGAACTTGTTGTACATTGGAAGATTGTTCACGAAGAATTCCGTTGCTCCCATTGCATTACTTCCCCATGAGAATAACAAGCATAACAAGGCAATCGCCAGATAGAACCATTTCGATCGATCCTTGATGAAGAACATCCCCATAAATGCGAGGAAGACTACAACTATTCCCAGATAGACCGGTCCAGAGGTAAATGGCTGATCTCCCCAGTACATGCTCACTTCTTTTGCGAGGTCTGACTCACGTCCTTCCAATTCATCCATGTCTTCTACCATGTCAACGAAATCAGAATTCATATATGATCCAGAATGTGAACCGCGAACATAAGGAGACAATAACGTCATAGACTCTCCTTTTCCGTAACTGTATTGCGTAATGTAATCGATATCAAGACCTTCTTTCGCGCCAGTTTTCTCTGTTCCATCCGCATTGATTGACAAGTCGTTGTTTCCACGAATGGTATGCTTTACATATTGATTGGTCAGTGAAATGTTACCATAATTGATCATCATGGCCAACAAATATCCCGCAGCGAGCGCTCCGGTTTTAATACCAAACATTTTAATTTCTTTCTTTCGGATCGCTTCCACAAGGAAGTAGATTCCAAGGGCTCCAAGCAAGAACATCATGTAATACGTTACCTGCATATGGTTGGCACTTAGCTGGAAAGAGAGGAAAACTGCCGAAAGTATGGCGCCCCACTTCCAGTTGGTCCTATACGCATAGACAAATCCTCCGAGGACTAATGGCAAAAAACCGACGGCAATAGCTTTGGTATTATGCCCCGCAGCCATAATGATCAGCTCATAACTGGCAAAGGCAAAGGCAAAAGCCCCCACAGTCGCGATGACGGGTTTTATCCGCATCAGCATCGCCATTATGTAAAAGCTTAATAGGTGAATCAGGAACGTTCCTGCCGGTGCTGGGAATGTATTGTTCCACAATTTACGAGCAGAAAGAATGATACTTCCTCCGTAGTGAACAGAAATTTGCGTTGTTGGCATTCCACCGAACATACTATTTGTCCAAAGCGGCTCGTTCCCTTCAACTTCGCGATGGTACTTCACTTCATTGGACATTCCAGTGTACTTCTCAATATCATCCTGCTTCAATGCGAAGTCATCGAATTGTGGAGAAAAATACGCACCTGCAACAATTAGAAATAGGATAACCACTACAAAATGGACCCAGTTTTTCTGAAAGAAAGTTTTCAAATTCATAAAGCGATTAAGGCTGTAAATTAAACGAGGGTGAATATACGAAAAAGAAAAGAGGAGATCAGTCGATCTCCTCAAATTCTACATCTTCAATTCCGTCGTTAGAAGACGGCTTTTTTCCTAAAATTTGTGTGCGACCAAGATGTCGCTTTTTTCGCTTCGCTTCGGCTTCATTTGCCTTTTTCTGACGATCGAGTTCTTTTTCCTCAGCGAGATTTCGTTTGGCAATCATTAACTGACCAACAAAACGAAGTATTACCAGGACTCCGATAATGATCAGAATCATTCGGATCCCTCCCGTCAAACTTGCTTCAGCGACCGTCATTAGCGAGACAAGTGCATGTTACGCTCTGAGTAGATCTTCATGAAATACGGATCTTTCAAAGAGTCAATAAATCGGATGGCTTCTCCAGTTGATTTCATCTCTGGACCAAGCTCTTTCTTTACTTCAGGGAATTTCTCATAAGAGAACACCGGAATTTTGATGGCATATCCATTCTTCTTCGGATTGAACTTAAAGTCCTTCACCTTCTTCTCTCCCAACATTACTTTGGCCGCGTAATTTACATACGGTTCATCGTAAGCCTTTGCAATAAATGGCACCGTTCTGGAAGCACGTGGATTCGCCTCAATTACGTAAACTTTGTCGTCTTTAATGGCGAACTGAATATTGATCAACCCTACGGTTTTCAATTCTATGGCAACCTTCTTCGTGATATCTTCAATTTGTTGCATCACAAAATCTCCCAGGTTGTAAGGAGGCAATACCGCGTAGGAATCACCTGAGTGAATTCCAGCTGGTTCAATGTGCTGCATTACACCGATGATGTAAACATCCTCTCCGTCACAAATTGCATCCGCTTCAGCCTCTATAGCACCACCAAGGAAGTGGTCCAGAAGGATCTGGTTTTCAGGCATATCTCTAAGGATATCCACCACATGATGTTCCAATTCTTCTTTGTTGATGACAATTTTCATCTTCTGTCCTCCCAAAACGTAGGATGGACGTACCAACAACGGGAACCCTAAATCGTTAGAAAGTTCCAATGCTTGTTCAGCGCTTTCCACTACCCCAAATTTCGGGTATGGAATGTCCATTTTCTTCAAGACATTTGAGAATCGACCACGATCTTCGGCTAAATCCAATGCATCGTAGCTGGTTCCGAAGATTTTTATTCCGTAGCGCTCTAATTTCTCCGCCAATTTTAGTGCCGTTTGTCCACCTAACTGAACAATTACACCTTCTGGCTTCTCGTGCTTAATGATATCGTAAATGTGTTCCCAGAAAACCGGCTCGAAATAAAGCTTATCAGCCGTATCGAAGTCGGTAGAAACCGTTTCCGGGTTACAGTTGATCATTATCGTCTCGTAACCACATTCTTTCGCTGCCAATACACCGTGAACACAGCTATAATCGAATTCGATTCCCTGACCGATTCGGTTGGGCCCGGAACCAAGAACCACTACTTTTTTCTTATCTGAAACAACACTTTCGTTTTCGTATTCGAATGTTGAATAGTAATATGGCGTTTGAGCTTCAAACTCGGCAGCACATGTATCTACTAACTTGTAAACACGGCTGATTCCAAATTCTTCTCTTTTCGCATGAACCTCCGACTCCAGACAACGCAACAAGTGAGCAACCTGTCGATCGGCATATCCTTTCTGCTTCGCTTCGAATAAAAGATCTTTTGGAATATTGTCAAGATGATGTTTCTCAATACGATCTTCCAATTTGATCAAATCCTCGATCTGCTTCAAGAACCAAATATCAATCTTCGTCTTTTCAACAATTGTTTTGAAAGGAATTCCCAGCTTGATGGCATCGTAGATGTGGAACAAACGATTCCAGCTTGGATGTTCCAAACTGTTTAGAATCTTGTCCTGATCGCGTAGTTCTTTACCATCAGCTCCCAATCCGTTACGGTTGATTTCTAATGATTGACACGCTTTCTGCAATGCTTCCTGGAAAGAGCGTCCAATTCCCATTACTTCTCCTACTGCTTTCATTTGTAGTCCAAGCTCACGGTCTGCACCAGGGAATTTATTAAAGTTCCAACGTGGGATTTTTACAATTACGTAATCCAATGTTGGCTCGAACAATGCCGATGTTGTTTTTGTAATTTGATTGCTCAATTCATCCAGATGGTAACCAATCGCCAGTTTCGCAGCGATTTTAGCAATCGGATATCCTGTTGCTTTTGATGCCAACGCCGATGAACGTGATACACGTGGGTTGATCTCAATAGCAATTATTTCTTCTTTTTCGTCAGGAGAAACAGCGAACTGAACGTTACATCCTCCTGCAAAGTTTCCAATCGAGCGCATCATGTGAATTGCCATGTCACGCATTTTTTGGAAGGTTGTATCCGAAAGGGTCATTGCTGGTGCAACCGTAATGGAATCTCCTGTGTGAATTCCCATTGGATCAAAGTTCTCAATAGAACAGATAATCACAACGTTGTCATTTGCATCGCGCAACAACTCCAGCTCGTACTCTTTCCACCCTAGTAGGGCTTTATCAATCATCACTTCGTGAATCGGTGACAACTGCAATCCTCTTTCAAGTAGATCGTCAAATTCTGCAGGATCATGAACGATGGAAGCTCCTGCTCCTCCCAAAGTATAAGAAGCACGCACACACAATGGGAAACCGAATTCCTGTGCAATCTCTTTTCCTTGTAAGAATGATTTAGCAGCTTTCTGAGGTGCCATTCCCACACCAATTTCCGTCATCAAATCACGGAATGCCTCACGGTTCTCTGTAATTTCGATAGCGTTGATGTCCACACCGATCGTTCTTACATTATACTCATCCCAGATTCCCATTTCCTCGCACTGAATACAGAGGTTCAATCCAGTTTGACCTCCCATGGTTGGGAGTACTGCATCAATATCATGTTGTTCCAGAATTTCAATAATACTTTGAGGTTCCAGAGGCTTTAGATATACGTTATCCGCAACGACTTTGTCAGTCATAATTGTTGCTGGATTTGAATTGATCAACGTTACTTCTATTCCTTCTTCACGGAGAGATCTTGATGCTTGTGATCCAGAGTAGTCAAATTCACAAGCTTGACCGATCACAATGGGTCCACTACCTATAATTAAAATGGACTTAATCGAATTGTCTTTTGGCATTTTATGCGCAATTATGGGGGTTCAACTTCACGATAGTTCGCGTCAAATTGAACGCAAATTTAATACAAAAATGACTAGGACTAACCCCATTTTGTAGACCTTTTTGCTAATGTTTTGAACAATTTTCGTGAATAACTTCTATTCGGTTCTTTTACTGTGGAAAACAACCTCAAATTTCCGATATATCGAAACTATTCTTTGTGATAGATCCAACCTTCGACTCCGTGATCGTTCTTGAGTTGTGACTTGATAGTATTAATCGATGCTTTTGAACTGGATGATCCAACAATGACATAGTTCATACCATTTGGCGCGGGAGCCATGAATGCATCAACACCCATTGATTTATACCTTTTGACCTCATTCACCGCATTGTTACGAACTCCAAAGGCTCCCGCAACGATGTAGTAATTACCATTTTTCAATGATTTCGAGGAATCTTGCGTATTTACTGGTTTCTTAACTGTTGCTTTCTTTTTGGGCTTCGGTTTTGAAGGCTTTTTTACCACTTTCTTCTTTGGCTTCTTCGGAACCGACTTAACAATTGGCTTTTCAGCGACTGGCTTCTTTGGTTTGACATCAGCAACAAGATCAGAACCAGACTGCTCCTGTTCCTCGCTTCCCAGACAATACAAATAGCCATTTCTTGAAGCAATGTAAATCTTCCCCTGATCAGCAACAGGAGACGCTTCAAACACACCATTCTTTTTCGTTGTGGCTACAATACTTCCTTTTTTGTCAACTTCGAACAGGTTCAATCCCTGATACCCGGCTGCAACAATTTTATTATTTACAAAAATGGGCGTTGAAATGGACGGACCGATATTTCGTTGTTCCAGTAGCAAAGGCATTGGATATGTATTCTCTCCATTCGGTCCCAAACATGTTTTGTCTGATTCAATGTTCTTATGATCTACCAGATACAAATCACCATCAATACCCGTGAAAACTGCCATATAAGGATATTCTCCCGATTCATTGTACGAATCGTTGATGGCTACACTACCAATAACTCCTCCTCTCCAGTCCGCAAAATTTCGATCGCCCGTTGGGAAATACCAGACGACGCTATTTTCAGGAGTTTTAGATGGATCCAGTTTGAACACACCACCTTTCCCTGAGATATACTGCTTCTCCACGGTAATCAGAAGGCAATTGTCAGATGTGACTACCGGTGAACCATCAAGATCTGAACCAATGTCAAATGTCCAGTCAATGGATTTAGTTTTCAAATTATAGCCGTAAACATGACCAGAACCTGACGCTATATAAATATGATCATCAATTCTTGCCGGAGAAGCTTCGGTAACCAGATTTCCTCCATGCTTCCAAACATCTTCTTCCTCATACAATGGCAATTCCTGGAAAACATTTGGTTCGAAATAATCGGTTGATCCTATCGGCTTCAAGTGTTCTTTGCCCGGTCCAAAAGAGATAAAAGAACCATTCTCCAACCCGATATACGCGGTATCTCCAATAGTAATAGCTGAAGCATCAACATCGCGACTGTAACTGCTACTTCGTTTACTATTCATGCGCCACAATTCTTGTCCTGTCATGTAAGACACCGCTCTGTAACTATACACTTCGGGAGCAGACAATGAATTCTGATTCCCCAGGCGGCTTCCCTGAAGTATTACCAAACGATCTTCAGGCGATTCAGCATTTTCATTCTCCCAGATACTCCCCGTTCCTTTAATAACATCATCATAAGTATAGGACCAAACCAAATCACCCGTTGCGGCATCAATTTTCTTCAGGTTATGATCATAACAACCAAGCAATAAGTATTTCTTGTCGTGTTCGCGCACCACTAACGGTTGACCGGTCCACCCCGCCCCGCTCCATTGGACAGGACCATCAGCTAGATTGGTTGTTCCGGTACCCAAATGCAATTTCCAAAGCTCAGTTAGTTCATTACCAATACTATCACCATAATAATTGCGTTGATCGTTTCCGAGAAAGGTTCCGTTAATGATTTCGATGGAGTCCTGAGTCACCGTTTCCGGGGTCAATTCGGTGTTCTCAGAGAACACGGTAGCACGACTCTCTTTACCAGGTTCACAACTGAAAAGAGTAATCAATCCGCATATAAAAAACGGATAGACAAACCGATTATATCGAACTATGCTGTGCATGTTGAGAGAAAATCTAATACTTATACCCAAAAAATTTGCGAAGGTTACCTAATTGCTATCTTTGTTTCATTCACATCAAGTTATGCAAGAAATTTTATCGCCTGTTCAAATAGAACAAAAGATTCAGCGCCTCGCCCACGAATTGCTAGAGAATTGTTTCGAAGAAAAAGAAGTATTCATAGGCGGAATTCATGGAAACGGAATTCTACTGGCACAAAAACTTCAGAATATTCTTATTGATGCTACTGATGTGAAGATTCACTTGTTTGAAATTACTCTCAACAAAGATGAACCTTGGTCTGAGCCGATTAAGCTAAGTATCCCAAGCGAAACGCTTAAGAATGGATTCATCGTTTTGGTTGACGATGTCTTGAACTCAGGAAAGACGATGCAGTACGCATTAACAGAGTTGTTGCAATTCCCAACGAAAGCCATTAAGACATTGACCCTTGTCGACAGAACCCACCGACGCTTCCCGATTAAAGCGGATTTCGTAGGGATTCGATTATCAACAACGCTACATGAGCGTGTGGAAGTTCAAATGGATGAGAACGATATAAAAGCATTTCTGGCATGAGTCAACGAATTACAGAATCGGAATCGCTTCACAATAATTTAGAGCAGCAATCAACGGAGAATTTACTTCGTGGAATCAATCAGGAAGATCATAAGGTTGCGGCTGCCGTTGAAGCAGTAATCCCGGAAATTGAAGCATTCATTGATGTGTGCTATAACAAGATGAAAGAAGGAGGACGACTCTTCTACATTGGCGCAGGAACCAGTGGAAGACTGGGAATTGTTGATGCCAGTGAATGTCCACCTACATTTGGAGTAGATCACAACACCGTAATCGGCATCATGGCGGGTGGCGACAGTGCTATTCGTAAAGCAGTTGAGTTCGCTGAGGACGACACTTCTCAAGGCTGGAAAGATCTTCAGGAATTTTCAATCACCGATAAGGATACTTTAGTTGGAATCGCAGCGTCAGGAACCACACCATACGTTTTAGGAGCATTGGAATCTGCCAAAGAAGCAGGGTTAATTACCGGAGGAATTACGTGCAACCCAAACTCTCCGATTTCCGAACTAGCTGAATTCCCAATGGTTCCGGTGGTAGGTCCGGAATTCGTTACTGGAAGTACCCGAATGAAATCAGGGACCGCTCAAAAGCTCGTATTGAATATGATCAGTACAGCGTTGATGATAAAACTGGGACGCGTGAAAGGAAATCGTATGGTTGACATGCAACTCAGCAACAATAAACTGGTGGATCGCGGAACGAAAATGGTTCAGGATCAATTGAATATTAGCTACGAAGAAGCTGCTGAACTTCTGGAAAAGCACGGCAGTGTTAGAAATGCGGTTAACAACTACCAATCACCAGGCCACTAACTAGAAAATAATCACTAAAGCATTGTTTCTCGCTTATTTAGTTATATTCCAATCATGAACAACACAGAAAACCTCGATCAGGATTTTGCGATCGACAAAGAAAACCCGAAGAAAATCCCAGGTGCAACCACTGCTTTGGTTTGCGGAATTATATCAATACCATTAGCAGGATTGGTAGGCATTATACTTGGCATTGTTGCAATAAGTTCGGCCGGGAACGCCACTAAGAGATACAATGAAAGTCCTGAAAAATACCTGGAAAGCTCATTGAAGAATGCAAAAGCTGGGAATATTTGTGGAATTATTGGCATGGTAGCCTCTGTGCTTTGGCTGATCTACATATTTGGAAATCTATAGTAAGAACAAATCAAAGGTAGAGCCAATGTTAGACGACGATCAGATACAAGAATTCAAACCAGAGGTACACACAACTGGTCCGCAAAGACACAAGGAGGCAAACACATCCTTGTTTCTGGGAATCGTAGCTATCGTTCTGGCCGCCGGCGCTCTTGGACTTGCTTGCGCTATATTTAGTATGATAGCTGGATCAAGGACTTTAAATGACTATAAAGAAAACCCTACAGCGTATACCCGGAACTCCTACACTCGCGCAGTCGCAGGGATTACATGTTCGATCGTTTCTGTAGTTCTGTTGATTGTGCTCATCTTCCTTCTATTGACGTATTTCGATTTGTAAATTCTTTTTGACGAAAAAAACTCCACTTCCAATGGATTTGAAGTACCTATTCTTAAAACTGGGTTAATCTCTTCTTAAATTGAAATTCAAAGAACCGGCGTACATTTGCGGCAACTTGCTAAATGTATGAAACACACTCTTCTCATTGTAATTAGTTTTACTTTTTACACCTCCCTTTTTTCTCAGAATAACAACGTTGGAATCAACACAAACACACCGGATCCTTCATCCATTTTGCACTTAGAGGCAGATGACAAAGGATTGCTTGTTCCGAGATTAACAACGCTTCAACGAGATGCCATTGCTGCTCCGGCAACAGGACTTATCATCTATAACACTGACGAAAATCAGGAAGAAATCTACAATGGAACCTGTTGGATCCCGAGCTATCTGGAAGATTGTTCCGACTGTATGGTCGACATCACATTTCAGCAAGCCAACTACGTTATTGACCGAATCAACAACATGAACGTAACGATTCCTGTTACGATCAACCAAACAACTTCGAACGGTCAAAACTTACCGCTCTCCCTTGCATTGATTCACACTTTCTCCGAAGAAACTGATGTTACATTGAGCCAATACGCAATTACAGGATCAGGAACGGTGAACCTCGACATCGCAACGAATGTTTTTGAAACAGGAGGCGTTCACTACGTTACGGTATTCACCACTTGTGGAGAGAAAACGTTTGCTCAAACTGTCGTGGTAGATATCACACCATGTCAGCAAATCAACATTACTACAGATCAAACAGATTATGATTTGTCTGCGAACGGAGTAACGGGAAATAGCTGCGTCGTTGTTACCATTAACGAGAATGTTGCGATGCGTTCCTCGGACAACACCATCCCAGCCTTTACTACAGGAGGGATTAACCCAGCTTGTAATCTAGGGATTCTCAATGAAGGCTATTTCTTCGGACGTGGTGGAGATGGACCGCTACTCATGGGACAAAACGGAGAAGACGGAGGAACTGCAATTGAACTGAATTGCCCAACTGAAATTCGAAATCAAGGAATGATTTACGGTGGTGGCGGATCTGGGCTCACTGTTGGAGCATTCCAGGCAGTACAGATCGGACCGTTCTCACTCTGCTTTGCTATTGGAGCTGGAGGTGGCGGTGGAATGCCAAACGGATTGGGCGGTGGAGACACACAAGGAACCTGTACGTTGGTTGTTGGGATTTGGCAAGAAGGAAATGATGCCGGACCGAATTATGATGATTTTGAAGGGGCTGCGGTAAGTGAAAACTTCAGCCAGGGATTCTCACTCGGACCAGTGAATGGAAATATCTCAATCACTGCTAACGGTGGTGGCGGTGGAGATTTCGGTGAACCCGGAACAGGATCATCGCAACCAGTTGATTTCAGCGGAACATCCTTCGAAATTTGTATCAATATTCCTTTGGTTGGAAACGTTTGTGTTCCTATCCCCGGGGTTGACACAGCACTGAATGCATTGGCCAACACAATTAACAATCAATTCAATACTTCCGTTCCGGGAGCTGGAGGTTATGCCGTTAAACACAACGGTGCACCAATCAACATTTCAGACGGCGATTATCAAACATTCTCGATTCGAGGAGCAATTGGAAACTAATTTTATGAAGAACTTATTTTTTTCACTTCTGATCGTCTTTACGACAGGATTTGCTTTCTCAAGCGAAGGTGTTATTACTTGCATCAAAACGGAAAACGGAATCACGGATACCTTTGAAATTTATGTAAAAGGAAGTCAGATCAGTATGCCATTCAAAGATGGTTCAGGAACATATTTACTTCTATTGGACAATTCAGCTGGGCAAATGAAACTATGCGTTGATCATCCAGCTTTTGAAAACAAAGGATACTACCTGTTCAATCAGGAAAACAGTGTAAAACCTTCCATAGAGACGTATAAAACAGGAACGCTTCCTGCAAAGGAAATTGACGGCACATCTTGCGAAGGACATTTCATTTCTACAGATCAAGGAGATGCAACAGTATACTTTGGAACTGAATCTATTTCACTTCAAGGATTCTCGAGATTTATCGCGAAACCTTTGTTCGAATTGCTGGATGCTTCCAATACTGGATTACTCCCTAAGCTTATCGAACAGGACGGTACGACGATCAAAATGAGTTTTGAAGCGAAGACAGTTGATGCGTCGGTTTTCAATCCTCCGGCTGGATACACGGCATTTGAGGTTCAAACTGTTTCGGAATAAGATGCAGCGACTCCTGACACTTTTCGTAGGATTCTTTCTGAGCGGGATGGCTTTACCCCAGGCACCTACGCTCTACAATAATGCCTTGTTCTACATTGACAGTGCAGAAATTCATGTGTTTGGAAATATTGAGAACTCAGGAGCCAGTGCACAATTGATTCAAGACGGATACGTACAAACGTATAACGATCAGAATCAGGGAGATTTTGAATTGAACACTGATGCGACCGTTATTTCTACTGGAAACTTCAAAATTGAAAACGACTGGATCAACAGTGCAAACCTACAGATTGATACAGGAGTTGTTGAGATGTACGGAGACAATCAGTGGTTTCTGGGGGATAGCATTTCAAAGTTCTGGGATTTACTATTAACTGGGACAGATGCAAAAGAACAGGATCAACATATCAGAGTAATCAACACAGTGGACATCACCAATGTAGAGTTGGCTGTTCACGATAAACTGTTGTTTCTTGACAATCCGTTAGTTGCTTCGATCATCTACGACAACACCTTCAATCTCGAAGGCATCATTAGTACCGATGAAGATGGACAAGTAAGAAAAGTTGTTAATCAGAATGAAGAAAACCTGATTCCTCTAGGATCTCACGAAGGTGGCTTTTTCCGACATAGACCTTTGAAATCCACCTTGCAAGCCGGAGGAACGTCCGATACGCTTTATGCAACATTTCATCATCACACACCAGACTTTGTCAATGCATTCGAGATTGACATGGACACCAGTCTTTGTAAAATTCAGACAGCTTATTTCTACACGGTAAACAGCGCGGATTCATCCAATGTTTATGATCTTGATTTTGCGCACCTCCCTCCTATTGACGGATTCTATCCGCATCCTGCACAGTGGGACAATCCTACATGGAAAGTTATTTACAACAACGCCAGCTCAACCTCAGGAAACTATAGCTACGCTAAAGCGATTGGAGAATCCGATTTTGTTCAGGAGCACTACACACTTGGCTACCGCACTCCGAAAGCACCTATTTTGATTTATGACAGCACAGAATGTTACTCTGACGCACACTACTACGTAGAACAACCGCTTGGAGAGCCTTGGTACGAATGGACGGTGAATAATAGTGATGCATCTGCTGAAATAGTTCAGGGAGTTGGAACCGATCACATTCAAGTCGATTGGAACGAGAACATTGGCGGAATGGTCTATGTTCAATATCAAGATACCGCAGGCTGTTGGTCACACCTCGATTCAGGTTTCGTAATCGATGTAAGTATCGACGCTCAATTCTCTTATGCTGAAGGGAATACAAACAGTTTTGACACAGATTATCAATTCTTCAATGAATCGTCCAGTAATACGGAAGAAATTCACTGGTACATGAATGCGGTTGATAGTAGCGGCTGGCTCACTGGAAATGATATGGTAATGGCTTATCCATACACCTACTCATCTCAGATAGAGAACGATCAATTTGAAGTAATGCTTGTGGCTCACGATCTGGATTATGGTTGTTATGACACTGCCTACCAGGTGATTCTTGTTCCAAATACGTTTGTGTTCTACGCGCCGAATACATTTACACCGAATGGAGACGAATTCAACAACACCTTCTTTGCGCATTCATCAGAAATCGAAAGTGCAGAGCTACGCATCTTTAATCGTTGGGGAGAGCTTATTTTCTTTGGACACGGAAACGATCTAAGCCAAATTGTATGGGATGGAACCTATCAGGGACAATCTGTTCCGCAAGGGTCATACATTTATCAATTCGAAATAATTCCGATCAATTATAACGTCGACCTTCAAGGACCATTCATTTATACAGGACACGTCAATCTCGTGCGATAAAAAAAAGGGAACCGAAGTTCCCTTTAATGCAAGTAGAGATTCTTACCTCTATTTAATTAATGCCAGGCAGTTAACTCGTCATTGAGTTATTTTTCTTCCTGCTTTGGCTTTGTTTTCTGCGATTTACCTTTTTTGATGGTAATAGTCAATTCTGTTTCGCCTTCTTTGTAATCCATCTTGATGGTATCACCTTCGTGCAAATTCGATTTCACAATTTCTTCCGCTAACGGATCTTCAATCAACTTTTGGATGGCTCTTTTCAACGGACGTGCACCAAACTTCTCATCGTATCCTTTCTCAACGATGTAATCCTTCGCTTTTTCCGTCATTTCAATTGTATATCCAAGATCGTTCAAACGACCGTACAATTTGTCCAATTCCAAATCGATGATTTTGTGGATGTCTTCACGTGTAAGTGAGTTGAACATGATCATGTCGTCAACACGATTTAGGAATTCCGGAGAGAATGCTTTTCTCAATGCATTCTGAACAACCGCTTTCGCAGCATCATCCGCTTGCTCCAATTTTGCCTGCGTACCGAATCCAACTCCTGTACCGAAGTCCTGCAATTGACGTGCTCCAATGTTCGAAGTCATGATCAAAATCGTATTCTTGAAGTCAATCTTACGACCCAATCCATCTGTCATGTGACCGTCATCCAAAGCTTGCAACAACAAGTTGAATACATCTGGGTGCGCTTTCTCAATCTCATCCAAAAGAACGATTGAATAAGGCTTGCGACGAACTTTCTCCGTCAACTGACCACCTTCTTCGTATCCAACGTAACCCGGAGGCGCTCCTACCAATCGAGAGATAGAGAATTTCTCCATGTATTCCGACATATCAATTCGGATCAATGAATCTTCCGAATCGAACAAGTATTTGGCCAGTACTTTCGCTAATTGCGTTTTACCAACTCCAGTTGGCCCTAAGAAGAAGAACGATCCAATTGGCTTGTTAGGATCTTTCAATCCGGCACGGTTACGCTGAATAGCTTTAACCACTTTCTTCACCGCTTCGTCCTGTCCAATAACTCGACCTTTGATCTCGTCAGACATAACCGCCAAACGACCTGTTTCAGATTCTGAGATACGTGTCACAGGAACTCCGGACATCATAGAAACAACTTCAGCAACGTGCACTTCAGTCACCTCTACTCGATTCTCCTTAGACTCCTCTTCCCACTTATTCTTGGCAACTTCCAGTTCTTCCTGAAGTTTGCGCTCGCTATCACGAAGCTCTGCCGCTTTCTCGTATTGCTGCGACTTGATTACTTCATTCTTCTGTTCTTTCAGATCTTCAATCTTTTGTTCGATATCCAGAATCTCCTGAGGAACATTGATATTCGTCAAGTGCACACGTGAACCTACTTCATCCATGGCATCAATAGCCTTATCCGGAAGATGACGATCCGTAATGTAACGCTCTGTCAGACTTACACAAGCCTCCAAAGCTTCTTTCGTGAAACGCACTGAGTGGTGATCTTCGTAACGCTCTTTGATATTGTTCAGAATCTGGAAAGTCTCTTCTTTCGAAGTTGGCTCTACCAATACCTTCTGGAATCGACGCTCTAACGCTCCATCCTTCTCGATATACTGACGGTATTCGTCCAATGTTGTCGCTCCAATTGCTTGCAGTTCTCCGCGAGCCAATGCCGGTTTGAACATATTCGATGCATCCAGGGAACCAGAAGCACCTCCCGCTCCGATAATCGTGTGAATCTCATCAATAAACAAGATCACATCCGGATTCTTTTCGATTTCCTGCATTACGGCCTTCATTCGCTCCTCAAACTGACCGCGGTACTTCGTCCCCGCAACCAAAGAAGCCAAATCAAGCGATACAATACGCTTATTGAAAAGTACTCGAGATACTTTGCGCTCAACAATACGCAATGCCAATCCTTCAGCAATAGCACTTTTACCTACTCCAGGTTCCCCAATCAAAATCGGGTTGTTTTTCTTTCTTCGAGACAAGATTTGGCTTACGCGCTCAATCTCCTTCTCACGTCCAACAATTGGATCCAGACGACCAGCTTCGGCCATCTTCGTCAAGTCACGTCCAAAGTTGTCCAAAACAGGAGTCTTGGATTTAGGATCTGCTTTTCGCTGCGAAGAGAATGATTCCTCCCCTCCTGCTGGTTCATCATCTGTTCCACCTGGGAACTCTGCCCGTGGCGTAATTTGATCGTCTTTCATTGATTCTAGTTCGTCTTTTACGTTTTCATAAATCACGCCGTACTTATTTAAAATACTGCATGCTGCACTGTCTTCATTTTTCAGAATTGACAGTAAAAGGTGTTCCGTCCCGATCATCGGGCTTTTGTATAGTTTCGCTTCAAGGTACGTCAACTTCAACACACGTTCTGCTTGCTTAACCAAAGGAATATTGGTTAGGTTTTGAGTTCCTATTGCCGTAGCTGCCGATTTCGACAAGTTCTGTTCCACTTCCTTTCTGATCATCTTTAAATCAAGATGAAACTCATGTAAGACAGCAATTGCCTTTCCATCACCTTCACGAATGAGCCCTAACAATAAGTGCTCAACCCCGATGAAATCATTCCCCAATCGTAAGGCTTCCTCACGACTAAAGCTGATGACATCTTTCACTCTTTGAGAGAATTTTGCTTCCATAATTCGAATGCTATTTACAATCCTTGTAATGAGATGCGAAAAGAGAGTTTTAACGCACTCCTACAAATATATAACGTATAAAAAACATAAATCGCAGGCTAAATATGTTCTTTTTCACATTTTCCTGTTTGCATTGAAAGAATCAATAACCATTCCGATTGTTTTGAATGGACATTCTGTCAGGTAGATGTCAGGCATTCCACTTGATTCCCAGACAAATACTAAAACCGACCTCTCTGCCATTAAGAATGACACTCAGTTTTAACTATCTGATTACGACGATATCTCCCTTGCATTTTAGGTAAAAATGCGTTTTTCTTGTCGGAATTTCAAAATTGTTAATAAGTCGTCGAAAACAGCCATTTTCCACAGATTTTTGTTAGTAATTACGGGGTTTTCAACAGTAGATTATGGGGCGAATTGACTAATTTCGAAGCTTGCTTTTGAACACGCACGAACCGTGCTAAACACTTAACGAATTATAACTCATGGCAGACGGAGAAAGAATAATCCAGATCAATATTGAGGATGAAATGAAATCGGCCTACATCGACTATTCCATGTCGGTGATTGTGTCGAGAGCACTACCAGATGTTCGAGATGGTTTTAAGCCTGTACACCGACGCGTTCTTTATGGAATGCAGGATTTAGGTGTCTACTCGAACAGACCTTATAAAAAGAGTGCGAGAATTGTTGGAGAGGTGTTGGGTAAGTATCACCCGCACGGAGACAGTTCGGTTTATGATACCATGGTTCGAATGGCCCAACCATGGTCGTTACGATACCCACTTGTGGACGGGCAAGGAAACTACGGATCTGTTGACGGTGATAGTCCGGCAGCAATGCGTTATACCGAGGCGCGATTGCGAAAAATCTCTGAAGACATGTTGGGCGACCTCGACAAAGAAACAGTAGACTTCGCACCGAACTTCGATGATAGTCTGGAAGAGCCAACCGTGCTTCCTACAAAAATCCCAAACCTCCTTGTTAACGGAGCCAGTGGAATTGCGGTAGGTATGGCAACGAATATGGCGCCTCATAACCTTACAGAGGTTACTAACGGTATGATTGCCTACATCGACAATAAAGAAATTGAAGATGAGGAATTATTACAGCACGTAAAAGCACCTGACTTCCCTACTGGTGGTATTATTTATGGTTACGACGGAGCGCGTGAAGCACTTTTGACAGGTAAAGGTCGAATTGTGATGCGTGCAAAAGCAGAAATCGAAGAGACGAAAACCGGAAAGGAAGTAATCATTGTAACCGAGATCCCATACCAGGTCAATAAAGCTGACATGATCCGTAAAACTGCGGAGCTTGTTAATGACAAGAAGATTGAAGGTATTTCGGATATCCGTGACGAATCAGATCGAAACGGAATGCGTATCGTTTACGAACTGAAGCGTGATTCTATTCCAAATGTAGTACTGAACAAACTATTTAAATACACAGCGCTACAGACTTCATTTTCAGTAAATAACATTTGTTTAGTCAACGGTCGTCCTGAGCTATTGAACCTTAAGGATATGATTCGCCACTTTGTTGATTTCCGTCACGAAGTAGTTGTCCGCCGAACGAAATACGAATTGCGAAAAGCTGAGGAAAGAGCGCACATCCTTGAGGGATTAATCATTGCTTCTGATAATATTGACGAAGTAATCGCTTTGATTCGTGGATCGAAAAGTCCGGAAGAAGCACGCGAGAAATTAATCGAACGCTTCGAATTGACGGATATTCAAGCACGTGCTATCGTTGAGATGCGACTTCGTCAGTTGACTGGACTGGAGCAAGATAAACTGCGCTCTGAGTACGAAGACTTGATGAACCTGATTAAAGACTTGAAAGATATCCTGGATCGCGAAGAGCGTCGTATGGAGATCATCAAGAACGAATTGATCGAAGTACGAGATAAGTACGGAGATGAGCGTCGTTCTAAGATCGAATACTCAGCAAGCGAAATGCGTATCGAGGATTTGATTCCAAACGAAGAAGTGGTTGTTACTATTTCTCACGCAGGATACATCAAACGTACAAGCCTTGCCGAATACAAAGTTCAGAATCGCGGTGGAATGGGATCGAAAGGTTCCACTACTCGTGACAAAGACTTCCTGGAGGAACTATTCGTTGCAACAAATCACAATTACCTGTTAATCTTCACAGAAAAAGGTAAATGTTTCTGGATGCGTGTATTTGAGATTCCTGAAGGATCTAAAACAGGTAAAGGACGTGCTATCCAAAACTTGTTGAACATCGAACAAGACGACAAAGTAAAAGCATATGTTAAGGTGACAGACCTTACAGATAAGGACTACCTTGATAACAACTTCGTAGTTATGGCAACGAAACGAGGAGTTATTAAGAAAACTTCACTGGAAGCCTACTCTCGTCCACGTAGCAACGGTATTAACGCGATCACGATTCGTGAAAATGACGAGCTACTTGAAGCGAAACTGACTAACGGAAACAACGAAATTGTATTGGCATCCTCAGAAGGTAAAGCCATTCGTTTCCACGAAGAGAAAGTACGCGCCATGGGACGTAATGCTGCAGGCGTAAGAGGAATTAGTCTTGCAGGAGATCACGACGAAGTTGTTGGAATGATCTGCGTTGAAGATGTCCACTCTACTATTCTTGTGGTATCAGAAAACGGATTTGGAAAACGAACTTACCTTAATGATCCGGAAGACAACGAGCCTGTTTATCGAATCACAAACCGTGGTGGTAAAGGGGTAAAAACGTTGAATGTTACGGATAAAACTGGTAAATTGCTAGCGATTAAGAATGTAACCGATGAGGAGGATCTGATGATCATCACCAAATCAGGAGTAACCATTCGTATGCACATTGACTCAATTTCTACATCAGGTCGTGCAACTCAGGGAGTTAAGCTAATCAACCTGAAAGGTAAAGCTGCAATTGCGGCAGTAGCGAGAGTCCCAAGAAGCGACGACGAGGAAACTGTCGAACTGGATGAAGATGGTAACCCAATCATCAATGAAGATGCAACTGAGGGCGACACTTCAAACGAAAGTGGCACGGATATTGAAAACGAAGGTGCTGTGGAATAAATGCAATTAATGCATCTAAAGAATAAAGTAACTATGAAAATGACATTGAAAAATGTAGGGCTGGCACTGGGATTGATCGCAATTTCGTTCTCAGGAATGGCTCAAAAGAGTAAAGTAACCAGTGCTGCGGTTGAATATGGCAAAGTAGGAAACCTACTTCTTATGCCAGTGCTTCCAGCAGACAAAATCAATGAAGTAAAGCAAGTACTAAATACTGCGAAAGGGTACATTGATGAAGCAGAGGTTTGGTATCAAAGCAATAAAGAAGCCAAGGATTACGATAAAATGTTCCTCGTGAGAGGTAAGGTTTACACGGGACTGATTCAGGTTTTAGCAATGGATGCAGCCGTAAATCAGGCGGAGATTGATGAAGCGACTTTGTCAGACTACGAGAAGATTTCGATTGAATCGTTAACTGAAGGATACAAAATTGCAACGAAGAAATACAAACGTGATTTTGTGGAATTCTCCGAAATTGTTGCAGGTAAAGCTGGACAGATGGCTGACATGGCTTATCAGATGGATTCTCTGGAAATGGCAGGTGAAGCTTACAGTATGGTTCACGAATACCTGAACACCATTCAACGATTGGACAGTGGTTCAGTATACAATGCAGGAATTTGTTTCAAAAGTGTAAAGCGCTATGAAGACGCAGCTGAAATGTTCCAAATTTTAGCAGATGCTGGATATCGTGGAGCGACAGGAGATGTTTTGGCTGCTTCTTGTTACGCCGGTGCTAAAGACTTCGACAAAGCACATGCAACTCTGGATGCTGCAGAAAAGAAACTCCCTGGAAATGTTGACATTTTGAAACAACGTGTTGACGTATACTTGCAAGAAGGTAAAGACGAGGAAGCTAAGAAAGCATTAGATGATGCAATCGCAGCAGATCCAGAGAACCCAATCTTGCACTACTCTATTGGAAGTATCCAAATGAAACTGGAAAACTACGAAGAGGCGGAGAAATCACTAATGAAATCTATGGAATTGGACGGTAGCAATGTAAATACTCAATACCAATTGGGGGCACTACTTTACAACTGGTCCGGAATCCTGATGGTTGATTCCCGTAACCTTCCGCTAGGTGATCCGAACGTTTCTAAGTTGGAGCAGAAATCAGATGAGAAGATGAAAGCTGCAATTAAATACCTGGAAATGTACCTGGAGAGTGAGCCAAATGACAAGTACGTATTGGACAACTTGTACAAAGCGCACCACAAACAAGGAAACACAGAAAAATCAAAAGAGTACAAAGCACGACTGGACGCATTGTAGAATTTGATTCATAAGATTAAGAACCCCGACATCGTGAGATCGTCGGGGTTTCTTTTTGATTCTCAGTTATATTAAAGTTTAATTCCCTATCTTTGCACTCCCTTTCGTTATGTAGAGGGAGTTTTATTTTGTCGCAACCCTTTTATAGCGCGACTTTTATTAATTCTTTCGGGATTTACAGGGTTACCCGGAATACAATTATTTAAGCCATTATGGCAGAAAACAAAACAACGCAAGGAATTGCGGATTTTGACTGGGATGCATTAGCATTGGACGGTTACAACGCAGCAGAACGTGCTGAGTTATCAGACAAGTATGACGGAACTTTAAACGCCGTAGCTGAAAAGGAAGTTGTTGAAGGAACAATTGTTTCCATGAACAAGAAAGAAGTAGTAATCAACATCGGATCTAAATCTGAAGGGGTTATTGCTACAAACGAATTCCGCTACAACCCGGATTTAAAAGTTGGTGATACTGTTGAAGTATACGTCGAAACACAAGAGGACAAATACGGTCAGCTTGTAATCTCACACAAAGTAGCTCGTACTCACAGTGCCTGGAGAAAAGTTAACGAGGTATTGAAAACGGGTGAAGTTATCACAGGATTCGTTAAGTGTCGTACTAAAGGAGGATTGATTGTAGACGCATTTGGTCTGGAAGCATTCTTACCTGGTTCACAAATTGACGTTAAACCTATCCGTGACTACGATATGTACGTAGGAAAGAACATGGAATTCAAAGTAGTTAAGATTAACGAAGAATTCAAAAACGTTGTTGTTTCTCACAAAGCATTGATCGAAGCGGAACTAGAAGAACAGAAAAAACAAATTATCTCTGGTCTTGAAAAAGGTCAGGTATTGGAAGGAACTGTTAAGAACATCACATCTTACGGGGTATTTATCGACCTTGGTGGTGTAGACGGTTTGATTCACATCACAGACCTTTCATGGGGTCGCGTGAACCACCCGGAAGAAGTGGTAGAATTGGATCAGAAATTGAACGTTGTAATTTTGGACTTCGACGACGAGAAGAAGCGTATCGCTCTTGGATTGAAGCAGCTTGAGGCTCATCCTTGGGATTCTCTTGACGCTGAAATGAACGTTGGAGACAAAGTAAAAGGAAAAGTGGTTGTTATGGCTGACTACGGTGCATTCGTTGAGATTGCTCCGGGAGTAGAAGGTTTGATCCACGTTTCGGAAATGAGCTGGTCACAGCACTTGCGTTCTGCACAGGACTTCTTGAAAGTTGGAGACGAAGTTGAAGCAGTTATCTTGACTTTGGATCGTGAAGAGCGTAAAATGTCTCTTGGAATCAAGCAATTGATGCCAGATCCATGGGCAGACATCGAAACGAAGTTTGCTGCAGGAACACAACACTCTGCGAAGGTTCGTAACTTCACGAACTTCGGAGTATTCGTTGAATTGGAAGAAGGAGTTGACGGATTGATCCACATCTCTGACCTTTCATGGCAGAAGAAAATCAAGCACCCATCTGAATTCTGTAAAGTTGGAGACATGATGGACGTTGTAGTTTTGGAAATCGATCGCGAAAGCCGTCGTATCTCTCTAGGACACAAGCAGCTTGAAGAAAATCCTTGGGATGTATTCGAATCTACTTTCACAGAAGGTTCAACACACGAAGGAACAATCATCGAGAACAAAGACAAATCAGGAATCGTTTCTCTTCCTTACGGATTGGAAGGAATCTGTCCAGCACGCCACATGCGTAAAGAGGATGGATCTAACGCGAAAGTTGATGAGACTTTGAACTTCGTGATTATTGAATTCAACAAAGACGCTCGCAAAATCGTTGTTTCTCACACGAGAACATTCGAGGAAGGTGAAGATCACAAACCATCTAAGAAAGGTGGCGGAGGTTCTTCAGCTGCAGTGAAGCAAGTTAACCAAAGCGCTGCGAAATCTACAATGGGAGATTTGGATGCCTTGGCTGCGTTGAAGGAAAAAATGGACAAAGGAGAATAATTCAATTCTCTTCTGAATATTGGAAAGGTCGTCTGAAAGGACGGCCTTTTTTTTGTTAGCTTCGCATCAATAAACATTAGAAGATGACCGCTGTTTACCCGCTTTTTAAATTTACTTTACACCATGTTGTTTTGACAATCTGTCTTATTAATCTTCATGTTTCTTTCAGTCAGGAAATTCAACATTTGAATGTAACTACCTCCCCTATTTACGCGTCAATTAAAGGAGAGCATGAATTCTTATCTAATAAACATATCGTACTTTGCGAAGATAAGGTCGTTGCTCTAAAAAAAGGGAATGACGGTTACATCATTCAACACTTCGATACCGCAAACTTAACCCTTACGTATAGCTCTGCTCCAATAGAGATTTCTAATAATAAGTTTTATGGTCTGAAACTCATGAAAGTGAATAACCGCATTTTTTTTATTGGATACGAGCCTATATCCAGAGTTAATGGTACCAATTTTCAGCATCCAATAAACCTTCCGCCTGAATACGCTCAAAAAAATAAACACAATTGGAAATATTTGTGCTACACATTCGGTGAAGACTATAAATCAATCGACACCAGCCCCAAAGAAATTCGAGATTTAAGCACTATAGGGTGCTTGAGACCTCACGACAGTGAAAGTTTAATTACTGCCGTGCACCGCACAAACTTCAATGCCGGAAACCAATTCGAATATGTCATTGATTTTTATAATCTGAGTTTTGAAATCATCGACAGCTTAAAATTTAAGAAATCGGAGGAACTTGTCGACTATAAGATAATTGAGAACTCATTGATAGGGATTATTGTGGATAACTCAAAACAGAATCCCAATACATCTATAATAAACTATGACCTATCGAGTAAAAAAATCACTCAGAAAACATTGCACGATTCTTTAGGAGGTTTAATACAAAGTAAACTGTTGATAGCTCAAAATAGAATGTTTATTCTCTCTACATCTCCAAACTTAATAGAGAACGCTCCTTTTGAAAGAACAATTTACAAACCGTCAAAATTAACATTGGTTGAATTAGAACTAAACGGAACTTTCATAAGTAAAAAAGAACATGAGATAAATCCTTTTGCTGCTTACTCAAAACGTGGAACATCTGGGAGTGAGATCAACAAAATGAACATTGACATAGTTGAAGCGAAAAACGACCACATCCTTCTCGTTATCAGTTTTTTAATTAAAGATGGTAGTTCTTATACACCAATCTTTGCGCTAGACTATCCATACGGAAGTTCATTAATTTTAAGAATCCCAACTTCAGACTCATTGGAGGAAATACAGCAAAGATTAATACACAAGACACAATTATTCGATCGACTAATGTTTGATGTTGGAAATTTCATGGTTACAAGAGGTGAAAGTTTACATTTCTTTTACGTTGATTATATCAAAAAACATCCGAAAGAAGATGACATCTATTATTCAGCCAAGCCAAATGGATCTGGGCTTGTTGGATATGAGGTAACTGAGAATGGAACCTTAACTCCTTATATAGCTTTTGACAAGAAAAATGTAAATGGATTACAAATTGAAGCCTTCTCTCCCAGAAACATGATTCAACTCGGTGATAAAATTGTTGTAGAAGTTGCTGTTAAAGGCGGAAAGGAAAATGTATGGATAATAATAAGCCTTGATTAGTTGTATCTCTCTTCAAAAACTCTTTGGTGATGCATCTGATGTCCGGAAACCAAGTAACCGATAGCTCTTACGGATATAATATGACCATTGGCCACTCCTTGTTCCAATAGCATTTCATCTGAAAAGCTTCCAAAAAGAGTAATTGTTGCCTGACGAACCGCAATAAATTCATCAATCAAACTTTGCATGGTTCTATTGTTCCCTTGAGCTTCAAGGCTGTAGCTGTCATGATCAAATCCTGGAAGCGGCGTTTTATCTTTCCTTGAAAATCGCAGTGCTCGATTTTGAAAAATGCGTTCGGTATCGTTTATATGCTGCAATAACTCTTTTATGGTCCACTTTCCTTCTGCGTAACGATACTCCTCTTTTTCCTCAGGAAGAGCTAACAACATATCTACAAAAGACTGTGCACTGATTTCCATCAACTCCGTAATGGATTCTTCCCTTTTTGCTAAAGGTCCAATGTACGTTTCAAAATAAGAATGGTACTCGTTTGATGGAATCATATCTGGTTTTTTTAATGAACTTTTCTGAATGTAATATTTAGACGGGGTTCTGTAGCTTTCCTTTCTTTTGGCAATTCGTGTTTCCATTGATGTTGCAATGCCCCTTTCATAATCAGTAAATCGCCATCTTCCAATGCAATCACAAGCTTATCTTTTGAATCACGTTTTCGGAATACCATTTTTCTTGTTGCCCCGAAACTGACACTTGCGATAACTGGATTCTTTCCTAATTCCTTTTCGTCATCGGCATGCAATCCCATGCTATCGTTGCCATCACGATAATAATTCAGCAATCCCGTATTGAAATCAATAGCGCAAATTGATGAACATTCCTCTGCAATGGATTCTAATTTACCAGACCACGGAATTGCCTCAAACAGTTTTCCACTGTACTTGTACGAAGTATCCGGCTTTCCGTATAAACGAGACAATCGCGGTTGATTCACTTGCTTTCCAAAAAGAATTATGGATTCCTGCTGCAATTCAAATTGATCCAAATCCTGCATGAGTTGGAACTTCTTGAAATAACCTGGATACAACAGAATCGTTCCGGTGGTATCATTCAGAATTGTCTTCACGACTCTCGAATTACGGACTTTCTTTTATTCCTAAGCACCGCCTGAATCAGGATGGCAGCGATAATTACCACCAAACTTCCTATAATATTGTACATCAGGAAGCCGATATCCCATTTACCCATGGTTACCATCAAATGAATGAACAATACGACACACTGCCCTATCAATCCAGCTATAAACGCAGCAGTTCCACGAATCCACTTGAAGAAAAATGCTACGAGGAATACGCCAAGGATTGTTCCGTAAAACAACGAACCAAGGATATTTACCAATTCGATCAAATTATCAAATAGCCCGGCAACCAAAGCAACTCCAATAGCTATCAACCCCCAACCTACTGTCAACAATTTACTGACATTCAGATCTCTTTTGTTATCGTTTCTGGTAGAGATAAACTTCTTATAAAAGTCAATTGTCGTAGTGGATGAAAGAGCGTTTAATTCTGCTGCTGTAGATGACATGGCTGCCGAAAAAATTACCGCCAGCAGCAATCCGATTAGTCCGGTAGGCAGGTAATTCAAAACATACGTTAGAAAGACGTAATCCCCATCGTTTTCTTCATAGTTGGCATCAAACTTCTTGAGCTTTTCCTTGTAATCTGAACGATACTCTTCTTGCTTTTTCTGAAGTTCCTGAATGGATGTGTAATCTCTATTCGTAGGGAATTCTGGTAGATTTAATATTGCCAACCGTTTTTCTTCAAAATTGACATCATAGGCATTTTCGATTTCCTTCAACTCCTTCTCCTGGGAAGTGGTTAGCTGAACTGTATGGTCGTTGAAAACTATGGGTGGTTTGTTGAACTGATACGATACGAAAACCATCACCCCAATAAAAAGGATCAAAATCTGCATCGGGATTTTTACCAATCCATTAAACATCAACCCAATACGAGATGCTTTGAGCGACTTCCCTCCCAGATAACGTTGTACTTGAGATTGATCCGTTCCGAAATAAGATATAAATAGGAACAATCCTCCAGTCAACCCCGAAAGCAACGTATATCGACTCTCAAAATTGGTGGAAAGATCGATGATTTCCATTTTCCCCAGACTCCCGGCAAGATCTACTCCTTGCGAAAAACCAAAGGAATCAGGGAAACTTTGAACCACGAAGAAAAATGCCGTTAACATTCCTCCCATTATGATTGTCATTTGCCATTTCTGTGTAAGGGATACAGCCCTACTTCCTCCTGAAACCGTGTAGAATATCACCAATCCACCGATCATGACGCAGGTTAATTCAAGGTTCCACCCTAGTAGCGTCGATAGAATGATAGATGGAGCGTAAATGGTAATTCCGGCGGCTAAACCACGCGATAACAGGAATAAGAATGCGGTAAAAGCACGCACTCTGACATCAAATCGGCGTTCAAGATATTCGTAAGCTGTAAATACTTTGAGTCGATAGTAAATAGGGAGAAAAAAGGCGGAAATGATGATCATTGCCAGTGGTAACCCGAAATAGAATTGTGCGAATCCCATTCCATCTTCATAGGCCTTACCTGGAGTTGAAAGAAAGGTAATTGCGCTGGCTTGTGTAGCCATAATGGACAAACCAATGGTCATCCAGTTCTCGGAATTATTGCCTTTTAAATAGCCAACAAGGTCTTTGTTCTTGCGTGTTTTCCAACTACCGTAAACAACGATAGTCAGCAATGTCAGGAAAAGTATTACCCAATCCAGCCAGTTCATTTGCTATACATATTGGTGATCAATAAATACACGATGATCTGGAAAGCCAATGCGGCAATTAATCCCATATACCAACCATTCCAGTTCGTTGGATCGTCTTTTGGTTCTCTTTTATTCACCGGATCTTCTGTCATGGTTTATAGCTTAACAAGTTAGCAAACAATCGGTAAGCTCCAACGACACCTTTTGGAAGTTCGCGAAAAAATGAAATTCCCGTATATACGAATTGACCCTTTCCGTGTTCCATTACAATCAATGAACCAAGAACGGGCTCTTCACCTTGATCAGCCCAGGAAAACAGCGGTGTATAAGCTTCGTCCCATTCTCCTGCGAAGTACAACCCACGTTCCTGTACCCAGTTTTCGAAATCTTCCTGAGTGATTTTATTTGGACTATTCAGAATATCATGATCTGGTTCCAGGAACGTCACTTCTGCATCCTCCTCCGTAACACGATTTCTGGATAACGTGAATGGTTTTGGTCCGAATTCATTGCTTCCTGATCGCGAAGCAGTGTTGTATTGCATGATCAGGTTTCCACCTTCGAATACATAGGAATGGAGCTTTTCGTCGTAGTTTCTCAACTCAGGATGAACATTATAAATTCGAATTCCGAGTACCACAGATTGATAATCAGATAAGTCTAAATCAGCCAGATCACTTACTTCAAATACTTCTACATCAAATCCTAAAGTTGCGATTGCTGTAGGCACGGCATCCTCCACCCCCTTTATATAAGCTACTTTGCCCGATCGAATTTTGGCATTCATTGAGATACAGTCCAATGATGCTGGGCTAAAAATCGTTTGAGTTGGAATGTGATCATAAGCTATTTCCTGATATTGAAACAATTCGTTCCCGTCACCATCTTTCAAAACAAGTTTATCACTGAGAGCATTTTTACCGATAGCTTTTACGTTTAACGTCAACCATGCTTCGCCACCTTTTCGGTCAATAGAAAAACTCTGTTCATCACATTTAATTTCCCAGCTAAGCAAAGGATCCCAGGTAATCGTGCCTTCTAAATTGTCTTGAAAGCTCCTCACCTTCACTCTAATTTCCTGAGACTCCCCAGGTTTCAATAACATAATCTTCTCTTCAAAGTTTGCGGTAAACTTCGGAGCACCAATTACAGGTCTGGATCGCTCACCATACGAAGGATCACGCCACTTGTAGTTTGCTTCAATTGGAAGATCAACCTGTGTTCCATCAATAATTAATCGCAGAGTTCCATGTACCGAAGCATCTCCTTCTGCCCGCAAACGACCTTCCACATGCGCAACGTCAAAAACATCATTAAATGGTTTATCCAACCAAAATGGAGAGCCGAAATCACCCGATGTTCCAATTGTTAACTCGTACGTTTCTTTTTTGTTTTGCTCTAAGTCGAGGCTGATAATCTCCCCTTTCAACATGTGTGGAGCGAAATGATCTACGTGCACCGGAATGGGAGAACGATTGAGCAGTTCCAAATTGAAATCTACTGTTTGTCCAGCAATGTAGAAGTAATCATTTCCGATAAGCTCTGCCCGCAATCCCATGCAATCGACTATGATTTCGCGGCACCGATTCATTTTTTCCGTCTTGAAGTAGGACCTCGGGAGCGTTTCCAACTCCTTATAAATTTCAAGCAATGCCGGAACATTTTTATAAACCTCGATAAAATCAAAATTGTTCAATACATCATCAAACATCTTATCCAGAACAAGATTCGACATATCCGACCATGATCGCTGATCATCTTCAAAGAAGGACTCTTTCAGCTTCTTTCCACCCAAATGCTTGAAATACTCAGTGCGCGAGCCACGTTCTATAATCGCTCCGAATCCCTGACACTTATGCTCGCTTCGCGCTTTCGTTCCGATTTCGTTGTAGGACATTCCCAGCAATGAATTGTAATCGCCAATTTCCTTGATCAAATAATCCGGATTATCAATTGCTTCGTCGCTGGAACCATTGCTCCGCCACCAATAGGCATTCCAATAAATAGAGGTTGTTTGCCATGTTCCGTAGTCTTTCACCTGATTTGGAAAGGTGTTTGAATCAGCAGCCTTCTCGAAAGCTTCAATAGCTAATTCCGCCGAAGCCATGTGATGACCATGTCCTGCTCTCTCATCTGGCGGAAAGCGTGTTATGATAACATCTGGCTGAAACATTCGAATCATCAGTACCAAATCTTCCAACAGCGCTTCTCTCCCCCATTTCTGAAACGATTCTTCGGATGATTTTGAATAACCAAAATCTACTGCTCTGGAGAAATACTGCTTTGCTCCATCATTGGATCGTGCTGCCAACAATTCTTGTGTGCGCAACACACCCAGCTTTTCGCTTAGTTCATCGCCAATTAAGTTCTGTCCGCCATCTCCCCTCGTTAAAGAAAAATACGCTGTTTCAGCCTTCTCTCCCAGCGAAAGCCAGGCAAGTGCCCGAGTGTTTTCATCATCCGGATGAGCAGCAACATATAACACTCGTTTCAGTGATTGTAGTTTCTGCAAGTTGACATATATACTTCCCGGATCGTCGTTGGCACGTAGAGAAAACGTACTGCAAACAAGAAGCAATAACAGGATTGATCGCATATTGAAATTTCTAATGAACGTAAATTTACGATGAAATAATGAAATTACTTTCCATGGTAAAGAATTTTCAGTTGGTCTTTAGTCAATCAGCTTGGATTGCTTAATTTAGGGCAACTAAAACACATAAGCATGATGAAAAACGTACTTTTTGCTCTTTCGTGTACGGCAGTTATGTCGGCATCAGCGCAGATTGAAACGCCGCAGCCAAGCCCTGCAGCAGAGGTGAAACAAACGGTAGGATTGACAGAAGTTTCGATTTCTTATTGTCGACCATCGAAGAAGGATCGTGAAATTTTCGGATCATTGGTTCCTTTCGATGAAATGTGGAGAACCGGAGCTAATAAGAACACTATGATTACGACGGACAAGATCCTGATTTTCGGTAGTGATACGTTGCAAGCTGGAACATACGCGATTTTCACGAAACCTTCTAAAGAAGCATGGGAGGTGTATTTCTACACAGATACTGAAAACTGGGGAACTCCTGAAAACTGGGACGATACAAAAGTTGCAGTGAAAGTTTCAGGATCTACTGCTTCAATGAATGACGTTACAGAGACATTCACCATTGGATTCGAAAACCTTACTTCAAAAGGTGCAGATTTGACACTTACATGGGATAAAACAAAAGTTTCTGTTCCATTTAAAGTAAATACGGAAGCTCAGGTAATGGCTGGAATTGACAAAGTAATGAACGGACCAACTTCGAATGATTACTACCGTGCTGCGAATTACTACCTCGAAGAGAAGAAGGATATGAAACAAGCACTTACATGGGTGAATAAGTCTATCGAAATGGATGGTGGCGAAGGAAAATTCTGGGTATTGCGTCGTAAAGCGTTAATTCAGGCGGAAATGGGAGATTATCAGGCAGCTATCGAAACGGCGAAGAAATCAAAAGCAGGAGCTGAAGAAGCTGGATATGACAACTACATCAAGATGAACGAAGAATCGATTGCAGAGTGGTCTAAGAAGTTGAAGTCGACTGGAAAACCTCCAAGAGAGAAAGCGAGAATGTAATCGTTAGATCCAAATAAAAATTGAAGGTCGGCAGATGTGTCGGCCTTTTTTGTTTTGATTGATTGACTATTTGAAAGGTTGAAGGTTGAAGGTTGAAAGGATATGGTTGAAAGGATATGGTTGGAGGACTTTTAGACTGTTTGACTAGGGCACAAAAAAAGCCGGACACTTCAAGAGCCCGGCTTCTGATATTTCTGAACGTTGTTATTACAACACTGATTTCGCTAGTGCAATCAATTGATCACTTGATTTCATTCCAACAGACTGTTTGATCAACTTACCGTTACCATCAACAATTAACAATGTTGGATAGGCAACTACTCGGTACTTACGAGCCAATTCAGGTCCGTCTGCATCTTTTTCCATTTCTACTTTAAGATTGACGAAGTTCTTGTTGAACAATTCCCCCACCTTTGGATCTTTGAATGAAGTTGCAGCCATTCGTTTACACGGACCACACCAATCGGTATAAGCATCGATGAAGATGAGTTTTCCTGATTTCTTAGCTTCTTTCTTCGCATCCTCAAAAGACTTCTTCTTAAATGAAATACCTGAAGTCGGAGCCATTTTTCCAGATTCACTTTTCTGAGCTTCTCCAGCATGTGATGAGCATGTAGAACTCATAAATGCAAGTGACATAACTCCTATCCCTACCAATGCAACTATTTTTTTCATTTCTGTTGTTTTTCGTTCTATGTTTGAACTTTGGTTCGTTAAAGTAAACAATCCCTTACAAATCCACAAGGACTACAAGTGACCAAACTTGTAAAGCAATTGTTGTTACCTTTAAATCAAATTCCATTCCAAAAACATGCAATTGCATTTTCAAACAGAAGACCAATCAATCCGGGAATCGGTTCATTCCTTTTTGGAGCTTTGGAATAATGACGATGATTTCTTTAAAGTGAAGACTTCCGGTTCTACCGGGACTCCTAAATCCATCTTCATCCTGAAGCAACATGCAAGTTCGTCTGCAAGAATGACAGGAGCCTTTTTGGGTTTGTATTCCGGACAAAGAGCTTTGCTTTGCCTTTCTCCCGATACCATTGCTGGAAAAATGATGATTATCCGAGCCCTGGAATGGGGACTGGACCTTTACATTACCCGACCATCTGCCAATCCTTTCGAACATGTAACGAAAACAATCGATTTTGTTGCAATGGTGCCCTATCAGATGCAACACGCTATTGAACATTCACCACAGGTTTTTCACTCGAACATGCAGGTGATTGTTGGTGGTGGCCCCATATCGGATCCACTTGAGAAAAAAATTCAATCCCTTCCCTGCCAGGTATACCATTCATTTGGGATGACAGAAACGATATCGCATATTGCATTGCGGAACGTCAGCGCTAAGAGCAAGCGTTTCCGATTATTAAATGGTGTTTCAGCAAGTATTGAAAATGATCGATTGCAGATTACTGCGCCTCATCTGGGCGTGGATGAATTGGTTACCAACGACTGTGTCGAATTCTTCGGAAAACGCGAGTTTGAATGGCGAGGACGATTGGATTTTGTTGTGAACAGCGGAGGAATAAAAATTCATCCGGAAGAAGTTGAAAATCAAATTGCGCACTTGTTCGAGAAACATTTTTTTGTGATTGGAGTTCCGGACGAAGAACTTGGTGAAAGGCTAACTCTATGCATCGAATCTGAACCTTACTCCATAGATAAGAAATCGTTGGAGGAAGTATTACCAAAGTATCATGTTCCGGGTAAAGTCTTTTTTTATTCAAATTTCACTTATACAAAGAGCGATAAAATCAATCGGTTGGCGACATTAGCAAACGAGAATCGACATGAAGAGCCGTTATTATAGAATACTCGGTCTGCCAGACAATGCCCCTCTTTCTGATGTTCGCAAGCAATATCGGAAACTGGTAATGCAGTACCACCCGGATAAAAATCCATCTCCGGATGCCGAGCGGCGCTTCATCGAAATCAAAGAAGCTTACGAAATTCTCACCGGAAAGAAAGCCGCACCTACCCCAATTACAAAGCAAAGAAGGCAATCACGAAGTACAACACAAAGCGGAGCTGCTGAAACCAGGGCAGAACAGGAAAAACGAGCGAAAGAAGCACAGAAACGCTACGAAGAGCAAAGATTACGGGAGTATCTCGAAAATGAATTGTACTTCAGAAAGTTGACCAATGGCTGGCGCTGGAAACTGATGAAAACATCTGCAATCCTTGGGATTGTTTTGGCTTTCCTGTTATCTCTGGATCTGGTACTTCCTCATCATTACGAAGACGATGTAATCACGGGATTTAACTCAAACGCAGCCTACGGAATTGGTGGAAAACGCGTGAGTCTGATCAAAACTGAAGAGAACGGGTTCTTTTGGATTGAGCACTTCAATTCAAGTCTTTATTACGGAAATCACGAAATAATTATTGAATCAAGCTGGATTTTTCACAACCCCATGCGCATTCAAAATTTCAGTAAAACGACTGCTTTCGGCTACCCCGTCAACTTCAACGTGTATCGCTTGAGTTTTATCCTGATTCCGCTGCTTTTACTCCCTGCGTTCACGCTCTATTACAAGCGAAGAAAAATATCTTTTACTGTTCTGTACCAGTTTTGTATGTATGGTGTGAATGCTGTGATGATTTATTTGCTGATTTCAGGAGATCGCTGGGCACATTTGTTAACATTCGGATTTCTCTGATCGGATTAATTATATTTGACCTCCAGTAATTTTTGACAAATGTTACAACGACCACAAACATTATTATTCATTGCAGCAGCCATTCTAGCGGTTTTAGCTGCATTTGCTCCTATTGCCACGTATTCACCAGGAACCGAAAATGCTCCTGCGAGAGTACAAAAACGCATGAAAGAATTGCATCCGGAAATCATTGTAAAAGCTTCCGATATGGACTTCCACATGAATTATGTGAAAGATTTACATGGTAAGCAGTCTCGTTATACAAAAGATTTGCAAGATGCTAATGAGCAAATGGATAAGGAAGTAGCCAAAAGACAAATTAGCATCGTCTTTAACTTTGGACTTGTCGGTTGTTTGATATTGGCGGTTTGTATCGGAATTCTTGTATTCTTGTTCAAGAATCGAAAACTTCAAATTCGATTGGGCGTGGTGCTATTCCTTGTTTCTCTTGCAGTCACAACGGGTATTTTCATTGCTTCAAAAATTGCTCTGGAGATTTTTGCTGAATTAGACATCATTCCTGTACGTCTGGCAGAAATGGATTGGGAAATTGGATACAGTTATGGATTCTTCCTCTTCCCTGTTATCGCGGTTTTCTTGCTAGTCGGAGTATTACTGGTACGTCGTGATGACAATTTAGTGAAGAGCCTCGATCGTTTGCGTTAATCACTTAAAGGATTTCATCGCACGATCCATTGCGCGCTTGTCGTCTTTTTCTTTCAGGTCCTGACGTTTATCGTGTAGCTTTTTACCTTGAGCTGTAGCGATTTCCAATTTGGCCCATCCTTTCTCAGAGATAAACATGCGAAGTGGAACCAATGCATTTCCTTTTACTTTAAGGAACTTTTCAATTTTGTTGATCTCCTTACGATTCAGCAACAACTTTCGATCTCCCCGAGGTTTGTGGTTGTAATATGAACCTGCCTCATACGCAGCAATGTGCATGTTTCGAATAAACACTTCTCCATCCTGGAAAACGCAATACGCCTCAGCAATACTGGCTTTGCCATTCCGAATACTTTTAATCTCTGTTCCCGTGAGCTTAATGCCCGCAACGAACTTGTCGATTAAGTGATATTCAAATCGAGCTTTTTTGTTTTGTATGTTAACCTGGTTTTTCATGTTCACGATAGTGCTGTGCAAAAGTAATGATTCACTCTGACTTGCTTCTTTCTATTATCGGTACTTTTGATTCGTGAAAGTTCCTTCAAAACATATTGAGGCAGCAGTAGATCAAATTGCTTCTCTTCCGGGGATTGGTCGGCGAACTGCGCTACGATTGGTTCTGAATCTCTTACAAAGATCGGATGATGAAGTACAAGCATTTTCCGATGCATTCACAGAAATGAAGGCGAATGTTCATCAGTGCGAGATTTGCGGAAACATCTCAGATCAGTCAAAATGCAATATTTGTCTGGATGAACGACGGGACAAAACCACAATTTGTGTAGTTGAAGACATTCGTGATATTTTGGCAATTGAAGCAACAGAGGCTTATAAAGGTAGATATCATGTTTTAGGAGGAATCATCTCCCCTATGGATGGTGTTGGTCCGTCAGATCTAAATATTCAATCGTTGGTTGACCGTGTTTCACAAGGAGAAATCCATGAAGTAATCTTTGCATTGAGCCCTACCATGGAAGGAGACACTACCAATTATTACATCTTCAAAAAGATTCGTGATTTTGAAATAACGGTTTCTACTTTATCCCGTGGAGTTTCCGTTGGTTCCGAGTTACAATACGCCGATGAAGTGACTTTGAGCCGATCGCTCCTTCACCGTCAACCTTTTAAAGTTTAGATCGTTTCCATAGTTTGTTGTGTATAAAATTTGCTGCTCAATCTATTTATTAGTTTGACTACTTGTACTTTTATGAACATTAACTCAATTAAAACTAATTAGCTATGCTTAAGGAATTTAAGGAATTCATTTCAAGAGGAAATGTAATTGATTTAGCAGTTGCTCTTGTTATCGGTGGTGCATTTACGATGATTGTGAAATCATTGGTAAACGATATTGTAATGCCAATTATCGGATCATTTATTGGTGAGTCTTTCGCTACAATGACGACTGAAATCAATGGAGTTGCTGTGAAATATGGATTGTTCATTCAAGCCATAGTGAACTTCTTTGTTATCGCGTTCGCAATTTTCATGGTAATCAAGGCGATTAACTCTATGAAGAAAAAGGAAGAAGAGGCTCCATCTACACCTCCAGGACCGACAAAAGATCAGGAACTGTTAACAGAAATCCGAGACTTACTCAAGAAATAACAGTTTCGAAACATAAAAATAAAGAACCGGGATTGCTCGGTTCTTTTTTTGTCGCTAGATTTGACCCGTACTATTTTTTAAGTATATTGCTAATATTAATACATTCTCTCTCAACCTGATATGACCAATATTTTTGTGGCAAAACTCGACTTTGGCGTAAGCGATGAAGCCCTCAAATCTCTATTCGAAAACTACGGAAAGGTAATTAAGTGTCACATTGCCAAGGATCGTGAAACAGGAAAACCAAGAGGTTTTGCCTTTGTAGAAATGAGTACTCCTGAAGAAACTCAGGAAGCAATCCGATCGCTTGATGGTTATGCCATGAATGGCCGAAACATGGTGGTAAAACTTGCCGAAGACAGATCCGGAGGTAACAAACAACGTTCATCCCGACCGCCGAGAGACGGAGACAAAAGCTTTAATCGTGACTCGAGACCTCCAAGAGATTCTCGTCCTCCACGTCAGGAAAATACAGATTCACGTCCTCCAAAAACCGATGACTTCCGAGCACCAATTGCCCCGAGAGAAGATGACACACCATCTACTCCAGCTGCGGAAAAAACAACGAAACGAGGGAAAAACAAGAAGAAAAAAACGGGTGATAAACCGGAAAATCGTGAATTCAAAATGTCCGCTTACAAGAAAAGCGGTAAAAAGCCCCGTGTTCAGTACGAAGACGATGACGATTGGGAATTGGAACTTCTCAAACAAAAGCGTCGAGGCTGGACAGAAGACGACGAAGACATGTAACCAATCCAACGAATGGGATTATAGCAGTAGGACTTTTTTAAGTACCTATACTTCCTGTACGTTGGTGGCGTGACTTTTAGGGCATTGAATGAAAATTCGGGTTACGCCACCCAACGTTGGAGTTCTTTTTTCAATTCAATTTCATTTAACAAAATCACGTAATTGTTGCTATCTATCACTTGAATTTCAGGTATAATTACCTGAAATCCTAAAAATGGGCTAAATAATCACCAATTTTTTCTCTATCCTTTTTGCTTGATCAAAAAGAATGAAAAAATCAAGGAGTGCTTCAAGCCGTTCGGCGCTGAATTTTGAAGAAGTAAAACTAACGGACGAGTGGATGAACCATCCAAACGACGAGCCTGCCTGCCGGACAGGCACGGCGCCTCCGCTGTTTTACTAATCTTAAAAATTCTGCTTTCCCCCTCACTTAGGAAGCACTTCCGGGGATTTCCCTTCGGATTTTCAGGCTTTTTTCAGCGATTTTGTTTTCTGGGTTCTCTGATATCCAGATATGACAGGGAATACATTATTCGAATTAACCAAATGCTAGGAAATCAGGTATAATTACGTGTTGTTTTGCAACTTTCTTTTCGACATTTTTACAACAGATAAGACTCATAAGAGTCAAAACACTATTCACTTTAATTGTAAATTATGTCGATTATTTTTTCAAAAAAGGCTCCGTCCAAAGGGATGGACCTTGTAGCTGAGCACATGTCTCAGAACAAAATTCAATCTAAAAGAGGGTTGCTTGAGGCTAAAGAGATGGCCAGTATTAACGTTGGTAATGCTATTCAAATCTGGAGCGTCAATGCTGATGATCACAAAAAACCTATCCATGAGGCGTTCACCCCTGGTGATTGGCACTACCTGATTTTTGAAAATGAAGAAGCGGTTGCAGCTTCACATATTTCCGATGAAGCACATGATGACGGTGTATATGCGACATCGTACGGTACAATGGTAGAAGGAGTTTTGGAAGGCTTACACGGAGCAGATTCCTTCTCTAAGGATCAAGATGATTCCTTTGAGCCACGATTACTTATAATCCCTTCGATTCACTTCACAGGATTGTGGTTGTCACACACGGAGAACGACACCAAAAAGGATGTTGTAATTCCAATCCCTCCCAATGCCCTATCCCAACTAGAACCGCATAAACCCATTTCATTGGAAGAGTTTTCTGAACACATGAATGAAGCTTTTAGCACAATGTTGGAACAAGTGAGTCAAAACCCTGGAGAATCCGCTGGTTCAGGAAGTATCGCAGCTCCATTCGGTCAAAAGCTACAAGCTAAAACTGGAATACCTTCTATCCTAGCTACCAAAAATCTTACTTCGATGTTAAAGGAATCAGCCGGAGGTACAGGATCTGATGTGCAGCTACCATTTACAATGCAACACCAGCAACAAAGCAATTGGTGTTGGTCGGCTTGTGGAACTTCTGTAGGATTGTTCTACGGAACCGGAAGCTGGACTCAATGTAATACTGCAAGCGGTTGCTTACCAGGACAAGACTGCTGCAAGAATGCAGGACCGTGTAATGTTTACGGATACCTTGACAAAGCATTAACATATACGAAGTCATATAATTCTATGGCTGGAGGAACTTGTTCGCCTTCGACTATTAAATCTGAACTTTCTGCTGGAAACCCAGTTTGCACACGTGTTGCATGGAATGGCGGAGGAGCACATTTTATGGCGATCACAGGCATAAGTAGTTCCGACGTATTAACGATTCAAGACTCCATTTACGGCACTACACGAATTGCCTACAATTCCTATGCTGGGTCATATCATGGAGGCGGTAGCTGGACAACTACTTACTATTGTAAGAAGAACTAATACACCATGTTCAATTGGAAAGGAGTTTGGCATTGCTGAACTCCTTTTTTTTTATTCGGATCGTAGGTGAATCTTTCTGTATTACTCCACCCTATTTCTTCTCCCCTTCTTTTACAAAGCGCATGAAGTGAAATGAATAGGTCAGCGCAAAAGAACCTGTGTTGAGTATTTAATCTCCTCAAGAACAATCTGACTTTCAATATCACTGATGTTATGAATAGAGGACAATTCATTTACAAGGAAATTTCGAAACTCATTGATATTGGTGAACCGAACCTTTGCCAGAAAATCAAAACTTCCTGAAGTATGATAAAACTCCATTACGGCGTTTAGTTTCTCCATTTGTTCAACAAACTCGTTGCGCTTTTCTGAATGGTGATCCTTAATCGTGATATTAATGAAAACCGTGATACTTTTCCCAATTAAATCAGCATCCAGAAGGGCTACATACTGCTTAATTATCCCTGATTTTTGAAGTTTTTTAATTCGTTCATATATGGGGGTTGTAGTCAAGGATAGTTCTGCGGCCAATTCCTTAGCTGTGACCATCGCGTTTCCTTGGAGTTTTTCAAGGATATTAATGTCAATTTCGTCCAACTTCATTTAATATGAATTCAAATTCATTCAATTATAGTAAATATTACTTAAATGATTACTCAATGAAGATATAATCACTTTAAAAGATGAAATTTGAGTTAAAAATGTATTCATGAAGAAAATCATAAAAGCATTCAAAAAGCTGAGTAAGGATGTTCAGAATGATTTATATATCGATTACTCAGATGGAGAATTAGAACGCACCGTTTTTCCGTACAACGGTGGTTTGGAAGAAGGTGTAATATATAGCACAAACGAGTGCATATTCCTTGTACCAATTTCCTCGATAATTGAGGTAAAGTCTTCAGTTAGCGACAATTTGGAGGATGACGATAGTGAGAGTGAAGAAATCGGAGAAGAAGAAGTTTCAGATGAAGAATAAGTACCTCGATCTAATTGAACAAACTTTTGATTTTCCACAAACGGAATTTCAGCTGAAGAATAACCAACTACAATTTCATGCGATCGATCTCAACCAACTGGTCCAGAAATATGGAACCCCGTTGAAATTTTCTTTTCTTCCTGCTATTGGTGATAAAATTGACCTCTGCCGGGAATGGTTTGAGAATGCTTTCAATGAAAACGAATACGAGGGGAAATACCATTACAGCTATTGCACCAAAAGTTCACATTTTGACTTCGTTCTGAAAGAATGCCTGAAGAAGAAGGTAAACATAGAAACCTCTTCAGCGATAGATCTGGATATAATCATTTCATTGTTCAATAAAGGGCTGCTGGAGGATGACATTTACATGTTATGCAATGGCTATAAAACACGAGAATATATCTCAAAAATGGCCCAATTGATCGAGCTTGGTTTCAATCGAATCATCCCCATCATTGACAGTATTGATGAGTTTGAGTTATTGGATGAAATGATTCACACGGAACTACAAATCGGTATTCGTATTGCCTCTGAAGAAGACCCAAAATTTGAGTTCTATACTTCCAGACTAGGAATTGGCTATAAAGACATCGTTCCCTTCTATAATTGGAAAATCAAAGGGAATAAGAAGTTCAAATGTACACTGCTTCATTTCTTTGTAAACACAGGGATTCGGGATAACGCATATTATTGGAATGAACTTAGAAAATTCATCAATGTATACGCTGACTTAATCAAAGCAGATGCACCAATTCAACATCTGGACATTGGAGGCGGTTTTCCAATTAAAAATTCCCTGGCATTCGACTTCGATTATCAATACATGATTAATGAGATCGTTGCTCAAATCAAGTCTGGTGCGGTTAGCGTTGGTGCCAGTCATCCAAACATATTCACTGAGTTTGGGTCGTTTACCGTTGCCGAATCCGGAGGCACCATATTTACAATTCTTAACCAGAAGAGGCAGAACGATAAGGAGCGATGGAATATGATTGATGGGTCTTTTATGACCACCCTTCCTGACACCTGGGCAATCAACAAACGCTTCATCATGCTTCCAATTAACCGATGGAATGACAAGTACGAACGTGTTTTTCTTGGGGGAATGACGTGTGATAGTGATGATTATTACAATTCTGAACAACACATTAATGCAATTTATTTACCTGAATTCAAACCGGAAAACCCTTTGTATATAGGCTTTTTCAATACAGGGGCATATCAGGAATCCATTTCAGGTTATGGTGGTTTGAAACACTGTCTGATTCCCGCTCCAAAACATATCATTATTACTCGCGATGAAAATGGAGAACTGACTGATTCCATTTATCGCAACGAACAAACCAGTCAGGAAATGCTTGAAATTTTGGGATACTCATGAGAACATTTGCGGGAATACCAGATGAAAATGCCGATTTGAAGTGTTCAAAAGTTGTACTTCTGCCTGTTCCATACGACGGTACAAGTACATACGGAAAAGGAGCAGACAAAGGTCCAGAAGCCATTTTTGATGCCTCCGAAAATATGGAGCTCTATGACATAGAAACGAATTCTGAAGTATATAAACAAGGAATATATCTGGCGGATGCAGTTACCGAGAATAACAGCCCTGAAGCCATGGTTGAAGCGGTCGATAAGGAAGTGTCAGATTATCTCAGCGCTGGTAAGTTTGTAACACTTCTTGGGGGCGAACACTCAATCAGCATAGGTAGCATACGAGCTTTTAGAAAGAAATTCAGCAGTTTGACGATTCTACAGCTAGATGCGCACTCGGATTTGAGACCAGAATATAACGGTTCGGCGTGTAATCACGCCTGTGCTATGCACGAGGCATCAAAGTCCTGCGATCTTATTCAGGTCGGTATTCGAAGTATGGATTCCTCCGAATTAAAATTCGTCAGAAACGGGTTCTTTTTCTCCTCCTACGACATTCGATCGAATGTCTACTGGAAGGAAGATATAACGAATTTACTTGGAGAAAATGTCTACATCACCATCGATTTAGATGTCTTCGATCCCTCAATCATGCCTTCCACGGGAACACCAGAACCTGGCGGACTGTTATGGAATGAAACGCTCGACTTTCTGAAAATGGTTTTTAGGAATTCAAATGTTGTCGGTTTCGATATAGTTGAATTGGCTCCAATTAAAGATCTGCACGCCCCAGACTTCATGGCGGCAAAACTTTATTACAAATTACTTTCATACAAATACCACCTTTAATATGGGAATGGAGATCAGAAAATTTATTGAAAAACATTACTTGCACTTCAACGCTGCCTCGTTAGTAGATGCGGCAAAAGGATATGAATCGCACATACACCAGGGTAAGAAGATGTTGATTTCTCTTGCAGGTGCGATGAGTACAGCGGAGCTAGGTATTTCTCTTGCTGAAATGATTCGAAAGGACAAAGTACATATCATATCATGTACTGGTGCTAATCTAGAAGAAGACATCATGAACCTCGTAGCCCATAACAGTTACAAACGAGTGCCTCACTATCGAGATTTAACCCCTGCTGATGAATGGGCATTGCTTGAAAAAGGACTAAATCGGGTGACTGACACCTGTATCCCAGAGGAAGAAGCATTCCGAAGGTTACAAGGTCATATTTTCGATATCTGGAAAGATGCTGAACGAAACGGGAAACGCTTTTTTCCACACGAATTCATGTATCAGCTTTTACTATCCGGCGTCCTTGAACAGTATTATGAAATCGATCCAACAAACTCATGGATGCTAGAAGCGGCAAAAAAGAACTTACCAATGGTTGTGCCCGGCTGGGAAGATTCAACTTTGGGCAACATTTTCGCTTCTTACTGCTTGAAAGGTGAACTTAACCCTTCCACCATGAAATCTGGTATTGAATACATGATGTGGCTGGCGGATTATTACACGGAAAACGCTGGTCTGGAAGGAATAGGCTTCTTCCAAATTGGCGGTGGAATTGCTGGAGATTTCCCGATATGTGTTGTCCCCATGTTGTATCAAGATATGGAACGTACAGACACACCTTTTTGGAGTTACTTCTGTCAAATTTCGGATTCAACAACAAGTTTCGGATCGTATTCTGGCGCAGTGCCAAACGAAAAGATAACGTGGGGTAAACTGGATATAGATACTCCAAAGTTCATCATTGAATCAGATGCAACGATAGTCGCACCGTTAATATTCGAGTACATACTTAATTAAATTTTCTACCATGAATACTGCATTTCATCTCGCTTTTCCAATTAAAGAGTTAGAAGCGACAAAGAACTTTTATTGTGACGTTCTTGGTTGCACGATTGGACGGAGTGCATCGAATTGGATTGACCTTAACTTTTATGGAAATCAAATTACCGCGCATGTTAATGAAGAAGCAGTTTGTTCACTCCCGTATTATCGAAGTGATTCCAATCCTTTTCCACTTTATCATTTTGGAGCTGTCTTACCATGGAACGAATGGCATCAACTGGTAGACCGCTTGAAAGAATTGAACATTCCTTTTCTCATCGAACCGAAAACAGTATTCGAAGGTGAGGTCGGAGAACAGAAAACGTTTTTCCTGAAAGATCCTAACGGATACTCAATTGAGTTCAAGTCGTTCGAAAACAGTAATAATGTATTTCGATCTTGACCATGAAAAGGCCAAAAGTCAATATTAAATTTCAAGTTGCTTTGGCAATAGTTCTGCTAGGTGCCATCGCATTGATTTATATCCTGTCATAATAAGATCAAGATGATTTCAGAGGAAATGACGTTCATTGGCAAACAAAATAATGTCTATAGATTTTCAAAATCTAATGGCGATTTCATAAGATTCAAACGCTTGAGAACAGATTTAATCTTTGAGTATCGTCTGGATGACGAAGAAACCAAAGGTCGTCGTTTTACCGTTTACTATTTCATTTCATCACATGACGACATCGACGTTCCTATACTATCTGAATTGGACCCTATCTCCCACTGAATGAGCGCAAGAAAACGAAACGAACAGAATATCCATACGACAGATGATTGGTTAAAATGGATTGATGCATTGGCTGAAAAGGACTTTGTGGTCATTGATGACTTTATGAACGTGCATATGTTCGACGAATTACTCTCATTCATTGACCGTCACAAAAGTGATTTCGAACGAGCTGGTATCGGAACAGCAAACGAAAATCAGATTGATGAAGAGATTCGTGGAGATTTGACCTACTGGTTCGACCCCTCTACGAACACTGATAACTTGGGCGTTTGGAAACTTATCGATGAAACAATGAATATGCTCAATAGATACTGCTTTTTGAGTTTGTCTGGAAAGGAGTTTCACTTAGCACATTATCCAAAAGGTACATGGTATAAGAAGCACCTTGATCAATTCTCCGACAGAAACAATCGATTAATTTCAATGGTGTGCTACTTAAATACTGATTGGATTGAAAGTGATGGTGGAGAACTTAAAATTTTCCTGCCAAATGATACCCCCCAACACATCTCCCCTCTTGCAAGGCGCTGTGTTTTATTTAAAAGCGGTACCATTCTGCACGGCGTGCAGGAAGTAAACAAAAGTCGGTACAGTTTAACGGGCTGGTTCACGTTTATGCCCAATGCGTTGAACGGCACACTAATCCCCGCTAACATGAAGCGACTTTGTTCTTCTGAGGGCACGTGTTAAATATGCCATAATAAAAGGTTCAGGTTGTTGCCCCTTCAGAAGTAAATCCCCTCGTGTTCCTGCGAGGGGATTTTTTTACTCGAATAAAATCCCAATGAAACAAAAGTCGAACCAACAAAAAGCCTCGAAAACAAATTTTAGAAACCTTTGGAAAGTGTGAGGTTGAGAGTGAGAGATGAAGAAAAGCAGCGTGACACTCATCACTCTCGCGCTGAGTTCTCACACTGCTTTGTGGAGGCATCTCAACGAAAGTCAAACCATTAAATTACCTCAACCCTTGTGTAATAAGCTACTTCAACTATTCCTTGTTGAACTTGTGAACTTCTAATCTAGATTCAGAGTTAATTGTTATGAAGTAAATCCCTACGTTTATATTACTTATATCAATTTCAGTAATAAATTGCTCACTCGAGTAATAAACCGTCCTCCCATTCATATCAGTAATTTGAACACCTTCTTTTTGCAAAGCATTTTCCCCATGAATGTACAATACGTTATGGGCAGGGTTCGGATGAATAGAATACCTCAATTCATTTTCTTCAAGTGTATTAACATCATAAACATAACAATCCGATGTATCTACACATGCTGTGGTACTAACTTCTACGGCAAAGTTTCCCGCGAGTACCACTGGAGTGTACGTTTGACTAATCTCGTTTATTATTTCGGCAAAGCCACTATCGCAATCCAACCATTGATAATTAACTCCTGAACTCGTGGTGGTCAACGTTGAACCCATCTGGGTAACTATGCTAACTGGCATTTGTTCGATTGTCAAGTCTAATGTAATGACTGAATCACAGCCGTAGCTGTTTTGAAGTTGTGCGGTGTAAATTCCTGAAGTATTATAATAGTTACCATTCCATAGAAGTGAATCACATGCCAAAATGGTTTCAGTCACCACAATTCCCCCGAGCGCGTTGTCATTTACCGTGTTCAATACCTCGTTGGTACTCACTGGAGGATTGATATCAAAATAAACGTCAGCTTTGTTGGTAATCGCGAACCCTTGCGTATTGGAACCATTTTGATCGATCTCAAAAATCACGTAACCTACACTACCTGGCCCATTCGTGGAACTATCTGGAAGCATGACATCATCCATTCTAAATTCTAATATTTCCTGATCTCTAACCAAAGTATACATGTCATGAGATGACGCCAGAATGTTTAATGTGTTCAAGTCCACCCCAGATGAAAGTGAATCATCTAATCGGACGTTCATTACGGAACCATTTCCGACATTTTGAAACCTCACGGTGTAAATCAAACGGTCATTACTCGCAATATAATTCGGAGTGCATTCACCCCCTGGATAAACCTGTTTGTCCAATGCTTCCGCTCCCAAATGAATTGGATAAGTATAATTTCTATTGTTATTTGCTGTCCAATAATCAAAGGTTGAATCAATAACAACATGAAAAGATATAGAGTCTCCTGGTTGTACATTACTGTCAGTTGTTACATTCAATAATGGCGTAAAGCTTGCTGAGTCATGATGCAATCCGGTAAAATTCCAAATAAGTGTATCTCCAACAACAACGTTCGGAGCAGGTAGTGCATAATTGAACGATAGAGCGGGGTCAATTACTAATATTACATCACCATTCGATTGTACACAACCTGTATTCCTTGCATTCACCCACATATTCGTACTTTCTCCCGGGACAAAGGAGTTAGTTACCAAAGTAACATCGTTGTCAACGGTCAATTGGGTAGGTTCGTTAACCCAAAAAGCTGCATGATGAATACAAGCGTTGGAATCAATCATCGAAACATCGTGTAGCCCCGCCGTGTTCATTACATGAAGAGTATCATCATCAACCCATCCTTGGCTATCCCATGAATATGTATATGGAGGCGTTCCATTGACCGCATGCGCCTTTGCCTCTGCAATATTTTGACACGAAAGAGGAGTAATATACTCAAACTGACCTTGCAGCGAAACACAATTCGAGGTTGAATCACCAAAAATCCTTGTGAGATTTGTCTTACCTACACCACCATAGGTAAAAAATTTACCTCCCAATAAAATATTACCGTTAGGCAGTACATCTGCACACAAATATTCATTGGCAATGTTTTCGGGAAAATGCTGGGTGATTGTATCCAATAATCCATTCGTATCCAAACGGATGAGACCATCAATATTCCCAGTGATTCCATAATCCCCGAAAAGCCAGACTTTATCGTTGTCATCTACATGAAGAAATTGATCTCCGTTTTGATAAATTGAACCTATACTATCTGTTACAAAAGTGCTATCAAATTGACCGTCCTGAGTAACTCTATAAACAAAGTGCATCCCGTTCCAACTGTAATTTCCAAGAGCGTTAACAAGAATTATTTTTCCGTTAGACTGTTGATCAATTGCGGTTATATTTGTATTTCCTGATAAAGAGGAAAAAGATGGATCAAAACTTCCATTAGGACCCAACATCGCAATTCCATTCACAGCATTACCGGAAATGCTTGAGAAAGAACCTCCCACCATTATTTTACCGGATTCTAATAAATGGACAGCCTCAATTTCTCCTCCTTGATAAAAGTGACTTGTAAACGAAAGGTCTAATGTCCCATCACTATTGAACCTTCTTAAATAATCCTCTGTGAACGCTAAGAACTTATCATTCTCTAGCATAATAACGTCAATTATGGGGCCGCCACTCACTCCTCCAAATCCCGCTGAATTGAACGACGGGTCCAGCGTCCCATCTGGAAACAGTCGGATGAGTCTTGAATACCAAGGTGAAATTCCTTGAATACCTGAAGTTTGTCCTGCCACCAATATTTTCCCATCAGATTGCACCTCGAAATCATTTAGATAGAAAGGTTGGGAGCTGGAGTATCGGCCCCAACTAAAAATGTTCCCGGTGCTGAAAGTCGGGTCCAGTTGACCATCAGCTTGTATGCGCGCAATACCATAAACAGACTCACCATTAAATCCGTAAAATTTCCCAGCGATTAATGACTTTCCATCCGGAAGTGCTCTCACTTCCATGATTTCACGAATAGGCCCCATAGAGTGCTTCTGAAAAGGGGCTAATCTTACCCCGTCATCATTTAGCCTTACGAGTTCATCGTTTCTAGTTAATAATATATCTCCGTTTGGAAAAAAGTCTAGATCATATTGTTCCGACCCAGAGTTTTTCGATATGTAACGTGAGAAGGAGCCGATTTCAGTACCAGTGCTATCAACTTTATATATATTTCGTTGACCTAAAATAAAGCAATCTCCATTTGACAACGGAACAACTGCTCTCGGTTGCGAATTATAGCCAAATACCAAATTAAAACTAGCATCCACGGTCCCATCATAATTGAGTCTTATTACAGGATCAATTACTGGTCCAGTACAAAATATCAACTGATTACTTTCTGTGACTGCAAAAGCTCTATTTGATATAAATTCTCCAGAAACATTCGTAAAGCTAGTGTCAACAGATCCGTTAGAATGAAGTCTTGCAATATGCGTTGTAGCATGACCATCAATAGATTGAAAAAAACCATTTAAGTAAATTTTATCTTGCTGATCTATCTCTATCCCATATAGGTTTGCTCCACTTGTATTAAGGGTGGGTAGTGTAAAGCTAGGATCTAGAGTTCCGTCAAATTCTATTCTGACCAAAAAAGCAACACCGAAGTTATCTACTCCAACTACTATAATTTTATCCTGATGCTCTTCTATATCATGGAAATAACCAACATTAGTAATAGTCGTAATGTTATAAGATAAGTCAATAGTACCATTACTGTTTAATAGAATTGTTCCGTTCGTTGGGTAGCCGTTGAAACTAGAAAATTCCCCTGCCAGAAAAATAGAACCATTTGATAAAACCAATAGATGTGTTATGCTTCCATTTGCTCCAGATCCAATATTCGAATGAAAAGCTTGATCTATAATCAAACTCTCGTTGTACTTAGCGATATTATTTGTTGCCACGCCATTAAAGGAGGTAAATTCACCAACCGTTAGTATATCACCATTGCTGTATATATGGCTATTTCTCGTTATACCTCCTTGCCCAAAATACTGGTAGTGTTCTCCGGTATCAGCGACATTAAAAGTGGTGTCTACAATGCCCGCCATTTGCTGTGCAAAAGCTGGTAATAAAAGAAAACAAAATTGAATTGCAAAGACGTATTTGCCTGTTGAATAATAAGCTAGATTAAATTTCATAATACAAAATTATAGAAACTGAGAAATTTTAGATAGAAAGTGCCTTAAAATAGGATCTACGGAGTTTTCCATCTGGTTAACCTACCTTTCAGTAACTTAAAACCTTATTTCACATTGTCGAACTAAGTCAGAGTCCTTTCATCAGTACCCTGATTGATCATTATAAATGGTTTATACTAAAAGCAAGTTGCTCATATAAAAGTCGAACCAACAAAAAGCCTCGAAAACAAATTTTAGAAACCTTTGGAAAGTGTGAGGTTGAGAGTGAGAGATGAAGAAAAGCAGCGTGACACTCATCACTCTCGCGCTGAGTTCTCACACTGCTTTGTGGAGCCGGAGGGGATCGAACCCTCGTCCAAACGACGAATTACCTGGCTTTCTACATGCTTATTCCTCGATTAAGTTTTCGACGCAATTTCGGACAAGGACACCCAATGATTACGCTTATCTCCTAAATTTCACGACTGCTTAGGAGTATCACAATCGCTATCCTGAAAAGATTGGTCCTTCTGAGCCCCCCGATTATCAGGCGGAATCAGGAGAGAAGGAACTCGTCTGTGTACTATTATTCCACTAGATTAAGCCTCAAATGCATTCCGCAAATTAGGCAGCAAGTTGGTATGACGTATTGTCAATTATGGTTTGTGACCAGAGTTTAACGAGACTCACCACATGGCTCGACATGCTTACACCTGACAACTGCTATCGCTGTCAAATCCAATACGGCCCCTAAAAAAAAGAACAACAGCATTCTACTCTGAAGAGTTCAATGCGATCTGCAAAGATACAGAGAATTTTACTTTCCACTTCGAAAACCGCTCAGTTTCGGTGTTTTCCTTATTTTTAAGTACATAAATCATACCAATGAAAAAAGCCATCTGGAACGGACAAATTGTCGCAGAAAGTGAAAAAACCATTGTCATTGAAGGTAATCACTACTTCCCTACTGAGACCATCAAAAGAGAATTTTTCAAAGATAGCGAAACGCATACCGTTTGTCCATGGAAAGGAACAGCCTCCTACTACTCTATCGAAGTCGATGGCAAAACAAACCAGGATGCTGCGTGGTATTATCCGGAAACGAAAGAATTGGCTAATGCCATCGAAGGGTACATAGCCTTTTGGAAAGGCGTTGTTGTAGAAGAAAACTAAGCGCTATGAACGATCAACATCCCGGAGAAAAAAATCTCAGCACGTTTCGAATTCTCTTTTTAATTAAGGGAATTCTCGATTTGTTAATCGCCTTTTTGGGATTGATTTACATTTCCATCGGAGCATTTGCTGGTAGCGTTTTTTTCGAAGCTTCCACTAGAAGTGGAGATAATGTTCCGTTTAATCTTGGAAATTTGTTCATCATTATTGGAGTAGCAATGCTTGGAATTGCACTGATTACAGGTATTCCTGCATTGATGGCAAGCGCTCGATTCAAACAGAAAAGAGGAAGAACATTAATCATTGTTGCTGCTGCAATCAACTGCCTCACAGGTGTTTTAGGGGTCGTGCTTTGCATTTTTACCATTCTTGAGGTTCAAAAACCTGAAGTGCGAGAGCTATTCGATGAAAACGGAGGTTGATCTTAACATTTGTTCAAAACTCTTCCTGGCATTTACTTTGCAGTGAATTGAAATCGTTGTATTTTCATTAGCAATTATACGTTATGAGGATCTTTAAAAATTGGTTCCGAACAAGAAAGTTCTGGAAACGATTCATTATTACGCTACTAGTAACCCCGATACTGCTATTTGCCATCGGTGTCATTGTCGTTTATGTAAAGCAGGATGAAATTGTTCAGGAGATGCTCGCTGACATGAACAAGGATTTCAAAGGAGCTGCCGAAATTGACGGTTCGCACATTTCCCTGTTTGAAAACTTTCCGTACATTTCCATTGATCTTGAAGGATTTAAAGTCTATGAATCCAAAGACAGAACAGGTAAGCCGCTGGTAAACGTGAAAGATGCCTATATCGGTTTCGATATGTGGACCATCGTATCGGGAAAAATGGAAGTCAAGAAGATCAAACTCAAAGGCGGACATCTTGATCTCGTTCAACATGAAGATGGTTCTTTAAATATCGCCAACGCTCTTTCACCAGAGAAAGAAATTGAAAGTGCCGAAGAAGAATTCCATTTGGACCTTCAGAAAATCGAACTGGAAGACATCGATATTACCAAACTGAATGAAGAAACCGGATTAAAAGTAGAAGCCTTTGTGAGCGAGGCCGAATCCAAATTCAGGACGGCAAAAGATCATGTTTACGCCTCTTTAGATGCGAAGTTTGTAATGAACCTCATACAGGACGGCGATACCACCTTCTTTAAACACAAACATGTCGATCTGGCAACTGAAATTGACTTCAGGAAAGGCGTCGACATTATGACCATTGAACCCACTAAAGTGAAACTGGAAGGTGCCGAGTTCAATATGAAAGGAAGCATTGACTTCTTGAAGGACATGCTCCTGGATCTTGATTTCTCCGTGAATAAGAACAACTTCGATTTGTTCATTGCACTACTTCCTGAAGAAACGATGAAGATGATGCAGACCTATGAAAACAAAGGAAACATCTATCTGAAAACATCTATAAAAGGAAAGTCGATAAATGGTCATAACCCAGCAGTAAAAGCATCCTTTGGCTGTAAAAATGGTTACTTCAAGAACAAGAAAAACGGGAAAACGCTCAAGGGAATTGCCTTCAACGGATATTTCACCAATGGTGATGCACACGACATTGATCACATTCTTGTCAAACTTTCGGACATCAAAGCGAAACCAGGAGCCGGTTCATTCGGAGGAAACTTACGCATGCGAAATCTCCATGCACCGGACATTCTATTGGATGCAAACGCCAATTTGAATTTGAGTTTCTTTTCAAAGTTCCTCAATATGAAGGAATTGCACCACTTGAAGGGGACGGCAAATGTCAAATTGAATTTCCACGACGTCATCGACCTGAAAAACCCGGAAAAAACTTTATCCGAACTCAATCAGAACTACAAACTGGATGTCAACCTGAACAATGTTCGATTCGAACATGATGATCTGCCTGTTCCGATTAAAGATTTCGACCTGAACGCCAAAGTACAAGGGCATCAGGCAGCGATTCTGAAGTGCGATTTGAAAGCAGGAAAATCCGATGTTCACGTCACCGGAATAATTGAAGATCTTCCGGCAATTGTGCATCATACAGACAAAGAAGTAGACACGCGATTAAAGATTGCGAGTAAGTTTCTGGACATTTACGAATTAACTGGCGGCGATGAAAATGCCGTAGATGAACAGGTATCTAATTTATCGATGGATTTTGATTTCAAAGCTTCAGCACGATCATTTACCGAATCCAAGCACTTACCTAAAGGAGAGTTCTTTATTGAAAATCTTTATGGAAAGCTAAAACACTATCCGCATACACTGCATGATTTCCATGCCGATATCTTTGTTGAGGAAGAAGACCTGCGCGTTGTAGATTTCTCAGGAATGATTGACGAAAGCGACTTCCATTTCTCAGGGATGCTGGAACATTATGAAAAATGGTTTGACGAACATCCGGGAGGTGATTCAAAAATTGAATTTGACCTAGCATCGAACCGATTGTTGCTGGAATCGATATTCACTTACAAAGGAGAGAATTTTGTTCCCGAAGATTACCGCCACGAAGAATTTGACCAATTACACGTACATGGATTCACATACTTGCATTACGAGGATGAATTGAAATCCATTGATTTGACACTGGATAAGCTCGAAGCTAAAATGAAAGTGCATCCTTTGCGTTTAAAGGACTTCCAGGGACGCATTCATTATGAAGACGATCATTTAGTTGTAGAAGATTTTCACGGTAAAATGGGGCATTCAAGCTTCACCACTACCCTGCACTATTATCTGGGCGATGATCCATCGGTACGAAAAAGAGACAACCATTTCTCAATCGTAGCCTCTCGACTAGACATTGATGAGTTGAGTAACTACAATCCTGGACCTGTGAAACCAGGACATACCGGTGTACATGTAGATCACGAAGCAGGTTTCAATATCTATGAACTTCCGTTTACTGATATGACCTACCATTTGGATATCGGGTTACTGGATTATCACACGTACAGAATCACAAATTTCAAAGGAGAATTGCGTACAACGCCAAATCACTACATCCATGTAGATAACTTAAAACTGAATATGGCTGGTGGTCATTTTGATGTCTCCGGATATTTCAATGGTTCTGATCCCGATTTGATTTACTTCAACCCAACAATTAAGGCTAGAAATGTAGATTTGGACCAATTATTATTGCGTTTCGAGAACTTCGGGCAAGATTATATTGTATCGGAGAACTTGCACGGTAAATTTACCGGAACCATTAGTGGCAAAATTCACGTTCACCCGGATTTGATTCCAAAATTAGATGATTCTGAAATCCACATGGATTTGGACGTTGTGAAAGGAAGATTGGAGAATTACGCATTGCTTCATTATATGTCTGATTACTTCAAAGACAAAAACCTAAACAGTGTTCTCTTTGATACGTTGAACAACAATCTCGATATCGTAGACGGTGTAATTACCATTCCAAACATGACGGTGAACTCATCTCTTGGTCACATGCAAATTTCGGGTAAACAAGCCCTTGATGGTCAGATGGAATATTATTTAAAGATTCCTTGGAAAATGGTCAGTAGCACGGCAAAATCAAGATTGTTTGGAAAGAAGAAAGAAGGCGAAGAAGCGAATCAGGGAACGGATGAAATTCAATACGGAACGGAAAAAACGAGGTACGTAAACGTAAAAATCACCGGTGACTACGACAATTATAAGTTCTCAATCGGTAAGGATAAAAGTGAGAAGAAAAAGAAGAAAGGCAATCCTTAATCGTCCGTTAACAATCTTAGGATCATGAGTGATAATGACAATAATCATGAGGTACATGAAGAACTTCCAAAGCAATTCAATCTGCAGAATTCACGAATCATGTACATTGAAGATAAATCTTCCGGACTTGAGGGAGATGCAAGAATTGGTCGTGTTTATTTCTCTAAAACAAAAAAGACGCTTTATTATAATGGAAAACGGTTCCAAAGCCTGAAAGGAATGGGATTCAAGGCAAATTTCTTTGACATTGATTCAGGAGATGAATACTGGATTTCAGGTCCAAGAAAAGATGGTCATGACAGGCTGTACGGTGGTCAAAGGGGCGTTGAAATTGACGAAGATGTTAAAAAGGAATACTACAAATTCCGCACCGGACGTTAATCAACTTAAATCCTTGAGAACGAACGTCTCTTCTCACCGAAAATGTAAGACAAGACCAATTCGTGTCCTCCACTGTTATATTTGATGAGTCTAGAGATACTCAAATCAAAGGAATAGCCAATTCTGAATTTCTCATTGATCGTTGTTCCGGCAAGAAATCCAACTGCGTCTAAATGACGATACGTAGCTCCCAACCAGAACGCATCACCGATATCGAACAATACATTCCCCTCTACCGAAACTGGAGCATTTTTAACATACTTCACCAAAATTCCCGGTGTTACGTCCATTCTGTTATTCACAACAATTCGGTATCCTGCAGAGCCAAAAAAGTGCATTACCGGAGCAAAATTGGTATTCAAATTCCCAAACTTCACCAAATCTTTCGTCAGGTTCATCGCAGCAAATCCAGCATAGAATCCATTTCCATAGAAATACATCCCAGCATCAATATCCATAACGTACTGCGCACCTGTATTGGCCTGAGCATTGTACACTGCGTCATTTACACCTGTTGCCGTTAAACTACTCAACACCTGGGCTTTGTCACTCAAGAAACTATGTGAACTCAGTCCTGCATTGGTTCCAAAAGACATCGTATACGTCCTGTTAATGGGAAGGTGCACGGCATAACTCCCTGCAAACTTCAATGTGCGAAAAGCTCCAAACTGATCTACCAACAATTGTCCGCCGAATCCTTGAATTACATTCCCTATGCGCATTTTCGGATGTCTTACCGACTTGTTATTGCGCCTCACTCGTCCATAAGTACGATTCATAAACGCACTGCGGAACTTACTTGCTGGCGTTGACAAATACAAATAACTGGTGCCTGGAGCATTCGAGAAACCTGCCCATTGAAGTCTTCCTCCTAGACTCATATTGAACATATCATGGGCTCCGGTTGCTGCAGGATTAATTAGATACGGGTTCTTCTGAAACTGCGTATACTGAGGCAACTGCTGACTATAAACAGTCAACATTAGGTTTAGTGCGCATACTGTAGCTATCAGTTTCTTCACGACTCAAAGATACGACATCCTTTGAAAAAGTTGAATCACTTTCTAAAATGCCCCATTACTCCATTTGGAAAAACTGCCAATGCAGAAGTTCGAATTCCCGCTTCTTTCAACGCATTGCTGGTCCATGTGTTACAGGTTCTGAACAAATGATACGATCGATTTGCCTCGTAGAAGTTATCGTTTGGTGCGTATCCTTTACCGGGAATCAATTGGACTTTATCATCTTTCAACAGAAAGGACTTGTTGATGTACCCCACAATTTGCAGGTACTGTTTTTTGCTGAGACGGACTTTTACGCAATCATCGTTTTCAAAAGGACGAGGTTCGTACGCCACATGCATCGCGGTGGAAGTTGGAATCAATAATGCGCTGGTAGCAGTTTTCGCCGTTAGATCACTCCATTCCGGTGTGTTCATATAAAATCCCTTATCTCCCCAACCAAATACAATGAATTCCAGTGAAATGCTATCTCCAAAATCCTTCGGATAAATGGTTTTTTTCCAATCTACAGTACCGTTATCCGTTGGAAGGATGAGTTCGGTGTGAATTCCATTGGTTCTGATATAGATATAGTGGTCGCCTTCTGTTGGAACCTCCCCTGTTGGGATGGCTTCGCCATAAAAAGCGATAAGGACGAATGCAAATGCGGTAGCTGAAAATGCTTCAAAAACACCTGCACAATAAATCAATCCCGTTTTCGATAAAATTCGCCAAAGCATACTCCAATTTACTAATTATCTCGACTCCTTTATCTCATAAACCCTATCAGTGTTGCCATTAATTATGATCCCGGTCAGTTCTTTCTTTTCCTCATTATATAGATCTTCCAACGCGAAAACGTACGTCAGACCGAAGCAACAGTTGCAGGCGCAATGTTCTCCGTAACCATGATAAATCAGGTTCAAAACGCCATTTTCATCTGCGGATACATCTCCCAGGAAATCATAACAGCAGTTCTCTCCGATCTGAATACTGATAATTAGAGTAGAATCGGTCCAGGCTACGTCCTTAATTCTGTCCGATCCATAAGCTTCTGATTCGGAATGGCTATTACAATCACTACCGTAAAAGTCCATGAAACGTAAATCATACGGATACAAGTTAAACTGATTCCCTGAACCCGGCAGCATGGTCGTTCCTACCAAAAAATGATTCTCCGTCGGGCGGCTTGAAAACAAGGTATCTATACGGTAAGTATTTTATTCACCGTGGAGGTCCATATACCGAACAAAAACGGTATCGTTTCGTTGTGCTACTGAAGGAAAAACACCGTAAATAAGGAAAGCTAAAGCAACAATTATCTTCATACGGTTAAGATAACCATTGATTTCGTAAATCAGCTATTGGGCAAGCTACATTTGGTTCCACCCCACTCTACTACGGTAAATCCGGACCGAATAGGTTTTTCTGGTAAAATTTGAGGATCAATTTCGATTGGATTCTGTAATGGAACATAACCCATCATCACACGAATAAGGTTATCCGGTTTCGGCGAAATATTCAATTCCGCATGATTGGTATAATCAGATCCAGCAAAATAGATGAGATTATAGGGATTTTGCTCAAGAATCGGCAGCCAGAAAACGATGAATTCATTGGCTTCTTTGTAATTGAGCCCGAGTTGATCCAAAGACGACTCTAAGAAGGAAACTAAGGAATCGTTAGAGACGACAGTCCCGCAAGTAGGTTGAATGGGATCATTCGGTTTCCCTTCCCAGAACAAGCCATAGTATTGTCTTCCATTGGCATCAGTCAACGTACCGTCAGGTGTCGCTGTTACTGTCCAATTGCCGTCAGATTTCGGATAAGTATGTGTTAAAACACCATCATAGTTAAGTTTAACTTCAACTTCTGTTTCCGTTTCAGGATACAAATAGATCATTGGTTTCAACACTTCGATGTTGTCTTCAATTTCGAGCAATTCTCCAGAGATTTCGACGAGTTTCCCCGCCTTCACTTCAATGCCTTCCACGCGCAAAGGAGAAAACCCAAGGTATTCTACCACAATATCATAGGTCCCAGGTTTGAGAGGCATGATTTGAAATTGACCATCAAAATCAGTGTTAGCTCCAGCAACCAGTTCATCGTTCAGCATAGCTTTCACAGTGGCAAAGGCCAGTGGTTCTCCTGTAGTTTTGTCTCGAACCGTACCTTTCACGCCTCCTGTTTCTTGCGCTCCGATATCCGTATAAATAAAACTGGTTGTTTCCGTCGCTTCACCAGTTGACTGACATCCGTACAATAAAATGAATAGGCTAAGAACACTTAGAAATCGATACATGCGTTGCTTTTTGAACAAGATGCAACGATCTTTTCAATTCCACATTAAATTGGCAAACAATTTGTTTCTTTAAGGGTATGATTCGCAACCTTTCTTATTTCCTAATCGCCAATTTTGCGATATTCTTTTTTGTTTCAAGTAGTTTCGGTCAGCAACGTTTCGAGCCGACACTTTTGAATAATCCTAAAGCAAATGGACCGTCAGTGGCTGAAAAATTCGTTACGACCGAAGTATACGAATACCAAATGCCAACAGAAAATGCCGTGGTTCTTAAAAACGGGTTCCGAAAGCATGGATTTGTGAATGCCAGTGATTGGTTATCCATTAAAGACAGCGTGACAATAAAGAAAGTTCAAATTGTCTTTTCGAAATACCCTGTTCGAAATGGCGTTTATAATGAGATTTATCCCTTGCTTTTCAATCGAATCAAAGCAACCATAGATATGGATCCTTCCCTGAATCATACCGATGTCATTTGGGAGCGCGTATGGCAAACACACTGCGAAAACAATGCCCAGGTTGATGGACTTTTTCATGGTGTTGTAATTCACTACGAAACGACCGAAGAACCTGTAAAAATCAAAGAGATCACAACTCCTATTGTTGAGGAAATCGTTAAACCAAAGAAGCCAACCACACCGACACCTCCAAAGAAAGACGATCGTAAAATGTCGCCGGTGTTAAAATACATGCTGAATCACCCGACAACACCTGATGCATTGCGTAAAACTGCCAGTGAATTAAGCACTCAGGAAGCCGAAGAATTGATTCTTACTTATTATCGTGAGGAAGGAAAATCATTGGAGGATGGACCAATCACAAATCCTGCGGTGCAGTTGAATTATATGTATGAATTAGAAGTCTTCTCACGTCAATTTTCGGAATCGGAGGATACTGTGGTCGGGAAAGTGTTGGACCGACATCCTGAATGGAAGAAGAAAATTGTCATAAACGACTGGACAGGAAGCATGTATGGCTACGGATCTCAGGTTATCCTTTGGCACTTGATGAATCTGGAGAACTCGGGAATTACTACGCTCACATTGTTCAACGACGGTGACAAGAAAACGACGAAGCAAAAGAAAATTGGAAGAACGAAAGGAATCTACACGGAAGATACCGAGAATCCGTCCGAAATACTTGAATTATTCAATGAAGTAATGAGCAAAGGTGGCGGTGGTGATGGACCTGAAAATGATGTGGAGGCCATTCTTGCCGCTATAGAGAATGCTCCCAACACTTCGACAAGCTCAGCGGAGTCAGCCGAAGTTATTTTGATCGCTGACAACAGTGCCTGCGTGCGTGACATTTCTCTTGCCAAAGAAATTGACCGTCCGGTTCGCGTTATTTTGTGTGGATACAAGCCTGAAGAAGGTGTGAACCCCGATTACGTATACCTCGCGAAGATTACAGGAGGAGGCATCTACACGCTCGAAGATGATCTGGAACAATTGAATGCTGAAATAGATGAAAACGGAAAATTGACCGCTTTTGATGATGGCAGGTTCAAACTGTCATCACCTCAGTGCTTTGAAGATGTCTTTTATGCAGCTGAAGGTCGGGAATACTCATTAAACAATTCACGATGGAACAAGAAAGACGTACGCGTTCTTGAGGCAGGTAGATTAAACTTAGGAACTGTTCCGAAGTATGTATACAAAATGGAAAACATGCAATCCCTGAATCTTGAATGGAACGCTCTCAGGGAAATTGACGACAAACTGCTGGAACTGGAGAAACTGAGTGAGTTAAACCTAAACAACAATCGATTGTCATCACTACCTACTCCATTGACGCGTCTCCGATTTCTGGAACATTTGAATCTTAGCACCAATAATTTTGAGGAACTTCCTTCAGGAGTCTACCAATTGGATTTTCTACAGCAATTGCACGCTGCTAATAACGAGATTAAAACTTTGGAACCTTTTGATTCTAAGGTGTTGTGGATAATCAATCTGGAGAATAATAACTTGACGAAGTTTCCTTCACTTGAGAAGCAAACATCTCTTGAAGAACTCAATCTGGCCGATAATCAGATCAGGAAGATGCCAGAGACGATTCCACAAGGATTGAAAATATTAAACCTGAAAGGAAATCAGATTGAGCAACTGCCAGATGACCTGACCCCGTATCAGCATTTGGAGAAGTTAAATCTGCAAGGAAATCCAATTCCAACAGGAGAACGCGTTCGAATCCGCCAGGCGTTATTTCATGTAGACCTTACATTCTGATTCCCTACAAAAGAATATTGCGTAGAACTGTATAAAGAATCCGAACTCTGCTTTCAATCTTCTGGGGAAGGAAATAATTTTTCCTACATTGCCTGAGTAACAACTAATAAGGACATGAAAAAAGCACTACTACTATCAGCATTTCTTACGCTGATTTTCACTGTAAATGCACAAGATGAAGCTCAGGAGACATATTCCCGCACACAAAATATGAACAAAGATGTTTATGGCGGTTGGTACAATTTCGGAGGCATGGTTTACGACAATCTTGGTGGCGTTGATTATTATCGGAACCACCTTTTCCCTGACTCATCCGTGCAAGTAGAGTTCAGCAATGGCTTCGGTCACGTATGGAAGCACTCCATGGGGCAAGTATTCGACCCGGCTGATGATAACTGGGCAATTGGAGGCATTATTCCGATTGATGTGACAGATGCATATACCGTAGATTCTATTAAAATTTGGTACCGATATTTCCGTCATCAACACCAAAACCCGGATACAATTCGCGTTCAGGTATTCACCGAACCAAATATGTCCCTGTACGAAGATCCATGGAGCAATGGACAATCGTATGCGACAACAAGTTACGATTACACCACCCATTCAGGTCCGAACGCTACGCAAGTGTTCACAATTCTGATTGACGATGTTGATACATCAACGGTTTCGCAATCAACGCTTGATTTGGAAATTAACCAGGCAATGAATGCAGACGAAGTAATGGGCGTAGTTGTGGATTACTTCCCGGGAAACCCTCACAATTTTGCTGATACGATTGATCAATACCTTACAACGCCACCTGTGAACCCGATAAACGCGTTTATCATGTACAATTTCCGGGACAACAACGATCAATTTTACACGGGCTTTTATAACCATGGTTGGTTGATTCCATCAAGTATCCGATACAATGAAAACGCGCAAAACTGGAATGGTTCGTACTACCCCGGAATTGCTTATTTCAACTATCTGGATCACACAGATATTGACTTCCACGTAGTTGGAACTGTAGGTCTGGAGGAAACCGAAAGACCGTTGTTTACAGTCTATCCGAATCCCGCGAAAGACGTTCTACACATTAACTCAGATTTTGATATTTCGGCTCAAGACATAAAAATCAAGGATATACATGGCAGAAATATCGAAACATTGACTAATTTTATAGACAATTCTATAAGCATTGCTACGCTATCTAACGGTACTTATTTCATTTCGATTGAAATCGATGGAATGAGTAGAACTGAGAAATTCGTGATTGCACACTAGCCTCATTATAGAAAAGAGAGAGAATTAACCCCGATGTCGAAGGATTTCGGGGTTTTTTATTGTGTCATTCCACTACCAGGAACTCCCCGTCCAGATAGAATACGTCAATCTCCCCATGAAGAGACGAGAAATGAAACCGCTCCCCTTCATATTCCACTGCTTCCGAAGCTGATCTTGTGTCTCGAAAATTGATAATTTCTGGCTGGTACGGATCGTCGATATCGAAAACAAGAAGCTGTCGTTTTGCGTCATCAACAAGTAAGAGACGTTGATCATTATCAATACGGTAGTGATCCACTTCGTAGCTCATATCTCCTCCAATACCCTCAAAAGAAAAGGACTTTACAACTGCTCCATATCTGTTCAGTAATTTCATGTTAGAATACGGTGGTTTCCCCTCAAACATATATACCGCCAAACTGAATTTATTTCCTAACTGGAATATTCCTGCCAGAGGTGTATCCCGTTCGATAGGCACCAGACGATAATCCGAGTGTAAAATCCCCTTACAGAAACTGAAAGTTTTTCCATCCGGCGAAGAAATGGGATCGCAGTCACAAATATCATACGCATGTCCATTGGTTATTTGCTTCTTCACCTTCCCGTCCAGACCCACAAATATGAACTCTGCGATACAATCATCACTATTCGGATATCCCATGATTGACCGCAATAAAATTGCATCAAACTCTGGAAAAAATCCGATAAACTGAAACTTGGAATAACTGTCGGCAGCTAAGAAGAAGACGTTGTCCTTCGTGATCAAATCATCCTTTGTAAATTCTGCTGACATAACTTTTCGTCCGCTTGAACTACTGGCTTTAACCGACAATTCGAATTGAGGTCCAATTAATTTCTGAGCTAGTACAGAGTCTTTCAATCTTTCAATGTTAGTATACTCGAAAGGCTCACTCACAGGACGTATTTTGAGAACGAGATTTATACGTTCATTGTTGTGAATGTAATGAGTATCAAGTGACCAATTTGGAATGGTATTCTTAGTTTCTTCTCTAGGCGTCCAGATCGTATCACCTGTGATAGCTTCTACTTCCACTGGGACTTCAAATACTTTTTCTTTTTTTGTTTCCTCTTTTTTGGGTTCCGGCATTTCTTTCCCCGAGCAACTCGCAAGTACAAGTACGAAAACAATAATTCCGTTAACAAATTTTGGCGTTGATTTTCCCATACTCAAAAGTAGACAAATCCGTATTTTTAAGACATGGAAAATTTTGAAATCATCAACCCCGTTCGAGTGGTGTTTGGAAAGGAGCAGTGGAGTCGATTACCGGAATTGCTTAAGGCAGAAAATGCAAGAAAGGTAATGGTCGTATATGGTGGTGGATCCGTGAAGAAAATCGGATTATTTGATACCGTCATGAAGGAAATCAAGGACGATTTCGAAATTGTAGAATTTGGAGGCATTTCAGCCAACCCTGAGTATACAAAATTGATGGAAGCCGTTGAATTGGCGCGGAAAGAATCCGTAGATTTCATCATTGCACTTGGTGGAGGATCTGTAATCGATGGAGTAAAGTTCATCAGCGGAGCCATTGGATACAAAGGAGAACCCTGGGATGTTTTGGAACGAAAAGAAGGATGCGTTTATGATTCCGCAGTACCGTTTGGAACCATTCTAACCATTCCAGCCACAGGATCAGAGGTTAATTCTGGTGCAGTAATCTCCAGAAGCGAAATTGGCGAGAAACGCGTAATGGGTGGACCTCTCTTCTTCCCTGTTTTCTCATTTTGCGATCCCACTGTGGTTGCAACATTGCCCAAAAGACAACTATCCAATGGAATCATTGACGCGTATATGCATGTCTTAGAGCAATACTTGACGGTAACGGGCGACAACCTTTTGCAGGAGCGACAAGCCGAAGCCATTCTTTCCACGCTCATAGAAGTCAAAGGTGTGGTTGAGAACCCTTCAGATTATGATTTAGCGGCAAACTTCATGCTTTGTGCATCACACGCTTTGAATGGAAATTTACGCTGTGGTGTAAAAACAGACTGGACCACGCACATGATTGGTCACGAATTGACTGCTAAATACGGCATCGATCACGCAAGAACTCTTGCTATTGTTGGACCACGACTATTCGAAAATCAATTTGAACGAAAAAAAGCCAAGCTGGCACAATACGGAAAACGTGTCTGGGGATTAAACGGAGAGCCGGAATGGGTAGCAAGAGAAGCGATTGCTAAGACTGAGGCTTTCTTCCTGGAATTAGGCGTCCCAACAAAGCTTTCCGAATACACGGACGAAACAGCAGAATTTCCTCAATACGTATCTAATATTTTCGAAGAGCGGAAATGGACCGCCATGGGAGAACACCAGGCAATTACACCAAAAGACGTCGAACAAATTCTGGAAGCAAGCATTTAATTAAAACGAAGTACTCGAAAGTTATCAACAACTATACGATCTTATGTACGTATGAGGCATTGAAGCCCAAAAGAATGCGTATATTGCGAACTTTTGAGACCACAAGTGAATTTCACATATGGATAAAGAGAAATACGAACTTGAATACCTACTAAAAACATCCATTAAAGTTCTGGATAACATGGTTGCCACACCGAGTGGACTAAGCGAATGGTTTGCGGATGACGTGAACATCAAAGACGATGTTTACACGTTCTTCTGGGATGGATCAGAAGAAGAAGCACGTCGCCTGTCAAGAAAGAATGGCGCGAAAATCCGCTGGCAATGGCTGGAGGACGAAGAAGATGAAGAAGATACTTACTTCGAATTATTCTACGAAGTAGATCCAATGACGAAGTCCGTTATTTTGACAGTTACCGATTTTGCAGAACCCGACGAAATGGAAGAAGCGAAACGTCTTTGGGAATCGCAGATCAACAACCTTCGCAGTGTTATTGGTGCATAAGCCAATAATTAAGTACTCGTAACGTTTATGATCCTATGCTGATGCTTCCGGGCAAGCATTCGGTGAAAGCAATACAACTACCGTGAAACGTCTGTATTTTTTTAGCATTCGATCCTTCGCCGGACCTTTTCTGGCTACGTTTGCTATTTCCATGTTTATGCTGATCATGCAGTTCTTCTGGAAATACATCGACGACCTCATGGGGAAAGGTATCGAACTAAGTGTTGTCATTGAGCTGATCTTCTATGCCTCTGCCGGATTGATTCCTTTAGCATTGCCTTTGGCCATCTTGCTTTCTTCGGTCATGACCTTCGGGAACCTGTCGGAAAACAACGAGCTGACTGCACTGAAGTCTTCCGGGCTTTCTCTGTACAAGATTATTAAGCCTTTGTTTATGCTGGTTTTGGTGATCGCAGCGTTCACCTTCTATTTTTCGAATTATGTGATCCCCGTGGCAAATTTGAAGTGGCATACGATCATTTGGGATATTCAGCAAACGAAAATTTCCGCAGCAATTACTCCCGGAGTATACAATCACCAATTTGAAGGGTACGCAATCAAAGCGGACGAAGGAGAAGGAAATAAGTTCAAAGGAATCCTGATTCATGATCATACACAGCCCAATCAGATCAAAACGGTTCGTGCAAAAACAGGTCGATTGTACAAAGCTACAAACGGGAAGGTATTGTTCTTTGAATTGAAAGATGGATACGTTATTGAAGAACTGGACCCTACTACTCCGAAGAAACTTCCAAATGGTACTGTCCACAGACCAAAACGACAACATCCGGCAAGAAAAACAACATTCAAATATTCCCAGTACAAAATAAATCTGGAAGGATTTGAAATGCAGAAGACGAACGATGATATCCTGAGAAATAAGCACGAAATGCTTAACGTCTTTCAAATCAACCATGAAACGGATTCCATTCGAAGAAAGGCGCGAGGTCTGTTGAAAATGTACACCGGGATTATCAAATCAAAACACCCCTACTTTGCTGCCAAAACCTTCAAAAAGCAGAAACTGCATCAAGAAAAGAATCGAAAGGGGAATCAAATGACAGCACAGCGTGTCTCTGCTGAAAACGGAGATGATGACGACCAACAGCTAATTGAGGCTCCTGCCAGAGCTATAAACTTCAAGCATCTTACTTTTGGTCAGAAAAAAGCTGCCATCAATAGAGCGCGTTCGAACATCAGAACCATCAAACGAAATCTGGAAAATCAGAAAGTCTTCATCGATAACGTTGAAAAGGATATGGATGGCTACATGGTCGAATTCAATCGTAAGTTCGCACTCACGGTTTCCATTATCATTTTGTTCTTCATTGGCGCACCACTGGGAGCTATTGTTGGTCGAGGAGGATTCGGCGCTCCGGTAATTATCGCAGCACTGCTCTTCATGTTGTACTATGTCCTGATTTCCGTTGGTGACAGTATGGCTCAGGCACGCACCGTTTCACCGTGGCTTGGTATGTGGTTCTCAGCATTTATCCTCGCTCCTATTGCCTTCTTTGTAACGCGTGCAGCAGCAAAAGACACCCCGATTAACAGTGGTGAATACTGGCGTAAAATCTTCCGAAGAAAACGCTCATGAAAGTACTTTTCGTAGGAAATAAACCTGCTTATCCAAAAATTGATGGAGGTTGTGTTGCAAGTGCAGCATTCATTAACGACCTAATTGCTGCAGGTTGTCAACTCCACTATGCTTTTCTCTACACAGACAAGCATCCGTACAAGGAAGATGCGTTTCCAGAAGGACTTCGCAATCAAATTTCACTAAGCTCAGCTTATGTTGATACCAGCGTGAAGAAGTTTGATGCCTTAAAGCATTTGTTCTCGTCCTCTTCTTTCAATGTGGAGCGGTTTTATGACAAGAAATTTGAAGAACACCTGATCGACCTTGTTCGAAAGGAACAGTTCGATGCGATCATATTTGACAATGTATTTTCTGCTCGTTATCAATCGATTCTGAAGAAAACCTTTGTTGATATTCCATGCTACATCCGTTCGCACAACGTCGAGTTCGAAATATGGGAAGGATTGGCGCAAAGCACAGGAAATGCGATAGTCCGATGGTATCTGAAGAAACTCTCTAAAGATTTGATGCGTTTTGAAATCAATGCGTACAATCAATCAAATGGCGTTTTAACCATTACTGAAGACGATAAAAATGAACTCAAGAAGTTAGGAGTTACTGCACCTCTCGAGCATTTCGGTGTGAGTGTTTCTATTCCGGAATACGAGCACAACTATTCTAATAACAACCTGTTCCATTTGGGCGCGATGAACTGGCGACCGAATGTTGAAGCGGTTGACACCGTGCTGAAGTACTTGCCAACCTGGAAGGAGCAAGATGCAGATGTCCACTTTACAATAGCTGGATTGCAATCTGCCGAACGATACGATCATTTGGAAAATGAATCCATTACGGTTGCTGGATTTATAGACGACATTTCCGAGTTTGTGAACTCCCAGGGAATTCTTGTAGCACCAATTCAATCTGGCTCTGGAGTTCGAATCAAAATACTTGAAATGATGGCTTTTGGTGTTCCCGTGATTACAACCACGTTGGGTGCCCAGGGAATTGCGGATATGACTGGTGTAATGCTTGCTGACAACCATGAATCGATGGCTGAAGCAGTTTATGCACTTCGAAATGATGAAAAGAAACGAAAAGAATTAGGGCAAAAGGCCAAAAGCATTATTACTTTGCATCATAATTCGGAAACGATTAGCAAGAAGATTCTTGAATTCATCAAAAGAAAATAAACCGCAACTTTTAGTCGTCCTATCTCGATTTCCATATCCACTCGAGAAAGGAGATAAATTGCGTGCTTTTTATCAAATTCAGGAACTTGCCAAAACCTATCGAATCACCTTATTTGCAACTTCAGACAAAGCCGTATCATCATCTGATTTTGAAAAAGTTAGTGAACTATGCGAGGAGATTGTAATTCATTACCTCTCCAGTGGAAAACGGATTTTCAGCATGATCGCTGCATTGGTGTCCGACTTGCCATTTCAGGTACATTATTTCAATTCTCTTGCAGGTCGAAACAAGATCAAAACATTGATTTTGGATAATGATTTCGAGCACATTTATTGCCAACTCATTCGCTCTTCAGAGTACGTTAAGAATATCCATCACATTCCAAAAACGATCGATTATATGGATGCCTTCAGCGCCGGAATCGAACGTCGAATTTCTAAGCGTCCCTGGTATGATCGCTGGATTTTTAAAATGGAATCGAAACGATTGCAGAAGTACGAACGGAAAATCTTCGACTTTTTCGAGCACCATACCATCATAAGCGAACAGGACCGTAACTTGATCTCACATCCCGAGAAAAAGAAGATTGTAGCGATATCCAATGGAATTGCCCCTTCCTTCTTCGAAGACTTAAATCGTACCGAAACGCATGATTTTGTCTTCGTTGGAAATATGTCCTATCCTCCGAATATTGACGCCGTGAACTACATCGCGGAGCACATTCTACCGGAGTTTCCAGACTCCAGTCTCCTCGTTTCAGGTGCTACTCCTCACCCATCCTTGAAGAAGATGGTTAATGGACATCCGCAAATTGAAATGACGGGTTGGGTAGATGACATTCGGGACTCTTATCTTGATGGGAAAATCTTCCTCGCACCAATGACCATCGGAACCGGAATGCAAAACAAGCTTCTTGAGGCAATGGCACTGAAAACGCCTTGTGTGACCACGGATCTGGCGAATAATGCTATCGGAGCATCCAACAACGAGCACATCCTGGTGGGAAACAGCCCTGAGGAAATCGTTGCGAATATTCGTATCTTATTAGAGTCTGAAGCCAAGCGAACCCAAATTGCAGAGGCAGCACAAGCGTTTGTTCAGGAGAAATATAGTTGGGAACATACAACGCAGGACCTCATTGACCTCATGCGTCAAAAAGGAGTCGAAACAAGGGGAAACTGAGATATTTGGCGTAATTTTGCACAAAATTAATTTACATGGAATTCGAGTTGAACACCATTGAAGAAGCGATTGAAGAAATCAAGAATGGCAAGGTAGTCATTGTTGTTGACGACGAGGATAGAGAGAATGAGGGGGATTTTTTGACAGCAGCTCGAAACATTACTCCTGAAATCATAAATTTCATGGTAACACACGGTCGTGGTTTGGTTTGTGCTCCGTTGGTTGAAGATCGATGCGACGAACTTGGCCTGGACCTCATGGTAAAATCCAACTCTGCAGCTTACGAAACACCATTTACCGTTTCTGTTGACCTAATTGGACACGGCTGCACAACTGGAATCAGCGCAAGCGATCGTTCCAAAACAGTAAAAGCACTTATTGACCCTGAAATTCGACCGGAAGAGTTAGGGAAACCCGGACATATCTTCCCATTGCGAGCAAAACGTGGTGGTGTTTTACGTCGTGCAGGACATACAGAAGCTGCCATCGACCTTTCACGAATGGCTGGATTCGAGCCCGCTGGTGTGATCGTCGAAATTTTGAACGAAGACGGAACCATGGCACGATTGCCTCAATTGGTGAAAATTGCCAAGAAGTTCGACCTGAAGATTGTCAGCATTGAAGATCTCATTTCATATAGAATGAGCCATGAGTCTTTGATTGAAAAAGTCGTTGAAGTCGACATGCCTACAAAACACGGTCACTTCCGTTTGGCAGCATACAGACAAAACACAACCGGAGAAGAGCATCTGGCTATCATCAAAGGAGAATGGAAAAAAGACGAGCCTGTTCTGGTAAGAGTTCATTCTTCTTGTTTTACAGGAGATATTCTTGATTCCTTACGATGCGATTGTGGTCCGCAATTAGCTGATGCATTGGATCAAATTGAAAAAGAGGGCAAAGGCGCCGTTCTTTACATGAATCAGGAAGGAAGAGGAATTGGTCTCGTAAACAAACTCAAGGCGTATAAACTGCAAGAAGAAGGTTACGATACAGTTGAAGCAAACCTAATGCTTGGATTTACGGAGGACCAGAGAGATTACGGTGTCGGAGCTCAAATTTTGCACGACCTGGGTATTTCAAAAATGAAATTGATGACCAACAACCCAACGAAACGTACAGGTTTGATTGGTTATGGTCTGGAAATCGTTGAGAATATTCCTATCGAAGTGAGTTGTAACGAGCATAATGCGGCGTACATGAAAACCAAGAAGGACAAAATGGGGCACACGCTTAAACAAGACTTGTAAAATGCTCACTGCAAGAGGAATAACAAAATCATACGACGACCTTCAGATTCTGAAAGGGATTGATCTGGACATCGCTTCGGCTGAAATCGTATCGATTGTAGGTTCTTCCGGTGCAGGTAAAACGACATTGCTTCAAATCCTTGGAACATTGGACAAACCCGATAGTGGTACTGTCGAAATAAATGGAGTTAATCCGTTTCTGTTGTCATCGAAACAAATGTCAGCGTTTCGAAATACATCTGTTGGATTCATTTTCCAATTCCATCAGTTGCTTCCAGAATTCACTGCGATTGAAAACATTGCACTGCCTGCCCTGATCAAAGGGGAAAGCATGAAGAAAGCAAAGGAAGACGGCATGCAACTACTGGAAGTGCTCGGATTGACAGATCGTTATGATCACAAACCCAACCAGCTTTCTGGTGGAGAACAACAACGTATCGCCGTAGCACGATCGCTTATCAACAAACCGGACGTAATTTTTGCAGATGAACCTTCCGGAAACCTGGATAGCAAGAACTCACAGGAATTGCATCAGTTGTTCTTCGATTTACGCGATCAATTCGGACAAACCTTCATCATCGTCACTCACAACAACGAACTTGCTGACATGACAGATCGCAAATTGGTGATGTCTGACGGAAACATCGTGAGTTGATCAATTTGTAATGAAACATTCTGAACTCAAAGAATACCTCGACGAAAAATTCGAACAGTACAACCATCGAAGTTTTATAGAAACGGATCCCATTCAATTGGTGCATCGCTTTGATCGCAAGGAGGACATTGAAATTGTGGGATTACTCATTTCTACCATTGCCTGGGGGAAGCGCGAAATGATTATCAAAAGTGGTGAGAAGATACTTTCCATCATGGGCGATCAACCCTATGAATTTATAGTCAATTATTCTGCTAATGCCCTCCCCGACTTCGTTCACAGAACCTTCAACGCACAGGATTTAGATTTTTTCTTCCGCGGATTGCAATCCATCTATAAGCGCCTTGGTTCATTAGAAGCAGCATTCTCAGAACACGAGGAATTTCCCGGAGTTAAAGGAAGAATCGTTTCATTTCGAAATGAAATGCTGAAGGTGGAACACGAGCAACGTTCTGAAAAGCACTTATCGAATCCTTCCCGAGGCTCCGCAGCTAAACGATTGAACATGTACTTGCGCTGGATGGTTCGAAACGACAATTCCGGTGTTGATTTTGGAATCTGGGAGAGCATTCCAACTTCTGAAATCATGATTCCTCTGGATGTTCATACTGCGCGTGTTGCCCGCGACCTGAAACTTCTCAAGCGCAAACAAAACGACTGGAAAGCATTGGAGGAAATTATGTCTGTCTTCCGAAAATTCGATCCAAACGATCCCGGAAAATACGATTTCGCCTTGTTCGGAATTGGGGCTTTTGAGGGGAAGTAATTTCGTGCCTAAAAAATCCCCCCTATTGTCCCCTTGACGGGCGACTTCCTAGATAAGGCAAACTCCAATTATTTACCACAAAGGCACAAGGATCACTAAGTTGTGTGTGTTGCGATAATCATGAACACAAGGTGATTATGACAAAGTCATAATCTAGCGCCCGGATACCTCCTGTCAAAATTTCTTTGCGCTCTTTGTGCCTTTGTGGTCGACAAAAAACTAAGGGCATCTTGCCAAGATCTGGTTAATCTACCCTTGAGGGGACCTACAGGGGTGACCAACAACCGGTTTCTTTCGGCTTCAATCAATACATTGACTTTCTCTATATGAATTATTAAGTGTGGTACGAATTTCTCCGAATGATCCACAATTGCAACTGATCATTTCGACTCCGCTCAATGATCTAACCAAGGTAGAACTAGCGCATTGAGCGAAGCCGACCGCAAAGCAGCAACGAAGTTAAATGCAATATCCAATACGATTAACCATTTTTAGGAACTTCACCGCTTCCTACTCCTCTACTATTCCGCCGAAATTTTATCTTTACGTTTATGAAGTTTTTGTACCCTGAATTTCTTTGGGCCCTAACCGCACTAGCTATCCCAATAGTGATTCACCTTTTCAATTTCAAACGGTACAAAACACTCTATTTCTCTAGCGTCAATTTCATCAAGCATGTTGATCAACAAACGAAATCCACGCAGCGCCTAAAGCATTGGCTCATTCTGGCAAGTCGATTATTGGCATTTCTGTTTTTGGTTTTCGCTTTTGCGCAGCCTTATTTTTCGACTAGTGAAGACAAATTGAGCTCGAAATCACCGATTTACAGTTTCTATCTGGATAATAGCTTTTCGATGCAAGCACGCGGACCTGAAGGAGAACTTCTTTCGGAAGCACGAGAAAAAGCAAAAGAAATCGTAGAGAAATCTCCTACAGATGCACGTTTTATCATTGGTACGAACGAAATGTCAGGTCGTGAAGAACGTCTGTTGAATCGACGTGAAGCCATGGAAAAATTGGACGCAATACAACTAAGTCCATTAACGCGAACGCTGGAACAAACCACACAATGGCAACGCGAAGTTTTAGACAAGCTTCTGGACGAAGAATCAAAAACTCGTGTCAATTCGTTTATTTTCAGTGATTTTCAGAAGGACAAATCGGGAATTCTTCCAAAGGCAGACGAGAACATCACCTACTACCCAACTCGATTGGTACCGGAAAAAACGACCAATGTCTATGTGGATTCCGTTTGGTTCAGTAATCCTACGCATAAGGTAGGACAGAGAAATACGCTGAACATTAAAATTCAGAACGATACGGAAGCAGATATCGAGAACCTGGAGACTACCATCAATCTGAAAGGATTGGACAAAACGGTTTTTGTAAACGTTGCTGCCGGAAAATCTGTGGTGACTTCCATTACTTATACTGACAAAGAAGCTGGTTGGAACGAAGGAAGAATCAACGTAGCCGACCAAAGTGTCTTCTTTGACGACACATATTTCATCTCGTACGAAGTTCAGAAATACACAAACATTCTGGTTATTAACGGTGAAGATGCCGTGAAAGGAGCGCATGTAATTTTCGAAATAAACGACGCTTATCGTTGCTTAACGAAAGAAATCACGTCCATATCCAAAGATGATTTCGACCAAAAAGATCTTGTTGTAGTGAATGGAGCCAATCGAATGCCTTCCGGAATCATCAGCTATTTGGAAGCATTTAGAGAAACCGGAGGTTCTATTTCTTTGTTCCCAGGAAGAACACCAGATCGAGGCAGCTGGAATCAACTCTTGCAGAAATGTAAACTTCCTTCGATGGGAAATCCAGTTACCAGTGGAACGCGCATCAAATCATTAGTTGATTCTGATCCGTTCTATACGGGGGTGTTCGAAGAGAAAACAAACAACATCAACCTTCCGGGAGTTAACAAAGCATTTCAGGCAGTAAAAAACAATTCTCTTAGCTCCGACTTGATTACCATGCAAAACGGGCTGCCACTTCTCTCCTACACCAAAGGAAATGGTTACGCATTTATGTTCTATAGTTCAGCGCATGAAGATTTTGGTTCTATTACTAACGATGTTCTTTTCACCACCATCCTACTGCGTATGGGGGAATTGTCTAAACGAACACAGCCAATTGCTTTAACAATTGGAAACGCAACCAGATATCCAGTTTATAAAGAAATCAATGGAGATGATGTATTCCATATTGTTGGAAACAACATTGATGTAATTCCACAGCACGAAGAGCTTTCAGGAGTACATTACCTTTCGCTGAACAAATTGGACAACTTCACTCAACTACTTGCAGGCAATTACGGAATTAAAACAGAATCTCCCGTTGGAAAATTAAGCTTGAACTTCAATCGCTCGGAATCCAAATTGAATTATTACGAACAATCGGATATTGAACGCATCTTCGGTGAAAACCAGTTTAAGTATAACGAGATCAGCAGTACTAGTGAATTATCAACAAACGATATTAACAAACCGTTTAGCTACTGGAAAATTTGTATCATTTTAACGCTTATTTTTGTGGTTAGCGAAATGCTACTCGTACGCATTCTTAAATAGAACCCGAACTGCATGAAAATAGTGATCAAGAAAGCCAAGGTTGTCGACGCGCAGTCCTCTTTCCATGGAAAAACGGTTGATATTCAAATTGAAGGTGATCGCATCGTAAAAATTGCCAACGAGATTGATCCAGGCGATTCTCAAGTGATTCAGGAAGATGATTTGCACATTTCAACAGGATGGGTTGATCTGAAATCTGAGACTTGCGATCCGGGAAGCGAACACAAACAGACAATCGAACAGTTATTGGATGCTGCGGCATTTGGCGGATATACGAACATTGCGGTTCTTCCGGGAACAACTCCAGTGGTTGATGGCAAATCGCAAATTCAGTACATGAATCGCCGTGCTGAACACCATGCGTGTAACCTACACCCTATCGGTGCACTAACCGTAGGAATGAAAGGTGAAAATCTTTCAGAAATGTACGACATGTACCAATCTGGTGTTCAATTATTTACAGACGATTTGGTTCCTGTACACGCTGGAATCATGTATCGAGGTCTGCTCTACTCAAAGAATTTTGGAGGAACGGTAATGACCTTTTCGCGTGACCCGCACATTGCCGGAAAAGGAATGGTAAATGAAGGCATGGCATCTACACGAACCGGACTGAAAGCAGATGCGTCTATTGGAGAAGTAATTCAAATTGAACGCAACCTACGCTTATTAGAATACACAGAAGGAAATCTTCATTTATCCGGTGTTTCAACTGCTGAAGGAGTTCGATTGATCGCCGAAGCAAAGGCAAAAGGAATGAACTTAACGGCTGATGTTCACATTGCGAACTTAACGCATAACGAAGAGGCGGTCTTTGGCTTTGACTCTAACTTCAAAGTAATGCCACCGTTGCGTTTTGAATCAGATAGAAAAGCACTTTGGGCTGGATTGAAAGATGGAACAATAGATTGCATCGTCTCTGATCATCGTCCTCAGGATAAAGAAGAAAAGGATCTTGAATTTGATTTGGCTGAATATGGAAATATCAGTTTGCAATCTAGTTTAGGAGCTTTGCAGCAATGCGAAGAATTTGATCTGGATGTTGTAATCAATGCCTTGACGAATAACTCCCGAAGACTATTGAAGGCAGACGCAGTTACGATTGAAGAAGGTGCAACAGCAGACATCACATTATTCCAACCGAATGCTGAGTGGGATTTGAAGAAAGAAGACATTTTCGGAAATGCCTTCAATACACCATACCTGGATCAAAAGCTTAAGGGTAAAGTAGTTGGAGTGATTAATAATGGTAAAGCAGCGATTAAACAGTAATTCATGGGGGCTAAGACCAATTTTCTAAGACAGTTTTTCAAGGATCGCCAAATGGTTGGAGCAGTAGCCCCGAGTACCCGGTTCCTTGCGGAAAAAATGTTGAAGAACGTTGATTTCGACAATGCAAAATTGATCATCGAATTGGGTCCCGGAAATGGTGTTTTCACGGAAATCATGTTGGAACGCATGGCTCCTGATGCGAAATTATATGTGTTTGAGTTAAACGATGAATTCTACAAGCATGTCAGTTCACGCATCAATGATCCCCGTGCTGAAATTATACACGATTCAGCCGAAAACATTGCCGATTACGTAAAGGAAGCAGGTTCTGCTGATGCTGTAATCTCGTCGTTACCCTTAATGGTATTCCCAGAGCAATTACGTGCAAATGTGGTGAATGCAGCGCACAAAGCTCTTAGCGACAATGGAAAGTACATTCAATTCCAGTACTCATTACAGTCAAAGCGCTATTTGGAAGGGATTTTTAAAGACGTGAACATCCAATTCACGATTCGAAACCTACCTCCGGCGTTCGTTTACACTTGCGAAAAGTAAATTTCCCGTTGGCTCTCTCATAACTACCGTTCAGGACTTTGCTCTGGAAATGGTACACCGTTTGCTTATATTAATAATAGAACACTAAAATCGAGCGGTATGTTAACTTCTATTGAAATAGCGAAACTGTTGAAGAAACAACAGAAAGATCAGAAAAAGAAACAGGGTTTTGATACAGCAATACTCGGATTGGGCATTGCACTAAAAAACAAGAAAAAACTGAATACAGTTAAATAATTAAATGATCTCGTAAGTAATCGAATTCTTGAGCATTTTAGCGACAGGACATCGACCTGAAATGTCGATCAATCGTTTGGTTTGAGCTTCATCTAAATCCCCGGAGAAACGAATCTTTTTCTCCACGATTACGGGGTCACCTTTCTCTAAATACCGCAAAGCTATAGTTGTCTCGCCAAGTTCCCAGCCCTTTCGCTCAGCATACATCCGCATGGTAATTAGTTTACATCCGGCAAGAGACGATAAGAGCAATTCACCCGGCTTTGCAGCTTGATCGGTACCTCCTACTTCTACAGGCTCGTCAGCTTTAACTTCATGTCCACGGGCTGTCATTTTCACAACAAACCCACCGTCATTAACTCCTATTAGATCAGGGCTCAACACAATCTCTCAATTTGTCCAACAGCTCACTCAATTTCTCGGCATCTTCATCTGAAAGCTGGTTCGGAACAAATTTTTCTCCTTCATCCTCAAACTTCACATCAATCTGCGCTAATAAATCCAACCCCGCTTGTGTAATTTTCACGAATACAACGCGACGATCATCGCTACAACGTGTTCTGGAAATTAAGCCTTTATCGATAAGCTTATCCATCAAACGGGTGGTATTCGGAGATTTCTCGATCATTCGTTCTTTGACCGTATTCACAGTAATCTCTGTTCCAGCTCCACGTAGGATACGCAGAATGTTAAACTGAGGCATTGTTAATCCAAAACGAGACATAAAAGTGTTCTGAATTGCCCCCACATAATTCGCTGTATACCGCAAATTAACAATCGCCTTAACCTGAGAGGAAGGAAATTTTGATTGTATAGCATCTTCAATTTTCATTCAACAAAAATAAATACCATGGTATTATTTTCCAACTGAAAGACCAACAATTTATTAAAACTCCCTGTGGATAACCTTTTGATATGTACATAAATTGAGTAAATTCGGCTCGCATTTAATTAACCTTAATAGAAAAACAAATGAAAAAAGTAATTGGAGGATTGGCTGCATTGGCTTTCCTATTCGTTGTAGCATCTTGTGGAGGTGTTTCAGAATCAGATTTAGTAGGAAAATGGACAGCAGATCCATCATCAGTTGAAATCACTTTGGGTGATGACGTACCATCAGAAATGAAATCTATGGTTGAGCGTGGCGAGAAAGAGATGAAACAAGAAGCTTCAAGCGACATCAAAGCTACTACTATTGAATTCAAAGAAGGTGGAAAATTGGTTGTTTCTGCTGAAGGACAAGAGCAAACAGGAACTTGGTCTTTGGACGGAGAAGATTTGACACTAGGAATGGAAGCTCAAGGAATGAAAGTTGAGCTTACAGTTCAAGTTGAAATGGACGGAGATAGCATGACAGCTACTCTTCAGGCTACTGAAATCTTGAAAGCAATCAAGAAAGCGACAAAAGACCAACCAGGAGCTGATGAAATGATCAAGCGAATGACTGGTGACGAAGATCTAGACAAATTGGCTAAAGGAACTAGCATTTCTGTTACTTTCAATAAGAAATAAGAAAAAGCGATAGCTTTTGAAGACTGAGGCTGAGTCCAACCAGACGAAAAAGCCGAAGGAAATTCAAAGCCCTGCATCTCGACAAGCTCGATGATCAGGGCTTTTTTTTGTGCTCACACAATAGCATTTAAGTCGTTTCAATCTTACCACTTCGTTAGAGTAGTAATGCCAGGCGCACCATCTCTTTTTGTTCTATTTTCGGCTCTATAATCCTTCAGTTCACCTATCATATTTCTCAACTGAATGATCTGCTCTGACCAAAAAAAGTGACTTGGCTTAATTTCCCCAACAACCCTACTTTCTCGTGTATTTCGAAAAATAATCGTCTGTTTCTTCTCATTGTCATCGGAAACAGAACTTTTAATGTAAAAATCAAAGTCACTTTTAGGAATGCTAATTTGATTTCTTCTTGTGAAGTATAAATTGACCAACTCTATTTGGACTTTATCCTCATCAATTCCAATTTTCGTGATATACTTGATTTTGCGGTTTTTCACCAAAATGAACAAGTTCATAATTACGACTGCCAAAACCGAAGCACCAACGTGAACTTCTGGGTGGTTCAAGATAAACTCAACCGCATTATAAGACAATGAGTCTTCAGAATCACCACCTTTTCTTCTGGCACCTAGCATTATTGGACCAAAGAACAAAAGCGCAAAGGTTCCTGCGAAGGCAACAGCAGACTTCAATACGTGTTCCCAAATAATGAAGCTATTGCTTTTTGGTTTAGGGATTTCGAGTAGTGTCTTCATTGAGCGAACTTACCTCCAACGCATTTCAAACTTCGTATCCTCAGTCAAATCCATGGATTGTAATTGAAACTTATGCGTTCCAATCGGGAGGCTTTCAAAGTTTCTATCGAACGAAACTCCGGGAACATCGCAATACAACCAGAAATCGCGCAGGTATTTTTCATTCTTTACGGTCACTTCCATCTCCCCTGTTCTCGGATCGAATTTGGTAATGGAATAATTCACTTCCTCACAAACCGGAATATCACGATCCCGACCAAAACGATCGAAACTACGACTGTAGGTTTTACCGCTTGCATCGTTCCAGGTGAATTCCAAACGGATGTTTTTGTTCCAATACTTTTTCAGGTATTCATTTCCAACAATATTTACATGCTGCATCCCTTTTATCTCAACAGTTCGTTCAATGGTTGAGATCCACTTCCCTTTTTCGCCAATTATATCACATTTGATCTTGCAATCGAACGTATCCGCAACCCCGGAAACAAGGAAATAATCAACGATATCCAAATTCTGGTACTTCTCCACCACAGCAACTTCTTCATAATCGTCACGAATGCGGTACTGAAGTGCTTTCCAGTTATTGTAATAATCCAAACTAGACCAGGTTGGAGCCGGCCAGCAATCATTTACTTGCCAATAAAGCGTCCCTCCACATCTTGGGAAGTCTACCCGATGTCCAGCAACAGCCATACTCACTGCCATAGCCTGTGTGAGCTGGGAGTAATACACAAACGTTCCAAAATCCTCCGGGTTTCCGTAAAGCTTCTTCGCATGCTTGGCAATCATATCATTCCCCACATAACTCTTCTGATGATGCTTCATCACATCTGAGTTCAATTCCCACTGAGATGTATCTGAAAAAGTCAACAGTGTGCTGTACTCCGGAAAACTCTGGAATCCGTATTCAGCATTGAACCGACCGATTTTCTTTCCAAAATCCTGAATAGGATCTTTTCCGTGCCATACGCCCCAATAGTGTTGTGACCCATGATTGTACAAATCCATTTTCCCCCAATTACTCAGCGGACTGGTGTGGATGTACGGAATTCCTGAATACTCACTGATTATGGATGGTGCTACATCCTTGAAAACGCGATCGTAAGCATCCTCTATTTCTCTGGCGCTTTTGCCATACAATCCATATTTGATTTGAAAGCCCCAGTTCCCCCAGGCAACTTCCACTTCGTTATTTCCATTGAACTGAACCACACTTGCGTGTCCGGCAATTCTTGGAACCTGATAACGGAACTCCTCTGAAATGTTCTTTACAAAGGCATCATCACCCGGATACATGGCACAGGCGAACATTAAATCCTGCCATACCATAATCCCTAATCGATCGCAGGTTTCAAAGAAAATATCGTCGGGGTAATATCCTCCTCCCCAAACACGCACCATGTTGAAATTTGATGCAGCCATCGTCTCGACCATAGCTTCGATGTCTTCATCCTTCACACGTGCTGGAAAAATATCCTGAGGAATGTAATCTCCTCCCTTCGCGAACATCTTTCTCCCGTTAATTTTGAAATAGTAACTGGTTCCCCACTCGTCTTTCTCCTGAACTAACTCTACAGTTTTCACCCCGTACTCAAAGGATACATCCAATGTCGATTCGGAAGAACTATGAAACAACACAATTTCATCCTTGTACAGAAATGGCTCCCCCTGTCCTTTTGGCCACCAATACTGAGGGTTCCCAATAGTTTTTCTGAATCGAACTACGCCAGAATCAGCGACTGCTTTTTCCTTCAAATGATCTCCAGCCCAGACATATGAGTCATTTGTAGGGACTGCAAGAAAGACCGTGAAATCTATTATCGCCTCTTCGCTGTGCTCTCCAACCTTATGAATTTCAACAACATTTGCCGTTTTATTAACGATACGGTTGTGATCGTACATAAAGAGCTTTGCCGGTTTGTTAAATCCTATGGTATTCATTCGTAATGCCCAATCCCAACCGAATTGATATTGCGGTTTTCGGGTATACGGGGCAATAGCAACCGAATGCACATCATTTGGAGCAGGAAGATGATAGTCAGCGTCATCCCACATTTTTTGATGATACATTACAGGTGGAGTTATCACAACATTGATTTCATTAACTCCGGTCTTCAATAATTCCTTCGCCTGCGTTCGATGTGGAATAAAAGCATTGGCAGTCTTCATCAATTCAACGCCATTAATGGAAACCGTTGCGTAGGTATCGATATTCCCGAATTCCAACTCCAAATATTCCTTGCTCATGTGCATTGAATCCAGAACGATAATCGACTTGAATTCCCAGGTGTGTTCTTCAAACCAACCGAACTTCTCTTCGTTTTTGCCATAATATGGATCAGGCATTTCTCCAGTCGCGATCAGCGCTTCCTGAACGGAGCCTTTCGTCCCCAAGGGCATCCACTCTTTGCGAACCGGGTGAAAGAAATCCCAATTCAATTCAATGAATTCTTGTGCTGTTCCCTGTAAAACTGACATCATTGCACACACAACTAATATTGATTTGATCATACGTCGATTTTGTATCATCTGTTAAACACAATTAAAAATAACTTTTAATCGTCGATTACCCTTTCGTCAGAGGTATTCTTTCGAAACAATTTAGGCAACAAACGACTGGTCCAAAAAGGTATTATGAATAAAATGGCAAAGCACAAGGTCTTGAAGATCAGGTATCGAAGCTGGCTACCACCTACATGGTTCCTGTCGTATTCCAGAAAATTGGAAAAATTAACAACTTCGTATTCTTCAAAAAATTCTTCTTCATACATTTCCTGACCAAGTTCGTGCCTTGTTTTTAGTTCTTGAAACCAGATTTCACCTTCAATATAGTACGCCAGGAAATAAATTGTAATAACCAGAATCAGTTGTTTCCAATTGCCTCGAAATATTGCGTAAAGAGATGACAAAAACAATGCTCCCAGCGTCCATACAATTAAAGTTCTGATGAGTAATGTTTCTTCAGTGGGAGCTATAAAATTGTGAACCAGCTCGAAGAAGGTTGGATTCAATTCGATGGCAAAGAATATCGCATAAGCCCCGCCAATAAAAGGAAAAAGTACTTTCCGTACTTCCATTATTTCCACTCCATTTTGTATGGAGCATCTTCCATTTCGGATTTGTTTTTGTTTTTCACGGCTACGTTGAACCCAGCATAAACAGAATAAGCTCCGTATTCACCGAATTTGTTCAGAGCTATAAATCCAACCTGAAGATTTTCAAGATTGTCGTGCTTGCTGATGATTCTTTCCACGGCCATTTCACAAGCCTTTTGAGGAGAATGTCCCATGCGCATGAGTTCAACCACTGTGTGACTTCCAGCAATACGAATGACTGCTTCCCCCATTCCAGTAGCACATGCAGCACCAATTTCATTATCTACAAACAATCCTGCACCGATGATAGGAGAATCACCAACGCGTCCTGGCATTTTATACGCCCAACCACTTGTAGTACAGGCTCCACTTAAGTTTCCGTATTGGTCGATAGCCAATAATCCAATAGTATCATGATTTTCGTGATTGATCTCAGGACGTTTACGCTTCTCTTCTTTCTTCCAATCTTTCCAGGATTTCTTCGCTTCTTTGATCGGCGTCTTGATTTTACCAAACCCTTGATCTAACGCAAACTCTCGTGCTCCCTTTCCTACCAACATCACATGAGGCGTTTCATTCATTACCGCTCGTGCAACAGAAATCGGGTGATCTATTCCCTCCAAACAAGCCACTGCTCCACATCTAGACCGATGATCCATAATACACGCATCGAGCGTCACATGACCACTGCTGTCCGGCAAACCTCCGATTCCAACGCTTCTGTTGGTAATATCGGCTTCAGTAACTTTCACTCCGTTCTCAACGGCAGTAATTGCATTTCCACCAGAAGAGATTGTTTCCCAAGCGGCTTCATTGGCTTCCAATCCGTGATTCCAGGTGGAAACCACCATAGGTTCAGCTGCTCGTCTTAATTTGGATGCGTTTGCACCTTCCTCAATAATTTCAGCAGCTTTGGATGGCTTGAATGCAGTCAACAATGCACCCGTTAACCCTAATTTAAAAAAGGTTCTTCGTTTTAGTTCTGACATGTTTTCGTTCGTTAGATCTGCGTGCGAATCCACTTTTGGTATGCCTTCGCATTCTTTGAATGGTCACTCTCACTTACTGCGAAATTATGACGACCAGAATAATCCGGTTTCGCACACATGTAAATATAATCAACATCTGCACGATTCAGCACGGCATCCACGACTTTAGCGGGAGTAATGCAAATAGGCCCGGGAGGTAATCCTTTGATTTTGTAGGTGTTATATGGACAATCGATATCCCGGTGTTTGTAGGTTAGAATCTGAACATTGTCCAATTCATGCCCCCAACAAAACTTAAAGGTTGGATCGGATTGCAATTTCATTCCCTTTTTTACACGATTGAGGTACAACCCTGCAATTATCGGCCATTCGTCCTGTACCTTTCCTTGTTCGGAATACACAATACTTGCCACGGTTACTGCCTGCGATTGAGAAGAAAGTCCGACTGCCCGTAATTTTTGCATGCGTTCCTCGTTCCAGAATTCTTTGAATTTACCTGCCATAAATGCAACAAAATCTTCTGCATTGGTATCGAATTCCATCTGGTATTGTTTGGGAAGAATAAGTGCCGGCATTTGCTCTTTTGTAAAACCGTATTTCGACAAGGTTTCCGGTGCAACCATGTAATCAAATAACTCGACACTATCAGCTGCGATACAAACACTTACGGATTTTGCAACGTCATTTAAGTCACGACATGTATTGAAGATGACATTTACCAAAACTTCATCTCTTCCTTTTCCGTTATCACCACGTTTGAATCCGAGTAAAACATCTTTCAACTTACTTTTTGGAGCAATGACATACTTCCCTCCTTCCAGCTGGTCATCTTTAAGGTTGAGGTCCTTAGCAATGGACTTAGCCTTTTCCTTATCAGAAATAACTTTCTTCTCGTGTAAAATAGTCACCAATTCATCTACCGTCGGATCTTCTTTGATCAATACTTTCGCTTCCGTTTTATTGATGGTTTTTGCACCAAAAATCCAACCAGTGATCAAATCGTAATTTAATGCAGCCAGAACCAGGGCAACAATAAAAACAACTATTCCTATTTTTTTAACCATTTCTTCTCCAATTCACAAACGAACTCAATATAGTCAGCATCTTGAACGTCAGAATGTTTTTTTTCTAATTTTTTCTTAAAACCGGACTTTATAAATAGTCGTTGACTTCCGATATTATCCGGCTGAATCCTTGCTGTAACTGATTTCAGGTCCAATTCCCCATGTAATATTTCCAAGAGTATTTCCAGCGCATGGAATCCAATTCCATTTCCTCTGTCTTCAACTTTGGCTACGAGAACTCCGATATATGCATGGTCGTTTCCCCAATCGGTTTCATACATATCAATTGCCCCTAATAACTTCCCTGAAATGGATTCAACTATCATCCAACGAAATTGATCTGTATCAAAAATAGTGTCTGCACCGTTCTGGTTTTCAATCAGCGATTCGATATCAAGCATGGACAAAGGAGAATTCCTGTTGCTCACACGCCAATTGTCCGGGTCATTCTCCCATTCCAATAGAATGGTGGCATCGGAGCCATTCAACCCGCGCAGTTTTATATCATTACGACTGTACATGCTGCAAATGCTCCAATCGTCGGTGAATGTCTTGTGGATTGTAATCCGGAATTTGTTCAAAGTCAGCAGGAAGTTGCCATCCGTAGGCTCGGCGAATTGCCCCTTTATCTTCCAAACTGCCAAGCAACTCTTTTAACCAGGTAGCCTCGGATTCTCCCAGAATTTGTTTGATGGGTTCCAAACACGTTATTTCTCCCGGAACAGTTGATTCAAAACGATCAAAAATTTCTTTCGGGCTGGTGATTACAGCATTTGGGTCGATCTCGAAGAAAGCGGTTGCAATGTTCTTTTTCTGCAACACACGAAGAATTTTACCTACAGGCAAAGCATCATCTTTTCCATTGGCTTTTAAACTGTAGAAGGTATCCCCTTGAGAAATACCAATATGCGGTGGAATTTTGTTCGCATGAATCACCCACAAATACGCGTTCCTTCCTTCAAAGGACAACGCTTCTGGATCAATAATTCGGAAAAGTGTTCGCTCAAACTTCAATACTTCCATCAAACACTTTTTTAGCGGGACCAATCAACCAAATTTGATCAAATCCAACATCAGTTCTTTTCGCTTTGACAGCCAATTTCCCTCCTTTGGTAGAAACGCCTACTTCTCCTTCCTGATTATGCTTAAGCATGTACGCCAAAGCGCAGGCAGTTACTCCCGTTCCACATGACAAAGTTTCGTCTTCCACGCCACGCTCATACGTTGCAACGTGAATCGTTTTCGGACCGAGTTCTACAACTGTATTTACGTTAATTCCTTCTGCTTTGAATCTGTCAGAATAGCGAATTTCCTTTCCAAACTCAACGATATCCGGAACGTTCTCAGCTGCCACGAACTTCACATAGTGTGGCGATCCGGTATTCATTATATAATGACTGGGCTTCGAGAGCCTCAGCCCGCTTTCGTCTTCGGCTCCTGACACATTACCGGTGGACTGAGGTGCTCGAAGTCCACGCTCGACATCACTCTCACGCTCAGACTCAATTCTGCTTACCGGTAGCATTTCCAAATGTACGCGCCCATCAACAGTCATCTTTGCTTCGTGAATGCCATCAATTGCCCGAAATTTAGCAGACTCAACCTCCAGACCAATTGCTTTAGCAAAGGCTACACTGCATCTTGCTCCGTTTCCACAGAAACTTTGAGATCCGTCCGAATTGTAATATTCAACATTGAAATCAAATACCTCGTCATGGGAAATCTTGATCAATCCATCTGCTCCAACGCCCAATTTTCGATCGCACAAAAAGCGAATCTGGTCGAGGGTTAAATTGTCGGATTCGCCTGACAAATTATCTAACATGACAAAATCGTTGCCTGTTCCCTGATATTTGGAGAATGAAATTTTCATGAGAAAACAAAGGTACTTTTAATCGTTAAAACGACCTACGGATGCTTAACAATCTTTAACAGCGGGAACCGTATGACATCAGGCGGAATGGCGTTATTATTGTTGTTGCTTGAAAGCAGTACGAAAACGCTATTTGCATTAGAAATTTGAATCAACAGAAAATTAATTTGATTATGAATCAAAATTTGAAACACTTCGGATTGGGACTTGTGGGCGGAATGTTGCCTTTGGTTTTATTCTTTGCAATGAGTTCTTCTCCAGAGGAAGTTACATCTCCTCAAACAGACACAGTAGTTGGGCAGCGCGATTCTCGATTTGCCTACAAAACCGGATTTAACGCAGCGAACCTGATGCCAACTGAAAATTTCGTAGGCGCGTCAGAAAGTTCTGTAAACTCGGTAGTACACATCACCACGAAAGTGGTAAAGACGTCCTTCCAACGGGACATATTCTCTGAATTCTTCCACGGTCCAGGAGCTGGTGGTCAGGAATTTAAACAATATGGAGAAGGCGCTGGTTCCGGTGTCATCGTTACTGCTGACGGATACATCGTTACTAACAACCACGTAATTGAAGATGCCAGCGAAGTAGAAGTTACTTTGAACGACAATCGCAAATACGAAGCGAAGGTAATTGGTACCGATCCATCCACGGATATCGCAGTATTGAAGATTAAGGAAAGTGGATTGCAGGCTCTGCCTCTTGGAAATAGCGATGATCTTCGCATTGGTGAATGGGTGCTCGCTGTTGGAAACCCATTCAACCTGACATCCACCGTAACGGCAGGAATTGTTTCGGCAAAAGCGCGAAATATCAACTTATTGAATGATCGAAACCGTCAGGATATCGTACCGATTGAATCGTTTATTCAAACCGATGCAGCCGTAAACCCGGGCAACTCAGGAGGAGCTTTGGTTAATGTCAATGGTGAATTGGTGGGAATCAATACAGCCATTGCTTCCAGAACTGGAAGTTATGCGGGATATTCATTTGCTGTTCCTGTGAACCTGGTTCAAAAAGTAATGGCAGACTTAATGGATTACGGAATTGTTCAGCGCGGATACCTTGGTGTTCAAATCGCGGACATTACGCAGGAATTAAAGGAAGAGCAAAAACTAAAAGATCTTAATGGAGTTTATGTTGCTGGCGTGAATGCCAACGGTGGAGCAGAGAAAGCTGGACTAAAAGAAGGCGATGTCATCCTGAAAATTGGAGCGAAAGAAGTGAACTCCGTTGCAGCATTGCAGGAAGAAGTAGGACGTCGTCGTCCGGGAGATAAAGTTTCTGTAACCATTCGTAATTCAAAAGGAACTACAGAAGTGAAAGAGATCGTATTGCGCAATGCCGATGGAGACACAAAATTGGTTTCTAAAGCAGAAGTTGATAAAAATGTGGCTCTTGGTGCAACATTTAAGGCATTATCGAGTAAAGAAAAGAAGGAGTTGAACATTACCAATGGTGTAAAAATTACCGCGTTGAATGCAGGGAAGCTTAAATCCGTAGGTCTCCAGGAAGGAATGATCGTAACGAAAATGAACAACGAGGTTATTACAACAGTCGAACAACTCACATCCAAATTGAATAATTCCACGGGAGGAGTCCTGTTGGAAGTAATGACAGAAAGCGGAAGAAAAGACTACGTAGGATTCGGACTCTAAACTTCAGGATTCAGGCATGATTTTTGAGTGAAGGGAAAGTTAACAAAATGTGACCATTTATTTGGAAACCAAGGTAGAATCGTCGTATCTTTGCACTTCGCCTGCGCGAAGCACAAGCAAATGATTGCTACTGCTAAGCAAGGGACGCTAAAGTCTTAAAAGTTAGAGCACGTAATTAGTATGAGACAACTAAAAATTACCAAATCGATTACTAACAGGGAAAGTCAGTCATTAGACAAGTACCTACAGGACATCGGTAAAGAAGAATTAATTACGGCGGAAGAAGAAGTAGAATTGGCTCGTAAAATCAAGCAAGGAGACCAGCAGGCCCTTGAAAAACTCACCAGAGCTAACCTTCGATTCGTTGTTTCTGTTGCAAAACAGTACCAAAACCAGGGGTTAACGTTACCCGATTTAATTAACGAAGGAAATTTAGGTCTTATCAAAGCAGCGCAGAAATTTGATGAAACACGTGGATTCAAATTTATCTCGTATGCGGTTTGGTGGATTCGTCAATCAATCTTGCAAGCATTGGCTGAGCAAGCACGTATTGTACGTCTTCCTTTGAACCAGGTAGGATCCTTAAACAAAATCAACAAGGCGTTTTCTCGTCTTGAGCAGGAATTCGAACGCCCGCCGTCAGCTGAAGAGTTGGCAGAAGCACTAGAAGTTCCTGAAGACAAAATCAAAGAAAGTTTGAACGTTTCCGGACGTCACGTTTCTATGGATGCTCCCCTATCCACTTCTGAGGATGGAGGTACATTGATGGACGTTATGGCAAACACGGATTCTCCAAAAGCAGATCACTCACTAATGACTGAGTCTTTGCAGAAAGAGATTGAGCGTTCATTGAGCACGTTAACTGACAAGGAACGTGAAATCATTCGCTTGTTCTTCGGAATTGGAATGAATCACGGATTGACGCTCGAAGAAATTGGAGCGAAATTCAATCTTACACGTGAGCGCGTCCGTCAGATTAAAGAGAAGGCGATTCGCCGACTCAGACATACGTCGCGAAACAAACTTTTAAAAGCCTATTTAGGATAACAATAAAGCTGCCCTGACTTCTGGGCAGCTTTTTTTTATGATATCCCCTTTATTTTCAACCCTATAATTAAAAAAATGGAAACTGCTTTAGGTTACGAACAGGAACTAGAGTCGCACATTAAACAAGAACGTGCAGCGGTAAAACTTTCCAGTGTTGTTGGAGAATTACTTTACGACAAAGGAATTGAATTGGTGTTTTTCAGAAATCACCTAACAGATGTAACAGTAGCACAAATGCTAAAATTGCATGTTTACTCTAAACGTGTAGTTAACAAACCTGTAGATATTTTCACAAGCGCTGAACTTGCTGAAGAATTGTTGCAATTGGACCTTGCTCCGGCAAAATTGGACATCGGTAAATTGGCAAGTGAGTGGCTTAACGAGCAATCAGGATACGCTTCGAAAAAAGAATTCCTTCAAGACAAATTGAAAGGATTTGAGTCTTCTAACGCCGAGCCATTCCAACCTCGCGACGTAGTCTTGTACGGATTTGGTCGTATTGGTCGATTGGCTGCCCGCGAATTGATCAAACAAGCTGGTAAAGGTCAGCAGTTGCGTCTTCGTGCAATTGTAACACGTGGAAATGATGCCGCACAGCTTGAAAAAAGAGCAGCTCTATTGAAAAACGACTCTGTACACGGAGCTTTTGATGGAACCGTAGCTGTAGATGCTGATAAGAAAGTATTGATCATCAACGGACATGCTGTTCAAATGATTGCAGCAAACAATCCTGAAGATATCGATTATACTCAGTACGGAATTGATAACGCTCTTGTTATTGACAACACTGGAGTATTCACAGATCGTGAAGCTTTGTCACGTCACTTGAAAGCCAAAGGAACTTCTCGCGTATTGTTGACTGCTCCTGGTAAAGAAATTCCAAACATCGTTTATGGAATCAACCAGGATACATTGGATTTGGAAAAAGAGCGCATCTACTCTGCTGCTTCTTGTACAACGAATGCGATCTCACCGGTATTGAAAGTGGTAAACGACAAATTTGGAGTTGCGAAAGGACACATCGAAACGGTTCACGCTTACACCAACGATCAGAACTTATTGGATAATATGCACAAGAAGCCACGTCGTGGACGTTCAGCTGCAATCAACATGGTAATTACTTCAACTGGCGCGGGTAAAGCAGTAACAAAAGTAATTCCTGCATTGGAAAATAAGTTGACTGCGAACGCAGTTCGTGTACCTACTCCAAACGGTTCTTTGGCAATTATGAGCCTTGAATTGGATAAAACAACTGACGTTGAAGATTTGAACAATGTTATGCGTGATGCTGCATTGAACGGAAACTTAGTAAACCAGATTTACTATGCAACTGATCCTGAATTGGTGTCGAATGATATCATCGGTAACACTTGCTGTTCTGTATTTGATTCAAACGCAACGATTGTATCAAAAGATGGTAAAAATGTAGTTATCTACGCCTGGTATGATAACGAATTCGGTTATACGAAACAGGTAATCCGAATGGCGAAGTACATTACAAAAGTACGTCGCGCGATTTACTATTAATCGATAGATAAACTGATATTCAAAGCCCTGGTCATCGAGTTAAATCGAGATACCGGGGCTTTTTTTTTGATCTCTACTTTTTTGGTTTCCTTTCAATAGTCATTCCCAGGGTCAATTGAAAATTTCCGTCTCCATCATAACCGCGTCTCAATCTCCACTCCTCTATCATATCATCTGAATAGAGATAATTTCTGAAAGAATGTTGCATCTTTAAACTATAGGAAGCTTCTAAAAACCACTTAAATCGATTCTGTCCAAATCGAACTCCTGCCGCTCCGGAATAATACATGCTGTGTTCAACTCGAACATTCTCCTGAAGAGGCTCGTTAACTCCAGCATATTTTATGATACTCAGCCCTCCCAGTCCAACGCTGAATCGTTGCCCGAAATAAGGCACCCATTTCTTATGATGATTGAATGAATAATAAACCGGAAGACACGCGCCCATATAAAATGGATCTCCAGCAAAATCATTCGGAACAAACAACTCCAACATTGCACCGGAACTTAGGAACTGTCTTTCATTTGGACTGTTCCATAACTCGCGTTTCCAATCAGCTCTGAAATGACCATTTAGCTGTGGCGAATACCCGAATCCAACATCTGATTTATCCGAAATCCCCCGTCTCCACATTAAATCAGGACATCCCAACAGGTCAAATGAAGAGAAATAAGGTCCTCCTCCTACAGTAAACTCGCGCTCACCTTTATCTAGCGTCTTTGCAGTTTGCATCATACTGGAAGTGTAACAGCCTGACAGTAAGATGAGTAATCCTGAGAAGAGTAATAGTTTCATTGCGAGACCTTGATATTAGTCACATTAAATATACAAGATAAAAAAAGCCCACTCTTTCGAGCGGGCTTTCCAATTTATTGCAAATTATTATTCTGCTGACTCAGCAATTGGTGGCACTGCTCCTTCTGGTGCTTCCGGAGTCTCGAATTCAACCGCCGGCAATTCCAAATTCCTTGCAGCACTTTCATCCATAATTCCATCAGTACCTTCGATAGATGATCCATCTTCATTGAACATAATAGCTGCTTCTTTCCCCTCCTTCGTAATATCAAGAATTACTCGGTAGATCACAACCTTTACCATAGCAGTACCGTTATCATTTGCAGCTTTTACTGAGTAAGTAGTAGGCTCCATATCAGACATAAAATCCAATTGTCCCTCAATTCCAAGTGGGTGCAATACGATGTTTACCGGTGTACTATTGATTGATTGCAACATTGCAATCCCCATATTTGTTGATTCATCCCATTCGTAGTGAAACAAACAAACAGGATTGTCCAATACTTGCTCTCCTGCTATCTGCTTACTCAAAGTAAGCTCAAACGATTCGTTAACTTTGTCTTCCATAGTGAAATAGTGTTTTGATTATAATACAGCCCTAAAATAGAATCTTCTAAGCATTATATCAATCTTTTCAAATGAAATGATTGTAAAATTTCAAGAATACGACAGAAATAATGGAGCTTTCGTTTGCAAAACCTCCCACTCCTATGGATATATAACGAAAGGAGATTACGCTAATCACTGAATTACAAGCTATTAATAGATTGATAAAATAATATTCACATTTTTTCTTGACGTTCCGATATTTTTATTTCTATGTTTGCAATCAACAAAACGCGAATAATGTTAACGACACAGTTACATCATCATCATTCTAATACTTGCACTCAGGCGAGCGTGGAATGATATATATGTAACCGAACAAAAAATATACAACCCGTCTGAGTAAATCAGACGGGTTTTTTGTTGCTCATTGGTTTACTCAGGCATTTTTAAAACAAAATGAGTAAGCTAAAAATTGCCATTCAAAAGAGCGGAAGACTTAATGAAGACTCCCTCAAACTCCTGAAATCGTGTGGAATAAAGGTTGATAACGGTAGAGACCAGCTAAAAGCTCCTGCGACTAATTTTCCAATGGAGGTACTTTTCCTTCGTAACTCAGATATCCCTCAATACCTGGAAGATGGAATTGTCGATATTGCCATTGTCGGCGAAAACCTACTGATTGAAGAAGAGAAAGATATTGCTATCGTTGCGAAATTGGGGTTCTCGAAATGTCGTGTCTCATTGGCTGTTCCAAAGGAAGTTGAAGAAGCTGGAGTAACCTATTTTGAAGGGAAGAAAATAGCCACTTCCTACCCGAACACCGTAAAGCGGTATTTGTCAAAGAATAATGTAACTGCTGAAATTCACAAAATTTCGGGATCTGTTGAAATTGCCCCCAATATCGGACTGGCCGATGGCATCTGTGACATTGTGAGTACAGGCTCCACCCTATTCAAGAACGGATTAAAGGAGATAGAAGTGATGTTTACTTCACAAGCGGTTCTCGCGGCGAGCCCTTCCCTACCTCAAGATAAACAATCGCTACTGGACAAGTTCATCTTTAGAATCAATGCGGTGCTGAGAGCAAAGAATACGCGGTATGTATTGATGAATGTTCCGAATGACAAGATTCAGGAAGTCAGCAATATTCTCCCCGTGTTAAAATCTCCAACGGTAATGCCATTGGCTAAAGAAGGATGGAGTTCATTGCACTCAGTTATCGATGAAGATCAATTCTGGGAAGTCATCGATTCCCTGAAAGCAGCTGGTGCAGAAGGCATCCTCATAATTCCCATCGAAAAAATGGTAGCATAAAACTTTTGATATGAAATTTTACAAGAATCCAGAGAGAAATACCTGGTCGGAACTAACCAAACGACCGTCAATCGAGCAAACAATATTGGAAGATAGCGTTCGAACCATCATGGAAGATGTGGAGCGCAATGGAGACAAAGCCTTGTATCGATACACTCAACTATTAGACGGCTGCGAATTGGACACTTTGCAAGTTTCAACGGCAGAAATCGATAATGCAAAAGTATCGGATGAACTTGCTAACGCAATTGATCAGGCATATGCAAACATTGAAAAGTTTCACCGATCTCAACTGATGGAAGAACCAAAAGTTGAAACAACACCCGGCGTGACATGTTGGAGGAAATCTGTCGCAATTGAGAAGGTTGGACTGTACATTCCCGGAGGTTCTGCCCCCCTCTTCTCTACCATTTTAATGTTGGGAATTCCAGCACGGATTGCAGGATGTGGAGAAATCATTTTGTGTACTCCACCTGATGCCAATGGTCAGGTAAATCCGGCTATTCTATACACCGCAAAGCGCGTTGGGATCGACAAAGTTTTTAAAGTTGGTGGAGCACAAGCGATTGCTGCCATGGCAGTTGGAACGGAATCAATCCCAAGAGTTTATAAAATTTTCGGTCCTGGAAATCAATACGTCACCAAAGCGAAAGAGCTGGCTATGAAAAAAGGCGTTGGAATTGATATGCCTGCTGGTCCAAGTGAATTATTGGTACTTGCCGACAGTTCCGCGAACCCTGCATTTATAGCGGCAGATCTACTGTCTCAAGCCGAACATGGAGCAGATAGCCAGGTAATCCTCGTTTCGGACAGCGAAGAACTCATCGAACAAACAACCGAAGCAATCCAACAACAATTGCAGAAACTTCCGCGCAAAGAAATGGCACAAAAAGCATTGGACAACAGTCTCAGTGTACAATTGGAAAATCTCTCTGCTTGCCTTGAATTCAGCAATGAATACGCTCCAGAACACCTTATAATCAATACGGTGAACAACAAGGTTTTGGCGTCGAAAGTTATCAATGCCGGATCTGTATTCCTCGGAGACTATAGTTGTGAAAGTGCTGGAGATTACGCCAGTGGAACCAATCACACGCTTCCTACCAATGGTTACGCCAGAAACTACAGCGGTGTTTCAGTAGACAGCTTTGTGCGAAAAATCACCTATCAGGAAATTACCACCGAAGGAATGTTAGCACTGGGTCCGGCAATAGAATTGATGGCAGAAGCCGAGGAGTTACAAGCACACAAAAATGCTGTCTCAATCAGACTTAAAGCCTTAAGAAATGAATAGAATAGAAAACTGGACGCGTCCAAACATACGATCATTGGAACCTTATTCCAGCGCGAAGGATGAGTACTCCGGAACCGATGCATTGTTTCTGGACGCGAACGAAAATCCTTTTGGAACTTACAATAGATACCCCGATCCGCGGCAGCGAAAACTCAAATCTGTACTTGTAAAACAATCGAACATTTCATCCGAGCAGGTTTTCATAGGAAACGGAAGTGATGAAGTGATCGATCTGCTGCTGCGGATCTTTTGTGAACCGGGAACAGATAAAATTGCCACCTTCTCTCCTACTTATGGTATGTATGATGTTTCAGCGAGTATTCACAACATAGGTATTGTAAAAGTTCCATTGGATGAAAACTTTGATCTCGTCAATACTGACATTTCTCCATTACTCTCCGACGAAAATATCAAAGTGTTGTTCCTGTGCTCTCCAAACAATCCTACCGGAAACAATCTCAATACCGAAAAGATGATCGAACTCATCGAGTCTTTTAATGGGGTTGTCTGCGTGGATGAAGCATACATTGAATTCAGCGATCAGGAATCTATGGCAAAGTGGATTAACAAATATGACAACCTGATTGTGACCAGAACTATGAGTAAAGCCGGAGGTTTAGCGGGCATACGTGTTGGATACGCATTTTCGAATGCGCGGATAATTGAAATACTCAATAAGGTGAAACCTCCTTACAACATCAGCGCTCTCAATCAGAAGGAAGCAATTCGAATGCTGGAGAACACCGATGTTTTTGAACTCCAACGAAATACCATTCTGAAGGAACGAACAAGGCTCATTGAACAATTAAATGCCTTGCCCTCCATTCAGAAGGTTTATCCTACCGCAGCCAATTTTGTTTTGGTCAAAGTAAAAGACGCCAATCAATTGTATCAATCCTTACTGGACCGAAATATCATCGTGCGAAATCGATCGAAACAAGTTCCAAATACCCTCAGAATATCGGTCGGAACGCCTCAAGAAAACCTACAGTTATTGAAAGCAATCAAAGAAATCAAATTATGAAAAAGGTACTATTTATTGATCGCGATGGCACGTTAGTCATTGAACCTCCAATCGACTACCAACTGGACAGTCTTGAAAAGTTGGAATTCTATCCGGGAGTATTCCAGTGGTTATCCAAAATCGCGCAGGAATTAGATTTCGAGTTGGTTATGGTTACAAATCAAGATGGTCTGGGAACGGACTCTTTCCCGGAGGAGACGTTTTGGCCAGCTCAAAATAAGATTGTTCAGGCATTGGAAAATGAGAATATTCAATTCTCAGAAATCCTCATCGACAAGAGCTTTCCAGAGGATAATGCTCCTACTCGAAAACCTCGCACAGGACTATTAAACGCATACATCTATGGCGACTACGATCTGGCAAATTCGTATGTCATCGGAGATCGTGAAACGGATATTGAGCTTGCCGAAAATCTGGGCGCCCAGGGAATTTTCATTGGTTTTAACTGCTCCCGGGAAACAGCTTTGGAAACGACGCGTTGGGACGAAATCTACCAATTCTTAAAGGAACAACCCCGAAAAGCAAGTCAGGAAAGGATTACCAACGAAACTCAAATCTCCGTTTCAATCAATTTGGATGGGAACGGTCAAAACGAAATCAATACCGGGCTGGGATTCTTCGATCACATGCTCGAACAAATCGCGCGTCACGGAAACATAGATTTAAACATCCAGGTGAATGGCGATCTGGAAATTGATGAACACCACACAATTGAGGACGTCGCAATTGTTTTAGGGAGCACGCTACTGGAAGCACTTGGGAGCAAAAAAGGGATCGAACGATATGGTTTCTTGCTTCCTATGGATGATTGCCTGGCACAAGTTGCGCTGGACTTCGGAGGACGTCCGTGGTTGGTTTGGGAGGCAGATTTCAAACGAGAAAAAATTGGAGATGTCCCTACAGAAATGTTCATGCACTTCTTCAAATCTCTGAGCGATTCAGCTAAATGCAATTTGAATATTAAAGCTGAAGGTGCTAACGAACACCACAAAATTGAGAGCATTTTCAAGGCGTTTGCAAAATCCTTAAAGATGGCAGTGAAACAAACAAATACGAACAATATACCAAGTACAAAAGGAGTATTATGATAGCAATAATTGAATACAACGCGGGGAACAGTCGATCGGTGTACAACACTTTGAAACGACTGAATTGTGAAGCAACGATTACTAGTGAGAAGGAAGTTATTCAATCTGCCGACAAAGTTATCTTCCCCGGTGTTGGGGAAGCGAAATCTGCCATGAAGTTCCTTCGTGAAACGGGTCTGGATCAAATCATTGTTGGGTTGAAACAACCCGTTCTGGGCATTTGCCTGGGATTACAACTGCTCTGCTCTTACACCGAAGAAAACGATACAGAATGCCTTGGAATTTTTCCCAATCGTGTATCCTCCTTCCCTACCGATCAACCGGTGCCTCATATGGGATGGAACGATTTCTCCGATCTCGAAGGGGACCTTTTCAAAGGTGTGGAAATGGCGGATGATGTTTATTACGTCCACAGTTATTACGCCGACCTTTCAAAGGAAACAATTGCAATTGCACAGTATATGGTGAGATTTAGTGCTGCGCTTCAAAAGGACAACTTTTATGCAACACAATTTCACCCTGAGAAATCGGGCGATGTAGGTTCTAAAATCCTTCAAAATTTTATCGAATTATGAAAATCATTCCAGCCATAGACATTATTGACGGCAAGTGTGTTCGCTTGTCAGAAGGCGATTATGCGACAAAGAAAGTGTACAATGAAAATCCTTTGGAAGTTGCCAAACAATTCGAAAATAGCGGTATCCAACACCTGCATCTTGTGGATTTGGACGGAGCCAAAGCAGGAAAAATCATCAACGTGGAAATTTTGGAATCTATTGCGACCAATACAAATCTTGCAGTAGATTTTGGTGGCGGATTACGATCTGATGAAGATCTCCGAATTGCCTTTGAATCCGGTGCATCTCAAGTAACTGGCGGAAGCATCGCTGTAAAGAACCCTGAAGTTTTTGAAAACTGGTTGAATCGCTATGGAACCGATAAAATCATCCTTGGGGCAGATTGCAAGAACCGAAAAATTGCCACAAACGGTTGGCTCAACACTTCTGAAATGGACGTGATCGAATTCATTCAAAATTATGAGAAGAAAGGCATCTCCCAGGTTATTTGTACCGACATTTCAAAAGACGGAATGCTTGCTGGACCTGCCATTGACTTATATCGTGAAATACGATCAGCATCGGAGGTGTCATTGATTGCAAGCGGCGGAGTTACCACACTAAAAGATTTGAATCGACTGGAAGCCATCGGATGCTCGGGAGCAATCATCGGGAAAGCCCTATACGAGAATAAAATCACATTGAAACAAATTGAGACGTTATGTTAAAGAATCGAATCATACCCTGCCTGGACATCAAGGAGGGAAGAACAGTGAAAGGGATCAACTTCGAAGGAATCCGGGATGCTGGAGACCCTGTTGAGTTAGCAAGAAAGTACAGCGAAACTGGTGCCGATGAGTTGGTATTCCTTGATATCACAGCAACCGTAGAAAACCGCAAAACGCTGGTTGACTTAGTGGAACGCATTTCTGAAGAAATTCAAATTCCCTTCACTGTTGGTGGCGGAATCAAAACGGTAGAGGATGCAGTAGCGCTCATTCGTGCAGGAGCAGATAAAATCACCGTGAACTCTGCAGCAGTACAACGCCCTGAATTGATCAAAGAACTGGCTAGTGAACTTGGTAGTCAATGTGTAGTGCTGGCTATTGATTCGAAACTGGTAAATCAAGAGGATCTTGTTGTGATAAACGGCGGTAGAAAGATCACCAGTTTGAAAACATTGGAATGGGCTAAAGAAGCTGTGTCTCTTGGGGTTGGAGAAATCCTATTGACCTCAATGGATCGTGACGGCACAAAAGATGGATTTGACATTGGCATCACAAACAAAATCAGTAGCAAGGTCAACGTACCTGTAGTTGCATCTGGAGGAGCTGGAAACAAGGCTCATTTCACCAATGTATTTTATATGACCAAAGCTACCGGAGCACTAGCCGCCAGTGTTTTCCACTTCGGTGAAATCGCTATTCCGGAACTCAAAGATTTTTTACGAACTCAAAATATCCCCGTAAGATGAAAGTAGATTTTAATAAAGGAAACGGATTGGTTCCTGCCATTGTGCAAAACGCAAACACACAGCAAGTTTTGATGCTTGGCTATATGAACGAAGAAGCCTTGAACGCAACAGTGGATTCAGGAAAAGTAACATTTTACAGTCGTTCGAAAGAACGCTTGTGGATGAAGGGAGAATCGTCAGGAAATGTCATGTACGTTGAAGAAATTCGCGTGGATTGTGATAACGACACCTTGCTGATCAAAGCGAATCCATCGGGTCCTGTATGTCACACCGGAGCCAATACATGCTTCTTTGAAACCAGCCCCAAAGGATTTCTGTATCAGTTAGAATCGACCATTTCAGAACGAATTGCTTCACAAAACGACGAATCCTACACGAACAAAATGTTTCGAAAAGGGATCAACAAAATGGCTCAAAAAGTTGGCGAGGAAGCTGTAGAGGTAGTCATTGAGGCGAAAGATGACAATCAGGAACTCTTTGAAAATGAAGCCGCTGATCTACTCTACCACCTCTTGCTCCTTCTTCGTGCGAAAAACTCAGGATTGGAGAACATTGAGCGTATTCTTCAGGAGAGACATAGTTCTAAGATTAAAGACTAAAGACGAAAGATGGGTTCCTTTCGAATCTGTCTTTTGTTTCAGATGTCTTTCAATGCATCAACTACGGTTTGATTTTCCTGAAGATTGAGTTTTTTCTTCAATCGATACCGCGCCATTCTTGCGGAGTTTTGGGAGATATTTCGAACACGGGATATTTCAGAATTGGACAATTCCAATCGAATTAACTCGCACATTTCAACCTCCGTTTTTGTAAGATTCGGGTAGCGCGAATTTAACTTTTCGCGAAACTTATGGTTTACAATTTCTATGTTCTTAGCGCGAACCTGACGGTGCTTATCCACTATTAGATTATCCCTCATGGAATTCACCAGTTCCTGAATCTCTTCCGATACATTGGCAACCTGGTTCTTTTTGACTTTGTCATTTAGATCTATGAGATGATCAATCCAATCGCTTTCCCGCTTGATTTTTAAGGACAAGCGCTCCACATCTTTCTGCTTAATCTCTAATGCTTTGCGTTTCAAACGATAGTTTCGATACACGAAGAACCCCATGGCACCTATCAAAAGTAGTCCAATACTTAGTTCTGCAATCCTCCAGATTTCTGCCTTTTCGTTGGCATTTCTCTGGGCTTTTTTTAGTTGAGAAATCTCTTTTTGATGCACCTGTTCCAAACTATCCACAATCCGGTTTTTTTCCATTCTTGAAGATTGTCCAAAACTGCTAAACGCACAGAACATACAGCAAGCACAAAAAAGAGCTATCAATAAGGATGGACGTATATTGGAGAATTTGAAAGTCACAGCTGGAGTTGAAGTTAACCTTTTTCCCGAATCGATTAAAATCCCGGTTAATTCAATAAACGAAACGAAGCGATTTGCATTTTGTTCTGGGCACAAAAAAAACAGACCCCCGAAAGGATCTGTTTTAAAACTGGTTGTAAAAGGTAAGCAAGTGCTTACAACTCAAAGACGCAAAATAGATTGAGTGGTTGTCTTTTTTACCAATTAACTTCCATTTACATGCTTCCCGTCAGCGGTTCTTCCTCTTTGAAAGGCTGGATATATCTGATGTAGCGAGAGGGCTGTCCTTTTTTGTCAAAGACGATCCATTGACCGATCCGATACCCGCTATCATTCAATTCTCCCATTTCCTGAATCATAGGATAGCTTGGAGTTCCATGATGGCCGAAATCCGCATAAAGCTGGTTCAAAATTGGACTCTCACTCAGGATTACTCCAAATCGTGTTGAAGCATCCGGAGCAAAACCTTTCAGGTCCTTAATGCGACCTGAGGCATATTGAACCTGTAACGAATCAAAAGATTGCTGAAGGCATTCGATATCAGAATTCTGAAGCTGTTGCGCAATTTGACTTCCGAAATGAGGAAAATCTTTGTTCATGTAGTCCACTGAGGTGTTCGCTTCGGTAAAGTATGAATGAGCAGCATATTCATTAAAATACTTCCACTCTCCTATTTTTACATAATTCACCAACGCAGGACTTTGTTGGAAACCTCCAAAACGTGAAGATTGCGGTCGCAATAGATACGATGGTGAGCTGTAAAGTTGATTCGAATACACAGGTATACCGCTCTCAGTATATTCCGGTGCTCCATCGCGTGCTGTAATTGCAAACGTGTTCAAGGCAGTTAGCTCAATATCCTGGAACCATTGCAAACGCCCTGAAGGATTCGAAATTTGTTCTTTTCCTTTCGCGAGAAGATATCCGGACAATGAATAGGCTTCCGTCTCCAACGTGATTGAGTCGATAGGCTTGCGTACCCATTCGATGTCTCCCTGTAAATCATAATTGACCTTTTGAACAGCCTCTCCATCCTTGAACGTAATTCTCTCAATCACATTTCCTGATCGGTCGTAACGCGTGCGCACACCATTCAATTTGTCGTTTCGCCAATGCTCTGTTCGACATAAAATATTTGTACCCTGATAATACTCTTTCCAGCTTCCGGTACGGTTTCCATTTTCAAAATATCCTTCAATCCATGGAATCCCGTCTCTGTAGTTTTGCACCCATTTCCCATGAAGTACGCCATCCTTTCCTTCTCCGTAACACCAAACTTTTAACAAATCCTCCTTCGATGGGGCTTCTACTTCCTCTCCATTGAAATTCAAGGAGACAACAGCGGGAGCTTGCGGAATCTCTGTTCTGTTTGGTCTTGTTCGGGCTAACGGATCATAAAAATCGTACGCTCCCTGAATGAGTTTCAATTCAGCTACTGTAAATCCTGAAAACTGCTGCCAAACGGGTAATGCCGGATCATCAATCTCTTTCACCCAGGCATAATTGTTCTTTGCGGCAATGCGGTGCGCTACGTGATCAAATCCAGTTTCCATAAGAAGGTATCCAACGGCGCAATGCGTATTATGCTCATCAATAAATACAGGGATGCGCTCCTGGCGGTAATAGTTCATAGGGAACAATCCTCGATCTTTGTAAGATTCAAGAACATCAATCAAATCCTCTCGCATCTCCAGTTGACCACAAGTTAAATGATCAGTGTTGTTGCTTCTTAGAATTTGTAGAACATTAGTGAGATGCGTTTGGATGTACTCCTTATCAGAAGGAAAGTCAATGGAATTTCCAAAATCCAATCGAGCTTCATACGATTGCCAATTGGGGTTAAATGCCACAAGTTGGTCGAACAAATTTTCTGCACGAGCTGAAATCGTCAAACCTATGCAGACTATCGGGATCAATATCTTTTTCATAACAATTTTGGTTTGAATCAACCTATGGTACAAACCAATATCTTTTGCGTTCAAAAAGGAGCCTCCAAATATTCGAAAGCTCCTTTGTACCTGAACTCTGCTTTCACAGAATTGACCTCCTGTACCAAGAGAATGCAGGTAGATCAGAAAAGTAACAACCAACTGTGCAAAATTGATTATTGCAACAGATTTGCATTATACCTTCTAAATGTTGTACTTTTGTTTCGTGAAGCGCAAAACACGCACATATCTCTCGTTAGTATTACTCCTTAGTCTGGTTGCTCAATCGGGGCTTTATGGATTCCTCCATATTGATTCTCATCATGACCATCATGCAGATGTGCATAGCGAGTATGTTGATGGGCACGATCACCAAGGTGATTCACATGACCATGACGCTGACTTTTTAGATGCAGACGATTGCGCCGGATGTGATCTTCTTATTGCTCTTGACAAACAAAGTCTTGTTTCGAACAGTTCTGCAGATTACGCCCTGTTAACGGAGAACTTATACATTGAGAAAACTCTTCAATCTCAATACGAAGGCAACAGTCTTCTTCACGTTCAAGGACGTGCACCACCTCGTGGATAGTCGCGTTTGTACCTTACAAATTGAATCTACCTTGACTTGTAACACCTTAGGTTGCTGGTTCGCTCTTAGATTTGAAAGTATAGAATACATCGCACGTCTCTAATCGCAATGAGACATCTCGAAAACTTCATTTAACAATTATCGAGTCCGCATTATTAATGCAACATTTAACAAACATACTAGGTTCATTCCTTATTGTTCTTTTCAGCGTTCCAGCGATCGCTCAGGAAGATTGTGACTTTACGTTGTCTGGGTACGTTATGGATGCCCACAACCAAAAGCCATTACCTTCCTCCAAAGTACACATTCGGGAATTAGACATTACCGTTTCAGCAGATTCAGATGGATACTACGCTATCTCAGGATTGTGTAAAGGAGAGTACCTTGTATTCTGCAAACACATCGGTTGCGATGCAATCAAGGATACGATTTTAATTGATCAGAATCTTACACATAACTTTTACCCTGAGCATCATCTTGAATTCGAAGAAGTAAAAATTGAAGCTGAAAAAGAAGAAAACTTCACGCAGAAACATGAACACATGACGGAGCGTGAGCTGAACGAATCGCGCGGATTGACTCTTGGAGAAGGACTTGCCAAAATGAATGGTGTTAGTCAGTTTACGACAGGGAACAACATTTCCAAGCCAGTCATTCACGGAATGCACAGCAACAGAATTTTGATTTTGAACAACGGAGTTCGTCAGGAAGGACAACAATGGGGAAATGAACATGCTCCAGAAATTGATCCATTTATTGCCGGAGATTTGGCAGTTGTGAAAGGAGCAAATAGTGTACGTTACGGTCCGGATGCAATTGCCGGTGTAATCTTGGTAAACCCGAAAGCATTGAAGAAAACACCCGGTGTTTCCGGAGAGTTGAATTTGGTTGGATTCTCTAATGGTCGACAAGGGAATGCATCTGCAACCATAGATGGAAACTTAAGCAAACTACCTGCATTGCGATGGCGTGCTCAGGGAACCTTGAAACGCGGCGGAAACGTACGTACGCCTGATTATATATTAAAGAATACCGGAGTATTCGAATACAACTTCTCCGGAGCCATTGGATGGTTCAAACCGAAATATGGAATCGATGTATTCTACAGCCAATTCAATACAAAAATTGCCATATTCTCTGCCTCTCACATTGGCAACCTGACAGATCTCCAAAATGCTTACGAATCCGATCGCCCTTTGGAATTGGATGACTTTACCTATGAGATTGCACGCCCCAGACAAGAAATTGAACACGAATTGTTCAAAGCAAAGGGATATTTGCTCACAGGAGAAAAAGGCAAGCTAACCTTTACCTATGCGCGACAATTCAATCGTCGACAGGAATACGACAAACATTTGTCGCTTAACGACTCGCTAGCGGGTTTAAACCTGCCAGCGCTTCGATTTAATCTTACTACCCACACAGGAGAAATTGCCTGGAATCACAACAGAGTGAAAAACTTCAAAGGTAGTCTTGGAGTCAGTGGAATTCATCAGGGGAACACATATCGAGGTCGATTCTTTATTCCAAACTTCCGTAAAATTGGCGGAGGAGCATTCTGGATAGAGCAATGGAAACCAAAAGATTCAAAATTGGCAATTGAGGCTGGTGCTCGATTTGATTACATCTATCAACGCATTTATATGTGGGTAAATGACGAAATTATTTCCCCCGCTCATAATTTCATGAATGGAAGTGGATCGTTGGGAGCTTCATACAAATTCAACAAGAAATTCGTTGCTCGTGCGAACATTGGTTCGGCATGGAGACCACCGAATGTTGCTGAGTTATACAGTGATGGTTTGCACCACGGTGCAGCAGGAATAGAAAGAGGTGATTCCACCATGGTAACGGAAAAAGCACTCAACTTCACCGTTTCTTTTGAATACAAATCGGAAAAACTGAACTTCCTCGTTGATGGTTACTACAATATCGTAGAAGACTTCATTTACTTGAGACCAACATTGGAAAATATCCTTACGATTAAAGGCGCCTACCCTCTTTTCCAATACACACAAGCTGATGCACACTTAAGAGGAACCGATATTACAATTGGGTACGATTTGAGTAAGAATTGGAATATTACATCGAGAGCATCCATTCTTCGTGCATGGAATTTTTCTCAAAACGACCATTTGATTTTAATGCCTGCGGATCGATTTGAAAATAGTTTGGAATACCGATTCAATGACAGCAACAAACTAACGAATGCATTTATTTCCGTTTCTGTGATTTCAGTTTTGAAACAAACCAGAGTTCCGGCAAATAGCGATTTCGCACCACCTCCAAACGGTTACACATTACTGAACGCAAGTGCAAGCATGGATTTCCCGGTAAAAAACCAGTTCATTACCGTAGGCGTGAGTGCCAACAATATTTTGAATGTGCGATATCGTGACTATATGAACCGATTCCGCTATTTCGCAGACGAAATGGGAACGAACATCTCACTTAGAGTAAAGGTCCCGTTCACTTTAATACAAGCTAAATCAATTCATGAATAAGAATTTATTATACCCGAAAATCAAACAATTAATGAATATGAAAACACAAGTAAAAATTGCCGCCGTACTCGGGCTCGCATTAGTTGCAGGATTAAGCAGCTGTAAAAAAGATGAGGATTTGGTTCCAACACCACAACCAACGTTCAATGAACCTGAAGTGATTACAACAATGACTTTGACATTTGTTGATGATGCTGGTGTACAACCAACAGTTACTGCTACATTCCGTGATCCTGACGGAGATGGTGGACTTGGAGCTGATATCTTCGATACCATCCGTTTGCAGAACAATACAACATACAACTGCTCCATTACACTTTTGAACGAAACAGTTTCTCCAGCTGAAGATGTAACTGCTGAAGTTTTGGCTGAAGCCACTGAGCACTTATTCTGTTTCTCGCCTGTAGGAGCAAATGTAACTATTGTTCGAACAGATACCGACGGAACGTACGAAGTTGGTCTTCAAAGCCAGTGGACTACTGGAACAGCCAGCAATGGTAATACAGTGGTTACCATGAAGCACCAGCCAGGAGTGAAAGATGGAACATGTGCTCCAGGAGAAACAGACATCGAGGTAGACTTCGTGACTGAAATTCAATAAACTAAAACGTAAAACTTAACAAGATGAAAAAGTCAATACTATTCTTGTCTATGGTTGCTGTAGCAATTCTTGTAGTTGCAGCATGTAGTAAGACAAACAAAGCAACGAAGCGATTAATCAAAGCTGGTGAATGGACCGTAACAGAGCTTTCTGTAGACGGAACAAACGAAGCAGAACTTCCAAAGTGGGACATCTCGAACTGTGATCCTTACTCAGAAGTTTGTATCGGAAAGTGGGAAAACGATGAGGGTGGTCACGCAGATTTCGCATGGCAATTTAACAATAATGGTGGGCAATTCACTATTTCTCATCAAGCAGAAGATCACGATCATGAGCACGAACACGAGCACGATCATGCAACGGAAGAAGCGGCAGCACAAGCTTACGCTTTCAGTGGAACGTACACCGTTGAAGAATCAAGTAAAACGAAAATGAGATTTACGACAACCGCTGCTACAGGATACCCTGGACAGTCAGTTGTAATCGTAATCGAGAAGAAATAGACTCTAGCGAGAGTTTATAGTTTAAGTACAGTGTAGTTGAGGCGTCCTTTGGTTTGGGGCGTCTCTTTTTTTAGATGAAAGACTTAAAGAGAAAAGATGAAAAGACTTTATTCTTTCATCTTTGAGCGAAGCCTGCCTGCTGCAGGCACGGCGGTCTTTTGTCTTTCAGTCTTTTGTCTTCTTCAACACTTCGCCTTCGCTTTCTTCTTACCAATACGGTTGCGATTCTCCATGTTTTCGATATATGGACGAATGGATGGAACTTTACAAGATGTTTCTCCTAAATCCACCTTCACCTTCCCTATTCGATCTCCAATTTCCTTGCAGAGTTCTGTCAATTCAGGATAAGCTCCGGCAGCAGCAATAATGAAACCATTCATGGTATATCTCACGCGATTTTCGGCTTCGTGAATTTCCTTTTCGGCTTTCGTTAACAAGGTTTTCACTGCTTCCACATCATGTCCATCGCTCTTCTTCGTTCCTAGAAATGCTGCGTATCCTGCCCAACCAACGACTTGTAGTTGCGGATCATCCGACAAAATCCACTCCGTAGCAATTTCAACGCAATCGGGATGCTCAGCTAAATTCCATGCTACGGCATACTCCGAGATCATATACCATGTAGCATCCTTCGCCCATTGCACCAATTCTTCTTTCGAAAATTCAGCTGGATTGGCAATTAAACCTGCCAGGTATTGAGCATCTCCATTCCCCGTAGCGTAAAGCTCTTGAGCCAAGGCATGATTGTTTCGTTCCTTTTTTTCAATGGGTTTCAAGTCCCCCACCTTCACCCCAAAAAACTCTTCTGGAGCACCATGTCTGGAATATGTTTTGCGCGTTTGTTCACTACCCTTGCTTTCAAGGTAATCCATTACTTCCTGTAAGTTCATATGAATTATTTTAGACCTGCGTCTTTGAGACAATCATCGACTTTCTTCTTATGCTCATATCGTTCTTCCGGAGTTTGATTTAAACTCTGCACTAGAAACGCTTTGCATTTATTGTCGATTTCTTCCGAACGTGCTACCAATACATCAAATTGGGCATCACTCAAAGATTCATTCATGATGGCTTTTTGAACCGAGTCGTTCTTGATGATACACGTACAAAAATCCCACTGCTGACCATATTCCTTTTCGATCTTCGCCATGTTTTCCAGAAACTCCTTACGGTGCTTTGGATCTACCGTTTCCAAATCATATTCCGATTCAATATGCAAAGAATCAATCTGAGCGTTTAAGGTATCAGCAGCCGTTGGATTAGAAAGATTGTGATAATTTCCAGCGTGATGTTCACCCTTATTTTCTCCGCAATGTCTCATAGACATCCCAAGAAAGAAGGTCACAGCAAATAGAAGAAGTCCGGAAATCAGATACCTTGTCATCATAAATACTTGCCTAAAATTACAACAATCTTATTGTGAAAATCAAATTATTCCGTTTGTTTATTAACAAAAAAGGCTTCCACAATGGGAAGCCTTTCAATTCTTTACGTTCTCTCGTTTACTTCTGAAGCATGTTTTCAGGAGAATTTGAGATAGCACTTTTATCCAATCGTAGTTTTCCACTTTCAGCAGAAATCAAGATTGTAGATTCATCAATAGCTAAGATTTTTCCGTGGATTCCGCCGATTGTAACGACTTTATCTCCTACTGAGAGATTCTCACGGAATTTCTTCAGTTCTTTCTGTTTTTTCATCTGTGGACGAATCATGAAGAAATACATCACGACGATCATCCCGACTAATAAAATTATGTTGTTCATTCTTTTCTAGTTTGATTTGTTGTTCTACCTATTTACTTACTTACAATAGTTCCTTTGATTTTTAACTCGTACGTTCGAGGCGTCGTATTTGCCAGTACCGTCACTTTTTTATCGATGCGTGATCCATGAACCTTGTCCGTATCCACGTTTGCGATAATTTTTCCTGTTTTTCCAGGAAGGATAGGATCTTTGGTGAAATCTCCCACAGTACAAGAACAGCTTGGAGTTACCTTAGCAATTACCAATGGTTTCTTTCCTGTGTTTGTTACGATGAATTCCGCTCGAATCATCTCACCCTTAACAACTTCTCCTGCGTTGTATACCTTTTTCACTTCCATTGTTGTGCGATCCCCTACTTCAACTTCTGTAGATTCATCTCCGCAAGAAGCTACTAACAATGCCACTAGTGATATCAATAAATATTTCATATGCTTAATTTTTTAATCCGCGTCCGGCTTTTTGAATCATCCCCTGACTTTCCAAACGGCTAATTGCTTTGTCCAGAACTCCATTGATGAAACCGTTACTTTTCGGCGTACTGTAAAATTTAGAAATTTCAATGTATTCGTTGAGTGTTACCTTGGTTGGAATATTGTTAAAAATCTGTAATTCCGTGATAGCCATCTTCATAAGGATGATGTCCATACGTGCAATTCGATCCAATTCCCAGTTGCTGGTTAACTCATCAATAAGCACTTCATTCTCCGAATCCATCACGATGGTTTTTCGCAACAACTCACGAATGAAGGCTTTTTCGTCCTCTTCATCCTTGTAAAGCGGAAGAATTGGATTAGAAGCTCCTTCTTCAAAAGATTTGATCGTTTTGATCACCATACTACACGCGAGATCAATATCGTCCAACCAATGAATGCTTAATTCTTCGAAGTAATTGTATAAGTGCTGGAAATTCGCAATATCCGTTTTGAACAAAGCTACCATGAAGGCCTTATCTTCCTCAAAACCATGCTGTTCGTTGTTCATGTACTCAAAGTACGTTTCGCCTTCACGAATTTCGAGATACATTTTACGGAACAATTCCTGCTTTTCGTCTCCAACCCAGTTCACTTTCAATTCTTCCGAATATCGGCGCAAATCTTCGTGTTCCGATAATAACTGAATGACTTTATTGTCGACAAATTTTCTGTTCGGATTCAAATCATCTTCCGTGGGACGCATTTTATTTCTGCCATCCTCGATACGTCGCTCCCCTTGTCGTTGCAACTCTTCAAAAGTCAACAACAAGTAGATGTACAACTCGTAAATTCGATCTACCGCTTTGAACAATTCCCTTTCGGAAGCCGTTGCATCAGCATCTGTTGATTGATAATAGGCATACAAAGCTTGTAATACCTTTACCCGAAGGTGTCGTCTGTTTAACATGAAAAGATCTTACAACGGTAATTTTACTTTCCCGATGGATTCGATGCGCTCCTCTGCCATTCTATTGGCAATCTGGTAAGTTGGTACGTTTTCGGCTTTCGATCGCTTCACAATATCAGCAATGGTTCCGTAGATATCCTCTGCTTTACCCATTGCCCACGAAGAAGACAATCCTTTTACTTCTGAATAACAGTTAACTACTCCACCTGCATTCAAAGCAAAATCTGGTGCGTAAATAATTCCACGCTCCATAACTGCTTTACCGTGAACTGTTTCATTCTTCAACTGGTTGTTAGCAGCACCAGCGATAATTGAACATTTCAATCTGCTCAACGTTTCATCGTTTACTGTAGCACCCAATGCACACGGAGCATAGATATCCATGTCGATGTCGTAGATTTCTTCCAATCCAACCACTTTAGCCCCGTACGTTTCCGCAACACGCTTCAAAGTTGGTTCGTGAATATCTGTGATGTAAATCTCTGCACCTTCTTTTGCCAACGACTCAACAAGGTATTCTCCCACGTGACCAACTCCCTGAACCGCTACTTTCTTACCATTCAATGAATCAGTTCCGAATTGCTCTTTCGCACACGCTTTCATTCCAACGTAGGTTCCATGAGCAGTTACAGGCGATGGATCTCCACTTTTACCCGGAAGTCCAACAACGTGATCCGTTTCCATACTCACCCATGTCATGTCTACAGGAGAAATTCCTACATCCTCAGCGGTAATGTATTTTCCACCAAGACTGTTCACGAATTTTCCAAAGCGACGGAATAGCGCTTCCGACTTCATGGATCGTGCATCTCCAATGATTACAGCTTTACCTCCTCCAAGATTCAATCCTGAGATCGAGTTTTTATAGGTCATTCCACGAGATAAACGCAATACGTCATTCAAAGCCTCCATTTCGTTGTTGTAAGCCCACATACGAGTTCCTCCTAAAGCAGGTCCCAATACTGTGTTATGAACGGCGATAATTGCTTTGAGCCCGGTAGCGTTGTCATTGCAGAATAGCAATTGTTCGTGGTTGTACTTGCTCATTTGAGCGATAACCGGGTTTTCGGCGAGGTTTGTATCCTCTATATTTTTTACTTCAAACATATCAAAGCGATAAAATGTCTTTGTCAATTATGTAACTTTGTAACGCCTTACAAAGTGGGGCAAAAATAGGAAATTAATCCAATGAAGGCACTCAGCTATCTCAATAAATATTTCTTGAAATACAAGTGGCATCTCATCTTTGGGATCCTCTTTATTATGGGAACCAATTACTTAAAAGCCTACTTACCGCTTTTACTGAGACAAACAATTGGCGAATTCGAAGTAATGGATCCTGCCAAAACTGATGTGCTAGCCTATACAACAATAGTCTTTCTTAAATATATGGGCATCGCTCTGGGAGCTGCTTTTTTGTTATTCCTCACGCGTCAGGCTATCATTATGATGTCCCGCAGGATTGAATTCGACCTGAAAAATGAAATCTACGCACAATACCAGAAACTCAGCTACACCTTTTATAGGAAGAACAGCACCGGGGATTTACTGAACCGAATTTCTGAGGATGTAACAAAAGTTAGAATGTACCTGGGACCTGGCGTAATGTATACGATCAACCTCGTGATTCTCTCGTTTTTTGTTATTTGGAACATGGTGAGCATTAACGGCTACGTGACCTTGCTTGTTCTGATTCCGCTTCCAATCATGACGCTGGTTATCTATTTAGTAGCCTCCCGAATTAACAAAGCAAGTGGCGTGGTTCAAAAGGAACAATCTTTCATGTCTACTTTGGTGCAGGAAACCTTCTCGGGAATCAGAGTGGTTAAAGCATACGATCGTCAGGACGAGGTGGTAGATAAGTTCAACTCCAGCGCCGATGCCTACAAGAGAAAGAACATGAAACTGGTATTGATCAATGCTTTGTTCATGCCGACCATCTTTATCCTCGTTGGGCTGAGTACCATTTTGTGTATTTATATTGGCGGTACCATGGCAATTGAAGGAACTGGAGACATGGGCACCAAGGAAATAATTGCCTTTATCATCTTCGTGAACCAGCTAACCTGGCCGTTTGCATCGGTAGGATGGGTAATTTCACTAACGCAACGTGCGGCAGCATCGCAAGAACGAATCAATGAATTCCTGAAAGAAGAACCAGAGATCAAAAACAGATCGGACAAACCACTGGCTTTCAACCACAAAATTGAATTTAAAAACGTTTCGTACACCTATCCAAACTCAGGAATACAGGCAATTAAGAATATTTCTTTTACGCTGAAAAAAGGAGAAACACTTGGAATTATAGGTAGAACAGGAAGCGGAAAATCAACGGTACTCCAATTAATTACGCGTCAAATTGAGCCAGACGCCGGAGTCATACTTATTGATGATATTCCTCTCAATGAAGTCAACCTAAGTGCATTGCTGGATGCCACTGGTGTAGTACCGCAAGACGTATTCCTGTTCTCAGATACCATCCGTAACAATATTGCTTTCGGAAGTCGCGCAGACACAATCACCGACGAAGAACTCGAAGATGTAACCAAGGCATCTCATGTTTATCACAACATCACTGACTTAAAAGATGGATTTGATACACTTCTGGGAGAACGTGGTGTAAACTTATCCGGCGGACAAAAACAGCGTGTCAGTATCTCCAGAGCTTTGATCCGTAAACCGCAACTACTTATCCTGGACGATTGCTTATCAGCAGTGGATACTGAGACGGAAGAAACAATCTTGCGCAATTTGAATAACATGGATAATGTCACCACTTTAATAGTGAGTCACAGGGTTTCATCCATCCGAAATGCCCAAAGAATATTAAATCTTTCGGAAGGAAGCATTGCAGAAGAGGGTACGCACGAAGAGCTCATCGCACTTAACGGCACATATAAAGACCTGTACGAAAAGCAATTGCTGGAGGAAGAAAATCAAGAGTAAATCTCCCCGAAACATAACTCCCGCTTAGGATTTATGTACCATGGTTAGTATTGCATCAATCAAAAAAAAAGAGCATATTTGTTTAAACGCTACAAGCTATTAAACTCGGGTTATGGGGTATGATAAGAATGATGAAATCTATTCGAAAGTAGTCAGAGCAGGAAAGAGAACCTATTTTTTTGATGTCAAAGCGACAAAAGGCAATGATCTTTACGTAACACTTACGGAAAGCAAGAAGACATTTGTGGACGGTCGTGAATCCTACCAAAAACACAAGATTTTCTTATACAAGGAAGATTTTGAGAAGTTTGAGGATGGATTGAAGGATGTACTGAATAAAATTGCTGAATTGCAACAAACAGATCAGTATCAGGATGCTTCCTCGTCTTCAGAGAACTATTCAGAAGTCTCATTTGACGACCTTTAATTTCATAGGTATTTATTAACAACGTATCAACAGTTTTTTCGTTGATAACTACTTTAAACGATAAGCGCGTATTCAGTCTATTTGCGCTATCTTTAGGGTTCAATTTTTCGTTACAAGAATGGCCAAAATAATAGCAATTGCAAACCAAAAGGGAGGTGTTGGAAAAACAACCTCTGCAATCAATCTGGGCGGATGCCTGGGAGTATTGGAGTACAAAACACTGATTGTAGATGCTGATCCACAGGCAAATGCAACTTCTGGTGTTGGACTCGATCCAAAGAATTCTCGTAACATCTACGAATGTCTGATCAACGAAGCAGATCCTTCAAATTTGATCTATGAAACGGAAAATCCGAACCTGGACATTCTTCCTTCTCACATCGATTTGGTTGGTGCCGAATTGGAAATGATCAACATGCCCAATCGTGAGCATAAGTTGAAGTTTGCTTTGGATAAAATCCGTGATAAGTACGATTTCATCATTATCGACTGCTCCCCTTCTCTTGGATTGATTACTGTAAACGCATTGACTGCCGCAGATTCTGTAATTGTTCCGGTACAATGTGAATATTTCGCTCTGGAAGGATTAGGTAAATTATTGAACACCATCAAAATTGTTCAGGGTCGATTGAATACGGAATTGGAAATTGAAGGAATTCTTTTGACGATGTACGATACGCGTTTGCGTTTGGCGAATCAGGTGGTAGAAGAAGTTAAAATGCACTTCCAGGAAATCGTATTCGATACAGTGATTCACAGAAATACGAAACTCGGTGAAGCGCCTAGTTATGGTGAAACTATTGTGATGCATGACGCTGCTAGCAAAGGTGCTATCAACTATTTAAATTTTGCGCGTGAGATTTTACAGCGCAACGACATGACAAAAATTTCAAACGAAGACAAAAAATTAAAGATTGGCGATGAGCTCTAATACAAAAAAACGTTCTGCTCTTGGTAAGGGGCTTGGCGCCTTATTGGAAAACTCCGAAACGGATATCACAACGTCCTCAACCGGGACGCCAGGTATTGTTGGTTCCATTGCCATGATACCTATCTCTAGCATTGAAGCGAATCCGTTCAATCCAAGAACGAATTTCGAGAAAGAAGCATTACAGGAATTGAGTACCTCCATCAAATTGCATGGAATTATTCAACCATTGACCGTACGTAAACTTGGTCGCGATAAATACCAACTAATTTCCGGGGAACGTAGATTCCGTGCGGCACAACTAGCTCGTTTGACGGAAGTTCCTGCATACATTCGTATTGCGAACGACCAGACGATGTTGGAAATGGCACTCGTTGAGAACATTCAACGTGAGGACCTGAATCCAATTGAAGTTGCCCTCTCCTACCAGCGCCTGATTGAAGAATGTGATTTGACACAAGATCAATTGAGTCAGAAGATCTCGAAAAGTCGTTCAAGCATTACCAATCACCTTCGATTGTTGAAACTTCCTGCTCCTATTCAAGCCGGAGTTAAGGAAAGTAAAATTACGATGGGGCACGCTCGTGCTTTGGTATCTGCCGGAGACGAAGATACACAGGTAGCATTGTTCAACCGCGTAGTGAAAGAAAAGCTGAGTGTTCGTGACATCGAAGCCATTCTTCGCGGTGAAGAAATTCGCGAACCCGCTGAAAAATCCAGTGGAGAAAAGCCAAAAAACTCAAAAATCGCAATATCCGAGAGCGAGTACACGTTCAAGGAGCATCTTGGAGATCGTCTTTCTACAAAAGTGGAAATTCGCAAGTCTCCAAACGGTAAAGGAAAAATCGTTTTGAATTTTAGTTCAGACGCTGACCTGAACCGCATTATGGAACTTTTGAACAAAAAATGAGGCTACTCCTTATTGTTTTTCTTTTTATCACCAGTTTTCACAGCTTTGGGCAGACTGACACGACTGCCGTACAAGACACGACTACACATTCCGTAAGAAAAGCGACCATTTTATCAGCTGTTATTCCGGGTGCTGGTCAGATTTATAACCATACGGCTATGCCCAAGGGCAAGAAGAAAGCCTTCTGGAAGGTTCCGTTAATCTATGCAGGACTGGGAACTTTGGGATATTTCATCATCGATAATCATAAAACCGTACTTGAGTTGCGCGAACAATACGACATTATTGACGCAGGAGGAACAGCTACGGGCAATTGGAGTGTTTATGGTTCGGACCAATCAGCAATACTGACGTTACACGATCAATTTGCACAATGGCGTGACTTCTCTATCATAGGATTCGCAGCCGTTTATGCCGTTCAGGTTCTTGACGCCGCAGTTGAAGCACATTTTGTCAACTTTGATGTTTCGGAAGATCTGTCACTTAAGCTCTCTCCTACTATGCTTACTCCGCAAGCCGCCGGTTTTAAATTATCGTTTAATTTTCACTGATTGAAGCAAATGGATTTTTGAAAATCGTATTTTTGCTCACACTGCACAATTATGAATATAGCACTTATCGGATACGGAAAAATGGGGCGCGTCATTGAGACAATTGCTGAAGATCGCGGGCACACCATTGTCGCAAAAGTCAACAGCGAAGCTCCAATTGAACAAGTGGATTTCTCTCAGGTAGACGTTGCCATTGAATTTACCGCTCCCGCTCTGGCTGTAAAGCATATTCATCATTGTGTTGATCATCAGACGCCTGTAGTAGTTGGGACCACAGCATGGGGGGCTCAATTGGAAGAAGTAACCGAGTACGTAAATTCCAATGGAGGATCACTGCTACACGCCAGTAATTTCAGTATCGGAGTTAATATTTTCTTCGAAATCAATCGTAGATTGGCTTCTTTGATGGAGGCACACACCAACTATGAGGCAAGTATGGAAGAAACCCACCACTTGCAAAAATTGGATGCTCCTAGCGGAACTGCCATTACACTGGCTAATGAAATGATGTTCGAGAACAAGAATCTTTCTTCATGGGTACACAAAGAAGAGGAAACTCCTCAAGTGAATCGTGGTCAGATTGCACTCACATCGTTCCGAGAAGAGGGAGTTCCTGGAACACATAAGATTCAATATCAATCAGATGTTGACTCGATAGAAATCAAGCATACTGCACACAACAGACGCGGTTTTGCTCTAGGCTCAGTAGTTGCTGCTGAGTGGCTTTTCGATAAGGAAGGCGTATTCACTATGAAAGACATTATAAGCTGAAAACATGGATTTTAAACTGTTTTATCTATTCCTTTTAATTCACCCATACCTTGCTATGTGGTGGAAAAGCTTCGAACTAGCTGATCGTGAGCGTTGGGAAGCCCTGGTACCTGGATACAACTATTTCATCGCATTCCGTTTGGGAGCAAACAAACCGTGGTGGTCTCTTTTGTTGATTTTCCCGGGAGTTCACATAGTTATGTGGTCCGTTGCTAACGTATCTTATGTTCGGCGATTTGGTTATTACAGTCTGATTGATACCGTTCAGGGAATTTTCTTCCCGTACATTCTCATGTACAAGATTGCTCAGTCCGGCGATAGAATTCTACCAGAAACAAACTGGGCGAATAGTAAAGAAGTTGCAGATCGCGAGTGGGGAGATCATTTAGCATTATTCCTTTCATTACCGGTAATTGGTCACGTGATAGCACTTGGATTTGCAGCAGTAAGCCGTCCGAAACCAGGAAAGAAAACGAAAGTAAAAGAATGGGGAGATTCCATTTGGTTTGCACTTGTTGCAGCATTGGTTATTCGTACGTACGTATTCGAACCTTTTAAAATTCCTACGGGATCCATGGAGAATACGCTATTGGTGGGTGACTTCTTGTTTGTAAATAAGGTAGCTTATGGACCAAAAGTACCAGTAACTCCAGTTTCGTATCCCTTGGTACACAATACTGTTCCGTGGATCAATGTTCGATCTTACATAGGGATTGAAACGGCTACTTACAATCGACTTCCTGGCTATACAGATGTTGATCGATACGATGTTGTCGTATTCAATTATCCAGCTGGAGACATTGCCATTTATGACCCGCGCATGCCGATGGGATTGATGGGGCACAATTACCACGATTACGTTAACAAAGAAGCATTGCGTTTCTGGAGAGAAAGCAATCCAGATTATAATAAGCTAATTAACGAAGCCAAAAAACGTGCTTATGCCAAAGGGTATGGAACTCAAGGTCCTTTGAGCGATGCGCTTCTTCGCAACGAAGTGAATACCATTTTTGACGATAAGTACTACAAAGACTTTATCGCGAATAAAGCCAAATGGATCAAGAAGGCGGAGGATTACATCGCGAGTGGAAAAACAATGACGTTTGAACAAGGAATGTTGAAGGAAATTGACCATTACGGTATTATTCCAAGACCTGTCGATAAACGCGAAAACTATATCAAACGTTGTGTTGGAGTTCCGGGAGATTACCTTGAATTGAAAAACTCGGTTCTATACGTTAATGGTAAAAAAGCTGATATCGCGCAGAATCAATTGTTGCGTTACGACATTCGTCAGTTTGCCGGACCGAACAAGTTATCCAAATACGAACTCGAAGCAAATGTTAACTACTACTCTGGTCAGTTAGAATCGTACGCAGATTCGGCTTATACCATGGTTTTTATTAACAAACGTAACTTCCGCAGACTACAATCTGATTACCCGGATGCAAATTACACGCTGAAGAGAGAAAAGCAATACATTGATGGGGAACTCGAACAAACTGGTTCAGAGATTATCGAAAACTTGAGTTATTTCCCGAACGACTTGAGTGTAAACAACCGTGTTTCTGATTTTAAGAAATTCTGGATTCCAAAGAAAGGAGTAAGTATCAAATTGACGAAAGAAAACATTCCATATTACCGCAGAATCATCTCAGTATATGAAGGTCATACATTGAAAGAAAATGCAGACGGGACGTTCGTAATTGATGGAAAGAAGACCAACAAATACACTTTCGAAATGAATTACTACTGGATGATGGGAGACAACCGATTCAACTCAGCCGATTCCAGAATGTGGGGATTTGTACCTGAAGATCATATTGTTGGAAAAGCATCAATGGTTTGGTTCTCAAGTGGTCCGAATGGAGTTCGTTGGGATCGATTGTTCATGGGAATTAAATGATTCCGGTGTACCCCACTACCTACTTCGGTAGCGTTGTATATTATCAAAATTTGGTCAGGCACTCCCACGTGTTGATTGAAACCAAAGAGCATTTTCCGAAACAATCGTATCGAAATCGTTGCGATATTCTCAGTGCAGATGGAATTCTGTCGCTCTCTATTCCTGTGAAAAAACCGAATGGATCCAAAACTCCTACGGAGGAGGTTCGATTGGCAAATAATGAGAATTGGCGCGCGAGACATTGGAGAGCCATTAAAACTGCCTACCAAAGCGCTCCATATTTTGATTACTACGGAATTGAAGTCCATGACCTTATTCATCGTGATGACGAATTGCTGATCGACCTGAACGACGCTATAACTTCTAGCATCATCGACTGGCTGGATTTACCTGTAGAACAGAAGCGAACCGAAGAGTTTTATCCTGTTCAACCGGATGACCCGAGGGAAGTTCTGGTAGACAAAAACAAGAATAACGAATTTGAGAAAAGCCCATACATACAAGTCTTTCCATCAGAGCATAGTTTTACACCGAATATATCTATTTTAGATGCCGTAATGTGCGCCGGACCTCTGGCGCGTAATTTGTTACTACCTACAAAATGATTGTTATGAAAATCGCTAATCTCCTCCTCCTTTGCTTAACACTTTCAAGCTCAACTTTATTTGCCCAGGATTACAAGAGCAACATCCTGTTTTACAACGTCGAAAACCTCTTCGACACATTGGATACTCCAGGAAAAAATGATCAGGAATTTTTGCCAGACGGAAATCGTGAATGGAATTCAGCTCGCTATCAGGAAAAATTGGATCATATCAATCAGGTGATTAATGATCTGGACAATCCTGTAATCATTGGATTGTGCGAGATTGAAAATCGAGACGTGGTAGAAGACATTGTTAATAACGATGATTTATCCGGGACACATGCTATTGTACACTATGAAAGTCTTGACAAACGTGGGATTGATAATGCCATTATTTACGACAGTACGCAATTGACTTTAGTAGAAGATGGAATTGTTCGATTTGACATGCCGGACAAGGATTCGCCAAGTCGTGATATTGTTTGGGCAAAATTTGAACGCAACGAAGAACAAATTGTGGTTATGGTAAATCACTGGCCGAGTCGTCGTGGTGGACAAATGATTAGTGAACCGAAACGACTGATTGCTGCGAATGCTGCTGCAGATTTCATCGACTCATTGCAAAATGCTGATAAGAAGGTACAAATCGTATTCATGGGAGATTTGAACGATTACCCAACGGATCGTGCTCCAAAAATGATCAGTGATCGTTTGACGCCTTTGATTACGGATAAATTAGGAACTTACAACGGAACGCATTGTTACCGTGGAGAATGGAATATTCTTGATCACATCATGGTGTCCAAATCAGCATTGAAGCCTAAAGGATCGATCAGTGTAAATAAGAAATCTGGTGTGATCAATGAATTCGAGTATCTCCTGACAGAATACAAAGGAAATATTGTTCCGTTCCGAACGTATGGCGGTGGTAAATACCTTGCCGGATACTCAGATCACCTGCCGGTAAGTGTGGAAATTACGTTGAAATAAGTAATCTCTGAATTGATGAGATTCAATTTATCCCCCTCTCTCCTTGAGGGATAACTTACGAGATATTGGCAAGATGCCGATTACTTTTCTAAAAGTACAAGGAATAGCGCATTGAGTAAGAAGAAGCATAGCTTCTGATGGATTAGAAATGCAATATATCAGGTTGATTATTCACATTTCGGGAAATCAAAAGCAGTGCACTTCCTGCCTGCCGGCAGGCACGGCGACAAGCTCAGCGTACTACTTTCTCTTGCTCAATGTGCATGCTGTTATCTAGGAAATCGCACCATTCTATGTATTAGAATCTGATAAACCGCACCGTGTCTGCCGACAGGCAGGAAGGCGCAAGGGACGCAAGCATTAACACCGTAAAATAAATGTGATGAACGCAAGATTATGAAGACGTCATAATCCTTAGTGCTCTTTTGCATTGTGGTTTTCCCAGTGCCTTCGTGCCTTAGTGGTCGAATAAATAGTGGGCATCTTGCAAAGATCTATGAAGTCACCCCATTAGGGGAGAAATAGAGGTTGACATGGATCAAACTTCAGGTGCCGGACATCAAACCTGTCGAGATGGTAGGAAACACTTACGGATAATTACACCTTCACCCTAAAGGCATCTCCGTTTACTGTCAGCATGGGTAACAGATGATCGTTGTCCAACATTACCTGTATGAATGAATTCGGTGGCGGCAATACGCTGTTCTTGAAATAAGACGCTGCAATCAAATCCGCATTTACCTTGTACATGTAATCGGAAAGCTCTTCTTCATAGCTTTTGTTTCTCGGTAAATTGACAATTTCACAGGCTAATCCTCGCTTCTCCAGGAAGCTTCGCGCCGTTTTCTGGTTTTCCAACGATTGTTGGTTCTGCCACTCTACTTTGTCGTAATATCCAACCAGATGAATTACCGATTCATATTGCTTTGCGAATTCTACCAGAGCATCCAGTACAAATAAGGTATCATCCACGAAAGAGAATGGCATCACAATCGTATCCACCTTCTCAAGGTTTTGCTCTTTTACCAGCAACAAATACGGTGTTGAAGACATAGCCACCATCTTTAAGGCGTTACTTCCCAAAAGTCGTTGCATCCCTGTCATGCCATGTGTTCCCATCACTGAAAGATTAGCACCGAGAATTTCACCGGCTATCGCCACAGATTTGTACAGGTTCCCACGGAGCACCTTTACGAACACACGCTTCTTTCCATCTTCCGAAAGATTCCGAACCATGTCATTCATCTGACTATTCGCCTTTTTCTCATCCATTTCGGTTTTGGCGATGTGCAATAAATACACGGTTCCCAAATTTTTTTTAGCCAATTTAAGCGCTAGAACGAACGCACTCTCAGCAATCTCGGAAAAATCATAAGGAACAAGGTAGATGGGACTTCGGAGCATAAAGAATCGAATTGAGTTATCAGTTCCTTTAAAGTATAAATTCTTATTGAATTCGCGTATCTTTAATCGAATAATGAAGTATTTCCTTTTTGTCGTAATCACCTTCTTCTCTCTGAGTTCTCAAGCATCTCAAAAAGACTCTTGCGATTGGATTTTCATTTATTATGCACCGTACGACAACGATCTATCGAAACAGACGGACACCATTCTTGCGCAACTGTCAACAGCATCGAAATACGATAATATTCGTGTTGTTTTCCAGGTAGATAAAGATGATACGTTGGGAATGTATCGATACACTATTTCTCCCGAAGGCGTTCATTTAGACACAATCCCTTCAGAGGAAAGTACTTCACGTAAGCAACTCACAAACTATCTCGATTGGATAAACGCACGTTTCGAATTTCAACATTCCGCGGTCTTTTTTATGAATCATGGTGGTAGTTTGGATGAAATAGGTCAGGATCTTCAACCCGATTCAACTTTCCTCAAAACAGGAGATATCCGAAAATCATTGAAACGATTCAATAAGAAGAACAAACAGATAATTGACCTACTGTATCTTCAGGTATGTGCAAAAGCTTCCATCGAACCACTTTATGAATTTCACGATGTAACGAAGTATACTTTGGCAAGTCAAAAGCTATTGGGCGCACCGAATTATTACTATCCTGCGCTTTTTTATTTTACCGAAATGGGGAACGTAGGCAATGGTTTAGATTGTGCGAAAACAATTGCTGCACGTGATGCTCCAGAGATGTTTGAGTCCCTTACCTGCATTGACAATTCGAAGTTCGGTAAGGTGAAATCTGACTTCAAGCTACTGATAGCTGAACTTGATAAACGAGGAGAAGTAACCTTCAACCGAGATCCTAAGCATTTTGATTATAGCAACGATCGCTATTGGGACTTGCTTGATTTTCTTGATTGTCTTTCCGTGAAAACAAATGAAGAACGAGTTGCTAGAATTAATCTGGAGAACTCTCTTAGAGCGTTAATTGTGCTCAAGTACAATTCTCATAATTCCGATGATGGATTTTCTGGAGTATCTATCGCTGCATTGAGCAAGGATCGAATTCGTGCGTTTTGGCATATGCGCTTTTACCGGGATTTTAAGTTTGATCGATTGCCGTTGAATTGAATCTATCCGATCAACTGAATTCTTAACGTGCATTTCGAGAGCCTCAATGTACGTTAAGGACCCCTTTTCTTTACATCAGCCAGATTGAATTGATTGTAAACCCAATCTTTCCACCTTCTACTTTCTACCTTCTACCTCCTACTAAGCCTACTTCTTCGCCTCCACATTATCCTCAGGTGTCACCGTCGCCTTTCCGAAATCATACGGCAAACGCTCACGCCAAAGCATTTTCTTGTCAATGGATTCGAACTCACGATACACGTAGTAAACAAAATTATCCCGAATGGCAATCTTGTCGATGTAGCGGTATTTGAGTTTTACCTGCTCCTTCACCTCCCCTGTTTTGGTATCAATTAATCCGAGGTAACTGTAGCCCGCACGATCGTACACAGCGTAAATTTTCCCGGTGGATTCATCCTGAATCAATTGCTTGTTCCAACCCGTTGACTTCGGATTGTAGTGATGATAAATTTCAACGCTATCTATGGCTTCACCCGATTTGTCGAAGGTGTAGAGTTTGTCTTTGTAGTAATCAAACAAGAACAAACTGTCGTTTCGATGAAACATTGGAGCATAAACCTCTTTGTAATAGATAGATTGGGTGAAATAGTTTGCTCCTACGTAGATTTCAGCATCTACTCCTGTTTGAAGTTCTAGGTTCTTAGCCCAAAGTTTCGTGCGAACATCCACCCATTTGTATTCGGAGCGGTACAATTCCATCATCAGATCGTCCTGGACTTCCATAATTTTCTTGTAGGTAGAATCCAATCCGTCAAAAACGAAATAGTCGAATGCTGGGTAATCCGGGTTGAAGTTCGAGAAATACATCTTGGTTGCATTGGTATCTACCACCGGAGCAACGTACGTCATGTAGTAATCCTTTGGAATTTGAGCAATCCCCACTTTCTGACCATTGCGCTGAATCGCATAGACCATATCCTCACAAACCACATGTGGATTCCCGCGAAAATCGTGAATCAGTTCTTTGGCAATTTTGGGGACTTGAAAATTGATCAATTCCTTCTGACCGTCATAAATGATTAGTTCGCTTCCTTTCTTCAATCGTTTCGGATACGCCAGCAATAAGATGTTTCCATCATTCATGAGTTCGAAATCTTCTACATGCAATCGCTTAGAAACATAAATCGTATCTGGAACTCCCGGAGCATAAACATGAATATCGCGGAGTTCTTTTACGCGGAGGAATGACATTTCAAAAGTGAAATCAAGGGTATCCGGGGCATTTCTGGAAATCTTCTTATTGTAGTTAGCACTCGCATAGAAGGAATGTGATAACTTGAAATCGATGTTTGTCCCCAACGGTGCTTTGAACTCGATTTTCCCATTCATATCCGAGGATCGATAGAAGGAATTGCCACCCATTGTAATTGTTGCGTTGACGTTCTGCACAGTTTCTTTCTCCGTTTTACTGACAACGGTTACGGAAACAAGTGTGGAATCCTGCGCTATTGAAACTAGCGTGCTACAAACAAAAACAAGTAATAGGTAAAATCGAATCATACTTTATAGATGCACTCTTTATGCATTTTACACAAAATTAATGCCTGATATTGATTTAAGGGTAGGTTTCAGTGAGTTAGATTCATATTAACCGCAAAGGACGCGAAGGGCGCAAAGAATTTGTAAAACAAATGATTTTACCTCCGGTAAAATTCTCTTAGCCCATCCTGACGAAGTCTGGATCAATATGCTACCACATTACACCTTGCGCCCCTTGCGAGCTTAGCGGTTGATAAAAACAAAAAAAGCCGGTCGTCGAGCTAGTCGAGACGCGGCTTTTCAATTTATTATTGTCTAAAGCTTACGCTTCAGCAGCATTCATGTTATCCAAAACACTCATTACGTTACGAACGGCAGTTGCTGATTCTTCCAACAATGCTTTCTCATCGTCGTTCAAATCCAACTCGATAATGCGCTCGATTCCGTTTTTACCAAGAACTACAGGAACTCCAAGGTAGATATCACTCATTCCGTACTCACCTTGCAACCATGCACATACTGGGAATACACGTTTTTGATCACGAACAATTGCTTCAACCATTTGTGCAGCAGCAGCTCCTGGAGCGTACCATGCAGATGTTCCTAGCAATTTCACGATTTCTCCACCACCAAACTTCGTACGCTCGATGATTTCGTTCAATTTATCTTCAGAGATCAATTCAGTTACAGGAATTCCTCCAACAGTTGTGTAACGTGGAAGTGGAACCATAGTATCTCCGTGACCTCCCATCAATACTGCCTGGATGTCTTTTGGAGAAACGTTCAATTCCATAGCAAGGAAAGAACGGTAACGAGCCGTATCCAATACACCTGCCATTCCGAATACACGGCTGGAATCAATTTGTGCTGTCAAGTAAGCACAGTAAGTCATAACGTCCAATGGGTTAGAAACACAGATGATTTTCGCATCAGGTGAGTGCTTCACTACATTCTCAGTAACTTGTTTTACGATTCCCGCGTTTGTAGCGATCAAATCGTCGCGAGACATACCCGGTTTTCTTGGAAGACCAGATGTAATTACAACAACGTCTGATCCTGCCGTTTTAGAATAATCGTTAGTAGAACCTACTGTTCTTGAATCATAAAGGTTGATTGGAGATGTTTCCCAAATATCCAATGCTTTACCTTCTGCGAAACCTTCCTTGATATCAAGAAGTACGATCTCGTTCGCGATTTCTCGGTGCGCCAGGACATCAGCACATGTTGCCCCAACGTTTCCAGCACCAACTACAGTTACTTTCATGTTATTTTATTTGAACTTTTATATACTTTGCGAAAGGCACGAAATTAATATAAAGTTGAGAGAATCAGTCTTAATTTTGACTATTTTTTGGCGCTCGGAAAAGAAATTGCCCAATAAAAAGCAACCGCATAAAAAAGCTTCCGTCTAACCAACGATAACAATGTGGAGAACAAAGAACATTTAAAGGAAATCATCTCTGGCTGCATTCGGCAGGATCGCCGGGCACAGGAAGAGTTGTTTCGCCTTTTTTATGGGAAAATGCTCGGTGTCTGCATGAGATACGCTCGTGACAGGGATACAGCAGAAGAAATGCTCCAGGAAGGGTTTATCAAGGTCTTTGACAAATTAGAAGGTTTCGACTACAAAGGTTCTTTTGAAGGATGGATGCGTCGTATTGTTGCCAATACCGCCATTGATCAAATTCGAAAGTCCAAGAAAGATCCAATGCTCACCGATAACGATGAAGATTTCAAGTTGGGGGCTGAAGATCGCGTAGTAGAGCAAGAAGAATTACAAGCGCTTGAAATTCGGGCAGAATTGGCAATGGAAGCTATACAGCAACTATCGCCTGCCTACCGAGCCGTTTTCAACTTGTATGTTATGGAAGAATATACACACAAGGAGATTGCTGAAATTCTTGGAATTAGCGAAGGAACCTCAAAATCTAATTTGGCCAAAGCAAAAATGAATTTGCAGAAAATTCTGAAAGAACGTTTTCAGAATGTAGAGTGATAAAAAGAACTACAAATGCTACTCATCTCGGCTTCTCGACATTTCGGCAAGCTCAATGCAGCGCAAGCTCGAAGACCGAAGGATAAAAGTAGCAGAAGGTTTAAAGAATAGAATGAAAGACGCATTTGAAAATAACCTGAAGCAAAGTCTCGAGAATTTCGAGATGCCTTACGACAGCGCTGCGTGGACTGCCATGCAATCCCGTTTGGATGCTGCTGCTTCTACTCCATCTTTCGAAGATAAGATGAAGGAAGGGTTGAATGCGAATGAATATCCTTATAATCCTGCTGCCTGGACGGCTATTAGCAAACGCCTTGATAAAAGTCCGAAAGCTGGGTTTAAGAAATGGTACTACGCTGCTGCTATCATTGGAGCTGCTGCCATTACTACTGCTATTTTATGGAATTCCGATTCTAACGAAGAAACTTCAAATAACACTTCAACGCAAGTAATTCAGAATCCATCGGTTTCCAATCAAACGAATCAGAACGCAAACAATTCCAACTCGAATACATCTGGAACTACCATTACAGATGAGAACGGAAATGTAACTGCATCGAACGATATCAACCCTAACGATTCTCAGGGATCGAATTCTTCTGGAAACGAAGCTGGAAATCAATTTGCTTCAAACCCACAGCATTCAAATCAAGGGAACAACCAGTCATCGACGAACAATTCTCAATCGAACAATTCGTCTCAGGGCAACCAGGGAACTTCATCTCAGAATCCAATCGATCCGGTTGGAACCACTCCAACGAATACTGCGGCATGGAAATTCATTGCTCCTGCGATTCCGGAAACAGTTTGTGAAGGATCAACTATTCAAATCAAAAACGATAACGATTACCCTCTTGTAATTACATATCCAAACGGATTGAATTGGGTAGGACGTGAGAATCAGGTGACGAACTTGAATCCAAGCGTGGCTGGAACGTACAAAGTTGGATACTTGAGAAAAGGAAAGTTCAAAGAGAAAACAACTTTTGTTGTAAGCGAATTGCCAACTGCGGATATCGACTTTGTTGATCTTTCTCAAAAATACCTGAATGGACTTCCAACTATCGAAGTTCGATCCACAACAACCGCTGCTTCTTACAAATGGGAGTACGAGAACGGAACTGTTCAAGGAGCTAAAGCTGGATTACATTTCTACGACGCAGGATTGCACCTGGTACGATTGACAGTAACCAATGAAAATGGGTGTTCTGCGGCAGTTGAAAAGCCGGTGAATGTTACCGAGGATTACAACCTGATGGCAATGAATGCCTTCTACCCGACAGGTAGCGATCGTTCAACGAACACGTTCATGCCGTACGCATTGACAGAACGAAACGTAGACTTTAAATTGATTATTGTGGACCCTAATGATGGACATATCTTGTATGAAACATCGGATGCGTCTGCAGGTTGGGACGGAATTGATCAGCGATCTGGATCTTTGGTTCCACTAGAAAAGAGTTATATCTGGAAAGTAACAATTATGAATCCTGAGAAAGGCGAAGACAACGTTTACGCAGGAACGGTATTGACACTTCCGCAATAAAATTTTAGCACTACTACAACTACTAAAACTAGCTAAACTTAAGGACAAGCCGAGTTTCGAGAGATCGAAGATCGGCTTTTCTTTTTGGGGTAAAGCACTTCTTCAGTTCGCTCAATTCCTTACTTTTACAACAATCATCACTGAAATAAAGTCTAATGGATAAAACTGTTTTCATTACTTATTCCTGGGATTCACAAACGCATAAGGATTGGGTACGACAATTGGCAGATAAACTTATCAATAACGGAATTCACGTTTTACTGGATCAATACGATATTCAACCCGGAGAAAGTTTTACCCATTTTATGGAGAAGGCAATTTCAAATTCTGAAAAGGTTTTAGTAATCCTATCACCGAATTACAAAGAAAAATCTGAAGAGCGTAAAGGAGGCGTTGGTTATGAACAACAAATCATTTCTGGCGAAATAATGTCAGGAATAGAAAGGAAGAAGTTTATCCCTATCCTACGCAGCGGTGAATATGAAAAAGGGCCAGACTGCGCTATCCCCTCTCACTTCATGGGGATATCAACATTAGACTTCAGAAGAGAAGACATGGATACGGATTCCCTTGATACATTGCTACGCACTATCTACGAGGATCCCAAACTAGTAAAACCTCCTGTAGGTCAAAGGCCTAGCTTCCAAACCACAACATCTACACAATCTTTTGTCATTGAATTAGATCAAGATTTTAACTGCAAATTACCCAGAGCCAAGATGATGGATATTTTGCTTCAATTATCAGATCTGAGAAACTCAGGGACCGTCTATGACATTCAATTCAATATTGATGGAATTTCTGTTGAATATCAGGAGTACTTATCATTAGCCGATGCTGAGGATCTTACCGAAGAGAAAGTAGAGCGAAAAATACTACTTCGTGAGTATTTAAATCAGGTATACCACTTTGAAAATGGAAATATCTATGACTACCTCGCGTACGCGATGAATCTAATAATCGATTACAGCTTTGCCAAATTTAAGTCGATTTCAAACTACGAAGAACTGTACCTCTCAGTAGTTAGCTGTTTTAGACTTTTCAAGACAACTTACGGGTTAGGAAGTGGAACAACAAAGTTTGATGTTTTTCACCATAGTACCTCTTGGAGCGTTGGAATCTGGATTCCAGAGGAAGATGTCAATACGTTACTTAAAAATTTGGGGGTTCAAGATAAGATGATTCTTACGGCTCATTTTGGTCTCGATGTATTTGATCTATCTCGATCGACCCAGATCGAAATTCTCATACCTAAACTCGCGCATCAGTTTACTCTTGATGTTCATTATAACGGTATGGACAATGGTAAAGCCAATGATTACTTCCAACTAGCTGATTTCAAAATAGGTCTGGGCTAGAAAATTCCATCAGCACTGTTCTCATTCTTAATAGCCCACCAAACCTCAGGATACTTAATAGACAACTCCTCCATCTTCTTCGCTGTGTTTGCTGCAAACGTTTTGGCCCCTTCCGATTCCAGGTGTAAAGACCTAAGTGATTTGCCCTCCCTTCTACCTCATGCCGAAAAGTAGTATATTCGAGACCAAACAGTTACGTCGAAACAATCGGCACAAACGCCTAAAACAGGAACATTTGCCACTTTACAATGACAGTAGATTTCGATACCACTAAAACTCTGGAACAACTAGAAAAAAGTTGTTGGGGAGACCCAACCAATAGTTCGAATCTTGTAAGAACGTGCCACAGACTGAGACAGAAGCCGATAAATGATTTTGAAACGGAAGATTTAAGAATAATGATCGGGCAAAATATTGGACTCACTTTTCTTATTCCAATAGCCATATCTGCCCTTAGACAAAATATTCTTGCTGAAGGTGACATGTACGAAGGAGACTTACTAACAAATGTCTTAAGAAGTGATCAAGAACATTGGACTAAGAACAAGTTAGAGTGGAACTTAATGGTTGATCTCATAAATCGTGAGAAGTCCAAGTTGGAAGGTGTAGACACAGTTAATTCGGTAAAGAAAGAGTGGTTCGAGTTAATTGAAAAATTTAAAACCTACCATTAATTGACGGTTGCTAACCAATCTTAAAAACATTTAAGGTGTTTGCTTTGAACCAAACCAACACCTTCACTTGATTGCAATGGCTTTTTCTTATATTCGAAACAATACGAATCGGCAGCAATGACAAAAAACATACTTAACTATTGGAAGTTTGCAGATGCTGTAATGGTAACCATTGCAATCATTGTTGGTATAGTTTTCAACCCAACTGGATGGGTTTTGTTCTTAGCTGCGCTTATACCTATGCTGTTAAATCAAGCTGTTTTCTATTTTAGATTAAATAGCTACGTGCAGAAAAGAGAATCGGTACTATTTGGAATTACCAAATCTCGGATATTGTCCGGAGTACTCAGTACCATCCTCTTAGGTGGAGCAACTATTTTCGCATTTTACTATTTTGACTTATTGAATTCCGCTCAAGAAAACATAACAAACTGGGTATGGATGGCGATCATTATTTCGAGAATGGTAGAGAGTATGATACCATTTTCCTACTGGACGGTGATTGAAGTGAACAATACTCTATTTGTGAAAAAAACCTTTGGTATCAAGGAAATTAGTTTGCATCCTGAAATGACAATAAGAAAAATAACTAATGAAAAGGTTGAATTAAATTCTGAAAATTTGTCCTGGGAACTTCCTTTACGTTCAGAAGAAATTGAAAAACTTACGACAATTCTCCAGATGGAAGGGAATTCTATCAGCACCTAAAAATAACTGCCCAACCTTATCCATAACTCAAATCCCTTCTATAATAATCACCATGCAAAACATCCTTTTCGTTTGTTCCGCTAATAAACAGCGCTCTGCTACTGCAGATCACTATTTCTCGGAGAAGTACCCTGAATTGAACTTTGACTCTGCGGGAACCAACCACAAAATTTGTCGAAAAGAAGGCACTACTCCACTTGAAGAAGAACACCTGATTTGGGCAGATCTGGTTGTTGTTATGGAATCGAAGCACAAAGCCATAATAAAGAAGAACACAGGGAGCAAATATTCCTCGAAGATTAAAATCGCGAACATTCAAGACGTATTCAAATATTACCAGAAAGAGTTGATTGTGGAATTAGAAGAAAAGTTCGATCCGATGCTCAGAGGTTGAATCCCCCATCTTCTTAACTGTGTTTCAATAAACTTCTCTGCTCCTTGTTAATCAAATGATATGCGCTTTTTCTTATATTCGAAAGCCGTTAGCAACCATATTAAAACGTCCATGAAACTAACAATCAGAACCCTACTAGTATCAACGATTCTTCTTACGATTTCTCAAAGTCTTTGGGCGCAAACGCCGTCGTATGAATGGACGCAAACAATTGGGAATTCTGATTTCCAATATGGATTCGATATTGTAACCGATGTGAATGGTAACACATTGACTACAGGATATTTCCAGGGAACATTGGATTTTGACCCAGGCGGAGGCGTATTCAATTTAACTTCTGCAGGAGGTTACGACGTGTTTGTTTTGAAACTGGATACTGATGGTAATTTAATCTGGGCTAAAAACATGGGGGGAACCAATAATGATTACGGTCATGCAATAGACACTGATGCGAATGGAAACGTGTTTATTACCGGACGCTTTCAAGGTACTGCCGACTTCGACCCTGGTGCTGGAACCACAAACCTTACCTCGGCAGGAGGAAATGATATTTATGTATTGAAGTTAGATCAAAATGGTAATCTGGATTGGGTAAAGCAAATGGGGAGCACAGGTACTGATCATGGGCGAGGAATTACAGTCGATGGTAACAATAATGTGATTACAACCGGTTTCTTCGAAGATGTTGTGGACTTTGATCCAAATGCAGGTACTACAACAATTACTTCGTCAGGTGCCAGAGACTTTTTCGTTCAGAAATTGGATAATACAGGAAACTTCCTTTGGGCGCATGGCATTGGTGGCAACTCATCAGAAGAAGGACTCGCAATTACGGTAGATAACACTAACGCAATCTATACAACGGGCTATTATGCAAGTTTCACAGATTTTGATCCTGGAGCAGGAACTGCCTTCTCAAACATCCAAGGTGCTAAGGACATATTCATCCAAAAGCTCGATGCCAATGGTAATTATGTCTGGCACAAAGTAATGGGAAGTAATACCAATGACGAAGCGTACGGAATTGCAACAGATAATTCGAACAACGTTTACACAACGGGGTACTTCCAGAATACGATGGACATTGACCCAGGAACGGGTACAGAAAGCATAACATCAACAGGTAGTTTTGATGCATTCATCCAAAAATTGGATGTGAACGGAAATTACATTTGGGGGAAACACTTTGGAGGTACGAGTTTGGATTATTGCAACTCCATTGATACAGATGACAATGGAAACGTTTACACTACAGGACTTTTCTACTCCACTTCTGATTTTGACCCAGGACCAGGTACAGAAAATGGTACCTCATTAGGAACGGGAGATATTTTTATTCACAGTCTTTTTTCCAACGGAGATTTTGCATGGGTCCAATTACTTAGTGGAAATGGTTTCAATGAAGGTAGATCCATATCAGTACCTAATAATTCCACCATCTATACCACCGGAACCTTTCAACAAGGGATTGATTTCGATCCTGGGACAGGAACCGATAATCGCAGTGCAGTTAGCGGCAATGACATGTTTGTTCATAAAATGACGCAATGTGCTGTTGATCATGTGACAGAAGTGATTTCATCCTGTGGACCTTACACATGGTCGGATGGCAACACCTATAATTCGAGTACAAACACGCCTACACAGACACTGACTAACATTAACGGATGTGACTCCATCGTAACGCTTAACTTGACGGTAGGACAGCCAAACAGCGGTACCGATGTTCAAACTGCGTGTGGATCTTATATATGGATCGATGGGAATACATACACTTCCAGTAATAATACTGCTACATGGACATTAACGAACGCATCCGGTTGCGACTCAGTAGTTACACTGAACTTAACAATTGGGCAAGCAAATACAGGCACAGATATTCAGGTTGCATGTAACAGTTATACCTGGATAGATGGAATCACGTACACGGCATCTAACAACGTAGCAACCTTTACACTTACGAATGCAGCTGGATGTGACTCAGTTGTAACCCTTGATCTAACCATCAATAGTTCAAACAGTGGCTCTGAAACTATCACTGCTTGTGAAAGCTACACGTGGTCCGCAAATAGCACAACGTACACAACCAGTGGAATCTACACAGCGTTACTCACGAATGTGAATGGTTGTGACTCCACAGCGACATTGAACCTTACCATCAACAACGCAAGCAGTGGTTCTGAAACTATCACTGCTTGTGAAAGCTACACGTGGTCGGCAAATAGTACAACGTACACAACCAGTGGAATCTACACAGCGGTACTCACGAATGTGAATGGTTGTGATTCTACAGCGACATTGAACCTTACCATCAACAACGCAAGCAGTGGCTCTGAAACTATTTCCGCGTGTGAAAACTACACGTGGTCGGCAAACAGCACAACATACACAACCAGTGGAATCTATACAGCGGTACTCACGAATGTGAATGGTTGTGATTCAACAGCGACATTGAACCTGACTATCAACAATGCAAACAGTGGTTCTGAAACTATCACAGCTTGTGAAAGCTACACTTGGTCGGCAAATAGTACAACGTATACAACCAGTGGGATCTACACAGCTGTACTCACGAATGTGAATGGTTGTGATTCCACTGCGACCTTGAATCTGACCATCAACAATGTTTCTGACAACAGCACTTCTCTCAATGGTACAACAATAACAGCTAGTAACGCGAATGCAACCTATGTTTGGTTGGATTGTGACGACAACTACACTGTGATTGCTGGTGAAACAGGTCAGAGCTACACCCCAACTTCAAATGGAAATTATGCCGTAGAATTAACCGAGGATGGATGCACTGACACATCAGCATGCGTGGCAATTACAACAGTTGAAATCATTGAAAATTTAATTTCTGAGACCATCACACTGTACCCAAATCCAACCGAAGGAGCATTCTCTATTCAGTTAGGTACTACTCAGACAATTATTGAAATGAAGATAATGAATTTATCAGGCAAATTAATTGAGACTCTTGAGTACAAAAATGTAGATTCAATCAAACATGAATTCCATCAACCGAAAGGAGTTTACTTGATTGAATTAACGAATGACTCCGGACAACGTTCATTGATTCGACTCATAAAACAATAGAAGTTATTATTTGCACCTGTACTCCACGTTAGATTGATTTTAAAAGAATACAGCGATAGTATGCTTCAGATCATTTTGGGCTATGACGCGCTTTATGTGTGATACTTGGACAAAATCAGTGCATATACCGAAAAAGGTTAAATTCGAAATCACAAATTAGCTCCGAAAGTTAAAGGAGCTTGCCTGCCCCAGGTACAGTGGATGCCGGCACTGAACCATTCGCAACAAACAAAAAGACAATGCAAGATTATAATGATTTCGCAGAGAAAAATGGAGTTTCACTTTCAGATACTGGAAAGTGTCAATTTTGTGGGGCGAACACGAAAAGAGGAATTCACGAATGCCTGGAGATTTTTAATCTTGGATTTCAAGAAATAGACTTTTCAAATAGTGAAAATCATATATACAGATTTCTCATTGTAGACGCACATGCTTTACAACACCCGGAGATTCATGGTAGATGGAGCAATCACTTTCACTTATCAAGACTACATTTGATTTTTGAATACAACGTAAAGTGGAGTTATGGACATTCTCCAAAACTTAGTGATTATTTGAATGAATATAAGATTGATAAGCCAGACGAATTATTAACTCCTCCAAAAATTCTTGAAAGAGGGAATATTACTACGACAGATGTTCTCGAACGATCACAGAATGAGGCAGAATGTAAGAATATGATTAGCAATTGGGCTCAAGAAGTTTATACCGCCTGGAGCAATTCTCATAATGTAGTAGACAACATTGCGATAGGTTTTTTGAATGCAAATAAAAGCTGGTCATGAACATCTTACATACCTCCAGGTAGCGGAAAGAACAATATCTAGTTTGCTGCCAAACCAATATGTGCAATGAATAAACCTGAACTCAAATCCCTTTTGTAAGAATCACCATGAAAAACATCCTTTTCGTTTGTTCCGCAAATAAACAGCGCTCTGCAACTGCCGATCACTATTTCTCGGAGAAGTACACTGAATTGAATTTTGACTCTGCGGGAACCAACCACAAAATTTGTCGAAAAGAAGGCACTACTCCACTTGAAGAAGAACACCTGATTTGGGCAGATCTGGTTGTTGTTATGGAATCGAAACACAAAGCCATAATAAAGAAGAACACAGGGAGCAAATATTCCTCGAAGATTAAAATCGCGAACATTCAAGACGTATTCAAATATTACCAGAAAGAGCTGATTGTGGAATTAGAAGAAAAGGTCGATCCGATGCTCAGAGGTTGAATCCGCCATCTTCTTCAACGTGTTTCTGCAAACTTCTCCGTCCCTTGCTAATCAAATGATATGCGCTTTTCTTATATTCGAACAAATGAGCTGAAGCATAGCCAGGAACCTTTAATATCCCCCTGAATCAATTCAATGAACACTTGGAAAACAATTTTACGGGTTAACAATATCCAAGACGCATTTACGATTCAAGCACAGCTGGAATTAGAAGGTTTTGAGGTAAACATCTTGGATGAGTTGAGTTCGAATTATACTCCTCATTTTTCAGCTATCACAGGAGGTGTCAGAATACAAGTACTGGAGCAGGACGTAGAAAACGCAATTGCCATCTTGAAGAATCTTGGGCACATTCCAGAGCTTGAGGAAAAGAGAAACAATCGGTTGTTTGCAAGCATTTTAAAACTCACCTCTAGAATTCCTTTCATCAATAAGATGCGGAAGGAAGCACAACTGCTACTTTTCGTTATTGGACTTTTTGCTCTTATCATTTTTCCAATAGCCATCATGAATATCCCGAAAGAAGAAAGCTTTTTAGTTAATAGCATGTGGTGCATAGAGGAAGTCAAACACAAGGGAGAAATCATTACTCCTTTTCCGCAGAGTTTTTCGATATCCGTTAACGGGTGTTCAAATGACATTTTTTTTTCGGGGAAAACGAGGCTTAGTCTCCCTCCTTACGGAGACAGCACCGCTTTGGCAATGTGGGATATTTCAGACAATTATATCCATATTCGCCCAAATCCACATCAACAAAACAAAGGCCCCAACAATCTTTTCTTCGGAAAATTCAGGTATACTAAGGTAGGAAGGAAGCTGCGCTTGAAATCAAATAATACCAGCATCCTATTGGTTCGAATTTAAAACAGAATTTCCTAATCGTTCCACCAAACCCCTGGATGCTTTTTAGACAACCCCTCCATCTTCTTAACTGTACTCTCTGTAAAGGCTTTCGCTCCTTCAGATTCCGGGTGTAATGATCTGTGCGAACGCATTCTGTTCAACGCCTCAACTTCCCTGGCAATTTTCTGTGTTTTCTCTGTGAAGAAAAAGGATTGTGCCTGTTCCCAAACAAAATCTATGGCTTGATGGTTTGGATGTACCAAATCGGATTCAAAGAAACGATGATCCCGAAGAACGTCTATGACTAATTCGTAAGACGGAAAATAGTCTTCATGTTCCGATAAAAGTTCGCACAATTGAATCAGTCTGGCTTTGCTGCGGTTATTTTCGATGAGACCATCTTTACTATGTCGTACCGGGCTAACCGTGAACACGACTTTCAATTCCCGATTTACTGTTTTTAATGCTGACAGCGTTTCTTGCCAGGATTTGTGGAGTTCATCTACTTCCGTCAATTTCTTATCAAACAATCCTGATGGCATTTTGTGACAATTGGCTACCACTTCCCCACTCTCCAGATGGTATCCCCAGGCAGTTCCGAAAGTAACGACCAACATTTTGGCTTCTGAAAGATTCTGCTTCAATTCGCTTAATGCCAATTGCATTTTTTCATTTAGAGAGGCATGGTTTGTTCCGTAAATTGTTCCTGACGCACGCCAATCGAACCACAGATCGTCTCGGTTTACTGCTTTCGATTCAAAATTTCCCAATGCACTCTGGATTCCATTTGAAAGCGCCAATGGATGAAAAATAGTCCCAAGGGGATTGCTACAAACCTTAAATCCTGTGTTCTCGAATTTAGGAGCGAGATTATCAGAAAAACAACTTCCTAAAAGAACAATGGAATCTCCGTGCTTCAGTTTAGAAGCAGATTCAGGCATTTGAAAATCGAGTTGAAATTGCATTACGACATTAAGGCTCGTGCGTTCTCTAACGCCGCTTCGTTGATTTGATCACCACTCATGAGGCGTGCCGTTTCCAGCAATCGTTCTTTGTCGTCCAATTCCTGAATAAAGGTTCTTGTAACGCCGTTGATCACTTCTTTTCTAACGGATAAATGCTGTCCACCTTTCGCTGCGACCTGCGGTAAATGCGTGATTGCAATGACCTGCATGCTCTCTCCCATATCCTTCAGCAATTGCCCCATTTTTTGCGCCACATCACCCGAAACTCCTGTGTCAATTTCGTCGAACAATACCGTTTGGAGTTGTTCCTTCTTCGACATCAAATTCTGAAGCGCGAGCATCACACGAGATAACTCTCCTCCACTCGCTGCGGAATGAATCGGAACGGCTGGTACGCCTTTATTTGGGCTGAACAAAATTTCCAATTGTGAATTCCCCCATATGGAAAGATCATCTGTTTCCGTCAATTGGAATTCAAGCACTGTATCGGGAAGTTTTAAGGCATCCAACGAGGCACGAATCGCTTTCGAAATTTTTGGAGCGTTGGAAACTCTATGTTTGTGCAATGCCGAAGCCAATTTCTTCAATTCTGCTTGCTCCCGTTCTATAGTCGCTTCCAGTTGGTCCACCTGCTCCATCAGTTCATTCAAACTTTCAGACGATCCGGTAAGTTCATTTTGCAATTCAACCAATTGTTCCTGATTCTGCAATCGATGCTTGAACAGTACTTTATTGAAGGCATCCATCTTCTCGGCAAATTCCGCCAATTGTTCCGGATCTAAATTTTCAGTTTCCAAACCTGATTGCGCTTCACTGCTGATATCTTTCAATTCGATACGCACACTCTCCAGCCGCGATTTGAATTCCTCCAATCTTTCATCCCCCTTCAAATCCTGCAATCCCACGGAAAGCAAACGATTCATTAAGTCATCTATCCCAGATTCTCCGTCGATAGCCTCTACGATTGAAGCATACGCCGATTGAATGTCCTGCGCGTTCTCCGCTTTATGCAGCTTCGTTTGAATATGATCGTAATCTGTGGCGTCCAATTGAAGCGCTTGAATTTCTTCTAATTGGAACGAATTGTAATCTTGTTTTTGCGATGCTTCGGAATACGTGTCTTTGAGTTCGACCAGCTTTCGCTTGTTCTCTTGATGCAAACGATACTTCTCACTGTACTTCTTTCGTGCATCCAGATTTCCGGAAAGGACATCCAACAGACGCAATTGATATTCTTTATCCTTCAATTCCAGCGTGTTGTACTGCGAATGAATATGGATCAATTTTGAAGAGAACTGTTTCAGAACAGTGAGTTGCACCGGAATATCGTTGATAAATGCTCTTGATCTCCCTTGCTTGTAGATCTCACGACGAACAATGGTAGTATCGAAGTAATCCAGTTCGTTTTCCTCAAAAAATGCCTTGATGTTGAAATTCTTAACGTCGATTTCAGCTTCAACCACCGATTTATCACGCGCGGCACCAATGACCTGAAAGTTGGCGCGTTCCCCCAGAATTAACTGTAAGGCATTTAATAGAATGGATTTTCCAGAGCCTGTTTCCCCCGTAATTACGGTAAAACCGCTTTGAAAACAAATTTGAGCTTGCTCAATAAGCGCAAAATTGTCAATGCGCAGGGATCGTATCATTTAATTGAGAATCTCCTGGTACTTAGATGAGTTGGCCGGATCGATGCGTTTCAAGAGTCCTACGATTTCGTTTTTCTCTTTCATCTCTGCATCTTCATACATGTTTTTCAACTCGTTTGACTTCGCCTTAACAAAGTTGATCAGGTTTACAGAGTTCGGACGAGTTGCCACAACTTTCACCAATTTGTTCATAGCATTGTAAATCGCCTTGCGAGATTCTGCGCGGTCCTCGTGCAAGTTGTCAATCCCTTTTCGGTGATATTCGTAGTTGCACTGACGTAAAGGTGAAAATAACTCCTGAAGAATATTGTCAACCAACCAGAAACGGTTCTGTTTTCCCTGCTCGTTAGATTTCCATCCTTCTCCTCCCTGATTTTGGGCATCAGCAACCACTTGTTGTGCTTTAATGAAATACGGCGTTCCACCATTCAAGGAGAATGAATCGTAATCCATTCCGATAATGAAATACGCGTAGAAAGCGAGGATAGAACTCAAATTGTCTGTAAACTGACCTTGACGATATACCAGGTTTTGAACATTATCACGACTAAATGCAAAAGTTACGTCGTCGTCCTGAAAGTTGAAAATCGTGGTGTTATAACTTGAATTGTACGCCGGACGAGAGGATTGCACCTGAATAAAACCTTTGAATACACCTGCTTTTGGGATTTCGCGAATTTGAATCTGAATGTTGCAATTAATGCGTTCTTCTACTTCAAATTTGTCCGATGTCCATGGCTTGTTGTTCATGAATTCAAACACGGTTTGTTCTAATTCATCGAAAATCTCAGTTTCTACAGAGGTGATGTCTAGATTAACATCGGTAATAATCGATACCTGGCAATTCAATTCCTGGGCCTGGGATACTCCCAAACTCAGTACTAATGCTACAATTACACTCAGTAATTTCATTTTGTCGTGTAGTTTTTAACGTAATCCACAATATCCGCGGCTACTTCGGTCTTTGATTTTAACTCAAATTCCTGCAAATTATTGTGGTTATCTAAAATACTTATTTTGTTTGTGTCAACACCAAATCCTGCGCCACTATCCTGCAGTGTATTCAGAACGATACAATTTAAGTTTTTCTTTTCAAGTTTTTTTCGTCCATTCTCCAGCAAATTCTCTGTTTCCAGAGCGAATCCAACCAGCAATTGATCGTTTTTCTTATTCTCTCCAGCCCACATCAGAATGTCCGGATTCTTCACCAATTCGATGTGCATTGAATCGTCCGATTTCTTAATCTTCTTATCTGCTTTAACCGCAGGACGATAATCTGCTACGGCAGCTGAGAAAATTCCTAAATCACAAGTATCCCAACGATTCTGAACGGCTTCCAACATTTCATTTGCACTGGAAACTTGAATTACTTCGATGCGCTCATGCGAAACACTTTCTTTCGTTGGTCCGAGGATCAATTGCACTTCTGCACCACGATCGGCAAGGTTCAAAGCGAGTGCAATGCCCATTTTTCCACTGCTATGATTTCCGATAAAACGAACGGGATCAATGGCTTCGTACGTCGGTCCGGCAGTAATTAATGCCTTTTTACCAACAAACCAGGGATCTAACTGGCGATCGAAATATGCTTGAATGGCTTCGGCAATCGTTTCCGGTTCTGCCATTCGACCTTCTCCCTCCAGTCCAGATGCCAATTCACCGGAAGTTGCAGGGATAATTTCGATTCCAAAAGATTCGAGGCGATCAAGATTTTCTTTGGTGGATGGATGCGCGTACATATCTAAATCCATCGCGGGTGCCACCATGGTATTGGATTTCATGGAAAGCCACGTTGCCAACAACAAATTATCGCAGGCACCATCCGCCATTTTGCTCAACGTATTTGCTGTTAATGGGGCAATGACCATAACATCAGCCCAAAGACCGTATTCGACATGATTGTTCCAGGAGCCATCTTTCTTGTTCCAGAACTCAATTCCTACAGGATTTCCAGAAAGTGTGGATACGACAAGGGGGCTTATAAAATCACAAGAGGCAGGAGTCATAATTACTTTGACTTCTGCCCCATTCTTTTTCAATAAGCGTATTAGGAACGCGATTTTGTAAGCCGCTATTCCTCCGGTAATTCCGAGAAGGACGCGTTTACCTTGCATTTTTAATCTTCTTCTGTCACTTCTGGATTGCGAACGTAAATTTTATCTCCCAACAATTCTTCAATAGCGATTGCTACTGGTTTTGGCAGACGCTCGTAGAAACGTGAAATTTCGATTTGTTCACGGTTCTCAAAAATTTCTTCCAGATTGTCTGTAGTAGACGCGAACTCTTGCAATTTCTGAGTAAGCTCTTCCTTCAATGAAACGTTCAACTGATTCGAACGCTTCGACAACAATACAATAGACTCGTAAATGTTATCCGTTGATTTTTCCAAATCAATAGTATCACGTGTTACTGTTGTTTTCTCCGCTGTGCTATTCTTGAAGCTCATATATCTGTGTTTGCTTAATTCTTATTTTGACTTGTCAGTCGCCAGTTCCTTTCTCAGTTCTCTCAGCTCTTCGACCATTTTACCTAAGCGATCTAACTGGTCTGATTCGGGAAATTGGGCTACAAAGGTATTATATCTTTCGATAGTATTGCTGATTCGCTCCTCTTTTTTATTGTCTACACTGTTCTTAGCAAGCAAATAGGAGTTTTCTACAGCGATTCTCATCACCTCTTCTTTGTATCGAGAAATGGGAAAATCTTCAATAAACGTTTCTGCTGAAGTTACAGCTGCGTTGTAATTGGACGTTTTGTCGTAAAGCAATACCGATTCGTAGTCTTTCCGTTCCAGTTTAAAACGAAGACCGTCAATCAGCGTGTTGCAGGAATCTACCAAATCAGACTGAGGATATTGATCGATAAAGGTCTGCAAATCTCTAATCGCTAATTCCGTGTCGGTTTGATCTAACGACGGTGCTGGTGAATTGTTCACGGAACACATGGCACTCAAAAACGATGCTTCCTCACCTTTTGCTGAGAACGGAAAACGCTGTGGAAATTGCGCAAGGTAATATCCTGCCATGTAGAAATCGTTCGAGTAATAATACGCTTTCCCGATTCTGAAGTACGACAACTCACCTTCCGCTCCTTTCGGAATGCGTTGATAAATCTGCTCGTACAAGGCTACCGATCTTTGCAATGAACCGGTACGATATTTTTGTTTGCGGATCGCTCCTTTCTTTTCAATTGCCTTTTGCGATTTACGATACTTGATCTTCGGAATAACTCCCGCCTGATAGTATTCGTCGGCTTTTTGAATTTTTAGCTCGTAATCATCGCCTTTTAATACTTCATTGTATCCACTGCAAGAAGTAAATACCAGGGCAATGCTTGCAACTAAGGCGCTATATAAGATTGATTTCATAGGGGGAATACGCAGTTTTCTATCGTTTATTGTTATCGGATTCTTAGGTTACGACCAATCTGAAGAACGGTTGTAGGACGAATTCCGTTGAGTTGACACAATCGTGAGACTGTAGTTCTGTTTCTTGCTGCAATCGCGGACAACGTATCTCCTGAACGAATTCTGTAATATTTTCCTCCGGACCCGCTGCTATTGCTGGCAACGTTTCCAGAACTTGTTGACTTGTGTGCTCCCGGACGGAAGGTTCCGCGATGTACCAGTAGATTCTCGTTTCGAACTTCTTTCTCTTTGAAATCAATGATTGATTCCGGATCGATTGGAATGTCATAGAAGCGTACTTCAAAGTGCAAATGCGATCCATAAGAATGTCCTGTATTTCCTCCCAAACCGAGTGGTTCACCAGGTTCTACAATTTGATTCGGCACTACCAAATGCTTTGAAAGGTGGGCGTAGAATGTCTCCAATCCATTGTGATGACGCACTACTACAAGGTTTCCAAATCCACCATCGTTGTATTTTGCATATCGAACCTTACCTCCCCAGGCAGATCTCACCGTATCTCCTGTATTCAAATCGATATCTGTTCCGTTGTGCATTCTTCCTCTTCTCCATCCGAAATGAGAGGTTACTCTTCCGTTGAATGGCATGTGAAATGCGTTGTCTAAGCTGTCGGATTCTTTGTCTTCCAGACAAATCCAAAGGGTATCTTTAATTTGACTGGGATCGTTTGCAAGGTTGGATGTATAACAAACGTCGATGTCCCAATCCTGATAGAAATTAATGCTTGAATCCTCCTTGACCAATCGATCCAGGTGTTCATTCATTACTCCATCAAAATTCATGTCTTCTTTGTACATCCATGTTCGGTTAGAGAAGATGTACATCATTCCGTGTTCGGACGGAATACTATCAATAATTTTTTGAGAATATCCAACTGACAGGTTCAGAAGGAAGAATGAAATTAAGAAGAATCGCATAGTTCGAGTGTTCTGGCTGTTGTTCGCTTGCGCGCCAAAGATAAGCATTTGTACTATTTTTCCGGTTTATCGTCCGCTACGTCTAAAACCATGATCCGATAGAACAAATCTTCGTTAGGCTTTACGTAGTCTAAATATCCTTGATTTCCATACGCTTGATTCGCAGGAACATGGACAAGCATAAGGTCTGATCTTTTAGCGTTATTTAACGCTTTCTTGAGTCCCGGAACAAGCCCTGGCTCACCGAATCCGTAGTTAAATGGATTGTTCAACACCTGAGAATCATAGTACAACGGACTTGATGGACTTGAAATATAACAGTGGAATGCGATGCGTTTGTTCGGTCCGAACTGATCGGTATTTTGATCGTTTTGAGCAAACATCCACACTCTCGTTCCATCAATCTCGCGATCTGGTTCTTTCAATCCCATGATGTGTAATTTCACAACGTTGTTGGATTTTGCTGGCATCACTCCCTTAATCTCTTTATCTCCTCTGGCCAATTGGTACGGAATGAATACTTCCACATGATCTCCTAATCGCAACTCGCGCAATGCGTGATCCCAGCCCGGTTGCATCTGGAAACCGACCATAAATGGAACACTTGCCAGATTTTTCAACGAGTTCGCATCGATCAGCTTTCCGCTTTCCAAATACACTTTGTAATCCAGATTGATCATGTCACCGTCTTTAACAACCGCTCCTTCTCCATGCTTGAACCACTTAATTTTCATTCCATTGCTCAAAGTCATTTCATCAACCACATCAAATTCCCCTTCCAGATCAATTTTTGTAGAATCCTTCACGTCCGTTCCTACACGCGGTGTGGTTTGGTCTCCTTTTTTCTGAGCGGAATCTTCCGGAGTTTTCTTAACTCCTTCCGTATTACAAGACGCCACAAATGCAACAATTGCTATAAGACTAAATACTCTGATCATTTGTTCTTAATTCCTATTAGTTTAATATCCACTACCAATGATTTCAACGGTGGAATTTTGTCGAAGTCTCCCAGCAATCCTTGCCCCAAATGACTTGGAATAATGAGTTTTGCTTCGTCTCCGACCTTTAATATTTTCAATGCTTCCTGAATTCCTGATTCAATATCACTACGATCAACGCGTACTTCTTCGTACTCATCATTTCCTGTTTTGTAGCACAATTCGCCATTTAACAGCGTGATTTCGTATTCAATTTCTGCGATATCATCGGGTTGTGGAGAAATTCCATCACCGTTTTTGTAAATCCAATATTGTAATCCGCTTCCGGTTTTTGTCATTTTCCAATCCGGGCGCATTTCCAAATACAACTGGATATCATCGGCTTCTTTATCCGAAAGTCCGCGGTTGAAATCACTGGATTTTTTCGTGTTCCAGTTAACCGCTTGTTGCTGTTGCGGATTTTCTTCTTTGTCGTCCCCACAAGAAACAAGACCGATGAATAATGCTATGTAGAGCCACTTATTTGACATAATCCGGTACAATTGATTTGAATTTTGCAATGGTAGCATCCATGCTGTCAAAGCTTACGCCGCCTGCCGCGAACTTGTGTCCTCCGCCATCGAAATGATCTGCGGCAATTTCATTTACTGCCGGTCCCTTGGATCGGAATGAGATTTTGATTTTACGATCCTTCTCAGCGAAAAACGCTGCCATTTCAACCCCTTCAATTGACAATGCAATATTGACAAGACCTTCGGTGTCGCCTTTAATGAAGTTAAATCGCTGCATTTCTGCATCCGTCAGGGAAACGATTGCTGTTTTCATTTCTGGCATTAATTCCAACTTTTCTGCGATGGCGAAACCTCTCAATTTCAGTTTATCCAAACGATTTCCATCGAAGGTATTCTCGTGAATGGCTGTATGATTCAATCCTGTTTTCAGCATCATCGAAATGATCTCATGCGTACGCGCATCCACTGAATCGAATCGGAAAGACCCTGTGTCCGTCATGATGCCCAGATATAACGGCTCGACCATTTCAGCCGTGATCTTTTCCAGATTATTGGAAGCATCGATCAATTCGAATACTAACTGAGAGGTTGATCCCACTTCAGGATGTGAAACGGCAATATCAAAAATATCGTCAGGGTTCAGGTGGTGATCAATCATCACTTTTTGAGCCGATGCATTCGACAGTAATTCACCCATCTCATCCCCCAATCGACCTGCGCCGTTGTAGTCCAGTGAGAAAATAAGGTCTGCATCGTTCATTGCTTTGGTGACCGCGTCTGAATCGTTCTCAAAATCGATAATCACATCGGAACGTTTTGCCCATTCCAAAAAGTTAGGGCAAGGATCGGGATGACAAATAACAGCTTCTATTCCCAGGCTTTTCAGGAATCGATACAAGCCCAAAGAGCTTCCGATAGAATCTCCATCGGGTGATTTATGGCTGGTAATCACCACGTTTTTGGCTTCCTGCGCTCTTTTGATTATTTCGTTGGCTTGTTTCAATTTTTTCTTTCTTTTGTTGCACTTCGGCTACGCTCAGTGCGCCATCTTTCGGGTAAGTATCTAAAGGACATTGAGCATAGTCGACCGCGAAGCAGCAACGAAGTTAAATGCCCTTTACATTCAATTCGTATTATCCTAAAATGCGTTCTGTTTCTGATTCAATGCGTTGCTGTAAGTCCGATGATATTGGATATAACGGCAGGCGCATTGTTGGTTTCATGATTTTTTGTTTTGTTAACGAAGCTTTTACTCCACCAGGATTTCCTTCTTCGAAAAGCATGTGGGTAATTGGGAGTAAATCGTAATGTGCCTCTCTTGCTAAGTCAAGATTCCCTTCTTGTGAAGCATGAACCATTTGAGCAAATCGCTTCGGGAAAGCATTGGCAACAACGGAAATAACACCATCTGCACCGGTAGCAATCATGGGCATTGTAATTGCATCGTCTCCGGAAAGCAATCCGAACCCTTCCGGTTTGTTTTGAATGATTTCCATAATCTGTGCGAAATCACCCGACGCCTCTTTCATGGCAACGATATTGTCAATCTTCGCCAATTCCAGCGTTGTTGCTGCGCTCACGTTCGATCCTGTTCTACCCGGTACATTGTACAAGATAATCGGAAGATCCGTGCAAGACGCCAAATGTTTGTAATGCGCAATAATTCCCGACTGCGTTGGTTTGTTGTAGTATGGAGAAACTGACAGAATCCCGTCGATCCCAGTATTGTCCAATGTTTTCAGCGTATTTCCAACTTCAACCGTATTATTACCTCCAATTCCGAAGACGATTTTCAACTGCCCGTTGTTCTCTTCCTGAACGGCTTTCAACACCGCCAGCTTTTCCTCCCACGACAATGTTGGAGACTCTCCCGTTGTTCCCTGAACTACAAGAAAGTCGGTACCGTTATCAATTTGATAGCGAACCAGCTTGCGGAGTGCATCGAAATCAATGCTAAAATCGTCGTTAAATGGTGTGACTAACGCTACACCTGATCCTGAGAATGGATTGTTCATCTAGTTTATTTTTTCAAGCGTTATTTTCGCAAAATTAAGTAATTGGTCGGGCGCAGTTTGCTCCGTTTTCAAATCAATCGTTAAAAAATCAGCATTCGTATTAACGCCTACCGACAACTGTGCATTGACTCGGGTTAGCTGCTTTAACACCTTGGGTAAATGCTCTCCATGAATTATCATCAGATCAAACACTTCGTTCAAAACCTTCCCTATATGTTCGTTTTTCCAACGACCTAACAAATTGATCTCTTTATCCGAAGCGTACACGACCGAATGAATTTCCGTGAGCATTTGTCGTTCTTTCTTCGATTCAACGATCGCCAGAACAATACAGTCGTTAATGTTTAAACCCGTCGACTTTAGTGCATTCCGGTATTCGTGAACCTTTTCGAGACTTTCGAAATTGATCACCAAAAGTGCTTTTCGCGTTGTATTCCAATAACTTTTAGTTCCCATTCAACAATGCGATAAATTCGTCTTCTGTAATAATGGACACCCCGAGATCCGTTGCTTTCTTCAATTTCGCTGGCCCCATTTTGTCTCCTGCCACGAGGTAATCCGTTTTCTTCGAAATAGAACCAACATTCTTTCCGCCGTTCATTTCAATGGCTTCTTTCAATTCATTCCTGGAAAAAGCATTAAACACACCGGAAACCACGAAGGATTTCCCCTCAAGCTTGTTACTTCCTCCTTCTTTCTCTTCAATCTCGAACTGCAAACCAGCCGATTTTAAACGATCCACAAGCATGCGGCTCTCTTCTTCTTCGAAGTGCGCAACAATGGAATTCGCAATCTTCTCTCCGATTTCATCCACACTTAGTAACGTATCAAAATCTGCATTGATCAAATCGTCTATATTCTTGAAGTGTTTCGCAAGTTTCTTCGCTACTGTTTCGCCGACAAACCGAATTCCCAGTCCGAAAAGCACCTTCTCGAATGGAATCTGTTTCGATGCTTCAATTCCGTCGATTAGATTGTTTGCTGACTTATCCGCCATGCGTTCCAATTCGACAACCTGATCAAATTTCAAATCGTAAAGATCAGCGTAGTTTCGGATCATATTGGCATCTACCAATGCATCCACCGTTTCCGCTCCTAATCCATCGATATTTAACGCCTTACGACCGATAAAATGCTCAATTCTTCCCTTGATCTGAGGAGGACATCCTACTTCATTCGGACAATAGTGCTGTGCCTCTCCTTCTGTTCGAACGAGTTCCGTTCCACATTCAGGGCAGTGCGTGATAAATTCTACGCTCTCCGCATTTCCTTTTCTTTCATCGAGGTTGACACCAACAATTTTCGGAATGATTTCTCCTCCTTTCTCCACATAAACCTGATCCAACAAGTGGAGATCCAATTTCTCTATTTGATCCGCGTTGTGAAGTGAGGCACGCTTTACTGTGGTTCCGCCCAATTGAACAGGCTTCAAATTTGCTACAGGCGTTATTGCTCCAGTTCGTCCTACCTGATACGTAACGGATTCTAAAGTTGTTTGGACGCGCTCCGCTTTGAATTTATATGCGATTGCCCAACGGGGACTTTTCGCTGTATATCCGAGTTCTTCCTGCTGTGCGTAATCGTTCACTTTGATTACCACGCCGTCAATTTCAAAAGGAAGGTTGGAACGTTCTTTGTCCCAGTGGTCGATGAAATTCATCACTCCTTCCAACGAGTTTGTTTTCTCGATATATCGTACCTGCGACTTAGGAACCTTAAATCCCCAATCAGCAGCATGAGCTACTGTTTCGTAATGTCCGTTTTCTAATGATGTTCCGTAAATACCGTACAGGAAGCAATCCAGTCCTCGACTCGCGACAACTTGTGAATCCTGCATTTTCAGAGTTCCCGACGCCGTGTTCCGTGGATTCGCGAATTCAGGTTCTCCTTCCTCTCTTCTGGATTCGTTGAGTTTATTGAAATTGTCAAGCGGGAAGAAAATCTCACCACGGATTTCAAAATCTTCGGGATAATCTCCCTGTAAGTTCAATGGAATGGTCCGAATTGTCTTAACGTTGGTGGTAACGTTCTCTCCTTGAGAACCATCGCCACGAGTAACCGCCTGATGCAAAACCCCGTTCAAATATTGAATTCCGATGGCAACACCGTCGTACTTCAATTCACAAACGAACTCCAAATCACCTTCGGCTACTTTTGAAATTCGCGTTACCCAATCCTGAATTTCTTCCTGAGAATAGGTATTGGATAGCGAAAGCATCGGATAGCGATGGACAACTGTTTCGAACTTTTTCGTGATATCTCCCCCTACTCTTTTGGTTGGAGAAACGGGAGATGCCAATTCAGGAAACTTTCCTTCAAGATCCTGAAGTTCCTTGAGGAGCATATCGAATTCGTAATCCGAAATTTCCGGATTAGATTCTACGTAATACAAATGATTGTGTCTGTTTAATTCGACCGTAAGCTCTTCAACTCTAGCTTTTGCATCATTGGCGTTCATGCATCGAAGTTACCACTTGACCGCGCATCATACGATCCTTGCCTTGTAAATCTTTCCGCAGTTCGATGTTAACAAAGTTGGATTGTTCAAAAAGCAGCTTCACATCCTCGCTTAAGTCTTCGTGAATTTCGAAATATAGCCACCCATTTTCATTCAGGATGGATTTACTTCTTTGCATGATTTCACGGTAAAAAATCAACGGATCATCGTTCTCCACAAACAGCGCCATTCCCGGTTCAAAATCCAGAACATTGGAAGCCATCATCGAGCGGTCTTTGTTTGGAATATAGGGAGGATTTGAAACAATGATGTCCACTTTACCGGAAACCAATTCATTATAATTTTCGGTCAACGCATCAGCTTGAAAAATGTTCACCGACAATCCAGTGAACGCCGCGTTTTCTTTTATCAGTTCAAGAGCATCCTGAGAGAATTCCAGGGCATGAACCTGAGCATTTGGCAATTCCGATTTTAAGGCAAGAGCTATGCATCCTGAACCGGAGCAGATGTCGAGGATTACAGACTCTGACGGACGTACCTCGATATCTCGATAAGCTCGATAACCTTTCTCGGCGATCTTCACGACTGATTCAGTTTTTCCTTGCTGAATTTCAGAAAGAATCCAATCGACCAATTCTTCGGTTTCAGGGCGAGGGATCAATGCACGATGATCGCACTTCAACAGCAATCCGTAAAACTCTGCCTCACCTAAGACATATTGAAAAGGTTCGTTGTTTCGAAGTCTTTTTAAAGCATCATGAAAGAAAAGTAAGTCCGATTCTGACAGGCGTTTTTCATCGGCAAGAAGATAATCAGCAGAGGAAGCATCAAAACGCTTCATGAAGAGGTACTTCAGGATGATTTTCAACTCATTCGCTGAATACAATTCATTTAGTTGCTCCGAAAAATAGCTTCGGATGGCACTGAATTCATTGGATGCTACAAACATTATTCGCTTGCTTTCTCTCCGAAATAGAAGGAATATCCAAATCCTATGAAAAAATATTGAGTGGAATTATCCAGAACATCCGGCAGGTAATCTCCGTTGGATGATAAGCCAATATCTACCGGTTCATATGGGAATCCATAGAACGTATACCCCAAATTCAATCGATACGAATTTCGTTCATCAGCTTTCAAAATCAAACTGAATACAGGTTCAACAAATACATTAGCAAAGGTCTTTCTATTTCGGAATTCCGGCTCGTTTGAAGGCTTTACCAATGTATTGACAAAATGTTGCGCGTATCCTACCTTAACTCCAAAATCAAGTCCGAAGGTTTGACCGTAGAATTTATCCCATCCAACTTTTGCGTAAGCACCTCCGGTATGCAATCCACCGAAAACAGGTTGTGAAATAGCAAATTCATTCACTGTGAAGTAGGAATATTTAATCCCGAGTCCAACGTTCAGATGAAACGGAAAACTGTATTGCTGATACGTATTCGCAGTGATCAATCCCTGCATAATATCACGGAAAGGGCGGTTTGATGTAGCTACTGGAAGTCCTAATTCAACATTCCAGGTGTATTTGGGTTGATATTCGCCTTGCGCACGTCCGGCAAAACAAACAATTACGAAGAGTAGTAATGTAAAACCTTTTGTCATAGTCAATAGATCAACGCTAAACTACCAATTAAATTTTATCTGATTGACGGGAAAATCTATTATTGGTGTTTGCTCATGATTAGAACAATTTCCTGAGTACTTTTGTTACCGTGAACATGGGCATCGTGTATATTATCCTGTCGGGAATTTGCTTTTTGATTGTAAATTTTTTCGTCAAAACCTTAGGTCCGGGACAAAGCAACATTCTCACAGATCACTTGAATTTACAGGAATACCCGGCACATGAATTGGTGCTTGCGAGATCGATTGTATCGTTTACTATGAGCTATGTCATCATCCGAAGAAAAAAGCTTCCTGTTTTTGGAAATAATAAGAAATGGCTGATCATTCGTGGACTAGCAGGAACTGCCGCGCTAACGATCTTCTTCTACACGATGCATTACTTGCCACTAGCCGTTGCCCTGACCGTCCAGTATCTTGCTCCAATTTTCACCATCATTTTCGCTATGATACTTCTTCACGAACGCATTCGTTGGATTCAGTGGCCGTTTATTGCTATGGCTTTCGGAGGGACATTATTATTGGTGATTGGAAATCAAGATGGAGGTACCAATTTCGCCGGACTGTCACCGATTTGGCTGGGAGCTGGAATGATTGCTGCGGTACTTTCGGGAGTTGCCTATGTTGCAATTATGAAACTAAAACCAACAGATCAACCAATCACGATTGTGATGTACTTTCCAATGATCGCCATTCCGTTCATGATCTTGCTTTGCCTTTGGGAATTTACTGTTCCGCAAGGCATCGAATGGTTGTTTTTGTTAATCATCGGGGTCTTCACCCAGTTTGCTCAAATCACCATGACGCGTGCCCTGCACTCTGGAAATGCTGCCACCATTGTTCCTTTTCAGTATTTGGGAGCAATCTACGGATTCCTTGTAGGATACTTCATCTTCCTTGAATCACTTAGCAATACTTTGATTATTGGAATGGTGCTTGTGTTGTTTGGAGTTGTGGTGAATTCGGTGTTGAGACAGAAGACGTGAGGCTTTCGACGGTTTGACGATAGGTAAAAGGTTTAAAGAAGAAAGGCGAAAGATTTATCCAATCACTGCCGGCAACATTCTTTTCAGCACCACAAACAACCTTCTTTTAAAAGAGAAATCAACTTGTTGAGTCATTGTTCTTAAAGGTATAAAACTGCTTTCCACAAATACAATACGGTGGAAGTTTGCTCTAAATTGAGCTCAACCATTCATCCTGATTATGAATCATTTAAATCCATTATTGGATTCTTACAAAAATTTAGCAATTCCCAGCGTTCTTATTTTGTAAATTGTGTTCGCTATGGAATCAACAATCAATCAAGGGAAGATTGCACGATTCGGGAACCTCGAACTATTGGCCAGACAAGTAGTAGAAGGATTCATCACTGGATTGCACAAAAGCCCCTTTCACGGTTTCTCAGTAGAATTTGCCGAGCACCGTTTATATAATAAAGGAGAATCGACACGTCATATCGATTGGAAATTGTACGCTCGGACGGGAAAATTATTCACCAAGAAGTACGAGGAGGAAACAAATCTTCGCTGTCAAATTGTGATTGATTGCTCGAGCTCGATGCTCTTTCCTGTTGGAGAAGATCAAACGAAATTGAGCTTTTCGATCTATGCAGCGGCATCTATCATCGAATTATTGAAACGTCAGCGTGATGCCGTCGGACTTTCTTTGTTCACGGATCGTGTGGAAGTGCATACTCCTGCGAAATCATCGGTTCGACACCATCGTTATTTGTACAGTGAGATGGAAAAGCACTTGCATCAGTACGAAAAATCGGATCGCAAGACCACCTCTACGATTCAAACTTTGCATGACATCGCCGAGCTAACGCACAAAAGAAGTTTGGTTGTAATCTTCTCGGATTTGCTGGACAATCCTGACAAAACAGATGAATTCTTCCAGGCGTTGCAACACCTGAAACACAACAAGCACGAAGTCATTGTCTTTCACACTATCGATAAGCGAACAGAGCTGAATTTTGAACTGGAGAACCGACCGTACAACATCATTGATATGGAATCTGGGGAGTCCATTAAGCTTCAGCCCAATCAGTTAAAAGACGCGTACACGACGGCCATTGGAGATTATTTCCGGGAAATTGAAATGCGTTGCTCAGATTACGCCATTGATTTCATGCCAGCTGATATCAACGAAGGATACAATCACGTTTTACTTCAGTATTTGTTGAAGCGGCAGAAGTTGCATTAGGGGGGCTAGATGGAAAGATGAAAGACGGAAAGATGAAAGATTAAAGACTGTTTGACTTCGAGAACCTCAGTCCGCGATGTATTATAGTGCCATCTAAGCTTTATGCGCTTCCTTCATCAGATCAAACACTGATTTTACCGGAGAGAAAACCTCTTTAGGAATTTCTACAAATACTGTGTTCCAGTTATGCATGCTTCCGTTCCATAGTCCGGGAAGTTCACGATATCTCAAGGTTCCGCTTTGATGTGGTTTATCGACCACCAAATACTTCGATGGATCAACAAATTTTTCCAAATCCAATGCGTTTCCGTCAATATCCGTTTTAGAAAGCGCGATAAATACCGGGTTGAAATGACTGCTCTCCTCTACCAACGCTTTGTCGTTATCGGAAATCTGAACTTTTTCGACAATTTGTTTGGATACAACTCCTTCATCTTCAATCCAGAACGGACCACCACCTGGAGCGCCTTCATTCACTACCATTCCACAAACGCGCGAAGGACGTTGCGAGTATTCTGCCAATTTATGGACATCACAACTTGATTCTTCCTGCTCCGAGAGGAATTGGTATTTCTCATTCAATTCTGCCAATCCTTCTTTGCTGAAGTTATTGACCAATAATTCCAAATCATTTTTGAATTCAAGCAACAAGCCCGCGCAGTACTTCCAAACCTTTTGATTTAGTTCCGCTTTATTTGCATGCTGTACGTTGTCGATGTTTTTGATGAATACCAAATCAGAGTCTACGGCGTTCAAATTTTTCAATAATGCACCGTGTCCAGCTGGTCTTCGCACCGGACGATCTCCATCTTTCACCAATTCACCCGTCGAATCGAAGCAGTATGCATCTGTAACTTTGTCCTGATGTGAGAACGAAACAATATCGTTCAGGTTATTGATTCCCAGTTCCTGAAGGCTTTCTAAAATGAGTCGTTCAAAATCTTTCTGAATGGTGAAATGCACTTTTCCATAATCTCCCAACAATTGCAATGCTTGCTTCAGCTGCTCCTGAAAAGGATTCAAAACACCATCATCCGTAACATGAAACGGAATCAGTCCTTTTGGTCGATCCGGAAATTTCATCCCGTCACCACTGATCAAATACTCAGCAAGGTAAATAGATTGCAGCGACTCAAACTTTTCACGCACCACCAATGGAAGTTCCTGAAAGAGAGCCATATTGGGAAGTTCCTCGAAAAACTTGGTAATCGCTTCGGTTTCCTCATTAGATTCCACAAACTGCACAAGTTCACTGAACATTCGAGATCCGGAACCAGAAGCCGGGATGAAAAAAGAAGCGTCACCATGCCAATTTTCGTAACGTCTGGTGAAATGTTCCTTTTCCAGATCGTTAAGGCGAAGAATTCCATTTCCAATCACGCACGATCCCGACAATTTTACAGTGTTTGAACCTCCAGAAATGTCGCTTTTTTGTTGTTCGATAGACGTTTTTTCGGATGTACTCATATCTTCGCGAGAGAATCTTACTCCCGATTCATGTTTTTGGGCTTCGAATATATGAAATATAGATGGAACGCTAAGCGACGTCATGGCGTTCATTCTCCGTTTGTTTATGAACTTACGGATAAATGCTTTCGCACATCCCTATCGAAAGAATTCGAAGAACGAATGTCTGCGCTGAAAAATCGTTTGAAAGGAAACAAAAGAACTATCGAAATTACCGATCATGGTGTTGGCTCCAAACGAATGGGCAATCACCGAAGTCTGGATCAACTCTACAAGAATAGCAGCAGCAAAGGAAAGTACGGCAAAATGCTTTACCAATTGATGCAGCATTACGAATTGAAATCGGCGCTGGAATTGGGGACTTCGGTTGGAATTGGATCCGTTAGCATGGCTACGGGGAACGAAAATGCTCAAATCACCACTATTGAAGGCTGTCCGAATACTAGAAAGGAAGCCCTGTCGAATTTCGAAGCGGTGAAAGCATCAAATATCACTTCTTTGGAGGGAACATTTTTGGAAGTTATTCCCACACTGCCGAATGAAACGTACGATTTGATCTTCATTGACGGTCATCATGACGGAGAAGCTTTACTGAAATACATAGAACTACTTCTTCCTCATGCACATGAAGACACTTTCTTTATTTTGGATGATATTCGTTGGAGTCCATCTATGAAATCTGCCTGGGAACAATTGAAGCAGGATGAACGATTTCATGTCACCATAGATCTTTTCAGAATGGGTATGGTCTTACTTCGTCCGCAGCAAGAAAAGGAACATTTTGAGATCCTCCTTTAGAACGTAGCCGTCAATAAATCAAACATTTCCGGAGACTCACTTGCTGGTTGAGATACAGCAATGAATACCCCGTCAGGATGTGTGCTTCCCGGAGCTGGAACTGAAGCCGAAGCTCCTGCTGATGATGGTGCTGCAACAATAGGTTCAGCAGCTGCCACCAAAACAGGTGTTTCATTCGTTGTTGCCTCAGTAATTTCGTCGAAATCAGGAACAGGAACATCATTATCTGAATCATTCACCACTTCAGGCTTCACATCAGGAATTGCCTCCAAGTCTGCTGGTTTCTCTGGCTTTTCTACTTGCGCTACTTGCGGTGCAGCTTCCTGAGAATCCACTATTTCAGAATTTGTTTTCCAAAATGGAACCAACAACAACGCCAACAACGCTACCGCTGCAATTTGCACCAACGGCTGACGATGCACGGGTTTATCTTTCGGAACCATCACCACCAGAACAGAATTGTACCAAACCGGAGCCGCTTTAGGATAGGTTGAATCAAACAAATCATCCAATCGCTGCTTGGTTTCTGCCTTTGGTTTTGGGTAATCCCAGGTCATCTGTTCCATCCCAAGGAATACTTCCTTCATTTGATTGTACTCCTCTTCGTTAGCACAATAAGAAGCCATTTCTTCTCGCTCTACCTGAGAAAGTGCGTGAAATTCTTTTTCCATGATGGTATCGATCAAATCTTTTTTCATCTTACCTGTTTAATACTGGGTTAAACGCTTCCAAACTGGAAGCCAAATATTTTGTCGCGTAGAACAATCGTGATTTCACCGTTCCATCGCTAATGTCAAGTATGTCTGCAATTTCCTTTATGGACAAGCCATCGAGGTGTCGTAATCGGAAAACTTCGCTGTGTTTTTTGTCCAGATCGTCTAAACTCTGCTCGAATTGATCTCTGAACTGGCTGTCGGCAACTTCGGATAACACATTTGTATTGTGATCTTCCACTGCATAGTTTTCATCAAGTCCATTCGATGTATTCTTGCGAACTTCCTGCTTTTTGTACTCGTTCTTGCACATGTTATTGGCAACTGAATACAACCACGTTTTGAAGGTTCGTTTCGGATCAAACAATTCCGGTTTCCGAATGATCTTAGCAAAAATGTCGTGAACAAAATCTTCCGCCTTTTCCCTGTCACGCCAGAGCATGCGCATAAAGTAGCCCAATAATGGACCTGAGTAACGATGGTAGATTTCGTCAAAAGCTCGCTTGTCCCCTTTGGAGATTGCTACCATCAATGACTCGTCAGTCATTTCCTTATATTGCGGTTTTACAAGGCGCATTAATAACTCGACTTCAGCTTTTGCACCTGGTCGTATTTCCTGCATTGCAGGCTGACCTTGTCAATTGCTTTGTCTATTTCTTTTACTTTTTGCTTTTCTTCTTTTTGTCCATACACCTTTCGAAGTTGCAATAACATCGGAAGGTAATTTGCTGACAGCTGTTTGGATTTCTCATCTCCAGCTTCTTCTATGAGATGCTTCGAGAGTAATGAATTCCATAATTCTTCGTTGCGATCAAAATTGTTGTAAACGTCTTTGTGATATTCGAACACCAATCCGGTAACGTACAAGTTTGATTGAAGTGGAAGGAAATATTCCTTCGGCGTAGTCATTGAAATACTAATCGATTTCGATGTATTCAATTCGCAAAAGGCTTTCAGATAGTTCACGTCGATTACTTCTTGCTCAGGAATTTTGAATCCATCTTCCTTCAGTAAATTTCGGTAGTAATCACTTTGAAGGAAATCCAGGGAAATCAAGGTAACATCTTCTCTAACTCCGTCTGACTGCTGCTTTTTGAAAGCACTGTAAGTATCATCGAATCCGTGTGTGATAAGCACTCCATCATTCGGAACTGATAACAATAGATCTTCAGCGTATAAGAGCGTATTCGAATTCAATCGACCGGAACTTAGCATCTTATCGATGTAGATATTCGCACTATCTGAGTCTTGTGTGATAATATTGTAAGCTGCCAATTGCGCGTGTACATCGCTGTTTTCCGGCATTATTCTCTCTGCCTCTCTTAGATTCTCAATGCGCGTCACATCATAATTTCCGGAAGTGTACGCGAAATAGTGATATTCGAATGAATTTGGAGCATTCGTAGCGAAATATCCTACAGCTTCATCCATTTCTTTTTGTTGCGCGACCGAAGGCGTTCGTTGCATTGGTTGCTGCGACGATTCCATTTTTGAATTCGTGAACCCATAATTTGCTTTCTGATACCCAGGCGCCATTTGGTAGGCATTTGGGCTAGATGGCATTGCGTCTTCTACTGCTACTGCTTTTGTTTCAACAGGTTCTTCAGCTGATTCTGCCTCCGAATGAATTTTCTCGTTCTGATATCTCGGTGCAGGTTTTAATGAACGTGTCTTTGCTTTCTTAATCTTACGATCCTGATTCACCGAACTTCCCTTCAATTCTTTAATTTCCTCCGCTTCTTTTTTATCCACAGCCATGGAATCGAGAGAAATACCTTCCTCCTCTTCCAATGTGTAATTGAAAACGTTGGTGTTATTCAATTCAATACCGTTGCTATTCGAATTCGTGTTCGAATTTGTAACCGGAGTTTCCTGTTGTGCCGAAACACTGAAAACACTGAAAATCAGAATACATATTTGTAAAAGTCTAAGCATACGCTTTATCGGTTTGATGTCTTGTACAACCGAAATAAAAATACGTTCAATTCTTTGAAAAAAAAATTTCGATTGATTTGGCGCAAAGATGATGCCAGTATGGCACAATTGTTAGTTAGTCTGCCTCCAGCAACTTCAACATATTATGGCTTGCTCCAAAGAACTACTCAAAACAACGTTCCAAGGCGTGATTTTCTGATTAAGAACAAGACCGCCCATCATGTTTTTTTTTCGACCACGAAGGCACAAAGAGCACAAAGAAATAGTTTAATGAGAGGTTTGTTTATTCACTGGATTATGACGCTGTCATAATCTTCCCGTGTGCATGACTGTTGCAAAACCCACAGCTTAATGTTCCTTGTGCCTTCGTGGTCGACTCTGGTAAGTCAGCACTTAAGAGGATGTACCCTTGAAACTAGCAATTACGAGTTTGAGTCAGACGTGAACAGGAATTTGTTCGGGGAAATAAGATTCGTTTTAACCGCGTACATCACAATCCCCGCAGTATTTTTCACACCAAGTTTTGCCATGATGTTTTTACGATGCGTATTGATAGTGTGAGAACTCAGGAATAACTGATCAGCAATTTGCGCGTTGGTGTTCCCCTCTGCAATCAGCGTGATAATTTCACTTTCACGTTTCGAAATCAGGACGGGCTCACAGGTGAATGAATCTAGTTCTATGTCATCTATGTTCAAATTAGCCTCTTGAATCGTTTCCAGAATTTGTCCGCAGAAGAACTTGTTATCCCGGGAAGTTTCCTTTACGGCTTCAAGAATCTCAGGGAATGAGCAGTCTTTTTTGACATAACTCGTAACTCCAGCACGCAAGGCATCAACCAAAACCTGGGCAGATTGCTCCGGTGTAATGGCCAACACTTTGATTTTCGAAAATTCACGTTTGATTACGGCTATGTCGTCAATTTCAAAGCCTGCAGAAGTGAAATCCATAATGATCACATCTACTTCGAACGACTCAATGATTTCTACAAGTTCAGGAGAGTTTCCAGCTTCACCAACGATTTCGCAATTCAGTTCTGAGTTCAACAAGACGCGAATCCCTAAACGGATCAATTCATTGGTATCTGCTAAAACGATTTTCACTTCACTTATTTAGAATAATTCTACTTAAGGCAAATATAGTGCTCAAACGATTAGCATCATAAAAAAAGCCCCGAAAAAATCGAGGCTTTATAAACATGTCTTCGTTAGAATCTCAACATCCAATTGAAATCATCATCAATGACTCCTGATTTCAAATCAGTTAAGTATTTTTTGATCTTATTTGAGGTGGTGCGTGTTTCCACTCCTGGAAGCTCGAACAATTCATCTCTGAACCCGATTTTCGCAATTGGAGCGATCGTAGCAGCAGTTCCCGCACCGAAAGCATCTGTTAGTTTACCTTCACGTGCCGCATTCACAATCTCTTCAACCGTTACTTTTCTTTCCTCTACAGGAACTCCCCAGCTTTCAGCAATCTCTACCACGGAGCGTTTTGTCACTCCTCTCAAAATAGTGTCTGAGTCTTCAGATGGCGTAACCAACTTACCATCGATTTCAAATACAATGTTCATCGTTCCTGATTCCTCAATGTATTTATGCTCTTTTGCGTCTGTCCAAACCAATTGGTGGAATCCTTCTTCCTGAGCCAATTTCGCAGGATACAAAGAAGCTGCATAATTTCCTGCCGTTTTCGCTCGTCCTACACCACCTTCTACAGCACGTGTGTAATATTCTTCAATCTTCACATTCACTGGCTGCGAATAGTACGCTCCTACCGGGCATGTGAAAATGATAAACTTGTAACTGTCTGAAGGTTTAATTCCGATGAAATCGTCTGTTGCAAACAAGAACGGGCGAATGTACAATGAGTATCCTTCTTTCTGAGGCACCCATTCGCGATCAATATCGACTGTTCTGGAAATCAATTCCGTGAACAATCCTTCTGGTAATACAGGCATGCACATACGCTCACAAGACTCTGCGAAACGTTTCTCGTTCATATCCGGACGAAAAATCATAACGTCCCCGTTTTCAGCGCGATACGCTTTCATCCCTTCAAAAATGGATTGACCATAATGAATGGCTGATGTTGCCGGGTGCAATGACAAGGCTCCAAATGGCATAATTTCTGGCTCTTGCCATGCACCATCTTTGTAGTCCATAACCAACATATGATCGGAGAATACTTTACCAAACGGCAAGTTATCCCAATCCACATCTGAAATTCTAGATTGTTGTGTTTTGTTGATTTTTACGGAAATAGTGTCTTTTATCATACCTTTAAATGTGGTGCAAAGATACTGAGATTCTCCTATTAATGCAATAGGGTATTCATATTCACCCTTTTTTATTTGTTAGATTTGATCTCACAGCATTGAATTGGAGAAAAGTCGCGAGATACTGCAAAAAGTCTGGGGATATCCCGGTTTCCGACCGCTACAGGAAGAGATTGTCGATAGTGTTATTTACGGACACGACACCCTGGCAATTCTACCTACTGGCGGAGGAAAATCTATCTGTTTTCAGGTTCCTGGGTTAGCGCTTGATGGCGTAACATTGGTTATTTCTCCTTTAATCGCACTGATGCAGGATCAGGTGAACCAACTGGAACGAAGAGGCATTCGTGCAGCTTTGATTTCCAGCGGATTATCCTATCGAGAAATAGACATCGCCCTGGACAATGCCAGATTCGGCGCAACGAAATTCCTGTATACTTCTCCGGAACGCTTAAAATCGGACTTATTCATTGAGCGCTTCAAGCGAATGAACGTCGGGCTGATTGTAGTAGATGAAGCGCATTGTATCTCGGAATGGGGACACGATTTCCGTCCGGCATATCGGGATATTGCAGGGATTCGAGAACATCATCCAAACACGCCCATAATTGCTGTTACGGCCTCTGCTACGAATCAGGTTAAGGCGGACATCATTTCGCAGTTGGAATTGAAGCAGCCCAAGGAATTTTCCGGCTCTCTAGAACGAAAAAATGTGATGTACAGCCTTCACGAAGCTGAGAACAAAATGCATCGGGTTATAGAACATTGCCAAAAGCATCCAAATGAAACAGGCATTGTGTATTGTCAAACGAGACGAAGCGTAAAAGAAGTCGTAACGCAATTGCGAGCACATAAGATTCCAGCGGGAATTTATCACGGTGGAATGTCTTCAGAAGACCGAAGCTACATGCTGGAAGAATGGATGCAGGATCGTTTGAAAATAATGGTAGCGACGAACGCCTTTGGAATGGGAATTGACAAACCTGATGTGCGTTTTGTGCTGCATTACGAATTACCGAATAATCTGGAAGCGTACTATCAGGAGGCAGGACGTGCCGGAAGAGATGGACAACCTTCGCAAGCTATCGGGTATTGGAATGAACGCGATATTACATTGATGAAGGAGCGTTTGGAGGCGCAATACCCTTCTAAAGAACGCATAAAAGTCATCTACAACGCTATTTGCAACTACCTACAAGTTGCCATTGGATCTGGAAAGGACGAAACATATCCGTTTAACTTACCCGCTTTTTCGAATACGTTTGAAGTATCGGCAAGCGAAACGTATTACGCATTAAGAATTCTTCAATTGAACGAAACTTTGGGCTTTACGGAATCAAGCTTCTTCCCTACCCGATTGCGAATTCTGGTTGGAAACAAAGCCCTTTATACTTTCCAGGTGGCACATGATAGTCTGGCTCCGTTGATCACTTTGCTTACAAGAAGTTATCCGGGAATTTTCGATCGTTTTACAACCTTACATGAAGGAAAACTAGCCAAGCGACTCAAGATCTCCGAAAACAAACTTCGCGATCAACTCAAGCGATTAGAGCAATATGGTGTGATTGACGTTCAGTTCCAATCGAACTTACCGAAGGTAACTTTCCTCAGAGAACGCATTGCCGACTCTCAATTGACACTCGGTCCATCTGTGTATTTACAACGAAAAGAGCGAGAAGAATCAAAATTGCAATCGCTCATTGACTTTGTTAAATCTGAGGAATGCAGATCAAAGTTGATTTCTGTTTATTTCGGTGGGGAGGCAAGAGATTGCGGTATATGCGACAATTGTTTGCACCAGGAGTTCGATTCGAAATCCTTACATGAAATTATACTAGCAAAACTTCCAAATTCTTTTGCCCAATTGGAACAAGAAATTCCAGCGTCTAGAGATTTACTTCAAACTTCTATTCGAGCGTTGATGCACGATAGCATTATCTATTACGAGGAGGGAACTTATTTCAAAGCAAAATGAATGATGAATTAGGAATGATGAGTTATGAATGTTGAATAATGAATATTGAATAGGAAATAGCGGAAACTTCCTGCATCTATTCACATTTGCGAATTCAACTATCTGTCGCTTACTCTCCCTTAATCATCCCTTTCAAATCATGTACTTCTTTCTGCAAGGATTTGATGGATTGTGACAGTCCGCTGTCATCCATGCGTACGTCGGGGAGTTCCGGTGAAATGTAATTCACGAATTTCCAGATTTCCAGAATGTCGTTGGCGTGAACGATATACGGTTCGTAGAACGTATTTGTTGAACACAATTGGAACGATTGTTCAGAGCTCAGAAGATTGTGCAATACTTTGAAGACAATCCCTTCATCTTTGGTCACAACGATGCATGGCGTTCCGTTTCGAATGGACATCCAATTTTGAACAAATTCTCCAATTACGAATGATCCTTCCACTACAGGAGGCATAGAATCTCCTTTAATCGGGAACGATCGGTATTTGCGGTCTTTTGAAAGGAAAGGCAAGTGGAATGTCGGCAACACTTTGATGTAGTCCGGATCGGCATAGCCAGCTGTATAACCGGCACTTGCTTTCAACGGGACCAACTCAATCAACTCATCGTTATTCGAATCAACCGTGGCGGTTAAAACGCGTAACTTCTGTCCCTTCACATCTGCGTGTAAACCTTGATCCACCCGCTTCCAATCACTCTCTTTAAACGTAGAGAGATCCTTGCGTACCAAATCGTCAATTGTCACTTTGTAATAATCGCTGAATAATACCAAACTCTCCAGATTGGGTTGCGCCACTCCATTCTCATAACCAGAATAAGAACTTCGCGTCAGATTCAAATCTGTTGCTACCTCTTCCTGAGACTTTTTTAATCGATTTCTTAAAAGCTTTAAATTTTTTCCGATTTCCATACCAAGTTTGACCTTTTAACGAATCGAAAATAACAACTTCTTAGAAATTAAACAAGTATTGATAAATAATTAATCAACTATTATTCTTTCGTTTCAATGGGAGAACCAATGAATTTGGCGTAAACATAGGAGAATTTAGCCCCAAGAAATAAAATTTGCGAAGAGTAATACACCCAAACCAATATTACGAGTAAAGTACCCGCTACTCCACCCTGAGCAGCGAAAAAGAAGTTTGTCAGGTAATACTTAATTAACAACTGTCCGAGATATAGAAAAACTCCTGTCACTACCCCGCCTGTAATCGCTACTTTCCAACGAACAACGCCGTCATGGAGGTATTTGAAGATGAAGGTAAACACGATGAAATTCAGTATGATCGGAAGTACGTGATGGGCAAATCCAGAGAAAAGCCAGCTGATAAATGCATTGTCTGAGAAGTAGTTTTCTTCCAGACTGAGAACCAATGTCTCCAGGAAATACAACGCGATTATTATCGATGTCATGACACCAATCACCAACATGGAACTTAGTCGGAATAAGACACCACGAACTATTTTCTTTCTGCGATTTAGTTTCCGCTTGTCTAAATCGTAAAACTCCATGATACTCCGCTTCAGGGAATTCAAAATTGCTGTGGAAGACAACATCAAAGCAATTACCCCGATCGTTTTCATGGCGATATTTCCCGTCAAATCCACTTGCCCGAGGAATTCGATTATCCCGCCGACATCATTGATTCCAACATTTTCATGCAACAGTTCACGAATAATTTCCTGCATGGTTTCCTGACCGACCAATGTTCCGAAGAACGAAACACTCAGGTACAAGATGGGAATCAACGCCATTAATGCATAATACGACAGTGCCGCTCCGTGATGCAGTGGTTGTTCCCGTGAAAATTCAATCCCGGTGGTCTTTAACAAACTTCCTAGTTCTCGTAGGGTCATGAGCGTTTTTGAATTCGAATTGCCGTTACCTCATCCATTGGTTTCGTTGATGACAGGACAATTCTTTCGTTCGTTTCAGTCGTAAAATAGTTAATTACGACGATGCCCGTATCAAAACAGGACTTAAATCTCACCGGAATATCAGGCTCCGTCAAAACATATTCCGAAGGTCGAAAAAGGATTTCATTCCCATCGGACTGAATTTTGTTCACTATCCCCATCAATGCTGCCTGGCGCTCATTTTCAGGTTGATAATACATTTCATTTGCCGTTGCCACGCGTTGAATTGTTCCTTTCGAAAGATGCATCACCTCATCTACAAATCCCATCATTTCAGAACCATCATGAGATACCAGAACAATCGTTGTATTTCGGATTTCGTTCAGGGATTTCAAATATGCCATCACTTTCAATCGCAATCGCTGGTCCAAATGAACAAAAGGCTCATCCAACAATAAATAACGAGGTTCGCACGCCAATGCCCGCGCAATTGCCACGCGTTGCTGTTCACCGCCGGAAATCCAACGAACCTGTCGATCCCGAAGATGATTTAACTCCAGTAACGCCAACATTTCTTCAACCATCTCCAATTGATCTGGCTTTGGCAAATGCAGGATTTTTTCCTTGATATTTTCAGCTACAGTATGAAATGTATCCAGCTGGAAATCCTGATTCACAACCTGGATTTCTTCATAGCCCGGAACCAATTTCTCTGACGGACCAATAAGCTTCTTTCCATCAAGCGAAACCTCTCCCTCAACAACGTCCAGAAAACCCGAAATTGCCTTCAACAGCGTTGTCTTTCCCGTTCCGCTATCTCCAATGATACCGAGTAACTTCCCCTGAGGTAACTCAAAAGATATATTTCGAAGAATCCAATCATCGCGTAGGACTCCTATTTTCTCGACGCGAATCATTCAGAGGCGATCAATGATTCCGGAAAGTAACGCGATGCAATGTAGATTCCTGTTACAGGATTTGCCAGAGGCTCCTCCCCTTTCATGTATGCTTCAAGAACAATTTCATCTTCATTTTCCTGAATGGAATAAGAATCGAGTAAAACTTCCGAACATCCTACAACGGCAACCGGAGCATCCATATCCATAAGATAGAACAAACGCATATCCGCGATTTCTTCCGTAAACGGCTCATCTCCGCTCTTTCCTTGCAATGGATACGCTTCGTAATCGCGGGAATCGATCTTAGTAACGTTGGTTTTAATCGCGAATTCATCCTCCCATAAAAACTTACGATTCATCTCTGAAGGTTCACCGTTATTATGCTCATCAGCGTATTCCTGAGAGAAATGGTCATTGAGAAGGTAAAAATGGATACGGCATGTCATAATCTGCGATTTATGGCAAAAATATCAACTTTCTGAGGATTCTTAGGGGCTGTTTCAATGGAGCGGCTATTTTTGCTCTTCGCATTATGAAACGATCAGTCAGCATACACCCGAAAAAACTACACTCCATTGAGCGAAAGCACCCATGGATTTTTTCCGGAGCCATTACTTCGAAAACAGATCATTTCGAGGATGGTGATTTGGTGGCTGTAAACGATGCGAAAGGAAATATTCTCGCACGAGGGCATTTTCAACACGCGACAATTGCTGTTCGAATCCTCAACTTTGGAGATGCTCCTATTGATCATGTATTCTTTAAGAATCGTGTGGCAAATGCAGTGCAAACCCGCCGAAACAGCAATCTTTTTAGAGAAGACAATTCAATTTGCCGAATTATTCATGGCGAAGGAGATGGATTACCTGGACTCATTGTAGATTATTATGCTGGCGTTGCTGTAGTTCAGTGCCATAGTATTGGAATGTATCGGGAACTGGACAAAATTGTTCCTGCGTTGGTGCAAGCGTTAGGAGATGAATTGATCGCGGTGTATTCGAAATCGAGTGAAACATTGCCTGAACGTTCGGATGTGGAAGACGGATACCTGCATGGAGCATGTGATACACCGCATGTAGCGCTTGAAAATGGTGTGAAATTCAACATCGATTGGATCACCGGTCAAAAGACAGGATTCTTTATTGATCAGCGTGAGAACCGATTGCTCCTGGCGAAGTATTCCAAAGGAAAAAAGGTGTTGAATACATTTTGCTACTCAGGTGGATTTAGCCTGTTAGCGCTTCAGAACGGAGCCGAATTGGTGCATTCCCTTGATAGTTCAAAGAAGGCGATCGAATTAACAGATGCCAATATTGAATTGAATGGTTTCAGCGATCAGCATAAATCCATCGTTGCGGATGCAATGCATTACATGAAGGATCTACCGGAAGATTACGACATCATCGTTTTGGATCCGCCAGCATTCGCAAAACATAGAAACAAGCGCCACAAAGCAGTACAGGGCTACAAACGATTGAATGCACACACCATTCGACAAATCAAGCCGGGTGGTATCATCTTTACTTTCTCTTGTTCTCAAGTTGTCGATAAGCAATTATTTACCAACACCGTAATTGCCGCAGCGATTGAAACGGGAAGAAACGTTCGCATTCTGGAGCAATTGCACCAACCGATGGATCACCCCATTAGTGCCTTTCACCCTGAGGGAGAATATTTGAAAGGACTTGTAATTCAGGTGGACTGATGCTCGATTTACGTTATCGCACCATATTATCCGTAGCCGTCCCATTGATGGCATCGTCGTTCATCCAGTCAATTGTGATGATCACGGACTCGTCGTTTTTAAGTCGATACAGCACTGTTGCTTTCGACGCCGCAGGAAACGGAGGGTTGATTTTCGTGACCTTGTTTGTCGCACTGATGGGAATGAGTGATGGTTCCCAGATTTTGATGGCGCGTAGAATTGGAGAGAACAAAGAACATCTTCTAGCTCAGATATTTGGAACAACGTTACTCATCAATACGGTAATTGCTATCGTTCTTCTGACAGCCATTCAACTGTTTTTACCAGATTTGATCAGAAGCTTTACGTTTCATGGCAACATTGCAGAAGCCGAAATCGTTTTTGTGAGAATCCGAAGTTTTGGCTTGCTGTTCAGCATGGTCACCTTAGCAATAAACGCCTATTTCATGGCCATGGGAAAAACCTACGTGATTCTCGTAAGCGCTGCAATAATAGCCTGCACCAATATTCTTCTCGATTACGGAATGATCTTCGGAAACCTTGGAATGCCTGCACTGGGTGTGTCCGGAGCAGCTTATGCTTCCATGTTGGCTGACGGAGCCGGAATGTTATTCCTGATCGTAGCACTTGTATTAAGTGAAGACCGAAAACGTCATCAACTCTTTAAAAGCATTCGGTACAACACCGATTCGTTCAAATCTTTGTTCAAGATTGGTTCTCCTATCACGCTTCAGTTATTGGTAGCCTTAATTACATGGACTATTTTCTTTATTTGGATTGAGCAGAAAGGTGAATACGAATTAACAGTATCTCAAACGATTCGAACTTTATACTTCCTGGCCTTTGTTCCCATCTGGGGATTCTCATCCACGACCAAGACATACATCAGTCAATATCTGGGAAATAAATCCTACGACGAAATCAAGACCATTCACAGTCGGATTCAAATCTTAACGATTGTCTTCCTTTTCGGATTGTTTCATGGAGCGATCTTCTACCCGGAATTTCTCGTTAGTTTGATCAATCCTAATGAAGAGTATATAAAAGGAACCGCAGAAGTACTTCGATTTATCTCTGGCTCTATTCTGATCTACGGAATTTCATCGGTATACTTCCAAACCATCTCCGGAAGTGGTAATACGAGGGTAACCTTTTATATTGAAGCCATTTCAGTAGCGATTTATGTAGTTGCTGCATACTTTTTTATAAAGGTCTTCAATTGGGACATCTATTGGATCTGGACGGTTGAATATGTCTACTTTATAATAATGGGATTGTTGAGCGTTGGTTATCTTCGCTTCTTCGATTGGAAAACTAAAAGCATTTAAGGATGAGTGATCTTCGTGTAGTATTTATGGGAACCCCTGAATTTGCCGTGACCATTCTGGACAAGTTGGTTCAGGAGAAAATGAATGTGGTAGGTGTTGTTACTGCTCCAGACAAACCAGCAGGACGAGGACGCAAGATCAATCAAAGTGCTGTGAAGCAATACGCTGTTACCAACGAACTGCATGTATTACAACCTACCAACCTGAAAGATTCAGAGTTCGTCAACGAATTGCAAGATCTAAATGCTGATGTATTCGTAGTCGTTGCGTTCCGAATGCTTCCTGAAGTAGTTTGGGGCATGCCTCCAAAAGGAACTATCAACCTACATGCTTCCCTCCTTCCTAATTATCGTGGTGCGGCTCCAATCAACTGGGCGATTATCAATGGAGAAACGGAAAGTGGTGTTACAACCTTCTTTATTGAAAAGGAAATTGATACGGGGAAGATCATCGAGCAATCGAAAGTAAGTATCGGTCCTGATGAAACCGTCGGAGAACTCTATGAAAGACTCATGCATCTGGGAGCGGATGTCATGCACCATACTTTAATGAATCTGGACGAAGGAATGGCAAACGCTCAATCACAAGATGAACTGATGCAAGCTGATTTCAAACCAGCTCCGAAGATCTTCAAGCAAGACTGTCTGATTGAATTCAATATGCCCGTGCAGGAAGTGCACAACTTCTGTCGCGGACTCTCACCATACCCTGCTGCATGGTGTAAGCTAACAGACACGTTGAAGGAAGAAACAAAAACGTACAAGATCTTTGGCACCAGAATGTCGGACAAACCTGTGGATGAAGCTGATGCGATTCTAACAGATCCGGAAGGATTGTTATTTCCATGCGAAGATTTTTACTTAATCGTTTCAGAGATTCAACCCGAAGGAAAACGTCGAATGCAATTCAAGGAGTTTTTAGCAGGAAATTCTGTCGAAAACCTTACCATTACTAGGGTATAAGTACCTATATAATTTAACGACATTTTTAACGCATTCGTCGAAGAACCCTTTAAAAATGGCGTTTTCGGGGCGTTTTATTAACAAATCGACGTACTTATCCACAAAATACGGCATTTTCCCCCGCTATTCCTTGCGTGGCAAGGATATTACGATATATTTGTCTTCAACAATTTTTTAACAAACATAAAAACCAAAACTATGAACAAAGCAGAATTGATTGATGCAATGGCTGAGTCAGCTGGATTGTCTAAAGCAGATGCTAAAAGAGCATTGGATGCATTTGTAAGCTCAACTACAGACGCGTTGAAGAAAGGAGATCGTATTTCTTTGGTAGGATTCGGATCTTTCTCAGTATCTGAGCGTGCTGCTCGTACTGGACGTAATCCACAGACTGGTAAAGAAATTCAAATCGCTGCGAAAAACGTTGTTCGTTTCAAAGCAGGTTCAGAGCTTTCTGAGAAAGTAAACTAATCTGAACTCAAAGATTATTAAGGGGAGCGCTTTATTGTTGCTCCCTTTTTTAGTACCCGAAAAATCGAATGTACACTTCGGCTCCGCTCAGTGTACATAAATCAGAGCACACTGAGCGGAGCCGAAGTGTGCGTTGAAATATCTGCACGAATTCAAAATGACGGTAGACGAGAAAGTATTAGCAGCTTTTTACGACATCATTTCTGAAAGCAAGCAAGAGATGTACGATCGTATCGCTGCGGACAGAACACGCCATTTGGTAGTTGTAATGGAAAACATCCGAAAGGATCACAATGCTTCCGCAGTAATGCGCACGTGTGATTGTTTCGGCATTCAGGATTTACACACCATTGAAAAAGATGTCGAATATGTGGTACAACGTGAAATTGCCAAAGGCGCAAGTACCTGGATTGATTTGCACTCGCATTCTACAGGAGACAATCCCGGTTTGGAATGCATCGACAGTCTGAAAAAGCAGGGATATCAAATCGTTTGTACGAGTCCACATACAGAACAAACACTCGAAGACATTTCTTTGGAACAACCTACCGCCCTTGTATTCGGAACAGAAATCCACGGGATTTCAGAAGACATTCTCGAAGTTGCGGACCAAACCATCCGACTTCCCATGTACGGTTTTACGGAAAGCTTCAATGTTTCCGTGTCGGCTGCATTATCGTTACACACCCTGCGTAATCGCCTGGAGAAATCCAATATTGAATGGAAGCTCGCTCATGCGGAACAGGTACGACTCAAAATTCAATGGTGCACCAAAATCATTCGCGATGGTGAGGCTGTCGAGCGCGAGATCCGCAGACGCATTTTAGAAAAAGAATAATATATTTGTAACGAACTATAAAACATATACAAACTATGGGAAAAGGAGATAGAAAGACCGCCAAAGGAAAACGTATCATGGGAACATATGGAAATTCCAGAAAACGTAAAAAATCTACTCCAACCGTAGCCGAAGCGAAGCCAAAGAAAAAAGCGGCGCCAAAGAAAGCGGCACCGAAAAAAGCTACGGCTGAAGACAAACCAGCAGCTAAGAAAACAACAGCAAAAAAAGCTCCGGCTAAGAAAGCTGAGGAAAAAACAGAAGAGTAACAATGTAATGGCTGCCTGATTGGCGGCCTTTTTTTATAACCATAATCCACATAAAATGAAACACAACTTTGGAGCCGGACCTTGTATTTTGCCGCAAAACGTATTTAAAGAAGCAGCAGCAGGAGTCCTTGATTTCAACGGATTGTCGATTCTAGAAATCTCCCACCGCAGCGCCGATTTCGTTGCTGTGATGGAAGAAGCACAAGACCTTGTAAAAAAGGCACTTAATGTCCCTGAAGGATATTCAGTATTGTTCTTACAAGGTGGTGCAACTCTTGGTTTCACCATTACCGCTTTGAACATGATGCGTGACAAGAAGAAAGCAGGATACATTCACACCGGAAACTGGGCAAAAGGAGCCATTGGTGAAGCCAAAGCAGTGGGAATCGATGTAGACGTGTTCGCATCTTCAGAAGACAAAAACTTCTCGTACATCCCTAAAGGTTACAACGCACCAACAGATGTGGATTACATCCATTACACTTCAAATAACACTATCTACGGAACACAGTTCCAGGAAATTCCAGAAGTTAACGCACCGTTGATTTGCGATATGTCATCTGATATTTTCTCGAAGCCAGTAGACGTTTCCAAATTCGATTTGATCTACGCTGGAGCACAGAAAAACCTTGGACCTGCAGGAGCTACTTTGTACATCGTAAAAGATGATATCCTTGGGAAATCTACTTCTGAGTTCATGCCGAAATACCTGAATTTGAAGAATCATGCAGACAAAGCATCAATGATGAATACACCACCTGTGTTCTCTGTATATGCTTCCATGTTGAACTTGCGTGACTTGATGGCAACTGGAGGAGTTCAGGGAGCTGCAGACCGAAACAAGGCTAAAGCAGACGCTTTGTACGCTGAGATCGATGAAAATCCAATGTTCAACGGAACTACGGCAGTTGAAGATCGTTCTAACATGAACGTAACATTCTTATTGAACGACGAATCCGCGAAGGAAGAGTTCGATAAAATGTGGAACGACGCTGGTATCGTTGGATTGAAAGGACACCGATCTGTTGGTGGATACCGTGCTTCTATGTACAATGCATTGACATTGGATAGCGTAAAGGTATTGACAGAAGTAATGAATGAATTTGCACGTGTTAAAGCATAGAAAATGAAAGTATTAGCAAACGACGGAATCTCGCAACAAGGTATAGATGCTCTTGAAGCGGCAGGATACACCGTTTTAACAGATAAAATCGAGCAAGATCAACTGATCGAAGAAATCAATACTCAGAATATTGAAGTATTGTTGGTTCGAAGTGCGACTACTGTTCGCAAAGAAGTTTTTGACGCTTGTCCAGGATTGAAATTCGTAGGACGTGGTGGTGTTGGAATGGACAACATCGACGTACAATACGGACGTGATAACGGACGCATCGTAGCGAACACACCAGCAGCTTCAAGTCAATCTGTAGCAGAATTGGTAATGGGACAATTGTTCTCTATTTCCCGCTCACTGCATGATTCGGCAAAGAACATGGCTACCGGAGATTTCAAAACATTGAAGAAGAAATACGGTAAAGGAGTTGAACTACGTGGAAAAACGTTGGCAATCGTAGGATTCGGACGTATCGGTCAAAGTTTGGCTGGATATGCAATTGGTGCAGGAATGAATGTAGAAGCTGTAGACATGACTTCTGACGCCAGAACCATTGATGTTCAAATGGGGAACGGACTTTCCGCAACAGTTGAAATCACACCAAAAACTAACGTTGCAGATATTCTGGCAACTGCTGACTTCATCTCGCTACACGTTCCAAAACAAGCCGACGGATCGGCAGTGTTTGGAGCAGCTGAATTCGCTCAGATGAAAGATGGTGTTCGTATCGTAAATGCAGCACGTGGTGGAGTTATTGATGAAGATGCTTTGATCGAAGCATTGAATTCAGGTAAAGTTGCTTCTATCGCATTGGATGTATTTGAAAACGAGCCGAATCCACGTAAAGATTTGTTGGAACACGATCTTATCGCAGCAACACCGCACATTGGAGCAGCAACTGTAGAAGCACAAGGTCGTATCGGAACAGAACTTGCAGAAACAATTATTGCTAATTTTGGTACGTTCTAAATCAGACGTACTTCTATGGCTAAAATAAGCCCGTTTAAAGCAATACGACCGACGCGCGACCTCGTTCATTTGGTGGCCACGCGTCCATATTATACTTATAAGGAGAATGTCCTCAAGGCAAAACTTGAGGACAATCCCTTTACTTTCCTTCACATCATCAATCCTGAATTCGGTGAAAAAGAACGCACCGAACCCAATTCTTTGGAGCGCTTTGCATTGGTTAGTGATGCATATCAGGAATTCATCGATGAAGGGATTCTGCATCAGGATGACGAACCTCATGTGTATCTATATCGACAGACCAAGGACGGTCATGAGTACATGGGAATCGTTGCCGGAGCCAGCATCAAAGAATATCAGAACGATAAAATCAAGAAGCACGAAGCAACAATTACGTCGCGCGAAGAAATGTTTACGCGTTACCTGAATGTTGTTGGATATAATGCTGAGCCTGTAGTGCTCTCCTACTCCGATTTGGAGCATCGTATCGAACCTTTGATGTACAACAAGGTCAAAGAACGTCCCGAATACGAGTATACAACCACAGATCGCGTAAAACATGAACTGTGGATCTTCGACACGGAGGAAACCCAAACGGTTCAAAACGCCTTTGAAATGGTTCAGGATTTATACATCTGTGACGGACACCATAGATGCGCTTCTTCTGTCGGATTGAAAGGCTGGCGTGAGAAGCAGGGACAAGGTCATTTTCCGAACGAAGATTTTTTCCTCGCATTTTTCCTGAATGAAAAACGATTGCACATTCTTGAGTTTAATCGATTGGTAAAGCATTTAAACGGTCTTTCTACCGATGAATTTGTTGATCAATTGAAAACGCATTTCGAAGTCGAAACGATGATGGTTCCGGGAAAACCAACGGAGCGACATGAAATTACCGCGTGCGTTGATGGTCGATGGATCAAAATACGCTGTAAAGCGTCCCTTTTCGAAACCAAAGATCCCGTTAAAGTATTGGATCCGGAAATTCTGACGGAATATGTCCTCTCTCCTATTTTGGGAATTGAAGATCTGAAAACAAGCGAAGACATTGACTTCATCCCGGGAACGCAGGATTTAGAAAAAGTCGTTGGTAAAATTGCCTCGGGAGAATTCAAAGCAGCATTCTTCCTGTATCCGGTAGAAATTGATGACATCAAACGCGTGGCGGATCACAATTTGACGATGCCTCCAAAATCTACCTGGGTGGAACCAAAATTGCGAAGCGGATTGACTATTTATAACATCAACGAATGATCAGGGAAGCATTAGATAAAGTAAAGTCGGAAATCCCGGAAGGAGTTACACTTGTTGCTGTTTCTAAAACAAAACCCGTCTCTTCGATTCAGGAAGCGTACGACCATGGACAACGCGTTTTTGGTGAAAACCGTGTGCAGGAACTGGCTGAAAAATATGAGCAACTTCCTCAAGATATCCAATGGCATTTGATTGGTCATTTGCAGACGAACAAGGTGAAATACATTGCTTCGTTCGTTTCTATGATTCACGCCGTGGACAGCATGAAATTATTGAAGGAGATTAACAAACAAGCTGCGAAGCATGATCGCGTAATCGATTGTTTGTTGCAATTTCATATTGCTGAGGAAGACAGCAAATTCGGAATGAATTTCGAAGAAGTTCAGGAATTATTGGAATCAGAAGAATTGATAGAGTTGCGCAATGTTTCCATTGTTGGATTGATGGGAATGGCAACGTTCACGGATGATACCGAGCAAATCCGGGAGGAATTCAGAACGTTGGAGAATTACTTCCAGATCATCAAGAGTCATTATTTCAAATTCAACGACGGATTCCAACACATTTCCATGGGGATGAGCGGAGATTATCTCATCGCGATTGAAGAAGGAAGTACGATGGTTCGTGTCGGAAGTGCCATTTTCGGAGCAAGAAAGTAATTATGAAAGTAATCATCACATCCTTCTTCCTTCTACTTTCGGCTTTCAACTATGCACAGCTATCGGAAGCCGAAACACTCGCAAACCGGGCAGAACTTGAAGCCGAAATTCAGGATACCACAAACCATATGCTGGATTCACTGGAACGCGCTAATTGGCAAGGATTGGATTATTTTGATTTCGATACATCTTTCCAAATTACCGCACGATTCAAGAAGAAAAAAGGTCCTAAATTCGAAATGCCAACGTCTACGGATCGATTGCCTGTTTATCGCAGGTATGGCTACATTTATTTTACCATCAACGGTGAGGAGCGCCAACTTACGGTGTACCAAAATGTGGAATTGACGAAGCGCGAAGGGTACGAAGATTATCTTTTCATTCCTTTTCGGGATGCTACCAGCAGCAAGGAAACATACGGTGGAGGGCGTTATCTCGACACACGCATTCCAGACGGAAAAGAACTTCTTTTAGATTTCAATCAAGCGTACAATCCTTATTGTGCTTATTCACATCGTTACTCCTGTCCCATTCCTCCAGAAGAGAATACGTTGAAAACTTCTATCGAAGCTGGGGAGAAAATCCCTCTGGCACACTAGTTGTGTGAAACTTTTAATAGTAATTTCGTTATTCCGTGATGAAGAACATGATTAAAAGAACGCTACTCCTCATTATTTTGCTTGTTTCAGCGCAAGCATACGCCCAGCCTTATAAGACTGTAAAGCCTTTCAAACCGTATAAATGGATGTTTGGTGTTCATTGGTCCGCTATTGAAGACGATGGAAACAAGTTCGGTGGAATGTTCAATGTGAATCAATCCTGGAATTTGAAACCGTATCCAACGATGCTCACTATCGATCGTTACTTTGTGTACGGATGGAGTGCTGAATTCACCGCAAATTATGGTCAATACGCTGGGAACCGATTGGTAAACGACACCATGAATGTCACCGGAATCAATCTTTCCGCAGATCTTCACGCGAAATACAGTTTCTACAATCTATACGCTCCCCGCGCTCGTTGGATCGATCCATACCTTGTGGCTGGAGCTGGATTTACCTATCGTACCGGAACTGCCGATCCATATGTTCCTACAGTAAACCTTGGTGGAGGTTTGAACCTTTGGTTCGTCAATTGGATGGGAATTCGATTATCAGCTACTGCGAAGTTTGGCGTCTTCCCTGGATTCTGGGACACACCGAATAATTATCTACAATACAATGCCGGAATCGTTTTCAGAACTCCGGATCAATCAACGTACCGCTCTCCAAACAAGCGTCAGCACAAGTGGATTAACAAGCGTTCCCGCAAGTACAAAAAGAAAGGCGGACAGTAATTTTGTTACTATTTGTGGAATGTGCATTTTCATAGGTAAACAACCATTATGAAAACAGTTCTTACATCCTTACTTCTAATCTTTGCTTCACTTTCATGGGCACAAGAACCAACTGCTGCAATTGAAAACATGGAAGAAAACGTACTCTTCCGTGGATACGAAAACCAAATTGTTATTACCTCGCACCCCAAAGAAGGAAGCGCATATACGCTAACCGGAAGCAACGTTGTGGTTACCAAAAAAGGCGATCGCTTTATAGTGCGACCCGGAAGCGGAAAAACTGCATTTCTAACCGTATCCGAAAGAAGTGAAGATGGAAGAACACATGTTATTCGAAAGAAGGAATATCGCGTTAAAAACCTACCTGATCCTTCTCTTTATTGGGGATGGACACAAGCAGGTAAAGCCCTTCAAAATCCAAAACCTGAACTTACTTGCGGGTATGTCGATTACTTTCAAATGGATGTAAATTTCACCGTTGTTTCATGGGAAGCTGAATATGACGGTCAAATGTATTCTGGTGAAGGCACTGATATTAGCTCACTAATTGAACTGATTAATTCATTCACGGAACTTACCGAATTCACTATTTTCGCGAAGGTACAGGGACCGGATGGAATTACCCGTAAAATAGATGGTACCTGGTTTATCCGACCAACTGTGGATGAGGAAAAATAATATTGCATGTTATTGATGTGTAATTGGTGGTGTTGATTGATTCAACAGGAACCTGATTTAGATCCTCATTGCGTATTTTAGTGATTCATTGATTACTACGATTTATATGAATTACGGCTTCTCGACACATTGGCGTACTCAGCGGATTCCATGCTCGATGACCTTAATCGTCTTTCTACTTTTTACCTTCGGCTTTTCTCAATTTGGGAATGCTCAGAATAATATCCAATCTCAGGTAGTCGAAAATGGAAGCCGAGCCCCTATCCCCTATGCTTCTGTTTATACTTTAGAAAATCGACATGGAACGATAACAGGTTTGGACGGAACGTTTGAGCTAGCCGATGTATCTGAAAACGATACCATCGTGTTCTACTTTGCCGGATTTCAAAAGAAAATGCTTCCTGCCAAAGACATTGGTGCAGTGGTAGAATTAGATCCGTTGGAGCAATTACTGGATGACATTATAGTCATGGCAGACGAATCCATTTTGTACCGACTTGTATCCAATACTCGAAAAAGTATCATCCGACATAATGATGAAATCGCGCAGTCCTATCTGGAAATGCAGTCTTTCCAGAACGACCATCAACTGGAGTATTTTCAGGGATATTACAACGGAACGTATGATGGCTATGACATCGAGGGTCTGGAACTGAAAACGGCACGATTCGGAATCCAACGAACTCAGAATCTGGCATTTTTATCGCAGGAGACTTCCAAAGCGATGTACAAACAGGAATTATTCAATCAGAACGAATATTTCCCCGACTCCCCTTTTGGACTCAAGCGCAGAAAACTGGTCAAAAAGTTTCGACTCACAATGAACTCCAAATACCGTGAGCAGAATGGCGACATTACCTACGTTGTGTCGTTCGAGCCACGCAAGGATTCAACAAGTTCATTTGCCGGAAAAGTCTGGATTGATTCAGCCACCAACATTCTCACCAAAATAGAGTTCAACATTGAGAATGCTTCAAAATATCCATTCATTCCAATTCACAGAGGTGGAGAACTTCAGGATGTGAACATGCACATCACCAAAACGTATGATCGCACGGGTTCAGGTGTACGCTTAAATTCCATGGACTTTGATTATGATTTTACGTTCGAACCGAATGGCTTCTACAATGTCGACAACGCCATAATTTACAAGCAACGCCCACCCGATTCGATCAATTACAAACCACTTCCCGCCTTTAAAATTCGAGCCGAAGCCGTACTAGCCGCCTATAATTACGACGATGCATTTTTCATTCCGAGATTTGATTTTCCAAGTCATGATTTCGCGGATTACAGGAGAATGATCGCACTGAAAGATCACATGGAGTTTTGGGACTGCTATAAAACCTTCAGAGTCGGGAAAAGTGATGAAAAGGAACAATTCCTTGAAGACAGAAAAACCGTAACGCATAAGGGGCTTTTCAAGAAATCTCACATCTCCGAAATTGGCATGTATGAGTATCCTTACCGACATTGGAATAAGAAACGGATATATTTCCGTCCCCGAAAGGATACCACACAGGAATTAACTCCAGTTGGAAAACTTCCCGAGGTGTCTATTAAATCACAGCAATACAACTTAGTTGCACAGATTTTATTCGAAGTAGATTCATTATGCGGATCCTGGCAATACCGGACAAGAACAGTCTTTGATCCGTTCCAAAGTTTCTACAAATTCGAGCGTACACCTCGTTCCGTTGCCTTCCTAAATGTATACTTCGATTTGATGGAAATTTCCCGCAGGGAACTAAACGCGAAATTAGATGCCGTGGAAAATCCTACTGAGGAAATCTGGACGAAAATCTATGAGGAACATATAGCCAAAACCAATGCGACAATGGACCTCTTCTTCAAGGAGGTAGAACGCGGAACCAACGAAGAGGACTTCCTGGAATGGAACGCCTTCGTTGTGGAAGAATTGGGGATTGATAATAATGCGATGTTTTCGGTAACGGAGGAAGGTGTTGAATGATTCATAAAAGCACACTTCGGCTCCGCTCAGTGGGCTTTTATTTTTTACTTGACGACTCAATTCGTACACTGAGCGAAGCCGAAGTGTACTTTAATCTTTACTTGTGGACATCAATCTGTACACTGAGCGGAGCCGAAGTGTACTTTATCTTTACTTGTGGGCTCCAATCCGTACACTGAGCGGAGTCGAAGTGTACTTCCACCAAAAACTATTTCGTAATACGTATAAACAACTCACTTCCTTGTCGGGGAGCGAACGAATTATGACAAGGTTCCATTGTCACTTCACTAAATGCTGAGAAATACGTCAGATATTCCTCTTTGTCTCCACCATACGGAGGTCCACCTTCAAAATCACGACTGAAGAGAACGCCGACAAGTTTTCCTCCGGGCTTTAGTAGATTGTGTACTTTATCCGCGTAACGCTGGCGCAAAACCGGATCGATAGCACAGAACATGGTCTGTTCAAAAATGATATCGTATTCACCGGAATGTTCGAAAAAATCGCCCTGATGCAATTGTTCCATGGGAATTTCAGAACATCGTTCTTTGAGATTGTTCAATGGTTCTTTTGCTAAATCAATAACATGAACGTTTCCAAATCCTTGATTCCAAAGGTACTCGGCTTCATAGCCATTGCCACATCCAGGAATCAGGATTCGTACGGTTTTGTCCGTTAATTGATCAATGTATTCTTTAATTGGAGGGCTGACTTCACCCAAATCCCAACCTGTAGTACCATCAACATAGCGGCTTGCCCAGAATTCCTTTGATAAATGTTCCATAGAGGAAAATTAATCAAAAAACAGAATCTTCGATGGATTTAATCCGACCTGATATCCGGTTAAATAATTTCCTGAAATATCATATTTGCGGATCACGCCCTGATTTGTATATCCCATGGCATCCATGACATACAAATTGTCTTCCGAAGGACGGTAAATTACATTGTACAACGTTTGAATCGTCGCCATGTTAATCGGAATCGTCGCCACGACGTCATCTAATTGAAAATTAAAGCGACGCACGCCTGTTGCATCATACACGAGCATGTCTGTTGACGACATAGCCGTCATTCCGCTAATGTCAAAACTATAGCTGGAATTCACAACCTGATCTGTAGTTGGATCAATTTTTCTCAAACGCGAAGGAATCGCTCCATAATCTCCTCTTGAGATAACGAATACATCACCGGCATCGTTTACCAAAACTCCCCCCGGATTCACACCAACCGTAATTTTCTGCAACTCCGAATGCGTATTCAAATCGATTACAGAAACCGTAGAGTCTACATCAGGAAAGTTCAATCCACCTGAATTTGCAACATACAATTTGTTGTTGCTCACTGCCAGACCTTCAGGGTTTTCCCCAACAGCAATACGGGTATCAATGCTTAAACTCGCTGTATCCAGAACATCAACGAATCCATCGTAACAAGTGATGTACACTTTCCCATTGGCTGTTGCCATCGATCGTGGCTGCTTGGGTTGACCGCTTGCCATCATTTGGATTTGCACAATAGGACTGAAATCCTTTGCATTCATCACTTCAATGGTGGAAGAAACGTTTACAGCGATATAGATTTTATCGCCATAACGAATCATGTCATTTCCGGTATCTCCTAAAGTACGTCCGGTCTTGGTCTCGAAGAACGATGGATCTTGCACTCCGCTTGGTAGCTGTACCCATGTGATTGTAGAATTGTTGTGTTGAAACAGACCTTCGCATAACACCGCCATTCCACTTTCCAATTGCTGAACGTTGGGAACGAAGGGTTCCTGTTGCTTGTTATTACAAGACGAAAGCAGCAGTACTGCTCCAAATATCAGACTAAAATATTTCATAATTCAATGTCAATAAATAATGTCTTCCCGGCATCACGTAGGAACGGATAAACGCGTAAGATACATTCGTCAAATTACGCACATTAAGTTGAACGCCCACTCTGTGTTTGCTTTTAATCATGTGTTTGTAACCAATTCCTGCATCCATGGTCCAGAAGGGATCGAGATAATTTGCAGAAACGTTCTGATTTAATGCATATCTGCCAGAAACAAAATTGTTAGAGACACGCATGCTCCAACCTTTGTAAACATACATCACATCAGCATTGGCGGTGTGTTCCGGAGCATACGCTACCTGATGCCCATGGGTAATCGCGTTCGGAGTGACATCTATGACGCGTTGCCAGGTATAATTCGCTAAGAATTCCAAACGATGTTCTCCACTGAATCTTCTCACTACTCTCGTTTCTCCTAATAGTCCATAAACCATGGCTTCATCGACGTTCTGCATGGACCAGATAAACAGGTTTTTCGTTGGGATTGCTACAATTTTGTTTCGAACTCGATTGTAATACGCCTGAGTGTTCAGTTCCCATTGCCATCGATAATAGTTTTGACGAATTGCCCAGCGGTACCCAAGGTCAATTTGGTGCGCGATTTCAGGTTTCAGATTGCTGTTCCCTACTTCTCCAAAATACAGTTCGTTAAATGAAGGCAATCGGAAGTTGCGTTTATACAATAACTCCAATGTCATTTGTGGTCTACGAGGAATTTTGAAATGAATCAAAGCATTCGGTGTAAACTGAACATGTGTGTTTTGAGTTTCGGTATTATCGTCAAAAACCAATTGCGATCCGGCAACTCCTTCAAACCGGAATGGACCGTATTTCTTCTTCGCTCCGAAAAGTCCGAATGAGGAAGATCTGAATGGAGTACCTAAAGATTCACGATTGCTCTGTAAAGCTTCCACTTTTTGCTCTACTCCCCATTTCAACTCCAGCTTTTTTAATTCGCGGTAATGAATGTATCCTCCGTTCAGGCTTAAATTTCGAAATTGGTCCTGAACAAATCCGGCAGCACTCAAATGTGTCGGATCAAAATACTCCATATCGTTGACACCAGAATTGAGGTACACCCTGTAAGAATTTTGATATCTGAACCGGCTAAGTTCCATCATAATTCGATGGTCATTTGTACTCATGCGTTCATCGGCAGAAGAATTGTAGAAGATAACCGCTCCCGGTAACCCCTGATCGATTATGGAAGAACGATAGATCACCCTTAATTTTCTATCCTTTTCCAACTTCCGCTCTAATTTGAATCCAAAGTGCATGTCCTGGTAATCGTTATTTCCACGGACGTCATCTGTTAACGTAGATCCATTTAAAAATTGATAAGGATAGGAACCGTCAGCATCACGATACTTGCCGAATGCCGCAACGCCCCATTTGCCAAACGCCCTGTTTCCTTGCAAATAGGCTTCTCTCCGAAGAAATGAACCGTATCGTACTGAGCTTTTAACGCGAATTATATCTTTCTCCAACCGATTGAAGAAGGTATTGAAGAATAAATAATTCCCAGTAAAATTGGCAGATACAGGCTGAAGACCATAGAAGTCCAACTGAGCCCCAGCGAAAACACTTTCCAATCCTTCCGACTGGAGCTGTCCCAGGTTCATTTGACCCGCTTGCGCGTTAGTCACTTGAAAATTGTCGATCATTACGGCAGTGTGCTGCCCTCCCAAACCACGCATGGATACTGTTTTCAAGCCACCTAAACCGCCGTAAGAACGAATGGTAGCGCCAGGAACTTTGGAAACTAAACCAGCCACATCATCTGTGTTCAAAATCTCGATGTCTTCTTTGGTTAAACCTACCAACGGCATTGGGAGGATGGTTAAGGCACAAATGCTAACGTCGACAGATTTGAGTTCTTGCGTCGACATTACCTGTCGTATAGTGTCCTTTTCCTCGATTTGAGAAAAGACAAAAGCCGGGAGGAGACAAATCCCCCCCGTAATTAAGCTATTTTTTATCCAGTTAATCTTCATTTAGTGTACAAGAATCCGGTTCGTATAAGAATCAGATGCATTGTTCCAACGAATTACATAAACTCCTGTGGCAAAAATTGAAACATCTATCGAAGACTGACCGTTGTGGTCTTGAGTCAAGAGTACGTTTCCTTGCATGTCAACTACCGTGATTTGTCCTTCCGGAGCGTTTACTTTCACTACGTCTGTTGCAGGATTCGGGTACATTTCAACATCCAATAATTCATTGGTTGCAATGCTTGCTGAGCCTACCGTTTTAATATCATCAATAGCGATATATTCAGGAGTGTTGTTGAATCCAAATGATTGGTCTGATGAGATAAACTTGAAATTCACTTCCGTAACCGGGAAAGAGAATTCCGTTGCCAAATTCATCGTATTCCAGGAATCAACAATGTAATCTTGTGTGCTGTCTGCAAAGCGATAGTCTGCAAGGTAGAAGTCTACAGAATCTAAATCTCCCTGATCATTTGATGCTATGATCCACAAAACGAAGAAGTCTTCACCATTCGTTCCATCCGGCTGACCGTTTGCATTATTTGGCGATCCGAATACTTTTGAGAATTGGTTTCCGTTCTCCATTACCAACTTCGCCCATGCTGTATTTGTGAACTTGAATTCTGTAATAATCGTACCTGAACCTTCTGCGCTCATTGTTCCTGAAGACGTATAAATTGCATAGTTCGTAGAACCTCCGGCACCATTTCCAGTTACTGAACTGTATTGATTTGCCACGCTTTGAGTCGTGATGTCCGTGGTGTTTGAAATGGCATAACCTCCCCAAATGCCTCCCCATGACGTATCATAATAATTCGTCAAACGGATAGATTCTATTTCCGTCAGGACAAAGTCTCCTCCTCCGTGCACTGGTCCACCGTTGTCATACGATTCTGGAGCCAGTGAATACGATTCGAAATCAAATGTAGATTGTGCAGCTACTGTCCCACCCACTGCAAGGGCGATAATCGATAAGTAAATTTTCTTCATCGCGTCAATTATAAAGTGTTCAACGTTGAAGAGTCAGCTAAATAAGAGATATGGTGTTGCCCGTACGCAGCAACGATCATAAATCCGACTTTAATCTGAAGTCTTCATTAAATGACCGTGGCAAGTATTCTGACTCGTACCGTATCGATTTCGCCTTCCCATGAACGCGGAGAGCATTCACAGTGACATTTTAAAACCGACATTTAGTACTTACAGCTGCAGATACAGTTCCGGATTTACACCGGATTCCTTTTTAATCCCAACTATGTTGTAGAACCAAAGTCGGAGCAAATGTACGACATTCTTTCAAATGGATTTATGCCTTCTTGTTTTTATCGAGCTTATAAGTGTACTGAAGCATAATCGTTCTTGGCGCTTCAATCTTGAGCGGACGCAATGAATACGATCGATTCATGATGTTGGAACTAATTACGGCAATCTTGTGATGTTCAGTTATTAAATAGGAAACACGTGCATCAAAAATCCAATTTCCGTTCCGGTTCGCATTGAAATAATCCATGAAGCGAATGTTCTGCACGAACGGCGCCGTAGTACTGATTTCGAATTCTTCGATTACCTGATCCAAATTCAAAATTTTACTAAAGTACTTGGCACTTGCTCCAATTGCCAATCGCTTGTTAATTACTACCTCAGCATCCATCTTCACATTGTGCAGGAATCGGTATTTCAAAATCCCTTCTGTTGAATCCAGTGACGTGGAATTGTAGCTGTACTCACGCCCCAGAATGTCAGTCGCGTATATATCATCCGGAGTTAGTGTTTTCGGCAGGATGTATGTATATCCAGTAATGAATGTCAACTCTGCCTTCTTCCCTAATTTTGCTTTTCCGGAAAAAGAGGCATCAATTCCAAGAACTCTCGATTGCCCGGTATTTCTAAACTGGAAACCATAGGTGTTTGCTGGGTCTGTTGGATCATCTCCCCAGAAACCGAACAAGTATTCAATTGTATTGTCGTATTCTTGCCAGAATCCTGCAACATCAAGATATCCGAATAATTCTCCAAACTTCAATCCTTGCTTGATTCCAACTTCTCCATTCCAGCTGCTCTCTGCTTGTAAATCAGGATTTGGGAATACACCAAAGTTTCCTACTCCTGTTCGGATGTAACGTTCCGTAATTGTTGGGAATCGATATCCTTGTCCGTAAGAACCGCGCAAATAGGTCTCCTGGTACAATTTGATACTTGCCCCTGCTCTGAAAATAGGCTTCAGTGCTGTCACGGTATCATTCAACTGGAAATATTCCAATCTCCCTCCTACCGATAGATTTAAGGTCTCACGAACTTTCTTTTCGATTTGCGTGTATGCCGATATATTCAGCAATTGATTGTTCGGACTTCCTCCACCTGCATATAGATTGGCGAATGAATTCGTAAACGTACTGGTGACTCCACCAATGAAATCCAAATCGTTTAGGTTCTTGTATCGCTTCTTGAACATGTAATCTCCGTAGTACACCTCGGATTGATTCGATTGATTCGCTGTTAACTCGTTATCCGTGTAAAGCATCCGTGCACGGAAACTATGCTTTCCACTTGCTTTCGTAAAGAAGTTTAAATAGGGATCAATATTAAAAATGAACTGTTCCTGTAAGAAAACGGCTCCTGGATATCCTTGATACAATCCGGAAGAATCATTGAGCCAGGCAAAAGTCAAATTAGACTCTGAATACATGACATTTCCATTAACTCCGTAATTCAAGCCCTTGTATTTCTTAGAGCGTCGGCGCAAATTGAAGTTCGCTCGCACTCTTTGCAATGACATCTGATTTTCAGTGAAATTGGAAATGGTATCTACAATTCCCGGATCGGTTACGGGAGGACCTAAATATCCGTGATCGTAATTAACATTACCTCCAACAACGATATCCCATTGTCCTGCACGACGCGTATGCAAGACATTTGCACCACTAATTAACGGAACTCCAGTCCACCAGGTGCCTCCTTCCACGTTTGGATTAGAATACAACCCCGTGTACACATTCACCTTCGTTTTCGGTTTCAAGCCTGGATAAGCCGTTCTGATATGAATGGATCCTGAAAGTGCAGAACTCCCGGATAATACAGAAGCTGCTCCTTTCGTCACCTCCACCTGATGAATATTTTCAACTGGAATGAATCCCCATTCCGGACGACCAGCGTCTCCCGAAAGCATAGGCATGTCATCAACAATAACAGCCACTTTGGAACCTACTCCAAAAGTAAATCCGCTACCTCCACGAATCTGAGGTTCACCGTCCAAAATGTTCAATCCTGGCGTTTGGTCCAAAGCCGTTTCAATACTTCTCGTATTCTTATTTTCGATCAACTCAGGCTTCAAAATCGCCATTGAAACCGTCTGATCTTCAAAAGGTTTATCAAACTTACCTACACGTACCGTTACATCATCCAATTGCTTGATATCCGGATCTACAAAAGGTTTTAAAACAATGTCGCGTGTGATTGTGTTTCCTGCAATTATGATTACATCTAAGGTATCCGTGATCATCCCTGTAGAACGACAAACGATCCGAACTTCTCCGGCTGGAATTTCCAATGAGTACTTTCCATCCAGATCTGTAATGGCACCGATGGTTACATCTCCTTTATAGATAACGGCTGCTCCAATCAGAACTTCCCCATCTGGATCTGTCACCTTCCCTTCCAATACTCCGACTTCGTTTTGGGAAAAACCAGCAAAGCTCAAGAGCACACAAATGATTACGGCAAATTGCTTCATAAGTAAGTATGAAAAGGGCTGAACACGAATGCTCAGCCCATAAAGTTTTGTAGTATTATTTTACTGTTGGTAAATCTTGAATTGCTTTGTTTCGTTTCCAACGATTACATTCACCATGTAAATTCCAGCTGGAGCATCGAAAGCAACAGTTGGAGCCGTTTTACCAGAAAGAACGATAGCTCCTGTCATGTCAACCACTTCGAATTGACCTTGTTCTCCGTTAGCTACAAAGTTCAACTCGTTCTTGTCGTTGTTCATGAATACATTCATAGGGAAAGCTGCTGCTTCGTCTAATCCTGCACCGCTTCCGTTATAGATCAACTCCACGTCATCAACCCAAACTGCATCATCAACTGCACCTCCACCAGGAACGGCGTTAGAAGCAAATGTAACAAGGATGTATGCTACGTTTGAAGCAGGTCCACTGTAATCGAACGCAACTGCCATACGAACCCATCCTCCAGTAGGATTGAAGTTCAATTCAGCCGTAGCCACCACTTCAGCCGAAGAAGCTGCATCTTCCGGATCTTTATAATCGTAATCATCGTGCAACGTTGCTTTCATACGTGCTTCTTCCTGGTTGTCAGAAGCTTCATACTTAACCCAGAATACGATGGAATCGGGCATATCAGTAAATGCCTCAGAAAAATCAGCATCACCTGTTCTTGTAATGTTATGGTTTGCAGGATCACTTGCAGAGATAGCTCCCATATTCACCTGTCCCAAAGTCATATTTCCATTGGCTACAACTCCGAATCCAGCATTTCGGGACCAGATACGAGCACTTTTAGTACCAGAAGAACCTGGACGTACATCTGAATCCTGAGCAACCTGAACATCAGCAAATCCGCTGAATCCACCTGAAGCTGTCATAAAGCTGTTCCAGTTAACCGGCTCTTCACCTGATGAAACTGCCTCCCATTGTTCGAAGTCAGAATTTCCAATTTGAGTCTGTGCAAATCCACAGAAAGATAGCATCGCAACTGATGCAGAAAGTATTAATTGTTTCATGAGCGTAAGGTTTTAAACAGACAAATATAGGATATTCGGCGTTCATCCCGACGCGAACTTTGATAATCGTACACAATCGAATGTTCATTCAACCCCAGAGCATCCAACACATTCAGGACAATTCACGTTCTAATTAATAGAACCTTGTGCCTTGCTGTAGCCCAGACTTATTTACTTAATCTGTGCTTCGGTGAAAGCAGTTTAATATCAATAAAATGAGAGCCAAACACATAAGCGACGTAAATGAAGCTATCTTAGTTTTGAGGCACTTTGTTGAATTGAGTGCCAAGCTTCTTCCCTTTCTTGACGAGCTAGAACGCAAGAAAGCGCCCACTATGCACGATTTGAAAAGTCGTGAAAAAATCATTGCTGTTTATCAGAATTACGACTTCGATACGCAAACTTCTCGGGTACTCATGAACTCGAATGTTCTGGAGTTAATCAAGAAATCTTTCGAGAATATTTCGGAACGAAAAAACCGGAGCAGAAAGAATTATTCCCGACCGTTAATTCAGTTTCTGAGAGAACACGATCGACTGCAAAGGAACTGGGGACAGATTCAAGCGAATTGATCATACTTCATTAATTTAGCAGGATGGCAAAGAAAAGCGATCCTGGCTTAGGCACGCTGTACAACAGTGAAATCAAACGGATGATCAACCCGGACGGTAGTTACAATATCCGTCGACGTGGTGCCTTGCGTGGAATCAAGGATTTATACAAGTATTTGATTGAACTTTCCTGGTGGATGTTTCTGCTTCATACCTTATTCTATTATTTGGTCATTAACAGCATTTTCTCTGTACTGTATCTTATGGTTGGTATTGACGGCATTTCCGGAACCAACCCCGACATTCCCGATTTCTTCGATGCATTTTTCTTTTCGGTTCAAACCTTCACTTCCGTTGGTTATGGTACCATGTCTCCAATGAGTTTTGCAACAAACGTTGTTGGAACTATAGAATCATACGCCGGATTGATGAGCATCGCGTTAATTACTGGTTTGCTTTACGGACGATTCTCCAGACCACGAGCTAAAATTGCCTTTTCCGATAACATATTGATCACCCCGTATAAGGATGGCGAGGCCATGATGTTCAAAATGGTGAACAAGCGAGACTCCACATTGCTTAGTACAGAAGTTAAGGTTATCCTGTTTATGGACAAAGGTGGCGGAGACGCTAATCAATTCAATAAGGAATTTCATCGATTAGAACTGGAGTTGGAACAAATTCACTTCTTTCCGCTTTCCTGGACGATAGTACATGCCATTACGGATGATTCACCCTTCAAGGGAATGACGGTTACTGACTTGAAAAATCGAAATGCCGAAGTACTCGTTCTGGTAGAAGCATTCGATGAAACCCACAGTCAAAGTGTGAAAGAAAAGAAAGGCTACAGCGGAGACAAATGGCTGGAGGGGTACAAATTCGACCGAAACTTCCGAGCATCTAAGAAAGATGGAACGCTGGAGTTATTCATCAATGAATTGGATAATGTGATTCCGGTTGAGACAGACAAGGCTTAATGGAATTATGAGTTTTGAATTGTGAATGTTGAATTATGACTTATGAATTGTGCAAGAAAAGTAGACAAGTTGTAAGTGGAAAGTGGAAGATGGAAAGTGGAAGATCGAAGGTGGAAGATGGAAGGTGGAAGGTAGACAAGTTGTAGGTGGAAGGTGGAAGGATTAAGGTTTAATTTTCGGTAGGGAGAAACTCTCTTCTACTTTCAACTTTGCACCTTCTCTCCTCTCACTTCTCACTTCTCACTTCTCACTCCTCATCATAACAAAGCGATGTACAAAGCACGCCGAAGCGGGAGAAGTTTTTCTTACATTTGATTTTGTGAACAAACCGGAATTTGATAGCACTGTTGAACTGCCTGTAATGGAGCAGTTTTATACCATTCAGGGAGAAGGAAGTTACAGTGGAAGAGCATCATATTTTATTCGCTTGGCTGGATGCGATGTTGGTTGCGTTTGGTGCGATGTGAAAGAAAGCTGGGATGCAGGAGAACATCAAATCACACCAATTTCCGACCTGGTAAAAAACGTAGTTGAAACCAATACGGATTTCTGCGTTATCACTGGTGGAGAACCAGCTATGTACCCATTGAACACGCTCATTAATGCCCTAAAATCTCATGGAATCGAAACAGCGATTGAAACTTCCGGGTGCTATCCGCTAGAGGGAGATATTGACTGGTATTGCTTTTCCCCAAAGAAATTTAAGGCGCCAACAGAAGAAGCGTACGAACGTGCCAACGAACTAAAGGTGGTTATTTCGCATCCATCTGATTTTGAATGGGCTGAAGGACATGCAGCAAAAGTTTCAGACGATTGCCAATTGTACCTGCAACCCGAATGGTCCAAACAGGAACGGTTTTTGCCTTTGATAATTGACTATATTAAATTGCATCCGCAGTGGCGCGTGTCGTTGCAGACGCATAAATTTATGAACATACCTTAACCATGGTGAAATACATTTACACATTTATTCTGGCTATTTCAGTAATCGGTTGTGCAGAAGCACAAGTTGGATACAGTACAAAAGATAAAAAAGCCATCAAATACTTTGAAGCTGGTAAAACGGCTCCGAACGAAGAACGTGAAGAAGGCGCTCGTGAACCTAACTATCAGGCTGGAATTGATTACATGGTGAAAGCATTGGAGCGTGATCCTGATTTCATTGAAGCTCACTTATTGAAAGCAGAGTTCCACGAATACAAAAATGAATACGAAGAAGCCATTGTTCACTATAAAAAGTCATTGGCGCTCAATCCGAATTTTTTACGTTCTGGTGTAACGTATTTCTTCCTTGGAAATCTCCAACATGCAACCGGCGATTATGAAGATGCTATTAAGAATCTTGAAATCTACATGCAGAATCGAAATGCCAACCCGAAATTGCAGCAAAAAGCCGCTTTGATTCGTGATAACGCTGTCTTCGCGAAGGAAGCAATGGAAAATCCGCTTCCGTTCGACCCTGTGAATGTTGGTCCTGGAATTAACACGGAGAATCCAGAGTATTTCCCAACGATTACCGTGGATGGAGAAACGATCTTGTTTACGCGGCGTATCAAAGACGGACGTGTACAGGGACGCTTCAAAGAACAAGAAGACTTCTTTGTTTCACAATTGGAAAACAAATTATGGCAAGAAGCCGTTCCAATGCCTTCGAATGTAAATACAGTGAACAACGAAGGTGCTCCGACAATCGCCGCTGATGGACGTACTTTGATCTTCGTTGGATGTGCCGATCAACTTGGCTCGTATGGTGAAAACCGAGGCGGGCGAGGAAGTTGCGATTTGTTCATCACCAAGAAATTAGGAAATCGCTGGACCGACCCTCAGAACTTACCGGGAACCTTGAATTCCATTCACTGGGAAACACAGCCTTCTCTATCTTCCGACGGAAAAACCTTGTATTTCATTCGTGGAATCCGCGGAAGAAACGCCACAAACAACTCAGACATTTACGTTTCTCATTTGCAAGTGAACGGAGAATGGTCCACACCGGAAAAATTGCCGGATCATATCAACACACCAGGTCGAGAGGAATCAGTAGTTATTCACCCGGATGGAAAGACATTGTACTTTGCCTCTCGCGGACACATTGGAATGGGCGGATCTGACATCTACGTTACACGCTTGAACGATAAAGGCGAATGGTCGATGCCGGAAAACCTGGGATACCCAATCAATACAAAGTATGACGAAAATTCACTGATGGTTGGTCCTGATGGTGAAGTTGCGTTCTTTGCTTCGGATCGTGAAGGTGGATACGGAGATTTGGACATCTATTACTTCATCATGCCGGAAAGCATGCGTCCAACGAAAACACTTTACTTCGAAGGATTGGTGTATGACATCAACACGAAACGACCGATTCCAGGGAAGTTCAAATTGGTAGATATTGAAACGGGAGAAGAAGTGATTTACTCCGAGGCAGATCCAATCACAGGAGAATTCACAGTTACCCTTCCAGTGAACAAAGAGTACGCCCTTACAGTTGAATATCCTGGGTATGCATTCTACTCAGACAATTTCAACATGACAGAACCAGAAGGAATGGAAGCCTTCCACAAAGATGTACCGATGGTACCATTAGGATCTACTTCCGGAACGGGAATCCCACTGGCAAATGTCTTCTTTGATTTGAACAAAGCAACACTTCGCGAGAAATCGTTTATTGAATTGAACAAGTTGGTATCATTCATGAAAGAACATCCTGAGTACAACTTTGAAATCGGCGGTCACACAGATTCTCGCGGTAACAATAACCAACAACTTTCCGAAGATCGAGCGAAAGCTGTAATGGATTATGTAGTTTCGAAAGGAATTTCAGCCGATCGATTGAGTTCGAAAGGGTATGGAAGTTCAAAACCGATTAACACGGATGCTGAAATTGCTGCATTGGGAACGAATGAGGAGAAGGAAGCAGCGCATCAGGAAAATCGACGCGTTGAATACACAATTGTAAGTAAATGATACACTTTATCCGGCTCACAAGGCCTCTCAACATGTTCATCATCGCCTTGACGATGTATGGTTTGGGATGGTTCTTCGATGGACTACTGAAAACAGATGCTGCGGGAATCAAATCCATGGATTTCTTTCTTTTGGTATTCAGTACCACGCTCATTGCTGCGGCGGGAAATATCATCAACGATTATTTTGATAGAAAGGCAGATCGCATTAACAAGCCGGAAAAATTGATTATTGGAAAGTTCGTTAAACGACGAATTGCCATCCTTACGCATACACTGATCAACCTTGTAGCATTCTTAATAGCAGGTTATTTAAGTTGGAAGTTGGAAACTTTCGGTTACGTGTTCATCCATTTGATGTCCATCAACATGCTTTGGTTCTACTCCATGTATTTCAAGCGTAAATTCCTCATCGGTAACGTGATGATCGCAGGATTGACGGCTATGGTTCCCATACTTGTTGGCTTTTACTACGATCAATCGATTTCATCAGGAGCATTGGAAGTTGGAAATTTCAATGATGGACTGACCTTTATTTCTGTCAAAATCATGATTTTGGTTGTTTCGATTGCTCTGGGAGGATTCGCATTCATTATCAATTTGGGAAGAGAAATCATCAAGGATATGGAAGATATCCCCGGAGATGAAATCCTCAAAGCACGCACCATTCCGATCGTTCTTGGAATCAGCAGTACACGCTGGATCGTGACCGTTATTTTGTCATTCGCATTGATTCTGACTACCCTTTTAATTCTCATGTTTCCTACTGTAGGAACGCTTGGCTTTTTGAGCTTATTTGCGGCTGGCATCTTGGTCATTGTTGCGATAATTACTATTTTTCTGGGTGACACGAAGAAACACTACAAACTTGCCAATACCTGGTTAAAACTGGCTATGATTGCTGGTTTACTAACCCCGGTTATTTGGAGGTTGTTATTTTATTATGACGCATAAAACCCTCGTTCTCGGATCCAAATCTCCGAGACGCCAAGCACTCATAGGTGAATTAGGATTTCCTGTTGAGATTCGTATTGATGAAGTGGAAGAAATTTACCCGGATGATCTTGCTCCGGAGAAAGTTCCTGCATACCTGGCGAAACTCAAAGCACAACCGTTAATTCCAACTCTCAAGGAGAACGAAATCCTCGTGACTTCCGATACCATTGTTTTGATTGACGGACAAGTAGTTGGAAAACCCAAAGACAGAGACGCATCCATTGCGATGTTGAAACGTTTATCCGGTCGTTCGCATACGGTAATTACCGGGGTTCACTTAGTATCTACAGAAAAGAACGAGAATTTCTCGACGGTAACAGAAGTCTATTTTTCTGATATTTCTGATGAGGACATTCTTCGTTATGTGGACGAACATCAACCTTTTGATAAAGCCGGATCGTACGGAATCCAGGAATGGTTGGGATACATCGGCGTATCTAAAATTGAAGGATGCTATTACAACGTGATGGGACTGCCTTTGCATGATTTGTACAAAGCGTTGAAGTTGTTTTAGTCATGAAATATTTCCTTTTTTCGCTCTCCCTCTTACTCTTATTCTCATGTTCGAAGAATCACGATGTAGAAGATCAACTATACGATTGTATGATGGAGCGGGCAGAAAAGGAGAATATCTTTTTGGCTGATGAAGTAATGGACATGGAGCAACTCTATGTCAAACACAATATTTTATCGAACTACTCTGGCAAAGCAAAATACGACGTCTACAAGGAAATACTGCGAACTAATGAGTATCCTACTCTTCCGCTAGGGGTTGAAACCAATAAGAATTTATTACAGGTTCTCCAGTGGTTCAATGATCCGAAATGTATCAAAAGTCTGAAAGGTGTAGACAAATTGGAATCGAAGTATTTTCAACTTAGGAAAAAGATGGATGCCTTAATGAGTAAAGGCTCAGTAACTCCAAAACAGGGGGCTAAAGCCATATTGGATGTGTTGGATGAGCAGGACCTGGAGCATCCGTATTACAGGGTGTACTTCATAATTACAATGAATGCTATTCTTGAAAACGAACAACAGCATCTGAAGGGAATTTCCAGAAATCCAGCTGGGAATCGTATGTCGTCCATAAACAGAACGACACAAAAGTTGGTAGTTGCCGTAGCAAGAAACGGAACTGTATGGATCAACCAAAAGTCAATGACTTTAGATGACACTTACTTTGAGTTAGCCGATGCATTTGGCGTAAATACCGAGAATTTAGATCGCGAAGTTTTAATCGTTTCAAAGTTGGATAGAAGAAATGATATCCTTGAAGAATTAAAGGATGATATCAATGCTGCTCATCGATCACTTCTGGACGAAGCAAGTTTGGCTCAATACGGCGAACCTTACTATGCTATCTCACCTACACAGCAGGAAACGCTTGTTCGAGAAAACCCATTGACAATTAAATACGAAAGGCCGTAAGGATACTTCAAATTCTAGTGTATTTTCGTGCTATCATGACGGACGCAGCCCAAACTTCTTGTTTTACACCTTTTCGAAGCACCACCGCTGCTATCCCCTTGCCCACGCAGTTTACATTTCCGTTTTACTATGAGCCGCATGAATTAAGCTTGTTGGCAGCAAAAGAATTGCAGGAACGATTGAATTCAGAGGATTTCAATCATAACTTCGGCGTAGATGGCAATCCGGAAGGAGATGTTATCGGGAAAATGTTCGGAGTGCTTGTTGTGAAAAATTCCTCTGGTGAGTTGGGGTATCTCTCAGGATTTTCAGGTAAAATGGGGAATTCCAATCACCACTCGGGATTCGTACCACCTGTTTTTGACATGCTGGAAGAAGGTAATTTCTTTCAGGAAGGCATGCAGCAACTCAGCGAGATCAATCGTCAAGTGCGAGAAAAGGAATCAAGCCCTGCGTTTATATCCATGCAATCGGACCATAAAGCGTTGGAGAGGCAGGCTGAAGAAGAAATAGAAGCGTTTCGGGAAGAATTGCGAACAAAGAGGCGATTACGTAGGGAGAAACGGGAGCAATTGCCTTCTGACATGAACACGACCGAACGTGCCATCATTGAAAACGAACTGATTCGCGAAAGTCTTTCCTACAAGCACCAATTGCGCATTCTCGTTGCTGAATGGAACACGAAAAAGGAACTTTCCAAAGTGAAAATCGATACGGAAATTGCTATCGTCGACAACCTGAAAGAGCAACGAAAAGTGCTGTCGAACCATTTACAGCACCAGATTTTCAGCAAATACGCCTTTTTGAATGCGAACGGAGCTGCGAAGAACCTAATGGACATCTTCCAGGATCTTAAATTGGATCCGCCCTCGGGGGCTGGAGAATGTGCCGCACCGAAATTATTGCAATACGCCTTCGAACATCAACTCACACCGATTTGCATGGCGGAATTCTGGTGGGGAAAATCGCCGAAATCGGAAATTCGAAAGCACGGACAATTTTATCCTTCTTGTCGCGGTAAATGCGAACCAATACTAGGTCACATGCTTCAAGGACTGGACGTAGAACCAAACCCAATCCTGAAAAAGCCTGATTTCATTCCTCCACTGAGCATCGCTTACGAAGACGATTATCTGGTGATCATCAACAAGCCTTCGGGATTCCTTTCTGTACCGGGAAAATCGGACCTTCCAGACATCTACTCAATGATGCGAGAGAAATATCCGAACGCTGAAGAACCTATGATTGTGCACCGTTTGGACATGGCTACTTCGGGAATTTTGCTCTTTACGAAAACGAAGGATGCCAACAAATTCGTGCAGCAGCAGTTCATCAAAAAGACGATCTTAAAACGGTACGTCGCCCTACTAGAAGGAACCCTGGAATCAGACGAAGGTGAAATTGATCTTCCTCTCCGCCTCGACCTCGACGATCGCCCACGCCAACTAGTCTGCTACGATTACGGAAAAGAAGCCAAAACCAAATACAAAGTCGTGGATCGCCTCTACGGAAAAACGCGCATTCACTTCTTCCCTATCACCGGACGCACGCATCAACTGCGCGTTCATGCCGCCCACCCCGATGGATTAAATATGCCTATCATCGGCGACGACCTCTACGGAAAACGCGACACCCGATTGCACCTGCACGCGGAAGAAATAACGTTTGTGCATCCAAAGACTCGGGAACGCATGACGGTTACAGTTCCGGCTGGGTTTTAGGTGTAGATAGAACACCAAATTGGTGGTATATGTGTGATTAAAGAGTTACTTTAATGGTGTATATAATTGCGTTAGCATCAAATGCCCAGTACCCGAAAGCCAAAGCGTAAATAGATTACGTACATTCTAAATAGTTTCAAGTAGGTAAACACAAAAAGTGTGAAGAACTCTTTGAATATATCAAGGGGATTGAGTAATTTTTAGTTTAAAATTGTAACACAAGATTTTTTTATGAGAATAGTATCTTTTTTTGCAGGTGCAGGGGGATTGGATTTAGGCTTTAAAAAAGCTGGTTTTGATGTTGTTTGGGCAAACGAATACGACAAAGAAATTTGGGAAACTTATGAAAAGAATCACCCTGAAACAATTTTGGATAAAAGAAGTATAGTTAGTATTCCTGCTGAGGACGTACCTGATTGTGATGGTATTATTGGCGGACCTCCTTGTCAAAGTTGGAGTGAGGCTGGTGCAGCTCGCGGAATAAAAGACAAAAGAGGGCAATTATTTTACGATTTTATTCGAATATTGGAGGCAAAACAACCAAAATTCTTTTTGGCAGAAAATGTCAGCGGAATGCTCATTTCCAAACATACAGAAGCTTTAGAGGGAATTAAGGAACTATTCCGTAATGCGGGTGTCGGCTACGAGTTATCGTTTCAAATGCTAAACGCTTCGGATTATAATGTCCCACAGGATAGGAAAAGAGTCTTTTTTATTGGTATCCGTAAAGATTTGAATTTCAAATATCAGTTTCCTACTGAGACGTTCACAAAGATTCCTTTGGAAGATGCAATTTCAGATTTAAAAGAAGGTGTTTTACCTGCTCTAGAATTTAATAACACAAATGGAGATGATTGTTCTGTTCCAAATCATGAATTCATGATAGGAAGTTTCTCTACCATTTATATGTCAAGAAATCGAGTAAGAAGTTGGGATGAACAATCCTTTACTATCCAAGCGGGCGGTAGACATGCCCCGATCCATCCGCAGGCGCCAAAAATGAAATTTATTGAACAAAACGTTCGTGTCTTTGTTCCTGGAAAAGAGCATTTATACAGGAGATTAAGTGTCAGAGAGTGCGCGAGAATTCAAACGTTTCCTGATAACTTCATTTTTTATTATAAAAAGGTTGCCGCAGGATATAAAATGATTGGAAATGCTGTTCCTGTTAATTTGGCATTTTTTTTAGCAAAAAGCATAATGCAACAAATTAAGACTAATGAAGAAGCAACTGAAAAAGTAAAACAAACTGAAAAAGTTAAAGAAGTAATTGCAGTATGACAAATATTTTAGAAGCGCTAGTAAATATCGTTGAGAATAAGGATTACGAAATTGAAGAGTATACTAAAGGTGGAAATCGAGCTCAAAATATGGGAGAAGCATTGGAAGAATATATTTTTGACGCGTTTAGCAATTCTTTTAATGTTGAAGATAGAGAAGATCGTGCTGCGAGACATAAAGAAGCTTTCTCTTTTTTAGGTTCAAAAAATAAAATCCCTGATGCTATTCTTAAAAATGGAGATGCTTTAGAGGTAAAAAAGGCAACGTCAGAATCATCCATTCAATTAAATAGTTCATACCCTAAGCATACATTAAAATCAACAGATTCAAGAATTAAAGCATCTGCCTTAGTTTGTGAAGACGAAAAATGGGAAGAAAAAGAAATGCTTTATTGCTTTGGCTACATTCCTAGTGGTGAAACACATTTAAAATCTATTTGGTTTGTATATGGAAGAATACTTTGTGACTTACAGGAAGTTTACGAAGGAATAATAAATAATATAAAAAGCAATTTAGATGACGATTACGATGGAAATGAATTAGGTGGAGCAACAGGAGTTGATAGTCTTAAAATAACAACGCTCAGAGTTAGAGGGATGTGGGTAATTAAGCATCCACAAAAAGTTTTTTCAAACTTGGTAAAAGATTGGGGTAACAATGATTTTGAAGTAAAAGCGTTAATTCCGACAACAATTTTTAACGAATTACCTGAAGACTCAAAAAACAGGTTAAAAACCAGTTCTTTGAACATTCAAGAGGTTAAGCTATCTGATCCAACAAACAGGGCTAACAGCATAGATTGCCTTTTCATATATTACAAATAAACCAGTAGGCAACACAACCTACACTCAATACGGGTTTCTGCTTCAAGAGATATTATGTGCTAGCAAAACTATTCTTACCTTCGAGAAAGCAATCTTTGTAGCCCGGCAAAACGCCTAGCACCAACCGCTATTAGGAATTAAAACCAGAAAAAAAATGAAACTATTCGTCATTCTCGTTACAATAATTTCGTTTTCGTGCAGCGCTCAAGAAGAAATTGCATTCGAATTTGCATCTTACCAAAACAAAGACCTATCGAAAAGTAATACTCCCATTGTAAAAACCCATCATTATTGGAGAATATACACTAGTGGAAAAATAGAGGTAATTGACCGGGATGGTAAATGTGAAATAGTCCAAATCGACTCTTCTCTGATTAGTAAGCTTCAAGTTGCTACGATGGAGGGGTTGGAGAAGTTCAGAAATAAAACTAAGCCACCTGCAAACCAGTTCTACGCAGGGTATTATTCATATTTTAAAATGGGTAATGAAACTGTTTGTTTCAATCCTTACAAGGTCAATGAAGATCTAAAAAAAGCTTTGAAAAATGTAGAAGATGCGATTGAAGGAGTTTCAAACAAAGACTCAGGAAATTGTTCTCTACCTGCTAATTTGGTCACATCAATTCAAGAGACGCATTCTAAATCTAACTTGAAACCAAATGCTTCACCTCCACCTCAAATGATAATTACAAAGGATTGATAATATTCAAGGGGCTCGGGCTGAACAACCATAACATGAAAAAGGTTTTAAAACCGTTATCCGAAATACAAGACTCAGAACTACTGCTTGTTGGCACTCGTTTTAGACAGTATGGGATTGGTTTAAATGTTGCTACCCCAGAAGAAGATTATTATGAATACATGTTGGCTCATAACGTCAGTGAGCCAGAGTTTGTATTACTCACGTGTGTTGAAGGATATAAGTCTGGAAGTACCCTCGCTCTTGTTAAAGCTGCACCAGAGACACCATATGCAGTACTTGGATCGGCGATTAAATACTCAATGGGAACTAACAAAACCTTTATGATTGTAGAAGACGACTAACGAGAACAGTCCCCCCATTCTTCTGCAGACTCAGTAGTAGAGCTATGTACATGTACCGAAAAAGACTATATTCGAACAGGAATGCTCTTGTTTCGTTGATTAAGAAGAAGCCGCACTTGTCTGCAGCAGGCACGTCAAACACCTATCACGGAACGCTACCTGTGATTAAGTAGGATACCCGATAAGGTATATAATCTTTCCCCCACGTCCATTGTCCATTTTGCCTGAGCGCCACTTGTACGCTTTTTGGTCAATCGAAGCAGTCAATTCATCCAAATCCTTTGGAGCATACAGTTTGAATAATGCCAGAAAACCATCAATAAAGGTAACAATCGGTAAAACTGGAATCAGGTACGTAAACAAGAGTCGCTCAATCCGAAAAGGCTTAACAAACGGTGCGGTAAAAAGAACGGTTAATGGTACAATAACTGTCATCCCAAAAACTTGCCAAAGACTATCATTGTTTCCTTCCAATACTACAATGGGTTGTCTTTTCATTGCTACTTTTTGTAAGATCTCTTCAGCCTGTTGAACATCGAATTGGTGAAATGAATTAACACTAACGTATAGACCTTCTTCTGTTGCATCAAAATTATCAGCATCAATACGAACCTTTTCCAGATTGTCATCCAGGAACACGTTTAGAGTTTCAAAACCTGCACCTGATTTCTTCTCAATAACTACTAGTTTACTTCCATGTTGTAAACCTTCTTCAATAATTGGTACAAATGGTTTTGCTGCTTTCACCTTATGAACAAACCATGTCATAAACTCATGAATACACCGTGTAAGAAAGAATGGAAACCAATTTGAATTCGTGATTTGTGGAACTTGTTTTCTTTTCATGGCAGGTCTTTTTAGTAACTTTAGACCAAATGTACTAATTATTTTAGACCAACTGGACTAAATGAATAAAACTAAACTCAAAATATTATACTCTGCGCTTTCATTGTACAATCAAGAAGGTATTGCCAATGTTTCGATTCGAAAACTGGCAAAAGAGGTTGGAATAAGTCATAGCAATTTGATATATCATTTTCCCACACAGGAAGATATTATTATAGGGCTTCACGACATGTTGCTTGAAAATGCCATTAACCTAAACAGAGAAATTGTGGCAGATAAATCATCGATTATTGAACTGTACAACACAACTAAAACAGGATTTCAAGTTGTATATCAGTACCGATTTTTGTTTTATGAACTCCAGTATATTTGTTCGTCCTTCCCCAAAGTCAAACAGCTAATAATATCAGTTGAAAAAGTTCGATCTGAAATGTATAGAAATGTCATTGAACAACTGATTGACAAGGGATTAATGAGAACGGAAGAATTTGAAGATGAGTACGATCGATTAATTACGCTAATTCGGATTTTTAGTGACAATTGGCTGGTTTCATCTTCAATATATGATGAAGAAAAGAACGAAGTTACATTAGAAAAGTACTCCCATCTTCTCTTGACTTATCTCTATCCATATTTAACCAGAAAAGGAAAAGAAGAGTTTAAAATGATCCAGGCAGTACAACCTATGTGACCTAGTAATCTTCTCCCGGAATAATTCGTATTTTTCATCGTTAGCAATAACTTCTATTACCCGTTAAAATCAGAATTCAATTGACCATGACCAACTCTTCATTAGCCCATCGATTAAAAGAAACTTTTGATTCGACTTATGAAGCACCGTTGATTGTCTGGGAACAATTTGCTGAGTTGTGCGAATTGAAAACTTACAAGAAGAACGAGATAATTAAAAAGGAAGGAACAATTGAGAAGTTTGGTTATTTCATTCTATCCGGGTCTGCCGGCGTTTTCGTTTGGAAAGATGCCAATTACATTTGTCTGGATATCATGTTTGAAGAAGACTTCTTTGGTGACTCAATGTCCCTAAATACCGGAAGCCCTACTCCCACTGAAACAATGGCTCTGGAGGATTGTGAAATGCTGCAAATTTCACTGGCAAATATGAACCATCTAAAAGCTACAGATTTTGGAAGAATTCTCTTCATGCATGCAGCAGAAATGGATTTTGTCAATAAGCAGAAGCAACAAATCGACTTGTTATTGAAGACTGCGGAACAACGCTACATTGATTTGATCAACGAACGTCCGAAAGTGATACTCCGTACTCCACAGAAGCACATTGCTTCCTATCTTGGCATCACCACACAAAGTCTCAGCCGAATAAGAAAAAAAATCAGTCAATCCGATTAATTACCATAGGGTAACTTTTTTTTGGTGTGAACACCTGATCTTTGAATCAAATTCTAAAATGCTTGAGATGAGTAAATTGTTCGCACTTCTAACATTTCTTTGTCCAATAATGCTGTTGGCGCAATCATTCCCATCGAATCAAATTCAGGAAAAGATGGACGCTTCTATTGACGACAAACGGATTTTTGGAGTCGTCATATCCATTGGAACAGAAGATAGCACCTATCATTTCGCAGCAGGAAATATGGACGTTGGAGACGCCTACTTTATAGCTAGTGTTTCAAAAATGTACACGACTTCGGTCCTTTACAAACTAGTTGATCAGGGAAAAGTAAATCTTGATGACCCTATAAGCAATTACCTGTCAGATGAGATCCTAAATGGACTTCATGTATATAAAAATGAGGAGTACACAAGATCGATAACAATCCGACACCTAGTAACGAATACATCGGGGCTTTCCGATTATTTCATGCAGAAGAACAAAGGTGAGAAAAGCCTTTCTGAATATCTTGTATCTGAAGGAGATACTTCGTTGACGTTTGATCAAATGATGGCATCAACAAAGCAATTGCCGGCCCAATTCCCTCCGGGGACAGAAGGTAAAGCGCACTATTCTGATGGGAACTTTCAATTACTGGGTAAGATGATCGAGAAAGTAACAGGTAAGTCCATGCAAGAAGTGTATCAAGAATTCATCTTCGATCCGCTCGAATTGGAGAAAACATACCTTTACAATGACCCCAAGGATACCATTCCCGCCAAGTTTTATTACAAGGAGAATTTACTGAACATTCCCAACATGATGACTTGTTTTCAGTCGGATGGAGGGATTGTTTCCACAACAGAAGAGAATCTCATCTTTCTGAAGGCACAGCTCAATGGAGAGCTTTATTCTGAAGCTCATTTAAAGAACAATTCAGAATGGAACAAAATCTATTCTCCGTTTCAATACGGATATGGTTTGATGAAGTTTAAATTCTTTGGAATGCCTGATATGATAGGTCATGCAGGAGCAAATGGATCATTCGCCTACTACGTTCCATCAAGAGAACTTTATATCACAGGAACCATCAATCAAATGGATAAACCTCAACTGGCGTATAAATTAATCGCAAGAATATTGGCAACAATTAAAGACTAGCTCGTCCCCCGTGATTTGCTTTTTCGTATATTCAGGAAACAACCGTTCTGTTGAAGGAGATATCAACCTCGAGTGAAAGTACTGATATACATATTATCAATTCTACTGATATCACAATTGATGTCTTGCGTTCCTCTGGATAAAGCGATCAAAGATTCCTACCGCTCTGAATTATACATTGACTACAAAATGGTAGAGTTCTCGGGTAAAAATTCGACGCAGTCAATAACTTTCGCGATTGACTCTACAAGAAGTAAAAAGTACTTCGGAAAAATCATCATAAACAAGAGCGACACTTTTCAAATTAACGGTTTTGAAAAAGGCAGCCATTATCCTAGCTGGTATACCGACAAAGAAACGGGCGAGAATTCCATGATTGACATTTGGTGTTCCGTGAGGACGGCTCAAATTCCTGATAGTTTGGAAATCTATGAGCACGATACTGTGAATCGTTTAATTGATGAAAAGACCGTTCTGTATAGAGTTCCGAGAACTCGTTGTGATTAGGAATTGATTAGTATTCCTCTCTCAATACGGTAACTTTCCAGATATTGGCAAGATGCCCAGCGTGTTCTTTTATAGACCGCACCGTGTCTGCCGACAGGCAGGAAGGCGCAGATGTTGTGGTGAATATTTTAGAGTTTGCCTATATCCAGGAAATCACCCTCGATTCGGATTTTTTTATTGTGAAACGTAACCGAGAACGAACTTGGTGTTATACCAATAAATCAAACCACAATGAAAAAAACACTCACTCTTTACTTCTTATTTCTATTTATTTCGATTACTTCTACCGCTCAAACTTCTAATGATTTTGAAGTGCATAAATTCATGGTTGGCGGTTCTCACAACTTTCAAATTGTTGGGGAAAGCTCCAATGACTTTGCCGATTCTCTCTTTGCGCATTTTCCTAAAACCAAAAGAAAAGGGTACATCTGGAAGTTCAAGAACGTTACAATTCCCGGAATAGAAACACCAATAACCTTCAAAGTGCACCAGGGATTATATGGTGAATACACATCTGAAAATGACAGTGAAAACTGCCGGGGAGGTCACTACTTCACTACATTTACCAGCGAAAAGTATAAGCAACGTCGACTTTCGAACAAAAAGTCTACAGAGCAATTCGCCCTTACCATTTACCTAAAGAATGGACGAAATTTTGCTGTTACAGATTCGAAAGAAGCCGATATTATAAAAGCTTTCCTTCTTGACCTATATAAGTCTTAAAGTTCCTTATATTAAAGGAAATCTTCAAATGTGAACAAACGGAGCCGCATACTTTTTCATATGGGATTGCTTACTTTAAACCAAAAATGGCTTGATAAGCAGATCTCCAAAAACAATGTTGATGCCCTTCATTTTGCTTTGGTTCATGGTCTGTACGACATTAGATTAAAGGCAGCCGAACATTTGGGCACCTTGAGAGAGCAGGCTTCTGCCCCATTCTTGAAAGCAGCTATCGATGACGAAGTTCAATTAGTTTCGGAAGCAGCAATGCATGCATTGGAACTGATCGGCTGTTCTGCGGAAATTCAATCGGAAATTGAAACCAAAAGACGTTATTGGCTAACCCGTTCAGAACAAGCAAAAAACAAAAAACCAAGAGAAAAAACATATACTCCTAATCGTAAGGAACGTCCAAGTAAGAAATCCTTCGAGAATTTAAAAAACATGCTCAAAAAGCCGATGAACACCGGAAAGTGGTTTTGAAATTGTTATCTTCAAGGGTATCATGATAGCTACTACCATCATATCTAACAACTCAAAACAAATCTTACTCTGTATTTTCCTGGGATTCATAGTTTCGTTCTCTAGCGCTCAACACACCAATTTCAATACACAACGAAACTGGGCTTTGCATAAAAAAGAAGTGTTCTTCGGAGGTGGTACTACCCTATTTACTGGTGACCTTGGTGGAATCAACAAACCGGGAGCCAATTATAAACTGAGAGATTTCAGTTTTCCCTCAACGGGTTGGAGCGGAGTTGCCGGATATAGGTATCGGTTTCACCCTTTCTGGGCAACTACTAGCAAAATACAACTCGGACAACTTCAGGGAAATGATGCGCTCAAAATTGACACCTATCAAAATTCAAGAAACCTTCATTTCAAGTCATTCTTCGTACAACTTTCGCAGCGCATAGATATGGTTCTACTGGCAAATGAAGTAATGGAAAGAAGATATTCACTAAGAAAAAGATCACCAATCTTGTACAGGACTACGGTGTTTACTGGGCTTGGACTCATTTATAACAACCCAAAAGCGAAGTATAATGGGAGTTGGGTAGATCTCCACCCTTTGAAAACAGAGGGACAAGGACTATCAGGAGGTTCAAAAGCATATTCAAGGGTAACGGCTGCAATTCCCGTAGGCGTAAGTTTTGTCTGTGCGATCTCCAGAATGTGGAGAATGGGATTAGAATTGGAGTACAACTTTTCTTTCTCTGATTATCTGGACGACGTTGGCGGCAATTATTACGATCCGAATCAATTAGCTGATGAATTTGGTGAAGCTTCTGCCTACCTCTCAAATCCGTCGACACAGAATACCGATTGGTTCACAACGGGTCAAGTACGAGGCAACGACAAGTTAGACGGGTTCTTTTCACTAGCGCTTATCTTTTGTAAAAACGCTACTTTTTCGAATTACACCAGGAAGAAGGAAATAGAGTCTCAGCTAAATTGAGACCTGTACTCTATCGACCTCGGCGAACCATTATGATTCCAACGTTCATATACTCCGCAATATTTGTTTTTACTTACATCACTTTTCTATTCAAGAATACTCTACGAGAGAATGCTTTTGATTGGTGGAATCTACAATTCACTCACCTTCTTATCCAAAACCAATTCAAGGGGAAAAACAGTTCCTAAAACACCATTCTTGTCTTTTTCCTGCGATGGTCGGTAAGTATAGTAGGCAACAGTCGAAAATATATCTTCATCCCTTTGACTACCTATTGCTTTACGAATTGATTCATCTTGACTATCAAGTGGCACTCGTACATTCAAATACCCGTTGGCAGCATATGCTGGCGGAACATCAACACTAAAGTTATCGCTTTTAATAATTAGGGTGTCTATCTGTGACAAACGAGAATCCTGATCATTTGCGGCTGAGTTGTAAATCAATCCTTTACCGATTATAATTTTCGTTTTAGCAGGCAAGTTGGTTTTGAATTGAAAGGAAATCAACTCATCATTCCATTCATCGTTGTAATACTGATTCTCTGAACAATTAATTACAGTATTATCCAATTCAAAGTAGAATTTCTCCTTCTCTGTGGATTTATCATTTGCTGAAACAGCTTTGGGTTGCTCCTGATTACAGCTAACCACCGTGGTTAGTGTAAAAAAACTTAACACTCCAATTGCCAATATTTTTAGTTTCATTACTGATTTGTTTGAACTATTAATAGTCTAACTTCGGTACAAAGTCTTTATTCCCTTACGAAGCAGCCTTTGCCTTATCTCTTCGTTTGATCACATTGTTTTTATAATTCGTGGCATCTGTACCGTCTCCATTGAAGGCTCGTACTGCTTCCGCCCAACTTGAGACTGTATCTCGTTTCTCAAATAACCAACGAATCCTAAGCAATATTAACAAACAACTATACAAACAAGTTCCAAACATCAGGCTTTCGATTTCACAAAGATGTCCTTTGAAATTCTTTCAGTAAATCCTGCCATGAATGCAATTATCACAGCATAGTATAGCTGCTCTTCATCAGTGACACTTGGAATAATAAACCCTAACTCCAACAAAAAGTAGGACAAATGAGCCAAAGACAACCCAATGAAAGGCTTAACAGCGGCGTTGATGAAATAAGAAAACGAACCCGTGTTTTCTTTGTCCGTCATTTTACGCATTCTAATCAGCATGCTGACAACACTCCCTTGCGCACCAACAAAACCAATCCACGCCAATCGCATAATTTGTTGTTCTGAAAATAAGTCTCCCTTCACGAACAGGTTTAAAGTTAAAACCAAAATCGCTGTGAAAATTGGAATAGAAATGGAAATACAAAAAAGTATACCTCCAATGGTCGCTGAAAAACTGGATAATTTTTCAATTTTCTTCTTGAACATCTTTACAAAGTTTAACAAGCCTTCCCACGGTCCCATATTTGATCGAATAGACATGATAAAAGAAAAAATTGCATATGGTATCAGTATGGAAACCAATACAATTGAAATCGATTCGTCGAAAGGGTAGTCGAGAAGTTTAAATGTTTTATACTTCACTAGTCTGAATAAATGCATGATCCCCATCGAAAAGAAAAACACACCTGAAAGCATAAAACTTATCGAACCGATCGCTTTGTGATAAATTGACAAATAATTGATAACAGCTAGTATAAAAACAGACATTAGGAGCAAAGGACCAACTACCTCCATATCAATATCGCAGATTTCGTTCTCTAAACTACTGATATGAGAAATACTTAAAATACTGAATGGAAATAGAAGAACAATAAAGGTGATAAGGTGGGATGCCTTTCTGAATGAGGTCATGGTTCGCAAATAGTATTGGGTCACACTAATTTACGATTATTCCTCAACTTAAAACTTTAATATCAATCGATCGGATTTTAAGCGATGTACCAACCAGCGACGAATCTTGTATTCTTCCTCTGCTGAGAGTGTATCGGAAACTTCAAAGAAAACGATAACTGCAGAGCGCGGTTTGTCCAGAGAACTCTCTTGAAGATTGACACACATACAAACCTAAAAATTAAGCACTTATACCTATTGACAGCACTTTGTATTCCAACTATTTTTGACGATTATAAAGAATAATTAACGTGAAAGAGGGCGTTCTTGAATTAATAGTAGTTAGTGTAACTAGATCCATAAAAAGAGTACGAACAACTCTACTAGTTTCCATTATAGCAAGTATCATTGCTTTTATCAGCTTCTACAACACACTTAGCGACGGGTGGATCAAATCTAGAGTTAAACACAGGCTAGAACTGAAAGAGTGGTGCAGTGAAATAGAAACCTTGGAATCAGGAGTAGTTAAATTTCCAAATGGTTCGAAAAGAAAAGAACACTTAGAAGCAATCTATGAAGATGATGAGCACTGCTGCGACCATGTTGAGGACATTGCTCAAAACGCTGTAATTCAGCGCGAGCAGCTCATTTCAAACGTTAAAATCCCTTGGCTAGGTGTAGCATTTGATATAAACGACCTTTCCTTACTTGGTGGACTAGCTTTCACAATTATAATGCTGACGCTCTCATACAATTTGGGGCTAAAATATTCCAACCTTCATACAGCTTTTAAGGTAATCGAGAAAATTGATGATGTTGAAGAAAGAAGCGCATATTTCGACGCTATAGGAATGGCACAAATTCTTGCTACACCTAATAGATCTGCAAAGGTATCTTCGCCTTCAATACTTATAGCTGTTCCTTACATTTTGTTTTCTCTACCATTTTTAGTGCAATCTGTCGTTTTTATCAACGATACTATCACAATTGTTAAAGTGATTGAAAGTAATATGGGATTTACATTGTTTTCTCTTGTCGGAGGAGCAATTTTTTGGATAATACTCTTATCTCTAACTCTCTCTTGCATAAAGCTTGACAAAAGAACACATGAGCTATGGTCAAAGTTTGAGGAAAAATTAAAAACTTCAAATGAAAGAAACCTCGACTGAACTCAATTTAAGGCTAAAGCTAGAAAGTGATCTAGACTTAAACATTCACTGATATATAAAGGAGGCATAAGCCACTAAAACTTCAATATCAATCGATCGGATTTTAAGCGGTGCACCAACCAACGACGAATCTTGTACTCTTCCTCTGCTGAGAGTGTATCGGAAACTTCAAAGAAAACGATATCTGCAGAGCGCGGTTTGTCCAGAGAGTCAACATACTCCAGTGTCGTAGCGTACGAGCACGATTGCAGCTGAGGATAAATAGATTTGATTTCATTCAACAAATACTCTCCTTTCTTTGGAAGCATGCGCAGACTATCGGCTGATTTTTCCTCCATTAGAAGTGCTGCACGCAAACGATTGATTTCATTTTCTTTGGCGCTCAATTGTTCATTGGATTGCTGAATCAACCCTTGATTGCTCAATTTCAAGCCCTGCTTAACGATAACCGTGTAATCTTCCATTCCGAAATCTCCGGCGCGTTCTTTCAGTCGCGTTTCCGAATCCTTGTCGATTTCATTTCCAGCGTACGTCAAAACAATCTTTCGTTCATCCGGATTGATTTCATTTTTCAACAGGTAATTCCCTTCCCACACCCCTACTCGATTCACATACTTTTCAGCGGCTTCCTGGAATTGTTCCTTCTGAACTAATGTAATCCCCAAATACAAACTTGGTAGAACGGTGATAGCTATCACAATCCCAATGACAATATTCTTGTTTTTAATCTGACGAGATAGCAAGAAGGATTGCTTCGGCAACTTCAATAATTGCGAAACTACCATAGACGACAAAGCAATAAACACCGAGTTAATCAGAAACAGGAACATAGCTCCCGCGAAATAGTTCAGATTTCCACTTGCCAGTCCGAATCCAGCTGTACACAAAGGAGGCATCAATGCAGTTGCAATGGCCACACCTGGAATAACGTTTCCTTTGTTCTTACTACTAATCGCTACGATTCCCGCCAATCCACCGAAAGTGGCAATCATGACATCGTATATTGTGGGACTCGTTCTGGCTAATAGTTCAGAATATTCACCGTGTACAGGTGTCACAAAAAAGTAAAGTGTGGATGCTACCAATCCAGTTGAAGCAGCAAAGGCCAGATTCTTTAATGATCTGCGGAGCAATTGAAAGTTATACGTGGCAACACTATATCCAACCCCGTTGATTGGTCCCATTAATGGTGAAATCAACATGGCTCCAATAATCACTGCCGGAGAGTTCATGTTCAGCCCAACAGAGGCTACAAGAATGGCAAAAACAAGAATCCAAAGGTTGGTACCTCGGAATACGATTCCTTTTTCAATAGTATCATGTATTACTTGCGGATCTTCCTCTTCATGAGTCAGACGCAAGAACTTAAATACACTGGCAAGCCACGAATCTTCTTTCATGTTACATTTTATTTGGCACTCCAATTCCGAGCAAGCCCATTCCCAAATTAATTGTTTTGGCAACATTGCGACTCATTACCAATCGCATGTTTCGTAGGTCATCATTTTCTTCCTTCAAGATAGAAATACTTTGGAAGAAGGTATTGTACAATTTCGCCAGTTCATAGAGGTAATTCGCAATCAACGCCGGAGAATATGAAGCTCCTGCCTCTTTTAGAATCTCAGGGAACAAAGAAAGGTGTTTCAGAATCTCTTTTTCTTCAGGCTCCAATGTGGCATCTTTCCATGATCCAACTTCTCCTCCTTTTCTCAACAAAGATTGGATTCGAGCATGCGTATACTGCATAAATGGACCTGTATTCCCTTGTAATTTGATTGCTTCCTCATCGGTTGGATCGAAAATCAACTTCTTCGATGGATCTACTTTCAACAAGAAGTACTTCAATCCACCCAAACCAATTTTTGCGAACAATGCTTCTTGATCCTCTTCGGACATTCCTTCAATATGACCGCGTTCTTTTGTCATTTCGCGTGCCATATCGATAATGTTTTGCATCAAATCATCCGCATCAACAACGGTTCCTTCACGCGATTTCATACGCCCCATTCCTTTCGGAAGTTCCACCATCCCGTAGGATAAGTGATGACAATTATCCGCCCAGGAATATCCTAGTTGCTGAAGGATGAGGAACAATACTTTGAAGTGGTGATCCTGCTCATTTCCAACCGTATAGATCATTCCACTTAAATCGGGATAATCCTTGTAACGATCTACAGCAGTTCCCACATCTTGCGTCATGTAAACTGCAGTTCCATCAGATCGGAGCAACAACTTATCATCAATATTATGCGCTGAAAGATCTGCCCAGATAGAACCATCCTCTTTTTGGTAGAACAATCCTTTTTTGAGACCTTCCATAGTGAGGTCCTTTCCAAGCAAGAAGGTATCCGATTCGTAATACAGCTTATCGAAGTCAACCCCCATCGTTTTGTAGGTTTTGTCGAATCCTTCGTACACCCATCCATTCATGGTGTTCCACAAAAGGTATACTTCAGGATCTCGTGCCTCCCACTTGATCAACATCTCTTTGGCATCGCGTTGCAAAGTCGTTTGGTTCTTCGCAATTCCTTTGATTTTCGCGTTGATTCCATTTACGGCATCTTCCTCCTTCCCTTCACGAGAAGACATCAATCTCTGCACTTCTTCGGCAGTTGCTTCATCAATTCCAGAGAAATCTCCTTTCTCCCAGGCTTCCAGAATACCAACCACCTCTTCGTTCGATTTCTTGTCGAATTCCACGTAGTATTTTCCAACAAGCTTATCGCCTTTCATCCCGGTATTTGCTGGAGTTTCGCGTTCGCCTTTTTCATTCACCGGAGAGAAACGTTCCCAGGCCAACATACTCTTACAGATGTGAATTCCACGGTCGTTGATGATTTGCGTTTTCACCACTTTATGACCGTTGGCTTTCAAAATTTCCGCTACCGAGTAACCAAGAAAAATGTTTCTTAAGTGCCCAAGGTGCAACGGTTTGTTCGTATTAGGAGATGAATACTCGACCATTACTGTTGGCTTCGAATTTGGCTCGATGAAACCATACTTTTCGTTGGCATCCATTGTTTCCAACTGAGACAACCAATGCGATCCATCAATAACGAAATTCAGGAATCCGCTTACCACATTGAAACGCTCAATATGATCCATGCGTTCCTGTAGGAAGTTTCCAATTTTCTCTCCAGCTTCAACCGGAGAACAGCGCAATGCTTTTACAAACGGAAAGATGACCAGCGTTAAGTCGCCTTCTACATCCTTACGCGTTTTTTGGAACTGTATTAATTTTTCATCAATCGTTTGTCCGAATAGTTCTTCGGCATTGTCCAAAAGTAATTGCTTAATTGTAGCTTCCATTTTATTTATCCAGTTCGGCTGCGGTAGCTTCCAACATTTCGAAAGCGACTTCTGCCATTGTATTTAATTTTTCATCCAGACATGGGTTCACTTCAACGAACTCCATGCACACTGTTTTTTCTTGCTTCGCAAATTCCTGCAAAAAGAACTTCGCCTCATCCGGCATCAAACCGTTCCCTACCGGAGTTCCCGTTCCATGAGAGGTATGCGATGGATCCATAGAATCCACATCGAAAGACACATAAATGATGTCGCAATCCGATAATTCCTTCAATGTAGCCTGGGCAATTGCCTCTACTCCTTCCGTACGAACATCTTCCACTTTGTAGTTTCGGATGTTGAGTCGCTCCATGATTTCATTTTCGGGAGCTTCTGTGTCACGAACGGCGATATAAACGATGTCTTCCGCTTTAATCTTTGCGCCCTCAACGCATGTATTCTTCAATTGACCCCACATTTCCGAGACTTCCGGCGCAGGTTCATTGATTTTGCTTTCCAAATTGTCTTCTGAAAGTGCTGTAGCCAAAGGCATTCCGTGCATATTTCCAGAAGGCGTGGTATATGGTGTATGAATATCGGCGTGCGCATCGATCCAGATCACTCCCAATCGCTTGTTTGGATATGCAGCTTTAATTCCGGCAATTGTTCCTCCGGCAGAACCATGATCTGCGGCAAGTAATAGTGGAAAGTTTCCTTTTTCCAGCGATTCTTTGACAGAATTTCCAACATTCTCAAATACCTCCACCAATGCATCGATGTACCTGGCATTTGGATAATTATCCGGTCGATCCAAAGCATCGTTTCTATCTTCGATATGACGGATCGGATATTTGCTAAAGAAATGACTTCCTTTGGTGCGGGCTGCGGTCATCATAGCTTCTGGTCCTAATGATGATCCTCGCGTTCCTGCAGTTATTTCCGATTTATTTATCAGCAACTCAATAGTGCGATTCATATTCCCTTATTTTGACCAACAAAAATAGCATAATTCGAAACGGAGGGAGTCCCTGCACTGTCAATTATTCCATTACTTTTACACAAGTAACAAAACGCATCTTTTCCGTTCTAGAACTATGAAACACCCTAAATTTCATCTTTCATCGCTATTGATTATCGTATGCACATTCGCATGCATCTCGCCTTCATTTGGGCAAAAGAAAAAGAAACCTTTTACTGGAATGTTGGAATATAACATCGTTATGCGGGATACTGCATTGCGTAAGTTGGTTCCGGCAAATGCCATGCGTTTGTATACAAACGACACCTTGACGCGCATGGAGAACTTCTCTCCACAGCTTGGTTCGCAGACAACTATCCGTCATCTTAAATTGAATAAATCGTACTTGTTGCTGACGGTTCAGGACACCATGAATTTTGCGATCAAAACGGATTTGAATCGTGTCGATACGGGACAGGTTGTTTCAAAATATACCTACAAGAAGAAATGGTTTAAAAAGAAACACCTTGGACTCCGCGCTAACCGAATGATTGTGGACCATCCGGAATTTGAAGAACCGATAGAGTTTTTGTACCTGAAAAAATACTCACGAGAGTACCTCAACAATTTCGATGGAATCCCGGGATTGTTGATCAAATACAGTGTTGCCACTCCAGACGGAGTTCTGAACTATGAATTGGTTCAAAAACGTGACTACATGCCCGATCGCGATTTGTTTGGTATCCCGGCAGATTATCGAAAAGTTACCTTCGATGAGTTCATGGATTTCATGTTCCCAACGAGTCAATCTGATCCAAACCAGAACTAACATTCCACTGTGTATACTTAGCTGTGAGACTCGTTTCTCGCGGAAGCTTTCCTGCTATATTCGTAAGATATGAGCGTGGATAACGAATACATAGAAAAGGGAGCTGACGAAAATCCTCCTAAAGAAGCAAAGAAAGCGCCGAAAAAACGCAAAAGCCCGACGACTTCGAAAAAGAAGAAGAAAAAGTCGAAATCTGCCCTTGGTAAATACATCGATCAAATCGATCGCAAAAAAGTAAAGAACACCCTTGGTGTGATCAGCGTTTTGCTTGCTGTATACATTTTCCTTGCGTGCTTCTCGTATTTAATGACATGGCAGGAAGATCAAAACCGTGTGCTAAACAAAGGTTTGTTTGCATTTCTTTTCGATGGTAACGATGAACCTGTTGCTAACTGGCTTGGAAAGTTTGGTGCATGGATTTCTCATTTGCTCATTTACCGTTGGTTCGGAATTGCCTCTTTCGCTTTTGCATTGATGCTGTTCATTTCCGGATTTAATGCGCTCTTCAATATTGCTATTCTTCCTATCCGGAAAACCATTTCTGTAAGCGTTTTGACTATCGTCTGGGGAAGTATGTTCCTTGGCTATTTTTCCGATCACGTGAGTTACCTCGGAGGAACCTTTGGTTATCAAATCAACGACTGGCTTTCCGTAACACTCGGAAGGTTTGGAGCATTAATTCTGATTTGTGGTATAGGATACATTTTCGCGATGATTCTCTTCAACGTGAATTGGGCGAAGATTAAAGCGTTATTCTCTGGCAAACCAAAAGAAGAAACTGCTGTTGCTGATTCAGGTGCAGAAGATGTTTTGGAAGAAGGCGACATGGAGGTCCAAAATGTATTGGAAGAAGATCAACTGGTAGAGGACGAAGTATCGGATCGTGTGGATTTGATGGAAGACAATGTGCTGGAGGGTGAATCCGAACCAGTAGAAGAACCGTTGTCTGAGATTATCGATTTACCATCAGAAGAAACAGAAGAAGAAGCTATCGAATCGAGTGAAGACTTCGCCGTGACCATTGCCGCTCCAACAGAAGAAGATTCTGAACTTTCTGAAGAAGAAGTAAAGGAAGTCAACGACATCCAGAAAGAACATGGAGATTATGATCCGAAATTGGATCTTTCTACCTATGCCCTGCCTTCCATCGACCTGTTGAAAGACTACGGAGGTAAAATTGGAAGTGTCGACAAAAAAGAACTGGAAGCGAATAAGAACAAAATTGTTGAAACGCTTCAAAACTATAAGATTGAGATTTCGAAAATCATGGCAACGGTTGGACCGACGGTTACCTTGTATGAAATTGTACCTGCTCCCGGAGTTCGAATTTCCAAGATTAAAAACCTCGAAGACGACATTGCATTGAGTCTTGCCGCACTTGGAATTCGTATTATCGCACCAATCCCAGGGAAAGGTACCATCGGTATTGAAGTACCGAACAGCAAGCCGGAAATGGTTAGTATGCGCTCGCTTATCGCTTCCAAGAAATTCCAGGAATCGAATTTTGAATTGCCGGTGGTAATGGGAAAAACCATTACTAATGAGACCTACACCTTCGATCTTACAAAAATGCCTCACTTGCTTGTTGCAGGTGCCACAGGACAAGGTAAGTCGGTTGGGTTGAACGCCATATTAGTTTCCATCCTATACAAGAAACATCCAGCCCAGGTAAAATTCGTTCTTGTCGATCCGAAAAAGGTGGAATTGACTTTGTACAATAAGATTGAGCGTCATTTCCTTGCCAAACTTCCAGATGAGGAAGATGCCATTATTACGGATACAAGTAAAGTTGTAAACACATTGAATTCCTTGTGTATTGAAATGGACGATCGCTACGACCTCCTGAAAAAGGCGCAATGCCGTACCATTAAAGAATACAATGCGAAGTTTATCGCGCGTAAACTGAATCCTGAAAATGGACACAGATATCTTCCTTATATCGTAGTTTTAATTGATGAGTTCGCCGATTTGATCATGACAGCCGGTAAAGAAGTTGAACAACCTATTGCCAGAATTGCACAGTTAGCGAGAGCGATTGGGATTCATTTGATTGTTGCTACACAGCGTCCATCGGTGAATGTAATTACGGGTATGATTAAAGCGAACTTCCCCGCACGTATTGCATTCCGCGTTCTTTCGAAAATTGACTCACGTACCATTTTGGACGGTTCCGGAGCGGATCAATTGATTGGTCGTGGTGACATGCTTATCAGTACCGGATCTGACACCATTCGATTGCAGTGTGGATTTGTGGATACGCCGGAAGTAGAAGAAATTTGTTCCTTCATTGGTGATCAACGTGGTTATCCGGAAGCATTGCTTCTTCCTGAATATGTTGGAGAGTCTGCCGATGGCGGAGGAGGAATGGACGATGAGGAACTCGACACACTCTTCGCAGATGCCGCCCGGATCGTAGTCATGCACCAGCAAGGATCAGCCAGCTTGCTCCAGCGAAAATTAAAACTGGGATACAATCGAGCTGGTCGCATCGTAGACCAACTGGAAGGAATGGGCATCATTGGTCCGTTCAAAGGAAGTAAAGCCCGTGACGTTCTATTTGCCGATGAAATGGCTCTGGAGGAATTCTTACAGAGCAAAGGAATTATCTAGACGGCTCGACAATCCGACTTTTTGACTTATCGATTTCTTACTACTTCTAAAGGATAACCTACCAGATATTAGCGAGATGCCCGGCTTTTTTTAACCGCAAAGACGCGAGGAGCGCAAAGCTCTGTTTTGAGTGTATTAGCAGAAGAGCACACCGTGTCTGCCGACAGGCAGGAAGGATTATGACACCGTCATAATCTGGCTTTCACCACATTTATTTTACGGTGTTAATGCTTGCGTCCCTTGCGCCCTTTGCGGTTTATAGATTCTAATACATAGAATGGTGCCATTAAATAGGAAATCGCCCCCTCGAGAAGCTACTTCCTAGATAAAGCAAAACGCACATTGAGCGTCGACCGCCGAAGGCAGCAACGAAGTTAAATGTGAACAATGAAACCCGATAAATAAGCGCAAAAAAAAACTCCGAGGGATTAGCTCGGAGTAGAATATGTTTTCAGTGAATAGTGGTTGAAACAAACCTAAGTGTAATGATTTAATTATACAACGGTATAAATACGGTATCTACTAAGTAGTAATACGTAATTTTTAGTCAGATGTGAAAAATTTGGTCATTGTTCGCCTGTCCTCCTACTGATACCGTGCCGGATTTTGTGCTGATAACCTAACCTGTCGGAGATACCAGTAGGATTCAAGGCAAAATCGTCCTGTCGAATATTGATGATTGCTTATGTAATTTCTGGTCTGAAAATATATGTCCCAAAACTACATCTCATCGGAAACAATTTCAAGGTTATATGTGCCCTAAAATGTAGGTAGTTCTACGTATTTTCAAGAATTCAGGTGAAAAAAGAACCCTGCTGATACCGGACAAACTGAGTACATCGAGAGATAAATAGAACGATATCAGCAAGGAGTTCAAACGAGAAAACTAAACTACTAAATACGTGCATAGAGAGATCATCACTATGTGGAACTTCTCGTTGGTCAAACATAACTATCTCATTTAAAAGCAGCTGACGAACAAATACGGTATTTACTACGCATTTATACGTATTTTTTGTTAGTTGGATGGAATATAATTGCGCTCCCCCCTCCCATTCATATTGTGAAATCATTGCAATCCGTGAAAAATCTATTGATTCTGCACTTCAAAAATGATGATTGCTTATATTTAGCGTGAAAACCAAAAAATGCAAAACATGCTTAAAGAGCCTATCTACCTTGTCCCTGTTGATTTCTCTGATGAGGCGTCAAGTGCAGTTCGACTCGCACTTGATCTTGCCGAGGCACATAACGGATGTGCTTACCTTCTTCACGTTGTTGGTAAAAGTTCCGAAAGAGTTTCTGCCAGACAGCAATTCGTTGAATTCCTTGAACCATATTCGAAAGAGGAATTAAATTTGATTTCTACCAAAGTGATCCAGGGGGACATCTTTAATGATATAGGAAAGGCAGGGGATATTTTGAAAGCCGCTCTGATTGTAATGGGAACGCATGGAGCTCAGGGAATGCAAAAAGTATTCGGAAGTAGAGCAGTAAAACTTATCAGTAGTTCTTCCACACCTTTCTTAATCACTCAAGGAAAGAAGGAGGTTGAAAAAATCAAGAACATCGTGATGCCCTTCAGTTTTGCCAAAGAAAGTATTCAGATTACGAATTTTGTCGGAAACATAGCAAATAAGTTCAATGCAACAATTCACCTTTGTGGTTTCCATGATAACGATGATTGGTTGGATGCTAAAACAAAATCCAATCAGATGATTGTAAAACGTGCCCTGGATGGATTAAACGCTTCCTACAAAATTGTGCATTTGCCGCCAAGTAAATCGTACAACAAAGATCTGGTAGAATTTGCAAAGTCAATAGATGCCGACATGTTCGCTGCCGCGTATTTCAAAGAAGGGATTCTTCCTACCCCGAATTCATTTATTCAAGGAATGATTGAAAACGAATTGAACTTGCCATTACTAACGGTAAATGCAGAAGAATTGTCTGTTATTAATTCGAATTACAGCTTCATGACAGTTTAGTAAGAAAGTAGACTAAAATTGATATTGAAGAGGTGTTCTATTGGGAATACCTCTTTTTTTATTCATTGGTTGTATCTTGCGGCTTGGTATTTGCTCCTTTACTGAAGCTTCGATGAAAGCATTAGATTTGAAACTGTGAACGACATTATATGAAACTATTTATCATTACCATCTCCCTATTCCTTTCTGGAATTGTAAATGCACAACACGAATACCTGGATCATCCAATTGACATCATTCATTACGATGTTACATTAGAACTGGATGATACCACGGATGTAATTCAAGGATACGAATTAATCACCTTTGAACTGGAATCGCAATGCGACTCGTTTTTCATTGACCTTGCTTCCCGACGGGACACTACCGGAATGAAAGTACATCCTCAAATGCTCATTGATTATCAAGACATAGATTTTCGCCATGAAAACGATCGTATCTGGATTCAAACGCCAACCGAATGGGAAGTTGGTAGCATTCATGAATTGAAAATATACTACCAGGGTGTTCCTGAAACAGGCTTGATCATTGGGAAAAACAAATTTGGAAACCGAACTTTCTTCGGAGATAACTGGCCCAACCGTGCGCACCACTGGTTTGCGTGTGTAGATCATCCATCAGATAAGGCTACGATTAAATATACCGTTGTTGCTCCAACACATTATCAGTGCATTGCAACCGGAACCATCATTTCAAGACAACTGGTCTATCAGGGAAAGAAGATGAAGTATGAATACGTCACGAGCATCGATCTACCAACTAAAGTGATGGTGATTGGTGTTGCTAATTTCTTCTGGGATATCTATAAACCCGACCCTGGATTTGACGTTGCTGCCTGGGTTTATCCTGAAAACAAGGACGAAGGATTGTCTGATATGAAAGTAGCCGTGGAAATTGTGGAATACTTCATGAACACTATTGGTGACTATCCCTTTGAGAAATTGGCAAACGTACAATCGACTACGCAATACGGAGGGATGGAAAACGCCGGCAATATTTTCTATGATGAAAACGCCATTACCGGTGAAGGTACAATGGAAGCACTTATTGCTCATGAAATTGCCCACCAATGGTTCGGAAACTCAGCATCTGAGGAAGATTGGTCGCACCTGTGGTTAAGTGAAGGGTTCGCTACTTACTTCACTGATTTGTATTGGGAACATAAATACGGTCGTGATGCCATGATTGAACGATTGAAAGGAGAACGCATGCGCGTATTGCAGTTTGCCCAGAATTACTATCATCCGGTGGTAGATACAGAATATGAAGATTTGATGCAATTGCTCAATCCTAACTCTTACCAAAAAGGAGCGTGGTTTCTGCACATGTTGCGAGAGAAGATAGGAGACGAAGCCTTCTTTGAAGGAATTCGAGAATATTACGAAGCGTACCAATACGACAACGCCAACACCAAAGACTTCCGACATATCATGGAAGGGGTTTCCGGGGCACACCTTACCTATTTCTTCGAGCAATGGCTGCATACCCCAGGACATCCGGTACTGTTAATTGAATCTCAAATCAAGAATAAGAAAGCAGAATTCACTATTAAACAGACGCAAGAGAACATCTTTCAATTCGATCTGGAACTTGAAGTGATTTATGAAAATGGAGATACTGAGCTGATTACTATTCCGGTTGACAGTGAAGAAACGTCCCTCCCCTTGGAAACAAAAACGAAAATCACAGGTTATCGCATCGATCCGAATGTGAAGTTGCTTTTTGAAGAGGTAGAGTATTAGTAATTAATTGTGATTTCTTTAATTTCAGCCGGGAGCAAATCGTGTGTTACCGAATATGAATTCACAACACCATTTTTCTTTGTTGTAATATCGAAAGTCATTTGATTTTCAGTGTGAATTCGAGTTAAGCCCCAATTACCATAAATGGTATCAGCGCAGCCGTAAGCTTCTCGCGTGTAGCCGTCACTAATCCATAGCGTATCGTCAGCGCCCATGCAATTCCCGTTGATTACCCTTAATCTATAAGGATACATTGGTTCAAGAGCAATTTTTTTGTCATTAAACGATCTAACAGAAAGTGAATGTTCAGAATAAGAAAAAGTCGATATATTCTGTGAATAATACCAAGGCTTTTGCACCATAAGTTTGTAAGAGAAATTTCTTCGACTTACTTCTCTTTCAAACTCCAATGTTCCGGAAGCATCTGTTTTCCCTAAGTCGAATTGTGCATATTGAACTTCACCAATTAATGGATTGTAGCCATACTCTACTTTTACATCTGTTTGAATGGGCTCCCCAGTAACTGCATCGTAAACCTCTACTCTACCGACTAACCATTTACGACTTTGCTTCTTACATCCAATCGACATAAAACAGAAAAGAGCAATTAATATGAGAAATAGTTTGGATCGGTTCATGTATATGTAACGTGAGTATTTTTCAATTGGTTGAAACAAAAAACGCCTGCCTTTTCAGACAAGCGTTCTTCATATACTTCTAGTCTTTTACTTAGAATGACAAGACTTTGAATTCTGTACGTCGGTTTTGTTGGTGGTCCTCATCGGAACAATTGACTCCATTGGAACAACCGTTCACCAATTGCGTTTCTCCGTATCCTTCCCATTTCAAACGACTTGCACTGATCCCTTTGTTCGTCAGGTAATCAACCACGGCTTTTGCTCGTTTTTTGGAAAGCTCCATGTTGTAGGAATCAGATCCTCTTGAATCCGTGTGTCCTCCCAACTCAATGTTCAATGTAGAAACGTCATTCATCAATTTGATCAATCGTTCCAACTCTGCTGTGGATTCCGGTCTCAATGTCGCCTTGTTCAAATCAAAGAAGATATTACGCAAAACGATCTTGCTTCCAACCGCCAATTGCTTCAACTCAATATTCTTCTCCACTTCCTGGAATGCTGCTGTTGCCGGAATGTCGAAGTTTTCTGAATGGAACAGGTAGCCGTCTTTCTTCACGGCAATACCGTAGTTCTTACCTGCTGGCAATGAAACCAGATAACGTCCGGTTTTACTGTTTGACTTAAAGGTTGCAATTGTTTGGTTGGCTTCGTTGTCCACGATTTCAATTGATGCTTCCAACGGTTCTTTCGATAGGAAATCCGTAATAACTCCTTTCAAAATGGTCAATTGTGCTTCTTTAACTTCAACTACCGGAGCAATTACGCGCTCTTTGATTGGTGCAGTTGCTTCTGCCAAAAGATTGTCCTCGTTGTTCAGAACCATTGGCTTCTCTGGTCCAAGGAAGGTAATCATGTACAAATCCAATGTTCCTTTATTGTCCGGTTGTTTGCCGGAAGTAAAGTATCCGCGTTTACCATCCGCTGAAAGCACGAAGAACACATCATCATCAGACGTATTCACAGGATATCCAAGATTTTCCGGAGTGCTCCATGTTTGTGTTGTTTCATTATACACAGACTTGAAGATATCATACCCTCCAATAGATGTATGTCCTTTAGAACTGAAGTACAAGGTTTTTCCATCGGGATGCATAAACACTGCTTCTTCGTCGTACTTAGTGTTGATTGTAGTTCCAAGGTTTTTAGCTGGCCCCCATTTCCCTTTTTCATCCAATTGGGTCATGTAGATATCGTGATCTCCTATTCCTCCGGGTTTGTTCGTTACAAAGTAAATCGTTTGTCCGTCTGGAGAGTAACAAGCGGACGACTCGTGGTAATCCTTTGTATTTACATTTTTCCCTAGTGACTGAGGCTTGCTCCAAACTTCCCCGTCCAACGTACACTCGTACAAATCACCAGCATTGTTCTTACGACCAAGGAACAACAATACTTTCTGCCCGTCTGCGGAAACTGCCGCCACTGCGTCATGATCGTCTGAATTCACATTTTTACCCAGGTTCTCTGCAGGAGACCAGGAACCATCTTCTTGTTTATAAGAGATGTATAAATCTTCGAAGTGCTCGTTAATCGTTGGATCGATTTTCCCTCCAGTGGATCCTACACGTCGCGATGTAAAGATGATTACCGATTCATCCGCAGAGATTACCGCTCCGTATTCACGGAACTTGGTATTGATAGACCCACCAAGGTTATCAATGAATACACGGATGGGATCCTCAATGATCTTTTTTCCGTTGTAGCACTGTTGAATACGCATATCCAACTCGTCTCGATACCATGGATTCGGATTGTTGATCACCGCCGATTTATACTTGCTGTAGAATTTGATGGCGTCATCGAATTCGTAGGAAAAGTGATACGCTTGTCCTAGATAATAGTTCAATCGGGCTTCTACAGAAGGATTCAACTGGTACGCTTTTTCCAAAAATCCGAGTGCTTTATCGCGCTCCAAAGACTGTAGGTAACATGCACCCAATTTGAAATTCAGCATGGCATTGTTCGGATTGAACTCATTCGCTTTCAAATAATGCGGAATTGCCTCCTTCCACATTACTTCCGGACCTTCGAAAATTTCGTCTCCTTCTTCAATAGATTTAATTGCTGCTTTTAACTCGTCTTTCCTGTCCTTGAAATTGTCTTTGGAAAACTCAACATTCTGAGCCATCGCCCCAAAAACAACGAAAAATGATAATAATGATACTAGTGTTTTCATCTTGATTCTTTTGGGATTATTTACAACTTGATGCATAGTTCTTAGCTCCTTCAGCTCCTAACTCAGCTGCTTTTTTCCAATCTTCACAAGCACCGGTATCATCGCGCAAGAGTTCTTTTGCATTCCCGCGGTTCTCGTAAGCGTACGCGTAATTTGGATCAAGTGAAATCGCTTGTGTACAATCGTCAATGCAGCCTTTGTAATCTTCAAGTTTAAACTTCGCTGTAGCACGATTGTTATATGCGAATACGTAGTTTTTATTCAATTCAATCGCTCTGTCAAAATCCGCGAGGGCACGTTTGTAGTTTCCTGCATCGTAGTGGGCACTCCCCCTGTTATTATAAGCGATGTAATATTTTGGATCCAATTCCACTGCTTTGGAATACGCTTTAATAGCTTCCTCAAATCGTCCTTTTTTACGATAAGCACTTCCGACATTGTTGTGTACGAAGGCTAATTTATAGTCGATTTGCAATGCTTTCAAATAATCTTTAATGGCTTCATCATATCTTTCCAGCATTCGTTTCGCACTTCCGCGATCGTTGTATGCGTATGCGTGGCGCTTGTTACGATTAATTGCCTCGGTAAAATCAGCAATTGCACCTTCGAAGTCACCTTCGTTGAATCTGATCAGTCCACGATAATAATACGGTCGGTCATCATCAGCTTTCGCTTTCATAGCTGCGGCATAATCTCCTTTTGCTTTTTCTCTGCTACCAAGTGCTTCATAGGATTTTGCTCGCAAATAATAAGCTTCTTTTCCTTCTTCAGGGTTGTTCAGAGCTACATTGAAATCAGAAATGGCTTCGCTATATTTTTCCAATTCCATGTAAGCGGAACCACGATTCAAATATGCTTTCGTAAATCCTTTCTTTAATTCGATTGCTTTGGTAAACGAAGCTACCGCTCCTTCGAAATCGTTGTTCTGAAATTGTTTGATTCCCTGGTTGTAGCTTTTGTCAGCTTCAATCTCATCGGCTCCAAGGATTGTAGCCTCTACAATAGTGTCTTGCTGTGCATTCAATGCGGTCGAAAATCCACACGAAACAATCACAGCAAAAAGCACATACTTCACTTTCTGCATAGCGTTTTTGGTTGATAAAGTTTTCATCTAAGTCGCCCTAAATTACGAACTTTTCGTTCTATTTCAGGCATTTCAGGACACAAAAAAAGGCCCTTGCCAAAGACAAGGACCTTTCAGGTTGTAAAGGAAAAATTATTTAACAACGCTTAGGTTCAACTGACGTGTTGCCTGATCTCCTAATGATACAGAAACGATGTACTGACCTGCAGCCAAAGCATCTGTTGGAATTTCAAATTTGTTTGTTCCTTCAATTCCGTCGAAAGATGTTACAGCTACTTGATTTCCAAGCATATCTACTACAACAACTTCAACATCCATTGAAGCTTCCAATGAAACTGACAACGTAGTTGCAGAAGTTGATGGGTTCGGGAACAACACTGCTTCGTTCAAAGCCAATGTAGCCTCTTCTGTAGAAAGTGATCCACAAGACATTACCTGTGGAGAGAAAGATGCTCCTGAGAAAGCTGTTTCAAATGCTCCAACATTTGGAATCGGGTAAATATCTGCTACCGCCAACTGCATGTTGTTATCAATAAGACAGTATGTTGGGAATGCCGTTACTCCGAAATCTGCAACAACAGCATTTCCTCCACCTTCAGTTCCGGAAACTGCCGGAGCCGGAGAGAATCCACCTTGTGTTGCGTACGTGTTCTCAAAGCTAAGAACGTCAGCATCACTGTCTCCAGTGTCAATAGAAATACAGAAAAGATCTCCTTCGTTACATCCGTATTTCTCGTGTAATTCACTGAAATAAGGAATAGTAGATTGACATGGAGGACACGTTGTAAAGAAGAAGTCAATAACAACCCATTTTCCTGATGCTGTTATCTGACTCAAATTGTGTGTAACACCATGTACATCTGTTACTGTGAAGTCGTTAACTGTTTGTCCAACTGTGTAGCTGTTTACTTGTGCGTTACCTGCAAAAGCAGTTGCAGCTAATACACCCAATGATAATAATAGTTTTTTCATGTGTTTAAGAGTTTGTTCAAACTCCAATATACTAACACGTAAATGCTTAATAAACCGTTAAAGCACCAACTATTGCATCCCTAAGAGGCGTGTTATTTACCTATCGGGTTTATAGGGTGTTACCGACCTTTCACACATGAACATCAATCAGCAAAGGCAATACAATAAATCGCGTAAATTCTAGAAGTACACGTCGATTGCTAAACACACTATGATTCTCATGGGCAACTTACCACATGGAAACGACATTAAATTTCCTTAGGAATCAGCGTTTTTGTAGTAACTCAGCGCTCCTGAAGGGCATTTATCAATGGTATTCATCAACTCTTCCGAAGACGCCTGAGAAACGTCAATCCATGGACGTTCTTTCGGACGAAAAGCTTTCGGAGAATTTTTCACGCATTCAGCAGCATGCTTACAAATATTTGATTTCCAAACTACGGTAACTTCACCGTTGCTATATTCTTTTGCGATCTCTTTCATGATTCTTGATTCAAGGTTGATTCTAATTTACGAATTAACGCGATGATTTCATCTTTTATTGATCCTTGAATTTCACCTTCAACTACAGTTTCCGAAAAGCTTGGAACACTCAGATGACCTACAATTTCAGCTCCTCTGTATGGCATGATCTCTACCAAATGCTTCAATGCGCTTGCTGCTCCTCTTGGACCGGGAGACGTACTAAAGAACACCGTTGGTTTGTTCAGGAAAAACTTCTGCTCGAACATCGATAACCAGTCGAATGTATTTTTGAGCACCGCCGCCATAGAACCATTGTGCTCTGCAGCACTTACAATAAGTCCATCTGCCTCCTGCATTTTTTCGTGAAATGCTTTCATTGAATCGGGAACTCCCTGCTCCATTCTCAAATCAATGCCAAACAATGGCGCTTCATAATCCCGCAAAGAGATCAATTCGAAATCTACTTCTACTTCCTTCCCTATTACTTCAAGCAATTGGTGATTAATCGAGTTTGAGCTGTTGCTTCCCGCAAATGCCAATATCTTCTTCATTGTTCTTTTTTGAGCAAATATAGCATTTTATTTACCATGGTATATACTTTCATGTAAAATTTATCTTCTAAATTTTTCGAACAAAATTCAATTGATATTATTTTGGAGAATGAATCTACTCAGTAACCATCCATTTCTCGTTCAATAACTCCACAATTCTTCGTGCGGTATTACTGAAATAACGTTTGGTTCTGTATCCGCCTACCCAGATAACCCCCTTGATGGCGTTGGTCAGGAAGATTTCGTCGGCGACTAATAGATTTTGGGGAAGGATATTACACTCGTAGACTTTGATTCCATTTTTGATTGCCAGATTAATGACTTGCATACGCATGGTTCCTGCCAGGCATCCTTCTTCCAACCCAGGCGTGTAAAGCACTCCATTGCTCACAACAAATAAATTCGCCGATGTTCCCTCCAGAATTCCACCACTGTAATTACAGATTAAGTAATCATCCAGTCCCTTTTCTTTCGCAGCTACTGCCGCCATGACATAAAGAAGACCGTTTTTGGTTTTATAATTGGCTATGGGGGATTTATCTTTTTTCAGTTCGGTAAATAAATCTACTTCCAAACCTCGGGTATTCAACTTGTAGGAATTGGTATCCATTGGATACACCTCTATATAGTATTCTACTTCATTCGATTCAGGAGCATAGGTTCCACCACTAGCACGATCCAACGAAACACGGCATCTACCGCCTTCCTTAATGCCTGATTTCTCTAACAACTCGATAATTTTCTCCTCAAAGAAGTTGGCATCATAATAACTCGGCGGACGCATTTTCAACTTTGTCGCCCCTTCAATCAAACGTTTGATGTGATTCTCTACATTAATCGGTTTGCCACTGAAGACTCTAATACTTTCGAAAACACCGTCTCCATATAAATGTCCCCGGTTCCCTGCACGGAGAGTTGGTTGATCAGCACTTAAGATTTCTCCGTTATTATTGACGTGTAGCATGTTATCCAAATATTGCCTGAATGAATTCTTTTCCCTTATCAATATTAATAATTAATACGTAAAGAACCCCAAACAACGCGCCTCCAATGTGGGCATCGTGCGCGACTCTTCCTCCTCCACGACGGTCCATGTAGTACTCAATTCCCAAATATATCAAACCAAATAACCAGGCTTTAATCGGGATGGGAATGAATAATAGCCGAAGCTCAATATTTGGGTTCCAGACAATTGCGGCAAAAACGACTGCTGAAACTGCTCCTGAAGCTCCAAGGGATCGATAGTGCATATTATCCTGATGGCGAACAAATGGAATTATTGTTGCTGCTAATCCACCAGCGAAGTACAAAACAAGAAAATGTACCTGTCCATTGACCAAACCGTACTTAGACATCAATCCTTCATCTACCGGAATACCGGAATGCGTTGCCAACCCCGGACCTATAGTTAAGAGGAAATCTCCCAGGAAATACAAGGAAAACATATTGAAAGCCAGGTGACCGATATCTGCATGAATAAACAAGTGCGAAAAATAACGTCGGTAATTCTTGTGATGCTTGACATCATATGGGATGAACATATAACGGTCTAATAATTGTTGATTGTTAAGTGCAACCAACGAAATAATCACCGTGATAATTAAAATGATAGTCAGTACGTTTATGTCCATAAAAATTGGATATCTTCGAGCGGTTATTTATAGAACCACTGAAACGAAAATAACGATTTCCGCAGACTCAACTATGAAGAAAATCGCCTCGTTACTACTACTTTTCACGCTGCTATATGCGTGTTCCGAAGCTGAGAAATCAAAGGAAGAAATTCAATCCTTTGAGCATCAAAAGATTCCAATGGCCGACAAGCTTAAGAAAGCGACGCAATCGGACTATCTAAATTCCATCGGAATCCCCAAATTTGCGCACAATTTTGTTCGATCTTATTACAAGAACAGAGGATACAAATCTCGTTGGAGCAATGAAAAAACGCTTACCAAAGAAGGTAAAGGGTTAAAAGCAGCCCTCAGCAACAAAGTATCGTTGGGAATTCCTGAAAATCGATTTGAATACGGAAAGACGGAAAATTTCATTCAAGACGAAATTTGGTTGACGGTATCTACAGCGATTGTGTTGAACGATCTTGAGGAAGGAATCATCGACTTTGAGAAAAAGAAGAAGCGAAAGCTAGATTGCATCAGTGCCGAGTCGTTTGATAAAAAAGTGAAGTTTGACTCCAACACGGAAATTCGGGAACAATTTATTGGGTTCGGTCCAGCTGACAGCACATACCTGGTTCTCGGAAAAGGATTAATTGATTTCGTGGACAATTATCCAATGGATACTTCCACTTTCGAAGTCAAGTCGGTTAAGTACGATTCAACTGCAGCTATTGAAAATACACGTCTTGCTCTTATCTCCAAAGGCTATTTCCCGGCTGAAGTGAAAGACACTACAGGAGTTCTGGATTCATTGAAGACTTTCCAATTGCACAACGGATTGAAACCAGATGGAGTTATTGGGAAGTATACTTCGAAAGCATTGAACGAAAGCACGTATCGAAAAGTTGAACGTATTCTTCTTGCGATGGACAAAATCCGATCGGATCGTGAATACCCGAACAAATACATTCGAATCAACATTCCTGAGTACAAATTGCGTTTGTTCATTAACGACTCCCTGAAAAGCGATCATAATATTGTTGTTGGAAAGTATGAGAATCAAACGCCGCAACTAGAATCAAAACTTCGGAAGATTGTGGTTTATCCTTATTGGAATGTACCCTACTCTATTTCAAGCAAGGAAATTTTACCAGCATTGAAATACAACAGCGAATACCTGGGGAAACACAATTACAAGATCTATAAATCCGGTGAAGAGGTAGATCCATCTACGGTTGATTGGAAAAGTATCCGCCAAAATGCCTTCCCGTACAAAGTAGTGCAAGATCCCGGAAGAGCAAATAGTCTGGGAGTGATTAAGTTCGATTTCTACAACGAGCACAGCGTGTATTTTCACGACACACCATCAAAAGGATTGTTCGGAGCAGATGTTCGAGCCTACTCGCACGGTTGTATGAGAACACAGCATCCAGTGGATTTGGCTAAAGAGATTCTACACAGGGACAGCACACGTTACAAAGGCAATGAAATGATTCCGGATTCTTTGGACAGCATTCTGGCAAGAAAAACGGATTTCAACTTCGGTATCAAGCTTGTGGATCCTATTCCGATTTATGTGGATTACGTAACCGTAGCCAGGGAAAAAGATCGCATGGTGGTACACATCGACATTTACGGACGTGACGAAGAATACCTGAAAATCATGCGCCAAAAATCGTGACATTCGCTACCTTTACCGCAAAAATTTTTCCATGTCGGTAATTGTATCCCCATCTATGCTTTCCTGCGATTTTGCCAATGTGCAACGCGATGTTGAAATGATCAATCGGTCTGAAGCGGACTGGTTCCATATTGATATCATGGATGGTGTATTTGTTCCTAACATTTCCTTTGGACTTCCAGTTTTAAAAGCGATGAAAAAATACGCTACAAAACCTATGGATGTTCACCTAATGATTGTTGAACCCGACAAATACGTGGAAGATTTCAAAAATGCCGGAGCGGATATTTTAACCGTTCATTACGAAGCATGTCCTCACCTGCACCGATCAATTCAGTTGATTAAATCGCATGATATGCAAGCGGGGGTAGCGCTCAATCCTCACACAAATCCTGAGTTGTTGCGCAGCGTAATCAGAGATTTGGATTTGGTACTGATTATGTCTGTGAATCCTGGATTCGGAGGACAAAAATTCATCGATCAGGCTGTAGAGAAAGTAGCTGATTTAAAGAAGATGATCGTTGAAACAGGAAGCTCTGCCAAAATTGAGATTGATGGAGGTGTGAATCTGGAAACAGGTCGTCGTCTGGTAGATGCCGGAGCAGATGCCTTGGTAGCAGGAAGCTTCGTTTTCAAATCGGACGATCCAGAGAAGACCATTGCTGCATTGAAACAACTGTAGGGTGATTACCGATTTCTTTCTGGACAAATTTGAGTACGATTTCCGATGCAATCAACGTTGGATTGATAAACTGAAACAGCACGAAGACGATCTCAACGACTACATCATCAAATCGTTTTCGCACATTGTGAATGTTCACCATATCTGGATGCATCGTTTAATGGAAATTCCTTCCGAATCGCATACCTGGGATATCCTCCCCATTGACTACTGGGAAAAACTGGCTCAGGAAAACCATTTGAAAACCATTGATTTTCTGGAGAAGCAAGAACTCACCAACAAAGTGAATTACACAAGTGAAGAAGGTATTTCGTACGAGAAAGACACCATGGATATCTTGTATCACATCCTGAACCACAGCAATTATCACAGGGCACAAATCTCACGTGAACTGCGTAGTTTGAGCATTCAACCACCAGCGTTTAATTTTATCTCGTTTCATTAATTCAGGCACGATCCTTGAACAGTATTTTCAAGCGTAACAAAAACACCGTATCTTCGTTATTATGAGTATGAAAGCAGTAATCGTTTCAATTTTTGCGTTTGCATCCTTTTTCACTTTTGCTCAGGATTCTGAAATTCTGCAGGGAAAAGAACAGGAATTGGACAGCCTTTTGGACGTGCTTCGAACTGCTGAAACCAATGCCGAGAAAAGTACTGCGAATTCAGAATTCAAAGAATTAATGTCTCAGGCATTAAACGAACCGGGAGCGCTGACATATGAGTTCACATTGCTGGAGACTGTTGGTGTTATTGATAGTCCCGACGGTCAGGTTCGAATCGTCAACTGGAATGTGGAACAGGAAGATTTCAGTCACACGTACCACTGTTTTGTTATGTACAATGACAAAAAGAAGGATGAAGTCCGGGTGACAGAATTAATGGACATGAGTTTCGGAATGCCTTCGCATCCTACTGAAGTAATCGATCATGAAAACTGGTACGGTGCCTTGTATTATAAAATCATTCCGGTAAAACGGGGTTCCAGAACTATCTATACCCTACTCGGATGGGATCACAACTCCTCATTGAGCCAGGTGAAGTTGATTGACGCGATGTACTTTACTTCTAGCGCAGTCAAATTCGGAAGTCCAATTTTCAAAATCGGAAAGGAAACGAAGAAACGTGTATTCTTCGAGCATTCTAAAAAGACAAGTATGTTCCTCAACTACGAACCGCATCGCGAACGTATTATGATGGATCACCTTTCTCCGGAATCTCCAGCCTTGAAGAATTTCCGATCGTACTACGTACCGGATATGTCATACGATGCTTTCGTTTATGAAGGAAAAAAATGGGTACTGCAAGAAGACGTAATTGGAGTCAATGATCACATGACAAGTAGCCAAAAACAAGAGGTTACTGTGATGAATGACAATGGTCAGTTGGAAAAAAGAGTGGTAAAGATGGAATGGCAAAATCCTGAAGACACCTCTGCTCCTGCAGGTGGGTCAGAGCACGTTGCCGTTACTCCTGAAACGGAAGCCAACGAAACTGAGCAAGACCAACGTACAGATCGTCAGAAAGAATTGGACGCTCGTGTTAACAAAAGAGACAAGCGTGATCCAAACGACCTGACAATTGTTAACGGCAAGAAGAAAAAGAAACGTCGTTGGTTCAAGCGTAAAAACTAGGGATAAAGAGCCTAATCCTCCTTCATTTAGAAATGATTTCCCATTCTTTGCACCATTAGTGCCTTCCTGAATACCTTTTATTTTATTTACCCCTGTAACTTTTTACTGGTTGAAAATGTTAAAATATTAACCACAACTGGTCGTTTATACATTGTTACAGGGCTCTATTCCTCTCAATGAAAAAAAGTTCTACTTTTAATACAAAGCACTAACTATGAGTAAAAACCTCTATATCGTCCCTTATGATTTTACGCCGGTTTCTGAGAAAGCTCTGGAATATGCGTTGTTTTTAGGAAGTAAAGTCCGTGCCGAGATCATGCTATTAAATGTAGCAGCAGACAAAAAGAAGGGCATGCAGGCCAAAGCTAAATTGCAGACGCTCATAGAAAACACAAAAACACCACCAGCTGTGGAATTGTCGCTTTCGGTTCGCGTTGGATCTATTTTTACCGATATCGGTAAGGTCGCGGAAAAGGAACATGCCCAGTTGATTATCATGGGGACACATGGTAAACGTGGTTTGCAATCTGTCTTCGGAAGCCATGCAATGAAAGTAGTTACCAGTGCTGATTGTCCCTTCCTGATTGTTCAGAAGAATACAGAGATTAAAGAAGTGAACAACATCCTTGTTCCAATCGACTTAACAAAAGAAAGTCTTCAGATCATTAATATTGCCGGTGATATGTCCAACATGCTGAAAGCGAAAGTACATGTCCTCGCAGAAAATCAATCCGATCAAATTCTACATACACGTTTACACAACCGTATTTCCATCGTTAAGGATCAATACGAAGAACGTGATATTACTCCGACCATCGAAATCGCTAAAAAACGCGGTTCATACGAGAAGAAAATTCTGAATTATGCGAAAGCAAATGACGGAGGAATGATTGCTATTGCGTATCACTCGGAGAGTTTGTTGCCACAATTTGATACCTTTGCTCAAAATCTGATGTGCAACAAAGCGGGACTCCCATTCCTGGTGATTAATTCCAAATTGGCGTCATCACTGTATTTCTAGAAATTAATGAATTTAGGAGAAGTGAACACTTTGCGTGTTCTGCGATTCACTTCGGTGGGCGCTTATCTTGGTGATGCGGAAGACAACGACGTCTTACTCCCCAACAAATATTTAACGGACGACATGGCGATTGACAGCGAAGTGGATGTCTACCTGTACCGTGATTCTGAAGATCGATTGGTTGCCACAACTGAACGCCCTTTGATTGATCTAAATGGCTTTGCTTACCTGCAAACGAAAGCCGTTAATTTTTTCGGAGCATTCATGGATTGGGGATTAGAGAAAGATCTCATGGTTCCATTCAAGGAGCAAAAACTAAAGTTTGAAGAAGGACGACATTATTTGGTGACTTTGAAACTGGATGATGCTACCGACCGATTGTTCGCTTCTGCCAAAGTCAACCGTTATTTGGAAGAATGCACAGAAGATTTTGATCCGAAGAAAGAAGTCAACCTACTGATTTGCGAACAAACTGAATTGGGGGTTAAAGTGATTGTAGAGAATAAATATTCCGGCTTGATCTTCAATAACGACATCAGCCGCCCGGTAACTCCAGGACAAAGAACCACTGGTTATGTGGCGAATGTCAGGCAGGATGGAAAGTTAGACGTCCGCCTCGATCCAACGAGTTACGCAAAAGTTTCTGGTTCAGCAGAGAAAATTCTTGAAATCCTCAAGAAGAAGAAATTTATCCCACTTACCGATAAAAGTCACCCGGACGATATCCGAGAAGCATTGGGAATGAGCAAGAAAACATTCAAGCAAGCGATTGGAAACCTGTATCGCGAGCGAATTATTCGTTTGGAAAAAGATGGAATCTACCTCATAGAAGCCTGAGGCTCTCGAAGGCTGAATAAAAGATTCTGAAATGTTCACTTCGAGGACCTCAGTGAACGGTCTTTCTTCTTTCAGCGAAGCGATCTAGTGTCTAGAAGCAAAGCGGTCCTTCCTCTACAATGACAGCAATTCTCTAAACCGAATTGCCTGACGACGCGAGATATCTACCGTTTCTTTTTTCCCTTCGATTTCGTGCTTTAATTCAACGCGCAATCCTCCGTTGAACCAGTTTTCAACGCTTTCAATCCAATCCAGGTTGATGATGAATTTTCGGTTAGCACGGAAGAAATGCTCTGGATCCAAACGGCTTTCGAAACTGTTCAGCGAACGTAGAATCAAAGGACGATTTTTTCCGAAGTATACCTTGACATAGTTTCCATCCGACTCCAACATCCGCACCTTTGACAATTCTACAAAAAAGCATTTTTCGCCATCCTTGATAAACACTTTGTCCGTACTGGTAAGCATGCGATCTTTGCGGCTTGCACGAATTTCCGCCGCAGATTCAAACTCGCTCTCTTCGCGTTCTTTAAGCTTCTCTATCGCTTCTAAAAGTCGCTCAGGATCAATGGGTTTCAAGATGTAATCCAGTGCATTTACTTCGAAAGCTTTCAAAGCATATTCGTCGTATGCTGTAATGAAAATCACATGAGGAATGTTCTCAAGTTTCTTTAACATATCAAAACCAGAAACCTCGGGCATATTAATGTCCAGGAATATCAGGTCCGGATCGGTTTTCTTCACCAATTCAATTCCTTCTTCGGCATTTTGAGCCTCCCCTACCACCTTGATTTCCGGGAATTCAGACAAAATCGACTTCAATTCCTCACGAGCCAAACGCTCATCATCAATTACAACACTTTTAAACTCTTTCATTCTTAAAACACATTAATGCTTCTACAAAATTATCTGGCAATTCGCGCAACCCAAACGATGCATTATCGCCATACTGCAACTCCAGGCGCTTCTGAATATTCTCTATTCCAACCCCTAAATCCATTACTTTCTGAAGGTTTCCACTGTTCACTACCTGAATGCAAACACCATCATCGTTAGAATAGGCTGAAATCTTAACCAATCCACCATCTTTCAGGTTGGAAATCCCATGTTTAATGGCGTTCTCCACCATCATTTGCAATGAAAACGGAGGCACCTGAAAATCAGCCAAATCGACATCTATCTCCCACTCTACTTTAAGTCGTTCTTCAAAACGAACACGCTCCAAATCCAAATAACTTTTCGCGACGTTCAATTCATTCTCCAGCGAAACCAGATTTTCCTTTCCTAAAACCAACGATTGCCTCAAAAGATTAGACAAAGTTGTAATGGATTTCTTCGCTTTGATTGGGTCGATATCTACTAATGCCCTGATACTATTCAAAGAGTTGAATAAGAAGTGGGGATTCAGCTGTGAACGTAAGTTCTTCAGTTCACTTTCCTTGTTACTAGCCAGAAGTTCAAGATTGGAAATCTCCTGTTTTCGCGATTTCTGGAAGAAGTGGAAAGTAAAATAGATGGCATTCCAGGAGAGCACCAAAATCAACACGCCAATAATTCCGAAGATCATTCTTGGGACGGAGAACTTAAACTTCAATTCGTCCAGAAACCCAGAATAATAATCCGTGAGGAAGTCGATCCCCCAGATTAACAATGCACAAAGCGTCGATGAAATCAATAATCGAGGAATCAACACGGGCAATCGCAAGTTCAACCAGCCCAGCTTTATAAAGACAAAACGTTGTAAATGCGTTGTGAAAATTCCGGCCAAAATAACAATTACCCAGTTCAGGAAATAAAGCCCCGTAAGCATTTTGGGATCGCGGGAATAGTTCGAAAGCGCCACAAGACCGAAGTATCCAGCCCATCCCCCAACTTGCGCTACCCAATAAAACCTACGACTATTGACCATGTTACAAACATAAGGGCATTCTGCACAAAGTCACGAAAAAAAGGATGATTGGAATTTTAGCATGTTCTAAAGGTGCTATTGTTGAGATAAAGGCAAATCGGGAGAAAGTGAGAGGTGATCGGTGAAAAGTGAGAGGAATTTCTCACTTCTGACTTTTCACTTTTGACTTCCAACTTCTTTCAAAATCAACTTTGGAATGTTTTTTGGCATATTTACAGCATGCGAGCCATCGTAATACTCTTCTTTTTCGGAACCTTTACTGCTTTTGGTCAGAATTACTTTCGTGATCATTTCGGCGGTACTATTGGGATTACCATGGGGATTGGCTCGCACAATTCATTGTTTGGCGTAAATATTAACGGATACTACACCGATTACTTCTACCAGATAAATCTGGGAACGCGCATTTCCTTTTCTCCCCGAAGCTATGGCGATCGACGTAATTTCTGGGAGAGTCGATCAACAGCTGGACTTTTAATTATCGGAGGACGGAAAGATCGACAGATCGATTTCGAACTGGACGGATTGAATCATCAGACAAACAAAAATTTCGGGATTGGATATAACTATATTTGGTATCACGATGGTTCAGGAACCTCGCAAACTTCCGGAGGGTTTGGTCTGCACATTCAAAATTTCTCCATGTATCATGAGAACGATATTTTCGGAGGACAAGGACGCGACCGCTTCAGAACAGGACAGTTCCATTTCAGCTATCGTCATTTACGTCACAAGTTCACCGCAGGAGTTCAATTATGGACGGGAGAATCAAGAACGGCTCGGCTAATTGAAGGTGAAGGTGATTGCGATTGTAACTCGGGTTATCGAGACTTGAGTGCTACCAAATTCGGAAAGACAAGCCACGGAATTCTATATTTAGGATGGCGACAAGAACACGCATTCGGGCAGAACTCAAATGTTCGTATTGGTTTCGATGCTGAACGCGTACGCCATATTTTCCAAAACAAACTCATCCATGATTTGGGCGTTTTTATCAAACGACCTACACCGCATTACCCAATGCTGGATGAAAATGGAAATCCCACCTTTGATGTATCTCAAGTACGAAAATCCAAACTGAATTTCTCCATTGGAGCCAATACTGGTTGGGCATATTGAAAATTTTCATTCTCAGGTCACAACGGTCTATATTCACCACACCTTACCGAAATTGTTCAAAACACAATTAAAATAAACGCTAAAAAACCCACGCGGGTCTTAGTAAACTTGTAAATTTGCCTCCCGAAGTTACACTGCAAGTATTATGTCCAATTCTACCAAATATGTTTTCGTAACAGGAGGGGTTACATCATCTCTTGGAAAAGGGATTATCTCTGCGTCATTAGCGAAATTGCTCCAGGCGCGTGGTTACACAACAACCATCCAGAAACTCGATCCATATATTAACATTGATCCGGGTACACTCAACCCTTATGAGCATGGTGAATGTTTTGTTACGGACGATGGTGCCGAAACCGATTTGGACCTTGGACACTACGAGCGTTTTTTGAATGTTCGTACTTCTCAAGCGAACAACGTAACTACCGGGCGTATCTACCAATCGGTAATTGATAAAGAGCGCCGAGGAGAATTCCTTGGAAAAACGGTACAGGTAATTCCACACATCACCAACGAAATCAAAGAGCGAATTCAATTGCTCGGTAAAGATGGTAAGTACGATATCGTAATTACAGAAATTGGTGGAACAGTTGGTGATATTGAATCATTACCGTATGTGGAAGCCGTTCGTCAGATGAAATGGGAATTTGACGAAGATTGTTTGGTAGTACACCTGACATTGGTTCCATACCTTGCCGCAGCGGGTGAATTGAAAACGAAACCTACGCAGCACTCGGTAAAACAATTGTTGGAATTGGGAGTTCAGCCAGATATCCTTTGTTGTCGTACGGAGCACGAATTGGAATTGAACCTTCGTCGTAAAATTGCCAAGTTCTGTAACGTGAGCATGAATGCGGTAATCGAATCGCGAGATGCCGAAACGATCTACGATGTTCCATTGCTAATGCAAGCTGAAGAGCTAGACCGCGTAGTTCTTGAAAAGCTGAACCTTAATACCAAATCAACTCCGAATCTGGATCAATGGAAGGAATTCCTGACAACATTGAAAAACCCGGATTCAGAAGTTACCATTGGATTGGTTGGAAAATACGTAGAGCTAAAAGATTCTTACAAATCCATCAGTGAGTCGTTCATTCACGCTGGTGTAGCCAATAAAACGAAAGTAAACCTTAAGTGGATTCACTCTGAATCAATTACATCCGACAACGTTGCGGAAAGAATGCACGGACTCGATGGAATTTTGGTTGCTCCGGGATTCGGTTCTCGTGGAATCAGCGGTAAGATTGAAACAGTGCGTCATGCACGTGAACAAAAAGTTCCATTCCTTGGAATTTGTTTGGGAATGCAGTGCGCCGTAATCGAATTTGCACGTAACGTTCTTGGTTGGGCAGAAGCGCACACAACGGAAATCGTTGATAATTGCAAAACGCCTGTAATTTCCATGATGGAAGAACAGAAAAGCATTTCAAACCTTGGGGGAACAATGCGATTGGGTGCATACCAATGTCATTTAACTCCTGGAACGAAAGTTTCCAAAGCATATAATACAGACAAAATTTCTGAGCGCCACCGTCACAGATATGAATTCAACAACGAATTCCTTGATGTGTTTGAAGAAAACGGAATGCGCGCAACAGGAAAAAACCCGGACACAAACCTTGTTGAAGTCGTAGAAATTGAAGACCATCCATGGTTTGTAGGAGCTCAGTTCCACCCGGAATATAAAAGTACAGTAGACAATCCGCATCCTTTATTTGTGGCATTTGTGAAAGCCGTACTCGAAAACAGAAAATAAAATAACAGTACACAGAATTAAGTAATGGATAGAAATACGGTCACCGGACTGATACTAATTGGACTGCTTTTGACAGTCTTTGCCATTTTCAATCAGCCATCGGAAGATGATGAAAGAAAAATTCGCGAGAAACAGCGTAAGGAGCAAGAAAAGAAAGACGCCGCAGCTCGTGCTAAAGCTGAGAAGAAGCAAAAAGAAAAAGAAGCCAAAACTCTTGAAGGCAACTGGATCGCAAAATTGGATGAAGAAGGAAATCCCTTCCCGGCAGATTCAGGAATGGTCGCTTACATTGACACTACTGTAACTCCTCAAGGTGATACCGTAGTTCCTGCAGACATGATCGTTGTTGCTCCGAAACAGGAGAAAACGGCAGATGTTGCTGAAACAACTGAGAACAAGAAACCACGTGCTAAAGTAAAGGACAGCCTTTTGACTTTGGAATCTGACAAATTGCTTGTTGAATTCAATGCGAAAGGAGGAACGGTTGCTTCGGTAAAATTGAAAGAGTTCGAATCGTACCGTGATTTTGCGAATAAGAAGAAAGGAAGCAAACCTGTTGGGTTAACCCTATTCGAATCGGGAGATGCCGTGAACGAATTGATCATCACTAAAAATGGTCGTAAGTTCACAACCTCTAGCCTGGCGTTTGATGTAGCGAAGTACGATTCAATCGGAAAGAAAATCGTTTTCGAATACAAAGGAAAAGATGAAGAGTTGATTCGTTTCTCTTATGCCTTGAAAGATGGTCAGTACGATCTTGGATACGACATCAAAATCAAAGGATACGGGGGAAAAGTAAGTCCTCAGAACGTATTGCTTTCATGGAAGACAAAATTCCGTCAGACGGAGAAGTTGATGAGCGAACAGCGACGAGTTTCCACGGTTTGTTTCAACTACAAAGACGAAGGATTCTCTTACTTGAGCGAAGTAAGCAGCGATTCGGAAAAAGCAGAAGACGAAATCGAATGGGTTAACTTCAAGCAAAGTTACTTCTCGTCATTCCTGCACCCGGAAAGACCTTTCGCGAAATCAGGATCTCGTGTGGCAATTGGAACTTTCGGCGAAGGAACGAAGGACGACAGAATGTACATCAAGAATTACAAGGCCAAAATGAACCTTGGACTTAGTAACACAGATGATGCATCTCTTCACATGGATTGGTACTTCGGACCGAACGATTACCACGTATTGGCGTCATACGATTCTGATTACGATGAAATTCTGAACTACGGTTGGGGAATCTTCCGTTGGATCAACTTGTACGCGGTACAGCCGTTGTTCGAGCTATTGCAATCATGGGGCTTGGCAATTGGAATTGCTATTCTATTCTTAACGATCATCCTGAAGTTGGTATTGATGCCAATTCAGTGGAAAATGTACACGTCTTCTGCGAAGATGCGAATTCTGAAACCAGAGATTGACGAATTGAACGCAAAGTATCCGAACAAAGAGGATGCAATGAAAAAGCAACAGGAAATGATGACGCTCTATAGGGAATCCGGGGCAAGTCCGCTGGCTGGTTGTGTTCCGATGTTGATTCAGATGCCGATTCTATTGGCGGTATTCCGATTCTTCCCGTCTACATTCGACTTACGTCAGAAATCATTCCTTTGGGCAGAGGATTTATCATCGTATGATTCCATTGCAACTCTCGGATTTGAAATTCCGTTCTATGGAGATCACGTAAGTTTGTTTACGTTATTGATGGCTGGTACAACGTTGATCTACACGATGATCAACCAAAGTAACATGACTACGCCGCAGCAACCGGGAATGCCGAACATGAAATACATCATGTACTTCTTCCCGGTCATGATGATCTTCTTCTTCAACAACTACTCGTCAGGATTGAGTTACTATTACTTCATCTCGACACTTTCTTCCATCTTGATTATGATTGCAATTAAGCGATTCTTCGTAGATGAAGAGAAGTTGAAAGCGAAGATGGCTGCTCGTAAGGCTGCTGCAAAGTCTGACAACGGAGGAAAAGGAAAGAAGAAATCTAAATTCCAGGAACGTTTGGAGCAAATGCAAAAAGCACAAGCGGAACAGCAGAAAGCAAAAAAACAGGCGAAGAAGAAAAAGTAATTCGCGAAGTGGTTAAAAAGAATAGCCCCGTTCATCGAGCTTGTCGAGATGCCGGGGCTTTTTTATATCAAATACTTCCATCTCGACATACTTCGACTCGCTCAGCACAAGTCCTCAATGTCTGTAATTCTTTAAAAAATTATTTCGATTCAAAGTTACATCTCAAAATCCAGGTTCAATTCTCCCAGCAATACTTTAACGACAAAGATCATCTTGCCATATTTCTCAAAAGACGTTTTTATTTCTTTCTGCAAAACGCTCATTACCTCATCGTAATCTCCCTGAAGATGCGTACTGGTCGCGTTCACCTTAACGGTAATTCCCGCACTCTGACATCGTTCAATAAAGTCTAAAATAATCGGTTCGTAATCCGCATTCAACGGATAGTTGCTAATTCCTATTGTTGTTTTCATTTTTTGAAGTGTTATAGTTTGTAATGGGTTGAAGGTGGCAAGTTGAAAGTGAAAAGTCAAAAGTTAGAAGTTGAAAGTGAAAAGTTAGGAGTGAAAAGTGAGAAGTGATTAGAAAATGTCCTTCTACTTTTTACCTTCCACTTATAACCTTCTTTTAACCTTCTACTTTTTACCTTCCACCAGGTACCTCCTATTCAAAATTTCTTAATCGAACTCACATCTCGATGTTTCGGCAAGCTCAACACAGCGCTAGCTCGATGACCGTTATTCATTATTCCTCATTCATAACTCATCATTCATAACTCATAATTCCTCATTCACCACCATCCTCAACCGGCTCATCCCTCAATTCAATGAAAGCATCCATTTTCTCATTTTCGATTAACACGTGTAAGTTGTAATAGACGATTTTCCACTTTCCTTTGATCTTACGAACAATTCCAGTTCCGCGACAGCCACGCATCCAGGTGTCTAAATCTTCATCAAACCACCCCGTTCTTCCGTCTTTCGAGAATTCCCAGATTCGGTTGGAAGGTTTGAAATCCCAGGCTTTGCCACGATCAAAATAGGGCTTGCAGAATGTCATAAATTCATCCTGCGTCCAACGTTCTCCTGGAGCTGTTCCCAGAAAAACAAATTGCTCAGTGGTTACTCCAAAATAACCATCGAAATCACCTTCAGCCGCAGCAACATGCCAATCGTCCATCATTTGGTCCAATTCTATTCTTGGATCTGGTTTTGATGTGATGGCCATCAATGGAAGTACAGCGATCAACAGAATCAATACATTTCTCATAACTAAAATATTAGGCAAAAAAAATCCCGGCATTTCGACTTCGCTCAATGACCGGGATTTTAATAATAACTAAGATTATGCAATCATTATTTTTCCATTTCAAGACACATCTTCACTGCTTCCGCAAGGTTGATGATTCCTCCTGTCGTAGATAAGTTTCCGAAATCTACCATGTCAGACTCCAATTCTTCGTCACGACTTTGTCCTCCAGGCTTCACCTGAAGTTCACCGCGGTAAGAAGTAGCTGATTTCAATAGTACATCTGCAATATCTTTCATGGACATTTTAGGGAAGTAAGACTTCAAAAATGCTGCTGCTCCTGAAACCATTGGACAAGCCATTGAAGTTCCTTGCAACTCCATGTAATCGCTCTGTGGAACAGTGTTCAAAATCTCCATTCCTGGTGCAAATACATCTACTCCAGCCTCAGCGTAGTTAGAGAAAGGCGCTGGAAGCTCATCATCTTTAATGTAACGTGTGCTTGCTCCAATTGTAAGGAAGTGATCCAATTTCTTCATCTGGAAATCGTACATAGATGTTGGGAAGTTAGATTCCTCATCGATGTTTTTGTGATCGTTTCCAGCGGCATGGATACACAACACTCCTTTCGAGTCAGCGTACTTAAATGCTTCAAATACTTCTTCTGCATGCGGTGAGTAAGCTTTTCCGAAAGACATGTTAATCACTTTCGCTCCGTTATCTACAGCGTAACGAATAGCCAATGCGATATCTTTATCGAACTCATCTCCGTTTGGTACAGCGCGAAGTGACATCAACATTACGTCATTTGCAACACCGTCGTATCCAACTTCGTTTCCACGAACAGCTCCAACAATACCACCAACGTGTGTACCATGCAATGCATCTGGTCCTTCAACATCGTTGTTTCCGTAGTTTGTATCAGAAAAATCGTTCGGATCATCTCCTACGATTGCGCGTCCGTTAAAATCAGGATTGTAATGCACATCGTACTGAGTTGTGTAGTAATCCAAAGCTCCTTTCAATTGTGCTTTTTGCTCTTCAGAAGCACCAGCCATACGCTGCTTGATAATAGCAATGATTTGCTCTGCTTGCGCACGTTTTGCTTCTACTTTCTCTTTTACCTCAAGGTAAAGATCGTATTCTTCTTGCTCTTCTTCGTTCGTGATAGAAACTGGCATTTTACCATATTTCTTATCCAGTTCAGCGTAAATACGCGTCACTTCCAACCGAATGTCGTTAGCATTTTCTCCCTCAGAGTTTCCAAGGAAGTTCCATCCGTGTACATCGTCAATGTATCCGTTGTTATCGTCGTCAATTCCGTTCCCAGCGATTTCATCTTCGTTCACCCAGATACGTCCTTGCAAATCTTCGTGTTCAATATCCACACCAGAGTCGATGATGGCAACCACCACTGTTTCTGTTTCGCGTTTTTTCAACATCTTATACGCCTTCTCAGTATTCATCCCTGGTCCTTTTCCGTTGTACCAGTTCGGAATAGCTTTTTGACGCTTCTCCTCAGCTTTCGCCGCTTTTTTCTCTTCTTTCGTCTGTGCGTACATCACGTTAGTGATACCAATAGCAAACACAGCAAGAGATAATCTGATAATAATTTTGTTCATATTAATAGTGTGTTTAGAAAAAATGATTGCAGCGTAAAAATAGAACTATTCTTTACTTCGACTCTGATAAATTAACCATTCGGCTTATATTTACGTCTATATGGTATAAAATCCTGACAAATGGTGAACTTCAACATGGGACGATTGTTTGTCCTGCTACTACTACTTCTACCGTCTCTAACGAATGCACAGAAATTCGGTTTTGACAAAGTTCTAAAGGAAGCACCCGATGCTCCAACTGTTTTCTGTGTTCCGAATTCCTCACAGCATGAAGAATTGCTCAAGAATGAAGGGATTCATGTGAAATTTCAAACGGAAAACTGGTTATTCATTACGACAACTCCCAGCTGGATTGATACGCACAAGAAGGATGGTTCTTTGGAGAATTTCTACTTTGAATTTGCTCCACCAGTGGCATTAGGAGACACAGCACGTCTGCATCATAATGTGGATGACATACATCTTGGAGCTGCACCATTAAATACGGCATATACCGGAAAAGATGTCATCATTGGTGTGGTTGATCAGGGAATTGACTGGCAACATCCGGATTTTCAGGATACCAATGGAAATACGAGAGTTTTACGATACTGGGATCATTCATTTAATGGAAATGCACCTGCTGGTTATAGTTACGGATACGAATGGGACAGTACCTCCATCAATAATGGAACATGTACAAGTACGGAAGAAGCTTCTGCCCATGGTTCAACGGTGGCAGGACAAGCCGTAGGAAATGGAAACGCAAACGGATTGAATATTGGAATGGCACCAGATGCCAACCTCGTGATAGTTGAAACCAACTTCTCATTGCCGAACTGGACATTGACCATTGCAGATGCTGTGGATTATATCTTCAAGGTTGCGGATGAGTACAATATGCCAGCCGTAGTCAACTTAAGCCTGGGAACATATTTGGGGAGCCATGATGGTCGCGATCCAGCTTCGGAAATGATCGAGGCGCTGATTGATGAAAAACCGGGGCGTATCGTTGTGGGCGCCATGGGGAACTCCGGAGCTCAGGGATATTATCATAATCAGAATGCAAACATCGGTTCAGATACCAGTTTCGTATGGTTCACGAACAATCCTACGTCGCAAGTTGGAGCCAATACGGTTTTCTTTGATTTGTGGTCGGATTCAACGGATGCCACATATAATTTCGCCATGGGAGCCAACGCACCTGCACCAGGATACGCATTCAGTGGAAGAACGAACTTCTACGATGCTGCAACGGTTGGAAACAATACTTATGAGGATACCATTTGGAATGGCAGCAATCAAATTGGAACTGTTGAGTTCTATACCGAATACATCTATGGATTGTTCCATTTACAAGCTGTAGTTCAGGTAGATTCAACCGATTACCTGTTCCGCTTTGAAACAACAGGTTCTGGTAAATACGATTTGTGGTCCGGAGAGTGGATGCAATTGAACGATATGGTGACAAACATTCCTACGACCGTAGAATTACCGGATATCGTGAATTATGTCATGCCGGATTCGCTCCAAACACTCGTTTCTTCTTGGAACTGTTCCGACAAAATTGTTTCGGTAGCAAACATGAAAAACCGATGGACCTTTACGGATCGAAACTACTTCACCTACCCTATTAATGGTGTGGATGCTCAGGAAAGAAGTCAGAATTCCAGCCGAGGACCGTCAAGACACGGAGTTATGAAGCCAGATGTAATTGCCGCTGGAGACAATTCAGTTACCGCTGCACCACTTTGGGTACTTCAAAACCCAGCCTATTGGTCGGTAGTTGATTCAGCTGGATGGCACGCTAGAAACGGAGGAACTTCCATGGCGTCTCCGGTTGTTGCAGGAATTGCAGCATTATACCTTGAGCGTTGTGGAATGGCGAATTATCAAAACTTCATCAACGATTTGCACGCTACTTCGTATACAGATCAATACACGGGTACAGTTCCAAACTTTGAATACGGGTACGGAAAAGTAGACGGATTCCAAATGTTGCTGGCGCAGACTTTGGAGCCAATGCCAACTGTAAATTACGTTGGTTCCGGTTTGGAATCATCTACAGCGGACAACTACCAGTGGTACATTGATGGGACAGCTGTCAACGGAGAGACAAACCAATCAATCTCCTACGTTTCGGACGGAAGTTACCAGGTAATGGCGATCAACAACGACGGATGTTTTGCCCTTTCCGATCCTTATGACGTAAGTCTTTCTTTGTCGGAAATCGGGATCAACCAGTTCAACGTATATCCAAATCCATCTTCAGAGTCGATTCAAATTCAATCTGATGAAGAAATTTTGGAAGTTAAATGCTTCGACATTAACGGTAGATCAATCGAATTGAATCTTTCCGGAGATATGATTGATGTAACCAACATGGGGTCAGGAAGCTACATTTTGGAAATTTCAACCACTGCAGGAACTGCTACAGCACGCTTTGTGAAATTATAAAGCCACAATTCTTTATTGATCAATTTACGAAGTGAAATTTCGTATTTTTGCCACTTTAATTTGAACAAATGGATTTATCTGGAATTATATCTATATCGGGAAGACCGGGACTTTACAAAGTTATTGCGCAGGGGAAGAATAGTATCATTGTTGAATCGTTGGTAGACAACAAACGATTCCCAGCATATTCTTCAGATCGAATCTCAGCATTGGAAGACATCAGCATCTATACTATCGATGATGACAAGCCTTTGAAAGACATTTTCGCTGATATTTACGAAAAACAAGAAGGAAAAGAAGGACCATCACACAAGTCTGATATTGCAGAATTGACAGATTACTTCTCTGAAATTCTTCCTGATTATGATGAAGATCGCGTGTATGCATCTGACATCAAAAAGTTATTCCAGTGGTACAACTTATTACTGAAAGTAGGAGCTTTGGAAGCAACTCCTGAAGATGATGCTTCGACAAGCTCAGCAAACGAAGAAGAGGAGTCTCCTGCAGTTGAAGCCGAAGACCAAACCGACACTTCGGCAGGCTCAGTGGAAACAACAGAAGTTACTGCTGACGAAGAGGAATAAGCAGCAAAATAATGAACTAAATAATTATAACCGGTCGTTGAGCTTGTCGAAACACCGGTTTTTTTGTGCTATGAAAATTACCAGACCAGAACGAAAATTTGTAGAGCAGGATCTTACGATTGATGCCTGGAATAAAATAGAACGTTACTACACCAATTTGTTGGAAAGAGATATTTCGAAAAAGGAAGGTTTCTTACGTTGGTTGCATGACATTAGCGAGTTGGAAGCCATTCTTGAAGAGGATTTGGCATGGCGTTACATCAAAATGACCATCAATACGAAAGACGAAGCATTGAGTAACAACTATACGTTTTTCGTTACGGAAATCCAACCGAAGCTGGCTCCTCTCGAAGATCAATTGAACCGCAAATTAATTGCCAGTCCTTTCACCGAGGAATTGAAATCTGATTCAGCCTACGCGATTTTCTTCCGTAGTATTGAAAACGCATTGAATCTGTATCGGGAAGAGAACATTCCGATTCAAGCTGAACTGGCAGAAGAAAGTCAGAAGTACGGAGCGTTTTCAGCAGCACAATCCATTGAGCACGGAGGAGAAACGATTACCATGCAAAAGGCGGCTCTTTTCTTGAAAGAGACAGACGAAGCTGTCCGAAAGGAAGTGTTTGAGAAAATGGGCAATCGTCGTCGCGAGGATTTTGAAAAATTCGATGAACTTTTCGATACATTACTGAAAAAACGTCATCAGGTTGCGCAGAATGCCGGCTTTGAGAACTTCCGCGATTACAAACTCCAGGCAATGGGAAGGTTTGATTACACGGTTCAGGATTGTCGTGATTTTCATCAATCGGTGAAATCGACTATTGTTCCGATCGTTAAGGAGATTCAGCAAGAACGACTTTCTAAACTCGGAAAAGACAAATTCAAACCGTGGGATTTGGATGTTGATCCAGAAGGTAAATTACCATTGAAGCCTTTCCAGAAAGGATCGGAATTATTGAAAGGAAGCGTATCCATGTTTGATCGCGTAGATCCGTACTTCGGCGATTGTCTGGAAACAATGTCAGAAATGGGGCATTTGGATTTGGAATCGAAAGATGGTAAATCGCCCGGAGGATACAATTATCCATTATATGAAATCGGAGTGCCGTTCATTTTCATGAATGCTGTGGGATCACATCGTGATTTGGTAACCATGGTGCATGAAGGTGGACACGCGGTGCATTCTTTCTTAAGTCGTGAATTGGAAATTACCGGATTCAAAAGCTTGCCTTCAGAAGTGGCTGAATTGGCTTCTATGTCCATGGAATTGTTGACGATGGACCAATGGCAGGAGTTCTACACAAACGAAGACGACCTAAAACGTGCTAAAAAAGAACAATTGGAGACGATCCTTCGATTGCTCCCATGGATTGCCCAGGTAGATGAGTTCCAGCACTGGTTGTACGAAAATCACACGCATACATCGGAAGAGCGCCATAATTATTGGGTGGAACTTTCGGAACAATACGGAACGGGATTGACCGACTGGAGTGGTTACGAAGATCTTCAGCGTACTTCCTGGCAACGACAGCTGCATATTTTTGAAGTTCCTTTTTACTACATCGAATATGGAATTGCCCAATTGGGAGCATTAGGTGTTTGGAAAAACAGCCTGGAAGACAAACCGAAAGCAATTGATTCGTACAAAAACGCATTAAAACTGGGCTATACACGCTCAATTCCAGAGATTTATGCTGAAGCGGGCATTAAGTTTGATTTTACCGAAGCTAACATCAAGTCATTGGCATCATTTGTTCAAAGTCAACTGGAAGCATTAAAGTAAGCTCGAACCAATACTTTTTCGGACTCAGAATTCTTGTACAAACTAAATTTCCTGTTATATTTGCACCCGCATTTAACCAAAATGTTAGGTAAATATGGCGAGATAGCTCAGTTGGTTAGAGCGCAGGATTCATAACCCTGAGGTCCCGGGTTCAACTCCCGGTCTCGCTACTAGAAGGAAGTCGATAGGCTTCCTTTTTTTATGATGGCATACTATTCCTACATTTTGTATTCGAAAAAGCTGGATGCGTTCTACAAAGGCTCAACGAATAACATCGAATCAAGACTTGACAGGCACAACTCTGGTTACGAAAAGTTCACTTCAAAAGGAACTCCCTGGATGCTTCTTTGGTGTTGTGAAAAACCAAGTAAATCAGAAGCAATAAAGTTGGAACGCAAACTCAAAAATTTAAGTAGAGAAAATATCTTCAAGTTTATGCTAAAGTATTCCGAAGAGGTCCCGGACCCTGAAGAACTTGATTTCATCATCAAGTTTTCAGGACGCTGATCATGAATCAGCGTTCAACTCCCGGTCTTGTTCTGAAAAGCCTGGCTTCTTCAGAACTTGCTATTAGAAGGAAGTCGATAGGCTTCCTTTTTTTTATGATGGCATACTATTCCTACATTTTGTATTCGAAAAAGCAGGATACGTTCTACAAAGGCTCAACGAATAACATCGAATCAAGACTTGACAGGCACAACTCTGGCTACGAAAAGTTCACTTCAAAAGGAACTCCCTAGATACTTCTTTGGTGTTGTGAAAAACCAAGTAAATCAGAAGCAATAAAGTTGGAACGCAAACTCAAAAATTTAAGTAGAGAAAATATCCTCAAGTTTATGCTAAAGTATTCCGAAGAGGTCCCGGACCCTGAAGAACTTGATTTCATCATCAAGTTTTCAGGACGCTGATCATGAATCAGCGTTCAACTCCCGGTCTTGTTCTGAAAAGCCTGGCTTCTTCAGAACTCGCTATTAGAAGGAAGTCGATAGGCTTCCTTTTTTGGGTTACTTCATGGGGTCTTTCCTAATCCAAAACTAGTGCCACCAAAGGGTCGATTCTTTCGAATTTCTTTTAACTTGTTAACAATAAACTCCTTATTAGATTCTTTCCCCTTGTCCTTAAAGTGATTGTGAATATCGGCTTTCAGATTTTCGGTATCACTTTCAAACAAAATTTTCTCTAGCTTTTGATCCTTTTCCACTCCACGGAAATAACGAGACATTTCTGTTTTGTGAAAGGTCGCCAGTTTTCGTTCTTCAATCAACCTAAGTTCTTCAAGTTCTTTTTTTTTAAACTTTTCAAACTCCTCCAATTCTAAGTCATATAGCCCCTTCTTCATTGTTAATTTCACAACAATTGGTGCCACCTCAAACAAAATAAAAATGAATGACAATAGTAGGTCTGTAGCTCGAAGAACTCCATTTTTTGAAGTAATTTTAGCAAGAGCTTCAATCCGTTTTAAAGGGCCCGCATTGTTGTCAATACTTTTTCGAGCCTGATTACGGACTAAAACCAGTTCTTTTTTTGCTAGTTCAATTTTTTTATCGAGAGACAAATTGGCTTGACTAAACTGTAACGACAGACTATCAAATGTCAATTGACTTTTTTCCCAGATTTGTCGTTTTCTATCTGACTCAGGACCAAACCCAATAATTCCTGTAGAAATTCCCTCGGAAATACCTCTGTATTCATTATAATAATCTGTCTTAAGTCGGTCCACCTCTTCTCTTCTCTGATTCAGAATTGAATCTAATCTTGCTTTCTCAGCCTCAAAAGATGCAATCTCATCCTTTTTGATTCTAACATCCTTGTTTTCTGCTAATCTTTCCTTGTATGAAGACTGATTCGTTTCTTCAATTTGATCACGTATTTCTTTCTCAAAAAACTTCAATTCAAGTGGCTTCGAGACTATGAGTCCTAAACATATTGCTAGGAATAACCGTGGGATTACTTGAAGAACAGATCGCCAATTAGACATCCCGGGCTTTATACTTATAATCATGTATCGATCCAACGAAAAAATTGCTGCTCCCCAGAAGATACCGAAACCAATACCGGACCAACTCAGAACGACATCTTTCCCATTGCTAAAAGCACTCAAGAAAAAATACCCCCCTGATAAACAAGCCATAATAGCCGTAAGCCAAACAATTGTCCCCATAGCAGAATATCTTATTATCTCCGTTGGATACTTTTGAAGAATATCCATCTGTGCACCCGAGGTCCAGCACAATAGTCTAGTAAGCAGATTTGTTTTATTGTTTTCCATAGTCTATTTTTTAAAAATGTTATTATTCGGTTTGGACTTAAATAGTTCATCGTTTATATGAAGGGTAAATATTTCCTCATCAACACCCTTCATAAACAGTGGTGTTAACTCCAAAGCTTTCTTTGCTTGAAAACCAAACATGGAAGTCGCCACTAGCTCAATATCGTAGGGTTCTTTAAGAAGAATACCATTCAAATGAGATACGTCTCCTACATCTGGTAATATCTCAACGCACTCAGCATCTTTAGTTTTCCAGAATAGTTCATAAGATTCTGATTCAAGTTCTACAAGTCGCGCAGAAAACTCTTCAATTGTCGGAGGTTCTCTGGACACTTGAACTGTGCACTCCTTGCTATTTTTCACTCCGAACATTGTGGCTGTCCTTAAGGTATAAATCGTATCTTTCAGCGGTGCCACTTCATAGTCCCCAGATGAAGGGACAGATATACCAAACGGTTCCAATACAACATCCTCAGCACCTGAGACATTCCAACTTAGTTGAACAGGTGTTTTGTCCGTACGCATTCTTGCTGAGGTATTAAAAAAATCAATCTCAGCTGGTTTATCTGAAACTTTAACCTGAATCTCACTCCTTTCATTAACATTGAAGTAACTGGTCACTTCCAATACATAAGTTGTATTCTTAAGTGGAGTTACTTCGTAAGAATGTAAGTGAGTTACATCGATATTACCAGGCTGTAATGTAAGTTTTTCAGCGCCTCCTACTTGCCAGGTCAGTATTACAGGAGTTATATCTTCCCTAATCTTTTTGTCTGCTTTCAGAAATTTAATCGCCGGAGGTTCATTGGACACCTCTATTGAAACTTCCTTTTGTGTTTCCACTCCGAACATTGAAGTTGAAACAAGCGTGTAATTGGTATTCTTTCTTGGGTCAACAAAAAGAGAACCTCTCGAACTCAAAGTTCTTCCTTCCGGCCGTAAAATGACTTCTTCGGCCCCCTCAACATCCCAGGATAACTCGACGGGAGTCTTATCCATCCTGTACGTTGTAGATGCTTTGAATAACTTAACTTTCGGTGCTTCCTGTGAAACTTTGATACTTATTTCACTTTTCGATTTTACACCAAAGAAGCTGTATGCCTCGAGAGAGTAGGTCGTTATCTTTATGGGGAAAACATCGAATGAACTTAAATTTGTAACATCAATATTCCCTGGATTAAGAATCAGTTTCTCAGCATTTATAACATGCCATGATAGAGTGACTGGACTAACATCGTCGCGTTGTACTTTGTCTGATTCAAAACTTTGGATCGTAGGAGGTTCTTTAGATACTTGAATATGGCATTCTTTCTGAGTTTTAATACCTACTTCGTTGATTGCAGTTAGTTGCATGACCGAATCAGTATTAGGAACAAAGTCATAGTGCTTCTCATTTGTTACCTCCGTTTCATTAATCAAAATTCTATTAGCGTTTCGAGTACTCCAGGTTATCCGTACAGTCTTCCTACTTGCAACAAAATAGTCCGACGCTTCGAACCAGATAATCTCCGGTTTATCCCACATTAATGCAAACGCTTTCTCCCATTCCTTCGGTTCTTTCCTTGCTTTTGGATTGGAAAATCCTGTATTAAATGTTGTTTTAAAAGCATTTTGAAGCGGCAGTCCCAACAAGTCAAACATAGACTGGTGAATCCCAATTTCAGTATCGCGAAAATCATTTTTGCTTGGATGATTAATTGAAATGTTGGGCCACTCCAAATCATCCAAATATACTTCGACAGCAGTACCTACAGTAGTTTTGAGAAAATGATATGGATGAAAACCGAACATTATATAATGTAAACCTACTGCCACGGACCAGTTTTCCGTAAAACGATTGACCCTTCGATTCCCACCACTTCCTCTGCTACCAATCAAATCTGTGATTTCCGGCGCGTACCATCCCTGACCGGCTCCCTTTGTTGTTGGAACATCTGTTCCTATCGCTCCGCTGTCAAAATCAATAACTGCACAAATTCCAGAATTGACATTGACAAACAGAGACTCTTCTTTTATATCTGCATGGAGGAAATCTATCTCGCTCAAAAAACGCATCGTTCTTGCAAATTGATAGGATACCTTAACACATGTATTAAAGCCATCGATACCGTTGTTATAAAGTGCATCAAATTTCTGTACGACTTTGGTGCCTAAAATTTCCGAGAACTCATGAAATCCAAGATCTCTTAAATTGTACATAACATAACCAGCGATTTCTTTCCCATTCCATTTACCCAGAAAGCTGCACTGTGGAACAGCAATTAAACCGGGATATTCATCAAGCAGGCTACTCCTTTTTAGTTTAAGTTCTCTGTTCTTCTTTCGCAATGCATTCTGAAGCTTTTGAATGGTTTTGATATTCTGGTTAACTTCATTCGTAAGTATTTTAACCACAAGAGAGTTTCCCGGAATTTTGCCGTCTATACTGACACAAGAAAACACTTCACCGAAACCACCTCCCCCCACAACATCTCCTTCATCAATCTCTATTTGATTCAATTGAGAGAATTCATTTGATAATTCCGTAGAATTACTGCTGTTAATCTGAATACTTCCCATTTCGTTCTTCTTGTGCTTTTAGAGCCTGATCTGTAATTATGACCGCTATGGAACAATCATCATCCATTTCCATTGGAGTGACCTTTAACTCTTCCAAATATTCCTGAAGCTTCATTTCCAGATGCTCTGACGTGTGGTTCCCTTCTGAAATAAACGACCGCAAACAGTCATATAGTAGTTTCAGTGACTTTCTTTCTTCACGCCATAATTCCCCATTACCATCTTTCGCGATTCCCTCTTGATCTTGTGAATAGATTCCATCAGTACAAATAACCAATATATCTCCTTCTCCAATATTGTCTTTTTCAATTGTGAGTGCGGTAGGACGCACTTTATCCAAGGTATTAGGCAAAGCGAAATAACGTGTGAGTGACTCTTTTCCCTGAACAGGAATTGAATGCGGATTTAAATAGTTCGAATGAGACCATGGAATTATATACGGTGGTGTTTCGAACAACATAAAATCACTTCTGATGTGTATTATGGCTCCGTTTCCCAAATATCCAATTCGAAATTGCGTTTCTTCTTCAATTACGGTTATAAGGGTAGTTCCGAAAGAACGGTTCTCCTCCCACTTTGATCCGCCAAAATTCTTAGCAAACTCCTCCAATTTCATTTGGGTGCGTTCGTATAGAGTGTTAAAATCAAGCCAGGGCTCCAGAAGAATTAGCTCCTCCATAATTTTAACTACTTCTTCAGCAGCTTCCCCGGCATATGGTAATGATCCTATTCCGTCAGCAACCATCATAACATTTACCGCTCTCTTTGAGCAACAAACCGCATCCTGATTCTCACTTTTCTTTGTTCCAATTGCACTCGCAATCAAGCTTTTATTCAAACTACACATACAAATCAGGTTGATAAAGATGAAATAAAAAAGTTTCGAAGTGTTGATACATCGTGTGTATTCTTAAAACTATTAGAATCACTTGCTACATCCCGCATTAATGATTCTGCTTCTGAATTGTGCTGTCCCAGGGCAGAGAAAAACGTTGTACAAATACTCACCTTTGGCATAGCTTTTAATCGATTTGCCACAGTCCTCGTTGTTGACGGTTCAAAACATTCTCCGTCAGATAGCAAAACAATTACTACTGATCTATTTAGCCCGTCATTATTAGGTGCTTGCAAAAAATCCTGAGCTATCCTTTCAGCCTCTGACAGGCCAGAATGAATCAAAGTATACTTACCTCCAATTGAAGTGGGATCATAGTTATCATCCTCATTCACATCAAGAGCTCGTGTAATCCCCATACTTCTAGACGCCATTTCACTGAAATTCACAATTGAGAATAAAAAGTTACCTGCTCTTCTGCTATTTGACTTGATATGCCCAAATAGCAATTTAATTGCCTTATTTAGAGCTTCCCATTTTTCTTCATCTACTTTAATCTCTTCGGTCATTGATGGACTGCCATCTAGAACAAATATTCCGAGCTGTTCGAATGTAGGTGCAACAATCCGTTCTGGTTCTCTTTTGGGTATTTTCGAAATATTAGTCTGTTCAGATTGGTCTTTGGGGTTTCTATCTAATCCCTCATTACCATTTCTTGATGAACTGCTATCCACTAACAACACCTCTCCATCTCTCAAGTTTAAATTTTGAAAGGGCTCACTTTTCGAAATGATTCTTCCGTCGGTGGTTTTCACAATATCCCAATTGTTAAGAATTAATCCTTCACGCTCAAGATCATGAAATAGAGAATTTATCGAATCATGGTTATCTACTTCTCCTTCTTGTTTGTTACCATTTGTGATATTCTTAATAATTAGCTTCATGATTTTTTATTTTTTGTTTTTTTCTTCTTTGTCGATTGACTTTTCTCACTAGAATTACTTTCCCCAATTCCCCCTTGTGAATTCATATTTTCAATATCCTCCCTTAAGTCTGTGGGGTCGGGTAGCTTCTTCAATACTTCGTCGTATGCTTGATTGACTTCATCAGGGTCATCTAGCAAATCATCCGCATTAGAATTTTTAGCATTCATAATGGCCTTCGCTCTTCTCAATTCACCTTCATATTTGGCTTTCATGATTTCGTTATGATACTTCGCCTGTTCCAATTCCAGTTGCTTTTCATATTCTCGTTGTATCTTCATTCTTTCAATGAATGCAAGTTCACTTTGGCTAGCCCCACGAACCCATGATTCACTCAACTTAATTGTAAGTCCAAAATCTTCCCGAATGACTTCGACTCCTTTAATTAGTGTGACGAGAAATGCTTTTATGAATTCGCTTGATTTTACACGTGAAAAATCGTGAGAGAGTTTATTTTCGATGCGATACACCACAAATTTTTCCATTCTATCCTTTATGTTCTTCAATAGATCCAGAACAGAAGCTCCATTGAGAGCACTAATTTTCGCTTTGAATATGAACCAACCGTTGCGATCTACGTTGATTACGTCAAAAGGTATTTTGAAATCAATCGTTTCTGTTTTGTTTTTTATTTCGAGAACGGTAGAATGTCCGATGAGCTTATTAAAGCTCCGAATTAACTCAGTATCCGGCGATTTGCAGATAATATCTGATACTTCCAACCCAAACTGATTCTGAGTTTTCTGTTGGACCTTATTCTTTAATTGTTCCGCAATCGGGATATCTCCAACTTCATTTGGGCGGTCAAAGTATTTATAGAAATCATCAGGTTCGATATCGTGCATAAACAAGCTAACTTCGTTTACCACAAAATCCTTAATACGCTTTACTATGGTGTGTGCATTCGATTTCGGTGATATAAGGATGGAAATCTTCGAAAGATCTTTGATCCGTGCATTAAAAATGATATTTAGTTTGACCTTCATATCATTCATCTTCAACGAGAATTCATAATCCGCTGTATCAAAACTGACATAATTTGGAATGATCTTTTCAAGGTTTGGAATAAGGATTAATTGTTTGATTTCAAAACCAATTGCTTGGGTTTCCTCTCGCATTTTGTTCTTGATTAATTCGTCGTCAAAATTTATAATCAAGTCAGTAAAATTGCGTTCAAACGTATAATCCTGAGTAACTCGTTCCAGTTCTTCTTTTGCCCATTTTTCAATATCCTTGACACCAGAGGAGAGGAACACCCCATAATCCATTAATGTTAGGATTAGCGCATGATCTACTGAAATCGTATGCTTATTACGAGTGATACAATCAACTTTCAAATTAAGTTGAACTCTGGTCTTTGGTTTTTTTAAGTCAATTTCCAGTGTACAGAAACTCAAAAGAAGTCCATCCTCTTTCAACAGTTCAACAAGTGCTAGCTCAACAAGCTCTCTTACCGTTGAACTTGTTTCAAAACTCATGGAATGTAAACTCAGATTTTTCTCGTTTTGAACTGTGCGCTTGATGCATCGTTCAATTTTATCCTTCAATCCATCCTTTGCCGCTAATGCTAATGTTGCTTTGGACTTCTTCGAAGGTTCTATATCCAAATCAATTTCATAATTAAGTGGAATTTTTCCGTAATAATCTTTCACACGAACCACCACTTGACCCGATACTTGCAGGTAGCCAACTTCATTTTTCTTATCCTCCTGGATTACGATCTCCAGTTTTAGGCCGAGTCGTTGAGCTTTATTCGTTAGGTATTGCAACAGTTCCTCCTTTCGCTCAAAGTATTTAATGACAAAACTGGGTTGACCAGCACTAAATTCATCAATCCAATCGCTCAAAAAATTCAATTGCTTTTGACTTCCTCGAAGCTTAAAAAATAGGTTTAGCAATTCGTTGGAAGGGTCTTTTTGAAATTGAAAGTTGTAGCTGATACTTAGGTTTAGGGTGATCGAATTATCTAGTGACTTAAGTTCTTTACTGAGACCGTTATAGTCATAAACTTTTTCAAAGTTCAATACATAATACTTCAAGTTTCTTGACCCTACACGAAATACAGGTCTCCGATCTAAGATTTGATTCGAATCAAGATCTCGCGTATACACACGTTCGTTTGAACCTTCTTTATAGTCTCTTGTGACTTCTATGAAAACATCGTTTTTAATCGTCTTCCAGCCCATGATTAGTTATTTAGTTGGTGTACAATTGCTTTTTTTAATTCTAATAATGCACGTTTCTTTGCCTTGTAAAGATTCAGGTAGAATTTGTTCTTCTCTCCGATCTGATCAACAATAGTTTCGTTGTAATCCAGTGTATTTCTAGTGCATTGAGATTTTATTTCTTTCAGCGATTTCCTTTCAACTCTAGTGCATACCGTATGCAATAAGTCCGTTCGTAATTGATTTCCGGTTTCTGTTATTTCAGATGCAGCAATACCTTCCAGTACTAAAATCCAGCTCTCCAACACGATGGTTCTGGCCTTAATAAGTTCATCACGTTCATCACGTTGAAACAATTGATCTATCTGTTTATCAAAGAGCCAATCGATAATAAACTCAAAGTACTCCGCAGGATCATCTAAATAGTTAAGTGGGGCAAGAAACTCGAATTCAACAGGCCATTTCCCATAAGATTTAACCGGTATTCTTTGATTTATTGGATTGCCTAGGTAGAATACCAGTGAAAGAATAAATTGCTGTGAATTCGATAAATCGGAATTGTCTTTCTGATTCTTATCGAACATTTTATTTCTAATAGACATCAGATGTTTAAAACTGTCAGTCCCCCACTCTTCCAATTGCCTGGACAAAAAAGCTTTAAGCTCCTTCTCAACGTCTTCATTGGGGTTCTCATCAACAATCTTGAACAACCATTCAATTTGATCAAAGTGATCATTTGATGACAACTCCTGGAGGATTACCATTAGGTCATCATATTTCTCGAATAATACAATCCGATCAAGAAAATTCAACACTTCATTTTTAACAAACGCCTCTTTGTTCAGTAGCTCCGACATGAGCTGAATAATTCTGTGCAACCCAAGCCAACGCTCCAAACGATTACGAATTTCAGCAACAACTTTATCTATACCGTCAAACTCTTCATTTTCTTCTTCTTTACCGATTATTATTCGGTAATAGTAAATCAGATATTCACCTATATACCTTGAAGTGTTGTAACTTGACATTGTCGCCGTGAGTATTGAAAATTCTTCGAAAAGAACTTCTGATACGTTTGGTGAGAAAAGATTAAAACTACCTCTAATGGATTCATATCGTTCAATCATATAAAACGAAAGATTTCGCACCATAAAATCCTTAATCTGGTCTTCTAGTCCCACTTCCCTAAATTTCAATTGTACATGCCCATCCTTCGCTGGTACAGCACCTATCTTACATTCTGCAAGTATTTGATCCATCTCTGCTTCCCAGAGTTGGATCAAGGGCACTTCATACGTTTCCTTTAGACTTACAACACCTTGACGTTGACTTAGCTTGTCGATTTTTCTTGACCGACTAGTAGCCCTTCCCTCGAATAGAACCTGAAGGATCGAATTAAATTCAGAAAGGTTGAGCCTGCTGAAAAAAACATGAGCGTATAAAACCGTTCGATGCGGCTCTTTATCAAAAGGTAAATTCTCCACAAGCTCCTTAATATTTTCCTCATATTCTGGCGATTGTCGTTTTTCAATTTCTTCAAGAAATCTTTTTGGATTCCCATCAAATTGATTAACAATAAAGTCATGCAATGTATCTTCAGTAGCTCCCTTGCCCCAAAGTCCTTGATTCATTTGATTTATAACCACGTTAATTTTATCGGCTTCGGAAAAATGGCGATTCAAATAGGCATTTAGGAATGGGACTTTCGCAAAATGGAACGGGTATCTGTTTTGTAGTATCTTGTTAACGGTCGGATCTGTACTCTCTTCTTCCAAAGTTCGCATCAATTTACGATCAAGGCGGCAAATGATGTAAATTCCCTTGTCAACGAACTCTTTCTGCAATGAAGCGTATGATTCCTGACTATTAAAACAGAGCGAACGAAGGAATGATCTATTCGTTAAGTCAACTTTGATGAATGTAGTTTCAGCCTTCTCAGCGCTGAATTTCATGCTACGAAACTGACTTATGCTGTGATTTTCAAATGTATTTTGATTGGAATCCGATGATGAAAATTCATTGCTGGAAGACTCTCCATCAGACGAATCAGAAGGCTTCTTTTTTAACTTATCAGTTCTGTCCTCCTCCCAATACTTCAACTTATAGGCCGATTTCTTCCCTTTAAGTGTTGATTCTACAAAACGAATTATTCTGATAATCGCATTATTAATGAAGTCTTCGTCTTCACTGTAAACAACAAGTACACGAGATTCCATCAACTGCCTCGATAATTGGATGATATCCGTTTGAGGTAATTCGACTAAAGAATTGGGAATTTTCATTTCAAGGTCCCCAAGCATTTGAAAATCCGTATAATCCGAATTATTCACAGTCACACTTATAGGCCCGCTAAATTCTTTGCCTCTCAAACCTGTTACCCCGTCACTCCCAAGGAATTTATCAATGTTTAATACTACACTATCCCCCGAAGAGTCTTCACTATTCTCTACTTCAGTACCTACAGTTTTTTCCTTCTCTAACTGCGATGTATTTTGATCCATTGACTCAAAATCTGAGAAGTTCTCGCCAATATGCTCTCCCTTCCAAAGTTCCTTCGTTTCCCCGTTTGGCTCATCTGTGGGGTCGACATCATTGGCATTTAGATCGTCTTCATTTACCATAATACATAGGATTAATTGTCTCTTTATTTCTGGATTCCAGTTATATCACCATTAGCAGTATTCACATTAATAACAGAATAGTCCCCTTTAATGATAGTACCCTCTTGACCTGGTCTACTTCCTTTCGATTCCTCTAATAAAAGTTGATCGTACTTCAAGACCATTTCATGAATGGAATCCGCAATTTTCTCGGCATTCTCTTTCCATTCGAGATAGATTGTATTTCGAGAAAGACCGTCAATAGGAGTCTCATCCAATCGTAGAGGTATGATGTATGGAATATTTTCCGGTCTATGAACAGTTTGTATTGCTTCCCATTCTTCCTTAGCTAATCTTTTTTGGATGTAGTTTTCAGATAGGATTGCCAAAGTGAACATGGATTTTTGCGTGTAAATTTCCCAGGTTTGCTTCTTTACATTTTGGCCTGTATTGTTCTCGTTCATAAATAGGTAGAAAGAGATGTTCCGCTTACCAAATGCAATCGCTATTTCCGTTGCTACCATAACATCCTCCGTTGCGAAAGAAATCGCTATATCGTATTCGTATCCATTGGTATTCATAACTTGGTTTTTGTTTGTTCTTCAAAATTATTTTCAATAGATCTATCCTTTTTACTAAATGATTATGATATTATTCCTCATCAGTTTTGAGGAGAAATATTTGGTTTAAAGCCACTACTTACCAACGCTCTGCCCTTCATAATTTTGAACCATAACTAAAATTTTTAATTATGAATTCGGAAAACGAAAACAGAGAAGAAACAACAGAGGAAACAACTCAGGAACAAACAGGATCAGAGAACACTGAGGAGAGTGATGCTAATAAAGAACCCATAACCTCTACAGAAGAGGGAGAGGAGGACATTCGACCATTAGGACAAAAAGGTAAAACGAATTTTAGTCGTGGTTAACATAGTTCAGATCAAATGGCTTTGCTTATTTTAGGCAAAGCCATTTTCACGATTAATTCACATTTGAAACAAATAGTTTTATTCATTCTACTTTTTATTGGGCTATCACAAAGAGTGGTTTATGCCCAACAATATGATATTGATGCCTTAAATCACGAACTTCATTCAAATGCAGCCGACACGAATCAAGTCATAACTCTAAACGAACTAGCCTGGCAACTTCGTAAATCAAATTCTCAACAAGCAAAGCAATATGCTATTAAAGCTCAACAACTGAGTAAAAAACTATCCTACTCTTCCGGTCACCTTACGAGTCTCATTCGTCTCGGAACTGTTGAAACTTATTTAAAGAACTATAAGGACGCCGAATCTATTTTCCTAGAGATTTTGGTAATTGAAAAAGGAAATAATAACGTATATGGAATAGGTCGGGCACAAAACCAACTCTGCAACATTTATCGTAGCCAAGGTAATTACTCAGATGCTGTAAACTTTGGTTTAAAAGCGCTACATAACTTTGAAAGCATTCAAAAAGAGCAAATTGTTGCTACAGTAGCGAACAACCTCGGAGCTGCATACAAGAATCTTGGAGATTTAAAAAATGCACTTAAATACTATCAGAAAAGTCTAGAAATTAGAGAACGCTTGAACCTTCAAGGACAAATTGGTCAGAACTACTTAAACCTAGGAAGCTTCTACGTAACTGCTGGAAACTTGATAAAAGGACTGGAATACTTAGTGTTAGCGGAAAAGAAATTCCAGACACAAAATAACAATTATGATTTAGCCAAGGTCTACGGAAATATTGGAAATGTGTACTATCAAAAATCCGATTTAACAAAAGCTTTAGAATATTACAACCGATCATTAGAACTGAAAAAAGCACTCGATGTTATTGAAAAGGATCCTTTAATTTTTAACAACATTGGTGCTATATATTATAAGCAGAATGATTTTGACAACGCCTTAAAGTATTATTTGAAAAGCTGCTCGATTCAAGAAGAAAATGATGAGGACATCTTGTTTATGGACAGCTATACCAATGTCGGTGATATTTACTTGTATCGAAAGGATTTTAGCAATGCTATCTATTACTACTTAAGATCTCTCGATATTGCGCGATCATCGGATAAAAAAATCATTGAGGCGCAAACAATGAAAAGGCTCTCCGAATGCTACTCCTACATTGGTGAATTTGAAATAGCTGACGATTATAATAAAAAGTACATCCAGTTGACCGATAGTTTGGATAACAATTTTCGCGACGCCATGATACTCGCTCAGCAATTTCAGGATGAGAAGTTTAAAACTGAACTGCTTCAAAAAGACCTAAAGATCAAAAATGAAAGGATCAAGAATTATGAAGCGAAAAATGAAATTCAACTGGTCACTATAGTTAGTTTAATAGTAAGTGTTTCACTCATTTTAATTCTCTTTACAACAATATTAAGAGTAAGGGCACAACGTCAAAAACGAATCAAAGCTGAGAAAGAGGCAGAGGTTCAAGCACAAAAGTTAGAAGAATTAATAAGGAGTGGTGAGCTGAAGTCCCTGAATGCCATGTTACTTGGACAAGAAGAAGAAAGGAAACGCATTGCTAAGGACCTACATGATAGTGTAGGGTCCATGCTTTCGGTCGTCCAAATGCACTTCGGTATGGTCGAAAATCAAATTGAAGGATTACGAAAACCATCCAATAAGCAGTATAAAAAGGCATACACACTTCTTAACGACGCTATTCAGGAAGTACGAAACGTGTCACATAATCTGGAAAATGGAACGTTGAATAAATTTGGCATTACTGCAGCAGTTGAAGATTTATGTGAATCCATTTCTTCTTCACAAATCATAAAAGCAGAATGTATTTCGCACGCACTTGAAGATAGGCTTGGATTTGAATTGGAAGTGGTAATTTACAGGGTAATTCAAGAATTAGTGAAGAATGTTCTATACCATTCAAAAGCAGATGAACTAACCGTTCAGCTTATTAGATCTAAAAATTTCATCAACATAACTGTAGAAGATAATGGTGTTGGTTTTGACCATACAGAAGCGACTAACGGTATGGGCTTTAATAATATCGAAGCTCGTATTGAACCTTTTGGGGGCATCATTAGCGTTGATTCTCAAAAAGAAGCAGGAACCATTATAACAGTTGATATTCCCATCAAAAATTAAATATATGATTCGAATAATACTTGCAGATGATCATAAGATTGTTCTAGAAGGACTGAGTTCTTTGATTAGAAATGAAAAAAACATTCAAATCGTTGGAACAGCAATGGATGGAATAGAAGCACTGAATTTAATTCAAAATGAAGATGTCGATATAGCCGTACTGGATATCGAAATGCCAAAATTGAATGGAGTAGAATTAACTAAAAAAATTCGAACAGAATACCCAAATACAAAAGTATTAATTCTCACCATGTATAATCAAATTGGATTTATTCGAAGGATTGTTGAAGCAGGAGCTAATGGATATATTCTGAAGAACAAGGGGGCTGAGGAATTAATTCAAGCAATCGAGGAAATTCAATCAGGCGGAGAGTTTTTTGGAAAAGATGTCACGAAAACGCTAATTTCAAGTATTAAAAACACGAAAGTGTCTGGTGAAATAAAAATCACTCGAAGAGAAATTGAAGTGTTGAAGTTAATTGCCAATGGCGACACTACAAGGACCATCTCTGAGAAACTACATATTGCTCCAACAACAGTGGAGACTCATCGCCGAAATCTGATAGAAAAAACGGGAGTCACCAATTCCAAGGGGTTGGTGCGTTTTGCTGTTGAACATGGTTATATTTGATTCTCTCCTTATTTTTAAGGAGAAGAAAATCAATATATTCAATTATAGTTCCCCCACTGCTTCAGCATATTTTTGACATATAGTTACATCAAAAATATCTGAAAGCATATGCCAACGCAAAGAAAAGCACTAGTAGTAGGAATAAATTACTATGAACACCATCTAAGCCTAAAGGGGTGTGTTAATGATGCAAATGCGTTTCATGAGACCATTGAGCGCCATGGAAACGATGAAAAAAACTTCACTGTCAAAAAATACTTGGGAACAAAAGAATCACCTATCACCAGACGCCTTCTAAAAGAAAAGGTTGAAGAACTTTTTAAGTTCGATAATGAAATTGCTCTCCTCTACTTTTCAGGTCACGGACATATTGAAGATACCGGGGGATACTTGGCCACTTCAGAGGTTATGGACGGGGATGAAGGACTTTCTATGTCAGAGTTGCTTCACTTAGCAAATTCCTCTAAAGCACGAAATAAGGTCGTCATTCTGGACTGTTGTCATAGTGGAACATTCGGGAATGTCATGGGCTCCAATGAAACTGCTTTGATTTCAAAAGGTGTCACAATATTGACAGCCTCTGCATCTAATCAATATGCAGGAGAAAAAGAAGGTTCTGGAGTATTTACCTCTTTGCTAGTGGATGCACTAAATGGCGCGGCAACAGATTTGTTAGGACGAATCACGCTGGGTTCAATATACGCCCACATCGATCAATCTTTAGGTGATTGGTCGCAACGACCAATTTTTAAAACAAATGTATCAGAGTTCACTGTGTTAAAGCAGGTGGTTCAACAAAGTATTACATTGAAGGATATTCGACAGCTGACAAAGCTTTTTCCAAAAAGAGATGAAGTGCTTCAATTAGACCCAACGTTTGAGCCAGAAAGAAATAATGGTGATGAAGGAATACCTGCACCTATTAAGGAGCATACGGAGATATTTGCGCAATTGCAAAAATTAAATCGTGTTAACATTGTTGTACCTTGCGGCGCGCCTCATATGTTCCATGCAGCAATGCAAAGCAAGGGGTGTAAACTTACTCTTCTGGGCAAACATTATTGGAACCTCGTTAACCGAGAGGATATATGATTAGTTTCTGAGGATGGCTCAATCAGTATTGATTAACTAGAATCACTATAATGATTCGAAGAAGAGTATTTTATTCTGAACTCACAACTAAACTGAATTCACCACTAAGTCAAAGTAAACACAATTGGCACGCGACAACGCACCCTAACCTTTTCACCATTGCAATACGCCGGGATCCATTTCGGCATAGAGCGAACAATTCGTCTTGCCTCCCTGTCGATATCTGAAGATACACCTCGCTCAATCTTGACACCAGTAATGCTACCATCCATTTCTACCACAAACGATAAGTATACCTTGCCTTGCTCGTTCATATCAATAGAAGGTTCAGGATATTCAGTCATATCATCGACATATTGATTTAATACAGCCTGTCCTCCTGGAAACTTAGCCTCCATCCAGTAATGGAGTCCAGTGGTATCATCGCAATCTGCATATTCACTGAAATCTGTCGCCGCTACAATAGAATCACGCGATTGAATTTCTTCCAGGCGAGCTTGCTCCGTGTACTCTTTCCATCGCTCTACCGTCCAGCCCAATTCAATGGTAATTGTGCTTCGTTTCTTGTCTATTTCATGAAATCCATCGTACTCGCGATAATCTTTGGCAGAAACTTTAATCTGATAGGATCGCCCCCATTCTACGTTCTGGATAATCGCCTTACCTTCTTCGTCAGTTTTAAATGATGGAAGTCTGGCAAATTGAATTTCTGCATTGGGAATTCGAGTACCAAAGTGATCCTTCACCAAAATGGTCACATCACCAGACTTCCCGAGGTCTTCCGCCTGGGAATTAAAGGTAGCACAAGCAACAAATAAGAAAAATAGAAATCGGATCATCTATCTTGACTTTCCACCAAATTTACGAACTCCCAACTCGATTCGCCCGATGTTCGGCATTTATTATTCAAGATGTCATCCCATAAGTCAGGACTCCCCTAGCTTTCCTTGTCTTTCTTAATAGCTTCTGATGTTTTGCTGCCAGTAGTACCGGAAGTTTTCTTAGGAGCTGCTTTTGTAGTCTTTGGAGCAGGAGCCTTCTTAGCCGGAGCTTTCTTGGGTGTAGTCGTTGGCTTTTTTGCTGCAGTTGTCTTGGATGTAGTTGTTGTCTTCGGTGCGGGCGCCTTTTTGGCTGGTGTTTTCTTTGGTGCTACAGGAGCTTTCGCTACAGGTGCTGGCTTTTTTACTGCTGTTGTTTTCTTGGGTGCGGTTGTCGTCTTTGGTGCAGCAGGCTTTTTCGCTGGTGCTTTCTTCGGCGCAACTGGCGCCTTTGTTGCCGGCTTCTTGACTACTTCTGTTTTCTTCGCGACTGTTGGTTTAGACACTAGAGAAGCGCTGGCACTTGCAGGAGATTTTTTCTTCGCTGGCGGCTTTTTCCCAGCAGTGGTCGGTGAAATTGCAGGTTTCTTTTGCGCCGTTGTTTTTGAAGCTACCGGTTTTTTAACTGGAGTCGGTTTGGTTTCCTTTGCCGACTTCTCTTCCTCCTTCTCGATTCGAACTTCATTACTTACAGCAAAACCTGAGGAAATTTCAGGAACTACGTATGCTGCCACACGGAAGCTTTCTTTCGACACATTTCGATTCTTCAATCGAACTACGCGTTCTAATTTTACGCGAATTGACCTTCTTCTTCTTGGCATCAAATTACCTGCGTAAAAAACTTCTATGGCATCATCTTGCGTATTCTTCGAACCGGTTCTTTTTGGATCTAAATTGTAAATTCTACCGTCTGTTAGGCCATTAGACATTGGTAAAATCATGTCCTGATCGTAGTCTCCTTCATAAATTCCTACAAACAGACCAAACTGCATGCTTAATCGACGCTCGGTTCCGCTGAAATCTACATCCATCTGGATGGAAATCTTTGCTTCACTTTTTAACGATCCTTCCTCAACCTCAAGTAAAAGGTTTCTGATTTGAGCCATAGCTTCTTGCTTTTATAATGTTCTTTTCTAGTAGTTTCCAATCTTTTTCATAACCAAATTGTAAAACTCATCGTTCTTGAGCATTCTTTGGATGGTTGAGCTTTTACTACTATAGTGTTTCTTCACATAATTCACCTTCTTGTAACTATTGTACTTCTTGAAGGCATTTTCTTTCCACAACAGTTCCCATTTTATGCGAACGATTCCACCGGTATGAAGATTTCCTTCTCCAACAATATCGCTTACTGCCATTTCCGAAAATTCCGGGAGTTGCCCTTCTTTTCCTGCGTTTGTTGTGGCTTGTACATTTTTGTTGTCCGGACTTCTGTGACCTTCAGCAAATCGAACCCAGGTTTCGTTATTTCTTTGAAAAACATCGGTTACAAAACGTACGTGTCCAGTGGCACCAACATAGCCGCCAATGTGAAGGAATATGTCCCCTACTCTTACAGCTGTACGATTTACACTCTCCGTATATTTCTTCAAAAATCCAATATACATTTTGGAATAGCGAACCATTAAATCAACAGACGCTCCGTCCTTTGAACTCACATAGAGTAATTCTTTGTCCTTTCGTCTCTCCGCCAAATAGTGAAAAGGAATGTCCAGACGTTTGAATGCCATCATGATCAGCACCAGGAAGAAATCCTTGCACGCCAGCCAACCGTACTTCCCTCCCACTGAATTGATATCCAATCGATCCTTCAAAGGAACAGCACTGTTTCGAGAGATTTGATTAATGTACTTATCAGCAAAAGAAATCATGGTTTCCTTGATCTTCGTATCCAAGGACCAATATTCGGGAGTTCCGGGAGCAGGCAAGGCTCTTTTCCCCGGCCATGCTTTCCCTCCCGGATAATTTCCACTATAAGCTGATGCATACTTTTTTCCTATTGATAGCATCGTTCCTGAAGCTTTGCCCTGACTTTTCAGGCGCTGCTCCATTTCAAGAAGTCTGTTCCCGTTCATATTAGATTACTTCAAGTTCTCCAACATAATTACCTCCATTACCAATTCTTCTCTTGATAAGGTAATTGTAGAGGTCTGTCCATTGTGCTTTGTGAGCGTTTGTTCCTCCTGCACTAGTAGCACCGAATGTTACGCAGCCTGCGCTATAATTCCCAAGGTGTAGGTATCGGGAGCTGGACTGACCACCCAATCGGAACCATACAGTTGAATAAATGCTGTGCGATGAGTAACCGCCGCCTCCACCATGAGGATAATCCGGAACCCAAATTTTGTACGTTCCCTTCGCCATTGGATTACTTGGGTCCATCGCAGTTGGAATCCATGCAGAACTACCAAACTTCAATTTGTTTCTAGCAGAATCGAATACTACCTTTCCTCCATTCTGATAGGATACACTTCCAAATCGTGAGGCACCACCGGATTGCTTCGAAACGGATGCTCCCTGTCCTGAATATGGCCAATCGTCGATGGTAAATGTTTCGCGATTTCCTGAAGATCCAACGCCGGAAACACGTGCAAACTGAGACAGGGAAACGATTTTACCGCTGTTTAGTTTTACTCGTAGCCATCCATTAACATGAGTCAACAAACCGCTTTGCGTATGCGCCAAACTTGTTCCCATCATTGACTTCTGATAGACAAAATGGTTCGTTCTTTTCGTCCAACCTCCAAGGAATTTCTTCATTTTCGGACGACGCGTAGCCAGGTCATTATAGTACTTTTGGCGATTTTTCTTGAACGCATCAAACAACTGTTCTCCATCAACAGCATTAATAGCTGCCAAAGTCTTAGGTCCCATACCACCATCTACGGCTACGTTTTGACCAAGACCATTTAATGAACGCTGCATTACTTTGATCGCATTGCTTCCTGCATTGATGTAGAAATCAACGTATTGATATGCTACCTGAACATCGTTAATGTCTTCTGCCAGCAATTTGTTCCAGTAAATCAATTCATAGATTTGTCCGGCCTGACCATCGGTGATGTTCTTTAGATTCTCCAGGGTTGGTTGTATTCCAAGAACCGTTTGCGCATGTCTTTTGAATGTACCAATGGTAATTCCTTTGTTAGTCGCTCCGCCCGGATCGTCAGGATCGTTTACAAATCCGCCTTCGAACTTCAAAATCTGAGGTAAGAACTTCTTGAATTTTGCACTCTTAATATCCGCGAATGGGTCGTTAAATGCCTCTGAAGAAATCTCTTCGTACTCATCGTATACCTCGTGAGCATCACTGTAGTAGCCGTAACCTTCCTCATAACTTTGCTGTGCCGAGAACGGCTTGTATGAGCTACCGTCATAACGCAATACCTGATTTCTATTTGCTCCTTCTTTGTAAGAAACATGTACCCAACTTGGGTTGGAACTATTTCCCTTCTCCCAAATCAACTGGTCGAATTGAAGGTTGTCTTTTATGTAGTAGAAAATTTGTGCGTTGGTAATTCCATCAAGTCCGTCGACGTCAATATCAATCGCATGCCCAGACATATGATCTGAAGTTGGCGAACCTTTAACCAGTTTATTCAACTCAGGGCTTCTGTAAAAGGACGAAATGGTGATTGGTCGACCAAAGTGGTTACGCATTGGTTCGAATACTTTTTCAGCAACGATCTTCATGTTTTTCAATTCGGTTGGACCCGGATCGTTTGAAATACCGTGCTTTTTCGCCGTTGCACTTCGTGTCGCTTCATTGTATGAAATGTGCGCACTAATCGGTGGGTGACCATAACCGTGCGAATACTTTAATTCAAAGGATGCGCTGTGATCTTTCTCATAGCTTTCGCTGTAATCTTCATCGTAATCAGATTCATAGCTCATTGCTCCTGCATCTGGTCCAGTGGGTCCGTCAGGTGCGTAATAAACCGAATCCTGACTATTTGAAGGTCCATCCGACGAGTAATACACTGAGTCTCCGTTGGAAGGTGCATCGTTATCGTTTTGTTCATGTTTACTTTCCAAACTTAAAAGTCTGTTTGAGAACGCAAGTTTTTTCATCTTTTATGCTTTTGTGGCAACGTTAAGTACGTTGTATACAGTTATCAATAGAGGTTATTTTCCTTTGTAATTTGGATCGTTTTTGTAGTTCTGCATTAGAATTTTGCGTTGCGCTGCAGGCAATTTTGGAATGGTATAATGCGTTTTATCGTAGAACTTATAGACAGCGTCTTCCGGCTTTCCACCAAGCGCCCAATCTGCGAATGATCTTGATACAACGTTATGTTTCAAGATTTTGAAGTAACCGAACGCGTTGAATTCAAACTCACCCTGGAAATCGAAATTTCCGTTACCAACTGGATCGAAATTCCCCTGATAAGCAAATCGAATAGGCCACGCACGCGGATCTTTCTCTCCACCTTTTCTTGGGAACATTCCAAGGTTCGTAAATGTGACGTTCATGGCTGAATAATCAAAAGAGGTACTTCCTTGTAAACTGTGTTTTACAAACCCTACCATTTCTCCGAATTCATTCCAATCTACCGTCAGTTCGAAAAGTACCTTCGCTGTCGGAATCCCGAATCCTCGTTTAAATGCCGCCCCGAAAATTTGGTGCGTATGTGGATTTCTGGAATAAGGCTGCGGCTCTTTCTTCATGGTACGGCTAGCTTTAACCGGTTGATACACCAACTTACCGTTTTGCTGTGCAGCCGAAGCAATTGTCTGTGTAGCAGTAAGTCCCAATGTAATTGCCTCAACAGCTTCCAATCCTGCAATTCCAAACAGACCTGGATTCATTTGCTGACTGTAGTCTCCTAATCCGAGGCTTTGACCTCTGGAAGTACCTGACCACGAACCGTTAGAAAACTCCCAGAACCAAACAACTTTGTTTTCGTAGAAAGTGTCTCCCATTTTGCCGTTGTGAATCACATCGATATGACCGAATCCTCTGTCACCTCCACGATGATCATGCGCAAAGTAGATGATCCCACTTTTTCCAGCAAAATCCGATTGTTTCCAACGCCCTGTTTTGTGTGTCATCTTCACAGGATATTTCAACTCTTTGTGCAACCAATCTGCTAATGCTGCAGCACTTGGCTGGTACAACTTCCCTCCTCTTCTTTTTGTTTTTCTGAACTTGTCGGATTTTTTCAATCGAGCTTCAGTGATCCCTGCTTTAATAAGGGCAAAGCTCAATCGCATCGCACATTCGTTGTTTCCTGCTTTCCTCGGGTAATTGGCTTTTATCTTTGCCGGAGTCGGGAAATTATTTCCGTATGCCTCTGAGAAATCATTCTTCCCAATGATGGCTCTTTGCTCTAAAACGAGTAATCTGTTATTGTACATAATGCTTGTATTAGTGAATCGTAATTTTGGCTATCGCTATTCGCGTAAGTTGCTGTTTGTTCGTTAATTGATATTCGTCAATCCCCATTCGGTGAAACGCACTTTTGAACTTTTCTGGTCCAAGAAATTCCTGCATTTCTCTTTTACCGTCGAGGTGATATTTCATTGTTGGAATTCGGAAGATTCGGCTCTGACCTCCTACAGAAAGTCGTACTTCTCCCTGCTCGATCCGTTTTTCGTCCTTCGGTTTGTAGCGCACCAGAAGCATGAAATGTCCTTTGCCATTTGTTCTTACTTCGTAAATGCGTTCTTCAACCTGAATGTTTTTGCCGTTGACATAAACACCTTCGAATTGCACCGGAATAAGTGGCAATGGTGTATTTGTTCCCTTTCTGCACACAATTCCAATGATTGGAAGGTAACGTACCTTCTCAGCCGGACGAATAGAATCTCCTTTGAAGTTTCGCTTGTGCAGAACTTCCAACTGATCCGGTGTTAAGGGAATTGAAGGAGGGCTGTGTTGCTTTCTGTCCCGAATGCGGCTTTCTATGTTCAGTAGCTTACTCATTCTCCGCTTACGGTATTGTCTTCAGGTGATACTACAATCTCTTCCTCGATGACTGCATCTTTGATATCCGAGTTAGAATCAACCGATGGTGCCGTTGTTTTGCTTTCTGCCAATTCTTCCTCAGCGATGCTATCCATCAATTCAAAATCTTCGGCGTATTCCATACCATCCATTGCAATGGATCTTTCATCAACGATGTCTTCAATACGGTCCTTTGCCAATGCCACAGATCCTTTTGATAAATCGCCATCGGCTTCATCAAAAATGGATTGTAGTTCTACCTCGCCCAACTGATAGGTTGTCAGGTTATTTCGGTCGGCTGCCAGCTGATCAAAGATGGCTTCATCCTTTGCCATTTTTGCCTCCAATTGCTCAACGCGTTTGTCGGTGTCGTCCTGAGGTGGATTCGCTGCTGCCGGAGCCGCTTGTTGCCCCTCGGAATAATCAGCAAGATTCGCCAAACTCTTTTGACCGCTCAGAACCGCTTGAAGATCTCTGGCAAACTGATCGTCCACCTCAACCTCATCAGCCATTGCTTCAACTTCCTGGGCATTTGCAACGTTTTTCGACGTGTCTTCAAAAATGTTGTCGTCGATGGATTCGAATACGTCGGAATATTGATTGTTTTCATCCGCTGGTGTGGAGGTCTGACCTGCATCGAATGCTTTGGCTTGAGACACAGAATTGTCGTATTGATCATCTGAATCGAATTCATCATCGTATGCCTTCGCCATTACAAAAGCTTCGTTTGATAGTTCCGAGGCAAAATTATCGGCATCATCAAAAATTTCTCCGTCGGTCATTTCGAATGCGTCCGTATAAACTTCATCGAATTCCATTCCGATACTCATGTCATCATCGTACGCTTTCCCCATACTCAACGCTTCTCCATTTTCGTAAGAATCGTGTGTGAACTCCAGAGCAATTGCCCCTTTGGAATCGTAATGGGTTTTTCGAACACCTGAGTTTTCGTGGTAACTGTTCATACTAATTTCTTTTTCCTATTTGTGATTCGATCGTACCTTGATATTGAATGCGGTATGCTCATCCAATTGTACTGTCAAATCGTTAATTCGCTTGATATCAGCATTGGATAATTCGATTACCAAATAATCCTTTGTTGCTTCAATCACTTTCATTTCGTCGTTGTTCAATTTTGCAGTCAACGCCTGAGAACTGTCGATTGCCAGGTTTTCTCCCTGAACGGCTAATATGTTCCGTCCCCTAATCGATCCCAGTTGTGCCGCTTTTACACGAGGTGGATGCTGACCTCTTTGTGCTTTGTTTATTAGTCCTGCCAGTTTCTTGAAGTCGATTTGTGAACTGCTTTTACTTCCTTGTTGTTTTTGTGAGGAAGGCTTATTCACTTTCACATTTTTGTCTTTCAACTTCTTAATATCCTCAGCAGATCTAACTCCCATTCGGCTCAGTTGCTTCTTGGTTGAATCGTCAATTTCTTCGATCTCATCAATTGCAATGTCATCTCCCGAAATCGGTTTCTTTGTTGTTTCTCTAATCTGCCGATCGGTAATGGAACCCAGTGACAGACTGATTTTCGAAGAACCTGCATCCCCTGTAGAAGCCGTTGTAAATCGAACATCATTTCCGTCGTACTCAGGAAAAACATTCAAATCCAACGAAACATCCTTAACGGCATAGGACAACGGACTGTTCAGCCCTTTCACTGAGAGCGTGTCGCGAGCTTTATCTAACTCAAATACCAGTGAGTCGATAAAGTCCTCCAATTGCCAGGACTTGTTATTCTTCTTCGCCATACAGTTTGTAGAGCGGTGCTACAGTCATTTTTAGGTTTTGTATTACCGGCATAAAGCTGGTTTCTATCTTCTGCGTTGGTGGTGCGGACCCAAGTGTGACACTCCCGTCTTCATCTACCAAAACATCCATTTCACAGGGAAAATCAAGGCGTAACTCTTCCACTTTCATCGCTTCCCACAATTCGGCATCGTTTGATTCGCTCGTGATACCGGCAAGTAATTCAACCATGAAGGAGAAAGGCGTTAGCGCTTCGTCTATTTCTTGATATTTCTCAGTGTTGTTTTCCAACGACTTTTCGTTTTTTCTTGTAGTCCAGATCGACTGGAGTGGCGCGAACTTTTTTATCAAATCGCACTTCCATTCCGTCAATCATGACACCTGTTTTTATTCCGTTTCCTTCGTCATCAGACATGGCTCCTGCCAGTTGTTCAGAGAGGTCTGGAAATTTCGTTCTGTAATTCATACTTCATTGTTTGATTGCACCCCAACAAAGTGTGCGAGTTCCGGAATTGGGAAAAGAACGGTCTCTTCCTCAAATCCTGCGATAGTTCCGTATGGTGTTACGTCCGCTGCTTTCTTCAAAACAATTTCGCGTAATACCATTTCCGGATATACCCAAAGTGCAGCTGCTTCGCCATCCTTTCCTCTGTACTTCAATCCGTTTCGTGCCGCTCGATGCTGGTGTTTGATGAAGGCATCCGTTTTTAATGCTTCCAACTGATCAAGGCTTAAGGAAGAACCACCAATAGTTGGTGATAATTCGTTGAGTACTTCCGGACTTAAAATCAATCCGGACTTCATTTTACCCTCCATCTTTCTTGGTCGTGCAGGTTGCAGGAACTCAACAGTTTCCATCTGCGCATTTGCATTTCTGTCGGCTTCGATAGCGTAGTAATATTTACACTCGAACTCGTAGCGCACTGTTTCATTGGTGAAATCGGCTTGCCATACTTTGTGCCAGAACGATCTGTGCTGTTCGATATCGTTCAATGCCACAACATTTTGTGAAGCTCCTACTCTATCAAATGCATAGCGATTCGCAATGGCGATAGGAATGTCAATGCAACTTCCATACTTCTTGTTTCCCTTACCTTTCCACAATACAGCGAGGTAGAGGTCGTAAGATTCACCCGGTACCAAATCATCCGCAAGATGCGCCGGAATGGTAGGATGTGCTTCAAAAATGCCTCCTTTGGATCCATCGTGTCTTTGTCGATGACGAACTACTACTTCGTTGCTTTCTTTGCGACGTACGATGATTTCAAAGATTCCGCGAGGAATGTCACGAGGTGTGTGCAATTTTACCGGAACCTTCAGGTCGACGCCGTATGCGTACAAATAATGCGTTTCTCCATTGAGAATAGTTCTCTCAATTTCGGCTACTTCCGTTCGTACAACGTTGCTCTTATTGAACTTGATACGCGGGAAGTACGAAGAAGTCATTCCCATCTGATTCAACAATCCCTGAACGTCCTTATCATCAACTCCTGGATTCAATTTTTGCAAAGCATCCAGCTCGTCTTTGTTGATCTGAGCACCAATCTTTCCGAGTTTTGCCAAGCCGTCGGTAACAACTCCAACCAACTTCATGATAGCTGCAGGATTCATCATCGCAGCACTGTATTGATCTACGCTCATTTGATTCAGAAGCCCCTGAACGTCTTTGTCATCAACTCCTGGATTCAATTTTTGCAAAGCATCCAGTTCATCTTTGTTGATCTGAGCTCCGATCTTTCCGAGTTTTGCCAAGCCATCAACTACTGCTCCTACAACCGCCATAATGGTCATTGGATCGACCATGGCACTACTGTAGTTACCATTGTTAAAGGCCTGAACAGAGGCTTGCGTTGATGTTTTCGTTTGTCCTCCGGTGATTCCCTTCAGAAGATCAATAATCTGCTGTAGTTTCTTTGGATCGGACATCAAATCAAGGATGTTCTTTTTAAGATCATTACTGCCTCCATCTGACTTTTTTGGTGATCCTTTTTTCTTGTCACCGCCAGAAATCAACTGACCTACTGCAGGCAATACTTTTGGAAGGAAGCTCAAGACTTTGTCGATAAACATTGCCTCTGAGATTCCCGATTCCTTGTATTGAAAAGGAACACTATGTATTTCCGTGTTGATAGAATTTGTTTCCATTGCGAATTGAATTGAAGGAAGTGGTTGCGAGGAGACTCCTGGCATTGTCCTCACAATAGAGGATATTGCCGGTCCTTTTCCATCTGCCTCGCGATAACTTACAATTTGTACATAGGCGTTCTCGCGTGAAAAGACTTGCTCTGGAACTCGGAATCGAATTCGCCCCATTTTTGAAGCAGGAATAGGTCCATACATCGGACTTACAAACGATTTCCGCTCCAGCAATGGCACGCCATAACTTCGATAGCTTCTTCGATCACCGATCATGACACGGAAATAGGAGTTCCCTCCTAAATCCGCGTGAAATTCTTGATGACCATTCGCCGCTCCCTGATATTTCAAAAACGCTAACGCCATTCAGCTCTACTTCTTAGTTTTTGAACCGGCTGGATTAGCTGGGTTGGTGCTGGTTGCGATTTCGGTTTCGCTCTCAATCTTGTAGATATCAACGAACTTGTCCAACTCGAAGTAATCGGTTGAGAAAATCAACTCAACATTACCCGTAAGTTTTGCTGCTAGTTCGTCTTTCGTGTTACTCTTCGCTGATGATACACTTACCGATGTTGATCTTTTAGAACTGCTCCGACCTACGGAAGGACCACCGAAGATGGAACCAATTAAACCTCCACTCGCTTTTGCATAACCTCCTGATGACGAACTGTTTTTGTTCATCGCCTTGTCTTGAAAGTTCGCATTCGTTTCCGATTTGAAGTCAAATTGTACCCCTGCTTTAATGGTACCTTTATCAACTACCATTCGGGTTACCCCCATCAGGATAATATTCTGCAAGGCTTTACGGTGTTCCTTCGCCAATTTCAACTTAGCATCCATAATGGCTGCTTTTACTTCGTTATCTTCCATATCAACGGGCTCACCAGTCTTGTTGGTAAGTTTCGCCCCATCATCATCGAAAGACATATTGAAATCGTCGTTGGAATCTGCTAATTCTCCGAATGCATCTTCATCTGTTACTTGTTTCACGAACTGTGCTACGGACTTAGAAGCTTCCTTCATCAACTTAATGTAGTTGTCGGTTTGCTCCTTCATCACAGCCATATTCGCATCGAACACACCGCTTACAAGATCCTTAACGAACTGTGGAAAGTTTACTGTATCCGTTAGTTCATCAAAGGCTTCAACCCCACGACCGATGTCATGTTTGTGTCTATTCGGATCGATAAGATCACTTGCTCTATCCGCCGTTAGCGAATCTCTTCTTTTCCTTCGCTGTTGCTCTGAAAGTCGCTTTGCGTTGGCAAGAACCATGTCTTTGTAAGTCGACATTTGGTCCGCCTTCGACATCGCCTGAAAGGAACTGCTTCGCGCTAAAACCTCTCGAGCTTCCTCTCGCGCCAATTGCTTGATTTGCTCGTTTGATAATTCTTCTGCCATGTTTATTAGTTTTTTGTTAGAAATTGAATTTGAAATCGTGGTCCATGACCGTGGGAATTACATATCCCAATCTTCAAATTCTTCTTCGGCAGCAGCTAATTCAGCGCGTGGAGATGACGGTGTACTCGTCGACTCTTTGGAACCATCTTGTCCCAATGCAATGATGTATGCTTCACACTTCACAATGAAGTTGGTGAATTCTGTTTTTGTAATAGTTGACTCGTTGAATGTTGAGATAATCTGGAATAGGTTGTACCCTTCTACCGCAGCTGTTTTGTAAGCTGTGATGTTCGGAGACGTTCCAAATTTCGCCTGGTGCAACATGTCAATTACTGACCATACATTTTGTGTTCTTCCCGGAGCAACCTGGCTTACTACTCCTGGCTGACTCATAATCTCAAATGCATCCTGCAAGTGATTGTACATCTCAGTAGTTTGGATGTGAGCCATTCCTGTGAAGAATGATGTAAGGTTGTATTGGATTTCTCGGATCAATTGAACAATTGGTAATTTCGAAACGAAATCCTGATTGTTAGAAGTTTCTGTTTTCGTAATGTATGAAACCACTTCTTCCATCAATGCATGCCATAGGCGTGTAAATGAATCATTCACTACGGTTCCTTGTAACAATTCTGCTTCTCCAAGGTTCAACACACGTTTGTACAACATTCCACGCTCTTCAGTGCTAGTACGCTCTTCCAGTAATTTGTAGTAACGGTACATTTTGCTCTCAGCCTCTGGATCTGTAATGTAGATACTTCCACGTGCCCATTCAAGAATCAATGCTTCAGCCAGGTCAAATACACCCAATTGCTCACCAAGAACATAGATGTAGTTCACTGCACCGGCACCAAGGATGTTCTTAGGAAGAATTCCTTGCTCTCCTACAGAATCAAAAAGATCTACCGAAAAGTCCCATGTGTTCTTACTTCCTTTTATGCGAATCTGATCGATTGGATCAATTCCTCCTTCTCTTACACGAATAGCGTAATCAAGGGCAAGTGCGAAGTACTCATCAAAACTTTGGTTGGCAATAGCAAGAGCTGTATCTGCCGGAATGGTCAGGTTCATGGATTTCATGTAATCGACCATCGATTCGATCATCTTGTCAGTAACACTGTCACGATCTACTTCCGCATCTGTTTTGTCCAAATATTCAATAATGAATCGGCGGTAAGGACCTTCTTCTGATACTTTGTCATACAAAGCAAGAATTGGTGCCACAGCATCTCCATCTGTAATTGGAACTGGTACATCCATAGCCAATTGCGCTATTTCCTCTACCAACTCTGTATCAGATGAATCGATTCCTTTTGAATCTAATACTTCAACTACCAGGTTTTGATAAAACTCTTCTACCAAAGTAGCCAGGTGACGCAAAACAGCGTTGTAGATTCCGTTAACATCTGTAAGATTCACGTTTTCTACGTTGAATGCATAGTATAAGCACGCTGCGTACAATTGTGTATCTGAAAGTAGCTTTCGCTCCAGAAGTGATAAGCTAGTCGTATTCAATCGGTGATTTACGTCTGTAATTACACCTGTAATCCCTTGTTGTGCAATAAAATCCTGGATTTCTTGCTCTATTGTTGTTGTCGTTGACATCTTCCTTAAATTTTAAGATTATGAGTTTGAACCTGAAGAAGTACCGCTACCGTACGAGTCAAGTCCTGTGTATAAATTGTCCTCGTCATCTGTGACACTCGCTTTTAAAGTCGTTATTGCTTTTTTCGCAAGTGGATCAATTTTTTTAGAAACCTGATCCAACTGCAAAACGTTTGTAGGTCGCGCAAAAATGGACGGATCCAGGATGTTTGGCAAAAACTCTGTGGTCGCCGATGTAAACGATGTTAAACCACCGAGGTTTGCTACGCTTGATAGTTGATTTGACATATCTGTTTGTTTTAATTATTCAATTTATATTCGAGTAATTTGATTGCATCTTTTAAGTTGACTACGCCGTATCCCATCTTGAAATCTTTCAGTCGGGAACCAACCTTGTCTGAAGTATGTTTCAATAGATACTTTACGTGTTCGTCTTTCAATTTTCTTCCTCTCTGCAATGCATAAGATTTCAGCATTGCTGCTGCACCTGCCACAAAAGGAGCTGCATGGGAAGTTCCCGTGGAAAAGGCATATTTACCGTGCAAATAAGTGCTGTAGATTTCTGTTCCGGGAGCAACAAAGTCTACCTGATCGCCATACGTTGAGAAATGTGCGACCTTATGAAAAGATTGGTCCGTCGCCCCTACACTTATTACATGCGGAAGACCCGACGGGAAGTAAATGGAATTCTGTCCATCGTTTCCTGTAGCTGCTACAATTGTTACTCCTTTCTCTTTTGCATAATTGACAACATCTTCGTGAGGAACACCTCCACCTTCATGGACAATTCCCAGGCTCATGTTGATTACATCAGCTCCATTATCGACCGCCCATTTTATACCTGCGTTGATATTTCCTACCAATCCGGCACCGACTTTTGAATCGCCTTTTTTCATGGCTCCAAGTACACGCACTGGAATAATTTTGCAGTCTGGAACCACACCTTTTGGCATAGAATTTCCCTTCCCGCAAATGATACCTGCCACATGAGTTCCATGTCCTACTTCGTCATCAGGATCTGGATCGTATCCTAAATAGTCACCAACAAACTGATTCGCACCTGAAATGATGTTTACAAAGTCAAAGCCAGGCAACATACAGTGTTGTAATTCAGGATGATCTGTATCGACTCCGGTATCGAGAACGGCAATTTTAATTTCTGAATGCCCAGTTGTTTTCTTCAGTGTTTCATCTAATCCAATGGCTTTTCGTGCAGCGTCTAATCCATGAGCAACGATACTTTTCGATTCACTCACTTTTGGCAATTCACTTGAGATAAATCGTCCGGGAGTTACTGAAACTATGTTGGGTACCAATTGAAGTTTCTCAACCAGACCAGATGGAATTTGTTTTGAATTCAGTAGAATGAATCGGAAGTGCTTATCAAACTGCGCTTTGGTTTCCTCTGGAGTCCATTGTGCACCTTTCTTTTTGTATTCGGATGTAACACTGAATTCTACACCGAAATTTTTGAAAATCGCATCTACCTGGGGGGTGAACGTTTTACTAGCCACTGCCATGCCCGAAGCCACATCTCCCCAGAACGGGATGTCATGATCTGTATCGGTTAAATTGCTTTTAACAACAAGGTGATGCTTCATAGCAGTGAATGGAACATTGTTAGGTTCAGACAATTTTACAAACCAATTCAAGTAGTTTCAATCCTCTCAAAATAAGATACGTTAAATCTACCTATGGATTTTCCGTATTTGTACCTATTCTTTTCTGCTATTTGGGACTAAGAATTGGATGACATCAACAAAAAATTACCAAATTTTATTCCAAATAAGCTTCACTAAATCGAGAAAAAAATCAGGAAAACTCAAATTATGTAATAAGTACCTAATCATGCTTCATCAAACACCTGATCTTTAAACTTAAACGTTTTAGCTTTTGATTATCAGTATCTTATGATATTTTATGCAAAATTTGTATTCTGTAGTTTCATAGACTCTGGTCCTCTTTTTAGTCAAAAAAATTGACCACTTTGGAAATTCCACTGGTGTGACGCCCTTCTTTATCTATGTCATCTGAATCGTGTTCATTTCCCCTGATCAGACCTGTATAAATTGAACTACTTTTTGAAACCCAATCGCTTCTCTTCCTTTCTCTTTTGTACATTTATTCTATGAAAACTACATACATCATTCTTAGCTCACTACTATTTGTTCTTTTGGTCTCGTGCTCATCAGAATCAGGTGAAAAAGACGCATCAGAAAATGATTCAAAAAAGGAAGAAAACTCAGGCGGTTTAGGACAGAAGACCAAAGCTCCGATTATCAATATCAGCGAGTTTTCAGGAATGTCTAAAGCAGACTTGAGATTGGCTCGAAATACCGTTTTCGCAAAGTATGGTCGTGTTTTCAAATCCAAAGATCTCAAAGAGCATTTCGCTAAACAGGATTGGTACAATGAAAATCCGAAGTTCAGACAAAGCGATATGAAGCAACAAGACATTGATATTGTCAACCTAATTCAACGCTGGGAAGAGAAAACGGATGTGCTGATGAAAGAGCGTGCGGATATCACAGGCAATGGGAGTTTTGAAGATTGCTTCGTACTCTACAACAAGAACAAAGGAACGTATTCCATTATCGTGAACGATTTCAGCCAAGAGTTTGACCATTTCTGGGGTCAGGCTGAAGATGATCAGGGTTTACCTTCCGATTGGGCGAAAATTCAGGCGAAAATTATCGACATCGATTCAGAAGATTTCAAACAGGAAATTTTGGTGAGTCAACGATACGCTGATTGGGAAGATCCGGGAACGCACAATATCATCGTTGCTTTTGACGACGGAATAAAAGTGACAGAATTGAGCAGCACGGATTATGACGCTGGAATACTGGAAATAGACGGTGAAGGTGTGGTTGAGATGAATTACTCTAATTGTCCGTTCCACATCAAGTATTTCAATCTGAACAAAGGAAAATTAGTTCAGTTCAGTGAAGAAGTGGAACCTGCTCCCCCCGGTGGATGTGCCGCTTGTTTCTCGGGAGATGTTGAAGTTTCCATTTCACTAACCGAAACAAAGCCAATCGAAGAATTGCAACGCGGAGACTTGATTCTGACATATGACCAAATCTCGAAAACATTCAAGCAAACAGAGGTAGAACGCATTCTCGCTGTTTTCCACGATGAGTTGTACCATTTAAATATAGGAGACGAGATCATCACAGTAACCGACGATCATCCTTTCTTAACCGAGAATGGCTGGGCTTCGCTAGCACCTGAAAAAAGCAGAAAACGTTACGGATATGCGAATGTATCGCAACTGGAAGTTGGCTCCAAATTGATCGCTCAAAACGGAAAATCGGTATTACTTCAAAACATCAAGCCTATCATCGAAGGAGCAATGACCTACACCATTTCTACGTTAAAGGATGGAACCAATTTTATCGTTAATGGCGTTGTGGTTGGTACTGAAACAGTCGTTGATCATTTCTGAGGGAACGTCGGAATCTGAAATCCTAATCCTGCGGAAATAAGCATCTCGTCCATTCGTTGTGATCCATGCAATAGACCACGTGCCGTTGAGTTCACGTACGATAACTGCGTAAAGAAGTGAAAATACTTCCACACGTAATAGTCGAAACCTAAAGCAACGCTAACGGATGGCGCAAATGACTTCGATTGGACATATCCAAAGGAGTCCAAAGCTTCTTCTTGTCTTGAATATGTAATGCCCGGCATCACTCCTAACTTCAAATCCCAATTTGAAAATGGATCTGTATTGAAATGATAGAACATCCCAAAATATGATCGGAGCATCTGCAATTCATGCGTTTTTTCATTCGGCGAGTTAAGAAACCAATACGAATCGCTTTTCACACTGACTCTCCAATTTAAGTGATATTCGGCAAAGGCATTAAGATGAAAATTTGTCTGATCCCGATTCAACATGAAACCCGGAGCATAAGTTGCAGAGGCAGATAATAATCCGGGAACCCGCCATCCCATTGGAATCCTCTTTGGTACAAAGGCAACTTGATCCTGATTTTGAGCATGCAAACCAGTACTTATACCAAATGCCAGAAGAAATACAAGCCTTACCATAAATCCACAATTTTATAGTTAATACCAACATGAAATAATAGATGTCCTTCCATGCTCCCGCCGGATTCCTCATGAAAATCCAAATGATCATCATGATAATGCGTGTGTATTTCATTCCCTAAGTGCAACATATATTGCCCCACCAAAGAAAGGTCCAATCGTTGAGTCAAGTTAAAATGAACTCCCAATCCACCTTGAACAGCCGAACTCCAACGTGTGATATTATTACTTCTATTTCCATTTTCCATTATGAAAGTCCGATCAAAACAATGACCTGCCAAAATGTAAGGTTGCACTTTCGGAATTGGGTTCTTCATTGGGTAATACAAAACACTCCAGCCGATATGATAGTCCGTCCGGGAAGCATAATCGCCGATATCGCTCTGGATGTAATCAAAGAACCAATCGGAGTTAACCTGATCGGCAAATTGCAAGCGGAACTGTCCTCCAACACCAAATCCATTGGATTCATTATGATGACCGTTGAAAGTACTTAAAGTGGACCGCATTCCCAGGGAGAATATTCCCCCTCTATTATTATTGATGGGTAATTCCTGAGCTTGAGCGTGCAAACCAAAGCACACCAGCCCAATGACGAGTAGGTTTCTCATGGTTTCTGTTTTTGGGATTTGTAATATGACAATTAAAATCGAACTTCACCCCTACTCACAATTTTATCTTCAAAGTTGTGAGCAAAAAAAATGCGACCCGAAAGTCGCATTCTATATGTGTTTAATTCTTAATTAGCTCGAGAATTTTTCGATCACTTCTTGTGTTACTCCAGTATTTGAGAAACCTCCATCATGGAATAGGTTCTGCATAGTAACGTAGCGTGTCAAATCAGAGAACATTACAATACAGTAATCTGCACAAGCTGCTGCATCCGCGTTTCCAAGTGGCGACATTTTTTCTGAGAAATTGATGAATTCGCTGAATCCTTTTACTCCACTACCTGCAGTAGTCATTGTTGGAGACTGAGAAATTGTGTTCACACGTACTTTATCGGAAACACCATAGTGGTAACCGAAGCTACGCGCTACTGACTCTAAGTACGATTTATTATCAGCCATATCGTTGTAATCCGGGAATACACGCTGTGCAGCAATGTAACTCAAGGCTACAATTGATCCCCATTCGTTTACGGCATCCAATTTCTTCGCTGTTTGCATTACCTTATGAAATGACAATGCCGAAACATCCAATCCTTTCATGGTGAAATCGTAGTTCTCATCTGTATAGTGACGTCCTTTACGCACGTTTACTGACATTCCGATGGAGTGCAAAATAAAATCGATTTTACCTCCAAGTATTTCCATTGATTCTGAGATCAACTTTTCAAGATCTTCCACACTTGTTGCATCCGCTGGAATTACTTTGCTTCCTGTTTTCTCAGCAAGATTGTTAATCTCTCCCATTCGCATTGCGATTGGTGCGTTGGTCAAAACGAACGAAGCTCCTTCTTCGTGAGCGCGTTCTGCTACTTTCCAGGCGATGGATTGCTCATTCAAAGCTCCAAAAATAATCCCTCGTTTTCCTTTCAATAAGTTGTTTCCCATGTTTCTTTATTTATGACTGCAAATTTAGCAGAATAATGTTCTCAATGATTCATTTCAATGCGAAGACCGTCGTATGCAACAAAGACGTTTTCAGGTAGCTCTTTTTCAATGTCTGCATGCTTGCCGAAGAGATGTGAAATGTGCGTCAAGTATGCCTTTTCTGGCTGAATGTCCTCGATAAAAGCCAGGGCTTCTTCCAGGTTGAAATGAGAAATATGTTCTTCTCGACGCAAGGCATTCACTACCAAAACTTTCGTTCCTCTGATTTTCGCTCTTTCTTCTTCCGACACCGTTTTGGCATCTGTGATATAAGTAAAATCCTCTATTCGAAACGCCTGAACCGGCATCTTGTAATGCATTACTTCAACCGGAATCACTTCCATCTTATTGATCTTAAATGGATCATTGTGAATCCGATTCAAGTTCACCGCAGGAACGCCCGGATATTTGACAGCTTCGAACACATAGTAAAACTCACGTCGTAAAGCCTTCTCTACAGACGCGGAGCAATAAATTTCCATGTCTCGCTTCTGCTTGAAATTGAAGGCGCGGACGTCGTCCATACCAGCGAGGTGATCTTTGTGTTCATGGGTATAAATAATAGCTTCCAGAGATTGCACATTTTCCCTAAGCATCTGCTGACGGAAATCCGGACCAGAGTCAATAACGTAGTTCTTTCCGTTGTATTCGATTAAAACCGACACGCGCAATCGCTTGTCTTTTGGGTCATCAGATAAACATACATCACAATTACAGGCAATCACTGGAACTCCCTGAGAAGTACCCGTTCCTAAAAAGGTGACACTGAATGATTGTATTGACATATACTATAGTGAAAATAGCTATTCCTATCTACTTCTTCATACCAATTATGCGAAAAACCAGCAATCCCCAACCTGCAATCATCAATACTCCTCCTAGAGGCGTAACAGGTCCAAGAAACTTGAGGGAAACTCCCATAATTGTTTGCATTGCGAGCAAGAAAATCGATCCGCTAAAAAGTATCACTCCTATCAACTGAAGACGAAAAACCCACTTCAGGTTTGGAAGACGATCAGCGGCTAAGCCAAGAGCTAGAAAGGCTAGCCCATGGTACATCGCATACCGGACTCCCGTTTCAAAAGAGGCAAGTTGTTTTGCTTCCAACACTTCCTTCAGCGCGTGTGCTGCCATGGCTCCCAGCACTATACTAAGAGTGATTAAAATAGCTCCGGTAAGAGTAATCGATTTATTCATGATACAAAGATAGCGTGTAATCCAGTACGCTTCTCCACCCTTTCCAATGATTGTATTCACCAATGGTTTCATTGTGCCAGATGAACCGGAACGTCCCTCCGTATTTTTCTACCTCCTTGTATAGTGAAGCAATTTGATTCTTTGCTTCTTCCGTAGACAATTGCAAATATTCATTCAGCGTTCCATCCATGTAAACAAATGGGTGAATCATTAAATCAGTAATCGATTCTTCCAATAAATCGTACCAGGGAAATGATCTAGCCGTTCCAGCTCTGAAACCTACTTCATCGGCAAACCCCATCGAATAATCGTGCTGAATCCCAGCTTTGATTAATGTTCTATATGATTCAGGAAGAGTAAATCGCAAGAAGTGTTGGCGACTATGGTGTATTTCTGAATCAATGATCTCCTCTAGAGTCTCTCTTTCCTTCTTAACCATCGTTGGAGAGCAGAATGATTTATACGAAGGATGAATTCCAATCGGAATGTTCTTTGAAAGATCTTCAATCAACAACTGATGCTCGGGAAGCTGAATATTCAGGTTACGATCGTATTTGCCATGACTCTCCACCAACCAAAAAATCCGTGGATTAAATTTCTGAGCGATTTCGGTAATTATATCAAATGTGTCATAAGGATCTTTCCCTCCTTTCTCAACTTCTTTTCGTTCCTGAATCCGTTTTTTGTTATTTCGAATCCGATCACGCATCACGGATAACTTCCTGCGAATACCTCGTTTGTAACGATACGCATAAGTATTGTCAATGTCGAAAGTTGGTTCAAATCCAATTGGTTGATCTTGCACTTCCACACCAACCTCGCTAAGAATCTTCTCAGCCCAACGATCGCAAATTGCCTTATCCAACAATCCGTATGCTTTTAACTCACTCTGATTTGCTGTAAAACGATCGTGATGATCTTTTTCGGTAGCAGTGTACTCCTCCATTCGGGTTAACACGTAAAAAATGGCCGCCAGATAATCTTCCTTGCCATCTATAGCATACACTCCGATTTCTTCATTGAAATGAGGTCTTCGAACCAAAGCTTCGCTATAAAGCAATTCGGCTGCGTTGTTGTCGGTAGTATAATCGAAGTCCGAAGAACCTTCCAGAACAAAGGTGTGTTCAATACCGCGAGCCTTAAAAACAAAGTCACAAACGTAGCGAATACGCTCGGTCACTTTATCAACTTTTATTCGAACCAACTTGTTCTTCACCTTTTTACATTCTTCCTTCATCGGCAAAACTAAAGTAATTATTGCCGGCAATGATAATGTGATCGAGAATTTGCACATCAATGTATTCGCCGAACTTCTTCAAGGCTTCTGTTAACTGAATGTCTGCAACACTCGGAGATGCATTCCCGCTTGGGTGATTATGCACAAGAATCATTCGCAAAACCCTCAAATATTTTGGATATACGCCACTTCTAGACTGTGCTGGAACTAATGCTGGAATTTATATGTTTGCTGTAGTCAAAGATGGAAAACGCATCAACACCAAAAAATGATTTTAGCGGATTAAATTCAGTATTTGTCTCTAGTTAAAAGGTTTGTCGAGTTTCTCGGCGAACCTTTTTGATTTTTCACATAAATAATTCGCTATGGATTAAGTAATTTTATTCCTACATGCAGGAGATTTTTAACTCATACTTCAATGATACCCAACTAAGCCTCTTACTATGTGGTGGTTTTCTCCTGCTGCTCGGGTTCTATTCATTGCACCGACAAAAAAACACTTGGACACTCGTATCCTTAATTGGGGTGGCAATTTGTATTTTTAGTTTTTCAGCGTTACTCGATCCCTTCCTTAATCTTTGGGATGAACGTTTTCATGCCCTTGTTGCAAAGAATATGATGTCAGATCCGTTTCGTCCTACTCTTTACAACGATATGGTAGTTAATATTCCGTACGACACGTGGGATCGTTATCATATCTGGCTTCATAAACAACCTCTTTTTTTATGGCAAATTTCCCTTAGTTTCAAGTTATTTGGAGTTTCAGAGTTTGCATTAAGAATTCCGAGTATCATTCTTGGTGCTGTTTTTACTGGAATTGTATTTAGAATTGGTTCTCTTTTGTTTAGTGCTCGAAGTGGTTTTATTGCAGCTTTACTTTTTATTTCTTCTGCCTACGCAATATCACTTATTTCAGGAAGGCAGGCTGTTGAACATAACGACTTCTCATTTCTCGTGTATGTTTCCCTTAGTATTTGGGCATTTATAGAATACTACCACTCAAAAAAGAAGTACTGGATTATTCTTATCGGACTGTTTGCTGGGTTTGCTATTCTCTGCAAGTGGCTGGTTGGACTACTTGTTTATTTTGGCTGGGGAATTCTAAAGGCATGGCAAAAAAAATATTCCTTCCGAGAGAATTCTGACTATCTACTTTCATTACTTGTGACTGGTCTTGTCACTATTCCATGGCAAATTTATACTCTGGTACGATTCCCGTCTGAGGCTAATGCGGCTTTCGAATACAACTCTCGTCATTTTTCGGAACCTATAGAAGGTCATGATGGGGATATGTTCTATCATTTTGAGCAGTTCAGTGAGCTTTATGGAACTCTGATGCCCTTTATTATCCTTCCAGCTTTTTATATCGCATTCAAGAGGATGAAGGACAAAAAATTGTTTTGGTCACTGTCTCTTATGGTAATTGCAGTCTATCTTTTCTTTACACTTGCTGCGACAAAAATGCCTTCGTTCACTCTCGTTATTGGTATCGTCATCTTTCTATTTCTTGGTTCTTTCTTTGATCACTTATTCAGCTTGATTTCAAAAAAAGCCGTCCGAAATCTCGCATTCTTTGCAGGTATTGTAGTATTGTTTTTTATCCGTCTAGATATTGAATCTCTCCAAGAAAAGCACACGACATGGAGAGATTCAAATGAATACACTCAAAAGTTAACTGAAAACAAAGAGGTATTTGAGTCAATGAACCTTTCTTCAAATGCAGTATTGTTTAATGTTCCAGGAAGACACTATGTAGAGGCTATGTTTTACACAAACTGTATCGCATACAACGTGATTCCGACGAAAGAGCAAATTAAAGACCTCAAGAAAAAAGGAAAGCGATTAGTTGTTTTGAAGAACAATAATGAAACACTACCAGAGTATATTAATGAAGATGAAAGCATATCTATAATTAATGCGCACATTCATCGTATTGGCTAACCCTAGATTACTATGTTCTTTTCAACACGAGTAATATTTGATTTTTCATGAATTCAGTACCGAATATTTCTCAACATATTCGAGATAAAGTAAAGCAATTCGGCTGCATTGTTGTCGGTAGTATAATCAAAGTCCGAAGAACCGTCCAGAACAAAGGTGTATTCAACGCCGCGAGCTTTAAAAACAAAATCACAAACGTAGCGAATACGCTCGGTCACTTGATCAACTTTTATTCGAACCAACTTGTTCTCCACCTTTTTACATTCTTCCTTCATCGGCAAAACTAAAGTAATTATTGCCGGCAATGATAATGTGATCGAGAATTTGCACATCAATGTATTCGCCGAACTTCTTCAAGGCTTCTGTTAACTGAATGTCTGCAACACTCGGAGATACATTTCCGCTTGGGTGATTATGAGCAAGGATTATTCCGGAGGCTTTAGATTCTAAACCGTAGTTGAATATGATCTTTCCATCGGCAACGGTGCCTGAAACACCTCCTCTGGAGATTTGGACCGATTTGATGACACGGTTCCCTCTGCTTAAATAAATGGCATAAAACTCTTCGTGATCCATGTCCATAAAGGCGGGTGAGATATAATCATAAGCATCTCCTGAACATTTTATAAGTGCCTTATTGGCAACTTTGCTCTGTTGACGCCTCCGCACCAACTCCATTACGGCTTGAATTTCTGTAGCCTTTGCCTTCCCTACACCGGGAAAACGAATCAAATCTTCTATGGTTTTTCTGGCAAGGCGATGCAAATCGTGATCGACACTTTCTAAAATCCTTCGGGCAATGTCCAATGCGCTTAACTCTGGGGTTCCCGACCGAATCACAATGGCCAGCAGTTCTGCGTTGGTTAGAGATTTGCGCCCATGGTTTTGTAACTTTTCTCTTGGCTGTTCATCAATTGACCAATCTTTCATTGGCTTGCGCAATGCAATTTCTTTCATTCTTCATTTTTTCGACAATTAACCATGAATACCCACCTTAATTTACAATTTTCCCTTCGGTTTTTCAACCTATCTTCAACCTTTGCAGAACTTTTTCGTCATTTTATTTCTTTCACAAGAAAAAGTTAACAAAACTTGTAAACGTCTCGTTCGTATGAATAACTGTTCAGGATCATAGATTCCTATGTTTATTCAAGTCGAAAAGGACGCCAATTTGTAATTAACAACTGGAATCGTAACTTTGAGTTAATGTCGACGCAACATTTAGATAACATTTTGAACGCTTTCGATCCGATTCATCTCGATGAAATGAATGGATCTACGCTAATGAATCGAGTCGACACCAAATTCGTCATCACGTACGATCAAATGCTGAAATTGCTGCCTGAATTGCAGAAACACTATCGAATCTTAGACATCGATGGGCTTAAGCTACCACAATACGAAAGCGAATACTTCGACAGTGAATCACTCGATTTTTACCTTGATCACCACCGCCAAAAAGTAGATCGATTCAAAGTTCGATTTCGAAAATACGTCGAATCCGATCTCTCTTTCCTGGAAGTTAAGCACAAAAGCAAAGGAAGAACGGACAAACAACGAATCATGGTCAAAGAATTGCCGGGGAGCATGAGTAAAGAGCATGCCGATTTTGTGCAAAGCAAAGGTGTAGATCATGACAACCTGAATTACATTCTGACAAATAGATTTCATCGCATTACTCTTGTCGCAAAAAACCATGTAGAACGCTTGACCTTCGATATCAATCTGGAGTTCAGCGGGAACAATAAATCAGCGACACTGAATAATTTGGTTATCGCCGAATTAAAACAAGAACGATTGTCCAGAAGGTCTCCTTTCTTTCAAATCGTAAAACGTATGATGATTCGCCCATATCGCATCAGTAAATATTGTATCGGGGTAATCGAACTTTATGGGAAGGACAACGTAAAATACAATCGTTTTAAAAAGAAATTGCTAAAACTCAATAAACTAAAAGCCAATGTTGCTTAAAGCTGCGCCACAATCATCTTTCGAGGAAATATTGAATATTTCCTGGTTCGACGATGATATCTATAAACTCATTTTTCGTCTCGGAGTAAACCTCATCTTCCTGACGATCATTATTCGTTACCTCTACTACCCAAGTAAGAAACGAAAGGACTACCTTTTTACGTACTACCTAATTGGTATGATTACCTTCTTCCTGTGTTTCGCCTTGAAGAAATTCAATATCGATACCGGGATGGGACTGGGACTCTTTGCGATATTCGGTATCATTCGTTATCGAACAGATGCCATAGAAATCAAGGAAATGACCTATTTGTTCCTGGTTATTGGGCTCAGTGTTGTCAATTCCCTGGCATCCAATAAGATCAGTCTGGCGGAAATGGCACTCATTAACATCTTTGTCGTTGCCCTGACTTTCGGGTTGGAACGACTCTGGCTGGTGAAGCACGAAACAAGGAAAACCATTACGTATGAGCGCATCGACCTGATTCGCCCGGAAACGTATGATGAAATGAAGGCAGACCTTGAAGAACGCACCGGACTTTCAATTAACAGGGTCGAAGTGGGAAAAATTAACTTCCTCGATGACACCGCACAGGTTAGAATTTATTACTTTGACGACGATCAGGCTTTTTCTGATTACAGTTCCAATTAATCGTCAACAATGAAGTCCATTCGCTGGGCATTACTTCCTTTCTCAATGCTCTACGGAGTTGCTACGGGCATTCGCAATTGGCTGTTCAATATTGGCTGGAAGAAATCCTACACAATTCCGGGAAAATCAATTACCGTTGGAAACTTGTCCGTTGGTGGCACGGGAAAATCTCCGCTAGTGGCATACCTCATTGAACATTTTCTCCAGGAAAATTTGCCAGTGGCTACATTGAGTCGTGGTTACGGCCGAAATACCAAAGGACTGATTACTGCTGATTCTTCGGCAACAGCAAAAACAATTGGGGACGAACCGCTTCAGTACTTACATCGATTTGGCGAGGAAATTAACGTGAATGTAGCCGAAGAGCGAAGAATTGGCGTCGATCATATTCGAAACACTTTACCGGAAGAAACCGTGATTTTGCTCGATGATGCTTTCCAACATCGAAAGGTTAAGGCAGGATTGAATATTCTTGTTACGGAGTTCCACCGTCCATATTCCAGAGATTATTTGTTACCGGTAGGCAGACTCCGCGAGTCAAGATCAGGAGCCAATCGCGCGGATATCATAATTGTTTCAAAATGCCCGGAAGATGTTCCAGAATCGGAGAAAAAGCAACTCGTAAGTGAATTGGCAAAGCATGGACAACCTGTCTTCTTCTCCTCTATTCAATATGGCGAATTGAAACCCATTTCGGGTACACTTCCTGAAAGTGTAGAAAATGTCCTTTTGGTCACTGGAATTGGCAATCCTGCACCGCTTCTGAACCACTTGAAAACTAACTATAACGTTATTCATCTGAATTTTCCAGATCACCACGATTATACAAGTGTTGACATCGAGAAGATTCATCAAAAATTTAATACTTTTGCTAGCCGTGATAAGATCATCGTTACAACCGAAAAAGATTTTATGCGATTGCAGCAATTTGAAGCAATTGTCAATGGTTCCAAACCATGGTTTTATCAACCGATAGACGTAATTTTCAACGAAGAAAACCAACTTAAGAACCTACTCAATACTTATGTTAGAAAAAATTAAAGAAGCATTCGATTATATCCAATCGCAAACAGAGGTAAAACCAACTGTAGGAATTATCCTTGGAACTGGATTGGGAGGACTGGTAAAGGAAATCGAAATCATCGATGAAATCGAGTACAAAGACATTCCTCATTTCCCACTTTCTACTGTTCAAAGTCATAGTGGAAAATTGATCTTTGGAAATTTAGGAGGAAAGTCCGTAGTTGCCATGCAAGGGCGATTCCACTTCTACGAAGGATACACTATGCAAGAATGTACCTTCCCGGTTCGAGTAATGAAGTTTTTGGGAATTGAGCGCTTATTCGTAAGTAATGCTTCCGGAGGTGTGAATCCTGATTACGAAATTGGTGAAATCATGATCCTGAACGATCATATCAACCTTTTCCCTGCGCACCCATTAATTGGAAAAAACATTGATGAGTTGGGACCTCGCTTCCCGGATATGAGTCAACCCTACGATCATTCGATGATTGCTCTGGCTGAGGAAATTGCCAAAGAGAAAAATATCAAAGTGAGCACTGGAATCTATGCTGGATTAACAGGTCCAACATTGGAAACTCCGGCTGAATACAAATATGTACGAATCATCGGTGCCGATACCGTGGGAATGTCTACAGTACCGGAAGTAATCGTTGCACGTCACATGGGCATTCCATGTTTCGCCATTTCTATTATCACCGACCTCGGGGTTCCGGGACATATTCAAGAAGTGAGCGTGGAAGATGTTATTGCCGTGGCAAATGAGAAGGAGCCTTCCATGACCATCATAATGAGAGAATTAATTTCAAGAGTTTAAATGAATCCAGAAACGCGTTCAAAATATCAGGCAGTCATCGGTTTAGAGGTGCACGCGCAAATGCTTACCAAAACAAAAGCGTACTCTAACGATGTGAATGAATATGGTGCCACTCCAAATACAAATGTAAGTGCGATCACACTCGGTCACCCGGGAACGTTGCCGCGCATGAACAAGCAAACAATTCAATATGCCATCCGATTGGGATTGGCCTGTGAATCGAACATCGCACCTGAACAACATTTTGCGCGTAAAAATTACTTCTACCCCGATCTTCCAAAAGGATATCAGATTACACAGGACACCACGCCTATTTGTACAGGGGGACGCATCATCATCAAAGATGAAAACGGAGAGGAAAAAAGCATTGGAATCACGCGTATCCACATGGAAGAGGATGCTGGAAAAAGCATGCACGATGTTGATTTGTACGATACTTTGGTGGATTTGAACCGTGCTGGTGTTCCGCTTCTGGAAATCGTTTCTGAGCCGGACATTCGTTCTTCTCAGGAAGCATACAACTATGTTTCGGAAGTGCGCCGTTTGGTTCGCTACCTGGATATCTGTGACGGAAACATGGAGGAAGGATCCCTTCGTTGTGATGCCAATATCTCTGTAATGTTGAAAGACGCCAAAGAGTTCGGAACGAAGGTTGAAGTAAAAAACATGAACTCCATTCGTAATGTTCAAAAAGCGATTGAGTTTGAAATTGAGCGTCAGATCGAAGCTGTTGAAGCCGGAGAAACAATCCATCAGGAAACCAGGTCTTTTGATGCTTTGAAAGGAATCACAATTTCTATGCGTTCCAAGGAAGCAGCAAACGACTATCGCTACTTCCCGGAACCGGATTTGTTGCCTATCACGGTAAATCAGGATCAAATTGAAGCAGTTCGAAGTAACATGCCTCCCTTACCTCGTGAGTTGTTTTTAAAATACACGAACGAATTCGGATTATCGGATTACGATGCTTCCAACCTGACGGACAACAAGGACATTGCGTTGTTCTACGAGGAAATCATTGAACACACGAAGAATTATAAAGGTGCTGCGAACTGGGTCATGGGAGACATCAAATCGTTCCTGAACAATCGAGGATTGGAAATTTCGGAATTCCCGATTCCAGCAAAAAATATTGCAGCACTTATTCAAATCATTGACGATAGTAAGATTTCGTCGTCTGTTGCGTCTCAAAAGGTATTCCCTGCAATGTTGGAAACGCCGGAAAAAGATCCATTGAAAATTGCAGAGGAGTTGAATGTTATTCAGGATTCCAGCGAAGACGGTATTTTAACGTTTATTGACGAGGTTATCAAGCAACACCCGGAGGAAGCTGCTCGTTATAAAGGCGGAGAGAAGCAGTTGGTTGGATTCTTTATGGGACAATTAATGCGTGCTTCCAAAGGACAAGCAGATCCGAAAGTAGCCAATGGATTGATGCGAAAAAGATTAGAGGAATTGTAATGAAATACGCTTTAGCCTTATTTATTGGATTGATGCTCGTTTCATGCGATAGCATGGAAGAATCTGGTACTTCTGATGAACCAAAAGAAGACCTCAAAGACAATTTCGTCATTACAGGTAAGATTAAAAACGGGCAAAATATGACCTTCTATCTGGAAGGACAGGCGAAGAACGGTATGATCGAGGTTGCCAAGGCGACATCGGACGGTACCGGAAAGTTTGAAATCAAAGGGAATATTCCCGGTTACGGAATCTACAGCTTGCGAATGGGGGAAACAACAGAAAAAGTAATTCCTCTTACACTGGTTCCAAACGATCACGTAAAGATCGAAGCTTCGTCGGCAACCTTCAAAACCCCCACAGTTAAGGGAACAGATTGGTCCGATTTGATGACAAAGTATATGAAGATTTATCACGAGTTTGATAAACAAAACACAATGCTCAAGCTGAATCCTGACAATCTTTCCAAGGAAGAAGTTAATGCGAAATACCAGGAACTGAGCAGTAAGGTAGATGAATTTGTCTTTGCTAAGCTGGATGCAGATCCATCCAATCCGTTCAATGTAATCTTGATCCCTTCTGCACTTCCAAACCAGGGGTTCAATGATTGGCCTGTAGAAAATTTAACGCGATTGAAGCGTGTAGAGCAATCATTGATGGATCGGTTCCCGGAATCTAAGTACGTTGAAAATTTAGGATTCCAGATTTACCAGATCGAACAGGAATACAACAAGCATCAAACCTATAACTCAGGAACACTTACAGCTCCGGATATCGAAATGGCCAATCCTGACGGTGAGTTAATGCGTTTGTCAGATTTGCGAGGGCAATATGTTTTGGTGGACTTCTGGGCGTCGTGGTGCGGACCTTGTCGACGTGAAAATCCAAATGTCGTACGACTCTATAATAAGTACAAAAACAAAGGTTTTACCATATTCTCTGTTTCACTGGATCAAGATCCTGAAGCGTGGAAAGCTGCCATTGCCAAGGATAAACTGAGCTGGCCAAATCACGTGAGTGACCTGAAACGATGGAATTCACCTGTAATTCAACAATACGGATTCACAGGCATTCCATTTACCGTTCTACTAAATAAAGAAGGGAATTTCATCGCTGTAAATCTTCGTGGTGAAGCTTTGGAACAGAAATTGAAAGAACTATTCGAAAACTAACGAATTATGAAATGGATATCACTAGTATTGTTCTTTGCAGGAATTATTTCCTCTAGCAATGCTCAGGAAATAAAGGAAGTACAGGTAATGGTTTCCGGAAATATTTTTAATTCCGAATCCGACTCTGTTTATCTCTCTCAAATCTCTGGAGATGAAATCATCGACATCGATGGTGCCAAATTCAAGAAGAATGGAGATTTTCAAATCAAAACGAAAATAGCTAGTCCTGACTTTTACGTTTTGCGCTTCGGAACATCACAAATCAGTTTGATTTTAAGAGAAGGATCAGAAATCAAAGTGTACGGTGATGGTGCCAATATTGGTAAATTCTGCAACATCGTTGGATCGGATGAATCCGCTAAAATGAATGAATTTACCCGTGAAAAGGACGCATGGGTTGCATTCGTTGATTCAGTTAATGCTGCAATGGCAGCGGATCCGAGTCAGCAGACTGTTTTGCGTGCAAAATTCCAGAAGAAGCAACAAGACTACCAGGCGGTTGTTCGAGCATTTGTTCAGGGCAATCAGAATTCTGCTGCGTTGTACGCTATTCAATCCATTATTGATCCCAACGTAGACTTCGAAGGTTATGAGAACATCACACGCCAATTGATGGCTGGATTTAGTGAATCTCCAACAGTTCAGGCAGAATACCGCAAAATGGAAAAATTGAAAGCTGATCGTCTTGCAAAAGACCCTTTAGCTCCTGGAAAAATGGCACCTGATTTTACCGAAGCGCTACCAAACGGAGAAATGCTTTCACTTTCTGATCTTCGAGGAAATGTTGTTTTGTTAGACTTCTGGGCATCGTGGTGTGGACCATGCCGTCGTGAGAACCCAAATGTTGTCGCGCTATACGAAAAGTACAAAGACAGAGGCTTTACCGTAATGAGTGTCTCTTTGGATAAAGACAGAGCCAAGTGGTTACAAGCCATCGAAAATGATAACCTTACATGGTCGAACCATGTAAGCGACTTGAAATTCTGGCAGAGTAAAGCTGCACAATTGTACGGCGTATCAAGTATTCCGTTTACTGTGCTAATCGATCAGGAAGGTAAAATTATCCGAACAAAATTACGTGGACCTCAACTTGAGGAGGAATTGTCTCGTATATTAGGCGATTAATGACGGATTCGAATCGAAAAGTTTACTTTGCTTCTGACTTCCACCTGGGCGCCCCGGATTACGCCACCAGCTTAATACGTGAGAAGAAAATTGTTGCCTGGTTAGATCACATCAAGCAAGATGCCAGTGAAATATACCTGGTGGGTGACATCTTCGATTTCTGGTTCGAATACAAACGTGCCATCCCTAAAGGATTTGTCCGACTACAAGGTAAACTCGCCGAAATAACCGATAGCGGAATCCCTGTACACATCTTCACAGGAAACCACGACATGTGGATTTTCGATTATATCCCTAAAGAATTAGGAGTACAATTGCACCGCGAACCCATCGCGAAAGAATTCTTCGGAAAACGATTTTTCATTGGTCATGGAGATGGTCTGGGACCTGGAGATCGCGGATACAAATTCCTAAAAAAAGTACTGGCTAATAAATTTTGTCAATGGTGCTTTGCCAGGCTGCATCCAAATTTTGGTATCTGGCTTGCGGATAAATCATCCAAAACAAGTCGCGCTCATACAGGAGATTCCGATGAAAAATATCACGGAGACGACAAAGAATGGTTGGTGATTTTCTGCAAAGAAACACTCGAAAAAGAACATTACGATTATTTCGTTTTTGGTCACCGTCACTTGCCTATCGAGAAAGAAGTTGGAGAAAATTCAATGTATTACAACCTCGGCGAATGGATCAACTACTGCACATATCTTGAAGTTAGCAAGGATTCTGTGGAGATGAAAACCTGGAAGTAAGCGAACTAAACGAGAAAATTCTTACATCCCTGGGAATCCAGCGCCGCCAGAATCAATAATAAATTACTGAAAGTATTCTAAATCATTGAGCTGCACGCAATGAGAATATTGTACTGAAAACATTTAGGTCATTGAGCTGTTCCCCTGAGCTTGTCGAAGGGTGTCGAAATGCCGAAATGCCGAAACACAACGTTCTTCCTACATCCCTGGGAATCCAGCGCCTCCTCCTTTCATTTGCTTCATCATCTGACGCATATTCTTAGGATTCGACATCATCTTCATCATTTTCTTCGTGTCACCAAATTGCTTCATCAATTTGTTCACTTCCTGCATGCTGGTTCCACTACCCTTTGCAATACGAGATTTACGCGCTCCGTTGATAATCTGTGGATTTGAACGCTCCTGAGGGGTCATCGAGTAAATAATTGCTTCGATATGCTTGAATGCATCATCTTCAATTTCAACATCTTTCAGGGCCTTCCCCATTCCAGGAAGCATTCCCATCAAGTCTTTCACATTACCCATCTTCTTCACTTGCTGAAGTTGGCTTAGAAAATCATTGAAATCGAATTGGTTCTTTTGAATTTTCTTCTGGAGCTTTCGTGCCTCCTCTTCATTGAACTGCTCTTGTGCTCGCTCAACTAAGGAAACAACGTCACCCTTACCGAGAATTCGATCCGCCATACGTGCTGGATAGAAGACATCCAAAGCGTCCATCTTCTCACCGGTACCGACAAATTTGATCGGCTTATTGACAACCGCTTTAATCGATAACGCAGCTCCACCTCGTGTATCACCATCAAGTTTGGTCAACACTACTCCATCGAAATTGATTCGCTCGTTAAAGGTCTTCGCAGTATTCACCGCATCCTGCCCCGTCATGGAATCAACTACAAACAAAGTTTCCGTTGGCTTGATCGTATTTTTAACCTCTTCAATCTCAGCCATCATCTGCTCATCCACAGCCAAACGACCCGCGGTATCGATGATTACCACATTGAATCCTTTACTCTTTGCGTGTTGTACAGCAGCCTGAGCGATTTTAACCGGATTCTTTTCTTCTTTGTTTGAGTAGACCTCAACTTCCAACTGTTCTCCTAAGACATGCAACTGATCAATCGCCGCCGGACGGTAAACATCACAGGCTACCAATAAAGGTTTCTTCCCTTTCTTGTTCTTTAGATAGTTCGCAAGTTTTCCTGAAAATGTCGTTTTACCAGATCCCTGAAGACCGGACATCAAAACAATTCCAGGATTTCCCTTCACGTTGATATCTACCTCATTTCCTCCCATGAGCTCCTGTAGCTCTTCGTGACAAATCTTAATTAAGAGCTGTCCTGGGGAAATGGACGTCAATACATTCTGACCAAGTGCTTTTTCTTTAACGGTGTTCGTAAATTCCTTCGCTGTTTTAAAGTTCACATCGGCATCTAACAAAGCACGACGTACTTCCTTCAAAGTTTCCGCTACGTTGATTTCAGTGATTTGCCCTTGTCCTTTCAGGACTTTAAAGGCTCTTTCGAACTTATCCGTTAAATTTTCAAACATATTTTTTCGATTTCAGGACTACAAAATTAACAAAAAGACCGGTGAAACTGGATCATTCAAGATCTTCTAATCCTTCTTTTTCGGCTTTAATTTGGCAATTCTAATTCCGACGTAACCAAATACGATGGTCATGATCGGGCTAATGATATTAAAGAAGCAATAGACAAAATAATCTCCGGTTGCCACTCCAAGTACTTTTGATTGTGTCGCTCCACACGTATTCCATGGAACCAAAACAGATGTCACAGTTCCGGAATCCTCCAATGTTCTTGAAAGATTTTGCGGCGCTAATCCTCTGTCTTTGTAGGCATCTGCATACATACGACCAGGAACAACGATTGATAAATACTGATCCGAAGCAGTGGTATTAAAGAACAAACAGGTTCCGGTTGTTGTGGCGATTAAAGATCCTGTAGATCGAACCATGCGCATTAACACCTTTGTGATTGCCTGTAACAATCCGCAGGCTTCCATAATACCTCCGAAACACATGGCACATACAATCAACCAAATGGTATTCAGCATCCCGAACATTCCACCTGAAGAAAGCAATTTATCGACACTTGCATCGCCTGTAGCAATCCCCACATCTGTTGTCATGGCATCAATGGACGCCATATAAGAAGCCTGAATATAATTTGGTGCCCATTTTACGGTATCGCCATCCATTTCAACATACCTGTGCGTAATCTCCTTTACAATATCCGGCTGGAAGAATACGGCAACCAAACATCCGGCTATTGTACCGATGAACAAAGCTGGCAGAGAAGGAACCTTCTTTACAATCAAAAACACCACCAATGCCGGAACCAACAAAAACCATGGTGAAATCACAAAGTTCTTGTCTATTAGATTGCTCATTTCCAATGCTCCTACGTCTGAATCGTTTGTGGAGATGCTAAATCCAATGATTAAGAAGATAATTAGCGTAATTACGATGGATGGAATCGTGGTGAGCGCCATGTAGCGAATGTGGGTAAACAAATCTGTTCCTGCCATCGCTGGCGCAAGGTTTGTTGTATCAGATAACGGAGACATTTTATCACCAAAATACGCTCCGGAAATAATAGCTCCAGCCGACATTGCCGGGTCAATACCTAATGCGCTACCAATTCCTATCAGAGCGACACCGACAGTAGCAACCGTACTCCACGAACTTCCGGTAGCAACGGCAACAATGGCGCTAATTACACATGCTGCAAACAAGAATATGGTTGGATTCAAGATCTCCAATCCATAATAAATCATCGTTGGAACAATTCCTGAGATAAGCCATGCTCCCGAAAGCGCACCAATCATAAGAAGGATCAGAATCGCAGGTAATGCTGACTTAATGCTCTTCACCATTCCCTTTTCAATATCCTTCCAGGTATACCCAAGACGCCATCCTACCAATCCGGCAATTACGGCTCCAGCAATCAACGCCATTTGATTGGCACCACCCAGAGAATTATCTCCATAGAGATAGACACTAAGTCCCAGTAATGCAATCAAGATGACTACAGGGATAAGAGCAAGTAAAAATAATTGCGTAGTATCTAGCTTTTTCTTCGAGTCGTTCGTCATGTCTTAGCGTTTGAAGTCGTCCAAAAATAATGAATTACGACACTTTCTTCCTTGGCTTATAGAAAAGCAAGATGAGTACTGGTAAAATTGTGAGATCTGCGATGAGGGCAACAATGAGCGCCAGGCACAACATTATTCCCAAATAAAAGGTTCCAAGGAAACTGGAGAACACAAGAAGTAAGAAGCCTGAACACAGAATCAACGTCGTGAGGATCATTGCCTTACCTGTGGTAAAATAACTTCTTCGAAGCGCATACAATACGCCCTTACCCTTCAAGAGCTCATACTTGAATTTCCCAAGCAAGTGTATGGTGTCATCTACGGCAATACCAAAAGCAATGGTAAAGATGATAGCTGTTGAAATCTTCAAATCAACTCCCAGGAACCCCATCGCGCCACCGATAAATACAAGCGGGAAGATATTCGGCACAAGGCTAATCAGCATCATACTGAATGATCGATAAATCAATCCCATTATCAGTGCGACAATGAGAATGGAAACCGCCAGTCCTTTCACCAAACTAGTTGACATGTAACGCAGGTTCTTATCAACCAAATGCGCAGTACCAGTTACCCGGTATTTCAACTTTCCTTCCAACGTTTTCCCTTTCAGAAACTTGTCGAGCTTCTTGTTCATCGCCGTTACCTTCTGGTTTCCGAGGTCAGGAATGGTACCACTGATGCGAATGACGGTTTCCGTGCTATCCAACATGCTGCGAAGCAATTTACCATCTCCTCCTGTTCGAAGAATTTGACGAATGGTTCTTTCCTTACTCTTTCGATTAGGAAGGGTGTAATATTCATTCAATCCAGAGTACATTCCGCGATTTAAAATCTTCATCGCAGATACCAGGGACAATTTGATGTTAGCGCCATACGTTTCCTTCAGGTACCCCTGAACTGTATCCAGTGTTTGGAGAACTTCCTTATCCCAAACTTTAATGCTGGTATCCTGAATCGTAACCGCCATTTCAAACGGTCTTGCACCTCCATAATGATCATCCAGATAATTGAAATCCTGCTTTAATGGTTCGCTCTCGGAAATATCGTCCATGAGCATATTATCGCTTTCTAATTGCAGCACTCCAACAACACTCAACACCAGCACTACTCCGCCAATAGCTAACACCGTCTTTTTATTTCTTGACACTGCTAGGAACCATACTTCCAGTCGTCTGCGCCAAAAATGATCCTTCTTTTTCGCTGTTACATACTTGGGTCCACCAGTTAAGTAGAAAAGTGCAGGAAGAACAGCAAACGTTAGTACAAAGGCGATCATCACCCCAATTCCCATAACGGTTCCGAAAACCTGGATAGGTTCTACACGGACAAACACAAGGGAGAAGAACCCAATGGCTGTTGTTACCGATGTAAGGAAGGTTGCCATTCCTACTTCTCTTACTGCCAGCTTGGTAGCTTCAAAAGAATTGCCCAATTCGCGCAATGCATCGAGATACCTGGATACAAGGTGAATTACATCAGACATCGATACGACGAACATTACCGATGGCAATACGGTAAGAATGATATTCAAAGGTTGATTCGCGATCGACATTCCTCCGATGAGCCAAATCATACCGGAGAGAATTACCGCTTGTGGAATCAAGATCCCCCAAACAGACTTGAATGCGATAATCAAGAAAACGATTACGAGAAGAGCACTCAAACTAAGGAAGAGCGCCATTTCAAACGACATTTTTTCGATGTAGTATTTCTGTCCTATGGCTCGTCCACCAATTCTAAGATTATCAAAACCGTATACTTTGGCTCTTTTCTCGATATTGGTAATTAGGACGTCACTTCCCTTTTTAGACAAGAAATCTTTGTGTCGGATAAAAATACAGAGCGATTTTCCATCCTTTGCAACAAGGTTATTGATCAGTTCTTCCTTTGTGCTGATGTTCGTGGAATCCCGCTTCAAATCAACATCCTCAAAATTGATATACGGACGTTCCTTCGGTTTTGACATCCCCGAATAGATGAAATATTCATTCTGTTGAGTGATCGAAATGACGTTCTTAACGTACTTCGTTTTCTGTATATCCTTCGTTAAAGCATCAACTCTCTTGAGAAAATCCAAATCGTAGATTCCTCCATCGTTTTCAATGGCAATTAAAAGGAAATCATTGTCGGATTCAAACTTTTGACGGTAATCCAGAAAGAATTCCGTTTCGGGATCATCTGTAGGATAAAACTTCTCGAAATCGTAATCAAACTCGATCTTAAAAGCGAACCACAGAAAGAACAAGAGCGAAGCAAATAATGCGCAAACCGCTATTACCGAATACCTTTTAAACCACTTTTCACCAACCTTTTTCAATCCTGCTTCGTTTGAGGCACAAAGATAACCCCTTTGTTTAAACGGCGGCATACAATGATAGGGGACATTAAAGAAATGCTGCAATTTTATACTTTTGAAGAAAATCAAAAAATTATGAGAAAACCTTTACTCTTCACTTTTCTGCTAGCCGCGTCATTTACTCAAGCCCAAATGACAACGTCAAATGAACCAACTATTGGAGAATCTTCAACACTATTTGTAGTTGATTCATTTGCAACCAATTACAGCGGTACAACTGGAGCAGGAGTTACATGGGATTACTCGACAATCACTGGTTACAACGGAGTAACTGAAGATGTTGAGTGTGTCGATCCAACTACAAACGCTAACAGTGCAAGTTTCCCCGGGGCTACAAAATTGTTGATCGTTGGAGACATTGAACAATTCTTCACTTCTTCTTTGACAGACAGAACGTCACAAGGATTCCAATACACTGAAGCTACTTTTGGTGAAATCCTCGTAACATACGAAAACGACCCTTCTATTCTTTGTACGTATCCTTTTGCTCAAGGAGGTGCTACAGTGAATGATAACTACGACGGAACAATCGACTTTACATTTAACGGTCTTCCGGTAAATGAATCTTTGACTGGAACAATTACTGCTGAAGTTGATGGAGAAGGAACATTGATGCTTCCAAACAGCGTTACTTTGTCTAACGTGATTCGTTACCACAGCACAGAGAATGCATCTACTACTTTACCACTTGTTGGAGCTGTTGATGTAATCAAAGAGCAGTACGAATACTACGATTACGCAAACTCTAACTTGCCGGTATTCATTCACTTGTCAATTTCTATTTTGCCAAGCGGTGGAGGTACACCAATCACGGAAACTTCATTGGTATTGTCACAAGAAGACGGAGCATTTGTAAACGTTGAAGAATTGGAAACTTTCGATTTCACAGTTGCCCCTAACCCGGCAAACGATATCGTAACTGTATTCGGAACATTCGATGCTGACGCAACAGCTCAATTGCTTGATGCTAGCGGTCGTGTAATCAACACTTTCGGAATTGAGAACGGACAAACAATTGACGTTTCAAACCTAAACAGTGGAATGTACTTGTTGACAATCAACAACGCTGGTAAAACAACAACGAAAACGGTAGTGAAGAAGTAATCTTCCCGACGATTTATATATCTGCCCCGGTCATCGAGCGTAGTCGAGATGTCGGGGCTTTTTTTGTTTTAACCTGTTACCAACCGTACGTTTCTTTGTTATATTCGTACATCCTATCGTCTATGAAAAATTTCTACCTGTTAATTGTCCTTTTTCTGTCCTTTTCTGCTAACGCTCAATTGAATGAAGGATTGACTCCGGAAGAGCGTGCTTATTTATTTCATGTAGTTAAGAAAAGTCCAATTCTGAATAACAATCTCGGACGTTATTTCGACTACCAGGGACCGGAAATCACATTTCCAAACGGAAAAACCAATTACGATTCGGTAGAACTCCTGATCATTAACAACCCTGAATACCTGATCATTCGAAAAGAAGAAATCAGCAAATCTCCGAAAGGATTGTTAGCTGAAGCCTCTAACAAAATGGCGGTTTGGGAATTGAACAAAGTATTGCTGGCAAAGCGAAAGACTCCAAACAACCTGAAACAATATCAGAACGAATTTGATGCATTCGAAGCGCTGTTGGAAGAAAAGTTACCTACTCAGGCGTACCGACCAAAAGACGGAGAACAACGTCCGCATCCAAAAATTTACAACGTACTGAATCCAAGTCTATCTCTTGATGACAAAGTGGCAATGGTAGAATCCATGCGTTTTCTGAACATGCAGGAAAAACTGGAATTGCTTGAAGCAATGAATCATGCAGTAAATCAGTATGTAAAGGGACGGTCAGAGAAAATTTACCTGCACCTCGGAGGAGAAGCTGAGGAATTTGATAATGTACTGATGGCTGCCGGAGATGGGAGCGGAACTTCCGGATTGCTGGAAGAACGCGAAAAGAACGAACGCGGAATGTGGAATCGTGGATTGCCAAAAGCCGTGGGACTATTCCCTTACGACTTGATGATCGAAACGATCCAGGCAAAACGCAAAACAACGGAAAAGATAGAACCGGCACGATATGCTGTTCATGATTTTAAAACAGCCGGGAATAATCGATTGACCAATCTTCACGTTGACGTTTGGGGGTATAACTCAGAGAAGCAAACTACGGTTGTCATCGAAAAAAATGGAAGACAGTATTTGCTTTTTGGTTCCGTCGAAACGCGTTTCCTCTCCCCTGATTCTTCTTTCTCTGAAGGAACTACCTTTCAAGCCATTATTAACGATCTGGAATTCAACCACATTGCTAAATTGGAAGAGAAAATTTCCGGACGTAGAGGTTTCGACTATTGGATTGACTACAACACCAAAAAGAAGAACAGTACCGAGATCAAATTGCAAAAGAAGGAAATGGAGTATTCCAATTTAGGACACACTCCTATCACCACCAGCAAAAAGGCTTCGCGTAAAGTGAAACGATCGAAACGAAAAGCGATCAAAGCGAGTTCCGGAACCTTTAACGGAAGACCAACAACCAATTCTCAGAAATCTGAACGAAAGAAATTACAAGAACAAATCGTGGCACTTCAAGGAGCTTACGACGGATATATCTCGAAACTGAAACAGTTGGAAATTGAGAAACAAGAAGCCATCGACCGACGTGCAGTTCTGGAATTAAAACTAGATCAATACAAGGCTTTACTAGGGCAAAACTGGATGTCTTATACCGAAAAAGATGGTCTTTACACGTTCGAAGATTCCAGTACATTCGATTTCTTCACGCAAGAATTTCAATTTCCACCAAAGAAACTCTCAGAAGATTTCGAAGTGCGATTGATTGCCATTCCTGAATCGAGCCTATCTAAAAATGCGGACGAAGTCATGTTACATGCCAGCGTGATGGATGCTGAGCCCGATTACGACGCACGCATTAACCTGGAGTTAAACGATGTTTTTGATTCTGATAAATGGGATCTACCTCAGAATTTGTTCCAGCCGGAAGATTCTGTTGCGCTGCACGTGTTCTTTGAAAGCTTGCTGGATAAGAAAATGGATTTCTCCATCATCTCTCGAGGTCAGGGAGTTGGTAAATGGAACGGGGCCAAAACGGTGAAGAATTACAAACCAGAAACATTGGACCGTTACCCTGGAACTCCATCAGTAAGCAAAATGGATTCCACATTCTTGCGTCTTCGTAAATCGGAAGTTTTGGTTCGAATTGATCGTGATATTGTATTGGAAGTGAATTCATTTACAGATCCCGTAAAATCGAACATTTCTGTTTCCAATGAAACGATCCAGGCTGCCATGAACAAGTATAAGCTTTCGAAAAACGATGTATTGTCGGCCTACCGCACGGCGAGTATCATGAATGCACTTCAGAAAGAAATCAATGTACTGGCTGGTAAATATTTGTCACGTGAAGATGCAACGAAAGTAATTGATCGTTTCAACAAAGCCTGGGGCAAAACGCGCATCAGTGTTGGACCTACTTCATTTAAACTGTCTGAATTTCAGTAGATCACTCAAAAAAAGCATCATTGAAATTCACCAGATACGCTTTATCGGTAGTTCGGGTTAAAGCTGTATAAAGCCATCGGTAGTAATCTGGACCGAGAATATCTTCGTTTAGAAATCCCTGATCGATAAAAACATGTTTCCACTGTCCACCTTGTGATTTATGGCATGTAACCGCATATGCATATTTTACCTGTAGCGCGTTGAAATATGGATCTTTCAGAATGGCTTCGTACCGATCTTTCTTGACTTTGATGTGGACATAATCCTGCTCTACTGCGTAGAAAAGCTCTTTCATTCGATCACGCGGCAATGATGGTCCTTCTGTTAACAATGTTTCCGTATGAAGAATTAGTTCTACATCTCCTTCTTGCTCGTAATCCACAAAATTGGCCATCACCCGAACGAAATTGAAGCCGTACAATTCTTCGTATCCCAAAATCCTGCGAATTCGAAAGATTTCACCGTTTGCGATAAATCCCATCCGGGAATCCTCTCCCATCCAGTAGTAGTTGTTCTTTACTACCATAAGGTAATCGCCACCGCTTAGTTGCTCCTCGTACCACAAAATTCTTCCTCGAATTTGAAGATTGTAGTTATTCGCTCGCTTATTAGATCGCGTTATCACAATGCATTCCTCTGCCCCATCCGCATGAATGGCACTGTCGAGGGCATCCTGTAATTCCATTCCATTGATCCGAATCAAATCGCCTCCGGGAACCAAATCAAACTTTGGATAATCGATCCATTCGGTATTTCTTAATAGTGTAGCATTCTTTAACACCTCAGAATCTTCTGCCTGACGCAAAACTTCCGTGAGTCGAAAATTAAAAATCTGCAATTCGGAAAAGTGATATTCCAGATATTTCAAACTCAAAGCCGGTGAATGATCGCTCCCAACCGGAGGTAACTGACCTTCATCCCCCATTAAAATCAACTTGCAACCCTCACCAGAATAAACATATTCAAACAAATCTTCCAGTAAGTTCCGTGCATTAATAGATCCGTCATTTTGAAGGGAATAATCACCAATCATAGATGCTTCATCAACAATAAATACGGTATGCTTGGACAAGTTAGGCTGTAAACTCAAAGGTGAACCGAAGTCAGTTTTCGACTTTCTTCGATAGATTTGTTTGTGTATGGTAAAGGCATCAGCACTGGATTTCCCACCAAAAACTTTTGCAGCACGCCCGGTAGGTGCAAGCAGTTTCACCGGAACTTTCAAACTCTTCAAAGCTTTCACAAAAGCCCCCAATACCGAAGTCTTTCCTGTTCCCGCATAACCAGTAAGAACGAACAGGCTTTTTCGCTCACGGTAGCGAACAAAGGTTTCCAGTGCAAGAAATAGCTCAGATTGATGATCAGTAGGCGTATATCCAAACTTCTCGACCAGTAACTTTTGAAAAGGAGATTTATCCATTAAAATAGGTGATCTACTAAAGGTATCAAGAATTGAAAGATTGCTTTAAATCAGGGCAAAAAGTTTTCATTGATTAAACGGTTGAAAAAATATATTCACTGGTCTTTCATAGAATCCAAAAAATTGTAGTTTTGTTAGCGTATAAATTGAATTTTAGAAAGAGACGTATGAACAATATTGGACTTATAGTAAGAAAGTATTCCGTACCGTTTTTGTTTACCGTGATTGGGCTATTCGTGCTAATCTTTGGACTAATGGAAGGTCAGGGTACAAGTTTTTTACTTGCCGCTGCTATGATTCTTATGGCGGGAGTATTGAGTGCTTTGTTCAGCCTTGGTAAACTTCGCCCTGTTACAGTAATGATTGTAGGAGGTGTTTTCGGAATTATCGCCCTGGTTCTTTTCTGGTTCTCTTTTGATTCAGTTAAAGGTTCTTTGAACTACCAAAACAATCGTGATAAAAGTTTGGAGATTGCGAAGCAAAACATGATTGACATTCGCTTCCTTCAGAAAGTATACAAGGAAAAAAACGGTGTATACATCGATAATTGGGAAGACCTTATCGACTTCGCTGAAAACGGTACAATGCCTTACTTTATTTCTAAAGGAACCGTTCCAGCTAAAAAAATTACTACGGAAGAGCGTAAATATTTATATGATGATGATCGTCCGATTGATAACAATATGACGGAAGATGAGGCCTACCGTTTATCCCAGTGGAAAGAAGGTCCACGTTATCAGGAATTGTTCGCAAATTTCGTTCGTGACACGATTCAGGTGAGCATCATGGAGACTAAGTTCAAAAACCCTTCTTACATCAGAAATCGCCAGAAACTAGAAATCTATCCGTTCTGTGCAGACTCACTTCCAATCATTCCGTTCACAAACGGGAAAGAGAAATGGTCTTTGCAAACAAGAGATTCTATCACTATTGGTGAGGAAAAAGGACCAGCAATTTTGGTAGAAGGAGTACTTCCTTTTGCAAAATTGGAAGGATCAAAGAAGAAAATCAAAGTATTCTTTGGAAGCCTTACGACCTTCGATCTGGAAGGTAGCTGGGAGCAAGAAGACTAATTCTATGAGCGGTAAGCATCTCGGAATAAATTTATCCGAGTCACATGTGGAATTTACCATCCTTTCCGGAGAGGTACGCTTATTCCATCATGCAACATCCTATCAGGGTAAAACGGATCAGGATCGCAAAGAAGCGGTTCGTAAACTCATTGACGATCATTCCCAATTATCGGGTGATTTCGAAAATGTAACATTGGCATGGTCTCACGCACAATCCTCACTGGTTCCTGCAGCTGTATTTTCTGAAACTACTCCGAAAGATATTTTTAAGCTTTGCTTCGGTAGCTCCGTTGATGCATCAAATGTAGATCATAACCGCATTTTTGAACTCAGTGTGGTGAATGTTTATGCGATTCCGCATTGGGTAAAATCCTTGCTGGTGATCAAGTACCCTCAGATTATCATGCAACACGCAGGTACGCATCAAATTCGTAAAGCGTTGCACGCCGACGCCTTCTATACTAAGGCTACCATCGTATTGAACAAGGAATACTTCCGAATAACATTAGTTAAGCACAACAAGCTGGAATTTTACTCTTCGTTTGAATATCAAACAGCAGAAGATATCATCTACCACCTCAACTTTGTATTGCAACAAAAGGAAATGCTCGGAGAGAAAGGGTTGATAGAAATTGGTTCTAACGGTTCCGTTGATGGAAAAATCGCCGATGAAGCCATTGAAGGACTACAGAAAATTCAGCATTTGAATAAAATGAACGCCGAGTTCACCAAGGCATACCTCACCAATTCTCAGCTGCTTTGCGTATAATCAGAGGTAGATTCAAAACCCGCAGGTACAATGTTCCAAAACGTTTTCCTTCTCGCCCCACCACGGATTTTGCGAAAGAAGGTTTGTTCAACGTATTGGAGAATCAAATGCTTCTGGAAGATTTACATATTCTGGACCTGTGCGCCGGAACTGGAAATATCTCCGTCGAATTTTTATCACGTGAGGCAGGAACCGTTGTTGCTGTAGATAAAAACTACCATTGTTATAAGTACATCAAAAAGATGGCGCATGAATTGGATTGTGAATCTGAAATTCGTGTGATCAAATCAGATATTCTGAAGTTTCTCGATCAAAGTGCAGAACGATTCGATATCATTTTCGCGGATCCTCCTTATGTTTATGAGCATCATCAATCTATTGCTGAAAAGGTATTTGAGCGAGGGTTATTAACTCCAAACGGCTTGTTGGTAATCGAACATGGTAAAGAAACTTCGTTGGAAAGTCTTCCACATTTTCTATTTTCACGTAAATACGGAAATGTGCATTTCAGCTTTTTCCAAAATTCCGAGGCATGAAGAAAATTGGATTGTTCCCTGGTTCGTTCGACCCTTTCACCAAAGGACACGAGATTGTTGTTCACAAAAGTCTTCCTCTTTTCGATGAAGTAGTGATTGGAGTTGGTGTCAACAGTAGTAAAACATATCTATTTGATCTGGAACGTCGATTGAAACATATCAATGCTCTTTTCAATGGAGTTGATAAGGTACGCGTAGAGCAATTTCAGAAGTTAACCGTTGACTTTGCCAAAGACCTTAATGCTTCACACATTATCAGGGGATTACGCGATTCCAAGGACTTCCAATACGAAAAGTCTATCGCACATATGAACAAGTCCATATCCGGAATTGAAACCGTATTTTTTCTTACAGATCAGGAGTATTCGGCAATAAATGCCTCAATTATTCGTGAAATCCATAAGAACGGCGGACCAATTGAAGCCTTTGTAACCAACCCAGAATTGCTCGTTTCATAATTAGTGGTACAATTCGTGCTATACTAGATATCAAACAAACGCGTATGAGATATTTCATTCTCCTTTTTCTTGTACTTGGCGGATTTTCAGTGTCTGCACAAAAAGTGGCTCTCACAGGATATGCTCCGGAATATATCGGTCAGGAAATCAAAGTATTTCGAATCAAGGATTACTTGAGTGATCAGCTCACCGAAATTGCAAGTGCAACCGTAGCAGAAGACAGCACATTTGAAATGAGTTTTTTCTCTGAGGAGATTGAAAAGATCATGGTGCGATGTAACAACAACCGATCGTACATGTACATCGAGCCGAAAAAAAATTACAGCGTATTATTTCCAGAACGCAACAAATACGAACCCAAATTACCTTCGGGAAATTCTGTCGAAATGACGTTCTTCGGTCTGGATAGTCTTGACATCAATTACAAAATACTTCGTTTTCAACGCTGGTACGATTACTTCGTTGGTGGTACCTATCATTTAAGAAATGACAAAGAAAGTGCAGAGTTTGCTGCATATCTGGACACCTTCAAAACGAATGTGCACAATTATTATCTCCCAGATACGAGTGAGAATAGCTTTTTCCTGAAAACCTATATTCGTTACTCTATTGCCGGGTTGGACAATATCAACTCGCTTGCGGAACGCAGCAGGTATGAGAAATACGATTTTTACCTGGAAAAGTATCCGGTGAGTTACACGAATGATCTTTACATGGATTACCTTACGGCTTTCTATCAAAAAATAGTTCCACGCCTGGAGAAGTCCATCAATGAAAAGTTCTACAACGGTGTAATTCAAAGTAGTCCAACCTTGATTTTTAATGCTTTGGGCAAGGAATACACATTATCGAATCCTAAAATTCGTGAACTGGTGATGATTCAATCGCTTGCGGAAGTGTATTACAGCGAAGAATATCCCAAGACAAACATCGAAACCATTCTGGACAGTCTGTCTCAAAACTCTTTGTTTGAAGCACATGAAAGCATCGCAAAAAACGTTTTGGATCGATTGACGGATTTGGTTCCTGGAGGAAAGGCTCCGAACTTTGTTATTCATCAGAATGAATCTGCTCCGAAAACATTGACGGATTATAAAGGCAAGCATTTATACATTCAATTCCTTGATCCACGCAGTGCAAGCAACATGCGGGAGGTTGAAATCATGAAGGACATGCATGCTCGCTACAAGGACTACGTTCAGTTTTTGACGATTTATCCGAATTACGAGGATTCTCCTGAAGCAAGCAAAGAAATTCTTCAATCGTTGCCATGGGATTCATTCGAAGTAGAACAAGACCACAGTATTCTTGAGCGCTACCAGATTGTTAATTTTGCACAATTTGTTCTGATTGACGCAGCTGGAAGTATTGTTGCCAGTCCGGCGCCGAAACCTACTCCAGACGGTGAGTACGATACCATCGATCGTACTTTCTATTACCTTAAAAAGCAAATGGACCAGGATCACTAGGTCGGTCCTGAGATTCCTGAATTCCGCAGCTTTGGCCGCATTTTGTATTATTTTTGCAGGAAATAAAGGACATGCGATTCAATTTATCAGAAATAAATGAATTGTTCCGAACCCGTAGAACCATCTATCCGGAACAGTTTACAGAGCGGAAGGTACATCGTGAGCAGGTAGAAGTTATTCTGAATAATGGACAATGGGCTCCAACGCACGGAAATACGCAACCATGGCGATTCAAAGTATTCATGGATGATGGCAGACAGCAATTGAGCGATTTCCTGGGGAAAACCTACCTGGAATTGACACCAAAGGAATTGCAGAATGATGCGAAACTGGCAAAGTTGGTCTCTCGACCGATGCGAAGCTCCGTAATTATAGCGGTTTCGATGGCGCGACAGCCTGAGGAAAAAATCCTGGAAATTGAAGAAATCGAAGCGGTAGCATGCGCAATTCAGAACATGCACCTTTCATGTACATCCTACGGACTTGGTGGATTCTGGTCCACACCGAAGTTAATCTACACCAAAGAAATGAACGATTTTCTTGGATTGGGAGAGAAAGATAAATGCCTGGGCTTGTTCTACATTGGATACCCTTCGATTGAATGGCCGAAAGCACACAGAAAACCATTGGAATACACAACAGAATGGATAACCCAATAGATCACCCACTCGATTTAGGATTGGTGAACTATACCAAGCACCCATCCAATCCTGATTACGTCGTATTTCGCTTTCCTGATGTCGATCGTGCCAACACTTTCGAGGAATACTTAAAAGCGGAAAACATTTGGTTCGAAAGAAGTTCAGAACCGCATAAACAACGAACATACTATTTGTTTGGCTTGCACAAAACTGATTTCAAAAGGGCCGAACGCCTGAATTTGAAAGTAGAGGGCAAACATAAAAAACCCCTGATTCCCATTGCCGGAATTCGCTGGTTTATAGTTTTGTTCGGCATGACAGCACTTACTTTGGCGGTAGTTGGATACTGTAAACAACAAGAAAAGCTCTCTTTATATGATGACGATGGACGTTTAATCAATGAGCAAAATAAATCGGAATAAATTTCGCTTCTTTACGTTAGAATGGACATGAAAAAACTGCTTGTGATCGTTTTGTGCGCCTGGGCATTACCAGGATTTGCTCAAGTAAAGAAGATGGGACCTCCCTCCTATTTTGGTTTGCATGTTCGCACGCTTTTCCCTACTCAGTTCATTGGAACAAATACATTGGAGCTTGAAGAAGATGGTTTTTATTCTACCATAAGTCAACGAGTTGGATATTCCTTCGGAGCAACGGTTCGTGCAGGATTAACGGATTTGATTTCCATCGAGACCGGGATCAACTTCAATCAGCGGTATTACGATATTAATTTCAGCGTTCCTGATTCGAATGTTTTTGGAAGTTCAGAATTGGGTTTCATTGAATATGACATCCCACTGAATGCACTGTTCTACATTCGATTATCTGAGAGATGGTATGCCAATGCTTCCATGGGATTTGCATTAACGTTTAAACCGACCAACGTTCAAACCTTTGAACAACCCACAGGACCGCATCGTTTTATTTATACAGGACTTATCCGACGTAAATTTGGTGCGGATGCCATGGCTAATTTTGGATTTGAATACCGAACAGAGAAAAAAGGTTTCTTCTATATTGGCGGATCAGCACGAGTGCCGTTTGCCCCTCTGTTTGACTTGATTGCTTCGTACGAATGGGAAGGAACTTCCCGCAGGACTTTCGGTGAAATGGACGGTTCTTACTTATCCCTGGACTTGAAATATTTCTTCCCAAATATTCGAAACAAAGGAACGCAGTTTCAGAACGGACCAATTGAGTAGTCGATTTTCAAAAGGATAATTTCCTATTTAATGGCAAAACGCACATTGAGCAAGAGAAAGTAGTACGCTGAGCTTGTCGAAGTGCACTGCTTTCGATCTCCCGATATGTGAATAATGAACCTGGTACATTGCATTTCGACTCCTTTCGACAAGCTCAAGGCATCGCCGCTCAATGTGCCGTTCCTCGTAATTTATGAGTGTTTATTTAGCTGACGGGGTGATTTTGACGGAGTCATAACTTGGTGCACTTAGATTAATTCAATCATACATACAGCTTTGCGCTCCTCGCGTTCTTTGCGGTTGTCCAAAAACAACAACTTAGTGCCATTCTCCAGGAAGATTCCTTCAAAGGGGTAACTTACCAGATATTGGCAAAACGCACATTTCGACTCCTTTCGACAAGCTCAAGGCATCGCCGCTCAATGTGCCGTTCCTCGTAATTTTTAAGTGTTTATTTAGCAGACGGGGTGATTTTGACGGAGTCATAACTTGGTGTACTTCGATTAATTCAATCAAACATACGGCTTTGCGCTCCTCGCGTTCTTTGCGGTTGTCCAAAAAACAACAACTTAGTGCCATTCTCTTGGAAGATCCCTCCAAAGGGGCAAGCTAGAATCGAACTAACAATTAAAATTTTCGGAATGGTTTTTGTTTCTTGAAGAGCAAAATTACTCGCTATGAAACAGATGTACCGTTTTCTTTTCGTTGGATTGCTTGTTCTGGTTGCTACTTCGTGTAAGCGCGATGTAGATTCATTGTCCATTAATGAGGCTGAAGTCAGATTGGTTGGTAAATGGACCATAACACAGGTTAAGAACAATGTGCGTGGCGATGGAAAATGGTGTCGAAATGATGTTTCTGGCAGTTATCGCAATTGGGAAATTTCCTTTAATGCCGACCGAACACTTGAACTTTATATCCCGGACGAAGACCTTACGCTATCTGGTGATTGGCAAATGTACGAGGATTGGTCTACGGACTCTGATGGGGATACCGAATGGAATACTTTCCTGTCCATTTATGCATTCGATCCACAAAACCCTGATATCTGGAGAACGTTCCTTTGGGAAGACATGCGCATTTCTGGTTCAGAATTACGAGCCAAAGAAGAAGCGTGGATTCATGGTGAACGCGTGTTTTATTTCTATGAGTTGGAGAGATAGACGATTAGTGATTAGTGATTGGTGATTGGTGATTGGTGATTGGTGATTGGTGATTGGTGATAAGTAGAAAGTTATATGTTAAAGGTGTAAGGTTGTAGGAAGTGGAGTTAAACTTTCAACCTTCTACTTTCCACTTTCTACTTTCAACCTTCTCCCTTCAACCTTCAACCTTCCCCATTAAAACAAATCACTCATAACGTCTTCCAACAAGTCGATCGCTATTCGTTTTCGCTACGTATAATTCAATCTCACCTTTGTGTAATTCCGGCCAGATAGCAACAATATGTCCATCCACTGCATCTATGTTGAGATAATCACCAAAGAACAAATCAGGATCGGGAGTAAAAGGATTCTTCGATATTCTTACGTCTGTAAACGTCGCTCCTCCGTCCAATGAATATGAAATGTAGGTTTCCGTATCGTTCTCATACGTATTGCGACGATCGTAATAAACGAAATACAAATTTCCCGTTGATTGATCCAATGTCATCCATGTGAAGAATTGGTGTCTCTTTGAATCGTCCTGATTCACTTGAATCGGTTGACTCCAGGATTCTCCTCCATCGGTCGATTTCATCAGCCAGACATCCGTATTGTTTTCTCCATTGCGCTGATCGCACCAATTCAAATACAAGGCTCCTCGATCTGGTCCCTGGCTTAAATCACACTTCAAAATCGGTAAGCCATTCGCACGGTATATTCCCGGGATATCCAACGCCCAGCCACCGTATTGTTTCGAAATAACATATTCCTTAGGCATCCATGTTTCTCCGCCATCCAACGATTTCTGGAAAACCAATCCTTTCGGTCCTGTCCATGTGACGTAGATTTCTCCATTCGGTCCTACTGCTGGAACCGCACCTTCAACTGTGTTATCATCATCCAAACAATCTCCCGCGTAGAACGAAATTCGCTTTGGAGTACTCCATGTTGCTCCCTGATCTGAAGATTTTGAAAATACGATGATAGAACTGTCCGCTTCTTCCTTTGAGTTATAAGCATCGAATTGCGTCCATGTCATGTAAATCTCGTTCGTTTTCTCATTCAATACCGTCCAATGCTTGTCCTGAACCTTAGTTCCGTTCGGCTCTGTAAAAGTTCCTTCATCAAACATATCAGCAGTCAACTCTCCTTCCTCGTTGATGGTTGCTTTTTGACATACGATGCGATCGAGATGTGACGTCTTTTTATAACTCGCCAAGTGGAAATAGTAGGCAGTATTCGTATTATCAAACATCAATACAGGATCTCCCCAAACACCGTACTTACTGCGCATAGATTCACTCGACCAGGACTTTCCGCCATCATTTGTATAGTAGAAATCGTTCAACACCGAACCGGCAATAATCTGATCCGGATTGTTCGGATTGATAGCAATGGATGGCTCAATTTGAGACGAGGAATATTTAGCATCCGGTGGACACTCTAACTTGATGATTTTCGCCGGAGTACAACCGATTATAAATCCTACTCCCAATAGAACTAATGCTTTTTTCATTTCTTTCTGAGCCAGTAATCGTACAATTTTTTCGCATTCGGATCTTCTACCGATTTCTTGAATTCGAATCGCGGTTGTTCATATCCCGTCATGGTAAATGTCGTTGAATGCAATTCTTCATCACGAGAAAACAAAATATCCGCCTGATCCCCTTCTTCCATGCTTTTCAGGAAAGAATCCAGCATAGATTTGTTCACGCGATAGTTGTTTACAGCAATAATTTCATCGTTCACGCTTAATCCAGCATCTTCTGCAGCTGAACCAGATCGAATGGATCGCACATATACGTTACTTCCTCCAGATGTCGATAAACCGGAACTTGGTTTCTTCTCACCAACATATGTTACGGCAACTCCCAATGGCTCCAGGAAGGAATTGTAATCAGGAATTTCCGTTCCATCGATATATTTCGCGTAAAATTCCGTTAGATCTTTTCCGATGAATTCTTCCAATTCCATTTTGAACTCAGACTCGCTAAATCCACGGTCTTTTCCTTCATAGTATTTAGCGTAAATGTGCTGCATGAAATGATCCAGACATTGCGTTCCGTCACTTTCTTTGATAATCATCGCGTCGATCATCATTGCAACCACCGAACCTCGTGAGTAATACGAAGCTGTCGTATTTCGACTATTTTCATTCGGACGATACGCCTTGATCCATGCATCGAAACTCGCGTGAGCAACTGGCTGAACACGGGCTCCGGTTGAACCTTCAACGTAATTCAAACTGCTGAACATCTTCTTCAGAAATTTCTCCTGAGAATAATATCCTGCTCTCATCAGAATCATTTTCTCGTAGTACGATGTAAATCCTTCCATCACCCAAAGCAGTGACGTGTAGTTCTCCGAATCATAATCGAAAGGCCCCAATTCTACCGGGCGAATCCGTTTTACATTCCAAAGATGGAAGTATTCATGTGCAACCAAATCGAGGAAATCCACATAATCTTCTCCGGTGTATGTCCATCGATTCACGCTTAATACCGTTGAGTTTTTATGTTCCAATCCACCTTGCGCATCAACAACATTGTGAATTATGAACGTGTATTCTTCGTTTGGATTCTGACCGAAAACTCCTGTTGCAGCCTCCACAACATTCGCCATGTCCTTTTTCAAAGCTTCAGGATTGTGGTTTCCCGTTCCATAAATTGCCACGTGGTGCTTTACACCTGCCGCGTCAAAATCAAATTCCAGTTGATTTCCAACTTCAATCGGACAATCTGCCAATTGATCGTAATCTTCGAAAGTATACGTGCGTTTCCCATCTACTGTAACACCATCTCCAGCCGGCTTGAGTGCAGTTGTTACGCGTTGGAAACTACTGTGAGGAACGATGTTCACCTCTCCTGATCTGTATTTATGACCATCAACATACATGAATACACCCGATCCTGAGATAAATCCATGCGTCATATCCAAAAAGCTGGTACGAACGGATAATTCAAATGCATAAACTTCGTATTTGATCTTAACGTTTTTCGTTTTCCCTTTCTTGATGTTCCAGGTGTTCTTGCTGGTCTTTTTAACAGTCAACGTATTTCCTTTCTCATCAAAAGCCTTTACCAAATTCACATTTTTCGCAAACTCTCTTGCCAAATAAGATCCTGGTGCCCAGATTGGCATTTTCACGTTCAACTCCTTTTGTTTGAATCCAGAAAGATCCATTTCCACTTGAAAATAGTGGTTTTGAGGACGTTCCATACTTACTGTGTACGAGATATCCTGAGCTGAAGTAATAAAAATAGTGGCGATGAATGCCAGAGAGAATAGGTATTTCAACATGTTTTTATCGATTTGGACACTAAGATATAAATAACCTGAGTTCTCGGGGTGGAAGATGTGAACAACGGTTGGGAATTATGAATTCTGAATTATGAATGTTGAATAATGAATGTTGAATGTTGAATAGGGAATAACGGACATTGAAGGTTTGTTCTGAATACTGAAGGTCGCTGAGCCTGTCGAAGTGCCGAATTTTCGAAGTGTGAATATTGAATCAGGAATGTTGAATCAGGAAAAGTGCACATTGAGCGGCGATGCCTTGAGCTTGTCGAAAGGAGTCGAAATGTGAGTATTAAAGAATGAATATTGAATCAGGAATAACGGACACTGAGGCTCTCGAAGTGTAAGTTATGAGTTATAACGTAAAGATTTGAGTTGTTTGAATTTGCAGACTTTCATTGGTTTTCCAGAACTTATAGTACTTTAGTCGACACGTGAAATTGCACTTGAAATCCTCGAGTTGGACCCTGACGATATGTATGGTCGTGATGACTTTCGTTTCAATCAACATGAAATGGAACGGCGAGGATTGGCGCACTGTAATTGCTTCTGATAGTAAGGGATATTACTCGTACCTACCCGCAATGTTCATCTATGATGATCCCAATTTCGGGTTCTTTGATTCAATTGAAAAGGAAAAGTATTACAACCCCAATACCTTTGCGGATTACCGTTCGCTGGGTGAAGGAAAAATCATTAACAAGTACTATATCGGAACGGCTGTGGCTGAAACGCCTTTCTTTCTGATCGGACATCTCATTGCAAAAAATAGTTCCTGGGATGCCGATGGATACAGCAAGCCCTATATGCTCATGCTTTGCGTCTCTGCACTGTTTTATCTCTTTCTGGGCGCATTGTTTGTTCAGAAAACGCTTCGACGGTACGGCATTGATGAACGGAGCATTTCATGGGTAATTGTCGCGGGAATCTTTGGGACGAATTTGTTCTATTATGTTGTTGTTGAGGCTGGGACCTCTCATGTGTATTCGTTCGCGTTTATCTCTATGTTGGTCTATTTTTATCATCGTTGGGTTCATGAGAAGGGAATGAAGGATTTACTTATTCTCGCTTTCATATTCGGCATCATCATCATTATTCGACCGATAAATGCCCTCGTTTTGCTGGCTCTTCCTTTCATCGCTGGAAGTTGGAAAGCATTCCTTCAATCCATTGTTGGTATTGTTCAGAAAAAGTGGTTCGGTGCTATCGCGATTGGGATCTTCGTCCTTGTTTTGCTTCTGCAATTAGGATATTACAAATTGGCCACAGATCATTGGATTGTTTATTCGTACCGGGAAGAAGGATTCGATTTTGCTAATCCGCACATTTTTGACATGCTGTTTAGTTATCGAAAAGGGTTGTTCCTGTATACACCAATGTACTTATTGGCTTTCATTGGACTGATTGTCTTGTGGAAGCGCAGAGATCGTTTTCCCGTGGTCAGCTGGTTGATCTTCTTTTTCGTCCTCACCTACATTTTATCATCCTGGTGGATGTGGTATTACGGTGGAAGTTTCTCATCGAGAGTTTATGTCGATTTCCTGCCTTTCTTCTTGCTGTTACTTGGAATTGGATTGCATCAATGGAGAAAAAACTGGTCGGGCTGGACCTTACGAATAGCAACTGTTTTGTTGATTCTTATGTGTCAGATTCAAATTTACCAGTATCGATACGGTCAAATTCATGTATCCGATACCACCAAAGAACAATACTGGAACAACTTCCTCCGCATCGACAAATTGATGTAAGAAAAAACCGCCTGTCCACAATTGAACGGCGGCTTTCTGGTTTTAATTCTTGCTAGTCGAACATGGTCTGTTGACTTTCAAGGTGTTTCTGGTTTCATTTTTAAGCTCTTCACACATGACATGTTTTCAGGAATAGATTTTCAACAACCATGCCATTTACTATGCATACCTAGTAACGGAAATCATCAAACAAACATCAAATAATCATAGAAGGTCTACGATTCCTCTTTCCTTCGGCGTCATATCCTTTGAAAATTCGTAATTTCGGAATGTAAAATTGACGTTCTATTCTGCCCAATTCTCTGTTGAATGTTACGTCCTGAAATACAGCACGAATGCAAAAATTTATCCTACCAGTAGTAATAGGAATAGTTCTATTCTCTTGTCAGCAAAAGCCGGAAGAAGGCGGTGGTTCTGCTCCTGAGGACAAAGAAATGGAAAACCGAATCGCACAATTGGAACTGGAAAACTCCATGAAAGATTCCGTGATTAATGAGTCATTGGCCTTTTTCAACGAGATCAAAGCGAATCTGGAAGCCATTGGTATTCGACGTGATGAAATTCGTGAATTGTCGGAAAATCCGGAACTTCAGGCAGAAGACAAACAGTGGATTTTGGAAGAAATTCGTCGCATTAACTTCTTAAGAGAGGACAATGCTCGATTGGTGAAACTATTGAATGCAGAATTGGATAAAAGCCAATTGCAGATCGAAGAATTGGAGATCATGGTGGAGTCACTTATGATGGACATTCAATGGAAAGATGAACAAATTGCGATGCTCCAGGAGGAGTTAGATCGATTGGATCATCAGTATTCAGTGCTCTTCGATGCGTATCAGGAGCAAGCGGTTGTTGTGGATCAATTGCGTGATGAATTGAATACTGTTTTCTATGCTTACGGAACATCAGACGAGTTACTTGAGAATAAGATTGTTTCGAAAAAGAACGGTTTCATCGGTATTGGTAGACGATTGGAATTGCGAAAAGACTTCAATACGGATTACTTCACGAAAACGGATGCAACGAAAAAGAATCAAATCAATATTCGAGGTGAGAACATTCGATTGCTAACGGATCACCCGACAAAGTCTTACAAACTGACAGAAAGCGCTACTGGTACAATGATTACCATAACTGATGTAGCAGAATTCTGGAAGATTTCGAAATATCTCGTAGTTTTGGTGGACGCATGATTACCGACGCAGAAAAAGAAGAGAAAGAGCGCAAAAAGCGCGAAAAAATGCGAAAGCTGGAGAGTCCGATTCCTTTCGTGATTATCCTTCGTAACTGGATTTTCGGCAAAAAACGTCCGGACATCTATACCAGCCTTACATTTATCACCAACCTCATCATTTGGTTGTTGTTCCTTATTTGGTCTGGATTCAGCTATTTTGCTGTCAATTCACGTGATTGGATTTGGGAACAAAAGGGCATTGCGGTAACCTCTATTATTAATGATCGCGGTACCGAACTAGGGTTCGAAGACGGTGTTTTCCTGGGACGCATGGAAATGGTGAGTATGATTGCCATTGTTTGTTGGGTCGTGTTCTTCGTTGGATTGATTTTTCTGTATCGAAAGAAACGCATCTTCGTGTATTTCACGCTGATTCCGCTATTAACTTACATCGGGATAAACAGCGTGTACCTTGGCTTCACCTACTTTATTGAAGACATTACCTTGTTCGATAAAATTCTATTGCTGATTTCGTTGGTAAGCTTATCGATTTCCGCGTTTATGATGCGAACTAGCAGTGGTGGAAATACTGGTTCAAATTTCTTTGGAGTTCCTACAGAAGAAGATGTTCCAGAAATGACTTGATGCCGTCTGGTGTTTGTTCGTTGCGTGCTAAGATCACTTTTGATTTCTTGTAATATTCCTCGCGTTCCTGAAGTTTGTTCTCAATAAATTCGAGTAGTTCGTCCTTTTCCATCCCCGAGATAAGAAGGCGTTGCGCTTTTGCATTAGACAATCGATGTGCGAGTTCTTTTGGAGAGCGCTCCAAATAAAACGTGGTCCCTACTCTATTGAGTTGCTCCATGTTGTCTCCAAAACAGGGCATTCCTCCCCCAGTCGCCAGAACGAATTCTTCTCTGAGGTCCAAAGCTTCAATGTATTCACGTTCAATTTCCCGAAAATGCGATTCGCCATGTTCAGCGAACAATTCCCCGATGGTTTTCTGAAAGTGATTTTCGATTTCTTTATCGGAATCGACAAAGGGAACATTGAGTTTGTTTGCCAATTTTTTCCCGAGTGTTGATTTGCCACACCCCATAAATCCGACGAGAATCACGCGTTTCATTACATACAAGGTACGGAATTAATCAAAGAAGAAATTTTCCTCAAGTACAAAAAGTTTAAATTCCTGAAATTCAGTGTTGCGCAAAATACGCTACAAGGAATTCAAAAAAAAAGTGTTTTTTCAATTGCATTAACGATTGAAGTGCCTATATTTGCACTCGCGTTAAGCGAATGATCTCTTAGCTCAGTTGGTAGAGCAACGCCCTTTTAAGGCGTGGGCCCTGGGTTCGAGCCCCAGAGGGATCACGAAAAGCCTCCATTTTATGGGGGCTTTTTTGTTGTTGGGTGCTAATATTGAGTCTAGTTTTCAATTAGTTTCATCAAGATTCATTCCTTACAGACTTTTTTCAGGCATTTATGCGCTAAGAATGGGTACAAATGCCTATTGAATATAATTTCGTCTACCATTATCTTTGAAAACTCTGTTAAAAGAAATTATAGGTATCCCTTAATCGCATTGATTGGATATTTAACTTTAACATAAACAACAATTTATAGGAGTTGAAGAAACCAACAGTAATAGATTTTTTCTGTGGAGCCGGAGGATTTTCCGAAGGTTTCAGACAGCAAGGATTTGATATAATACAAGGGGTAGATCATTGGGAACCAGCAATTAAAACGTTCAATCATAATTTTGATCTTAATTGCCCGGTCAAGAATATTCTAGATTTTGAAGAATCGATTGAGGAGATTGAGAAACTACCAGACACAGATGTAATTATTGGTAGCCCCCCTTGCGTAAGCTTTTCTAATTCCAACAAATCTGGTAAAGCTGACAAATCGCTTGGGGTTCGATTAACAGAAGTTTTCCTTCGAATCGTGGTGGTCAAAAAATTTAAACCAGATTCAAAACTCAAAGCCTGGTTTATGGAGAACGTTACGAATTCGACCAATTACCTTGCGCGTCATTATAATTTCAAGGACTTAGGGTTAAATCAATGGGCAAAAGAACACGGTTATAGTCCAAGTAAAATAGTTGTATCAATCGAAGGTAATAGTGTAGTAATAAATTCTGCTCATTATGGATCCGCTCAAATGAGAAAAAGAGCTATTACAGGTGAACTAATTTCACATGGACGATTAATTGTTCCAGAAAAGACACATTCTCTTCCGAAAGAAGATTCTAATCTTCCTAAAGCTAGGACTCTAAAAAGTGTAAAAGGCAAATTACCCAAACCAACGTGCTCTAAGAGTTCTCGAAAAATTAAGGATCCATTATACCCTGAAATATCATTATCAGTAAATAAGTTGACGGATCATTTTTATGATTCGGGGTTGTACAAATGTCAATGGAAAAACTCCGAATTCATGAAACGAAATCACCCATACATGGGAAGAATGTCGTTTCCTGAGAATGAGAACAATCCAAGTAGAACTGTAACAGCTACAAACATCGGGACATCGCGAGAAGCTATTATCTATAGATCTGAATATAAAAGAACAGGAGATGGTGAATACCGAGTACCAACCGTAAGAGAAATGGCTTGTTTAATGGGGTTCCCAATTACATATCAGTTTGTTGGTGGTAGCGAATCTTCCAAATGTAGACTAGTCGGTAATGCTGTTTGTCCTTCTGTCAGCAGATCTTTAGCATCGACAGTTCGTGCCGATTTGAAATTAAAAAAGCTTCAAGCTAGAATTGTTACAAACAAGGTTAACACTAAAGGAGTTAGAAACCTTAATTGCTTTGAAGAAAAAGAGTTTAACTCCCCACCAAGAAAAAATAAGGGATCGAGATTCAGAAGACATCCATTTAAATACGGGAATATTACGGTTACCATCTCTAATTATGATATTACCAATGGTGGAAATGACGGAAAATGGATAACTTCAGTTCAGTATGGAAACGGTGAAGGTTATCCTTCGGAGAACTACCCTGACAATTACTTCCGTCAACTAGAAAAAACAATAAAAGAATTTGAAAACGGAAATGAGTTTATTAGAATAATCAATAATGGATTTTCTGAAAAAATTGCGGATGCTCATTTTTTACAAACAATGTATGAGGAACAACGCTCACATCCACCGTATTCTGAACCTACGGAATTAATTGAGCAGGTAGCATCTCTAATTGACAGCTTCAAATTCAAATCACCCAATTTTGAACAGAATAGGGACGCTTTTTTTAGCTACAAGAACAACATTCCAAAGAAGCAAGTATTGGCACTTTACGCGATCAACAAAATCTGCTCTATAACCAACAACGATAGTGATGAATAAACAATCCAGAACAGATAAAATACAAGAGATTGTAAAAAGGGACAAAGAGAACCCTTTCGGAAAACTAGAAATTCCCTGGGAGGATGGTCTGCAATCCATGGAGGTTTACAAAATTCCATTAGACTATTTAGTATATAACAAATACAATGGAAGGATTTTAAGTCGCACAAAATCTCTAGAAAGTCAACAAAAGAAAATTGACGTAGAGACAAAAGATGGTAAGGAGTTAATTGAGAAGCTTCTTTGGGAATCCAAAATTGATCGCAATAAAAAAACTTTAGAAAACATTGCGGCACATGGACAACAAAAAGTAGGAATTATCACTCGTGATGGAATCATCATAGATGGTAATAGGCGTGCAATGCTCCTCAATGACATTCAGAATGATGGTAGATTGTCCGGAAAAAAGTATACTAAGAAATTTGATTATTTCAAGGCCGTCGTTTTACCAGTAACGTTAGAGGAAAATCCATTAGAAATTGAAAAACTTGAAACATCCTTTCAAATGGGAGAGGATGAAAAGTTGGGATATAATCCCATAGAAAAATACCTAAAAGCAAAAGGGCTTTATCAAACCCTGGCGAAGAAAAGTTATTCGATTCAAGACAAAAAACCAGATCAAAAGGCTATGGAAAAGATAGCTGACTGGATGGGTGAAGAAAAGTCTACTGTTAGAGATTACCTACAAGTAATGGAAACTATGGACGATTACCTTGATTATCTCGACTACAACGGAATATATACCCAGTTAGATGGACGAGAAGATCAGTTTATAAACTTAACTAGATGGTTAAATAATTTTTACGGAGAAGAAAGCTCCAAAGCTTTTGATGGGTATCGAAATGATGATGTTGATGATCTCAAGGTTATTGCGTACGACTACGTACGAATAAAATATGAGGGGAAAAAATTCAGGTATCTCGCATACGGTTTAAAGGAAAATCATTTTTTCGGAGATAAAGATATTTGGTCAAGTTTTCGAGATTATCACTTTGTACAAAAGAACAACATAACGGAAGATAAAATAGATCTTAACTCTCAAAACCTTGAAAGACACCTTAATGATCGGGACAAAAAATTCTATGAATTAAGTAAAAATGAAAAAGGTGAGAGTTTTCTTGATGAGAATGTAGACAACCATTATCAAAGACTTAGATATAAACAAGCCGCGGGACAACCGGAAAAGTTACTGAAAAATGCCAGAAGAGCGCTTGAATCAATCAATCAGAAACATAAGAGTTTTGCTTCGAACGAAGTGAAAAACGAATTGGAGTATCTAAACGACTACGTAGCCAAAATGCTCAGCGCTAGTTCATCCGAAAAAGTTCTGTCCCACATAATAAAACTTCTAGAAAACATCAATGTTTCTGCACCCGACGAGAACAAAGATGCTCTGATGGATAAGACTAAAACAATACAACGCATTATCTATCAAATGACGAAAGACATTAAAAAGAATTAGAGGTTCTTTATGAGAGAAATCACCATCCATATTGACCATGAAAATTCATGTTTCACATTACTAGATTGTGCAAACCTCTTGACCAATGACAAGAGATTGGTGATGTCTTTGAAAAGAATTGGTTTTCAGGTTATTCAGGAAGATGTTTCCATTCCTTTTGAGGAAAAGACTAAAATCGAAACTCTAGACGAAATTCAGAGATTACTTGAAAAGTTTGGGCTAAAAAAGAATCTTACTGAACAAACCGTAAAAGATGTTGAAAGTTATGAACGAGAAGAGAGATTGTTTGAGGAGTTTTCAGAAAAAGCTAGAAGCATCCGCAATAATGAATTTGAAAAGTACCCTCAATTAGTTGATAACTTCGATGATTTCCAAGTTACACTCAAAAAGGAATTAAAACGTAAGCTATACCCCTTACAGCTATTATCTGCATTCCATATGACCTTTTCTCAGAACGCTTGCAATTTTGCTGTGCCGGGTGCTGGAAAAACCTCTATCGTTTACGGAGCCTATGCTTATTTAAAACAACTCCCTAAGGAAGACCCTAGGCGAGTCGATAAGCTATTAGTAATCGGTCCTTTGTCTTCATTCGCACCATGGGAAAACGAATACGAAGAATGTTTTGGGGAAAAGGTTTCTAGTCAAAGACTCTCAGGTGACGCAACAATTTCAAGAGAACAAAAGGAGGAACATCTTTATTCTGGAAATCCTGCGGAATTAACGCTGATATTCCATGGCGGTGTAAACAACCTCCAACAAGAAATTATTGACTTTTTAAAGATTAATTCAACAATGGTCGTTGTTGATGAGGCTCACCGCATAAAAAATCCGGATGGTGTCTGGGGCAAAAGCACTGTAGAAATTTCTAAAGAAGCAAAGTCAAGGATTATTTTAACTGGAACACCTGTACCCAATGGGTATGAAGATTTATATAATTTGTACCAGTTCATTTATCCGTTCAAATTTAAATCCATACTTGGGTTTCATTACGCTAATCTACTTGACATGACCAATACTAGTTCACTTGATAGTGAAAGGGTTAAGAACTTCACTGAAAATATTTCTCCATTCTTCATAAGGATTAAAAAGAAGGACCTTGAACTGCCTCCAAAAACAGAGACAATAATTGAGGTAGAAATGAACGTTAGGCAACGTGAGATTTATGACTTTATTGAAGCAGAATATATTCAATCCTTCAAAGCCAATCCAGGAGGTTCCGTAAAGGATGTATTGAATCGAGCAAAATTAATCCGGCTCAGACAGGCCTCAACAAATCCGGCGTTACTATCTAAACCTCTTAAAGATTCTTTAATCAACAATCCAGAATTGGGAGAAGTGGACCCCAACATAAAATACACGAGTTATTCAGATGAGTTTGTAGATGACTCAGAATTCTTTCATAGAATATTAAACTACTCAAGTCAAGAAATTCCTCAAAAATTCATTGATACAAAGAAGGTTATTGACGAAAATATAATTAGTACAAGAGGAAAGGTTATAGTTTGGACAATTTTTGTGCAAAATGCCAAAGAACTTCAATCGTACTTACTTGAAAATGGTATCAAGTCTAAACTGTTAATCGGAGAAACACCTCAGTTAGAAAGAGAGTCAACTATTTCAGTATTCAACAATTCTGAAAATCTAGATTTTCAAGTTGTTATCGCAAATCCATTCGCAGTCGCAGAGTCTATATCCCTTCATAAAGGATGTCATAATGCTATCTATTTGGAACGAGACTATAACTGTTCAAATTTTCTGCAATCCAAAGATCGGATTCATCGTGTTGGTTTACCCAAAGATCAAGTAACCAATTACTACTATATAATATCGAGAAACTCAATTGACAGTGTAATTGATCGGAAACTTCAAGCTAAAATCAAACGGATGGAGGCTATAATTGACGAGGAGATTCCATTGTTTAAAAGAATAAACGATGATGACGAAACAGACATAATAAAAGCCCTGTTACTCGATTATGCTCAAAGAACTTAGTAAATATGAAAACTTAGGTACTCCCGGTTATCACTTTGAGTTATTGAAAGTAATGCGAGACGGTCGAGACGAGAGCTGGAATACAAATAATATTTCGGAGCACTTTTACAATCGAATGATCGACGGCAGAACGCATTTTGATGGATGTCTACCGCTGTTGCATAAAATTGGAGTTATCAAAATTGCTTCTGACGAAACCGTATCGACTCACGAACCTTTCTTGGAATATTTGGTAAGTGAGAAGCTATTGATCGATAAACTGGTGGAAAAATTTTTATTTGCTGTAAATGATGATCCCTTGTTCCATGATATGTTTTGTTCGGAGTTTATTTCTCGTGACATCATATACCACTCCATACAGATAGACAATTCGGCATTTCCATTGAAGATGTCAAGCTTTAAACAATTTCTTATAGATTTCGGAGTTCTTCAGGAGCATCCGACTAAAGAACTCAATCGTTTTATTATCAACGGTAGATATAAGAAACTTTTCGACAAATTCGTATTACCAGAAATAAAAAAGCGAAAAGTTGGAATAGAGGAACTTCAAAAATCACTAGAGCAACGGCAAATTTTTGGTGAAGAAGCGGAAAAGTTTGTGCTCGAATTTGAGAACAAGAGATTAAATGGAACAAAAATTATTGATTGGGTTGCAGAATATTCTACCAATGATGGATATGACATCGCTTCGTATAATTGCGAAAATTCAAAAGAACACGATAGGTTTATTGAGGTCAAATCATTTTCGGGAAGCCTCTACTTTTTTTGGACCAGAAATGAAATGGACATAGCTCGAATTAAGAAGTCTTCATACTATATATACTTAGTTAATCGTGATGAAATGAACACACCGAATTATACACCAATAATGATCGAGGATCCATATACAACAGTGCTTAAGGCCCCTCAAAGCTGGGAACAGAGAATTGAAAAAATTAGGTTTGAAATCAAGAATGATCGGTAGGACTAGAGTCTAATATTTCCGTTAATCACAAAACTTTCAATCGTATCAACCGAGACTTGATTGAAAGTTGACCAATCTTTTACTTAATTATATCTGCATTGCCTAACATTATAACTCCTCCCAAGACCAGGATTTCATTTTTATTTTGACGTAGCCATATTCGTTATCACCTTCATGATAAACATTGATTACATCGTTGGCAAATTCAATTGGCTTTTCAGGAAAAAGATTTCTCTCTCAACTACTCCTTCACAAAACGAACCGCTCCGAATTGTCCATCTAGTTGCAACAAATACACTCCTGATACCATTTTCGAAACATCAATTTGGTTGTTGTTCACCGTTCCTTCCAGAACTACTCTTCCGCTGGCATCAAGAATTTTGAAATCGGTAGCATTGATTCCTTTGATGTTGATAGAAGAACGAACCGGGTTGGGTGCGATTTGGATAGTGTTTTCTAATGCACTTAATGAGTTACTTGCGCTTACCGGGCTTAAACCAATCACAATTGGATCGTGGTCAGAAGATCGATATGGGTTTACTTCGTAAAGATCGTCCACCACAGACTCTTCGTTGTAATCGATGCATCGTGGTTCGTTCGAGTTGATTGTCCAAACGCTTGAACCTGTAATTTCACTTGCTAATTCCGGTGATGCAAAAGCGTGATCCAAAGAACCGAATTCACTTTGGTAAACGTAGGTGTAAACATCGTTCAGCAACTTTGTATAGCCCGCTCCTACCCAGATATCAATGGGATCTTCCTGCTCATAAGCGTTGAAATCTCCAACAATCAGATGCTTGTCATTGCCTGTCATCACTTCTACAGAATCCATGAAATCCAACAATTCAAACGATTGCTGTCTTCTTGTTTCGTTGTAGCATCCCTGACCATCGTTTTGATCCAAATCCAAACCAGTTGCGTCGGCGCATCCTTTGTATCTGTAGTGATTCGCGCATACATTGAATCTCGCTCCTGTAGATATCACTTCAAACTGATGTGCAATTGGCGGTGGGTAGAACAATGGATCTGTGGAAGTCATTGTTGTGTCGATTGGCAGTACCGTGTTCGTGTTGTAAATGAATACGTTCTTAATGGCATAGCTTCCTGTAAACGGGCTTTCAGTAACCAACGCATAATCATTCGATCCGATCGAGTTGTTCAACGCTGCTACCAGGCTGTCTGCCGCTGCCGTGCCATTGTTTTCGATTTCAATCAATGCAAAAATGTCGGCTCTCATTGAATCCAGTGCAGCTACAATCTTATCTCGTTGGCGAATGTACTCTGTTTGAGAATCGGCGCCGCGTGCATCGTTTACACCGTTATCAATCGTTGCAAAGAAATTCAGTACGTTAAAACTAGCTACGGTTACGTCACCACTCAAATTTGGAGCGCTCATGCGTTGTGCATGATTGAAGTTCGGAGCTTCTGTTGGCATCAATCGGTACTTGGAGAATCCGTATGATAACGCACCTGTGATATCCTGAACATCTGTTCCAGCTACCAATGATTTCGTTACTGGATTGATATAAGGAATTGGATTCGGATACGATCCTGTTCTACCGTCATCTACCAGGATCATGCTTCTATCGTTCAAATCTCCGTAATCCAATACAGCAGTCACGTTTGAACTTCCGGAATCCGTTGTTCCCGACGCCGGATCATCATTTGGATCGATGGTATTGGTTGGAATCGTTAATCTATCTGTAGCCAGGGTGAACTCACCATATTGCCCCAGATTATAGTGTTCAGTCACAACCAAATTCTGAGGAAATGTTACGTACATCCCTTCAAATGCTTCCATGTCATCAATACTGGCAACAGGCAAGTTGATTGATGTTGGTTGAATCATCGTTTGTACCGATCCAAGCACACTAATATTCGTAACAGACCCAATTTCTGTAAGTCCGTAATATTCAACAACTGTTCCTGTAACGGAAACGTAATCTCCTACATTCACATCCAATCCTCCGGCACTGTAGATAAAAATTCCGTCAGAAGTTTGAGCATCGCCATCTCCCAGCGTATCCTGAATATAGAACCCGTTCAATTCGCTTCCCAATTGGAAATCCGCAAAAACGACTCCTTCTGTAGTAACTACCTGTGTTTCCAGTGGACTTGAAGCTCCGTTTCCTTGAATGGTGTAGATTGGTGTAACCTGGGCAAACGAAATGGCTCCCAGAAATGAGATAATTGCAGTAGTGAAGATTTTCATAGTGTATGAATTTGCTCTAAAGTTGGAGCTTATAAAAGCGAATTCAATTACATCATTATTAAGAAATAGTTATTGTCCTGAATTGAGAATTAAACTGGAACTCATACCACCTTATGACGTTAATTCTCGGTTTCCCATTTTGCTTGAACCAAAACTCACATTTAGTGCTGAAAACCAAAGCAAGACGGCGGCAAAAGTGATTTTTTGAATTATTGGTAGGTATTCGATATACCTTTCTGTAAAGTAGATATAGCCGTTGGTGATTATCAACAAGATGCACAAACTCCCGGTCCAGATGAAATGAATCCATCCTTGCCTGCGTAAGCCAAAGAAAAGTGCAATTACTGTAAAAGTACCGAGGAATGAAGCCAATATCGCCATGAGGTCATGCATATCCGTATGAATCAACAATGCAGCAATACAAGCCAGTATTCCAGAAACCACGGCAATTTTGTTCCATGGAAACCGGAGTTTGAAATGAAGCGGAAATAAGTAAAACAAATAACTTAATGCAACGCTGAGAATTACAACTCCTGTAAGTGCGTAAGGCTTTCCCGGATTTATCTGCCCGTTGATTGCGTAGTGATCCGTAAGATTACACCAATAGCTGTTCCACCAATCGAACCCAGCTTTATCAGGAAACGCTCTTGACCCACCGGGATAACGTTCCGCTGCCATAACGTAAAGCACAACAAAGCATAGAATTCCTACCAAAGGAAATAACCGAATAGCGTGGTATATTTTTGTTCTTTTCAACTGTATTAAAGGTAGTAACTTGTAGTGAAAAGGAATACATGTTTCTACACGATTTACAGACTTCTTAATTCTAAAACAAGAATCGTAATAAATGTTATCAAAAGAATAGAGGCGAGTTTTTCAATACCTTTGCAGTTCATTTCTCTCAACTTTAAAATGGAAACCCGGAAAACAACAAATATCCTACTTCTTATCCTCGTAATTCCGGTGGTGTTTTACTTGTTGAAAGTATTGGATTTCATCTTCGTACCGTTAACCGCAGCTATGTTCATCACTTTGTTGTTCCTTCCATTAATGCGGTGGTTCAAAAGAAAGAAGATTCATAAAGGCTTTGCAATTGCCGCTGTCATCGCCATAATATTTGGTTCATTAAAACTTGCCGGTGAGCTGATATCCATGTCGAGTGCGGAAATTCTTTCGGCTGACAATTCATTCTTCGATCAGGCTGAAACGAAAATCAACGATTTGATCCTAACGCTGGAAGGTTTCTTCGGAGTACAACGCGGTCCTGACGAAAAGGTAATGTCCTACTACTTCCCGAATGGAGGTTCATTGGAAAGTTTTGGTGCCACATTTAAATCGCTTCAATCTGCCCTCTCCACTACCCTGATGACGATCTTCTTCGTGATTTTGTTGTTGGTGGAATCTATCAACTTCGAGAAGATCATGAACCGGGCAATTTTCAAACATCGGCATGCTTCGGTAAAGACTTTCGCCAAGATTGAAAAAGACATTATCAAATTTGTCAAAGTGAAATTCACTGTGAGTTTATTAACCGGAATCGGATTTACTCTCGCTTGTTTCGCATTTGATGTCAGCTTTCCGATTTTCTGGGGACTATTCGCTTTCCTGATCAACTTTGTTCAATTCATTGGATCGGTAATTTCGGTCGTCCTACTCAGTGTATTCGCTTTGGTTGAATTGGATCCAACGGGAACCCTAGTCTTTTTCATTGTCGTAATTATCGGTGTTCAGGCAATTTTTGGAGGAATCATGGAACCTATCCTCATGGGGCGCACCTTCTCAGTTAATGTCATCACCGTATTAGTTATGCTGATGCTTTGGGGATTCATTTGGGGAATTCCAGGGTTGATTATGTCCATTCCGATTACCGTTTTCCTTCGAATAATTTTCGATCAATTTCCTCAAACTAAATTCATTTCAGAATTAATGGCAGGTCCGGGAAGTCGGAAGGAATAAATTTCTCTACTTCCGTTTTTTCCAGTAAATTGCATCAAAATGTTGCGATGAAAAAGATACTACTACTTCTGGCATTACTACCATTCACTGCGTCAACCCAAACAATTACATCTGTTCAAAATGGTGATTTTTTCAACCCATTAACCTGGGATTGCACCTGCTTGCCAACAAACGGAATGACCGTAATAATCAATCACGATGTTGTACTTAATCTGGATGTAGCCTATACCAATGGAAGTATCACCATTAATTCGGGAGGTTCACTTATTGAAGACGCCACCGATCGTGCTTTCTGGATCGACGGAACAGGATCATTAACCAATGCCGGAACTTTCACCAGTCATTTACTATTGGTTTCTCCAGATGCAGAAATTACCAACTCCGGTGATATGCCTGGTGTTGATAGCGTTTGGGTACAAGGAACATTAACCAATACGGGAACTATCGGAGCTTATGAACTTCTAAACGATGAAGACGCAGATTTCGAGAACGATAATGAAATAACCATTAGCAATAATTTCAATAACCAGGGATACTTCTACATTGCTCCGTCTGCAAGTGTTGAAGTAGGAAATGATTTTTCGAATTGTAATATTCAAACCCTGGATGCCTACCTAGAGAACGATGGAATTATGTGTATCACCAATGACTTTTCGAACTGTATCGGAGACACATTGGATGGCGAAGGAGATTATTTCATTGGAGGTTCCAGTTCAAACCTTGGTGTATTTACGGGAAATATGACATTCCACACGCCATCAGGTACCGTTGGAATTCCAGGAACTATTGATCCTTCCGTAACTGTAACATCAGGAAGCTGCACATTACAACTTTCTGAAATAGAAAACGTGGATATTACTGCTTACCCAAACCCTGTGGAGGATCAACTACATCTGGACATCAATTCAGGAGCGTACACCATTCTTGACATCATGGGCAAAACAGTTAAATCAGGAAACTTCAATAACGGCATTATCGATTTCTCAGAATTGAACAATGGCGTTTACGTGCTTCAGGTGGATCATCAAAGTACCATTCGTATTGTGAAAACGTCTAAATAACGTTAACCGCATGACACCAAAAATCATAAGAGTTCCGTTTGGCATTCTTTGCCTATTGATAGCGCCATTTTCGGTTAATGCTCAATTCAATTTCCAGTACAACGATTCCATTCCGGTGATTCGGTCTGGCGACACATTACAGAACCCCTGGGCGGGTGGATTGAACCACATCCAAATGGCTGATTTTGATTTTGATCAGGACGGCGATATGGATCTCTTTTGTTTTGATCGAAGCAGTAACAACGTTCGCGTGTTCACCAAAGAATGGGACGGAAACAACTATTATTACGATTACGCAGTTGACGCCGAAGACCTCTTCCCTTCCGATCTCCGCTATAGAGCGCAAATGATGGATTTTGATCTTGACGGTCGTAAGGACCTTTTCACCTGGGGAGTTGGCGGAGGATTGAAAGTCTACCGTAATGTCTCCGATATGGTAAACGGATTGCAATGGGTACTGTTTCAAGATGTTGTAATGACTGATTACGCAGTAAATGGAGCGGGACCTTTATCTATCAGTACGGATGACCTTCCGGGATTGGTTGATGTGGATGACGATGGAGATCTGGACGTTCTTACTTCCGATGCCGATGGATTGCGCCTTGAATACCATCAGAATCAAAGTGTTGAGATGTATGGAATTCCCGATTCATTAATCTTCGTTCAAAAAAATGAATGCTGGGGGAAATTCACAGAAGGCGTAACCAATTTCACGATCAACCTCAACGATACCATGCCTCCATGCGAGAATGGGAACATTGCCAATCCTGAGAGGAACAGCGGAAGTGTGAATGCCAAGAAAATGCACGCTGGAACATCAATTCTTTGCCTGGACATCGATAGTTCAGGTGTTAAAGATATTATCATGGGAGATGCCGCATTCTCTGGTCTGACATTACTAATCAATGGTGGAACTGCCGTGAACACGGACTCTCCAATGACCAGTCTGGATGATACATTTCCTATTTACTCTACACCTGTCAAATGCCAGAATTTTCCCGGTGCGTTTTATGTCGATGTAGATTTTGATCAGAAAAGAGATTTGATTGCGTCACCGAATACCGAAGTCAATTCACTCGATCGTGAAAGTGTGATCTTCTATAGAAACATCGGTACGGATATCGTTCCCGTTTTCACCCCGATAAGTGGCAACTTCCTTCAGAATGAGATGATTGAACACGGAACCGGAAGTATTCCTATTCTGTTTGATTACACTGGAGACGGATTGCAAGACCTGTTGATCGCCAATTATTACAATTACAAACCTGTAGGAGATAAAGAGAGCCTGATTGCCTTATATCATAATGTAGGTACAGCAACGGAGCCGGCATTTCAATTCATCGACATGGATGTGCTCAATCTTGCCCAGGAAAACTACGGGTTGCGCTCTGTTCCAACTTTTGGAGATATCGACGGAGATGGTGACAAAGATTTATTACTCGGTCTGGAAGATGGGACCCTTGTATACCGCGAGAATTTAACCACCGGACCTGCACCACTATGGGGAACTCCCATGATGAATTTCGAGGACAATCAATCCAACCCGATCAGTGTAAACGCATTTGCACATCCACAATTATTCGACCTGAATAACGATGGCTTGCTTGACTTACTCATCGGAAACCGATTAGGAAACATTGCGTATTACGAAAATATCGGTACACCAACAGCACCATCCTTCGAGTTGAGTAATGCTACATTGGGCGAAGTAGACATCTTACCGGGAAATCAAAGCTCTAATGCGGCTATTCACTTCTTCCGTGAGAATGGAGAAACACATCTCTTCTGCGGTTCTTTTGAAGGGAATTTGGTGTATTACGATGACATCGATGGAAATTTGGGGCAAGGGGAATTATTCAACCTCGTTTCAGACACATATCAGGGAATTGACGTTGGAAAACACAGTGCCGTTTATACTTTCGATCTGGATCAGGATGGTAATCGAAACTTGTTCTTAGGACAGGATTTAGGCGGATTGTACCACTACGACATTTCGTTCGATTCTACAGCAACTTTATCCGAATTGACTTCTTCCATAGTTTCTTTGTATCCGAATCCGGGAGATGGCATTTTCACTGTTTCCAGTTCCGAAACGATTCAGAAAATCGACATTTTGAATACTAGCGGACAAATCATTGAAACGCAATTAACTGATGATTCGACAGTTACCCTTCATATGGAACAACTTCCGGCAGGAATGTATTACGCCGTGATTCAATTGCAATCAGGAAAAGTTGCCACCAGAAAATTGATCCGCAGGTAAGCAGACGCGCTATGAAACAATTGTATTCGCAATACAGAGAAAAGCTACTTACCCCGGTCTCCCCTGCTGCATTGGGATTGTTTCGGATTTTGGTAGGAATCGTACTGATGCTCCAAACGATGTACTTCATCTCCACGGATTTTATCCAGGAGCACATTTTTGATTCTTCCGTAGCCTTTAAATTTCGCTATTTCGAATTCTTAGAACCGCTTTCCCCCGGTGGGATGAAATTCATCATGCTGTTAATGCTGATTTCAACGGTGGGAATCATTTTCGGTCGTTTTTTCAAAATCTGTGCGGCAATTTATGGTTTGTCCTTTACCTATTTCTGGTTGTTGGACATGGGGTATTTCAACAATCACTATTACTTCATTTCACTAATTGCATTGTTACTACTTCTCTCCAACGCCGATGCCTGGGGATCGTTGAAAGGGAAAAACCGAAAAGAAACAATTCCATATTATCAGGTATTCGCACTGAAAGGACAAATATTCATCACCTTCTTCATCGCGGGAGTCAACAAGCTGAATTATTACTGGCTGGTTGAGAATCAACCTATGAAGCACATTCTGGAAACCAAAGCGTCCGTTTCTGGAGCAGATTGGATCAATAATTCGTTTTTCTATGGATTCTTCTCCTGGTCGGGTCTCCTATTTGATCTCCTTATCGGATTTATGCTCTGGATTCCAAAATTCCGAAAAGCCGGAATAATTTTCTTTGTCGCATTCAACGTTATCAACTTTTGGTTGTTTTACGATATCGGAGAAATCGGCTTCTTCCCGTTCCTACTACTAGCCTGCCTTGTAATATTCTTTGATCCTGATAAAATAGCAAGCAAGTTGAGCTGGCTAGCCCCCAGGAAGAAAGGGAACAAAAAGGAGAGACTACCTTCCATCAATCCAATCTCCTGGGCTCCTGTTGTGATCACAGTGTATCTCGTCTTTCACCTAATCATTCCGTTCCGACATTTCCTATATCCCGACCATGTGGACTGGAATGGTGTGGGACAGCGCTTTTCCTGGAGAATGAAAATCATGTACAAAGACGTTGATATGCACTTCTATCTGATCGAGGAAGGAAGTACAGAGAAACGTGAGGTGAATGTCGGTTATTTCCTCAACGACAAGCAGTACACCAACCTGATGTATTATCCTGATTTCATTCCTCCCGTAGCCCAATACATCCGGGAAGAAGGGATCCGTCAGGGAATGAAAAACCCACGAGTTGTAGCAGATTTCACCGTGGGATTTAATGGAAATAAGAAGCGTTTGCTCGTCGATCCCAATACCGATTTATCAAAAGTTAAATATCAACCGGGAGAGGGACTTTATTGGTTGAAAACCAGCAAATAAACATCTACTTTATATTTCTCTGAAATCTTGCTTACTTGTCAAAAGTGACACATTATATTTGATGTCAACTACAACGTTATGCCATCCTCTATTTTAATTAACAGGCAATAACACGAGCTATGAAAAATAACTACCTAACGCTGACAAAGAAGCACTTGTCGACCCTTACAATCGCTTTTTTGTTTGTATTATTTACAGTACCATCTTATGCATGCGACATCACACCTACAATAACTGCTTCCAATGTGCAGAACATTGGTGGAGGTTTTTTTACCATTGATGTTGAAGTATGTATTGGAACGGACGGATCAATCGATGGTTATGACTTATCGATGAATTGTGGACTTAACATTACTGCTACGAGCGCTCCAACGCAGAACAACGGCGGTAACATTGCCACTGCCAGCATTGCTGGTGGAGTATTAACCTATTTTTATGGAGGTCCGGGAGACTTCGAACCTGACGACGGAATCGCGGGACCGTGCTTTAACCAGACCATTACGGTAGATGGGGACCCCTCGGGGTGTACCGTCACAACCACCGGAATTAATGATTACTGTCTCATAATTGCCACCTCCTGGTCGGCGACCATACCCGGTCCCTGCCTTGTAGATCATACGCTATTTGGCGCTGGTTCGGTCTCCGGAAACACATCCGGCGCAGGGAACACCTGTACCCTCAGGGGCAGTCAGGACCAAATAGTACAAGTAGATATACCCTGTAACGATACCTGGACCTTCTCGCTTTGTGGAGGCGCCACCTGGGATACCTATCTCTATCTGAGTACTTCCTGTTGTGGCCCTAGTATTGCTTTGAATGATGATGCTTGTGGACTTCAATCCAGAATAATAACGGCACTAACGCCTGGAACATACTATGTTACCGTGGAAGCTTACAGCACTGGAACTTCCGGGGCTTATACTCTCAACGTATCAAGTGGCAGTCCATGTTCGGTACTACCTGTTGGCTTAACAGAGTTCAGTGGTAATTACAGCGAAGTCAGTCGAAGCAATGAAATCACCTGGGTGACGAGTTCGGAAACAAGCAACGATTACTTCGTTCTGGAACGTTCAGATGACGGCGTAAACTTTGGTGCTATTGCGGATATTGATGGACAGGGTGATTCATACGTTGAAAACACGTACAATTACTACGATCCTATCGAGAGCGCAGATACATACTACTATCGCTTAAAGCAGTACGATTTTGACGGATCGTACACTTATTCAGACATTATTGCAATTAAGAGCGAGTGGGACAATACAAAGTTCTTCGGAAGTCTTTTCCCGAATCCTGCGAAAACAGCATTTACGATTATTACAGGAGCAAGAGATGTAGCTGCTCCAATTGAAGTAACCTTTATAAATGCTCAGGGTAGCGTGGTTCGAACGCAAGAGTTGATGGGATCAACGAATGCTGCCAATTATGGAATTAATATTAGCGGTATGACCAGTGGCGTTTACACCATCCAACTTGTAAGCGGAAACGAAGCTGAAGTACGTAAGCTGGTTATTCTGTAACCGAATCTTGAGAATCCAACGTTTTGTGGGGATCGTCGATAACATCGGCGGTCCCTTTTTTATTGGGGTATAGTTTCGAAAAGATCCAGGCGGCCAGCATTGAAATCACAAAGGATGGTGCCAGAACATCTAGTTTTTCGAAGTATGGTCCTATTCCGTCGAGTTCTACCACAACGAATTTGAAGAACGGAACACTCAAGAAACCAGCAATCATGGCAGCAATAGCCCCTTTCTCCGAAAGCCCTTTCCAAAACAGCGACAAAATTATCACCGGACAGAAGGAGGCGGCAATTCCCGACCAGCCAAATATCACCATCCAGAAAACAGTTCTGTCTTCGGCTACCATGGCAATGATAATGGCGATAATGAGTGCCAACAATGCCATAACAAGCGTAACTATACGAGAGAGTTTCGCGAGATCTTTGTCTTTAATATCCGGCCGGAATACCTTCTGATAAAAATCACGCGTAATGGCGCTGGAAGCAATTACCAATAACGAATCAATGGTTGACATAATTGCCGAAAGTACAATGGCTACGTATACAGCTACCAGAATATCCGGCATACTGAATTCCGTCAACATCGACAGAACGTCCTCACCATTATTACCTAGAACGGCTTCAGGATCATCTCCAGAACTTGTAAATACAATTCTTCCTAAAACCCCAATGGTTACTGCGGCTGCATCTGTCAATAAAGTAAAGATGACAGCAACCCATTTCCCCTTGTCGATTTCTTTTTCATCCTTGATGGACATGAAACGTACGTATACTTGCGGAGACCCCAGGAAGCCCAATCCAATCATGGCGAATCCGAGCATTGTTGCCACATTCATCCATACATCATCGCTCGTTCCCCAGATATTGGTCAATTTTGGATCGATGGAATTCAGACTTTCCACCACACCCGATGTTCCATCCATATAGAACCAAACAACAATTGGCAGCAATACCAGACCAAAGAACATCAGCAAGCCCTGGAACAAATCGGACCAAACCGCCGCAACGAATCCACCAATAAAAATGTACGAGAGTACTATGAGAAAACCTATGATCGCTCCCCAGTAGTAATCAATATCCATCATGGATTCGAAGGCCTTACCGGTAACATCGATTTGCGTTGTTACATAGATCACCACAAAAACGGACAATATCGATGCCGCAATTATTCGTAAGGTTTTCTTATTTGTTTTGAGATGACTTTCCAGATAATCAGGGACGGTAATGGAGCCGTAAGAATCTGATTTTCGCTTGAATCGTTTGGCCATAAACCACCACGAAACGGCGACTCCGAGCACTTCTCCTACCACAACCCAATAGGCGGACAATCCAGACATTGCTCCCATCCCCGTGAGTCCGATAAGCAACCAACCAGATTCTCCGGTCGCACGTGCAGAAAATGCCACAGCCCAATAACCAAGGCGTTTTCCTCCAACGTAAAAATCACTCATACTTTTAACTCTACGAGAAGCGATGATTCCAATCATGAAGAGAATTCCAACGTATCCTGCGAGAACTAAAAGTTTCGTGATATCCATAAATCAGTTTTTGTTAATGTGAGGCGTTCTGCAATAAAACAGCTTCATTTTCAGCAACGAAACGCTCTAAAACTTCGAAGAATTGTACGATATCTTCTTTTTCGTTTTGAGCATTGATCGTAACAAGGCGAATGAATTCATCATCTCCGAATGAACCATAACCTACGAGAAGCTCAGCGTGTTCATACAATGCTGTACAAATGGTTCTAGCCGGAATTCCTTTGTAATTGAAACAAATGGAAATGGAATCATCGTAACTGTACAAAGTGTAATCTGGATTATTACGGACATGTTCTCTGGCGACATCCGCCAAATAAAACTGGTGATCTACAATTTTCGCTAGACCATTCGTTCCAACACTTTTCCAGAGCGTCCAGAATTTCAATGCATCGTTACGTCTACCACATTGTAAAGAGGTTTTCCCAAGATTGAATTCATCATGATCTGTCTGATACAAGTAACTCGCATCGTTTGAAAATGAATCATGTAGGTATTTCTTATCCTTCGCAACGATAATGGAACAAGACAGTGGCGTACCAAGCATCTTGTGTGCATTGAAGCTGAAAGAATCAACCAATTCGATACCATCAATTAAGTGCTTGTATTTATCGCTGAACAAAACAGAGCCACAATACGCGCCGTCGACATGCAACCACATATTGTGTTGATCACAGATCTCACGAACAGGTTTAATCGGATCGAAAGCTCCCAAAACAGTAGTTCCAGCAGTCAAATTCACCATAATCGGTTGGAAGCCGGCATCTATGTCTTTTTGAATCATTTCTGCTAAAGCTTCGGGAATCAAGCGTCCCTGCTCATCAGAAGGTGCATACCGAACATTCTCCCGTCCAATTCCAGAAAACGCTGCATTCTTTGGAATACTGTAATGCGATTCTCTGGAAGTATATACTGTCATTTTATTCGAGACACCTTTAAAACGAACCGTTTCGTCCGCTGCATCTCTTGCCATTAACATGGACATATAGTTGGTCATAGAGCCACCAGGAGCAAAGGTCCCATCGGCGTTTGTATCCCAACCGATGTTATTACAAACCTCACGAAGTACAACTTTCTCAACTCCGATTTGCGGTCCGGCCGCCTTGTATGTGTACATGCTGTTATTGAGAATTACAGCCATTAAATCTCCTAAAATGGCTTTCTCATTTCTTCCACCGAAAAGTTGGTTGAAGAATGCATTTGTAGCTGTTCGCGGTGTTTTAAAAACAAGATCCTTTAATGCTTTTTCGAAGGCTTCTTCAGAAACTCCTTCGTCGTTCAGCGATAGGTCTAAGGTCTCATATAGTTCGGCAGAGGGAACAAAATCTGCGACTGGTTTTTTCGATTCATCCTCGAGTAATTCTCGCACCAAACGATCGAATTTTTCCAAAGTATTTTGCATACAAAATAAATTCTCAAATGTTTTGATAAAGCCCAAATATAGGTCAATTTTGGGCATTTGCGACCCGATTTCGAGCTATTTTTGGCATATTTTGCTATATTTGTAGCGCATTTTAGATTGATCCTCAAGGATTTTTTAATAAATGGTTTCTATAGAAAATAGTTTCATTTTATGAGCTCAAATATATCTACAATCGAACAACTTATTGCCTCATTTGACGACGCAGAACCCTCGGAACAGGTGGGCATTCTGAAACGCATTGACATCCCCGTTTCAGACTTCGCCCAATACGCAACATGGTCAGACGAAGGCTACACCAGAAATTGCATCGCACGTCGCGACGGATTCGAATTTATTTTACTTTGCTGGTCTCCCGGCGCCATTACACCAATCCACGGTCATGCCGGTCAGGATTGCTGGGTTTATGGAGTAGATGGAAGCGTTCGCGAGAAGCGGTACAAACAAACAGACGCATCGTTTGAAGTAACAAGCGACATGTCATTGGAAGCCGGAAAGCTTTGCTATATGCATGACCGCATGGGGTTCCATACCATTTCGAACGAAACGGATAAACAATCAATGACTTTGCATGTTTACGCCAACCCGATTGATCGCTGCGAAGTTTTCAATGAAGAGCGCGATTGTTTCGAAACAGTGGAAATGCAATACGATTCCATCGAAGGATCTGTGGTTCTGCCTACTGGATCATAAATTTCGCACTGGATTGATTACCTTGGTTGTATGCAACCAATCGTCGACCACATCCAAATTACCGTTAAGAATTTTGAAGAAGCTGAGGCTTTTTATGATCAGCTCATGCCTATTCTCGGCTTTGACCTCAACCTCAAATCTAAAGGTCGTGTTCCAGCTCATGAATTCGATGTAATTGAATACGTTCACCCGAATATTGTTGTTGGAATCAATTCACCACGATCCGTTTTTGAGAATGAGGAGGTCCATAGAAGAAAACCTGGAGCCTTGCATCACCTGGCGTTTCGAGCAGCATCTGAAGATGAGGTCAATGAAGCCTACGAAGCCATTCTGAAAACGAAAGCGGACATCGTCGTTCCACCACAGCTGTACCCTCAGCATGGCGAACATTATTATGCATTGTTCTTCAAAGACCCCGGAGGTATCAAACTGGAAATCATGTACGAAAAGAAATAGCCTTAAAACACAAAAGGCCCCGGAATTCCGGAACCCTCTGCGATTTTGCTTGTATGTTCTTTAATCTTACTTGTATGTTCTTTAATCTTATTTGACTTCTGCTACAGCAAGTCCTTTCTGACGTACAATTCGTTGAATATCAGCTTTGCGATTTTTTGCAATCTGGTGCTTCACGCGAATTCTTGGCGTTGCTGCTGGATGTCCGGTAATTTCCTTCTCCTTTAATTGCTTTTTGATTGGACGACCTGGATTATCTTGCTGTGCATATGCTCCTGCCGAAATTGCGATTGCGAACAGGAATACTAGAGGTTTCATTAACTTTTTCATAACGGTTTAATTTATGATTTGATTCTGACAGATATATTTCAATATGCGTGCCAAACTCTCAAATCATAGATAGAATCAACCTTTAGTCTTCACCCACAAGGCAAGTTTACCATCGTAAAACATATCTCGCAATTCGTAGGAAGCAGGAAAAGGAAATGCTTCTGAACAGTAGGTAACTACGCGCGTATTTACGGGAAGCATCTCAAACTGCCCGATCACATAATCTTCTAGTTTTCGGAAAGAATCCGGATCGTAGGAGATGGAATCATCAATGTGATCAAATTCTGCTATGAACTCACAAAATGGATTGTAATAATAGAAATGCGTGTACTCACTGAAATCTATCGTTGTGATGTCCGCCTGAAGGAATGAAACCTTACCTAACCCAACATTCTTCTGGGTTTCCCTGGCAACTTTCACTAGATCCTCGCGCATTTCCACACCAGTGAATTTGGCTTTAGACCTACTTCCTGCCACCACACAAAACTTGCCCGCGCCAGAACCAATATCCAATACGTGAGAATGCTCATTCAATTGCAACCAATCCAAAGCAGTTTCGATTATTTCAATGGGGGTCCAATGAATAAATGAATGCTTCCGAACAAATTCGGGATAAATTGCATCGAACGTAGCATCGGTTTCAAATACCGATTTACTCATTCGAAGTTTGCCTTATTTTGCAGATTTAGCTGCTTGATACATTCTTCTAACTTCCGAAAGCGAAGAATCGTCAGAACTCATTCCCGCAGAGAATTCAATTATTCTGTCTCCCTTCACCAATTGATAGTAGAACTCGTACATAACTCCTTCTTCGTAATCATACTTACAAATGAAGCCGTTTTCGTCTTCTTCAATATATCCACCGAAATCTTCATCGGTTTCAACAAAATCTTTTGAATCTCCCAGGTACTCTGCTGCTGTTTGCCACATTTCTTCGTCGTCCATCATTACTTCGAGACTAAAAGAACCAGAATTCAACTCCCAGCTAATTGTCTCGACTCCATCCATAACTTCTCCGTGCATCAATCCTTCTTCAATTTGAGCATCTGAAGGCGCAGTAACAGTTACGGGAATCCCTTTGTCGGATAAATCAAATTCTTTTGTTCCGTCCTGTGTTCCGGAAACTGTGATAAATACGAATAGCGCAGCAAAGGCAATAAATAATGGTCGTTTCATTTTGAAATTTTTTTTGCAGTGAAATTAAATAAAAGAAGCTATTAAATCATTAACCATTGATAAACAATCATTGCCGATTGTAACGATCCTATTTCAATACTCAAGAACACTTCGTATCTTCACAGGCATTAACTACACACCCAATGAAATATATTTTACTACCTGTACTTGCTTTAATAAGCATCTCGACGCATGCACAGCACCAACGCTGTGGAACTCCGCAAGCCATTCAATATCAAGATCAATTAACTCCGGGTTACGCACAATCCGTTCTTGAGACATTTGAAGCAGCAAAAGCGAATCAAAACAAATCTAACAGCATCTACACGATTCCTGTTGTTGTGCATGTTGTGTATAACACTCCTGCACAGAACCTTCCGGACTCAGTGATCTTGAATCAAATTCAAGTTTTGAACGAAGATTACAACCGTGAGAATGCGGACACTGTGAATCTTAGATCAGAATTCCTGCCTATTGCCGGAAGTCCAAAGATTAAATTTCAACTGGCACAAATTGATGAAAACGGAATGCCTACAACAGGGATTACAAGAACATCAACCAGCACCGCATCATTTGGTTCCCTGGCTGTATTAGGCGGAAGTTTTGATGATTTGGAAATGGTAAAAAGCACTGTGGACGGCGGTCATGATCCATGGGATCAAAGCAGATACCTGAACATTTGGATTTGTAACATGTCGATTAACTTCTTTGGACAGGAAATTCCAGCAATTCTAGGATATGCTACTCCTCCAGCTGGACTACCTAACTGGCCAGTGGGAAGTACAAACGGACTGTCTGATGGTGTTGTATTGCAATTTCAGGCAGTAGGACGTAACAACTCAAATCCACTAGATACTGGAGGAGGTGTTGTGGATGTTGAAGGTCGAACTGCAACGCATGAAGTTGGACACTACCTTGGATTGCGCCACATTTGGGGTGATGGAGATTGTACCCAGGAAGATGGTGTAGACGATACTCCTAACGCTGATTCGGAATCGCAGCAAGATTGTGATCCAAGCAAAAACACGTGTACTGACAATATCCTTGGCATGGATTTACCCGACATGATCGAAAACTATATGGACTATTCAGCTGAGACATGTCAAAACAGCTTTACTCAAGGTCAGGTAGACTTGATGCACGGTGTTCTGGATGGACCTCGTTTCGATTTGGTAAATGGAAACCCTGCGTCGATTCTTGAAGCAACGATTATTGATTGGAATGTATCTCCCAATCCTTCGGAAGGAATTATCCAGGTTAACAGTGAAGAAATCCTAAAAACGGTGGAAATAATCAACCTCCAGGGAGAACGAATCGTTATGAATACACCAAACGCTCAGAGTGAAACATTTGACTTAAGTGCTTTTGCTTCTGGCGTATATATTGTGAGAATATCAAATGGGACGAACTTCGCCCATAAACGTATTGTGCTGCAGTAAGACGTAACACAATTTAGATTCAGATAATAAAACCGGCACAAGGACATTGAGCGGAGTCGAAATGTACTTACTGTCGGTTTTTTTTTCATTTAAAGATGTTGCATCAGGTATTTGTACAGATCTACCATCGATTCAATATCTGACTTAAACACCTTTTCATCAGGTGTATGCACATTATCTTCGGCTGCCCCAATGAAGCACCAATCAATGGGTAAAGATGCTTTCTGAATGACTCCTCCATCGCTTCCTCCGGCAGATTCAACTTCCAATTGATACTTTACTCCAGATTCATTAGCCAATTCGATTATTCGATTCAAATAGCTTCTTCTTGGCAAGCCACTGTCACGCATCGAAACTGCCACTCCTCCATCATGACTTACGCCGTTCGTAACCCAGGTAATATCAGAAATCAGCGCCTGATACACACCAAATTCTTCCATTAGAAAACGAGCACAATTGGCAACGGTATTCCCACCGTGCTCTTCATATGTACCAAACACAATGGCTCCGTTCTCAAGTGTTTCTGCCACTTTTAATGCATTCCACACCCCTAATCTATTATCTAAATACGGGGATTGCACATATTCGCTCGTTTCACGAAAATTTGGCTTGAACGTTAAAATTGTTCCCCGGTCGATCTCTCTATCCAAAACATATTGAATGCTTTTTCCTTCATCGCTTTCGATCACCATCAACTCGGTTTCAATCTCCCCCTGGCTATCTGATCCTACTAACTGAATTCCGTCCATCAACCTGGGACCTCCGATTTTAATCAGTTCTTTGTCATACCCTGTAGAAAATCCAATGGAATCCATGTGAGCATAAATGGCTGTTCTTGGTTCACCGAATACCACAATCATACAATCCTGGAATTGTCTCCCTTCGTAAATCTTCGGCTGCACCTTCCAATTCGAAGCATTCTCGTTAATGTAGGTCAATAAGAATTCTTTCATAGCGCCCTCGTCACTCGCCGCCGCTCTAATTTCTGTAAGTCGCTTTAATAATTCCATTAATAAATGCCTTTGTTCGTTATTGTCAATGTTTCAAATGCCTTTAATTCCGATTGAATCGCCTCAGAATTGGGTATTGGCAAGCTGCATTCTATTTCACATGCATCTTCAAAAGTATGTTGATCCATTTCGATATTCCATCGCTTCAAACAGTTCATCACACCCACCATATCAGCATACTGGAATGCCAAATGTACGTGAAGAAAAACTTCGAGGTCAACGATCTCTGTTGCATCAATTGCATCCTTTGTAGCTGTTCTATACGCATTAATCAATCCCCCTACACCTAGTTTCGTTCCTCCATAATATCTGACAACACCGGCTAATGTGTTGGTAAGATCATACGATTGTAATTGTCCCAGAATTGGTGCTCCGGCTGAATTCGACGGCTCTCCATCGTCATTTGCCCGATAGCGTTCACCTTTCAATCCGATACGATACGCATAGCATAAATGTCCAGCTTGAGAATGTTCCTTACGCCATTCTTCCAACAGCTGCTTCGCCTCTTCTTCACTATAACAACGTGCCACTATACCGATAAACTTCGATCCTTTCTCTTTGTAGAATCCTTCGCTTTTCGCTTTAACTGTTCGATATGTATTCTTCCCCTCCAAACTGCTTCGTGTTGGACTGCAATGTTACTCAAATCTTATGGAACGAAACAGGACTGCAGAAAGAGATATCCACATACAAAATCCAATTATCGAAGTTTAAATATTAACTCAGAACGAAGAATTAAACATTGATTTAACGATTTAGTACATTTATTTAACACAGACCGGGATTATATGCGTACATTTTAAATGCGCGTGAAGCGCGGAACTGAACTGACAAGCTACTTATGGAGAGTTTTACATTTTTTGTCAAATACTTCGTGTTTCTTGCAAAACCAATTACAGCAAAACACTCCCCATTTTCCTTTGGATACATGGACATCGCTAATTATGCCCATAGTACATTAGGATTTTCTCCTGACAAGACATTAATGCTTATAAACACAGATGTAACCTGAATACTGGAACATCGTACGATTATAATTACAACTGAACGAAAACAAAAACTAACACCGTACTCATGAATTACACAAAATTGCTACTATGCTTCGCATTGATGCTCAGTTTTGGTGCAAGCGCTCAGAATTCTGAAGAACGAAAAGTTCCGAATAACACGCCAAATAATAATTTGGAGAACCCTGCGAGTTATGCAGATGTGGATCTATACAAGTCGGCCAAAGCTAAAGGTGCACTTGTTTATGGACGGGATTACATTTTTGACGGGATTTCTCCCAACGAAGTTTCGCAACAACTTATCGACGAAGTGGACCCGTACCGTTACCTGAATCAATTCAAAGATTTTCAAAACGTATACGTGGAACTACCTGAGCAAGGGTTGGTTATGATATTGTTCGCGTCACGAACGACTACTGTGTTTGAACTAAACGAAAACGATTAATTATGAAGAAGCTGAATACTCTACTAAGTTTCATACTCGTATTGTCTGTTTCTTCTGCATTCGGACAAGCATTGCAAGATTGGCCTTGTACGGGGCTCCTTGCAGGATCTGAAATAACCCTAAACTCTCCTTGTGTTAATGTTTCAACAGCAGCTGTAGGAGCAACGGACCTAAATCCAGGGTCTTGTGGTTCTACCCTAAGTGATGACGGTTGGGCATGGTTTACAGGTGATGGAAACACAACTACTGTTGATTTCACTGGCTTGAGCAATAATGGTGTTTTACACGTTTACGAGCTGACTGCACCACCTTGTGGCGGTGTAATTAACGTATACTGTTCTAATAATGGAGGTACAGCCGATGAGTCGATCACCTTCCCAACAACGGCGGGTAACACCTACTTGATTCGGATCCAGAGAAATAACTCAAATGCTACCATTACAGGTTGTCTTGGTGTAACCTCTGTTGCACCGGTTCCTGGATGTACAGACCCAACTGCCTTGAACTACAACCCAGCAGCAACGATAGATGATGGATCGTGTTCTTACCCTGGAGCAGATTACATTCACCCGACTGTAGGAGCAGCTGGAGAATTCGTTGGAGCCTGTTTGGTTAACGATTGCGGACCATTCTCTTACACAGATGATGGTGCATTAACATCAAACTACTCAACTGATATTGGATCACCTGGATTTGGAGGAATTTACCGCGTATTCTGTCCGGATATGGCAGGAAACTGTATGCAAGTGACCTTCACTTCATTTGTTACCGAAGCTGGTTGGGACTATTTATTGGTGAAAAACGGACCAACTCAGAACAGTCCGGAATTTGCCGCATTGCACACTCCAACTTCATATGCAGGTGTAAACGGAATGAATGGTAACTTAGCAGGTTCGATGCCGGCTACATTTACTTCTACGGACGCCAGCGGTTGTTTGACTTTCCGATTCTATTCAGATAATACAGTAACTGCTGCTGGATGGGCCGCAACAATGCAATGTGTGCCTTGTGCTGGTGGACCGACAGGTACAGATAACAGTGACTGTATGATGATGACACCACTTTGTAACACATATACATTGCCAGGAGATGCAACCGGACCAGGATTAACATCAGACGGATGTAACTTTGGAAGCTGTCCTGCTGGTGGAGAGAATCACACGAACTGGTTTACAGTAACGGCAGACAACGGAGGAACATTGGACATCACGATTGTACCAAACGACCCAACAGATGATTACGATTTCACTGTATACGGACCGAATGTTACTTGTGCCGCTCTAGGTGCTCCAATTCGCTGTTCAGATGCTGCCGTTACAGGAACAACGGGAACAGGTGGTGACACAGATTTCTCTGAGCCAGCTTCCGGAAACGGACAAGTTGCTACAATTAATGCAAATTCAGGTGACTCTTACATTATTGTTGTTGATGAATGGTCTCCGAACGCATCTGGTACTGGTTACGACTTAAACTTTGGAGGTTCAGCAACATTGGATTGTTCTATCCTTCCGGTTGAATTGGCAAAATTCGATGCAGAATACTACTCTGATGAACATGCTACTTACCTGTCATGGAAAACAATGTCAGAATTGAACAACGATCGATTTGAGGTTCAACGTTCTACTGACGGAATCAACTTTGAAACATTCCAAACAGTTAAAGGAGCCGGAACTACACAAATGGAAACAGAGTACGTAACCATTGATCCAAATCCAATTGTTGGAGTGAACTACTACCGCTTGAGACAAGTAGATCATAACGGTGCTACTCGTGTATCTGATGTTCGTTCAATCAACATCCTTGATGATTTCTACGATATTCTTGCATTTACTCCAAACCCAACTACCGGGAAGACGGAAGTTATTTTCAATAGCTACCGCAAAGAGGAAGTACTTCTTCAGGTTATGTCTGTAGAAGGAGCTACAGTTGTTAAAACTGAACTTTCTGCTGCTCCTGGAGGAAATCGATTTGATCTTGACTTGTCAGAAGTTGAAGGAAATGTATTCTTCGTGACAATTACAACATCGAGCAAAACATACTCTGGAAAGTTGATCAAGAATTAATTGACAAACATACTTAAGGGATTAGCCCCGAATCATCGGTTGATGATTCGGGGCTTTTTTATTGAGAGAATCTATCTGGATATAAAGAATTTTGAAAACATACGGTCTCGAAATAAAAGAACTTTATACCACACTTAAAAACGAGACAAGATGAATACTTTTTATTTAGAACACGCCAATATTACAGTCAACAATATGGATAATGCCGTTCACTTCTTTAAGACGGCTTTCCCTCACTTCGAAAAGCGTGGTGGCGGTGAATCCAACGGAAGAGAGTGGTTGCATTTTGGTGATGCTACAACTTATATTGCTTTGAATTCTTCAACAGAGGAAAAGAACATAGAAAAGAATTACGAAAGTTCAGGAATCAATCATCTGGGATTTGTTGTTTCCGACGCGACCGCGATAGCCAATCGTCTTTCAGATGCCGGATACAAACGTAGCTACCCGAAACAAGAGGAGCAATTTCGAATTCGTGAATATTTCTATGATGCAGACGGCAATGAATACGAGTTTGTTCAATATCTCAGTGAAATAGATTCGGAGCGCAATTCTTATTCCTGATCCTAACGCTCTCATTCTTCATCTGGCTTTCCAGTTGGTTGTTTTGAATGTCCCCACAAAAATAAGTCTGTCCTTACTGTACTGAAAGGCTGAAATGAAATTGCGGAGAACCACAATGCCTTGCATTACAGAAGGAAAGACAAAATGGTGGTGAAAACATCAAAAAGCAAACAACCTATGAAAAACTACCCAATTTTGAAGAATCCGTCGGGATCCGACAAGGACAAAATGAAACTATCCGATTACTGGATACTTCTTAATCCGGAACTTGAGAAATGTATTTGCAATACTCGCTGCAATCATTGTAAAGAATTCAACACGAAACAACGGTCGATGAAGCCGTATCCCATTCTTTGAAATTTGAAACAAAAAAGCCCCGATCACTTCGAATGCGACCGGGGCTAATTTTCTTTATCGACTTTCAATTACTGAATAGTCAGTTTCTTTTCCAAATCTTCAAGATACGATCGGAATTGCTTATCTGTTTCAGAAAGGTTGGTTACCGTTCTGCAGGCGTGCAATACAGTTGCGTGGTCTTTACCTCCGCAATGCGCACCGATATTCGCCAATGAAGACTTAGTCATTTTCTTAGAGAAGTACATTGAAATCTGACGCGCTTGCACTACTTCACGCTTACGCGTTTTCGATTTCAAAATCTCCAATGGTAAATCGAAATAATCACAAACTACCTTCTGGATATATTCGATGGACACTTCACGCGCTGTATTCTTCACAAACTTGTCGACCATTTGTTTCGCTAATTCTAGCGTAATCGCCTTTTTGTTTAATGAAGCCTGGGCTAACAGCGTGTTAAGCGCTCCTTCCATTTCCCGTACGTTGGTGTTAATAGAATACGCTAAATACTCTACAACTTCCTTCGGCAACTCAATTCCGTTACCATACATTTTCTTCTCAAGAATCGCCATGCGCGTTTCCAGATCCGGAGCACTTAGGTCTGCCGACAATCCCCACTTAAAGCGAGAAAGCAGTCGTTGCTCCATTCCTTGCATTTCAACAGGTGGCTTATCACTCGTAAGAATGATTTGCTTCCCGTTTTGGTGCAGGTGATTAAAGATATGGAAGAACACATCTTGCGTTTTTTCCTTACCTGAGAAGAATTGCACATCATCAATAATCAACACGTCAATCATTTGGTAGAAATGAATGAAATCATTGGTTGTTTGGTTCTTGATGGCATCAATAAACTGATGTGCGAATTTCTCTGATCCTACATACAATACTGTCTTGTTAGGAAACTGATTTTTGATTGAAATACCAATAGCGTGTGCCAGGTGTGTTTTTCCTAAGCCAACTCCACCGTAAATCAATAATGGGTTAAAAGCCGTTCCTCCCGGTTTGTTAGCAACTGCATATCCGGATGCTCGTGCCAGTCGATTGCAATCTCCCTCTACGAAGTTATCGAAAGAGTAAGATGGGTTTAGATTTGAATCGACATTTACCTTCTTAAGTCCAGGTATAATAAAAGGATTGCGAATTTGATTCTCGTTTACATTGATCGGCATGGATACCGGAGAATTACGCAATGCTTTCTTATTTAGTGCTGGAAGTTTCACTGTATAAGGAGTAGTATTGGTCTGGTTGTTTTCCATGATAATACTATACTCCAGACGTCCTTCAGCACCCAATTCTTTTTTGATTACCTTTTTTAGCAGGGTAATATAGTTTTCTTCCAACCACTCATAGAAAAAGTGGGAAGGTACCTGGATGGTTAGCACCTGACCGTCAAGCTTAACCGGTACGATGGGCTCAAACCACGTTTTAAAAGCCTGCAACGAAACATTATCTTTAATTACTTTCAGACAAGCGTCCCAAACTCCTTCGTGATTTTTGCTCATTTTAATATGGTTAAAAGGTTCGTAATCGTCCACAAATAACAAACGACAGAATGACTGGTTTTATCTACTGTTTGATTCGTTCTTGCGAGGGACAAATATTTACATAAAAAAGTGAAAAAAAAAGTCGAATTGCAGTTGATTTTTTAAAAAGTTTTACTTCCAAATTTTTTAACAAATTCATCGCATCTTAACATTCTCTTTACACAAAACAAGGTAATCAATTACACCTCAACTTACTAAAACGCATTAGTTTACTGTGAAAAACGAATAACTATGAAAATACGGCTTTAATTCTTCCTTTGCCAGCAAAAGACTAATTATTTTTGGCTCCAAGAGTTATAAACAATGAAAACAAACTTCAAGCACTCCACAACCCTTCGTGTAAGATATGGTGAAACCGATCAAATGGGCTATAGTTACTATGGTAATTATGCGCAATATTTTGAAGTTGGTCGTGTGGAAGCTCTGCGCAAATTAGGAATGAGCTACAAAAGTTTGGAAGACCGCGGTGTAATGCTTCCTGTTTCGCATTTCGAAGTTAATTATAAGGGACCAGCATTATACGATGATGCCCTGGAGATAATCACACATGTAAGCGAACTAAAAGGACCACGACTCATTTTTCACTATGAAATTCACGTTGAGGACAAATTAATCGCTACGGCTTCCACTACCCTTGTATTTGTTGCAAAGGAAACCATGCGTCCCATTGCTCCGCCTGATGATTTCATCCAATTGCTTGAAAACCATGTAATCGGTACAAATGATTGATTCTGCAACCATCCAATCCTCCGAAATAATCGTTATCTTATATATATGAGGAAATTTGAAAGGGATTGGAGTTTGATTACGTTCGTTAGAGCGCTTTTCCCCCTTCAACTGGTATTTTCACATCTGAAGCATAATTTCCTCGCCCTATTGATTTGGGGGATACTCTTTGCGGTAATTAATGACTCCCTCGGATCTTTCTTTGGAGTTCCCTATTTATTTCTCTCGCCAGAATATTTGAGCTCCATTTCGTTTGAATCTTTCCTTCTGCTCGGTTTTGCCCTGGGAGGTTTCATCATGGGATTTAATACCTATAGTTACATTCGATTGGGTCCACTCTACCCTTTTCTTATTACGATTGATCGACCATTTTTTAAATTCTGTATTAACAACGGACTCATCCCATTGATCTTTATTTCTAACTACCTGATCAATATGATAGCGTTTCAGTATTCAGAAGAGTACGCTACCGTGGGAGAAACACTGTTGTTCGCATTCGGATTCTTGCTAGGAATAGCCGTCTTTTTGACATTCTCCTGGATGTTCTTCTTTCGTTTGATCAAATATGATCCCTATGATGGAGGAGCGGACAAACCATTCAAGACGATGACGTACCAGAACAACAGATGGTACGATATCTTCCGAAGACAAAAAGAATACCCAACACTATATATAGGTAAAAGACTTCGATTGAAGGGCAGCAGAAGCTCCAAGCATTTTGACAAAGAACTGGTGGCTTCCATATTTGCAAAGAACCGTGTCAGTGCCTCTCTCTACGAGATCCTTACCATTCTTATCTTCTTTGGACTGGGATTCTTCAATGAATTCGAAATGCTGGAAGTTCCGGCGTCCACAAGTATTGTGTTGCTGCTCACCATCATATTGATGCTCTACAGCGCCTTGCAAGCGTGGCTAAGAAACTGGTTTTATCCTGTGCTAGTAGGGATTCTTCTCAGTATGAACTTCCTGAGCAAATCCACAAACCTGTTCCATTACAGAAGTTATGCTTACGGATTGAGCTATGACAAATCGGACTATTCTGAGTATAGTGTCTCGAGAATAAAGGAAATCTCAGTAAATTACAAAGAGAACGAAGCGTCGCTCCATAGCTATATTCAAACGCTTCAGGCATGGAAAGCCCAAACAGGTCAGGAAAAACCCAAGCTTGTTATCGTTAATACATCAGGAGGCGGATCAAGAAGTGCTTTGTGGACAACATTGGTACTGAATGAACTGGATGAAGCTACCGAAAACCAGTTTGGAAACCACACACAGATGATTACCGGAGCTTCTGGCGGAATGGTTGGTGCATCTTATTATAGAGAAGTTCAACTACGCAGGTCACATGGAAGAAAAGCTCCGAAAAATATTCATGCCATGAAGAATGAGATAGGAAGTGATATCCTTAACAAGCTTTCCTTCATGGCTTCGACCAACGATATTTTTGTTCGATACCAGAAGATCGATTATGCTGGCAAGAGATACACAAAGGATCGCGGCTATGCCTTCGAACAACAGTTACTGGAAAACACCAATAATATCCTGGATCATCATTTGGGCTACTACGCGAACTACGAAAAGCAAGGACTGATTCCTACGTTGATCTTTTCACCAACGATTATCAATGACGGGCGGCGTCTTATGATTAGCTCCCAGAATCTGCACTTTCTGGCAAGCGGACAATATGCAGGAGATCATCTTTCCGGACTATATGAGAATATTGAAATTCGCGCATTACTGGACAAACAGAATATCGACAAATTGCGCTTTAGCACCGTATTAAGAGCCAGTGCTACCTTCCCTTTCGTAATGCCAATGATTACACTCCCAACATCGCCATCAATACAATTAATGGATGCCGGAATTCGCGACAACTATGGAACCAAAACCACCATGCTCTTCCTGCATACTCTGTCTGATTGGATAGCTGAAAACACCTCTGGTGTATTAGTGGTGGAGATTCGAGACACGCGAAAAGTGTATGAAGAAGAAACGTTCAAAGAGGTTTCCTTCATCGACAAGCTGACTCTGCCGTTTGGAAATATGTATAAAAATTTCCCCAGGATTCAGAGCTATAATCAAAAGGAGCTGGAACAACTAGGAATGAAGTCTCTCGACTTTCCAGTAGAAACTATAGTGTTCAACTTGATGCGTCAAAAAGACGATCGCATTTCTCTCTCGTGGCATTTAACACAAGCAGAAAAACTTAAAATTGAAAGCGCTTTGAATTACCCTTCCAACCGGAAAGCATTGGCAAAGGTTAAAGAAGCATTAATGAATTAACGGGCAGAAACGTACTGTACGTTGTTCAGTTGAATCGACTTCGTGATTTCACACCCTTCAGGAAACTTCGTCGCGGCATCATCCACGTAATCGAATGAAATCGTGTAACCATCGATGTGCATCTTTTGATTAAGGTTTGTAGGGAAATAACGCTCTGTAGTTCCATCGATCTCTACTTCAATATACGTTCCACAGCTAGCAGTTCTCACTGTTCCGTTCACTCCTTTGTGAACATTCACTTGCGTATTTGTATTAGAGTTAGTTGAAGTATTTACCGTAGTGGTAACCTTCATTTTTTGAGTTCCCGGGCGGTACGGACGTTCTTGCGCTGAAAGGAATCCGGTAATTCCCAAACAAAATATAATTACTGCTGCGTATTTCATGGTCTATAGTTTATGAAACGAAAATAACGAAAATTCACATCTCGACAGGCTCGATGAACTGAATTCATCATTCAAAATAAAAAAAGGGACACATCGAAATGAGCCCCTCTTCTCTTAACCTGTAATTGTTAATAATTGATCCGTGCTATTATGAACGCTCCACATACTAAAAGGTTTCACTTTTCAACAACATTTTTTTTCGATTTCAACAAATGCCACTGAAAAAGTATTCAAAGTTCTTTTCGGAAACAGCGTAAAACCACCGTAACTTTGAAAATATGAGCGAAAATTCTTCTGTTTTAGCTTTAGTCCGACTAATCGATGATCCAGATGAGAACATCTATGCGCACGTGCGTGATGCGTTGATTGATAGAGGACCTGAAGTTATTCCATTGTTGGAATCTTCCTGGGAACATGAAGATTACGGTCTTTTGTTTCAATCCCGGATTGAAAACCTGGTTCACGATATTCAGTTTACGAATACGCGTAATCGATTAAAAGAATGGACCGAGACCTCTCACAAAGATTTACTGGAAGGAGCTATAATCATTGCTCAATATCAATACCCTAACCTTGATGAGGCAGCATTGAAAGATACGCTTCAAAAGATTCGAAAGGACATTTGGCTGGAAATCAATGCACATCAAACTGCCTATGAAAAGGTGCGTGTGTTCAATAAGATTTTCTACGGCAAATATGGTTTTTCCGGTAACTCGAAGAATTTCCACTCGCCTCTGAATTCCTGCATTAATACCGTTGTAGAAACGAAAAAGGGAAACCCACTTAGCCTTTGTGTTATCTATTCTATTGTTGCACAATCTCTGGATTTGCCTATTTACGGAGTAAACCTTCCGAATCACTTTGTGCTTGCGTACATGGATGAAGACAATATCAACCCGTTCATTAACACCAACAACAAGCACGGCGCCTTATTCTACATCAATGCGTTTGCTCGTGGTGGAATTTTCGATGAATTGGAAATCAAGGAATTCCTGAAAGCTCTGAATAAACCAGAGATCCGAGAATATTTCGAACCATGTTCTAACTCTGCGATTTTATCCAGAATGATCACGAACCTGATGAATGCATTCCAACAATCTGGAAATGCTGATAAGGTACACGAATTGATCGAGTTACGCGATCTATTTGATTTTAAACTCTAGATCAAAGTCCTTTAATCCATTCACGAACTCGTTGTTCAGTCCTACTTTAATCGTTTTGGACGGCATGTTCACTTCGACATTATCCAAAGGATCAAACACCACGAATTTTACCGGAGTATTTCCAACATTCTCCATGAAGAGCTTATTCAAATCGGTAATCATGATCTGGTCCAGCGCTTTCGTAGACACTTTTAATTGAATGCTATTTGCTTTGGTTTCGCGCAAAGTTTGCAGCAAGTCAATGGAATGAACGGAGAACTCTAATTCTGAGCGTCTTGGTGGAATTTCAATGCGTCCTTTCAATGCAACGAAGGTTCCCGGGTTAAGGAAATGCTTGTATTTCAGGTAATTTTCCCTCCAAAGGAACAACTTATACGAATCGTTGTAGTCTTCAACAATTAACGTCCCAAACGGATCTCCTTTCTTTGTGAAACGATGTTCAGCTTCTGAAATGATCCCGGCAATGAGCAAATCCTTGTTACGGTGCTCCTCCATGTTGTTCAGCATCCCGACATTTCCATTACAGAACGAGTCAATTTCCAATTGGAAATCATCCAATGGGTGACCGGAGATAAACATTCCGATCACTTCCTTCTCTTTGTTCAGAGCATAGATATTTCCCCATTCTTCAGCTGGTGGAATTACTGGTTCCGGCAACTTGGCACCGCTATCTTCTCCAAACAACGAAGCCTGGGATGAATTCTCACTATCCTGAAAACCAGAACCAAATCGAACTACGTTTTCCAGGAAGGTTCTTTGACTTCCATCTTCCTTGAAATATTGAGCGCGATGAACGTTTTTGAAGGAATCAAAACCTCCGGCATATACCAAACTTTCGAATGCCTTTCTGTTGCAGACGCGAAGATTGATTCGTTTGGTCAGGTCGAAAATATCTTTGAACCATCCACTCTCCGTTCGTTCTTCGATAATAGCCTGAACCGGAGAAGAACCAAGCCCTTTGATAGCTCCCAAACCGAAACGAATTGCCCCTTCCTTGTTCACCGTAAAGTGATAGTTCGATTCGTTGATATCCGGACCGAGAACAGGAACTCCCATACGACGGCATTCTTCCATAAAGAATGAAACCTGCTTGATATCGTTCATGTTGTTACTCAATACCGAAGCCATGTATTCTGCTGGATAATTCGATTTCAAATACGCCGTTTGATAAGCAATCCACGCATAGCATGTAGAGTGTGACTTGTTGAAGGCGTAGGATGCAAATGCCTCCCAGTCTTTCCAGATTTTCTCCAGTTTTACGGTATCGTGTCCGTTTTCACCTCCACGTTTCAGGAATGTTGGTTTCATCTTATCCAACACATCCTTCTTCTTCTTACCCATGGCTTTACGCAGAGTATCCGCCTCACCTTTCGAGAATCCTGCCAGTTTCTGTGAGAGCAACATTACCTGCTCCTGATATACGGTAATTCCGTAGGTTTCCTTCAGGTATTCTTCACAAGCATCGAGGTCATAAACAATCTCCTCGTCTCCGTGCGCACGACGAATAAAGGATGGAATGTACTCCAATGGTCCTGGACGGTAGAGTGCGTTCATGGCAATGAGATCCGCGAAGACTGTAGGTTTCAGCTCACGCATGTACTTCTGCATTCCGGCAGATTCATACTGGAAGATCCCCACTGTTTCACCGCGCTGGAACAACTCGTAGGTCTTCTCATCATCAATTGGAAAATCATCAGGAACCAGTTCAACACCGTGTCGATCCTTCACGTTTCGAACCGCATGTTTGATCAAAGTCAGCGTTTTCAAACCAAGGAAGTCCATCTTCAACAAACCAGCATCCTCGGCAACAGAGTTATCGTACTGCGTACAGTACATGTCGGAGTCTTTGGCAAGAGCCACCGGAACGAACTTGGTGATATCATCTGGAGTGATAATTACCCCACAAGCGTGAATTCCCGTATTTCGAACCGAACCTTCCAATTGACGTGCACGATTGATCACTTTTGCGCTTAGGTCCGAACCTTGCGCCATGGCTCTCAATTCATTCGCACGATTAATGTCGTCCTGATTGTTCTTCAGTTTATCGCGTAATTCAGACTCTGACATTCCGAAGAGTTTACTCAGGGAAATATCAGGAATTAGCTTGGCAATTCTATCCGCATCACTCAGAGGAAGATCCAGTACCCGGGCCGTATCTCGAATGGACGATTTAGCAGCCATGGTTCCGTAGGTAATAATCTGCGCCACCTGATTGGATCCATATTTATCAATTACCCAATCAATTACTCGACCACGTCCCTCATCATCGAAATCTATATCGATATCGGGCATGGAAATACGATCAGGATTCAAGAAACGCTCAAATAGCAAATCATAGTGAATGGGATCGACATTTGTAATTCCTGTACAGTAAGCTACGGCTGACCCTGCGGCTGATCCACGACCAGGTCCAACGGAAACGCCCATGTCTCTTGCTGCCTGACAGAAATCCTGTACAATAAGGAAGTATCCCGGGTATCCGGTTCGCTCAACGGTAGCTAACTCAAAGTCCAACCTTTCCCTGATTTCATCGGTGATTTCTCCGTATCGCTTTTTGGCTCCCTCGTATGTTAAATGGCGCAGGTAATTGTTCTCACCGCGTTTCCCTCCGTCTTCTTTGTCTTTTTCGTCCTGGAACTGCTCGGGGATATCAAAGGCTGGAAGTAGTACATCTCTTGCAAGACCGTAGTGTTCGCATTTAGCAATGATTTCATCAATACTTTGAATTGCCTCAGGAACATCGAGGAACAACTGCTTCATTTCTTCCTGCGACTTGAAGTAATACTCTTCGTTATCGAGCCCGTAACGGAATCCACGTCCCCTACCCTTTGGTGTTGCTACCAATTCGTTGTCCTTCACACACAACAATACATCGTGTGCTTCCGCGTCTTCTTTTTCAATGTAATATGTATTGTTGGTGGCGATCAACTTCACCTCGTGCTTCTTCGCTAAACGAATCAAAGTTTCATTGACACGATCTTCATTCTCCTGCCCGTGACGCATTAACTCTACGTACAAATCACCGCCGAACTGTTCTTTCCACCAAACAAGCGCTTCTTCCGCCTGCGTCTCCCCTACATTCAGCACCAAATTCGGAACTTCACCGTACAGGTTCCCGGTAAGCACCATCAAATCTTCTTTGTATTGTTCGATTACCTTTTTATCGATTCGAGGAACGTAGTACATTCCGTCGGTATAGGCAATGGAAGCCAGTTTGATCAGATTGTGGTATCCGTTCTTATTCTTTGCGAGAAATACGACCTGATATCCGTTATCCTTCACGCTTTTATCGTGTAAGTCGCGACAGACGTTGAATTCACAACCGATGATCGGCATGATTTCCTCACCATCAAACGTCTCTCCATTTTCTTCTGCTTCAGCACGCTTTGCCGCAATGGATTTGTTGTGATTGGAAACAGCTCTTTCGAAATGAAAAGCCGCCATCATGTTCCCTGTATCCGTTAATGCCACTGCACGCATATTAAATTCGGCAGCCTTAGCCACCAAATCGTTCACCTGAATTGTTGATTGAAGGATGGAGAACTGTGTATGATTGTGCAAATGCGCGAATGAATATTCCGCCAATGCAGCCAGCGCTTCATCTTTGTCCTTATCGGAAATTTCCGTTGGAGCAACCTGAACTTTGTATTTCGCACTTTCCTCCTTGAGATTTTGGTGCTTTAATCCATACGTTCCAATTGGCGCCGGGTTGAATGCCTTGAAGTCATCAATGTATCGCTCTTCCTGCTGAAGTTCTTCCGGCAAGAAAACTCCTTTGCGCATCAATTCGAAGAAACAACGCGTTGTCGCTTCAACATCGGCTGTTGCATTGTGGGCTTCAGCAAATGGAACATTGAACAAATATTCGTGCAATTCCGTCAGGGTTGGGAGCTTGAATTTTCCTCCACGACCTCCGGGAATCTGACACAAATTCGCTGTGGTTTCGGTACAGGTATCAAGGATATCCATCTCCAACATTGGCGTATCCATTTCTGTTCGGACGAACTCACATCCCGTTACATTGATATCGAATTGGATGTTTTGTCCTACAACGAACTTCGCTTTCGTCAATGCTTCATTGAAGAGTTTGAGCACGTCTTCCAATGACTCCCCTTGCTCTTTGGCTAATTCCGTTGAAATTCCGTGAATTTGTTCTGCATCGTAAGGAATATCGAATCCATCGGGACGAATTAAGAAATCCTGATGTTCAATCATTTGTCCCATGTCATCATGCAACTGCCAGGCAATTTGAATTACGCGGGGCCAGTTATCCGTATCGGTAATAGGAGCGTTCCAATCACGCGGTAGTCCGGTGGTTTCCGTATCGAAAATGATGTACATGAAGTAATTTTTTGGAAGTATTAAAGATAGCTATTTCTGTTATGGTATGGAAGAGAACTTATTCACAGAAAGGGGGACTTATGCACTATTGATTTATGAATGATGAGTTATGAGTTATGAGTTATGAATGATGAGTTATGAATTGTGGAAGGTGGAAGGTTGAAGTTGGAAGTGAATATTGAATGTTGAATAATGAATATTGAATAGTGGACACTGAGGACTTGTGCTTAGCGAGGCGAAGTATCTTGAAGGGGAAAGTGGAAGGTGGAAGGTTGAAGGTGGAATTGAATAATGAATAAGGAATATTGAATGGCGATAAATTATGAAGATAGGTGAAATCTGTAGTGGTTAAAAAAAGTCCGAGACTGAAGATCAGCTCGGACTTTTAGGGGTAGTAGGCTTGCCTTTACTTTCCTGATGCGGGACCTGTTGTGTTGACCGGGGCTCCGCTTTCCTCAGGTGACTGCACATAGCCTTTGATGCGAATCACCTTAGTTGGTGCATTTACAGCGTTGGACGTGATAGTCACGCTTTTGTTGATTGCACCTACTCGTTTGGTATCATACTTCACTTTGAGTGTTGCACTTTTACCTGGAGCAATCGGCTCTTTTGGCCACATTGGAACCGTACACATACACGAACCTTTCGCATTGGATAAAATCAATGGGGCGTTACCGGTATTCGTGAAGGTAAACTCCACAGTACCATCGGCTCCTTGTTTGATTTTTCCGTAATCGTGTACCTCCTTTTCAAAAGTAATTTCAGGTCCGTCCTGCACTTGTTGTGCGTTGACACTTGTTACCATTCCCATCAGGAAGAGGGCGCATAAAAAAATGGTGTTTTTCATCATTAGATCATTTAAATTTCCACGACCAATATATTGTAGAATCACATGCAAATCAGGAGTTTAACAACTAATTAAGGACTTTAAGAAGAAGTTAACATTTGGAAGGATGAGTGATGAATTTTGAATTATGAGTTGTGAGTTGTGAATTATGAATAAGGAAGAATGCCCATTTCGGCTACGCTCAATGCGCTAAGAAGGTGGAAAGTGGAAGGTGCAAGGTAGAAAGTAGAAGGTGGAAGGTGGAAGGTTAATAGACAACAACTCATTCGATGACGCGGACCTTAAAACGGACGGTGTGGGTTCCTTTTTTGGTGTTGGCTTTTAGATAGATGATACGGTCCTGGAAGTCGTATTTTCCATTGGTATCGAAGGTCACTTTAAGGTTGTAAGATTTCCCGGGAAGAATTGGTTCTTCGGGAAGGTATGCTTTTGTACACTTGCAGGAAACCTGGTAATCAGAAATGATCAACGGAGCGTCTCCTGTATTGGTGATTTTGAACTCGTGTTCGAGCAATACACCTTGCTTTGTTTTGGGGAACTTGTGTACTTTTTCCTCCAAACTAAATTCCGCCTCCTGTCCAAAGACAAGGGCGGAATTTAAAGTTATTAGTAAGAGTATTGCTACTCGAATCATCTTAGTTATTTGCTGGTCCAGTTGAGTTAACCGGAGCTCCAGAAGTTGGACGTGCCTCAACGTACCCTTTGATACGGATTACTTTTGTTGGCTCGTTTGTAGCGTTAGAAGTGATTGTAACGCTCTTGTTGATAGCACCAGCACGCTTTGTATCGTATTTTACTTTGATAACAGCAGTTTTACCTGGAGCGATTGGCTCTTTTGGCCACTGTGGTACAGTACATCCACAAGATCCTTTAGCGTTTGAAATGATCAATGGAGCGCTTCCTGTGTTCTTAAATTCAAAAGTACATTCTCCGTTTGCACCGTTTTTGATCTTTCCGTAATCGTGAACTTCTTTAGAAAATTCAATTTTTGGTCCAGCCTGAACAGCATCCTGCGCCATTGCAGATCCTACACCAGCAACGAAAATCAATAGAAGTGATAATACTGCGTTTTTCATATCTCTTAAGTTTATATAGTTTCAATTTGTGTATCAAATATAGTGCAAGAAATTTAACTGTTATAGTTTTTAACACATCGTTAACAGGGGAGTTGTTGAAGGTAGTAGGTGGAATCATGAATCATGAATGATGAATGATGAATGATGAATGATGAATGATGAATTATGAATTATGAATTATGAATTGTGGTAGGTTGAGTTATGTGCTATAAATAATGAGGAACGGAAAGAATTTTAAGGAATGAATCGTGATTCAGAAATTATGATTATAATCGTGCATAAATGAGACTTAGTTAAAGAATTATTTCTTTTAAAACTGACAATCATCATTTTACATTTTAATGAATTCTTAGACATTAGTACCAAACAAAAACCATCGATATGAAAAGAGTAATTCTTACTACTGATTTCTCTGATAACGCTAGAACAGCAGTTGAATACGGGCTTAAATTATTCGGCTCAGAAAACGTGACATATACCCTACTTAACACATATAAAGAGCCTGGAAGCTCGACAGCAGCGATGGTTTCCATTGCCGATTACTTATACAAGGAATCTCAGACCTTATTGGCTCAGCTCAAAGAGGATTTGGAGGAGGACTTTCCGGGTTATACTTTCGAAACGCTAGCTAAGCATGGTTCTTTGTACCCTATTGTAAATAGTCTGGGGAAAAATGGACTTGCCGATTACGTAGTGGTTGGTACACGCGGTGCTTCACAAGTTGAAAACTTCTTCCTAGGAAGTAATACAATGGACGTTCTTAAAAACGTTGATATTCCAATTATCATTATACCGAAAGATTGTTATTTCCAAAACATTAATAGCGTTGCTTTAGCACTAGACTTTAAACCTCTTAGCGATTTAGATATCCTAAGCCCGGTTATTCAATTGGCAGGAGATCAGGATGCGGAAATTTGTGCATTCCACATTCAGGAGAGCGGAGACGATGAAATGACAAACCAATCACCGGAAGTTATTGATATATTCAACAAATGTGGAGATATTCCACACAAGTTTGAGAATATTAAAAACGACAATGTAGCAGCTGGAATTGGATCTTACATGAAAGAATCTGAAGCAGATTTACTTGCTATTGTTGCAAGAAAACACAATTTCTTAGAGCGTTTGTTCCAGAAGAGTATCACTAAAGAAGTTTCATTATTGGCTTCTTTCCCAATGGCGATTGTTCGCGAGAAATAATCTTTTGAATAAAGAGTATTGAATATTGAATAAGGAATCATGAATTAATGGAAGGCTGGTTTAGTCCAGTTCTTCCATATTCATGCGCATCCTTTCTTCGAGTGACATCGATACAAATTTCAAGTGGTATTCCATGTCCTCAATTTTCTGCTTCGGCGCTTTCTTGTTCTCAGCCAACCACATTTTTAAGTAACCTTTGATTTTCTCCACGTTTCTTGGCTTAATCTCTATCTCGTACGCTTGAATCTGACTTTCTATTACCTGAGCACGATTTTTGTACTTTGGGAATTGATCCAAAAGAGTATCTCCGTACGCCACCGACTTTTCAATATTTCCCAATCGTGCGTGAAGCATGTGCACTTTTGTAAGGCATTCGGCAGAATAGTTGTCTTTAGGATACGAATGATAGAATTCAAGTAAATATCCCATCAACTTTTCGCTCGATTCCGTGTATTCCGGAGTAACAACGCCCGCCTTTGAAGCTTCCATAACTTTTGCTTCTGCGGTTTTGATGTCTTTCTTTATTTCCCTTCCCTTTCTAACTTCTGGCTCGTCGGAACAAGATGCCGTTACTACAAAGGCAAATAAAAGCATCCCAAATAGGTTCAATAGAGAAATAGATTGTTTCATCGTTGTTTCTTTTTAGCTGGAAATTTCATGCGGTAATCATGCTCGACCTCACCCTTGGAGATATTCTGAAGTTTTTTAGTCAGCAAGCGCTTTTTCAATGGAGAAAGGTGATCTGTGAACAGGACTCCTTCCAGGTGATCATATTCATGTTGCACTATCCTTGCGCTATATCCGTGAAAAGTTTCTTCGTGGAATTTCCAATTCTGATCGTAGTACGAAATAGTCACTTCTTCCTTTCTGAAAACTTCCTCACGAATCGTTGGAATAGACAAACATCCTTCTGTGAATCCCCACTTCTCCCCTTGCTCGTCTTCAATAATCGGATTGATGAAAACCTTTTTGAAATCACCCATTCCTTTTGCTTTCGGATCGGTTTCTTCGTCCTCAGCAAATGAAGAACCATCTACGATGAATATTCTGATTCCCAGACCAATCTGTGGAGCTGCCAATCCAACACCCGATGCCTGGTACATGGTTTCGAACATGTTCTCGATCAACTTATCCAGATCCGGATACGTCTCATCAATTTCTTCTGCTTCGCGCTTTAATAAGGGATCGCCGTAAGCAACAACTGGTAAAATCATAGTACTCGATTGAGTTACAAAATTAATACAATCTTAGTGAAATCCTCTTGACTCGAGGCAAATTGAGTTTCGGTTATACAAGTCCGTTTCGATCCAAATACGATTGCAAAATGATCGTTGCCGAGACTTTGTCTATCAATCCCTTCTCTCGTTTTTGCTTTTTGGAGGCTCCTGCAGTGTGCATGGCAGCGGAAGCCATTTTTGAGGTAAAGCGCTCATCTTCCAAGACTATTTCGAATAAGGGGAATTGCTTTTTCAGTGCTTCTTCCAATAACAAAACATTCTGAGTAATGTGAGCGTCTTCGTTATTCAGACGTTTGGGCAACCCGAGAACAATGGTATCTATTGACTCCTTTTGAGACAATTCTACGAGACGATTCATTAAATCTTTTGAATCGACTGTTTCCAATCCGAAGGCGAACATGCGGGTTTCGTCGCTGAGGGCGAGTCCTGTTCTTTTGAGACCGAAATCTATGGCAATTGCTTTGGGCATGTTGCGAAGGTAGGAATAATGAGGGGGAATAATGAATTATGAATGATGAGTGTTGGATTTGGTTGAAGGTTGAAGGTTGAGTAACGGTCATCGAGCCTGCCGAGATGTGAGTTATGAATAAGAAATATTGAATAATGAATATTGAATTTGGTTGAAGGTAGAAGGTGGAAGGTTGAGTAACGGTCATCGAGCCTGCCGAGATGTGAGTTATGAATAAGAAATATTGAGTAATGAATATTGAATTTGGTGGAAGGATGAAGGTGGAAGGTTGAATTATGAATTACGAATTGCTAAGAGTCATTACTTTTGTCAAAAAACTGAACAATGAGATCCATTATAGAAAAAGCCTGGGAAAACAGGGAAATGCTAAAAGATGCTGAGGTGGTAAAAACCATAGAGCATGTGATTGAAGATATTGATAAAGGAATTCTGCGTGTTGCGGAACCATTGGAAAATGGCGAGTGGCAGGTTAATGAATGGGTAAAGAAAGCGGTAGTGATGTACTTCCCTATTCGAAAAATGGAGACGATTGAAGTTGGTCCGTTTGAGTTCCACGATAAAATGGCGTTGAAATCGAACTACAAAGAATTGGGGGTTCGTGTGGTTCCTCATGCAATTGCACGTTATGGAGCTTATGTGGCTTCTGGAGTGATTATGATGCCGTCGTATGTAAACATTGGTGCTTACGTTGATTCTGGAACCATGGTTGATACCTGGGCTACCGTAGGATCTTGTGCGCAAATCGGGAAAGATGTTCACCTAAGTGGTGGTGTTGGAATCGGAGGAGTTTTGGAACCGTTGCAAGCTGCTCCGGTAATAATTGAAGATGGCGCCTTTATCGGATCGCGTTGTATTGTAGTAGAGGGAGTTCGTGTTGGAAAAGAAGCTGTTCTTGGAGCGAATGTAGTTTTGACGAAATCAACGAAAATTATCGACGTTACTGGAAACGAGCCGGTGGAAATCAGAGGATACGTTCCGGAGAGAAGTGTTGTAATTCCGGGATCTTATACCAAATCATTCCCTGCAGGAGATTACAATGTTCCATGTGCTTTGATTATTGGTAAGAGAAAAGCATCCACGGATTTGAAAACATCCCTGAACGATGCCTTGAGAGAACACAATGTAGCGGTATAAAGAGAATCGTATTTTCTAAAAATAAAAAAGGGGAACTCGTTGAGTTCCCCTTTCTGTTTCTTATGTGTTTTCTTAGAATCGGAAAGATAAACCTGCAGATGCAATCGGTCCACCAAGTCCAATCTCAGCGTTCAACCCGATATTATCCGTGAAGTAATAACGCATACCTGCTGCAAATCGCATTGAGAAAGGAATCAATGATCCGCTCAATGTTTGATCATCTTGCTCTACGTCATCTTCGTAGTACTTATAAACACGCAAGTTTGTACCTGCTCCAATTCCCATGTATACATCCAGGTCAGGAGAACTTACATCGAAGTGATAGTTGAAACGAGCCTGAATACGGTAGCGGTTCATTGTTGCACGTGCTGAACGTGTTGTTGTGATAGGATTTCCCATTCCGTCAATACCTGTTGTATCAGTAGCTGTTCCTTCTACTCCAAATCCATTAAAAATCGCGTCTACACCAAGTCCAAATTGATCTCCCAACATGTACTCGATACGAATACCTGCTGGTCCATAACCTGTAACTTTTGTACCTGTCAATCCTTCTGAAGCCTGATCAGCAAGACTTTTACCTAGGTTAGGGAAACCATAATAAGGGTCGATGATTACATTTCCTTGCTCATTTGCCTGAGCTTGAGCTACGCCTCCCGTAAGGAACAATGCAGCCATTGCGATGAATAATTTCTTTTTCATGTTAGATAATTTAAGTTATTTGAGTTGCAAGCTATTCAAAATCTGTACCACTTGTTAACGTTAATAAAAATTTAACAATTACAGTCCTTGAAATCAATGAAAGCGAACTCATTGTAATTTTAGTTATTCTTAATACGCCAGGGAACCGGGAAAGTTACATGATAGGAAATGAGTCCCTGGATATTAACATCAATATTGCTTATGTTGAAGCTCGAAAAGCGAGAACAACAAAAAGCCCGTACACTGAGCGTAGTCGAAGTGCACGGGCTTTCAAAATTTATAGATGATTTCTTAGCTCACCAATTGCTTTGTTGATGGTTTGAATTTCGTCAATACGATTCCATCAACTGCTGCTTCGTATTCTTCCATAGTTGGAGTGCGACCAAGAATCGTAGAAAGTACAACTACTGGCGTTGAAGACAATAGCGATTCTCCTTTCTTCTCATCAGAATCTTTTACTACACGTCCCTGGAACAATCGTGTTGAAGTAGCCATTACCGTATCTCCCGGTTCTGCCTTCTCCTGGTTCCCCATACAAAGGTTACATCCCGGACGCTCCAGATACAACTTGTTTTCGTATTTCTTACGAGCAGCTTCTTTCGGGTTGTTATCGTCGAATACGAATCCAGCGTATTTCTCCAATACTTCCCAATCTCCTTCCGCTTTCAATTCATCTACGATGTTGTATGTTGGAGGTGCCACAACCAATGGTGCTTTGAACTCTACACTTCCTTGCTGCGCTTCAATGTTCTTCAACATCTGAGCAAGAATCTGCATATCTCCTTTGTGTACCATACAAGACCCAACGAATCCAAGATCTACTTTTTTCGTTCCTCCGTAGAATGACAATGGACGAATTGTATCGTGTGTGTATCGCTTGGAAACATCTTCGTTGTGAACATCCGGATCAGCAATCATTGGTTCTGCAATCTGATCCAAATCGATCACTACCTCAGCGTAGTATTTGGCGTTAGCATCCGGACGCAATGCAGGCTTAACTCCTGTTTTGATTTCCGTGATACGATTGTTCGCTTTATCTACAAGACCTTTCAGAACTTGCTTCTCGTTGTCCATTCCTTTGTCGATCATAATCTGGATTCGATCACGTGCGATCTCCAACGATTCGATCAATGTTTCATCTTCTGAGATACAGATAGACGCTTTTGCTTTCATTTCTGCCGTCCAGTCTGTAAATGTAAATGCCTGATCTGATGTCAACGTTCCAATGTGCACCTCAATGATACGTCCCTGGAATACATTTTCACCACCAAATTGCTTCAACATTTGTTGCTGCGTCGCGTGAACTACATCACGGAAATCCATGAAGTTTCTCATGTTTCCTTTAAAGGTCACTTTTACAGACTCCGGAATTGGCATTGTAGCCTCCCCTGTTGCAAGCGCAAGAGCTACTGTTCCTGAATCGGCACCGAAAGCAACTCCTTTCGACATACGTGTGTGTGAGTCACCACCGATGATTACATCCCAATCATCTACAGCGATATCGTTCAATACTTTGTGGATTACGTCTGTCATTGCGTGGTAATCTCCTTCAGGATCACGCGCTGTAATCAAACCGAAATCGTTCATGAACTTCATCAAACGTGGAATGTTCTCTTTGGACTTATCATCCCAAACTGATGCCGTGTGACACCCTGATTGGTATCCTGCATCTACAATTGGAGAGATTACCGTTGCTGCCATCATTTCCAACTCTTGCGAAGTCATCAATCCTGTAGTATCCTGAGATCCTACGATGTTTACCTCAACGCGAACGTTCGATCCTGTGTGCAATGTTTTTCCTGGAGTGGTACCAACTGCATTCTTGTTGAAAATCTTCTCAACTGCCGTCAATCCCTGTCCATCAATGGAAACTTCCTTAGAAGGAGCGTAAACCTGAGGAACATCAATTCCCAATACTTTACATGCGAACGTTTGCAATTTCTTACCGAAAACAACCGCGTAAGAACCTCCTGCTTTGATGAACTCCATTTTTGGAGGTGTCAATGCAGCGGAAATATCTTTAAGTTCTTCTCCGTCCTTGTATAATTTCTTTGTCTTCGTATTAATTGTAAGAACCGTTCCTGTATCTACGGAATATTCTTGCTTCAATACTGGTTCACCGTCAGCGTCTACAACTGTGTTACCGTCAGCATCTTTCTCTGTTACCCAGTTTTTCAAATCAATTCCGATACCTCCCGTTACACCTACTGTAGTTAAGAAGATTGGTGCGATTCCATTTGTACCAGCGATTACCGGAGCAATATTGATAAACGGAACGTAAGGGCTGGAAGAAACTCCTGTCCAAAGGGCTACGTTGTTAACTCCTGACATACGAGAAGAACCAACTCCCATTGTTCCTTTCTCGGCGATCAACATAATGCGTTTGTCTGGATGTTGTTCTTTCAACGCCAACACTTCTTGCTGCATTTCTTTATTGTGCTCGAAAATTGATTGTCCGTGCAATTCACGATCTGAACGTGAGTGTGCATCTGCTCCAGGTGAAAGTAAATCTGTAGAGATATCTCCTACCCCAGCGATATATGTTACTACTTCAATTTCTTCTTCTACCTCAGGAAGCTTCGTAAAGAACTCTGCTTGTGAGTAGCTTTTGATTATATCTGTAGCAAGCGCATTTCCTGATTTGTGCGCTTCTTCCAATCGATCAGTGTCTGCTTCGTAAAGGAATACTTGCGTTTTCAACACTTCAGCTGCTGCATTTGCAATCTCCTGATCGTCTCCAAGGGCTAAATCCAAAAGTGCTTTTACCGATGGTCCACCTTTCATGTGTGACAATTGCTCGAATGCAAAATCACGAGAGATTTCTTCAACTGTTTCTTCCCCTAGAATTATTTCTTTCAAAAATTGCGCTTTCACTCCAGCCGCACTTGTCGTTCCCGGAAGGGTATTGTAAATAAAGTGCTGAAGTGAGTCCTGCCTATGAGCGTTATTAACGTCTTTAATTTGTGCGATTACCTCGCTTAATAAATCCGCCCCATCGATTGGTTTTGGGTGAAGTCCTTGATCTTTTCTTTCTTCGATCTCTTTTAGGTACGCTTCATACATGCTCATAAACGTGTGATTTTGTTATTATTTACGGGTTTTCAAGTGCCGCGAAAATACGAAATTGTTGAGGAAAATACCAGTTTTAGGGTAGTTGGAATTCAGAATTTAGCGAAGTTATTGGACCATTAAGGAACAAAGGCACTATTGACCAGTAGGTATGTTAAGTGCACAAGAACCGAACAAGTTCGATTCAATATGATTGGGGAAAAGATAAAAGAGGAAAGACTTTGCGACGCTAAACTGGGAGGTGCCAGAGGTTTGTTTTTTTTACCACGGAGGCATGAAGGGTACAATTGACTTATGTTGTTTTAAGTGCACAAGAACCGAACAAGTTCGATTCAACAAGATTGGGGAAGTTATTGGACCACTAAGGCACAAAGGACACAAATCCAATCTGGAACTGGCTCGATTCTTGCGAGTTACGGGTGATGAGCTACAAGAATACTATACATATTACCACTTTGTTGGTTCTGCTTCTATCTTGCACACTCGTAAGCTGCAAAAAGGGAAAGAATATGCCCGAAACAGTTTATGTTACCATTGACACTTCTTCTTCTTTCATTCGAATTGTTGATGGAATTGATCCGGATACACAACTTCCCTTTTTATACACAAACTTCATGACAGAAGAAGATCAGGTTCAAAGGGTTGATAGTCGTTTAATCCATTTCCTCGACAAGAACAATGTAAAACGGACATTCAATAGTGCATCGGCAAAATACTCAATTACTGTAGATGAAATCTTCATTTCAGAATCCTCCTTTACAGGTCAATATGAAGACACCTGTTGGGGCATTATTGAAAATGTGGACCTGGTCAAGCTTCAGTACGTATTGAATGTTACCCTGACGAATTTGGAAACTGGCTATACTTTCGAGAACATTCATTTAAATGAAACCTTTCGAGAGGGCTTTACCGAAGACGAAGGCTGTGGTTCCTTCAGTATTCGTGAAATAACCATGGACCGGATTCATGATAATATCGCCGCTTGCCTGCGCAAGGAAATCACTAAAATCATCTATGAAGATCAAGGGTTTTAGACTACTTTTGACATCTAATTTCTTTTTCCTTTTCAAATTGAGCTTTTGAAAGTTCAGTTTTCCCGCCAAAACTCAGTGCGAATGGATTAATTTCCTATCTTTGCCGTCCCGTTTGAAAGAAGCGGGGTTTTATAATTAATTATTTTACAAACTTAGTTTTATGAATTCTTACGAAACTGTTTTCATTTTAACTCCCGTTTTGTCTGAAGAGCAGGCAAAGGAAGCAGTGCAGAGATTCGAGAGCCAAATTAGCTCATTAGGTGGTAAGGTAAAGCATTCTGAGACTTGGGGATTGCGCAAATTGGCATACCCGATTCAGAAGAAATCTACCGGTTTTTACTTCCTGACAGAATTTGAAGCACCAGGAGCAGCAATCAACGAATTAGAAGTTGAATTTAAACGTGATGAGCGTGTTATGCGTTTCTTGACTGTACGCATGGACAAAGATCATCTAGAGTACTCTGAAAAGCGTCGTGCACGTTTGGGATCAAAAAAGTCAGCGGAAGCGGAGGCTTAATTATTAACCATCTAAAAGAACAAAGAAATGGCTCAAAATGATGTAAGATATTTGACTCCGATTAACATCGAGATCAAAAAAGAGAAATACTGCCGATTCAAGAAAAGCGGTATCAAATTCATCGATTACAAAGACGCAGACTTCTTGTTGAAATTGGTAAACGAGCAGGGAAAAATCTTGCCTCGTCGTATCACTGGAACATCTGCTAAATACCAACGTCGTGTAAACAAAGCTGTTAAGCGTGCTCGTCACCTTGCTTTGATGCCGTACGTTGCGGATATGTTGAAATAATCGACCGAAGGTTTAACACGAAATTTTATTCAAAATGGAAGTAATTTTAAAGAAAAACGTAGACAACCTTGGGTACGCGAATGATGTAGTTACAGTAAAACCAGGATATGGTCGTAACTTCCTTATTCCTCAAGGATACGCGGTTTTGGCTACAGCTTCTGCAAAGAAAGCGCACGCCGAAATCATGAAACAAAAATCACACAAAGAATCCAAAGTATTGGCTGAAGCAGAAGAGCTTGGTCAAAAGCTTGCAGGACTTTCGTTGAGCATTACTACGAAAGTTGGTGAAAGCGGAAAAATCTTTGGTTCTGTGAACGCAATTCAATTGGCTGAAGCTATCCGTAAGGAAGGTTTGGAGATTGATCGCAAATCATTGAAGATTACAAACGAACCAATCCGTGAGGTTGGAACGTACGAAGCAGTTGCAAACTTGCATAAAGATGTAAAGACAACTTTCTCTTTCGAGGTGGTTGCTGAGTAATTGCAAAGCGATTTAGGAGAAAGCCTCTGATCGTTTGATCAGAGGCTTTTTTCTTTAGAATGGTATCTTTTACTCTGGATGTTTGAGCAATTCACGTACATATGCGTAACATGTTCCGCACATGTACTTATTGACATTTTTGAAAAAGTACCGTACATTTGATGTAACAATTCACCTAAAGTCAGCGTTATGGCTTTAGATGTTTAAACTTTAAAGAATGGGATTAGACTTGAAAAACACTGGTTCAAATAAACCATCTGAAAAGCCGAAAGTTGTTAATGAAAAGAAAGTAAATGAAGACTTGAAGTTCAAAATAATGACGAAAGAGGAAATTGCTAAAACTCGAATACAAGCTTACGATTATTGTATATAATGGTAACTGAATCATAAAACCATGAGCCGAGATTGAATCTCGGCTTTTTCATTTATTATGTTTAACGATAAATACAACTACACAAACCTGAAATGCAAAGACTTTGTTGGAGATCCAGATAAAACATTGCCCGATCACCAATATATTATCAAGACTAAGACAATCGATAGTAAGCCATATTTAATCCATTTGGATGAATTTAATGACACCTATTTCTTTATTAAGTTTCATCCTTCTAAGTATAGTGGAAGTCCAGATAAATATAAGATCAGAATAGGTCATGAGTATCTTCCTGTTAGGATAATGACCACGTGCGTAAACGTTATTCAAGAAAAAATCGAGAAAAATCCTGACGCTTGCTTTGGTCTATTTGGACAATGGGATGAAATAGATGTCAACAATCAATCGGAAATAAGCCAAAGATTTAGAATTTGGAAAAGAATTGCAGTAAGTAAGTTTGATGATAAGAAATATAAATTTCTGACCATTGAACCCCTGAACGTGTTGCTTATGATTCCAACGCACATTTACTCGGATGAATTTCTAAGAGACACACAGGACTACTTTTATCAACGGTTTGAAAACAAGATTCAAGAACTCCGCATTCCTAGAAAGAAGGATTATTACGCATACCAAGCGAATTAATATTCAAACGACAAGCGCCTTCGAAGTTTCAGTAATTTTCTGCGCTTAGCTCATTTCCAAACTTCGCAAAACATCCCGTGGAATCGTTCTGAATGACATGAGACCTTCTAAAATCTCTTGCCATTACCGCGATAGTTCTATTATCGCTTCTCCAATTCTGCTTCAATGATCTCAATGGCCGCTTCAATCTGTGCGATCTCTTCTTCCAAGGCTTTTAACTCATTCGGAGAAAGTGCGTTCTTGCGTGTTTTCAATTTCAGTTTCTTCTTACTCAAATCCGATTTCAATCCTAGTTTGCGTTTCTTGAGATCGTTGTTGCTCATGTTCGCCAAATCCGTTTCGGTGATTACGTATTCACTAGTTGCATCAGTTGCTGCTTCCCCAGCTGATTCGGCAGATTCGGTTGCCTCTTCTGAAGCCGTGGACACCGATTTTCCAGACTTAACGGCTTTTAGTTCTGCCTTCAATTCATCCTCTTTGTCCTTAAATTGTTTGCGTTCTAATTTGTTCAAACTTCCCTTCTCCATTTGAAGGTTTAACTTGTCTAATTTGTTTTGTGCAATCTTTTGCTCGATTTCCCATTCGCGAATGCTTTGCTCACCATCTGCTTTTTTACTACCTGTAAGTTTTCCAGAATCAATCTTATCTTGTTTCTTTTCAATCTTGAATTGAAGGTTGTCAATTTTATCCTCCAGGTTTTGCTTTTGCTGCGCCTGCATTTCTTCCCGTGACATCGTTGGTAATGACGAAGATTCGGTCTCCCCCTCCGAAGTTGACTCAGAAGAACCACCAGACGTGTTCTCACCAGAACCAGACGAAGATCCTGAACAAACCAACCCATAAGACGCAACCAACATGCCTTCGCTCATCATTCCTCCGGAAGCTTCCACCATTTCAGCTACTAAATCTTCCATTTTCACATGTGCGTAGTTGTTTCCGTCTAATGTAACGTATCCACTCGCAGACCAGCTCTTTCTGACCCCTTCACATGTCTTCTCTCCCTTCAGGTCGATGCTTCTTGTAGGTAACGAACTTACCGAAATAGTCACTTCTCCCCCTGAATCTGTCGTTCCAGTTCCTAAAACAGCATCACCCAAACAAACGGAAACTTTGTGTCCATCGAGCCCATCTCCCTTGTAAGTAATTTTTAATTTGACATTTTCAGCTGAAGCGTAGAAAGTTGTTGTAAGTAGTAATGCGAATAGTATAAGTGTTCTCATTTTCAATTTTTAATGTCTTATTTACAACAAATATACCATTAAGCTGGTTTATCCGGTTGTGAACTGCTCAACTGCTCGATTTTTTGACTTTTGAGGATTCCCAAACTAAAAAGTCAAGAAGTGATTTAAGTCCTTCGGTGCAATTTCCTATTTTAGAGCATGTTTCGAAACATTGTTTCTTTCATACTACTGCTATTTGCGCTGATTTCCTATCGTGCGGTAGCTCAGGACACCATTTATGTCGATCATAAAGGGAAGAATCTCAATTCTTCAATCACGGATCAATTAACCATTTATAGTTCTGACGCGCCACTATCGTTTGAAGAGTTTTTGGAAAAGAAAGAGAAGCTCCTCAGGCAAAAACTTTCAGCTTCGGTAGCCAATATGGACTTCACTACGAAATCATTCTACATTCATTTTTGCATTGTGAACGATTCCTGGGTATCACACGAGATTCGATTGGAAACCGGAAGACCTATAACCAATGAAGCTTCCCTGTATTACGTTCCTCAAAAACTAACGAGCTACTCTGGAGATGGCATTCCATTCAAAAATAAAACCATAAAAACCAACTATTCGGTTCTTCCGCTTGTTAGTCAACGACAATCTTCGAATGAGTACGTCCTTATGCTTCGAAGCGACGGTGAAGCACTAACCGTTCCTTTTATTCTTTGGAAAAAGCAGAAGTTCGAAGAGGTACGTGGTAAAAGACAATTCAGAGCAGGCATCTTCTACGGGATTTTCATCTTCGTCATCATCATTTATGGAACGTTTTACGTCCTTTTGCGCGATCGACTGTTCTTGCTCTACACCATCTACGTTGCCTTCTCTGGATTGCTGCAATTCGCTCTGGATGGTTATGTACATCAATACATTTTCACCTCTGGTGGTTATATGACGCACCATAGCGTCATTCTCATAGCAGGAACGACCGTTTTCTTTGCATTGCGTTATGCCTCCAAATACCTTGAACTCCGAGGACGTAATTTGTTGATATCTAAAGTCTTTCTGGGACTGGTGGCAATTACGACCCTGGCATCTCTGATTCCGGGAGTGATCTTTGAAACTTGCTATCCGCTGATCAATTTGTTCAGTTTGCTCTCACTCATTTTCTTGCTGATTGTTGGACTTCGCGTCAGAAGAAATCAAACGGTGAGTCCCTTGTTCCTCACAGGATTGTTCTTGTTGCTTGCAGGCGGAATATTCTTCATTCTTGGAAATGTTGGTGTGATTGACGCTCCCGAATACACCCAGTACGGATTGAAAGCGGGAACGCTGGCAGAAATTATCTGTTTATCCATTCTGATGGCAGGTAAATACAAGCAAATGCAGGATGAAAAAGAAGCCACGCAAAAATTGCTGTTAGATGAGTTAGAAGCTCGAAACCGCCTCATTCAGGAAACAAACATTCGATTGGAACAAACGGTCGAGGCTAGAACCAAAGAAATTGAGCAACAACGCGCCGAATTGGCTGAGAAGAACAAAGACTTGATGGATAGCATTAATTATGCTGAAAGAATTCAATCGGCATTACTTCCACCCACGCAGCAGATTCAAAAATGGCTGACAGATTTCTTTATTTTCTTCAAGCCGAAAGATGTATTAAGTGGAGATTTCTACTGGATGGAAGAAGTTACTACTTCAGGAGATAATCCACAGCGTTTGTTGTTGTACGCGACAGCAGATTGTACCGGGCACGGGGTTCCTGGGGCCTTCGTAAGTGTGGTTTGCAATAACCTGTTAAAGTTGAGTAAAATTCAAAGCGATGTCAATACTCCGGGGGAAGCGCTCGATTTTATTGATAAGGAAATCAATGCTTTGTTGAATCCTGAATTCAAAGAACAGGAAATCAGAGATGGAATGGACGTTGCTTTGTGTGCTATCAATTTTGACACTTTGGAGCTTCAATTCTCTGGGGCGAAAATGCCGTTGTATCTTCTCAGAGATGGTGAAATCATAATCTATCGGGGAGATCGGCATGCCATTGGAAACGACACGAAAGAAGATGGATTCAAGTTTACCAGTCAGAGCATCCAACTGAAATCCGGAGATAGATTGTACACCTTCTCCGATGGAATTCCTGATCAGTTTGGCGGTCCCAACGACAAGAAGTTCCTCACAAAACGACTGAAGACATTGCTCCTGGAAAACGCACATCTCCCCATGGAGGAGCAGAAAAAAGTGATCAAATCCGCAGTAAATGCCTGGATGACTTCAGCGACACAAATTGACGACATGCTACTCATGGGAGTTCATATTCCGTAATTCCATTCCTTTTGGCATCTTTGCAGTATGCGTCAATTCACCTATTTATTGGTATTCACTTTCATTCTCGCAGGTTGTTCATCTGAATCTGGAGATTCGAAAATCGACCCGAAGGACTATTCAGATATCGAACTGAAGTACGCAGAATACTTTCGATTGAAACGTAAGGGACATGACTTCCTTCTGGAATTGCTTGATCCAGACACCAAAAAACTGGTGCAATCAGTGGAAATTGCTGAGAAGAAGAATGAAAGAGTTATTTGCCTGGCAGCAACTTTGACAGGTATGTTCTGTGAATTGGATGAACGTAACTATCTAATAGGTATAACGGCGGAAAATCAATTATACGACCAGAAACTCAAGCAACGCTACCGAAAAGGAAAGTTGAAGGAATACGGAGATTTTGCACAGTTATCATTGGAACGGATCGCAAATGCGCAACCGAATGTGATTCTGTATAACTATGTGAACAGTGATTTTCCTCACAAAGAAAAATTGGAGAAACTTGGCGTTAAACTGTTAATTGTCAACGACTGGCTGGAAACGCATCCTCTCGCAAAAGCTGAATGGATCAAAGTAGTTGGTGCCATGACGGGAAAATACGAGGAAGCCTGCGAAGTATTTGACGCTGTAGAATCTCGTTATAAGCTCACAGCGGAAAAAGTCCGAAATCTGGATAACAAACCTACCGTTATTTCCGGCAATTTGATTGGTGGGAACTGGTATGCGCCATCTGGGGAAAACTACTTTGGAATTCTGATGAAGGATGCAGGCGGCGATTATCGCTACAAGGATTCAAAGGGAGGGAAAAGCCTGGCACTTTCGTTAGAACAGGTTCTGGAAGACAATCAAGAAACGGAAATCTGGTTGAACCCCGGAGTATCGAATTGGAACCAATTGCTACAATTGAATCCACATGCTGAATTACTTCCGGCAAGTGAAAACCGGGTTTATTGTTACTCAGCGAAGACCAATATGTTCTGGGAGCAGAGCGCATTGCACGCAGATTTCATGTTAGAAGATCTTGCCCATATTTTCCACCCGGAATTGGATCCCGATTACACCTTTCATTACTATTCTCAATTGAAAAAGTGAGTCTGACTACAAGAAATAAAGTATTTCTGTTGGTTCTTGCCTTGCTCTTGCCAATTGTCGGGTTATGGCATCTTTTCTCTGGTCCAATTGATATTGACGGGAACACTTTCTGGTCGGCTATCACGCAATTCGATTCAAATGAATTCACTCATAACATTGTTTGGGAATTGCGCATTCCGAGGATGATCACAGCGCTTATTGCAGGTGCAGGGTTGTCCATCGCTGGATTATTGATGCAAACACTTTTCAATAACCCATTGGCAGGTCCGTATGTACTTGGGATTAATTCTGGAGCTAGTTTGTTCGTAGCATTGGCTATCATGGCAGGCATTCCTATCCTGAGCTCAGACGTTGGAATCGTTGCAAACGCATTAATTGGGGCATTTCTATTCGGATTGATTATTATCTCCTTCTCTTCTGTTGTTCGACAGCAAATCTCCCTGCTTTTGATTGGATTGATGCTTGGCAGCTTCACCGGAGCCATTGTTTCCGTACTTCAATCAGCTAGCGGATTACAAGAATTGAAGCTTTTCACCTTATGGACATTGGGATCCCTTCAGGCTGTGACGCTGGAACAACTTCCCATTCTGTTTGTAGCCTTCTGCATTACAATTCTCGGCGCTTTCCTGGTGGTAAAACCTCTGAACTTATTGGTTTTGGGAACTTCAGAAGCGGCGATGCTAGGCGTTCGAATCAAGCGTGTACGACTGATCATTATTTTGATTACTGCCATCATTACTGGGGTGATCACAGCGTATTGCGGTCCTATTGCTTTCGTTGGATTAGCAGTTCCAAACCTGATCCGAATTGTCATGAAAACGCAGAATCACAGCTATTTGATTTTGGCAAGCTTACTTACCGGTGCGATATTCCTGTTGGTTTGTGACATAATCATTCAATCGGTGGAATCTAAATTTGCCTTACCAATAAACGCTTTGACTTCTCTCATTGGGGCTCCATTCGTTATTTTACTTGTATTACGACGATTAAGATGATCACAACGAAGGATTTACATATCGGGTATAAGCAACGGAAGTTGGTAGAAGTCGAAGATCTTCAATTGGAAGCTGGCGTCTACATTTTGATTGGAAAGAACGGTTCGGGAAAATCTACCTTTTTGAAGACCTTAACGGGAAGTATCCCAGCTGTTTCCGGCACCATTGCTCTGAACGAAGTTTCCATCCATTCACTTTCTGATTCCGAACGTCCGAAGAAGATTGCGTTCGTTCAAACACAATTTCCGGTGGTTGATTTCCTGAAAGTCTCAGAGTATATCGCTTTGGGTAGAAGTCCACATACGGCGTTCTTTGGAAAGCTAAGTGATCATGATAAAGAAATGGTACAAAATGCTCTACGGTCCATGGGGATTGATCATCTGGCCGAACGATTCACCAACGAATTGAGTGATGGAGAGCGTCAGATGGTAGCCATAGCAAGAACCTTTGCTCAGGGAACCGACATCATTGCATTGGACGAACCGACTGCATTTCTGGATTATCAGAACAAAACAGAAATCGTGGAAAAATTGATGGAATTGGGTAAATCCCACGGAAAAATCATTGTTCTTTCCTCTCATGATATCGATCAATCTGTTAAGTCGGGAGCCAGCTTTCTATCTGTCAGCAAATCCGACAAAAGAATAAACTTCCATCCTTCAGGAACGTCAAAAGAGGTCCTTTTGGCGGAAGCATTTGGATAAAATATTGCGAAACGTGTTACTTCTGTCATAAAAGGGCATTACGTTGATATGAACTTTGTATTTCCCCTCCTGATTTCGGCATCTGCAATGATTGGATGTCAACTGAATAATTCGAATAATGTATCCAACGAAACCGTTACTGATGAACAGAATGTTGCGACACCAATCGACAGTTCAATGGTGGATACAGCCAGTTTGCAAATCAACTTAACTCCCGAAGGCAATTACAACACTTTAAAGGCGCAAATCCGTCAGAAAAAGTCAACTCAGCATTCAAAAGAGGATTTTGAAAATTTCCTCATAAATCAAATCATTCCGCATTGGTACGGCACCGAATGGGATTTTAATGGATATACCGCCATTCCCGGTAAAGGAGAAATTGCCTGTGGCTACTTCGTTTCAACAACATTGGAGCATATTGGCGTAGTCATCAATCGGTATCATTTGGCGCAACAAGCCGGATTAAACGAAGCAAAATCACTTGCCATTGCGGATTCCAATTATTTCACCGTTTATGGCTACGATGTCCTGGAGGAAAAGATGCAATCTATGGAAGATGCCATCTACTTCGTTGGATTGGACAATCACGTTGGTTATTTGTACAAGGAAGCCGGAACGCTTTACTTCATTCACTCAAACTACATTGACGATCGGGTGATGATCGAAAAGGCGCAGTATTCACAGGCGTTTCAGAGCAACATTTATGTTGTGGCTGAGTTGAGCACGAACGAGTTGTTGCGGGAGCGTTGGCGAACCGGAATCCGAGTGGACGTCGTACGATAATTCTCCCTTGAGACCTTTTATGACCTGTTCTTAACTAAGCCTAGTTCATGGGCACACGAACTTGAGTACCGGAGCATTCAAATTATTTGGGACCAACCTGTCGGTCCAGTAACGGAATCCTTCTTTCCGATAGAAAGGTTAATCGTCGGGGTTCGCATGTCTGAGGATGAAGGAAAGCCCCTGTTTGAAGCAGTAAAGGGGAAACCAATATCGCTTTGGGAAGCAATTCCTGTTTCTAATCGCGGTGTTTATACAGTCGTGTTCAGAAACCTATCCGGCGAGACGGAAGGTAATAGATTGCTCACCTATAAAGAGTTTGAACAAATACGCCCCAAGGGCTATTAATAATAATCTATCAATACTTCGGAGCCTATTTTTACTCTGGAAAAATTACACCAAAATTCTCCTTCATTCCTACACTCACCCACTTGTTTGCGGTAGCCGCCGAATCCAATTCCTCGTCAAAGTAAACGTACTCTTCCGGGTCGTCATGCACTAAAATCAACGATAGATTCTTGTAGCTGTTCGCCCCTGCGTATTGCAACATCTCAAAATCTCCCATTGTATTTCCGAATGCTAAGATTGGTTGAATTCCGATATGATTTTCAATCAATTCAGCTTTGCCCGAATTGGCCGCCATTGGAGACATATATGCACTATCGCGAACGAAACTTGCGTTGTTCTCCTTGGAGTCGTACTCGTATGTCAGTTCAACTGCAGAACCGATCATTTTTCTAGCGGGAATGTTCAAATAGTCAGAGCCGTACTTGCGTAGGAACCCTAATTCCGAGCCTGAAACAATGTAGATATCGAACTCGTTAGCCTTGAGGTAATCCAACAATTGGAGCATTGGTGCATAATACATTTGGCTCAATGTCCGGTCCAATTTTGAATTCTTTCTTACTGGAACTATGGCTCCCACAGAATCTTCGTAGACCGCTTGCGCTCTCCCCTTAAAAGCCGTCAAAATCGCTTCATACGCGTTTTCATTGATATACTTGTAATCATCGGTGCAGGCAGCTATATACAATTGCTCATTGCTTGTGTCGTAATTGCCCGATTTGTACTGATGACATAATTCAGTCATTGCAACCAAAACCTCCATATACGTAGGTTTTTCACATCCTATGGTCCCGTCAAAATCGAAAGTGGCCAATCGTTTTTCCACAGGCACAAAATTGGCTGACTTGGGATCTGTAACATCTTTTACAAATGCCATAATTTGTTTCTTGGGATCGGCGTCACTCCACAGACTTAGCGGATCGTTCTGATCTTGGCACGCATCACAATCCTTCTTTTCCTGACTGCAACTGATCAATAGGAGCAATATTCCCGTCAAATAAAGGTACTTCATTGTTCTAACCCTTGAGAATTAAATCTACTGCTTTAGCACCAATTACGAAAGCTGGACCTTGTGTATGTCCGGAAGTGATTGTTGGCATAATGGAGGTATCCGCGACACGTAACCCTTGAATATCAAGAACTTTCAAGTCGCTACCGACAACCGCATCTTCTCCGCCCATGCGGCAAGTACACGATGCATGGCTATACGGAGAACTGTTAGCTCTCACCCATTCGGCGATTTCCTCAGGCGTATTTACATTTGGTCCAGGTACCAATTCTTCTTTTCTTATACCTGCCAGTTCATCTGAATTTCCAAGACTTCTCATGAGATCAAACGCTTCTATTGCCTGCGCCAAGTCATCAGGATGCTCGAGCAAATTAAGTGTAAGAATAGGTTTATCCTGATAATCTGCGGAAGCCAATTTTACCGATCCCAAACTTCTCTGACGCATGGCGCCGCCGGAAATAGAATAGTGATATTCCAACTCTTCTTGAGACTCTCCACAAGAGTAATTTCCGCGCATCATTTCAATGCACAACCTTGGTTGATCGTTATCGTTCATGTTACTCCAGGCCATTAGGTATCCTTCGTTACGAGGTTGATCCGTAATTGGTACCGTTGTAGACCACGTTCCGAGGAAAATAATGGCGTCCATTAAATGTTGTCCTACTCCCGGTAAATCCACGATTACGTCAATGCCTAAATTTGAAAGATCTGTCGCATTTCCGATTCCGGAGCGCATTAAAATAGCAGGTGAATTGATCGCTCCTGCTGAAAGAATTACTTCTCTATTTGCTCCAATAGTATATCGTTCTCCGTTCTTGTAAAAGACCACTCCGTTTACCTGGTTTGGATTGAATTCATCGAAGGTCAATACATCAACATTTGAGAACAAGGAAACGTGCAAATTTGTCAATTTATCCAATTGATCCAGAATGTATTGGTTAAAAGAGGTAACGCGTACATTATCGCTATTGATTGTTGACTGCAAAGGGCTCACACCGAACATACTTTCGCCTGAATTGTAATTCGGATTGGACGGAATTCCTTTGGCATTACACGCCGCTTTGAAGGCATCGGAGTAATTATTTTGCTCCGATGTTGTGGGCCCCATCATTGACTCCACGCTCTCGAAGTAAGGAACAAGATCTTCATAAGCCCAGCCTTCACAACCGTACTTGTCAGCCCAAGTATTATAATCATGAGGAGCTCCTCGAGTATACACCATATCGTTGTGCGCCGTGCATCCGCCCGTCATTTTTGCCCGGGAATACGATATTGTTTCTCCAACGGCGTTCTGTGTTTTATAGCCCCAATCGATTTTGTCAATTCCGTACAAACAGTTGATTTGATTTGGGTCCCAAACATCCGGAACCGTGAGCGAATTCAAGCCGGCTTCCAGTAATAGTACCGTAGCTCCGGCGTTGGCCAGTCCGCTGGCGATTATACTTCCTGAGGAACCGGACCCCACCACGATGTAGTCGTACGAATCCAAAAGTTCTTGTTGATCAATAGCTGAAGCATCCATTTCTTTGAATAGTTTTTAGGTGAATTAGCTTAATATTAACTATTTAAGCCCAGCTAATAAGGAAAATGAGCAGATGTTACGGTGAAATTGCGTACATCTGACAAGAAGGAACGTACATGTAACCTATCTGTGCTTTTTGGATTGAAAATTGTCGAATCGAACGACTATCAGGTTGGGTTGCGCTTGACCATTATGCTAGCGCCAAAAGCTTTCTAAATCGGACTTCAACGCTTCGGCTTCCTGTTGTTTGTAACCGTTGTTTTGTTTGAGGAAGGAGTTCAGTTCTTTTTCTGCCAATTCTTCTTGATCGTTGGCCAGATAGTTCAGGACAAGTTCCCAATGTAAAGACTCTGAATACTTATCTTCTTCCAATTGCCTCTGAATGAAATAAATAGCCTCTTTGTTTTTACCTAGTTTCCGGTACGCAACGGCTTGATAAATAGCCAGTCTATCGTCAGGTTCTTTCTCTTGAATTTCTTTGAACAATTGCAACGCCTTTTCGTACTCCCTGGCATTGTATGCTCTCATCGCATCATCTATTTTTTGGGGCCCTCCCATGGTTGTAATCCTATCGGGATAATCAGTGTCGTAATATTCAGAAAGTGCATCATTTGTATAACGTAAATGAACAAGGTAATAGGTCGAAGCAAGTACTAACACCGCAACAGCCGCAATCTTAACTAGTAAGTACGACTTTTTCTCTTCTGATTGCTGGCTCTGACTTATAGCTGCAACTTTTTCCTTTAATTCTAGTTGCTGTCGAGCCTGAAGAGCCTTGCGCAAACGTAATTGTAATTGTAATTCTTCACGCAACTCGCTGTTCTCCTCTATTTCACGCTCGAATGCACCTCTCTCCTCTTTCGAAAGGTTGTCATCCAGGTATTGCTCTATTTTTTCTGTTTGATCCATTAATCCTTGTAAAGATACGTGCTCAATTCATTCGTATACACCTCATTTTCCAACACAATTTCTTTCATTTTCTTCAGGCACTTGTTCTTTTTATTCATGGCTATTTGAGCGTTCTTGTATTCAAGTTTTGCAGCGATTTCAGTCATTGAATAATGTGCCGCCCACATCTTTAGTACTGTTTGACATGCTTTTCCTAACTTACTTAGTAATAAATCAATGTCTCTTTTCAATTGATCTTCATTCATTACGGTTAATGGAGATACTTCGGAGTCTAAATCATTTTGACTTTCGTTCCAATCGGAATAGCGCTTCTCCTTCTCAATCGATTTTAACCAAATTCTTCGACAAATACTGTACAGATAGGTCGAAATAGCACTATCTCCCTTAAAAGAACCTTTTCGGATATTCAAAACAACACTGGTCACGCCTTCTATGAGCGCATTTTCAGCATCACTTTTGTTTCCGCCCATTTTCAAGATAAGCCCGTGTACTTTACCTCTGTTCGATTCCAGTAAGTGCGCAATCACCCTTCCTTCTTCTCGTCCGGAGGAAGTAATCGCATCGACAATTTCACGGTCACTGTATGATCGTTTTAGGAACACCTTTTTCAGCTACTTTTCTTTTTACCCTCCCCTTTAAACAACAACCCTTCGGAAAGTACAGTTTACATTTATTTCTTCTTAGGTGGTTAGATTATTCTCAAGTGTGGTACTAAACTGTAAACATTAATTTCAAAATCCAAAAAAATGAAAAGAAATTATCTAACTCACAGGGCACTTCTGATTGTTTCGTTGTTGCTATCGTCTTTGTCCTATGGACAACTAACAAATTCTTCACATTACATTAGAAGTACTCCTCCGACAGGAACCAATACTGGATATGAGTTTAAATTGCTCGATTTGCGCGAGCCGAACGGAGCAGATGCATTTTACTCCTACTTTTGGTGGTTTGGAGACAATGGATTTTCGTTCGATTCAAATCCAACGCACAGTTTCAGTGTAACAAACCAGGCAACTACTGTACATGCATTTATCACTGAAAATTATGGTACTGGTGGTCCACCTCCTATTTTCGTCACAACCGAAATAACGCCTCATCCAGCCACAACAACAACGGAAGAAGTACTCCCGGGAGGGCAAAGTATTTTTATGCAAAACTTCCGGGATCCCGTGGCTGAAGACACCATGTATTTTATTATTACCTATAAAAACCCAATGGCTAGTCCCACAAGTGGGGAGGTAAAATTTTCTTGTGACCCTTCCGCTACCATTCTGGGAGCAATGATAACGGAATATCCTTCGTTTCGACCGAACAATGAGGTTTATGATGGAAATCACTCCTGGACCTTCTCCAACCTGGAGTCTAACCTGGAACAAAGTATTCTCATTCCAGTTAAAATTGGTGAGAACAGTACCGGAAACCTATCTTTCTCTGCGGAGTTATGGCTGGACTTAGAACAGCAAAACTCTGAAGAATCTGCCTTTAAAGGGATGCGCCAAATAGAAAAACCTGATCAACAGTTTAATAAAGACGCTCCTGAGATTAGCTATGGATTGGAAGAAGGGTCAGAGATAACCCCAAGCGTGAAGTATGACGAGTCTGGAATGCAACTTACGGTAGCCAATTCTCACGATCCAAATAAAATATCGCAAGCTTCCAATGCGCATAACGATTGTCATTATGGTGGGAAGTCAATTTTATACACAATTGACTTTGAAAACATTGGAGATGGTGCTACTAGGTATGTTTCAGTAGTAGCACATTTAGATGAAGATTTAAATATTAACACCATTAGAGATTTAATTCCTCCAAGACAGTATCATTTCGGGTACCCAATCATTGAACGAACATTAGCTGGCCCCGATGGACCACAATATGGTATTTTTTATGAGATTGATGAAGTTAATCATGAATTTAAAATAGAGTTTAACGGACTTCAGCTAAAGTCGCCGAAAGACCCTACGTGTAAAAACATTCAAGAAACGCAGGGTTCTATTTCCTTCACGATTGACGTAAATGATGGCTATGTTTTCGGACCACCAATTGAGTCTAGTGCGACCATTGTTTTTGATAAAAATGATCCTATACATACTGGAATCGCTTATACTCGATGCCAACAGGATTCCCTGGTGAATGATCAGACGGTCCTTCCCCCTTTCTCCTCCGAGACAAATACCCTATTTGACTGCTGGCGTTGTTGGGTTGCGATCTTTCTTGCAGTCTTGTTGATTCTACTATTCATTCTGTATTTACGTAAACGGAGCAAAAAATCCTGATTTTACTACTTTTAGTGGCATGAAATTAATTTTCATGCCACTTTCACTGCTGGTTCTGCTCTATTGGGGAACTAGTAATTACAGGCAAACTACTACCGTGGCAGTGTCCACAGCTGTTTCTTCAAGTATTGAGGACGATTCTACATTTTTAGATCACGTGATTACGATGAAGAACCGTGGAAAAGCACTGGGTTACCAGAGAAAGATCGACAGTGCTTTAATAGTCTTCGACTCTTGCCTTAACCACTTACCCAGAGAGCCCAAAACGGACGAAGAATTTGCACAACTAGCCTGGGCGTATGCCAATAGAGCTTATCTATATCAAGATGCCATGGGTGACTACCTCAACGCCCGGGATGACTACCTGAAGGCTATATCCCTTTTCGAAACCATAGACTCATCTGGTTTTTTGGTGACCCGATATATTTACGAACCCCTCGGAAATATCTATACTCGATTGAGCGAGAACGAACAGGCCATTCGTTTGTTGAAGAAGTTTAAAAACATCTCTCTTCAGTCGAATGAGCACGCAATTGCTTTGGCAGATGCACACAACGACCTGGGACGCGCCTATATGTTTAAAGGGAATTTTAGCGCAGCCGTCCGTGAATTTAAAGCCGGTATAGAAGTTTGTCAAACATTCAGAATTAATAGTGGTTTGCTTAACTCTAGTATTGCACAGGCCTATTTGCTTTCTCATCAATACGAACCAGGACTCAAGGCATCTACAGAATGCCTAAAACAACTCGAGCAGGAAAAGCAATTAACGCCTCCTTCAAGCTACCGGTACAGAGCGATTGAAAATTATATCATTGGAGGACTCAGGATTCAGGGAATGCTTTTAACCAGGTCCAACGCCTATCAACAAGCAAGAGTCTCGTTACAAAAGGCTTTGGTAAGATGCGAGAAAATGCATCATAGTAAACATCGAAGTCTCGCAAAAATATACACGGCCCTTGGCGACCTTGAATTGGCTGCCAAAAATGAGTTGAAAGCATACGGTTATTATCATAAGGCATTACTGGCCGCTACTCCGGAGTTCTCAAACGATGATATACACACTTTCCCGAAGGTTGACGCACTGCACCCAGAAGTAGCGCTAGGTGAAGCTCTTATCGGAAAAGCGAAGTCAGCAAGAGCATTAGGGGATTCTTTGGGAATTCAAAAGTGGTATCCTCGTGCTGTGGATGCCTACAAAACGTATTTCTCCTGGGAGAACAAGCTTCGAAATGAACAGCAAGACTTTCACTCTAAACTTGATTTTACTTCTGAAATTCATCAAAATGGAGAACAAGCTCTGGAAACCGTCTACGCTTTGTACGCATCTGGCTATGGAGAAAAGATAAAAGAAACTGCATTGAACTTCATGCATCAGTCAAAAGGCATTCTTCTGTCGGAATCCAACTCTCAATTACTTGAGAACAATAAAGAATTTCAACATTGGATTCGGATGCTAAAAAGTCAAAACATGCAACTCAATTTTTACCAGAGAGATTTGCGAAAACTGCAAACAGAAGGCAATACCACCGAAATAGCAGACTTAGAGAAAAGAATTGCGTCGCTGGATGTAAAAAGGCAGAGTATCCGAGCTGAAATACGTCGAAAATTCAAGGCTTACAATAATTTGGTATCCAAAAAGAACGTTCCCTTAGTAAAATTGCGCAGCTATCTAAAAAATCAAAATGCTGACTTTTTATCATACTTTGAGGGGGTTGAAAGTACCTTTCTAGTGGCAGTAACAGATGGTAAACTTTCATTTAACCGTCTAAACACCCAATTGTTACGAGACGTCGAAACTTCATTCGTTCACAGGCTTCACTCTCCTAATTTGGCCTCCGTAGAAGACTATCAGAAAGATGCTCGTTCATTATATGATTCACTTGTGGGAGTTGTATCGCATGAGTTGCGAAGAGAACGTCTGATTATATCTCCGGATGGATTATTGAACAGTATCCCTTTTGAAGCCCTGGTCACAAAAAGTAAGAAAAATCCTCATTTTAAGAAATTAGCGTACTTCATTCGCGAGAAAACGATCTACTATACACCATCTATTGAACGATTGTTGGTTAAAAACACAAATGGAAAACAAACCTTTTTGGGACTAGCTAATAGTTTCAAAAATTCTTCGAAATATGCACACTTACCATATGCTGTTACTGAAGTTAATGCTGGTTCAACGCTTTTTAAAAGCACCACAAGGCAAGGTAAAAATGCAAACAAAGATTCTTTTTTGAAAAATGTGGAAAGAGCAAGTGTAGTGCACCTGGCTACTCACGCCGGATTGGATAGCTCAGGAATTGAAGAACCCTGGTTAACTTTTGGAGAAGAGGATCGTCAAAAATTAATCACTTCCGAATTACTTCAATTGCGATTATCGTGTGATTTGGTATTGCTGAATGCCTGCGAAACTGGATCTGGACAATACTACGCTGGAGAAGGCGTTTTGAGTTTTTCAAGAGCTTTTATGGATGCCGGGGCTCGAAATATAATGACGAATCTGTGGAGTGTCAATCACGCTGCAAATTCAAAACTCATCAATTCTTTCTACAGAAAACTTGGCGATGGTTCATCACCTGCTTCCGCACTTCGAGAGGCGAAAATTGCTTACCTCAACAACAATAACACGGATTCCTACAGTGCTCACCCGTATTTCTGGACTTCCCTGATCTTAATGGGAAACAACGAAACGATCAACACTCCTGAACCAGAAACACCTCATTCCTGGTATTGGTTCGTTATAATAGCTTCATTTTTCGCAGTGACTACCTTCTTTTTTATTCGTCTTAAATCTAAATCGAAAAACTAAACTCACACAAATTCTCTCTTTTTTATTAGAAAATCGGTTAGGTATTATTTTCTCGCGGTACTCATAATTGAATGCGCATTCCAAATGACGGAAGCCGAAAAGTCAATTTTAGAGTAGGCGATGAAAAAATAATCGAAAATGGATTCTAAAGAATTAAAAAAAGAATTAGCAAAAGCAGTTGAAGCGATAGGCGTGCCTGTTGAATTGCATCCGGTACCAGGAAAGAGAGGATGTGAAAATGGTATTGAAGCCGTAAACACGATACTCGAGAAACGAAAAGACCTCAACCAGAATGACTTAAAAAAATGTGGTTCAGAAGAATCAGGTTGTGGTTGCTCCAAGTCTGACGGAGATACGAAAGGTAAAAAGACAGACCTTGTAGTTTTAATTGATACAAGTGGGTCCATGAATAGTCCATCGAGAGTAGTCTCAGAAGCAGTTGAAGAAGCTATCGCTGCCGCAAGAAAAACATGTGAACCAGATCTACGAATTCTATTCTTAGGTCTTGAAAAACCCATGCCAGGTACTATTTTCACGCAAAGCCATAGAGATTATCTCATGTCACTGCATGGTTCAAGTATTGTACTAGCAGCAAACCAGGGGCATGTAGGTAACATTTACGAACAAGGAGCCAATGGCGTTGAAGATTTATCCAAATATATGGATTGGCGTGAAGGTGCTTGTCGCTCCATCTTCTATATAAGTGATGAAAAACTGGATAGCATCAACCCAACAAATACTATTGCCAACGATACAGCCGCCACTCAAGCTGCAATTAAAATGGCCAATGAGAACAATGTCACTGTGTTTTCACACCATTTAGAACGAGCTAGAGTAGGTGCGGAATTTGTTCAAAACTACCGCGATTTGTGCGAAGAAACTGGCGGGGAACTATTCTTAAGTGCAGCACCGAATGTGAAAGAATATGTCAACATTCTATCAAAAGCAATTTGTAATGCCTGCGGGAAACCAAAATGTAAGGAAGTTGATTTCCCTGAAATAGAACCTTGTATCAACATCTCGTGGGGACAAAGCGACTGCGATTGCATCGAATCTTCTGACTACGAAGTCATGACTTTAACCGTTTGCAACTGCTACAGCAATACAATCTTTGAAAACTTTAAAATCACGGCTATCCAAATCACGGACAAAAATGGTAAACCTGTTCCTTCCCTGCCGAATGGAAAACCTTCAGTTCAACTACTTCCAATTGGACCATACTGCTTCGGAAATATCGGTCCCTGTTCATGTGTAAGTCGTGAATTTGTACTTATTAATGAAGGAGCCAAAGCTGGCGATTATAAAGTCCAATTGCACGGCATCTGCTTTGACGTTTCCAGAAACATTACTAAAGAAGTTGAATGTTTCGGGGTTACAATTTGTAAGGATTAAACTTCCAGCTCTAATGATGGTCTTGAGAAATTCTCAGGACCATTTTTCTCACCACTCCCCCCCCGATACACTATCGCTAATCCTTCAGCGCATTCAATCCAAGCTCCGATACTGTATCGCCTCAGCAACATGTTTCACCTGAATATCACCGGAGGAATCCAAATCTGCAATAGTCCGGGCTACTTTCAAGATCTTATCATATGCTCTCGCAGAAAGCCCCAACTTGTTCATAGCATTCTTAATAAGGTCTCCACTCGCTTTATCCAATTGACAATATCTCCTCAGGTGCCGCGACTCCATTTCTGCATTAGCCGAAACGCGTTCATTGAAATTCTCAAGGGGAACATCTTCCATGCATTGACTTTCATCTTTAAGGGAGTTCCTGTCCATAAATCTTTTACATTGTACCTCCCTCGCCCTCAAAACTCGCTCTCTAATCTGTTCACTTCCTTCTTGCTCCATAGTTGAGGACAAATCCTCGTAATCAACTGGTGTTACTTCAACATGCAAATCGATTCTATCCAATAAAGGACCTGAAATCTTATTCTTGTAGCGTTGTATTGCTCCTGAGCTGCAGGTGCAATCTCGATCTGGATGGTTATAATATCCACAAGGACATGGATTCATAGCTGCTACCAGCATAAAATTCGCAGGGTAATCCACGGTAAACTTTGCGCGCGAAATTGTTACGGTTCTATCCTCTAAAGGTTGTCGCATAACTTCTAATGCAGCTCGCTTATATTCTGGCAACTCATCCAAAAAGAGTACTCCATTGTGTGCCAATGATATTTCACCGGGCTGTGGATAGGATCCTCCACCTACTAATGCGACGTCAGATATGGTATGATGAGGCTTGCGAAAGGGACGCTCACGAATCAATCCTTGTCCCGCCTTGACATTCCCCACAACCGAATGAATCTTCGTTGTTTCAAGTGCATCGATTGTAGATAACGGTGGAAGAATCGTAGGCATGCGCTTTGCCAGCATAGACTTTCCCGATCCAGGTGGTCCTATTAATAATATATTGTGTCCTCCAGCAGCAGCAATCTCAAAAGCACGTTTAATAGAAAATTGTCCTTTCACGTCTTTAAAATCCAATGGCGATTGAAACGGCTTGAAATTGCTCGCTAGTGCTTTACGTTCTTTTGTTAAACTGGCTTCACCATTCATATGCGCCACGACATCTTTTAGGTTTTCTGCCGCTAAGACATCAATCCCATCTACCAAACAAGCCTCTTGTGCATTCTCTTTGGGAAGAATGATACGTCGGAAGTTCTTTCGCTTTGCTTCGATAGCAATGGGCAAGATGCCCTTTAAAGGTCTTAGTTCTCCGTCCAGAGATAATTCTCCTATAAACATTGTAGCATCCAACTCATCTGGTTGTATCTGTCCGCTGGCTGCCAGAATCCCTATAGCAATTGGAAGATCGAAAAAGGATCCTACTTTACGCATATCCGCTGGTGCGAGATTTACGGTAATCTCCTTACCCGGAAATTTCAAATCGTTGTTTATAAAAGAAGCTTTAATGCGTTGATGACTTTCTTTTACAGCTGTGTCCGGTAATCCGACAAGAAAAAAATTAATTCCGGGAACAATGTTTACTTCAACATTAATAGTGGTGGCGTCAATACCCATTATAGCAGCGCCGTAAGTTTTCGCTATCATTCTAAAAAAGGTTAGGTTGGTAAATTAGATGCCAATTCAATCTTGGATGATGAAAATTGACCCCCTATATTATAAGTTACGAAAAAAATTGAGCTTGTATAACAATGTTCATTTTTAGCACTCGATGTGAATTTTAACAATTCAACTACACACAAGTGTGACGTGCTCTTTTCCAATTATATTTTTTTTAGAAAAAATGCGCACATATACGCAATCTTTTACGCACATATACGGTTGCGTAATTGAAATTCGCGTCATAGTTTTACCTCAGGACAATCGGTGATGCCTATCACTGAACTGACCAACCACTAGAAATAGTACAACTTTTTTTTTAACTGAAAATGTCACATATGTGACCTGGAAAAGGTACGCTTTTGCGACAGATTCAGCAACCAATAAACACTAGACACTGAAATGCTATTTGAAGTATTACGCGTAATTGCACTACAGGTTTCGGACTACACTGGAAAGACAGTGACTCTCGGTAATGTGGCATTAATTGATGACAACGGAGCTGGGAACGCATTGGAAGACACCATCATACTTTCTCTTGTTAATATGAACGAAGAGAATACCATGAAAAACTTCATGAATACTCAAACCGTTGGTAGCACTACCCTGGTAAAGCAGCCTGTCATTAATTTGAATTTGTTCATCATGTTCTGTTCCAATAGAGGGGTCAGTAATTACAGAGACGAATTAATAGACCTGGCAGAGATTGTTGAATTTTTTCAAGGAAAGAAAGTTTTTACTCAGTCCAACTCCATCTATCCACATGGACCCGGCAATGCACTAGGCGCTTTGAATAATTTCAAATTTCATGTCGAGTTATACACTCCGTCTTTCGAAGAGCAAAGTTATATCTGGGGCAGCCTCGGAGGAAAACAACGTCCATCTGCTGTATATAAGGTAAGCGTAGTTCAAATTGAAAGTGATGCGATTGAAGCACAAGGAGGAATCGTTACTGAAACGGATCAAACTATAAATCAACTGTAAAATGGCTCTGACAAACTATTATAAAACACTGTTCGATCTACGGATTTTACACCATTACTTCCTCGATGAAGACAATAAGAAGTACGAGGAATCAGGAAATAGCGATGAACAAGAACGATTCGACGAAAACAGACAAAAATATGATCTGAGCAATTTTATGATCATCCGACCGACGGAGCGAACCCAAAAATTACTTCGAGGTTACAAAGCTCATTTCCAACAATATAAGGATGGATTCCGAGTTGGATTAAAGGCATTGGCTCCTCCCCCCCCTCCTCCAGAGGATACAACACCTCCCCCAGTAGCACCATTCATTGCCTTCGACTCTAATTTCTATTTGGATTTCACGATGGAAATTAAAGACAAATTCTTCGAGAATTACACACGAATCGAATGGGATAAAAACGGATTGATCTACCTATCAAATCTAGATCCGGTAGCTTACACTCCTGGTTCGGAGGATGAGCCTCCAGCAGTGACAGTATCGTTTAGCAGGATTTCACAATATGAAACGAATGCAGCTGGCACAACGATCGATATAAATCTTCTTAAGGACGCTACGCCTTCAGAACTACGTAATAAATTCGGTGTAATCCGACTGTATCTACAAGGAGAAACGGGAGAATTACAGTTGGTAGATTCAGAAGCACCTGATAAAATGCCCTATGATACCCCGGAATACAACATGTATCTGGATAACAGACGCGCTTATTGGCGCTTCCGTGATGCGAAAGACCCAACTTCGATTCTATACACCACAGATAATAAAAGACCACTGACAGAAAACGGCTATAAAAAAATGCCTCCGTCAGGTGGCAACAATTCGCAACGTTACGCGAATCCTGATGCAAAAAATCTCTTCTGGGAAGATGGAGAATACTACGCAGAAGCATTCGTCAACAAACTGGACGAAAATTAAACAAGCAAATTAGTTAATCAATAAAAATCAATAACCACAATTATGGCAACACTTAAAACACCTGGTGTTTACGTGCAGGAGATTTCAAAGTTTCCTCCATCGGTAGCACCTGTAGCAACAGCCATTCCAGCTTTCATCGGCTACACGGAAAAGGCTACTGACCTCCAAACAGGAGATCTAAATTTGGTACCGACGCGTATCACCTCGATGTTGGAGTACGAGCAGTACTTCGGAGAGGCACAGCCTGAAACAGCAATTGCAGTTGAATTGAATTCTGATGACAAACTTGTTGTAACAAACACAAGTGCATCTGAATACCTTATGTACTATTCGTTGCAGATGTACTTTGCAAATGGAGGAGGTCCTTGTTATATTACCTCTGTCGGTTCATACCTAAATCCAATTGTTATCGGTGACGATTCAAGCGGACTTAAAGGAGGATTAGTAGCTGTCCGTAAAGAAGACGAGCCTACGCTTCTTCTATTCCCTGATGCAACAGCCCTTTCTACATCTGACTATTACTCTTTGCAACAGCTATCACTAACTCAATGTGCTGAACTTCAAGACAGATTTGCTATCATGGATACATTGACTGATGGATCTGGAGCTATTCAGGAATTACGTGATAACATTGGAGTAAATAACTTGAGATATGGAGCAGCATATTATCCGTTCTTGGATACAATTTTGGATTACCAGTATGCAGACTCTTCTGTTGTAGTAACTAATAATAGTAATCCTTCTCCAACGGGACAAATTGAAACAATCGGAGCGGCAATTTACAGCCGTACTGGAGCATTGGCTACTGCTATTGATGCTATGATGGCACAGCGTGAAGCGTTAAGCGCAGATGCGGCAACATCTCTCACGCCAACTGATGTCACAGATGCTCAAAATTCAATCCAAGCGATCATCAACGAATTGTCTGGAACATTAGGGTATTTCAATCAGATTCTTAGTATTTCTGCATCTGAAACTGATGCCGGTGTGGTGGCTGCACGTAATACTTTGGATGCATGGATTTCTGCTAATCTGGAAGTTCCAATCGCAGAACTAAACGCTCAAAAAGATCGTCTTGCTCTAGCAGGTACTACAACCAAAGGTGATGCAGCTGTTATCCTTTCATCTTCTACTGCCTCAACATCTAACACCTATGCTTCATTAGGGTTAAGCAATGTTACATCAGGTACACCAGGAACAGAAACTTCAGCTAACGCACAAATAGTGATTGATCTTAGTGTAAATCCAACAGCGGAGATTTCGACACTTGTAGGTGCATACCCGACAGTTCCAAGTACAACTCAATTTTTGTCAGATCTAGAAAACACTGATAACGACTTGTACAACCGAGTAAAGGCTGCAATCTCTGACTTCCCAGTAACACTTCCACCTTCTTCAGCTATGGCTGGAATCTACGCTCGCGTTGATAACGCAGTAGGAGTTTGGAAAGCACCAGCAAACGAAACAGTTCAATACGTACAACAACCAACGGTTCGCATTTCGAATGAAGATCAGGAAGACATGAACGTGACTTCTTCTGGTAAGTCTGTAAATGCTATCCGTACGTTCACTGGAAAAGGAACATTGGTATGGGGTGCTCGTACATTGGCTGGAAACGACAACGAATGGCGTTACATCTCTGTTCGTCGCTTCTTCAACTTCGTAGAGGAGTCAGTAAGTGAAGCTACAGAGCAGTACGTATTCCAACCAAACACAGCTAACACATGGGTTCAGATCCGTTCATTGATCGAAAGCTTCTTGTTGCAGCAGTGGAAAGCAGGAGCTTTGGCTGGATCACGTCCGGAAGATGCGTACTACGTACGAATCGGATTGGGACAAACGATGACAGCACAAGACGTATTGGAAGGTCGTATGATCGTTGAGATCGGTATGGCAGCAGTTCGTCCGGCTGAGTTCATCGTGTTGAAGTTCTCTCACAAAATGCAAGAAGCTTAAAACAGAGTATTAACACTAAATAAAACATAAAGTTATGAGCGAAATATATCCATTAGTAACCTACAGTTTCGAAGTTGATTGGGGCGGAACGCAAATCGGATTCACAGAAGTATCTGGTTTGGACTTCGAATCTGATGTAGTTGAATACCGCCAGGGTGCCAGTCCGGAATACACCAAGATCAAGATGCCGGGAATGCAGAAGTACTCAAACATCACTATGAAACGTGGAACGTTTAAAGGTGACAACGAATACTTTGAATGGTGGAACACGGTTAAGTTGAACACTATCGAGCGTCGTGATATGACGATCAAGTTGTTGAACGAAGAACGTGAGCCTGTAGTAGTATGGCAAGTGCGTAACGCATGGCCATTGAAAGTACAGACTACTTCACTAAAAGCAGATGGCAGCGAGGTAGCAATTGAGACTATCGAGATTGCCCATGAAGGTTTAACAGTTCAAAACGAAGGATAAAATGTTCGAGTTACCAGATAGATTTCTTACTATGGGATACAGCTTCAAAGTCTTTTTTGACGTTGGAGCACTTAATGGAATAAAAGAAGATAGAACTTTAAGCCTGTCTACAGGCGCAAGTTTAGCACAGAGTACCATCTTCGATACCATGTTTCAATCCGTTTCGGGTCTATCCGTGTCTTTTGCCACGGAAAAGGTCGATGAGCATGGAGAAAACAATCTGGAACATACTCTTCCTACGAAGGCAACTTATCAAAACTTGGTGCTGACCCGCGGGTTGGCACCAAGTTCTGCTGTCACACGATGGATGCACGAAGCAACGGAAAACTTCAATTTTATTCCAGCGCAGGTAACCATTATCTTAATGGGAACAGATCAGATGCCAGTTCACGCATGGTTTGTTAAAAACGCTTATCCAATGAGTTGGAGCGTGGATGGCTTCAATGCAGAAGAAAGCAAAATTGTCATCGAAAAAATGGAACTGAAATACGATTCCTTTAAAACTTTGAATGCAGATGATCTTGCCGCTCCCTTCCTTTAATAACCGCTTAACTATTTAAACATGCCCATAGAGATTAAAGAAATGCACGTAAAAATCAACGTGAGTGAGAATACATCGCCATCAGCTTCAGAACCCAATTCTGGAAACGAAGACATGGTTCAGGAATGTTTGGATCAAATGGCAAAAATGATCAACGATAAAGAAGAAAGATAATGCAACGCACCGGACAACTTAAAAAATTAGTCATCAAAGGCTACACAGACGCTCGTTTTGAGACCAAAGCAGAGCCGCATGAGTTCAGTACGCTCATCAATCCACAGAGTATTCGTCTTTCGTATGCCAACGATTACAACAAAACACAGGCAAGTGGTACAACCATCACAGATTCTTCTTATAACAAGACGACTCCGCCCAGCTTATCTGTTCAAATGACATTCGATGGTACTGGGATAGTACCTGGAAGCAGGGCAGATGATGGTTTGCCCTTTCGAGTGATGGACCAGATTTCTGAGTTCGAGAGTATTGTCTACCGTTATCAAGGAGACTCTCATCAACCGAATCACGTAATCGTAAGTTGGGGAACAATGAATTTCAAAGGAGTAGTAGAATCCATCGACTACGACTACAAGATTTTTGCCAGTAACGGTGATCCAAAACGAGTAGTTGCTTCTGTTAGATTTCTTGGAACGACGGATGAACAACTACGTGCAGCGGAGGAAAACAAACGTTCCCCGGACCTGACACACATCCGACAAGTAAAAGAGGGCGATACACTCCCTTTAATGTGTAGTAGACTTTATGGCGATTCCAAATACTACCTGGAGGTAGCAAAAGTGAATCGAATCACAAATTTCAGAAAATTAACCCCGGGACAACGAATCAACTTCCCACCGATTGAAAAACTAAGTACATGAACAATAGCGGAACCATACAGGCTGTTGACGTTACAGGACCAGTAACAAGCTCCATATTAATCGATGGAGAACAAATTACGGGTGCCTACCATGTAATGAGCATTGTCGTGGACCGAACTGTTAATCGAGTCCCAGCGGCAACCATTGTTGTTCGCGACGGAAATGCTGCCATGCAGGATTTTGAATTGAGCAGTGGAGATGAATTTGTTCCTGGCAAAAAGATTCAAATCAACGCTGGTTACAATTCAGACGAAGAATCCATTTTCTCCGGGATTATCATCAAGCATTCCATCAAGCTTCGCAATGGTTCGACCATGCTTACACTTGAATGTAAAGATGAATTGGTAAAAACAACCATTGGGAGAAAATCAAAATACTATACCGAATTAAGCGATAGTGAGGTATTCGAACAAATTTTGGACGAATACGGCATCGAACATGATATAGAACCAACAAGTTACGTACATCCGGAACTGGTTCAGTACAACAGCTCAGATTGGGACTTCATCGTTTCCCGAGCACAAGCTAACGGAAAACTTTGCTTTGTAGAAGACGGTAAAATCTCTATCAAAGCACCGAATCTCAATCAGAAAGAAATTGAAACAGTTTCTTACGGATCTACCCTCTTCGATTTCGATGCTGAAATTGACGCGCGCACCCAGTTCAATCAGGTGACATCCTACAGTTGGAACAAAAACGATCAGGAAGTCATTGAAATTGAAGCAGAAGATCCCAACGTTTCTTTGAATGGGAACCTGGATTCATCTACTTTGGCAGACGTAATCGGGTTGGAGAATCTGGAACTCCGTCATGGTGGTGATTTGAATGATCTCGAATTGCAGGAATGGGCGGATGCGACCTTGTTGTATCAACAAATGGCGAAAACGCGTGGACGCGTAAAATTCCAGGGAATTCCACAAGCGAAACCAGACACCATTCTATTACTTGAAGGAATGGGCGATCGCTTCAACGGACCAGCTTATCTCACGGGAGTTCGACACTCCGTTTCAGAAGGACGATGGTTCGTGGATGCACAATTCGGATTGAACCCGAAATGGTTCTCGGAGACTTATGAAATTAACACATGCCCTGCCGCAGGATTGCTTCCAGCGATTAAAGGGTTACACATTGGAATTGTATCGCAGTTGCAGGATGATCCTGAAGGATCGGACAGAATTCTCGTGAAAATGCCAATTATCAGCGGAGAAGAACAAGGAATCTGGTGCCGCCTGGCAACATTGGATGCTGGTGAAAACCGCGGTTCTATTTTCCGTCCGGAAATTGGTGATGAAGTTATCATTGGTTTCATCAACGAAGATCCTAACGATGCAGTAGTTCTGGGACAAATGCACAGCAGTTTGAACAATGCTCCAATTCCAGGAAGTGATGACAACCACGAGAAAGGATTCATCACCAGAAGCGAAATGAAATTGCTTTTCGACGACGATAAAAAATCCGTAACTATCGAAACTCCTGCTGGAAACAAAGTCGTGATTGATGAAGATTCCGGAAGCATTCTTCTGGAGGATGAAAACAACAATTCCGTGGTAATGGACAGCAGCGGAGTTACGATCAAAAGCGCTAAGGATCTAAATCTGGAGGCAAGCGGAGATGTGAATATTTCCGGATCTAATATTACCTCAAAGGCAAAATTAGATGTCAATTCAGAAGCAGGAAAAACGAACACGGTTAAAGGAACCGCGTTTGCAGTAATAGAAGGAGGACTCGTTAAACTTAACTCATAATGGGATTTGCAGCAAGAGTAGGAGATTTTCACGCAACACCAGGGGTATCCCCAACAGGCGTCCCTTTTATTGGTGGACCGATAATATTAGGATCGCCGAATGTTCTGATTGGAAACGCTCCTGCAGCAAGACAAGGAGACTTCCTGGTGAATTCGACGCAACCAGATACAATCACGACTGGCTCGAGTAAAGTTTTAATAAACGGAATGGCCGCGGCAAGAGTTGGAGATAGCACAGGTCTTGGAGGAACAATTACCCAAGGGTTGGGAACAGTATTAATAGGATAAGAAACTAAACATGGCACAGAATAACGCATTTTTAGGTAGAGGATGGACCTTTCCACCAACGTTCAGAAAAGAACGAGAAGAGGTTGAAATGGTGACCGAGGTAGATGACATCAACCAAAGTCTCGAAATCATTCTTTCCACACGCTTGGGTGAACGCATCATGCGTCCAGAATTCGGATGTAATTTGGAAGAATTGCTGTTCTCCCCCATCGACCTGACATTGACTACGTTCATTTCTGATTTGGTAACAAGAGCTATCACGCTTTACGAACCAAGAGTTGATTTGAACCGCGTAAATATCGATACCAGTGAAAATCTGGAAGGTGTAGTGAACATCGAAGTAGATTACACTATACGAGCAACAAACTCAAGAAGAAACCTCGTGTACCCTTTCTATCGCGGAGAAGGTACTGACGTATAACCACTATTGAAACATGAGTAATAACTGTAACACTATCACTGACATTCTGCTTCAAGGCGGAACCGATCGTCTACGGCGTACTTCTGAAAAGCTGGACCCCGCATCGATTCAACTTCACGGTTTCGGTCTTGATGAATGGATGGCATTTGCGTACAACTTTGCATCACACGTTAAGTTTTTTGATGCAGACAGCAATGTACAGGATGGATTCTGGACTGAATTCTTCAAAGACGATGCCGCCACAGAAGCACTATTGGCTGATTTGGAAGAATCCGATCGGCTAACCCCTCACCTAACCCTATTCATCTGTTTCCTTCGACTTCTGGAGTTCTCGACGGATCGCTTGAATGGAATCACGAAAAGACATCTGGACTTTTACTATCAGGATGTACTTCAGATTGAGAAGCTTCCACCGACTTTCGATAAAGTAAATGTGCTTTTCGAGTTATCAAGAAATGTCGTTCAGGCAAAGCTAGATGCAGGCACACGACTTAATGGAGGTAAAGACAACAACGGAACACAACGATTCTATGAGTTGATCGAAGAAACTGTAGTTAACAGTGGACAACTTACTGATTTTAAGTCGTTCTATTTCGATCCGGATTATACCAATCCAAATAACGGAAACTTCTCTCCACAGTATTACATGAAAGCTTCCAACAATGCCAAAACATTGGATGGACTGGAAGAACCATTAACGGAAGAGCAAGCAACCTGGTACGGATTCGGTTACAATCACAATCGTGTAGATAGCCCATTCGTTGAATTGCCAAATGCCAACATTGGGTTCGCCGTTTCATCGAAAGTATTGAATCTGGCTGAAGGTGGTCGTCACGTACAATTCACCGTTTCATTTGGTCAGAACCTTAGCACTATCGATCAAAATGACCTCATCAATACGATCAAAGTAAACTATACCAACGCTGAAGGATGGTCGGAAGATTTGGATTTGAAAGTAAATCACGCATTTGATATCTACAATTCATCTCAAGTGTACAGCACGGATGTAATCACCGGGTTTGGGACAAATGAAATAAAGCTTTTAGTTGAATTACCTGACACCCTGGATCCCACAGCTGCATACGACGAGTCATTGCATTTGCTAAATATCGATGCGGATCAACCAGTTTTCCGATTTAAAGTGGATACAAATTCTGTTACAGGATTGAATGTCTATAAAGAATTCATTAAGAAGGTAAACTTCATAGACATCGATGTTCACGTTGAAGGAATCAGAACTTTAGAACTCAGCAACGACCAGGGAGGATTAGATCCGGAAAAACCTATGTTCCCGTTCACACCAACACCCGATAATGGTTCAAGCTTTTCGGTATACTACGAAGAAGCATTTACTAAGAACTGGGATTTAGTGGAAGTGGATGTTCTTTGGAAAAATGCTCCTGAAGACTTTGCTATCTGGTATGATGCCTATCGCGGACCGTTCCGAATCAGTTTCAACCCAAGCTTATACCTTGTAGCGTTTGATTCTAACGCTACTCAGGACGGTCGGGAAATTGCACCTAGACTGCCTTCGGTATCTGTCTCTAGAGTTACGAATCTTATCGTTGAAAACGAGAATTATTTCAAAGCCAAACGCTGGATCAATCTCAATGGAGTCTGGACAGAATTGATTTATCCGAACATTGTTTTGTTCCAGGACAATCCTGATTACAATACGAGTTTTGGTTTTACCGGAGCTAACTATACAGGAGATCGAACAGAAGGAATTCGACTTTCATTGAATCAGTCCTTCTTGCATGAAATGTACCAGAAGCTGTACGCAACGGCACTGTTGAATTCAACAACCAATGTAAATACACAGCTTCCAAACGAACCTTATGCACCGTTAACGGAAAGTGTTGTAATGTCATACACGGCAAGCGACACCATCCAATTGGATCAGGCAACCCTGGAAAGTTTCGAAGGGGCTGATAACGCCTTCTACCATGAAGATGCATTTGGTTTCGCAAAGCGTCATCCGTACTTGCGATCTCAATTGAGCTTCCTATCAAATAGCAATGTTTCTCTTGTTCCAATTCACTGTCGTGGTGGAGAGTTGTATATCGGAATTGAAGGTGCTGACAACTTGCAAAACATTAGTTTGCTGATCCAGGTACTGGAAGGAAGCGAGAACAAACAGACCCCAACATTCCTCGGAAATCAAGGAGTAACATGGGAAATCATGGCATCCAACTACTGGAAAGAATTGGATTCTACACTTCTCTTGAAGAACACTACGGATAATTTCCTCCAAACGGGATTGATCCAATTCAAAATTCCAAAAGAAGCAACAGATAATAACACACGATTACCAGGAGGTAAATTCTGGATTCGTGCAAAAATGCTGAAGTCTTTCGATGCAGTTTGCCAGATTATTGGAATCCACTCACAAGTTGGAACCGCTCAATTTACAGATAACAATAACGAATTATCGCATCTAGAAAAAGGTCTTGAAGCAGGTACAATTACCAAATTGTTCCAACGTTCATCCGAAATTAAATCAGTTGAGCAACCATACAACTCATTCGGTGGTGTTCCTGAAGAGTCTGATGCGAAATACTATCAGCGCGTTAGCGAACGATTGAGACATAAGAATCGTGCAATTACCCTTTGGGATTACGAGCATATCGTATTGCAGGAATTCAAGGATTTGTTCCGGGTGAAATGCCTGAACCATACGAGTCCAACATCGTTTACAGCAGCAGGAAACGTAACCTTAGTTGTAGTTCCTGACACCGTAAACAAAAATGTATTCAACCGATTCCAACCACGGGTAAGTACGGCATTCTTGAATCGAATCGACGATTTTGTTTCCAAACTTACATCCCTACATGTATCCGTGCACGTAGAGAACCCGATCTATGAAGAAGTAACCATAACCACAAAAGTGAAGTTCCGCGAAGGACTGGACGAAACGGTTTACAAAAACCAACTCAACGAAGACATCATTAAGTTCCTATCTCCATGGGCATTCGATGAGTCACAACAAGTTGATTTCGGACAGACACTTCATATCAGTGTGTTGATCAATTATATCGAGCAACTGAACTACGTTGATTACCTGCAAGATGTGACCATTCGCATCGATGGTGGGGACGCAGTTCAAGAATACACACCATCCACGCCAAAAGCGATTATGGTGTCAGCAACTCAACATAACATTAGCACAGATATTATCACTTGTGAACCAATCACTGAAATTATTACTGAAGAATGTCAACAATAGAAACTTATCAAAAAATTCCGAAGAACGTCGCGACGGAAGACGATCTGGACTTTGCCTTCTTGCGAAGAACCGGAATCGCCTACATCGAATCGATGGGTGGAGGATTGTGGACGGATTTAAACGATCACGACCCTGGGGTAACGATGTTGGAAATGCTCGCTTACGCCATCACCGATCTTGGTGCCCGTTTGGACCTACCAATAGAAACCTTATTGGCGTCAGAAGACGACCCTGAATTGCGCCGACAGTTCCACAGAGCTGAAGAAATCCTTCCATCATGCCCGGTGAATGAGCTGGACTACCGAAAACTTTTCATCGATATTGATGGAGTGCGTAACTGTTGGATGGTACCTTTTGAGGCTTTCCTTCATGTCGATTGCGTTAATGAAAAATTGGACTACAAACCATTTGATTCCGAAGTTTTGGAACAGACTTCTTTTCCTATCCAAGGAATTAACTGTCTAATAGTTGATTATGAAGAGGACGCCATTATCGCTGATGTAAACGAGCTAATTTATGCTGCATATCACGCCAATCGTAATCTCTGTGAAGAACTCGTTGAAATCAAACCGGTTGTAGAAAAACCAATTTCAGTTTGTGCTAGTATGGAATTGGAACGCGGTGCTGATGAAAATTTGGTTCACGCTCAAGTTATCGATGCTATCGAACAATATTTCGCTTCGGATATCCGACGTTACTCTCTCAAAGAAATGAAGGAGAAAGGATATCGCATTGACGAGATTTTCGAAGGTCCTCTTTTGGAAAACGGATTTATCGATACAGAAGAACTGGCGAATTCCAGTTTGCGCTCTGAAGTGCGTCTTTCAGACATCATCAACTTGATTATGGACATTGATGGAATTATTTCCATCTCAAGAATAGAAATCAAATGCTGTTGCGAAGGTCAGGGCGAAGGTTCTGATTGGCTTATCTGCCTTGATCCATTCTGCAAACCTGTTTTGGCACCATGGATCCCAGGGGAAGAACCACTCGAAGATTGCGACTTGAAAAGCGTTTTCAACTACAAAAAGGATGTACTTCCTGTAATTGTTAGCCCGACATTGGTTCAAATCGAATTGGATGCTATTCAGGCTGAAAGAGATGCTCAAAATGCTCTCGCTTTGCTAGATCGTTTCCCGGTAATTCCAGAAGGAAATGTTCTGGAAATAGGTGAAACAACCACCATCATGAACGATTTCCCGGAAACATATGGAATCGGATTGTACGGTTTGCCAGGGTCCGCTCCTGAGTCACGAAAGGCACAAGCCAAGCAATTGAAGGGGTACTTATTGTTCTTCGATCAGATTTTGGCAACGTACTTCGCGCACCTTGGAAGTGTAAAAGACCTTTTTGCAATGGATGCAGGAAATGCTCCAACCTACTTCACTCAGGCCATCAAAGACGTACGTGGATTCGATGAATTGGTCGAAAACTACGAACAAGCCGATGATGCTGTTTTATCTCAGGAATTGATCGAATTCCTGGATGATAATGTAGCCCGACGCAATGAAATTCTGGATCACTTATTGGCACGTTTTGCTGAGAACTTCAGCGACTACGCGTTTATTTTAATGCAAATGTTTGATGCTGCTACTGCTGAACAGGATTTAATTACTTCGAAGGAAGTATTTCTTTCAGAATACATTCAATTGAGCAGCCGCCGTGGGAAAGGTTTCAACTGTCAGGGAGAAGTATGGGATACAACAAACGTATCCGGAGTACAACACCGAGTGGCACGTTTGTCTGGAATTGAGGATTACTCTCGTAGAGACCTGATATCCCTAGATTTAGATTGGCTTTTAGGAACTGGACCTGCCTATTATTGGCGCATCTCCAATGACGCAGGTACCATAGACTACATGGCTGGTCGAATTCCATCCAATTCCAAATGCGAGCAGATCAAAGAAAGCTTAATTGCTATTGACCTGGTTCGTGCAATGGACACAAATGAACTATTTACCATTATCAACAATGGTGAACTAGTAGAAGGATATACGTTTGGAGCTGCAACCTTTGTAGATGCTGGCAATGGCGACTTTAGATTCCAGATATTAGACGGAACCACGGTCGTTGCAATTGGCTCTGAACTGTATGAAGATATTAACGATGCTGGGTTTGACCTTATTTCTACCATTAATTACTTGAACACTCAGGAGGCAATAGACAGATTTGTACTTCCCATTCCAGAGGAGAGTATTTTCCTTGTAGAACACTTGTTCTTGTTACCAACGCAACAAGTAGTGGATGATGTGAAAGCTACTTTACCACCGCTTGATCCACCAACTGAACAAAGTCCAGAAGGGGCGCTGCCCGATCTACCTTGGCCGTTCTTACCAATTTGTACTGATAATTGCGACGACAAATGCGGGATAGACCCCTATTCGTTCCGTGCAAGTGTTGTAATCCCTGGGACTGCAGCGCGTTTCGACAACGCAGATTTCAGAAACTTTTTGGAGAACCTGATTCGTCAGGAAATGCCTTCGCACATCTTACCAAGAATCTGTTTCATAGACCCTTGTCAACTTGAAACATTCCAAATTGCATATAAGGCATTTTTGGAAGAAAAAATGGTAGGAGATGTTTCAGAATCAGTGCTTAATGCATTCCTCGACATCTTTAACAAATTACAAAACATTTATCCTGGAGGACGCCTCTTCGATTGTGAATCCACAGACGTATCTGGCAGCATAATCCTTGGAAGATCTAATATATAACCACATTTAACTATCACACTATGTCAAAGAAATTAACGACGATAACACCGACATACAGTTCGTTTGCCAAAGATCAGCTGCTAACGCACTCCGACTTGAATCAGGTAATCGACTATTTTGAAGATCAAGACCGCCTTTCCCGTATCTGCCTTAATGGCGTTGGAATTGTTTGTGGGTTCAAGCCTACCTACATTACAGATAACGATGTACTTGCCATTAGCCAGGGTACAGGAATTACAACAGATGGAGATTTGCTTCACTTCCTTTTCGATAATGAAGGCGAAGCAAGCCTTGTAGCCTCTGAATCACTTCCTCCCGGAGACACGAAAATTCAGGACTACCTCAAGTTGACTAAGTATCGCCTATTCAACGATGGCGATGCCAATTATGAACAATTCATTGGTGGTGTTGGACAAATTCAATTGTTCGAACTTTTACCAGAAACAGCAACAGGTACGCAAATTGATGAAACGTTATTCGAGAATCGTACACTGCTACTTTATTTGGATTGCTATTCAAAAGAGCCTGGAGCATGTACGGCAATCTCATGTGATAGCCAGGGAGTTGAGCAAGTTCGTGTTTTGCGTGTATTGTTGGTAAACGACGATGATATTGATACTGTCAATAAGCACGACTACCTGTTTACAGCGAATGATGTTGCGCAAAAATATTTAAGCCTTAAAAATGTTGGAGTTCCACGAGTGATTGTGAACGAATCGAACACTGCGGATGCGGCCGATTTGTCCGGATCATATAAAACTGCTGTATTGGACTCCACAATGCTATCAAAACTTACAGAAAACCTTGGAACGATCGGAATGCATGTTGGCTACGATACAACAAGTTTGATCAGCGAAATCAATGGTTCACTGAACGACATTTCTATTGGCACTACTTTGTTCCAGTATCGCTACGACCTGTTTAAGGATTTGGTAGATGCTTACAATGAATTAAGAGCACTTTTCATTGAGCATTACCCTTCTTGCTGCCCAAATATCTATCCATTCCCTAAACACCTTTGGCTGGGGAAATATAGTGAAGTAGCAATTGAAGATGACCTTCCAGGATTACCAGGCTGGGATGATATGGCCTTCTGGGAAGAAAACAATCCAACACGTCATAAATTCTACCCTTCTCCGATCCTAACGGATCACTACAGTGCACGTGAGCACTTGATCAGCGTATTCGAGCGTATGTCTGAAATGGTAGAAGGCTACTCAGTATCTACGTCTTTGAGCACGGATCAGGTACGTATCACACCTTCGAATATCGAGGAACCTATTTCAAATCGTGCGATTCCGTTCTACTACGATCCACAATACGATGGAAACAGTAATTCACGTTTGGTTCGACTATGGGATTTCAAACGAGGAACACTTCGTCAATACGATGATATCTTAGGATACAATCAAGCAGACGAGAGCAGCAACCCTACTGTAGTTCAACCACTTGAATTCAACATCAACCCATATGATTTCTTCCGTATCGAAGGACATCAGGGGCTTTTGTACCAGGACGCATTGGAACGTGTGAATCAAATCCGCGATCAGTATGCGCTTGGATTCGACACGAAAGTATTGGGAATTTCTGTTGACGCTTCTCAGACAATCAACCTTGACGATTACACATGTAATTTCGTTGATCTTCAGGGGCAATTGGAAACTTGTAAAGACATGCAATACTGCTTGTTCGAATTTGCTTCACAATTGTTATCTGGATATAGTATTGATGCCAACGATGAAGGATTCAACCACAATACAGCGGACTTAATGGGACGCCAGCGTATCTTCACTGTTCTTGAGAATTTGGAAGGAATCATTGATTTATCTGGCGATGATGGGGCATCAGGTTCTTCCGGTTCTTCGGTACCAAGTGAAGAACAAGCACAATCACGTTCTACGCTGGACCAAACCTCTCGCTACGCTTCACCAACAGAGACTTCATCTACATCAAAGAAAGCTACTGAACAGTCTTCCCCAGAGGCTAAAATGATGGATGCAGCATCAAAGCTTCAGGAAGAGTTGGCGAGTCTTGTTTCTGGAAATCTTGCCGATTTGGAAAACCCGATCGTTCGAAATTTATACACAGAAGATGACGGACTTGGATCTATTGTCTTCGATGCATTCCAAAGATATGTGGGTACAGACTCTGAAACTACCTACCAATACATGAAATTCCAGTTGGATACATTAACCGGACCGGGAGGTGCTTTGGAAAACTGGGATGCCGACATCAAAGATGGTAACTTATATATGCCATCGAAGATTTTGAGTTCGGCGTATGCAGCGTCATTGCTGATTCCTGACTCACTGACCGCATTAACACCAGCGCTAATCGCAACGTATCAAACGGAAATTGATCGCCTATGTACTTACGTACGTCAATACCAGGCCGAATACGAAACACTTCGCGCAGCGCAAAATACAAGTATTAGTAAGGATCTTTATGCCTTAAGCGAGTTGTTGTCAGGAAACATGGCATCATTGTGTTGCTCAGGCGACAAATTACAATCCATTTTGGATCAAATCGATGCACGTAAACTAGAAATCCTTGCAGGACTGGAACTAGCACAATTTGCAGAAGAGCATCCTGGAATGGAACACATGGCAGGGGTACCGAAAGGAGGTACATTCATAATGGCGTATGCATACAACGAAACAGGGGCTGGAGCTATCCAGGACGGAACGGTAATTGCCGATTTCGCACTCCCTTACCTGTGTTGTTCGGATTGTCGACCAGTGAACTTCATTGTACCTAAAAATCAGGTTTCATTGTTGCTTTCTGATTCTGTTGTTTGCATTGATACAACATCTGCCGACCCTGTTCTCATTCAGACTACAGTAACTCCAGTAGGAGCAACAGTCGATTTATTGACACCAGTAGGTGGCGTAGCGATTGATTTAGAAGGCAATATTCTGATCACACCGACTGCATTCGACACGAACCAATTCAACGTTCCGATCGAATTCACAGTGAACGGACAATACACAAGCGCAACATTGATTGTAACGGAACCTGCAACAGTTGGAATCACCACTACACCGGAAATTCCTGTGGGAGAAACGGATATTACATCCTATGTTTTCTACGCAACAGGATACGGTTCAGACGATACAATCATCTGGGGACTTTGGAGATGGTACTACCGGAACAGGACCAGTGGTTTCGCACCAATACACGCTTCCAGTACCTGATGACAGCGTAACTATTAAGTTGACTGTAATTCCGCCGAATGGAGCTTGTCCAGCAACTTCAATAGCAAAAATTACGTTCAAAGCAGTTTCAGTAACGCTTGATCAAACCGAATTCTGTGAAGGCGATGCACCATATCCATTCACGATTTCTCCAGCAGGGGCAAATCCTAATATTACCGGAACAGGAGTTACAACAGATCAGAAGTTCTTTGATCCTTCGTTGACACCAGACGGTGGAGGAAACTACACAATGTTCCTCGACGGAACAGAGTTCGTAGTTGCACATGTATTTGCGAGACCAGTAGCTACTATCAAAGCTACATTGGATGAAACCGCAAGAACACTCGCGCTCACTGCAGAATTGGAAAATGTAGACAATGCAAGCATTCGATGGGCATTCTTTGATCCAATTAACCCTGAGGTGGAATTGTCACAACCGGCACCAGTAGTTGGTGAACCTTCAATGACATTAAACTTCCAGGATATTGGAGATCCGGGAACAAGACGAATTATTCGTTTGACGGCTCCTGCCGCAGAAGGATCACCATGCTCTGAGGACAAGAGATGAAGTTGTATTCACAGTTCCTGAATAACCAACGAGTTGAACTAATAAATGCGAACGCAAGAGAATCATATCATTCAAAAAGTCTTTGTGGAGGTAAATACCAATTCCTCCGCAAAGGCGGATGATATCCGCTTGAATTCGCAGGCCTTTTCTAGAACGGAATGTATTTAGCGTAATTGAGAAATACATTGCCCGAATAGAATCCAAAACGAAAGATTGGTCGGTGCAACTGGAAACTGTTGAACTTGACTTAAACTTTGCAGATCACTCGTTAGGCGAAATTGAAATAAAGGAGGAAATTGAAAGACAATTGGATGCTATTTTTTCTCCAATTCTTCAAAAACTGAAAACGAAAGAAGCACAGCAGTCAAAAGATGCAACACTGACACCGATCACGGTTCCTACGGACTCCAACAATTCTTCTCAAGTATCTTCGGAAGATCGAGAGAGGATTTCGTTACTCCGACCGGAAGTCAGACATCAAAAGTCCGTGCTTTATTTCCTTGAGAAAGGGCAAGCTCCGTGGTGGATTTCCTCGCACGAAGAAATGCGAAAACTACTCACTCCGGAAGCGATACAGAAGCTCTTGAGCAACAAGCAACTGACGTTCATTTCTTTGTTGGGAAAACTTTTGAACTCTTCCGTAATTAGGAGAAGACTCATTCGACAGTTTTCTACAGACACCGTTTTAACAATGTTGAAACGAATAGCAGAATCGCCGGCTTCACTGTTCAAAGAGTTGCCAGATTTAATCGGAAATTCGACGTTTGAAAGCGCTGTAAACAAATTGAAGGCATCAGACAAGATGTATTTCCTCGACTTGATTATTCGATCGAGTATCAATAGCGCATCTGACACGAAGCTTGATCTAAAGAAAGCATGGGCAACAGTTCTTCATCAAGAGAATAAATCAATTCTCCCGAAGGTGAAAAACGCCATTGTAGAAATTGCTCCTGCCTTTGTTAAAGCGTTGGAAGAAGACGACAGCATTGATTTGACAACCTTCGAATTGAAAGATTTAACATCTCAAACTGCCGAAGAGAAATCTAAGGAGGAAACGAATTCCGACAAACAATACAACGAAATCGTCACTGAAAACGCAGGACTGGTATTGTTGAACCCTTTCATCAAGCCATTCTTTAGTTCAATTAACCTTCTGGAAGAAGACGGCTCTTTAACAGATCCCGTGCAGGCAGCTCACATCTTCCATTATTTGGCGACCGGAGAAGAAGAAGACTTTGAATTCGCCCTGATTTTCGAAGCCTTCCTTTGTGGTCTTCCGATAAATGAACCATTGCCGAAATCGGTGCCACTGACAGATGATATTAAAGATGAGTGTCACAAATTGCTGATGTCAGTTCTGGGACACTGGAAAGCGCTTAAAAGTCAATCAATTCCATTGCTCAGGAAAGAATTCTTGCAGCGATCCGGAAAATTGATTGTAAATGAAACCACTCCGCGCGTAGTAATAGAGCGCAGCGGCTTAGACATTCTCATGGATAAACTTCCATGGTCCATTAGTATGTTACAACCTCCCTGGAGGGATGAGTTGATTTACGTAGAATGGTAATTACCCACTAACCACTGAAAAGAATAAATTATGTTAGCAGATGCAGCAAACAACCTGAGTTCATTGTTCACTTACCTAGAACAATACATTATACATAGAATAGAGACGAGCCTTGAACTCGAAACAATAGCTCCCAAACCCGAGCTGGACATTACTTCCGGAGCGGAGTTTCCTTTAAATCAATTGATCCTTCAATATGAATTATCGGAAGACGAGGTTGTTATGCTACTCGTAGCGATAGCGCCTCACATGTACCCGGGTTTTTTCGAGAGAATACTCCATAAATACCTGGATCCCGTTTATGAATTCTACGAAATAGGCGGTGTAAAAGGTAAAAATCAGAAGGGCATGCTCCCGACCGGGTCTACCGCCTTATTCATTATGGCTGGCAACGATGAAACAGCCAAGCTCACGAAAAGAGAACTGTTCGAATTCGATTCAAAACTCTTCCATCTTGGCGTATTATCATTGAACGACGTTCCGCATGGAGAGCCTAAACTAAGTGGACTACTAGTGGTTGAACCGGAGTACTTACATTTGGTAACGACAGGGCAACTTATCAAACCGGATTTAAGTCCAAGTTTCCCGGCATCATTGATCAATACGGATCTCGAATGGGAAGATTTAGTATTGCAACAAGACACACTCGATGAGGTGTTGGAATTGCAGACATGGCTCACGCACAATGATACCTTGTTGCAAGATTGGGCAATGGCATCCAAAATCAAACCGGGTTACCGCGTTATGTTCTACGGACCTCCGGGAACAGGGAAAACGATGACAGCGAGTCTTTTGGGGAAATACACCAGTCGTGATGTTTATCGCATTGATTTGTCCATGGTAGTTTCCAAGTACATTGGAGAAACCGAAAAAAACCTCAGTTCTTTATTCAATAAAGCACGAAACCGCGATTGGATTCTCTTCTTTGATGAAGCTGATGCCATTTTCGGAAAGCGAACTAATGTGCGCGATGCACACGATAAATACGCCAATCAGGAGGTTTCTTACTTACTTCAGCGAATTGAAGCACACCCAGGATTGATCATTCTTGCATCTAACTTCAAAAACAATATTGACGATGCTTTTACCCGTCGTTTCAATAGTATTGTGGAGTTTGAAAAACCTGGTTACGAACAACGATTGGCACTTTGGCAGAAGAGCTTACCAGCCAACGCCGTTTTGGGTGAAGGTGTAATTTTGGAAGAATTAGCCGCTGACTATGATATCACGGGAGCCAATATCATCAATATCATTCATTTCGCTTGTTTGAAGCAACTTGAAACTGCTTCTGCAACGCTGGAATATGATTATCTGATGGAGGGTATTCAACGAGAGTACACAAAAGAAGGGCGAATCCTCTAATAACAACTCAAAAAATAGGATTTAATTGAATGTTCGCCAAGAAAGAACATAACGCTACCCCACACGCTAATCAGCAGCCACAACCTGCTAAAAAGCCATTTGTCTTACAGAAAAAAGGACAAAACAACTTTCAGTTCAATGAAGACGGAATAATAATTGGCAACAAAGCTGTTGAAGAGAAGGAGCCGGAGGTTGAATCTAATGCGCTTCCAGAAGTTAAGACGGGAGATGTGTCTGCAGCAGCCCCTCCTCCACTCCCAGTAGAATCAAATTCGACACCACCTAATAATAACAGTGGATCAGTTGTTGCAAATCAAGCTTCAAATAATGTAACAACCCTTACTAAAGACGAAGAGCCAACTAACACAGAAGAAGTAACCGAAATAGAAGAAGAGACTCCCCTTAAAACTGTTGATCCACAAGATGCTCAAATGCGCGATTCAATCAGGTACTACAGGAATCTAACCGCAGAACAAAAAGCATATTTTCAATGGGATCTTGTAATAGAGTCTTTCAGGGCACTTCCAGCTCATTCTCCGGTTTCAGACTACTATTTGCATCGCTGGGCTCGCAAACAACTTCGCGCTGGTTGGTCTTTGGGTGATGCCGTGCCTGACCTTCATAGTTTCAGGGCTCATTACGGAGAACCTGAGGTTTATCAGGTAACAGGAAAACAGGTTCCTACAATGTATGTGTACTGGTATGATGGTAACAGAAGTAAAATCAGAAACGAACTCTTGAATATCAGAGATTACAACGGATTCTGGGTATACGTTGATTCTTTTACTGGTCACAAATCGGTATTGCAACAGCGCGATTCATTTGCAAAATATTACGACCAACACCCTATAACCACCCCTGATATTCAATTAGTATTTAAAGTATTAGAATTAAGAGGATTCCCATACGAAGGAAATACATGGGATGTGACAAAGGAAAGTCGTGCGCTTCGTAAGGCTGTAGAACAAGTACAAGATCTTTTATTTGATGATAAAGTTAAGGGGTACGGTTTACTTACTCCCGAGACGAGAAAAGCCGTAAATGACGAACTGAAGAAAATCCAAATAGAGAAAGAGAAAAAGTTTGAAGCTAAGAAGTTCAAGGACGTCAACAATATTACGGCTTTAGCAAAAGATCCTCCCGGAATAGACAAGGAAACGGGGGAGCCAACTACAGGAGGAGTTAACCTTAGAAAAATACCTTTCACTCCTGCTGAGATTGAGAAGAATCTAGTTTTCAAAAGTGATATTGAACAGAGCTTTATCAAACATTTAGAATTTGGTACTAGAATGACCATTCTTCGCTCTTCCATTCCAGGAGCAGATGGAAAGGATCCGGGCTGGTATTGGGTAATGACAGAAACAGGTGATGAAGGTTACGTTGCCAAGCATCTTGTTGAAACGAATCTTCCAGCTCCAGACGTCAGCTACCACCTTGTTACGGAAGGAGAAACTCTATTGGAGATTGCAAGAAAGTACTATTCGCCAGACAGCGAAGACAGAGTTGGAATTGTTGAATCAGACGGTGAATTTAGAAACTACGTCCTTGAACTTGCCCGATACAATGAAAAATGGCGTGGTGATGAGGCTGGAGCAGTTTTTGAAAAAGGCGCTGACTCAAAGGATCCAAATTCCTGGAAAAAGACTATTGTCCGAAAAGGACTAAGAATGTGGATTCCTAGTGCAGCAGAAATGTACTACACGATCAAAGGCAGACCGGAAGATCAGGTATACGACAATACCAACTGGGCAGAAGATGGTGGTCAATGGATTATTGACAATGCACCAACGACCATGATGATCGATGCTTACCTCGATTGGTGGACCAAAGTACCAGTGGAAATTCGGGAGAAGAAGGTTCTCTACTACTATAAGCAACAACTAAAAATGTTCAAAAAACTTCAGGTAGACTGGAGTTGGCTAGATCCGTATATCGCACCACTGATTCCATTCGTACCTGGGACGGGCGCAATTTTGAGCACGACATTCGTGTACGACCTCTTCATCTCGTTCAATATCGGCTATTTCGATTACATGAGTAAAAGCGACCCGAAGCGACTGGTAATGAACATTGAACGAACCTTGAGAAACCTGACACAACTCGAACACTACAAGGGCGTTTTCTTCGGATTCTTCCAGGGACTAGAAGATTGGGGGAAAGATTTCCTGGATATTTTCGTAACGATTGGAGATGCGGTAATGACCATGACCGATATCCTCTTTGATCCAGAAACTTACAAGAAGATTGCAGAATTTACTGGAGATGCGTTAGAATTTGTTATAACGAATGCATATTTTATAAGAAATACACTACAAGATCTGAGTTTTACAGAGGCAATTACTGGCTTGATGAGCGGAATGAGATCTGTGGTGAATAAGAAAGGTAAGGAACTTGGAAAATCGACAGCGCAGGCACTTACCAACTTCGCTGCAAGCTCTCCTTATGATCAAGGATTCAGCATTGGACGAATTAATGGATACCTGATGCCAGAGATTATTCTTGCAGTAGCAACAGAGGGAATCTATGCAGCTATTAAAGCAGGATTGAAAGCGGTACAGGTAATGATGAAGTTCCTCAAACCTATCCTGAAAGGTATTAAGGTTGGATTGAAAGCTTTGAAAGAAGCACTCTCCGCGGCTACCGAGTTTGCCTCGTGGATCTCAAGCTTTATTCAGAATGTCCTTAAGACAATGAAGAAAGGTGCGTCGAAATTCTGGGAAAAGATGGAAGAGCTTTTCGAAGGTTTCCGCAAATTCCTCAAAAAGAAATACGATAAGGAGGTCAACCTGAACAAGTCTGGTGATATTGATGTTGAAGACTACACGAACAACAACAAATCGCGCCTACGTAAGGAAGTGAAAGAAGATTTGGATTCTGACTATGGTGAATACGTCGAAGACATCATAAAAGCGTTTGCGATTATAGAATTGAACGACGCTTTGGATCCATCTCCACCTGCAAGTACCGTAACCCAATTCTTGAACGCCACCATTGATTTACCAAAAAATGATAAATTTACTTCGCACCATATTAGTGGTAACCTCTACGAGATTAAGTTTAACCCTAAGAAGAAGTACACGCAGGGGAGTGATGGAATTTCGAATAGAACGGAACTCCTAAATGAGTTAGTCGCTAACGGTGTGAAGCATAATCCTGATGATATCATCTTTATCGGCAGAGATGCCAATGGGAAGATAGTATTTCTGGAGAAGGGAAGCTCAAGTGCTGGACTTGAACATGTATTGAAGCACAAAGCTGATTTCGTTAAGAACGGAATTGATGAATCCAATATTGCAGATTTCGTTTTTGAAGCCGCAACTAATGGGAAAATCATTGGTTATCAAGGTAAAGGAAAGGGACGTCCAATATTTGAACTAGTCTATAATGGAGAAACGAAACGAGTTGCTATTACCATTGGAGATAATGGTTTCATAGTTGGAGCTAATCCCGTATCAGTAAAATAAACTAAGAAATGACAACAATTAAGTTAATGACAGATTATAATTGCTACGCTATCTGGCAATCTGTGGATGATTCGGTCTTCGAGAATATAGATCCCAAATCATTGAATATTTCAGATGACTTATTCGATAAAATCAACAATTGGGAAGACGAATTTGAAAACACTTTTAATTCTGAAGACCCTTCGAAATCCGGGTTTCCTGACAAGGACGCAGAAATTTCTCATGAATTAAAAGGTGTGCAAATTTGGAAACAACTAATTAATGAGATCGATTTCGCAGAAGTGATTTTTTACAGCCTGCAAGATGGCAAGACTTTTACTTGGAGTGAATACAATGATAAACGATAAAGCAGACTCCCTGTTCGGATTTGAAGAGAATATCAGAATACTGAACGAATTTTAATGGACGAAATTAATTCCGCTTTGAATCAAAAGGACTACGGCTGGGCATATCGAGAATGAAGAACAAAATAATTAAGCGTAAACTGCCGGATCGAGTAATTATGTTTCTATTCTATTGGAAATGCATAGCGATTCTGATTTTTTAGATAATATGATCAAATGGTATGAACGATTCTTAAATCATTCAGGTTCTTAACTTTAATCATTACTTTGTCTTGAATGATTGAAGCTTATTCAAATAACGACATCCTTCTAGAAATTCAATTTGAGGATCAAAATACTTCCGAACATCTATTTGGTGTGGTGAATTGGTCAATGAATAATATTAGATTATCGGGAAAGGACTCTGAATATTTAGGTTATTTCTATGTATCTGCTGGGTCAATGCTTCTTCATTTGGAACAAAATGAGGTCATCGAAAATGCTTTATTCAAATTAAGCGATAGTGAACTGTTGAAGCATTATACGGATTGGACGGACTCTGAAACAAATAATTCTTTCTCCGACTATTTTGATGATCATTACTTCAAAACCGGAAACGTATTCAATTGCCGGCTTTTTGATCATCAAATGTTACTTTATGAATTTGATAACCAATTTGTTCGATTCAAATCATGGAAAAAAACCGTACCAAAAAAAGTATATACAATTGAAGTGAATCGGTCAAGTCTGATGGAGTGCCTTAAATCATACCTTCAAATATTTGATGATGAAATTGACCGATTAAAGAAGATGGAAAATTAAAACTTTCGGCATTAGAAGAGAACACCATATGCCGAATGAGTTTAGAAACGTTTATGATAAAAAAATCGAAAGAATCCTTGGAACAGCTACTTTAAGTTAAAATAAACTTCCAAAGATTTTAGCTGGTGCATTCGTTATATAGATGAATTTTATCCTGATGGTACCAGAATGACATTTTATCACTCCGATGTTAAACTTGAGGATAGGGAATAAAATTCTAATTATATGGATGACATCTATACTGTAAGCAAAGACAGAACAAAATGATTAAGCGTAAACTGTCCGATCGAGTAATTATATTTGAATAGTATGATTCATTTGAAAAAGTATCAAACCAGCAATGATCAAAAAGAGTTATACCAAAGAATTAAGTCACATGAACTTTGGTTGAACTCCTCATCACAGCAGGGCAATCAACTTCTATTGGAGGGACTTATTATTGAAGAGATTCCGATTTCGGATTTTGAATTAGTAAGTGCTCAAATACCAGATTGTATTTTTGAAAACCTAGAGATATACAACGTAAATTTTAGCCATTCTAATTTGGCATCTTGTAGATTTCTAAACTGCAAAATTGAGAATTGCCAATTTGACCTTACTTCACTCGATTATTGTGCTTTTGAGGAATCAACTTTTATTAACTGTAGTTTTTTTAGAAGTAGTTTTTACGAATTGAAAACACACAAATCCACATTTAAGAATAGTAACTTTGAAAAGCCCTTGTTTATCAAAACAAATATTCAAGAAACCCAGTTTGATAAATCAGATTTTTTTTAAAACTCAATTTGTCGATTCAATATTCACTGATACGAAATTTGAAAACTCTGTGAATTCCAAAGATACCTTGACCGAGAATGTTACGGTTATTGCAAACGGTCAAGAGCTACCCTCGTTGCAACTTTAGGGTGTCATTGGTTAATATTACGGAGATATCGGTTTCATAGTTGGAGCCAATCCCGCATCAGTAAAATAAATTAAATGAAGAGTTTCGAAATAGACATATCTGATATTGAATTGTTCAAGGTCACACTGGAGAAAATGCTAGATGGTTCAATAAAACTCAATATAAATTTTGAATTAATTCAAGGTTTTCAAGTCATCCATCAAAAAATTATCGAAGAGTGTATATTTGAAGAGCAACATTATTTGGAATTACTGCAGCAAATAGCTTCCAAAATCAATGACGAAAATGAACAGGATTATTTGAATCTATTGGTTATAGGTTCTTGTATCACCGCGAACGTAAGATCCGTTTTTTCCGAAGCTCAACTCTTCTCGAAAATTGGAAAGTTTTTAGATTTGCATCCCCACATTACTACAGATTATAACAGCGTGCTGCTCAAGGATATTCTGACGAATTATTACTATAATGAACTTCTCGGAATCCAAAGTATTTCTGCTGATCAAATTTTAAAATTCTTAATACAGAAACTAGAAATTGAGAACTTTGGAATTAACGGTGCAATAACTATTTTACATTGGCTGAGAGATGATCGATTAATTCAAGAGAAGGACTTCAGAAAACTAATGGAGAAAATAGCGTCAATGAGCTAATAGCAAATTTTACTCACCTGAAAGTGAATACACAATATCTCAAAAACAAAGAAAGCTCAAAATAGTCGAAACTGCATTTCTCAATCTTGAACATGCTCGAAAGCAAAGAGAAATCTTGTGTGCTTCAATTTGTAGACGGAAAAGTTGCTATTCTATTGGAAATGCATAGCGATTCTGATTTTTTAGATAATATGATCAAATGGTATGAACGATTATTAAATCATTCAGGTTCTTAACTTTAATCATTACTTTGCCTTGAATGATTGAAGCTTATTCAAATAAAGACATCCTTCTAGAAATTCAATTTGAGGATCAAAATACTTCCGAACATCTATTTGGTGTGGTGAATTGGTCAATGAATAATATTAGATTATCGGGAAAGGATTCTGAATATTTAGGTTATTTCTATGTATCTGCTGGGGCAATGTTTCTTCATTTGGAACAAAATGAGGGCTTTTATACAAAGTATAATAAGGAATTGTAATGGAATTGAAACAATTAATAATAGCGATTAAGAAGAGACCGAATCTATTTTTTTGATGAACAGAACTTGACTAAGTTAAAATATTACATTAGTGGCTTTCTAATGTCCAGATCTTCTCAAGGCATTGAGGAAGATTATGAAAAAAAATTCCGGCATGATTTTTCCAGTTTTGTCGCAACCGAGCTTGATGTGGCTCCCGGTCCTTCATGGGATAAGATTCTCATTGAAAATGAAAAAAGCTGGGAATTCTTTTTTGAATTAGTAGAACAATTTTTCGTTGATTAAAAGAGATTTAATCTAGTGATTGACGCCAAAAGACTCCATCCTCAAGTGAAGTAGCGTTGTTCCTGAATGCCACCATTAGTTTACTAAAAATGATAAATTTACTTCGTTAGTGGTAACCTTCACGAGATTAAGTTTAACCCTAAGAAGAAGTACACGCAGGGGAAAGATTCGGAGAAGTCTTCAGGCTCTCAACTCCTTAAATTGATAAAAGGATCGAAGGAATGTAACTGGCAAAGGAAATAACTTTCTAGTTAATGATCAAAAAGAAGCACTGAAGTTATTAAAAGAAGGCAGGGGAAACCTTACAACGCGAAGAAGTTATTGGCATGACAACATGAAGAAATCAGGCACAAAACCAGGTAAAGATAGCGTAGTCAATGAAGGATACGAATACCATTTATTGGATGAATCAAAATCGACCAATGGAATGAATGACTTACAACACATCAAGTGGTACGACTATAGGGATGGAACAAGGGTAGAAGGACATATTTTCTTTGAACAATGGATTTAATATGACAAATAGAAATACTCATTTCGACAAAAGAGTTGAGGATAAAAGCTCGCTTCAAAAAATCTTGGATAAGTTTTTTAGTTCAACAGGGAAAAGGATTGAGCATAAATTCAGTTCTCCTTACCAACATACTAACTCTACCAATCATCAGGTTTTCGAATTGGGTTGGTTCTTGAACGAAGATGAAATTTTCGTGTGCTTTCCAAATGGAAGCAACGGACTTGATGTTTATCTAAGTAAGAATCAAAATAATCTTACGTCGTTTTTAACAAGTGAGGAAACAATTGATTTTGAAACGGATATTTATCTCTTTTCCAAAGATTTTAGCTGGTGCATTCGTTATATAGATGAATTTTATCCTGATGGTACCAGAATGACATTTTATCACTCCGATGTTAAACTTGAGGATAGGGAATAAAATTCTAATTATATGGATGACATCTATATTGTAAGCAAAGACAGAACAAAAACAAGTAAAGAGTACTTACACTTGTTGATGGATGTAATCATCGAAAACAAACTCAGCATTTCGGATATATTCTATTCCGATGATTCGTCCAATCCCATCATCAAAATAAATTCAAAGCAAGCAATGGAGGACGAGTTTGGAGAGGAGATATTCCCTTCAGCCAGAATCTCAGTATTTGATGATAAAAATCTTTACGATCATAATAATCGAATTGAAAAAGGCTCTAATTCTTACTATCATGTTATTTCCATTGGTAGCAGAGATGCACTTTTTCTTGCAAGAGTTTCTATCGCAATACTCAAAACATCACAAGACTTTCTCGTTTGCAATGTCGAAAATAATCTTCAAGATTTGGACGAAATTATTTACGCTTTGAATAAAAAAGACTACGGCTGGGCATATCGATAATGAAGATCAAAATGATTAGTCTAACAGAATTAATATTGCAATGGCACTATTCTTGACCCATTCAAACCAGGTCCGAAAAAGATATTATTAGCTCATTTGGGGCGCCACATATTGACACCTGAAAGAAAGTCTTATCCAACCATTATTGTCTACGGTGATGTAGAGTTCCTTCTAAGGAAAGACCGATTGACTACAATTACGATCAATTTAAATAATGAAGAATACACCTTACCCAAACCTTTGGATATAAGTGCAATACTAAAACCTACTGCAAAGAACCGAGAAAATATTTTAAAACTGCTAACCGAAAGAGGGATTGGTTATAGTCTAGACGAAATCATGTCCGAAGAAGATCGACCTGTTTACATCACTGAAAACAATGTTCATCTTGCTTTTACCGGTCAGCGACTAACGAGAATTGGTGTTATTTTCGGTTAGGATACTTGTGCGACCTCTTACAACAAATGCTTCAGCGCTCGTAGCATATTATCTTCAAGCGTATCTACCTTACCATCAACGTTAAAAACCGATTGAATGTCGGATACAAGCTTATTCAAATCTTCCTTGCTGTAGTCGAACTTATCGATGTTGTGAAGTATTTTTTGAAGACTCTGGTAGTCATTGTCAGCGTCAAACTCACGGTGAATAGCCTTGTACGTTTTGTCTGATACAATTTCGTGGATCAATTCCTGTTCATCATCCGATTCAAAGAAATTCGCATTGGCAGCGTACATCATCAAATAGGCCTTGAATTCTTTCTTACTCCAGTCTGTTTTAACTTCACTCATATTGATTGGTTTACCTGGGAAAGATACAACGAAGATGCAGTATGAAGAATGATAATTATCATCTTTTCTTGGAATCATAATTTCTCAGCACCTCCAACGGCGCGATTTCCTATATAATGGCACCATTCTATGTATTAGAATCTGATAAACCACAAAGGGCGCAAGGGACGCAAGCATTAAAACCGTAAAATAAATATGGTGAACGCAAGATTATGACGTCGTCATAATCCTTCGCGTAATTCTATTAAAACAATCAAACATACAGCTTTGCGCACCTTGCGGTTGCTTAAAACAACAACTTAGTGCCGTTCTCTAGGAAGTTACCCTCCAAAGGGCTTCCCCTCACAACTACAAACAAAAAATCCCGGCATTCAATGAATACCGGGAATAATTTCCTTGAAAAGAAATGGCGTGATTAACGCTTGTGCATTCCTTCGTCAGAAACAGTTAGCTTCTTACGACCTTTTCTACGACGAGCCGCCAATACACGACGTCCGTTCTTAGTAGCCATACGGCTGCGGAATCCGTGCTTGTTTCTTCTCTTTCTTACCGATGGTTGAAACGTTCTTTTCATGATATATATCTTTTCCTCTTGTTGTCAAAAATTCGGACTGCAAAGATAGCTATTTTTTCTATCTGTCAAAACGGAATGACAAAAATATTGAATTTATAATAGGATCGGGATATTGTGCGTAATTTTGAAAGACCAAAATTAATTCATGTTTCGACCGAGAAAAGAAAGATCCAAACGCGAAAAACTCTCCAAAGACAGTATTAAAAAAGCAAGACGAATATTCGCCTACTTAAAGCCGTATCGGACGATGTTCATTACAGGATGGATTTTCTTATTTATTTCCAGTGTTTTGGGATTAGCGTTTCCACTGCTGATGGGGCAACTACTTGGTGGGACTGCGGGTATGTCTGGTGGTGCCATGCAAAACGTCTGGGAAATGGTGAATGTAGATAATGTTACCACTGTCGCCATTGCTTTGTTCATCTCTTTTGGCGCACAAGCCATCACAGGATTCTTTAGAATTCTTCTTTTTACCAATGTGACAGAAAACACCTTACGAGATATACGTCGTGATGCCTTTACTCGATTGATCTATATGCCCATGGATTTCTTCAACTCGAATAAAGTAGGAGAACTGACAAGTCGAATTTCAGCTGATATCACGCAGGTACAAAGTGTTCTTCAAACCACAGTGGCGGAGTTTTTCCGTCAAATGGTAATAATTCTTGGAGGTGTCGTATTTCTTGTCATCTTCTCCTGGAAACTGGCGTTGATAATGCTGGGAACGCTTCCTGTTCTCGCTATTGTTGCTGTTTTCTTTGGAAGATTTGTTCGAAAACTATCTAAGCAGGCTCAAGACGAATCCGCTAGTTCAAACACCATTATTGAAGAAGCTTTGATGGGTATTTCAAACGTTAAATCGTTTACGAACGAAGTCTTCATCATTGGTAAATACAAGAAAGCGATTGAGAACATTCGCAACCTCAATGTAAAAAGTGGACTTTGGCGTGGATTCTTCGCTTCTTTTGTCATCATCTTCATCATGGGGGCGATCGTATTTATTGTTTGGCAGGGAGTCTTGCTCACACAAGGTCCGAATCCAGAAATGCAACCAACAGACTTCTATACATTCATGATGCTTACCATTATGATGGGAGCTTCATTTGGATCGTTACCTGAATTGTATGCAAACATGCAGAAAGCAGTTGGAGCTACAGAGCATTTAATGGATATCATTGGTACTCCTAACGAAATTGACGCAAGAACTGGAACTGCGAAACCAGAAATCACAGGAAAAGTCGCTTTCAATTCCGTGAATTTCCATTATCCGCAAAGGAAAGATGTACAGGTTCTGAAGGATGTTTCTTTTGAAAGTCAATCGAATCAAACGGTGGCTGTGGTAGGATCATCAGGTGCCGGTAAATCGACGGTGGCCTCTCTCCTACTTCAATACTACGACTTAACCGGAGGTTCCATCGAATTCGACGGCGTGGACAGCACTACCATTGATTTGGAGTATCTCCGTAGCCACATGGCGTTTGTTCCTCAAGAAGTAATCTTGTTCTCCGGAACGATTCAAGAAAATATCGCCTTTGGGAACCTCGATGCTTCGAAAGAGGAAATTATTGAGGCTGCTAAAAAGGCGAATGCCTGGGACTTTATAGACTCCTTCCCTAATAAACTGGATACAGAGGTCGGTGATCGCGGAATTCAGCTATCAGGAGGTCAGAAACAGCGAATTGCCATTGCACGCGCCATCCTGAAGAATCCGAAAATATTGATTCTGGATGAGGCTACTTCAGCATTAGATTCTGAATCGGAAAAAGCGGTACAATCAGCGCTGGACGAGTTGATGAAAGGTCGTACTTCATTCGTTATTGCACACCGACTATCAACGATTAAGAAAGCAGACACAATTTTGGTGTTTGATCATGGAAAAATTGTGGAAACCGGACAGCATGATTCATTGATTGATTTGAATGGAGTTTATGCGAATCTTGTTTCGTTACAGGGGGTAGAGCATAGCTAAAACCGAATATTCGAATATTGGTATATCGGAATATTACGATTTAGAAGTATTCCAATATTTAGGAATTCCAAAAATTTCTCGCTAACTTATTAAGTTACCGCCTCAAAGGCGATTATCCTGGATAACAGCAAAACACACATTTCTATTCCATCAGAAGCAATGCTTCTTCTTGCTCAATGCGCCATTTCTCGTAATTCGAAAAATCATCGGCTCTCGCCAATATCGGGTCTATCTCCCCTCTACGGTGCCACAGCTCCCATCATCCAGGCACAAGCTATCGCTGCTACAGATCCAATTGCATATCCAAGAACTGCCAATAACACTCCAACACTTGCTAGCGATGGGTGGAATGCCGCCGCGACAACAGGAGCCGATGCTGCTCCTCCGACATTCGCTTTGGAACCAACCGCCAGGAAGAAGAAAGGCGCTCTGATCCATTTTGCAACCAGGAACAATAACAACGCGTGGAAAAGCATCCAGATAGCTCCTACAGCAATCAATTGAGGTTCTTCCAATGCCAATTTGATGTCCATTTTCATACCGATGACGGCAACAAGAATGTAGATGAAGACGCTCCCTAATTTTGAAGCTCCTGCCCCTTCAAACTTTCGAATTCTCGTGGCAGAATACACCAATGCACCAATGGTACACAGTACAACCAACCAGAAGAACTTACTAGCCATCGGATTCGTGGCACTTGTTAAGCTCTCGAAAAACGGTCCAAGGTAGGCTGAAGCCCAGTGCGCGAAGGAAACCAAACCAAATGTAATTCCGACCATCAACATGTAATCTTTCAATTCTGGTTTGCGGGCATTTTGAGCCTCGTAGTTTTCCATACGCTTCTTAAGGTCTTCGATAGCCGAACCATCTGCCTTCAACCATTTATCAAACATCTTGTGGCGTGCCGCTCCCCAAAGAAGGAAAATCATCCATAGCTGCGCTACTACGATATCTACCGCAATCATTTTACCAAATAAGCTCTTCTTGTAATCGAATAATTCAAGCATGGCCATTTGGTTCGCTCCACCACCAATCCAGCTTCCTGCCAACGTCGACATTCCTCTCCAGGTAGCTTCTTCACCCACACCACCAACAACCTCAGGGCTGATCAATGAGTAGATCCAAATTGCAATAGGACCTCCAAGTACGATTCCGATCGTTCCGGTAAAGAACATGATCAGCGCCTTTGGACCAAGGTTGATAATTCCACGGAAATCAATTCCAATGGTCATTAGGATCAATGCAGCGGGAAGTAAATAATTCTTTGCCGCCGTATATAAACTACTGTATTCAGCAGAAATGACTCCAAAAGTACTGAGCAATCCAGGGATCAAATAACACAAAAGAAGCGCCGGGATAATTCCATAGAATTTCTTCCAGTTACGATTATTCGAATTTGCTGTAAAGAATATTAATGCAAGAACGATGGCCAACAACCCGAAAGTTACCGTATCATCCGTAATCAATGGTTTCGGTTCTACCTTAATGCTCGCCGATAGTGTTTTCGCTTGCGACGCATGAAACTCGAGAGTATCGCCTTTGTGATACATGGTAACACTCACTTCCACTTCCTTATCGATTCCCTTAATCAAATAAGGAGACAAGCTATTGAACGTCTGTTTTTTCTTTCCTACAGCGACCGTAACTGAATCTACTCCACGCAATGGATAATCTCCGGGCATGAAGTAAACCAGAACATCACCTTCTTCTTCCAGTAGAATTTTGGACTCCATTCCAAGTGCGATGGAGTTTTCTCCCGCAAAATTGAAGGTTTTTTCCTCATCTGAAGATAGAGACTGTATTTGCTGACCGAAGCTGACAACAGAAATTAATAAAAACGACAGAACGAATAACAACTGCTTCATGTAGATGTGTTTAAACGAAACAGCCCTAACAATCCCGAATGGGTGTTAGGGCTGCCCCATTGCATATATAAAGTTTATTTTACTCCGTGCATCAGTTTTTTAACGACTCGCGTTAACAAGATTCCGATAATTCCTAATCCAATTGGTATCAATGTAAAGATTAAGAAAAACGCTTGCATACTGTAACTTTCTGTGATGGCATCGATCTGACCTCCAAGTAATCCAGCCAGCTTATTACCTATCGCTACGGCAATGTACCAGATTCCGAACATCATGGCAATCATACGACCCGGTACCAACTTACTTACGTAAGACAATGCAACTGGCGATAGACACAACTCTCCAAGCGTATGGAACAAGTATGCCAGAACCAACCAAATGATGCTCACAGATGCTGTTTTTGCTCCTGGCTCGATTCCAACAGAACCAAGTGCCAGGGCACCAAATCCAACTCCCAATAGAATTAGCCCCAATCCATACTTAGCGGCTGCGCTAGGATTGTACTTGCTTTCCCACCATTTAGAGAACAATGGAGCAAATGCAATAATGAACAACGAGTTCAAAATCAAGAACCAGGTCGCTGGAATTTCAATCTCACTTTCCTTAACCTCAACTACGGAAGCTGCTACAATATCCGTATCCGTTTTATTTTTCTTAGCTGCGATACGAATGCGCTTTTCTTTTTGTTTAGAAAGATAAATGATTTCATCTCCGGCATTCATGGCAACTACATCTTGTCCTTTCTTGAGTTCCACAGGCTCAATAACCGTTGCTTTCCTTTCAACGATCATCTCAGCCTCATCATATTCGGTTTCTTCAGTGATTGTTGTCTCAAAGTAGAGGTCAGACATTTTCAACTTCTTCTCCTTCCCTTTTTCCGTGTAGACGATTGTTGCTTCAGAAGTATTTTCAATCGCTAAGACAGCATCGATGTATTCTTTGTCGAACTTCTTCTGTTCTGCTTCACGATCCCAACGTACTTTAAGATCTGAATGCTTATGTGTAATTTCTTCTCCTTTGTAGACAATCTTTTCTAGAGTAATATCCTCATCCAACGTGTCTCCTTTTTCAACGTAATCATGCTTAAAGGAACCATCACTCTTTAAGGTTTCTTTGAAGGACTCCAATCGACTTTCGTGCATATTGTATGCCTCTGCAGTCAAATCCGTCTTAATTGCCTTGTAACCGAGATCGTAAGAAGTTGAGTTCAAATCTCTGTTAATCGTCCAGAAGACAATCCCCCAAATAACAAGGAAACTGAATCCAAGAATGGTGTTTGCTAATTTGTAGTTTTTAAATGTTTGCTTGAACAATTTGAACAATACCCACGTGATAATACCAATAGGAACTACAGTAATAAGAATGTTAGCTACCAGATATATGTAGTAAAAGTTTCCAGCCATAACACGATCCGTGTAGTCATTCGCGAAAATGGTCATGGACCCTCCAGCCTGCTCAAAACACATCCAGAATATTACCGTCATCAAGGCAAATATGACGATGGCAATCATTCTATCACGCGTGATTTTCGGATAGCGTAAGATTCTTGAGATCAGCAATCCGAGGAATACAAACAAACCAACTAAAATGTAGTGGTTCGAATAATCAATACCGCCAATCTCAAGGAAGCTATACTCCGGTCCTGCGATCTTAGAAATCGGATCGTTCAATACCCAGGTAACACCAATGGTGGCACTAATGGCGATCAGAATCTTATCAAACATTGTGAACGGATTCAAACGATCTCCTTCGTATTCTAATTTCGTTGTTTCATCTTCTTCATCACCTTCCGTTTTGATTGGCTTTTTACCAATTTCACCGAAGATGTTTTGAGAGAAGTGGAACTGCAACATTCCTAGCAACATGAAGATTCCAGCTAATCCAAATCCGTAGCTCCATCCTACTTTCTCACCAAGGTATCCACAAAGCAAAATTCCGAGAAATGCTCCAGCGTTTACTCCCATGTAGAAGATAGTATAGGCACCGTCTTTCTTTTCAGGAGTGTCCTTATACATGTGAGAAATAATTGAAGTCATGTTCGGTTTGAAGAATCCATTACCGATGATCAACAATCCAATTCCGATGTACAAGAATATGTGGTGTGTCTCTATCGCCATGGAAACGTGTCCCAGGGTCATAATTACGGCTCCAATGACGACGGCTTTCCGATAACCTATCATTTTATCAGCGACGTAACCACCTAGAATCGGCGTAATGTATACAAGGGCCGTATACGTACCGTACAATGCTAAGGCGTGTTCACGAGGCCAGTTCCATCCTCCTAACCCGAAGGCACTAACGAGGAATAATACGAGTAAGGCACGCATTCCATAGTAAGAAAAGCGCTCCCACATTTCTGTAAAGAAGAGTACGAACAATCCCGATGGGTGTCCAAGAACTTTTGATTTAAAGATGTCGTTATTCTGGTCTGACATTGGATATTTGGTTTTCGTTTTATACTTATTCGTGTTATTCGCCGTCGGCTAGTTCAAATCCTTCGGCTTCTTCATTAACGGTACCTTCATTATCTTCTGCACCGTGTGTAAGTCTTTTCAATGGTTTCAACATGAGGATTACTAGCAAACCGAATACTGCTGTAAGAATAAAGATGAACAAGAAAATATTGTACTCTTTATCGTTTTGCACCTCTTCAATAATAAATGCTCCCGCGTAATCTTTACCATCACCCATGTTCTCCTTCTTCTTTTTCGCCTCTACATCTTTCTCAAACTTGAAATTGGCATGACAAGGATTATCTACAGATGCTTTTTTCTCTTTCAATAATGATTTAACCTTTTTAAGAGCAGCTTGCTTATCACTTTCTTTTTCACCTGAGAAATCAAACAAACCAGAAACGTCCCTTCCATCCTCATAGCTCACTGCAACCAGAGAATCGCTTTCCAAATAAATCTTCGCCTTGATCGCAAAAGCTTCGTCCTTTTTTACTTTCTTGTCTGCTCCATCGAACTCCTTTAAATCACCTTTCTCAGCAACAAACTCAATTTTCACTGGCTCAGATTGAGAAGCTTCTCCAATGGTTCCTGCCAATTTGTTTCCAAATCCGGTAGCAGCAAAATAAACCCCCATCATAATGGATGCGTATTTCACTGGTGCCAGCTTTGTGATGAATGAAAGCGCTGTAGGTGACGCACACAATTCTCCAATGGTATGCAATAGATATGCGCCTGTCAACCACCAGAAACTTGCCGTTCCAAACTCAGTTGCTCCGGCTTCTTTACTCGCTCCAACCATCAACAGGAATCCAAGTCCCATGACAATGGTACCTGCCCCCATCTTTAATAATGTTGAAGTTTCTTTTCCTTTCAGTTTACGTTGCGCCCAAAACCATGCTACCGCAGATCCGAAAATGATAATAAAGGCTGCGTTAAACGATTGGAACCATGTTGATGGCATTTCCCAACCAAAGATGTCTCGGTTGATTTTTTCATCAGCATAAATATTCAAGAGACCTCCCGCTTGTTCGAAGGCTCCCCAGAAAACAATAATGATCAGGAACGACAGTAACAATACAATCATTCTGTCTTTCTCTATCTTCGTTAATGGTTTCTTCAATAGTTCCCGCTCCGCTGCATCCTCCGATTTACCAAGGAAATTCCCGACCGTTGCAAGGTATTTTTGTCCACGTAGATAAACTACAAGCCCCAACAACATTCCAATTCCTGCCAATCCGAATCCGTAATGCCAACCGTAGTTTTGTCCAATATATCCAACTATTAACGCAGAGAGGAATGCCCCAATGTTAATTCCAATATAAAAAATGGTGAATCCTTTGTCACGACGGATGTCTCCCTTCTTGTACAATCCACCAACCATGGTAGAAATATTCGGTTTTAGCATCCCTACACCGAAGACAATCAGCCCCAATCCGGAATAGAAAGCCCACATTTGTTCAATAGCCAAAATTCCATGACCAGCAACCAAAATAATGGCACCGTACAACACTGATTTTTTCTGTCCCAGGAATCGATCGGCTACTATACCTCCCGGAATAGACATAACGTACACTAACATGGTATACCAACCGTAAAGCTCTAATGCACTGGCTTTTGTCCATCCTAACCCTCCATCACCAACGGTGGAAGAGATATACAACACGAGCAATGCACGCATTCCATAATAAGAGAATCGTTCCCACATTTCCGTGAAGAATAGAACGAATAGTCCAGCAGGATGTCCGAGAATAGTTTTTTCGGATTGCACAGGGCGGGTTTCACTCATAATAGCTCAATTTCGGTGCGTGAATCTAAGAAAAAATAACGAGAGTTTTTCATTTTATTTCATAAGCGGTAAAGCCGATTACAAGCAAAAATCGATCCGAAAAAAAGCCCACAAACCGATTATCTTTCGCAATGTGTGATTTATACGTTCTTAACCTTATCTTTACAAACGCTTACATACTAAACCTTAAGATGCGATTTTTCTCCTTTTTGTTGCTCCTTTTTGTATTGGTCTCCTGCAACACCGAATCTGATGAAGCGAATAAAAAAATTTCTTCATCAAACACACAAGATCCCCATTCGTATGCAAACGTTCATGATATCCGAACGGAACATCTTCATCTGGAACTTGATGTAAACTTTGATAATCAGACTATTTATGGGGTGGCTCGACACAAAATGAGCAAACATGCGACTTCCGAGGCGATTTTTGATGTCAAAGGTCTCGAAATCATGAAAGTAACTGTCGGCAAGGAGGGAAAAGAAAAAGCGACGGAATATTCCGTTGGAAAACATCATGATCTGCTAGGCGCACCATTGAAAGTGAAAGTTGGTAAGAAAGATCGCCACATCAACATCTACTATAAAACAACTGAGGCTACCGAAGCACTCGATTGGCTTCCTCCATCTCTTACAGCCGGGAAAGAACATCCTTTCCTCTATACACAAGGACAAGCTATTCTTACACGCTCGTGGATCCCATTGCAAGACACTCCATTGAGTCGGATTACGTATTCTGCAGACGTGAAAGTTCCATCGGAATTGATGGCAATTATGAGTGCTAACAACCCGAAAGAACGCAACGAAAAAGGTGAATATCACTTTGAGATGAGACAACCCATTCCGTCCTATTTGATTGCCATGGCGGTAGGAGATTTGGAATATGTAGAATTGGGGAATAAATGCGGTGTTTACGCTGAACCAGAACTAACATCAAGTGCGGCATACGAATTTGAAGACGTTCCCAAAATGATGCAAGCCGCAGAAGAATTGTACGGGAAATATCAATGGGATCAGTATGATATTGTGCTACTTCCGTACTCTTTCCCTTTTGGCGGAATGGAAAATCCTCGATTGACATTTGCAAATCCGACATTATTGGCTGGAGATCAAAGTTTGGTTTCTGTAATTGCGCATGAATTGGCGCATTCGTGGTCTGGAAACCTCGTAACCAATGCAACATGGAACGATTTCTGGCTGAACGAAGGATTCACAGTTTACTTCGAGAATCGTATCATGGAGAAATTGTACGGTAAGGAAATCGCTGACATTCTTGCACTGATTGAATTTCAGGATTTGAATGTAGCACTTGAAGATATGATTTCCGGTGAACACCCAGAAGACACGCATCTGAAGTTGGAGTTAAATCATCGTAGCCCTGACGAAGGCATGACCGACATTCCTTATGTTAAAGGAGCTTACTTCTTGAGAACATTAGAAAAAGCAGTAGGGAGACCGAAAATGGATGCCTTCCTGGAAAAATACTTTACTGAATTCGCTTTCCAAACCATTACTACGGCTGACTTTGAGAAGTACCTTAATGACAACCTGATCGAGCCGAACAAAATCGACTTCAACACCAAAGAGTGGATTTACGAAGATGGATTGCCTCTGAATTGTATCGAAATAAAATCGAAACGATTGGACAACATGATTGCGTTGGCAAACGAATTCAATGAAGGAAGAAGTGAAAAAATCCCTGCATTCTTAAGAAAGAAACGTGGTGATTTCATTACACAGGAGTGGCAAACCTTCATCCGAAGCCTCAAACACGACACGGAACCCAAGACAATGATGATGCTGGATATGAAGTTTCAGTTTTCAGCGAATGCAAACCCAGCAATTAAATCGGATTGGTTCAAACTATGTGTTCGCACTGGACATACCAAAGTGCGCCCACAAATGAAGGCTTACCTCTGTAAGATTGGTCGTAGATGGTTTATTGAATCCGTTTACCAATGTCTTGTAGACTCAGAAGTAGAAGGGGATTACGAATTTGCACAGGAAGTATTCGCAGAAGCCAAAAATAATTACCATTTCGTATCGCGTAGCACGATTGAGGAGGTTTTGAAGAAATAGAACAGGCGTTCATTGAGGCTCTCGAAATGAGCCTGTCAACGGCAATCTTCTAAGTTTCGGCATCTCGACAAGCTCGATGACCTGAATTATCAAACAAAAAAAAGGACAAGATCACTCCTGCCCTTCCATTTACCTTCTGATTTGGACTACCCTCTGCGGCGCTCCAATAGTGACATCATCATCAACGAAAGCAATACACGCTCTCCTTGTTCTTTGTTCAATTCTCCTACCTTTTCCAGGGTAAAGTGACGTCCAAAAAACGAAGGTTTCTTTTTAAATCGGATTACAGCTTGTCCATCCGTATCCTCAACAACGTAGCGCGGATTAGCTAGATATCCCGTAAACATGCTAATCACTGGAACTTCTCCCAACAATGCATCCCAAACCTTGGCCCATGGATTCTCTTCCCGGATAGTAAACTCTTGCGTATCATCCACATCGAAAATTTCGTACGTTGCTTTCCATAGAGATTTACGTCCTTTCCGACCAACGCGTCCTGTAGCATTTTCAGATTCTCCTTCAGTAAATCGGTAACTCGCATTGTAATCGATCCAGCGATCTGCGGCAATTTTATACAGCAAAACAGATTTCGCGTCGTTGTTATAAACGCTTACTGCTTCTTTCAGTTTGAACATTTTCTGACGTACGTATGCAACTGTTGCTCCATTGGCATCTTTCGCTACGAAGTCGTTCCAGATTGTTCCGATTTTAAAAGTGAATTCCATCGGATAGGTCAATTCATCCATCGAAGCGCCTGTTACAGCAACTTGATCTAAAACATCGTTTTCCTCGCTCATAAATGTAGTTTTTAGGTTGTTTTTGTTTTCAGCGACAAGATAAAAAATGAACCGCAAAGGGCGCAATGAACGCAAGGAGAAATTAAATTGTATTAACTCCTCGCAGCGCTCGGAGTACGCCATAATAATTTGAAGGTGTTATTCACACTTTGAGCGAAGCGAAAAGTCACAAGTCAAACAATTCTTTGCGTCCATTGCGCCCCTTGCGGTTCGAACAAATCTGCGTAAAGCAAAAAAGGGTAAGATCACTCCTACCCTTTCACTATTAATATCAGTGCGTATTAATTAAGCGCTTCAATTTTCTCTTCCAGAATCGCGATTTTGCTCAAAGCGTCTGATTCTTTCTTTCGCTCAACTTCAACTACTTGCTCGGGAGCATTGTTCACGAAACGTTCGTTTTGCAATTTCTTCTGAACCGACTTCAGGAATCCTTGCGTGTATTCTAACTCAGAAGTAAGCTTTTCGCGCTCGGCATCCTTGTCAATTGCATCTCCAAAAGGAACAAAATATTCGTTCCCTCCTACAAGGAAAGAATTGGAGTTTTCAACCTTATCAGTAACGTATTCCAGTTGAGACAAGTTCCCCATTTTTACAATTACAGAATCAAAATCAGCGGACAGATCATTGTTCTTCTTCACGAACAACTCCATTTTTACCTTGTTGGCAATGCTGTTCTCTTTTCGAACACTTCGAATATTTGTGATCACCTCAGTAGCTGTCGTGAATTGCTTCAATACTTCTGAATCGTATTCTTTCATTTCAGGCCATGATGCAACGATGATATCATCACCTTCTTCTCTCTCGCGCAACTTGTGCCACAAATCTTCAGAGATAAATGGCGTAAACGGATGCGTTAACTTCAACAACTCTTCGAAGAACTCAATTGTTTTGTCCAACGTCTTACGATCAATGGGATGCTGATACCCAGGTTTAACCATTTCTAAGTACCACGCACAGAAATCGTCCCAAACCAATTTGTAGATCGCCATCAACGCCTCAGAGATTTTGAAACGATCGAACAATCCGTTGATGTTCTTCAATTCCTCCTGGAAGCGTGCTTCAAACCATTCAATTGCTTTGATAGATGATTCTGGCTGTTCCAAATCTTCGTTTACGGTCCATGCATCAACCAATCGGTGTGCATTCCACATTTTGTTTGCAAAGTTTCGTCCCTGCTCACATTGTGAAGTATCAAATGGAAGGTCGTTTCCTGCTGGTGAGGAAATCAAAATCCCCAATCGAACGCCATCGGCTCCGTACTTGTTCATCAACTCAATTGGATCGGGTGAATTCCCCAATTGCTTCGACATCTTACGACCTAGTTTATCACGGATAATTCCGGTGAAATAAACGTTTTCGAACGGCTTGGCTCCTTTGTATTCGTATCCAGCCATAATCATGCGGGCTACCCAGAAGAAAATAATATCCGGACCAGTCACCAAATCATTGGTAGAATAGTAATAATTGATTTCTTCGTTGTCGGGATCAGTTAATCCGTTAAATACCGAAATCGGCCACATCCAACTGGAGAACCAGGTATCCATAACGTCTTCATCCTGACGGATATCTTCAGATGTCAATTCTTTTCCAGCCTTTTCAGACGCAAGTTTCAATGCTTCTTCCTCCGTTTTTGCAACTACGAAGTTATCCTGACCTTCTCCAAAATACCACGCTGGAATGCGATGTCCCCACCAAAGTTGACGGGAAATACACCAATCTTTGATGTTTTCCATCCAGTGACGGTACGTATTCTTGAATTTCTCTGGATAGAACTTGATTTCTTCATTTTCAACGTTCTCCAATGCCGGAGCTGCAAGATCTTTCATGTCAACAAACCACTGCGGAGACAACTTCGGCTCAATCACAGCATTCGTTCTTTCCGAGTATCCTACTTTGTTGATATGATCTTCTGTTTCGATCAAATATCCTTTGTCGTACAATTCTTTCTCAATCTCTTTTCGAACCTCGAAGCGATCCTTTCCTTCGTAATGCAATCCTTCTGCATTCAACGTTCCGTTATCGTTGAAGATATCGATCGTTTCCAGATTGTGACGCTGACCAATTTCGTAGTCATTCGTATCGTGTGCAGGAGTAACTTTCAAGCATCCTGTTCCGAACTCCATATCCACATACTCATCAGCAATGATTGGAATTTCACGATTTGCAATCGGAACAATGGCTTTTTTACCCACCAAATTGGCGTAGCGCGCATCATTCGGGTTCACACAGATGGCAGAATCTCCCAAAATGGTTTCGGGACGCGTAGTTGCAATAATCAACCACTGATCATCTGAATCGGCGATTTTATAGCGGACGTGGAACAACTTCGAGTTCACTTCCTTGTGAATTACCTCTTCATCGGAAACGGCAGTCAAAGCTTCCGGATCCCAGTTCACCATGCGAACACCACGGTAAATTTTTCCTTTGTGGAACAAATCGATGAACACATCAATGATAGACTCCGAATACTCTGGATCCATGGTAAAACTTGTTCGATCCCAATCACAAGAAGCTCCCAGTTTCTTCAACTGTTCCAAAATGATTCCTCCGTGTTTGTCTTTCCATTCGAAAGCGTGCGCAAGGAATTCATCGCGCGTTAAATCCGATTTCTTAATTCCTTCCTGACGGAGTTTGTTTACCACTTTTGCTTCTGTGGCAATAGATGCATGATCCGTTCCCGGTACCCAGCAGGCATTTTTCCCCTGCATGCGGGCACGACGTACCAAAACATCCTGAATCGTATTGTTCAACATGTGTCCCATGTGCAAGACACCAGTAACGTTCGGCGGTGGAATGACGACCGTATAAGGCTCACGTTCATCAGGTTGAGAGTGGAAATAACGTTTTTCCATCCAATGCGCGTACCAACGATCTTCCAGCTGTTGCGGGGCGTACTTTTCGGTGTTGTCCATGTTACATAAATATTTCCGGCAAAATTAGTAAATCCGGCGATGATAGCCCCACAAAAAAGAATGACTTCCTCGAAAAAGGTGATGGTTCACATATTGGTTATCAAGCGTACGATTGCGTGTGGATTTATTTGAGCTTTTGGCGAAAGGGAATCAACTGTTTCTCGCGGTGTTCAAATGATGTTTAACCGAGCATTCTTGTTTTAAGTCAGATTGCTGAGGTTTTGGGTGTTACTGTTAGGGAGTTGTTTGTTGAAAGAAATGGTTAAGGCAATGTAGGAATTGCCGGAATTTGAGGGTTTCCATTGAAAGGATCAGAAACATCATTTTTAAGATCTTGAAACAACTCTTCATGATGCGAAAACTGTCGAACCTCCCAATTATTGAAGTTTTGCATCAAGTCAAAATGTTTAACCAGAAATAGTGATTTCGGATTTCCAACTCCTTTAATCATACAATTATAGTAAATCAGATACTGTTCATCTGGAGATAATTGAGCCCGAACAAGAGTCGCATAAAATTTCTTTTGATTAGGCTCTAGGTCGTTTGATAAATACACGTACTTTAAAATGTGATATAGATTCCTGAAATAATGACTTAATACAAGTTCATATTGTCGTACGAAATAGAAATCTTGATACCCTTTATTCAGTAAATCCCAGGCTTGTGTTTTCGATATTTTAGATTTACTCCTAAATTTTGTAACTGCTTTGTCTAAACATTCATTTAATACCGAAGCAGCAAAATACAAGCCTTCCCTCTGCTTTTTTCCTTTATCTCCGTCATGATTAAAAAATCCAGTGCAATCAACCTTATCAATTATTTCGTGGTATAAGTTTAACAGTTGAAAGAATGTATTCTCAAACCTTTGCAGACTGAGAGTTTCGTTCTGCATCTTAAACTCCTTCCTAGTCTCAATTAATTCCTGATTTTGCAACCTTAACGACTCATTTTGGAGTTCCATTTGCTCATTCGTCTTTGTCAGTTCGTTTTTCTGTAATTCCAACATTTCACTTTGACCCCCCATTTCTTCATTCGTTCTTCTCAGCTCTTGAGACTGAAGCCAAATAGCATAAATCATTCCGGCAAATGCCAACCCAGAAAATAAGGCGTTCACTGCACCAAACATATCTCCAAACTTTCCAATGTCACCTAACTTTTCTGTGTCATCCCAATATAGAAGTCCTAATGTAGTCGCCCACATTATCACTACAAAAGCAACAACAAACCAAATCCAAATTCTCATAGAATAAAATTAATCAAGCAATCGATAAATGTCAACACGTATTTCTACTCAAATAAACCGCTAAAACTGCAACAATTACTTGATCAAGAAAAGAAGACTATTATGAGCGAACCCTCGATGAAGTTTCAATAAAGGATTAGAGAAGATCAGATGTTCATACTCTTTACAGAAGTGGGTATAACATGCCCCAAGCATTCCCCCACAAAGCACCTACCTCGCCGATTCATTCCTTCTCACTACCTTCGCAAAACAAATCCGTACTTATGAAAGCGTTTTTACCCCTTCTCATTCTGGCTTTACTGACTTTGTCTTCATGCATGAAAGGTGAAGATGTGGATCTCATCATTCACAATGCCCGAATTCACACAATGGTAGATGGCGATGACAAGGTTTACGATGCCATTGCTATTCGAAATGGAAAGATTGTTGAGATTGGACCGGAACGCCAGATTCTCAATAAATACAGTGCAAAAGAATACATCGATGCAGGGAAGAAAGACGTGTATCCGGGTTGGGTAGATGCACACGGACACATGATGAACTACGCGCGATCCATGCTCAGCGTCAATCTGATCGGTTGTAAGTCATTTGATGAAATGATCCTGAGAATTGAGAAATATCAGAGCAAGCACAAGCGCCCTTTCATTATTGGTCGTGGCTGGGATCAAAGTTTGTGGGGAGATGAAATGCCGACGAATGAAAAGTTAAATGAGTTGTTCCCGGATATCCCGGTGTGTTTGTTCCGGATTGATGGACATGCGCTTCTGGCAAATGATTATCTGATCGAAAAAGCAGACATCTTTACTTCCTATCACAACGATTCTGAACTACACAACGGTGGGCATTACGAATCTGCCGAAGGTCCGGTTGAATTGAAGGATTTGGAAGCAAACTATACTCCACATCCAGGTACACGACCATTTCCTCCGGCTCCAACGGGCGTTTTCGTTGATAACGCCATGAATCCGATTCTGGAAGTACTGCCAGATTTCCCTCAGAAAGAATTAGGCGAAGCATTACTAGAAGTTCAAAATGAACTCTTGATGTACGGAATCACCGGGGTTCACGAAGCTGGATTGAACGATAAAGACTTCAAGCTTTTCCGAAGAATGGTTGACAAGCGTAAGTTGAAACTGAACATATACGCAATGTTACTAACGACTCCTGAGAATGTGAAGTTTGCCAAAAACAAAGGCTTCTGGCGCAACAAAAATCTCTACGTTCGGAGTTTCAAAGTTTATGGTGATGGTGCTCTTGGATCTCGCGGCGCATTCTTAAAGCATCCGTATGCAGACCGACACGATCATTCAGGATATCTGACAACCTCGCCAGAACGCATGAAGGAGATCTTTGACTTGTGTCAATTGACAGGTTACCAAATGAACACGCATGCCATTGGAGATTCGACCAATAGAATCATCCTGGAGATGTATCAGAATATGTTCGAATACAATCCGGATCATCGCTGGCGGATAGAACATGCGCAGATCGTAGATCCGGAAGACTTTAGTTTGTTTTCAGCTTCCGGAGCCATTCCGAGTGTGCAACCGACACATGCTACGAGCGATCAAAGATGGGCAGAAGTACGTCTAGGGCACGATCGAATGGGAGGAGCTTATGCATTCAACTCTCTTATGCGACAAGCCGGAATGCTTGCCATTGGTACTGATTTCCCGGTGGAATACACCGATCCTTTCAAAACCATCCATGCCGCAGTTGAACGGAAAAATGGAGAAAATTTTCCTTCGGAGGGATTCCGCGCAGAAGAAGCAATCACTTTGGAAGAATGCATTCTTGGGATGACTCGATGGGCAGCCTTCGCATCGTTTCAGGAAGATAAGATCGGTACGCTTGAAAAAGGAAAAGATGCAACCATCAGCATGTTTCAAAGACCGGTTGTATCCAAATCTACATTCACATCGAATTTTGCAGAACTGGTTCTTATAAAAGGAAAAAAGGTTTATTCAGCTGAATAAACCTTTCACTGCAAGCTCGATTTCACAAACCAGAAAAGTAAACCGAGACTGTCTTTCCTGCCCTAGAATGAAGGACAAGAGATTGTTTTAAATTGCGGAGGTGTATCCTTACAATTTAAAAGCAACCCAAGTGATAATTCGTGCGATCCACCGGATACTCCATTATTCAAACGCGAAACTGTAATATCGTAACTATATCCAAGGCGGAATTTTCCAGTATCAACACCAATTGTTAGAATAAATGCATCGCGATTACGGAACCAGGCCCCAGCTGTAAACGCCCCGTATTGCACGTAAGTACCGAACATCAGCTCCTGGAAACCATTCTGATATTGGTAGATTACATTCGGCATAATCGATGTAATATTTTTGTATTGAGATTTAGATCCTAAAGGAATTTTCGCTCCCATGTGTCCTGTCATACGAATTGGTAGTCGAGACGAACCAATAATCATGGACTCATCCGGACGGTTCAAATGGTGTGCTGCAAACCCGAAGAAGAAATGCTTGTTGTAACCAACCATTCCAGCCGAAGCATCAAAGAAATAGCGGCTTCCTCCGCGTTGTACATCTCCAGTTTGGTAGATAAATCCTCTTCGCGGATCAATCATATCTCCAAAAGTCAATTTGCTCCAATCCAAATACTTGTTGAACATGGCAGCGCGTGCACCGAACATCATTTTGAATTTTCGGCTCACCGTTAAGTGATACGAATACACAGCTCCCAACATGGAGGTAAAGATGGTTCCCTGTCCTTGCTGATCGTGCATTGCGATTACTCCAACTCCACCATTGACATTTTTGAAGTAATTGTCATACGATGCGCTGTAGGTTACATAATTCCCTGTCAAGCTTGGCCACTCATTTCTGTAATTCATGGCAATTCTACCACAACCGTGAGAACCCGCGAAAGCTGGATTCAAATAAATCGGGTTGGCATAGAATTGCGTGAACTGAGGATCTTGCGCCGAAGCACTGAACCCAATTCCGATGGCAATAATTGCTAAAACTCTTTTCATAGCGTTTAATTAATTTCGTCGTCCTATTCTACTCTGTTTCCCCACTATTCTCAACGTCAACTGATGAGACAACGAGCGTTCATTCGTTATGTAGCTGCGAGAGTAATCCGCGTTGTACATTAACGAAAAGCGTTTATCACTTGAGACTACTCCCAAGGAGGCAGCTGGATCTCCGTTGCTTGATACTGAAGCTCCGATGGATAGCCAGTAAGCTCGGAAGTTTGCACCTGCCCATAATTCATTTATATTTTCAAATTTTCGATACACAAGGTATGGCGAGAGACTAAATTTGGATCGTTGTGTCTCCCATTGTGAATCGTCTGATTCCCAGTCTGTACCCAACGTAGCTACAAAATACGTTCCAGCTCTTCGTTTTAACTCCAAATCGTTGGAATAAATGTTATCGTTGTGGCGGAAAATATTGTCTAATTGTGCACTTGCATAGAACCATTCAGTATTCACATTCAAGCCCAATCCAAGATCGCGGTACCATAGCATTCGACCGACTGGAGTTGTTCCATCCTGATAGTAATCAATGCTATTTCCAGGGATGAATTCAACCTGCTCTGTTCCCGCCATTCGTCCCGCATCCAACATCTTGTTCCCCATCTTAATTCGGACGGCTGGTTCAATGGAAAGTTTTCGATTCACAGAAAGTTTCGGAGAGTACGTAATTGCCACTTCTCCTGATTGAATACCTCCATGGTTGTAATAGTTATGCGTCATCTGCACACCCAATCCACCTCTTACTCCGAACATATATCCATCGAATCCAATTTGATTTGAGAATAACTCGTTTGAGTTTCCGAGTCCTTGTAAGCGTGACATCATTTGGAATCTCGGTGCAATCATTGTTCCCGTAGCTCCAAAGTTCAGGTCTGTAGCTGTCATACCCGGAACATGATGATAAGCATCACGGTAATTTTTCAAGGCAATTGGATTGTTCGCCATATTTCTCAATCGACGAACAAACTTGGATAGTTTATGCTTGTATGAGCTTTCATAATTCACTGAGCGACCAGAATAATCATCTGAACTTGCCAATTCATCTGAGTTTTCGTTATCGCCACTAGATCCTGTGTAGAACACGCGACTCAACGGCTGAATATCTGATGATTGTGATTGCAAGAATGCTGGCTTCATGGAAGTCATCTCGCTCATTGCTACGACAGGCTGTGAAACTGTGAATGTTGGGATTGCATTAACTCCATGCGTTCCATTTTGAGTCACACCAGGATTGGTATTTGTTGTCCTCTGAATTGCGTGTGAATTATTTGGATTTGAAGCGATAGAAGGACCTTCGTTCGCTCCCATTGGAAGTAACTCGCTTTGATTCCCATTGTTGCTACCCGCTAACTCAACATTGTTTAATGCTACCAATTCTCCATTCTCCGATTGATTCGAAGCGACAGTATTTCTGGACTTCTTTAATTGGCTTTCGAGTGAAGTCACTAAAGCCTTTAGATCAGAAACCTCCTGACGTAATTCTCGTTCCGTAGCTGTTTCTGCAAGTAACTCGTATGCGTAATCTTCAGAATACTCTACTGTTTCAGAAAGTTGATGGTTGATGTTTTGTGAATCAGGACCGAAGAGCGTGTAGCTACCAAAAATCAGTGCAATCATGGTAAGTGCACCGGCTCCAACTGCCCAATAAGCTCCAACAGGCTTACGTTTCAATAAGGCATTTTGATCAGCGAAGGCATTCTCTTCCTTACTCACATGCGCCATTTCCCACATGTCTCGATCGACATCCAGTTCAGGGTGCTGTAAAATGAACAATTCGAGTTGTGCTACCTGGTCATCTGTCAGATTTCCTTCGGCATACTCGAACAGCCACAAATCAATATTTGAAAAGGAAGGTTTACTCATACCAATTCGATCAATCCTTTTAACTGCTTTTTAATCTTATTTCTTGCTCGGAACAAATACACCTTCACCTGAGAATCAGATAAATCCAAAATTTCACCAATCTCTTTGTAAGAATACCCTTCTAAATCTCGAAGAAGGATCACACTCTTTTGGATTGGTGGCAAAATGCTTACTGCGCGTTCAACAACCTGATTCGATTCGAAGCTGTTTGGCGTTACCGTACCTTTCTCATACTTTGCGATCTCATTGGAAAGCGTTGTTCTTCCCTTCCGATTCGCAAAATTGATCATGGCATTGTGTGCAGTAGTAAACATCCAGGATTTTGCTTTCTCAAACTCTACTTTGTTTCGATGTATCCATAATTTCTCAAAGACGTCCTGAACAATATCCTTCGCATCTTCCTTGTCACGCAAGAATCGAATGGCATAGCCGTATAAATTGGCTGAATGCTCTTTAACGATAATATTGTATTCTCTTCTTTTCAAATTTATGGTGTCCGATCAGCAGTTAAAACAATTATCTCCTTGATAATGTTACAGTAATAACTTGCAATTACACGATTTAGGTACATTTCTCCAAACTCGTTTAACATCAAGGCATCTTTATCGACTAAAAAGGCATTTCCGTCGAATATTTTTTCACCGATTTTTGCTCTTTTTATCGTTATATTCGTGTGAACACAGTTAGACTAGATTTTATGAATACCCCACAACGATTATTAGATATACCACATTACCAGCTTTCACAGCATCCAAACGACACTATGTTCTCGTCGAAAAAAGACGGAAAATGGCACAGTGTTTCTACCAAGGAATTCCTGGATGAAGTAATGGAAGTCAGTCGTGGTTTGATCGCAAAAGGAGTGGCCGTTGGAGACCGTGTAGGAATCGTTTCAGGCACTCGATATGAGTGGAATGTAATGGATATCGCCATTCAACAAGTTGGTGCGATTGTAGTTCCTTTTTACCCGAATATTTCGGAAAGTGACTATCGTTATATTTTCAATGATGCCGGTATCAAATTGTGCGTGGTTGGAGATGATGAATTGTACCAGAAAATCTCCAATATTCAGGGAGACGTTCCGTCATTGGAACACTTGTACGTAATGGAGACGAGCGATAGTCAAATTAACTGGTCGAAACTAAAAGAAGCAGGATCTTCTGATTCTGATGATGAGATTAAATCACGCATGGATGCTGTCAAAAAAGAAGATTTGGCAACCATTATTTATACTTCTGGAACAACTGGAAATCCTAAAGGGGTAATGCTTTCGCACAACAACATTCTGTCGAATGTTTACGCATGTGAAGACCCAATTCCTGCGGATAAAGATTCCAGGGTGTTGACCTTCCTTCCTGTGTGTCACGTGTACGAACGTATGTTGCACTATTTGTACATGTATCTTGGGTGTTCCATCTACTTCGCTGAATCCTTGGACACCATCGGAGATAACATTCGCGAGGTGAAGCCAGATGTATTTACTGCAGTTCCCCGATTGATTGAAAAAGTATTCGACAAGATCATGGCTAAGGGAGATGAGTTGAGCGGAATCAAACGTAAATTGTTCTTCTGGGCAGTCGAATTGGCCGAGGATTACGATCCGGTTAATCGTAGTGGATGGTATAATTTCCGTTTAAAAATTGCCCGTAAATTGATCTTCTCGAAATGGCAGGAGGCTTTGGGCGGAAATGTTCGTGCTATAGCATCTGGAAGTGCGGCTTTGCAACCACGTCTGGCGCAAATTTTCCTTGCTGCGGACATTCCAATTCTGGAAGGATACGGATTAACAGAGACATCTCCTGTAGTATCGGTGAACTGCTTCAAAAAGGGAATTCGTATTGGAACCGTTGGAGCATTAGTCGAAGGTGTTGAGGTTAAAATTGCAGACGACGGTGAAATCCTGGTGAAAGGTCCGAACGTGATGCAAGGGTACTACAACCTTCCTGAGAAGACAGCTGAAGTCATCAAAGATGGCTGGTTCCATACTGGAGATATTGGTGAAATGATTGAGGGTAAATTCCTGAAAATCACGGATCGTAAAAAAGAAATCTTCAAGACAAGCGGAGGTAAATACATCGTCCCTCAAGCTATTGAAAACAAATTGAAAGAATCTCGCTTTATCGAACAGGCGATGGTGATTGGAGAAGGAGAAAAATTCCCTGCAGCACTACTCGTTCCTACCTATGATTTCATCCGCGAATGGGCGAAACGAAAGGAAATTAAGCTGGAAGATGACTCAAACGCTGGACTTTGTACGAACGAAGCTGTTTGTGCTCGAATCCAAAAGGAATTGGACGAATTGAACGAGGAACTTGGAAACTGGGAGAAAATCAAACAGTTCCAGTTGTTACCGCAAGAAATGTCGATTGATGGTGGTGAGTTAACTCCTACTTTGAAATTGAAGCGAAAGAAAATTATGGAGATTCACAAAGACAGCGTAGCGAAAATCTACGGCTAGTCGATAATGATCTCTATTTCTTTTGGAGGGTTTTCCCATTTCACCATGGTGATGCGCACTTCCGCATTGTGAAACTTCGGGTAATGCGTTCCTGGCTCAAACTTGATTTTTAGCGCGTGCTTTTTGACTTCCAATTTATCCAGCGAGCTTTTAAGATTCGTTTCTTCCAATTGAGCTGAAGTAACTTTTCCTTCACGATCCACTGCCAATGAAAATTTGGCCCAACCATTATTGGCACCCTCGATTTCGAAGACCGTTCCAGATACAACATCACGTCCTTCAGCAGCGGCTCCACCACCTGTCAATTGAGCGTGAGAACTGAGAGTGAGTAGTGAGAGAAGTGCAATCAGAATAAATTTCATTGGAATCTTTTTTTGGAAGATAGTAGTTTTTATTGAATCGCATTTCGACTACGCTCAATGCTCGTATTAGAGAAATATAAAAGAGATGCACTTGGGCTCCTACATTTGCTCCATGTACCGCATCTCGAAACCCTCGATGTTATCCAATGATCGTATGTGGGCTGAGGCACTCGAAGCCCTCAACTTACCAAACAACACGCACACAAAACATTAAAGATCCGCTCAGTCTACAATATGACATTAAGAATTCAAGTGTTATTTACCGCACACTGAGCGGAGTCGAAGTGTAAGGAACTCGCTCTCCGCTCTACGCAATCTTCCCCCAGTCCGGTCGGCTTTTTAATGCATGTACCAATTGACTGCGAAGTCCGGCGTTCTCTTCTTTCTCTAAATTTGGATCTGCCTGAAGAACTTCTGTGGCAACTTTTCGGGCTAGTGCTACCAAATGACCATCCCGAGCAAGATTGGCAATTTTTAAATCCAAAACGCCACTTTGCTGGGTTCCCATTAAATCTCCCGGACCGCGCAACTGAAGATCCACCTCAGCAATTTCAAAACCGTCATTCGTGCGAACCATAGTGTTCATACGCTTCTTGCTATCAGGAGAAATCTTATCGCCAGTCATCAAAATACAGTAGGACTTCTCTGCTCCTCGCCCTACTCTCCCTCTTAACTGGTGCAATTGAGACAGCCCAAATCGTTCGGCACTTTCAATAATCATCACAGAAGCATTGGGGACATTCACTCCAACCTCAATTACCGTAGTAGCAACCATAATCTGCGTTTCGCCACGCACAAAACGATTCATCTCGAACTCTTTGTCCTGCGGTTTTTGCTGTCCATGAACAATGCTCACGCGGTATTCTGGCAATGGAAAAGCTCTTTGGATCGCCTCGTAGCCTTCCATCAAATTGTTGTAATCCAACTTTCCCGATTCGTGAATTAAAGGATACACAATGTACACCTGGCGTCCTTTAGCGATTTCTTCTTTCATAAATCCGAAAACGCGCAAACGTTGCTCATCTTTGCGATGTACAGTAGTAATTGGCTTTCGTCCAGGAGGTAATTCATCGATCACGGAAACATCCAGATCCCCGTAAAACGTCATAGCCAAAGTACGTGGAATCGGTGTTGCAGTCATGATGAGAACATGCGGTGGAATTGTATTCTTACGCCACATTCTTGCTCGTTGTGCTACTCCGAAACGATGCTGTTCGTCAATTACCACCAATCCAAGATTTTTGAATTGCACCGTATCTTCCAACAAAGCGTGCGTACCAATCAAGAGTTGCATTTCTCCATTTTGAAGCGCTTCGTGCAATACTCTCCGATCTTTCTGTTTGGTCGATCCTGTCAGCAATCCAATTTGGATGTTCATTCCCTTCAAGAACTCCTTCAGAGACTCGAAATGCTGAAGAGCCAAAATCTCCGTAGGTGCCATCAACGCTGCCTGAAAACCGTTATCCAAAGCCAGTAACATCGTCAGCAATGCCACCAGCGTTTTCCCACTTCCCACATCTCCTTGCAACAATCGATTCATGTGGTGCCCTGTAGTCATATCGGAACGAATTTCTTTCAGAACCCGCTTCTGCGCACCGGTTAATTCAAAAGGCAAATGTTTTTCGTAGAACGTATTGAAATGCGCTCCAACTTTATCGTAGATGAAACCTTCAGATTTCGTTAATGCAATCTTTTTCCGAACTAATAGCTCTAATTGAAGCATCAACAACTCTTCAAATTTAAGTCGGAGTTTGGCTGCTTCTGCCTGTTCGTGCGTCTTGGGAAAATGTACCCACTGCATCGCCTGATTTCGACTTGCCAATTTGTTTTCTCGCAAAATGGCTTCGGGTAACCAATCTTCAAATTGGACAGGCATTTGTTCTTTTAGCGCCAGTTGGAGCTTGTGCAAACCTTTGGAATCCAGATAAGATGAAGTCAGTTTTTCTGTGCTGGGATAGACGGGTTGTAATCCTGTTTCGTGTTGCTGAATTGGCGTCATCTCCGGATGTGGGATGTTCCATTTATTGGCAAATTGTGCGGCTTTACCGTACACGACGATGGTATCGTTGATTTTTATGTTTTTCTTGATCCATTGCGCACCTTTGAACCAAACCAATTGGATCATTCCTGAAGTATCCTGAAAGTTGGCGACCAGCCGTTTTCTTCTTCCGGCGCCTTCTTCCCGCATTCCAGTGATTCGCCCTTTTAATTGCACCGGGGCATTCATCTCTGGAATGTCTGCTATTTGATGAAATACAGAGCGATCAACGTATCGGAACGGGAAATAATAAAGAAGGTCTTGAAATGTGTGGATACCGATCTCCTTCTTGAGCAATTCGGCACGTTTCGGTCCAACACCTTTTAGGTATTCGATCGGCGTCATCCACTTATCATTCATGAAGTAAAACTAAAAAAAATCCCTCTGCATCTCGACATTGCTGGACGTCCAGAATTGAGGGATTTGATCTATTTAGTGTTCTTTATCTGAGGACTCTTTCGGTTTCTCTTCTGAATCAGACTCTTTATCCGTCGATGCCTCGGCGTTTTTCCCTAAAGATTCATCGAGCCATTCCTTGAAATCAGAAGCTCTCTTGTGATTCTTATACGTTGCTGGACCTTTGGAGATTACCTTTCCATTGACATCTTGCATCACGTAATAAGGTTGAGCCGTTGCTTTAAACTCGGAGATTTGCTTATACATCCACTTATCTCCTACCGTTACCAGTTTCTTCGTTCGTCCATCTGGATACTTCACCGTTTTCTGTTCAGACTTCGGCAATTTGGTACGTTGATCAACGTGCAGAGAAACAATAACAACCTCATCTCGAAGGACATTAATCACGCCTGGTTCTCCCCAAACGCTTTGCTCCATCTTACGACAGTTTACGCAATTATGTCCTGTGAAGTCAACGAAAAGTGGTTTGTTCACTTCTTTCGCATACGCTAAAGCTTTGTCGTAATCGTGGAATACATAAATATTCTGAGGACCAAGGTGTGTTCCTTCCGGATGATCACCTGCGACAGCTACTCCACCGCCACCAACTCCCATCGGAGATTCAGCATATTGCAAAGGTGGAGGGAAAGCACTGATTAATTTCAACGGAGCTCCCCACATTCCCGGTAGCATGTAGATCACAAAGATCAATGTAAGTGTTCCTAATAATGTTCTACCCACGGATAACCTTTCGACTTTTGAATCGTGAGGTAGCGTTAAGAATCCGAGTAGATACAGGGCAAGAACGAGGAAGATTCCAATCCAGATTGCCAGGAAGATTTCACGCTCCAACAAATGCGCCTGAAGTGAAAGATCGGCGTTCGACAAGAATTTGAAAGCCAATGCCAATTCAAGGAATCCAAGTACCACTTTTACTGTATTCAGCCAACCTCCTGATTTCGGAAGTGAGTTCATCCAACCTGGGAAGGCTGCGAATAATGCAAATGGAAGCGCCAGAGCCAATGAGAATCCGAACATTCCAATGAACGGTGCCAATCCACCTTCAGAAGCTGCTGTTACAAGCAAAGACCCAACAATTGGACCTGTACAAGAGAAGGAGACTAATGCAAGCGCCAGGGCCATGAAGAAGATCCCAATGATCCCTCCTTTGTCTGCTTTACTATCTGCTTTGTTTACCCATTTAGAAGGCATTCTGATTTCGAAAGCTCCCATGAATGAAATTGCGAACACAATGAGAATCAGGAAGAATACGATGTTAAACGTTGGATTCGTCGACATCTCATTTAAGACCTCTGCTCCGAATATTGCGGTAATTACCGATCCTAACAAAATGTATATGACGATTATCGAGATACCATAGAAAATCGCATTTCGGATTCCTTTTGCTTTGGTTTTACTTTGCTTCGTAAAGAAGCTTACCGTCATTGGAATCATTGGGAATACACAGGGTGTCAATAACGCTGCAAATCCTGCCGCAAAAGACAAGAAGAAAATGGCCCAAAGTGACTTTGGCACTTCCGTTTCTCCTCCTGAATTATCTCCATCATCGTCGGTTGCACCCGTTTCTTCTGAATCGCCTCCTTTGGTTTCTTCTCCCCAACCAATCGTACTTACGTTGTGAGTTGTTGCCAGCTCTTCAACCTTGTTCATTATGGTCGAATCTGCTTTCAATTCCTTGAAATTGTCAGCTTGACTCAACAAATCAAGGGCATCAGAAAAATCCTTTTCTGTTTCAACCAGATTCAGAAGTTGTTTTGAATCATCAATACTAATATCACTTGCGTACGTACCAAAAAAGGCAAATAGGGCAGCAACTAATACAACCAGTTTATTTCTCATCTTTTCCCGCTAATTCAATGTACTTTTTATAAAACTCTTTGCTATTTCCTTCCGGAACCTGATGCCATTTGTCGTTCACTTTTACAAATACATTCCCCTCATCATCAGTTACTTCATCACCTTCAGCATTTTCGAACAAATCTTCCGGAGTTTCTTCTTTGGGTTGTACTCCTTTCACTTTCACTGTGAATTCAGCAGTATGCGGAGGCAAACAATGATCGTCATCACAAGTCTGGAACATGAATGATCCTTTGATTGTGAAATCATCCTCAGAAAGCACTTTGATCTTACGTCTGAGTTTTACCGTGTTAGAATGATAGTACAAATCCTCTCCGGCAATCTCATCATGCTGATAAATCGGCTTGGGTTCTTTTACTCCCCCAATCGCCTTAAAATTTTTGTTAGGAGTTAAATTAACTTCTGTAGCAATAGAAAATGCACCTTCCGGGAGATTCGCAGCATAAATATGCCAATGTTCTACCATGGTAATCGTTCCTACGATATACGCATCTTCTCCATCCTGTTCGACCGTGAACTTCCAACTTACTTTATCCTCTGGATATTCCATCTGCCCGTAACTTACTTTGGTCACTCCGATCAGCAACAAAAGCAAGAGCATTGCTCCTTTAATTTTCATACGTTAATTCAATTGAGAATTTATAATCTACTGGTGGCATGCACATTACATCGTTGCACACCATATACGTTATGGTACCATTGAGTTCTTTGGCACCTTTCAATTCAATTTCTTGTGAGAAGGTCACTTCCTGTTCGAAGTAATACAAGGTTTCTCCAAAATTCGGATCATACGTAGCTTTCGGATCTGGCTCCTGCACGTCTCCAATAATTTCTACTCCTTCTTCGTCAATTACGATCTCCGTTGGAATGGGACCTAAATCCGACGCTTTCTCTGTGCTGTACAAATGCCAGCCATCACCAATTGTAGCGTTTACTAATACCTCGCTTTGGTCTGCATTCAAGGAAACCTCCCAGGAAACTTCGTCCTGAGCCAATCCTGAAAAGATGCATAAAAAGAAAAAGATGCTAGTTATTCCGATTTTCACGCCTAATGTTTTGTGAGAATCAAAACTACGAATAAGGTTAGAATTCGAAGTGGGTTATAATAAAATAACCTTGGATTCCCAACCCAAGGTTATTTCTAAAGTATATAGTTAAATAGACTGATTTACAATCTCATGCTTTAATTTCCACAATGCGATCAATAGGTAACCACATCCCACCTTTGAGGCAGATATATTTGGCTCCATGTGCCCAGATGGTTGTCTCTACACGTTTGATTCCACTATCATCATGAAACACAATCGAGACTTTGCCGTGATACGCATTTCCTAACCGTGTAGCACTCTTGATCTGGTCCATCAATTTGGGGTGCTGCTGAATTGGTTCGCGGGTTTTAAAAGTCAAGGAGGTAATTGACTCCTTCTCGATGAGTTGAGGTGTTACAGTCGCTTGCATAATTATTGGTTTGATTCGCAATAAGATACAAAGTATTGTTAACACAACTGTGTAATACTAAACCGGTTTAATATTTCGTAGGGTTCAATGAGTAAATAGAACTCTTGGCTGAGCAACTATGCTCTGATCGGCAAACATTTCCTTCTCGTACATGTATCTGCCAGCAATTGCAATCATAGCGGCATTATCCGTGCAATATTCGAACTTCGGAATGAAGGTATTCCAACCCAATTGTTTTCCTGTAGTTGTAATGGCATTTCGCAAACCGGAATTCGCTGAAACCCCTCCTGCTATTGCGACATCGGTAATTTTGTAATCCTTCGCGACCTTTTTCAATTGTTTCATTAAAATGGTCACAATGGTATATTGAATGGAGGCACAAAGATCTGTCAGGTTCTTTTGAATGAAATCAGGATCTTTCTTCTCTTCAGCCTGCAGGAAATACAAAATAGCCGTTTTTAACCCGCTGAAGCTGAAATTATATCCGTCAACACGCGGTTTCGAGAAAGTAAAGCGTTTTGGATCTCCCTCTTGAGCATATTTATCGATGAATGGTCCACCCGGATATTCAAACCCAAGCATTTTCGCTGCCTTATCAAAGGCTTCTCCTGCCGCATCGTCAAGTGTCGTCCCTACTATCTCCATATCCAGATAATCCTTAACGATGACAAGCTGTGTGTGTCCTCCGGAGACCGTCATACACAAGAATGGAAAATTGGGCTTTGACTCTCCAGCGTCCTCGATGAAATGAGCCAAAATATGTCCGTGCATGTGATTCACATCAATCAGCGGGATATCCAATGCCAGCGCCAGAGATTTTGCAAATGAGGTTCCAACAACCAATGATCCCATCAATCCCGGACCTTTGGTGAACGCAATCGCATCCAAATCAGACAATTGCATTCCTGACTCCTTCAAGGCACTATCTACAACCGGAAGAATATGCTGCATGTGAGCACGGCTGGCTAATTCCGGTACAACTCCCCCGTATTTTTTATGCACTTCCTGTCCAGCAATAAAATTGGACAAAATGGTGTCATTTTTGAGGATAGCAGCAGAGGTATCGTCACAAGACGACTCAATACCAAGTATTATGGGCGCTTTTTGTGGCACAATATTGTAAGTTTGTACAAATGGCAAAATTACTCAAATTTCTAGGACGAACTTTGGGCGGAATTGTAGAATGGACTATGATTCTGGTGATTTTGCTTGCCTTTTTAATTCGTACCTCTACGGTTCAAACCTACCTCGCAAAACAAACTGCATCGTACCTATCGAACGAGTTGAATGCCAAGGTAGAGATAGATAAAGTTGATATTTACTTTTTCGATCGTGTGGCTTTGGCAGGATTGAACATTGAAGATCAGCAGGGAGAAACGTTGCTTCGCGCCAGTCAGGTATTGGTCAATCTGGACAACATCAGTATCAAGAGGAAATCGTATACCATTGCCGAAGCTGAGGTGCGCAAAGCATTCATACATATCCAGCGCGGCAAGGACAGCGTTTTCAATTATGCCTTCATCAAAGATTACTTCGTAAAACCAAAAAAGAAGAAAAGCTACGTCGATTTCAATTTACGCTACGCGAAGCTTGTCGATACTCGGTTCCAGTATGACGATCACCTGCATAAAAAGAAGGAAAAGGGAATGGATTATTTCCATCTGGACGTAAAAGATATTGCAGGCGAAGTTTTGAATTTACGGGTTGATAAGGACACCATCTTTGGAGAAATTCAAGGATTGACAGCAAAAGAAAAATGCGGCTTCGATCTGGAATGTCTATCCACGGAAGCGAAAGTCTCACCAAAAGGAATCTACCTCTCGGGATTGGAGATTTTCACCAAAGATTCATGGATTAAGACCAAGCATTTCGATATGGTTTCGAACAACTACAGAAACTTCAAACAGTTTGTAGACAGTGTAACCTTCGATGCTCAAATTGATGCCAGCGATGTCTCCCTTGAAGAAATTGTTCATTTTGCCCCAGCACTGGAAGGAATGATAGATCGAGTCAGGGTGAAATCCAAGATTTACGGAACCGTCTCTACCCTACGACTGCCAAAATTCGAACTTAATTACGCTGAAAAAACTTACGTAAAAGGAAAGATTAAAATTGCCGATTATCGAAATTTTGCAGACGGATTTTTTGATGAGCGGATCGATGAAGTCTACATCGACTTTGAAGAATTAAAACGATTCCGACTTCCGAACTCAGCGCCTGATCCATACATCGTCTTAGATCCTGAAATTGAACGTTTGCAGTATGTAGAAGGAGAAAACCTGAATGCTATTGGATATGTGGAATCCTTTTCGTTTTTGGCAGATCGATTCAACACGGCACTCGGAAGCGTGCAATTGCATTATGGGATTCAATTTAAGTTGGCAGAATCGGAGGATCACTACATTTTCTCTCCTCCTGACAACCTCACTGGCAACAACATGATCGTGAACAACTTTGATGTTGGAAGATATATTGGAAATCCGGATGTTGGAGTTATCGACGGTTCCCTGAAACTGGCTGGGCTTGCCTACTCGACCAAAGATATTCGATTTACGAGCATCCTGGGTGACATCAACAAGTTCGAGTATTTGAATTATCCGTATTCGAACATCACGATTAACAGAGGTTCTTTCTTTGGAAATCGCTTCGATGGAAATATTACCGTAAATGATGAATTCCTGAGCCTGAGCTACGAAGGATATCTGGACTTTAACGGAGAACATGAGATGGACTTTGATGTGAGTATCAAGAGTTCTGATCTCGCCCGACTCAACCTCACAGAAACACAAGCGCAATTGCTGTCGGATGTATCTGTTGAAGTTCGAGGAAAAAATATGGATACGTACAGTGGTGCGCTTTCCTTTGATTGTCTTTCCTACGCCATTGTTGACCCGGTTACTCAGGAAGTCCGAAATTTTGACGTAGACGAGTTCAAGTTGGAAATCATCCGTGGGGAATTGGTGGATAGCTTCCTCGTTTCGGGTAGTGCAATGGAGGCTCGAATTGGCGGAAAAATCAACATCGCTTCGATAATTGACAATTTTAATTATCAATTCAGCAAAATTTTCCCGGCACTTTATAGTGAAAGAGCCAAAGAATACACGGATCCTGAATTGGACAATTTTGACTACGATATCACCTTCTACTCGCCAAATCACCTTGTGCATCTTTTCTATCCTGATCTATACATTGCACCTGGCACCAATTTGAAAGGGAAATACAATCCGGGGGATAACGAGGTCAACCTGGCTGTAAGCTCCGACAGTCTTCGTTACAAAACGATGCAATTCACAGACCTGGAATTGAAACAGTGGCTCGAAAACGATAAGGTCCGAGCTGATTATGAAATTTCCAGATTCCAATACAGTGACTCCTTGTATTTCGATAGCATCTACTTCAATACGCGGGGAGGAAACAACAAGCTGGATCACATTCTCACCTGGGAGGAAACGGCGCTCAACAAAACGTCGAAAATCAGTTGGGATACCCATGTAAAAGATGCTGATCATTACGGATTCAAACTGAATCCTTCGTACTTTTTCATTCAAGGACACAAATGGGATATTTCGCATGCTTCCAACATGGAGTTTCAATCGGATACCATTCGGGTAGATAAATTCGAATTGACGCGAAACAATCAGAAAATCCTTGTCGACGGACAAGTTTCGGATCATATAGAAGACAAGCTATATTTCGATGTTGAAAATCTGGAATTAGCCGAGCTGTCTCCGTTCATTACTACCGATTATCCAATGACGGGAATCATCAACCTAAATGCTTCCATTTCAGATCCTCTCAACAACTTTGGGTACGAAGGTGAAGGATCGTTGACCAAATTCTTCGTAAAAAATCAGAAGGTTGGAGACCTGAACATTAGCAGTGAATGGGATCATGGAAGGAAAGCCATAAAAACCACCGGAAACCTATACTACGCGGACGAAAAAACATTCGATTTCGACGGGTATTATTATCTGAAACAAAAAGACAATAATCTTGATTTCAACCTAAATTTCGATCTTACCAACTTGCAGTTTACCAATGCATTTATGGACCCTGATGTCGTTTCCGAGATTCGTGGATTCCTCGATGGGCAATTGACGCTGACAGGAAATACGGAGCAACCGATCCTCCACGGAGATATTGCTTTGCGCAGTGGTAGTGCGTACATCGATCTTTTGGGAGTCCATTTTGGCGTGGACGGACCGATAGACGTGGATGAATACGGATTCTACATCAACGGTATTCCTGTGTTCGATCAGGATGGAAATTCCGGATTGCTTGTTGGTTCCGTCTTCCACGACAACTTCTCGAATTTCAACTTTGACCTTCAATTTGATCTGGAACCTCAATTATTTGCATCCAATGAACCGATTTTCGGTCCTGACTATTTCCAACGTTTCCTCGTTATGGATTTGCCGTATACGCATGACGCCTTGTACTACGGAAAAGGTTATGTAACTGGTTTTGCCAACATTTTTGGATATACGGACAACCTCGAAATCACAGTCGATTTCAAAACTGAGAAAGGAACAGAGCTAAACATTCCAATGTTTGGTGTCGGTGAAATTGAGGAAGAAGATTTCATTCAATTCGTAAACACGGACGTGGACACGGTAGTCACGGTTGAACCTCCCCTATTCGACCTTAGCGGGGTATATATGGATTTGAATTTCGAGGCCACAACGGACGCTGACGTAAACATCATTTTTAACGAAGATATTGGTGATGTCATCAGTGCGAATGGAACCGGAGAAATCAGCATTCGACTGGACAATCAGAACGAATTGAACATGGAAGGAACCTACAAAGTTGCTGAAGGAGTGTACAACTTCGCCATGGATCCGATTTCAAAAAATGCGATTGCCATCAAACAACGATTTATCATTGAACCGGGAGGAACCATCAGTTGGACTGGGGATCCATATACCGCTCAAATCGACCTACAAACATACTATCGATTAAGTGCCAACCTGAGTGAAATCAGTGGTGGAAGCGATTTAGGTTCTTCCGGAGGTGGACATCAGCCTGTATTCCCATATCTATTGATTACGGGGACGATGGAGAATCCAATTATTCAGTTTGATATTCGTGCGCCACAAGCCGATGATATCGGACAATCGTTATTGAACCGAATTAAAAACGATCCCGACGAACTCAACAGGCAGTTCTTCTCATTGATGCTTGCCCGTCAATTCCAGGCCATCGCAGGAACCAACAATTCCGGTGGAGGTGGTGCGCTTGAAATCATCACGACACAGATCAACCAGGCTCTTGCCCGGGTATCAAAGGATTATCGACTGAAATTGGACATCGATAACGACATCGTCTCTGGTGATAACACCTTTGAATTTGGAGTCTCGAAAGGATTCCTTGACGACCGCCTGATTCTTTCCGGTAGCTTCGGTGTTGAAAGTTATGGAGAGGAAGAAGTAGACGATGATGGAACTGTGCACACCGGTCAGTTGATTGGAGATTTGAATCTAGAATATCTCTTGAACGAATCCGGTACATTCCGTGTGAATATCTTCAACGAATCGAACGATCACACTGTAATTCAAGAAGGTGGACAAGGTGATTTCACACAGGGAGCAGGTTTATCCTATCAGGAAGACTTTGAAACGTTTGAGGACTTCAAAGTAGCACAGTACGTACTGGATGTTTTCCGTAAAAAAGATAATCGCCGTTACCTTGGAAAAAGAGGCAGACGCCAGCGCCGAAAAGTTCCACAGGGCGATATTATTCTTCCAGAAGAAGAAGATTAAAGAGATCATCATCTCCCCTTCCGTTTTCCGAATAATTCCTAAATTCGCGAGTGCTAATTTCAGCCTTGAAATTGGACCATTCGAAAGAACGCATTTATGAAAAAAGTACTGGTAGCAAACCGTGGAGAGATTGCAAGACGTGTAATCAGAACGTTAAAAAAAATGGACATTGCAAGCGTCGCGATATATTCTGACGCTGATGCTAATGCGCCTCACGTATTTGAAGCTGACGAAGCTGTTTACGTGGGAAAAAGTCCTTCTGCGGAAAGTTACTTACGTCAGGATGTAATCCTTGAAGCTTGTAAGGAATTAGGTGTTGATGGTATTCATCCGGGATACGGATTCTTGTCGGAAAATGCCGAATTTGCGCGCAAAGTTACTCAGGCGGGGATTACATTTATTGGTCCGTCTCCTGAAGCTATGGAAGTTATGGGAGACAAATTGAGCGCGAAGCAAGCGGTAAAAGAGTTTGACGTACCATTAGTTCCTGGAATCGACAAAGCAATTTCTGATGTTGCCGAAGCGAAATCTATCGCAGACCAAATCGGATATCCGGTATTAATCAAAGCTTCTGCCGGTGGTGGAGGAAAAGGAATGCGTTTGGTTGAGCGTTCTGAAGATCTAGAAGAACAAATGCGATTGGCACAAAACGAAGCGCGTTCGTCTTTTGGAGATGATGCTTGTTTCGTGGAGAAATTCGTTACAAAACCACGTCACATTGAGATTCAGGTTTTCGCCGACAGCAAAGGAAATACAGTATACTTATTCGAACGTGAATGTTCGATTCAACGTCGTCACCAAAAAGTGGTTGAGGAAGCACCTTCTGCCTTGCTAACTCCTGAACTACGGGAACAAATGGGACAAGCTGCGATTAACGTTTGTCGTGCTTGTAACTACGAAGGCGCTGGAACAGTTGAGTTCCTTGTGGACGGAGACATGAAATTCTACTTCCTTGAAATGAATACACGTCTTCAGGTGGAACATCCGGTGACAGAGGAAATCACTGGATTGGACCTTGTAGAATGGCAGGTTCGCGTTGCTCGTGGTGAAGAATTACCGAAGAAGCAAGAAGAATTAAGCATTAACGGACATGCCATTGAAGTGCGTGTTTATGCAGAAGATACATTGAACGGATTTACTCCTGATATAGGAAATCTGGAACGATACCGTATCCCGTCAGGGCGTGCTGTCCGTGTGGATGATGCATTTGTTGAAGGAATGGACATTCCAATTTACTACGATCCGATGATTGCGAAATTGGTGGTTTGGGGTAAAGACCGAAAATCTGCTATTTCACGCACCCTGAAAGCAATCGATGAGTATCAAATCAGTGGATTGAAAACCACGTTGGATTTTGGTAAGTACGTTTTGAAACATGACGCTTTCATTAGCGGAGATTTCGACACCAACTTTGTGAAGCACTACTTCAGCGATCCATTGGTAATGCACGAAGCCATGGAAGAAGAAGAGGAAGCACTTTCTCACGCAATCGGACAAATCTGGAGTGATATCAAGGAACGCGATCGAGAAGAATACGCTTCACGACCGATTTCAAGTCATTGGCAACATAAGCGATCTTAAGAGGGAATATTCCTGGTTTTTGTGTTTGATTGATGGGGATGGTTGTCTCTGTTGAAAAATTGTTGCGTTGTTAATAACGTTGTTACCCATTGAAAATCTATTGATTACGCAAAAACTAATAAATGCAAAAACGCATTTTTGCGTGTAAGAAGTCGCCGAAACAATAGGAATTAACGGCTGATATCCCTAACTTATTAAGTTATACCCCGCTTTCTTCCACACCTTAAATTCAATATTCCCAACACCCGTGGAAAACTTCTAAAAATTCCTCTTCCTTCATTACCCTGACTACGGGAATTCATATTATTTTTATCTCGCAAAATTTAAAGAAGTATGAATTTACACGAGTTTCAAGGGAAATCAATACTGAAAAGCTTTGGAGTTGCCATTCAGGAAGGAAAGGTAGTTGACAAAGTAGAGGATGCCGTAGCTGCGGCGAAAGAGTTATCGGCAGAAACCGGTACTGAGTGGTTTGTTGTGAAAGCACAAATTCACGCAGGTGGTCGTGGAAAAGGAACTGTTGAAGAAACAGGATCTCACGGTGTTGTTTTAGCCAAAGGACTTGACAAAGTTGAAGAAACGGTCAAAGGAATTTTGGGTGGACATCTTCAAACAGCTCAAACAAATGGAGTTGGAAAACGTGTAAATCAAGTTTTGATTGCAGAAGACGTTTACTATCCAGGAGATAGCGAACCAAGTGAGTTCTACATGTCGGTTCTATTGGATCGTGAACGCGGTCGTAACATCATCATGTACTCTACTGAAGGGGGAATGGATATCGAAGCTGTAGCGGAAGAAACTCCACAACTGATCTTCAAAGAAGAAATCGATCCACGCGTTGGATTGCAAGGATTCCAGGCACGTAAAATTGCTTTCAACCTTGGGCTATCCGGACAAGCATTTAAGCAAATGACAAAATTCGTAGCGTCATTGTACGCAGCGTACGAAGGGTGTGACGCTTCTATGTTCGAGATCAACCCGGTATTGAAAACATCTGACGATAAAATCATCGCAGTTGACTCTAAAGTAACATTGGATGGAAACGGATTGTTCCGCCACCCGGATTACGCAGCAATGCGCGATAAAACAGAAGAAGATCCAACAGAAGTAGAAGCTGATGAAGCTGGATTGAACTTCGTAAAACTTGACGGAAACGTTGGATGTATGGTAAACGGAGCTGGTTTAGCAATGGCTACTATGGACATCATCAAATTGTCAGGTGGTAACCCGGCAAACTTCCTTGATGTAGGTGGTACGGCAGATGCTGAGCGTGTTGAAAAGGCATTCAGCATCATCTTGAAAGACGAAAACGTTAAAGCCATTTTGATTAACATCTTCGGTGGTATCGTACGTTGTGACCGTGTTGCACAAGGAGTTGTAGACGCATACAAGAACTTCGGGAACTTCCCGGTTCCATTGATCGTTCGTTTGCAAGGAACCAATGCTGAAGAAGCGAAACAATTGATCGACGAATCAGGATTGGACGTACACTCTGTAGTATTGCTTCAGGAAGCTGCAGACAAAGTAAAAGAAGTATTGGCGTAAGCCTATCTAAACGATAAAAATCAGCCGGATACTAAGGTCATCGAGCTTGTCGAGATGCCGAAGTACCGGCTTTTTTAATGAACAACTTTTGATTTTATGAAAGACGCAAAATTGAGTGCTTTTCTTAAAGAGCTAATCGAAAACATGCCCAATGATTGGCTTCGTTTGACAACCCATCGACTTGATATTTACGATGAATCTCAAGCGAAAACACAGTTTCTGGAACAATTGGAAAAATTGTATCAATCTGGTCAGGCAAATGAATCGGCATTGAGTGAGCTGCCAACAGCATTCGACTACATTCGGTTAGGACATCCGCTCTCGTGCGTTTTGGAATGGGCATTGGCTAAAGAAAACGGTCTTTCATCCGATCAGGTTATTTCATTCTCATCTCGAGTTACTCCAATTTTAGCTGTATTGCGAAAGAACTTATTGGATGGTTTAGAAACTCGCATATATCATAAAACGGGGACTCCTTCCCCACTCCAATCATCTGAAATCCGCAAAACCTATGGATACAACTTTGACGTTTTGGAAGTTGGCGGTCCAGGTGAAGTTGAAGTTTTTGAAGGAAGTTCAATTTATGTTTCTCACGAAGAGGTAACCAATATTGAGTTAAATGGGAACATCGACTTTTTAGTTGCTGTTGACCAGCGTTACGGAAGTATCATAGCAGTGAGCAATGCAAACGCTTCGTACGTAGGAGAAATTCAACACGTGCGTCGTCGTGAGACAATTGCTATGACTCCAGCGGATTGCAACATTGTACTCAGAAAAATGGTTGGACTTCCTGCTGAGGATTTCGACACAAGTGCAGTTGCATCGAACAATTCCAAAGTAATTGAAAGCATCAAGAAGATCACCGGATCGGATACGCTTCCATATATGGGATCTAGCGGACTTTCCGTTCAATACGCAATAATGATGGGCGTTATTGACTGGTCTAACGAAAACTACCCGGACAAAAACATAAAGGCGATCATCCCTCCGAACTGTTACGGAGGAACAAACGATCAGGCCCGACGTGTTGCAGCTTGTTTGGAAAATGTAGAGGTTATTGACCTTCCGGTTGATGGAGGCAAAGATATGGTCGAGAGCCTTGATCTGGTATTAGAAAAAGTGGCACAGGAAGATGCTGTTCCTTTCATTATTGTGGAAATTCCAACGAATCCGCGAGTGGAGGTGCCAAATCTTGAAAATCTGAAAAACGTTCTGTCCAAAGTAAGGCAAACACCAGATGCAATGAATGCTGTTGCACCAATTTTCGTGATCGACCAAACCTTCTGTCCTAACTTCCATTTCCTTGGAGAAGAAGCAATTTTGGCAGATGTTCAAACGCTTTCCTACGTAAGTGGTTCAAAATTCCCAAGTGGTGGATTATGTACGGCAGGATATGTTACTTCCAATAAAAAAGGGGAATCTGTAATGATGCGAATTGGTGATCACATGTCCATTTGTGACAACGAAGCAACGAATCTTCAAATGGAAATTCTGGCAAATCAACTGCCATCGATGGTTCAACGCATTGCCGATGCCTACAAGAACACGCGTGAATTCGTGAATTTCATTAGCGAAACGCTTCCGGAAGCGAAAATCAACTTTGTATCCGAGGAACTTGCAGCACAAGGGTTTACACCTTCTGTTTTCTCTTTGGATCTTCCAACAAAAGGAGATACCGAAGAAGAACGTGAATCGTACAAACGTAAATTGAACCTCAAACTTATCGACATGATGATTGAGGCAATTCCGAATGAGAGTAAATACTGTGTAAGCTACGGACAGTTGAAAGGTTGCTATTGGACCATTCCAGCGACTTCAACGCAAGGAACCACCAAAGAAGGTGACAAAGATTATATCGCTCGCGTGGCAATATCTCCTGATCTGGATTTGGAAAAACACAAACAAGTATTTGCTGAGTTTGTAGCCGGATTGTAGTCACACCTCCATGAAATCTTCTCTTCTGGACTCCGCTCAAAGAGCGATTATCAAGTGTACTCAATAAGAACATTAAGAAGTACGTCGAGCGGAGCCGAGATGTACGTTCAATGAAAAAACGCCTTCTGATTTCTCAAAAGGCGTTCCTATATCTTTCGGGTTTTTTAGTAATCCCACAAGAAGTTATATCCGACGGTAATCGTAGCTAAATTTTGTCTCAATACACGGAAATCTCCAGCTTGAGACGCAGCGATAGTCACTCTCGAAGCAGGGTTCATCAAAAACTGGTAGCGTAAATCAATATTGATTCCGGCACCAACTGTAAACTGAATTCCCGCTAATCCGCTTACTTGAAAAGGAGTAAAATATTCTCTCAAATAACTCTTTTCCATTGTTGTCTCATTCTGCGTAATTGTAGTTTGCCCGGAAGCATCAATGCGGAATGTCTCTTGCTCCGTTCCTTTGGTTGTCATCAGGATATGCGTTGACGATCCCCCGTAGAAGAACAAGTATTTTTTATCGCCATACTTTCTTTTACTCAGGTTAATACCATATTTCACCAATAATGGAATCTCTAGATAATTGTTGATGTAATGTCGATACGTTTGTGTCGTTGTTACCACCTGACCTTCGTAAATACTGGTTGAAGCTTCATTCCACATTCTATTCGACAACAACACCTCAGCCTGAAGAAATAGATTGTCAAATGGAGTGTAATTATAGAATCCACCAAATGTGAATCCTCCTCCGTTCAATTCCTGCGAATACGTCTCATTTGCCGGGCTCAAAATGTCATCGTAGTTGATAAACAGATGATTGTATCCTACTTTCGCTCCAACTTCGTGTTCAAATTGAGCGAAGCTAACTGTGGTCACCAAAAGAGCGACCAATACTGTCAATTGCTTTCTCATAATTACTTCGTGAACGTGTTAACCAATGAGTAAGATCCTCCTCCAAGATCCTGGAAAATCATCAATGCAAAGGAAATATCCGCTGGATCCCAGCTTGGATCAATATCCACTTCACATTCCAAATTCACCGCGTAACCACTTTTGATAGATCCATCAGCGATGATATATCCACCGTAATTCGACGTTGCTGCGCCAACTGGTCTTGCAACATCTACCGGAACTTTCTTGTGCGCTGTATTCGCTCCATCAGGGTGACCAGCTTGATTTGCTATCAAGTTATCAACTACAAGGTACGGAGCGATACGGTATGTTCCTGATGCATCCTTGAAGAACTTGGTTGTGGTGTTCAGAATGATCTTGCTCCCCTGGATCGTCATCTCGTAATTGGCATTCGCAATAACTCCTTGCGCATCCATCTGATCTCTCGCGTTACCAACAGAAGATGTCTCATCAAGATTATAGTGGAATGTTGGTGTACCTCCTTGAATATCAAATGTACTCTTGAAGAAATCATAAATCGCCTGATTGTCATATCCACCTACATTTCCACGCTTGAATGCCAGGTGAACATCATTCGGATTGTTATCCATCAAGCTCTGGAAATTCGTGAATCCCCATCCGCCGCAAGGACCACATCCTGTCCATGTATGTTTTGCAATAAGAACTGAATTCTTCTCTTCTACATCAAGCGTTGGTGTAGGTTCTTCGGTTGATACCTTTTTACATGCTGAAAGTGCAATTACAGAAAGCAGTAGTAGGAATAATAGGTTTCGTTTCATTATGGTATGCATTGTTAGTTATCAAGTAGACGCTCCTCATTTCGAAAGGGTTGCATTTAATCTATTAAATTAATGATTAATGCAGACAAATCAAAAAGTAATCTCCAGGCATCAAACAAGCCTTGCTGAATTCGTCTGTTTCCGCCCTCCGTTTGTTCGCATGAAACTACTACCTTTACGGCGCAAGCAGAATAGCACGTATGATCATACTAAAAACAGCTCAGGAGATAGAAATAATGCGCGACGCAGCTCAGGTTGTAAGTCGAACACTTGGTAAGATTGCAGAGAAAATTGGACCGGGCGTAACCGGTAATGAACTGGACGCGTTGGCAGAAGAGTATATTTTGTCGCAAAATGCCGTTCCTGGCTTCAAAGGTCTGTATGGATGTCCCAGCACTGTTTTAGTATCTGTAAATGAACAGGTTGTTCATGGATTGCCTTCTGATATTCCATTCAAAGAAGGAGATATTGTATCGGTTGATTGCGGTGCGGTTTACAAAGATTATTACGGAGATCATGCGTTTACTTTTGAAATTGGCGAAGTTGATCCAAAAGTGAAACAGTTGCTCAAAGTGACGAGAGAATGTTTGTATTTAGGAATCGAAGAAACAAGAACCGGAAAGCGCATTGGTGATATCGGTTTTGCCATTCAGCAGCACGCCGAAAAACACGGTTATGGTGTAGTACGCGACCTGGTTGGTCACGGTTTGGGGACTAAGTTGCACGAAGAACCACAAGTTCCAAATTACGGTCGTCGTGGTCGTGGAAAGAAAATCCAAAATGGATTGACAATTGCCATTGAGCCAATGATCAACATGGGGACAGAAAAAATATCACAACTAGACGACAATTGGACGATTGTTACTCAGGATGGCTTACCAAGCGCTCATTTCGAACACGATGTAGCCGTAGTTGATGGAGAGCCGGTGATTCTGTCCACTTTCGATTACGTAGAAGAAGCTCTCGCTGCTAAGAAATGAATCGCGAAGAACGTGCTGTAGCGATAGCCGGACTTACCTTCTTCATGTTCGGTTTGTCCATTTTACTGAAGGATGGTGCTTTTGTAGTGCCTTTTCCTTTGAATGAGTTTGCCCTTCTTATCGTTAGTTTTCTGTTTATGATTTGGCACCCTAAAAAAGGAGCTTTGCCGTATCTGTTTTTCTTTTCTGCCCTGGCGGGAGTATTGGGAAGCCTGGTTTTCTGGGAAACGGTTTTGTCGATGGAAAACCTAATGAATTTCTACAGGGATTACACGGTAATCGACTTTGCCCGCCTCACTCAAGGTGTATTTTTGGTCATAGCGATGATTGTATTCCTTACCTCCTATCGGGAATGGTATTTTAAGGCTATTGTTTTCGCTGCGATTGGCATTTACTGCTACGGCTTCGTGGTGTATCATCCGAATTTCATGTTGCTTGGCTTCATCATGTTGATGGTCACGAACATTTTAAAACCCGTCCGAAAACCCTTTCAATTGATGTGGGTACTGTACTTCCTTTTGTTGGGAATGCAGTGGATCAGTGTGAATTTTGCTTAACCTGGCTCTATTTCAATAGCATGGCGAATAAAGCCAACAATTTTCGACTTTTTGTTTTGCAGAATAGAACCTTTTACTAATTTTGCTCCTCGCCTTTGCGAAGCTACGGCTGAGCAAGGTTCCCTTCCGATTAGGATAGGACAACGTTCTGAATTGAACGACGGAGAGGTGGCTGAGTGGCTGAAAGCGCTTCCCTGCTAAGGAAGTTTACGGGTAACTGTAACGAGGGTTCGAATCCCTCTCTCTCCGCAACAAGAAAGCCGAGCTCGAAGAGCTTGGCTTTTTTCATGGAACAAACCGAAGCTCGCTTCGAGTTGGAGACGTGGAAAAAGCCAATGATCCGCCGAAGGTGGATCGGCTTTCGCAGTTGCTTGGCTCCCTACCCAGGAACATTTCGAGGCACGAGAAATGAATCCCTTTCTTGTCCTCGTTTACCTGATCTTCAGATCAGCCACTCGTCTTCAAAAGCTTCGCTTTTTCTTGCAACAAGAAAGCCGAGCTCGAAGAGCTTGGCTTTTTTCATGGAACAAACCGAAGCTCGCTTCAGGTTTGGGGTATGGAAAAAGTCAATGATCCGCCGAAGGTGGATCGGCTTTCGCAGTTGCAAGGCTCCCACAAATGGGTTCACAACCGCAGGGAGTAATCCCTCATTTTTTTTCAACCGCAACACTTCGACTTGCTCAGGGGAACAGCTCAGTGCGAGTGGGCGCAAAGAACGCAAAGACAATTACTATTAGAGGACGCTAGTTTGAACGGGGGCAAACATAACCTGATAAAATTATTACAGCGAGCTCAGTGTGAATAAAAGAGTCTTCAGTGTGAGGACTCTTTTTTTATGCTATGAAATTTGGATGAGCCCCCTGTTTGAGCCGGAACGAAGGGGAGCCCATCAAACTTCAGCTCGGCTAAATGGTTTGATAATCCCTCTCTCCGCTCATTAGAAATGACCAGTATGGAATGAGCAACTTTATAATAAACACAAGTAAGACACCATAAACATGTGCCTTATATACCCCCTGAGGATGAAAAGAAGTGGTAAAAGGGTATATTGGTTGTGGTTATAAGTAAGATATGGGTAATGAAGAATTGTATAGGTAATAGTTGTGAATTATGATCGAAGGAGTATTAATGCTTGCTGGTGTGCTTGTTGTATTGCTCGTAATTTTGATTTGGACCAACTACAAAGCAAAAAAGCGAGGTTGGAGGATTAAGAAAGTTGGAAACAGTTCACAACAGTATGTAGAATTAGACGGTAACAACAATTGGAGGTCTATTACTTTCGAATGCAAAATGTATGCCGATGATGTACCCCGTCACGCAATTATTGTAAGTAAAGACTGGGAAAAATATCCAGAATGGGCGCAAGCTAGAAAGAGTGAAATACTCACACGGATAAAGAGCGTATTAAAAGAACCTGAATACACAATTATTGAAAGGGAGTAGTCTACCTATAACAGCACCTCACACACCATGCGGGGTTTACGCTTAGTTTGATAAATCAAACTAAGAAATTTAATCGTTATTTTCGAGAATAATCTCGGTAGCTCGCCGCACGTTGCGTAGCTTCGGACCGTTATAGGTAATGATGAAGTTGACCGTTAAAACACAAGCGATATTGATACTGTTGTATTTTGCTTCAGTTCATTTATTTGGAATAATATCTGCTGTTGTTGGACTTATGAAAGTACACCCCGAAATAGTCGGATTGTATATGCTATCAAGCTTCCCTGTATTTGGTTTAATCTATTTAAAATAACATATGGACTTCAGTACTCGACTTGAAACTGAGAGAAGTGACTTATTCGAGAAACAAGTCCAAATAAATCCATTTGCCCCGAATAGAAGATGGTTCGTAAAATTTCCTGGTCTGTTCAGTAATGTAACTTACAAAAGTTTAACAGGTGAGTTAGCTACACTCAGAATACTAGTGCGTGATTGCGCCATATTCTTTATTATTAGTTTCATTTTGATAATTATTGTAAGTATATCCGGAACTTTAGGCTGACCCCCATAACAGCACCTCACACACCATTCTTCGGTAGGCTCAGAATAAGTGCAGGTTTGTTGTTAATGACGCAATCTTTTTTGAAAAACTATTTCTAACTTGTAAAACCAATCTTGGTAGCGATCCGCACGATTCGAAGCCGCCGAACGTTATTCCCAATAACCCCCATGACCAAATTCATCGCACTTGTTCTATTAGCCGCTCCTCTCATATGTCTGTCTTGTTCGGAGAGTGCCAAAAAGACTCCCCCTCCTTCTAAACAAGAGTTGCTTCAAGGTGATTGGACCACGGAGAAATATTCAAGAGACGATCTTGACAACAATTATTTCCACATAAATGTTCGTGACTCAATATTTACACTGTTTTCAAACTATAGCGATTCCGCTAAATTCAAAATTCAAGGTGATTTACTAACAGTAATAGATTCCTCGAACGCCTATTATTTTGGAACTCATCAGAAGTATAAATTGGTAAAAATCACGAGTGATGAGCTGATCTTAGTTGCGAAAAGTAACCATGTGAGGAAACGGCTAAGAGCTTATGATTGGAATAGTGACACGCTAACATTCAAAAAAGTCACAAAGAAAAATAACCTGTCTCCAAAGAAGATACTATTTTCTGCATCTGGCTGTTATGGATCCTGCCCAATGCTTAAAATATCTATTGACAGTCAACGAAATGTAAAATTCTACGGCCACGGATATACTGATATTCTTGGTGCAAATAAAGGAAAAATAACAAAGAACGAATACAACCTAATAAAGAAGCAAATCAACCAGCTTCCGCTAGACTCATTGAAGCCAGAATATGAAGCCCCCTGGACTGACGACCAAACAAGAAAATTGATTATTGAAACTTCAGACACAATCATAAGAACATCAGTTTATGGTACCTATCTCGAACCTGTCGAATTAACCCTATTGCTGCAAAATCTTGCAGATCTGTACAAAAGAGCTCAATTAAAAAATGATAGTACAGTACATGACCAGGAATTTTTTGATCATTATTTAGAAGTACATTTACCACCTGAGATACCTGAGCTATCTTTCTGAAAGATTGATGATAACAGCACCTCACACCATGTAGCAATTCACTCTTATGAAAGAAAAACTCACAATACTCATTATTGGCTTGTATTTTTTCGGATGCACCAATACAGAGAACCATCAGGTAAATCAGAATGATGTCAAAAGCAATATAGTATGCACCGACTCCAGTTGTTACGGAACTTATAGTGGACCCGAGTTTGAAAAAGGGTCAGATGTTGCTCATCAGTTCTCAAATGAAATGTCCGCGAAAGTTGGGGATAAATTGAAACAACTCTATAAAAACAGGAAATACTCCAAAGTTGATTTCTCAAAAATTAAAATGTCCACTAAAGGCATGGGCTCAGGATCAGTTGTGTATAAACTTGATATACCTTTTAAACGCGTTGGAGAAAAATGTGATGCATATACCTCATTTGATCATGTTGGAGGATGGGATCACTCACCTGCCCTATCCGAAAGAAAAAAACAACTCAAAAGCGCTTTACTAATTGGTGAATCGCTAGATATCTCCGAACTAAAAGCTACCAGAGAAGGATTGCAAGAGTATTGGATCCAGTGGAAAAACAAGAAGTTACAAGCCGATTGTGTGAAGTGACGATTTGAAAAGATCACCCATACGGTAACAATCCCAATATTGAAAAATCAATTGAACAAGCACAAAACTGACATTAATCATCTTGTCAATTAACCTATGTTTTAAATCAGTCTGAAGTGTTCCGGTACCTTCGTTTCATAAATGTTTGAAACAATATTTTATGACAACAACACTTGTAATTGGTGGAAGTTTTGCCGGAATGACCACCGCCCTGGAAATTAAGCGCAAAGGCAAAAAAGATCATCGCGTTATTCTAATTGACAAATCTCCTCTGTTTCTTTTTATCCCTTCGTTGATTTGGGTTCCGTTCCGAAGAAGAGAAATGAAAGATATTTCATTCAAGAAAGGGGCAATTCTGGAGAAAAAAGGTGTTGAATTTGTTCACGCCGAAGCATTGACGGTAGATACGGAAAAGCAAATTGTAAAAACAACCGAAGGTGATTTTCAATACGATCATTTGGTGGTAGCGACAGGACCTAAAGTTCAATACGATGCTGTGCCCGGACTTCAAGAACACGCACATTACGTTGGTACTCCAAATGGTGCAATGAAACTTCGTACTGCTCTTGAGGAATTCAAGAAAAAGCCAGGTCCAATTGTTATTGGAGCAACCCAAAATGCAGGCTGTATGGGAGCTGCGTACGAATTCTTGTTCAATGTTGAAAAATGGGCTCGAGAACAGAAAATCAGGAAAAAAGTCGATCTCTACTGGATTACTCCTGAAGACTACCTTGGACATTTCGGAATTGATGGAATGCCAATGGGGGAAAGAATGTTGAAATCGTTCATGAAAATGTTCAAGATTCACTACAGAACCGGAGTTGGTGTAAAAGAAGTAACGGCTGATTCGGTAATTCTTTCTACCGGTGAAGAAATCAAAAGTTCATTAACGCAATTGATGCCTCCTTTTATTGGTGTCGACTTCGTTCAAAATTCGCCTTCCCTAAAGTCAACACAAGCTGGATACATTCCCGTGCTTGATTCATACAGACACAAGGAGATTCCAAACGTATGGGCAGCTGGGATTGCGATTCATGTAGATTTACCATTCGAGTGCAAAAACATTCCGTATTCAACACCTAAGACAGGATATCCTTCGGATGTTTCCGGGAAAATTGTTGCGAAAAACATTCTTCGTACGGCAAAAGGGCGCACCGATCTGAAAGAAAAGGCATGGGGAAAAATTCCGGGGTTATGTGTTATGGATGCAGGTAAAAAAGAAGTGATCATATTTTCCAATCGTCTCTTCCGACCAAGGGTGATTGCCATCATGTTGCCAAACGTTTTCTATGATGTCAGCAAAGTGGCTATCGAAAAGTACTTCCTCTGGAAATCTAAGAAAGGTTTTTCACGATTACCTTAGCAACTCATTTACTGAGTGTTCTACTGTTTAAACACGAAAAAGGACTCATCATAAACAAAAAAGCCCTCGAATCTCAACGATCAAGGGCTTTTTTATGAGGTTTAGTAAAGCTTATTGTCCATTACACGTAATGCTGCGTTCTGCAATTTCACTGGTATTTCCTTCATGATCTCCGAAGGCTGTGACGCGAATCAACACATTAGATGTATCCGATAGATTATTGGTCCACGTATCGTTCATTTCAATTTGTGCACCATGGTCGTGAACATCGTGTGAGTACAACACTGAATCCTGATTGGATTGATTGATTAACTCCAATGTGTACCCATGTACTTGAGAAGCTTTGGAAACCCAACCGGTTACGGAAACCACTTCATTAAAATCGAACGACTCGTTTTCATTCGGAGTATTGAAGGTTATCGTGATGGCGTCACTCCCTGTTGGATTGACATTGTTTCCACCCACATCCTCTTTTTCACATCCCAGAAGGACGATCGCAGCAAGAGCGAAAAATATAATTTGTTTCATTATTTCTTTTGATTTAATAAGTAGATCACGCTCGCCTGGAACGTGTAATTGTTGACCACCTGACCTTCTGCCAAACTTTGTCTCACAGGACGTTGCGCTGTCACACTTAGGATGAGATCTTTCCAGAAATAGTTCACCCGCAGCGATGGCGATAGCATCCAACCTCCTGTGTAATCATCTGTGGAATTATAGTACATATCCCGATCTTGTCCGGTCATGGTGAATTCCATTCCGAGATCCAACATCAATTTGGACTTCTTGATTTCAAAGAATCGAAATCCTGAAATCCGAGCGTTGTAGAGATTTCCAAAATCATAGGAATTGCGAGCCGTCCCGCGAATCACAGTTGAACCATTAAACGTGGCACCGTAATCTCCTCTTCTCCACAAGACATCCATGTGAAATCCGAAATCCAGTGTACCGCTTCCCGGAAGCATATTCCTATGGAAGAAATACTCTTCATTTTCCCGGTATTCACTGCGTCCAGTAGGAGTTTTTATGGAGGATCCCAGAAACAGATTAAAAAAGGTCCGAGTGGAATCATTGCGTCGATCGAACAACAAATAATTCACTCGGAACGACGCATCGCTCAGTCCAAAAGCATTCTGCTCCTCCCCTTCCATTTCCTTTGCCACCAGGCTTACTGGGACATTCGCAAGGAATTGTAATCGGCGAATGGGAGAATAACGTCCGTGCAAACTGTACGATGAAAACAACTCATTCGATACGATTGGAATTTCATCCTCAAACAAAGTCAAATGTGTGGAAGTGAATGATCGAAACGAAGCGTTGAGTCCGATGTAGTTGGAAAAAATACCGGGAATAACATCTCCCCCTGTACTGCTTACAGCTCCACCACAAACATCGCATGCATGCGCCTTGTTCAGGAACATCAGAAATGGAATTATTAGAATGATTCTTTTCATGATATTTCGATTATTCATTCAACCACATTTTATTCAACAATTCGTAATCTGTCAGTGTTTTCAGGAACGCAATGATTTGCTTCTTCTCTTCGGTTGTCATTGGAATTCCATTTACCAACTCCGGATCAAGACTGTGCGATGACACTATTCCATCCGAATAATGATCCAATACTTCTTCCAAAGACTGAAAACGACCGTCGTGCATGTATGGATACGTCAATGCGACATTTCGAAGCGATGGAACCTTGAACTTCCCGTAGTCATCGACATTGTTCGTGATTCGTCCTCGTCCCAAATCTGCAAAAACGCTATCCAATCCATTGTTTCGGAATGAATAGTCGGTTTGCAACGTTCCGCTGTGACAGGAGGCGCATTTCTGATCGAAGAGCAATCTTCCGGCGTGTTCTTCTGATGATAATGATCTTTCTCCCCGCACCCATTTATCGTATTTGGATTGATCGGAAATAATCATGATCATGTACAACGTGAGTGCTTTGAGCATTACCTGATCATTCACTTCATCCACGAGATACGCACGTTTGAATTGGTCCACATAGGTTGGATCGGCGTTCAGTTTGTTTATGACATTCGCCATGGATTCATTCATCTCATTGGTATCTGTAATCGGAGCAACCGAGAACATTTCCAAATGATTGACACCGCCATCCCACATGAAAGATGGAGACCATGCCATATTTGCAATCGAAGGTGAATTCCGTCTCCCCGATCGCCCATAAACTCCGGTACTCAAAGCCACATTGTGATCGGCAAAGGCGTGTACCTGAGCATGACAGGAAGCACAGGAAATGGAATTATCGGACGATAGCGCCGTTTCGAAAAACAAGCGTTTTCCCAACTCGAAGCGTTGCACGGAAAGCTCATTGTTTTCGAAGTGATATTGCTGTTCCGGGAAATGGTCAGGCGCAACGAATTCGAATGGTTCGAAATCATTTCCTTCCATTTTCTTACAGGAAAACAGCACAGTACTGCCTGCTAATAGTAATAGAATGTAACGCATAACAAAAATGCGCGCTGACGTTTACAGCGCGCTTATTTTTGATTATTGTACAATCTCAACGAATCCTACGCCTCCGTTGAATCCGTCTGCAAGGGTTACGGCGTTTGCTCCTGGCATGTGAACCATTTCACCGTTACTTACTGAACCATAACTATGGAACAATCTTGCCGGGTTCGCAGAAAGTTTCACTTTAGGTGCTCCCGTTCCTGTAACGTTCAACGTGCTTCCAAAAGAAAACTCCTTCGTTGTTACGACGTTATCTGCTCCAGAGAACCCACCAAGGTGATAAGCAAAGCTTCCTGAAGATGAATTAGGGCTTGTCCCTTCTGCTTTGATCATGATGTATCCTGTATTCCAGCTCCAGAACATTCCATGAGATGTAGAAAGTGCTCCTGTTTGCGCTCCGGAAACATTGCGAGTACTATCAACCCCCATTACAAAACGAACATCTGTATATCCTCCTTCAGGAACTCCGGAAAGTGATAGTTGCATAGATGATGGATCGTCTGCATCTACAAGGAAGTAGCTTTCAGGGTGTTTCCACCATGTTCCGTCTGTAGACTTCAACTCGAAGTTACTCATGTAGTACTTCATCGTTGTAAACGTAAGGGTATCGTTGGTCATAGGGTGAATCAACTCTGTATTCATATTGAATGCAGCTTGAGACATTCCCCAAACGTGACTCATTTCTACAGTAACGGTTCCTTCCACCGCTACTTCACAGGTACCGTCATCTTTCTCGGCTTCGGGGTTATAATTTAAAGCATTGGGGTCTGTACATCCTTCTTTTTTGCACGCGGCAAGTGTCAATGCTCCAAACAGGAACATTGAAAATAATTTCATTGTTTTCATTGTAAATTGTAATAAGTTATTCATTGTGAACCGCCTTCATGACGACTCTTTTACGAGAAGAATAACTTATACCTGCGGCGGTGCGTGTACTCGGGAAAGGTGTGGTTGAGATACCATTGAAACGATGTGTTCACCTTTACAATTTGAAGTTTCGATTGTTACAATTGAGAAGTTCAATGTTTCATCGCTAAAGAAGGAAATGTACTCTGCTTTCTCGAGAGCTTGTTGCGGATTCGGATACTCGCTTCTCTCTTCATTTTCCTGCTGCTCCAGTTCCTTTAATTGCTTAGCAAGATAACACTGACCGTTACAGTTCAGCATCGGCTTGTCCTTGTTCTCACAATATTTTTCCGTGATACGATCCTGATTGATTTTCCAGTCCAAAACCAGAAACACTTTCATCCCAATCGCAAAAAGAAATTGCGCCATTAATAGGTATGAAATAAGGCGGAGCATACTGCAAAGATACGACATTCAGAGGTAAACCCCATAATGGACGGTCTTCACGGGGTAATTTAGAATGGTTCTTGCTTCAAAATATCTGGAAACCACTCCAGATGAAAGAACAAAAGCCAACCCATGACAGGATTGGCTTTAACTTGAACTAACGACCTAACCGACTAACTAACCTCTATAATTTTGTAAATGACACCAACCCTACGCCATCGCTGACGAAATATGTTCCTGATGCCAAATTCGAAATGTTTAATGTGTTCGTTTCACTTTTGATATTTTCACGTTTCAATACCGTTCGACCGAATACATCTGTGATTGTAATCTCTTTTTGAATGCTGCTTACTTTCAAGATACTTTGCGCAGGATTGGGATAAACAACCAGATCTAGTCCTTCGCGCATAACCGATCGAACACCGAGATGCTTCTTGCTTCCGTCCAGATCAACTTCTGTCAAACTGTAATAATTGATGGCTTGCAGTGGCGTAAAATCCTCAAAATTGTAGAATGATGTAGCCGTAGAATTTCCATTCGATTCTACCTGGGCGATTTCCTGCCAATTGTCGCCATCGTACGATTTTTCAAGGATGAAATAGTCTGAGTTTGTTTCCGTAGAAGTGCTCCAAACCAAATCCACGAAAGAGCGACGATCAATTGCTTCGAAATTTGCTAATTCTGCGCCTAGTATGGTACAATCATGTTCTGGAACGACTGCTGTGAAATTTGAAACGCAACTGGAGTGATCTCCTTCAATGAACACTGAAATATCCAGATTTCCACTATTGGTTGGAAGGTTCGTCAACGTGACCGTTTGTGGAGAGCTTGTGAGTGCAAAACTTTGACCGTTGGCATTGATATTTCCGAATGATCCGTTAGTCATAGTACAAAGTAGATTCTGAGAAATGTCGTAGGTGAACTCAACGTCGCCGGAGAATTCAGCTATGGAAACACAAGTATTGGAAATGTGCGCAGCTGCGGTAACAATGGGCATATTGCGTACCTGATACATGAATGCAATTCCATTCCCCAGGTCGATAGTATGATAACCAGCAGATAGGTCTAAAGTTCCCGCTCCTTCTCCTCTGGCATCGTCATCAATATCCATAGGGTCGTTACAATCGCTGTCGTCGCCTTCATAGGTTTGAAAGTATACTGGAAGCTGTGTCGTACCCGGATTTACGTCAGGACCAAGTGTAAACGTATTCGTATGACTGCAGGCTCCCCAAGGGGTTCCAGGCAAAGCGTACGTTGTCTCGCTCGTGATATCAAGCGCCCATTCTGCCGCATAAATAAGTGTGGCAAGAGAGTTATCGCAATAAATGGAAATCGCAGGATCTTCAATACCATCGAGATTATCATCTGAGCCTACCAATGCCGCTCCGGCAATTACATCCGTGAAGGTGATTTGTTTTCTACACGCCTGTCCACCTGCGGTAACATAAGCGCAAGTAGTCGCATCAGGTGCAGTGAAAGCACTTAATTCCGTGTATACACATGTGGAATGATCTCCATCGAAATATGCCGAAACATCGACACTGGTTCCGTTGGCTGTTAATCCAGTAAGGGTAACCGTTTGAGGAGACCCCGTAACCGCGAAGGTTTGTCCGTTCACCACCAAATTCCCAAGGGAACCGGAAACAGAACAAGGATAGGAAGGTAAAACGTAATCTACAACAAGTTCTGCATCATACAAACCTGTTGAGGTACATGTCATATCAGTAACCTGGACATCAGAAATCAGCGTAGTTTCCGTGACTTCATAATTAAAAGAGATGTCGGAACCGAGGGACAAAGTATGTGTTCCTACGGAGAGGTCCAAGGCAACAGTACCACTAGCACCGCAATCGTCGGCACCGTCCATAGGATCGAGACAATCGCTATCATCTCCTTCATAAGTTTGAACAAATACGGAAAGGGAATTTCCCGGTGCCGGAATTGCACCAACCACCCAGGAATTGGTTGCTCCACATGCCCCCCAGGGAGTTCCCGGCAATGCATACGTACCTGTAGCGTTAACGTTGATACTCCACTCCGCCGCATAGAGCAACGTCGACAAAGAGTTATCACAATAAATGGAAACTGCAGGGTCTTCACTTCCTCCTTCGTTGTTTACCAAACAAGGACCGGCAACCAACTCGGTAAAAGTGACTGTTTTTGTACAGGTTTGCCCCAAAGACAATGAAGAAATCAGAATCAGCGGCAATAGCAAGGAATAGTTGTAAAGTTTCATATAAGTAAAATCACATATTCAACACTACAAAGCTCTCAATCACCTATATAACAAACATATAAACAATATTAACGTAGTATTAAATTCGATGCTAAAAATGAAAATTGCCCTATTTTGTTTACGAATAAGAAACTTATTGAATTTTCCACTTCAATCCTAACCTCGCACTAATAGAATCGTAGGACACCTGAATGACTCTTTCTTCATCTCCTCGATACAGATAATGGGGAGAATTAAATACGTTGTTGCATGTTCCGAAAAGCGCTAGTTTCTGATTTACATTCCATTCTGCGAAGAAATTTGCCTCCCAACGTGATTTCATGAATTGATCATAATCTTGTGTATCAGCATGCAGCAATTCAATAACCCCCGACTGGTCATCAACCGCTGCAGTGTTGACCTCTACCAGATATCCACTGGTATAATTGAAACTTATTAATGCGAAAACGCCAGAATCGTGCGCATCCCAAAATAATTGAAGATTAGCCAGTAAATCCGCCTGGTTGGGCAGTTTTTGTCGAAAGTTCTTTCCTGGCACTTGAAATTCTGAATAGACATACGTCGCGTTCAGCTCGACTCCAAATTCATGTAGTTTGTGATGCAAAAAGCCTAAATCCTTTCGCAAGGTCATTTCAGCACCTGCTAAATATGTTGGTGAACCCGCATTTTTAAACGACTTGGTTCGAATGCCATAAGACGGATCCACATTGAAGGATATTGTTTTGAATATCAAATCACTAACACGTTTGAAGAACAGTCCCCCAGACAGCAATTGACCGTGCGCCATGTACTTTTCGTAAGCCACGTCCAATCCCCAGGAACTTGCAGGCTTTAATTGCGGATTACCAAGTGTATACTCAAGACGATCATAATCTATTACTGGCGCTCCGGGCTTCAACTCTTCATAAGTAGGTCGACGATACGTTCTAGCAAGAACCATTCGCATCAAAGATCGTTTGGAAATATTCCATTTGGCATGAATACTTGGCAACAACACTCCAAAGCGCGACTGCTGTTGCTTTTCTACAATTGGATAAGCCACTACATTATCCTGAACCAATGGATAAACTCCAGCGTAAGTGTCGTTTTCCTGATCAACCAACTCAAAGACGCCACCAGGTAATTCATAAATCCGGGCCAGATACAAATTCTCTGCGCCATAAAGCACGGAGTCGGCTGTCATTTGAATTGCTGAATTATCATACCGAAGACCAAGATCCAGATTCCATTTTTTACCAATCGAATTCTGAAAGACCATATAAGAACGAACGAACCGATCGGTGTAGCTATAGCTTGACCCTTGAAACAAGGAATACTCACTATGCGCCACAGTCATAGGTTTTTGATACATCTTTTCTGCATGATGAATGACAAAATTTTGAATTTCATCCCGGTTCAAAAACCCGTACATATCGTCCTGAAAGGGTGCCCCAAGCTCTGTTAAAAACCCTCCGTTATAGTCCTGATTTGTAGAGACGCCTCCAAGATGAATTGGATCTTGAAAAATTGCCGCATTTTGAAACCACTCATGAAGCGATATTGCTCTACTTCCATTACGCATTAACAACACCCCTCCCCACAATATTTTGCTCTTCTTGTTAATCTCATACTCAAGATTCACATCTGCATTTACCGGATCGCGCTCAACCGTTTCATTCAACTCCGAAAAGGCTTTTGAAAAAATAAAATCTTCTGAATTTAATTGACCGTATTCCGGACTCAATGTGTTCCATGCATCTCCACTAATACCTGCCGGCTGATCACTACCAATGAACTTGTAGCGCAGGAAATTGCCTACTGGTTGCACTCCATTTGGGATTACAGGAATTCCGTTTTCATCGCTAGCATAAGCCTGCCCAGCTTCGTCGAAATACACCATATCACTGAATGCAATGCTGGTTGCGGAAAAATCTACAAAGTGAGCTCCATTTCTTCCATCCGTTTCAGAAAAGGGCACAGCCCCGTATTTAAACCTGTTGTTGAAATGCGAATAACGAAATGCAATGCTCCATTTATCAGATCCCACGTATTTCAATTCCAACCCACCGCCTGCAAGTAGATTTTGCGGCTCTGCATAACCGCCTCTTAGCACGATTTCGGATGCAGAATAGTTGTACCTATTATCTCTGGTATACGATTGATTTCCATTAAAAGAAAGCAGCCCTAATGCGCCTATCTTCCACTTTGAAAACTGTAAATACTCAACTCTTATGAAGCCCGCATGCGTTGACCTAACATTTGATCGATCCACAAAACTTACGCGTCTTATACCGTGATTCTCTTCTCCGAAATAGACAATTTCCAGTTCGTCAGAGTTTAAGTTTCTATAATTAGAATTCGCCCCAAGCAGGAAGCCCCAGGCATTGTTTCGACTTTTTTTATTCCACAATAAACCTCCATTCAACAGTGGGCGCATTGATTGAAAGTTCAATCCTTTCGAAATCTTTAACCTTAGATAATTCGAATCGGCTACCGATTTCAATCGCACATTCAAAATACCCCCGATAGCATCCCCAGCTAATTCTACCTGTCCAGATCGGGACACGGATGCATATTCAACAAACGCTGTAGGAATTGCAGACAAACCAAATGACCTATTACCAGACTCGCTCGCAATGGGCATACGAACACCATTAATCAATACCAAATTCCAGTCGTTAGGTGTTCCCCGAACTGCCACCTCGTTGCCATCGCCATGATCATGTCCGACGTGCAACCCGGTCATTTTTTTGACATCCTCGGCAATATTGAGTGTCGCATCATTGTCGTCTCCAACATAATTCACCTCTCCCACTCCGTGCATCTTTCGCTGCTCTTTCAAACCCTTTTCCACACCTTCTTCTTCATGGTAATGGATGAAAATATCACTTACAGCTACGCGGTATCTGAGGCGAATAACACCTAAGTCGTTTAATTGATTTTCCTGAATGAAGAAGCTTTTCGTATACGGAACAATGTCAAGGTGATCGATACGAATTTTTAATGAGTCATCGGAGAATTCGTTAAGGAAGAATTGAAAAGCCCCATCAATATCAGAGTAGCAGTGAACGTTGGAACCTATCACCGAAATTCTAGCGCTATCCAGCACCTTCTCTTCGGTACGCAGCACTCCTCTTATTTCGGTTTGTGCATAAGCCGTACCGATACCTTCAGGCGCTCCAATGAACAGGAAGAATAAAATGACTAAGTACTGCCTCACCTTTGCCAATTTTAAATTAAAAAAGGAGCGCTACATTCATTCCTGAGCACTCCTTTTAACGATGAAAGCACTCCTTTTAAGAAGTTGCTAACGCACACACTTTTGCAATATTCTCTTTTGCGTAACCCGCACTTGCTGTCATACCCTTGCCGCCGATTCCAGTGATTACGTGCACCTTATTATCGATCGTCATTTCGTAAATCTCTTCATTGCCTTTCATCTGAGCATAGAATCCTGACCAATATCCTTTGATTTGCAACTCTGGAACATTGAGAATATTCTTCGCCTCGTTGATGATTAAGTTGTTGATATAGTTTTCTTCATCAAAACCAGCATCGAAATTACGTGAGCTATCCGCATATACGTGGGAATCTCCCAACACAATCGTTCCGTCAGGGCGCTGCTTGAACAACACATGAATTCCTTCTTTAGCCAATTCAGGATGCGCATTCGAAGGATCCAAATCTTTATAGCTATCACAGCTTTTGAAAGACTCATATCGACGGATTGTCATTCCTGTCAGGATATTTCCTTTCAATTTGAAATCAACTGGTTTCGTTAGCATCATTTGCAATTTTGTTACCTCGATATTTGCCTCGCGGAACAACTCGGGGTACAAAATCTGGAAATCGCGTCCGTTACAAACAAAAGCCAACTCTGCATCTACACTGGTTCCTCCGGCAATTCTGGCTGTAACTCCATTGCTTGCCGTTTCAATTTCGATCACCGTTTGGTTATAGCGGAACAGAATTCCGTAAACCTCAGTTAAATACTCCTGAACGCACTTAATCATGCGTCGTGATTCCGACGACACTTCCTGCGGGAAATACAAACCTCCCACCGCATAACTGGATTGAATGCGATCACAGTGATTTAACACCTGATCTTTGGAATACAACTCGGAATGATAATCAGCATCTTTGAATCGTTGATGCATTTCTTCCAAAACTGCCATTTCAGAAGGATCTGAAGCAATGTATAACGACCCATTTGGATGAATCCCGATATCCTTTTTCGACTGAAGTTCTTTGTACAATTCCGTGCTATAGCGTCCGTAGTGATGCCATCTCCCTACCGGAAAACCAGAGGGAACCACTTGCCCAAAATTTCGAACTGTAGCTTCACGAGGCTGAGGATCTTTCTCCAAAACAATGACACTTTTACCTTGTTTTGCCAACTCGAAAGCATGGAAAGTTCCTAGAATTCCTGCTCCAACTACTACTGCATCGTATTTCATAATCTTTTTAGTAGAGCCGGTCACTCACAGAGCAACCGGCATTGGTTTTTACTTTACTTCAATTCTCTCTACTGAAGCTCCTAATTCTGTTTTAATCGTAACGAAATAGATTCCTTTACTTCCCGGCACCTGAACCTGAGCCGAAGACTCATGAATCAAAGTAGTTGCGTTTACTTTCTGACCAGCAACATTCACTACATCAACGCTTGAAATCTGTGCACTCGCTTCAATCACAAAACTACCGTTGTTTGGATTCGGGTAAATTGCTGTTTCTGCAGTCAACTCATCAAGAGATACACTGTTAATAGTAGTGAACTGGAACGGTCCGATCCATTGTGAAGAACCATCAGCGCACTCTGAACGAATGTAATATTCGTACGTTGTTTCCTCTGCCAGCCCCGATAATGTATGCGGAATAGACGTTGCCGTGGTATGAATTCCCCAATCAACAATGAAACCAGGTTGCCCCCATGAAATTGTCCATGTTGACCCGTTCGCTCCATCAAAATCGATATCTGCATGACTCGCTCCGATATTAATCGCTGAGATATTGGAAGGTGATAAACAAGCTTCACCTGTCACAATTAAAGGACCGACCCATGGACCATTTCCTCCCTGACAAGAATCCTGAACATACACTTCATAGATTACATTCTGAGAAAGCGGACCGATAATCGCATCTTCTGATGTTACGTTTGAAATCGTAGTTCCCTGCCCTATAACAAAGCCTGCCTGACCCCATTGCACATTCGAAATACCAGAACCACCATTCAACCAGGCGATATCCACAGTATCCGGTGTTTGATTTGTCATCATTAAGTTTGTAGGCATTGTACAAGAAATGTTGTCATCTAAAGCCAATACAAATTCTTTTCTGAAAGAAATGGTATCACTCACCACAAGATCGGAAGCTGTGTTAACATCAGCACTGTTCACTGCCCAAAGCGGACTCGTTTTCTTGGTACGATTTATTAGCAACAAATCATTCTCATTTGCAACTGCATCCGCGTAGTTTGAGTAATCCCACTCGAATGTATAATTGGTAAATGCTGCCTGATCAGACTCAGCGATAAACACACCGAAGTAATCATTTGTTCCATTCAAGACTGGCAACATCGTTTGCGAATCAGGCGCACCATTCACGCGGTACACATGAATTCCTTTTGGCTGCCCATCAACATAGTTCACAGTCACATCTCCATCGGCTGTTGAACCAATAGAAACTAGAGCCAAAGTCCAATCCGCAGCATCATGCACATGCTCTGAATCATCTCCTAAAGGCGCTCCGGAAACAATATGATCCGCAACATCCATATTCGTCATAGTTCCGGGAGCAATCGTTCCATTTTCTTCAGATACTGTTAATCCCGTCATTTCATCAAAACGATAATACAAAGTCAAACCAGTTTCGTTTCCTGTCAGCTTCTCACACATCAAATCCTGAATATCTGCAGGAGATTTTGCCGAATCCCAGATACGCAATTCGTCTACCTTACCATTAAATGGAATCTCCTCGTTATCATCCTTATACGCACCAACAGCCAACCAGGAATCACTATAATCAATTGAACCAGAATTAGCTGTTCCTTCAGCCTCCAACACTCCGTTTATGTACAATTTCTGAGTAGTTCCATCGTAAGTTGCAGCCAAATGGTACCAGCGATTTTCTACAAACTCATTGGTTGTTTCCATGTACGTTAACGATCCACTTGTTGCAAGCGCAAAAGCGAATTTATTTCCATCTCGTGTTTCAATATCCCAACCACGCTCAAAAGGACCATTATCCTGAAGGAATCCAACAATTGCGTTCCAGGTTGTAAAGTCGCGCACGTACGCCCAACATTCAACGGTAATCTCGTTAGCAGGCAAACCTAAAGAAGCTGCTGAAACTTTTCCATTAGACAAATTCACCCAATCGTTTGATCCGTCCAAATCCAACGCCATGGCAGATCCCTGATACTGGTTTGTAGGAATTGAAGTTGTAGTAAATGAAACCGGACCGACCTGAGAGGACAACAATCCACCACCGCAATCCGCAGTAATGTATACATCGTAATTTGTCCCTGGCGTTAATCCTGAAATTACGTATGGACTCGAACTAGTTGTTTCCGTCGTTCCAGTTCCCGGGGTAAATCCAGCAGGACCGTATTCCAACTCAAAAGAAGATGCATTGGATGACCAGCTGATAGTCGCTTCTGAACTTTGCACGTTAGCCGCCTGAAGACTTGTAGGATCGTTGCAAATTCCTGAGTTGAACCCTAAAATAAACTCATGATTTCCAATAATTGCATTCTCCACTTCGTCCGCTGTCGTATTCACTGTTGCCAATGCATCTGACCACGGAGAAACATTGTTCGCTGATCGCTGATACAAAATGATGTCGTTTTCATTAGAAACCGCCTCCGCATAAGAAGAATAATCGTACGATAAATCCAAAGAGGCACCAGAAGCGCCTACCAAAAAGACACCGTAGTACTCGTTATTAGACAAAAGCGAACTAATTCCAACTTGCGACGCAGGCACAGCATCCACACGGAACAAGTGTACTCCTTCAAGCGTTCCTGAAATGTTGTCCAACAATACCGTTCCACTGGTTCCACTCAACGTTTGAGAAACTCCCGTCCAGTTCGAAGCGTAATCGAAATCACTTTGATTTCCCAAATAAGCCCCGGAAGTTGCCCAATTGGCAACAGTACTGTTCTGCCAAGTACCGTTGTATGTCCCTGTTTCATCCGTTGCAGTTGTTCCAGAACCATTCTCGAATTGGTAATAAGCTACCAATCCTGGCTCTGTCCCAGTCATTAACTGACAAAGTCCAGCGCGGATTTCCGCTTCTGTTCGAATATCGTTCCAGATACGCAATTCATCAATTTGCCCTTCGATTTGATTTCCGTAACTGTAGTTCCCTGTTCCGTCTTGTCCAAGGATGTACGGGTAGGAAGATGTGATATCTCCCGTTGATCCGGCGATGCTCGTTGAATTCGCATTGATACCGTTTACGTAACAAATCATGTCTCCGTCACGATCGAAAGAAATCGCAACGTGATTCCACCCTTGTGTAAAATCGACACTGGTAACATTCATATCGGCGCGAGGTCCTGAATCTCCTTTGAAATTGATATCCATATTGGCACCTCCACCCTGAATGGCAATATTGACTCCAGTATTACTTCCTGATCCCCAATCTTTGTTGGAGAAAATCGCAGGATCACCTCCTACTCCGGCAGATTTGTACCAGAATTCAACTGTAAAATCACTTGTTCCGATTGGCAAAGCCCCCAATTCGATATGATTCTTCGAAGCCGCATTGGGTCCGAAATCTGCTGCACCTCCAGAACCCTGGGCAAGAACACCCCAGGCACCAGTAAGAACCAGCGCAATGATCAATACTAAATTTTTCATTTCTATGTAGTTAAGTTATGACTGCGTGAATTAGTGCTTTACGATTTTCTTCACCACTTTACTGCTATCTCCAGCAAGCGTTACCATGTAAGCTCCAGATGCGAAATCAGTGATATCCATTCTCTTCTTGGAATATGTTCCGTAGTTGTCCAATGTTGAAGCAAACACAACATTTCCAGCAAGATCAGTAATCGTTAGCTCAAACGTTTCATCCGTTTCGATATCAACCACGATATCAAATACTCCGTTGTTCGGGTTTGGATATACGCCAAATTCTTTCTGCAAAGTGTAGCTTTCAACAAACACGTTGTTCTCTTCCTCTAACCAGGATTTTCCATCCAAATCCCATGCAGCCTGATTTGCAATCATACATGTTGAATCTGGAAGCAAGTGATCGATTGCAGTTACAGCGATATCTGTCAAAACTGGCACTTGAGCCACCGCATTATCTGTTGGAGGCGTTCCGAATTGGTATGACCCTGGATCCACTCCTGTGATTTCTGATTGAGGGATATTATGACCTGTTGCAACCCACCAAATGTGACGCTCATCATCAGAGTTACCACCGTGACCCAATCCAGTTCCACCGTGATCAGTTGTTGCCAAAATCACCCACTTTTCATTTGCGTAGTTCGGACGCGCTTCCAAAGCATCGATAATCTGTCCTACTTGCAAATCTGCATAAGCAATTGAATTCATGTAAGCTGGTACCGCTGGATTAAATCCATTTCCGTGTCCTGCCCCGTCAACATCATCAATATGAACGAATAAGATATCCAATTCCACATCCTGCAATTGAGAGATTGCTACCTGAGTACATGCATCATCCGTTGGAGGAACGATTTTATTATCCCAACCATCGTTGTATACATTCGAAGACATTGGTGACCATGAAGTTATCTGAACAGCCTTCGCATTCGGACGACATTCTTTCACGCGCGTCGGAAAATATGGATAAGTATTATAATCACTACCTGTGTAGTTGTTACTTGTAACACCGTGCTTGTCCTCCCAAACACCTGTCAACATATCTGACCATGAAGGACCAGAAGATGTAATTCCCAGGTGCCATGAATCAAAAGTAAACAGTCCGTTATCGAACATATCTTTCAAATTTGGCGCTGCACCAGCGTTCATTTGTTGTTGAAGTGCATCAGATCGAACTCCATCGATTCCAATAAAAAGTAGCTTGTACTCGTCATCAGCATCTGTTTGCGCGAACGCTGAAAAGCCAATTACCATGGCTCCAAAGCTTAGAAGTAGTTGTTTTTTGAACATAATTGAAAGGTTTGTATTGTTTTTAAAATTTGAATTTCATTCCTAATGTCGCCCGCACAGAGTAGTATTCTACCTGCATCGGACGAAACTCTTGACCACGATAGATATAGAATGGCGTATTTAGCAAATTGGAAGCTTCCGCATAAATCTGGAAAGCCTTATTCACCTGCCAACTCGCCGAAGCATTCATGATCCATCGATCGCGCATAAACACGTCGTAATCCGTGTTATCATGCAATAATTTTAACTCTTGAGATGCATTCAGAATAGCAGAGGTATTGATCTCCATCAGGTATCCACCTGTGTAGTTTGCCGATACAGAAGCTTTCACTCCTGAGTCCTGATGATCAAACACCAAAGCGGCGTTGAATAATAATGACGGCTGCATTGGCAATGACTGCGAGAAACTTCTTCCCGGAATCTGCATTTCTGAGTAGGTATAGGTAAAGTTGACATCCACTCCAAAATTGCTCCAGACACCAGTAAGAGAATCAAATTTCTTTTTGGCATTCACCTCAACTCCACCGACATATACCGCCTGATCTGCATTCTGATATGATTTGTAGATAATCCCTAACTGAGGATCGATATCAGCTGTAATGGTTCTGTAAATGTGATCTTCGATACGCTTTCCGAAAAACCCAATACTAAACAATCCGGCATTTGGCATGTACTTTTCGTAAGAAAGATCCAAATTCCATGAGAAGGATGGCTTCAATCCCGGATTTCCCTGATTGAATTCCAGGTTGGTAAAATCGATCACCGGTGAACCAGGCTTGGTTTCGATGAAGTTTGGTCGACGATACGTTCGCGTAATCGCCCCGCGCCAAACTGTATTTTTATTTTGATCGTAACGAACATGCAACATTGGTAATGGTGCGATGTAATTCAAATGCAACTGAACTTTCTCTACCGGATAACCAACCGTGTATTCCAGAACGCGATCGTACCCAAGAGCATCGTATGGATCGTTATTAATATCCACCACCTGATATCCTTCACCGGGAACATCGTACACGTGTGCAAGGAACCAATCATCATCACCATCGTAAATGGTATCTGCCTCCATTTTCAACTGTGTTGCTTCGATGCGAATACCACCGATAAATGACCACTTCTTATTCAACTGATAATCCGCCATCACATAACCAGCCTGCGCCATTTCTGAGTAAGAATACGTAGACCCGATAAATTCATAGTATTCGTGATGCGCCGCCGTCATTGGTTCTTCGCGAAGTGTATCACCCAAACTTGCAATAAACCCATCGATGTAATCGCGCTCCATAAATGGCAGGAATCGACCTTCATACGGACGACCTAGCTCTTGCAGGAATCCACCGTTGTAATCATTCAGCGCGTGTGGATAATTCTGAAGAAGTAGCGCACTGGAATGCACGTTAAAGTTCTGGTGCCAATCGAAGAGTGACAAACTTCTGTACCCCTCCTTGCTTCTTACTTTTCCTCCAGCTTTGAAGAAGATTTTGTTGTTTGGTTCGAAAGAAACATTGATGGAAGCAACATACGGATCGCGCTCCCAGGTTTCGTTCAACTCTGTGTACGCTCCTGAAAATTCATAATCGGCTAATTGATTTGTTCCACCGACAATCGGTTGAATTCCGTTCCATGGATCACCTCCACGAGGATTGTCCGGACCAATCAACTTCACACGCGCAAGCTCCAAACTTGGATCATTCACAATATTTCCCTGATCGTCAATTGGATTCCCGTTATCGTCAGCCAGATATGAATTCCCGAACTTATCCAGGTAAATCTGGTCTTTGAACTGCACATTGAACTTTTCGAAATTCATTACGAGATAACCGTTTCTTTCGTCTCCACGATCAAATGGAACCGGACCAAAACCAAATCGATTGCTGTAGTGCGATAATTTGAAATCCAAATCAAGTTTTTCAGAAAGCGAAAACTCTCCACCCAATTCTCCACCATAAAGCAAAGACTCTGCTTTGGAATGAATGTGCTGCAACATGATTGTAGAACCTGCTCCGATAGCGTAATTGTAACGCGTGTTCATATTCCACTCATCATCCGTGAAGTAACCACCCATTCCCTTGAAGAATAATTTGTGTCCTTTATCGAAAGTGTAATCCAGGGCGATGTTTCCTGAATATGTAGATCGTACTCCAGTGTAATCACGCAACTCCAATCGGTTCAGTCCGTGATTGAAATTACTTCCGTAAACAACCTCGAAGTTGTCTGTTCCGTAATTCCGAACATACGTGGAAGCATTTAGAAGGAATCCGAATTTTTGATCTTTCGAACGACGCCCAACGAAGATGTTTCCGTTGTAAATCGGTCTTTGCGATTGCGCATTGTAACCGGACATGATATTCAATCGAACCTCATTGGAATCAGGCGAGCTTTTCGTGATGAAATTAACCGATCCACCGATGGCATCCCCCTCGATATCCGGTGTAATTGCTTTTGCTACTTTGATGTATTCCAACAAATCACTGGAAAGCACATCGAACGCCATGGTTCTTGTTTCAGATTCTTCATCTGCCACCGGCAAACGGTCACCGTTAATCAAAGTACTGTTCCAATTGGTTGGTGTACCACGCACAGACATGTATCGTCCTTCCCCTTGATCCTGTCGAACTGTAACAGCCGGCATTTTCTGAAGGTTGTCTGCAGCATTGTACGCTACCTGCTCTCCATCTCCAACATACTCGACATTACCAATGGTGCTTTCGTTCTTTTGAAGCTTGTTTGCTTTGCCATCGCCATCTTTCTGCTTACGACTCACAAAGACAGGCCCCATATTTTGCGTGTCTTTCTCCGGTTCTAGTTGAATTTTTCCAAGCTTCGTTGTTTCACCTTCATTTACAGTGAAACTGACAATTTTCTCTTCAAGAAAAGCGCTGTTGATTTTCAGCTCGTAATCTCCAACCGGAACATTTTTGAACTGGAATTCACCGTCAAAATCTGTTCGAATTTTGAATTCAGTATTCAAGATAACCACCGTTGCCCCAGGAATTGTCTCCTCGCCATCCGATACAGAACCAGATACAGATCCGGTTTGCGCCAGCAAAGAAGAAGATACCCCCAGGAAAAATGCTATTACCAAAATTTTATTCATGTCCGTGATGATGATGTTTGTTACATGTTGCACCGCAACCACATTTACTTTTTCCGCTTACTTTAAATAGTTCTTTTACAAAGTCCATATCGCGAAAGAATCGCGCTACAACAAGCAACCTGTCGTAGTAAGCCTCGTTTACCCCATCCTTCTTTTCAATTGCGTCAAACTGCACCTTCGCAGCTTCATATTGATCTCTCGATTGATCTGCCTGCGCTAACTCAAACGCTTCCACAATTGCCAAATCGATCATTACCGAATCCGTCGCAACTGAATCTGAGACAACCAAATCCGTCTGACCGAACACCGCTGCGCGCCCCAGAATAACAAGAGCTATAAGAACCATCCATTTCATGCCCGTACTATTTTAAATTGTTTTATCTGATAGTATTTTCTTACAAAGAAGAATAGTGCAATACTGAGACAAACACCTCCAATAATTGCCACCCAATAACAAATGCTTTCAAAGAAGCTTAGCCACGATATATCGCTTTGAAAAAACTCTTTATACGTCATCACACCGACACTTCCCAAATACCCGATACTATCCGAGATATACATGAGATACCCGGCATTTCCTTTCATTCGGAACAACGCTACCAAACGCTCATACATCACAATCTGGAAAGGAACATACGCCATATACAACCCAAGACCGTTGACAATCATCCAGTTTAGAGGAGAAATTTTTCCTGTTTGAAACAACACGGTCGATGCACCGATAATGAACAACCCCACAAATACGAATGAACTGGTAAACAGGAAACCTCGGAAGTTACTTTTGAACAACACCAGGAACGCTGTGGTAACTATAACAATTAGAGCAATCGGCAATTCGGAACGCGTATACACATCTGGCGAAACAGAACCATGTTGCATCTCTGCCCAAATCTCTACTGAGAAGTTATCGCGGAAATCGCGGAAAATTGAGAAGAGCGCATACGTAAGTACCAACATCAAAATCCCCAGACCGTACTTTCGCAAGACCTCCATTCGATCCTGACCTTTCATTGCCTCACGTTTGGATTTCAACTGTTCGTCTTCAGCATTTGGTGCAGGGATTTTACTCAACATCCAAACAAAGAACATGAAGAGCGGAATAAACAGAACCCCAATCAAAGCTGGCATCCAGAAATCGCTTACGCCGTAGTCCTCTATTAGTATTCTCCCGAGAGACTTTAACATTCCGGAAGAAACAATCGCACTAACCGACAAACCAGTTGCAATTAATTCAGTAACACGTCTCCCTTCTAAAAAGCTAAACACAACTCCCCAAACCATTCCTAATGGAATTCCATTTAAGAATAGCATTATTGGCTTCACTCCATTGGGAACCGAACCAAACAAAGCAAGAGCAATCTCCGCAAATAGGATTAATCCAATAATTAAGCGGACACGTTTCGAAGCTTTCAATTCCGAGATCACTTTTACCCCGATAAACTTAGAGAGCATGTATCCGAATACCTGTGAAAGAATCAGCACTGTTTTTAGCGACATTCCCATCAATTCGAATCCAGCATATTCTGCCGACGAAAACGGCTTCCGAAATGCATACATACAGAAGTACGCTCCGAAGCTCGCCACGAAACACCAGAAGATCAATAATAGGTTTGATCTTTCTAAAGCGCTAGATATTTGTTTATTATTTGTCAACTCTCTGAATCGATGTAAAATTCACACTGCAAATATCCTAATACCCTCTCTTTACTGACTTTAAATTGTATTATCAATGTGTTAAGTGAATATTAATTCGTCAAAATAGAGTTGATTTTGTATCCTAATAGGAAACTTTCATATATTTGCATCACAATTTTTATCAGATGTCTAAGAACCTAATACCACAACTAGGAAGAAAGATTCGATCGATTCGCCTGGAGAAAAAACTCTCCATTCAACAAGTGGCAGATCGAGCGGAAATTTCCAAAGGAATGCTCTCGAAAATCGAGAACGGAAGATCTATTCCATCGCTTCAGGTATTGCTAAGTGTTATTAAAGGATTGGAGGTAGATATCCCTTACTTCTTTACAGGGGTTTATCTGGATAGTGATCGACGTTATATCCACGTAAAAGAAAAAGACATCTCAATCATCGAGAAAGAACAAGATACAGCGGGTTATGTATATAGATCGGCATTCAGCAGCAATGTGAATACGGAAACAATGGAGGTGGTGTTACTTACCATTGAACCGGGATCTAAAAGAGAACATGTTACTACGGACGCCTATGAGCTGAAGTACATGCTTTCCGGATCGGTTGATTATTACCTGGAGGATGAGGTTGTTCAACTGGAAGCGGGCGATTTCTTCTTTTACAACGGTCGAATCCCGCACGTTCCCATCAATACTGGCGATAATGTCGTCCGTATGCTAGTAGTTTACTTTTACAACGCAGATAAATAAACATGAAAAAGTCATTAGAATTGGTCGTACTGGATATGGCCGGGACCACAGTAAACGAGAACAATGTGGTTTACAAAACGATCCACCAAACGCTCGTAAATGAAAACATTGAGTGTTCTTTGGAGCAAGTACTTTATTACTGTGCCGGTAAGGAGAAACGCACGGCAATTTTCGACATATTGAGCGCTTTACACCCAGATTTGGCATCTGAAGATCGGGTTGATTCATTATTCGCCGTATTCAAAGTTGCCCTGAAGGAAGCATATGATCAATTGGACGTTCAAACATTTGAAGGAACCATTGATTTCTTTGACACCCTAAGAAAAGAAGGAGTAGCAATTGCACTGAATACAGGGTACGACAAAAAAACAGCAAACAAACTCCTAGACAAATTAAAGTGGCAAGCAGGTACGGAATACGACACTTTGATCACGGCAGATGACGTTCAAAATGGTCGCCCACATCCAGATATGATCCATTTAGCCATGGAGCATACCGGCATTTCAGATGCATCGTCCGTAATGAAGGTAGGCGATTCAAAAATCGACATTGAGGAAGGACATTCTGCGAAGTGTGGATACTCTGTAGGAATTACCACAGGAGCGCAAACAGAAAAAGAGCTTTTGGAAGCTAACCCTACGTTTGTTGTTTCAAGTTTACCTGAAATTTTGAATCATATCTGATTCGAATTGATGTCCTAAAGTCTGATTTTCAGATCAGAGGTAAAAAAACACCAACTTCCCGCCGCATTTGCTTGTGGAATTCAAATTTATGGTTAATTTTGCCCTCGCTTTAAGATAATAACGATTATCATTCAATAGCACTCGGGGTGTAGCGTAGCCCGGTCATCGCGCTTGGTTTGGGACCAAGAGGTCGCAGGTTCGAATCCTGCCACCCCGACAGAAAAGTCTTCAGTTTTTACTGAGGACTTTTTTTGTTGTAGAAACCGCAAAGTGCGCAAGGAGCGCTAAGCACTGTGGTAGATTGAATTGGAAGAAGTAAGTCAGGGATTATGACGATGTCATTATCTGAATGATCACCACATTCATTTTACTACGCAAACCATGTGTACATTGCATTCTCCAGGAAGCTAAAACCAAAAGGAGATAACCGAAGGAAGAAAAGTCTTCAGTTTTTACTGAGGACTTTTTTTGTTGTATAAACCGCAAAGTGCGCAAGGAGTACTAAGCACTGCGGTAGATTGATTTGGAAGAAGTAAGCCAGGGATTATGACGATGTCATTATCTGAATGATCACCACATTTATTTTACCACGCAAATCATGTGTACATTGCGTTCTCCAGGAAGCTAAAACCAAAAGGAGATAACCGAAGGAAGACTACTCTAACCCCTCTTATTGTAATTTGGATAATCCGTATATCCCTCCGCTCCATCGCCGTACCAAAGCGCATTGTCTCTTTCCGCCAAGGACCAATTGTTCTTGAATCGCTCTACCAAATCAGGGTTCGCTATAAAATCCCGACCGAAAGCAATCATATCTGCGCGATTCTCTAGCAACGCGGTTTCTGCTGATTCTTTAGTGAAATCGCCGCAAAGCATTAGAGTTCCATTGAAGACTTCTCGAATGCTATTCCACATTTCAAATTTCACAGGAACCGGATCTCCCATATGACTTAGATGCAGGTATGCCAAATTCATTGGGCTCAGCATTTTGACCAATTCCGTATACGTTTCGATGAGTACTTTTTCGTCGTCATCCACATCGGCGTAGCTAAATGGTGAGATACGGAGTCCTACTTTATCGGAACCAACAGCAGTACAGCATTCCTCCAGAACTTCTTTCAGGAAACGCAATCGGTTTTCGAGGGAACCACCATACTCATCGTTGCGTTCATTTCTGGACGGTAAGAAAAACTGATTTGGTAAATATCCGTGTGCTCCATGAATCTCAACACCGTCAAATCCTGCTTCAATAGCCAATTCTGTACAAATTCGAAATTCCTGAACCGCTTTCCGAACTTCGTCTAAAGTCATTGCTTCCGGAGTTGGGTATGGCTGCTTACCCAGATCATACGTGCTGATTTCTCCCTTTTGAGCAATTGCCGATGGAGCCAGTAGACGTCCACCTTGGGGCAAATTATTCGTGTGACCTACCCTACCCGTGTGCATGATCTGCAAGAAGATCCTTCCTCCTTCTTCATGAACTGCTCTTGTGATCGGCTTCCAACCTTCCAATTGCCGCTGATTGAACAATCCCGGAATATTTCGATATCCCAATCCATTTGGTGATGGCGATGTTCCTTCGGCGATAATTAGTCCAGCACCTGCACGCTGTCGGTAGTATTCCACCATGATCTCGTTAGGAGTATTCTGATCTACAGCACGACAACGGGTTAATGGTGCCATGGCAATCCTTGATGAAAGTTGATTACCTCCTAGTTGAAAAGTCTCGAATAGTTTCATTTTTCTTAATGTGTAATACGTAAGGACACGCTTGCCGATTCAATACGGCCTGGTATCGCAATTAACGGATTATCGCAGCACGTGGAAATATCCATCTCCTTCAAACTCTTTTCCGTTACAAAAAACAGCTTCAATCTTCCAAAAGTAGGTGCCGTCTTGAATTTCTTTTGGACCTGAATCAAACTTATTTTCCGGATCATCTGACTCAAACAATAACTCTCCCCACCTGTTGAAGATTTTAATATTGAAATCATTTAAAGAACATGACGAATGAACCTCAAGAAAACCACAATTGAAATCATCGCAATCAGGCGTTACAGTATTTGGCACGTATATTTCGCAGGAATCGGGGCAATTTTGAGCATCACCAGAATACGCAACAAATAATAAAATGACAGCAAGAAGTAGTCTCATAACATTACAGCAGTTTAGTTCTAGCGTAAATATTTCTTCACTTTCCGCAATGGCTCAACAGTGAGATACATTTTATCTTCAAAGACTCCTCCTCCAACGAGCACACCTACGACATATCCACTCGCATCGATTACCGGAGAGCCACTCATACCAATTGCTTTGAATTTGGACTCCGCCTTAACAATTAACGTACCCTGATCATACTCGTCGTACTTCACTTTGAAACTGCTTTGATTCCCTGAAATATCTCCGAATTCGTAACCGATAATTTCCAGTTCTTCATCAACTCCTACCCTGGTAAAACGGGGCTTCAAGGCAAGCAACTTTTCTCCTTTTACGGATGCGCATTTCATCAAGATTATATCACTCGGATCGCTTTTAATACTTACCATTTTGGTAACGCTTAATGTATCCCCGAACAAATCATCGTTCTTCGCAAAAACCTTCCAATAATCCAAACTGGAATTAAAGGCAGACGTGGCAACTTTCGGGCTAATTCCCATAGCCTCATCCAGAAGATGCTTTGCTGTACATAACATGGGACCATTCTTGCCTTCTACGAGGAATGAACTCGCTCCAATAGCGTAGCGACCATCTTTGAATCGATACTGATTTGTTAGAACAATCTGGTGAGAATCCAAGTACTCCCCTTTTTTCCAGGACTGTTTAGGACCCAACTTAGGAGGCTCAGGATCACTGCAACTGGCTAATACCAAAACCGAAAGAATTGCGATATAACTCGCTTTGAATAAATGCATGGTTAAATATCGGAATAATCAGGGATGATTGATTATTTGTGATTTAAGAATGTGGAATGTTGAATCATGAATGTTGAATCATGGTTATTGAATCATGAGTATTGAATTACGATCATCGAGCCTGTCGAGATGTGAATGTGGAATATTGAATGATGAATTGTGAATTCATTCGTGTGATTTAAAATATTCCAGGTACCATTCGTTCTGATCGTGATCGATCGCTTCATCTTGAATAATATGCGTTGGATCCAATTTGGAATACAGAATTTCCAGAGATGCATAATCCCTTTGGCTTATTATTTTAAATCCGTTGCGATGCAATTGAGCCGCACACACTCCCATTCCGATCTGATAAGTAGAATTTTCTGAAAATCTGGAGCCGTTATGGATTACCTGACTACCACATGCTCCACTCGCATCCATCATCACTGCCAATTCTATGTCATTTTCTTGTGCAATCTGCAGCATTTTGTTTGCCCCACGAATCATTTCTGTAGTAATATCCACACCCGTTTGAGTGATCACCCTTGCCTTTCCATCAAGCACATCGTGCCCGTCGCCTCCCTCACAATCAGGAGTCTCTCTGGGAGTCCCCAAAACGTAGTCTTCAGGGCAAAAAGTAATCAACTTCGCATTGTCGTATTCGAGCAATTTTAACGCACTGGGATAACGACCGTTACTTGTACCGTCAACTCCACACAACTCACCCAACAAACAGGCACTGAGGAGTATTCTCAACGGATCCTCCTTACTTGGAGCTCTTAAGTTTTTCAGGTATTCTTTATCAGTCATGAGCGATTAATATGAACAACGTTACAATTTTTTTCTGTCCTTTAGAAATCATCGTTGATTGCTCTCAGTCTTTCTTCCGTCTGAGCAATATATTTTATGTGATCTAAATCGACTGTTAAAATTGGCATCAAAAAAATTCTTGCGGTACTGTTCTTTCCAACACACTCAGCAAAACCATGCGCGTGATAAGGAACGCAATCACCTCGACCATTTAATGCAATAAATTCTCTTACTTCAAAACGCTTGGAATTTGGCGTTACCTGTGCATTTACTGATATGTTTGACGCATATCAGTAGCACTAAAAAAGATTGGCACTTTCCAGTTTTAATTGGATTTGGTTAAGCTTTAAATGAAGGTAACCGTAAGGTTCAATTCACCTCCACACTCGTCTAGATATTCCCTAAGCTTGATTCGTTGATTTTTATCCAGAATAATGCATCCTGTCGATGCTTCCTGTCTTGTTTGACCACTTCCATAACCATGAATCAGCATACCATTTCTTCCGTGCATGTCTGTTCCTGGCATCGGATGTAGACGAAAGGTGTTTTTCTCATCATTCTCGAGCACAATCCTATACTTTCCTTCTGGAAGCGCCCCAATATCTTTGGCTGTTTGAAATTCGGAACTGTTAGCAGTTCCGGCAAAACCTGAGCTCGCATCTCCGATGTTTACTAATGTTCCAGTAAAATCGTTTACAGTAAATGTTCCCGTTCCGCATTGATCGCCGGAACCGGTCATAACAAAGTTAGCCATGCATGTTTGCCCAGACACGTGAATGGACACACACATACACATAATTACAAATAATTGCTTCATGGTGCTTTATTTTTCAGTTAAATAGTGATCTAAAACCGAGTCGAATATAGTATTATTTCAAGATACTAACAATATAACAAATGCCCGAAATAATGCAACATTTGCGCTTAAAGATAACTCGATAATCTTCATGCCCCAATAGGATTATTCGAATGCTGGTTATACGAAAAAAGCCCCCGGTCATCGAGCTTGTCGAGATGCGAGGGCTTTTTGTGATCCAGTCAGGATTTTATACATTTTCTATAAGCCCCCATTTAAAAGGGTTTCAAAGGCACTGTCAATTATAGGTGACAGAATAGGTGACATTTTATAAGGTTAAAATTGCCTACAAATGAAAGAACGATCTTGATTATTAAATATACGAATTGCGCTACCAAATTGCAATAAATTAAGTCAAAGAATACAGGACTCCACCTCCCCTATTTTTAGCCCCATATAGGAACAGAATTCAGTGATGGAAACTACTTGATGATCTTCCTTGTTTAAGTGCTTCTTAATGCGTTGGATGAGGTAACGCGCGTAGCGTTCGCTTTTGCCTGTGATGATCATTACATCCTTTGGGTAGATTACAACTCTTTTCATACACTATCCATACTTTATCTATACTTCTTCCTTACCAAAAATAGGAGGCTTCTTGGTGGAAGCAATGGGTCATTTTTGTACAAAACGGCAGATAGTTTATGTGTCGGAAGTTGAGATTTTGATAGTTATTCCTGATTGTGAATGTTTGCCATACCGGTAGGTGAAATGGCTAACCTGAAAAGTGGTCTATAACTGATAACGATAAGTATTATGGCAAGACAAAAAGGAATAATCAAGTTGACTGGAAAAGTAGGAGATCTATCCTTCTATCGTACGCAAGATGGCTATCTGGCGCGTGAAAAAGGAGGCGTTGAAGCCGACCGCATTAAGAATGATCCAGCGTTCGTGAGAACGCGTGAGAATGGTGCGGAATTCGGTTCTTCTGCAAGTTCAGGAAAGCTGTTGCGCGATACGATTCGAACGATGATGCAAAATGCATCGGATGGACGGGTTACTTCGCGATTGACCAAAGTCATGACGCAAATCAAGAATTTGGATTCGACGAGTGCACGAGGAGATCGAAACGTGGGTGTAGGGATTACTACACCGGAAGCAAAGGCGCTTTTGAAGGGATTCAATTTCAACGATAAGGCGGTTCTTGGGTCAATTCTGTTTAATAGCTATGCAGTAGACAACACGACTGGAGTAATCAACCTTGATGGGCTGGTACCGCTCAACGAAATCAATGCTCCTTCTGGAGCTACCCACATCACTTTACGTGGTGCCTGGGCAAAAGTTGACTTTAGTAATGGGGAAACAGAACTACAAGAGTCCGCTCCGGTTAACTTACCTATTGATGCTACCTCAACAAACGTAGTTCTAACGCCTACGTCTGTGCCGACTACAACTGGAACGAGCTTGTTTCTGTTGATGCTGGAATTTTTCCAAGAGGTAAACGGGGCTCAATATGTTCTTAAGAACGGTGCCTATAATGCTTTGAGTGTCGTAGAAGTAGAATAATACTATGAGACGTAAAAAAGACAGTCTTCGGTCTTATTTCAAGCGATGCACGGAGCGAACACCACCGTTCTTTCGAAAAGTTAGAACGATTGGATTGATCCTTGTCGCTGGAGGAACTGCAATTCTTACCAGTCCAGTGGATCTTCCAACTTGTTTGACGAGCCTTGGTAGCTATATCGTAGTCGCAGGGTCTGTGACCATTGCGATGAGTCAAGCAACAATCAGTGAGAGCGCTGATTGCAACTGAAATTTTAACCGTCTGGTGCGATTTAACGATAATCCACCGGACATAAAACAACAAAAAATGACACATACTGAAGTTTTAGACATCCGCGTAAAGGCGTGTCGCCCACGATTCAAAGCAGGCTCTGAATTATCTGAAAAAGTGAACCTTATCACTTTGAACGTAAGCCAGACTGAACATGAGGACTCCGATAAGGAATGTCTTGATGTGGACTTGAAGTGGAAAGTAGAGGCGGAAGCCTTGGAGTGTGATCGAGAGATTTAACCTCGATTTGATTTGTGTAGCGCCCTGACATCTGATGCCAGGGCGTTTTTTTGTTCTCAACTCTTAGGTTTTAAGACCAACCTACCTTTCTTCACCTCAACTGTTACCTTGGTTCCTGGATCAAAACCTGCATCTGCTAACCACTTTCCCTCCAATCTAAGTTGTGGGATCTGAACATACGAATAAGTAAGTTGCGCATTTCGAGTACCTACCGTTGATTTCCTTACCTGCTTTTCCATAGTCTATTTGAAAAATTTAAACCGTTCACTACACCGAACTCTTCAGGGTAGTAGCTTCCGAAACATCTGGAGACAAGCCCTGCACCACCGCGCACAAACTTTTTGGCCACCAGATGACCAAAAGCGGGCTGGATAAAGCAGGCAGAAAAACGTAGGCAAGGGCGCCGAGTAGCGGCGTTTACTAAACCCTTGACAGCGCTTTTTTTGAATGCTATCCTTGCCTATGTCTTTGGGCAGCTGAATGGCTAAAAATATTGATACCCAATATTTACAAATCAACGGAGGAATGTTTTCATTAGGAACTCTAAAATGAAATCAACGACAGCTTGTTGTACGGTATCGAGAACTTTAGTTCTACGTCTGCCCGCTGCAGGCGCATACCGGAATGAAGAGACGGTTTCTACAAAGCTAGCCCGGCTGCTGCTGCCGTTTATCGGCATGTAAAAGAGGGCGCGAGCAAACGCGAGTTGAGGCGCGCAGGGGAATCCACAGATGGCTGAGAGTTTCGCCGAGCAGACAGGTGGTGACCTCTGTAGAAGGGCAGCCCCCGGAGCACTTCGGCTACGCTCAGTGTCCGAAGCGAGGAGGATGACAGCACTACACAAGCGGTGGCGGCATTTTTGAGTGGGCAAAGGCGGTGAGGGACGAGCGACGTGGGCAAAAATGATGACACAAAGCGCAGCGCGCGCCGATTTAGCGGCGAGCCAGATAACAAGGGCTGGTGGGCTTCGGCTACGCTCAGCCCACGGGGTGGCGTTGCCGGAGAACAGAGTAAGCCCGACCGAGCCCCGCCCACAAGGTGTTTTACAAAACAAGGCATGGCTGCCCTCTTTTACAAAGTGGGTAGACTTGGTGGTAAAAGCAAGTACCCTTCGGCTCCGCTCAGGGACGAGGGCTTTGTACTATGCTTGCTTTTATGTTTTGGAAAACAAATTGAGGACGGAGTGAGGACCGTATTTCCTCCCCTTTAAAATTCTAATGACGCAGCAGTACAACTACTGCGAAGCTGGGGGGATAGTCAGATTCTTACTTACAGTTGTAAGAACTCTATAAACTGCTCTTTTGTTGCAGGCAAACCAACAAACTCCTTTAGTCTAGCACCATCACTTCCAATAATAACAAAGTACGGTTGAACATCTGTTCTTAATTCGATATTTGGAAATTCTGTTGTGTCCTCTAAATTTCTTCGATAAAGAATGTATTCTTTATTCAATATTGATGAAATGTCAGAGTCAATGAGGTATTTAGTTTCAAATTTTCTTGTTCCGATACTAATCTCTGACCCAAAGAAAATCAATGCATTTTTACGCTGTTCAGAAATCTCTTCTCTTATAGAACTTTCATCTACCAACTTTTTCAAGTTTACCTCCTGTAACTCGGAATGGTCATTTTGAATGTGATCAACTTCAACTGAACTACCTTTTTGATATTCTTTGGCTTTGGAGTTACTCGAATCATTTTCAGCGCCGGAATCACAAGAAACTAATATCGCGGTTACTGAGGCTAACGCAAAAAGCATTTTTTTCATGTTATTTCATTTTTACCTTAGGAAACGTGACAAGTAAAAAGCAATTATCTTCTTACGGAAGAAAAGAGTGTACTATCATTCTGATTACATGAAGGAAACTCCTCCAAATAATCTCTATACCACTTCTTCCTTTCTGGGGATTATCTTCGTACTCGTCCACAATTATTTTTATTGGATATTAAATATAGTATATAAAACCTTCAATTTTTAACTTTATTCGGATCTGAAGGACTTTCTATTAGACGTAAGCCCTTTGTTTTCTCATCAGGAAGCTTTCTCTTTGCCCTATTTCTTAGTGTAGGTTGAGGGCTTTTAGGTACAGTTGGAACCTTAACTGAAGGTCCTTTAGGTGGTTTAATGTTTAATCCTGATGTTGGTAACGCATCCATCCAATTTTCTTTCCACTGTTGCCCCACATATTTAAGCAATCCTTCAATATTATTACCATTCATTAGGTCTATTTGCCACTGATCTAGATGCAGTTTCGCTCCCATTTCAAAGATAATAACAGATTTAATTTCGTAGAGGTCCACATCGCTTTTAAATTTTGATAAACTATTACGCCCAATTACATAATCATATCGAGTTGTTTCCTGCGAAGGATTTGAAGGGTCTCTAACTCTTACAGTTGCAATGTAGTAATCGATCTTGCCATCAATGTACGACGGAACTAAAGTGTACATACCAACTTTAAATGCTTCTTGTCCCTTATCACCGGCAGCTGGCACTCCCCCTCTAGCATCAGCAGCATCGTAAAACTCAATTCCACCAGTGTAACTTGGTTTAACTTTTTCCATGTTTGAACCAATCCATCCAATAAAGTCCTTTACCCCCTTTTTCAGACTCCAACCTTGAGTATAAACTGACTTTGCAACACCCACAATGTCAATTGATTCTGGAGCAAATTCATAATCTTCGGCAGTTGCTCTTCTGAATGACGTATTCAACTTTTTTGAGTAAATCGTCCACGCACCATCTGAATCTTGTTTAATTCGTCCTTTAATATTGTGCTTCTTTTTGTAGGCTTTAGCTGTTTCTTCGTCCTCAAAAAGTCCACATCTATCCGTGAAAATATTCGGATTATCAAAAGCCATTCTATAAGGACTCCAACCCGGTGCTAAAGAAGCTAAAGGGTCAACAGATTTCCATCTTCCAAGTCTAGGATCATACTGTCTAAACTCAGTGGTATAGCTGTTTCCTGGTCCAGACACTTCATTATCCTGCTCCATACCGTTGTAAGCATATCGATAGTCTGTAGCGCCCGTTAAGCCAACGTTTGAGCGCCCTGGCATTACCATACCGAATGGGTAATAATCACTAGTCATTACAGTCACCGCCTCATAGGTGCTATCCACTACAGTATTACGATCTGTAACAACAGCAAGTACATTGCCCAAGTGATTTGTGATTTCGTAGTTACGCTGCCCCATGGTGCTTTGGTGTACGCCAAGATAAGAAATATTTGGCTCTCCATTCTGCCATACAACTTCCTGAGTCTTGATCTGACCTTCTCTGGAGCTTCCGTAAATATTGTATTCTTCTACGGTAACCGTTTGATTGACCTGTAAGAAGCCGGAGAACTCGTATACTGCCATTACCTGACCATTGGCATCATAGGCGTAGTAGGTATATTTCCAATCATCACCGTTAGGGTAGGATACCACACCTCCCGAACGGGACTTCTCGATCTTCATAACCCGCTGTCCGAAGGGGTTGTAAACAAACTCTAATTCTGAAGAACTTGCATCATCGCGAACAATACGACGCAACTTTTTGTCACCATAGCGCCATTGTAAACTATCAATACCTTCTGAAGCATCTTCAAGCAATTGTCCAATTTTATCGTACTTATAGTTGGTAGTCCCCATACCATCTACAATATCATTCGTTATACCATCATCCGCTCCGTCATCACTCACGTAGGCGAGTTGATTGCTTAATTCTCCTCCCACATTTTGATAATAGTACGTTAGGTCGTCCATATCTAACCCCAGTGTGGAAGTAGCGTTTCGTTGTAAGGCTAAGATATTTCCATTTCGATCATAACTGTAGGAGTTTGCATAATCAGTTGTTGAACTCACACCAGACCAGGTATTTGCATTGGTTGTTTCTTCAAACACTTCCATGGATTTCAAACGTTGTAGCTGATCATAATCGTACACAGACCCAAAGGTTCCCATGTTGTAAATGCTGGTAACTGTATGTCTGATATTTCCATTGTACAAACTTGCGGAAGCGGCACCAAAGGAAGTGCTACCATAGATCATCTCCATTGTACTGTTTGTGTCAATAGCTTTGTAATCATCAACAAAATATCCCATAGTGTAGGCCACGACATCATTTGAAGTTAATTCATGAACTTCCTTGTTCGTGGTATAATAACCTTCAGCCCCATCGTTCCCCATGTCGCGTGTAGAGTCCAGTGTACTGGCATTCATACCTTTTAACCATCCGTTAATGGTGTATGCAAAGTCCATTCCCTGTACCTTGTTCTTACCAATTTCTTTTCGTGCCAGTGGACCATAATCGTAATATTTATAGCTTGCTTCGAGTGTTTTGTGAACACTGTCCTCTGCAGTATAAACATGCGTAAGGCGGTTTAACTTATCATATTCATAGGAATGTTCCAACTCGTCAATTTCGTCTTCCTGATAGATTACACGCTTCACGTTTCCGCTTATGAGCTCAAACTCATACTTCGTTGATTTCGCGTCTTGTTGCATCGGACTAAGCTGCGGAATATCCTGAATGGTCTCAATGACATTTCCATGAATGTCGTAAGCGTAATGTGTTGCTGATTCGTAGTCGGTTGTGTAATCGGTTGATCCAGTCACATCAGTAAAGTAGGCTACTGTAGAAACCCGCAAGCGCAAGTTTCTCATTGCTCCTGCATCGAATTTGTTACTAATGGCTGTGCTAAGGGTAGTGTCATAAGTAGTAACTGTTACCTCAGAGCGAACTCCCGCATCCACCCATGTTTCAAACGCAGCACCTTTGTCGTCTGCTTTCAAATCTGCTTCCGTTGGGTCAGAGATACGCTCTGTTTGCCCCACCTCAATTGGTCTTCCCTGAGGATCGTATTTAGTGTAACTATATAGATCAGCATCAGCTTGAACAGGATTCTGAGATGCCGCAATGCGTCCGTAGCGGTCGTACCAGAACTTCGTATCGCCATCCTGGTCCGGATTCGTGGTGCTTACCAACTGGTTGTATGAGTTGTATTGATATGTGGTTTCATAGTCCCAATCAGGAACATCAGCTGCACCATACGTTGTCATATTGGTTACAGAAGCTCTTGAGCTATTGATATCGGTATCAGAACTTGTGAAGTTTCCATTTATTCCTTCTGGAGCTACTGTTTTTACCAGGTTACCTGCCTGATCATAATAGAACAACGTTGTCTGGTAACGACGTACTTGTGTGGTGTGTACCAATTGCTCTGTTTCAAATGCTCCTGCACATTGTGCGTTGTAATCATCCGTAAAATCATTGTATATGCTATCCAATTGAATGTTGTAATCACTCAATGCATTTAGGTACATCTGAGACAAATATGGTTCATAGCAAGGACCGTCCAAATCTTCAATCCAGTCGTCGCACAGCGTTAATCCGGTAGTATCACAAATACAATCGTTGATCTCGAAGCATCCTGAGTTACCAGTAAGTATTGTAGTTTGTAATTGACCACAATCCAGGTATTTCACAGAAATCTCAAAACCATTGTTCCCAGTACAATTTTCTGTAGTAGGTGCTACAGTTCCGAACTGGACAATGCTTGAAAAATCGAAACCATCAAAAGCTGTAAGAGTAATGGAACAATTTCCACTATCAAGATACATGGTAAGTGTACTATCTGCCTCGCTACTCCAATAATCGTCATCAGTATATAAGTATTGTAAAGCATCCGTATTAGCATAAACGATATTAGCATCAGCTAATTCTACTTCGTTGCTACTGGAGTTTGTCAATTGCCCTCTGTTTGCTAATAATGTTAATACTGAAGGTAGTTCCAATGCAGCATCTGAAACCGTGCAATATGGATCTTGCGTGGTCGCGTTACACATACTAATAAACTCGGCATAATCGGCGTAATACAGATGGTATCCAAATTCCGCATTCAGATAGTTCTCGACAATCGTTTCATAGTTTTGGGTTGTATCGAAACCTGCTCCAAATCGTGTCTCCAGTGTATCCATTTCTGCTTCAATTGTAGCACAATCAATGGTACAATCTGTTGGCGTACAGGAAAGGGATGCTGGTATCATGAAATTTTCATTCGGCAATGGAATCGGAGTACCAGGCTGGCAATTATCCCATTGGTATTTAGGAGACCATGGAGAACAAAGTGCATCCTCACAAGCACAAATAAGATGATCGGCATCAGCCATGGAGATTCCCGTATTGAACGCCAACATTTCCTCGACATAGGTAAACCCTTGCGTATTATTGTGGGTTAAATCGTACTCTGCCTGAAGAATGGCATCACAAGCACAAGTATCAAGAGGTTGTTCCAAAATTCCGAGCATATCATCCGTTGATTGATATGGTCCAGGTGCACTTACCAATAGTTCTGTACACCATTCATCTTCGTAGCCAGATCCCAGATAGTCTTCCAACACATCATCAATGGTCGTATGACCTGCGGCTGTAGTATCCCCTGGAGGGGCTGTTGTTGCTCCAACTGGATGTAATGAGTCACAACCAACCATACACAAATCCACCAAATCGTCATATAGATTCGCCATATCAGTAGAGTCCAGTGTTGAGAAGTCACAGCTATCCAGAGCTACCAACCAATCGGTGGCATATTGCTCGCAACTGGATTGACATCCATTAGAAATTCCTTGACTGTATACATTCTCAAGCGAATCCAGGTTAGCAGACGGATCGTACCCATAGTATGTTTCCAAATTCAAGAAGCGAGGAGCTTTATCGGCATAGTCTTCACATCCGGTTGTTTCCGATCCAATGCAATCGTTTTCGCAACCATTCGTAACTGCATGCGCATGCATGGCATCGTAATAATATCCGGCTTTCAGATCAACATACATTTCTCTGAAGCTTGTCCAATATAAATCTAACATGCATGAATCGGGAGCATCTTCGTGTTCACTAAGACAACTATCTGCCTGTGCAGAAGTGGTTACCTCAGAACACATAGAACTAATTAAGGCAGCTTGCCAGATAGAATAATTCGTTGAGCCCAGAGTCATGTAGTTATTCATACCGGCTGAGATGCTATCAAAATAGCTTGCTCCACCTGCACCTGTATCAAAGAACGGATCAACCAATGATGAATCACAAGAGTTTACAAAAGGAACATCACTACTCTCTCCAATTGGCATTAAATATCCGGCAGTACATGCGTCGTCGTATGAATAAATGGCATATAAGCTATCATCAAATGACACACCGGCAATGTTGGAATCACAAAATTCAAGATAACAGTGTTCTGGGTGGTGTTTTAACAACGATAATGCCCAGTCATCTTCGAAAAACCCAATGAATTCGTTCTCTGTAAGTTGATCAGGAGTCACTGTGTCTCCTGCCGTATTGGTAACAAAAATTGTATCGCCGTTAGCATCAAAGAACTCTGTGTTTTCCCAAACATCTGAGTAGAAAATGGATGTCGGATCATCTGATGTCATAAATCCTGAACTATCTGCGTATTCGGCATACTGTCCTCCAGGCATCATGTCCTGTAACATAATTTCTCTGTACTGCTCGCAACTGTTTAATGTGTCGGGAGCTTCATACGTGCTGTCAGGATAACATTCCAGGAAAGATTCATTAGCGTAATACGCATTGAAAAAATCCGGTAAGGTTGATGAACAAGTATCGTTCTCTATGTAGTAACACCAATATTGATCAATAGCACTTTGATTCACCTCTAGAGATTTTGAAATAGTATACAAACCACGAGGTAACGAAACTGTTTTATTGTACGATAAAGTATCATTTGTATTACAAATTGTGTCGAAGGTAGAGCCGTTCACCACCACAGTACTATCCCAATACGTCACTCCACAATCGTCCATTATCGTCAGAGTTAAATCATACATACAATCAAAACAAATGGAAGCGTCTAAACAAGCATTCTCATATTGTTCTGGTGAGAAATCGTATTGGAAGGTGTGTGATTCCCCGTCTTCGGATACAAACATTGTATGCTCGAAAGTGGTTGATGGATAACTTGTTCCCAAATCTGCCAATTGCCCGTTAATAAGAACAGATATACTGGTATCAAGGTTAGCACTATCCAAAGCTATTGTATTCGACGGTGCAGGACCTTCCAAATAGCTGGCTACTACACGACCAGCCATGTCGGTATATTGAACGTAAACCTGACCATTTGGGTCGATGGTAATCATCTTGGTGTAATGACTTGCGTCTCCTACTTCAGAACCAAACAGACGGTTCAGATCGGATTGTTGCGGAGATGGATATACGAATCGTGTTTCGTGTCCGTACCCCTGGCTTAATTCTTCCCCCGCTGCAGATGTATATCTAACGCGCCCAGAAAAGTCATTGATGTAATCCACTCGTGAATATGGGTATTTCTCTGCATCCGGGATGTATGCATTCTCTCCTTCCTTATTGGGATTGCTGGAAGAATAGTATTTTCCGGCACCGTAATCAGTAGAGAAACCAATTCCTTTTTCCAGGTCACACGAATCTACTGTTGATTTATTGAAATACTGAGCCTGATAACTTGGAGTTCCTATAGTATCCGCACGGTTGAAATCCGGGAAGTGTTTTAAGTGAACACTATCGACAGGAGTTGGCAGATCTGAAATTACAGGGCGTCCCAGTTCGTCATAGTATACATTCGAAACAATTGTTTGTTCCGTTTCTGTATTATGTGAAATACTTTGTCTTCCCCGACCCAATCCATCAGCAAATGATAGTCCTTCAAATCGCTTCCCATCTTCGGTATACCCTACTTGATGCGACCAGTTCATGTTTGCGTCGTACTCAGAATCTTTGTAAAACCGCTGGTTCGTGGTCAGGCTACTCAACACTCCGGATTCAGCGACATTCCAAGCCCCCTCATATCGATGGTCAAAATCAGAACCTTTTCTACCAATTGCCCTAACACGGAAAATCACATAACCGTGATCAAATATGTTTGGGATAGTATAGTTACTTTCTCGGATTTCAATTCGCGTTGAATTCAGATAGAAGTTAAAATCTAAATCTGACGTAGCGTAATACGTTCCACTTGCTACTTTGTAGTCATTGATATGTACATATTCCAATTCATAGGATTCAGCTCCTACTTTTGTGTCCCAGTAAAAACGTATGAAATCTGGATCTGTAGTAGCATCATGTTGTGCATTCGATACCGCTGCACCATCAAACGAATAATAACGCTCTACTTGAACCTGAGCTTCCAAAAATAAATTGTTAACATTTAGTCCGGTAATCGTTTGAACAGTGATTTTCATGTGATGCCCGCCCATAAACGTATAGGTTGACAGGTCATCTATTAAATTCGTTCCATCCGTATCATAAGATACTTCTAGTGTTTTTGTTTCTGCTGTACCCCATACAAAGGCATTTGAATAGTCATCCCAATACTCATGTTCAACCTTAACCGTAATACTCCCTCCGGTATATGTTGAAGTTTGCAGTACATCTGGGTTAATTCCTAACTGAACAGTGTTATGCACTTTGTAATTGGTGAAATCATTCGACCAATTACTATTGTTATGCATTTCCAGATACTTTCCATCATACACATGGAAAACAGCACCTGTGATTGCAGAACCTTCAACTCTTTCAGAGAATACTTCTTCTCCGGCAAGGGTCCATTTGGGTAAAATCAAACTGCATACGAATACAGCAAAAACTAAATACTTCATGATTTCGTATTTTGATATTGGGAACGCGTCTTTTTCTTATTCAAATCTCTTTTGACCTCCTCCTTCAACTTCGGAAACAGTCTTAATTCCTTCTATTGTCTCTACACGAACACGAACTTGATTCAGGTTCTCGTCGTAGTTGTAGAATGTGGTAAAGTTGTAACCATCGTGTGTGGCGAGTGGCAATAGTGTTTTAGGGTCGTAAACCGTAGTTGTCATTCCAGCCAGGAAAGGATGGATTCGCAGATCATCAAAATATGCTGCATCGCTACTGTCATTGTTCTCGAGACGGACATTGACGGAAGTTCCATTTGCTGGGATGGTAAATTTACCTTCTACCCGTTGCCAACCATCGATAATTGGTCCAGAAGGCGTAAAGTTTTCAACTGTGTTGCCACCAATATAGTTTACTGTAATCTCTACATTAGCAGTGGTATAAGAGATTGCCGTGCCCGGATCATCACCGACTTTAATCCACGCCCCAACGATGTAATCTCCAGGTGTTGGCGCAAAGATTGGAATACACAAACAAGTATCTGCTACAAAGTTTGTACTGGTGAAACCATCTGACGGATTTTCCCATGTTTCTCCAACATCTTTCGAAACAACCGCAGAATTGCTGCTTGCTACTTTCAGTGAACGCAAACCGCTATGACGGATAGTACTATCAATAGTTACGTTTGCACTAAGAGCATCGCTGAAACTGAAATGATTCTTTTCATAGCCCATATCAACGTCATCGAAATACTCGTAATCTTCAAATCCGTCAAAAGCGATTTCCTGTTTTCTTGCGTTAACCGCCTGAGCGATTGGAACAATCTCTAGCTCTGGATTGTAACCATACAGTACTGTAGATCGGATGTCAATTTGATCCTTGGATTCTAACGGCTTACCAAATTGATCAAACATAGTCGTATTACCTAGATTTCTCCACTTTTGATACAGATCTCCTGCATCATAATCTGGATGTCCTGATTCATTAATACGATACCATTCACCAGAACTAATTTCATAGAATGGCACAAGAGTATCAATAGTCCCATCAAAACGAATTCCATGTGCATGAGCATCATTAATTCGAGGTGACTGATATGCATATTGCGCCTCGCCAATCAATTTCCCTTTGATTCCCGGAGGATAAGGATTCAAGACATTACCCAGAATGTATTCCGTTCCGCCAGAACCACCTTCTCCACCTCGACATTTTAAATTGTCACGGTCTTTCAGCGTCATCGCACTCATGGAAATCACCTCTTCCGTTGGGAAAGAGAATGTTCCAACTGATAAGTCTGGTTTTTTCTTGGTGACAGCGCTTTGCATGGTTGCTCCAAGAACATTGTCTCTTCCAGACTCAAGAATAGTTATGGTTAAACCACTTCCTGAAACACCGTTATATGTATTTCCGTTGGTATTAATCAACGTGGCATCTGTACCGTCAATAAATAGTATATAAGCGTAATCAGTAGTGGTTCCATTACTCACTGAGATATAGTCCCCATTAACAAAGTAGTCTCCAATGTCAACAGATGTGATCTCCAATTGATTGGAAGAAACATCTCCAGTTGCACTGAAACCGTCTACTTCGCTCACACTTCGACATTGATCATAGTACCAATGCGCTGGATAAGCAAATGAATACAAAGTATCATCGAACTCATCTTGTAAGCTTGAGACAATTACATTACCCGTTTCTCGATCAAATGCCAAGTTCCGAGCATTGTTTACTGATTGCATGTTCCAGGACTGGATATTGCGAACCACAGCACTTTTGTTGATGTGTTTGACTAATGTGTTCGACCAGAATCCTTCGTATGTTTCTCCTGCAGTAATTACAGGAGAAATCCAGAAAGAAGGTACAGGTACAAATCCAAAGGTCAAATTTGCCCCAATTGAATACGTTGCATTCAAGCTACTTGCATAATTTGCATCGGCATGAATATCGTATTCCATAGCAATATTTTCTTCGACCACATTACCTTCTCGATCAATCATTTTTACAGACTCCCCGAGACCATAGTATTCATATATGGATTGTGCTTGTTTATTCCCCAATCCATCGTAAGTAACGGCACTTTTCATCTTACCGTGATAATCATTCGTAATTACTACAAACCCTTGTGACATACCAATTAAGTCTGTGGAAAAACCGAATATTGAGGGACCTTTGCTAACCCTTTGAGTTTTATCTAAGGTTGTTGCTTTAAATATGGTTGGGTGTTCCTTTGAAGTGTGATAATTTGTTTCGGAATATCCTCTATCTCTCAAACCATCAAACTCTACCTGAACAGATTCGTATCCAACATTCGGTGTAGGATACACTAGATTAGCCAAAGGCAAAGGCATGAATTTAGATTCATCAGGAAACTTTTCCTTTACATTTTTATATGTCATCCAATAATATAGAGCGCTTTCGTCTCGAATACCAGCGGGTGAATTACTAACTACACCTGTTGTACTTGATCTTTTTCCGTACTCGTACTTCCATTTATATGAACTCGCGTATTCACCGGAAATGGCGTTCCAGTTATCATGATAAACAATCTCTTTAACTCGACCATTCCCACCAAATTTTGTACTATCAGGGGACGTTAATCTAATTGTTGACATGTCGGCGATCAAGTAGGAAGCAAAACCTTGCTCTATCATGATACGATTAACATCTTTTTTGCCAGAGACAACACCTTGATCAATTGAGACATCTCCAGAACATCCATTACATGCACCATATAGAACATCAGGAAGGTTCATTCGAGCGTATTCTAATACTGCTTTCTGAAGTGGATGTGCCTGAATTCGATCTTCTGCGGGGATTTCACTTTTCTTCATATTCTCTCCCACATAAGAAGGCTCTAGTACAACATACCCATACTTATAATTCTGACCTGTTTGATTTGGCATCACACCTATCGCACGTACATCATCCTCGAATGTAGGTTCGTTATTGAAAAAGTCGTTGTAGTTGCTTGCAATTTGAGCGAAGAATGGAACGTAATCTTCAACCGTTCCAGATTTGTCAATTTCCGAGTGTATTTTGAAATACAACGGACGTTTTGGATTAACTGCCCCAGTTATAATGGTGCCGAAATTATCAAACTGCTTGAAGTACTCATCTTCAACCTTTTGAGAGGCTTCTTCCCAGTCCAAAGTATTCGAATATTCATCTTCCAATGGGAAGATAATTACATTATTCGGTACTCGAACTCTGTCTTTATTCTTGTTTACACTGTAACGACCAAATTCATCTGTGTAGGTTTTATGAGGTCTATTCTCATTCAGAATATCATCCTTAAAACTGCTCCCCCCCATTGAGGTCAACTGAGAGTCTGTAATTGTTATGTTATATAGCATGGATGTATTCTGACCAGTGTATTCACCATTTCCTCCATCGATAATATCTAACAATTGAATAACATTGGTCATTCCGTGAATATCAAAATGTTGCATAGCAGCCTGATCCTGCACGAAACCGTACGAATCTGCTTCATAAGAAATATCGGTTTTACCACCAGCAGGATTTAAAATAGAGGTCAATCTCCAGGCTTGTGCAGAAGAATCAGCAGCGGCTTGACTCTGACTGGCATAAGGAAACTGAGCATTTGGACGACTGGTATCGTTGTGCTTATAGTTCCCCCATCCATCAATATCAGCATAGTTGAAATCAGGATTGACTTCACTGTAAGTGAATTCATAAGAACTCAAGGCCATCTCTTCTGATGAACCTGCATATACGCGAATTGCTTTAAGCGTAAGTTTTCCCGAGTTTGCATAGGTTCCACCATAGGTTTCTGAATTAGCCGGAGCATTCTTACAAAGTGAATAATCATATTCAAACTCTACCGTTTGGATCGGTTCCGCATTCGGATTATTAATGCGCTCAGAACGATTATATAAAACAATTTTGTCTAAGTACTTTAGCTCAACATCGGTATCCAGTTCACCTCTTTGATCCTTTACTCCGTATGCATCTTTTCGATTCCCAAGGTGGAACTCAGCAATCATATTCTTACTTTCAACTGTATGTACGTACCAAATCTCCTTTTCCCCGTAGGAATAATTAGCCTTATCGTCCAAGTCACTGCCTAAAGCCCCCGGGTCGTAAAATGCTTCCAACCCTCCAGATCCACCTGCAACCGGATAACGCCACTTATACGTAGTATCTCCAGCTTCAGCTCCGTAGATTTTGGAATAATTGAATTTGTACCATGTTCCAACATCGTCTGTTGTCGGTCCATTTCCAGTTACATCCGAATAGTTGGAAGAGAGCATTTCCGTTAACAAGAATGAATGCGCATAATCTGGGACAGTTGTTCTATCAAACAAATGAGATCGCCCTTTGCTATTGCTCACAGAAGCATCAGTAGTCGTGTACGAAACTAGTCCTGTAGTATTGTCAACAGTATTTGAAGCTGGATCCACCGCAAACATACACTGCACTGAACTCAGGTTATATGCTGGAATACCAAATACGTAACGTGTACCGTTATTATCTATCGTTTCAATACCTGATATGTGATTATCCTCACGGTGTCCAGAATTACGCGTTATACTTGTCGAGTTATTCCCATAATCAAAATCATTTTGATCATAAGAAGCGTAACTAGGTGACGAAACAGTATAGTCTGCAACAGTAATTGGTTTAATATACGTTGAACGAACAATATCATTTGTCATTCCATTGGCTGTATTCCCAGATTTACCGCCAAGATTAGACGAATTCGACTTCAAAACTGAAGTTATGTCAATTGTCTTATCACTATTATTGGCATTCACTGCAAAGCGTGTTGCCTGCTCTCCTCCAAGGTAATTTAATGCATCCTGATCCTCTGGAGTCATTTCAGAGACACTTTTGAAATATACAGTGCGGTCGAATTCGTCGGTATTCAACATATTTTCGCCATCAAACTCCAGAATATTGATTTGTCCGGCCGAGTATTCCTCAAAGTTTCCTGATTCTGCATTCCCTAAATTTTCACCGAAAGAATAACCAACTCTAAATTTAGGTCCTGTTTCTTTTTGCACAATACCAAGTCTGACAGAATGAGAATTAATATCTGTGTCAGATTGAACATCGGCATCATAATATGTACCAATATCGGTCCTTCTTCCACGAACCGTTGCGTTAAAACCCGCTGTATTTATTCGAAACAAGTCATAAGTCTGAATTGAATGATCCAGGTAGACCATTTCCTCTGAATACTCATTACGCGAACCACGATTGAAATCCATAATTGGATACGAGGCATTGACGGGATCGGAATTCTTGTACTTTCTCTTAGCACTATGAAAATACCCAAATGCAGGTTGGTAAATCTTATCATTTTTTAACTGTACCTGATTTGTCAACTGTGAAGTTTGACCAATTGAACCAAAACCGGCAAACCATCCACTTCCAAATTCATATGTAAATGAACCATTCGCTGAAACCTGATTACCAGTGGTTGTTGAACGGTAGACAACTGACGGAGTAAAAGTACGTGTTCCATATTGTAAACTTCCACTTAGACTACCTCCAGGGGAGGTATTTAAAAAATACTTATTGTCTTTTCCATACGAGGAATAACCAAACGACAAATCCGTTGATATTGATTTTGACGTTAGCCCGACTCTTGAATTAAATGATTTAGAAAAAGTTGAACCTAGTCCACCTTGAAAACCTTCGCTCTTACCACCTATTGAGAGTCCAATATTAGAACTTGTTCCAATTCCATTTTTAGAGTCACGTGAGTATCCAAAGCCTGCGGTTGGTGCAACGCTCCACGTTTCATCTTCGTTTGTTAGTGAAAAGGTTCCTTGCAATCTAAAATCGAACGTACGAGCATATCCTAGATAAGAACTGTAGTACTCACCAAAAAGTGTAGTCAATTGTAGTTGAGGTGATAGAAAAATGTTATCGGACAAACCAATCTTATATCCTCCCATAAGAAAGCCTCCCTGTTTGTATCCATTGGTCTGACTTGTTAGCTGATTAAACTCCTTCTCAATCACCTGCTCTCCATTAAACTCATCAGGAATACCACGCATTTCACGGGAAACGGCACCTACGCTTAAATCCCAGCCAAGTCCTACCCAGGAAGCTTCAGAATTCATTCCAACATTAGAATTGTATGCTATTACAATTGGATACCCTTCCACATCCATCAAAGGAATGGAGTAACTAAAGTCACCAGTGAATTTGTTCACCATTCCATCTGTAGATCCTAATGAGAATCCGGATGATTCTGCTTGTCCACCACCGCTTGAAGCCACCATTACTTGCGTAAGCACTTCTTGAACTTCTTCAGTTTCTACAACTTCGCGAATGCTCTCCAGATTGTTGGATTTGGAATCACCTGATAATACCATGCGATCAATCTTTTCGCTCGTTTTCGCTTTTGAAAAAGAACGTGAGTAAGAATAGCTAGTAGCATTATTCGCTGACCATCCGTAAGGAATAATTTGCTGAATGAATACTGCATAAAGCGTTAAAACACTGATTGCTTTGCGCAATCCTTCTTTCTTATGAAATAGGCTCATAATAGTGCGTTTATTCGTTGTGTTTAAATTTGAGGTAGAAGCGATCTTCTTTGGCATTTTTCACTTCCAGGACATAGAATTGCCCATTCACCAAAGCGGTAATTCCACTTAGGTTCATGACATATCTGTTATCATCGAAAAGATGAATTAAAGCAGGGGCTCCTCCCGTAGTGGTTCCAGAAGCATTACATGTTGCGAGAACCTCATGATCATCATCGTATATAGTCATCTCCAGATATTGGAGTGTATCAACCCCATAGGCTTCGTTCAATGCGAAATTCAGTGTATCATCATAGCTTTCACCATAGCCTCCATCCAATTGTTTTTTTAATTCATTGTATGGATGATCTTCGGCTCCACCACAAAAAATTGGGTTGTTACTTCGTACCAAAGACAGCTCAAACGTCCATTCTGGTCTCAAAGAAGTAGTGGATGTATTTGGAGAATGATATACATGTCTTGTATCAACATCATCATCAAAATCCTCTAATTGGAATACTACTCCATGGTTTGTAGAATTGTCTAATTTCCAATCGTCCCAAAAAGTAGTCATGTCCACCGTCATATCTGACGTGGAAGAAGTTGTGCTCGGAATAGATGCTCCGGCTGTCCCTCCGTCTGTTGGCGTTGAATTCCACGTAATAACATCTTCATTCCAAGACTCAGTGACTTCTACAAACTCAGCAGGATTTGAACTTCCGTTTCCAACATGCGTCCAACCTTCAAAAAGAATATCTGCTTGATTCACCTCGAAATCTGCATCCATCCAGGTATTGAATTCAATATAGCTCTTGATATCTGACCAATAAGTATCATGGTCTTTATTGTCTGTGCGGAAATAATACATATTACTCCAGTTCCAATCGCTGTAATCGATTCCTCCTTGAGTCCGATCCCAGACATACACATTCTGTGTATAATTCGGAGTAGCGTCATAAGTTATCGTAACTTCGTCGCATTCACGTCCTACAAGGAATCCTTGATACATTTTCTCTCCACACTGCACACCAGTGACTTCTAGTCCGTACCATCCATAAGAAACGTTTATTAATGAGTCATTTGTAGAGATCTGCGTCCCGCTGGAATTTATCCATTTGTAGGTATATGTAGATGAACATCCATTGGTCAGGGAATAAGAAATAACAGCATCTTGAGTGGAAACTCCAGATTCATGAGTAATATCCACGTTAGAAACAGCAAGAGGGATATAATATTTTACTTTTAATTTTGGTCGATCATCATTAGAACTATATTCACTCGTGTAAAACCAGGTTCCCGAATATCCCGAATAATTCTCATCATCAACCTGAACGGACCAACCATAATTGTCGGCAGCACCATACACCATACGCTGTACCATGTCTTTGACATCTATAGTCTGGACACTATTTGTCGTTGCTGCAACAGTTGAAACATTATCCGTTAAGTTGGAAATAGTCGGTTGAGTATTCAACGTGATGTTCTCACTCCATTCAGTTTCAACAAGCTTTGCCTTCCAATCAAAATTAGCTGTAATCCCATTAGCCCTGGTTAACAGAAGGTCGGCTGAATAAATAATAGCGTTAGAAGGAATAGAACTAATATCGAACTGTACGAATACTCTCTGATAGTAAATGTTACTTCCAAACTTACCTGTCACCACATTAGTTCCTGACTTCATGGTGTCAAGATTCTCATAACTTGAGGTCGGATACCTCGAATCTACATAAGTATCCTGGTCTGCAGTTGCGATTAAGCTATCCAGAATTTGATTGAATGCAACAAAAGGTGCACAAATACACACCATTGTTAAGAGGTTTCTTATTTTTCTATTCATGGCGAACTGCTTTTAATAGGTCTCCGAAACTATAGGTAGATTACCTCCCTGAAAATTTCTGGCGAGCACATCAACCTTATAGCTCCCTGTAATCGGAGGGAACCCAGCGAACTCTATAGTTGCTACGAAACCTGAAATCGCATTTAGACTGATTAATTCGGCTTTAGTGCTCTTGATCTGTGCTAATGGCTGACCTGAGGGAAGGTCGTATACTGTGACAAGTACTTCTCCTAAAAAATCAATATCATCAAGGTATACTTCGACATTAAGGATGTCAGTTGAATCATTCGTTTGAGTCGAGTCCAGGGACACTTCCTGAGTGAATGATAGCGAAACTGAAACGGAATCTAACTGCGCATACGCACCGCTCCCTATAAGCAACATTCCAAAAAACAATAAGACACGATTTGAGGCCATTTTGCCCAGTCCAGAAAACATAGTGGTCATCTTTATTCAGTGTTTAATTATAGTTGTTGTACAATTTTGTACTGCTCAAAAGTAGGATGAGGTAGAAGAGGTATCAATACGAGAAATCCAGAATCAGATGCGATAAATCTCGTGCCCATTATTTCAGTAAACAGATAAACACCTGTTGTTCTTTATATTACACTAAACATAAAAGATCACATGACTTTTCCAGATCAATCTTTCAGCATGAAACTGGCTTCATTCCTCCCACTCCTCAAAACAACCTGATCCGTTGAAATATCCTTGACAATAATCCCATTGAAGATCTCCTCCCCTTTTCTGAGGTTGTAAACCAGTCCATCTACACGGACAAGTGCCAAAGGATGTTTCGAACTTCTATTGCGGATTAAGCCATGATAGGAAACTTTGGGCCATACAAATTGAGGCTTCCTCTTTCTCGGTTTGATTGGTTTGGGAGTCGTTTGAGCCAATTGAGCATCTGAAACTAATGATACACCTTTAACCACTTTATCGTAGTGGAATGGATCTCGGTAGTCAACGTTTAGTTCTACCGTATCTCGTGCAATTGCATTCACTGAGATATTTGCCTGATTCGGTTTGGGCACCTCTGTATCATCACCCATCAGATTATTTTTTACACGGAAGAATACCTGATACCAAATGATACCAACCACAATTAACATTACGTATGTAAGCGCCTTGCTTTTCATTCTTAGTTGATCGTAAGACTAAATACTTCAGAAGCAATGGATTCATTCCCGGCGGCATCAATGTTAATCACACGCCAATAGTAAGTGTCTGCTGTAGTGATTGTTTCATTGTGGGTCTCTCCTACCACATCTACCTGAATCGCATTTGTGAAACCAGTATTGTTTGCTATTTCCAGCCTTGAAGTCACTGCGGTTTGAATTATTCCACCATCTGTTCCATTGTTCCAATCGAACGTTACCGAACCAGAAGATTGTGTGCTTCCATTCGAAGGCAGTCCAAGAAGTGCCTGATTGGGAGCAGTCGTATCTATTACAAAAGTGTGTGTACTATATGCCGTCTCTCCGCTACCAAAATAAGCTTTAACTCCCCAAATGTATTGCCCTTCGGTTAACGTCACCGGAGAAGTTGTACTATTGGTTACAATGTTGTTGTCGAAGTCGACGAGTGTACCAATGGTAAAGTCTGTACCTTCTTTTAACGCAAACTCATAACTGGTTGCTCCGTTGACCGATTGCCAGGTAAACGCCCCTGCGAAATTGGCATTCCCTGCGGATCCGTCCAATGGACTCAACAAGGTTACACTATTCGATCCCCCGGATAGGTCTACCGAAAATGGGATGGGACCAAGCGTATCCGAACGATAACCACCATTCAATGCTACCAACTTCAATTCATACGAATTAGAATCAAGTGTTGCTGAAAATTCTGTTCCTGTGACAATTGTATCCAATACGTACTGTTGTGGACTAGCGAAACTTGGGGTAACAACCATCAAATGGTACTTCGAGGCTCCTTGCATTTCTTCCCATTTGAACTGTACCTGTGAATCCGAAAGTTGACTTCCGTTAGAAGGTAGAATCAATACGGGAGTTTTTCCTGTAATGTCTTCAGCTATGATCTTCTCGCAACCAAAAAGTAGTGCTGAACATGCGATTAGTACAATCAGATATTTCATCGTAAATAGTTTTGAATTAATAATGTGGTATAGAGCGCTGGATCCTCTTGATTGTTCCCTTTTCGAAACTCGAAGGAAACATTGAGAATCTTGGCCAACGCGAAGTCCTTCTCCAAAGCGTAGAGAAATTTTAAAGTTTCCAAAAACCCGCCTTTAAGAACTATGCAATGGGTGTTAATGGCAAAATCAGGATGCTTGAAATTGAGCACTTCATCAATTTGATGCACGAGAACATCTTCGGCGTTTTCTGCGAAGAAATTCAAGAATGCCTGCTGCACTTTTTCAACTGTATTGTTTTCCTCGCCGAGATAGCGGTTCAACTGAGCAATCTCAAACTGTTTCCGTCGGATATCCTGTTCAGCACTTTCAGCCCGAACCAATTTCTGCTCTAATTCACTACGATATCCCCTGGTGTCGATGGTAACACTGAAAGCTCTTTTATAAGCCACAGCAACGAGCAAAACAGCCAGTACGATCATCGCCCGGTTCTTTACTTTATAGCTATATCCGTCAAAAAAAGTCATGTTACTAACGAGATTTCAAGTTTAAACTCCGCCTGCTTTTCCGATACTTTTCCGTAATGCAATAACTCTATCGCCTTTACCCATTCGAAGCGATCCATATATTCAATCCAGTCGTCTAGTGTTACATTGTCGGGGCTTGTTCCATGAATAACAATCCGATCCGATAGGATTGAGACTTTCTGCTTGTTCTTCAATTTTCCATCCAGCGGGAACAAGTACAATTCCTGCAGATCGATTGTTTCGGGAACCGTAGTACCAATTTCATCCAGATAGAAAGACAGGAACTTTGGTGACGTTACTCCTGCATTGGCAACAAGCTGTTCTTTTCTTGATTTTTCCTGTTCCAGGCGATCCAGAAGGGATAAATTTTCATTACTCAAAGTGAGTTCCATTTCAAGATCAGCAATGGTTTGATTCAAATGATTCTGGTAGAAGTAATTACCAAGAAGCGACAGCAGCAGTCCCATCAATAAACTCAATCCCAGCACCTTGAACTGCGTGAATTCTTTGAAATTTTCAACGGTCTTATCTTGGAGTTCTAATTGCAAGGGCGCTTCTTCATTTCTTTCATAATTACCGATAATTGCCCTGGCGATCTCATCACGATATTTTGATCTTGGTTCTCCTGAATTTCTTTCAAGCGTTGCAATTTTTCCATCTTTCAATACAATGCGCTGCTCACCATGGAAACTCCCGTTTTCATCAGTTGCACATAAGGGAACTTCACCACAACTTATGCCCAGTAAGTGCCATTTATTCTCTTCAAAAAGCGCTAAGACTTCCTCAAGCACGGCACGCCGCACGAAGGACGCAGCAATCGAAATTTCATCGTTAAATGACGTAAAGTAGAATTCATTTGAGTTTCCTCCGATTACCAACTGCTCCTTGTAGTTAGGCAATGATTCTACTCTTCTTGTTATGACTCCCTGACCTTGAACATGAATGTGGTACGCACGGGATTTTCCCACAGATTTCACTAAGGATTCCAGATCATCAAACAATCCAAATTCTTTGTTGCTTCTCCCTGCCGATTGTGCCGTAAACTCCATCTCACCATCCTTTGATTGAGCGAAGATTACGATGATTGATTTAGGGGACCATATGTTCTTGTACCACTTCATTAGTACGTTACCACCGGTCGAATTAATACATGCAACTTCGATTTCTCTTTACTCTTGGACCTGCTACTGAAAAGCCATTTTAACCCAGGTATACGCGATAAGAAAGGGACTCCGGAACCAGAATCATTCTTTCGTTTGTCTTCCAAACCTCCGAGCAAGATCATTTCTCCGTTTTTCACACGAACCATTGATTCGAAAGTCTGCGTAGCGATATTTGGTGGAGCACCTTCAGCAATGAATCCGTCAAAATCATCTTGTTCTACCGTAATTGTTAATGTTACGTGTTCGTCCGCACTTACAAACGGTTTGATAGTCACAGACAAATTCGCATCAATGGATTGCCACTGGCGTGATTGCACTACTCCTTGTTGCGTTACGGAAGTTTGGACATTCACCTGAACTTGCTCATAGTATGTTGTTCGCCCAATTGAAATCGTTGCTTCATGACCATTCAGCGTTGATATTTTCGGTGTGCTTTGGATATCAAGCATATTGTTTGACTCCATGGCATCAAGTGTCACGTAAAAGTTCTCCGTTACCTGTCCCAGGTTTACTAGTCCAAAACCAGATACAGCATTCAAAATATTGTTGATTGATTCTGAACCCAATGTCATATTCGGAGCAGGAAAGACCGTACCATTCGTTTCTACCGGAGTATCTGAAATCCCTGCGTTTATACCTGTTTTAACAGAAGCAGATTTCTCAGTGGTTATTAGCATGACGTCAATTTGAACCATTGGAACCACCACATCTATTTGAGAGATGAAATCTGCGAGCACGGAAATCTGATCCTCTGTTCCGGTAACTATAAGTCCGTTCAGCTCCTCGAACTCCTTCACTCCTACCCCGGTCATTAAATCAGCAGGAATCGCCTTTTGAACGGATTCGATCGTTCTGTTCTCCAGTCGGATGAGCTGCGTTGTTCTCAAAGTCCCACTATTCGATTCTCCCATTATGTAAATATCATCCTGCACCTTAAGGCTATAAGGAGCACCTTCAAAAACGGTATTGATCAATTCATCAAACCGCACATCTTCCACATCTAAATTGACTTTTCCTTTCAGGTTCGAATACAAAACATAGTGCACTCCTGTTTCTTCTGCGGCAGCCTGAACCAAAGCACTTAAATCAACATTTCTGGCAAACACATCAATGGTTCCAACATCATTCGTTGTCAAAATGAAATCTCCATTTTTTGAATTTGGTTTATATGAAGTATTTCCACCCTGATTTCCACCAGAGGTGTTTTTATTGGGTTGATCGCTTTTGGCCAGACGGAAATAACCTTCCTCCTCAATGAGCATTAGGTTGTTCGATTTAGCAAACATATCCAGCACCTTCTCACTTGGTCGATTCAGTAAATAAGCGTTGACAGCCTGATCTCTCACCTCCGGATCTACCACAAAGTTGATTCCCGATTGCTGCGTAATGACTTCTGTTACTTTCCAGAGTGTGTCATTTTTTAGGTTTAAGGACAAAAACTTGTTCGCAGTATTGTATTTAACGTCGATGGGCTTCGGAGGCTCAATGATTTTGGGCTCTTCTTTTTTTACTCTTATTTCAATCGAGATAATGCTTCCAACAAAATCATATTCGACTTCAAAATTTAAGTAGAGAAATACCAATACATCCTTGACTGTTGCATCATAGAAATTATACGAAATCAGTTGATTGATATTCGGATCAACACTGATGTTCAAATTGTTTTCAAACGCAATTGAATTCACCAATTCTGACAATGGCAGGCTGCTTACATTGAGCTGCACCTCATTGTTCAATCCTGGGTGAGAAACTGCCATCGTATCCAACTGAGTACGTAAGCTTTCCTCGGAATAATTCTGCGCAAACAAACCGAAGGTTGCTATTACAAAAAGTACCGATAATATGTAATGTAAACGTTTCATCAAAATCCTGTTAGTAAAGGGTATACTTCTTCCAGAGAGGTTTTTCCTTCAGTGAATATTTGGTAAGCTCTTGTCGAAAGCGATTGAATATTTCGATCTTTCAACTTCGCTGTAACATCATGATCATTTTGCTTGATACTAATCGCCAATTCCTGATCGATTGGAATGATTTCGTACAAGGCCACACGCCCTTTATAGCCTGTATAATGGCATTTGTCGCACCCAACTGGAGCGGTATGTTTTTCCGGTTTGTCAAAGGGAATTGTGTAGGACCAATCCTTGTCTTCCAACGGCTTTTCTACCGAACAATGAGTGCAAAGTTTTCGAACCAGACGCTGTGCCACAGACGTTGAAATTGTATTTGCCAGCAAGAATGATGGAACTCCCATATCGATCAGTCTCGAGATAGTTCCCCACGCTGAATTGGTGTGAATGGTAGATAATACCAAGTGTCCGGTTAAGGCTGCTCGAATAGCCATTTGAGCTGTTTCTCCATCACGAATCTCTCCAAGCATGATCACATCCGGATCCTGGCGTAAGAAAGATCGTAAGGCACTCTGGAATGTCAATCCAATGGACTCTTTCAATTGCACCTGGTTGATTCCTTTCAATGTGTACTCAACAGGATCCTCCACTGTCATAATGTTCCGCTTCTCATCGTTCAGCAATTTCAGAGTCGCGTATAGTGTTGTTGTTTTCCCTGAACCCGTTGGACCAGAGATCAAAATGATTCCGTTTGTTTTTTTTATTCCTTCGAGGTAATGCGATTTGTCCTGTTCGGTAAATCCAAGATTATCGATGCAGATAGACGATGCATCATGTCCCAGAATACGCATCACGATTTTTTCCCCGTGAAGAGTTGGAAGGATGGATACACGAATGTCGAAATCCTGATACTGAATCCTTCCATCTTGTGGCAATCGTTTTTCTGAAATATCAAGGTTGGAACGGATTTTAATCTTGTTCACTAACTCTGGATAATCGGCTCGATCAATGGCATAACGCTCAATCAGATTTCCATCAATTCGAATTCGTACCCGCGCTTTTTCTTCGAATATTTCGATATGAATATCACTACTCCCCAATCGATTCGCTTCTTGAATTATCCGATCCACGAAATCGGTATTTGCATCAAAGGAAATCTTGTCATTTTCAGCATTGGTGTTTCTGTAGTATCTTCCTAGTAATCGTTGGATATCACTTGTTGGTAAAGGATTTGTTTGAATTTCGACACCCAGTAATGCGTTCAATTCTTCCTTCACAAGTTGGCTGTTGCTATCTTCATCAATGTAAAAAACAACCTCATCTTCAATACGTGAATGCGGCACCACACGATAATGCCACGCAATATCAGATGGAATGATTTGCTGAATCTCAGGTGCGATATGGATCTCTTCCACTATTGCCATACGACTGAATTTAAGTAAGCTTCCACTTGAGGTTGAAAGAATAATATGATGCCCACAATTGCAGCCATATATCCTGCATAAGGCACTGTTTTCTGTGGTTTAACCAAGTGCGCTATTAAGTGAAGCAACAACACACCTATCGTCCCAAAGACAAAAACAAGCATATACATGCGCCATTCAAATAAGGGCGTAAGCACTATTAGAAAAAGAATATCACCCCAGCTGAAATAGCCTTCGGTGATATTCACAATATGGCCCTGTTTCAAGGACAGATACAACGTAAGAGCAGACATAAGTCCAGCAAGGAACAGCAGATTGAATCCGACATCTTGCCAAGCTAGTCCACTCCCATAAATCGCTGCACTTGCTAGCAATAAGAGGAAAACGGACCAGTGAACTCCTCGATACTTCACGTCCTGAAACAGGGTAATACCAAATAATATGTAGAGTATGTAAATCATTTTTTCAGTAGAAGATCATTTCGGCTACGCTCAATGAACTTCTTATTCCTTTTTCATTTCAAGGACATCGAGCGGAGTCGAGATGCCCTTTAATTTTTCTTTTTTAATCCGGTTGAATTTCTTTGACCACGCCGCCCTGGTCTATTTCCCAAATGTTCTTTTTCCCATCACCATTGAAGTCCACTACGGCCTCGGCTTTTGCCTTGTACCCGGTTGTACTTGCCTCAAGAACAGTAATTTCATAATTTGCCGTTCCACCGGCAGTGACCAGTTTGTGCGGTATGTAATTCAATTGCGTTAAATCCATTGAGTATTTGGAATATTGCATGCGATACGCCTCCTGCAGCGTATGAATCATTTTCAATTCCTGCTGCGCTTCCAGACTCTTGGATCGTGTGGCGACTCCCGCATTGTTCGGGACCACCAACATGATGAGAATCCCCATAATTGCCAGTACGATTAGGATTTCTGCGAGAGAGAATGCTTTGATGAAGCCTTTTTTCAATTCAGGCTGTGAAACAACTTCCATCTCGACAGGCTCGATGTCCGTTCTAATGCATTTTATCTTAAATTTTCTCATTACTGAATAACATTACTGAGGTTAAACATTGGGAGGTACATGGACACCATGATGACTCCTACGATTCCTCCAATTAGTATAATTATCAAGGGCTCGATAATCGTCCCTATCAATTTTGTTCTGAATTCTATATCTTCCTGATACTGTCCAGACAGACGTTCGAAAGTTGTGTCCAATTGATTCGTTTCTTCCGCGATTTTGGTTAAGGAAATCAATCGTTGATCGAAAATGGAATAACGTGCCAAACCAGAGTGCAATGACTCCCCTTTCATAATGTCCAGGCGTACTTCAGATAGCGCTTTTTCTACCGGATAAAACCCAATCATTTCGCGCACAAGATCCAGTGATGTCACCAGAGGAGTTCTGGAAGACAGAAGAAGGGACAAACTTTGACATGTTCGGGCGAGGTAAATCTTTCGCATGAGGACTCCGAAAACTGGCATTCGCAACACAATTTTTGAAGAAAGATCCCTGAACCAATCCTCTTTACGTTGGGTATAGCAATAGACAATTATTAAAGTAAGTCCGCCTAGGAAATACATCATGAACGTGCTGAAGTTCTGAGACAGTGCGATGATCTTTTTTGTGAGGTAGGGTAACTCCTGTCCGAATTGAGCGAAGACATCCTCAAACATAGGTACCACGCTATTCAGCATGAAATAGAGTACTCCTATGGTTATTAAAATGACAAAGGCAGGATATGTAAAAACGCTTACTAATTGACGACGGAGTTTTACCTTTTCCGTATAATAATCTGCGAGATGCTTCAGAATTTTTGGCAATCGTCCGGTTTCTTCTCCAATGCGAATACTTTGAAATTCGTAGGAGGTAAAATGTCCGGAAGATTCAAGCGCCTCTGCCAAAGAACTTCCCAAAACCAATCGCTCAGCAATGCCTTCCAAAATAGGCTTGATACGCTTTGATTTCTGCTCTTCAATGAGGATTTGCATGGTACGCTGAATGTCAATCCCGCTGTCCATCAATGAAGAGAACTCTTTGTAAAACTCCTCTTTCGATTTGTCTTTAAAAGCTTTCCCAAGAGAGATTTCCCGCTGAAATATGTTCTTTTTTTCTTCGGTCATCTCTCGTCAAAATATTGGTTAATACCATCAGCTACATCTGGACGATTGAAGAAACGCCACTCCAAAGGTTCACCTTTCCAATCGAAGGATAGTACTATCTCTGAACCCTGTTCAACCTCTTGTTTCTCTATACTTCGAATCTCAATATTCAGTTCTTGATCTACACCTGATTGGTTTCGATACAGCACATCTTCATCAACGTGATACAACACAGGATTCCCATCAGAATATGCCAGAAACCGTTGTTCTTGAAATACGATTGAATCTGCAGTAGCGCAGTCATACCAGAGCATACTTCGAACCTTGTAGAAGTTATTAAGTTCGGCATGAATTTCTTCTGTGACTTGCATTTGATGAAACAGGCGTTGTACGGAAAACGCCACCATTGAAACGACTATACTCATAATCGCCAGAACTACGGTCACTTCAAAAATGGTGAAGGCAGAAATGCTATGTTGACTTGTCCTATTCATTTTTCAACCAGTGTTGCTGCCAAAGCAAGCGATCATTCAATCCTTTAAAAACCAATACGCTTACAGAGTCACTGAGCAAATCATCTTCTTTTTCCATTGTCACCAATTCAGGTGCTTCAACTGGTTGACTCAAAACCATACGCTTCCATAAGTCCGACTGCAATTCCGTTTGCATCTTCACACTTTCGAAATCGGTAGTCACCCGTAAGGATCTGGAAAAAATTAATGATGAAATCCCGATGCATGTCGCAATTACCGTAATCGCAATTACCACTTCAGCGATACTGGATGCTGGTATGTATTTCTTCAAAGACATGCGATCAAAATGGGTTTTGTGATTTTGCTATCCTTGAGCCAATTTGGCATAACAAACATTTCTGGTAATTGCTTGGTGCTGATCAATGCATCGATCAGATGTCCTCCGTATACACCGCCTCCCGCATTAGCAACAAGCTTGTTTGTGTACAAACTTCCAATGATCTCTCCTCTCACCTCTGATTCTCCCTGATTGTAGACCAAACCACCGACAGAGGCATCTAAAACTTCCAACCGCACAGGCTTTCGGAAATTAGGATTTTCAGAAGTCAGAAGGATACCACCTAGAACACGCGAACCTTCCAGTAATGAAATCCTGCTTTGATCAATTCCCGGCTTTTTTTCATAAAGCATCAGCGCCGATGGATAATCAAGCTGAACAGATTCCTCGCAGAGAATTTGTTCGGAAGCAATGACCTGCACTTTGCCTTTGAATCCTTTCTCAAAGGTGACTCTCGGTGCCAGCAGAATCACGTGCTCCAAACTGGCTTTTGAAGTAACAAAGATTTCCTGAAGGCTTTTGATGACAACATTTCCCTGAATTCGATGCTTAATGTCAATTTTCTCACCACTTCTAAACAATGTCGTTTTCTCACTGAATGAAAAAGTGCTATCTCGCGGAATTTGTTCAATCACTACAACATCATTTAAGAGATTATCATAGTTGGCTTTCGCTATGATTGGATGCAACGGGGGAAGGTACCGCTCACTTTTATATAATTTCCCATAGATCAATTTATCCGATTCTAATGGCTTTCGATGGATGTTACCTCGCGTTAAAGCACGTTCAGAAGCAAATACCTTTCCTTCCAGTCGGGTTTTACCGACCAACGCAATCTTTCTTTTTTGATCTGGCATGTACAAGCATGGGTAAATTGCATCCGTCTCCTGAATAGTAAGTGCTTCTCTTTTAAAATTGCGGTTCTTATTGAAGGTAGTTACAACCGTACTTCGTAGCATTCCCCAATTCTTCACCTGAATTTTACTGGTGTCACCGCTTGGATGAAGTAACTGAAACGTCCCCTCTTCCATGGCTGAAGCCCCGTAAAGAATTCCCGAATAATTATCGAACAACAAGTATTCCTGTCCAATGAAATGTGCTTCTATACGCTTGTGCGTGCTGGTAATAAATAACACGCCAGAAGTAAACAATCCTACCAGGAGCAGAAATGAAATGGCATATCCGAGGGCGGATGCAGGGACAATATGCTGTTTACTCTTCTCCTGCACTTTTCTCCTTTCTTGTACGTTTAGATCGTTTTTTATCCTTCTCTTTATCCGCCTTTTCCTTTGTTTCGGACTTATCTTTTTTCGCAAAGAGCTTGTTCCAGAGCTGCTTCAGCTTTCCTGATTCTTCATCGTTACCAGTTTCTGAAGCTTCTTTTGACTTCTTCTCAACTATCGCCCCTTTTTTAAAGCGCTGCTTGTTTTCCAAATTGCCTTCTGAATAAGACTTCTGAATTCCGTGTAATTCTCCATTCTTGAAATTTTGCACTTCAGAAATTCGTCCAATAGAATCTTTTAAAATGATGGTTTTGCGATCGAAAGCCTTCCAAACGATCACGCTATCAGACTTTATGCTTTTCTTCCGTTCGCCATGACGAACTAATTCTGTTCTGACAAGACTTCCATTCTCATCAAAGAACTGTTGTTTACCTGAAAGTACCCCGTTGCGCCATTCCTCTATCCGAAGAAAGGTTCCATCCTCGTGCCAGTACTTCCATGTGCCATGCTTTAGCCCTTTGCGGTACTCCCCTTTCTGCGCTAATTGTTTGTCTGGGTAGAATGCTTCGAAAGGTCCGTGTAACAGCAATCCTGATGATGCGCCTTGAGTTGCGCGTACGTGTTGTGCTTTAGTCCAATAATAGAACTTATCAGGCTGATGATTTCGAACACCTTTTTTATCGGCGTCGAGTACCATGAATTGCAAATGCAGTCCATCTTGTTTCAGTGAGCGCTTCAGTGAGAAGTCTTTCAAGTGGTCTTGCGCATTCGCATACGAGGCAGCAAGAAGCCCCAGTATGATTACTGCGTATTTCATATTTTGGTCCGTTAATGAATCAAGCAATCCAAAGAACTACTGATTCATCACAAACATCCTGAAAAGCTTACTTCGAATCAATACGTGATTTCCTTATGCGAACACGAGAAATATCGCGTCACAACATACATGCTTGATAATCTGCGAGTTACCCCAGGCAAACTTTCGTGCCAATTGAGAATTGCCCCCCCCCTTTGACGCGCTTCTTAATCCTGGAGAACCTTATTCGTCAAGTCAATCAATGATAATCCGAACATTTTTCTTACATGACCGGGTGTAACTGTATTGAACCTGGAACGCCTCTGAACTGTTGACGAAATAGGAAGAGCTTGCAACCTGAGTATCATCTTCTAATTGCAAATACCCTTTTCGAATAGCAGTTAGGATAAACTCGATGTCAGAACTTACTCCCCATTTTTTTTTGATAATGCTCTTAACATCCTGGACCCGACTTTCGGAAATTCCTAATTCATAAGCAACTTGCTTCTGCAAATAACCGGATAGAAGCAATTTGAGCACTTGTTGTTCGCGCTTTGATAATTCGTAATTCATAATAAGTCCTTCAGTGTTTCAGATTGTCATTGGAGCTTAGAAGTAATCCCAAAAACAACTCTGAAAATGGTTAGCTACTCAGCACAATAACTTCTCGTTCCATCTGCATAGCGGTTTTTAACAGATGCACGCGACTAAATTAAACTGATTCCTTTAATCTATATTATCCGTAAAACCTCGTGTTTACAGAAAATACACAACTCAAAAACGAAGAGACATGATCCTATTTTGACCCTAAGAATGAAACAACTATTTCGAACTACTATACAGAACACATAATAACAATTTAATATTCAAATAATTAACACTTGCAACAAAAGCGAGGAACAAAACTTTTTCCGACAATTCAATTCAAACAATCGCGAGTCGTTAATTTCTAAAAATTTACATAAACATAATGTACCGGACGCGCTGCCAAGTCAAGAAAGCATAAGACGGTGTTGTAAGTAAATCACCAGGAAATAATGTTGCCCCCCTTTTTCAACTAATGCCTTTTGTCTTGGCTACCTTCGCTAAATGCAATTAAGTTAAACATGGATCTAAGCCTTGACCTCACCCGGTTGCCATATAGCTCTTCGAGCTGATTTGCGTTGAGGTTGGTTGTTGCGTGTGTTAGAACTCCTTCATGTTGGAATAAGTCGTAGCGATAGAGCAAAATTTCTGCAATTGTGTTGCACTCGTTTCCGAAGTGTTTCATGTTGCGTTCGACACCGAGATCATCGAGGCAAAGGGCTTTGTGTAGCTTGCCGTATTTGAGAATAGTTTCGTGCCCGTTCTTTTGAAAGGCAGCGGCTATTTCTCTTGTGGACTTTATTTGATAGAGGTGTGGTCGGTAGTGGAAGTGTCGCAAAAGGGTGAATAGAGATGTTTTACCGCAGCCAACTGGACCAAGTAAGAGAATGCCTTTGGAGAGATCGATTCCGTGTTTTTGGCAGTTTTCTTCGTCGCGGATGGCGTAGATCATGAGTTTGTAGATGATTTCTTTGTCTTCGTTGTGTAACCGGAATTTGGGTCCGTAGTATTGTTTTCCGAGGTATTGGAGGTAGAGGCATGAGTTTTTGAAGTTGTAGTGGCGCATGCCGTTTACAACTTCGTAAGGGGATAATTCAATTGTTGCTTTCATCTTTTCCTTTTTTTGTTGTGCCACTAAGCCCCCAGGCATCTCGACCACTTCGGCAGACTCAGGACGAGCGGGCTCGATGACCGGGGAATCGATTTGTTAGAGTGGGATGCTGTAATTTGTGTTGTTGGGTGCGCTCATCTCGGCTCCTTTCGATAGGCTCAAGGCAGAGCCACTCGATGAACGATCCCATCCGTTTCCTTTTGCGAAGGACTTTGAGCGTTTGATCCAGTTTCGGGCGGCGGCTTGCCAGTCTTTCATTTTAGCCTTCCCTCCTACTAACCATCCGTTGGATTGAAAGTGGTTGAAGAAGGATTCTGCTTCGTCGTGGGTGGATTCGGATTCTTTGAAAAATCCTTTTACTTCTTCTAGTCCTGGAGGGGAGAATGTTTTTCCTCGTTTGTTTGTTTTAATAGTTTCATTGTTTCTATTGTTTTCTCTGTTTATAGAAGGTCGCAAGAGATGTATCGGTTGATGCTCAATAGATGTATCAGGAGATAAATCACTACTCGTCTCGGTAGATGTATCAGTACATGTATCAAATATGTACATGTGTACTTTGCTGCCGCGCATAGGATTCTTTGAGGGTTGGTATTCGATGTACCCCCACTTACTGAGCTCCTTGATACATTTGGAGTACGTGTTGTTGGATCCGATCTTGGATGCCGTCATGAGATCTTCCCTATTAATTGATATCGGGTTCCGGAATTTGGATAAGTTCCAAAAATGAAACAGGGCGTAATACATGCTGATATGCCATGGGGAGAGCCGATCATCCTCCATGAATTTTTCGCTCACGGAGGAGAGTTGGCGGATGTAGTTTACTTGTTGCATGAGAGGTGTCAATTTGATTGATCACTTCATTTTTGGCATCGCCCCAAAAACGAAGCAAAAAGGTCTAGCGCTGGACAAAGTGCTTACCCACAGTCGGCTCAATGCTGAAATCTTAAAAACTCCCTGCGGTCAAACAGTTCAAGATTTTGGCACATTTCACCGTGTGGGTCCCAAGCAATTTGCCCTAGGCGCTTTCCGTTAAACTTGTGATTGATCTCGATTGCGCATGTTGTTCTCGAGGATTTTTTCGATGTCCTTTTTGTTGTAGAACAATACGCCGCCTACTTTGGAGTAGGGGATGGTACCATTAATGCGGAGGTTTTGAAGTGTGCCGGGTGAGATGCCGAGCATGCGTTGAACCTGGTGGGATTTGATCCAGGCTTTTTCTTCTTTGGGTTTGACTTCTGGGCTCCGCTCGAAGACCGAGGCCTTTTCCTCTAGAAGTTCGCTGATGTCTGAAAGTAAATCTCTTTTGAAGCTTTGTAAATCCTCGGGTGTAATAATTTGTGTTGCCATTCGATTTGAAACTGTGTTCGATGACAAATGTGTGGTGGTTTGATTTTATTTATTCAGGAGTCAGGCATGAGTCGTGAGAAAAAAATATCTTTAGGTGAAAGAAAAAGGTTACTATGATTGGAGGGCTTACAGATGGTGAATACGGTAAACGAACAGAAGAGTTTACTTCAGCTTTTGGTGAATTTGCATTCAATTTTGAAGGTGTTTGTTACTCAGCAAGTCAAATTTTGGAAGAAATATTTTGGAGTAAAGGTCTAGATAAGGAGTCCAAATTAGTTCAAATTGTCACATATGACTCTACTGCCTATCCATTACTAAATTATATTAAAGGTGCTTTAAATGAATACTACGCTGAAGAGCTAAGTTCATCAAAAGATTCAAGAAATCGTTTGACGCTATTGATCAAGAAGATGTCTGATGCTATCGAATTAAGAAATAATTTAATTCACTCATTTTGGGGAATTGGGTATTATATAGATGACGACGTCGATGGTGGAGATATTGCTATAGGTCTAAAGAATAAGATAACCAAAAATGGTCATGAAACTAGAATTCATACATTTACTTCTGAGCAATTCCGCGAAGTTGCGAGAAATCTTGAGGTTCTTTGTGAAGCACTCGATAAAGTTAAAAATAGGGTTAAATCAAAATCTTCTTTATTCGATATAAATGACGATTTATTTGATGGATTAGATAGAATTAAATTTGAAGTGCCAAAAGACTAATTATTAAAATTCAACCGTCAAATTCCAATTCATCCAAGTATTCAACTAAGCTCCTTCCCAATTGATTAATGTACTTTACTCGTTCTTTTTTACGGAGTGAAATTTCATGAAAAGTTTTGTAAATATCTTTTAACTCAACATTTAAAGAGTTCTCAAACACTTGGCATAACTCCTTGAGCTCAACACCACCATTATTAATAGATCCTGTTCGGTGAATCGCATAAATTAACTCCACCAACGCTGCTTTGGAATCCGTCCATTTGAGGTTTGAAGTGGTGCTCGGTTCTACTTTGGAATCAGCGTTGAGGTAGTTTTCGATGTGTTCACTGGCGATTCGGTCTGCAATGACATGATCATAAAGGGATGAGAATTCAGGATCCAAGTGTGCTTCCAATTTGGTAGAGTTGAAGTTTTCCAATGTGGCTACCTGGACAAAGTACACGGAATCGAGGAAGGTTTTTCCGCTGTTGAGGTAATGAATGAAATCCTGGTTTTGCTTTTCTGATTTCTGCAGACGCTTGATGGTTTTCTTTTTGAATTTTGAGACGTTACAAACAGGACAAGTGTGCAGCTTCGCTTTTAAGTCAATACGAAACTTGTGGTATATCAGTCGTCCCATGACTTTCGGTTTGATGTAGCGAAAAAAGGTAATTTGATCTTCACTAGATTGAAAGCCTTTAGTGATGACTTTTGAGCGAAGCTCTTGAATGCACTGAGATGTCAGTTCAAAAGCCTGATATTCGAGGTTGTTTGATGCGTCTGAGGATTGCTCCAATAGATGTAGCCTTTCAAACAACCGTTCTGCGGTCGATTGATAAGATTCCATGTTGAAGGTTTTAGAAAAAGCCGGAGGGAGTTTCCCTCCAGCTATAAATGTGGTTCAGGTTTATGCTTCCTGAAGTGTTTCGATTTGGCTGTTAACGCGGCCGCGGATTTCTGCCAGGCTGGTATCAATGATTAACTCACCATCCTTGTAAATGGTCTCGAGCATTCCTTGCCCTTCTTCTTCCCAAGTCACCTGATCTGTCATTCCTGTAACTCGTCCGTCCTCTCCATCAATGCGGATCAACCCTTTTGCAGACTTTTTGGTACCGTCATCGGTTTTAGGGTCTTTAAAGATTTCTCTTCCTTCTCCACGAACTTCACCATAAGTTGCTTTCATAGCAAATCCGAAGGTGTCGCGGGTCACGTACTGGTAGGTATAAGAACCGATTCCAAATACAACGTTTGTAGAGGCAAAGCCTTTGTCTTTTAGTTGTCGGCAGATGTTTTCACATCGTTCTAAAGTTATACTATCTCCGTAGATCAAACCAATGTGCTCGTCGAGAATTTTATATCCTTCAGAACTAGTCGTGCCGCCAAAAGTCTCCCAGAAACATTCAACAGCTCCTTTATACTCTGGCGTTCCTTCTGGTGCATCTGGATCACCGCAAATGATTTTCACTGGATCACCCGAATCAGGGCGAATTACTACTTTTCCTTCACGGCTTAAAATCTCCTCTTTCAATTCCGGAATGTACTCAGTAACTACTTTCCAAAAATCCCAGGTATCAGAAACAATACTCACGATCCCTGCAGGATAGGTTTCTTTGATCAATCTTCGGAATGTTCCGATTTCGTCGTCCTTCGTTCCCATACACATTACAGAATGTTCGGTCGCTGGCACACTAACGCCAATCATTTCCTTTCCACTGTCTGCGTTGTAGTATTTCTCCAGGAAATCAATTGCCGGAATAGTATCCGTACCCGTGAAGTTCAACAGGTGTCCTGCACCACTCATCATTGCTGCTTCCAATCCTGCCATACCACGGAAACTAAAGTCGTGCCCCTGGAAGTTTACAAACTCCATGTCGCCACCTGTCTCACGGGCATATTGATTGAGTAGCTTTTTGTACTGCAAAGAGATGGTTGCACTGGTACATGGCATCCAGATCACACAAGAAATGATTGTTTCCAAGAAGTTCGTGATCCAAAAGAATTCCGGAATGGTATTCTTGATGGTAAACATTGGTGTTCTCATTGGAACAATGCTACCTTCAGGAAGTGATTTGATTTCTATCGGAAGGTATCCCAAATCGTGTAGAGCTTCTACGTGATCATATTTGATAGCGTCTGGACCAAGGTAGTTTCCAATTCTCTTTTTGTACTCAGCTACTACCTCATCTTTTGGTCTGCCGAAAAAGTCTTTGTCGAATTCTTCAATGATGTAGCGCTTTACGAAGTATTGCAACCCGAACAGTACTACATCGTCGATTCCCGGAATACGACTTTTTCGTGGTGTCCAGTTGCTGTAAACTAGCTGCGTTCCGTTTGGATACTGGCTTCTATGATCCACCTTATATCCATCTGATAGATGCATTGTATTCATGATTATGTGTATTTAGGCCTTTCGGCGTGTTTAGTTTCTCATTTGTTCCGTCCCTTCTCATTAGGGTATAAGTGGCAGAGAGGATCGCTTTGCCAAAATTCTTTGGTTTCGATATCCAGTATGGATAGCTTACCTCGAAATGCTGCTCCAGTATCGACATTCCATACGTTCGATTGACGCCAGGGAATGAATACATTTCGTTTGGTTGTGGGAGTATGTCCGATATATATTTCTTCGAACAGCTGCAATCTTTCTGAATAATAAGGGTCTTCTTTCCCTAGATGATTGCAAGCGATCGCCATTTCCCATAGTGTTCGATCCCAGCTACACATGGAGTCGTGATGCTCATGCTTTGGACCTTTCATAGATGTAAAACCTGCGTGAACGAATAAGCGATTCTTATCATCGATCACAAAATTTTCAAGGTTTCTGAAAAATGTAATGTGTGCCTCGCGTTGGTCTCCCAGGACTGCATCATAACTTAAAATGGTTTCTTTTCCACCGTGGTTGTACCATGTCGTATCTAACTGACCTTTCTCTAGCCATCCATGACACCAGATATCGTGATTACCTCGAAGGAAAGTACATTTTATGTCACTACTCAAGTTGATTAGAAAGTCGATCACTTGAGCTGATTCACTCCACCCGTCTACATAGTCCCCAACAAATATCAGATGATCTTGTGCTGTTACTTCTGCTAAGTCCAGCGCTTGGGTTAGACCACGTAAACCGCCATGTATATCTCCTATGACTAGTGTGCGTGCTTTCATTTTAAAAGGCTTTGATTCAACTGTACAACATTCAATCTTTGTTCATTGAATGAACGAAACGAATCTGTTGTATAGATCTCATCATACTTCTCAAAAAGGCTCTCGAATCCTTTACTGAAAATACCATGGCTCACAACCAAGACAAGCTTCCCTGCATTTTTGGCCTTCAATTCGTCGGCTAAACCAAGGAATGTTCCTCCACCATCGCAGATGTCATCTACCACAAGACAGGTTTTGTCTTCGAGGTCATCCGTGTAAGCAGTGAATGATTTTAATTTACCTGTACGTACATCCCTCACTTTACTGCATTCAACCACAGAGTTGGCTTGAATTGCCTGAGCCAGTTTGTGTACCTTCTTAAGTGCACCACCGTCTGGAGAGATTAAATGGTAATCGTCATAGTTCTCGCAGAATGACTCTACAAATGGATAGTTTGGAATTGCACGTACATTATTAAGAAGTGCCGGAGTAACATCTGAATGTGGATCGAAGACAGTAACACTTTCAAATCCTACACTGTTGATGAGGTCGGCATAGACTTTTACGGAAAGTGGTTCTCCTGGAACCATCACCCGGTCTTGACGTGCTGCAGGAAAATATGGGATGAATAAATGAAGTGTTTTTACCCCCGCTCGTATTAGAGCATCACTTGCGAGTAATATAAGACCGAAGTCATTGAATGATCTTGGACGTGCCGTTATGGTTACTTGATCTACCTCTTTGAGGTCTGTTTCGATTCTTATGTGAAGCTCTCCACCAGCGAAAGTGAAGTCTTTGTAATTAATTCCAGTACCGAATGGTTCGAATTGCGGGTCTAAGTTTAGGTACTCCATTTGATTTGTTTTGATCCAAATCTATTTGATTCAAATCGTACCCGCAAGTATTTTGTGTATTTTTTACACTAAATACTAAAATTAATTCCTCCCTTCTTGGATTCCTGATATTTCCTTTCGTCGAAAACATACCGAGTAGTCGGTCTGCCTTTGCCTTTGATTATCTTCTCATTAAGATCTATGAGTATACCTAATTGAAGTATTTTTTTGTTGAAATTCCGTTTGTCAATATTTCGCTGCAAAATATTTTCATAGAGATGGAACAGTTCCGACAAAGTGAATTTTTCGTCCAATAAATTGAAGCCAATTGGTTCGTAGGTCACTTTTGCTTTAAGACGTCTTTTTGCCGCTTCAATGATATCTATGTGATCAAATCCTAACTCGGGTAATTCATTCCAGGAAAACCATTGAGCATCCTGGGCATCTGTTGCCGCATATAAATGAAAGTCAGATTTGCGAACCATTCCATAATAAGCCACTGACACAATTCTGCCTCTTGGATCTCTTTCTGGTAATCCGAACGTGTACAGCTGTTCAAGGAAATCTACAGACACTCCTGTTTCTTCTTTCAATTCTCGTTCAACTGCTGCTTCCAAACTCTCATTTTCTTTTACGAAACCGCCGGGAAGTGCCCATTGTCCTTTGAATGGATCATACTTGCGTTGAACCAAAAGAATAGATATGCCGTCCTCTGGATCATATCCAAAGACGACGGCATCTGTTGTAAGCTGAATACTCTGGTCGGACATTATTTTAGTGTAATAAATACATTAATTATAAATGTAGCGACTGCTAACGGACTAACCATACTTTTGAACTGCTATTTGAGAATTTTCAGTATTTGTACTTAGCTTCTTACGCAATTGTTGCATGTCTTCGCTGACTTTTTGATCAAGTACCTTTGCATAGATTTGAGTAGTTGCTAGTTTCGTGTGTCCCAGCATTTTGGATACGGTTTCGATAGGAACACCGTTTGCCAGGGTTACGGTTGTTGCGAAGGTGTGCCGAGCAATGTGAGTAGTGATTTTCTTATTAATCCCACATAAGTCCGCAATTTCCTTTAAATAGCTATTATACCGCTGGTTGGAATTTACCGGAAGTAGTTTATTCTTAGCTATGCATTCAGGGTGACCTTTATACTGGTTGATTATTTTCATGGCAATAGGCAGTAAAGGTACGCTCTCCCGATTTCCAGTTTTTTTCCTGTGCGTTGTTATCCAATATTCCTGGTCAATTCCAATGTTAACTGCATTTCTGTCAAATTCAAACAAGTCTGTATAGGAAAACCCCGTGTAGCATTGGAATAAAAACACATCACGTACTTCGGTAAGTCTTTGAATTGAGAACTTCTTACTTTCAATTCTATGAAGCTCTTCCTGCGTTAGCACTACTCGCTTTGGGTTCTTATAAGAACACTGGAAAGCTTGGAAGGGATTACTTTGCAACCAATCCAGTTGGATGGCGATTTTGATGACTTTCTTCAAAATGATGAGGTTCTTGTGCGCGGTATTTCGCTGCAGCCCTCCTGTTGTAAGCAAGTAATGCTCAAATTCAGTAATGAAAGATAGCCTGAGCTTTGAAAGACCATAATCTTCTACACCGTATTGCTGCTTCATAAAGCCAATTAACTTTGTCTTTGTGGCTTTATATCTCAACATAGTGGCTTTGTGAATTAAATCAGCTTTCCATTTTTCTTCAAGTTTTGAAATTTGATAAGTAAAGGCATCCATAATTGTCTTCTCCTTATACTCTTCAATTTTCAAGAATGTATTTTTGATTTCTCGAAGCGTCACTTCATGTCCTAAAGCACTTTTCTCTAAGAAAATTCGCTCAATTTCTCCGCTAGATCGATTCAAGTAGGTATTGATCAAATCCGCGTTTCTACAACTGCTCTTTGCCTTATCCTGGGAAGAATTCCAATTTTTTATGTCAATTGAAAGACCCGTCGAGATTTCGGTTTTCTTACCATCCAGGTAAATACGAATGTAAATTGGTGTAATTCCTTTTTTCGCTTTGTCTTTTTTGAGGTGACACTTAATACTAAACTTTTGCATTTTTTGATAGTTACGGTTAATACTTTGAACACATATCAAAACCGTACTTTTCAAGTGTGGCAACACTTAACGCAAATTTTGTCACCTCAAAGGTGGTGATTTTCATTAGGTGACAGAATAGGTGACAAAAATTATCAATTGTAATGATATTCTTTGTTTTTATTCTGACTTACCAAAATATCTGCTTCCCTTTAAATTACTGCTGTTTGCTGGCGTTTAATGAAAAAGCCTCCCGAAAAGGAGGCTTAAAAAGTGATCCAGTCAGGATTCGAACCTGAGACCGTCTGCTTAGAAGGCAGATGCTCTATCCAGCTGAGCTACTGGACCATTTTACCAAATTAATGATAATGTGGAAGCTTTGCTGCCCCCCTTCGTTGTAATGCTTTGAAGGAGAAGCTTTGCGAAAGCGAAGGCAAAAATAAACAACTTATTGCTTTTCGCAACAATTGAACCGCGATTTCCTGCTATATATCTGCAACTCATAAAATATCACACGATTCTTCTCAAGACTAAAACAAACTAAGTTGATCCGTGGGGCGTTGGAAAATCGATGTATCCAAAACCGTCGATTTCTGATTCTGAAAGTACTTTCGAATCGCCAATTTTCTTTGATTTCTCAGGTTTTCCGCCAGTACTCCTACACCTCGTCCACGCACTCCAAATTCCGAAGATCCTGTTCTACCGTTGTGTAGCGATCGAATCTGTTGCATTACCTTTCCTGCTCTTTCCGGGTAATGCACCTCCAACCACCTTTCGAATAATTCTTCGTTACTTCCCATCAAGCGGACAATGTGCGAACTAAAACTAGATGCTCCCGCTTCTTTAGCTGCTTTTGCCATTGGAAGTAATTCGTGATCGTTCAACGCAGGAATTGCAGGAGACATCATCACATGTACAGGAACTTCTAACGCTCGTAGCCGAGTAACCATTTCCAGTCGTTTTTTAATGGTTGATGTCCGGGGTTCGAGCTTACTTCGCAATGTTTCGTCCAGCGTGGTTATTGTGATGTTTATGGAAATCAACCTTTTGTTTGAGAGCTGTTCAATGACATCCAAATCCCGCAATAGCAAGGCGTTTTTCGTGATAATTCCGACAGGATGCTGATATTCCAAAAACACTTTTAACAATTCCCGGGTAATCTCGAATTCCTTCTCTGCTGGTTGGTAACAATCCGTGTTTCCCGAAAGCACAATCGGCTTTACTTCCCAGGATCGTTTGTCAAAGGTTTCACGCAACAGGTCCGGTGCATTCTTCTTCACGAGGATGGTTTGTTCAAAGTCAACACCTGCGCTATACCCCCAATATTCATGCGTCGGACGCGCGTAACAATAGGTGCATCCATGTTCACATCCCTGGTACGGATTCATGGAATAATCCATCCCAACGTCAGGACTGTTCACTTTATTAACTATCGACTTCGGCGTAATTTCTATGAATTTCGTTTTCACTGGCTTTTCAGCGTCTTCCGGCAATTCCTCGTAAGAAATCCTTTCAAACCTATTCCTGGTGTTAACACTGGTTCCTCTTCCCTTCTTATACCCCTTTCCAAATGAATCCATACTCGAATATAATTATTTTTTAATCATTGACTGATTATTTATTAATCATCATTACCAGTTTTGTTGCTTTATCCATTTCTGTTGTGTAAGTTTATCTAACCAAACACTGAAAATTTATGAGTACTTCTAAAAGCACCGGACGTTACAAAGAACCGTCCACTTCAACTAGTTCAAATCACCCTGGATTACCACCTGTAGACTGGAAAACACACGGATTAGAAGGTCCCGAATTGGTATCTACCAAAGACTGGAATCCGAATGAAGACCCAAAGAAATTCCCAATAGATATGGTTATCATGACATGGACCAGCGCCGAATGGGCTGCGTTCGCGCAAGTGATGACAGGTCGAACGGATGAAATGCCATACAACGGTTATAGCGCTGACGGTCCTTATTGGAAAGATGACTGGGTTTCTTACTATCAAGACTGGGATTACAATGTGCTTTCGGCTGGATCTCCTTCCATTAAAAATACTGCATGGGGAAGCTGTTGTGTGGTAAAGATTCCTCAAAACGGGAAGTATGCCCTGTTGTTTAAATCTGATATGCACATCAGCACGGACGGACCAACGATTCCATTGCGAAATATGGTACAACAATTAATCAAAGATTTTAGTCCGAAACTGGTTCTCACCATTGGAACTGCAGGAGGAACAAATACTTCAGATGATTTGGGATCAGCGAATATCACCAATGGCGGACACTGTGCTTTATCCGGTGAATTCTCAGGATTGAACTTCTGGTTCAATAACACAACCTTCCAAAGCGATTGGACTCCAAAAACGACGTACTTATCCAAAGCTCAGGACGAATTATCGAAAGTAGTTCCGATCACGCAAGATTGGATCAATGAATTGTATGATGCGAAGAAATCAGAACTTATTGATGACTGTACCGGACAAGCGTATCCTTTAAGCGCCTTGCAGAATTCGAATATAGCTCCGGACAACATTCCTGTAAAGTTGAACGATGTATCGAATGAAAAAATGGTACTTACCACAAATAGCTATGTCGTTGCGACTACAGATGGAAGTTATGACAATTATGCAGCTATGGAGATGGACGACGCTATCGTTGGGATGGTTTGTAATGCAAACAAAATTCCATTCGGTGTGGTTCGAAACATTTCCGATCCTGTTCAAAACAAGGGAATCAACCAAACTGCCGCTGGAAACTGGGGATCTATTATCTACAGTGCCTTTGGTTTCTACACCAGTTACAATGGTGCATTAGCCACCTGGGCGATCGCTGCGGCAGAGTAAGCTAAATGAGATCCCGAAGTTTGGTCATCGGGCGCTCGTACAGATAATAAATTAACGATGAAATAGCGATGGTTGCAGTCCAGAAAACGGCGTAAGCCAACCAATGCTGTTTCAATGTTTGTGGCGGGAAGTTTTCGATGATAACGGAAGCCACCAGTGCAAGATTTACAAGGTACATCGCGTACGAAATCTTACTAATGTAGGTGATAGATTTCCCTACTATTCCTAGCGGATTCGTCTTAATCGATGAAGCCATTGGAAGCAACAACATAGCTCCAATCGAGAGCACAGTAAAGTAGAATACTTTCCCATACAAAGTATCAATTGGGTGTGGTGTGTACATTACCTGATACATTACAAAAACGCCCAAAGCAAAAGTGATCCACCTGGTTTTGTACCAGATGTTTTTATGATAATAAGCGATGTAAGCTGCTAAAACCCCGTAAATAATGGTATCCAATCGAACAATTACCACCTTGCGAATCTCCACGTCAAACCAGAAAGCATCGTAGTTCATATCTGCTTGAGAATATCGATACAACATCGGAGCAGCAATCAAAATGACAATGGACGTGAGTAATGTTATCCTCTTCGAAAGGAACAAACGCAATCCAATGATGATCAAAGGCAGTGTTATGTAAAACCACTCTTCTACAGACAGACTCCAACTTTCCCAGAAGAAACCATAAAAGCTTTCATAGAGGTTGTGAGCGAAAACGAAAAACTTCCAATTGAATTGATCAATGGCATCATCTCCTCCAATCACTGAGGTACTTACCAAAATGAAATTCACCAAAAGAATCAGGTAATAATTCGGAAGCGTTCGAAACCACCTTCTTTTCCAGAAATGAATCAATTCCTTGTAACCAAATCGTTCCGACTCCTCCAAAGTCCGAATGAGAATGGTTCCAATTAGAAAACCACTGAGCACGAAAAACAACTCCACACCATCCGGCCAGGGCACATGTGGCAACCACTTAAAAATAGGTCCGGCGATGACAGCACCATGACTTAGAACCACCAAAACGATCGCAATAGCCCGATAAACATCCAGACCAAAAACACGGTTTTTCTCACCTACTTTCAAATCGCTCATTTCACACCAAAGATAACAAAGCCGTTGAGCATTCAACCTCAGAAAATTGGTCAGGAATCACTCAACTCTATCCACCCAAAAAATCAGAGTTCGCGAAATCACGTATCTTCGTAGAAACTATTATTGAACAACTATGAAACAATTACTACTGACATTTTCATTTTTGACTATGTTGATTTTTGGCGCAAATGCGCAGTGTACACCCGACCCTCAATTTACCGAAGGAGGTGTATATCCTGACAGCGCAACCGGATTATCGCCAGCTTATGTAGGACAAACCTACAATGAAGTTATCACGGTTATCGTACCTGTTGATACAACGCTTATGGTGGGACCAATTCCATTTACGCTGACATTTGATTCTGTTGTGGTTTCTGACTGGCAGGGACTGCCTCCAGGGTTCACCGTAGAGTACTATTCTCCGAACAATCAGTTCAGCCCAATTGATCAGGGATGTTTTGAAGGAGCACAAACGGGATGTATTCTTATTTCCGGGAATCCAACCGTGCAAGATGTAGGAAGCTACCAGCAGATGATTACTACAGATGCTTACTCAACTCCTGACAGTCCGCTGGGAGAGCCAACAGTCACTGTTGTAGATTATTATTACATCCACGTGATTGACGCAACGGGAATTGGAGGCATTACAAAATCCAAGTTTGCTTTGTTCCCGAATCCTGCCAAAGACATTGTGACATTGAATGGTTTGAACGATGTAGATGTGTCGTCGGTTACTTTAGTGGACATGAATGGAAAAACATATGCTGCATTTGATTCATTCAACGGTGCTTCAATGGAAATTAACGTTGAAAACCTTGAATCCGGAATGTACTTTGTGCGAATCGATTACAACGGAACTTCGGAAATTCTGAAGCTCGTGAAAGAGTAATCAACAAGAAAAAACCTTATAGCCGGCTTTTCCAATGAAATAGCCGGTTTTTTTGTGTTCAATCTTTCTAAAAAGGACGTACATTTGCGCCGTGCTTGACTCATTGGAAATAGCAAAACGGGAGGAGTTCATTCATGATAGCGGTCCATTTTATCATGAGTTTCATCCTGACGCATCCATTTTGGAACCATGGAATGCCCTTTCATCGCTAGCTTTTTTCATTCCAGTTATTTTTTGGATCATTCGCCTTCGCGGTGAATATAAACAGCACAGAATCATTGTTGCGATTCTTCCTTTTCTGTTCATGAATGGATTGGGCTCTACACTTTATCACGCATTCCGAAACAATCAATTTTTCCTGTATTTGGATTGGGTGCCAGCTTCAATAACCACATTCATTCTCGCCTCTTATTTCTGGACCCAGGTCTGGAAGAAATGGTATTGGGGTGTTTTATCTGTTTTGGGAGTCAACTTTTTGGGAATGTCGATAATACAAATGTTCCGCAATTCTCCGAATTTTGACCAATTCGCACCCAATTTCGGATACTTCATCATCGGTTGTTCGATTTTTATCCCAGTTCTGATTCAATTGATCAAATACAAGTTCAGATACGCTTATTTGGTAGGACTTTCCATCTTGTTTTTATCCTTATCACTGGTTTTCAGATCTCTGGACTATCCAACTCCCAATCCGTTCCCATGGTTACCACAAGGAACACATTTCTTGTGGCATATCTTTAGTTCTTTCGCGGTGTTCAGTATGGGGTACTATTTGTATTACGTCAAATTACTGAAAATCAAGGCGCAGAATTCAAACTCTGAATCTGACGAATCGGAAGCGTAATTTTTTTTCATTTTTTTTCGTGTTGAGTTGCCCTAAAAAGGATTTTTGTTTTACATTTGCACTCGCCTGCAGCGGCAGGTGTGTAACAAATCTCAAAAGCTAACTGTTGTTAGCACCGTAAGGTAGAGAATTTGGTCCGGTAGTTCAGTTGGTTAGAATACTTGCCTGTCACGCAAGGGGTCGCGGGTTCGAGTCCCGTCCGGACCGCCAACAAAGTACGTCCTATATGGCTGTAGGAATTAGAAAAGCCTTGAGAGTATCAATTTCTCAAGGCTTTTTGCTTTTATGAAGGTTTGGAATTTTTCGTTTACATACTCTATTCTTCAGATCACGATAAATACTATATCGGACAAACCGCTGATTTCACCAAACGCCTATCTATGCACAATTCAGGATTAGTTAGGTCAACGAAGGCTTTCATACCCTGGAATTGCATATTGAAGTTACCCAAGGAATCTCGAAGCGAAGCAATGGCACTTGAGAAGAAATTGAAGAACCTGAACAGGAAGAGACTTATTGAGTTTATTAAGAAATATAGCTAGCTGTAGTTCAGTCGAAGCTACGCTTGCCTGAATTCCGACCTTTAGCGTCGGAAGAATTAGAAAACCCAGTGAAGTATCAATTTTCACTGGATTTTTGCTTTTTATGAACTTTCTTATTCCTTATATCAAATCGAATCAACGAAAATTGAAAATCAGCCAGCAAACCAGCAAAAAAATTAAAAAGCCATCCAGTCGGATGGCTTTTTCTTATACCGTTAGAGTCAGATTTACATTAAGATTCTACTTCTTCTTAGTGTCAGTTTCCTCCTTGTCTTCTTCTTCCTCTTTCTTTCCGTACTTCAACTCTACAGCTTTCTCTAGTACATCCGGGATTTTTTCGAACATTACTGCAAGACCTTTACTTCCTTGTGCAGGCAAAATCTGAATTTCATCTCCTTTTGTTACAAGGAAACCTACTGGTGCAATTCCGAATGCAGCTCCGGCTCCACCTCCGGAACCTTTTCCTGATTTATTCGAAACGCCGGATCCTCCTCCACCGCCGAATCCCATTCCAACTTTCATGATAGGAACAACTTTATATTCTCCTAATTGAAACTCATCTCCGATGATTGTATCCGTTTTTACTTCTTTTTGCAATTGATCCATTACTTTATCAAGGATCTCGTTCACGTTAAACTCCATGTTGATTAGATTTTGATTGGTTACTCCTTAGTTTAATAAATGCCCTTACAATGCGTATGGGGCGATTCTCTATAATTGTTTTCAAATAATTCTCGCCGTAAAAGTTGACTTCCAGCCAATACCGATCATCCAATGATTGATTCAACCCGAAAACGATTGGATACAACTGTGAATTGAGGGTCATATCATTTGAATCGAATGAAACATGTAATTTCTTCACATGAAATGTTCCCAGAATGGTTCTCACAGCTTTCCATCCGCTTATAGAACTTCTCCTGCGCTTCTTTCGTTTCGGCTTTTTCTTTTTTCTCCCCTTCCCTAGTTTTGTAACGTTGAGGGTAAATGGAATCCCAAAAATGTGAATCCGAACCAGAGCTGGATTTTCAGGATCGTAAAGCGCTTGAATCTTATACATAACTCCCTGCCGGAAGACAAAAACACTTTCATCAGTATCCACTATGAACTTCATCTTAACCACCAGCAAGCTGAGGAGGAAAAGGAACAAAAGAGACAATATGATGATGAGTGCTATCACGGTATAAAGATGACGGTTTACCGCTCCATTTTTCATTACATCACTCAGCTTATAACATGATCGTTATCAATTATTTATACACTGTAACAGATTAACTTAGTAGGTTATGCTTGATAGGAAAAAAATCACAACCAAATCAACCATCTTCTAAGATGTTTATCGACTAATCTCCCCGGTTTTGTAATTCAAGTTACACATCAAACTAACGCATGGAGGTAGTTTTACTTCATGCTGTCTAATACGTTGCATTCCCTATTATTGCTTTTCTTTCTTGGAATGAATGCTTTCGCTTATGGGCAATATTGTGAATCTGATACGGAACCAGACCGAAGAGAAGTTGATAGTTCGGTAACTTCTGTCAAAGACTATTTCCTGCACGGTCATATCAGCGGTCATATTCGAAATTACTTCATGTCCACAATCAACAGTGGTTCACTCGAAGATCACTATGCAAATGCCACTGGTGGTTCCATAGCCTACTCTACAGCATCATGGAAAGGAATCCATTTCGGTGTCAAGGGAATCTTTACATATAACTTATTCTCTTCCCAGCTTGCAGGCAATGATTCTTTAGGAATTCGACCTTCCAAATGGGAACAGGAACTTTTCGATCTGAATCATCCAACAAAAACGAAAGATCTCGACCGACTGGAGGAACTTTATGTTGCCTACGACCACAAACATTTCCACGCCAAACTCGGGAAAATCGATATTGATAAAGGTCCACTTTTAAGACGACGCGATGGTCGAATGAAACCATTTGTATTCAAAGGAATCTGGTCCGAATGGAAAAAAAGCAAGGGCTTCAAATTGTTTAATGGGGTTTTGTGGGGAGTTTCTCCTCGCGGAATGACCGAATGGTATTCTTTTAATGAAGCCATTGGAATTCTCAACAACGGGCAACTCAATGATTCAACAGAACTTGATTATTGGGAAAAAACAGATTCGAAAGGACTTCTCGTTACTGGTATTGAATCAGAACCGGGGAAACACTTCCATTTAGCGTATTGGAACTATTACCTGCACAACGTTCACAACACGTCCTGGGTTCAATCAGAATTCCGATCATCACGAATACGCATTGGAATGCAATATGTCTTTCAACTCGCCGATAAGAACCAATCACTGCTGTTGTCCGAAAACAGATACGTGCACAATACGTCTCATACAGTGGCGGGAATGTTCCGCTTTGACCTTAACGATCACCTAAGATTTCGAATTGCACAACTTTTCAGCCTTGGTGAGGGAGCATTTCTTTTTCCCAAAGAAATCAATAGGGACAATTTCTACACATCCATTCAACGATCCTGGATGGATGGTATTGGGAATGCAAGAATTTCACTTGCTGGCATCACCTACCTTCCCATCCCGAAGAAAAATGAAACCTTCGAAATAGAGCTCAATATCCAATACAAAAATGTCAGTGAGTTCTGTGATCACCTGCACAACAAATATCAATCACCCGACTACACCCAAGTCAACCTGGCAGCAAAATATTACTTCAAAAAGAAACTCGAAGGATTGCATCTCAACCTGCTCTACACTTCCCGATTCAGCCCTAACCTCCCCATCGAAATGACATACGATCAGCAGTACTATAAGACCAACTTACACCACCTGAACCTTGTTGTCGACATCGTGTTTTAGGTAACAAAAGTCACCTTTTATGGGTAACAAAAGTCACAAATAACTCGAATGAAAAGCTCGATCTTCATGGCACAAATAAGTTAATACGACCAATTTATATATTATGAAAATAGAACAGATTTATACAGGATGTTTGGCTCATGCAGCTTACTACATCGAAAGTAACGGAGAAGCAGCCATTTTTGATCCACTAAGAGAAGTCCAACCGTACATTGATCGCTCGAACGCAGACGGAGCTAAGATTAAGTATGTATTTGAAACGCACTTCCACGCGGATTTTGTGAGTGGTCACCTCGATCTAGCCAAAAAAACAGGTGCACAAATTGTGTACGGTCCTACGGCAAAACCAGGATTTGAAGCCATCACGGCAGAAGACGATCAGATCTTTGAAGTTGGTAACTACAAAGTAAAGGTGATTCACACTCCAGGACACACTATGGAGAGTACCACTTATTTGCTGATTGATGAAAATGGCAAAGAACATGGAATCATTACTGGTGATACTTTATTCATTGGTGATGTCGGACGACCAGATTTGGCGCAGCACGTAATTGAAGATTTGACGGAAGAAAAACTTGCCGGCTACCTATTCGATTCATTACGAAACAAAATTATGCCGCTTAGCGATGATTTGATTGTTTATCCAAATCACGGGGCTGGTTCCGCATGTGGTAAGAACATGTCAAAAGAAACAACAGATACTTTGGGGAATCAGAAGAAGACCAATTATGCGCTTCGTGCTGATATGACGCTGGAAGAGTTTAAGAAAGAGCTTCTTACAGGATTGACTTCACCTCCAGGGTATTTCCCTCAAAACGTGTTGATGAATATCAAAGGATATGATGCCATTGATGATGTATTAGAACGTGGATTGCGTGCCTTATCAGCGACGGAATTTGAGGTGGCTGCGAATGAAACAGAAGCATTGGTGCTAGATGCGAGAGATGCCGATGATTTTGCAGAAGGATTCATCCCGAACAGTATCAACATTGGTATCGATGGGAACTTTGCGCAATGGGTTGGAGAAATGATCCCAAGTGTAAAACAAGAAATCCTGTTGGTTTGTGAACCTGGTAGAGAGGAAGAAGTGGTAACGCGATTATCTCGTGTTGGATACGACTTCACCATCGGATACTTGGAAGGAGGTTTCAATACGTGGAAAGGAAGCGGAAAAGAAGTGGATACCTTCACCCGAATTTCAGCTATGGACCTTGAAAATCAGATGAAAGAAGATTCAATCATGTTGATCGACGTGAGAAAGAAAAGCGAATATGACTCACAATTTGTTAAAGGATCTATCAATATCCCGCTGAATGAAATCAATCAGCATCTTGCAACGATCCCTAAAGACAAGAAGTTTGCCATTAACTGTGCAGGAGGTTACCGAAGCATGATTGCAGCTTCTATTTTGAAATCGAGAGGCTGGGAAAACTTTATTGATGTGAAAGGTGGATTCGATGCAATTCAGGAAACTGAATTACCATTATCAGAATACGTCTGTCCGACAACAATGCTATAATGAATCAGTGTTTAATAGGAGAAAGGGGCTTTGCGGCCCCTTTTTTTGTGCTATGTAACTTACATCACCAAACAATTCGATGATTTCGTGCAATTTGTATGAAAACCAATGCTATATGAAACGAATTGTTATTGTTGGCGCAGGCACCGGCGGTATTATGACGGCTGCGCAATTGCTAAAAAAAGGAGGGGTCGAAATTACCATCATTGACCCAGCAGAATTTCATTATTACCAGCCCGCATGGACGTTAGTTGGTGCAAATGCTTATGACTTCGAAAAGACGAAGAAGAAAATGTCCGATGTTATGCCGAAAGGCGTGAACTGGGTAAAAGAATATGTGTCATCGCTCGATCCGAAAAACAACAGTCTTGAAACGGAATCCGGAAAATCCTTTACCTATGACTATCTGGTTCTCTCGCCAGGATTAGTAATGGACCCGTCTCAAATTGAAGGACTAACGGAAGCGCTTGACAAAGGCGTTGTTTGCAGTAATTACACAGATCCAAAGCACACATGGGAAGTCTTGAAAAACTTCAAAGGTGGAAATGCGGTGTTCACACAACCTTCAACTCCAATTAAATGTGGAGGCGCCCCGCAAAAGATCGCTTATCTGGCTGCTGACTATTTTAAGAAAAACGGTCTGGCTGAAAAGACAAATGTTGTCTTCGCTACACCCGGCTCCGTTATTTTCGGAGTGAAACCAGTTAAACATACGCTTGAACAGGTTTTGGCTCGCTACGATATTCATTTTAAACCGCACTACGCCCCAGTTAAAATTGATGCAGACAAACAAGTCATTTTCTTCAAACAGGTAAATGCAGGAGAAAATCAGTGTGTTATCAATGAAAACAATGCTCTTGAAGAGAAGTTAACGGGTGACTCCATGATTGAAATGCCATTTGATATGTTGCATCTGGCTCCACCACAAGCTGCACCGAAGTTTATTCGCGAATCCGAAGTCAGCAACGAAAATGGTTGGATCGATGTCAACATAAATACCCTGCAACACAACAAGTTCGACAACATATTTGGTATTGGAGATGCAGCTGCACTACCAACTGCCAAAACAGGTGCTGCAATTCGAAAACAGGTTCCTGTAGTCGTAGATAGCATCATGCGAATGATTAAAAATGGTTCCATTAGTGATAAATCATACAACGGATACTCCAGCTGTCCATTGGTTACCGGTTATGGGAAAATGGTGCTAGCCGAATTTGATTACGACGGAAACTTTACTCCTGATCCAAAGCTTAAGCGTATGCTTATCAAGGATTCCAGCAAAGAACACAGACGATTGTGGTGGCTGAAAAAATACATTCTCCCCCATCTTTATTGGAATAAAATGTTGAAAGGAATAGACGTATAATTCATAACTAAATAAGCAATCAAGCGAATACGCTAGATACAAAAAGCCCTCGCGTCTCGATAAATTCATTGACCGGGGGCTTTTTTCTGCATTTAATGTTCGAATTCATGCGAAAGGAAACAAAAAAATAACATTGGAAAAATAGTACTTCCGAACCCTCTGTTTTATTGCGAAATTTGAAAAAAAGGCAGGTTATTAAATTAATTATGAAGCAGTTGAACCTATGCGCCTCGTATTTTTCACCTTGGTATTTAACTCAAACTTTTATTATCTTCATTGCCTATTACTACATTAAATACGAGATCGTCTTATGATGAAAGCTATGGAGTTTCCATGCGATTTTTCTCCACCGAAAGAAGCTGATACTTTCTATGAGAGAAGCGTTGTAAACTGGTTCGATAATGGCATTTGTAAAATTTATGCCCTCCCAGGAATAGAACACACACTTGAAGATGCTAAAAAACAAGCACAGTTCATTGTTGATACTTTCGGAAAGAGCAGGATAGATATGATCCTTGATATCCGAGATGCGCCACCAATTAGCGTTGAAGCAAGAAACTTCTATGGATCAGTGGAATCAGATGTCAACTTTGGAAAGAGAGCAATCATTGTAAACTCAGTATTCGGAAAGGTGATAGCCAATTTTTATCTGGGTGTATTCAAATCCTCTAACCAATCCCGACTATTCACAAATGTGAATGATGCAGAAAAATGGATTAAACGAGAAGAATGAAACAAAGCACTATAGATTCTATTGTTGCGCAGTTAGAAAAACTTACCAAAAACTCTGAAGAGAGTGCTGAGTTAATTTCTTTGTCGGAGGATAACGATCTGAATCCAATTATTCTGGCTGTAAACTCTCTAATAGAAGCTGAGAAACAGCGCAAGCAGCAGGAGCAACATTATCAAAGTTCCCGAATGGAAAGTATTCAGGAGGTGCTTAATGCATACTTGAGTCGTGATTTCAGTCCAAGAGTCAGTATTTCGGAAAACAGGGATAACTGGGACGCCATGGCCCTGGCAATTAACTACTTTGGAAGTGAATTAGAAACCTTTTTTAAGCGTTCTGATGATTTCGCCAAATTGCTGGAAACACGCATTGCGGAGCGAACAGAAGATTTGGAAACTATCAAAGAAGAACTACTGGTCAGTCTTGAAAAGGAAAAAGAACTCAACAAGCTGAAAGGTCAATTCGTGTCAAATGCATCGCACCAATTTCGAACTCCATTAACGGTTATTGAAGCAAACGTAGGTTTACTGAATTTGCTTATCGACAACTACAATGAACAGAAAAAGGCAAAGGTAGATAGGGCTTGTAGAAGAATCACAGATGAGGTAGCCAACATGACCAACATGATGAATGATGTTCTCATGCTTGGAAAAATTGAAAGTGATGCCAACTACAAATTGAAATTAAAACCTGTCGATCTGGAGTTGCTTTGTAACAATCTGGCCGTCTTATTCAATGATATTCAAAAAGATGGTAGAAAGATTCAGGTTTCTGTGCTGGGCGAACCGTACAAATTAAACCTGGACCATATTTTAATACAGGAAGCCGTTTCGAATATTATATCGAATGCTTTCAAATACTCTGAAGGAAGTGATGCTCCGCAACTCACAATTTGCTTCGAAGAAGAATCAGCTAGCATTCATGTGAAAGACTTTGGAATTGGAATACCGGAGAACTCCTACGAGGATATGTTTCAACCTTTCTCCAGAGCAAAAAATACCTCAACTATTAAAGGTACCGGACTTGGACTTTCCATTGCGAAGAACATCGTAGGATTGCATGGTGGTACCTTGCAGGTAAAAAGCAAAGTTAATGAGGGCTCAACGTTTTCAATTATTTTAAATAGAACAACTCCAGAGCAAGAGGCTTTTGCTTAACCTCAAAGATTTGAACGAACGGCGTTTACACTAAAGTACTTCCACTGCTTCGTATAGCCCCACCTCTTTTGCACAGTCGTGTTGTACTTTGTCCATGAGTTCCGGCTTCTCAGTGATTTCATCGAAAGTCCAATTCTCGACTACTTTCTCCATGACACAGTCCAACCAGGCTTCCTTTACTTTGGGATCAACCGTTTGTCCGCTTCCCTCAATTCCCTGAGAGAATCCTTCATCAATGGCCTTACGAGCAGCTTCCTTTTGGTTATCTGACCATCCACAAGCCGTAAAGAGTAAAACTCCGGAAACTAATAGGGTGTAAGCAAAGTATTTCATAGCAATGATTTTGTTCCTTAATTTAAGCATCTTTTTGGAAATGAGGCTATTCAATGATCTCCTTGACCCTGCCAACCTTTCCGTCATCCAACATTACTTTAATGCCATGAGGATGAAATTTTGAATTGGTCAGAATGCGTTTCACAAAACCATGGGTTAGATCTCCTGAAGCCTGATCTTTCTTCAAAACAACTTCCACTTCCAATCCAATTTCTATGTTTTCACGTTTTCTGCCATCCATGGAAGTGAATATATAAAAGTTCTGATTGATATGACCTCTTGCAACGTCGAAACAGTCGTTGATTGGCTTCACTATTATTCCTTTTGCTCCCTCTGAAGAAAACCAACTGCTAGCGAGCTCTCCTAATTCGTCTTCCTATATCAGCAGCCAATTCAGCTCTTGTGACTTGCCCTTTCCCCCTATTCGTTTTCATTGGCATGAACGTCAATCGATCAGCATCCACAAAGTTCTTTCCTACGGCCCCAGATTGTCGTTCAATCACATGATCAATGGTAAGAACATAACCATTGACTTTTGTAGACCTAAAATTGGGATTACTGTAAATATGAGCTATTAATTCATCTTTCATTCGGGGAGCCCGCTCAATTCCTTTCCAATAGAACCCGGCATTTTCAAAAACATGCCTTTTGTCCTTCTTGATCATATCCCAGAACTTATTCCTTACTTTATCGTAAACGCCATCGCCATCAAAGATTTTGTGAGCATACGTCGACCTTCTCAGCATATTAACAAACGCCCCTTCTGTTTTGACAAATGCATAGCGTGTTCGCTGAAGTCTTTTAATCTGGTTTGCAACCACGTGACTTTTCGCTCGGTTCCAATATATGGCAATATCCTCTAAACCGCGAATTGATGCAAAATCGGAGAGCCTTTTTGCCTTCATAATAGTATCAAACATTCCAAATTTGTCAAGATGATAAACTGATGAGAATGCTTGGTTCAAAGCTTGATTTTGATTTGTCAACAACGCCTTTTCAATATCTGGAGTTACATGTATTTTGGGCGCTTTCTTAAGCACCTTCCTTGAAACGGTACTTCCAATTTTCGTGACTGGAATAACGCCGAGAAGAATATTTGCCGCTGTTGCCCACCTATCCAAAGGTTTTCCGGTAATGGAGTCCTTTCCACCAATCAAATCTATGATTCCTTTTAATGTACCCGCGAATGGAATTATGTCAATTATAGCTGAGATCACTTCTTTTGGATCAGACTTCCCGGAATACAGTAGGTAGTCCGTTCTCATCGCTATTCGTCTTCCTTCCTTAATAAGACTATCCAGTGGATTCTTTCCTAATCGAATTTCAAACGGTTTATCCTTTTCGTGAAAGCTTATGGCTCTTTGAACTGCCACAACCATTCGAGGATGTCTTCCGTTAAACCTGAACTTTGCTTTCCCCCCTTTATCGAATACCACGAAACCATTGCTTGTACTGATAAGCGTCCTTCCTTTAGAGATAACCTCCAACTCCTTCAGGTCCCAGTCAATAATACAGATAGCACTTCCCTGATCCAACCTTAACCATGAACTTTTTGATTTATCAATAAATGCATTTAGTGATACAGTTTTCACTTTGTTCATGTCAACATACTCCTTCCCTATTCTTTTCTTGTTAAGAAGGTCATTGTCCATTTTGTACTTTTCTGCCATCTCAATTGTAGCTTGGATGTTATGAGAGTAATTTCGTAGTGTTGTGCGCTTGTACTCTTTACTACTTCATTTTATTTTGAGTTATTGATAAGATTGAACACTTACCTCCTGATGCATTGAATGACAGCATTGAAGTTGTAATAGTAAAATCACCTCATTTCGATCACACCTCCAATTTTATACTCACTTTGATATTTGTACCAAGTAGTATTGACTGTAGAAATTCCTCCTCCAGCCCCTAAAATCCAAGGAATTGGATCATATTCCTCAATGCTAATTTTGCCCCTGTTAATTTCATTGATGAAGATAATCCAGTGATGTGCTCTGTTTCTTCTTCCTGACACTTTATACATCCTCCCAGCTTTCAAGTTTGGTCTATTCTTATCATGATATGAAAACCTTGGTGTACCATATTTCAGAACAACTCCTTTACTGTATCTACGTAGGTTTGCCAACAAGCCCACAAGATTATATTGACTTTTCACTCCATACCTTAGTTGAGGGTAGAAATAAAATCCTTCAGGCTCATTATCAACATGTCTATAGCCTAAATTGACCATCATGTCGGCAAACTTTTCAACTTTATTTTTCTTGGGTACCCATCTGTAAATTTCTCTATTCCACCTAGCCTCCAATCCAATTTTGTTTAGAAGCTCCTTTACTCCTCCAGTGATCAACCAAACATCTTCAAGTCCCCACCATCCCCATTTTTTAACTGGCACCTTTTTATCTTCTTCGTTTCTGTACAGTTTTAAATAACCGTAAACAAACGTTATACTGTCAATTTTCTTTGGAGGATATCGATACAACCCGGCTAATATCTGCTCCCAGGTTGCGCTTTGTTTAATATAACCTTTGAATTTCAACATCATAATATATGAACTGAAGACACAGTTAACGGTATCTTGATCAATCGTTCCAACCAATGGTGATGGATAACGTTGCTGAATGTAGGAGTTCTCCGCTTTCTCAGTTGACGCATCACTAGCTTCTGTCCTATTCCCATAGAACTTATTCGCTTTAGGCTTCAAAGCTGGGTCAGACGTATTAACCAAATAGGCTTTTCTTTGTGTCATTGCAAGCCTAATTAATTGCCTTCAATTGACAAATTCGTCACCCCATCAGGAAGCTCCTGGAAGAACACACCTTTTTTAGTTCTTTCTTTCAACTCCTCAACGATGGCTTTCTGTCGATCGGTTTCAATGGCTCTACGGCTTTCTAAGTATTCTTCGGTCGCCTTCATCATACCCAAATGCGCATCTACATAATACTTCCCTGAATTCACCGTAAACTGATTTTTGGCCTTTGTTTCAAATCCTTCCACACGGTATGCCAGGCTCACCAATGATTTCAAGCCGTCCGGCAACTTTGAAGCGAGACTATCCGTTTCTTTGTTATCAAGTAATGACCTATTCCATTTTGAAATTGCATTTTTACATTGAGTTCGAAGTTTCTTGATTTCTCTTATTTCTTCTTGCCGAGCTTCAATCTTTAAAATAGTAGGATCATCATCGCGCGAATCACCGGGTAAATGCGTGTAACGCAAAAGAACCTGGGCTGCAATCAATTTGAAAATGTTCATTCTTTCAGAAAGATCATACACAGTAAAGGCGCTCAAGATCTCTGTGAAATCTTCCAATTCAAATGACTTACTGATGGTAATTCCTGTTCCTGGAATGATTTCAATTCCAGTGTCAATAGAGATCGTCACATTTTCAACTCTAATGCCGGTGTCGTAAACATTTGTTACCTGGTAAAAATTGTAATTGATCGTTTTTCCTTCGTTGATATTGGAAAGTCGGATGGTAGATGTTTCGCTTTCCATATCCTCTCCGCTCACCTTACTCTCAAGGCTTTGCTCCATTTCTGTGGTGCTATTGAAAGAAACCTTGTTATTCTGAGATACCTCTGCGCTACTATTGGATGCCAATTCACTAGCCTTTTTTGCTACGGCGCTTACTTTGGAATTAGATTCCGAAGAGCTTGCACGCTCATAATCGACAGAAGCAGAGGCGCTAAACCATCCAACACTACCCCTCGCCTGCACGTTTGCCTTAAATCTGGAGTTGGATTTATTAGATCGTGACAACGAACTTGAGTTCTCAACGGATTCCGACATTTTGGATGAAAAACTGTCATTGCGTTTTGAGGCCATGGTTGACTCGGATGCAGATGTCGCTTTACTGCTTGACTTACTTTTACTTACTGTTTCCCAGGAACGCTTCTTACTCGTTACAATTTTCAATTCACGCTCTTCACCAGGAAAGAGATTTACCGAATGTGAAAACTCACCCAACCCGATTCCGTTCCATCGAATATCCATGGTGTATTTTTCATGAAATTGAACAGAGAGTGGATGCATCTGTTTCCCACTGAAAACCGGATCTTTGATCACTAACATGCGGTCTGGTTTATAGTCTTCTTCTCCATAAATCGGTATGACCAAAATGTTGGTAACTGTCTTTAACGGCGATTCCGTAAGCCTGATAACATGGTCCTGAAGCGTAACTCCATATTGATCCACAAACGTGTCTTCAATGAGCTTGTATTCACGCACGTCCTTTTCGATGTTTTCATCGACAGAGCTTTCAGGAGAAACAATGCTGCGAATCGTCTCGGATACGTCTTGCGCACTTGTCAATTTAATCTCCGTTTGAACCTTGGTTGGATCAGGAACTTCACTTCTATAGTTCGTTTTCCAGTATTTCTTTTCAACGGTATAGAGATCCCTTTGATAGGTATATTGATCTCCTTTGCTTGTAACAACAAATCGGTAATGAGGAACCTTGATCTCTCGATAGCGTACGCGTCCTGTTACTTCGTCCAAAATGGAGCCTGTAAAATAAAATTCAATCCAGGTATTGTACATTTTTATATCCAGAGACTGTACTATCTGTTTTGAAGAGTCGTCATCGGCGGTAATATTGAAAAGCGTAGAAAAGTCGCTGTTACTTGAAACCTCTGGAATACTTACTCCGGCACCAGTCATAAATGCTTCAAATTCCTGGTACTTCTCCTGGGATCTCAAGTAATCATCAAAGGCTTTGCGCAGTCTTCCTTCGGCATTATCTATTTCTTCTATATTGGGAAGTACGTCTTCGGAATCGGGATTGGTCCTGAAGACATTGTCGTAGTTCGTCTTAGCTTGATCCAGCTTGGATTTATTGAAAAACTTCTCTGCCCATAGCCTTTTAAAAGTCGCCAGCCATGAGTTTGGACGAAGGTCTATATTGTACACAGAGAAACTCTGACTGTAACTTTCATCCGTTAATTTGTCCAAATCGGTAAAAAATGGTAACAACGATATCTTTTCTTCTCCCTGACACATGTCCAGATTGAAATACTCGGTATCCCGGTTTGATTGATCGTACAATCCAGTTCTGCAGCTCTCTTCCAATTTCAAGTTTCGGATAGGGATGGTATCAATTTCTTTCTTTTGAGTTCTTGCATCATCATTGTAAGAGAACAGCGAAACCAATACGTCTTTCTCACCTTCCTGAATAACCTCGATTTCCAACTCCAAATTCGTGAGGTCTGAAATTTTGATTCCTCTCCCGTACTCAGTAGAATATCCATAAAGCACCCGACGAATAACCAACGAGTTCCATTCTTTTTCATTCGAATAAGAAGCGATCCAATAGTCGTCATTACTTTTGAAATTGAAGACTACTCCACTTTCTCCTTTGGAACCAGCTCTAAACGATAATCTAACCTTATCCATACCGCTTTGGGCCTGAATTCGCGACACCAGCAACGATCCGATATTCTGATACCTCCCCTCTTTATCATTATCTACTTTGTTACTTTGAATTACAGTAGCCCCCGCAGTGTATTCCCAATTGGAGTTTTGTCCGGGAGCATCAAAAATTTCAAAACGTTTGAAGAGCGGAATCTGCAGATCGAATTTCGCTGGATCGCCAATCTTCTTAAGCAGTTCCAGATATTCCCTTCGTTTGGCTTCCATTTCCGGATGCATTCCAAAGCTTAGTTCTCGATCTTTCAGCATTTGCTGAATCTCCAAAGCAATCGGTCGATCTAATCCTGCTGTATTGTAAAAAGTAACCGGATTGGTACTTACGGATGTCTTAATTTCCAGCTTATCTGTATCTGTCTTTTTCATAATAAATAATTTATCCCAGGTTGTTAGATTTTGTTGAATCAGGATTGGAAACTGGAGTTGGAACCCCATTGATCATTCGAACATGATATCCGGGATACAACCCAAGTTGAATTGCCGCTACAAACTCTTCCCTGGTCATTTCGTTTCCATTCGAATCTTTAAATCGTTTGTTTAGACCTGTTTCGCTTTCCTGAAGTACACTTACCTTCTTCCCGGGATTCTTCGTTAGCGTGGTTTCCTCTTCAGGAACATCTTTGTTCAACAACTTGATGTTTACATTGATTTTATCGCTTTGGTTAACATTGCTGGCAATCAACTGACGAATGATTTTATCTATTTCATTCTCCATTACCTTTGCTTTGTCTCCCTCTTCAGAATGATAATACAGGCTGGCTGGAACAGTCAGTATCAACCGTCCCTGAAGGGTATAAAGTCCAAATTGCAGTGATACATCCCACGTTCTGATAAAATCATTCTTGCCAGACCTCTCTACAGGATTAAATGTCCACTGAAAACAACCAGAATCCAGTGTAAAGGAATCCCTCCATTGAATAAGCGTCTCTGAATCGGGAACAAAGGATGCAAACTGCTCTTTTGCATTTATTGAAACGTCAGCAGATAATGCCTTTGCTAAATCACCGAATGAAAATGAGTCTTTTGTACGCTGCTCATTTAGATGCACTGTTCCGTCTTCAGGAAAATCAAGAGTTCTGGTAAATGCAGCGGCAAAACCAATCACGTTAAGATTGTAATCAATTGCAATCGTCTTCGGTTTCACCAGATACTTTGACGTATCCATAAGAAATTGATCCAGATGAAGAGCCAGTGAAGGTGCAAATGAATACTTAGGTATCGGCGGGACATGCACCTCAATATAAATGGTTGCATTATCTCCTCCACCATTCGTTACTTTGGAATTATAAACGACCGCTGTATTTCCCGGAGAGACAATGGACAAAGGAATAGACCAATTAGCATTCCCCCTGTCATTCTCCCAAAGGGTAATTCCTCCGTTAACGGTCAAATTGTAGTTTTGATCAAGCCCTAAGTTCAATCTGAGTTTGAGCTGGACCTCTCCATCAACAACAACACTGTCGTAAGCCCAACGTCCTGCTGTTCCGCCAGGAATAACTGAAACATTGCCAGAAGTTGAATAATGCTGTTTCTCATCTGAACCAAACCAATCACCGGAGTCGTCATCTACAATTAGTCCCCTTGCATGAATACTTATTAAATGTGGTTCCATTTTAAGATTATTTAAGTGAATAATGGTCCTAAGACCTTCAGACAATTTAATTTGAAGCCTTTAAATCAATATCTGTCAATTCTGCATGACATACTTAATAACACACACAGACTATCTTCTTCAGCACTGGAACGAATAATTCCTGATGTTTTTCCCAACAAATCAGATTCTTCACGGTATCAACCCGTCTTTGCGGGCTTCTGTTCTTCAAAATTTCAGTATCGAAGTTTAGAACACGACGAGACAGCACTTTATAGAATCCTCTGGTCCCCTTCACGCTAATCAAGCCTGATTCTTTTAGACAAACTAAAAACTGAAGCGTATATTCAGAATTCTCACTCCCCAGATCAATAAGCTCTTCTTCACATTCAAAAAGTTTCTTGAATTCATTATCGTTGCAAACTTTAAGCTCTCTGATTTTCTGCAATAGTAGCTGAAACCCTTTTTGACTCCCGTTCCAAATGTACCTTGGCCCAAATCTTTCATCTACAGAAAACAGATCGGACAGTCGCTTCATTTGAAGACTCTTCATTATTTCTGTGTAGTCGAAATCAAAGAACTCACTGGTTTCCCGAATCACGGTTTTAATGATCTGAATAAATTTGGATTGATACGGCAACGGGATTCTTTGGTTTACCTCTCTTATGACATTGTAGTATACCAATCCACATTTTCTTTTCAGATCCTGGCGGTATTCTACCTCAACCTTATCAAGCAGTTCAATCGTTTTGATTAATGAAGCGGAAATAATGTGAGAAATAAAGGAGATTCCGTTTCTTTTGATTTCATCCTGAATGTTTTCTATATGTTTATTTATGAGCGATATTGACTGCAGTATTGGTATCAATAAACATTCCCTGGATAATTCGTTCAATGTCCCTTTTGACAACGGATCAACTTTGTCAAAAAGTACTTTGTCTAATGTAATCTTCTGAATCATGGTTGTAATTTTAAGGCGAACACAAAGATTCTAAGATTATCAAAAAAAACAATCAGCCTTTCAATATAACACACTGATTAACTACACATTAAACATCATCATCATGATATCTATTTTGCACTGACCCTCTGCAAGTATTTATAGCAGATAAATATCCTTGAATCATCAGAAGAACACATTTTCGTACCTTCGAATCATGCAAACAACCATCTCCCTTCCTGCCTATCCCAGAGGGTTTCACATTATTACAGATCAAGTAGAAAATGCATTAAACCTTCCTGATACGGGAATTCTTCACGTTTTCATCAAACACACCTCCGCCGGGCTTACCATAAACGAAAATGCCGACCCTACTGTTTTGCAGGATTTTGAATCGTCTTTCAACCACATCGTTCGCGAAAACGAACCATTCTACAAACACACTTTTGAAGGTCCTGACGATATGCCTGCACATATTAAATCCTCCATGGTCGGTTCATCTGTTACAATTCCTATTACTAACGGACGATTAAATCTCGGCACGTGGCAAGGGATTTACTTGTGTGAATTCAGAAATCATGGAGGATCGAGGAAACTGGCATTAACTGTGCTTTCTTAATTGCAATTACGCGCACCAAATATGCAATCATGACCTCAGAGGACTTATCCAAATTGTTAAGGAAGGACGTTTCCATTCTCTCCAAAATGCCCTTATCTGGAGGCGACATCAATGCCACCTATAAAGTCATAACAGATCAGGGAACTTTTTGTGTGAAACAAAATGATCGCGACAAATTTCCAGAAATGCTGGCAAAGGAAGCCAGAGGATTGAAAGAATTGGCAGAGAAATCCAAGTTTCATGTACCAGAGGTTATTGGAAATTTTGAAGACGATACTTCTCAATATCTGATTTTGGAGTTCATCACATCGGGAAGTAAATCTTCTGAATTCTGGAACGATTTCGGAATCCAACTCGCACAGATGCATCAACAAACCTCGGATAGTTTTGGCTGGTCAGAGGACAACTATATCGGATCGTTGCATCAATCCAACGGAAATCACTCGGATTGGTCCAGTTTCTATGCAACAGAACGCATTCTTCCTCAGATTCAACTGGCTTTCGACTCAAATAGAATCAATGCGTCTCTGGTGGAATCAGCTGAACGATTGTGCAACAAATTACCGGAACTTTTTCCTGAGGAAGCCTCTGCTCTCCTCCATGGTGATCTCTGGTCAGGGAATTTTATGGTGAACGCTCACGGAAATCCCGTTTTGATCGATCCTGCCGTGTACTACGGTCATCGCGAAATGGATTTAGGAATGATGCATCTATTCGGAGGATTCTCGGATACCTTATTCGATGCCTATCATCAAGCTTTCCCATTGGAAAAGAACTGGAAAGAGCGCATTCCATTAACCCAATTATACCCTTTGTTGGTTCATGTCAATCTTTTCGGAGAAGGATACGTCCAAAGCGCCGCTTCTATTATTCATCAGTATTGTTAGCTCATCTTCAAATAATTACCGCACATGTATTCCTTTCGTCCTTTTGGATGAACGGTAACTCTTAAATTTGGCATGTTGCGTATTCTTGACTCTAAATAACAGTCCTATGAAATACTTCGCAATTGCCATCTTCAGTCTATCATTCACAGCATTTTCTCAAGATTCAGAAACGGTCCTCACAGATACTACCGCAGTCCGAGATGCCATAGATCAACTGTTTACGGGAATGAGAGATGGAGATAGTGCGTTGGTTGCAGCCGTATTTCACCCCGATCTTCAAATGATGACAACTTTCACGGATAAAGAGGGAAATCCAAGATCTCATAAAGGAAGTGCTGCTAAGTTCAAAGAAGCCGTTGGTACACCTCACGAACAGGTTTGGGATGAACGCATTTCTAATGTCCAGATTCAAATTGATGGAAACCTTGCGCAAGCCTGGATGGATTATTCATTCTACCTCGACGACAAGTTCAGTCATTGCGGTGTCAACGCGATACAGTTGTTCAAAACCGAAGAAGGTTGGAAGATGATCCATCTCGCCGATACAAGAAGACAATCAAATTGTAACTAAGCCACCTTGATTTTGTTGGTGGTTCGCTTCGTAAGCAGGAAGTACAAACCGACACCAAATAGGTTGAAGAAGGCAAACGGCAGATAGTCAAAAGTCTTAACTCCCAGAGTCTGGGACATATAAATAGCCGTAACGTGCCATGGAATTAATGATTCCAGAAGTGTCATGGAATTTTCCATAGTTCGCGAGAGCAATGACAACGGCAATTTTCGATCCTGAAATCCTTTTCGGAACATCTGACCTGTAGTTAAGATGGAAAACATTGCATTTCCGGAAACTCCGTTAAGCACGCCTCCTGAGAAAAAAGCCGCCATTGCCAATCCGTACGCACCTCGGATCATCCCGAAAATCACAGTCATCAATCGATTGATAAAACCTCCCTGTTCCATTATCGCACCAAAGGAAACTGCCAGAACACAGTAGAACACAGCACCGCTCATCATGCCTTCCATTCCTCCCCGATTCAACAATGTACTCAGCAATTCAGGCAATTCACTTTTTGCCACCATAACCGTATCAAATCCGGAAACCATAGCCATTGTTCCCTGGTAAAAATCGAATCCATTCAGGAAGGTTCCAATTAGAATTGCTGCAAAGCTGGACGTCAACATCAGCACTACAGGAGGATATCCTTTGAATCCTCCTATAAATACTATAGCCGGAGGAAGCAACATAATTGGATTGAGCTCATAAATGGAATCCAAATGCATCAATACTTCGTTGATTTGATCAGAAGAAGCAGAGGTTCCCGAATAAACGAATCCGAAAATCAAAAATGCGATTGCGGCAAGAACACCGGCAATTCCAACGTTTGGAAGCATCCCCTTGATATGATCATACACCGAGATTTCAGTCGCCATAGCACAGATGTTTGTTGTATCCGAAACCGGCGAAACCTTATCTCCAAAAACAGCTCCTGAAAGTACTGCTCCAGCAACCAATTCAGCCGGAACTCCCATGCTAATTCCAATTCCCATGAATGCCACGCCGGAAGTCGCCGCAGATCCCCAGCTAGTTCCTGTAAACGTGGAAACTATGGCAGTCACGACAAATGCCGTTACCGGCAAATAATCTGAATGAATGAGCTTTAGTCCGTAGTAAATTAAGTACGGAACGGTACCACTAAACATCCATGTTCCAACAATCGCCCCGATGGCAATCAGAATCACAATGGCGGGCATAGCTTTTCGGAGGGTGTCTCCAATTCCGTCCAGCATTTCAGGAACTTTAATCCCTCTTCGATACGCAAAAACTCCAGCCACCATTACGGAAATCAATAAGGTGAATTGAAGGGGTAAACCAAGAATGGAACTTCCAACAATAACCAGGATCATCATGATCATGAACGGCAATAATGCTTCCCAAAGGGAAATCTCGGAAGAAGAGTTCTTGTTTGAAGATTGCATGGAATCACAAGATAGTTAAACAATGTAAACTATGCCTGAGCTCAACAATCTCGAACTATTCAGGTCGTAAAATTACTCTGTAAGGGAGATTTCCTATTTAATGGCACCATTCTATGTATTAGAATCTGATAAACCGCAAAGGGCGCAAGGGACGCAAGCATGAACACCGTAAAAGAAATGTGGTGAACGCAAGATTATGACGACGTAATAATCCTTCGCGTAATTCTATTAAAACAATCAAACATACAGCTTTGCGCACCTTGCGGTTGCTTAAACAACAACTTAGTGCCGTTCTCTAGGAAGTTTTACCCCTGCAAGAGATTATGAATTGAGGCGATCTCTTTATTCCTCTGGAGCTGTAGTAATGCGACAGTCATCAACCTTACCACTGATAAAAATGTAACCAGGTTGTCCCAGATGCACCATGATGACTACATTGTCATGACTTATGTCGCCCACGCTACAAAGCTGATGGGCAATAGTTTGCATCACAAGAGTTATACCGTCTTGATTAAAAACAGTGTTCATGTAGAGATCAACAAAAATGGGTGTTTCAACATCGGTTTTATTGAATTCCCTGTGCACCTCGCTATTGTGGACAATCAAATCCATTGACTGCCACATACAGGTTGCCATCCCTTCCGGGATTAATTTTCGATTATCAACCTCAATATCATAGAGTCCTTGTTCAACATTCTTCATGAGCTGCTCTCTTTCCGGAACATTTCTCAGCGTGGAAATTTTAATAAATGGCATAGTGGATTATTTTGAGTTTTTAATTATTTACTGCTTAGCACAGATTATCGAAAAAAGGCACCTATTAATATGACCACCATCACCTATAAAGCTGATTATTAATATAATTGCATTTCAGCAGCACACTAAGTTTAGAAATGAGCACCTGCGTTATTGGAGTTAGGTTCAATCCTGTTTGAGCAACCTCTAATTTTCAAACAATACTAACTTTGTTAACTGCCAAAGAAAACAACACAGTTTAACTCAATTATGTCGCTACCCTATCATATCATCCCTCCAAAAGGAACTCCGGTTCCGTTCATCTTAAGCGTACCCCATTGCGGAACAGATTTCCCCTCTGAATTGCATGATCATTACGTTCCCGAAAAAATGGAGTCCCCGGATGATACCGACTGGTTCGTACATGATTTGTACAATTTCGCGTCTGAGTTGGGAATCACTATCATTCATGCAAAATACAGCAGATGGGTGATTGATTTGAATCGTGATCCGAAGAGTGCTCCGCTCTACAACGATGGAAGAATTATTACAGGATTGACCCCCAACACCGATTTCTTTGGCGATAAGATTTATAAGAGTCCTGAGGTGGAGCCTGATCAGGAAGAAGTAGAACGTCGATTAAACACTTACTATTGGCCCTACTACCAGAAAATCCAGGAGTTACTGGACGAACGAAAAGCTGAATTTGGTAAAGTATTACTCTGGGACGCCCACTCGATCCGCCATTTGGTACCAACCATTCGAAAAGATGTTTTCCCGGACATGATTTTGGGGAACAACGACGAAACTACAGCAGATCCTAAATTAATTGCAACCGCTCTGAACGGATTGAAATCAGGGTCTTATGGGATCAATCATAACACTCCATTCAAAGGTGGACATATCACCCGATATTTTGGAAATCCAGATCAGAACGTACATGCCCTGCAACTGGAAATGAACAAAATTCTCTACATGGACGATACCGAAAAGCAATTCCATGAAGAACGCGCAAATCAAGTAAGAGCCGTGCTAAAGCCAACTTTTGAATCTCTGATCGAAACATTGAATACATTGTAATGAAGCATTATTTCTTCGATAAAATACTGCAGAACGACGGATGGAAATCGAACGTATCCATCATGACGCAACCGGATGGTACCATTTATTCCATTAAGGAAAATCAACAGCGCACCATTGCTCACCACATCAAAGGATTCGCACTGCCCGGCTTCCAGAATGCGCACTCACACGCCTTCCAATATGCAATGGCAGGATTGGCCGAAGTGCATCCAACAGGACAAAAAGCAGACGATTTCTGGTCGTGGCGCGATGCAATGTATCGATTGGCACTTTCGGTAAGTCCGGATCAGATGGAAGCAATTGCAACCATGCTGTACACCGAAATGGTTCGGTTGGGATATACAAATGTTGCCGAGTTTCATTACGTACACCACCAACAGGACGGAACACCGTACGACAATCTTGCGGAGATGGGCGAACGATTGATTTCCGCTGCAAAAACAGCTGGAATCGGAATTACATTAGTTCCAATTTTCTATCAAAAGGGTGGCTTCGGAATGGAGCCAACGGAAGGACAGCGTCGATTTATCTCTAAAGATATTGATACCTATTTACGCTTGTTGGAAGCTTCCACTGCCGCTGCTGAACAATACGAGTTAGCCAATGTTGGAATCGGAATTCATTCCATGAGAGGTGTTGAACCGGAGGTAATTGCTGAAATTGCAAAATCCGGAGATCAGGACATTCCGTTCCACATTCATATCGCGGAGCAATTAAAGGAAATTGAAGATGCCAAAGCCTATCTGGGCAAACGTCCGGTAGAATGGTTATTGGATAATGTAGAGCTGAACGATCGTTTTCATTTGGTTCACGCAACACATCTTACGGAAGCCGAAACCGATGGAATTGCAGCTTCTCAGGCGAACGTGGTTCTTTGTCCAACAACTGAAGGAAACCTGGGAGACGGCTTGTTCCCGGTTCAAAGATTTCAGGAAAAACAAGGAAAATGGAGCATCGGAACGGATAGCCACATTGGCATTCACCCATTGGAAGAACTGCGCTTGTTGGATTACGGACAACGGTTAACAACGCATAAGCGAAATATCATGACGAGCGAAGTCAATGGAAACTCGGGTGATTTTGCTATTGAAATGGCTACCATTACCGGAAGAAAAGCAATGGACAATTTCAATCCAACGTACTTCAAAGTGGGAGAACCTTTAAACGCTTGTATCATTGATGAAAACGTACCACTTCTTCAGGCTTGTCGCGATGAACATTTGAATTCAAGCATTGTGTATTCTTGCGATGCATCACATCATTCAGGAACCATTAGTAATGGCGATTGGATTGTTCAGCATGGAACGCACCGAAATATTGAGACCGTACGAAACAACTTTATTCAAACAATTAAAGAACTTAAAAACAGATAATCATGAAACTACTTTACACTCTATTGGCAACGCTTTTGTTCGTTTCCTGTCAGCAAAATGAAGGAGCAGAAGAGTCAAATGATCCAAAGAAAGACAAAGTTGAACAAGGCGATACTCCATCTCAGGAAGAGAATCAGGAAGAAACTCCGAAAGCGTACGATTATTACGCCGGAACCATCGGATTGTATGGTGAAGACGTGTTGGTTGAGGTAAATACTGATGATAACACCATCACAGGAAGATATTGGTATCTGAAACATGGTCGTCAAATCCAATTGGAAGGAACAACTTCTGCGAAAGGGAACGAATGGCAAGTGAAAGAGACTGTGAAAAACGTTGTCACGGGTGAAATGACACTTGAACTGGATGGAGACAATCTATCTGGACAATGGTACGCTCCAGGCAAAGAGTCCGACTTACAAGAAGTAAGCCTTACCAAAGTCCACCATACAGAAAATGGCAAATTCGAACCAAATTTCGAGACCTACTCATTTACAAAAACGATTACCATCTATAATGGTGAAACGGACGAGGAAGAGGAAGCAACGGACGACATCAAATTGGTACGAATTGGAGACTACGTATTGTTTCAGTATTTCGTGCTTGGAACGAATGCGCACGTAGGACATATCAATGGACTGGCTAAAATGGCGAGTAAAAACAAAGCGATTTACAAAGGAGAAGAAGGATGCGAGTTGTCCATCACTTTTGACGGAAATGAAGTATTGGTTCTGGAAGAAGAAGATTGTAGTTACTACCGAGGAATGCGCGCGTACTTTGGCGGGACATTGACAAAGACAAAATAGCTTATTTCAGTCGTTCAGCTCTTCGCAATTCACGATTGAGCAAGGATTCGAATTTATTTGGCAACGGAATTTCAACTTGAAGTGCCTTTCCAGTATTGGGGTGACTCAGGGATACCTGTGTCGCTGACAGAAAAAGTCCTTTGTTACGAAAAGTACCGTTTTCATTTTCGTATTTCTTATCACCAACGATAGAATGTCCAATCGATTGACAGTGAATTCGCAGTTGATGTGTTCTTCCGGTAATCGGTTCCAGACGCACCAGCGATAAGTGTTCATTTTGAGGCGATGCCACTGAACGGATCAGTTCGAGTTTCGAGCTGGATTCCTTACCATCAATTGGTGCATTAATGATTCCTTCCGTCGGAACTCCATGAACCACGGCATGATAGATTTTGGTGATTTGCTTTTGTTCGAGCATTTCTCCTAACTTCCTTCTCGCCGAAATCGACTTCGCAAAAATGACTAATCCGCTTGTTGGAGCATCCAGGCGATGAACTGGTAACGCCCAATCCAGAGCATCTTCCACCGGACTACGCTTCAGTTGATCCACAAGGCAGTTTTCCAAGGTTTTGAATTGGTTCCCGCTGACCACCAGACCAGCGAGTTTGTTTACAATGGCCAAATAATCATCCTCATAAACCACTTCGATGTCTAAATCATAAGCTTTCGGTTTCTCATTCCGCTCCAGCAATTCTATGGAATCCCCTTCTTTCATCCAGATTCCAGTCTCAGCATTAATTCCATTGATTAAAAATCTTCGTTTCTTAATTCCTGTCTTTACAGCATTTCTGGTTTCAAACCCGTCAAAAACCCCGATAATGTAATCCACAAAACGAATTTCCTCCTCTAATCCCGAAACAATATGCGTTTTTAAAACCACCATCGATCCAATATACAAGATTCAATTCGAAGAAATTCGTTTCCGTTTTTAAACCTTTAAGATCTACATCCATCTAACCCACCAAATGAATGATTTTCAGTTTATTCCTAAATTCCTTAACTTGCTCCCATGAATTGGCTACTAACGCTTTTACTTCCATTGCTATTAACGGCAAATCATAACAATCCTGAACCGGAAAACACGTCTCTGGACATTTACATTTTCGTAGCGGAAACATGCCCTATCTGCCAGTACTATACGGCAAAAATCAATCAAATTGCTGAAGACTATCCGGATCATAATGTTGTTCTCGTCTTTCCAAATGCTCTGTCAACAGAGGAAACCATGGCAAAGTTTAAGAAGAAGTACAAATTGGACGTTGATATGAAGCTGGACCCGGATCATGAATTGGTTCAGAAATTCGGCGCGACGGTAACACCGGAAGTATTCGTTTATAATTCAACTGCCGACAGCATATATTATCAAGGAAGAATAGACGATAATTACGCCCGGGTGGGTCAACGTAAGCGACAAATTCAATCCGACGATCTGATCGATGCATTAACGTCAATTTCTGACGAAAAACCTATAACAACAGCGAACACAACAGCGGTTGGTTGCTACATCTCTCAAAAAATGAAACAATGAAAACAATTCTCATGCTTTTTGTGGTTGCTCTTGGAGCAATCTGTATTTCAGCAAACGGATTCAACACGCGTAAGTTCGTGGAAGTTGAAAAATCGGTTGTTGAAATTCCAACTCCACCGAAATCAGTTCCAACGTATTACGAGGACATCTCCCCCATTATTTACAACCACTGTACAAAGTGTCACAGACCGGGAGAAATCGGTCCAATGCCATTGACGAACATCACGGAGGTTACTGCTTATGGAGCGATGATTAAATACGTGACGGAATTGAAGTACATGCCGCCATGGAAGGCAGATCCTGATTACAATCACTTCCTGGATGAAAATTACCTGACAGATGCTCAAATTCTAACGATTGCAGAATGGTACGATAACGGAATGCAACCAGGAAATCCTGCAAATGAAGCAACAATGCCAACTTTCCCTACTGGTTCAGCTTTGGGAACACCGGACATGGTACTTCCAATGGAGCAATCCTTCGAGCATCAAGGAACGAATACCGACGGATATCAGGTTTTTGTATTGGATCCGCAATTGACGCAAACGGAAGAATTACGAGCGATCGAATTCCGACCAGGCAACACTACTATTTGTCACCACGCGGTAATTGCTATGGATACAACCAATCAGGCAGATATTCTTGATGCAGCTGATCCGAACTACGGGTACGAAATGTTCGGTGGATTTGGTTTCGATCCTGTAGAACCGTTCTACGCAGTTTGGGCACCTGGAGGAGAAGCGCGATTCTTCCCGCCGGAAATGAGTAAACCTTTGGAGCCAAATGCTAAGTTGTTATTGCAAATGCATTATGCGCCAAGCCCTGTGAATGAGTTTGATTCTTCTTACATCAACTTATTCTTCGCTCAAACACCTTCACCGCGTTATGTTCAAACACACATCATCAGCCCATACGATTTATCCGTTCCTTTTGCGATTCCGCCAAATCAGGTAACTTCATTCAAAGGATCGTACACAGTGCCTGTTGACATCAGCTTGTTGACAGTATTCCCGCACATGCACTTACTTGGAGAAAGCTGGGAATCGTACGTTGTAGATACGAACGGAGATACCACAAAATTGATTCGTATCAATGATTGGGATTTCAATTACCAAAATGGATACTCTTTCACGAATTTGATTAAAGTGGATGCCGGAAGTACGTTGTTCGTTGAGGCTTCCTACGACAATACTGCATCCAATCCGTTGAATCCTAACAGTCCACCAGATTGGGTTTACTGGGGCGATTTTACGGGCGACGAAATGTTCCTTGGCTTCTTTGATTACGTGCCATATCAGGCTGGAGATGAAAACCTTCAGTTAGGAACAGAAGATTTGGTCATCAATGAACAACAAACAGATATCTACCCGATTTATCCAAACCCTGCCACTTCTGAAGTAAAAGTTGGATTCAGCTTAGGAGATGGACAGGATGTTACTTTGAGCATTTTTGACATCAATGGTAAACTCATTGAAACTATTGAAAAGGATACTTATTACACAAAAGGAAAGCACATTTTGACACTGAACACGAGTCATCTTGCGCCTGGAGTATATCGCTTTGGAGTGGAAGTTAACGGAGAGCAATACTCCGAAAACTTTGTTGTGAAGTAGAAATATTGGAATATAATTGAGAAGGAGCTTTCGGGCTCCTTTTTTTGTTTGGATAAAATTTAACATTGGAAAATATCGACTCAAACAACTACTAAACAACACATTACAACTAAACGCCATTTTCCTTCAACGCAAACCTGCCTGCCGGACAGGCACGGAATCCGTTTATGATTTATTGCATTCCCGCCTGCGGCAGGCACGGTACTAGTTTTTGCTAAAATTAATCACTAACTTATTTGGTCGAGGCTTAAATCTTTGCTGTTAAATTTTAAACACATAAGCTTCCCCCGTCCTCTAATTTTTCCCTATCTTCCTGCTTCAAACTACTACAACATGACGCATTTACTACTCGTCGTATTGTGTTCTGCGATTCCTATTTTGGGCTTCTCACAACAAAATACGGTTGCCTCCGGAGGCGACGCTTCTGGATCTAACGGATCAATATCCTACTCCATCGGTCAAATTGACTACACAAATGCTACCGGCACTGACGGTTCAACCAATGAAGGCGTTCAACAACCCTTCGAGTTTTTTGATCCTGATGCCAGTCTAACCGAAATCGAATGGGGCGCTACCCTTTATCCAAACCCAACAATGGATCAGGTAATACTGCACTTCGAAAACATTCCTCAAGAAGCAAATTATTACCTCCATGACCTCAACGGAAAATTACTGCTCTCAGGGGCAATTAACGCCAATGAAATCATTCTTGACATTCGATCCTTCGCGGCCGGAAGTTATCTCCTGGAAATGAACGCTCCAAATAAATCAACTCGAACCATTCAAATTATAAAACATTAAAAATGAAAGCAATAACTACGATTCTCGCACTTTTCAGCATCACTTTAATTTATGCTCAGGCTCCGAATCTTATGACATATCAAGCTGTTATTCGAAACTCGAGCGACGCCCTTGTTAGCAATTCTCCAGTGGGAGTTCAAATTTCCATTCTGCAAGGATCTCCTACCGGAGTAGCCCTATATATCGAAACACACACACCAACTTCCAACATTAACGGACTCGTGACTTTTGAAATCGGAGGAGGAACCGTTGTCGCAGGTAACTTCAGTACAATTGATTGGTCGAATGGTCCGTACTTCATTAAAACGGATACCGATCCAACGGGAGGGACAGTTTATACCATTTCATCAACTACGCAATTATTGAGCGTTCCTTACGCACTTCATGCCGAAACAGCTTCAAACGTTGATGATGCCGATAGTGATCCAAGCAATGAGATTCAATCATTGAGTCTTAACGGGATGGACCTTACCATTTCTTCAGGAAATACGGTCACAATCCCAGGTGGAGGAAACACACTTGATGAAGCCTACGATCAAGGTGGAACGGGATTGGGTCGAACAATTACCACAGATGCCGGCGCAGTTGAAATCATTAACTCAGGAACGAATACTACAGGATTAGATATCTCTACATCCGTTCTAAATTCTACTGGAGTATTGTCCACACATACCGGAATTGGTGTGGCATTCCGAGCAGAAAGTAACAACCCCGCCAATTCATTCTCTGCAATTCAAGCGAATACGAATAGCTCCACAGCGAATAACGCGGCGATATTAGGAAACAACTCAGGCGCTGGCTATGGTGTTACGGGGCAAATTCCAGCTGCTGCAACAGGTGAAGCCGGTGTATATGGATCGAATTTGCGCACGACCGGAGGTTACGGTGTATTGGGAATTGGATTTAACGGAGTTGTTGGACAAACAACTTATTCGGCGGGATACGGACTTTACGGATCAAACACAAATCCTACTGGATTGGCGATTGGAACGTATGGAATTGGATTTAACGGAGTTTACGGTCAAACCACAGATGTCACCAATGGATGGTCGGGGTATTTTACGCAGGATATTGGCGTTGATGGAACCGGATATTCCCTTGGAGGTTGGTTGACTGTTTCAGATATGAGATTGAAATCGAACATCCGACCAATTCAAAGTCCTTTGGATCGACTTCTAAGATTGAATGGTAGAACTTACTTACTGACAACGAAAACCAAGCCAGCCGAGGGTGATGTTGTTGTAAAGGAAACACAACAATACGGAGTGATTGCTCAGGAAGTTGAAGAAGTTTTCCCAGAGATGATCCAGGAAAAGGCTGTATTCAATAATGCTGGAGATGACACAGTTTACAAAACGGTAAACTATGACCAATTGATTCCGGTTCTAATTGAATCTATTCGCGAATTGAACGAAAAGATTGAATCTCTGGAGGCAGAAGTGGAGCAGTTGAAAGCTGAAAAATAAACTTCAACTACTCGTATTACTCAGGTAAAATGTGCTGTGATTAACGCAGCACATTCACATGTCCGATAGCAACTACACGCTCATCAGATGCTGTTGTCTTGAATTCTATTCTCCAGGTGTACGTACCATCCTGAACAGGAATTCCTGCGTATGTTCCATCCCAACCAACGCTGTCATCGTTAGATTCCCAAATGATTTCTCCCCAACGATCAAAAATGACCATGTTGAAATCAAACGGATCGTACCCTTGAGTAAATACCGCCATAAATACCTGATTGAACTCATCATTGTCCGGTGTAAAGGTGTTTGGAACGTAGAAAATCAGTTCTTCCTCCACTTCAACTGAAAGCGTCATTGTATCCGAGCATCCGAGCTCATTGTACGCGATCAAAGTTGTGTTGTAACTTCCGGCAGCATCGTTAGGAAAGCTGTATGATGGTTCGAAAACATTGGAAACAGTACTGTCCGCGAACAACCAGAGATAAGAGTTCGCATTTATCGAATTATTGAAGAAATCGACAGTTGAATTGAAGGTAGTCAGGTTCGTTTGAGACATGCTGAAACTTGCGATCGGATTTGGAATCAATGAAACGTTTGTAACAATAATGGAATCACAACCATTGGAAGAGGTCAAAACCGATGTGTGCGTTGTACTCGAAACAACCGTTTCACTTGTACCATCCGGATATAGAACCAATTCGTTCTCACAAACCGATATGTCCTGTGTACTTTGAAAACCTGGGTTCATTGTTACATTCGTCACAACGATTGAATCGCAACCCGCAACGGTAGTTAGGTTTGACGTGTACGAAGTATTCGCGGTTATCGTTTCTGTGGTTCCGTCTGGATATGTAACTACATCATTCTCACAGACAGCAATATTCTCCGTTAGATTGTAAGAAGGACTAACCAAAATATTCTCGGTTACGACGGAATCGCATCCCGCTGCAGTAACAAAGTTCGAGACATAGGTTTCATTCGCGGTAATATTAAAACTCGTTGTCCCGTCCGCATAGGTATAATTCGATCCTGAACACAAATTGATGTCTGAAACAATGTTGTACGCAGTAACGACGGTAACATTGGTTGTAACTATAGAATCACAACCACTTACTGAAGTCAGAATTGAAACATGAGATTCGTTTGCTGTGATATTGTTCGAAACCGTTCCATCCGGATACGTGTAGTTACTTCCTGTACAAACCTGAACGTTTTCTGTGGCGTTTGATGTCGCAACCATGGTCACATTGGTAACGATGATTGAATCACAACCGAATGCAGATGTTAGGTTTGATGTATAAGAAGTATTCGCTGTAATTGTCGCGGTAGTTCCATCAGGATACGTTATTGAAGCGCCATCACAAACCGTTGCATTCTCCGTAAGGTTATACGTTGGGTTCATGGTTACATTCGTGACAATGATGGAATCGCAACCAGCTATTGTTGTAAGATTGGAAGTATATGAAGTACTCGCCGTGATTGTAGCATTCGTTCCATCAGGATAAGTGATCGTCGCTCCGTCACAAACTGATACGTTTTCCGTGAGGTTGTACGTCTGCCCTACAAGTATATTTTCCGTGATAATGGAATCACAGCCAGTGGCAGTTACAAAGTTGGACACATGTGATTCATTTGCAGTAATATTCAAGCTCGTTGTACCATCTGCGTATGTGTAATCCAAACCTGAACACAAGTTGATGTCATTAACAATATTAAAGCCTGCTATTACAGAAATATTCGTTGTGATAATAGAGTCACAGCCACCGACAGTAGTCAAAGTAGAGACATGAGATTCGTTCGCTGTGATATTGTTCGAAACCGTACCATCCGGATACGTGTAGTTACTTCCTGTACACACCTGAATATTTTCTGTGGCGTTTGATGTTGGTACCATGGTCACATTGGTAACGATGATTGAATCACAACCGAATGCAGATGTTAAGTTTGATGTATAAGAAGTATTCGCTGTAATTGTCGCGGTAGTTCCATCAGGATACGTTATTGAAGCGCCATCACAAACCGTTGCATTCTCCGTAAGATTGTAGGTCGGATTCATGGTTACGTTCGTGACGATGACGGAATCGCATCCAGCAACAGTGGTAAGATTAGATGTATACGAAGTACTCGCCGTGATTGTAGCATTCGTTCCGTCAGGATAGATGATCGTCGCTCCGTCACAAACTGACACGTTTTCCGTGAGGTTGTACGTCTGCCCTACAAGTATATTTTCCGTGATAATGGAATCACAGCCAGTCGCAGTTACAAAGTTGGACACATGTGATTCATTTGCAGTAATATTCAAACTCGTTGTACCATCTGCATATGTGTAATCCAGACCCGAACACAAGTTGATGTCATTAACAATATTGAAGCCTGCAATTACAGAAATATTCGTTGTGATAATAGAGTCACAGCCACCAACAGAAGTCAAAGTTGAGACATGAGATTCGTTCGCGGTAATATTGTTCGAAACTGTTCCATCCGGATACGTGTAGTTACTTCCTGTACAAACCTGAACGTTTTCTGTGGCGTTTGATGTCGGAACCATGGTCACATTGGTAACAATGATTGAATCACAACCGAATGCAGAAGTAAGGTTCGATGTATAAGAAGTATTCGCTGTAATTGTCGCGGTAGTTCCATCAGGATACGTTATTGAAGCGCCATCACAAACCGTTGCATTCTCCGTAAGGTTATACGTCGGGTTCATTGTTACGTTCGTGACGATGATGGAATCGCATCCAGCACCTGTTGTAAGATTGGAAGTATATGAAGTACTCGCCGTGATTGTAGCATTCGTTCCGTCAGGATAAGTGATCGTCGCTCCGTCACAAACTGACACGTTTTCCGACAAATTGTAAACAGGATTCATAGTGACGTTTGTGACGATAATGGAATCACAGCCGTCTACCGAAAGTAAGTTTGATGTGTGCGATGTACTCGCTGAAATTGTCTCTGTAAAACCATCAGGATACGTAACCGAACCTCCTTCACAAATTGTAATGTTCTCCGTGTTGTTATAGACTGGATTCACTGTTACTGTTCCCGATTCATTCGTGGTACAACCGCCCAAATCGTAGGTAACTGTATACGTTGTGGTAGTCGTTGGAGACACATTAATTGATTGCGTTGTAAATCCACCTGGAACCCATGCATACGTTCCTCCACCTGTTCCGGGAGTCGCTGTTAAAGTAGTTGATTGCCCCTCACAGATTGTTTCGGAGTTCACCGTTACTGTAGTTGCTCCAGAAGAGGTAATTACAACTGTGGAAGTATCTGGACATCCGATAGATGAAGTTGCAATAACGTGATATGTACCTCCACAAAGTCCTGTTGCAGTAGCAGAATTCTGACCGATTGGAGTAAACGAAGCATCATACCACTCGAAAGTATATCCTGGAATGGAGCCGGAAGCAGAAGCAGTCGCCTGTCCAGTACAAGTACAACCTGCGTTCGCGTCAACAATCGCATTCGATACTATAGGAGTAATGGGTTGACAACCATTATTAAACTGAGCAATATAAGCGGCATTCGCAGCATTGTTGGGCGCACCCGGAGTTTGATCCTCCTGTCCACAGGCTGGCACGTCAGCACATCCAATTGTCCAGTTGGCACTTAAGTTGGGATCGCCATTATTGAAGTAATACACGGTATTCGTAGCTGATGATCCTGAAGTTGCCCCTGAGCCGAAATACACCAGGTTGTTTTGATTGGCCGATGTCCAGCAAACAGAAAACACTTCGCATCCGGATAGGTCGACAATTCGCGCACAATCTCCAGAGTTAGCAAACAAGGTATTGGACCAGCTTCCACCTGGAGTCCAGCCCGTAGCGGGGTAAGAACAGGCAATATCCCCGGGAGTGGTTGAATTGCTTTCAAAAAGTGAAGTATTACCAATAGGAGCGATAACGGTACAATTGTTATCGGTTAAGGACAAATCATCTGCTGGCATTTGTGGGTTCGGATCTCCGTCATTATAGATCACAATAACTGTCCCCAAAGGTACACACGACCAAAGCGGATCGTAGGAAAATCGTACACAACCAGAAGCAATTCCTACCGTTCCGTGATAACCACTATTGTCATCAAAAATCCAACCTCGGATATCAATACATGGCGGTGTGGTACTCGTACAGGAATACGTTACCGACGTATCAACAACAATAAATTCAACATATTCTTTGTTACCAGAGACACCCTGGGAGACTTCATTCATGATTAAGGTCTGCCCATAAACCTCCTGAGCGAGTATAACTGAGATACTCAGAAGGATAATTTTATGCAAAAGCATGTAGTAAGTATTAGCACGTATAGCCCGTTATGGTTTCAGGCGAGACGCCATCTAGGAGAACACAACGAACTTTACCCAAAGGTCAGTATAACCCGTGAATCCAGTACTAATTGAATATTACATGTTTGTTAATTCGGGAATCAGCTGATTTTGATTACTTCCCAGCTCGCTTTCGATCCGTTTCTTTCAACAAGATTTTACGCATACGCAAGCTCTCCGGTGTAACCTCAACATATTCATCAGCCTGAATGTATTCCAAACATTCTTCCAAACTGAATACTTTCGGTGGTGCCAGTTTCACTTTATCGTCTGCACCTGATGAACGCATGTTGGTTAACTTCTTCGTTTTTGTAACGTTTACTACCAAATCGTTGTTTCGGCTGTTTTCACCAATTACCTGTCCTTCGTAAATATCTTCACCCGGCGCGATAAAGAAGGTTCCACGCTCTTGCAAGTTGTTCAATGAGAATGGAATAGAAGTTCCTTGTTCCATGGAAATCAATGATCCGTTCAAACGTCCTGGAATTTCTCCTCGGTATGGTTGATACTCAAGGAATCGGTGTGTCATAATTGCTTCACCTGCCGTTGCCGTCAAAAGGTAGTTTCGAAGTCCGATAATTCCACGAGAAGGAATTTCAAATTCGATGATCATACGATCTCCTTTCGGTTCCATGTTTTTCATTTCCCCTTTTCGCTTTGAAACGGCTTCAACAGCTGTTCCACTGTGCACTTCCGGAAGGTCGATTGTCAATTCCTCTACTGGCTCACATTTCACACCATCAATTTCCTTGATAATCACCTGCGGCTGACCTACCTGCAATTCGTATCCTTCACGACGCATGGTTTCAATCAATACGGACAAGTGCATAACACCACGTCCGAAAACCATCCATTTGTCGGCTTTATCTGTATTCTGAACACGCATGGCAAGGTTCTTTTCCAATTCCTTGTCCAAACGTTCTGAAATATGTCGAGAGGTAACAAACTTTCCTTCTTTACCGAAGAATGGAGAATCGTTGATGGAGAACATCATACTCATTGTTGGCTCATCGATATCGATCGATTCCAATGGCTCCGGGTTTTCGAAATCACAGATAGAATCACCAATCTCAAAACCGTCGATTCCCGTGATCGCACAAATATCTCCCGGTTGAACGCTGTCTACCTTCACACGCTCCAAGCCTTCAAATACGAAAACTTCTTTCGTACGGAACTTTTGCAAGGTTCCATCTCGTTTCGAAAGCTGAATAGGCATGTTTGGTTTCAATTCTCCTCGTGTCAAACGTCCAATGGCGATACGACCAACAAACGATGAATAATCCAAAGAAGTGATCAGCATCTGCGTATTTCCTTCCTCGATTTTTACCGGTGGATAGTAATCCAAAATCTTATCCAACAATGGAATAATAGAATCTGTTGGTTTCTGCCAATCTTCCGACATCCAACCATTTTTTGCCGAACCGTAAATTGTTGGGAATTCCAATTGATCTTCGTTTGCATCCAATTCAAACATCAGATCGAATACCTTTTCGTGAACTTCGTCTGGTGTACAATTGTCTTTATCAACCTTATTCACAACAACCAATGGTTTTAATCCCATGGAAAGTGCTTTTCCAAGAACGAAACGTGTCTGTGGCATTGGACCTTCAAAGGCATCCACCAACAAACAAACACCGTCGGCCATGTTCAAAACGCGTTCTACCTCACCACCGAAATCGGCGTGACCCGGAGTATCGATAATGTTGATTTTCGTCCCCTTGTAGGAAACCGAAACGTTTTTTGATACAATGGTAATTCCACGTTCACGTTCCTGATCGTTGTTATCCATGATCAATTCTCCTTTTGGACGCGCTCTTTCATCAGCAACGTTTCCAGCTTCGATCATTTTGTCTACCAACGTCGTTTTTCCGTGGTCTACGTGGGCAATAATTGCAATATTTCTAATTTCCATACCAATCGTTACGCCTTTCGGCTATTTCAGTTTCATTTTTATTCGCCATTCTTTTGGATAACCGTTATTAAATCGATTGCCCAAATGTTTGATCCACCCAAGTGGCTCATTATTATAAGTAACCAGCTGCATGCCTCGATCTCCTGACAATGCAAAGGTTTCTCCTTTTAAGTATTTCAACGCTTCTTCACGGTTCAAATCGATGCTTTTATCCACCTTTCGCAAAGAAGTACTCATTGATAAATCGTGCGAAGGTACGAAGCCTTTTCTTGCCAACGTGCCTAATTCAGTACCCAATTTTACAATTCGCATTTGATCGTGCACTGATAACATGAATTCTTCAGTGTTCACAGGGACTGCCAGAAGGAAATCTTTCCAACGCCAAATACTGGTTTCATTGAGGTTTGCAAATTCCTGAACTTCGCCGAGATCTTTCTCTTTGGAGATGTTTCCTGATTTTATTTTTTTCTTCTTTCTACCTCCAAACGCGGCATCTCGAGAACCTCGATGACCTTCATTGAGAGGAGAAGACTTTTGAAGAACTGCGATGAAGAAACCTTCAGCAACCGTTTTTCCAGGTAATGCGTAATGTCCAATCCCGTCTCTTCCAGATTGAAATTCTACCGGCATTTTCAACGAAACGACTTCGGCTCCCAGATTTTCCTGAATCCAAAGTACGTTTTGTTCGTTTTCGTTTTCATTGAAGGTACAGGTCGAATAAACAAGATATCCTCCCGGTTTTAAACTGGACCAAACATCTCCGAGGATGCGTTTTTGGCGGGCTGCACATAATTTTACGTTGTCTTCTGACCATTCACTGCGGGCAGCAGGATCTTTACGAAACATGCCTTCACCAGAGCAAGGTGCATCGACTAGAACAACATCAAAGAAGTTGGGTAAACGCTCGAAATCAGATGGATCGTTATTGGTAACTACGCTATTGCTATATCCCCATTTTGTGCTGTTCTCTTTTAAGATGCGTGATCTGGACTGGATGACTTCATTGGAAACCAGAAGTCCTGAATTGTTCAAATAACTCAACACCAGCGTTGATTTACCGCCCGGAGCTCCACATAAATCAAGAACATTTGGATTGGTAGGCAATTCCAATTGACGTAGCACTGAATCAATTACCATTGAACCAGCCTCTTGCGGATAATAAGATCCAGCGTGAAATAAGGGATCAAGTGTAAAAGTCGGGCGTTCCGTTAAATAGAACGCATTCTCACACCAATCTATGGAATTTTGAACAGGTAAAACCGATGGAACTTTCAATGGATTTCTACGAACTGAGATGGGGGCACTGTCATTTAGTGCCTCCAACAACGACGATCCCAAAAATGGATCATCACTCACACGCTTTTTAAAATCCGGATGAAAATCGAGGGTTTCCATGGTTAATCACGTCTGCGCGGCGCTCGTCTTTCTCGTTTTCCTTTGAATTTTCCGCCACCGCCTCCGCGATGACCTCCTCCACCTCTAGGGCGATTGCCGCCACCACCACGGTGACCTCCGCCACCACGTTTTTTCTTCACGTTACTGCTTTTGGTAACCTCGATGCTGACTTTATGTCCTTCGTATTCGCTTCCGTTTACTTTGGAAAGAATGCTATCGACATTTTCGTTGTCCGCCTCGAAGAACGAGAACGAAGCCATAATATCAATTCGACCGATTGAGTTAGAACGAAGTCCGGTAGAATCACAAATTACACGAAGCAATCCGCCTGGATTCAAACCATCTCGTTTTCCAAGATTCACGAAGAAACGTGTCTTGTTTTCATCGTTTCTTGAACCACGACGATCGCCTCTATCTCCGCGATCACGATCACGGTCACGTCGACCACCATCTTTCGCGTTCAAATCGCCTGCGCGTTCGTAGTATTCAATGAATCGATTGAACTCGGCAGAAACGAATTTCTTAATGATATCTTCTTTACTGAAATCTTCAAACTCCTTCATTACGATTGGTAGGAACTCAGCCATGTCTTCTTCCTTAACCGGAGTCGTAATAACCTTGTCCACCAACTTCATCAATTGGATTTCGCAAATCTCTTTCGCGTTTGGAATCAATCCTTTCGTGAATTCCGTACGGATTTTCTTCTCAATTGCTTTGATCTTATAACTCTCGCGCGGTGTTACCAAAACGAGTGATTCACCGTGCTTTCCAGCTCGTGCCGTACGACCAGATCGGTGCGTATAATTCTCAATTTCATCAGGAAGATTGTAGTTGATAACATGCGTGATGTCGTCTACGTCAATCCCTCGGGCAGCTACGTCGGTTGCCACAAGAATCTGAATGTCTTTGTTTCTGAAACGACGCATTACCTGATCTCGTTGCGCCTGGGAAAGATCTCCATGCAATGGTTCTGCACTGTATCCTTCTTTACCCAATTTCTCTGCAACTGCTGCTGTCTCACGACGCGTTCTACAGAAAATCAGTCCGTAAATATTCGGATTGAAATCAATCAATCGCTTCACTGCTGAATAACGATCGCGATCCGAAACGGTGAAATAGATATGTTCAATATTCTCATTCGTCTGGTTCTTGTGACCAATGGATACCTCTAACGGTTCTTCCATGTAGTTCTTTGCAATCTGCGCCACTTCTTTTGGCATTGTTGCAGAGAACAACCAAACGTTTCTTTCCAATGGAGTTTCATCAAGGATGTGATCAATATCTTCCTTGAACCCCATATTGAGCATCTCGTCGGCTTCATCCAATACTACCCAATCAATCTCGCGTAGTACGATCGCTTTTCGTTTTGTTAAATCAACCAATCGACCTGGAGTTGCCACAATAATTTGTGCTCCTTTCTTTATTTCTTTGATTTGACGTACAATGTCGGTTCCACCGTACACGGCTACCGTATTTACATTAACGTCTTTCGAAAAATTCTGAATGTCTTTAGATATCTGCAAGCAAAGTTCTCGTGTTGGACAAATTACGAGTCCCTGAGGACGCTTTCGTCCCTCTTCTACTTTACTTACTAATGGCAGACCAAATGCAGCGGTCTTACCTGTCCCAGTTTGAGCTAAACCAACAAAATCGGATTCCTCTTTTAATAAATGAGGAATCGCTTCCTGCTGGATCGGAGTGGGTGTTTCAAACCCCAGTGTTTTTAACGACTTCAACACCCCACTCTTCAGCCCTAGTTCTTCAAATGTCATCTAAGTGCTTTAAAATATGGTGCAAAGGTACAGAGAATAAAAGGATTAGCGCGGAATTAGTTTTTATAGAGGCGATGTTAATAAGAAATCCTCCCCCTCGGTCCCCACTTCGACTTGCTCAGTGCAACGCTCCAAAGGGGGAAGTTTAGCTCTGCCTTTAATAATAGAGTTTAGGATGAACGAAAAACAATTATTCATCAATCGATTGTCTTCTGGAAACGGGAACCACTAGATTATGACGGCGGTACAATGCCTTGCGTCCATGAAATAACCTATGTTATCCCTGTTTATTCTTTGTGCCTTCCCGCCTGTCGAGATAAAAGGAGAACAAGAACGAAATTCCTTATTCCTTATTCCTTATTCCTTAAAATCTACCTAAAAGCCAAAGCAACAATGGCGTAATCGTCAAAGCCAAGACCAATATTACCGGTATTGACCAATAAACGCGTTTCCGCAACTTAGTGTAATGCTTGATTTCATCCTTAGAAGCTTTCGTTTCTTTCTTCAGGCGTTTTAAGGTCAGGTTGTAGCTTGGAGTGAATTCGTACTTGCTCGCTAATTTGATGCGATAGCTCACCATTTGCCAATTGCAATAAATCCAATAGGCAAACAATCCTGCATAGAAAATGGTAAAAACGAACTGATCCATAATAACATAGTAAAGATAATCAGGTTGATGGAAGCATTAATTCCAATTACCGTATATTCGCAAAAAAAATTTGCATGGACATTAACACGCTTTCCATTCTGATTCCGGCTTACAACGAGGAAAAAACGATCCACCTTATTTTGGACAAAGTAAAGGCGGTACAGTTAATTCACGACATTAAGAAAGAGGTGATCATTGTAAATGATTGCTCGGCTGACGATACGAAAGGAGCTGTGGAGCGTTACATGCAAGCAAACCCTGACTTACCTATTTCGTACTACGAACACGAGATTAACAAAGGAAAAGGAGCTGCACTTCATACAGGAATCAAAGAGGCGAAAGGTGATCTATTGGTGATTCAGGATGCTGATTTGGAATACGACCCAGAAGAATACAACGATTTGTTGCAACCGATCTGTGATGATTTTGCGGATGTCGTTTATGGTTCTCGTTTCATTGGTGGACGTCCACACAGAATCTTGTTTTACTGGCACTCTATCGGAAACAAATTCCTGACAAAAATGTCCAACATGTTTACCAATCTGAATTTGACGGATATGGAAACGTGCTACAAAATGTTCCGAATTGATATCATTCAGGGACTTTCATTGAAAGAGCAACGCTTTGGTTTTGAGCCAGAGGTAACCGCTAAAATTTCTCGCAACAAGAACTTACGAATCTACGAAGTAGGAATTTCTTACTACGGAAGAACGTACGAGGAAGGAAAGAAAATTGGCTGGAAAGACGGATTCCGTGCACTTTGGTGTATTGCTAAATACGGGTTGTTTAAGGCGAAGTAGACAATATTAGAAAGTTAGATGAATTGGATTTATTAGATAGTCCAATAAATCCAGTCTATCCTTGTCCTTTACATCCCAATAAAAGGTCGTGTTCGGAATGCTTCAATAACATTGTCGTTTGCCGCAGAAAAACCTGCATTCACCACATCATCTTCACGAATAGTCGGAACGTATACTGCGCCTGACATTGTCTCAGGAATTGGAACCCTTGCAACCTCCTGCCTAACTGGTGTATCCTCCTTTACCTTGACGACGCGGTAATCAATAATGGTATCTGTTACTGTGTTCTCTACGATCAAAGTATCTCGAATCACCTTTGTTTTGACTGTTGTTTCCTGCACGTCATTTACCTTGGCTGGCTGCATTACGAAGAACATCAAAATAGCTGCGGCAGCGGCTGAACCAATGGATACGAACCAAATTGGTACCACATTCTTTTTACCTGGAAGCACCAACGGCCCGGCGATCAATTCATCAGCGTTGCCTGCTTCGACAATAATCTTCCTTTGCAATTGATATTCCGACTGCGTCATTATGGTTAGCACCCGAGATTGCTCCTCTGCGGATAATTCCTGAAAATCCCTCGCTTCCAGTAAATCAAATACTTCCAATTCTACTTCTTCTCTATTCATATCAATGCAATTTGAACATGTTACTTTCATTCGGCTGAAACTCCTTGAGAGCCGTTGCCATTTTTTTTGTCGCGTGGAACAATCTTGATTTCACCGTCCCAAGCGGAATTTCGTTTATCTCACTGATTTCCTTCAACGAAAGTTGATTCATATATCTAAGGACAAATGTTGACCGATGGACCTCATCCAACTCCCCCAAAGCTTGCATCAACTCCTTTTGGAATTCGTTTTTCGTATAATCATCATCAGAGAGATAGACTTTCTCATTTCCTTCTACTGAGACCTTTACGGGTTCGTCTCGAAAGGATGTTTTGCTCATGTTACTGGCGATTGTAAACATCCAGGTGGAGAATTTTTTGGAGGGATCAAACTGATGGTGGCGTTCCAGAATCCGGAGGAATATTTCCTGAACAAAATCCTGTGCCTTATCACGGTCTCCCCGAAACATTCGGAAGAAATAACCGAATACTCTGGAACCATACCTGCGGTATAATTCCGTCAAAGCCTCGTTCCTCCGATTCGAAGACAACAAGGCTATTAACGCTTCATCCGTTGCGGAACTCAGCTTGAGATTTTTCTCTTTTCGAAACACCGACTAGTGGATGATTTTCTGAATTTCTTCTGCCATATGACTGTATTCACTGGCTTTCTCCATTAGAATAGATAAATCTTCCATCTTCTCCTTCTCCCCGGTCGTTTCATACATTTTATAAAGCTTCACCATCGCCGCTAAATAGGTTGCATCGAAACTCAAAGCAATTTGATCCATTTGATGATACGAGAATTTAACCTTCAGATAATCCAGCGCGAATCGCTGCTCGAAGTTGCGACGAATCAGACTGTTGTTATCCAACGCTTCTTCCGAATACTGATATGTCAGACCAGTCAAATACAAATTGCTGTCGAGTGCTTCATCTTCCACACAGTGAAAAGCTGTTGTGGCAATATGCACTGGAATTCCCTTGTCATTTTGCATCACATGGGCAATCATATCGTTCATTGACAGCCCTTTCGTTTCAATCTCATCAATTCCCAGCTTTTCAAAATACTTATTACGATAATCGGGCAAAAACAGCATGTGAACATTCAAAACTGTCACGTCTGTTCTATGATCCATACCGTATTTGTTCAACCAAAGTGCATAGGTATCGTTGTCTCCGACAGAAAGGATAATCCCACCATCTTCAACCTCGGACAATACATTGTACCCCCAATTCATTACACCTGCAGCCAGATAATTACTTTGAATCATTTTCTCGGCAACCTCAGCGCGTTTCACATTATCCCATTTGATCTCCGCATTAATTAATCTTTCATCAAATAAGCGGGGATCATCAGGCATCAATTCATTTGCCTTTTTCAGGTAATATTCATATTTCTCATTGCTAAGTCCTCCACTCCATAAAGCCACGTAACTTGCTTCAAACGAATCCGGATGTTCCTTAAGTAATGCCTTCGTTATTGTTTTTCCTAATTCTTTGTACTTCGTTCGTTCGTCTCCTTCTGTGAGATTCAACAATGCACGACTCGCTGCATAATAATTATACCAGGAATCTGGTGATTTCGATCCTTCTTTGGCATCTTGCTCCCAAAGTTTCAACTGCGTTTCATACCATTCTTTGTCGTGAATCTCTTCTACGATGGAATAAACGGATTCTCGTTGCTGTGCGCTTGCGGTAATCGTTAAACCGCAGAAAATGAAAAATAAGATTCGTTTCATGTGTAATTTTTAAGAAGAACCAGTGCACTTGTTCCGTGAGTTCGGAGGTACTACTCAGGAAGACGCGAAAGGTTCACGAAAAAATGCACTTTTTTTCATTTTTGGCTTTCTTTAAGAGTTTACTGCACAAAAAAAAGGAGCAAACAATGTAACTCCTTCCTCTTTCTAGTTGATTCGGATTATTCCTTTATGAATCGTGTTCTGAACGTTCGATATTCGTTCGTGAGTTGGAATATGTATACTCCTGAGTTTAATTTCGATAAGTCAATATTACTTGTCGTTGCGTCTAAAATTTCGTGAACCACCTTTCCGTGAAGATCGAAAATCAGTACTTCCTTTTGTGCGCAATCATCACAGTCCCAGAACAAGTTGCCGCTTGTTGGATTTGGATATAGATTCATAAATCCGTTTGATGTTTCCGGCAGATTCGAATCAATAGATAAAGTTGGCAGCGCTTTATTCACCACTACATATCCGCTATCGCCTACTGCCCAGGTTACATCATTTCCGTACGAATCCATGGCGTACACTGGTTGATCAACACTCTCGTAGCCCCAATTCGTTCCATTTCGATCAAAAATCAATCCTACAGACACGCTGGATGAAACCGCTGTCATGTATACTTTTCCGTCGCTGTTCATGGTTCCTCCGTAATATGCAGGGTAGAAGAATGTAGCAGAATTGAGATCCTCTTGCCAGGTCAATCCGGCGTCAGTAGAATACAAAATTCCAAATCCACCACCATTCTGATTATAACCTGCGTAACATGTATCATTATTGGCAATAAGCACTGAAGTCAATTCGTTTCCAGTTCCAATATTTGTATTGATGGAATCCCAGGTAACTCCTGCGTTTGTGCTTCGCAGTATGTATTCATTGTTCACTGCAGCCAACCCCAAATTCCCGTCAAACTCAATGTCCACCACTTTCTTTGATGAATCGAAGTTTATAGCGTTGACTTGTTGATTGTTCCAGATTCCTCCCTGATATTGATTGATTGTCATTCCTTGAAAACAATCTGCTCCTCCTACGAACAAATCATCTTCTGCCAATAAATAAATACTTACTGGGAAACATTGATTCGTCTGATTGTTCTGAACTTGCGTCCAATTGAGACCGCCATCCGTAGTTTTATACATCCAGCCCTGATTCTCAATGGTGAGATAGCCAATCGTTTCGCTTACAAACTCGATCTCTTGTATGTTCAGCGTAAATCCTTGTGTGGGCAATCCTTGATGCGAAATGGAAGTCCAATTCCCTCCTCCGTCTGTTGTTTTTAGAATGGTAAGACTGTCACCCGCTATATATCCAACCTGATCGTTTACAAATTCTATGTCATTTAAATTGGCTTGAGTTGGAACGGTCACCTGATTCCACGATTGCGCCTTTCCTGAGAAAGAAATGACCAATAGACCGATGCCGAAAAGTATCTTTTGTGCGTTCATATTATTGCTTTTCTACGAAGCTAGGTCATTCTTAAGGATTGCACCATGTACATTTCATCCTTCGACATGTACATTTCGGAATTCGGAGGGAGATTGCCCGGTTTGTGTCTTAAAGAACTTACTGAAGTGCGCCGGATCATCAAATCCCAGGGCAAATGCAGACTCCTTGGCTGTAATTCCAGTAAGTAGCAAGCGCTTCGCTTCGAGGACAATTTGGTTGTAGATGATTTTACTTGCGCTATTTCCCGTATGCTCTTTAACCATTTCATTCAACGCCTTCTCTGTCATATTCAATGCAGACGAATAATCTTTCACTTTCTTCTTAGTGCGAAATTCCTGAAACAGCATTCTACGGAATTGTGCGTAGTCGTTTGAAAATAAAGGGCTGCCCTGCTCATCCCATTCCATACACTTGAGACTGAGTTGATGAATCCCGGTGCGAATTTGTAAGGCAGAATACTCAGAGTCAGAATTATAATCTTCCCAAATGGAACTCAAGATGGTTTCGAACCACTGACGTTTTTCCTCTGGAACTACATATTCTGGAATTCTGTCTTCGAGATCATGACAGATGTGATCGAAAAGAAAGCCCGCTACCTCTTTCGGAGCTTGTAATCCTTCCAATTGAAAGAGGAACACAAAACCATTGGAATCCAAACTGCGACGAACGCAATGAACTTGTCCCGGTGCAACGATGTGCATAGAATACGACTGGATTGGAACTTCGGTGAAATCAATCTCGTGCGTTCCACCTCCATTCTCAAAGCAGAAAAACTCGAAATATTCGTGTCTGTGCGGATTACTGAAGTCATACTCCGTAAGCGCAGAAAGTCTTTTTACGACTACCTTCGTGTTCTTTGTTTTCTCTGATTGATGGGTTGGAATCATGCGAAAAGTATCCTTTTCACAATTGACGTTTAATCTTCTTCCTTCGGTTGGTCTTCTTTCCCGTCTTTTTCTTCAACGCTAGGATTCTTATCCCCTTTTGGTTCCACTTTTGGCGGATCAACCTGCTTTGGATTGTGTCCCATGGGCTTCAGACTTGAAGGACGTTTCGGCGGTTCATATTTCATGGATTCCTCCAGATCAGCAGCATATTGGTCCAGCGGTCTTCTGATATCTTCGGCTGTTTCCCGAATGGTTCCCTGCAAATTCAGGTCTTTTTTCATCTCATCTCCCGACTTACGAATTTCTTCCTGAATATCTGAAGATGCTTCACGCACCTGACGAATCGTTCGACCAAACGTACGCGCCAATCCGGGAATGCTTTTCGCTCCGAAGAAAATGAGAATAAAAATGAGGATTAAGAAAATTTCCCCGCCTCCAATGTCATTGAAGATTAACTGCATGTTGCAAAGATATTGCTTTTGCGGAGTTGTCTTCTATTGCTGCGATAAGATTACGAGATTTCTTCTGAAATTATTACTTTTCTTAACAAATAAGTGCAAATGAAAATCCTATCACTACTTGTAATTGCCTCACTATTCATGTTGGGCAGTTGTGCTTCTGTAAAAAACGCAGACGACAAGGTGGGTTCCGGTCCCATCAATCTCACAAAAACGGCTACCGATAAAACGTATGGCTATTCTGAGAAAAACCCTATTTGCGTAGGTGGTGTCGTTGACGAAGAAGGTCCTGGAATGCAACGTAAATTTCTGAATCAACTTGCTGGACCGAACGGAGAAGAAATCAGCTATACCCGCGCTTCCAGCTGCTGTCATTTTGAAACTCCACGTGGATATTTGGGCGGCGGATTGCTTGATATCTACGAAATAACGTATGACGGTTTGGACGCTCCGATTGAATTGTACATCAACATGTATGACTACGAGGAGCCGATGATTCCGGTAGGGTTTACCAGGAAGTAAGGGGTTGGTGGAAGGTTGAAGGTGGAAAGTGGAAGGTTGAAAGTGGAAGGTTGAAAGTGGAAGGTTGAAAGTGGAAAGGGGAAGGTGGAAGGATTATTTCTTTCAGTCTTGTAGCTAACCGAAGAATCCGGCTTTTTCCATTGGGTAAGCGTTGAACGTTCCGGTGGCTACGGCGATTTTTGTCCCGTCCTGATTTTCGATCAAACCTTCAACGAATAGAATACGGTGCCCACTCTTGATGATCTGGGCAGTACCTTTTAACATGTCGCCCAATTTGGCTGGCGCTAAAAAAGAAATCTTCATTTCAATCGTTGATACCACTTTGTTCTGCTCGATAACCTGCGAAAGTGCCGAAACGCCCATAGTTGCATCCATCAGTGCCGCGATAGAACCTCCGTGAGCCGCAATGGGAGTTGCAAGATGCTTCTCCTTGACTTTCATGGAATAAATGACTTCACCTGGTCCTACAATCTCGAAATCTTTCTCCAGAAGTTCCCCGAATTGATTCGCCGCGATGTAGCCTTTAACGATTGGATGATCTAAGAAATGCTGCATATTTATGCATTCTCATTCTGAAGATGCACATCCATCTGCGGGAATGGAATTGACAATCCTGCTGCTTCAAACTCCGTATAAACACGCTCGTTCATTGCAAAGAACACATCCCAGTAATCTTCTACTTTCACCCAGGCACGAACGGTAATGTTTACGGAAGAATCACCTAATTCACCCAATCCAACGAAATTCTCTTCGTTCTGCATTACTCTTTCTTCTTCTTTGATGAATTTGGTCAACAACTCTTTAGCAACCTTCAGGTCATCTCCGTAAGCGATTCCAAAACTCCAGTCTACACGTCGCTTTTCTGCTTTTGTGAAATTGATGATTGTATCATTTGCAACGGCTCCGTTTGCCAGGATGATAATCTTGTTATCCAAAGTGGTAAGCACTGTATTGAAGATCTGTACTTCTTTCACAATTCCTTCCTCTCCTTGCGTTTGAATGTAATCTCCAACTTTGAATGGCTTCAACAGCAAAATGATCACTCCACCGGCAAAATTGGAAAGTGTTCCTGAAAACGCCATACCAATAGCCAAACCAGCGGCACCGAGAAGCGCTACGAAAGAGGTCATTTCTACACCTAGCTGCGTGATCACAGAAATGATAACGAGGACCTTCAATCCAATACTGGTGAGACTTGTAAGGAATGTTGTCAGGCTTTCATCTGTTTCCCGACGTACAAGAATCTTTCTGAATCCTTTGGATAATTGACGAGCAAGCCAAAATCCAACAACAAAAATGATCAACGCAACGACCAATCGAATTCCAATATCAGCGGCAATTCCAGCTACCGTTCCTTTTTGTAATCCAAACCAACTGTCAACAGTTTCCATTTCTTTCTATTTAATTAGTGATATTTGTCTGTATAAGTGCGCCAAATGTAGCGATAATAACTGTGCACGCATTACAAAACTGGAGAATACAGTATGTTTTTTTTCTTTTCAAAAGCGCTTTTGTTCCTTCTATCGCCCTTTTTCTGGTTGATGTTGAGCGTCGGTTTGTTCATCTTTTGGAAGAATCCGCGGTGGAAGAAAACATTAAAATGGACAACTGTCGGCATATTTCTGTTCTTTTCTAATTCCGTTATTTTTTCATTGTTCTGCGGCATGTGGGAATACCCTGGAATCAAGGAGTCTCAGTTAAAACAACATGATGTCGCCATTGTTCTGGGAGGAATGTCAGAATACAACAATGATCTGGATGTGCTGAGTATTCGGCGTCCGGGTGATCGTATTTTTCAGGCTATCACGTTGTACAAGAAAGGAAAGGTGAAAAAGATTCTCATCTCTGGAGATTCTGGTCATTTGGGCGATCGAGGACTGCACGAAGCAAAACAGATGAAAGAGATTTTGGTGGGGTGGGGAATTCCTGCAACAGATATTATCACTGAAGAGAAATCGGTCAACACGCATGAAAATGCCCGAAACACCTGCAAATTGTTGAAGAAATCCTATCCTGAGTTCAAATCGTTTGTTTTGATCACTTCGGGAATTCACATGCGTCGTGCAATGGGATGTTTCCAGAAAGAAGGATTGAAAGTAACTCCGTATTCCACCGATTTATATACGAACCAAAGTCGCAATTTCTACTGGGATCAATATATCATTCCGAACTTTTCGAACTTTCCTGTCTGGCATGATCTGCTGAAAGAAATGGTTGGTTATGCTGTGTATGATGTAACCGGATATATTTAGTGTTAATTGTATCTCTTATTAGTGACCGCAACACTTCGACAAGCTCAGTGCGAGGGGCACAAAGTACGCTAGGGTTATACTTGAATACTGAATAAAAAGCTTTGAAGAAGTTCACAAAGGATTATGACAAGTCATAATTTTTATTCTTCGACTGGTGCCGGAGGATTTTGTTCCTTCATTTGCTCTTCAAGAAGACGCGCTTCTTCCCACTTTCTTTGTTTCTTCAGCTTTCTAAGCTTTGCTTCTTGCTTCGCTTTTTCCTTGCGCTTTTTGTCTTCTGCTTTGCGTCTGGCTTTTTCCTCTTTCTTCTGACGTGCTACCTCAGCCTTTGCTTCCTTAACCGTTTTCTTGCGGTGTTGCTTCAGGAACTTTTTCTGATCTGCTGCTTTTTTATCACCAGGCATGGCATCGTCTTCGAATTCCTCTCCTCCATCGTATTCAGGGAATGCATGCGTTTCGCGACCATGTTCATCGTAGCGATATTCCTCAATCAGAACATCTTCCCAATAATTGCTTCTGTTCTTCAATTCACCATTCGGATGATAAACTTCAAACCATCCATGCTTTCTTCCATTCTTGTATGATTCCGTTTCCTGTAGTGTTTGATTGTAGAAGAAAGTCTTGAACTCACCGTTTTTCTGACCTTTATTCCACATTTCGGTTCGCAACAACACTCCGTCGTCATAATAATGCTTGGCTTCCCCGTGCTTCCGTCCTTGTGTGTACTCAATTTCCTGAATTACCACGCGTTCATTATTGAAAAGCTTGAAGGTTCCATCGTACCAACCATGATCGTAGTTCACTTCCATCTTCAAGGCTCCGTTGTCGTGATAGGTACGTTTCATCCCGTGAAGAAAGCCCATGTCGTAGTTTTCCCACTTCGTTGTATCCAAACGACTACGGTCATCTTCTCTCAACTTAAAAAAGATGTGTTTTCCATGTTTTTCCCCCAGATAATAGTTCATTTCCCACGCAAGCAACTGCGTACTGTCGTACATGTAGTACCACGTTCCGTGATCCACGCCCTGAACCAGTTCCCGAACAATTTGCGGACACCCACTCTCGTAAAATGTAGTGTCTTTTCCATCTTCTTTTCCATCGACAAAATTCACGCGGCGCTCAACTCGTCCGTTCTGATGACACGACTCACACTTCCCTGTAAATGGTTTATCGGTTCCAGCAAAATTGCTTCGGTCATTGTTGATCTTATAAACCGTGTTGGTTTCTTCATTATATGTCAAGTCGGAATTGCAGTCGTACCAACCAGGGTTCTTACCACACTCCCATTCCAAATAGCGCAATTCAGCTTTGGTGGTAATGCGTACTTTCTTTAAATCACCGGATTCGTCCCTCACTGTTTTGTAACGGAAATAGCAGGAATCTTTCTCTCTTACGTTTCCGATTTGAGAAGTTGCCGTATAAACAAAGGCGAAGGATAGCAGGGCGATGATGTACTTCATAGTGTTGTTTTGTAGAAAAATAACAATTATTATTCCCGTTTCAATTGATTCAGGGCTTCTTTCATAACGGGATTGATGGGAATTGTTGCATGTTTCGAGCTATCAAAACTGACGATTACAGATTTACCTGTTGTATGCAGTGTTTCTCCTACCTTAATTTCATAGGATAGCGTGAAGCTTTTTTCACCGATATGATCCAGATACATGTACACGTAAGGAACGTCATGAAGAAGAATAGGTTTAAGATATTCCACTTCATTTTTCACAAGAATGAAACCGTTGTTTTTCCAATCCCAATCGGTGCCGAGTAATTCTGCGAAGAAATGAACACGGGCTATTTCGAAATAACTCAGATAGATGGAATTGTTTACATGTCCGAGTACGTCCAGATCTGAAAATCGTACGTGAATTCTAGCCGGTTCAATCATTTTTTATCCAATTCTTCGAACGTCGAGTTATTGCTGATAAACTCGGGAACAATTTCCTTCATCTTACGCACAATATCGACATTGTTTTGTGTTCCAAAGAGTGAAATCAAAGCGGTAATCTGCTCGATTTGGGTCCCTTCTTCCTCCCGCATTTTAGCTTTCAAAATCTGAGGATGATGCGTTGGAAGCGTGTTCTCTTCTTTCGCCAACAATTCCTCATACAACTTCTCTCCCGGGCGCAATCCAGTTATTTTGATCTCGATGTCTTTACCAAGTGTCAATCCACTCAATTGAATCATTTTCTTAGCCAGATCGATGATTTTTACCGACTCGCCCATATCAAAGACAAAGATTTCGCCTCCTTCCCCCATTGTTCCAGCTTCAAGTACCAATTGACATGCTTCCGGAATGGTCATGAAATAACGCGTAATTCTTTCGTCGGTCACGGTTAATGGTCCTCCCTGATCCAATTGGCGTTGGAACAAAGGAATTACCGAACCATTTGATCCTAGTACGTTTCCAAAGCGCGTGGTAATGAATTTCGTTTTACCTTCTGCATTCTGCGCGTAGATTTCTGCAATTCGCTTCGAAGCCCCCATTACGTTGGTTGGATTTACGGCTTTATCAGTAGAAATCATCACGAACTTGAACACGTCGTACTTAACTGCTAAATCAACGAGGTTTTTAGTTCCCAAAACATTGGTAAGAACAGCTTCCGAAGGGTTGTCCTCCATCAAGGGAACGTGCTTATAAGCTGCGGCATGGAAGACGTAGTGTGGTTTGTACGATCGGAATACATTCTCCATTCGATCAAAACTTCGGATATCTCCGATGACAACATCAAAAGTCAATTGAGGAAATTCGTCACGTAGTGCATTCTGAAGATCGTACAACGGCGATTCTGCCTGATCCAATAAGATCAACTTTGATGGTTCGAAGGCGGCAATCTGTCGTACCATTCCACTTCCGATTGATCCGGCTGCTCCAGTAACCAGGATTGTTTCGCCTGTAAGTTCTTTCCCGATCTTCTCTTCGTCCAATCGGATGGGTTGACGCCCGAGTAAATCATCGATTTTGATCTTGGAAATTTGCTTCGTGGAGAATTCTCCGTTGATCCAGCTCTTGGTGCTTGGTACTTTTTGCACTTCGACGCCAAGTTCCAGACACATTTCAACGACTGCCTTACGGTTGTTTTTGTCCGGATCCTGAATCGCTACAATCAATTGTGAAACCTCGTTGTTCTCTATTACTTTTCGGAGCGCTGAAGTATGATAAATGTTGATTCCTTCCAGACGTTTTCCTGCAAGTTTCTTGTTATCGTCAAGAAAACCTATAATGCGATACGATGTTTCGGGTGCTTTTTCGATGGTGCGCTTGGTAATCAAGCCCGAAATTCCCGCTCCATAAATAATCACTTTCTCGTCAGCGGTTTTGCTTTTTACCGATTCGAGATAAATCAACTTTACCGAAAAACGCAGCCCGACAATCAAAATAGTAGCAAATGCAAACTCCATGATTAGCACGGACATCGGAAAGAGATAATATCCGTCCAATGCGTTCACACGCACCATACTTGCCGCGAAAAAGATGATGCTACAAATAGCAGTTGCCTGAACAATTCTTGCGAAATCTTGAGTAGATGTATGTCGGATCAGTCCCTTGTGGATTTTGAATGCGTAAAAAACGATGAGCTTTACGGCGATGTAGAATCCAATCGATTTAGAGAGAATATTCCATTCATCCCGGACCAAATAATCCTTCGTTTCCAAATCAAAACGGATGAGATAGGCCACAAATAATGCAATCAGTGACATCATCAAATCAGCGACAATCACGATCCATCTGGGAATATTAGACTTTGGGAGAAGCATGGTCAAAAATAATCAATTTCGCATTCAACGATTCAAGCGGTTCTTGAACTTTCGCGCCAATCGGAACCAAATGGGAGCATTGTTCTTCTCGTAATAAAAATAGGGTTGATCCAGTCCACCGAGGTTTTTATTGAAACGTTGCACTCCTTTTACATTCGATCCTCCGAAGTCAAATTTCAGGTTATGCTCATGAGCGAATTCAATTGCTGAATTCAGTGCCAGGTACATTCCTCCGTTCTTTTTCAAATTTTCAGGACAAGCCCCCTTGACGTATAACACCTGATTTTCATCAACAAGACATACAATTCCCCCGGTTTCTTTGCCGTCCGAGACTTCGAAAACTTTTAGGAACCCTTCTGCTTGGGCACCCTCAAAAAGCTTCTTTAATCGTTCAATCCGCTCGGCATTAACTCCCTGGAATTTGCCTTGAAGCTCTGCTTCTATTGCAGCAAAAATCAATTCGAATGAATCATTTTTCGTGACCTCAACTCCACTATTCGCGGCTTTCTTCAGGGATCGTTTGGCTTGTGACGATAATTTGCGACTCTCAAAATCAACGATTGTTTGATGGAAGCGCATTTTCTGAGTTCCAAAGATATTTGTGGTTGTTGCCAACTCAATCACTTTAAAGCGCTCTCGGATCATGTCGAGATCAGAATTCGACAATTCTCCCATCGCTCGCATTGATCTGCTGAAAATGGGAACGTATAGAATCTCTACCCCTACTCGTTTGGTATAGGGCAAGGCAATTCCTTTCGAATACGATTCATCTGTTAACAGACACCAATTTTCGGCAACTGCGTCCAAATACCAGGAATAGGAGAAGAAATGCGCTTCTTTTTCCTTTCCGACCAACGCGTTCCATTTCTCAACATCTATTTCCGTACGTTCGATGAACTTCATAATACTTGCTGAAATGAAATGAATTGGTGATTGTTTCTATGTTTTTGAATGAACTGATCCAACTTCTCAATTGAATATTCTGTATTTCCTTTGGGATGTCCAATGATCACGAGGTCTTCAAATTTTAAGTTCTCGTACTTGTTCAATGCTGCATCTAACTTACTGGCATAATATCCATCGGATGAAACATGTCCGATTGTGAACTGCGTTAACGTTCTCTTCTTACGACCTCCCTGACTTAAAAACTGACCATCTCCAACCATTTTGTGTCGCCCGGGGAATAACCTTCCAAGGATGTACAAACGCCAATAAAACAACGGACTGTATCGCAGACTACCGATGGGATATTCTATGAATGCTCCATTTTCATCTTCCAGGGTTACATCATTTTGAAAACGGTATTTGGATTTCATTGGGGCTTCCCGGAAATCCACCGCATACGATGCTGTTTCCAGAAAATCTCCCGGAATGACTGTAGAGTCGATACGAATGCCTGTTTCCTGGAAAACCTCCTCCAAATGATCGAACGGTTGAATACACCAACCACCAGCTCGAAAAACAGCAACCTCACGACCAATGAGTTCTTCTAGGTATGATTTGTAACTTCGAACGATATCGGCAGCTTCTTCTTTGGAAAAATCCGATAGTTTGTAATGCGAACCAGTTCCGAAGGTCCAGCTTCCATCCCACGAGCTTTTCTCCCAATGCGGATGAATGTGCAGTTGAACGTCATGACCTTTGGAAACCATCGATTGGATTTGTGCCTTTACTTCGTTTAACTCCTCTTTCAAGTCGGGATATTTTTCGGCTTGAACCAAATATCCGACATCCACGAAAAAGGTCATTCTTACGTCACTTCCTTCGCACAATCGCATCAATTGATTCGTGGGTTCCAACATGCATTTCTGCACAGTTCCTGATTGATCTCCAAAGAAAAGTTCGTAGTCGTATGTGAGAAAAATATTCACTTCGCGAAGATAACCGAATCTGCGGGAAACTATCTATATTGGGCATATGAAGCAACTCATTTTTATTGGTGTACTTTTCCTGTTTCCGTTTGGATCTAACGCTCAGGATATTTCTGAGGACCAGATTGCCTTTGTGAATAACTTCGTTGCCGCAGCTCAGGAGCACAATTACAAAAAGGTATTCAAGCATCTGGATAAATCGTATCGGAAAGAGCAAAAGAAATTTCTGAAAGGAAATAAAACTCAGCTAATGGATGAATTGTTTGGAGGCACGGAAATCGACGGAGATAAATACATCGGGATTCCCATTTCTGAGATTATCAAAATAGAAGTTGCAGAAGTGGAATCTATGGAGGATGGTTCTTATACCTACATTTTCCGAGTTCGGGATGCGAACCACGACATTTTAGCATCTCTAACGCTAGTGAAAAAAGGCAAACGATTCGGATTTGTTGGAGCGGTTGGATAAAACTTAAGTGATGGGAAAAGAAATTGAATACAAATTTTTAGTGGATCAGGATCAGTGGGATGCTCTTGAGAAGCCTGAGTCTACTTTAATCATTCAATCTTTTCTTCAGAAAAGTGTTGAGCGCGTTGTGCGTGTTCGTGTGAAGGGAGATCAAGGCTTCCTGACGATCAAAGGTGCGACAAAGGGTGTGACAAGAGTGGAGTTTGAGTACGAGATTCCTGTTGCGGATGCCGAGGAAATTATTTCCACTTTTCAATTACCACATATTCGAAAACAACGCTACGAAATAGTCATTGATGATCACACCTGGGAGGTTGATGTTTTTGAGGGAGCGTTAGAAGGATTAATCCTTGCGGAAATAGAGGTTTCCGAAGAAGGTGAATCGTTTACAAAACCCAATTGGGTAACGGAGGACGTGTCTACAAATCCAGAGTATTATAATGCAGTATTGATTGAGAAATGCTGATTTGAGTTATGAATTATGAGTGTTGAATTATGAATTAAGCGGCTTGCCGCTTCCCCCTTTGGAGGGGGACATAGGGGGAGGACAATCGCTAACACCAAATCAGATGTAACAGTAAAGATTAAGCTTCTAATCCGCTAATAACTCTTCATCCTGCGCATCAAAAACAGTTGCACCCAATCGAACGCTGAACCATTCATTGAAAATCTCCCAGCGAATTGGTGGAAATCTTGAATCCTTATCAGTTACTGCCAATAATTCGTTCTCAAAAATTCGTTTGAAATAGCCTTTCAGTACAGCTTCATCATCGTAGAAATCCTCTTCGATTAAGTATACATTCGGTTCGTTGTCTTCCAGGTTTGAATAGTCGGCATCGTTTTCATTAGCCCAAACGATAAAGGCTTCTTTCGGACGGACGATGATGTATCCGCGATTTACAAATTTCATAGGTCGGTCAGGTCTTTTAATTCATCTTCTTCTCGCACATACCAATGTGCTTTTCCAAATTTACGTTGTTTAATCCAGTAATCGCCTTCATCCAACCATTCCTTTTCATCAAAAAATGCCTCCCACTTCTTAAAGTCAATGGCACCGCTCAATGTAAGAAGAACGGTATCGGTATACAGCATGGCAAATGGATCTTTTTGGATGTTTTCGTTAGCCCCGAAATATGAAGTTCCGGTTCGATCTAACCAGTTGTAGAAAGCACTTTTTGTATACGTAGAATCTGAGAAAACAAGGCGCATGTAGGTTAATGAATCTCCGTCTTCCAGATACCAAACAAACTTCTCTTTGCTAACGGGCTGAAATCGTTCCAGAAAATTGCGTTCGTCCGAAATTTGAATGGAAGAAACCTCCGGAAACCAGGATTGGAATTTCTTCAATGGAGCCGCGAGTGTATCCACGACCTGAACCGTGTCAACTTCATCATAATCCCGGCTGGATTGTGGCGTACGTTCTGATAGATCAATCACTTTCTCTTTCTTCTGCTCACAAGCGGCAAGAACTACAATTAATACTATAAAAACGAAACGTATCATTTACATTTTTTTGATGACTTCTATCGTCCGATCAATATCCTCTGGAGAATTGTCCAAATGTGTCACCATTCGAATCATTCCCGGACCAAAATCCATTGCAAGAATGCCATTATCCGCAAGGTTTGACAGCACTTTGTTCAAATCATCCGGATTTTCCAGAACGCCCACCACGATATTTGTATCAACCGGAACAACTTCTCTGATCCAGTTTTGCGATTCCAATGTATCGCCCAGCATACGCGCATGTTTGTGATCAATTCTTAAACGATCTACGTTGTTTTTTAGTGCGTACAATCCACCTGCTGCGATAATTCCTGCCTGACGCATTCCACCGCCAAATACCTTTCGAACCCGGCGTGCTTTGTCAATGAAATCTTTCGTTCCGATGAGTAATGAACCAACCGGTGCGCCCAATCCTTTTGACAAACACAGTGATATGGAATCGAATTCAGCAGCGTAAGTTTTCAGATCGATTTCGTTTTCTACCATGGCGTTCATCAAGCGTGCTCCATCCAGGTGCAAAGGCAAATCGTTTTCCAAACATACCTTGCGAATCTTTTGAATCTCTTCGAAATCATAAATCGCTCCACCGCCTCGGTTCGATGTATCTTCCAAACTAACCAGCTGTGTAATTGGCAAGTGAACGTTATCAGGATTGATCCATTGTTTTACATCGTCCGCTGTCAATCTACCACGATTTCCGTGAATGAGTCGTACTGAAGCCCCCGAGTTTCTGGCAATTCCTCCGCCTTCGTATTTATAAATATGGCTATCCACATTGGTGATTACCTCGCCTCCTGGCTGCACATGAATGTTGATGGCAATTTGATTGGTCTGCGTTCCTGAAACACAATAAATAGCTGCTTCCATTCCGAACATATCGGCTGCAAATCGTTCCAATTCATTGATGGTTGGATCTTCCCCAAATACATCATCTCCCAACGGAGCGCTCATCATTGCTTCCTTCATTTCTGCAGATGGCTGCGTCACCGTATCACTTCTGAAATCAATCGTCTTATTCATACATTACGAAATTACTGACAATTCAATAATTAATCATGAATAAGGAATAAGGAATCATGAATAATGAATAAGGAATATGTAGAATTGTTCCGGTGCAGGTGCCGAGAAAGGTTATCGAGCCTGTCGAGATATCGAGGTACCGAAGTCCAGCGAATTTTAATAATAACTTCATATCGATCTCAGTAACGATGCTTAATTTCGCCTCATGGATTTAGTTATTGTCGCTATTGCGGTGGTTTTTGCCTCAGGACTGACGTTCTTCTCAGGTTTCGGACTGGGGACGATCATGCTTCCGGTTTTCAGCCTCTTTTTTGATGTCAGTATTGCTGTTGGTGCGACGGCTATTGTCCACATGGCGAATAACATCTTCAAGTTCGCTTTGGTTTCCAAACACATTCACTTTCCAACTTTACTTCGTTTCGGAATTCCAGCTATGATTTTCGGTGCGATTGGCGGATTGCTATTAAAACAAATTGATGGATTGCCAATCATCCATACATACACCTTAGGCGATGGAACTTTTGAAATCACAACAGTCAAAGTAGTGATCGGAATTCTCATGATTTTCTTTGCGATCTTCGATTTGTCACCACGTTTGAGCAACATACAGGTACAACCTAAACATTTGCCTTTTGGTGGAATTTTGAGTGGTTTCTTTGGTGGTGTTTCCGGACATCAAGGGGCATTCCGTGCAACATTCCTGACCAAGGTAGGATTGACAAAAGAACAATTCATAGGTACTTCAAACTCTGTTTCGCTTGCGGTGGATTTAGCACGATTGGTTGCTTACTTTCTTCCTGCAACGATCATTGCGAGTAAAAGCGAAATCCGATTTAGAGATGCCATCATGGACGGGCAAACGTTATTGATTGTAGCAATAGTCTTCGCCTTTTTAGGAACCTTTCTCGGGAATCAATTGGTGAAAAAGACCACAATCAAAGGCATTCAGCGAACCGTTGGTGTTCTGCTTATTGTTATGGGAACCCTGATGGGATTGGGGTTGATATAAATTCTGTTACTTTTAAGTGACACAAATGCCGCAAATCGCATGAAGAAATTTTACAGTCTTCCGGGATTAATTTTATCCATCATATTTCTTGCAATTAGTTCCTATTTCGTTTGGAAAAGCTACCAACACTCTGTAAAGTTCAGAGAGGAAAAATCAAAGGTTGCTGAGATTTTGAATTTCAACGATCGCGTACTTTCTGCCCGAGATTGGCTTTTTACCGAAGAAGCATGGATTGAGAAAAAAACGGAATTCGAAGCCGTTATGGCAAAAGCCGATAGCGAAATGGCAACGGCACAAAAGCAGGGAATCTACATCATCTACCTGTCAATCGCCTACCTCATCATTATTATGGGGATTTACTTCAAGCGCAGAAAAATGTACGGACTCACCATGGGAGTAAGTTTTGTATGTATGTCGCTTATCGGTGTCGGGGTGATGAATCCCATTCTGGAAATGTCCGCATACAAGCAAGATTTAACGATTCAAATTTATGTTGAGGCCGATGATATCCCTTATTATGACGAAGCTGTGGTCTTCCTGGAAGAAGTGGCAGAGTACGTCGGTTATGTTGAAGCCAGCATTGATATTATTCGTGTTGTTGGTGCGGATGACGTAGCTGATTCAGCTCAGGAAGTTATTGGCGGCTGGGGACAATTGGTGATTGACGGAAAAGAATACCTGGTCGAAAATCAAGACTCGCACGTTGGAATTGATAAGGTGTTCCCGGGCAAAACGTACTTCTACTATCAGAACAAGGGAATCATGGAAGTAATCACCATGCTCTGGAAAACAGACAACAAGCCCGTTGCAATCTCCATTGGACTTTTCAGTGTCATTATTCCGTTGCTCAAATTGATCTCTACCTTGATTATTCTCCTCACCAGAACAACAAAAGCAAAAATGTTCCGAAAAGTACTCTCGTTCCTAGCCAAGTGGTCCATGGCAGATGTATTCGTAGTGGCTTTATTCCTGGCATTCCTGAGTTTCTCAAATATGAGTCCCGGGGTAACCATGGATGCAAAAATTCTCTTTGGGATGTACTACTTCTTCGTTTATGTATTGCTTTCCATCGGACTTGGTTTCTTCCTTGATTTAAGTATTAAGGAACGAAAGAGAAATCTGGCAAGATTGGACGGAAATACATCAGAAATAGAATCCGCCTCAGAAGAAGAGGAATAGTTCGACTATTTCTTCCTTGCCAACAACAATCCGTCACGAATAGGAAGCAACACCTCTTCCACTCGATCATCTTCGTGGATAAGTTTGTTCAATTCCAATAACGTTTTCGTTGAGGTATCCTTGTCTGCAACTGGTTGAATTACTTTTCCAGACCATAAAACGTTATCAAAAAGGAAATAACCTCCCGATCGGACTTTGTCGAAGGTCATGTTGTAATAATTGATGTAATTCTGTTTGTCTGCATCGATGAAGACCAAATCGAACTCGCGCTTCAATTCCGGAATTACTTCCATGGCATCTCCAATAACACATTTGATTTTCTCTTCATACGGAGATTTCTTAATGTATCGCTGGACCAAATCGGCTAATTCTTCATTGTTGTCAATTGTTACCAAATGTCCATCTTCGGCCAACCCTTCCGCCAAACAAAGCGCCGAGTAACCTGTGTACGTGCCAATTTCCAGTACATCTTTGGGCTGAATCATTTTGGAGATCATACTCAATACGCGTCCCTGAAAATGTCCGCTTAACATACGCGGCTGAAGCACGTTCAAATGCGTTTCACGATTCAATTCGTACAACCATTCCGGTTCTTTCTGCGTGTGGTTGCAAACGTAATCGTCTAGTTCTTTTGAAATGAATTCCATATGAGATGAAAGATTTTGAGAATAAAGATGAAAGACTGCTGTCTGACTTCGAAGATACAATAGATTGGCGATAAGTGAGTAGTCACTAGAGAAAAGTGATATGAGTGCTTCTCACGAATCACTAATCACTATTGACTACATTTGCAGCATGATCACCTATAATTCGAAAGGATATTGTGCCATTGGCGTATTTCGTGGCAAGACACACCACAATGTTGGAACGCTTTGGCGTTCGGCGTACATACTTGGAGCTTCATACATTTTCACCGTGGACGGTAAGTACAAGAAGCAATCGTCTGACGTTATGAAAACCTGGTCGCGCATTCCTTTGTTCAACTACGATGATTTCGATGAACTGCTCAAAAACATTCCCTACGATTGTCGGTTGGTAGGTGTGGAACTAGATGATCGTGCAGAAATGCTTCATGAATTTGAACATCCTAAACGCGCTATCTACCTTCTCGGCGCTGAAGACACAGGTCTCCCTGAATTTGTATTGGAGAAATGCCATATGGTTGTAAAACTTCCCGGAAACAATTCCTTGAATGTTGGTGTAACGGGAAGTATTGTATTGCATGATCGTTGCACGAAAATGCCTACGAATTTCCCGGCTTATCATAAGGAGGGGTAGTTTAATGCAGTCCCCTCGTATCTAAAATGTAGTGCTTTTTTTACCACGGAGGCACGAAGGACACTAAGTAAAGTGCACTATAGTTTCTTTGTTTGGGAGCACTAGATTATGACAAAGTCATAACCCTTCCTGCCTGTCGGCAGACACGGTGTGTTCTTTGCACAACTCTGGTTTTCGGCAATGGCTTTGTGCTCTTTGTGCCGCTGTGGTCGATATCAAACGATAGGTATTTTGCCATTAACTTGTCACCTCCCCCTTTTGGAGGCGATTTCCTAGATAACGGCAAAACGCACATTTCGGCTACGCTCAATGCGCTATTCGTCGTAATTCTTAGAAAAATCATCGGCTCTTGCCAATATCTGGTAAGTTTCCCCTTTGGAGCGTTGCACTGAGCAAGTCGAAGTGGGGACTAAGGGGGAGGACAATTTACCAACAACTCTTTCCAAACAATAAACTAAAACCTCCGAAAATGTCGTATTTTTGCGCCCTTTGAACCGAAGGTAAAGCCGCATGAAAAAAGTATTCAACTTATTCGATCTCAAGCAGAAAGTCAACTATAAAAATGAAGTGCTTTCCGGGCTTACCGTTGCATTAGCATTGGTTCCCGAGGCTATTGCTTTTGCCTTAATTGCAGGGCTTTCTCCATTGACTGGTTTGTACGCGGCATTCTCTATTGGTTTGATAACTTCCATTCTTGGAGGACGACCGGGAATGATTTCAGGAGCCACTGGTGCAGTTGCGGTAATTTACGTGGGAATGATTGCTTTGATTCGTCAGGCAAATCCGGAAATCACAGTCGATGAAATCACACAATACATCTTTGCCACGGTAATTCTGGCGGGAATCATTCAAATTATAGTGGGACTCCTGCGATTGGGAAAATTCATTAGACTCGTTCCACAGCCTGTAATGTTCGGGTTTGTGAATGGACTGGCGATTGTCATCTTCATGGCACAGTTGAGCTCTTTCAAGGAAGATATCAAAGACCCATACGGGAATAACAAAAAGGCAATCGTAGCTACGGAGCAGGTTCTTAGTGTAAATGAGGAATCTTACGTAGTTTCATCAGAAACAGGAGCGCTGGCTTACAACCTCATCAACGATACACTATTCAACTATGAAACGGGAGAAGCGAAGCTCTGGATCAATGACGGTCAGGTTTATGACATCGAAAAGGAAACGGTAAAATATGCCTACAAGAAAGGAAGCTTCTTCAATATTGATGTAACCGGTGAGGAAAAGAAATGGCTGGATTCGGAAGCCATGTGGCTCATGATTGGATTGGTGCTCCTGTCCATGCTCATCATTTGGGGATTGCCAAAATTAACCAAGTACGTTCCATCTGCACTTGCTGCCATCGTTATTGTTTCCGGGATCGTTATCGGATTCGGAATTGAAACCAAAACTGTTGGTGATATCGCTTCGATTCAAGGTGGTTTCCCAACACCTGCAATTCCAAGCATTCCATTCACCTGGGATACTTTTATGTTGATTTTCCCATATGCACTCATCGTTGCGGGAGTCGGATTGATTGAAAGCTTGTTGACGCTAAACCTTATCGATGAAATCACGCAAACACGCGGAAGTGGAAACAAGGAATGTGTCGCTCAGGGAACGGCAAATATCGCATCAGGATTCTTCCTCGGAATGGGAGGATGTGCCATGATCGGTCAGAGTTTGATCAACATTTCATCGGGTGCACGTGCGCGATTATCAGGAATTGTCGCTTCACTCGGATTGCTTTCCTTCATTCTTTGGGGAGCGCCAATCATTGAACAATTACCTATGGCTGCGCTGGTCGGTGTTATGGTTATGGTTTCCATCGGAACATTTGAGTGGGCCAGTTTGAAAGTGTTCGGTAAAATGCCACTGACAGACGTTATCGTGATGCTCGTAGTGACGCTCGTTACGGTATTCCTGCACAATCTCGCATTGGCAGTTCTTATTGGAGTAATTATTTCTGCATTGGCATTTGCCTGGGAAAACGCTCTTCGAATTCGAGCTCGTAAGTACATCGACGAAAACGGTTCGAAACACTACGAAATATACGGTCCATTGTTCTTCGGATCTGTATCTGTATTCAACGATAAATTCGATGTTCAGGAGGATCCCGATGATGTAATTATCGACTTCTCGGAAAGTAAGGTTGTCGACATGTCTGCCATTGAAGCCTTGAACGTCCTAACGGATCGATATCAAAAAGCCGGGAAAAAAGTACATCTTCGTCACTTAAGTCCGGATTGCCAGAAATTGCTTCGCGATGCTGATAAGATTGTGGAAGTTAATGTGATGGAAGATCCAACGTATCACGTTGCTGCGGATAAGGTTTAACACGATTTAACCTGTCCTTCACAAAAAAAAGCGGTTCATCATGTAACTTTACCGTCGGTAATGTCTCTTACGGGAAGAGGAAACTCATAACATTACTTTTATAAAAAAACACCGCGCATGAAATTGCTTTTGACTGCAGCCACATTTCTCCTTACAACGGTTGCATTCTCCCAAAATTACACCATCAGTGGATCGGTTAAAGACTCCACAAATGGCGAAGACCTATACGGGGCACAGATTAAAGTGAAAGAACTGGAAAACGTTGGAGCATTGACCAATGCCTACGGATTCTACTCATTAACTCTTGAAAAAGGAAGCTACACGCTTGTCTTCCGCGCTTCCGGATTCGATTCCAAAGAAGTGAAAGTTGAATTGAACGAGGACAAAGTCATCAATTTGGAATTGAATATTCCGAAGGAAGTTCAGGAAATTGGTCCGGTTGTGGTCAATGCCGAAAAGGAAAACGATAATATCACGTCTTCCGAAATGAATGTCACCAAGTTCACACCGAAAGATATCTCTACTATCCCGGTTTTGTTCGGGGAACAGGATATCATGAAAACGCTCCAATTGACACCGGGAGTTAAGGGGGCAGGAGAAGGTAACGCCGGATTCTACGTTCGTGGTGGTGGAGCAGATCAAAACCTGATTCTTTTGGACGAAGCGCCAGTATACAATGCTTCTCACCTACTTGGATTCTTCTCCGTATTCAACTCGGACGCAATTAAAGACGTGGCACTGTACAAATCAGGTATTCCAGCTGAATATGGAGGTCGTGCATCCTCTGTGATGGATGTTAAAATGCGTGATGGAAACAAGAAAAAATTCGGAGCATCCGGTGGAATTGGATTGATCTCCTCACGATTGACATTGGAAGCACCTATTGTAAAAGACAAAGGTTCCTTCATTGTTTCCGGTCGTCGTAGTTACGCCGACTTGTTCCTGAAGTTATCACGAAATGAAGACCAACGAAATACAAAATTGTTCTTCTATGATCTGAACGCAAAAGCAAACTATAAGTTTGGAGAAAAAGACAGAATCTTCGTTTCAGGATACTTCGGTCGTGACCGTTTCGGATTTAGCGACATTTTCGGATTCAACTGGGGAAATCAGACGGCAACCGTACGTTGGAACCACCTATTCGGAAGCAAATTATTCTCCAACACATCTTTCGTTTACAGTAACTTCGATTATGAGTTTAACATTGGATCAGGAGAAGACGGTTTTGGTGTGAAGTCATCCATTCAGGATTTCAACCTCAAGCAGGATTACTCGTACTACGCCAACAAAAACAACTCCATCAAATTTGGAATTCAGGCAATTCACCATACATTCAAACCCGGAGCTTTGACGGGTGGAAATGACTCATTCAATGAAGTTGTTTTAGATCCACGATATGCATTGGAAGTTGGAGCGTACATTCAGAACAATCAGAAAATCGGATCACGATTCAACATCATGTACGGATTGCGTTACTCAGGATTCAACCTGATGGGTGATGGAAAAGCGTATGAATTTGATGAAGACGGAACATTGACAAGCGAACGCGAATACGACAATTGGGAATCGATCAAATACCACCACGGTTTGGAACCTCGTTTCTCAGCAAGTTACATTCTTACAGAAAACAACTCTATCAAAGCGTCGTACAACCGAAATCTGCAGTACATCCACCAGCTCTCAAACTCTACAACGAGCAGCCCTACGGATGTTTGGGTTCCAAGTTCGAATAATATCGCGCCTCAAATCGCAGATCAGGTGGCATTAGGATACTATCACAATTTGAAGAACAACATGTACCGCATTTCCACGGAAGTGTACTACAAAGATCTTCAGAATCAAATCGATTACCGAAACGGAGCGCAAACGGTACTAAACGACCTCGTGGAAGGTGAATTGGTTTATGGTGATGGACGCGCTTACGGATTGGAATTGCAATTGGAGAAGAAGAAAGGGAAATTTACCGGATGGATCAGTTACACGCTATCTCGTTCACTACGAACATTTGATGATATCGATAACGGAAAGGAATTCCCAGCACGTCAGGATCGCATTCACGATGTATCCGTGGTTGTGATGTACAAACTGAACAAATCCATTGCTCTATCTTCAAGTTTCGTGTATTACACAGGAGATGCAGTTACTTTCCCTTCCGGAAAATACGAAGTGGGAGGAGCAACTCTTCCATTCTACACAGAGCGTAACGGATACCGATTCCCGGATTACCACCGATTGGATCTCGGATTGACCTGGTATTTCAAGGATCGTAAGAATTTTGAACACAACATGAATTTCTCCATCTACAACACGTACGCACGTGAAAATGCCTTCACAATTACATTCGAAGAGAACGCAGATACGGGAGAAACACAAGCAGTACAAACAACTTTGTTCCGATTGATCCCGGCAATTACCTATAACTTTAACTTGAAATAAGATGAGAAAATTAGCATACATTCTAGGATTAGTAGTATTGGCAAGTTCTTGTCAAAAGGTAATCGATGTAGATTTGAATGACGCAAATCAAACAATTGTCATCGAAGGAAATTACACAGGTGAAGACAGCACGGTTCGCGTGAGTGTTACATTGACTTCCAGCTATTTCAATAACGATCCTTCTCCAACGGTGGACAACGCGATAGTGACAATTACGGATCAAAACGGAGTACCAACTGTGGTTCCTTCTATCGGAAATGGACAATACGAATTAAGCGGATACGCCCCTACATACGGAACAAGTTATACGCTGACGGTTGTTTCGAATGGACAAACATACAACGCCGTTTGTGGCATGGCAGCACCGGTTCAATTGGACCCAATCACTTATGAGTATCTGGAAGGATTCTTCGGTGCCGACCCGGGATACGTGACTTTTTTAAATTTCCAGGACCCGGAGAACACAACTGATTTCTATCAAATTGTGATCACAGAAAATGGAAAGCGATACGATCGTATAGACGAAATTCAAACCCAGGACGACGCCCTTACCAATGGGAATTATGTTATCCGACCTTTGTTCTTAAGTGATTTGAGTCAAATTGGCGATACAATTTCTTACGAATTCCGTACGGTAGACGAAGCTATTTTCGATTACACATTCCAGACAGCAGATATTGCCGGAGGTTCGAACTCAGCAGCACCAGGAAATCCAATCACGAATTGGGACAATGGGGCGCTTGGTTACTTCAATGCTTATGGAGTGAGTAGGGATACGGTTATTATTCAATAGGCTCGTATGAAGATTCTTTTTTGCCTTTTTGGAATTCTTATGAGTTCGTCCGCTTTTGCGGGAAAAGAATACCAATTGGAAGTTCGGGTTATAGACGGTTATACCAATGAAATTGTACCCAATTGTATTGTTAAGGTTAGAACGAAAGGCGATGACTTGTTGTTGTCAAACGAAATAACTGAGCAAGGAAGCATTTTTGAAGACGTAACCAGGAAGAATTTATTCATTGACGTTGAAAATACAGGTAACAAGTTCTACGAAAGAACCGTGACCTTTTTCAACAAGAAGAGAATTGACACCGTATTTCTTTTGTATCTCTATCCCAATCAGCAGTATGAAAACGAGATGTTGGCTGTCGAAGATAGTATTTATGGGCCGCGCGACAGCACATACTTTAATTGGAAGATTTCTGGCGAGGGCGCGCAATCTGCATCTTTCCCCGGAGGGGAGGCACAACTTTTTATTTTCATTAGTAATCAAATCAGATACCCAAGAGAAGCTATTGATACGGACGCTCAAGGAAAAGTCTATCTAGAATTTATTGTGGAGAAGGATGGCACGGTGACACATGTTTCAGTAGCTAGAGGCATTGGATATTTACTTGATGACGAAGCAAAAAGAGCGCTGAGAGCAATGCCTATTTGGGAGCCTGCCACCGACGGGAAAGGGAAGTATTTTAGAACCTTAGCAAGGTTACCCATCGTTTTCACATTGAATTAGAGTGATTCTAGCTGCAGTTGGTAACTACATCAAATCGGAACATACTCCGTCAACTCATCGTTCTTGAACTGGCACTTATACTTCTTACCATTATAGCGACAGATCGCCTCGCCATGTTTCTGACCGCGCTTCCAATCGCCGTTGTAGATGTCTCCGGTTGCTTTGATGAGTTTGCCTTTTCCGTCTTTTAAACCGTAGGCGAAATTTCCGGTGTATTCGTCTCCATTCGGATACTTTTTCCATCCTTTTCCGTGTGGCTTGTCATTTTTAAATGTTCCAATGTAATGCGCACCGTCCGACCACTTCAGGTTCCCCTCACCTGATTTCACACCGTAGTAGAAATTTCCGTAATAATACGATCCGTTCGCATACGAATACGAAGCCGTTCCATGAAGCTTCCCTTTCGACCAATTCCCTTTGATAGTTACGCCTTCTTTTGTTGTAAAAACGCCGTATCCGCTCCTTTTTCCGCTTTTGTAATGTCCTTTGTATAAATCTCCATTCGCTCGGGTGTAGACGCCATATCCTGAAAAAGCACCTTCGAGGAAATCACCGTGATACGTGTCTTTGTTGGACATCGTGTATTTTCCGTAACCGTGTTTCTTTCCGTTTTTCCAATCACCAGAATACGTCACACCATTCGTTTTCTTTAAAGTCCCATAGCCATTTCGATTTCCGAAGGCATACTCACCCTCGAACGTGCTTCCATTGGCAAAATACATACGTCCAAATCCATGCAAGGCGTAATTCTGAAACTCCCCTTTGTAGACATTTCCATTCGCGTAATTGTATACTCCGTAACCGTGCATCTTGCCATTCTTCCAGGCTCCAACGTACAACTCTCCTTCAGGATTGGTATATTTTCCCTTTCCTTCCGCTTGTCCATTCTTCCACTCGCCTACATATTGTTCTCCCTTGTCATTCCGGTAAGTTCCGATGCCGTTTTCACAATCACCACTGATACAACCAGCCATTGCCGGAGAACTTATCAGAAGTAAAAACGCTATGTACAACAATTGCTTCATTTAAAAATATTGCCCAAATCCTACGACAAACGCCCCTTGATTTAAGTCTGCCAGATTGAATGAATAATCAAATCGGATGATAGTTCGGTACAGCCATTTGGAATGCAGTCGCAATCCCAGTCCGGCGTATCGGTAAATCATGGACTCGTTTACGAAGTTACGGAAATTCCATCCGGCTGCACGCAGCGTTCCAACATCTGAAAACACTGTTGACTGTAAGGTAAACCACTTATTGTCCCATACGGAATGGTGGTACTCGAAATTGAAAATAATCTCCGCTGTTCCACGAGCTACACGGTTTCCACTTCCGCGAATGTTTTCATAATTGTCAATGAGGAAAGGAGCAAAAGGGCCTTCATTGTTCGTTGCAATCCCCAATCGATTTCGGATGGCTAGATTTCCTCTTTCTCCAATCAATTTGAACCAGCGTAAATCGTTGGTGACTTTCACAAATGGCTGCTGAAAACCAAAGGTTTGGATGTATTCCGCATGCACACGGTTCATGATTCCTTCTCTGCGTTCGTGATGATAATTGATTCTGCGCCATTGCGTCCCTCCTCTTACCTGATATTTGTGAAAGGCAAAGCGTTGTCCGTTTTCAATCATCATATCAAAGAAGCCGACAGAATCGGAAATGTTTTGATATCGTTCGTACATGTACATTCCTCCAAGGCTGACATTCCAGTTGCGTTTCAGCCAATACATTCCTTCAGCGGAGACATGATAATTATCGAAATTGAAATCGCGCGAACCTTCATCGAAATACAAGGGTTCTACAGATGCGTATGTTCCCAAAACAATGGAATGTCCCGTTTTACCGTTTCGATGCACTGGCGCCGAATGGAAAATCTTCCCCGAATGTCGATCATAAAAACGATACAAAGCACCAAAATGCTGACCACGACCGAGGAAATTGATATCCGTTACTCCCACCGAAAAGTTAATGTTCTGACTCGATCCTACATTCCCAAAAGAAGGATAGACGTAACGCGCTTCATCGATAATATAGCACAACACCGACTTTCCTTTCACAGTGTCCATTTTCCATGACACATCGAAGAACAAATTGAGATCTTTCAGTTCCTGAACATCGGCAAGAATCGCTTCTTTGGAGACAGAATCACCCGGTTCCACACGTACCCATTGTAAAATGTAATCGGATTTCGTTCTGCGCAGGTTTTCAACGGCAATACTATCCACCCGAACCTGCCCGAAACTTTGGAGTCCGGTCAAAATGAATCCTATGAGGAATAACCAACGCATTTATTCGAAACGTTTATGATTGCTAATTCTCATTTTGTAAGGTACTTAATTCCAAGATTGAAGGTGCTTCCCAACCCTGTATTTGCTCCGCGTACAAAATTGGTGTACAACAATTCTATGGTCAAATTCGACATCGGTTGGTATTTTAAACCAGCTCCAAGTGATGTCCAATTTGCGGGAATTACCCAATCAGTATTCGCCTGTTCAAAATCAAATGTTGAACGCGGCGTATGTTGCGCAATTCCATAGAGAGTCCATTTGGATGTGGGGAAATAACTTCCAATGACGGTCATGGGCATATCGATGTGTGAAATTTGATTGTTCCGGTATTTGAATCGAATTAATGCGTCGATTTCCGTAAACAATTGGAATTTGTTCCAGGTTTTCGTGTAGAAAATTTGATTCCACATGGTTACGCGATCCCAATCAGCCCAGTATAGGGATTGTGTCACGTTCGATCCTTCCGGATTTGTGATGGTTGGAATGTATACCGTTGTTTGGATGGACAAATCTTTCACTGTTTTGAACGGAGCCACTTTCGCACGAAGTCCTACTGAGGTCAAACCAACTCTTGTTGAATCTGTGTTCGAGAAGGCAAATGGTGCGGTTACTCCAGCAGCAGTAGTATCCTGTGTTCTTCCAGATGCACGGAGGTTTAAATCCAAACCAACATTGATTCGGCGTTTTTTATCAACTCCGATGGAGAATTGCAACAATGAAGTCATGAAGGTTTCACGTGTTCCTGAAAATTCATTTCCAAGCCAAACTCCTCGAGTTTGCGTGTACACCGTATTGAACATCGTGTAATCCATCTGACCTTTACCGAGTAAACTCCCGGCTGTGAACGTTTGAAGGTTAGTTACGTTATCACCTTCCGGCACTGATCCTGGCGTATTCATAGGAACTGCTTGCAGAACATTGACTTCATTCAGACTCCAATCATAATCGTAGTATTCAACTTTCGTTCCTTGAAATGGCGTCGTTCTGAATCCGTTGATGTAATCCAAAACCTCCGAATCCTTCTTTCCGAAATCGGTTCCGTACCATTGAAAAATCTGAGATAAATACACCGTACCTTCCTCTTCATAAACGAATCCAGCGTTGTTCAAAGCGTTCGCTGTTCTACTCGTCAAATGTTGGTCTAATGTTTCGGATTTGTACGCCTTGTTATCGATTGGCGGGCAATCAATAGCGCCACACACCAGAACAAAATGATAACGTGGATCAGGGTATTTCGCCCGCATGATATTATTCTCCAAATGATTCAGAGTGATGTCCTCTCCCCCAACTTTATATGTATTGACTTCAAAAAAACCGGTTACATCCATTGGCGAAGAAATGGGGTAATTCTCTACAACCTGGTTGATCACGATGAGATTGTACGCATTAATTAAGAAGGCTTTTCTTGTATCGGAATCAACACTTTCGTAATCTGCCGTACCGATGAACTCCATCAGTGTATCCAATTCTGGAGCGTCCATTTCCTTGTAGTCTACACGACCGAATGACACATGCTCGAAAAGAAATGCATCAGTACGTTCGAAGAAATCATCGAAATTGGAGATTTGAGCATGAATCGCAAGCGGCATCACTGCAACCAGCGCGAGTAAGAACTTCTTCATAAGGATAATAAAACTGTCGGTATATAAGTCGGTTGGGTTTTGAGTTCCTTACAGATTCCAGTATGTTTTCTACCCGGGTATTCTTGGATTGCTAATTATCTTATTGTGCACCGATCAATATTCTCTAATTTAGCTGCGTGATACTTGACCACCCAAATCAAAGTTATTTAATAGCAATTGCACGAATGTTCGAGCGTGCAGCCTATTACGGATTCCGCGCATTCATCATTATGTATGCAATAGAATACCATGGGTTTAGCAGATCAAATGCACTATACCTGTATGGCGCAATGACTACCGCCACCTATTTTGCTATGCTTCCAGCTGGAATTATCGGGGATTTATTACGTGCGCACAAGTGGCTCATACTTGTTGGAGGGATCTTGCAGATTTCGAGTATGTTTTTCCTGATGTCCAGTGAAAAACACCTGTTCTACGCAGGGGGATTGATGTTTGCCATTGGATCTGGTATTTATACAACGACCAGCGTAGCGTCTTTTGGGCGTTCCTATTTCGGAAACCTGAAGAAAATATTCAGCGGCTGGACTTTCTATTATATAATGATAAATCTGGGAGCTTTCTTAGGGATTTGGTTTACTGAATCGCTTACCGATAATCTGGAAAATCCCGAACACATCTTCTACTACTGCATGATTTTGTTTGCTATGGGTACGGGAATAGCATTTTTCAATATGCCAAAAGTTGTAGCCACTCAAAAAAAGAAGAGCGTTTCATTGGAACCTCGTGTAGCCATTTTTATGGTATCAGTATTATCGGTAGCGCTGTTTTGGTTCAGTTTTGAATCAATTGGAGGTACAATTTCGCTTTGGAGCTATGAGGTTTCGCAGGTAGTTTCTAACGTAGACCCCTTGTTTATTCTCGACTTAAACTCCTATAGCATTTTTGCATTTGGAACGATTTTTTTCCTGCTTTTCGCTTTTTTCAAATCGTCTACCTTACGATTCATTTCCGTTGCATTTTTTGTCGGTATCATTTCACTATTACTCCTGCAAATGGATGTGGAAATGGGTCGGGGTCTCTATTACTTAATAATTGTCCATACAGTTTTATTTACACTGGCAGAGTGTCTCTTAATGCCTGCTTTTCTCACCATTCAAACCTTGTATAGCAATCCACGGTATTTGGGGATAGTCTATGGAGCTTCTATGTTAGCAATGGCCCTGTTGAACAGATACGCTTTCATTGATTATCAACCATTCATCTATTCCCTGAAACCAGAGTCACTTGTATATCTTTTGTCCGGTTGTATGGCAGTGATTGCCATCGTGTTTTTGGTCATACACTTCTTCGATAAAGATCAATTCGTTTATGAAAAGAAGGAGGAAGAATTGAAGGATCTAGATCTTAAGGAAGGTGAAATTCTCGATTAGCAGACATTGGCTCTGTCCATAGTCGGCAACTTAGTTCAGGGAATAAACGATTGGTAATTTAACTCTTGTACGGATTATCTCCCCTTCTTCATTGGAGGCGGAAGACCAATTTGGCATTGCCCTTACCAGTCTTTTAGCTTCACTGTCCAACAAAGTATCTACTCCTTCCAAAACAGTAACATGTGTTACTTTTCCATCTGGCTCTACAACAAAGGCCAATTCCACTTTCCCTTGTATGTTCAAATCGATGCATTCCTCTGGGTACATTAGGTTCTGCATTACAAATTGTAATAAGCCATCAGTTCCAAGAGAATAGGTTGCAGCATTGGCTGGAACAGAATCGACCTTTTCTCCTTTTGGTTCATCAAAGGAGTATGTAACTGGTCCATAAATACTGTCCTCAATAGCCATCATTTCTGCTTCGTAGTCGGCATTCGGATACAAGTAAATCGTATAGACATCATCCTGTCGTCTCCCATTATAATATTGGAATTGACGCTCCATAAACCTATCCGTTAAATTATCGACTTTCAAGATCAAGAATCTTGCTTTTAGTTTTTCAAAAATCAGAGCACCTTTCTCATCAAACTTAGAAGGCTCTATTTCCACTCCTTCCTCTGTAGTTACCAGCAAATCACAATTTGGAATTAACTGATTTGTATAGCCGTCGATAACTCTAATTTCCAGCGTATACGAACCTGCCAAGCTTTGCTTCGCAATAAATATTAAGACTATGAGTAAGATATGCTTCATACAGGCTTTAATAATTAACCAAACCAAACGTCATCAATAATCTCAAATCCGGCGTGGTCGTTCACACGTTCGATGATAATGGTTTTCCCCTGCAGCAATTCATCTCGCATCACAGACGATCCCATTTTGAGCATGAGCTTCTTGTTTTTAATTTTGATCTCGGTAGTTCGGTTGGCAACGGCAGTTCCCATTAATTCAGGCCAGGCATTGATGACGTCCAATTCTTTCATCTTACCATCCAACCCATATGCCTTGAGCCAGCGGTCCAGCACATCTTTTAAAGGCGCTTCGTTCGATGTTCTTTTTAAATCACTCATTCAGACTCAATTTTACGCCACCGCCAGAGGCAGCAGCAGAGCTAATTTCTTCGATCTGGCAATCATTCACCCGAAACAATTTGCATTGTAGGTTACTGTCGCTGAAGATTTTCTCCACGCGCTCAAGGTCGGTATCCGTTACCAATACCTGTCCAAAGAATTGATCGCTCACCAATTGCATCAATCGTTCTACGCGAGTGTGATCAAGTTTATCAAAAATATCGTCCAGCAGAAGAACTGGTGTTGTATTCAGATGCTGTTTCAACCATTCGTATTGTGCCAATCGAAGAGCAATAATGAAGGATTTCTGCTGTCCCTGTGAACCAAATTTCTTTACCGGATGCCCTTTGATTTGAAACAAGAGATCATCCCGATGTGTTCCGGCGTTAGAGTATCGTTTCACAGCATCTTTGCGTTCGAACATTTCCAATAATTCCTCCATGGAATGATCATGCAACTGTGATTTATACTCTAAGGTAACTTCCTCTTTATCCAGTCCGATAGCTGTATAATGCTTTTGAAATACCGGAATAAATTCATCCAAAAACGCCTTTCTTCGCTCGAAAATCTGATGTCCCAAATCGATCATTTGTACATTCCAGACATCAATGGATTCGCGATCAAACAAGCGATGTTCTGCCATATTCTTCAACAAAGCGTTTCGTTGTTCCAACACACGACTGTAACGCTGGATGCACTCCAAGTACTTTCTATCGAACTGCGCAATAATCCCATCCATCCACTTGCGTCGCAACTCACTTCCTTCCGAAATTAAATCGCGATCGTAAGGTGAAATCATCACAGCAGGAAATTGTCCAATGTGATCCGCTAGTTTTTCGTACTCTTTTTTATTCCTGCGAAACACCTTTTTTGCACCCATTTTTACAGCACAATGAATGTTGATTTCCTGATCCTCTTTGCTCCATGTTCCCTGGATAGAAAAGAAAGGCTGATCGAAGCGAATATTCTGTCGATCAATGACATTCATGTACGACTTGCAAATGCTGAGATAATGTACTGCATCCAGAATATTGGTTTTTCCCGCACCATTATTTCCGACAAAACAATTGATCCCAGAAGATAACTGGACCTCCGCTTCTTCGTAATTCTTGAAATTGATCAGCTGTAAGTTCTGTAGATGCATCCCAACAAATTTAGTCGAATTCACACAATATCTTCCGACAATACTTGATCGATTGTCCAAAAAAAAACTATTTTTGCTCCGCTTAAATTTGTACAATGCTAGAAGACATCTCAGGTCAACAGATTAAAGACCAATTTAAAAAGAACAAACGACTAAGAATTATCGCCTTTTCAGTAGGGGGAGTTTTGTTGCTCGTGTTGGGATATTTTATTTGGTATCAAATGTTCTTCATTCCAGCTAATGAGAAGTCGAAAGATTCGTATTGGGAAGGATTGAACTACGCAAAGAAGGATTCTACAGAAGTAGCAATTGATGAGTTCAGAGCTGCTGTGAAGAAATACGACGGTAAAGTTGGTGGTGAAGTAGCCCAATTCTTGTACGCGCGTCAGTTAATGAATCAGGGAGAATTCAAAAAAGCTTTGAACGAATTGGAAGAAGTTGATTTGGAAGATTCTTACGTAAGCGTTCTTTGTGTTGGTTTGCAAGCCGATTGTAAATCTGAAATGGAGAATTATCCGGAGGCATCAAAAATGTATCTGGAAGCTGCAAACATGATGGACAACGATTTTACCACACCAATGTACCTTCATAAGGCTGCCGGATGTGCAATTGAATTGAGAGACTTCAAGAAAGCGAAGAAATACTACAAGCGTATTATTGACGACTATCCGCAATACGCAACTTCAAAAGAAATTGAGCGTTACTACGCCAGCGTTAAGTACATCAAATAACAACATGGCGACAGCAGGACGCAATTTATCAGATTATAACAAGGATTTTATTCCAAACGGTGCCGATTTCAAAATCGGCATTGTTGTTTCTGAATGGAACGATAACATCACATTGAACCTCTTGAAAGGAGCTAAGGAAGCGCTCACCGACAACGGAGTTTCTGAAGAGAATATTATTGTTCGTTTCGTTCCCGGAGCATTTGAACTCCCTCTCGGATGCCAGTTTTTCTGTGAGCATACAGATGTTGACGGCGTAGTGGCGATTGGAACCGTTATCCAGGGTGAAACGCGACACTTCGATTTTGTTTGTGATGGCGCTACACAGGGAATTAAAGACGTCAACTTAAAATACAATACACCGGTTTCCTTTTGTCTCTTAACAGACAATACTCTACAGCAATCCATCGATCGTTCCGGCGGGAAACATGGAAATAAAGGAATCGAATGCGCCATTGCGTGCATGAAGATGATTGCTCTGAAACGCTCATTTCAATCTTAAAATACTACAACAATGACTTTGATTAAATCCATTTCCGGAATTCGCGGAACCATTGGAGGAAAAGTGGATGAAGGCTTAACTCCGGTTGATGCAGTGAAATTTGCTGCGGCTTATGGAACCTGGTTAATACAACGAAACGAAAACGCTACGAAAATCAAGGTGGTGATTGGTCGCGACGCCCGAATCTCTGGTGAGATGATTTCCAATTTGGTTGTTTCCACATTGGTAGGTCTGGGAATCGACGTGGTGAATCTAGGCTTGTCCACTACTCCAACTGTTGAAGTTGCAGTGCCAATGGAAAACGCTCACGGAGGAATCATTTTGACGGCAAGTCACAACCCAAAACAATGGAATGCCCTTAAGTTGTTGAATGAGCGCGGTGAGTTCATTTCAGGTGATGACGGTAAAGAAGTATTGTCGATCGCTGAACAAGACGCTTACAACTTTGCTGAAGTAGATGATTTGGGAACTGAAACTCACGACGATTCTTATCTTAAAAAACACATTGATGCCATCCTGGATTTGCCATTGGTGAATAAGGATGCCATTGCAGCTGCCGACTTTTCAGTTGTTGTAGATGCTGTAAACTCTACAGGAGGCATTTTCGTTCCTGCAATGTTGGAGGCTTTGGGAGTTAAGAACATTACAAAGTTGTATTGTGAGCCTACGGGACATTTCCCTCACAACCCTGAACCTCTGCCTGAGCATTTAACGGACCTTTCTGATAAAATCAAAGAAACTGGTGCTGATTTGGGAATCACTGTGGATCCCGATGTAGATCGTTTGGCTTTGGTTTGCGAAGATGGTTCCATGTTCGGCGAAGAATATACATTGGTAGCTGTTTCCGATTACGTTTTGAGTAAAACTCCCGGAAGTACCGTTTCAAACCTTTCATCAACACGAGCGCTTCGAGATATCACGGAAGATCGCGGACTAGCCTACCATGCATCTGCTGTAGGAGAAGTGAATGTTGTCAATAAAATGAAAGCTGAGAACGCTGTAATCGGTGGTGAAGGAAATGGTGGTGTAATCTATCCGGAGTTGCACTACGGACGCGATTCTCTTGTTGGAATTGCTTTGTTCTTATCCCTGCTAGCAGAAAAGAAAATGAAAGTTTCGGAATTGCGTGATAGCTATCCGAAATACACGATTTCCAAGAATAAAATCCAATTGACTCCAGCCATTGACGTGGATAAGATCCTTAAAACCATGGCAGACCGTTACAAGGATGAGGAAGTGGATACCACAGATGGTGTAAAGATCTACATCGGGAAAGAATGGGTGCACTTGAGAAAGAGCAATACTGAGCCGATTATTCGTGTTTATTCTGAGAGTAAATCGTTGGAATCTGCGAATGAATTTGCGGGAAAAATCATGGAAGAGATTGAAGGATTGATTTAGAATCAGTTCAATTTCAAGGAATTAATTTATTTACCCGGGTAGAGGATCGGAAAAACACGATATAGCTATAAAGCGATATTCAGATATTGCAATATTCGAATATTACGGTATGGATATTCTCTTACCTAAATAAGTAGGTTCAACCCCCAGATTCACCTCCAAGTACGCCTTACCACGTGCAAAAAACTCGCGAAGTTTTGTCCGAAAGCCTCCCGCGTAAGAAACCTCCTTCGCATTATAGCCGTAGGCCTGAATCCCAAATCTTCTAGCGATATAGACCGCCCGTTCGTTCTGGAATTCCTGAGAAATCACAATAAACTTTCTCTGACCAAATACCTTATTAGCACGAATCATGGAATCATACGTATCAAACCCTGCGTAGTCCAAAAAAATCAAGCTATCCGGAATCCCAGCTTCCATGAGTGAAATACGCATATCTAATGGCTCGTTATACTCCTTTCTTCCATTATCCCCGCTAATTAGAAAGTATTTAATCTTGCCTGATTCATAAAGATGTACTGCCGCTTCAATTCTATTTTGAAAGTACTCATTTACACTGCCATTACTTAGGAATTTTGAAGTACCCGGAACAATTCCAACATTCACCTTAGGTAGATTTCGCAATTCACTAGTTACATAATTACCACTTACATGCTCAACTCGAAAATGAGTAAATAATAGAAACATGAAAACTACACCTAAAGAAATCGAGATGAAACGGATCGCTTGTTTTCTATTGGGTAAATATTGAGTTAGGCGTTTCATATTCTCAGGCTTACGTTATGTCAAAATACAATTCAATGCTTTAAAAAAAGCTATATAGCAGATGATTTGAGTTTTTTTAACACCAAAAAACAAGGACACCACATCTAGCACCACCACAATGCAATGTCCTTGCTCCCTCACCAAATATCCTGGTATTCAAAACGACTTCTTGATTTTAATTCGGATCCGAATAATCAGGGTTATTCAAATACGTTTGATCTGTCAGTGTATTGAGAAAGTTGATAATATCTTGTCGGTCTTGCGCATTCAGCCCCATTCCATTCTCAGCGGCATTCTGCAACTGTGGCGCTAAAGTGCTTGACGCATTTATACCATTATTATAAAACTGAAGCACTTGTTCTAGTGTGCTAAACCTACCGTCGTGCATATATGGTCCGGTTACGGCTATATTTCGGAGAGAAGTTGTCTTGAACTTACCACGATCAGCCGGATTCCCGGTAACTTCTTCCCTACCGATATCAGAAATGTTCGCATCACTATCCAAACCGACATTAAAGAATTGTGGACTATCAAAGTTCGCCCCACCATGACATTGCACACAATTGGCACGAGCCTGAGGACCACCACCAGGACCATTCATGTTATTCGGACCGATTCCAAAAAACAAACGTCTGCCCCGTTCTTCACTTTCCGTCAAAGTAGCCATTCCGGCAAGAAACTGATCATACTTACTATCGTTCGAAACAATCGTGAGCATGAAGTTCTCCAATGCCAAACCGATTCGGTCAGCAGTAATATTCGCATCACCGAAAGCCTCAGCAAACATTAATGGATATTCACTTGAATTGGTGAGCTTTGTTACGACGTTGCTCAAAGTCTCGTTCATTTCCAGTGGATTTTCTATCGGACCTACGGCCTGCTCTCTGAGTGTCGCAGCACGACCATCCCAAAAGAACCCACCATTGTGCCATGCGAGGTTGAATATTGCCATTCCCTGGCGACCTCCAACTGCACCACCAACACCGGTTGAGAACTGGTTTTCATCAGCAAATCCATCACTTTGGACATGGCAGCTTGCGCAGCTAATGGTTTGATCGGAGGACAGTAATTTGTCATAGAATAACTTACGCCCCAATTGACTTCGGGCCTCGGTTATGGGATTGTCAGCAGGAATGTTAGGAGCCGGAAATCCAGTGCTTTGTTCAATAGATAATTGTGTTGTGTCTTGCTGTACCATACTGTCCTTTTTACAAGATGCCAGCACGAATACTGTAGACAGCGCCAGGAGAAAACGTCGCGTGTTCATGAGAAATAAGGTTTGCGTTAAGAGTTGTTTCTTAGCAATCCTTTGCGCTTAAGCGGAGTACTCAAGCGAAAAGAATAACTACTACTCTATCAAACGAATAGACCATTCAATAATTGTGCATGCATAGAGACTTTATTTTTTTTCAATGATTTTGGTAATTTGATTGAACTCATCTTGGGTACGATTGTACTGAACTTCGAATGAGTAAGTATATCAACAATTTGACCGACCTCGCCTGGCAAAAACACGCAGGTCAAGTATTAAAAACCATCAACCAAAAAAAGTCATGAAAAAAATTGTTTCATTGATCTGTCTGTTGCTAATAGCAGCAAACATTTATGCAAACGACGACAAAATCGTTGCATCAAAAATTTCCAAAGTCACGGTATACTCTCAAGGTGCACAAGTTTATCGAACCGCTTCCTATGCTGTCAATAAAGGCGTAACGGAAGTAATCATTGAAGGGGTAAGCCCCAGGATCGACCCAAACAGTTTGCAAGTAAAAGCAACAGGGAACTCCATAATCCTGGACTCAAAGTACAATATTTTCTACCCGCAACCAGAAACAACGCCTTTAACGGGATTACCACTGAAAATCCGTCAGCAAATCACACGCCTGGAAGATTCAATTCTGAATATTAACTACGATATCCAGACCTATCAGGATGAAATCGACGTACTTGTTGCCACGAAAAACATCCTGAAGAACAACGGAGCAATGCGAGGACAAGGTAAAGTGAACGATTCCATTCCTCTTTTAAAAACAGCCATCGAATACTACACGGAAAAAATGATGGTAATCAATAAAGAGCTTCAGTCGTTAAACCGCAAGAGAGATCGTTTGACGCGCACCAGAAAAGGAATGAATGAACGCCTGACAGAACTTCGCAACTATCAGTCAAATGCCGATTTAAAAAACAAACCAAAAGGACCTATTCACCGCGTGGTTATTACCATGAAAACAGATACGTATGTGAAAGGAAGTCTGAACATTTCTTACCTTGTGGGGAGCGCCGGCTGGACGCCAATGTATGACCTCCGAAGTGAAATCACAGACAATTCAGTGAATTTGAACTACAAGGCACAAGTATATCAAAATACAGGTGTCGATTGGGAAGAAGTGCCATTGACAATTTCCACAAACAACCCTTATCAGAACAAAACGAAGCCGGAATTGAATCCATGGTACATTGATTACTATGCCTACCGCCAGCAAACAGAGCAGAAGAACAAAGCGAACCGTAAAGCAGGTCAGCCGGGAATGTATAAGAAAGCCGAAAACCTTGGGTATACATTGGACTCCGCTCCAGCGCCAACAACTGCGAATGGCGCCGCAGAATCTGTCTACTCTTATGATTTCGTTGAAGTTGTGGACCACGTAATCTCAGCAGAATTCAAAATTGATCTGCCATATTCGATTAAGTCCAATAACGAAAAGCACATGGTATTAGTGAAGAATGTGGATATCGATGCAAAGTATCGCTACTACACGGTTCCGAAGTACGACAAATCTGCATACCTGGTAGCTGAGTTGACGAAAATGGACGAATTACAACTTGTTCCGGCGAAAGCCAACATCTACTTCGATGGAACATACATGGGTGAAACGTACCTCGATCCAACATCAATGGAAGACACAATGCTTTTAAGTCTTGGGAAAGATCCGAACATCATCGTGAAGCGTACCTTGTTAGAGCGCGAAACGAAAGAAAAAGTGGTTGGAACGAAGATGGTTAAATCTTATGCATACGCCATTGAAGTGAAAAACCTGAAATCAAGATCGATCGAGTTGATTGTACAGGACCAAATTCCGATTACGACCAATCCAGATATCGAAATTGAAGCAAAAGAGCTTTCAAAAGGAGAGTTGAAAGAGCGCACCGGAATCATAGAATGGAAAATCAATTTGAAACCGAAAGCCAAGAAAGAAGTCCAACTAATTTATGAGGTCAAATATGATAAAGACCAAAACGTAACACTATAATTGATCCGATAGTATGATAAAAGGCTGCTCAGTTTGAGCGGCCTTTTTCTTTATAAATCTCCTGTAGAAATACAGCCCAAACTACGATCAAAATTTATTAGGTTCACATAACTTTTTTGATACCTTTGGTTTATGAAGAAATTTGACATTCCCGAACGCTACAAATCACCTATAATAAGTAAAGTGAAGGCGGCGCGGAAGTTAGAAGATCCTCGTAAAAAGGATTTCTCGCCAACAACACTTGACTTCGGAAATGTTTCTTTCATAATCAGCCGTCACTTCGGGTTCTGCTACGGAGTGGAAAACGCGATTGAAAAATCGTACAAGGCAATTAATGAAAATCAAGGCAAGAATATCTTTCTGCTTAGTGAGATGATTCATAACCCTACGGTGAACAATGATTTACTCGATCAGGGACTTCGTTTCATACAAGACACAGAAGGAAATCAACTCATTCCCTGGGATAAAGTGAACGCCGAAGATGTAGTAATCATTCCGGCTTTTGGAACAACCGTTGAAACCCTTGATTTACTCAAGTCAAAGGGAATCGATGTCCAGACCTACAACACCACATGTCCATTCGTGGAAAAAGTTTGGAATCGATCTGCGAAATTGGGTTCGAATGACCACACGATCATCATTCATGGCAAACACAAACATGAAGAGACGAAAGCAACGTTCTCTCACAGCAAGGAAACAGCTCCGTCTTTAATCGTGAAGGATTTGGATGAAACAAAGTTTGTTGCAGATTTCATACTTGGTAAAATCGATAGTGCAGCATTGTTGGAAAAAATTGAAGGCAAAGTTTCCAATGGTTTTGATCCGGAAAAGCATTTGGATCGCATCGGTGTGGTAAATCAAACTACCATGCTCGCATCGGAAACACAGGAGATTGCAGACTTCCTGAAACAAACCATGTTGGAAAAATATGGTGAAGAGGATCTGAAGAATCACTTCGCAGATACGCGTGACACATTGTGCTATGCAACTAACGATAATCAATCCGCTACAATGGCATTGTTGGAGGAAAATGCAGATTTGGCAGTGGTTGTTGGAGGCTACAACAGCAGCAATACTTCTCATTTAGTGGAACTTCTGGAAGATAAATTTCAGACGTATTACATCAAGGACAGCGATGAAATCCTTGATCGTGACACGATAAAGTCTTTTAGCATCCACGAGAAAAATATAAGTACGAATACACCGTTTATCCCGTCTAAAGAACACGTTCGAATCATAATTACTTCGGGCGCAAGTTGTCCGGACGCAACAGTTGATAGTGTTATTCAAAAGATTCTTAATTTAATGGATTCGCCTTTAACAATTGACGACGTTCGCATGTAATGGAGCGCTTTATAAACATACTGATCATTGAACCAGACCCGATTATTCAAAAGGGGCTGAAAGAAATCCTTTCTGGCGGAGGGAACAACGTGTTGATCGTAAGTACGCTCAAGGAAGCTATTCCACTTCTGGAGAAAAGAGAAATCGGAATCTTTTTGGTGGATATCAATCAGGTTTCTGACGGTGCATCGCAGTTCCAATTGATTCGTGACAACAGTATTTTTAAGAACAACTACATCATCCTTATCACACGCGAAGATCAGCAAGGATTACAGTTGGTTCGTGGAATTAACGAAGGTGCAGTAGATCATATCGTCTATCCATTCAGTCCCAATTTGGTTCGTTCCAAAATTGAAGTCTTTAAATCGATGTTCTTCAAGGATCAGCGTATTGGTCAATTGTTGAATAATATCTTCCCGGAAACCATCCTGGACGAATTGGGAAACAACAGCAAATTTTCTCCGAAAAGAGTTGACAACGGCGTGGTGCTCTTTACCGATTTCGTAGATTTCTCTCTGAAGGCTAAAAAGCAGAAGCCCCTGCGATTGCTACAGCGATTGGAGAAGTACTTCACCCGATTCGATGAAATCATTACCAAATATAATTTGGAGAAGATTAAAACGATGGGAGATGCGTACATGGCATTGTCGGGAGTAACCGAAAACAAACCAAAATCAGCAGTACGGGCTTGTTTGGCAGCTTTGGAGATTCGTGAATTCATGATGAAGGAACGTGATCTCGCCAGAGCAATGAATCGGGAGTATTGGGATATTCGCATTGGTTTGCACATGGGACCTTTGGTTGCTGGGATTATCGGTTCCACAAAGTTCAGTTTTGACGTCTGGGGAGATACGGTAAATATTGCTGCACGTGCGGAAGCCGCCTCTAAAAAAGGTCACATTACCATCACCTCTTCCATCCATGAACAAATTTCAAAATACATGGAATCCACACCGAGAGGTCCGATTGAAATTCACAAACGGGGTGGTGCCATTGACATGTTCTATTTAGAGAAATTGTATCCGCAATACTCACTGAGAGATGAAGGTGTATTCGCCAATAGCCTTTTGCGAAGCATCTGTGATCTGCCATCCATGGACTTCCACCAGATGCGTGAACACATCCTGAACAGATTGAAATCTTTGTTGCCGGAAGACATCACCTATCACGATCTTCCACATACGTTGAACGTGGAGAAAGCAGCCATTCGATACGCGAAATTAGAAGGACTGAACAAAGAGGAAACCTATTTGATTCGTACCGCAGCACTATTCCACGACGCAGGATTCATTCAGCAGTACAAAGACAATGAAATTTACGGTGCGAACATCGCCGCAGCGACACTACCATCCTTTGGTTATACAGATTTCCAGATTTCCATCATACGGAAAGTAATCATGAGTACACGTCATGATATTGATCCGGAAACACATCTGGAAAAAATTATGTGCGATGCCGATCATGATTACCTCGGACGACCAGATTACCATGATATCGCCAAAAAACTGCGCAAGGAAATGGCAGATTACGGATCGGAATTCACTGAACTTGAATGGATCGATTTCCAATTGGAATACCTGGAGAAACATCATGTTTTCTACACGGAATCAGCGAACAATATCAGGTATCAGGGAAAAATGTCACGCATTAACGAATTACGTGAACGTCGAACAAAATTGACTTCAACAACCATATGAAAGTTTACACGAAGAAAGGAGACAAAGGAACCACTCAATTAATCGGAGGAACGCGTGTTCCTAAAAGTTCCTTAAGAATTGAGGCGTACGGTACTGTGGATGAACTGAATTCATACGTTGGTTTGTTGCGCGATCAGGAAATTGACGACAAACACAAAGAACGATTACTTGAAATTCAGGATCGACTGTTCACTATGGGATCCTTACTGGCCGTTGACGAAAACGGAACGAAAATGGAACTGCCGCCATTGTTCGAATCAGATGTAGAAAATCTTGAAAACTGGATCGATGATATGGAAAGCGGATTGGAACCAATGAAAAGCTTCGTGCTTCCGGGCGGACACACTACGGTATCGCATGCACACATCGCGCGTTGCGTTTGCCGAAGAGCTGAAAGAATCACAGTAGATTTGTCGGACACAGCAGAAATTGATCCGCTTCTATTACGTTATTTGAACCGCCTGAGTGATTATCTCTTCGTACTATCACGAGCATTGACGAAAGAGTTGAACGCAACAGAAATCCCATGGGTTCCCCGTATGAAATAGCTGTTTAGATTGTCTTTAAATAAAGTTTTCAACCATTCATTTGCATTTATCGGAATTAAAATTACTTTTGCCGAAACAACAAGAAATTAAGGAGGTATGTACTGGACATTAGAATTAGCATCCTACTTGGAAGATGCGCCTTGGCCGGCAGCGAAAGATGAATTAATCGACTTCGCAATCCGAACGGGTGCCCCTCTTGAGGTGGTGGAAAACCTTCAAGCACTAGAAGATGAAGGTGAAGTGTATGAAAGCATCGAGGAAATTTGGCCTGATTATCCTTCTAGAGAAGATTTTCTCTTCAACGAAGACGAGTATTAAGAACTTCCCGACATCCTGATGGTGTCGGGATTTTTTTTGCATATTGTTCCATGAACTTTTTGGGACATCTTTATTTTTCCAATAACGACCTCGATTTGATGTACGCCAATCTTCAAGGCGATTACATCAAAGGCAAAAACCTGTCCCACTTACCTGAAATAGTTCAACGAGGCTCTCACCTGCATCGAACTATAGACAACTTCATTGATACGCACGAAGACGTAAAAGAATTGCTGCATATCCTCTATCCGCATTTACCCAAAATTTCAGGCATCGCCGTCGATCTATATTTCGATCATTTGCTCGCGAGAGACTGGTCCAATTTTCATAGTACTCCGCTTCGGGACTTCATCGACACCTTCTACCAACATCTGCCGAATTTCAAAGACAGCTTCGCACCGGAATTCCTCTTCATGCTAGACAAAATGAAAGAGTACGATTGGCTCTACCAGTATCAATACATGCGTGGACTAAGCAGTGCATCAGGAGGATTATCCAGAAGAATTTCCTTTGAGAACAATTTGCACCAGGCGCCCTATGTATTCAACATGTTGCAACCCGAAATAGAAAAGGCATTTCATAAATACATGGAAAGTGCGCAACCATTCTTTGAGGACTACTTTAAGAAAAATTAATCCCTAGTGTTGATAATTCAGACCTACGATTTCCGGTAAAAACGCCGAAAAAACGTACTTTACTCCTTGCTTGCGTGAGGCTGGTGCGTGCAATTATTATAACTTTAGCAAAGCTCCAGCCAACCGAAGCGCTGAACACGCCCATGAGACATCGAACAAGAATTTTATCGATTTCCCTTATCCTGTCGACATTCATATTGTCGATCAACAGTTGTATCATGGAAGCTCCTTCTGTTGAGGAAGATGTTGCAAAATTCACGAAACGTTCCGCCAAATTCGATTTACCGGATATAATAAAACGCGGTAAACTGGTTATTTTGGCTGAAAACAGCTCTACTTCCTATTTCAACTACAAAGGTCGAAAGATGGGCTTCGAGTATGAAATTCTCCAGCAATTTGCGGAAAGTATCGGCGTGGAACTGGAAGTAAAGGTTGTCAAGAATCTTGATAGTCTGATCATCAAATTGAACAAAGGTGAAGGAGATCTCATCGCTTGTAATTATACCATCACGAAAGATCGCGGTAAGAAAATCAATTTCTCCGTTCCATTTAGCCAGGTTCAACAAGTGCTCATCCAGAGAAAGCCGCAAGGCTGGAAAGAAATGAAAGAAGAAGAATGGATGGAAACAATGATTTCTGATCCTTCTGATCTCGCTCAAAAAGAAATTCGTGTATGGAAAAACTCCAGCTATTACCAACGATTGCTGCACCTTCAGGAAGAAATCGGAGATACGATTTTCATTCAGGGAATTGAAGGTACCATCGGTGGTGAAGAACTAATTGAAATGGTTTCGACCGGCTTGATTGATTACACTGTTGCTGAGGACAACGTGGCAAAGGTGAACGAACAATTCTTCGATAATCTCTACACAGATCTGGACCTTTCCGTAAAACAGCGAATGGCATTTGGGCTGCGGAAATCAAGCCCGTTACTGAAAGCGAAACTCGATAGCTGGTTGTTAGAATTCATGGAAAAGCCTACGTACAAATACATCTATCGTAAGTATTTCGAAATGAAACATGTTTCCACGAAGACAAAGAACAGCAACGTGGTACTAAATGGGGAACGTATTTCTCAATTCGATGATCTTTTCAAAAAAGCGGCGGAATTCTCTGGTTGGGATTGGCGCTTACTCGCTGCTGTCGCATACCAGGAATCGAAATTCAATCCGGAAATTCAATCCTTTGGAGGAGCTTACGGAATGATGCAGTTTATGCCGAATACAGGACCACATTACGGTGTTTACCCTGATTCCCCTCCTTCAGTTCAAATTATGGGAGGAGCCAAAAAGCTCATGGCGGACGAAAAATTCTGGAAAAATGTTCCTGACGAACTCGAAAGAAAGAAGTTTGCACTTGCCTCCTACAATGCTGGACGGGGACACATCCAGGATGCTCAGAAACTTGCAAAGAAATACGGTAAAAATCCAAACCGTTGGGAAGGCAATGTTGAAGTAATGCTTCTCAATCTATCCAAACAGGAATACTACCAGGACCCAGTCGTTCGAAACGGAATGATGCGCGGAACCACAACCTATCGCTACATCCGTGACGTCATGGAACGCTACATGAATTGGGTTACTGAATACGATTAAGTAATGAATATTGAATCATAAATAAGAAATAGGTACTCTGTATTCAATACTTCTTACCTAACCACAAACTCAGCCTCCGTTACTTCCACAAGCTCGATGACCATTATTCATTATTCCTGATTCAATATTTCTTATTCATTTCTCTTAACTAATCTCACATTTCTATTCCATCAGAAGCAATGCTTCTTCTTGCTCAATGCGCATTATTCCTGATTCATTATTCATTATTTCTAATTCATTTTTCCTGATTCATTATTGACCTCCCATTTAAATGATGCAAGTCAGATGAATGTTCTTCCCCTCAGTCCCCTTCCCATTTCGAGAGCCTCAATGTCCGGGGAAGCAATTCATAATTCCTGATTCAATATTCATTATTCCTGATTCATTATTCATTATTGATAAGTACCTTCGCCGTATCAAACATCTCATTGTCATAGCAGGACCAACGGCCAGCGGAAAAACTTCCATCGGAGTGGCTATCGCCAAACATTTTAACACCTGTGTAGTTTCAGCAGATTCACGGCAATTCTATAAAGAAATAAGTATTGGAACCGCTAAACCAGATCAGGAAGAACAACAAGGTATCTTGCATCACTTTATCGATTCGCATAACCTGGAAGATGAAGTAACTGCCGCTCAATACGAGAAAGAAGGTCTCGCCATTCTCGAAGAAGAATTCAAAAACAAAGATGTTGTGGTTTTGGTTGGAGGCTCCGGAATGTTTGTCGATGCGTTGTGTATTGGTTTGGATGACATTCCCACTAATCCTGAAATGAAGCGGCAAATTCAAACGGAACTCGAAGCGAACGGATTGGCTCCTCTAGTGGCAGAGTTATCAGAAAAAGACCCCGAGTATTTCGAGCAAGTTGACCAACAGAACGCCGCAAGGGTAATGAGAGCAATTGAAGTGATTCGAATTACCGGAAAAAAGTATTCGGAATTGCGCAAAGGCTCCAAAAAAGAACGACCATTCAACGTCCATCGATTTGTACTGGATCATCCGCGTGAAGTACTGTACGATCGAATTAACTTACGTGTAGACCTGATGATGGAAGCAGGATTAGAAGCTGAAGCAAAATCTGTCCAACACCTTCGACATCTCACGTCGATGAACACGGTTGGGTACAAAGAACTTTTTGCCTGGTTCGATGGAGAAACGGACAAAGAAACGGCGATCAACCAAATAAAACAGAATTCAAGAAGGTACGCAAAGCGCCAATTAACATGGCTTCGTAGACATCCTGAAAGTCACTGGATTAAATTCACCAATTCCGACTCGGTAGTCAAAGAAATTTTGAGCATTTTTGAAGAGAAGCGATCCATGGATTGAGAATGGAACGATTCTTGAATTTACGTACCCAAACCATTCTATGAATATAAAACTCGAGAACATTATGCCCGAACCACTGGCTTCCATCAACCATGGTAAAGACAGTATTTGGGGAAATTCGGTAGAATTGAAATCTGCAAATCGAATTATGTTGAACGCCTCTAGTGGTAAGGGGAAAACAACATTTGCCGGAATTATCTATGGTTTGCGTAACGATTACACAGGTACCGTAACTTTTGACGGCAACGATATTCGATCCTTCAATCCAGACGATTGGACGGAAATCCGCAAAACCAAAGTCTCAGCCATTTTTCAGGACTTACAATTGTTCCCGGATTTGACCGTGAAAGAGAATTTGCTTCTCAAAAACCAATTGACGGATACCTATTCTGAATCAGAATTAAAGCAATTGATGCAGAAATTCGAGATCGAACATAAATGGGAACAAGAATGTGGATTGTTATCCATGGGACAACGCCAACGTGTAGCGATTATCCGCGCACTGGCCCAACCTTATGAATGGTTGATTCTTGATGAACCCTTCTCACATCTTGATGTAGAAAATGCAGATCGATGTCTGTCAACGATTCACGAACGCACAGTAGAACAAGGCGCAGGATTTGTCCTTACATCTTTGGGGAGTGCACACGATTACGAATACGATTACGAACTAAAACTATAACCATGCTGAACAAACTCTTATTCAGAAATCAGGATACACGACAGCTGGTTATTGCTATGATCGGCGCATTCCTGGGAATTACCTTTCTCGTTACTTCCATTCACTACCTCATCAAGGTGCAGGAATTTGGTGAAGGAAGCGATGTACTCGGACCCAATACCATTGTGGTTCAGAAAAAAGTGACTGATGCCAGTGTTTTCAATCTTTCCAAAACTGATTTTGGTGAAGACGCCATTAAAGAAATTCAAGATCTCCCCTTTGTAAGTCGGGCGCAACCGGTTATTTCAAGAGGATTGTATTTTGAAAAAGACGACAACAAAGTTCCGGTAGACTTCGGAACAGATGTATTCGTTCAAACTGTTGATGCGGAATTCCTTGACATGGATCCAAAAAAATGGCAGTGGAAAGAAGGCGCTCATCACGTACCTATTGTTCTTCCCCGACAGTTTTTAGTGATGTTGAATACCTACGCCGCATCTCGAAATATTCCTCAGGTTTCCGAAAGTCTGGCGAAACGTATCCGATTCAAACTTACACTGCACAGTACAGATGGTAAGATCAAAGAATCACACGAGGCATACATTGTTGGATTTACGAGTTCCGTTCCTTCTATTTTGATTCCGGAGGAATTCATGACGTACGCGAATACAAAGTTCTCTCCTGACGAAGAGCAGAAAGTAACGCAGTTGATGATCTCCAGTAAAGACGGACAATTCGGGAAAGTTGAGGAATACATGAACGAACACGGTCTGGAATCTGCCGAATCAGAAATGGACCTGAGCCGATTGAAAAGTATCGTTGGAACCTTATTCCTTGTGGTAATTGGCATCTCGGTAATTGCTGTTTTTGCATCTTGTCTCGTACTCATTCAATACATGCAATTGTTGATTACACGAAACCTGTACGAAGTACGAACGCTCATGCGCATAGGATACCATCCAAGACACCTCGTGAAGAAGTTTTTCAAGTACTTCTCTATAATCTTCGCCATCATCATTGCAGTTGCCTACGTATCGTTCGTTGTTCTGAAAATCTGGCTGGACAAAATGTTCTCCAATGGTGGTGTTTATATTGACACTCAGCTTTCTATGTGGAGTTTCGGAGCACTGGTTTTGGCATATGCATTTTTCATGCTCTCCAGTTTCATCACAGCAAGAAAGGCGATCTACGAGGAGTACTAACGTTAAAATAATGTTAATACAGGCAGGATGCGCATCGCCGCAGAAGATTTTACCGTCTAAACAAAAAACTGTGAAAAGTAGCTGTTACCTTTGCGTGCAGACTGTTTGAAAGAAAATAGAACTAATTATATGAAGCATTTATTGATCGTATTCTTGGCGTTGATTGGGTATCAATCTCAGGCTCAGAAGATTCACTTTAAAATTGAAGGACAAGAGACAGATACTACCGTTCATTTGGTAAAGTATTTTGGGAAGAATTTATTCTATGCCGATACAGCCGAAATGGTAAACGGTTCTGTCACTTTCGATGGTTCTAAACAAAAGTCAGGACTCCTGGCATTGTACATCCCGAATCAAAACCTTTTGGAGTTTGTTTACAGCGGAGAAGAGGATATCGATATTCGCTCCAAAGGACCGAACTTCATGCAGAATGTAGAGGTTAAGAAGTCGAAAGAGAACGAATTGTTCTTTGGGTATGTGCAAATGATTGGAACGCGCCGCCCGAAAGCAGATCAATACCGAAAAGATCAACAAAACCACGATGAAGGATCTGAACAGTGGAATGCACTTAAAGAGAAAATTGATGCATTGAATAAAGAAGTGTCAGATTTCCGTGACAACCTGATCGAAAAGCACGGAGATCGATTGGCAACGAAAATTTTGAAAATGTCTTTCGAAGTGGAAGTTCCAGATGGTCCGGTAGATGAAAACGGAGAACCATTAGAAGAAGATTTCCGCTACAAGTATTTCAAAAAGCACTATTGGGATAACATTGATTTGACCGATGATCGTTTGGTGCGCACCAAGATTTTCGGTGAGAAGTTAGATTACTACTTCAGTAAAAAGATGTTGTTGCAACACTGGGACACCATCCTTGTGGAAGCCTTTGACTTCATCGACCAGTTTGATATAAAATCTGATTACTTCCAATATTGTGTTTCTGCGCTTACTAACAAATACAGCAAGAGCAAAATCATGGGGATGAACAAAGTATATGTTTACCTCGGAAAGCGTTATTACTGTGGGGATAATACGGAGTACAAACTTGGCGATCGTGTTTACAAAGGTGTAGTTGGAGAAGACGGAGGAAGCGCGGCTCACTGGACAAAAGAAGTACAACGATTGAAACTTTGCGACAACGTAAATACACACTTCAATCTGGTTATGGGAGCAACGCCTCCAAACATTAAGTTACGTGATACTACGAACGCAGTGTATCACGACTTCATGAGTTTGGATAACGATTACAAAGTATTGTATTTCTGGGATCCTGAGTGTGGTCACTGTAAGAAGATCACGCCGAAATTACAGACACTTTACGAAAAGAAATGGCGCGATCGTAATATTGAAGTATTTGCCATTGGGAAAGCAGACAGCAAAGAATTGTTCGACAAATGGAAAAAATTCATCGTTGAGAACAATCTTGAATTCATCAATGTAGCACTAACATACACGATGAAAGAAGCTGCAATGGATGAAACTCCAGGACAACCGAAACTACGTAAACTCTTAACAGAAACTACGTTGGAATCGTTGAACTACCAACAACAATACGACATTTTCGCTACACCAAAAGTTTGGATCTTGAACGACAAAAACGAGATCATCGCTTATTCATTGACCGTATCTCAACTGGAAGACTTATTTGATAAGGTACAGGGCATTGAAGATGCAGAGAAAATCTTCCCACCGGAGAAAAATCAGGAAGACGAACAAATGCACTAAGTATATATACGGTACACACCGCCAAAATCATAACATTAAAAGCCGGTCCTCGAGCGAAGTCGAGAGGTCGGCTTTTTTCGTTAAGAAGCCTATCAATCCTGCCATTACTTATCTGTTCTACTCAGCTTTCCAGGGTTTCAAGATTCCATTTCAACAAAATATCAATGCGCACATATACGTAAAAGATACCGTATATGTACTCAAAATAATATTAAGTACTAGGAGCATTATTTAAGATTCCCTAAATTAATCCTCGATTGATTCTGACTTATTGACGATTCAATTAACCGGGCTGAAATCATAAGGTTCTCAACGGATGTTGTGTTGTTGGTCCCCTAACTTAATCACTATCCGCAAATGTTTGCACCGAAACAGCAGAAGAATTCTGGGCATCATCCCAGCAATGATAATCAAAAGAAGATCCCCTTTGTATTACAGCGCCAGGGTTTAAACAAAGGTATTCATGAAAAACTGAAAATTGGCAGAAAAGATGACGCCTTCGAAAAGGAGGCGGATTCCGTTGCTGATCAGGTTGTCTCGAAATCTGAAACTCCCAATGTAGAAGCTGCCTCTGCCCCACCGATTCAAACAATGAAAGTAGGTCCGGGTGATTTAGCGCAGCGTGAGAGCGATGTTCAATTACAAGAGGAAGAAGAAGTACAGCTTCAGAGTGAGTTGGAGAGTGAGAGTGATGTTCAAATGATGGAAGAAGATTCTTCGACCACGGAAATGGGAACGGATGAATCGGAAAGCGTACAATTAAAATCAGAGCCAGAAGTTCAGACAAAATCAGACACGGACACACCACGGACATCGAGCGGCGATTCTATGAGCACATTGAGCGGAGTCGAAATGAGCACTCCACAAGCTACTCCTGCTCCACCAGTACAACTACAAGCAGAATCTTCATCAGACGAAGAACTTCAAATGAAAGAAGACGAGGAATCAACCGAGGAAGCAGACACCGTTCAAATGAAATCCAAATCAGTGGATTCAGGCGATGATGTTTCTTCTCAGATTCAATCGGCTAAAGGCGGTGGTATGCCAATGGAGGATTCTATCAAATCGGAAATGGAGAGTGGCTTCGGTCACGATTTCAGCAATGTTCGTATTCATACAGGAAGTGGTGCTTCCAACATGAACAAATCTTTGGGAGCAAAAGCTTTTACCACAGGGAATGATATCTTCTTTAATGAGGGTGAGTATCAACCAAACGCTAAGAGCGGTAAACAACTCCTGGCGCATGAGTTGACGCATACGTTGCAGCAGGGGAAAGCAGAAACGAATGTTCAGTTGAAAGAGAAACCCGAGAAGAGAGGGCGTGACTTTATCCAATTTGGGAAGCAACTCATAAGAAACCTGAAAAGAAGTGGTGCTTCAAACTCCGAGCTAGTTAACATGCACTTCTTACTCGAACGTTATAAAATGGAGTTTAAGAATCCGACGAAAGCCGTCAACTGGGAATTGGCAGGAGGATTGAGTGAATTCAAACGTCAAGTAGTCTCTCCCAGTGTACAAGAGCAAATTGATAATGAACTTTCTTCATTGTTCGATAAGTTTCCGGAGTATAAGGATGACTTGATCGAGTTCACAAATTGGGATGATATTGAGCTTACTCCTCTGCGGACTCTAGAGGTTAAAACGATTCTTCCTGAATCTAGAAAAGTGGAAGAATTGAGACCATCCAGTTTGCTTCCTGAATACGGAACGGATATCGAAATAGATGAGCCTTTAAACATGGCTCAAATAGTTCGATACAGATGGTTCGATGTATTGGCAGATTTTAAAAAGGAAAACTCAGGAATTGAAGACGAATATCTACTTCCCTTTGCCCGTAAACACCTGAAAATGGGATGGACTTATGGAAATACGAAGGTTCCTAACATCAGAGACATAACCATTACTACCGTCACTAAGTATTGGGGAAAGAAAGCATTCAACGTGAAATATGTAACCGCCTTCAATTATGATGACGCCTACGCAGCTACAGAAGGACAAGATTATTTCTGGTATCGCATTTCACCTATTACGGGAGAAGTTAAAACTGGAATTCAACGACATGGATCCGTTTCAAGATATAACAACAACACATTCGGTCATCTCGACAAAGACGGAAAGACTGCGCTGTTAAATAGTCTCAACAAAATTGCCAAAAACGACGCACTTCTCGAAGAAGTAAAAAAAGAAGTTGAAGTCGGATTTGGAATGCAATTTGCCGAATTGGTTAAGGAAGTTCAACGGAGCTTTTACGGAGACGACCCTAACTTGGTAACAGGAATGTTGAATCCGTGGACCTTAGAAAAACTTAATCACAAGGTTGAAACAATTGCTGTAAATGCAACAACCAGTGGTAATGATCCAAGAATGATTCTAATTAACAAGCTTTATTACGTTACCGGTAATTACAGTTTATACTATAATGCCGTAGTGGAAGAACTTAAGAACTCAACAGTATCTTCAGAACCACATGACTGTAGTTACGAGCACTTCAGTGAATTGGTTCAATTCGCACAGCTAGTATTATTCGGAACAACTCAGGGACATAAAGAATATGGTGATTCTGAGACCTTTGAAGCCGTTGATCAATGGGGTAAAAGGTTTGGAGGAAACATCAACTCCTCTGACGAATATCGGGTAAAACTGATGACAGAAAGAGAGTATTATGCAAACGATCAAATTCGAGAGTCGCTCGAAAATCAACTAGCATCGGTAAACCTAAAAATTAAAGTCAGACACGAGAAAAATAAATCTTGGGGGCACGATGGATTCTGGGAGTTAATGGAAGAGCAACAGTTGTTACGAACGAAATTGTATTACGTTAGTTACGCCTATATTCTTTCGAAATACAATAACCTGCGCATCTGGCATATCGAAAACGAATTTCATGATAGCGGTGGAAAAGTACCTACAGGGTTACAATTTTACCCTATTGAGAATCCATTCGGATCAACTACTGAGTTTGACTATTCTGATTCCCCGGCACCATTGATATCGAATCGGGTAGAAAACCTTGACAGAGAGAAAAAAGTGAGTGATTTCTATAAAAACTTCGCCGAATCACCACAATCAAGTCTGGATCAGCAAATTCAAGATCTTGAAAACTATATTGCAGTTACTACATACAAAGTTGCAATTGAAAATAATGTCATAGGAAAATCAAAGACTGCGGCTTTCAAGAGCTTAATTGAGAGCTATGTCTCCACTGATAATATTCTGGACACGAGCAAGGATGAGTATGGTAACTTACGCGATCCGGATCCAATGGGTCTGGACAAGTACTACCCGGATACCGGGATCGAGAAAATTAAACTCGAAACGGATATTTTACCGCTCTCGGCTTCAACCGAACTGAGATACATTGTTAAAGGTCTGGCTCAACGATTAGAGGCGATTCCGGATAAAGATTCTGAGGTATATTATTTCTACACTGGTCTGATCAATCTGTTTAACATCTATCTTGAAGGAAGTGATTTCATTACTGCTCCAACGCTTCATTCGAAGTACGGTGGAAGATACTCGGACGATGATCTTGTTAAAATTGCAAGTGAACTTGTAGGAAGAGATATTGTGAGATATGGTAGAGAACATGGGAATCTTGAATCTGATGAGCTTCACGGAGCCATGGAAAGAAAGGCATTTCTGGAAGAGAAACGAGACGCCTACGGGGGGAAAACAAGAACTGTTCCAGCTTATTTGATCCTGGACCAAAGCAGAGTTTCTGCTGGCCCAAGCATATCGAGATACCGATCTAAAAGCAGTCTGCCGAATAATTATCAACGTCTTGTAGACGAGGGCATTCCTCTCAACGTTTTTTACAGGTTTTCCGGAGGAAGACATACTGTCTTTGTACAATTGGACGAAAGTAAAACTATTCGTGAAAGCCGTCAAGGGAATAAGGACGAGAATGAGGATGAGGTAATTAAAGAATTACTATCGAATATTGAGGAGGACAACAAACTACCCCCCGGCAGATTCTACTTCATTCAGACCACCAAATTGTGGTACTCATTCCAAACCAGAACAGATCATTGGACTTGGGAGGAGGTAGTGCGAGCCATCTCCATTGGTCTTGCAATTGTATCCATTCCATTTACATTGGGTGGCTCATCCGGAATTGCAGGTATTCTTATGGCAAGTAGTCTGGCCACCGGAATACTTGCAGAAGGAATGCATATTCACAATAGTATGCGCGATGGAACTCTTACAACAGGAGATTTGGGGGCTAGTCTGTTAAATATTCTCGCTTCCGCACTACTAAAAGTGCAGGTTTTAAGAGGAATTCCAAAAATTGCCGGAATGTCTGGAAATTTAGCCACACTGAACGGACAAAGGTTTGCACAACTAAGTAGAGTTGTCAATGCTGCTGATGCGGTGGTTCAGGGTTATACCATAGCTGAATCGACCTATGAAGAATTGAAAAATGTACCGGACGACCTTCCTGAACACGAGCGACGTCGTGCCATTATGAACATATTGCTGAAAGGACTGGCTCTTGGGTATATTACATTTAAATCTTTAAAGTCGGATTTGAAAGATTACAGCAAATTCAGCAGGTACGAACGGCAGTTACTGAAAGAAGGTGGATTTGAAAGCATTTTCCCGTCATTGGCTGACCCAACAGTTCCGATCAAGGCACCGGATTCAACACCTGCACTTACCCTCGGTAAGAAACAACCCGATTTAATTGAGGCTCCTGTCTACCTCGTTCCTCAGGGCGAAGACTTCAAAATGATTGATTACTCCATTTCTCAAGATGGAGTGACTGTTTATCTTACCAGGGAAGAATTCGTGCGTCGCTTAAACAGCGGTGAGGTAGACTTGAATAAGGCGCAGGTTAAAACGAACGATAACTTTAGCCCAGAAGTGTTGGTAGCGTTGAGGAAGGTTGAGGCGAAACTAAAGATAGATGACCTTGGAGTCAGTTCTGCAATCTTTGAAAATAAAATCCTTCAATCGCGATACAATGAACTTCTAAGCGAGGTACCTGAAAATCTTCATTCTAAAGTAAATTCAATTACGAGGGGTGCAGCGAATAACACTGTGAATAGTGAATTGATAGTAGACTTATTTGCTGGTTCTGAACGAAGTAGTATTCTGGGATTAGTAAGGCGATTTGGATTAAGTTCCGATCCAAAATTATTTGATAACCTCCTTAACTATGTCGCAAAACATCAAGGCAATGAAATTCAATTAAGTATGGTCATATCATACCTTGATGGAATCAACGAGATAGGAATTCTACGAAGTGTACTTTCTGAGAATGTAGGACTAAACTATGTATTCAGAGGTACTTCAAAGGATTTTGGTGGTAAAGGAAATAAAGTCGCTGGGAGAACTTCAACGTCTGTAGACCCTGTGGTATCAACAATCTTTGGTCTTAACGCAGAATATATGTCAGGTAGAGGAGTAATAAAAATTATTAATTCGAAAGAGTTGTTAAATGTTGAATTAGGATATCCTAACGTTCTCAGTAAGTCTGAGATGGAAGTGGCATTCGACATGTCACCAACGGAATTATCTGATATCAAGTTGATTGAAGTTCCAATCGAAAAGGCTAGATTAGCATTAAAAGAAATGGGGATTGAATTACCAAGTAGTTACTCAGTTAAAACCGCAGAAGATGTCGCTAACCTGATCGCCAACAGCAGAAAACTTACACCAGCAGAAATTAAATCTTTTGTAGAAAAAATTAGCAATTAAATGGAAAAAACAATAGTTGTTATAGTAGTTCATTCGGTCAATGAAAATCAAATATTCTTCTCTGGAAGAGCAATAAAAGACTTCACAATTAAAGACAGGTTCGTTCTAAAAGATTACCCAAATCAAATTTTGGAAATTGAACGACTTGAAATGTATAGAAAGGATGTTCAAGAAGTACCAGAAATGTATGGAGCCGACATAACAATAAAAACACCTTATGGAATTAAAATTCAAGATGGAGACATTCTTTTTAAGTATGATTGAATTTATGCTGAAACAACGGTTCAATTAAGAAAATAAACTATGTTTAAGACCATAAAATTTCTTGTTATTCATTCAGTTTGTGGAAATCAAGTTTTTTTTTTTACCGGAAGAGCTTTAGAAGACTTTAACATTGATGACAAATCGGTACTGGGTAACCCCCCAGAAGATCAAGTAAAAATCCATTGCCAAAATTGACGCCGATAAAGTTCGAATTGCCTAACAGCAAGCACAGGTCGATGAATTCCTGAATAAGTTGTTCGGAGTAGAACCTGGAGTGCTTAGGATGTCATTGCTGCCCAAAGGAGAAAAGTTGTTAAAGATTGTAACCGACACTTATTTTGCGGCGAGCAAGGGGTTCAAGACCTTCCAGAAGTACTTATTGGAGTTAGAGAAAAAGGGACTTATTAAGAGTTTAGATGCACTGCAAAAGTCGGATGGTGCAATGCTGGAAAGCATTTACGATCAGGGAGCTGCCTTACACAAATCTGACCCAGAGAAACTTACCGTAATACTTGATTTTTCCATCGTCCTTTTTCCGTAATTTCGTCCCAAACTATCCAATAATGCGACGATTGACCTCCCTTTTTCTGTTATCTATCCTATTATCCTCGTTTGCAGCCTTTTCACAGGACTACTGGCAACAAGAAGTTAACTACAAAATTGATGTTAAGCTAGACGATGAAAATCACATGCTCTCAGCATTTGAGGAATTTGAGTACATCAACAATTCTCCCGATGTACTGGATACCATTTACATGCACATATGGCCCAACGCATATAAAAATGGAGAGACGGCACTTGCCAAACAGCAATACAAAAACAAAAATCAAATCCTGAAATACGGAAAAGAGGAAGTGAAGGGCTTTATCGATTCACTCGACTTTAAAGTAGACGGAAAAAAGGTCAACTGGCAATATCACCCTGAGTTTATTGACGTTTGTTATCTCGTTTTGAATAAGCCGTTGCACCCCGGAACATCGGTAACAGTGAGTACTCCGTTTCGTGTGAAAATTCCTTCAGGACGCATTTCTCGCTTAGGACACATCAAACAATCCTATCAGATTACGCAATGGTATCCAAAGCCTGCGGTGTATGATAAAAATGGTTGGAATGCCTTTCCGTATTTGAACCAGGGCGAGTTTTATTCCGAATACGGTGCCTTTGATGTTTCCATTACACTACCCGACAATTACGTGGTTGGAGCAACTGGAGACTTACTAACAGAGTCTGAAATTTCCTTTTTGAACGATCGTGCGAAAGTCACAGCTACCAATGTAGCGAAGGGAACGAATTACACAGAGTTTGGTGCCGTAACAGAAAGAAATGGATTCCCGGAATCTTCTAAAACGAACAAAACCATTCGATTCACACAGCATAATGTCCACGATTTCGCATGGTTCGCGGATAAACGATTCAATGTCCTGAAAAGTCAGGTGGAACTCCCCCACTCCGGTCGCATGGTAACTTCATGGGCAATGTACACCCAGAATGAAGCCGAATTGTGGATCAAAGCGAGTGAATATCTGAACGATGCCATCTATTACTACAGCCTTTGGAACGGTGATTACCCGTACAACAATGTTACGGCAGTTGACGGGACTATCAGCGCTGGTGGAGGTATGGAATATCCGAATGTGACGGTAATTGGAGGCTCTGGTGACGCTCATCAATTGGAAGTCGTGATTGTTCACGAAGTGGGACACAACTGGTTCTACGGACAGCTTGGAACAAACGAACGCGTACACGGGTGGATGGATGAAGGCTTGAACACTTTGAATGAAGTACGTTACGTTCAAACCAAATACCCGAAGAATCAAGCACTTTCGGACATGGTACTTGGTGGTGCGTTCCATTTCAACGATTTGGATCACCACGATATGAGCGATATCTCTTATCGAATGCTTGCGGCTTTGGGAGAAGACCAACCTATTGAAACGCATTCTGCAGACTTTACTTCAGCCAACTATGGCGTAGTGATGTATCAAAAAACAGGATTGGTATTCTTCTACCTGCGTAATTATCTGGGAGATGAATTGTTTGACAAATGCATGCGCGAATATTATGCCGAGTGGGAATTCAAACATCCGCAACCGGAAGACATGCGTCGATCATTGGAAAAAACCTCTGGAAAAGACTTAAGTTGGTTGTTCGAAGATTTGATCCAAACGACCAACCACGTCGATTACAAGCTGAAAAAAGTACGAATTAAAGAGGACGTTGAAGTTACCGTAAAAAACATCGGTCAGGTGGATGGTCCCATTGAAGTAGCAACCTTGTCCAATGGCAAGATCGTTGAAACAAAATGGATAGAACCAGGAGCGAAAAAATCCGTAGTTCGATTCGGTAATACGAAAATTGACGCAGTACGTATCGATCCGGGAATTGATATCCCTGAAATGAACCGACAGAATAATTCCTGGAAAAAAGAAGGTCTTTTCGGCAAATGGGAAGGATTGAATACAGAATTCTTAATCGGAGATAATGAACCGGAAAAGACGAATCTCTTCTGGCTTCCCGTGATTGCGGGGAACCTTTACGACGGATTCATGATCGGACCTACATTCCATAACTTCGGAATTCCGTTCAACAAATTCGGATATCTGATCTCTCCCTTCTATTCGTTCAAAAGAGAGTTTGTTTCGGGAGTGGCAGATTTCAATTACAATTTTTATCCGAAGCGCAACCTGAAACTTTCCAAATTCGGATTGACGGTGAAGTCCTTCAAGCAAGATTCTTCCGTAAGAGCAAATGATGGATACTATTTCGCTGTTTTACCTTATTGGACGGCAAAAATCGGACATCGTGCGAACGACAAACCATATACTCAGACCATTCGATTGCAATCCATGTATCGTCAGGATGTTTTGCGTCCCCGCATGCAAGAACGCGTCGGCGGATACGCGGAGTACTCCTTTACGTACAGCAAACCAGATCATTATTTCATGGGGAAAGTTCGCAATGACTTCATCACAGAGATTAACACGTTCAATGAAGAAGGCGTTGGTCGTTTTATGATGGAAGGAACGTACAAATACCGCTACCTCAAGAACAAACAAAAACGTTGGGTTGAAATCCGTGGTTTCTTTGGACAAACACTTTATGAAAACTTTACCGGACAGTCAAATATTTTCCCGTACTCCTTCTCTCTGGCAGGAGCAAGTGGAATGCAGGATTTGTTCCTGGATGAGTATTTCATGGGGCGAAACGAAGTAACGGGAACCTGGGCGTCGCAGCGCGTTGAGAATATGGGTGGATTCAAAAGCACAACGAATTACGGTACAAACACCGGAACCATGTTGGCAGGTAACTTATACATCGACTTACCGATTAAAACCGGGTTGATTGGTGCATTCCTTGATGCAGGAACATTTACCGATGGAACAGGATCAATGAGTCCGGTTGCATTGAATACAGGTCTGGGAATTCGATTGGGTAACATTTTCGGAATTTACTTCCCTATGTGGATGAGCGACGAAATTTTGAATTCGTACAATACAACGGGAATCTTTGATGAATACGGAAAGAAAATCCGATTTACACTACATCTGAACCTGGTGAACAAACCGTTCAACTTGTCGAGTTTTATTTAAAGAGAAACTTATTACCACCCTCACTCAATGGAGGAGAATTAATACCCTCTCCCCGGTTATCGAACCTGTCGAGATATGAGGGGCGACCTCCTAGATAAAGGCAAACGCCAAATTATTCACCACAAAGGCACAAGGAGCACTAAGTTGTGTGTTTTTGCACAATGATAGTACACAGAGAGGAGATTATGACGACGTCATAATCTTGCGTTCACCACATTTATTCTACGGTGTTAATGCTTGCGTCCCTTGCGCCCTTTGCGGTTTATCAGATTCTAATACATAGAATGGTGCCATTAAATAGGAAATCGCCCTCCAAAGGGGGAAACAAAGAAGCCTTAGTTATTCCCCTCGTTCAACACCCGGATTTTCCAGGATACAGTACCTCGTTCGAGAATTCGGAAGATGCTGATGAGTGCATTAATCCAAACACCGGGGCTCACGATTTTTTTGCCGAAGCCAAATACTTCCTCATCGCGTTGTTCAATGTACGCAGCATGTTGATTCGGATTCAGGTTACTGTAGTCGAGAGCCACCTTCCATGCGGCATCACGGGCTATTTCCATGGCGAAACCAGCAATTTTCTCATCGACACTACCAGCTAAGACATCAATGATTTTGAGTGGCCAGAAGATCTTGGAAAGTTCGTCTTGTACTACGTTCACCAAATCGTTCAGGACTGTATTGATCTTATTGAAATCATCATGCAAGGATTCGATGTTATTTGGTTGAACTGTTGCCGCGGCGATTCCCAAATCCAGACCGATATGTGCGTTCATACCAACGAATAGATGCTGAATTACCAGAGGACGCCATTTCGAACAGGTTTCAAACGCTAATTGCCATGACTTCGTGCAAGGTTGGTTGTTCGTCCAGGCGTGATGCGCTTCCAAATAACGATTAGCAAAAACGACATCCAATTTCTCCATTCGTGCATTGTCGTCGAAGTAACCCTCGGCGATCTTTTCCTTCACCGATTGCGTTACCCGGCGATAAAGCGCAGCAAAGTAGCCTGCTCTATTTTTCGTTTTTATGGATTCGTCAATAATGACATCCAATTGTTCGAGTACTTCATCAATTGTTGTTGCTGGTTGAAATGTAGCCATGCTTTTTCAGTGTGAGTGTGATTGTGACACTTCCTGTCTGCTGTCACGCACGACAAGCTCAGTGCACTATGCTAAGATAAGGAGAATTCAATTCAAGTAGATGAAAGACTAAAAGAACAAAGAGAAAAGAAAATTCAATATTCATGATTCAACATTCAATATTCATGATTCAATATTCATCATTCCTAAACCTCTTCAAGCGTAGTAGTTCCTGTCGATTGATCGCCATCTGTCCAGCGCCATTGCTCATGCAAACGAATTCTTCCGTTCTCCATAATTTCTGGCGTAGAAACACAAATCCCCGATCGCTCGAAGCCTTTCCAATTGACTTGATTGTATGAAAATGTAATAATTCCTTCGTCATCGACCGAACCAACAAGCATTCCTTCTTTGATATCGCCACCAGAATAAGAACAAGACAATACATCGCCTTCTTGTTGATAATGAAAAATGAAATCATCGGCTATTTCTCCACTCCCGGATGTTGCAACGACTTTGAATTTTTTGTTGTGGTAGTTCATATTCTAGACTTTGGGTTGTTGGGTGAAACGTGTAAAAATTAATTTTCCATTATTGTCCTCCCCCTCAGTCCCCCTCCGAAGGGGGAAGCAATTCATAATTCATTACTCTGGAACTCATAATTCATAACTCTCTACTCGTACTCCGACAATTCCAACCAACGAAATTCCTTCTCTTCCAGTTCTGCTACGACAACTGATAATCGTTCTCCGGCTTTCATTAAATCGTCGTTGGATGCCTCCGGATTGGACAGGATTTCCGTTAACTCAGCCTTTTCTGCTTCGAGCTTTTCCATCTCTCCTTCCAAAGATTCGAACTCTACTTTCTCTTTATAGCTAAGCTTTCGTTTCTCCTTCTCCTCGGCGTTGGAAGATCGATTTGTTCGCTCCTGTTTTGGTGCTTCCGCGGATTCTTGTCGTTTCTCTGCTCGTGCCAGTTTTTGCTGTGCGCTTCGATATGCCGTATAGTTTCCAGTGATGTCCTTCACTTCCCCGTTTCCTTTGAAAACGAACAAATGATCGACCATTTTATCCATGAAGTAACGGTCATGGGAAACAACAATCAAACAGCCTTGAAAACTTCTGAGATAATCTTCCAGAACGCTCATCACAAAAACATCGAGATCGTTCGTGGGCTCATCCAGAATCAAGAAATTGGGATTCTGCATCAGGACCGTCATCAACTTCAAGCGGCGCTTCTCTCCCCCACTCAATTTGTGAACGAAGTTGAAATGCATGTCTCGTGGAAACAGGAATTTCTCAAGGAACTGCGCGGCTGACATCTGGCGACCTTTCTCTAACGGAATGAACTCGGCAACATCCCGGATGATATCAATGACTTTTTTATCGGCTTCGTAATTCGGTAAATCCTGATTGTAATATCCGAAAACAACGGTTTCTCCAGTTACAATTTTTCCTTTGGTCAAAGGTTCCAGTCCCAATAACATATTCAGGAAGGTTGACTTTCCCGTTCCGTTATTTCCAACAATCCCCAATCGTTCCTGACGTTTGAAAACGTATGAGAAATCATTCAGAATTTTCTTGTCTCCGAATTCCTTTCCAACACGATGCAACTCAAGAATTTTGGTTCCGAGTCGTTCCATTTTTACCGGAATCTCCAGTTCGTCTTTGTCGATTCGTTGTTTGGCGACTTTCTTCGTATCGTAGAATGCTTCAATACGCGCCTTTTGTTTCGTACCGCGTGCTTTCGGCTGACGACGCATCCACTCCAGCTCCTTCCGGAATTGATTTTTTGCCTTCTCAATGGTAGACATTTGCTGTTCTTCTCGCTCTGCCTTCTTTTCAAGGAAATACGAGAAGTTTCCTTTGTATTTATACAGCGTTTTGTTGTCGAGTTCCAGAATCGTATCACAAACTACCTCAAGAAAGTAGCGATCGTGCGTCACCATGAGAATTGTAGAAGAAGACTTGGTTAGGTATTCTTCCAACCATTCAATCATATCCAAATCGAGGTGGTTCGTTGGCTCGTCGAGAATCAGGAAATCCGGTTCGGCAATCAATACTTTTGCAAGGGCTACTCGCTTTTTTTGACCTCCGGATAAGGTCCCAACCAACTGATCGGTGTTCTCCAGTTTCAGTACAGAAAGAATCTGATTGATTTTCACTTCAATGTCCCACGCATCCAACTCAGTTACCGCTTCGAAAGTCTTCTTGATCCCTTCTTCGTCCTGATCGCGCATTGCTTTGTTGTACGCTTTTACCGCCTGCAACTCGGGTAAATCATGCGAAAAAACCTCTTCGAATATCGTGTGCGTAGGATTCAACTCGTCGGATTGTTGCATGAAGGCAATTCGCAAATCCTTTCGAAAGACGATTCTCCCTTCATCCACCGTTTCTTTGCCCAATAAGCATCGAAGCAAGGTAGTTTTCCCCGTACCGTTCTTAGCAACAATTGCCGCCTTCTGTCCCTGGTCTATACCAAATGTCAATTCTTCGAAAAGCACACGCTCTCCGAACGACTTGGTAATTTCCTCAACCGATAAATAGTTCATAATTATAGGCGCTTCAATGAATCGAGAATACGCTTATCGCGCTTAATTCCTGTATTTGCAAGGAAGGCTAATGGCAATCCACAAATGAAAACCCAGTACGGCAATCCAACTTCCCGAGAAGTTACACCTTCATCGATCCAGCTTTCTCCGAATGTTGCCATGAGATATACACTTAAAACTGATACGAAGTACAAATAGAAGAGCGTTCTTCCTAATTTGAGTTGACGATCGAGGTTTTTATAGGACATTATGCAAAGAAATGCCAGCAGTGCCAAACTGATAAAACCAATAAAGACAGGAACCATAAAACCATCTGGCTGTTCTGCTACCTGTGCACTTGAATCAGAATTGACATTCGCATGAACACTTACTCCCCATGCATTCAAAACATAAACATATTTCTCGGAGTAGAAACGGATGAAATCCATCCCGGAAACGGCTATGATTTGAATCAAAACGATGATTCCAAGATAATATGTTTGTACGCGTTGTAACATGTCGAATTTTCATTCAAAGATAGCAAGATTGCCACGAAATAGAGATTCCTAAAAAGATTCGAAACAATTTAAACGAGAATTCGTAAATTCAGCAAAAATCCGGCACGATGAAAGTTTTAAAAGCCTCTATTTATTTCTTTTTTACTGGTCTTCTTCTTACCAGCTGTATGACAGGAAAGTATGTATCCGAACCTACTGGAGAACGCGCTATTACTCAAGCTCCAATGAAGCTAAAAGCTTTTGGAAAAGCACAGTACACTTACTATTCTTACTCTAACTCCGCAGTGGAGATGTATCAGGAAAACGCTAAGTACAAAAAGAAAGGAGATACCATTTATATGCGAACGCGTACGTATTACGGTGATACAAATGACGTATCCAAAGACTACTTTCCTCAGTTTGTTGTCATGGGAGATTCATTAGTGTCTCTAGAGTATGACATGGCATACGTGAAGAAGAAAAAGTAATTCTTACTTACAGACTTAAAAACTTATCCAGTAACGCTTGTTGCTGAATCATTCCGATTTTTCTTTTGAGGTATCGATGTGAATCCACATACCTTCGTTTTACCGAAAAGTATCATTGAGCTGAATTCAAAACTTTGCTACTGCATAGAGGGGCAGGATAGCATTACCTACAACTGCACTGCTTTATTTCGTAAGTAAAAGTCCAGGATAGTTATGGCAGCCATAGCTTCTACAATCGGTACGGCTCTTGGAACTACACAAGGATCATGACGTCCTTTTCCTTGCATTTTCACCAATTCGTCCTTGTTATTGAGCGTTGTTTGCTCCTGAATTAAGGTAGCTACCGGTTTGAATGCGATCCGCATGGTTATAGGCATTCCATTAGAAATTCCACCTTGAATTCCTCCTGAAAAATTTGTTTGTGTGCTACCGTCATCATTAAACAAATCGTTGTGCTCAGAACCTTTCATTTCAATGCTCGAGAATCCGCTTCCATACTCGAAACCTTTCACGGCATTGATGGACAGCATTGCTTTACCGAGTTCCGCGTGAAGCTTGTCAAAAACGGGTTCTCCCAGTCCTGGTGGTACATGGTGAATTTCGCAAACAATACTTCCTCCAACGGTATCACCTTCTTTGCGAATTTCCCGAATGTATGCTTCCATTCTCTCTGCATCCTCAGGATTTGCACATCTCACCGGATTGTTGTCAATTTCATTGAAATCAGGCGTTCCTTCCATTCGGACAGTCCCAACCTGATCTACGTATGCCGTAATATCGATCCCCAACTGTTCCAACGCTTGCTTGGCGATAGCGCCAGCCACTACCCGACAAGCTGTCTCACGAGCGGATGATCGTCCTCCTCCTCTATAATCGCGGTTACCATACTTCTTATCGTAGGTATAATCAGCATGAGAAGGTCGATATACATCTTTAATATGATCGTAATCTTTGGATTTTTGATCCGCATTTCGAATGACGAATCCTATGGGAGTACCAGTCGTTTTTCCTTCGAATAATCCTGACAACAACTCTACGGTATCGGATTCCTTTCGCTGGGTAACAATAGCAGACTGTCCGGGCTTGCGTCGATCCAATTCAGCCTGCACTACATCCAAATCGATGGGAATATTCGCAGGAACACCATCAATTACGCCACCGATGGCCACGCCGTGCGACTCACCGAATGTACTTAGTTTGAATATGGTTCCGAGTGTTGAGGACATAGTTTATTGGTGGAAGGTTCGAAAGTAGTAGGAAGTTGAAGGTTGAAAGTTGAAGGTATCTTTCCACTTTCTACTTTCAACCTTTTACCAATTCCCCTTGCTTATTAATTACAAATCGTCTCTTCTGTGATCTTCAAGATTTTGCGTACTTCCTCCATAGTTGGAGCCTCTGCATACGTTCTCAAAACCGGTTCGGTTCCTGAAGGGCGAATCATTACCCAACGATCGTCATCGAAGAAGAATTTGAATCCGTCGATTGTTCCTACTTCACGTACCTGGTAATCACCGAAGCTCTGGTATTTGTTGTCTTTACAGTTAGCGATAATCGCATGTTTCAATTCTTCCGTGATATGCAGGTCATTGCGTTCGAATTTGAATGCTCCAACGATTTCGTACACTTCGTTGATCAGGTCATCCAGCGATTTTCCAGATTTCGCCATGAACTCCCAGATGATCAATCCCATCCAGATTCCATCACGCTCAGGAATGTGTCCTTTTGTGGCAATCCCTCCGGATTCTTCACCACCAACAAGTACATCTTCCTCAACCATGATTCCAGCGATATATTTGAAACCAATCTTCACTACTTCGTTTTCCAAACCGTAATGTTCGGCCATTTTACCAACACGTGGAGTTGTACTGAAAGCTGTGGCAACTTTACCATCCATTCCTTTGTATTTCTTCAGGTAATGAATCAACAACAAAATGATGTGGTGCGAATCGATAAATTCTCCTGCTCCGTTGTACAAACCAATTCGGTCGGCATCACCGTCTGTTGCCAATGCACAATGAATATCACCGCGCTCTTTGATAAACGCTTCCAATTCTTTCAGGTTCTTTGCAATGGGTTCAGGAGCCTGTCCCATGAATGATGGGTTGTGCTCGCAATGCAGAAAATGTGTATTCGGAAGAATTCGTTTCAAAGCATTCTGTCCGGCACCGTACATTGCATCATATACCAGATTCAATCCTGATTTTTCGATGGCGTCAATATCAAAGTTGGCTTTGGCGTGATCCACGTACATTGTTTCCAAATCCACGATCTCCACCAATGGACTTTCCAATGAAATGGATTTTAAATCAACGGAATTTGTATCTGGAATGATGTCTTCAATTTCTTGTACTTTCTCAGGAGAAAGCGGTCCACCGTGGTGCGATTTCAATTTGTAACCGTTGTATGATGGTGGGTTGTGACTTGCTGTGATTACAACTCCCAAAGAGCATTCTAACTTCACAGCTGCCAAAGAAACCATTGGAGTTGAAACGAATCCAACAGCCATTTTTACACCGATTCCTTCACTGATAAATACTTTCACAGCGGTTTGAACAAATAATTCTCCCGCGTAGCGACAATCATGTCCAATAACTACTGTAGGGTTGTCAAAGTTTTCCTTTAACCATTTTGCCGTAGCAATGCTCACACGAGCTACGTTTTCAACTGTATAATCTTCAGCGATGATGGCGCGCCATCCGTCTGTTCCAAACTTGATTTTCTGTGCCAATGTATTTTTGATTTTGGTTGAACACAAATATACACGCTTTCGCGTATTCACACATTGATCTGACGTTAGATTATGATTATGAAATGTATACGGTTTTTACCTACTCTAATTCGAACTCGATTCGATATTGAACCCCTTTTTCAGTATTCGAGAATGTTTTGTTGGCGTCTAGCTGGTCGCAAAGAATGTCGATGAGTGAAATTCCCAGTCCTTCATGAATATCTGCTTCGGAATATCCGGGACCATTATCTGACATTGTTAAAACATACTTTCCGTTCTCCTCAACCAAACTGAGAGAGAAGGTTCCACCATCTTTTAATCCATGGCGATAAGCATTGCACATCACTTCGTTCATGATCAGACCAATTGGAATGGATTGATCCAGACTGAGTGTTCTATCCGCTACATCAATATTTGTGGTCAAATGAACAGGTTTATCCAGCGTATAGAATTGTGCGAGTGAATTGGTGAGTTGAGAGAAGTAAGTCGACATTTCAACATTATGAAAATCTGCCTCCTGGTACATGAGTTCGTGCACGGCTGCCATGGTGTTGACACGATTAATACTCGATTCGAAGGCATCCTGTACTTTTTCGTCACTTTGCTTCGACATTTGCAAGCGCAACAAACTTGAGATCACCTGTAGATTATTTTTTACGCGGTGATGAATTTCCTGAATCAGTACTTCCTTTTGAGAAAGTGATTCTTTCAGCTGTTCCACAATATGTTGCCGCTTGAAAAAGACGGGGATTTCAATGTTCTCAACCTCCGAAATATCAACTTCCCGCTCGACGTATTCCTGAATTTTATCGGATGGAGCCATGATGAATGTGCATGCGTCGGCACCTTGTGCTTCACACGTCAACTCAACCGTTGTTAGCGACAAACCAAAACTTTCTTCACACCATCCGGCAGAATAGCCACAGTTCATAGTACAAACCGGAATTTCGGATTTTCTTCCCGCCTTCAACCATGCTTGAGCTTCGAAAGAATTATGGTGTTGAAAACGCAAAACATATGAATCATCCGGTACTGGATTACTCCCTGGTAATATTTCCACGTTAGCCCAGCCGGTGAATGCAAAGTGAATCGGACCCGCTGATAATTTTTCGATCGGGTCTTTCAGTTTCAACTGTTCATGAAAGGCAATGGCATCCTTCTTCCCAATTACTTTCGCATTATCGTATAAGAAGTTGTTTCCGATACTTATGGCTTCGTGTTCCGGTCGGTCCGAATAACGCTCCTTGATCAAATCAATGAATTCGTAACTCATGGAATCTGTTCGGAACAATACGTATCGCTGACCATGTATGCTGATCTCACCGGAATCCGTATCAAAATGAAAATCATCGAAGTAATCATCAACCTTGGTTTCAATGCTTGCAAAGAGTTCTGAAACTTCATCGGGAACCATTACGGTTGAGGGACCTTTCCGCTCAGCATCGTGCAGTTGGGCCTTCAACAACCCAATCTCCTTCTCCAGAAGCTTGATCTTCTTTTTGATCTCTGCTTTGTCCATTCTGTATTAGCCGTCAGTAGTACAAAAGCCCTAACACACTACATGTCAAGGCTCTGATTTGTTTGTCAAAGGTATTAATAGTTTTTTTCTATTTTGCTATTCATAGTGTAAATGTTCCTATTGATTACCATGAGAGGAAGAGCTTAGACTATTTACCGGATTCTAGCGACCATTGAACAACTCTAAAAGTGGTTCATTTTGAGAGATCCCCAACAACGGATATAAAAGAAATATGTGAAGAACAATTGCGATTTTCATAAGATACCCCTGTAACGATTTGCTTAAATTAAGTTACTTATACAGAGCCAAAACGCCCCTCTGAACTACGCACAACACACTGTATACTAGACCATTCAGAGGAATTTACGTAATCTCACTTCAACATTTACCTAATTTATCAAGTATATGTACTCAATTTGATTTGCACACATATACGCATCCACAAACTGTTATACTGTTGATTTTCTGAAAGTTACACTAAAAGGTTTTAGTTTCTTCAATGTAAGTTTGAATTGCTTGCCGGAATCATCCTGAAAATCAGCACCTTTCTTTATATATCTTACGAGTCCATTTTTCAAGAAGAACCATTATTCACTGTAGTGTCGGCACACACCACATATAGCGCAGTTCGCGTACACCTGATGGTATCTCTGTTACTCGTCCTACCCCAACTTTCGTTGGCTCAAGATGGTACCGAGGCCCTCAAGAAGGACGATAAACGTCTGGTGTATACGCTATTCGACCAACTCATGGAGCTTGGGGCGGCTGCGAAAGAGCAACTCAATTCCAACAAAGACACTTCCAGCACCAGCGCAGTTTACAATCCGGATTACAAAATGCAGGTTTTTGGATGGCATGGCGATTTCATCGGAAGTGCATATCAGAATTACCGATTCAATTCGCTTACCTCTTTGGCGTATCACAGTTGCCGTGTTGTTCTGCGGGATGATGGATACCTGGAATACGATTACGGTGATTGGTTTTCATCCAGTACGCAAGGACTTATTCATCGCACCGATGCTGATTCCTGTAACATGTTATTGACGCTAAGTTGTGACGATGACAAAGCAATTGCTGAGCTTCTGGGCAGTGAGGAAAACAGGACACAATGTGTGAAGTTCGTCAGCGATTTGGTAACAGACCGACCAGAAGTAGAAGGGTTGGTAATCAGCTTTGAAGGCATGCCATTCAATTTGAAAGCAGAGTTTAGCGAGTTCATAGAACGTATGAAAAAATCGCTGGATGTTTTCGACAAAGCTTTGGTTCTAGCCATTCCTCCGGCTCGTGGGCAAAACAAATACGATCTCAAAACGATCAATCAATTCGTGGATCAATTTGTAATGCTTGGCTACAATTACTATTACAGCGACAGCTATAAGCCCGGACCTGTTTCTCCCCTATTGCACAGTAAGGAATGGGGGGAATTGAATGTACAGCAGGGAGTCACAGAATATCTCAGTTTTGGCGTTCCAGCGAACAAATTGATTGTTGCATTTCCCTACTACGGAGCCATGTGGGAAGTCCTAGAAAATGAAAATGGTAAAAAGAGTTATCGATTCTACGGAAATCCGCCGATTAATGAAATTCTCGAATTAACGAAAGATGAAAAAGTGGAAATGGATGAAGTTGCGGCTACAGCCTATTGCGAATTCCAGAACAAAGTTGACGGCAAGAAATACATCGTTTTCTTCGATAACGCAGACGCACTCAAACTGAAATATTATTGGGTACGAAGTCAAAAATTAGCAGGGATTGGCATGTGGACACTTGGCTACGACGAGGGAGAAACCCAGTTCTGGGACCTGATTGAATCTGATGTAAATGTTTTGAAAAACTACGGCTTGCATGACGTAGTTAACGACTCCATTCCAACTTCCGAACCTCCTCTTACCGAAGCAGTGGCGGAAGCAGATATCCGAAAAATTCTGAAGCAATCGGAAGTGCAGATTGTCCTGCTCTGTACCGTATTGTTTTTTGTTTTGCTGGGAGCATTCCTGGCACTAACCTCCAGTACCATTTTCGATCGATTACTGATCCTGGAGTTCCGAACTTACCTCAAGGTATTGGGCATTTTCCTGGCGCTTATGATTCTTCTGTTGTTTGTTTCCGGGTTCGTGTTCCACTCGCGCAATTATTTGGAAGATCACCACCTGGATTTGGTCTCCAGTGAAAGTGTTCAACGTCCATTGAATCGAATTATGATTCTTGGAATAGTCATCATTTCAGCATTGAGCTGGAAGTCGTTTTTACGTGTAAATAAAGATGTCCCATGATAAAATTCCTTGAAAAATTACTGGCAACCAGTTTCATGTGGATTATTGCCGCAGCACTACTCTCTTTCCCATTGGGGTTGGTTTGTTTGGCTTGCGTGGATATTCTCATAGACGATTACGACGAATTTGTAGAAGGCATTGACGATCAGGTGATCTTACTCTATTTGCTCATGGTGATCGTGTGCTTTTTTGGAATCCTGTTAATGCGATTTACCAGATCAGCAGTAAAAGTTCTGCTGGAAAAAACGGAAGAAAACGAAGAAGACGAATGATAGACGACGCATTACATATAGTATCTGAGCAATTGAATCAGTTTCTGAAGCTACGCTTCGATCTTACCGAGAACATGGTGAGTCTTTCGTATGTAGTTAACCAGGATGGATCCGTTGCAACAGAAGAAAAAAATAAGGTCATCTTCTCGCTTGTAGATATTTCGGAAGAAGTACACACGAACGGACAAGGGCAGTACCGTAGCTCGCAATTCGGTGAATATGTTGCACGCCCGGATATGTACCTGAATCTTCAAGTTGGATTCTTCGCCTATTTCAACCCCAGTAATTACAAGGAAGCACTGAAATTTATTTCTGCGGTCATTCAATTTTTCCACTCAAAGCCAACCTTCACTGAGCAGAATTCACCTGCATTGGCAGATCGAGGAATAGAAAAACTACAGTTTGAAGTACTGCACATGGATTCCAATACCAAAAACAATCTCTGGGCCTCGCTCGGAGCAAAATATATGCCTTCGATAGTGTACAAAGTGCGAGCGGTACTTATTGAAGATGCGGCTGTTCAGGGCTACCTGGAAACAATTCGAACGATGGATATCGATTTAATTAAAAAGGAAAAATGATTATTCACTACGGCATATTGTTTCGATTGAGTGTTCTCCACGATTTCTATCAGGGAAGTCAGGATCTTTCTGTATCGGTGAGACCGTCATACGACACACAAAAATTGATGAACAACTTCCGCATGTTGTCTAAGATGAATCATGGCAAAATGGAAGTAGGTGCAGAGGCTGAAATCGTGGGGGAAGATTCGGTGCTTTCAGATCGTATTCAGGAACCAATGGAACTATTGTTCACCGTAGAATTGAACGATCCCTTTTGGGCAAATTACACAGATTATATTCCGGAAAGCAATGTTTATTTCTTCTCCAATTCTGACACGAGCGTCGATGAAGATGTTATTGCATTGCATGCTTCTGATCGCGTTTCTGAAGAAAATCAAATAGAATTGATCGGAACTACGACGTTGGAATTCCCCGGAGACTCAGAAGTCAAGTTGACACGATTGGGACTCGCAGAAGAAGATCGTACACAAGCAATTCTAACGGTTCAGGACAAACAAATTCTTCAAACAAAACATATCACAGAAGGCAAGTATCTACTCACGGTAGATGGCGAAGAACGACGATTTGTTCACCTGAATAACAACGCAAACGTACATGGTGTTGTTCAAATCTTAATCGATCCGGAAAACGAACAATACACTTCCATTCTTACCAGCGATTGGAAAATGAGATCTCCTGATTTCAAAATTCACTTCAGGAATCGCAGCACGGTGTGGCGCTACCTTATTTCAAACGATGAATTGGAGCATTTAGAAGGACTCCAAATAACAAACGGCGGAGGCAAAAGTCCTTTCGGATTACCAGAACAAACCAAGGGACCCGATGGAGGCGATCGACTTTTGTTCACATCGAAAGAACCGCTGGAATTAACTGCAAAACCAACACAATTTCTACAACTGAAAAAGAACATGAATATCGAAAACAGATCGGAAGGTGTGGTCATTGATCGACTGCCCGTTCCCAACAAAGAGAATCTTTACCGCGTCGGCGAGGATGGAACCATTTTAACCGACCTATTTATTAATCTATAATCAATAATTTCTATGGCACAAATGAAAACACCAGGCGTTTACATCTTAGAGAAAGACGCCTTTGGAAATGGAGTTGTTGAGGTCGCGACGGCCGTTCCCGCCTTTATCGGATATACCGAAAGAGCTGAGAACGGTGGTAAATCGCTCATCAACAAACCTATGCGAATTACTTCGATTGGTGAATACAACCAATTCTTCGGAGGAGCTCCTACCTATCAATTCGAACTTGTCGAAGCTTCTGGCGATGCAGCCGGTGGAGACGAGGGAGGTGAAGAAGGAGAAGAAGGAGGATCTGCAGCAGCAGCTTCTGAACCGGATTTTACCGTAAAAGGTAAAGGGTACAACCTTAACTCATCTGGTCAACAATACCGCTTGTACAATGCAATGCGCTTGTTCTTCCAGAATGGAGGTGGTCCTTGTTACATTGTTGCGGTTGGTAGCTACACAGATACCATCGAAAATGCAAAGTTGATGGACAACGGTATTCCTCCTTTATTGAAGGAAGAAGAGCCAACTATGGTAGTTGTTCCTGAAGCGATGAACCTATCGTTACAAGATTGTACATCACTGCAGCAAGCGGTTTTGGCACACTGTAACAAAATGCAAAGTCGTATTGGTATCCTTGACATTCACGAAGGATGGAAAGAGCGTAACCACCCAAGTGGAGACGTTATCGATAACTTCCGTAACGGTCTTGGAACGAACTCTTTGATGTACGGAACAGCGTACTACCCATGGGTTCACACAACGATTGTTGGAGATTCAGAACTAGGACTTTCTAACTTCACAAATGATAGTTTGGCGACTGTTCAATCCATGATCATGGATGAGTTGAACGTTCCTGCTGAAAAAACAGAAGATGAGTCTTTGAAGACTACAGAATTGCGTGATCTATTGGCAAACATTCCAAACATCAACAACGATGATTACGCAGGTCCATCTCTAGAGGATTTGAACAAAACGTTGATCGTGATCAGCCCAATGTTCAACCACATTTTGATGGATATCAAAGGACGATTGAACTTGATGTCACCAGCAGCAGCCATGGCAGGAATCTACACTTTCGTGGATAACAACCGTGGAGTTTGGAAGGCACCGGCAAACGTTTCTTTGAATTCAGTAGTGCGTCCGGCAGTAAACATCAGCCACGATGAGCAGGAAGATTTGAATGTAACATTGCACGGTAAATCCATCAACGCCATTCGACCGTTCATTGGTGAAGGAACATTGGTTTGGGGTGCTCGTACATTGGATGGAAACAGCAAAGACTGGAGATACATCAACGTACGTCGTACCATGATCATGTTGGAACAATCGGTAAAAGCAGCAGCGAAAGCTTACGTATTTGAGCCGAACGATTCAAACACATGGACAACGATGAAAAGTATGATCGACAGCTTCCTTTACAACCAATGGAAAAAGGGTGCACTTGTAGGAGCTTCTCCTGCAGATGCCTATTCCGTTAGCGTTGGATTAGGAGCAACGATGACTCCAGATGATATTCTCGAAGGAATTTTGAGAATCACTGTTTTGGTAGCGATTTCGCGTCCAGCCGAGTTCATCGAGATCACATTCCAGCAGCAAATGCAAAAATCATAAATCGAATTTTAAACACATTTAAAAATATAAGTTATGGCAGATGATGGATCAGTACAGTCAAGCACCGTGTGGCCGTTACCAAAGTTTTATTTCAAAGTAACATGGGACGGAAACACGATGTCTTTTCAAGAAGTATCAGGACTGGAAACAGAAACACAAATTATCGAATATCGCCACGGTGACAACCCGGTTTTCTCAACAATTAAAATGCCGGGAATCGCTAAAGCAGGTAACGTAACAATGAAGAAAGGTGTCTTCACTGGAGACAACAAATTCTGGGATTGGTACAGCCAAATTAAGATGAACACAATCAAGCGTGTACCAGTTGTGGTAAGCCTTTGTAACGAAGCAGGAGACCCAGAAATGACCTGGACGCTTTCGAACTGTTGGCCAACAAAAATCACAGGTACAGATTTGAAATCAGACGCGAACGAAGTAGCAATCGAATCGATTGAAATCGTTCACGAAGGAATCACTATCGAAACAGCATAATTCCGATGGCGGCATCCGCAGACACATGGTATCCAGCTACGGGTTTCTACTTCAAAGTCGAAGTAGCTGGTATTACCGACACCTACGACAACAGTTTCAAGGAGGTCTCTGGTCTGGAAGTAGAACAGGGCTCCGAGAAACTGGTCGAGGGTGGTGTAAACGATTACACATGGGAGTTACCAACGCAGGTCAACGCGGGTAAATTGGTATTGAAACGTGGTTTGTGCAGTAGTAAATCCGCCTTGATGACCTGGGTAGAAGACACTGTTTCAAGCGATTATTCATCACCGATTACCTTAAAAAACATCATCGTGAAACTACTCGATGAGAACGGAAGCCCGTTGATAACCTGGACGTTTAATAACACCCGACCTGTGAAGTACAGCGTTGACAACTTTGACTCACAGAAAAATGAACTGCTGGTCGAAACAATGGAGTTTCGATACACAAATTACCAGAGAACTTATGCCAATTGAAGTACGAGAATTAATTATTAAGACGACTGTGGATAGTGGCGCCAATTCTGGAAAAATTGGTGAACTCAACGAAGAAGAAACACGCAAACTCCGCAAAGGCATTTTAAAAGAATGTCGAAATATGATTCAGGAAGAAGTAAAGAAAAATTCAGTTAGATAATGGCGTTAAGCAAGTTAACCATAACAGGCTATAAAGACGGATTGTTCAGTGAGCAAAACGGGAGCAAATTTACCGTAATGGTGAACCCTGCAAACTATGATCACTCCCACTCCATTACCTACTCTGAAGAAGAATCTCCGGGAAAAGCAGCCAAATCGACAAAGTTTAAGTCGATTGGTTTGGAGAGCATGAACTTTACGTTCACCTTCGATGACACCGGGGCCGTTCCCCGAAACACAGAAAACGAAGGAAAGTCCATTTCGGATTTGGTGACTGAATTGAAAGACGTTGTATACAAGTATTACGGCGACACGCACGAACCGAACTTCCTCATGTTAAATTGGGGATCCTTGCTTTTCAAATGCCGATTGGAATCCCTCAAGGTTGAATATCAAATGTTCAAACCGGATGGCAATCCCTTACGAGCGAAAATTACCTGTGGTTTCAAAGGCTACATAGACGCAGCAAAAGAAGCACAATTGGCGAACAGAAACTCGCCAGACTTAACGCACATTGTAACTGTAAAAGAAGGAGATAACCTTCCTCAGTTGTGCTACAAAATATACAAAGACAAAAAATATTATTTGGAGGTAGCAGCCTTGAACAACCTTGTGGATATCCGCGATTTAGAAGTTGGAAGCAAGCTGTATTTCCCTCCTATTAAATAAATATATATGGCAGTTTCTCCAATAGACGGCGATGTTGGTGTAGTAACCCTTGAAGTGACTTCTGAAGGCACCCAGGTGAGTGATACCTATTTGATTCGTTCCATAAAAACGAACAATGAGATCAACCGCATTCCAACAGCCACACTCGTGATCTCCGATGGTAACCCAGCAACGGAAGACTTCCCTGTATCCGAATCTACAGACTTCGAACCTGGAAAAGAAATCGAAATTAAGGTTGGGTATGAAGGAAAGAACGAGAGTATTTTTAAAGGAATTGTCATCAAGCATTCAGTCTCATTTGATGAATCAGGTGCTCCTGAATTAGAAGTCATCGTAAAGGACAAAGCTTTGAAAATGACCGTGGCACGAAAGAATGCCTATTTCAAAGACAAACTGGATTCAGATATGATGTCCAGCCTGATTTCTGATGCCGGGTTAACTGCCGATGTAGAAGCAACAACAATCACCTATCCAATGATTGTCCAACATTATACAACGGATTGGGACTTCTTACTATCTCGTGCGGATGTGAACGGATATTTGGTGATTGTGAACGATGGAACTGTTAGCGTTAAAAAGCCGGAAACATCAGGATCTGCAGTTCTGGAAGTAACCTACGGAATGGACCTCACAGAATTCAAAGGAGAATTGAACGCCGACACACAACTTTCAGCAGTTGGAGCTAAAGCCTGGGATCACAGTACTCAGGCACTCGTAGAAGGAACCGGATCAACTCCATCCTTGAACAGCCAGGGAAACATCACCTCATCAACAATGGCGGATGTTTTGGGAGTAACCGATTTCGAATTCCAAAGTGCCGCAGATGTGGATGCCGATTCACTCAAGGCGTGGTCAGATGCACAATTACTAAAATCGTGGATGAACAAAATTACCGGACACGCCGTATTTCAGGGTTCGGAACTTGCTAAGCCAGGCGTACTCATCACATTTGCAGGAGTTGGTGACCGATTCAATGGCGATGCGTATATCTCCGGCGTTGAACATCAGGTAGATAACGGAAACTGGCGTACCCGTGTAACCATGGGGGCAAATACCGATTGGCACATCAAAAAGCCAGACGTAGTCGCACCGATTACCTCAGGATTGGTACCTGGAATTAACGGATTGATGATCGGCAAAGTGAAACAACTGGAAGAAGATCCAGACAGTGAATTCCGCATTCTGGTAAAAATTCCAACGATGCAGGACGATACAAATGGCATCTGGGCGCGGCTTTCCACATTTTACGCAACCAATGGCGCAGGGACCTTCTTTGTACCTGAGGTAGATGACGAAGTTGTGGTAGGATTCCTGAACAATGATCCCAGATTTCCCATTGTGATCGGCTCTTTGTACAGTTCTCAATTGAAACCCGGGAAGGACGTAGATGGAACAGACTATGCAATGACTGCCGACAACTTTACCAAAGCATTTTTAACCAAGGGACAGAACAAAATCGAATTCAACGACGATAAGAAAATCATCACCATAACTACACCTGGGAAGAACAAAATTGTCTTCGATGATGACGATGAATCCATCACACTTCTGGATCAACACGAAAACAAAGTTTATACGAATACGGACGGTATTCTATTGAAAGATAAAAACGATAATAAAATCACCATGGACTCCGGAGGGATTGAATTGAACACACCGAAAGACCTAAAACTGGTCGCAACCGGAAATATCGATATTCAATCTACAGGTAATACAAGTATTAAGGCAACCGGAAACGCAGATATCAAAGGGATGCAGGTTAGTGCTACTGCCGACACCACTTTCACTGCCAAGGGTACTGCTTCTGCCGAAGTTTCAGCATCCGGAAACCTGACCTTGAAAGGAGCCATGGTGATGATTAACTAAAACGACGAATTATGCCACTAGCAGCAAGATTAACAGACATGCATACCTGTCCAATGGTAACAGGCGTAGTACCTCACGTAGGCGGACCGATTGCAGGCCCGGGGGTACCAACGGTATTAATCACGAAAATGCCCGCAGCCGTTGTCGGTGATATGTGTACCTGCGTTGGACCTCCAGATTCCATTGTAAAAGGATCTGCAACGGTAATGATCGGAGGAAAACCAGCAGCACGTATGGGAGATACTACAGCACACGGAGGATCAATCGTACTCGGTGCACCAACAGTAATGATAGGCGGATAATTATGGCAGATGAACATTCTTTTCTTGGACGAGGTTGGGGCTTTCCTGTTCGCTTTGATGACCTAAACATGGATAATTCTATGGTCACAAAGGAGCAAGACATATACGAAAGCTTGCGCATCCTGCTGGGAACACAGCCGGGAGAAAGAACCATGCAACCTCGATTTGGTTGTAACCTCAGACAGTTTGTTCATGAAGTTGCCAATGAATCGTTGTTTACACACATCAAAGAAGTCATTCGAGATGCTATTCTTCGATTCGAGGCAAGAATTGATGTAGAAGTGATCGAAACAGAATACGATCCAAACGAAGGAATTCTGCACATCACCATTGATTACAGAATTCGCCAGACGAACTCTCGTCACAACATGGTTTATCCATTCTACTTGTTAGAAGGAAATAATACAGGAATTATCAGCGCATAAGATGATAAGGGAAACGAAAAATTACGACATATTCAACGGCATTAGCCAGCTCGACCGCTTCAAAAAGGAGATGAAGGAGGAGTATTTGAATATTGATGATCGTTCCCTGCCAGATTACGTTCGTTTCATCAGTATTTACGCAGAAAAAATCAACTTCTACACAAAGGAAAACGTTGAGAATCCTGCACTAATGAAGAACTGGAGTAAGTTTTTCAATCGGGATAACTTGTTCTTGCTCATTGTAATTAATGCCTACGATTTACAGACTACGAAAGACGAAACACAGGAGCTTCTCGACAAGGTATTCTCTACCTCCGATCGTGTCATTCAGGAAAAGCTGGTTATTGAGATTATCGATGAGATTTTGAGTATGGCAGAAATGCTCAATTATATTCGAAAGCACATTCAACGTTCTCCGTTAACTACAGACTTGATTTTCGACCTCAACCATGAAATCAAGACGCACCTGAATGTACATTTGATAGAACTATTCGCTTTGCAATCCATTTTGCAATGGGACGACAGCATCACTCAACGCTTTGAAACGCTTCAACTCGAGTGGGGATGGAAACCAGCAGAGGCAGACGAAGAAAAGGGTGAAGACGATTTATCGAGTGACGATTTGAGTGTCGTTCGTCAGGCATTTCACTCTTACTACTATTCTGTATTCCATATCAAAGAGGCTTCAGCAGAATTGCTTGAAAACCTTCAAAATGACTTAAAGAACAACAAGCCATACGTGGCTCTGATTCTCACTTTCATACACTTGTTCGACTTTGTTAAGGACATGTTGAACGAACTTCCGAGCAAGCATTTGGATCACTATTACCGTGATATTCTTCGTTTGCAAGAGAAGCCAGCCACTCCGGATTTGACCTCTGTCGCCGTTCAACTCAATCCAAAAGAAGAAAGTTTCCTGCTTCCGAAAGGAACCTTATTCGCAGGTCCCAAGAACGAATTGAATGAAGATTTGTTCTTCCAAACGACAAGTAGTCTTTTGCTGACCAGTAGCAAGATTCAGCAAATGAAGATCATCTACAAGAGTCGGGATGAGCGCCACCATCAAAAGCCAGATCAGGACTTTACGACCAATTTATTTGCGAAAGGATTCGAACGCGACGATACCAATTATCTAAAATTGGATGGACAGGCAATGCTGGGAGATGAAGGTCGATTGGACGATGATAATCCCGATAATTTGGATTACGGACGTTTGGGGATTCTCGTCAGTTCATCCATGTTCCGATTGGCTTCTGGAGCGAGAAAAGTTCACTTGATTTTCGAATTTGATGAGGATGGTTTCTGTGAAATGAAAAAGATCCTGGAAAATGTCAGTGAATCGAATCAGGAAGACTTCGACGAAACAGTTTACAAAGTATTCTCAACGGCATTTGACATTTCTATTTCCACCGAAGAAGGGTTGATGACCATTCCGTTTTACGCTTGCCAGGTGGATTTCGAAACATACACGTGGGAGTTTCATTTTGAATTGGGCGTTGACGATCCAGCATTTGTTCCGTTCACAGAAGACCGGGATAAAACACCTACCAGCACGCAACCATTTATGGAAATTCTGCTTCGACGTGAATCGTACATCTACCTGTACTCTATCGTTGAGCAATTGCGCGTAAAAAACATTCATATCAAAACGGAGGCATCCCACTTGAAAGACATTGAATTGTACAATCAATTGGGACCGCTAGATCACTCCAAACCTTTCGAATTGTTGGGATCAATTCCTAAGGAAGACAGCCACTTTATCTTCGGTCACAGAGAAGCATTCTCGAAACCAATTACTGAATTGTCGGTGAACATGAAATGGGCGAAAAACCCAATCATGAAAGGTGGATTCGAAACGTATTTCAAGCACTACACGAACAAATTGCTGAGTTCATCGGTTTCAACCCGCCCAAAAACCTCGCAATATGTATTGTCTCCCTCTTATTTAAAGAATGGAAGCTGGAGAGAAATGATTCTAACTCCACCAACCATTGATACTTTCCCATTGGTGAAAGAAGGACATTCCACCTCAACAAACATCTTCGGAGATGATCTTTCCATTAGCATGACTGAGGATGAATTGAATCCGGAAATCACCCAGTTCGAGAACTACAAACCGTACAGCCTGGAAAGCACCAATGGTTTCGTAAAGATGACACTCAATTGTCATGAAGTAGCTTTCGGTCACGAGCATTATGCCTCGCTTTTATCGGAAACGGTAATGTTCAACTCACGATTGAAACGCCGTCAGAAACCATTGCAAACACCCAATGCTCCATTCGTTCCAATTATTGAAACTGTGGAGTTGAGCTATAAAGCAGAGGGGTCTGCGATTTCTCCGGGATCTAACGGTGAAAACCCAAACAATATTCATTTCTACCAGCTCTCCCCTTTCGGATACAAAGAAATTGAGTTCAAATCGACTGATCACTTGCAAACTTTCTTCGATACGGATCAATTTGAAGGAAGCCTGATGCTCGGTCTGGACAAAGTTCCTGTGAATGGTGAAATCACCTTGTTGTTCGATATGAACGATGAAAGCACAAACGATAAATACCGTGATCGTGCACCTATTCATTGGTCGTACATGCGGGATAATGAATGGGTTTTCTTCGATGAGAAAGGAATGCTGTTGGATACCACAAACGGCTTTATTAATTCGGGAATTGTTAAGTTGAAGATTCCGTATCCGATCAATCGAAATACCACATTGCTGGACGATTCCCTTTTCTGGATTCGCGGTTCTATACAACAGGGAGCGCTAAATCTTGGAAAATTTGACGGGATCTATGAAAACGCTGTGATTGTTCAATGGGACGGTTCCTGTAGTTCCATTCATTTGGAAAAACCACTTCCAAAATTGCAGATTACGCGAACTAAGGATACAATTCCTGAGGTCACGGGCATTATCCAACCCAATGATAGCTTCATGGGAAAACGCGAAGAAAATGCACAGGAATATTACAAGCGAATTAGCGAACACCTGCGACACAAAGGCAGAGCTATTAACGCTTTGGATTACGAGCAACTGGTATTGCAACGATTCCCATTCATTTACAAAGTGAAATGTTTTATGGCGAATCACACGCTTTCTCCCAACTACAAGGAAATGGATAATTTGATTTTCCCGGGAAGCGTACACATTGCCGTAATTCCGGAAACAACCATTGAGGAGCAGGTACACATGCCGCTTTCCAGTCCAAAGACATTGAATTCCATTCAACGCTATTTGGAAGGACTTTCTTCACCGTTTGTAAAAGTGGTGGTGACCAACCCGCATTACGAAGAAATTCGCGTGAACTGCCAGGTGCAATTCAAAGGCTACGAATCGCAAAGCTATTACGAAGAGAAACTTCAAAAAGAAATTACGGGTTACCTGAGTTCATGGCTTTCACCGAATGAATTGGAAGAAGAATTTGGCAAGAACGTGTACAAGTCAGATGCAATGGCATACATCCAAAATCTGGATTTCGTATACTTCGTAACGGAGTTCTCTATTGTGAAAATTAATCACTATCACGGAGAAGATTACGAACTAAAAGACACCGCGCGAGAAGCAGAATACGAGGAGGAAATTAAAGTACTATACCCATGGTCTATTTTGATTTCCGCCAAGCGACACAACATACAGGTAATTCATGATCCAGCATACGCAAGTCCGAAACCACGTGGCATCGACAACATGGAATTAGGAATGGATTTCATTATTACAGAATAAAAAACGTAACATGGCATTAAAAGATAGGGATACACTCAAAACGCTGTTCAAGAAGGGAAACCTTCCTACTGAGAACAGTTTTGCCGACATCATAGATTCGTCCATCAACAAAATTGACGACGGTTTCTCCAAATCAATGGATGATGGATTAATGCTAGCGCCTATTGGAAAATCCAAGACGGTACTCTCTGTTTTTAATAAAATCACCGATCCGGAACCCAATTGGAGTGTGGATTCGGAAGAGGGCGTTGGAGATAGCAAAGATGAAACCCAATTGCACTTCAAAAGCAACGCAACCGACGACAAACTTATTACCCTAAGCGACGGATTGAAAGTTGGAGTACATAACGAGGCTCCGAGGCATACCCTCGACGTGAAAGGAACAGCCGCTGCAACGGCAAGAGTAGGAAATCGCGCAGTAGAGTCTTTGGTTCCTGCTGATGGAAAATGGCACAACGTTCTGGAAGATTTGAATTACTGTTCCATGTTCGAAATTGTAGCAAGAACGGGAATCATCAGAACCGGGAAACATGCCATGGTACACGCCATTGCCATGAGTAGTTACGGAAACTCAAACTCTCGGATCAGACATACACATGCACGATTCAGTTTCTGGCGCCCGCTGCGGATCAAACTTCGATTCACGGGGAATACCTACGATTATAACCTTCAGATGAAATGCACGAAGAATCTGGGTAAGGACGCAATGATCAAATTCTACATCACCGAACTATGGAATGACGAAAATATTGGTCATCCCGAACATTATAAAAGAAAGCAAGACGCATAAATGAGTGAGTCCAAATTCATAGAAAAACACCTGCACATTCCGAAAGGAATGGATTTCGATTTCCTCAAAGAAGAGGGACTTCGAAAGATCCAGCAATTGGCGGGTGAAAACTGGACAGACTTTAACGTTCACGATCCCGGTGTTACGATCCTGGAACAACTCGCCTATGCCCTATCGGAATTGGGCTACAGAACGCAAATGGATTTCAAGGACCTCTATGCGTCGCAACAAAATAAAACTGGAAATAACACCTTTTACACCGCTGGAAAAATTCTTCCTACCAATCCAGTTACTACAGTCGACATAAGAAAGCAGCTCCTCGATGAAATTGATGGCGTTCAAAACTTATGGATTTACCCTCTGAACAGCTTTACTCAGCGTAAAAACATTCAAGGTCTGTACCTGGTATTCGTAGAGCTCGATGGATACAACAAATATCCTCCTGAAGACATCAAAGCGGAGATAAAACGTCGTCTCAATCACTCGCACAATGTCGGTGAAACATTTGAGGAAGTCATCATTCTGAAGCAAAAAGAAGTCTTCGTGAAAATGGAGATGGAACTGGAAAAAGACGCCTTCCCTGAATTGGTGCATGCTCAGATTATCTTCAAACTGAAGCAAATTATTAGTAACCCAATTATCTATTACTCGCTGAATCAGATGTTAGATATGGGATACAAAGTGGAAGAGATTTTCGATGGTCCTCCGCTAAAAAATGGTTTCATCCTGGACGAAGCCATGAAAGAAAAACCCAGCATCTTTTTCAATAGTCAATTGGTGAATCAGTTGCGCGAAATTGAAGGCGTAAAGACGGTGAAATCGCTCAATTTGCTGGAAGAACATATCTCCGAATCAGGAAATGTCGAATACAGGAATTACTTCGATACGTTGGACAATATTGAACGTCGTGAAATTGCCATGATTCCCTGGGATTCTGTCGCTGTGCTATCCAAAAAGATGCAGTCTGATGCAAATAACAACGACTTCTTCACCTACACCAGCGATGGCGTAAGAATCAATCTGCATCAGAAAGAAGTAGATCGGCAATTAAAGGAACTGAACGCATCCCTGAAGCAGAAAACCAGTCAGAACTATAATCAGGACAACGACTTTGAAGCTCCATTGGGAACGGCGAAAAAAATTCACAATTACCGCTCCATTCAGCATGAATTCCCAACCATTTATGGTTTGCGTGAAAATGCCATTTCCGAGTACACCGCAGTAAACAGAAAAGCAGAAATCTATCAATTGAAAGGATACTTGCTGTTTTTCGAGCAGATTCTTACCAATTATCTGTCGCAGCTGTCGCGATTCAACGAATTATACTCGATGGACAAAACCGTGGAGAATTCTTATTTCGTACAAATGCCCTGGGATATTCCACGCATTTATGAATTGATTAAAGATGCGGAAAGCACCAAAAGCGAAAGTGAGCAGAAGCAACTCATGGAACAAAGCGTCCGTGAGATCATGGATAGCATCGATAATTTCTATGAACGACGTAAGAAGTTCCTGGCGCATTTGCTGGTTCGATTTGGAGACAGTTCTCACGAACATACGTTTGAACGTTTCAACTATTACCACTCAGCCGAAGAACATCGATCGAACCAACTGAATCAGCAAATTGATATCCTGAAAAACTATCCGGAGCTGAGCAAAGACAAGGCACGATCTTTCAATCATACTGTTCCTTATTGGAAGGAAAACGATGACGAACCTTTTGAAGAGAATCTCTCCACGCTGGAAAAACGGATGAGAATCATGCTTGGCATTCCGCTGGAGCCAATAAAAATTGGGGAATATCTTTTCCCAAAAGTTCGCTTTAAAGCTGAGAATCAACGTCAGGATGCCTTCCAGATAATGGCTAATAACGAAAAGCAACGATTCGAGAATGCTTCCTATGAGCCAGCCGGATTATGGATCTATGAAAAAGACTACGCCGATACTTGCGATGAATCCTTATTCAGCAGGGTTATCATCGACGAAGACCTTTTCAAACGGGGCTTGTATCTCGAAAATTTGAAAGTACAACGCGATGAGGACGGAGAACGTTATCATTTGTTATTCCGCAGAAAGCAAAAGAGCATTCCGGGTGAGTTGAATGATTTTCTCAAAGCCCTTGCAGATGGCGACACTGAAAAACAAGAGCAATTGTCTTCAAAGGTGAATGCACCAGGGGAACAAGAACCAATTTCTTCTGCTCTTACGGAAATCTACGAAAAGTTGAACGAGGAAAAGGAAGAAGATACGATTTACGTACTGCTCACTTCTGCCACAGGAACGCTCTACTACTTTCAATTCGATAGAAATGCAAGTGGTGTATTCTCAATTCAACCTTCGTCAATCCATGAAGTCATTGATACTTTCGATTCTGAGCAAGACGCCTTTGAATGCGGCTATTCACTTCGCAATGTATTGATGCAGTGGAATTTCAATTGCGAAAGTGTCTACATGGTAGATCACATTCTGCTCCGTCCGCAATTTGAAGAATTGGAAGTGAATATTCTTTTGAACGACCCGAATTCAACGTGGTCCTTCCGATTGTTGAAAGGATATCCGATCGAAAATATTGAAGCGGGAATTAAAGAAAATATCGAATTTCTAAGGTCACACCAACCTACTTTCGCAAAAAAGAACGACAAATACCTGGTAGTCTGGAAAGATGGAAGCGAAGTCATTGGTCGTTCCACACAGAAGTACGATGATTTGAATGAAGCAGAAGAAAAGGCACAGGAAATGATCGCTTTCTTCAATGATTTCTCTGATTTGGATATTCATGACTCCAACCGTGTCAAATTCAAACGCGAATACGAAAACGAAGCAGAGTATAATCACCCGATGTATCATTATTCGTTCACGATTACGGTAATGATGCCCAATTGGACAGCACGTTTCAGCGATAAGGAATTCCAGTACTTTCTTGAAAGTTTGATTCGCAAACATACCGCTGCTCATATCGGAATACATTTCAAATGGGTGGATTTGCCCACATTGGCTCAGTTCGAGGTTATCTACGAAATGTGGTTGGCTGAAAATGCAAAAGAGGAAATTGACTACGAGATTCTAAATCAGCTTTCCGATCAATTAATGACCTTCATGAAAACCGCCAAATCGTCAAGTTAACAATGCATTTGGTGGACAAACATATTTTCGATATTCAGTACGATTCAGAGTCGACGGCTATTGATATGCAGCGGAAAATCTCTACCATTTCCAATGAAAAATTGTTTGAACGTGTTTGCGAGATTTTTGATGAATTCGAAACCCAGGAAACGATTCGGATTGATAGTCTGGAATTGGATCTGGGCAGACTTCGGGAATCGCATCTGGAAGAAGACTTACTCGACGCTGTTACTATTTCTCTACGACGAGAGCTGGGCGAGCGAATCGAACTTACAAGAAGTCGCAACACCACCACAAGTGACAAAGTGGCTCAGGAACGAAATCACTTGTCCATCTTTGAACAATTCATGCTTTCCGGCACTGTCCCCTGGTGGATTCGAAACCGGAACAATTTTGACCTCGAAAAGATTATCGCTGAAGTCCTTGAAAGTCACATAGGGCAAATTGCCGCCATTGTTCGGAAACAAGCGCAGAAGAAGTATTTCCTCGAACGCTTGGTATTGAATCTGAACGAAGATCAATTGAAAAAACTGATCCAGGCATTAGCTCCTGCCGAGGCATCACAGGTTATTGAAGCAGCGCAAAACATCCAAAAGGTACAGGAACAACGACGCATTGTTTCAACCGAACAACGCATCTATCGAAACAAAGTTTGGGAATTTGTACTCACCTACTTACTAATCGATCGGGGAACTGCATTCAATCAGAAAATGTTCGTGCAGGCAACTTTAGCACGATTGGCACATCATTTTAATGTCGAATACACCGAATTCCTAACGCTCTTTTATGATGCCGTGAAGGAAATGGACAGGGAACGAACCATTCCGGGAGGGTTGGTGGAAATTATCAAAGAGATCTACTCCGAACGAGAAATTGCATCGACGACCAAATCTGTAAAGCGTTCGAAAATTGAACCCGAGATAATTGCCGTTTACACACAACTTTTGGAATCTACCCCAAAATTCGACAAAACCTTTGAAGCACAAATTCTAAAGTTGATCAGGGCAAAGTCCGCAGTATTCACTTCTTTTATCCGCCGGGAATCGAAAAACCGACTACTTCATCGCAATTTGGTGCAAGCCCTTTCCGATCCTTCGCTTTATCAATTCGTTGGATTTATTGAGCCACAAAGCAAAGATGTAATTGTTCAGTTCTCGGGAAATGTGCGGCAACTAAAAGATAAGAGTCATGTTACTCTTTCAGGAAGTTCGAGTGAGTTCAGAGATGTTACCTGGGAATTCATCATTCGGGCACTTTTGGAGGATCGCGGATCTCAGTTCAATCTGAAATCCTTCGTGAAGACTACCTTGTCAAACATTGCCGCCCACTTCAACATCGCATTGCACGACTTGATGCATTACGTACTTCTCGAACTGGAAGTTTATCATTCCATTGATAAAAGCTCTTTGGAATCTGTATTGCTGGAAATCAAGGAGGAGGAAGATCTCAAAACGATCCAGGAAAACACGGAAGATAAAGCACTCTTTCGTTTAAAGATAAAACTGCAATGGATCGATTACGCATTGATGCATTCACAATTCCCGGTTTGGTCAAAACGCCATGAATTATCCGAAAACGATTTTCAAAAAGTACTCTTCGAACTCATCGGGAATAATGCAGGAAAGGTTCAAAAACTACTTCGATCGCATCTTCGTGCCAACCGAAAACGTCACTTCTTAATCCAACAATTAGATCAACAGGGACGCTATCAAATTGTTCGTTTTCTGAACGCGCAAGCTGCAGAGAAAATTATGCTTTACGACAAGCTTCTCGATAAGGTTCAGGAACGCCGAAGCATTGCTGCGAACAAACACGAATTCGAATCGATAAAATGGAGTACGATTCTCGAGATTCTTACGGAAGAAAAAGGTTCTTTCTTCAATTACAAAACATTTGTACTTCGGTCGCTACACGAACTTTCCAATCGATTGGGAATCGCATTTGATGTGCTCTTCTCCTATGTTTTGGAAGTAAGTAGCACCTTACCAAATATGCCGGAATCTCCGCTCCAGAACGCGTTGTTGAGTATTCAAAAAGAGCTGAAATCCTCGGTGGATAAATGGTCTCCTGAAAATGTAGTTCTTGAAGGAGAACTGGAAGCTATTTGGAACAAAGTAAAAAATGACGCCCCTCCCGAAGCCCGGTTGCTTGTAGCGCTTTTGCAAAAAATGCACGCTGACTTACTATTCCGAAGTCAATTTGATTTGTACAGCTGGCTACGAGAACACAAGTCAATTTCAAAGGACGTCTTTCGCTCCATCCTGAAGGAATTTCAATGGAAAGTGGAGGATCTTACAGTTGTATTTGGCGGACAACAATTCTACTCTGATCAGAAAATATTGACATGGCTCCTGGCCGACGAACATCCATTCATCTCTTATTACCTCCAGGATTTGAATAAAATTATCGGCTATACAAACCTGAACAAAAGTGTATTATCGATTCAGGCGGAACTATTCACCGCAGCGTATCTCGCCAAACATGCCACGGTAGACAAACATCTATATTTTCAGAAATTGCTCTGGTTCTTAAGTCGATTTATCGGAATAAAGCCGAAAGATTTTCTGTTGGAAATTCAGACCATCATCAAATCCGAATTAACATCTCTGAACAGCACTTTGCCGTTATCGGTTTCTAAAGCCATTCATGGTGAACGCATGTCAGATATAGCGTTAGACAAAGACTCAGAGAAGAAGCAAGAAGAACTCATTGAATTAGAAGAGGAACCGGAAGAGGAACAACTAGAAGAGGAAGAAGAAGATTGGGACAACATCTACATAGAAAATGCGGGTATCGTTATTTTTTGGCCATTCCTGCGACAATTCTTTAATACGCTTGAGCTTATCGAAGAGGATGCTTTTGTTTCGATTGCTGCCAAAATTCGCGCCGTACAACTCTTGCAATACATGTGTACAGGAGAGACATCATTTCCCGAACACGAATTGATTCTCAACAAAATAATCTGTGGCATCCCTGTTAATATTCCTATCGACGATTCATTTGAAATCAACACGAAAGAAAAGGAAGTTGCAGACAGCATGATTCTTGGGCTTATAGCAAATTGGACGGGTATGCAGGAAACTTCAGTGGAAGCACTTCGGGAAACATTCTTAATCAGGGCTGCGAAAATTTCCTTCGAAGAAGAAACAGTAGACATGAACGTGGAGAAAAAGGCGGTAGATATCCTCTTTGATCGATTGCCATGGAGTTTCACATTTGTGAATCTTCCCTGGATGAAAAAACCATTGCGAACAATATGGAAGTAAGTACGTTAGAATTGAACGCCCATGATATTAATTTGGAACTGCAATGGTTCCAACAAGTGCTGGATACGCGCATAAAACTGTATTTCAATAATGAAACTTCGTATAGTTCCATTTTTGAAATTGAACCTCCTGATTTATCCAAATCGGAGTCAAACTATGCGAAACTAGTCAATCACTACCCCATGTCTTTCTCTGAGCGAGTGGTGCTCATAATGGCGCTTATTCCGCACGTTCGTCCCAATCTATTCGATATTCTGTATACAAAGAATGAAAACTTCGGTCGTGGATTCACAGAATTTGGTGGAATCAATGGAAAGTATCATGGTGGAATGCTGCCAACCGGAGAAACGGTAAATTTCATTCTCTCTGGTGAAAACCTTGCCTCGCGTTTTCAATTGAGTTTTCTCTTTGAAGACGATCATTATTTCCATATCCACAACATTCTTCATTTGGAACCATTGGAGAAAAGTCAGGGTGAACCGAAATTGAGTAATGTACTGAACATCTCGGACGAATATTTGTCCCTACTTACCTCCGGAAAGCCATACAAACCAGATTATTCGGCAAACTTCCCAGCCAAGAGAATTACAACGAAGCTAGAATGGAAAGACCTGATTCTGAATGATGGCGTTCGGGAAGAAATCGATGATATTCTCACCTGGATTGAACATGGGGACACCCTCATGGACGATTGGGGATTGAACACAAAAATCAAAAGAGGGTATCGAGCCATGTTTTATGGTCCTCCGGGAACTGGAAAAACACTTACCGCCTGTTTGATTGGCAAATCTTTGGGATTGGATGTCTACAGAATCGACTTGTCAATGGTGGTTTCAAAATACATTGGTGAAACAGAGAAAAACCTTGCGAATGTCTTCGATCAGGCCGAAAACAAAAACTGGATTCTCTTTTTTGATGAGGCGGATGCGCTATTCGGAAAGCGAACGGCTACCAATTCTTCCAATGACAGACATGCCAATCAGGAAGTAGCCTACCTGCTTCAACGAATTGAAGATTTTAATGGAATGGTTGTATTGGCGAGTAACCTGAAAGGAAATCTTGATGAAGCCTTCTCCAGACGCTTCCAATCGATGATCTACTTCCCTGTTCCGGATAATGAGCAACGCTTGTCGCTATGGCAAAATGCCTTCCGTGACAAGGTCACTTTGGATGCAAAAGTTGATTTGCGGGGAATTGCAGAAAAGCACATCATTAGCGGAGGTTCCATCACGAATGTACTCCGGTACTGCTCAATTAAAGCGATTCAAAGGAACAGCCAGACAGTAATGCTACGCGATATCGAAAACGGCATTCGAAAAGAACAACGAAAAGAAGGAAAATCATAAAGCGATGATTATGAAAAATGCACTTTTATATACGACATTATTACTCCTTTTGGTTGCCTGTGGAGGCGACGAAGAAGAAGCGAAGGAACCAACGGTAGTAGAAGCAGGAAAAGAAACACATACCAGCGAATCAGTCGTTCAAAACCCCATTGACAGCACGTTAATGAGAGAATACATGGAGTTGCTCGACGAAATGAAAGGACAGGACACCACGGCAGCTGCCCTGGAAAAACGACTCAAGGAAATGACAAAAGGAAACGACAGTCTGGTGCAAATGCTCCTGGCAATGCAGGATACACTGGACATACATTTCCCGGTAGAATTCCCAGTGGACACCACGGATTACAATTTCCCTCCGAACGGCGATATCAGCAAAGCAAAGTACAAACTATTCGGCAGCCTGGTTCCAGCCAAAGTAAAGAACACCCTTATTCCTAAAGAATATCGTGGTTATTACGCCAACTCCAACAAGGCAAAAGTTACGGTAGATGAGAAGTCAATCATCTACACCAGTGCGAAAGGGAAAAAGTCCACTATCTTCCTTGAGGGTGATGCTGCGCGATGTCGACAGCTAGGAGATTATTGTTTACTGGAATATGATACTGGCAGCGGATGGGCGATCGTAACGCTTGAGGCTAAATCTGGTAATCTCGCTTTTAGAATCATCCCGGAAAGCGCAAGTGTCGAAGATGCTTCGTCGAAAAAAGATTGGAAGAAATATCTGGAAGAGAACCGACGCGAGTTGTATCAGGTATTTAGTAAGGTGAAGTAAGCGACTGAATGCTACTTAAACGAAGCCGCCTTCGCTCCCATCGAGTCCGCTTCTGACTCCAAGCTTTTGTTGTCATTCACTGGAGTTCCGTTTACCGAAGTTGTTGGTTGCACACGTCCTTGCTTCTGCTGAACAGTGTGCCATGCCTCGTGCGGTAAATGTTGCTCCTGCCCCGGGCTGATATGAATATTGGTCCCTTGTGCATATGCATGTGCGTTCATTTGAGCAGGCTTCGAGGAATTGTAGTGCACACGTACATCTGAAACATCAACACCAGACAAGGTTTCAATCCCGGTTTTCAAATTATCCGGCATTCCGGTTTTGTTAGTGTCTGCCTTCAATTGTTTGGCCTGTACTTCCTCCTCATCTGCTTGAAGTTGAGCCGTTTTGAACTTAGCCTGTACTTCTTCATCTGCCTGAAGTTGAGTCGTTTTGAACTTGGCCTGCACTTCCTCTTCATCTGCCTGAAGCTGTGCCCCATTAAACTTTGCCTGTACCTCTTCCTCGTCCCCCATCAATTGGCTAATAGCACGATTTTGAGCTACTTCAGTATTTGCAGCTGCACGAGATTCGGAACGATTTTCTTCGCTGGACTTCTTCATGTGAATATGCTTTTTCAGTACTGATCTCTCAGCACACGACTAAATGTACAAATAATACACGAAAAACTGTTGAAGCTGAAAGGTTTATGCATAAAAAAGCCGACCATTGTTCACTGAGGCTCTCGAAGTGCAATGGTCGACCTTTAGTATTCTGTGATGAGAATTACTTCTCGAATGCGTTAATCGTCTTTTCGATGATTGCTACACATTCCATCAATTGTTCTTCTGTCATTACCAATGGTGGTGCGAATCGGATGATATTTCCGTGTGTTGGTTTTGCCAACAATCCGTTTTCTTTCAAAGCCACACAAAGGTTCCATGCAGTATCACTGTCTTCCGTATCGTTCACGATGATCGCGTTAAGCAACCCTTTTCCACGTACTTTCACAACCAAATCAGTTGATTCGATGATACGATTCATTTCATTTCGGAATACTTGTCCCAAACGTTCAGCGTTTTCAGCAAGGGCTTCGTCTTTCACAACCTCCAATGCAGCAATAGCTACTTTCGCCGCTACCGGATTTCCACCGAAAGTTGAACCGTGTTGTCCCGGCTTGATTACATTCATGATTTCATTATCGGCAAGAACCGCAGAAACCGGATATGCTCCACCGGAAAGTGCTTTTCCAAGAATCAAAATATCTGGCTTTACATTCTCATGATCAACTGCCAATAATTTTCCTGTTCTGGCTACTCCTGTCTGAACTTCATCTGCAATAAACAAAGCTCCGTGCTCTTTACACAAAGCCGCACTTTTCGTAAGATATCCTTCGTCCGGAACGAATACTCCAGCTTCTCCCTGAATCGGCTCTACTAACATTCCAACCACGTTGTCGTTGTTTTTCAATGCCTCTTCCAAAGCCGCTGTATCGTTGTACGGAATACGGATAAACCCTGGTGTGTACGGTCCGAAATTTTTGTTTGCAACCGGATCGTTAGAGAAAGAAACGATTGTAGTTGTTCTTCCGTGGAAGTTGTTCTCACAAACGATGATTTGCGCTGTGTTTTCAGGAATTCCTTTTACTTCGTATCCCCACTTGCGACACAATTTGATGGCTGTTTCAACCGCTTCTGCTCCCGTGTTCATCGGTAGCACCTTGTCAAATCCGAAATATTCGGTGACAAATTTCTCATACGGTCCCAGCGCATTGTTATAGAACGCACGCGACGTCAAAGTCAACGTTTTTGCCTGTTCTACCATTGCGTCTACAATCTTCGGATGGCAATGCCCTTGATTTACCGCTGAATACGCAGAAAGAAAATCATAGTATTGTTTCCCTTCAACGTCCCACACGTGAACACCTTCACCTCTTTCCAAAACAACACCGAGCGGATGATAATTGTGAGCTCCGTGCTTGTCTTCCATTTGCATCAAATCTGTTGATGTCAATTTGTCCATAGTAACATTCATGTTTTATGATGTTTTGAAATGTGCGTTCATCGCGGAGAACGCCTTATCCTTTCCTCATTCTTAGGAGAGAAATCATCCGAGAGAAGCAAAGGTAATTGATCGTGGGGAGAATGTCAACCGGTTGAGATTAATGCTAAATTAGTCGTGAATTCAAAACCTAAACCATGAGAATTAATTTTGACGAAGGCAAACTAAGCACTGAAGAGGTACAACAAAAATTAAAAGAAGAATTTCCTGATTATCAAATCATCCAACAAAACAAAAAGATAATCATGGTGCAGAAGTCGAAAAGTATTGGCGCCCGTGTTATTGTTTATAAGAAACGTGCACATGTTACGGGTTCATTCCCAACTGTTGGAGCTCAAATGTTGTTCACCCTGGGATTTCTTCTGCTAGGAATTCTTATTCCGATGATTGTTTATTTTGCTGCCTTCCAACCCGGACAAAAGGCTCTGGAAAGAGAAATTGGAGCTTCGATCCAGAAAATGGTTGAGATTTAGATTTAGAGAGAAGGGAGCAGTGAGAAAGGGAAGAGATTTCCGAATTCCTGAAACATGAACAAACGAATAGATAGCGATGCTCATTGACGAGACGATTACAGAGAATGAAGAGATTAATCTATGCGTTAAGCGCAAGCTAAATGGAGAAGATTTTTCAACTCTCAGAAAAGAGTTGCTTTCCAAAGGGTATCCAGAAGAGAAAGTCGCCTCCATGATGCGCGAAATTGAAGATCGGGTTGTTCATTCCTACCAACCACGCAAAATGCGTGTACACCCGAAAATGATCGCTGGTCTTGTTCTGGGAATAATCGGACTCACATTGTTTGCTATTGGGATTAATGGAATACTGTCGTTTATATTGGTGTTCAGCGGAATCGCCATGATTGCGGTTCGCACTCCAAATAAAGGAGGAAACATCGAGCGATCGAAGTGGAGTCGGCATTAAAAAACCCTGACGATCTTTCGATGCCAGGGTCTTCTATTTAATTTCTGTTGGGGATTATTCGATTGTGGCAACCCCAAATTTGTTCGCTTTTCTCCAGATTCCCCAGATTACGAATTGTGAAATGTCCAATCCGTAAGTTACCTGTGGTACGAGGTACGTTTCTGAATCTCCTGAATCTACCATTGCTTTCTTCTCAAATGTTCCGTCCTCTGCAATAACAGTTAGGTAAGGAATACTTTTCTTCGGATTTGCAAGGGCACGTTTCAATTCGTCTTCTCCATCATCCTGATTTTTGAAGTGATCGTTGAATACAAGATAAACAACATCATCTTTCATAGATGCAGCATAAGACCAGTACTTCATCATTTTGTCCGGCAACTCAATCGATGCGAACAACATTCCTCCACCAGAACCAATTCCAATTCCGATTGACGAAGTTGAGCTTCGCTGTAACTTTCGAATGGCATCACTACCAGTCAATTGCCCTTCAGCGTCTAATTTGAAGTACAAAATCGATCCGTATGTTGTTGTCGTAGTTGTTTGACCTCTTTCTGTAGTACTTACTTGCTGGAAGAACTCAGACAATACTGTCATGGAACCATCTTCGTGAATAAAGATGTCATTCATTGTGTACTGAGCCGGAACACGAATTTCTTTTCCTTTGTCTTCCATTCGTGCTACATAGCGCTTACCGTATACGTTTCTCATGAAATCGTACGAGAATTCGTTTGTTTGCATTCCCAACATTTCCATTTCTGGAGAGAAATCTGCAACGAACATTCCGCTGTAACCAGAGATCAATGAACTTCCTTTTTTGTTGTTCATGTAATATCCAACCATTTTCGTTTGACCGTTGGTAGTAATCATCGTTGGCGACATGAAAATCATTCCGTCCTTCTTGATTTCTGATTCTCCGATCAAATCACCTTCGCTGTTGTAACGTCCTACTTCCAATCCGAAGTCAAGAATTTTCAAAATTTTCGTTTCCAACTTCTCACGAACAATAGTAAACGATCCGTCGTTTTCTACCTGATGGTACGCTTTGTGCTTAATTTTTTCAGACTTATCACTTCGGATATCGAATTCGTATGTAGACGTACTGATTACACTCAATTCTCCTTCCAGGTTGATCACAAGGTTGTCAGATTTGAACTGCAATCGATCGCGGTCGCTTCTATCGAAGAATACTACTGCTTTTGTATTGTCAGGAGAGAATACTACGTCTACAATGGCATCTTTTGCTTTCTCATCAGACGTTCCTGAATCGTAGATTTCTTTCGGTGCTTTCTTCTCTTTTCCGTCAATTCCAAGAACCTGAACGTACAATTTGAACGAGCGTGTCTTCTTACTGTAAGAATAAAGTAGCATGTTTACATCGTCACCAATCAATGCGATATTGAGCATTCCGCTGGTTTTACTTCCAAGATCCGGAAGATCGTAGTCAGCAGTATTGGTAAGTTTCATTGTGTTTTCTGCGTACGTTTCAATGAAGCGATTTTTTCCTTTAATGGAGTACGCAACCATGGTTCTGTCATCTGTGAACCCGAGAATTTTCTGGATTTCTGATTTGCTGTCGAATTCAGCTCCCCACTCGATATCCAGAGTTTGAGCATTTACCGTAAATCCTAATAGCAATAACGGCAAAAGAAGTAAAATTGATCTTTTCATAAGTGTGTTTTAATTTAGGTTATCGGCGTCAATATACCCAAACTATTGCACACAGCTAGCCTAATCCGATTAAGGTTTGCCCATGAATTTGATTGCTGAGAATCGCCTCTGTAACAACGAGTTCGTAATCAAACACTTGTATCCTTTGCCAGCCTAAAACAATTTTTCCTGATTCGGATCTTCATCCTCATCCTTAGAAACGTCCCATTCCATTTTCTGAGGCTTTTCATCTTCCTGACCTACCTCTTCCGAAGCGGTTTCCGTTGTTGCCGAAACATTCTCTTTCTCAGGTTCCGGCCAAGGTTCATCTCCTTCGATTGGGTGATCCAGCACAATCTCTTTCACCTTCAATTTGGTGATTTGATTTCCTTGTGCTTTCATTCCCTTTATATCGATGAATTCTTCGAACTCAATGATGGTATCCGGAAGATTTTTCGTTGCCTTCAGAAGTTTGTTGTATACGACACGGAATCTCGGTTTGAATGCGGTAGAAACAGCATCTAAACTTGATCCTTCACCATCTGAAATGAAGCTTACCTTCTTGTCTGTGGTGATTTCACATAAGAACTTCTTACCGTAGTGCAACTCTTTCTCTGCATCGTAATAAATGGCAGAAATTGGTCGATCCTGGTGCCATTTTTCAATATGAATCAAGTCATCATCGAAGTGCGTTGCCAAATCAAATCCGGATAAGCGATATTCTCCCGTTTTGTATAGCGTCAGGATTTTGTCATTTCCTTTGAACTGACCGAGGAATTTCCCTCGACCATCATCATTCAAACGACCAACCACGTCATCATACCAGATTTTACGCGCTGCGAGCGTAGATCCTCCAACTTCTTTCTGAACGATTTTTGAAACTATTTCCTTGGTTACGCGGTTTCCACCTGCTCCCCGACCTTTGATCAATAAATCTCCAAGATCTACATCAAATTTCAATCGTTTCAGATGTGGACGCGCTCTCAAAACTACGGTTACCACCTCACGCTCTCCGTTCGGATGCACATTGAAATACAGCAGCTTAGAACCTTTGGTTCCACGAGTAAGATCGTATTCGTTATCGCGCGTGATTGATTTCACATTGAAGCGCTTCATCATCGTTGGACCTCCTTTACCATCCTGATAAATCATGTGGTAAACCGTTCGTGTATCTCCTCTTTTCCAGACGTTTGCATAGATGATTCCCTTCCCGACAAATTTCTTATCGGAAACTTTGGTCACCATCATTTTCCCCGTGGAGAAGAAGACAATCACATCATCAATTTCAGAACAATCGGCGATGTATTCTGCTTTTCGAAGTCCGTAACCGATAAATCCTTCTTCGTAATCCACATAGAATTTACGGTTAGCGATAATTACCTTATTGGCATTGATTGAGTCGAACGTTTTGATTTCACACTTGCGTTCTTTCCCTTTACCAAAGCGTTTCTTTAGGTCTTTGAAGTAATCAATTGCGTATTCGATGAGGTTGGCAAGATGTTCTTTCACCTGCTCCATTTCCGCCTCGATCTTCGCGATTTGTTCGTCAGCTTTGTCCTTATCGAAACGTGTAATACGAATCATTGGAATTCGTGTCAAACGCTCTAGATCGTCGTCGTTAATTTCACGGATCAACTGCTTTTGGAAAGGCTTAAAGCGCTTGTATAAATACTTATAAAGACTTTCTCTGTCGCTGTACTTTTTGAATTCGATGTACATCTCCTCGTTGATGAAAATCTTCTCCAAAGTGGACATGTGCCATTGCTGCTCTAGTTCTTTCAGTCGAATCTCCAGCTCCTTTTTCAAGAGCTCCACGGTATTATCCGTATTCGCTTTGAGAATTTGGGAAACGCCCATGAATCGTGGCTTATCACCATCAATTACGGAAGAGTTCGGAGAAATGGATACTTCGCAATCTGTAAATGCATAAAGCGCATCCAGCGTTTTATCTGGAGAAACGCCACTCGCCAGATGAATGATCACCTCAGCTGTTGCCGCCGTATTATCTTCAATCTTTTTGATTTTGATCTTGCCTTTGTCGTTGGCTTTCAAAATCGAATCGATCAGTGAGGTTGTGGTTCCGTATGGGATTTCCGTCACAACCAGCATTTTGTTGCTTTCCTTCTTGATCTTGGCTCGAAGACGGATTTTACCTCCGCGGAGCCCGTCGTTGTAGTTGGAAACATCAACCATTCCACCATTTGGAAAATCAGGGAAGATCTTCACTCCTTTCCCTCTCAAATGATTGATGGACTGTTCGATGAGTTCAACAAAGTTATGCGGCATGATTTTACACGCCATCCCCACGGCAATTCCTTCGGCTCCCTGTGCCAGAAGCAATGGGAACTTAACAGGTAGTTGCTCTGGTTCGTCATTTCGACCATCGTAACTCTTGAGCCAATTCGTTGTTTTCGGGTTGAAGACAACATGCTGTGCGAACTTCGAAACACGTGCTTCAATGTAACGTGGTGCGGCTGCACTATCTCCTGTTAATGTATTTCCCCAGTTTCCCTGGCAGTCGATCAGAAGGTCTTTTTGTCCGAGGTTTACCAACGCGTCCCCAATTGAAGCATCTCCATGCGGGTGATACTTCATGGTGTTCCCGATAATGTTGGCAACTTTGTTGTATCGACCGTCATCCATCTCCTTCATGGAGTGCATAATACGTCGTTGTACCGGCTTGAACCCATCATAGAGAGAAGGCACGGCGCGTTCCAGAATTACGTATGACGCATAATCAAGGAACCAGTTTTCGTACAATCCGCCAACTGGAATAATGTTCTCATCAACTACTTTATCTCCGAACGCAGACTCGTCTTGATCTCCGTCTTGAGAACCATCATTCTCATCCGGATTCAAATCTTCGTTGTCCAACTTTTCGTCTTCGTCAGCCATATTTTAAGATGCTTTATCTAATTCGTTAGTATCGTCTTCCACCGCTTCTTCTATGCGAAGGTTATCGATAATAAACTCTTGTCGTTGTTGTGTGTTTTTCCCCATATAGTAGGAAAGTATAGAATCGATCGATGCCTCTTTGGACAACATCACAGGTTCCAATCGGATGTCTTCGCCAATGAAATGTTTGAATTCGTCCGGTGAAATCTCCCCAAGTCCTTTGAATCGTGTGATCTCTGGATTTTTTCCTAGCTCGGCAATTGCTGCTCTTCGCTCTTCATCGGAATAACAATAGATTGTCTTTTTCTTGTTTCTAACTCGGAACAATGGTGTCTGCAAAACGTACACATGATTTCGTTTCACCAAATCCGGGAAGAACTGCAGGAAGAATGTCAATAACAGCATCCGAATGTGCATTCCATCGACATCGGCATCCGTTGCGATCACGATGTTGTTGTAGCGTAAATCGTCCATGTCATCCTCAATGTTCAAGGCCGCCTGGATGAGGTTGAATTCTTCGTTTTCGTACACTACTTTTTTCGTCAGTCCGTAACTGTTCAAAGGCTTTCCCTTCAATGAGAAAACGGCTTGTGTATTTACGTCTCGTGATTTTGTAATGGAACCACTCGCGGAATCTCCCTCGGTAATGAACAAGGTGGTTTCTTCGCGACGATCGTTTTTCAAATCTGTCAGGTGTACCCGGCAATCACGCAACTTCTTGTTGTGAAGATTCGCCTTTTTAGCACGTTCACGGGCAATTTTTCGAATTCCGGAAAGCTCTTTTCGTTCCTTCTCACTTTGCTTGATCTTCTTTTCGAGGATGTCGACCACTTCTGGATTCCTGTGCAAGAAATTATCCAGTTTTTCCTTGAGGAAGTTATTGATAAAAGTTCGCATGGTCTCCCCTCCCGGTTCAACCTCCAGCGATCCAAGTTTGGTCTTTGTTTGTGATTCGAAAACAGGTTCCATTACCTTCACAGAAACGGCTGCCACGATAGATTGTCGAATATCGGATGCCTCGTAGTTTTTCCCGTAAAAGTCCTTGATCACCTTCGCTACGGATTCTCTGAAAGCACTTTGATGCGTACCTCCCTGAGTTGTATGCTGTCCGTTTACGAATGAATAGTAATCTTCTCCGTACGTTTTTCCGTGCGTAAATGCCACTTCGATATCGTCGCCTTCCAAATGGATGATTGGGTACAATGGATCTCCATCCATGTTGTTCTCCAACAAGTCTTTCAATCCGTTCTTTGACAAGAAACGTTGTCCGTTGAACTTGATTGTTAATCCACGATTCAGATAACAATAGTTCCAGATCATCTTCTCAAGGTAAGCCGTTTTGAAAGCGTATTTCTTGAAAACGGTATCGTCTGGAATGAACTCAACGTATGTTCCGTTGGCTTCATCGGTTTTCGAACGTTTTAGCTCCTCCACAACATTTCCCTGCTTGAAAGAAACTTCAGCTTTTTCGCCATCGCGAACCGAATAAATCATGAAATGACTTGATAAAGCATTCACCGCTTTCGTACCCACACCATTCAGTCCAACTGCTTTCTTAAACGCTTTGGAATCGTACTTGGCACCTGTGTTCATTTTGGAAACTACTTCCTGAACTTTCCCGAGAGGAATTCCACGTCCGAAATCGCGCACGGTTACCTTTCCATCTTTAACCTCAATATCGATGCGTTTACCGTTACCCATGACAAACTCATCGATGCAGTTGTCCATTACCTCTTTCACGAGGATATAGATACCATCATCAGCGGATGAGCCATCGCCTAATTTACCAATGTACATCCCCGGTCGAAGTCGGATATGCTCCTTCCAATCGAGGGAACGAATATTGTCTTCAGTATATTGAGAACCTGCCATTTATCACGTTTTTAGGGAACTATCAAATATAACGAAGAAAGACAGTGTTTTCGCGGGTTTTAGACGGAACTTATCCACGAAATACGGTTGATATTAACAGAATTTGGGTCGAAAAACTGTTTTTTTGGCAAAAATCAAGCGAAATCGAATGATTTTCTAATGAAATAAGGACAAAAACTCAATCAAAGTATTCGTACTCATATCTCCACTCTCCTTCCGGGGAATCTTTGCTTTTATTTCGGGATACAACAAGATCACCCCGATCGTTGTACTCACACTCGGCATAACCTATTAGTTCCTTCTCGTAATACTCTTCTTTTCGGGTCCATTTGTACTCTTTCAAATGCGGTATCCAAACAAAAGTATACACCTCTCTACGAAATGAAATTTCTTTTCTAACATAGCTGGCCCCACCAAATCTCGCCTTATTTTCTTCATCTTTTACCGAATAACTAAATGGAGACTCTATCAGTTCAAACAAATTGCCATTATCGTCGTAATAATACTCTATGACCGTAGGCACATCCGAATATGAAAATCGAATTGTCTGTTTAACAACCCTGTTAAAGTCGTCGTACTCAAAATTTTTCGTCTTAGATACTTTTCCTACTCGACCAAAGCGCTCCTCTACAATTCTTCCCCTGGAATCATAGTCATGCTCATACCTGGCTTGCCCATACAAGTCGAGCACACCCGAATAAAACTCATTGGAGAGTTTTAATCCATTTTCATCAACCATAAAAGTGCACATCTCAGATAAATCTTCAAAAGTTTCTGGATTCATTAAAGTCTCCATTTCATCATTGAGATAAAGCTGTTTCAAATATTCTATTTTTGTAAGGCTGTCAGGAAGAGTGATTCTAAAAGCCCCTCGCCGAAACCCTTGCGTGCTATCGCTCAAATCTTGATACACTAGTACTCGAAGTAAGTCCTTCTCTTTGGTATCGCCAATTGTGAAGGCTGTTGCAAATTCATATCTCATCCAACCTCGACTATCGTAGCAATATACTCGCGTAGAAATAATACCTCCTTCCTTATCATAGCTTTCCTTGTAGAAAATTCTACCATCGTTATCCCACTCCGAATAGTTACCGAGGACACCTTCCTTCGAATAATATTTTTTTGCGTACGTCGGTTTCACCTGCGCCTGAACTGTAGTACAAAGTAAAAAGCCGATCAAAACCTGAGCAAGTTTCATTTCCATCAATCTGAAGTCATATAATTACTATCGCGCCCCATACACATCCCGAATCAACCCAAAAGCAGGTTTTCCCTGAGGTGTATATCGTGCGTTCTTATTTCCAGAATTTTGTTCATTCGGGAAGAAGGTCCATTTCCAAAGAAAACCTCCAGCGAAAAAATCTTCTTTCCAAATAGTTTCAAAGAAAGCACGATACCCGTTGAACTGATTATTCATGTTGACTACCTTCGTTTTATCGTCCTGCATTCCGGAAACATTGTAATCACTACTCTTAAAACCGTATTCCGTGAAGATGATCTTACGATCCCATTTCTTACTGTATTCCTGAAGTTTTTTCGTAACTGTTTCCCAGCCTTCTTTGAACATCTCGTATGTAGGTTCTTTCTCTTTGGAAACCGGGAAATATCCATCAATTCCGATGTAGTCCAAATCATCCCAGAACTTGACAAATTCGTAATTATCCCAATTGGCTGCGTATGTCAAAGGACCGTCGTAAATTTCTTTCACTTCTTTGATCAACTCGCGCCAATAAGCTTCTCTCTTCTTAGCTGGAGACCGATATTCGGTTCCGATACAGAACAAATCCGCATTCACTGAATCGGCAACACGAGCAAAACTCAATATATATTCGCGATACGAATCCTCCCAGATCTTCCAGTCTTCTTCGTTGTCTAAATCGAAATCTCCCGGCCATCCATCACCAACCACCCAAACATGTGGTTTGATCATAATTTTCTGTCCTACAGCATGCGCAGATTCTGCAATAGAAACGGTCCCTTCTTTCGTTTCTCCCCACCATTGATACCCGGTTCCGAACTGAACTTTTGCATCACCTCTTGCTGTAAATCCGTATGGAACGAGCGCCACCCATTCGGCATTCAAATCATTAATGCTATCCATGTCGGTACTGTCGATCTTTTTGTTCGGCATTTCCAGATTTACCCCGGTCATTTTTCCTTCGGAGTTCACTACTTCTTTGGGAGGGCGATAATCGAAATCAGCGGCATCCTGCTTACTCGCACAAGCAGCTAGAAATACCAGCGATAAAACGATTACATATTTCATATTATCTCAATAACCTGACCGTCTTCTACACACTCGGATGCCTGAAAAACCTCTTGTGCTTCCACATGATGTTGTTCTCCTGAATCGTAGCGTGCACTCAAATGCCCCATCAACAACCTACCGACTTCTGCTTGTTTTGCCACCAATGCGGCATCCTTTGCGGTTGAATGTTTCGTTGCTTCTGCACGATCTCTTAAGACTTCTACAAAAGTTGCTTCGTGATACAATACGCTAACCCCTTTGACCGCAGCAATTGTACCATCGGAAAACGCTGTATCGGAACAATAGGCATAGGATTTCGGTGGTGTTGCGGCTTCTGTGTATTCTTTGTACCGAATCGTTCCATCATCATCAGAAACGTCCTCTCCTTTCTTGAGTCGATGATAATACTCCAGCTTTACTCCGTCTGCTTTGGCTTTCTTTACAAGAAGTTTCCGTTCCCGCTCTTTTTCTTCAATAAGAAATCCACTAGTTGGAATTTTGTGTACAAGTGGAAAACATGAAACCATCACCTTCTCATCTTCAAATAATATCGAAGTTTCTTCCGGTTCAATTTCCCGAAATATCAATTCGTAGGCTAATTTCCCTTTCGCCACTTCCAATTGCCTCTGGATGATATCTTTCAATCCTACCGGACCGTATATGTGAAGTGATTTCACGCGCCCCAACAAATGCATGGTACTCAGCAAACCGACCAATCCAAAGAAATGATCTCCGTGCAGATGTGAAATGAAAATATGGGAAATTCGGTTGAAGCTTATTCCAAATCTGCGCATTTGCATTTGGGTGCCTTCACCACAATCGACTAAAAAATGTCGATTCCTGCATTGAATGTATTGACTGGAAGGATTTCTACGAGAGGTAGGTATTGCGGCTCCGCTACCTAATATGGTAACTGAAAATTCCACTAGGCAATTTGTGACATCGCTGCTTCCTGATCGTCAGCGATATTCAGAACCTTGTCCAATTGAGCGATACTGATCAGCTTTTGAACGTTATCCTGCAATCCGCATAGCACGAACATGCCATTAGTATCTTTACAAAGTCTGTTAGCTAACAAGAGCGCACTTAATCCTGAAGAATCACAGTATTTTGTTTTGGACATATCGATTACGATATTGTTGATGCTCTGCTTATTTAACAAAGCCAGCTCCGCTTTCAAACCGGATGCATTCGAGGCGTTTAAGCGCTCTACATTCACTTGAATGATTGCTGTTCCGTTGTCTTGCGTTACCGAAAAATCCATGTTCTAGCTGTTTCTTTCAAATGTAATAATTTTTTATTGCCGCTTGATTTTTGACGCCAACAAATAAATAACAGCCATTCGGACCGCTACTCCGTTCTCCACCTGATCCAGAATAATTGCTTGTTCTGAGTCGGCAACATCACTCGTTATCTCAACTCCCCGATTAATTGGGCCAGGGTGCATCACAACGATTTCTTTCGACAAATTGTCCAGAATTTCTTTCGTCAATCCGTACTGCATGCTGTATTCACGAAGCGATGGGAAATACTTAATATCCTGACGTTCCAACTGGATTCGCAGCATATTTGCTACATCACACCATTCTAATGCGTTCTGAAGATTGTGTTCGACTTTCACCCCTAACTCTCCGATATACTTAGGAATAAGTGTTGTTGGTCCGCAAACCATAACTTCGGCGCCTAGCTTTTGCAAGCAATAAATGTTCGACAAGGCAACTCTTGAGTGAAGAATATCCCCTACAATGACGACTTTCTTTCCGGCAACATCTCCCAGTCTCTCACGAATGGAATAAGAATCCAAAAGTGCCTGCGTTGGGTGCTCGTGCGTTCCATCTCCTGCGTTAATGACTCTTGCATCGACGCGTTCTGATAGAAATTTTGCAGCTCCCGGGTTGGGATGACGCATCACCACCATATCCACTTTCATGGAAAGGATGTTGTTTACGGTATCAATCAGGGTTTCTCCTTTCTTCACCGAACTGCTTGCCGCGGAAAAATTCACTGTATCCGCCGAGAGTCGTTTTTCAGCTAGTTCGAAGGACAATCGGGTACGTGTCGAGTTCTCAAAGAACAGGTTAGCAATGGTAATATCTCTTAGTGAAGGTACCTTTTTGATCGGTCGGTTGATAACTTCCTTGAAAGCATCCGCCGTTTTGAAAATGAGTTGAATGTCGTTTTCAGTCAGATTCTTTATTCCCGTAAGGTGATCAACACTTAAATTATCCATTGGTATCTGGTGTAAATAGCACTACTTTATCTTCTCCATCGAGTTCTTCCCATTCCACTGAAACCCGCTCAGACGTCAGGGAATCTACTGTTTTCCCCACATAATCTGCCTGAATTGGTAAATCACGCTGAAATCTGCGATCAATCAATGTCAGCAATTCCACTTTTTGCGGTCGACCGAATGCTAGCAAGGCATCCAATCCTGAACGAATCGAACGACCTGTGTACAAAACGTCGTCGATCAATACCACATCTTTATTTTCGATTACGAAATCGATGTTGGTCGCACTTGGAATCAAAGGAATTTCTCGTCGTCGGAAATCGTCACGGTAGAATGTGATATCCAGGTTTCCGCAGACTACTTCCTGACCAAGAATAGTTTCCAAACGCTCTTTTAAACGCGTGAGAACATTCACACCTCTGGGTTGCAATCCGATTAAAACGGAATTCGAGAAATCGTTATGGGTTTCGATCAATTGATAACAAAGGCGATTAACGGTAAGTTCAACATGTTTCGCATTGAGAATTACTTGCCTTTCCATCGTGACAAAGATAAACGGAATTTTTAATAGATCGCTGCCTTCTTCTTTTGGATATTAACAAGAATTGAACAGTGTTGGGGGGAAGGGGGAAGGTTGAAGGTTGAAAGTTGAAGGTTTGGGTTGTCCTTCTACTTCTCACTTCTCACTTCTCACTTCTCACTTCTCACTTCTCACTTCTATAATAGAAAAAACACACTCTTTCATTTAAAATTCATTAACGCACCGTTAAATCAATCGTAATTACAGTTCACATTTTTCTCGAAATTGGAAGGACAAAAGCATGTATCTTGGTACTGGTTAGGTGAGTAGAAAAGAAAACTATCTCAGGTTTTCGTTTGTTTTTGGTTTAGGTTGCCTGATTTTAAATCTGTTCTTGCGAATCATCGGTTTAGAATCAGGCTTCATTTTTTAAGTACATTTGCCGGGAATAAAAAACCACCATGAAATATCTAACCATTCTAATCGCTTTATTTGTTCTCTTTGGATGCCAGAACGAAAAGAAGAATAACAATCCTGACAAACGCCTTCAAGACAAGGAAGTACCTGATAACTTTGAAATTGGTGAAGCAAAAAATGGTGTTTATACCAATGGATTCTTCAACATATCATTCAAATACAATGAAGATTGGGACATCCTTTCCTATGAAGAACTAGAAGCCTTAATGGAACTCGGCGCTGAAGTCTCCAGTGGCAAAAGCGAAAAGCTAAAAAAAGCAGCAGACGCAGCAAGCGTACGAACAGCTCAACACTTCGCTGCATTCAAATACGATCGAGAGACTTTTAGTGGGAACTTCAACCCATCGATTATTGTGCTGTCGGAAAATATCAAAGCTGCGGGATTGAAATACGGAGATGAATATTTGGAACAGCTGAGAGAGTTATGGTCCGAAGCGGATATGAATATCAAACAAATTGGAGTAATTGAAGAAGAAAAAATAAACGGTCGGACTTTCTTTACCCTAACGGGTCTCATCAAAAATTTTGGTGTTGAGGTGACTCAAAAATATCATTGTGCGATCATCAAAAATTTCGCTTTTGTAATCATCGATACCTATATGGAAGAGGCAGACCACGAGGAGACTGCCGTGATAATGGAATCTTTTAAATTCGAAAAGTCTTAACCGCCTTTCTTCTTAACGGAATACCCTTCTTTTACCAGAAGATCGTACACTTTATCGCGAACATTTCCCTGAATCAGGATTTCTCCGTCTTTGACGGAACCTCCGACACCGCATTTGCTTTTCAGCAGCTTTCCGAGATCTTTCAAGTCGTCAGGATCTCCGACAAAACCTTCAACAAGGGTTACTTCCTTGCCTTTGCGTTGCTTTCTATCAATGGATACGTATAAGTTTTGTTCTCCGGGAGGAAGCGTCTCTTCAGACTCATCCTCGTCGTAATCAAAACTGAAATCCGGGTTGGTGGAGTACACCACGTTAATCTTTTTCTTCTTCGCCATACTCTAATTTACTAAAAAAGGAATCCAACTGCTTCAATCGCATTGGAATGTATTTCTTCATAATCGCTATTTCCTGATCGTAATCGTTGCCATCAAGATACCATTCTGCGTTCATCGGCCATACCTCGGAATTTGCTTTTAGATGAGGTCGAATCAGAACTTCATTATCTGCAATCATTTTAAACAATACATCTTCCCGAAAAACAGATTTTCTCAATTCCTGATATCGTGCAGCTAGACGTTCCGCATATCCCGTTGATTTGATTTCCATAAGTCTTTTCAACAAAACCGCTTTTTTCCATCCTACCTCTCGTTCGATGAGGTTCAATTCGTAATTTCCATCTCGCCCGAAAGAATGATCGTAGTCCCACGGAATAAATCGCAATTTCTGATCATCCGGACTTTTGTATAGATAGTAGTTCTTAATTACGCCATCGTCATTATTGGTAAGAAGTAACAGGAGGTGCCAATCAATCAAATTCGATTCGTCCACCCAATCTTCATATTCGCGGGCAAATTGCTTATCCGTAGAATTGAAAAGAAAGTGTTTGAATGCATCCAACTCATGATTGTAATCCATGGTACTTTGCCTGGGGAACTTCTGCTGATAATAATTATCGGGTTCCTGAACATTAGGCAAGCGTTCTTCAACAAATACAAATGCATCTTTGAACAATCTGGCTCCATCCGGCTGACTTTTGTCGAAACCCAACCAGGAACCATTCACCTTCTCCATTACTACGTACAAGCCGATGTATTGATCATTCAAATAAATGGGCAAATAATCGCATTGGGGCGCCTTGTTGCGTTCATCCATTCTTCGGAAAAGATCGTAGCTCAATTTATGTCGCTGAAAGGTTTTGTCGATATAACTCGCATTGAAAATCCAATCGTCGTTTGAAGGCAATCCTCCCAGAGTAACCTGCGTATCAAATTCAACCGTCATGGAATGTTTGGGATACTTACTGGACATTCCTCCTCTGTATTTGACTCTGGCTTGATGCTTCTTGCCATCATATTCTATTACACAAGGAAGCTTTCCATCCCAACCGATAGTATCTGCATAGATATGGATTGCGTCCTCAACTGCAATAACCGGATCTTGAGTTGAAGTCTCTTCTTCCGTGCTACAAGCAATCAGCAACAGAGATAAAAGGACAATTGAATACCATTTAAACATTCTGCGAAGATACGACAATGGAAATTTTGAATTTTGAATCAAGAATCAAGATTCAATATTCAATATTCAATATTCATTATTCATAAATACCGAAGTCAGGGGCAATGCAATCATGAACACAAGCTCAGTGTTCGGATGGGATAACTAAATCTTTGGGCACTTCTTACAGTGGACTGATTTCTTCTTGTACTTTTTGCAGCACTTCTTTTTCTTTCCGCACATTTCTGAAGAACATGACACAAAAATCTGCGACTCCTGATTGGCTGAATTTTGCGCTAATTGTACGTCCGAAAATCTCATTATTTAGATTTATTCTAAACAAATATAAAGCAAAAATCAATTCGAACTTTGCTGAATCAGAAAAGAATATCCTGAGCAACGCGGTAGGTATTTGCATGCGCCTCCACAATATCTTTAATATGAGGGCTATACCCTCCTCCCATGGTGCAAACTACCGGGAGTTCAAGTTGTTTCACTGTCTCAAATACAGTTTCATCTCTTCGTTTACACCCGTTTCTCGTCATCCCTAATCGACCTAGTTTATCGGTAGCAACGATATCCACTCCACATTGATAGAAAACAAAGTCAGGTTGGAATTCTTTCAGAACTTTATCGAGAGATGCTTCTAATTGGTAGAGGTATTCCGAATCACCACACCCATCCTCCAATTCAACATCAAGATCGGATGTTTCTTTTTTCAGCGGATAGTTGTTCCTACCGTGCATGCTGAACGTGAATATTTCGGGGGAATTTCTGAAGATTTCAGCGGTTCCATTCCCCTGATGCACATCCAAATCTACGATCAGAATGTTACGAACATCGGTGTTTTCCAGAAGCCACTTTGCTGCAATCGCCTGATCATTCAAAAGACAAAAACCTTCTCCCCGATTGGTAAAGGCATGATGTGTACCACCAGCAATGTTCATCGCAGCTCCTCCGTTTCTCCAAACTCGATCAGCACATTCCTTGGTCCCGCCCATGATCATCAATTCCCGATTGATCAATCTTTCGTTGTGAACGAATCCAGAGGCGCGTTGCTCTTTTGGAGAGATTTCTAATTGCCGCAATCGTTCCAGGTAATTGGCGTCATGTACTTTCACAACGTCTTCAATAGGAATGTAATCCGGGCTAAAAACCTGCTCTGAAGAAATGGTGCCTTCGTGCAACAATTGTTGTATCAATAATTCGTATTTCTCCATGGGAAAACGGTGGTTTTCCGGGAGTGGATGCACGTATATGTCATTGTAGGCTACCTGAAGCACTTACCGCTTAATTCTCTGCAATGTAACTTCTAATACAAAGAGTGATTGGCTATCATTCAATTGATGAAACTGATACCCCAAAGGTCCGGATTTCATGCGAGTAGTAATCAACCCCAATCCTGCGCCGCCTTTAGCACTCATGAATTCATTTGATAACACGGCAAGGTAGTTTTCTTTCAGAACAAAATCGTTTTGCTCATTGAGCTCTAAAAGATAGGATTCGATTTTACTCACTTCGGAGTTCTCAACAATATTTGCCATGTGAATCTTGTAGGAATCTTCGTTAGCGGCGATTACCAGAAAAGCCAGTTGCTCTCCTTTTTCATCTTGCTGACCATGTAGTCGGATGTTCTGAAGTCCTTCCAATAAAATGGAGAACATTCGCTTGATGACAATGCGCTTATCTCCTTTGGAAACCAAAAGTTCTTCCACCCCATTTGAGAGGGACCCGACAAGTTCTTGAGAAAATGTACCGTTATGAGACACCAGAATCTTGCGATTCTCATTGGTCACCAAGCCATCATGCGTCTCTTTGAAGAGCGCTCGAATCTTTTGTGCGACTGTGTTTATTGTCTCATTCATAGTGAGTAATGCGGTTCAATATGAACGCAAATTTACAATGTATTATTGTAAGATCGTTACTGTACCTTCATACTTCTCTGTACTACTTGCATCATTTGTTTCGATAATGTAGTAATACGAAGCTACCGGCAATTGTGCACCGTTAAATGTACCATCCCACATGTTACTGCTATACGGATTACTTGAACTAGAACTGTGCTCAAATACTTTGTTCCCCCAACGGTTGTAAATCGTTACTCTGTTGTTTGGATACAAATTATCCAATCCAACGATTTCCCATGAATCGTGAGCGCCGTCAGATCCTGGAGTAAATGCAGTTGGGATAATCAATTCATCAGGAGTACAATCGTCCACTACAACCATTTCAACCGAATTGTTCGGACAGATTCCCGTCGTTGCATATTCAATATCCAAAGTTTCGTTGTAAGAAGCTCCAGTCACTGTTCCTGTTGCAGGATCAATCGTTGCAGAAGTCGCTGACAACAAGGAGAATGTTCCTCCAGTAGTACCTGTTAAGGTTGCCGTAGCACCATCACAAGTTGGTGTCAGGAAGAACGATGCATCATCCAGTGGATCTACTGTTGCAGTTACCGATTCTATGGCAGTACAACCATTTCCGTCTTCCAATTGGATGTAATACATTCCTGATGTTACTCCAGTCGGCGTTGCCACCGTTGTAGTTGCTCCAGCATCCGACCAATACGTCAATGTTCCAGGATCACTACCCGCTGTAACAGCTGCAGCTGTCAAGTCAATTGCGTTTGGTTCACAAACCGAAGCTGGATCGGTAACTACCAGGTTCGGTGTTGAATTTACCGTTGCTGTCACCTGACCTGCGTTCTGACATCCGTTGCCATCTGTAATCGTAATAAAGTATGTTCCTGACCCTACAGCTGTCGGTGTTGGAACGGCTGTTCCCATTCCATCGAAATATGTAAATGTTCCCGGATCACTACCTGCAGTTACCGCTGCATCTGTCAAATCAACCAATGAAGGATCACACACCGCCGCAGGGTCTGTTAAAGCAATCGTTGGCATTGGATTGACCGTAACGTTTACCGGTTGGATGCTCGTACAGTTTCCATCATCCAACTGGATGAAATACGTATTTGTTGTACCGATTGCATTCGCTGTAGGTAAAGTGGTAGTTGCAGTGTTATCTGTCCAGTAAGTCAAGGCTCCCGGATCACTACCTGCTGTTACCGCAGCTGCTGTAATATCAACTGTTGCCGGATCACATTCTGCAGCCGGATCTGTAATCACAAGGTTTGGAGCTGCATTCACTGTAACAACTTCTGTTGTTGAACAACCATTAGCATCCAAATAAGTAATTGTTGTAGTACCTGCACCAACCGCTGTTACAATTCCCGCATTATCGATTGTCGCTACAGTTGGATCTGAAGAAGCCCATGGAGTTGTTGCATCCGGAGTTCCTGATCCAGTTAATGTATTCGTAGCTGCCACACAAATTGGAGCGTTTCCAGAAATTGTAGGCGTTGCGTTCACGGTGATTGTAACTACATCCGTACAACCATTATCATCTATATAAGTGATGTCAGCAGTACCTGCCGCCACACCTGTCACGTTTCCGATGTTATCCACAGTAGCAACTCCAGTGTTTGAAGAAGTCCAAGGCGTAACCGGATCTGGTGTTCCTGTACCTGAAAGTGCTAAAACGCTCGTTTCACAAACCGCAGTTCCACCGGAAATTGTTGGTGATGGATTCACCGTAATCGTAAAGCTTTGTTCGATTGTACACGGATTGCTCATGTCATTTACATACATCGTCATGGATGAAGTAATCCAATCGCCCGCCGCATATTGCGTTCCTGTTCCACCTGTTCCTGAGTAGTACGCTTCGTTGCCTGTTAATCCAGTTCCTGTAATCGCTCCTAATTGAACGCTATCACAAGAAGTTGCATTTGCTACAGCGTCTAATACTGGTGCAGCTGTTACAGTAACCGTGTACGTAGTTGAACATCCATTGGCATCCAAATAAGTGATCGTAGTTGATCCCGCGACAATACCTGTGACTGTTCCGGCGTTGTCAACCGTTGCCACCCCAGCGCTTGAAGATGTCCAGGGAGTAACAGCATCCGGAGTACCTGAACCAGTTAATGAAGCAGTAGCTCCCGGACAAACAGATGTCGGTCCACTGATAGTTGGAGTCGCGTTGATAGTAATCGAAACATCACTTGAATTCGGACATGGTCCTGCCGTTGTGTACGTAACAGTGTAAGCTCCCGGAGTAGATGCACTTAGATCAATTTCTCCAGTTCCAGTATTGATGGACAATCCTGCGGTAGAACTGAACGTTCCTCCTGCCAATCCTGTGATAGTTGGCGTTGGATCAACTCCTTCCTGACAGTATGCAGCCGAAGCGTAGCTATATGATGCGTCGTCCTGAGCCGTCACGTTCGCAACAATTGTCGCTGATGAAGAACATCCTGTCAACGGATCTGTGATTGTTACACTGTAATTGTATGTTCCTGCTGTTAATCCAGAAACTGCTAATGTTGAATTACTTCCAACAACAACTCCAGTACCTAGAGATACCATTCCCGGATCGAAGAATTCGAATGTGTAACCCGCACCTGGTGCAGTCGCATCCAAAATAGCATCATTCGGTTCACAGATATCCACTGGTGAAACCGCTGAAATTACTGGCAAGTCATTTATGGTAACTGCTACGTTACTTGAGTTTGGACAAGGTCCTGCAGTTGTATATGTAACTGTATAAGCACCGGGAGTAGATGCACTCACATCAATTTCTCCTGTTCCAGTATTGATAGATAGTCCTGCTGTAGAACTGAACGTTCCTCCTGCCAATCCAGTAATAGTTGGTGTAGGATCTACATCATCGACACAGTATGCAGCAGATGCATAGTTGAACGAAGCATCATCCAACGCAAGAACGTTCACGACAACTGTACTTGAGTTCTGACATCCTCCTGCCGGAGTCGTGTATTCAATAGTTACCTGATCTCCTGCAAAATAGTTCGCTAAAACACCTGTTCCCGAGTTAATTGTAACACCTCCCGAACCAGTTTGCGATTGGATCGTAAATGTTCCTCCTGCTGTTGCAATACCAGAAACCGTGTTCACTGCACTAGCACAGAAATCAGAAGTTGTAAAGGACGCATCATCCAAATTCGTTACGTTCACCACTTGCGTACTTGAGTTTGGGCAAGCTCCTGCGGTTGTGTATTGAATCGTAACCTGATCTCCTGCAAAGTAATTCGCCAAGACACCTGTTCCAGCGTTAATTGTAACACCTCCTGATCCAGTTTGTGATGCGATCGAGAACGTTCCTCCTGGCGTTGCTACACCGGAAATAGTATTCACTGCACTTGCACAGAAATCAATAGAAGTAAACGAAGCATCATCAAGCGGTAAGATATTTACGACTTGCGTACTTGAATTTGGACATCCACCCGCTGGCGTTGTGTATTCGATAGTAATTTGATCTCCTGCTACACCACCAGATAAAATTCCTGTTCCTGCCGCAATAGTTACCAACCCTGAACCAGTTTGCGATTGAATGGTAAATGTTCCTCCAGGGGTTGCCACTGCTGAAATCGTATTTGCTCCACCTTCACAGTAATCTGCTGAAGTGAAAGATGCATCGTCCAATCCAAGAACATTCACCACTTGCGTACTTGAATTCTGACATCCTCCTGCTGGAGTAGTGTATTGAATAGTAACCTGATCTCCCGCAACGTAATTCGCTAAGACACCCGTTCCAGCATTAATCGTAACACCTCCTGATCCAGTTTGCGACTGAATCGTAAATGTTCCTCCTGGAGTTGCGATGCCAGATACAGTATTTACTGCACTTGCACAGAAATCAGAAGTTGTGAATGAAGCATCATCAAGGTTGGTAACGTTTACAACTACTGTACTTGAATTTGGACAAGGTCCTGCCGTTGTGTATTCAATAGTAATCTGATCACCAGCAATGTAGTTCGCTAAGACACCTGTTCCAGCGTTAATCGTAACACCTCCTGACCCCGTTTGCGACTGAATGGTAAATGTTCCTCCCGGAGTTACCACCCCAGAGATAATGTTTACCGCACTAGCACAGAAATCGTTTGATACAAATGTTGCATCATCCAAAGGAAGAATGTTTACAACCTGCGTACTTGTATTCGGACATCCACCTGCTGGTGTTGTGTATTCAATGGTAATTTGATCTCCAGCTACTCCACCAGACAGAATTCCTGTTCCCGCTGCAATGGTTACCAATCCTGAACCAGTTTGTGATTGAATAGCAAATGTTCCTCCTGGAGTTGCCACTGCTGAAATCGTATTGGAGCCTCCAACACAGTAATCAGCACTTGTAAATGAAGCATCGTCCAGGCTCAATACGTTCACGACCTGCGTACTTGAATTCTGACATCCTCCTGCTGGAGTAGTGTATTCAATAGTTACCTGATCTCCTGCAACGTAGTTGGCTAAAACACCCGTACCGGCATTAATTGTAACACCTCCTGATCCAGTTTGTGACTGAATGGTAAATGTTCCTCCTGGAGTTGCAACCCCAGAAATTGTGTTCACTGCACTTGCACAGAAATCGGAAGATGTGAAAGAAGCATCATCAAGGTTGGTAACATTCACCACTTGAGTGCTGGTTCCCTGACAAGGACCTGCCGGTGTTGTGTACTGAATCGTTACCTGATCTCCTGCAAAATAGTTGGATAGAATTCCGGTTCCTGCGTTAATTGTTACACCTCCAGAACCTGTTTGTGAGGCAATTGAGAACGTTCCTCCAGGTGTTGCCACACCTGAAATGGTATTCACTGATGACACACAGAAATCTCCTGAAGTAAAGGAAGCATCGTCATCTGGCAATACGTTCACCACTTGCGTACTTGAATTAGGACAAGGTCCGGCTGTTGTATACTCAATGGTTACTTGATCTCCTGCGACTCCATTCGACAAGATTCCCGTTCCTGCGGCGATAGTCACACCACCAGAACCAGTTTGTGATTGAATAGTAAATGTTCCTCCCGGAGTTGCAACCCCAGAAATGGTATTCACACTACTTTCACAGTAATCACCTGAAGTAAAAGATGCATCATCCAATGGATTTACTGTCACGAGTACAGAATCGAGAGCCGTACATCCACCACCGATATCTAATTGAATATAGTGCCATCCCGCACCTACAGCTGTTGGAGTCCCTTGAGAAATGGTAGCTCCGTTATCTTGCCAATACGTTAATGTTCCAGCATCACTTCCCGCTGTTACCGCAGGCAATGTAATATCTACTGTATTCGGTGCACAAACTGCAGCCGGATCTGTAGTAACCAAGTTCGGTGAGGCTTGAACTGTCACCGTTACCGGAACACGGAATGTACCCGGACACACTCCAACCCAATAAGTAGTAGTCGTTCCAGGTGATACATTGTATGTTAATTGGTTTGTCTGTCCTGCGATTAATGAACCTCCATATTGCGCTGTATACCAATTCAACGTTCCTGTATAAGAACCTTGAACTGTAACACTTGGTGAAGCCATTTGACCAGCACAAATAGTTACATCGTTTGGAATTAAATCATAATATGGTGCTGTTGTCAAAGCATCTCCTGAGGAACCGTTTGTTGCTCCATTTGGAGGGAACTCCGTTAGTTGAGTTGAAGTTGTAGTACCTGCAGTTCCTGAAACCACTGAAGTCGTTGGTGCACCACTAGAATAGCGAATAATACCACCAGATCCTGATCCACCAGGTCCACCAGCTTCATTTTGCTGGAAAGTGTTTACCTCAAGGTTCTGGTTTCCTCCATCACCACCAATTGCATCAATATCAATTGTTCCCGGAATGGCAGCAGCGTTTTCGATGTACACCGTTCCTGCTCCTCCACCTCCACCGGCTCCATCATTCCCCTGGAATGCGTTAAATCCAAGTGGATCATTGGTTGGGTTGGAATTTTCACCAGCGCCTCCATTTGCTGAAATCAAACCGTCTCCGGCGATTGTTCCGTAGTTCACGATGTACACGATTCCTCCACCGCGACCACCGTCACCACCTTCGCCAGAATCCTGGTCTCCAGCTCCACCACCTCCTCCGAAGAAGATGCGACCAGCGTCGTATGTTAAGGGATGACCTCCCCAACCACCAGCGTTTTTTCGTCCATCACCACCCCAGGCAGCATTGTTTGGTCCTGTGAAGTTGGCATTTTGGTTACTTTGAGAAAGTGAATAACCTCCCTGACCAGCACCACTGGATGCTGTTATCGATGCGTCTTGTGCATACGCAGCAACATATCCCGGAACCGGATTCCCGCGAGCATTGAAAGCACCCGCGCCCACTTCAGCATTGGATCCACCTCCACCACCGGAGTTAACGAATCCACCTCCACCACCGCCATTGGCGATACCGGACACTCCATATCTGGAGAAAATTGCGTCATATTCTACGTGGTATCCATGGATACTCTCCCCTTTCTCTGAGCCTTCAAATCCAGAAGGAGAACCTAAGAAACGATCGCTACCCTGTCCGCCTGTATTGGCAGCTCCTGGAGTAAAATCATTATCAACCTGACCTCCACGGAATCCATATCCTGAAGCAGAAATTGTCCCTGCTGCATTAATTGTTAAAGTACCATCTACTTCCAATGCAACGACTCCTCCGGTTGTTCCGTCCCAAAGTGTTGGCACGATTGAAGCGGCACCATTTACTGTTAAATCATCAAAGCGAGGAATACGAACAATCTGAACTTCGTCTGCGGAAGAATATGAGTATGTTAAACCACAAGTAAGGTTAATAACACCTCCTCCTGAAGTACTTAAAACTTCTGCACGTTCGTATCTACCAGCGTTATTGTATGCCGTAACCTGACCGAACGTTTCCGGTGTTGTACCGAATCCTACATCGAAATATGATTGTGGCCAGGTATAATCTCCCCAACCAGCTAGTGCCGGGAAGAAGTTCACATCTACTGTAGCCCCGTGCATTTGGACAATCAGAATTAAATCACCTTGTTGTAGCGGCGTAGCTCCAAAAGCTCCTCCTGTCATGGCATTATTTGCCACCGTAATAGAAGTATTCGAAGCTGTAGCGTTGACTGTAAGGTTGGTGTATGTATTGAGAACCTCAGTTGCTCCGGTAACTGTGTAACTACCGTCTTTCGCACGTTGTGCTTGAGCATCTGAAATAAAGAAAAATCCTAGTAAAACCAGGATGCAACGTAGTATCGTTTTCATAGTCTCAGTTTGGTCTGCTTGGTACGTAGACGAAAATACTGAAAAAATGGTTTGCTTTTACGGTAGGTCAATCATCACATTTCCCAGAATCTTACTCACTGCCGGACATATTTCAGCGTTTTTGAGCGTCAAATCCATGATCTGAATGATGCGCTTTCGATCTGTGTGAGGATATTCCCGGCAGGCTTGAGGTCGAATATCGTAGATAAAACAAGTGCTGTCGGGTTGCAGAAAGGTGCATGGAGAAGATTGTAACACCCAGTCTCCATCCTCGTCCTTATTCAAATAGGATTTCTCAAAATCCTGGGAAGACATTTTCAGTTTCTTTGAAATTCGTTGGATATCTACGTCGCGAAAAATGGGACTGGTTGTTTTGCAGCAATTTGCGCACTTCAAACAATCGATATCTTCAAATGCCTTATCGTGAGCTTCGTGAAAGACGTGATCAAGATTCTTTGGACGCTTCTTCTTGATTTTTCGAACGTACTTTTCCCGCTCTGCTTTGTTTTTGAGATGGTCGTCAAGAAGGTCGGTATACATCAAAACTTTTTATCTTAAGACAAAGATAGGAACAAAAAAAAGGTCGCGTTTAAACCGCGACCCTTTCCAATTTGTATCTCTTATCGATTCTATATCACTCCAAGCACAATGAGAATGGCATAAATAGCCGCAGCCAAACCACATAACCATGCCAAAGCTCCGCCTAATAGCCAGAATCCTACTCCGATTCCAACCAACCACAAGATCAAGGTGATCCAGAAACGTGTCGTAATTCCTTCGTAAATACCTACTGCCAACGGAGCAATAAAAAGTGCTAAAATCACCAATAGAATTGTCATTACATCAGAATTTGATGCGCGTTTAGCTTTCTTGTATCGTGCTTTCTTCGCTTCTTTTGTAGTCATTCGTTCATCAGAAGACGACAAATCATCACTTGATTCTGTATCCTCGGGTGCCTGTGCTTCCCCGAACGGAACTTCTTCATCGTTTACGAAATCTTCAACCTGCCCTCTGTGAACAGACTTGTTTGTTGATGTTTGCTGTTTTACTACAACTTCCTCTTTATCTGTTTCGTTGGAAGTAGTTTCAACTTTCGCTTGATCTTGCGTTCGAGTTGAGGCGTAATTAGCTTTTCCTTGATTCTTTTTTGTTGATTTTACATCTTCAAAAGCCACACTCTCTTCTTCTTTCTCCACACGAGAAGACTTCATGTTTCCTTTTCGGTTAATGTGGAACCCTTTGTTGTACTTTCTCTTTGAAATTAAGCGGTTATTTACAACGTTGTTGTTTGTACCACAAGATGCGAATACAACTGCCAGGGCGATCAATAAGTTCAGGTTAAATAACTTTTTCATTTCTACTTGTTTGTTGTTTATGTTATGACAGTGAACAGGGTTGTTATCCCTATTTCGTTTTTATTTATTGTTCAAATCCATTGCGCGAAGCGTGTTGATCATCAATGAAGCAATTGTCATTGGTCCTACTCCACCAGGAACTGGCGTGATATACGAACATTTTGGTGCTACCTCATCGAATTTCACATCTCCCTTCAACGCCCAACCGCGCTTTTTCGAAGCATCTGGAACGCGTGTTGTCCCCACATCAACGATTACGGCTCCTTCTTTGACCATATCCGCTGTTACGAATTCCGGTCGACCGATTGCCGCGATGATAATATCTGCTTGTTTTACAACTTCCGGAAGATTGGCAGTACGACTATGCGTCAAGGTCACAGTACAGTTCCCCGGGTTGCTATTTCGACTCAACATGATGGAAAGTGGTGTTCCAACGATATTACTTCTTCCGATAATTACACAGTTCTTTCCTGATGTTTCGATGTTATTTCGTTTCAACAATTCCATAATCCCCGCTGGTGTCGCCGGCAAGAATCCTGGCAATGAAAGCACCATGTTCCCAAGGTTCATTGGATGGAATCCATCGACATCTTTTTTCGGGTCAATTGCTTCCGTTACTTTCAACTCATCGATGTGGTCCGGTAAAGGAAGCTGAACAATGAAACCGTCGATTTCAGGATCATTATTCAATTCGTTTACCTTGTAAAGAAGTGCTTCTTCCGAAATATCCGATTCATATTGAATCAATGTGCTTTCGAAGCCAATTTCGTCGCACGCTTTAACCTTGGCATTCACGTAAGTCAAAGAACCACCATCGCTCCCGACAAGTACGGCTGCCAAATGTGGAATCTTCTTTCCGTTAGCTTTTCTTTCTTCTACTGCTTTTCTGAGTTCGGCGCGAATTGCTTCTGCCGTTGCTTTACCATCCAGGAGTTGCATATCGTAAGGTTTGTTTTCTTCAAAGATAGAAGAACCTTTGTTTTATGAGTCACAATTGTGCATGAATTCGTCTTCTTCGAAATGCCGTATATTTGAATTAAAATTACAGCATGAAACGATTTCTTTTTGTCCTTTGTATTCTTTGTTCTTTTACTTCTAATGCCCAATCTTCTGAGGGTACAGAGCTTGGTTTGGAAGGAACTTTTGGTGCTTCTAATCTCGGAGGATCCTTTGGACTTGGCGTTAAATACGGATGGAAATTCGGGGAATATTTCATTGCCGGACCATCGCTACGATATCAACGTTCGTGGTTTCAGGCAGGATTGAATACTTCGTCACCAACAACAGGCGGATTCAACGTTTACGGAGGTGGAGGCTTTATTCATGCACGTTTTTTCAATCTTTTATTTGTTGGAGCTGAAGCTGAATTTTTGCGTTCTCCACTTTCAGGGAATGTTGTTTTGACAAATGGAGGAAACTGGTCGCCGAATCTTTTCGTCGGGGGAGGTTATTCCATGGAATTTAACGAAAAGTGGCGTTTAAATCTTGGGATTCTTTACGATGTGATTGATCATCCTAACTCGCCAATTCGAACGCAATATTCGATGCGTAACTCACAAAACGTATTGCTTCCGATCATTTATCGAATCAATTTCTTCTTCCCGATCGGGTAAAATTTAAGGCAAAAAAAAGCCCCTCCACTTCGAGAACCTCAGTGATCGGGGGCTTTAAATATTTATGCTAAAATAGTTCTTAGCGTACTCTTGGTTGTGCTAATGTTCCGCCTGGTCCTTTCTGGAAGAACTCAATTTCGAAATCCAAAGGCTCAAGTCCATAAGCACTTGCAGAAGGAACGTACAAACGGTACTTCCCTCCTACTTGCATAGATTGGAATCCGATTACCCATCCTTCGATCAGGCTTCCCGGAGCAAGATTTGCCTGGAACTTTCCATCTGGTAATTTTTCCGAAGTTTCTTTCACGTTTCCATCAAATTGACGCAATACGTAACTTGCTTCTATATCCTCACCGATAGATGGTTTTCCACCTGTTCCCTGCTTGATAGTTTCCAAATAGATTCCTTTATCCAATTCCTGGATTCCTTCGATCGCTTTGATTTCATCCCAGCGAGGCTTGAATTCCGCTTCCGTTTTCGCCATCTTTTCTGATCTTAGGCGTTCTGCTTCAGCATTGAAACTAGATTGTAACCCCTGGAAATCCTCATCAGATACACGCTTTGGTTTCTCGTTAACACCATCGCTGAATCCAGCTGCCATTTGCTCAACGTTAATGAACAAAGTAGCTCCATAAGGTTCGAATCGTTTGTAAGCATCGTTAGCAGTCAAAAGACCGATACACTTACATCCTTCTTTCGCTTTTGAAGCATCAAAGGTTGATCCATCCTGAGCTCCGGCTCCCATCATCGCCTGAATCGTTTGGTAACAAGCTGATTTCTCATCATTCGACAATTCACGGTAACCATCGTTGAATCCTTGAATGAATTCCGCTTTCTGTTGTGCGAACTGAGATTTGTTCGGGTTCTGTGCGCTCATCAACGGGCTCCCCGCCTGATAGCCCATGAAGTAAGACCATTTGTCTTTGTCCGTTTTTAGCTCAACGGGCTTTTCTTCTTTCTTCTTGCCATCATCTTCTTTGTCGTTACCACACGCCACAACTGTGAACGCAAGCAACGCCATCATAAATAGATACTTCATTAGTTCATTTCTAATAATTCTACATCGAAAATCAATGCCATGTGCGGCTCAATTGGTCCACCTGGGTGCGGAGATGCACCGTATGCCAATTCCTCAGGAATGTACAAACGGTATTTTGCTCCTTTTGGCATCAACTGAAGCGCTTCCGTCCAACCTTTGATCACCTGGCTTACACCGAATGTAGCTGGTTCTCCACGCTGAACAGAGCTATCGAATACAGTTCCATCGATAAGTGTTCCGTGGTAGTGTACGGTAACTTGTGTTGATGGACCTGGCTTGTCTCCTTCTCCAGCTTCAATTACTTCATATTGCAATCCGCTTTCTGTAACAGTTACGCCTTCTTTCTTTGCGTTTTCTGCCAAAAATGCTGCTCCTTCTTCTTTGTTCTTTCCAAACTTCTGCTCACTAATTCCAGTTAGGTATTTCTGAATGATAGCATTTGCTTCGTCTGGAGTGTATTTCATTTGCTTTCCCTGGAATGCATCGTTGATCGCTTCTGCGATAATCTCCGGAGACAGTCCTTCTAAGTTTTGCTGTAGAAGACTTCCTCCTAAACTCATTCCTACGCAGTAGCTTACTGCTTCAATTTCTTGTGACATCTAGTGTGTTTTTTTGACAAAGATAACTTTTGAATTATGAATAAGGAATATTGAATTATGAGTTATGAGTTATGAATGTTGAATTTGGTGGAAAGTGGAAGGTAGAGTTTGGTAGAAGGTAGAAAGTGGAAAGTTGAAGGTGGAAGGTTGAAAGTTGAAGGATGAGTAACGGTCATCGTGCCTGCCGAGATGTGAGTTATGAATTAGGAATGTTGAATTTGGAATATTGAATATTGAATAATGAATAATGAATAATGAATAAATGACCTAAATAATCCTCCCATCGCCCATCGTGATGATACGATCCGTGCGATCGGCAAAATCTTTGTCATGCGTTACCACCAATAAGGAAAGCTTCTGATCTTCCGATAAAGACTTGAAGATATCGAATACATTGTCCGAATTTTTACTATCGAGGTTTCCGGTTGGTTCATCTCCCATGATAATCATCGGATCATTGATCAGCGCTCGGGCAATGGCTACTCGCTGTTTCTGTCCACCGGAGATTCTGCTGGAAAGTTTCAATGCCTGATCTTGAATGCCTAACAATTCCAATTTCGACATGGCGTCGTGTTCAATTTCCTGATGAGATTTTCGACCTAACTTCTTGGCAGGAAGCATCACGTTATCCAATACGGTAAACTCGGAAAGCAGGTAATGAAACTGAAAAACGAAGCCAATTTTCTCGTTTCGAATCATGGATAATTGATCTGACGATTTGTTTGTCAGCAATTCGTCGTTAATGTAGAGTTCACCGTCGTAGTCTGTATCCATGGTGGATAAGATGTAGAGCAATGTCGATTTACCACATCCCGACTTCCCCATGATAGAAACGAATTCTCCATGATCGATTCCGAAAGAGATGTCTTTCAAAACATGGAATTCCGTTGGCTTTCGGAAGTACTTATTTATATTTCTTGCTTCTAGTGCTTTTGACATAATTATTGTCCTCGAATAATTTCCACAGGGTCAATTTTTTGCGCTTTTCTCGACGGTAAATATCCTGCGAGGAAGGTCGAAATAAGTGCAAAAACAATTCCTATGACGTAAAACATCGGATCGAAATTTATTGGGTACGTTTTTATCGTTGGAAGTGCTTCAGTATCAAAAGGGATGTTACTAATCATTACAGATACACCATACCCTAAAAGCAGCCCTAATAATCCTCCAAGAAGACCAATCAATATAGCTTGACTCAGAAAGATTAGTCGAACGTCTTTGCCTGAAAAACCGGTTGCTTTCAGAATGGCTATATCGTTCATTTTCTCATAAATAAGCATATTCAGAATGTTGTAAATTCCAAATCCTGCAACAATCAGAAGCGTAATGGAAACAGCATATGAAATCAGATTCCTAATGAATGAACCTGTTTCAAATTGTGCATTTGCCTCTTGAATTGTCACCGCTTTTATATCGAACAATTTCTCCAGGTCTTTCGCTACTTTGGGAGCATCTTCCATTCGATGCAGTTTGATATTGATATCGGTAATGAAGTGGACAGATTCACCTCTCAATCGTTGTGCCGTTTTCAAGTTCACATAGCTTTGCACTTTATCAATATCAGCAAGACCACTTTGATAAAACCCGACAACTTTTAATGGAAATATATCTCCTGTGACGTTTGTAACCTGAACAACATCGCCAATCGATACTGATAGCACTTCCGCAGCACCCTTACCAAGCAAAATGGAATTTTCATTCGTTGCCAGACTTTGAGCATCTCCCTCTACGATGTAATCATCCAGATTGTACAATTCTACTTCCTTCATTACATCGACCCCTTGCAATGAGGCGCTCAAGCGTGTAGATCCAGCGAGATAAAACCCTTGCGAACGTACAACAGGCGTAACCCCACGCACGTACTTCTGCTTTTTCAAGAAGGAAATTATAGCCAATGAATTATGAATGCGTTCCTGACTTTGCTTGGGTTTCACAGAATGAACGATTTGTTGATAATCCTTGTATTCAGCGGCATTCTGAATCGGTTGTTGATCGCTTGGTTCAATTTCATTGTACAAACGAACGTGCGGAGTACGATTCAAAACCAGTCCATCCAAAAGACCATTTAATCCAGTCATGAAGCTCATCATGATGATGTACGCCCCAATCCCAAACGTTACCCCCAATGCAGCTACGGAAGTTTGCTTTTTTCTGGAAACCAGATGTGTTTTTGATATGGAAAGAATGACTCCTAATTTCATTCCTCCTTCAAAATTTTAGTTCCTGGTTTTATACCGGAAATAATCTCTACATGACTCAGGCTTCTTACCCCTGTTTTTACGCGTTTTCTACCATCCTCCGTAAGCACGTATTGATTATCAATCAGATATTCCAATGGGATCACAACCACATTCTCACGCTTGTCCACGACGATGTTGCCTTCACCAGAAAGCCCCATGAATAATTTTGGTGGATTTTCCGTGAAGACTCCCTCTACTTCGAAAGTCTGTGTTTGCGCATCCAATTTCGGTGAGATATGACTTACGATTCCTTTAAACACCTGATTCTTGTATGCTTCCAACGAAACAATGATCTCCTGTCCCATTGCCACTTTTGTGATGTCGACCTCATCAATTTTCATCTTGAGTACAAATCTTTCCGACGACCCAACAATCATTACTGGTTCCTGTACTGAAACAAATTCACCCGTTTCTTTGAAGAGATCATATACCACACCAGATAATCTGTTTCTTACTAGTGCATCATTGGATCTGGAAAGGCTACTTACGTAATTGTTCTCCGCCTGGTTTAGCGCAGTTCTCAAATCGCTTTCGGTACGAGCAAGTCGGTTTTTCAGTAGACGATAGCGCGTTTTCGAAGACGAATACATTACTTCGCTTTGTGCAAATTCCGTATCGTTCAGCAGTCCTTTTCGGTGCAACTCAATGTTTTTGTTGTGATTGATGGAATCTGTGCGCATCTTGAGACGTGCATCGTTGATTTCAATCTTGAGGTCATTCAATAAGTTGACTTCTCCATTGTAATTGCTTCTGGCAATATCCAGAGATAAGCGTGCATTCGACGCGGTGGAACTGGATTGCACATCACGCACTGCAAACAAGACATCGTTTGGAAAAACAGAATCCCCCACATTAACAAGTAATTCGTCTATATAACCGGAATTCAGCGCATTGACACGGTACAATTCGTCGGGCTCAATAACAACACTGGAATATACTGATTCAACGATGGTATCTTTCTTGACTACGTATCCTTCCTGTTCCTCCTGGCAAGAACCAATCATGAACAAGAGTGCAGATAACGCTACAAATTTGATTCGCATACTTCAAGCTTTAGTGTTCACGAAAGTAAGTGAAGTTATGTGTAAATGATATGACTTCTGTCAGGAATTTACCAAAGAATGATTGGAATCGAAAATTACTTTACTGGCTTCATTTAAAGCCATTTCCAAATCTTCCCAGATATCATCGACGTGTTCTAGTCCAATAGATAATCGTACCAAACCATCAGAAATTCCAACATCTGCGCGTTGTTCAGGAGTCAATTTTGAATGCGTTGTTGATGCCGGATGCGTAGCAATGCTTCTTACATCTCCGAGGTTTGCCGTTAGTGAAAACATCTTCAAGGAATCGAGGAACTTTCGACCTCCTTCCAGTCCTGATTTCAACTGAAAAGTAACGATCCCTCCGCCCGATTTCATTTGTTTCTGTGCGATCTCGAAATGTGGGTGCGATGGCAAAAACGGATATTTTACAGATACCACGGCGGAATGTTCCTCCAGACGTTTTGCAATTTCCAAAGCGTTATCACAATGGCGATCCATGCGAACGTGCAATGTTTCCAATGATTTGCTTAACGTCCAGGCGTTGAATGGACTAATTGCTGGACCCGAATGACGCGCGAAGGCTCTTACTTTCGAAATGATTTCATCACTTGCCAGAATTGCTCCTCCCAGAGTTCTTCCCTGACCATCGATGTACTTTGTGGCTGAGTGAATGGAAACATGAGCACCGTGTTTCAAGGGCTGTTGCAGATAAGGCGTAGCGAAACAATTGTCTACCGCGAAAAGGAGATTATTTGCCGCGGCAATCTTGCCCAACCTTTCCAAATCAATTATATCCAGTGCAGGATTGCTGGGTGTTTCCACGTATAAAATCTTTGTGCCGGGACGAATTGCTTCCTCGAACCCTTCGTAATCGTCGAAATCTACGTAGGTAGTTTCAATACCCCATTTCGGAAAAATTTCCGTGAACAGTTTGTGCGTTGATCCAAATACCGATCTACTGGAAACTACGTGATCCCCAGATTCCAAAATTGCTCCGAAAAATGAGAAAACTGCTGCCATCCCCGTTGCTGTTACCCATCCGGATTCCGATCCTTCCAAAGCTGCTAATTTCTGAATCAACTCTTCTACATTTGGATTGGCATACCGGGAATAGACATGTCCTTCTTTCTCCTCGGCAAATTGAGAGCGCATGTCTTCGGCATCATCGAAAACGTAGCTGCTGGTTAAGTATAGGGGGACAGAATGTTCATTATTCTCAGTGCGTTCGTATTGCAAGCGAATTGCTTGTGTTTCAGGTTTTTTCATTCTGTATAATTTCAAAAGTGATGTCAATGTTTTCTTTTAGTGATGCGCTCACGGAGCAATATTTATCAATAACCAATTGGATGTTTTTTGTCAATCGTGTCGCGTCGATTTCAGGGGCCAACTCGAACTTCAGATGGATATTTTCGAAGGGGGAAGGAATTCCATCCACTCTGTTTGCTTCAATTTCAATATTGAATATTTCCGTGTCTTGTCGTTGCTTTTTAAGAATCAACAGTAAGTCAATCGCAATACAACCAGCTACTCCGGAAGCCACTAATTCCATGGGACGCAATCCTTTGTCCGCGCCTCCGATATTCGCGGCTGCATCCATGGTTAATTGTGCTCCAACTTCGTTTTCAACGTTGAACTGGAACGGTTTTTCTGATCTTTTAAAAGCTAGTTTCATCTTGGTAATTTGTTTTTTAGTAATCCAAAAATAAGCACACCGATCAGCGCTCCCAGAATACTCACCAACCCAATTTGCCAGTTGAATCCAGCCACGATGAACAATGGCGCGGTACAAGCACCTGTTATTCCCCATCCAAGTCCGAAGAGCAATCCACCGACACTGTTTCCAACGGGCTGTAGCGGCTTCTTCTTTGGCTCTAGTTCAATTCCATCGAGGCTTTTGATTTTGAATTTTTTGATTGCCCAAATTCCCAGCGCCCCTGTTGCAATTGCCGAACCAAGCAATCCATACATGTGAAAAGATTCAAAATGGAACATTTCGTTGATCCGGTTCCAGTGAAATGCTTGCGACGCGATTAATACCGCTCCGAAATAAATGCCTATTAAAGTGTAAATGATTGCTCTCATGAGATGAAGATTAAGGGAACAATAAAATGCGTTGCAACGAGTCCACCGACGAAGAAGAATACTGTACTCAACAAGGAGCTTACAGCAAATTGGGAATTCCCCATAATGCAGTGCCCGGCGGTACAACCATTTGCATATCGCGCACCGAATCCGACGGAAATAGCTCCCACAAAAAATGCGGGCAGATACGAAATATCATACGCTTGTATGCTGGCTTCTCCTGATGTATTGTATTCAGGGGGAACACCAATTCCTGTGAAATTGAACAACACTACTGAAGCCAGAATAATTCCAGCTGCCAAATACAATTGCCAGAAGTCCTTGTTTCGATCGTATTTGAAATAATCTACTTTCGGTAGAACAAATGCTCCCAACACTCGAAACGAAGAGGAAACGCCCAATTGCTTTTCCCTTAGAATAAGGAGCAAGGGAACGGTAATTCCAATGAGAGGTCCTGCGATATACCATGCTAAAGGTTCCATATTATGCGTATTCCAGAGTTTCAGAAAATTCAGTCACTACGGATTCCAAAGCAGATAAGCTCAACAGGTTTTCAGGCAAAACGATCAACGATAAATTCTCACGTCTGTTCGGATCCAATTGCTGAAATTCTTCAAAGTGAATCCACCCCGTTTGATATGCGTAATCTTTGCTTTGATACACTTCGTCGACAGAGAAGAATGGAATTTCATCCAAAAGCTCCCTGTAAGGCGATCCAGCATATACTTTCAAATAGAAATCCTTGCTGAATCCTGTCTCTACTTCTTGCGATTTTCGATATTCGTATTTGTAATCAAATTTCAAGGCGGAAATGTCAGAAAGCACAGCGCTTGCCGTTGGATAACTACCGGCTCCTTTCCCGATAAATAATTGTTTATCCGAGAACAATCCTTCCACGATAACCGCATTGAACTCATTGTTGACTTCATACGCGAAATGTGTTGAATCGATAAACTGTGGTGCGACAAATCCAACCACCTCGTTTCCGATTTTCTCTGCTCGCGACAACAATTTGATGCGATAGCCTTTCTCCAATGCAAATTTTACGTCTTGCGGACGAATGTTCTGAATCCCGATGTTTAGTAATTCTCCTGGCTCCACGTCCAACCCAAAAGTGTGTTTCAGCAAAATCGCCAACTTGAATTTTGAATCGTAGCCCTGAACATCCAGCGTAGGATCTGCTTCAGCGAATCCGAGTTCCTGAGCATCTTTCAGCGCAGTTGCATAATCGATTCCCTCGTTTGATTTCGTAAGGATGTAATTCGTCGTTCCGTTGACAATCCCCTGAATTGAACTCAATGAATCGTTGTTGTAATACTCTTCCAAATTCCGAAGAATAGGAATGGAACCCGCTACAGCACCTTCGTACAGCAGGGAAACGTCATTTTGCTTTGTCAGCTCCAACAACTCAGGTAAATGTTCCGCGATCAACTTTTTGTTAGCAGTAACCACATCTTTTCCCGCTTGAATGGCACTTTTGACGATCTCGTATGCTGCTTCGCTATCATCAATCAATTCGACTACAAGATTGATTTCCGGATCTTTCAACACAGCATCTCTGCTAAATGAAAAATTCTCTTGCGGAATTGAACGCTTCTTGTTTTGGTCCTTGACTACAATCGATTTGATGTGCGCATCGATCAATTTGGATTGATTCAAAACTTCGTACAATCCGGAACCTACACATCCGAATCCAATCAATCCTATTGTTAATTTCTTACTCATTTTTCTTTGTTTAAAGTGGTTATCCTAATCGTTGAATTAATTCGTGTTTTCGCACAGTCGATCGAAAAACAGTCGGTTTGTGCTTTTTGAAATTGTTGAAGAGAAAATCTTCCAGAATGGTCGATAATTTCTGTGTCTCTACCAGAAATCCATCATGTCCGTAGCTGCTTGAAATCTCTGCATACTCTGCTCCAGGAATGTGATGCGCCAGATACTTTTGCTCTGATGGCGGAAACAATTGATCCGAGCCAATTCCTACTACCAATGTCTTCGCTTTTACCAATCGTAATGCATCGATAACGCTTCGTCTTCCACGTCCAACATTGTGACTGTCCATCATTTTTGTCAGGCTGACATACGAGTAGGCATTAAACCTTCGAACCAGTTTTTCTCCCTGATATCTTTGATAGCCGGAAGCACGGAAATTGTCCAGATTCCCCGAGTTTTCATCTTCTTGCGTTTGTCGATAAATTGTTGGTGAACGATAGCTCAGGAGTGCAATACTGCGGGCAGCTTTCAATCCGTCCCGACCACCATTGATATTTCCATTTCCGTAAGTTGCATCCGCTTGAATCGATAAGCGTTGACTCTCATTAAACGCAATTCCGTACGGAGAATGTTGAGCGTTTGTAGCAACCAAAGCAACGTGCTCGAAAACGTCTGGTTGTTCGATACTCCACTCCAAAGCGTGTTGCCCGCCAACAGATCCACCGATCAACAAATACACGTGATCGATTTTTAGCGCTTTTCGAACAGCTTCAAAACTTCGCTGCGCATCTCTGGCTGTAATCAAGGGGAATTTATCTAGTAATGGACGCTTGTTTTCCAAAGGTGAAATCGGTCCGGTTGAACCGTAACAAGACCCGGGAATATTCACGCAAATGATGAAGTAATTTTTGGGATCGAAAAGATGATTTGTACCGAACAATCCATTCCACCAATCCAGTACATCGGTGTTCGCTGTGAGTGCGTGACACACCCAAACGACGTTGTTTTTCTGTTCGTTTAACTTCCCAAAAGTTTGGTAGGAAAGTGTAAGTTCTGATATGGTTTCTCCGCACTCCAGGCGGAAGTTTTCTAAGGTAATTAATGGCATAATGATGTAAATTGGGTGCGTACCTCATTACGAGGCATCACGATAATCAAGAATTGAGAATGCGAGAACTAGTGATGCATGCGCATACAACAGCAGCAACAACAAGATGTTAGTGAGAACGATTTGTTCCGGCTGGATAAAATTCCCTTAAGATTGTTTTGAACGTTTTTCATATCTATTCATTTATATTCTCCCGACAACATCGTCAGGATCAGGAATTGGCACCGGTTTTCCAATACTGATGTTTCCATCAGCACTTATAGTTGGTTGCCAGAGGATCACAGAGCCTGTCTCTCACCTCTTCTTTATAAATCAAGATCCACCGTCGTGGCTTTTGACTCCACAAATCTTTTAAATTTGTTTTTGAATTCGCAAACAATTTTCCAGAAATATTTTTCTCACGACGAAATGAAGTCATCAAAAACGGTTCGAATAACCATCATTAGTTCACTGATAATCATTGCATTATTTGTAATAAGCTATTTCTGGTTTATTCGTCCTATGTACCTCAATAATTTGGATCAAAACCGATCTGTTTCATTGAAAAAGGAACAGGTTATTCGATTTGGAAAGTATCCGGATCAGGGAAAAGTTTTTGGAATTGAATTGGAAATTTCCGGCAATGCGAACTCCAATGTTGACATTTTTCTATCGAGTGAAAAGGGACCTCAACACATGGCTGCCGTCAAAGGAAAAAACCTCGACTTCACGTATAAAAATGATTGGCACGGAGACAGCTGCTTCATCGAAATTGTTCCTAGAGAAGAGGCGGGTGGAAAAGTGGAAATCAACTGTCGTTTTTTAGCCTTAAAGAAATAACATCTGTATGCAAGATTTACTAATGCGGCAATTAAAAGATGTTCAGATTCAGGCAGAAAATGCAGTTTCCAGAAATGCTGAAGAAGGAGATGTAGAACGATTTTCGCAATACTCTGAAGAATTGAAAAATTACATTCTTAAACATTCCAAATCTGAAGAAATCAAGAAACTAGCCAATGAAATCCCGGGCATTTTTGATGTAAAAGTAACGCCTCATCCAGCTCCAATGATTTTCCTCATTTTGTTAGGAATTATTTCCGTGGGAATCTCCGTAGCCATTTTCCGAAGAGCGGCTTCAATCGAAAGAATGAGACAGATCGAAAACAACATTAATACTGCCCGAGGAAAATTTGCTAGTATAGAGTTCTTAATGAAAGCCGAATTAGATCAGATTTAATCCCAAAACTGCGTAGGATTTATTTGTACTTTTAAACCATGAAGCTTCAAAACGTTGCTTATTCCCTTATCATCACTGCGTTGGTCATCTTATTATTGATCGTTGCAGAACCGATTATCGTACCGTTCGTAATTGCCGTACTAATCTGGTTTGTGGTTAAGAAAACACGGAACCTGATCGACAAAATTGGCTTTTTAAGAAAGTATATTCCCCGGTGGATCAAGACTTTACTGGCTTCCGTTGTCATTTTTACGGTATTGCTCTCAGCAGCTCGAATCCTGATCTATAACATTGAGGTTTTGGGGGCTTCCTACGTAGATTACGTATCTAACGTGGAAACTCTTGCCACAGAAATTCAGTCATTAACCGGATTTGATTTGAAAGCGGAAATGGCGCATTTCATCGACACTTTTGAAGCTGGATCCTACCTGGAAGGAATCATCAATTCTATTTCTGGAATTCTTGGAAATATGGTGATGATTGTGTTCTACATTCTGTTCATTTTGATTGAAGAATCTTTGTTTGAACGCAAATTATTACTCATTGCCGAAGGATCAGAACATCCGGAGAGCAACATGGAAACCCTAGAGAAAATTGACCGAACGATGTCACGCTACATCGGGTTGAAATCACTCATTGCACTTTCCACTGCCACACTAGGATTCTTCGTCTTCTACTTTGTGGGATTGGATGCTCCGCTTTTCTGGGCATTCTTAATCTTCATGTTCAATTTCATTCCGAGCGTTGGACCGATTTTGGCGTCCGTTTTGCCAGCTCTATTCTCGCTGTTGCAGTTTGGAGATTTCACCGGCTTTTTGATCATCATTATCGCGCTGACATCCATTTCAGTCCTCATTGGAAACTTCGTGGAGCCCCGTCTGATGGGGAATACATTAAACATCAGTCCGCTGGTTGCTATTCTTTCCCTCGCTGTTTGGGGAGCTCTTTGGGGAATCACAGGAATGCTCCTAAGTGTACCGATTACAGTGGCATTGATCATTATCTTCTCGCAATTCCCGAATACACGTTCTATTGCAATTTTGCTCTCTGAGAAAGGAAGAGTTTAATTGGAATATTGAATGTTGAATGATGAATTATGAATGTTGAATGGGGGTAGCGTACATTTCGATGTTTCGGCAAGCTCAACATTGAGCAAGAAGAAGCAACATGATGATGATCTCAAAGACATCAACTTGTGCGCACTACTACAACTATTCCCTTGTGATCTTTGTGCCTTTGTGGTCGCCTAAAACTCAAAGATGAATCCCAGAAGTACGAATTACAATTCGAAGTGCTCTTCAACCTTCTCCGTGATGTATCCTCCGATGGCTAAAGAAGCCGTGGCTGCTGGTGAGGGTGCATTCAAAACGTGAATTGATTTTCCATGGTATTCAATACGGAAATCATCTCTAGTATCTCCATCCTGGCGCAACAATAAAGCACGTACTCCCGAACGTCCCGGTTTGATATCATCCATGGTCAACGATGGAATCATACGTTGCAAGGTCTTAAGGAATAGTTTCTTTGAAAATGCTCGTCGGTACTCATTGATTCCGAACTTCATGTTCTTGAAGAACAATTTCCATGTACCGTTGTATGTCAAGGCATCCCATGTATCGCGGAAAGAGAAATCCGTTTTACCGTATCCTTCTCTTTTGAATGTAAACACGGCATTCGGTCCACATTCAATTTCTCCGTTCGTCATTCGTGTGAAGTGAACACCTAAGAATGGGAAATCAGGGTTTGGAACCGGATAAATCAAATTCTTCACTTTGTGCTTTCCTTCCTCGGTTAATTCGTAGTAATCTCCACGGAAGCCAACCACTTTTTCCTTCAATTTTACGCCGTCTTTCTTCGCCAATCGATCCGCCTGAAGACCCGCACAGAAAATCAGGTAACGTGCTTCGTAATCTCCTTTGTTCGTGAAAACTTTTGCTGTCTCACCGGAAGAATCAACATCTTTCACTTCATGTTCCAAACATAGTTTGCTTTCCGGTTGTAGTTGCAATGCCAACTCTACCATTTTTGCTGTCATTCCCCGGAAATCCACAATTCCTGTTACAGGAACCCAAATTCCTCCGATGGATTCAACAAATGGTTCGTGTTCTTTGACTTCTTCTCCCGTAAGTTTCTTAATTCCTTCGATTCCGTTTTTCATTCCGGTATCAAAAATCTTATCCATGTACGGCAATTCTGACTCATCCGTCGCAACAACTACTTTCCCGCAAACATCGTGATCCACTCCGTGTTCCTCACAGAATTTTACTAGTTCTTTACGCCCTTTGATACAGTTCTGAGCCTTCAGTGATCCCGGTGTATAGTACAATCCAGAATGAATTACACCAGAGTTGTGACCTGTTTGATGATCAGCGAGCAATGCTTCTTTCTCAAACAAGACAATTTTCTTATACGGATGTTTTTGTTGCAATTTGTAAAGGGTTGCAGCTCCAACTATTCCTCCTCCGATTATTGCTATATCATACGTCATGCTTCGGGATTTTACCTAATTTGCGTGCAAAATTAATCAAAGAGAGCGTTGAACTCACAGAATACTTCGAATTTATCACGCCCTTACTTCCAGAATCTGAATGGACTTCGTGCGATTGGTGCGCTTTCTGTTTTTGTTTTTCATGCCTTCTTGCTGGGAAATGAGATTTGGGGTGATTTTTATCAATCGAAGTATTTTCAAATAGCTGTTCAGGTATTCAGCAAAGGAAATTATGGTGTGAGCTTGTTTTTCGTACTCAGTGGATTCCTCATTACGTATTTACTCTTACACGAAGCAAAATCAAAAGGGTCGATCGGTGTTTTTGGCTTTTTCATGAGACGCTTGCTGCGCATCTGGCCAGTATATTTCATCGTTGTTGGGTTCGGATTTTTGATCTATCCGCACCTTCCTTACGGAATTGAAACTACCAATTCAGGTTGGATGTACGCCTTCTTTCTGTCCAATATTGAAGAGATTCGAAACGGTTACAGAGACGCGGTTAATTTGCTTACGATAACCTGGTCGGTAAGTATCGAAGAACAATTTTACATGGCGTGGGTTGCTCTGATGGCAATGTTTCCTTTTATGCGAAAAGCAAAAGGGTTCCTCCCCTATCTGATCGTCTTAGCAATAGCCAGCATTGTGTTTCGATGGTTCTATGTCGATAGCTTCAACACGCTTTACTACCACACTTTTGCCGTGATGAGTGATCTTGCTTTGGGAGGAATTGCTGCGTATGCTTGTTTTCACTGGAATTTTCAAGATCGGATCTCTGAGATTCCAAAGTGGATGAACGTCTTGATTTACATTTTGGGAGCGGGACTCATTCTTGGAACGCGTAAAGTATTTGTGGGCGATTTGATCGTGATTGAAAAGCTGATTCTAGGTTTCTTCTTCGTGTATGTAATTCTGGATCAAACCTTTGGAAACCATTCCTTTTTCAAAGCCGACAAGGTTCCGTTCTTATTTCATATTGGAACGGTCAGCTACGGATTCTACATGTATCACTGTATCGTGATTTACTACGTACAACAAATATTCAGAGAATTGAACTGGACAAACAACCCTATTTATTTTGTATTGTTCTTTATACTCTCCCTGGTTCTAACAGCGATTGTGAGTGCTCTCAGTTACCGATTTATTGAAAATCCAATCTTGAAATTGAAACGTCGGTTTTCTTAATCTTCAGGATGAATTCCCTTGTAAGCGTTTAACTGCTTGTGGAAATCGTTGATTGGAAAATACCCGTGTTTCTTCACGATCGCCTGTCCTTTGTACGACAAAGTAAAATTCAAAAACTTCTTTAGCGTCCCTTTCGGAATACCATTGTAATACTGGAACAAAGGTCGACTCAATGGATACTCTCCATCTCGGATCGCTTCCTTCTCATAAGGCGAATGCGCTTCGTTTCCTTCAATGTAAATGTACGTTGCCCATACGTCCGCAGTCGGTTTTCCGTTCAGGTCCGTTAGACTTCCAATTCCTACATATCCGATTCCAAGAGGATCATTCTTCACCGCCTTTATTACTTCATCCGTTGTTTCCAACTGGGTAATGTTATTTTCCTCGGCTCCAAAGAATACCTTACGATGCATGTAATCGTGCGTTCCTGAATGCGAATCGCGACCATAAAGATGAATCGGTTGGTCAGCACCGCCTACCTCTTTCCAATTGGTAATTTCTCCTTTGTAAATCTGGCGCAACTCAAATACCGACAGGCTATCAATACTCGCTCTAGGATGCGTAATAATGGCAATTGCGTCCATTGCGATAATGACCTCAACCGGATCTAACCCGTTTTGTCGACAGCGATAGATTTCATCATCCGTCATTTTTCGCGAGGCATTCGCCACCATAACCTTCTCATTAATAAAGGCTTCAATTCCCGTTTGAGAACCTCCTCCCTCAACTTTGAACTTCTGCTCGTTGGAATGGGTTAAGGCAAACTGAGAATTCATCTCTTTGATCATATCAAACTCAGTGTCAGAGCCTTTAAAGATAGGTTGTGCAGTAGTTTCTGATTGTTGAACCTCCTCATTTTTTCCACATGACACAAGGAGTATACCTATGATGATAGGTGTATAGCGAAGCATCGTTTTTAGCATGCTCAAAATTACAATTGCAGCGCCTGATACAGGTTTGTTTCGGATGATGTTTGTGTGAAGGAAATATTAAATTATGAATGTTGATTCATGAATAAAGAATCTTGAATATTGAATAACGGTCATCGAGCTTGTCGAGATGTGAATATTGAATTCTAACGTTCCACAGGATTAATGCATCCAACAGGAAGTAAATTGTGCGTTGGTTCGTAATACGGACTTCGTTTATACAGAAAATACAATTGCATCCAGGTGGATTCCGCAAATTCCGGATCGCTATTCTTTTTTATTTCGAATTCTTTCTTCAAGTGAGCATCTTCCTCCAACATTTTCGCAGCAACATCCTCAAATACATACGCTGAGAAATATTCCTTCTGTTGTACGTAGCTATCGAAATAATTCCAGGCAAAATAACTGTCTGGAGCGTCCGGAACCAAGACTGAAAGTATAAATCTACGATTCGGTTGATTCATCGGAATAATGACATCTCCAGGTTTCACATTGACATACATTCCTTCCAGATCGTACGCAACATTTCGATGCAGGAAATGACCTTCATAAGGCGTATTTCCGTTTTCAAAGGATGTGATTCTGAATTGAGAAGCATAAATTCTCTCTTCCTGATCTGCAAAACGCAGTTGCACGTTGTTCGCCACTAACCTTTCGATCACTTCTTCACACTGCCCTCCCACAAAAAAGTACGGTGGAATATCGATGGAATCCTGTGCTTGATAATGATTGAAGTAAGGAACTTCCTTCTCAAATGGCTTGTCGCGGTGATATTTCAATCGTGGTTCTCCAGTTACCTTGCTTTTCGGATACGAGTGTTCATAACCTTTGAAGAGCATTGGAACACTGTCGTTTTGAAGCTGATAATTGTAGTAGAATGTCGACATGTTCAGATCCCATTCTTTCGCTTCTTTTCTGTTTAATTCAATGATTTCCTTGTTCTCCGTCATCCAATCAATGGTAGAAGTTAAGAACGCGTGCGTAGCTTTCACTCGTTGCGGAAATGGCTTTAACATGTGTGTTTCCGTGGTGAAACTAATCGCATTGAATAATGATGCATACCCCATGGCATATCGCGGAAGGTCATTGAAGACTTCGATTCCGTTTTCAGGAACACTTTTTCGCGTGTGAACATACGGAGTCAAATCAAATCCTTTCTCTAATGATAATTCATGCAGACGCGGGATCATTTCATCGTGCATCAGATAAGCAAGTGATGGTGCCATGCGTTCTTTTACGGAAGCAATGTAGGTCATCGTGTACTGATAATCTGCCCCATTTGAAACATGCGTATCAATGAAAACATCCGGGTCCAGAGCATGATAAATCTTAGCGAACGTTTGCATGTTTTTGGAGTCCATTTTGATAAAATCCCGGTTCAAATCCAGATTCTGAGCATTCCCACGGAAACCATATTCTTCTGGTCCTACCTGATTTGCCCGACTCGTACTGGATCGATTCATCATCCCCCCAACGTTGTAAGCTGGAATAATCGCTACCGTAGGAATTTCGGAAGGTTTGCCGTTTTCGATCCAATCATTAATCCAAATCAAGCATGCGTTGATTCCGTCCGGCTCTCCCGGATGAATGGCATTATTGATAAGAATCGTGGTCTCATTTCGCGCTTTCATGAAAGAATCAGTAGAGTCCTGAGCAGCATTTATCAACACGACGTATATTGGCAATCCGTAATCGCTCGGTCCCATTTCATACATTTCAATTTCAAGATGTTCGGCATCCAATGCCTTGTAAATCTCAATCAATTCGGGATACGTTGGCGATGTATTGCCGTCCCACTGCGCATTGGAAGTAAAAGTGAATCCGAATAAACAAGCGAAAAGTAAATGCTTCATAAGTACGTTCTAACTGATCCGAAATTACGTAATTTTGACCTATGCGAATTGACATTCTCACGATTCTTCCCGATTTGCTTCAGGGACCATTTTCGGACTCCATTATGAAGCGTGCTCAAGAAAAAGGTCATCTGGAATTGGAAGTCCACGACATCCGTGCATACTCCAAAGACAAACACAAAAAGGTCGATGACTATCAGTACGGTGGCGGTGCCGGAATGGTAATGACCATTCAACCTATTGCGGCAGTAATTGAAAAGTTGCAATCGGAAAGAGATTATGACGAAATCATTTACATGACGCCGGATGGTGAGCTTTTAGAGCAATCGATTGCCAATGAACTCAGTTTGAAAGGCAATTTGATGATTTTGTGCGGTCATTACAAAGGTGTGGATGAACGCATCCGTGAGCATTTTATCACGCGTGAAATCTCCATTGGATCATATGTTCTTTCCGGCGGAGAATTAGGCGCAGCAGTTCTTGTAGACGCCGTAGTTCGATTGATCCCAGGTGTACTCAACGATGAAACCTCAGCCTTGACCGATAGCTTTCAGGATGATTTATTATCTCCTCCGGTTTACACACGACCACCGGAATACAATGGCTGGAAAGTACCCGAAGTTCTACTTTCGGGAGATTTCGGAAAGATTGAAGCCTGGCGCGAAGAGAAAGCTTTGGAGCGGACCCAAAAACGTCGACCTGATTTATTGAAGAAGGATGGAAAAGGCAATTGAAGCGCTAAGAAATGGAGGGATAATCCTCTATCCAACAGATACGACCTGGGCACTTGGGTGTAATGCCGCAGACGAGGAAGCTTGCAAGCGATTGGTAGCAATCACTGGAAATTCAAACGGAATGATACTCCTGGCTGACGGTTTTCCCATGATAGAGCGGTACATTCCTGATTTCCCGGAAGTATGCTACGATTTGGTTGATTTTGCCACGAAACCGTTAACGCTTATCTATCCTGCTGCAAAAGAACTCGCCCCTCAAGTATTGGGAGACGATGGCTCCGTAGGATTCCGAATTTCAACGGATTCCCTCTGTCTAAAACTCATTCGTAGCATTCGAAAACCTCTGGTAGCAACAGGAATTCCATCAGGAGAAGGATGGCTCTGCCGGAAATTTGATGATATTCCCACTGAAATTTTAGAGCAAGTAGATGCGATCGTGGAAGAGCGTCAAAACGAAAAAATGAAGCCCTTGTCTCAAATCATAAAAATTGGTTTGGGCGGAGAAGTCAAGGTGCTACGGAGATAGCCGTCAAAATATTCCCGTTCAAATAGTGAAGTTGGTTTTAACCTGTCAATTGACGCCGTTCAAACAGCAGTAAAACCCTGTGAATCAACCCTAAATGAAATAGTGCAATTTTTAATTTAAAACGACGTTCATACTACGTTCAACAAATAAATTAAAACCACTATGAAAACGCTTCTCGTGTTATTTTTTGCAATTGCCATTAATTCTTCTTTACATGCCCAAATCGTACCCGACTCCAGAACAATCGGAGGTAATATCTCTGCTGGTTGGTACGATGCCGAAAGGGAATGGAATCAAAGCAAATCTATAACTGCAAACATCTCTCCACAGTTCGGTAAATTCATAAATTCCAAATGGTTACGAGAATTTAATACTTACTATAGTTTTCGACAGACCAAAAGTATATATCCGGAAGAACTTTTTCCGGATAGAACATTTAGGAATCATAGCTTTGGAATAGGCGCAAGAATGACCAGATTCTTCCCTATTACAAATAATTTATTTTTCACAACAACAGGAGTATTATCTCTCGGAAGTTACTTTGAACATCAGAATATTCTGGACGATCAAGAAAGCTATCAATACGGCGTTGGTCTGGGTGCGGGAATTATTCCAGGATTCCATTATTTTATCACTCCAAAGTGGATAATTACAGCTCATTTTAGTGGGTTGAATTACAATTTCAATCGCAACACCGAAGAAAATTCAAACACACATTACCTTAGATTTAGCTTAACGAATCAGTACTCCAGCATTGGATTCCGATATATTCTAGGACCTAAAACAAAATCTGGTAAAGACTAACTGTAGCTTCAACACATATACATTTCCGTTGAATAAACATTCGGCTGTAAGACATTTGTCAAAGTTTGATTAAATTCATTGCGTACAAACCTGCACGCATCAATGATTTCGTTTAGACCTCCTGCTACAGCCTACAAATCCATAGGGGACATCGGTCGTTTCAACATGATTTGGAACGTTAGCCTTGTTTTGGTGCCGATTTTCCTATTGTTGCTCGTTATGCACCTCTTTTTTGGTGATCCGAGTTGGCGATCTTCAGGTGTTGGTTTATTGGTTGCATTATTCAATATCATTTACTTATACCGAACTCGAAAATTCAAATTGATTGCAATTACATCGGCAATACTTGGAACGCTCATCTGTCAATATGCGATTTTTGTCGTTGCCGATTCCCGAGTTCTTGCAGATGCCATGTGGTGCATATTGGTTGGCTTCTTCACGTTTTTCATGATTGGAACGACCGCTGGAGTAATCACGCTGCTCCTTAATCTTTCCGGACTACTGGTCTATATTTCTACTGCCGATTATTACGAGATTGTCGAAAAGACTGCTTCTGTTGGAGATGTTGACTATAAGATGATTATCAACGTAGTATACGTGGCCCTCGCCTTGTCCTTTGTTATCCACAAAATGCGCCAAAACAATAACGTTACGAATAAGCGCTATGAACGGGAGAATCAACAAAAAGAAATACTGCTCAAGGAGATTCATCATCGTGTTAAAAACAACCTTCAGATTATTTCCAGCTTATTGAAATTGCAAGCGGCAGAGTCTAAAAGCGAATCGGTTAACGAAAACTTTCAGGAGGCTATCGGACGAATTCGATCTATGGCCTTGATCCATGAGAAAATGTACCACAACAACGATCTTTCTAAAATCGATTTGCGGTCGTACATAATCACTTTAGCCGAAGATATTTGCTCAACGATGTGTTCAGATAACAATCTGGAAATATGCGTAGAATCTACGATAGAACAAGTTCAAACTAAGAACATTGTTCCCATTTCTTTGATCTTCAATGAACTGGTAACCAATAGCCTAAAACACGGATTTACCGATAAAAAGGCATCAAAAATTGAGGTCAATATCAGTCGGGAATCAAATTCTGTATTATTTGAATATCATGATAACGGTGTTTGGACAGAACCAGAATCAACAACCAGTTTCGGATTGGACCTAATCGATACCCTAACGGAACAACTAGAAGGAAACTACATCAGGGAAACGGAAAACGGAACGCATTACAAATTTCAATTTAACTCGAATATTTTCTTTTTCAGTTGAAAACAGATGTACTTTTGCGACCATGCAAGAACAACCTCTGGTTTCAATCGTCATGGCTGTGAAAGACACAGCACCGTATCTTCCCGCTTGTTTGGATTCCATCCTTGCTCAGACCTATCAGAACTGGGAACTCATTGCCGTAAATGATCATTCATCGGATGCTACTCCGGAAATTCTCAAGGAATACTCTGAGAAAGATTCACGCATTCGGTATTTCGACAGCGACCAACCAAGGTTGATTCCTACGCTACAAGTTGGATACAGACAGGTTCGAGGAACTTTGTTGAACAGGATGGATTCAGACGATAAAATGCCGCATGATAAGATCGAAACGCTGGTCAATGAATGGCAGAAATACGGCAAAGGGCATGTTATTGCAGGAGGTACAGAACACTTTGTTGACGAAGGTGAAGTTGGTGATGGATTCCTGAAATACGAACGCTGGTTGAACCACGTTGCAGCAAACAATA
>CBDDLF010000009.1:0-93462 GCA_965230585.1 Crocinitomicaceae bacterium
GTTGTTAGATCATCACCTTGTTCCTCCAGACCTACTGCCGGATATACAGTATGGCAAAGAGTGTCCTGTCGACCACAGGAATCTGTAGCTGTGACGCAATAAGTTGTAGGTACATTCGGAGCGACATAAATGCATTGATCCGTTGAGCCATTATCCCATTCTATTCCGGTGACGTATTGTAAACCGCCGACACAAAGAGAATATTGAAAACCATTTGAAGTATTAACCAGCCATTCATTTATTACGAGATTGTGAAGTTCGTTTGGCGGAAGATCAACAGGAATTGTAACAGTATCCATGGGGCACCCGGCAAAATCAGTGGCTGTAACCTGCAAATGCGCCGGAACGGAATCACAGAATAAAATAGATGCGTCGTTTGAAAAAACGGCGCTATCAACAAACCATGTGTAGGTACTGGTCGGACCTACAAAGGCGTGGATGCTATCACAATAATAAGCGCAAGCAGAAATACTTTCAGGTGAGACGATTGGCGTATATTGTAACGGATTCATGAAATTAACAACGTCGTAAATCACACATCCAAGGGAATCTTCAGCGATAACCACGCAATAGCCAGGACAGATGTTTGAGTATTGCCCCGAATAATTTGCAATACCGTTATAACTGTATAGAATACTATCGTATGGACTGCTGGCGAATGCTAATAACGTTCCATCGCAAACGTCATGACATGAAATAGGAGTCATATAAGTACTGTCTATGGAAAGCGTGTTCCCTAGACAAGGATTATAATGTGCGGTACCACAAATTTCCGCAGTTCCGAAACTGTCAAATACAAAAGAGTCTTGAGTTGAAGTGACGGGACTGACGCTAAGGACAAATTGATCACCAACTGTAACATTGATAGGAGTTTCGAAGTTTGGTTGCGCTCCGACAAAGGGTAGATTTAAACTGTCAGCCATCCCGGATATTCCCCCCATAGCACCATTCCAATTGCAGGCGATAGGTGAAAGATTATTGGAAGCGATTTCAACGCAAGCATTGGCGTCGTATTCCCACATTGCCCAATCACAATGACCCAACGTATCGAGAACATTCAAACTGAACTCTAGCGTTCCGGATACAGAGACTGTAATTATTATCCATGTATTAGACCATTCACCAGCCAAAAGACAACCCGAATTGCCTGGCACCGGGTTTGGATTTGTTGTTGGGTTTGAAACATCTCCGTTCAGCTCTTCAACACCCCATCCCGAATAGGGATTAATTGGTACCGTATCCCCGTCGCAAATGTGGAGGGCTCCAAAACAGTCTGTGTAAGCAGGAGGTTGTGCAACCGCTATCAGCGAAAAGAATAGTATAGAAACTAGTAATAGTTGTTTCATTTTGTGGCTGATTAAAATAGGCTGGAACAAAGGTAGAGATGTTCGAATTAGAAAAAAAATAAACTTTAGTATATGCAGGCTCCCGTTTCTTTTGAGGCGGGAGTTTTTTATTTTTAATCATTATGAAATGGACCTTTATAGTATTCACCTTCTTCACCTTTAATTGTGTGGCACAAAACGACACACTGGGTTTGCGAATGCCTGAAACGAATGCAGAATTTCCGGGAGGTAGCGACTCTTTAACAGCTTTTATTCGAGAGAATGCTATTAATTATTTAAAACCGGAAGATGATACATTCAGGCTGGTGGTAGTCTTTATAGTATCGTGGGATGGTGATATTACAGATTTTTTTATTGAACAAGGTTGTTCGAATTCCATGAATGCTGAAGCTATTCGACTACTCAAAATAATGCCCAAATGGATTCCTGCGACAGACAAGGGTAAACCAGTGAGTCTTAGAGTTCGGTTGCCATTTGTATTTGACCCACCTTCCCCAATACCTGAAGAGTCGAAGAAACGAAAGTTATTCCGAAGAAAACGATCCAAATAGTAATACTGTTCCGTTGTCATGTGGTTCCCTCAATGTACTAGCGCATGGAAGCAACGCAAAGAGCTAACCGAAGTAAGGGCTTGGGGGAGGACTTTAGCACAGTTTTTACTTTAGCACGATTCTTGCATCTATTATTTCCATGAAACAACTTCTAATTTTTTTATTGCTCGTCCCATTCGTAAGCTTTTCACAAGAAGAATTGCCGCCTCCACCGCCACCGGAAGAAGTACCGGTAAAATCAGAAATCATTGATTTTCCAGAAAAAGAAGCTCAATTTCCCGGCGGACAAGATGCTATGTTTGAGTTTATCAAAGATAATTTACGGTATCCGGAAGTCGCATTGGCTGCGAAGACTCAGGGCAAAGTCTATGTTGATTTCGTAGTGGGTAAGGATGGGGATATTTCACAGATTAGGATAGTGAGGGGAGTTTCCACGGAATTAGACAGAGAAGCTAAAAGAATCGTCCGTTCTATGCCCAAATGGATTCCTGCCGAGGTAAATGGACATAAAGTGAATTCAAGGTGTCGATTGCCAATAAGATTTGTACTAACAGAATGAGATTGCTAATTATACTATTGTTGCCTTTTGGGGTATTCTCTCAGGAAACTCCATATCCTGAAAATGAGCTGAAACAAGAACGGGCTGAAGCGAAAATAGGTGAGGATGAAATTGTAAAGTTTCCGGACATAGAACCAAAATATCCTGGAGGTCCGTTAGAGTTGCAATCGTACTTGTTGGAAAATTTCAAAATGATCGATTCACTAGGAATTGATCCACCGGGTAGAATTCAGTTTTCAATGGTAGTAGAGAAAGACGGTTCTTTGACAGATATCCAAGTCAGAAAGCCTGAAGAAGAAGCTTATCGTTCTCATTTGAAAGAAGTAATAGCCAAAATGCCGTATTGGATACCTGCCCAACACCTCGGGGAGGTAGTTCGCTCAAGGACAGCATATTCGATACATATTGATCATAAATGATAGTTAACAGTTGCTTTTAACTGTTTCTGATGCGTTGCAATTGTCGATAACCAATTGCGATACGTTATTACTTGTAAGAAATCATCATAACCTTCGTTTAAGTATCGGATTATTACACAGAATTGATGAAAAACGGACTTCTCATACTTTTACTTTTTTTCGGGCTTAATTCGAATGCTCAACTGGCAGACGGATCAACCGCACCGGATTTTACCCTAGATGATATTGTAGACAGTAACACCTACAATTTGTACAGCTATTTGGATCAGGGGAAAACCTGTTTTGTGGAAATATTCGCCGCACACTGTTCTGGATGTTGGGGTTACTTTCAAACCAATACCATGAAAGACATGTACAATACCTACGGTCCAAATGGTACAGATGAAGTAATGGTGTTTGCTCTGGAATACGATCAATACAACTTTTACGATGCCTTTATTGGAATTGGTCCGGCCTGGGTAACCGCTGGGAATTGGTTGGATGGAACGCCTTATCCTATTTTTCAAGTGGAAGGCGCTGATAGAACGGTTTTCGACGATTACAACGTAACGTTCTACCCTGTGGTGTATATGGTTTGCCCGAATAAGGTCTTAAAACGCGTATCTACCTCCTTGAATGCTCAGCAATTATACGATGGCATTTCTGATTGTTCATTCTTATCAATTGAAGAAGAAGCATTGGAAGGGAAGGTGTATGTAGATCCAGGTAATAATCTGATCATTGAGAATTACGAGGACGTTCAATCCATCGAAATCACAAACATGCAAGGTCAGTCGGTTCGATCCATCTCTGAAATAGAATCAGGCACGATTTCATTGGAAGACCTCGAAACAGGTGTCTATTTGTTCCTTTTGAAGACAGAGAAAGGAGCTACGGTGGAACGTTTTCAGGTGAACTAGCACTTTTCGTAAGAGCGTAGTGTAGAGCTTCGGGTTGATCCTCCACTCATTCCCCACTTCGACACTTCCTGCCTGCAGTCTGGCACGGCGGCAAGCTCAGACGAACAGCTCAGTGCATCGCTCTAAAGGGGCGACTTCCTAGATAACCGCAAAACGCACATTGAGCGTAGCCGAAATGTGAATAATGAACCTGGTATATTGCATTTCGACTACGCTCAATGCGCTATCCCTCGTAATTTTCCGAAAACAATTTTAATTCTGACTTGATCTCCGGATATTTCACCGCGATCTTTTCAAGAGCTTTCCTGGATCTTAACTTAGTTGTCTCATTCATTTGAGAGGAGGATAACCAGCTGAACAGAACATCAACAGCTTGTCCTTCCTGATCTTCAGGAATTCCACAAATCAACCATTGATTGGCAATAGAAGCTTCTCCACCTTTGATGGTATTCGCTTTGAACCGTTCGTAGATCGTCCAGAGGTGCGGGCGCAGGTAGGAGGGATCAACCATGGCGATTTGCGTAAACAACCATAACGTTCGGGAGGCAATTTTGTAATCCAGATCCAGAAGTGGCAATATCACTGAAATGGGAATGTGCTCCTCAACGATTTTCTTCGCCCAGACATCACGATTGGAATTGGAACTGGAGGGAAGTTTTTCTGCCAATATTTGAACGAATCGTGTGTGTGACATGTACGGATGTATACCAATGACTTAAAAAGTACAAAATCAATTGGTTCAATGACAAAAACGTTAACCAAAACGCAGTTTTTGAGTTATTAAACATACACAACAACGATTCACCTCAAATTCGACTTATGAAAGCTATTGCATTCATCAAATTTTCATTCATTTTTTCAGGGGTAACGATTGCCTTAACCTCATGCCGCGAAATGAGTTCCTCCCGCGCGTATTGTGACGCATATGGAAGTAGATCTGGAAACAGCAAAATGGTCAGACGCAGTTACGCACCAAAGTACGAATCCTATAATTATGCAGCTTCCATTGAGCCTCAGGGAGGGGATAAGGATTTATCAATAGAGAATAAAGAAATGTACTTTGAAGACTCCATTCATCAGGGGATCGCTCAATCGAATGTTGTACAAATGGATGTGCCAGATGTTGCTACGGCGTACGAACGTTATTCATCTTTTGAGGAGAACGAATGGGTAAATAGTAGCGCTGAAAACAAAACTACCTTCAGCATTGATGTAGATAATGCAGCTTACACAAATTTCAGAAGATTTGTCAATCAAAATCAGCTTCCTCCAAAAGATGCTATTCGATTGGAAGAATGGTTGAACTTTTTCAATTATGAACTGGAAGCTCCGAAGGAATCAGATCCGCATCCCTTGAAAATTGCCACGGAGATTCAGCCATGTCCATGGAATGAAACCGACGATTTGGTGATGGTGAAATTGCAGGCAAAGAAACCTATTGAGGAACAGCTTCCACCTTCCAATTTGGTATTCCTTGTTGATGTGAGCGGTTCAATGAATGATATCAATAAACTACCGTTGGTACAAAGTACGATGACCAAACTAGCCAATAAACTGCGTCCTGAAGACAGGATGAGTATTGTAACCTACGCTGGTTCTTCCAACATCGTTTTGCAACCTACTTCAGGTGGAGAGAAATCGAAAATCATCAAGGCGATTAACAGTTTGACTTCAGGAGGAGGAACTGCTGGTTCAAAAGGAGTTAACACGGCGTATGAATTAGCAGAAAAGCACTTCGATCCAAATGGAAATAATAGAATTATTGTCGCTTCGGATGGGGATTGGAACATTGGTACAACAAGCACGTCAGACCTTAAAAAGTTAATCGAAAAGAAACGAGAAACAGGTGTTTATCTCAGTGTGTTAGGATTTGGAATGTACAATTTGAACGATGAAATGATGGAGTCTCTTGCGGACAATGGCAATGGAAATTATGCCTACATCGACTCGGAAAAAGAAGCCACGCGAATTTTTGATTCAGAGTTTGCCGGAAGCATGTATACCATCGCGAAAGATGTGAAATTGCAGTTAGAGTTTGATTCAACAGTGGTAGAGAAATACCGATTGATTGGCTACGAGAATCGAGTTCTGGAGAATTGGCAATTTGATGACGATTCAGTAGATGCGGGCGATTTGGGAATGGGTCAAAACGTAATCGCCTTCTATCAAGTCACGCGGAAGGGTAGAGACAATGACAAACTTGGGAAAATTGATTTTCGCTACAAACCAATTGATAAAGATGTTAGTACGCTTCTGACCCACACTATGGAAGCTACTTCGGAAGAAACAAGTTCCGATTTCAAATATGCATCCTGTGTGGTGGAGTTTGCGATGTGTCTGCGCGAAAGTGAATACCGCGGTAATGCCAACATGGCTGACGCAATTCTCCGAGGAAAACAAAATCTAGGAGATCCAGCAAATAAATTAAGCTATGAAAAGCGTGTAGAATTTGTAGGGTTAATGAAGGAGGTCAATAAAATGTGGGGAGGATATGTTCTTGAAGAAGCTCCCGAAATCACGGAGGACAAGGCTCCTGAATTGAAGTTATATCCGAATCCTGCTTCTGAAATCACTACTGTTGAAGTTCCGGATGAGTTAAGCCACGAATGGAGTATTCAAATATTTACACTCACCGGTGCATTGAAAAAGGTACAGCACTTCGAGGAAACCACCACTGGTCGGCTGGATCTTAAAGGATTAGCGCCTCAAGCCTACCTTGTGAAAGTATACGGCGGCGGATACAATTACGGATATTTGCGCTTGGTGGTGAATTAGAAGAGAGGCCAAATAGAAGGGATCAGCCATCACGTATTGTTTGAACTTTTGGGAGATTTCCAAGATAACGGAGATAGTAAAAATTTGACCACAAAGAACGCGAGGAGCGCAAAGCTGCATGTGGTGAATCCTTGCGAACATTGCGGTTTATCAGATTCTAATACTTAGAGTGGTGCCATTAAATAGGAATCGCACTCCAAAGGGGAAGATCGAAATCAATCATTATTCTTTACCCCAATCACATCTACTTTCTCCGAGCGGATCAAATCGTTGTATTTCGGAATGTCGTTTTTCTGAATGGAATACCATTTCTCTAATTCCGCATCGATTTTCTTAGTGATGTCTTTCGCAACACCAATCATTTGTTCAGTCGGGCGATAAATTCCCATACTCGCTAATGAAGCTACGTGCGCCAGTTTGTTATTGAGTTTGATCGGATAGTTCAGCATGTCCTGATTACTCTTCAGTTTGGTTTGATACAGTACTTTTTCGATGTCGGTCATCAAGGAGTCCAAACGTTCTCCTTCTTCAATAACTGCACTGAACTTTTCATTGTCGATACGTGATTTCAAACCAGAAATCTGACTTTTCAATTCACGCATTGCCCGAATGGCATCGTGTGTTTCGTCCAGTTTGTTTCGGATTTCCAATAAGAATGCAAATTGCGCTTGTCGATCTTCAGCAGTTCCCTCCGTTCGTGGATCGAGCAAAATTTCAAAATTGATCTCAACACTATCACTCTCCGAACTCAACCTCGCACTGTATTTACCTGGAGGCGCTTTCGGACCTTGCAAGGTTCCCCACCACATCAACATACCATCGAATTCATCCGCTTTCTCGTAACGCGTATTCCAAACGAAGGTATTCATTCCGGATTCTACCTCAAACGAATTGTCTTTGTCCGAAGCTTTCGTGCTGAACTTTCGAATCAATTTCCCTTCGGAATCCATGAATTTGAGTGTCAATTTTTCGTCGTCGTCGGGAACATTAAAGTAGAATTTCACTCCAGACGGATAATTGGTTCCTGCACGCAATGAAGTACGATCAGATCCTCCGAAGCCAACTGTAGGATGCACAGAGAACAAACGTAATTCATCTTCTTTCGCCGGAGATTTCAGCTCATCCCAGATAATATTCAAATCATCCAGAATCCAGAAGCTTCTTCCTTGTGTTGCTACAATAAGATCGTTGTCTTTTAGTGCTAAGTCAGTAATAGGAACAGGTGGTAAGTTTAATTGGAAAGGTTGCCAGTTCGATCCATTATCAGTACTGATGTACATTCCGAATTCTGTTCCGCAATACAACAATCCCTTCGTCATGCGATCGGCACGAATTACCCGTGTGAAATGTTCAGATGGAATTCCGTTGGTAATCAATTTCCATGATTTTCCGTAATCCGTGGTATGATAGAGGTACGGTGTGTAATCTCCCATACGATACATAGTTGCAGCAACGAACAATCCGCCTTTGTTAAACGGATCGACTTCAATACTGTTGATCTGAGCCCATTCCGGTAGTTTCTTTGGCGTTACGTTGGACCAGTTTCTTCCGCCATCCTTTGAAACATGAATCAATCCATCGTCAGATCCACACCAAAGCAGATCCTTTTCGTACGGAGATTCAGCTGCGGCGAAAATGGTAGCGTAGTACTCCACTCCCGTATTGTCTTTGGTAATCGGACCTCCGGAAGCAACGAGTTTTGTGCTGTCGTTACGACTCAAATCCGGGGAGATGATTTCCCAATTCTGTCCACCGTTGTACGATACGTGCATGAATTGCGAGCAAGTATACAATTTGTTGTTATCGTGCGGTGAAAAGAACAGCGGGAAGTTCCATTGAAACCGGTAGCGCATTCCTTCGGCTCCATATCCAATTGGGTTGTCGGGCCAAACGTTAATAGCACGATTCATGTCCGTATGATGGTTGTAGCGCGTTAAATAGCCACCATAACTTCCTCCATAAACAATATCGTTGTCCTTTGGATCGGGTGCAATGTGCGCACTTTCACCTCCGGCAGTAGACTCCCAGTTTTCGTCATTAATCAATCCCCATGGAGCTCTGGAATCAATGCGAATGGTTGAGTTATCTTGCTGTGCACCATAAATACGATACGGAAAATGATCATCCGTAGTAACGCGATAGAACTGAGCAGTTGGTTGATTCATGTACGTTGACCAGCTTTTGCCACCATCATAAGATACCTGACCGCCACCGTCATCTGCAATCACCATTCGATTGGGATCTTCCGGTGCAATCCACAAATCATGGTGATCTCCATGTGGCGCATAGTGAGAGGAGAATGTCTTTCCTCCATCTGTAGATTTGTGATACGAAACATTCATCACATATACCTTATTGGGGTCTTGTGAATCGGCATAGATGCGCGAATAGTACCATGCGCGTTGACGTAAGCTGCGATCAGAATTTGTTTTCTCCCAGGTTTCACCGCCATCGTCGGAACGGAACACACCACCATTTTCATTCTCTACAATCGCCCAAACGCGATCCGGATTCGCCGGAGAAACCGTTACGCCAATAATTCCCATCGTTCCTTCCGGCATTCCTTTTTTATCGGATAGTGATTCCCAGGTTGCGCCGCCATCGTTTGATTTCCACAGTTGCGAACCTTCTCCACCCGATGAGAAATCGTAAGGAGTCCTACGAACATTCCAGGTACTTGCATAAATAACTTCCGGGTTTACGGGGTCAAGAATCAAATCAACGGCTCCTGAACGATTATTGGCAAATAAGACGCGTTTCCATGTTTTTCCACCATCGGTTGTTTTGTAGACGCCGCGTTCTTCTGTGTCCTTGAATAAATCTCCCAGTACGGCTGCATAAGCAATGTCCGGATTGGTAGGGTTAATGCGTACCCGAGGAATGTGTCGTGAATTTTTCAGCCCGATTTGCGACCAACTTCTCCCTCCATCAATGGATTTATACATGCCTGTTCCCGGTGAAACGTTTCCGCGAACCGTAACTTCTCCGCCTCCAACGTAAATAATATTATTGTGGGATTTGGAAACTTCGACCGCGCCGATAGAGCCTCCGAAATAACCATCTGAGATGTTCTCCCAGGTATTTCCACCATTTTCTGTGCGCCAGACACCACCTCCGGTAGTTCCCATATAGAACAACATTGGCTTGCCTTCTACACCCGTAACTGCCGCGGAACGACCGCCTCGAAATGGACCGATACAACGGTATTCCAATCCATCATTAATTGTTGGAAAAGCATCCTGGATATCAAGTTTTTGAGCATTTGCAGAGAAAATAGTTCCCAACGCAAGTGCAAGCGTACATGCTTTGATGGCTTTCATAATTTCGCAGTTTAAGATCATTTAAGTTAATCATAAAGTCTCTCTAACGAAGAATGAAGTTATGAATGATGGATTATGAATGATGAATGGATTTTCCAGTAAATTCGCTCTGTGGATTCCATCTATATTTTTCTCTTGCTTTTACCATTTGTGGCTTTCTTATACGCTTCAGTGGGACACGGCGGAGCCAGCGGATATTTAGCGTTGATGGCGTTGTTTTCGTTTGCACCGGAGGTAATGAAGCCAACTGCGCTCCTGCTGAATTTGTTTGTTGCTGGAATTTCATTTGTTCAATTCGCACGTTCGGGTCATTTCAACAGGTGGTTGTTTTTGGTTTTTGCCGGATTATCAATACCCTTATCCTTTCTCGGGGGAACGATTGAAATGGAACCGGACATCTACAAGATAATTCTTGGGATTTTATTGATTTTTGCGATAATTCGAATGCTAGGCTGGCAAAAGGGGAGTGCTGCTTCAGCTTCATTTCAACGTACTCCCCAGAATTTGGCTTTGGGATTGGCAATTGGTGGAGCCATTGGATTTTTCTCTGGATTGATCGGGATTGGTGGAGGTATCATTTTAAGTCCCGTGATTCTTTTGCTTCGTTGGGGAAATGTGAAGGAAGCCGCAGCCGTTTCGGCATTGTTTATCTGGGTGAATTCTGCCGCTGGATTAAGTGGTCAATGGTATTCGGGAATCACTTTTTCAGAGGATATTTGGCTCTTTGTAGGACTTGCCTTTATCGGTGGTTTGGCAGGAGGATATTTTGGAAGTTTGCGCTGGAACAGTTCCGTTTTACGTTATGTGCTTGCGGTGGTATTGGTACTTGCCAGTGCTAAACTGATTTGGACGGGTTTGTGAGACGTACATCGAGCAGAGTCGAGATGTAATTTACTTTGGAAGAAAAACTTCCATATTCGTACGCAACTGATCCAATGAACTTGCACCAATCAATGGAATTATTTGATCGGATTGTTCGGAAATCCACTTTAACACCCATTGCGAAGGCGTACAGTTTTCGGATGCTGCGCTTTCCAAAACACGATTGAATTTTTTCCGGTTTTCTTCTGATCGATATGCTTCTGGAAGTTCTCCGTATGAACGTTCGTAAGCTCCTGAAAGCAATACCGAATATGTCAGAAGAGAGATATTTTGTTCCTCGATGTATTGAATAATTTCCTCCGAAACGAATTTCAAATTGCTCGCAGGTGAAACATCTATTGGATGCAGGAAGCTCATTTTCTGCTGCAAAGTTGTGCTTCCGGAGCCTGTTATTTTGTTGGCGATTTTTTCTGAAGCAAGGAGCCGATCAAACTCATAATTGCTGCTTCCTTTGTATCGGATTTTGCCCTCTTTTTCCAACCGATACATGGCTTCCCAGCGTTCTTCCAGGGGATATTGTTGCAGATCAGCGTGGATGTAGTACAAATCGATGTAGTCTGTTCGTAATCGCTTCAAACTTGCTTCGCAGCCTTCAATAATAGTTTGGAAGTTCAGTCCTTCTAGGGGAGACGATGGATCGTTTCTGTCACCTGGCATCGCCCCGATTTTTGTTGCAAGGATAATGTCTTCCCGATTCTTACGATCCTGCATCCACTTTCCAATAAGGTTTTCACTTTCTTCGCCATTTCCTCCCACCCAATAAGAGTAATTATTTGCCGTATCGATGAAATTCCCGCCGTGATCCAGGAAACCGTCCATTACGGATTCGGCATTGGATGTATTAACCTTCGTTCCAAAATACATGGTTCCAAGACAGCAAGCGCTAACGTCAAGATCTGTAGAACCAAGCTTTTTGTACCGCATAATTTAGGTGTTCAGGGCAACAAGGGTGATCACCGTTGCAGAGATAATGGCACTAAGAACCATACTGATAAACAAGCCGAGATTCTTATTCTTAATCCCGACGAAAGTGAGAGCTACCTGGATGATTAGGAACAAAATCCACATAGGAATTGAGACTCCGGCATAACGCGCTGGATTATCCGAGAAGAGTAAGTTCCGCAATTGATCCAACATCGCTACGGGGTTCGCCAACGAGATGATCAATGTGACTTTATCGAACCATTTCAGGTGTGTAAACGATTTCGTTTTCTCATACAACCAAAGCAACGGAAGCATGAAAACAGACAGTTTTTTCGATGCCTGGATATATTCTTTCTGCAATTGCATCGGTTGCAATTCTTCACTGGACTCATTCAGCCAGGCGATTGCCTTTTTACGATCTCTTCCGTACAATAAATCCGCCTGATTGCGTCCCATTACGTGCCATCTTCGCGCTTGAAAAAGCAATTCCGAATGGGTATGAACGTATTCTTTATCTGTATTGAGGACCTTCGAAAGTTCTTCAATTAATGGATCGATAGATTCGCCTTTTTCCGGAGCTTTCAGCGGTGTCTTTTTTGCAACGATCCCGTCCAGCATTTCTGCTTCTCGCTGGAGTTCCTGATACAAGATTGGAATGATCCTTTTGTTGTGTTGCAGTGCAAATTCCAGCTCTTTCTTGCAATATTCTGACCGCACTGTACTTGGTGAGATCACATAGATGAAATTATCCGATCGAAGAATGGTATCGTATACATATTCGCGGTTCTCCACCATCAATGGAATGTCACTGACGTCGTAGAAAATGCTGTAGTTTTTTTCACTCAGTCGATTGCTTAGTGAGATGACAAAATTTCGATTGGTATGTCCACCAAAGGAGATAAAAGCATCGAACTTTTCTGTGGTATGTGCTTGTGGAGTTTTGGATGCATTCAGGAATTGAACTACTTCATCGAGGTTCTTCAACCAATGTCCTCCATTTGCAACAACTACTTCTCCGAGTCGCTCCATTTCTGCGATTTGATTCTCAGAGAAGGCTTCTTCGCCATCCTCCTTCAAATAACAGTAAACAGTTTTGTCAGGGCGTTTGAAAGAATCATCTGTGACTTCGGCAATGGCGTAAAAACCGGTCATTTTTGGAGTCAGGACATACAAAAGGAAATCGCAATAGCGTCTTTCAGTCAATTCTCTTTCGTACGCGGCATCATTCCAATCGTCCACAACAGGATCGAAATAATTGATGTTCAGTTGTTCCTTCACACCTGTGCGCCATTCGGAGCCGTTAACTGTACCGCCTAAAAATACCTTCAATTATTGCGTTTTAATGTTCATTTTATCCCAAAGTTTCTTCGTTTCCCCGATCCATCTCTTTGTGTAAATGTCAAGTAAATCAGTCGCTCTGGGCCATTGGATACCTTCATTTTTTAACTGCATTAAGGTATTTTCCAAGCCGAACCTTTTACTGTCTACGGAAAACCACAATTTCTGTTTCAAAATAGGCATTATTGTATAAAGTGGATGATCTGCCGTTCGACAAGTTGCTATGGCAATCTTTAGGAATTGATCGGTTGGGACCACTTCCAAAGGAGATCCTTCTTTTTCAAGTGCATAAAGCAATTCTTGATAGTGCATCCGGTTCGGGTTGATGAGGTGAAAAGTGTCCGATTTTTCCTTTGAAAGTGATACAATTCCTTTCACGGTAGTGTCTATCGGAGTTAGATCCGTATCACTATTTATCAAGGATTCAGGGAAAAGTCCCAAATCAATACAACCAAGGAGGAAGCGATGAAAAAAGTCGTCGAAGTTTGGTGTTCCGGTAGTTGTATGTCCCGTCACTCGAGCCAATCGGTAAACAGAGCAAGGAATTCCTGCTTCCTTCGCACGGACAACGCATCCTTCAGCGATCCACTTTGTAGTTTCATAGCCTTTTTTTCCTGTGTGGATCTGAGTTGAAATGTCGTGTGTTTCGTGAAGTTCTCCGTTTAGTTCGCTAAAGATTCCCACGGTTGAAACGAAATGCATTGATTTCAAGGTTTCATTGCACGCCAATCGCAATAATTCGGAAGTACCACCAACATTTGTTGCATGCATTGCCTCTGCGTTTTTCAGGAAATGAACTTCGGCCCCGCTATGATAAATCGTACTTATGTCAGTACTTAATTCTGTCCACTTTGAATCGCTCAGACCAAGTTGCGGTTGGGACAAATCTCCAAATATGTAGCGAATTTTCGGATCAGAAGTATTGACATCCAATTGGTATTGTTCCATCGCAGCTTTCAATCTCAGGTGAGCATGCAATTCAGACGAAGATCGCACCAGGCAATAGACTTTATCGAAATTATCCAGAAGTTCTTTCAGTAGGAATGCACCCACGAATCCAGTGGCTCCCGTGAGTAATGCATTATTCTTTTTCGAGGAAGGCGGCATTTGTTTCGGGAATGACCAATCCATTGTTTTATGCACAGCTTCCCAAAGGTCAATTTCAGGAGCTTCCTGTTCGATTTTATGATCAAGGAATGTCGCTATTTCCCTGATGGCATTTCGGTCCGCCATCTGATGAATGGGCAGCTCCAATCCAAATGCTTCCTCCAATTCTGTGATGAGATACACGAGTGAAAGTGAATCGCCTCCAAGGGAAAAGAAACTTTTTGTGACATCAGGAAACTCGATATCCAACAATCCCGAAACAATTACGGTCACTTCTTTTTCGGTGTCTGTTTCAGGTTGAATGCTGGACACTTCGCCTTGATCAATCTCGAGCTGTTCGATTTTCTTCCGATCAATTTTTCCCGATGCCGTTTCTGGAAATACTTCCAATTGATGATAAGCATTGGGGACCATGTATTCTGGCAACGACTCAAGAAGAGCCACATTGATTCGGTTTTCGTTCAAAGTTACGCTGGTTTGAACAAAGGCTACCAACGATTGAGTATGTCCCTGACCTTTCACGATAACGCAAGCTTCATCTATTTCCGAAATGCGTTTCAGACATGCTTCTATCTCGCCCAATTCTATGCGGAAACCACGAATTTTCACCTGATGATCCACACGACCAAAGCAGAGCAGGTTTCCATCTTCTCGCCATGCTCCCAAATCTCCGGTTTTGTACAATCTGCCGTAGATTGGATGTTCCAGGAAGGACGTTTGATTGTCTTCCGGAGCGTTTAAATATTTCAAAGCAAGTCCGATCCCACCAATATGGATTTCTCCTTTACTTCCTAATGGAACAGGAATGCCGCGCGAATCCAAAATGTGTATTTCAGAATTGGAAACCGGTCGCCCAATGGGAATTTCACCGTCTGACTCCAAAACAGATTCATTTAAGCGGAACAATGTTGCATCCACCGAACATTCTGTAGGACCGTAGGCATTGGTGATATGAACAGGCGTATCGATCCAATTCGTGAATTTCTGGATTTGTTCTTTTGCCATTGCTTCACCACCGATGAGGTAATGCTTCACGGAGAAGTTCTTAGGCGGAGATTGATTACGAAGGTAGAGCGATGTTAAATGAGACGGAATTCCATCGATATGCGTGATGCTGTTGGTAGCGCAGAAATTTGCCAATTCACGACCATCTTTTCGGGCAGTTTCAGGAACAATATGTAATGGATACCCCAAACACAAATGCGCAAAAATGAATTGAACCGAAGCATCAAAAGTGAAAGATGAAACCAGTGCTAATCTTGATTTCTCACTGGGATCAACAAAAAAGGAAGACTCCAATTCCTGAATCAAATTCACAATTCCTCGCTGTGGTATCGATACGCCCTTTGGAGTTCCCGTGGATCCAGAGGTAAAAAGAGCATACAACGGATCGTCTGCTTTTGTGGTTGGTGGTGTCCAGTTCCAGTGGGAATGATCTGACCAAAGTTGAATTTGAGTCATGTCTAAATCTTCCTGCTTTTGAACAATAGCACCTGCTACGCTGGCATCATTAAGAATTCGTTGTTTGCGTTCCGAACCCAATTCAGGATCGATGTATATGTAGGGTAATCCCGCAAAAACACAACTGGTAATGGCAATAACCACATCTGCCGAGCGCTTCATGTGAATAGCAATGTGGCTTCCCTCGGATACATCCAGATTTTGCAGTTCAGATGCCAATCGAATAGCTTCGTTTCTAACTTCTGAACAAGTGTATGAATGCTTTTCATCAAACAAAATTGGATCTTCCGAGTTGGAATTTGGATTTTGTTCAATCCATTGGTAAATGGAATCGTATTTAAGCTTCTGAATTCTTCCTTTGGTGAATTTCTCCAGTTGTTTTTGTTCCGTAGTTTCCAATAAATCGAGTTCCGAAAGCCTTTTTTGGGGGTGTTTATTGGCGGATTCCAAAACGCGTTCAAATTGTTCGGAGAGCTGAGCAACATTGACGCGATCTAGATATTTTAAATTGTGGTCCCACACAAAATCTACCCGATCGGATTCGATGAATTGCTGCGCGTGAATCACCAATGGATTCTGCTCAAAATCGCTGGAGAATGTTCCGGCTTCTATGGATGTATGCTTTCCAAAAACGCAATTGTGATTGTGTGGTTCAAAGGAAAATACGACGTCATAGGCCTGATGGAAATCAGTTGTCTGCATTCCAATAGCGCTGTTGATTTCCTGAATGGATAAATCCCGGTGATTTCTCGTAGCACGGAAGCTTTCTTTGACATTGTTGACCAACTCCTCAAAGGGTACATCTTCCGGAATTTGGATTCTCAAGGGAATCAAACCAACATAATAACCAATGGTTTCCAAAGCAGTTTCGTCGAAGCGATTCAATAGCGGAATTCCGATAGTAATTTCCTTCTGATTCTTCGTTATCGCAAGTGTTGTAGCCAGTGCTGCCAATTGGAAGTAAAATTGCTCTTTCTGATCGAAGTTGTTATAAAATGAAGGGGATTTCCATTTCGAAACAAAGCGTTCGGAGGGCAGATTGATTTCGTTGCTTATTGGATCGAATAGTGCCGTGCGTTCAAATGTCTCATCAAAAACCGACTGCCAGAACATTTCAGATTCCTGATTGGTGTCTTGATTGGTACTTTCGAGGAATTCCTGATAGGACGTACGGTTCTCCGTTTTATCACTTGTCAACAAAGCATTGTATTGATCTGCGATAGCCTGAACCAATTTCCCCCGACCCCATCCATCAATGTAAATATGATGATGTTTCAGGTACAAATAGGCTTGATCCTGAAATTGCACCAATTGAATATCGAACAGTTGTTCTGCGTTTACAGAAATGGGTGTCACAAAGTCCTGTTCCATCCAAAGCACTGCTGCTTCCTGGGATGCATGTTGTGTTGTTTTCAGTTCGAAATCAAATGAATCATTGAAGATCACATTCGGTTCGGCACCATTTTGAACTACCTGCATGCGCAAAGCATCGTGTTGGTCAATGATTCGTTGAATGGCGTTTTCAAGGGTTGATACATCAGGAATTCCATCCAGCAGAACGTAGGTTCCAATGTTAAAAATGGGACGATCCGGGTACAACAAAGCCTCCAACCAAATGGCTCGCTGATGTCGACTCAATGGGATCCATTTTTGCTGCATATCAGAACTTGTACCCGACAGTGACCAGAATTTGACGAGGACGACCCAACATTCCTCTGGTTGCCCAGGAATTAATATCATAGGTTGGGTACAAATACTGCTTGTTGAAAATGTTGGAAACGCGTGCGTTTAAATAGAAACCTCCGCGTTTTTCACCGAAGAATCGAACGTCGTTTATGCGGAAATTACAGGACCATCGCGCATATCCTTCGGTATCCTCACCGATATAATATGGCGCAACCGGATTTGCTGTAGTTCCTGTGGTGTCCGGTTGATAATACGCTTTCATTTCACCGACATAATTCATTCCAACAGATACTGCAAAGCTGCGCACTTTGATCTGTTCACCTACGATTCTCGGTGCACTCACCTCAAAACTGGCCGTTGCTCCAGCCAAAAGATCAGGAGAGAAAGAAACCTCAAATTCAGGGTCCCGTGCATCTTTCGTACGTTGATAAGTGACATCTCCCTTCAATGAGAATGTTAACGATTTTTGATTTGCGCTGCTACGTGGTATGCTGTACTCAGCGCTGGTAATAAGTTCGATACCATTTGTAGTTAATTCGTCACCGTTGGAGCTGCTGGTAACGTAGGTACCATTTACGATGGCCGCGTTTCGGGTAATCAAATCAAAGAGATCATTTCGGAAGGCATTCACGTTAATCATTAATGATTTTCGCGATCGCCTTTTATAATCTTCGGTTGCGTAATTATACGTGTATCCAATTTCATACGTTCGGATGCGTTCCGGGCGCAAATAGGGGATGAATTGTCCAGTGGTAGCAGAAGCCAACATCACATCGGAAGCATTATCCACCACAGATGATTGTTTCAAGGCTCCTCCATACATCAAACGCAAGTAGTGCGCAGAAGAATCGTGATCCCAAAACTTGTAAAGAACGGCTAATCTTGGAATGAAATTAATCTGATTGTTGCGGTCATTGATATCACTTGTATCGACGGTTGTAAAGTATGTGGTATCACCAGCGGCAGTTGTATCAAGGATGTCAACAAAATTGTAATCCTGATTGAAAATACTCAACATTTCATAGGATCCCTGCTTTTCCATTCGTGCGCCAGCAACAAATTGCCACTCATCGAATTTTGCATCCAATTGCGAGTAGAGGGCTGTAGTTTGAAGTGAAGTATTCGGAGCCAATCCGATGTACCAGTTTCGCAATCCAAACTCGGCTGCGTTGTAAAGAGAATGATTTCGATAGTTATTGTTGTAGGCAAATCCGCTTGAGAGCATAAGCGACTTGTTTTCCTGTCTGTTGTTGTAAATTGTCCAAAGGGAGTTGGCTTCTGTGCGCAGGGTTGCCACTCGATCTTCACCAGGCGTGTACGAATCCGGTAAGAAGTATTTGTATGTGGCATCCACGAGGGAGGCCATATGTGCAGCTTTCAATTCATAGCTAAACTGCGTATAACTTTTCCCGCCTTTCCAATCGTATTGCGCTGACTCACCCGCATAGCCAAATTGGATATTGATCGTGTTGGATTGATAATCATTTCTATCCTGAGGTCCGGGGTGCAAGAAGCTAAATCCAAAGTTAGAACGAGCATAATTCAAATTCGCTGTGAACTTATTATAGCGCATGGCGAAGTTTACTGACTGATGTCGTTTCGAATAGCGTTCCGGATTGGTCATTAGTCCCTGATACTGATCTGCTGTGGTAGTATCGAAAGGGGCGAGGTTGGAGTAGGTACTAGCGTACAGATCGTAGAGTGAATCCGTAATCATTGCGTCCCATGGTTGCTCAAATCCGTCCCGCATGAAGTTCATAGCATTCAGGGAGAGCATTAACCCGTCCTTATGTAAACCGTATCGGAAGTTTTGCGTGAAGTTGTTTTGCGTTCCCCAACCTGAGGAAATATGACCTGAAACTTCTTCTCCCAGCGGATCAAGTGTGATAATGTTGATTACTCCGAAAAAGGCTCCAGCACCGTAAATTATGGACAAAGGACCTCGTACAATTTCGATCCGTTCGATGGATTCTACTGAGACATTGATTTTGTTCATGGCGAAATCGTTCTGACGTTCAGAAAGCATATTCACTCCATTTACCTGAATCAGCACATTTCGATTGAACGGCGCCCAGAATCCGCGGACTCCCAACGTAATATCCGATTCAGATCGGTGGTCGATAGTGTAGAAACCGGGAACGTTTTCCAGAATTTCGTTCAAGGTCATGTAGCCATTGCGTTCAATTTCGTCCCGTGAAATGATAACGGTACTTGCGGGAATTTCATATACGGATTGTTCCCAGTGAGAGGCCGTACTTGAGGAGATTTCGCGTTCTTCCAGTTGCACATCAATTTCGTAGAACAATGAATCCAGTAGGAAGTCATTTACAGAAACGAACTTCGTTTTTTTGCCGGGCAATTCGAACGAAAGAATCGAAATCATCCCCATGCTTTTGCTGATGTACGAAATCTGATAAATCCCTTCCTCATTGGAAAGTTCTTTTTTCATATCACCACCGCCTAACCAGGAAACTTTCACATCTGATAAGGGTTCTCCCGTGCGACTGTCGGTTATTTTACCAATGATGGTGCTCTGCCCAATTGAATGAGAGGCAAAGAATATCACAAAAGACGCCAATAAGAGGAATGTATATTTAGTTCTCATTGGCTACCATTTCTAAAAGTTTCGTAACGCTGATTCCCCATGCTTTTGCTCCTAATTCGCTAATCCCAATAACCACGTCGTTCTCCAGAAAGTACAGTTTTGTGATTCGCATTTCAGTGGTTTGTTCGATGATTTCTGCATTTCCAAAATCTTGTTTCGTTCCAAGGATTGGTACAATAGAGAAGGAGTTATCGACGCTGGCAACGCACATGTAGGTCATAGATTCATTGAAGACTACATCCGTAACCCGATGCGTGTGATTACGGTACGAATCAACGAGCGAATCTCCTTCCAACGAAAAGAGTTTGACTTCTCCATTTTTAAGCGCAAGGGCGGCATATTTTCCATCTGCACCATTTCGGGCTAATGCTACTTTGTGATTTGGAATATTAAGTTTATCCGCCAACGCATTTTGCTCTTCTTTCGGCAGCCTGGAGTTGTTTGCAGGATACAGGTCGGCTTCCGTAGCTCCTAAAGCATTCAGCACTGAATTCAATGATTTCGGTTGCATTCGGGTAGCTTCACTGATTCCGGTTGAGTCGTCTACAAGATTCTTACCTACTTCATAAAGCGGTTGTAATTGTACGCTTGCATCTGCGGCTGTAAGTAAATCGACCGCTTCGCTTGCATCTTTTGCGGCACTGGAATCTTGTTGGAACCGGACATTTTGATACGCTGAGATTGCCAGAGTTCGTCCTTGTAAATAATTGTTCAGAGCGTCTTTTTTCTCGGTAATATCTTCCAGTTCATCTTCTACCTTTTTTCGTTCGGCAATGAGTTTGTCTTTCTCTTTCAGAAGTCGTTGCTTACTATCTTCCAGTCGAGCAACCTGTACTTCTACAGAGTCCATTTTTTCGGCTGCCAGGTTAAGTTTTATTTGGGCTGAATCCAATTTTGCCTCTGCGATTTCCTGATTTTGTTCGCTTTCAGCCTTTTGAATTTCAAGGATATTCAAATCATTCACGAAGCGAATACTGTCTTCTAAGTGCTGATGGCGTAATTCCTCCAAAAGCGCTTTTTCTTTGGCTGATTTCTCTTTTTGAATGCGTACTTCATTTTTCGCACGATCCAATCGTTCGTTCTCTGCCTGAACCTTGTAGTATAAGCTAAAGAAGCCGACTGTCATTCCCACCAATAGTATGATTCCGATTAGGGTTGTCCACCAGACCATTCGTTTACGACGAGCAACGGACGAGCTATAGACAATACTTCGCTCTACGAAGTCGATCATCTTTAGGTTTGGTGGTGGTTCGCTGCCATCAGCCTCCGCTTTTTGATACCAGTCTTTCCAATTGTTGGCGTCCTGTAGGTACAGTAGCTTGCTATCGGATTTTCCTTCTGCTTCCCACAGGTAGGCTTTTTCCAGAAGTTCGGCATGAGCTGCTACGTGCGATGCGTCACCATTGATGCTGGTAGTGATTTCGTCCAACGATCTCCCTTCAGACCAGAGATATATGTTTTTCTCACCTTTTTCCTGATGTGCCTCAAGTACTTCTTTCGAGCTGGTAATCTGAAGAATTCGCTTGTTGTTGGAACGGGCAAATGCCAATTTCAAATCGTCATCTTCTACCTGTTCATTGGTGACGTGAACCACAGTTTGACTGTTGAGAATGGCGTCAACGAATACACTTTCGTCGCTTTCCTTCTTCCCAAAATCATCGAACCAGGTAGAAATATTGTTGATGCGCAGTTCGAGATCCAATTCGGTCGCTAAATCACGATCGGATTCCTGAAAGTCAATAAATACTTTACGTTTTCGGGATACTTCGGTATTTACAAACTCTGTGGAAGCTTTTAAGAACTCATTTTGTAATGCCGCAAATGTTGGCGATTCTTCATCGCCATTGCAACGCTGCTTTAATCGTTTTGCTTTTGTCAATCGCGTTCCCCTGAGAAGCATTCCCTGGGGTTGGTCGAAGTTTTGCCAGTAGTAGCTCTCGCAAAGTATGCGTGTGTGCTCCGTGGTTACTTCGTCTTTTAAACGACAAATTGCTGCCAGATCTTCCAGTGCTTTTTGGTAGAACGCCTCTTGACTAAAGTTGATTTCCTGTGGTTTGTCCAAACGTCTCCATTCAGATTCGCTCAGAATCCCATCTACTTTTTGCTGACGTAATTCGTCACGAAACCCCTTGTAGTGAATAGGGACAATACGCTTTTCAAATTCTAGCGCCTTTTTGTATTCGTATCGGCAGTTCTCAGAAGCGAGCCACAATGGACTCAGGACACATGCAAATTTTTTCGAGTGAAGAATGGCTTCTTCTATACGTTTTTCGAAATCACGGGAGAATCCAATTTCCTCGTTATCCAGCCAAACCTTAAAGCCTTTTGCCGTTAAATCTTTGTAGAGGCGTTCGGCTAACTGCTGACCATGATCGCCACCGTTATCCCTCTTGTAGGAAATGAATAGGTCGAAATATTCCGTTTTTCGGATGATCCCGGAACGAAAATCGTTGTGTGCAGGTCCCGTAGAATTTGTATTTCCTTCGGAATCAACCATTGGTCGCTAGGAGGTTTTTAAGATATTGTTTCATTTCTTCTTCCTTCTCGAACCACTGTCCACCATTCAACCGAACCATTTTTCCGGTAGCTACCAACGATTTGATTTGATGTGGATTGAAGCTTGCACCAAAATCCATAGGTTGTTCCTCCATCGTGCTGAAGAACATCGTTTTTTCCTTCCAATGATTCGAATCGTTTACCGCGTCGATAATGTGATTCACACCTTCCAAATCTGGTGTCGCCACGTAAATAACAGCGTCGCAATCTGCTTTCTCCTTAGGATTGTCAGTCCATTCGATGGCATTATCCATGGACTCTTGCAATTGCGTCATATATTTTGAGGGGGTTCCATTGAATATTTTCATGATGCTTGCTCTTTAGGTTCGTCGGAATCTCCGCTCTTTTCCGAATCATTTGACTCTTTTGACGGAATTTCTGTCAATCCCGGCATAATGTAGGTTGGTTCGTCATCCTCCTGAGTTCCCGCGATTTCTGAAATCCAGGAATTATGTTCCGCAGCGAAAATGGTTTCAGTTTCTGATACGAAGCGTTGACGCATGTACTCACTTGGATCGGTCATACTCTGGAAGCGTGCCGAAAGCAATTCCAATTGACTTGCAGTGGATACGTAGGACATCAATAGATATTCGTACTTACCTGCGTGAATGTACGAAGCGATTGACGCCGTTCCGGTACTTAAGAGACCAATCCACATGGAGATTCCGGGAGAGGTTGTTGCTCCAATGGTACCAATGGCGATTCCCAGAAATCCGAAAATCAACGTGGCTGCATTTGCATTGTTGATGGTGCGTTGGAATTGGGCAGCTTTTACGCGGTAATAACCATGAATTTGTCCATTCACTCGTTCCTCTACGTATTCATCGAAGGTCATGTCTTCTTTGAAACGTTGAATCCATCTGTTTTCGACGTTTGGAGCTTTAGTTCCCAGATACAAATAGCCTATGATGGTGGCAAAACGCGATTTCTTCGATTTGGTAACGGTGGAGAGTTCCGGTGTTATGGAGCCAACTTCTTTCAAGATAATTTCCACACGTTTGAAAAGTACTTTTTCCGCATTCTTCCCTGAATATGGAGGCGCTTTCATGGAATAAAGAAACGCCTGAACCTTCAATGCTTCTGCGGTAGCGCGCGCTTTTAATTGTGTTTTTTCGAGATCGTTGTTCAATACTTTGGAACCTGCGAATGTGGCTAAAGCAATAGCAATAGCACTAAAAGTAGCGAGGATACTCTGCAATTCGAAGCCCAGCCCAAAAAGTTCGTATTCGCCCAATATGGTTTCTCCCTCGGGAACAACGTGTTTGAAAATTCCATTTCCGCTGAGAGTGATTTGTCCTACTTGTTGACTGGCCAAACCAAACGCAGCTCCTATCAGCATTGAGATAGTGATACGCTTGCGCCACGTTGTAATAACGTCCTTCTTGTATTTCGCTGTTTGATTCCAGATATCAATCTGGTCCTCCAGGTAATCCAGAGCTGATCGTCGCTGGTGGCTTTTAGTAGCTTTTTCAGTTTCCATAGTCCTAAAGTTGCAACTGCAATGGTGAAATTACCTTTACGGTAAAGGCATCCAAAAGTTTCCGAAAGCGACGGCTTTCAGTGAAATAGCAGTTGATAAACTACTGTGAATCTATGAAATTTCGCACAGAATCGGATAAAATTCTGAAATCAAGTGGAAAATCCCTGAAATTTCACGCACTAGTTGCACGACCACAAAAAAGTGGAAGAAGCAAGAATCAATAAGAGTTTCAGGCGAATTAGCTCAATCCTGAAATCTTCCCGTTGTTATCGATGTGCATTCCTTCGGAAGCTGGTACTGCAGGCAATCCAGGCATACGCATCATGTTACCCAAAATTGGGATAACGAATCCAGCTCCGGCAGCAAATTCAAACTCTCGAATGGTGATTCGGAAGTGATCTGGTCGTCCTAGAAGTGCATCGTTATCACTGAAAGATTTCTGTGTTTTTGCCATACATACCGGCAATTCAGAAAGTCCCAATTGTTCGATTTTCTTCAGGTCTGATACTGCACGCTTCGAGTAATCCACACCATCGGCACCGTAGATTTCACGGGCAATTGTTTCAATTTTATCCTGAATGGAAATATTCCAATCGTACAATGCATTGAATTTGTTTTGACCTGCTTCGATTTCTTCAACAACCGCTGTTGCCAAATCTTTCATTCCTTCACCTCCTTCGGCCCATCCGCGAGCTACGATTGCTTTTACGCCCATGTCTTCACACTTGCGCTGAACTAGTTGTACTTCTTCGTTGGTATCCGTTGGGAATGCGTTGATCGCTACCACTGGATTCAATCCAAATTTCTTAACGTTTTCGATGTGTTTTTCCAGATTGGCAAATCCAGTAGAAACGCGCTCTACAGAAGCTGTATTGTATTCTTCTTTCTTCGCTCCTCCGTGATGACGTAACGCTCGGATTGTTGCTACCAATACCACTGCTTCTGGCTTCAAACCTGCGGAAACACATTTGATGTCGAGGAATTTCTCAGCTCCTAAATCGGCACCGAAACCAGCCTCAGTAACTACGTAATCTGATAGGGATAATCCCGTTTTAGTTGCAATAACAGTATTGGTTCCCTGCGCAATGTTCGCGAAAGGTCCACCATGAATGATTGCTGGGTTTCCTTCCATCGTTTGTACCATGTTTGGCTTGATCGCATCTTTCAATAGAATCGCCATCGCGTTTTCAGCTTTCAGGTCACGAGCATAAACAGGCTTTTTCTCGAAGGTCATACCTACGTAGATATTTCCAAGACGCGTTTTCAAATCTTCGAAATTCTCTGCCATACAAAGAATAGCCATTACTTCCGATGCTGGTGTAATGTTGAATCCATCCTGACGTGGAATTCCGTTTGCTGTTCCTCCCAATCCAATGGTGATATCACGTAGCGCACGATCGTTCATATCCATCACACGTTTCCATGCGATAGTTCTTGGATCGATTCCCAAATTGCGTGTTTTGCTTTGAATGTTGTTGTCGATCAAAGCGGAAAGCAAGTTGTTCGCTTTTTCCACTGCGGAGAAATCTCCTGTAAAGTGCAGGTTGATGTCTTCCATAGGTACTACCTGTGAATATCCACCTCCTGCAGCACCTCCTTTAATTCCGAATACCGGACCAAGAGAAGGCTCACGAAGCACAACGGTTGTTCGCTTACCAATTTTATTCATTCCCTCTGTTAAACCGATGGAAGTAGTTGTTTTTCCTTCACCAGCGGGAGTTGGCGTCATTGCAGTTACCAAAATCAGGTGGTTCTTAGCAATCTTGTCCTCATCGATTAATTCTAAAGGAAGTTTTGCTTTGTACTTCCCGTATAATTCCAGGTGATCACTGTCCAGATTCAACTTTTCAGCAATCGTTTCGATGTGACGCATTTCGCAATTCTGTGCGATTTCAATATCAGAGGGTACTTTTTTATTCATGGTAGTTTCGTTATTGCTGTTAAATATAGTTGCATTCTGTCAAATAAATGGGGTGACATGTGAAGATTCCCTTAATTCTATGTAAAGAAGAGGTAGATGTCGTGCGAAAGTCGAAGTGTAACAGGAGTTTACCAGATTTTCGGTAAGAAGGCCTTTCGTTCTTTTGGATAATCTTCGAAGGTTTCCTGATACCAATCATGGTGATTTAATGCTCTTGGTGCCAAATTGCAGAAGGTCCAAACAGCGAAGGTTGTAGCAGGAACGCTCCATGCGGCAATGGCAAATCCCGTCCATTCAAGAATTTCTCCAAAGTGATTGGGACAGGAGATGTATTTGAAAAGCCAACCGCGAGGAATTTGGTATCCTGTATTACCGTTTCGTAGGGCAATCAGACGGTTGTCGGTTCCCATGTTAATGTACATTCCCGTGAAAAAGAGCAGGATTCCGATTACCACTAAAATGGAAACGGGTCCGTCTTCCGGAGCAAGAAAACCTAGCCAATAACCATTCAGAAAACCGTTCATCCCATTGAAAAATAAGGCGCTGAAAACGATGGTTAAGGGCATTTTTTTGCCACGAGTGCGCAATCGAAATGGGAAAATAATGGTTCGGTTGAAGTAGTGCAGGCTCCACAAACCAGCAAGAATCCAGGTGACAAGATCTTTCTCTCGTGGACCCAGAATGGTTAGCACCGGAAAGAGCATAAAGGCCGGAAGCTCCATCCAAAACCATCCCCAATGATTGGCAATCATCTTTCCCCATTTTTCGTTAGCATGACGTCCGTAAGGTGCACGAATGTTGAAAATGATCAGGGAAAGAAAGGTGACAACCGCCACGCCAATCCAGATGTAATTGATTTCTATGAAGTATTGATCTATCATTCTCTATTTTCCCCAAAATAGAAATTAATCTGCTCTTGATCGCCTCGTTTGTAAGCTTTAAGCGGTTCAGATAATCGTGCAAGGAACCATTTGATAATACCCGCAAACGGTCGGGTTACTAAGCGCTGTATTGCTGGAACCGAAGCGCGGAACCGCTCAAAATACGTATCGATGGTATCGGTTCTGAAGTGAAGAATTTCTTCCAATTCGTGCCCATCGATGTAATATCCACAATGAAAGTTTTGTTTGGCAAATGCGTATTTGGGGAAATTAACCGGTCCCATTCCGAAAGCTTCGAAGGCACGAGTCATAAAGTCGCCATAACTAATTCTGCACGATTCACCTCCGCCTAAATTGAAGATTCGCTGATTGACTTCTGCCGTTTTTTCAATGGTATGAACCAATGCTCTTGCTGTATCGCGAACGGTTGTTATTTCCATCGGTGTCTCCAACGGAACATAGAACATGATTCCAGAAATTTTGTGATTTCCAACGCCCATGATTGCGGATAATCGATAAATGCTCCAATTCAGTTTGCTCTTTTGAATGATTTCTTCGGCTGCGACTTTCGTTCTGGAGTATAAATCGTAATCGGGACCGAGTAAAGGGTCGCCTAATTTGATGTCCGGATTTTTAATTCGATCTCCGTAAATTGCTACAGATGAACTGAAGAGTAAGAATGCTTCTGGAGCATGTGCTTCCATCGCATCGACGAGATTTTGTGTTCCCTCAACGTTCACACGAGTCACGAGCTTTTCGTTTTTTGATTCCACCGTTGGAATGATGGCTGCCAGGTGAATGACTAATGATTTTCCCTTGACCGCTTCGTTGAGTACATCAAGATCGTGTAGATCACCAAAGTACACTTTTCCGATTCCTGAAAATGCTTTTAGTTTCTTCTCGTTCTTTCTTGACGGTCGTACCAGAACAGCCACTTCTCCAAGTCGATTAGCATCTTGCATTTGACGAAGGAATTCGGTTCCAATGGCTCCGGTAGCGCCTGTGAGTAGTATGTTAGGGGAGGGCATGGGGGGAGGTTTTAAGTTGAATGTGGAAGGTTGAAAGTTGAAGGTTAAAAGTAGAAGGTAGAAGGTTGAAAGTTGGAGGTTGAAGGTTTATAGTTTGGATCTGTATTTACCGATCATTTTGGTGATGGATACTAGTTTATTATTTAATCGTTCGTGTTCTGCTTTGGTAAGATACTTTATCTCAGCGGCAATTTCCAGTTGTGTTTCAAGTTCGTGTGCTGATCCAATTGCAATATCCAGAAATCGAGAGAAATCTTTATCTGATTTTCTTGATGTTCCTTCTGCAATATTTGAAGGAATCGAAACAGCTGACCGTCTCATTTGGCTTGTCAATCCGAATTGTTCTGATGTCGGAAAATCGTTTGTTGCACTGTAAATTTCTACAGCGAATTCTTTACTCATACTCCAAAAGGAGAGTGATCTGAAGTTTTTCATGCGGTTAGGTTTTCTACTTAAGTTAGGAATAATTATCAAACCAAACCACCTTCTACCTTCCACCTTCTCCCAGCTACTTACTACTACTTTACAACGTCTCTCCCAACCACTTATAGAATTCCGTATGCCATATCAAACTGTTTTGGTAGTCAAGAACCCAGTGATTCTCCTCCGGGAAGAAAAGCAACCGACTCTTAATTCCTTGCAGTTGCGCTGCTTGAAATGCCTCTAGTCCTTGTCCGATGGGAACACGGAAATCCAATCCTCCCTGAATGATCATTATTGGAGTGTCCCAATCTTCCACACGTTCTGAAGGATTGAAAATAGTATGACTTGCCCAGGCATCTTTGTTGTTTCTGTCCCAGTACGGACCACCAAGATCCCAGTTCAAGAAGAATAATTCTTCCGTGGTACCATACATACTCTTCCAGTTGAAGATGCCATCGTGTGCGATAAAGCTTTTGAATCGTCCATCGTGGATTGCTGCCAAATAGAACGCAGAGTATCCACCGTAGCTTGCTCCGATGCATCCCAATCGTTCGGTGTCTACATACGGTTCGTTGGAAATATCGTCGATAGCAGACAGGTAATCATCCATGTTCTGACCTCCGTAATCTTTACTGATTTGCTCGTTCCATTCAACCCCGTATCCAGGCATTCCGCGTCGGTTTGGAGCGATGATGATGTATCCGTGAGCCGCCATCAATTGGAAATTCCATCGGTAGGAATAAAACTGACTCAAAGCTCCCTGAGGTCCTCCCTGGCAATACAATAGCGTAGGATATTTTTTGTTTGGATCGAAATCAGGAGGGTAGATAACCCATGAATGTAAATCCGCTCCGTCTGTTGCCTTGGTGATGCGTTTTTCCACTTTGCCTAGTTTCACGCTTGCGTACAAATCGTCATTGGCGTGTGTCAACTGCTCCATTTCACCGGATTTCAAATCGACGCTGTAAATCTCAGAAGCCTGGTTCATGTCTCCTCGCGCTACGATCATCGTGCCTTTAACGTGTCCGACAATTCCACGAACATCGAATTGCCCCGATGTAATTTGTTTTGGAGGCATCGGTATTGCTTTCCCTTTCGGAACGATGAGTTCAAACAGGTGTACCGTTCCTTCTACGGCTGCTGTCAGGTAGATTTTCGATCCATCATTGCTCCAGTGGAATTCACGCACTGTATTATCCCAATTCTCCGTTAGGTTCACTGCTAGTCCATCACGAAGAATGATGATGTCGTTTTTGTCCGATTCATATCCGTCGCGCTTCATTTGTAGCCAGGCCAACGTTCCATTGGAAGAAAACGCAGGATTCATATCGTACCCTTTGTTGTCTTGGGTTAGATTGGTTGTTTGTGCTGTTTTAATGTCGAATCGGTAGATATCAGTGTTGGTACTCACCGCGTATTCAGTACCGTACAATTTCTTCGTAACGTAAAGGACAGCATCTCCGTCCGGTGACCAGATGAAATCTTCCTCACCACCGAAAGGCTTCTGAGGGCAATCGAAAGGTTCCGTTGCCATGATGTCCATTTTGTTGGAACCATCAATGTTCGATACCATTACGTGGCTGTATTTTCCATCTTCCCATTTATCCCAATGACGATAATTCAATGAATTGTAAATCATCATGTTTGATTGCTCCATGTCCGGATAGAAATCGGTTCCGTATACGTCGCGAATCTTCACTTCTTCCGCTGAAATTTTGCGTTTTCCATCCGGTGAAGTGTTCTTGTCGTTAATGTAATCACTCACCTTCGTAATTGCCTTTACGTCGGAACCGTCCAGGTTCATGATGAAGTATTTCGTCGACTTTTTGTTCGACTGTACATCCACTTTTGAAACGGCATATACAACCTTTGATTGATCCTCACTGATCCCCAAGGGAGAAACACGATTTAACTCGATGAGTTTCTCTGGTGTCATGTAATCTTGTGACCATGAGAAGGATGCGATGAAGAAAATAGATAAAACGGAAAGAATACAGTTTTTCATGAGGGCAATGTCTTTCGATTAACAGAATTTTACGTTGATTTACAACGATGGCTAATATACTGATTTCAATCATCATACTGTGTAAATCGGGCGTTATCAAGGTCTGGAGAAAGGCGCATTAACAATATTTGATTGTGACAAAATGGAGAATTACGTTATACTCGTACTCAAATTATTCGAATGAAAACCCTATCACTATTTGTTAGTTTACTTTTTGCTGGAATTAGTTTTTCTCAAACTTTAATCGTTGAAGTTCCCGTTCAGGCTGCGGATTTACCCGATGGAATTGGTCGGGGGATGGTGTATAACACTTCGGATTCTAGCTTAGTAAAAGGGAACTTTATTGATAGCAATGTTTTTCATGTGCAATTTGAGGCTATTGAAGATGCCAATTATTACATAAAGCTTACTGCTCCCGGATTTCTGGATACTGTCATCTCCTTCGTAGCGAAACCACCAATAATGCGATTTGACCCTGTTACCCTGACACCGGATGTCTTGTTGGATGAAATCAATGTGGTGTATGAAAAACCCGTTTTTGAAAGGACGATGAACGGATTGTCGGTGAATGTGAAAGGAACGACTTTGGAACAGTTGAATACCTTATTCGATATTCTGAAAGCGTCACCGCGATTGTCTTCTCCAGATGATGAAAATATTGAGATTATAGGTCGTGGCGTCCCATTGATATTGATCGATCGTCAGGCACTTGTGTCGAACGATGAACTACGCGCCATTCCGGCAAGTGAGGTGGACAAAATTGAAATTATTACCAATCCTTCGGCGAAATATCGGGCGCAGGGAAGCGGCAACGGTGTAATTGAGGTGTATACAAATGATTTTAGTCTGCAGGGCTACCGTGCCAATGTACGAATGAATGGCGGTGTTAATACTAAGAAGAAATATGGTGGGGCTTCGTTCGTTGGGCTCAATATGAAGAAGGGAAAGTTCTCTTTGAATGCCAACGCAGGGATTAATTATTGGCAGAGTTATGGATCTGGGAATTCAAACTATGCAACTACGGATTCATCCCTGTACTCGAATAGCGAATTCATGAATAATGGTCAGGGGCATTGGCGAAATTACAAGCTGAAGGTGGGCTATGATATTAACGAGCACCAACGCTTATCGTTTGGATATGGAGGAAATGGAAGTGTGAATAGTAGTATTTCAGAAAACAGTCGCAACTATTATGTTCAAAATGTTTTAACGACTACTCAATCAGGCACATCAGATAATAATTATAAATGGTTGACAAATCGTGCATTTGCAAATTACACATGGGATACCGATACTTTGGGAAGTGCTTTTGAGGTGAACATTAATTACACGAGAAGAAATTCCGATGGGGACAATGAGTATTCTACCAATTTTGTGGAAAACCAGAATCAGGAGGACTATTATGCTTTGGCGACATCTCGTGATCGACCGAATATTTTTGAAGTTCGGGTAAACCATGAAGAGAACATAGATTCCACTTTAGTTTTGGAATTTGGTGCTGATGCCAGTGCATTATTCAACGTGAAGCGTTTCAATCGGTATACACCTGAAAATGGGCAATGGGTAGAAGATCCTGTGTATACAAATTCTTACAACTATCAGGAACAAATTGTAGGGCTTTTTGCGCAGGTTTCTAAAATGTGGGGGAAGTTCGGTGCTCAACTGGGAATTCGTGGAGAATACACTCGGTTGGATGGTTTTAGTGAATCCCTGAACCAACAGTTTATGGACTCCAGTTACATCCTACCTTTCCCAAATGCCGGGGTGATGTTCGAACCCAGTGATAAATTCGCAATCACGGCATATTATTCTTCCGGAATCGATCGTCCTTCGTTCTCCAATTTTGACCCGTTTGTAAGGATTTTAGATAGCTTGAGCGTGCAAATTGGGAATCCGTTTTTACGCCCTTCTTACGATCATACCATTGGATTGGAATTTGATATTATGTACTCTTACAACATTTCATTTAGCTACTCTCGATATCCGGATATGGTGAGTACATTAACAGTTGTCGATCCGGTTACTTTAATTAACACCAGTACACCCTGGAATTCGCGATTGGCAGAAACGTATTCTATCAGTTTAAGTCTACCGATCCAATTGAAATGGTTGAACGGATGGAACTCATTTTGGCTTGATTATAACACCTACGAGTTCACCGATATTTTTGAGCGAGATTCTTTCTCTAATGTGACAATGGGCTTCTATTCCTATTTAACCTTCTCGCTACCTTATGACTTCAAGTTGATGAACCGACTTTCCATCAGTAAGTGGGGGAACGATGCGTTTACGGGTAACGTAAGAACAAATTGGGGGCTGCGATTGACCAAAGAATTTGACAAGCCTGATATTAATATTTATGCAGAAGTGAATCAGCTCGTACCGCCGAGGAATCTATCTGAGACAGTTAACAGTAATTACGTTTCATTCTCTGAAAGCCAATGGGCATTTACGGGATTCCGCGTGGGAGTTTTCTTCAAATTCGGACGCTTAACGGCTAATACCAGTATTAAGGAATCGGAGTCGGGGCAATCGGGAAGACTTTAGGTTGGAATAAGGAATAAGGAATAAGGAATGATGAATGATGAGTTATGAGTTATGAATTATGAATTGTGCACATTGAGCATTGTCGAAATGTGAATTATGAGTTATGAATGATGATTTATAAATGAGGGATAGCGTACATTGATCGGCGATGCCTTGAGCTGTTCGCCTGAGCTTGCCGAAGGGTGTCGAAAGGAGTCGAAATGTGATTAATGAATGAGGGATAGCGTACATTGAGCGTAGTCGAAATGTACCCTTCGACTCCGCTCAGGGTACACCTGCTAGTGGCAGAGGTGAACATTGAGTAAGAAGCAGTACGCTGAGCATGTCGAAGTGCATTGCTTTCGATTTCCCTAAATGTGAAGATTAGTGAACGCTACTAAAACTCAAAAATAACCCCTATCGTTGGTGTAACCGTAGCTCCTTCATTTGGGATGAGCAATGGAATGGCATTGGATCCATCCGAAGCTAAAGCCTGACCGTCCGTTGTTGCGAATCCGGTATTGTCTTCGTTGCGTTGGAAGGTATAGTAAGGAGGCGTTTCGTTGGAAAATCCAATAATGTTTTGGATATCAATGTAGAAATCAAAACTCACCTTTTTTAAGTTCACGACCTTGTCTAAACGGAAGTCTAATTGATTAAATGCACGGAGCCTTTCAGAATTGACATTGTCGAAATCCAAGACACCATTTCCAGTTGTTGCGTACACCAATTGAGAAGCTTGTAAATCAAAAGGTGTGTAGGGAACTCCACCTGCAAATCGATACTTCAGCCCGAGTTTCCAGCTTTTGTTTTTGCCGAAGTTCCATCCAAATGTAGAAGAGAAGAGGTGACGGCTATCCCAGGCAGACGGAATTAGTTCGCCATCGGAACCTGAGAATAACGATCGCACGTACGTATAACTAACCACGTAGAAAATATTCTTTACCAGTTTCTGCTGCACAAACACTTCAAATCCGTACGTTTCTCCTTTACCAATGGTACTTACTTCCTCATTTCCTACGGCGCCGAATTCTTGCCCCTGATTGGCTAAAGAAATTCCATTTATTACCGATACCGGGTAGTTACTGTAATTTTTGAAGAAACCTTCAACGGTAATGCGTAATCCTTTGGTTGGAAGCCATTGTGTCCCAAGTACGTAATGATCCGATTGAATGTAATCCAGATCCTGATTTTGCAGAATATTGTTGGCATCACGATACCCCAGCGTCGTGTAGGTCGGAATCTTGTAGTAGCTTCCAATGGACGCAGTCAAATCCCATTTCTTGTTCAGATGGTAAGCAAAAGAAACACGTGGTGATAACGTATTCAATGGATTGTTACCATTATCCGTGAACGAGTTCATGTCAGTTCGTACCCCGGCCGAAACCAATAGTTTTTTATTGAAAAACTCTTTCGAAAGCTGTCCGAATGCTCCATATTTAAAGAACTCAATGGCTGATTGGTTTTGGATGATCACCGCTGGAACAATTTCGTTACCGGCAGAATCCAGCACTGCTCCAGAGACTTTGTTGAACAGGTTAGAATTGTATTTTACGTATTGTCCCATCACTCCGAAGGAGTACTTCCATCCATTGACATACTTGTTGAAATCGAAGCGGAATTTGTTTTCAATTTCCTGTGATTCGAGTAAGAAATTGCGGTATTCTTCTTCTCCATTGCGAGCATCTTCAAACTGGTCCAATTGATTATCGAACATGTTTCGACTGATTGCCAGGTTCCAGAATCCATCTTCTACACGACGCTTGATGGCAACTCCTGTAGTATAGTTCCACTGTGTAATGAATGGCAATGATCGACGCAGGAATTCTGTTTCGTCATTGTCCTGACGTGTAGCAGCGAAATTGAACCGATCATAAGCTCCAAGACCTAATGCAGTGATGGTTGTTTTGTTATCCGGGCGGAAGGTTGTTTTGAATTGAAAGTCGGAGAAATTCGGTCGGATCGGAAGGTCGATTAGGGTGAAGAGAAAATCGAGGTAAGAAGTTCTCGCTGAAACGAGAAAATCGTTCTTTTTCCCCATAGGTCCTTCTAACGTTAAAACACTTTCCGTAAAACTGACACGGGCATTCCCTGATAGTTTTTCACGGTTTCCCTGTCGTTGCTTAATCACAAAAGTGGAAGCCAGGACATTGTCGTAGCGGGCATCGAATGCGGAAGAGCTCAATTTCAGGTCTTCAATAAATGCAACGTTCAGAATTCCCTGTGCACCTCCTGATGATCCCTGGGTTTGGAAGTGGTTCAATACCGGAATTTCGATTCCATCCAAATAATAAACGTTCTCGTTTGGTGCTCCTCCCCGAATGATGATGTCGTTTCGTTGCGCTCCTCCCGAAGAGCCTCCAACTCCGGGTAATGTTTGTACCACTTTGGATACATCGAAGTTGCCACCAGGGTTTGATTCTATCTCTACGGAAGTTAGTTTCTGTACCGATAGCGGAGTGATCATATCCGTGGTTTTGGCAATCTTATTTTCGTCGTAGACAACTTCCACAGGACCAATCTCCTGAGTTATGGATTCCAATTCAAAGTTTACTGTTTCCACGTTTCCGGAATTCACGGGAATGTTGTACTTCTTGAAGGGTTCGTATCCGCTTGCTGTGATAACTACCGTGTAAGTTCCAACAGGCACTTCGAAACTGTAGTTTCCGTCAAAATCTGTAATGGCACCAATTTGAGTTCCTGCCACAAAAATCTTGGCGTATGCCAGAGGCTCTTCCGTATTTTTGTCTTTCGCGTTACCTTGAATGGTACCCGTATTTTGTCCCCACAATGTGCTACAAATGAGAAATGTAGCTCCCAATAAAATCGCTTTCATATACGAGTTTGAATAATTCACCCGGATAAATGTATAACTTTTAATCGAAAACGTTAAACAAAATGTGTTAAATGCGAATTATTGTCTCAAGTGATACCCTTTTCTCCCGGTATCACAGTCGGATTAATCGTGGTGGGTACTATTAGCACAAAAAGGTAGTGTTTCGCTCATATTCTTATGTGCTATGGCAAAATAAAAAATGACTACAGACACCAAACATTAGTGCCGATGATATGCCTTAATCGCTGTTATGATTAAGGTAAACAGCTATTTTTTCTTCTTCTTTTTAGATCTTATGATTACTAAAGTGATGATAAAAGCTGGGATGATTACTAAAAACGCTAATGTTATCAATGAAGCGTTAACTGCTGCTGACGATAAAATCATAGCTCAAAGTTTAATTGTTTGATACAATCGGAATCTAATGATTAAAAGAGCATAGAATCTCCGACCCAAGTCAAGGATAAAGGTGATTTATATCATAAAGATGTACTCAGGGTAGATTTGGAAAGATGCTGTAGAGATTTGGACATTAATTGGGTTAGGAATCGAACAAATATCGGTATATAGCAATATCGAAATATTTCGATGAACCAGTGTTTATAGTAGTTACAGAGCCGATTTTGTCGCCTCCGCCAAAGCCGGATGCTCCAGCGCAATCTTCCTTAGTGCATCATTCCCTTTCTGATAAATCATCTGGAAAACATCGAATACCATCAATTGCGGTTCTCCCTTAGATTGCAACTTTAATTCATCACCAGCACAAACTTTTCCTTCTTTCAAGACTCGAAAATACGCACCCGAACGACCAAACTCGGTGAATTGCTTTACTGCCATACTTGAAGAAAATCGCACATTCAATTTCATGCATGGCTGCCGTGGTTCCGAAACTTCGATAATAGCCTCGCCAACCTTAAAGATATCTCCAATGGATAGATTCTGTTCATCTAGCCCCTCGATAGTCAGGTTTTCACCAAACATTCCGAAATCCCAATCCAGGTTTGGGTGCAGTTTTTTCCAATAATCGTAATGATCTGCCGAATATGCGTAACAAGCTTTATCTACACCACCATGGTATTTTCGATCCACAACAGCATCCGATTGAACATCCGTTTTCTCCAGAGTGATTCCTTCCTTCACCGGGTACTTGAAAATACCCGTCACCACTGGTTTTCCTTTCCAATCAACGTTTCTTTTTTTACCAATATTTGTTGCTACGATTTTCATTCTAGCAAGATACAACTTAGTGTTTTTACGTACGGGAATACGCGTAGAAAAAGTGAAGCAGTTATGCGCAATAAAATCAGCAATTGTACTCTTGATGCTTGATTTCATCCTTTCTAGATTTGGAATAACCTACTACACTTCGGTGTTTTTAAATCGATTTAAAAGGACTTATGTTCCAAAAGGTTAGGTGCAGATATGCGCAATCAGTACCGCTATCTATTAACTATTAAATTAAAAAACATGAAAAAGAGAATTACATTTTTGCTTGCCTTTTTTGGATTACTGGCAATGCCTATGAATGCTCAAATTGTTCAAGCAGTAGTACCGGATATTGGAATCTGGGGACCGGTTAACAATACAGGGTTAGCAATTGCTCCATTTTATCATTGGAATGCCATTGCTTTTGATGATGGTTCAGGACAATATAGAATCGAGTGGCGTGATGCTGCATCAGGGGCATTACTTGATTTTGACGCGCAGCCAGGAGATAATCCCGATGTTGCTTATTATGCAAATGCCGATGCGGTAGTTGTTGCCTATGAAAATGGAGGTGATATTTGGGTAGATGATTACTATCTCTGGACGGTATCCCCCACGAATTATAACTTGAATGCTAACAATAACGTAGCACCAGGTCAAAATCCGAATATTGATATAAATAGTTTGGGAGATGGTGTGCTGGTTTGGCAAGATGGTTTCGATATTTGGGCGTGTACCTTTAACATTGGAACGTTCACTCCTGGACCAATAACATGGATTGCAAATGGTGATACTCCTGATATTGCGTTGTTGGATGATAACTCGAATGTGGTAATCACATACACCCAGGGAGGGCAGTTAATTGTAGATACATATGATTTCGGAGCACTTCAAAGTGGAGCTGCTGCGCTTACTACAACAAATACATTTAACCCAAGTGGGTTAGGGTTCGAACATCCGCGTGTTCAGTCAAATCGAAACAGCAACTACGGTCCTGCAGATTTCTACACTGTAGTGGCGCAGGATGACTTAGGCGGTTCTCAGTATTTAATTCATGGAGTATTCTACAATGGATTGGGATCACCGAATCATCGTAAAATCAACTTGCACGCTTATAATTGTTTTACACCAGATCCACGTCCGGTTGTGGCATATGAGCGTTCTCAAGTGCATGTCGCCTGGGCGCAGGAATACGATTTCGCATGTTCAACGATCAACCCGGTAGACAATGGACAGGATGTATTATTGGCAGAATGTGACTTTGTAGGAAACAACCTTAATGGTTCGACTGTTTTCCTTGAAGTGAATGAATTGAATGCGAATTTCTCTGAATCTGCAACATCTATCAACACCGAGTACGATGGGAACTATTCTATCAACAACACGAACTGGTGTGAAGGTTTGGCTTATGATTACCCTGGCGACTTGCTTTGGAAAAAACGTGATCCAGCTGTACCTTTCTTCCGTGTGGGAGAACCTGGAAAACTTACAGTTGAAATTGGTAAAGGCGTAATGTCCAATTTCGTAACAGTTGAAGTAACATCGTTGGACGAAACGATTACGGAAAACGATATCGAAATGGAATTTGCAGTCTACGATCAATCCGGACGATTGGTGACGGTGCCAGCGTTTGAGAAAGAAGGTATGATCTATCGTATTGATGTTACAAATCTCGAACAAGGAATTTACCTGCTACAATACACACTGAACGGCGAAACGAAAGCCGAAAGAATCCCTCATTTGACGTATTAATAACCTTTTCCGTTAAAATGACAGAACGCTTCTCTTTCTTCGGAAGGAGAAGCGTCTTTGGTTTTATTACTGAGCTATTCAAATAATTTGAATCGGAACCTATTGCTGTACCTCGATTGATTTTTCCCAATTGATCGTTTTCATTTGACCTTGCTTGTTTCTTCTGCTCAAAGTTCCGGTTAGTGTTGTTGACCTGTTAACTCTAAAATTAAGATAGGCAACCCCTTTGCGAACTTCTATGTAGACATTCTGGTCGCAAGTGACCTCTGGGTTTTCAAATGAATCTATCGCTCCTAGCATCAATTGTAGCTCAACTTCTTGTCCTTTCTTAACTACATCCGGACCTGAAACAATCGGCACAATTTTATCAAACCCAAAACTATAATAGCTGATCCTCAGCTTGAATAAGTCAAATGCCGTTTTACGAGCAGTTAATATTCGGTTTTCCAATAAGCATAGGTATTCAAGTGCCCCTCTTGCCGAGTAATTTCGATATTCTTCAGTTCTCGGAGTGATATTGTATATGAGGTCTACAAGACCCTCCCGATCATCAATATGCGCAGAAGAAACTACTGATTTGATAACCGGAATGTCCTCTGGGACTTTCTCTATTTTCAGCTTTTTAATTTCAAGAATGTCCAAATAAGTAACCTTTTTAAACTCAGAATTTTCATAACGATAGTGGGAATTCGCCAAATTGCCAACTAGCAGATTTCTATATGCCAATATTTCCATCAACACCTTTTTGGGATGAAATACGTTTTCTTCATTTCCCTTGAGTTTGCTCGTATTTATTTTGGCGGGAATAGGGAAAGTATCGTCGAATCTTGATAGTGCATTGCTACACCCAATTCTTTGAAGTACTTTTCGTTTTTCTTCATGAACCATTTTCATTAGATTACGCGTCTTTTCCTCAATTTCCTCCATGGGATCCAAACTCATGTCAATAACATCAATTTGAGTTGCGTATCTAACATGATCGGTTGCCTGCAACGCACCTTTTTCTGCTTTGAAGGATATCAGAACGCTTTGCCCTTGTTGGTATAAATTTTTTGAATTGGAAAGGTACGTTTCATAGGTCATCTTTTCCAGAACTGTATTTTCCGTAACTGCCCCATCTCCCTGGCAGGAAGTCAACAGCACTCCTATGGAAATTATGAATAAGACTGAAGCCTTAATGACTTTCGGATATTTCATTTGACTCATGAAAGATTTACTTTTTATTGCTCATTTTATTGCACCACGACCGTCTTCTCCCGGTCTATTGTTTTGACCCTGCCAGATCTATCTGTCACAGAGATCGTTTCTTCCGAGAATCAAAGGCAGCAGAGGTTACCAGAATTTTTACTTCATCACCGGATTTTTTGCATGGTTGGTTTATTTGCAATGAAAATAACTCAAATTGTAGTTCTCAACTCAATCCTTTCCGGATAATTGATAAATCAACGAGAGTTCATGTGAGACACTGGTATTTTTGGAGAGCTTGCTTCGTTGCCAGGATGCAGAATACATGCAGCGGAATTTCTGAGCGAATTCCCATCCAGCTCCAACTGTCCAACCGCCGCGAATACGTCCACCAACAAAGACTGTCAATCCATAGTCCCATTGAACTCGGGCATTCAAATCGATGCGAGAGAAACCATCTACATAAGAGTACAAACCGGATAAAATCATTTTATAGGGGGTAGTATATTGCGAGCGAGAACCTATGAAAACCTCCGTCGATATGTGACCATAGTAGTGCGGTTTCCAGGCTTCAAGCTCTATGTCTCCAGCACTTCTGATGTGAAGGTTTCGAATTCCTATCCCCGCATGAAAAAATCTGGTATTATATACGATTCCAGCATGTGTTTGGAAGTGATTTCGTGTATAGGGAAGGTCAGAATTTGTTGAGGTACTATCAAATATTAGCTGCGTGGAAACATGATTCCTGTACGAAGGCGCAATTCCTAAACCGAGATGATGCTTGCCTTTCATGTTCCAATCGTAGCTGATAGGAACAGAGATGTCAGAGGTTTGCAAATAGTTGGAGGTGGTATGATTCATATTGATTCCCGTTCCGAAATTTTTCTTCAAACGGAGGTTATAGAAACCAAAGTAATCATGTTGTGAGGGCGCATTCCAATTACCTTGATACATGAGACCTCCTTGATGCTGATATCGAAGACCGGCATATGCAGGGTTGAAATGAGAGAAATTATTCCAGAATTGATGTGGAATTGATTCTTGTTGTCCAAAAAGGATTAAGCTTGAAGCGATAAATAGAGACGTGCAAATGAGTTTCATGATCTGAAAAATTAAATGATAAAAATTCAGGTTGTAATTGTATTTAGTGGTATGGACGTCCTTCGCATAGTAGAACAAAGCATGGTATGTAAATGTTACAGGAATGAGAAGAATGAAGCAAGAATGCCTTTAATCACCGGGGTTTTCGCTTTGGTAATAATTGTTACGTCCAATTCAATTCGATTTTATGAGATTTGCACAAACAAAAAGAAGAAATGGCAACAATCAAGTTAACTGCTGATAAATTCAAGCAGGATATTTTTAATTACGAAGTCAATAAAGAATGGGCGTATCAGGATACTGTTCCAGCCATTATTGATTTTTACGCAGACTGGTGTGGACCGTGTAAAGCGGTGGCTCCTATTCTGGAAGAACTTTCTGAGGAATACGACGGGAAGCTAAAGATTTACAAAGTAGATACGGAGGTAGAGCAGGAATTGTCAGCCGTATTTGGAATTCGAAGCATCCCAAGTCTGTTATTTATTCCAACTGGTGACAAACAACCAATGATGCAGGCAGGAGCTTTACCAAAAAATGCATTTCAGGATATTATCAACAAAGAATTACTGAGCTGATAGGTGCAATCCATAAGATTGCGTAGCGTTCTAAATACAAAAGGGGCTGTCATTTGACAGCCCCTTTTCTTTAGTGATTCTATTTTTGAAAGTCTGTATGACTTATTTCGTCGGCTTTTCTTCGTGACCACCACCGTGACCGCACTTACCATCTTGACATTTGCCTTCATGACATTTACCTTCACCACATTTGAAGTTTCCGTCTTCATCGTAGTGAGCCAAGCAAGCTTGTGTACACTCATCAGAACATCCTTGCTCTTCGCAATATGCAGCAGCCTCATCTTTGGTCATGCTTTTCATTTTGCTCATGTCACACTTCTTGTCGCAAACTGGAGTTTTAGCACAGTGCGCGTCCTTTTTGCAGCTTGAATCTTTTTTACAAGCAGCTTTCTTCGCTCCTTTTTTGCAGCTACCGTCTTTCTTGCAAGCACCTTTTTCTACTGAACATTCAGTTTTAGCACCTCCTGCAACAGCAGCGTCAGATCCGTGACCATCTCCCATAATTGGAGCGATTACCAATCCAACCAAACAAGTCAATTTAATCAAGATGTTCATAGATGGACCAGAAGTATCTTTGAATGGATCTCCAACTGTATCTCCAGTTACTGCTGCTTTGTGAGCCTCAGAACCTTTGTACGTCATTTCTCCATCAATCATAACTCCTGCTTCGAAAGATTTCTTAGCGTTATCCCATGCACCACCAGCGTTGTTCTGGAAGATTGCCCAAAGTACACCTGAAACAGCAACACCTGCCATGTATCCTCCAAGTACCTCTGCAGCCAATGGCCAGTCACCTGAAATCAATCCAGTTCCCAAACCAATCAACAATGGAGTAACAATTGTCAAGGCTCCTGGAAGCACCATTTCTTTCAATGAAGCTTGTGTAGAAATCTCAACACACTTATCGTATTCTGGTTTTCCAGTTCCTTCCATAATTCCTGGAATCTCTTTGAACTGACGACGTACTTCTTTTACCATTGCCATTGCTGCTTTACCAACAGACTTCATAGCCAATGCAGAGAATACTACCGGAATCATACCTCCGATGAACAATGCTGCCAATACTGGCGCTTTAAAGATGTTAATTCCGTCAATTCCAGTAAACGTTACATAAGCTGCGAACAATGCCAAAGCTGTCAATGCTGCGGATGCAATCGCGAATCCTTTACCTACTGCAGCAGTAGTGTTACCTACTGAATCAAGGATATCTGTACGCTCACGAACTTCGTCTGGCAATTCAGACATCTCAGCAACTCCACCAGCGTTATCTGCAATCGGTCCGAATGCGTCAATTGCCAACTGCATTGCTGTAGTTGCCATCATTGCAGATGCTGCAATCGCTACTCCGTAGAATCCTGCCAATGCGTAAGACCCCCAGATCGCTGCAGCGAACAAGATCACAGAAGAGAATGTAGAGATCATCCCTGTTGCCAAACCAGCAATAATGTTTGTTGCTGCTCCGGTAGATGAGTTCTGAACAATATCCAAAACTGGTTTCTTTCCTAGTGCTGTGTAGTACTCAGTAAATGCTGAGATCAAGTATCCAACTCCCAATCCTACCAAAGTAGCGTAGAATACGTTCATGGATGAAATGCTCACCGCTTCTTCCACTCCAAACAATTTCATTTGAATTGTTTCAGGAAGCATCCAGTCTACCAGGAAGAAACATGCTACTACTGTAAGAACAATAGAAGTAATGTTACCCATGTTCAATGCGCGCTGAACTTCTTTCTCTTTTGCGCTGTTGTCTTTGATACGAATCAAGAATGTTCCAATGATAGAAGCAACGATACCAACACCTGCAATCATGATAGGAAGCAAGATTGGTCCCATTCCACCGAAATCATCTTCGAAAGAACCGTTTGCAGAGATCATGTCGCGGATAATGTAGTTACCCAATACCATCGATGCCAAAACTGTTGCTACGTACGATCCGAACAAATCGGCTCCCATACCTGCAACGTCACCTACGTTATCACCTACGTTATCAGCAATTGTTGCCGGGTTACGTGGATCATCCTCTGGAATACCAGCCTCAACTTTACCTACAAGGTCAGCTCCAACGTCTGCTGCTTTTGTATAGATACCTCCACCTACACGTGCAAACAATGCGATGGACTCAGCTCCCAATGAGAACCCTGCCAATGCTTCCAATACAACAGTCATTTCGTTGTAGAAGTTTCCACCGTCAGTAAGGAACATCTTCATAAATACAAGGAAGAACAATGCAAGACCCAAAACTGCCAATCCGGCAACTCCCAGTCCCATTACAGTTCCACCACCAAAAGAAACCTTAAGGGCTTTAGGCAAGCTCGTACGAGCTGCTTCTGTAGTACGAGCGTTTGCTTCAGTTGCAACACGCATACCAATATTTCCTGCAATTGCTGAGAAGATAGCACCAATAATAAATGCTGGTACAATTACCCACTCTGTTGTTTCTACAACTGCTGAAATTCCAAATAATGCTCCGGATGCGATTACTACGAAGATCGCCAACAAGCGATACTCAGCACTCAAGAATGCCATAGCACCTTGCTTAATGCTCTTGGAGATTTCCTGCATGCGCTCATTCCCCGGGTTTTGTTTCTTAACCCAAGCCATTTTGATCAACATGAAAATCAATCCGATAACCGCCAATCCGATTGGCACATAAATTAAATTAGCTCCCATTTTGTAATAAAGGTTTGTTAAAACAGGGGGCAAAAGTAGATTTTTCTAGTCTACTAGACAAGTTTCCATATTAAATAATGGTAAAGGTTTCGAATCGAGTTTTAAATTTTCGAATCCGAATCCACACGGTATTGACAGAAAAATCCATTAAGTATTAGAGTCAGGCGTTGCGAATTACTGAGATTAGGCTGTTACGATCAATTCCTCCACTCTGTCGCCAACGCAACTTACCGGATTTGTATAAGACAAAAGTGGGGACACCGCGTACCTTATATGCCTGAGCAGCTTGTGGATTCTTGTCTACATCTATTTTCAATATTCTCACGCCTTCACCTAATTCTTCCTTGACTTGATCCAGTACGGGCGCCATAGCCTTACAGGGACCGCACCAATCTGCATGAAAATCGATCAATGTGGGTGTTTCTGATTGCAATATTTCTTTAAACGATGCCATAATTCAAATAAAGGCATTTTTGAGGGATCAAAATGTCACCAAAGTTACAGTATTAGCGCCAATCAGCCCTAGACTTCAATCACCTTAAAACATGATTATACTCATTTTAAATCCTCTGATGTACAGGTAGTTTTGATCAAACTATACATATGATGCAAAAAATACTACTCACACTAATCTCGCTAGCGGCAACCTTGTTGGCATATTCACAAAACTTAAATTGGGCGTATGCTCCGGGAAGTACTTCCCCCGATGTTGGTCAGGCAATTGAATCCGACCTGAACGGAAATGTATTTACCACGGGGTACTTCCAAAACATTATCGATTTCGATCCGGGTGCGGCCAACGACTATGTAAGTTCGTATGGTGGCGAAGATATTTTCATCACAAAGTATGATCAGAATGGAAATTACCAGTGGACGATCAATATTGGTGGGTCATTGGATGACCGAGGCTTTGATTTAAAGGCTGATGCAAATGGCAATATTTATGTGATCGGGTATATTCAGGGAACCGTTTTTGTTGATCCATTAAACCCAGGTGAAACAAGGACGAGTAATGGAGGACGAGATATTCTTGTGGCAAAATACGATCAGAATGGAGCCTTCCTATTTGCACATACGTTCGGTTCTGCGACACATGATGAAGGATATGGAATTGACGTTGATGCTTCCGGAAATATTGCAATCACGGGAATGTTTACCGCAACTGCCGACTTCGATCCAGGCGTAGGAACGGCGTTCATTACGTCCAATGGTAATTATGATGTTATCGTAGCGAAATACAGCGCAACAATGACTTACCAATGGGGATTCAATCTTGGAGGTCCGGGAGTAGGAATAGACATTGGTGAAGAAGTGAAAATGGATCTTGCCGGGAATGTATATGTCACAGGTTCCTATAAAAATACCGTTGATTTCGATCCAGGTACAGGAACCGCTTCCGTTCCTTCGAATAACAATAGTTACGATTTCTTTGTTGCTAAATACGATCCTCTTGGGAATTACCAGTGGGCAAAAGGAATTGGTGGCAGTAGTACCGAGAGAGCGTATGCCCTGGATTTAGCTTCAAACGGAGACATCGTCGTTGCAGGATATATGGCTGGTGTGGTAGATTTCGATCCTTCAGCCGGGAATCTTTTTGTGACTTCTCAGGGTTCGAGTGATGGTTTCCTTGCAAGCTACGATGGAACTGGGAATTTGAACTGGGCATTTAACCTCGGCTCATCTGCCGGAAACGATTACGCTTACGATTTGGAAGTAGATGCTTCAGACAATAGTTACGTTACCGGAGTATTCACCGGTGCTTGTGATTTTGATCCAGGTGCAACAAGCAACAATTTGATTTCAAGTGGAAGTGAAGATGTCTACATTTCCAAATACGATGTGAATGGAAACAATCTCTACGCCTTTAGTTTCGGAGGTAGTATTTCCGACTACGGATATGGTATCGATGCAGCCTTGAGTTCAGGAACCGTTCATGCAACAGGTTATTTCCGAGGAGTGGTTGATTTCGATCCGGGAAGTGGTACAACAAGTTATACTGCTCAGGGAGGATCTGTAGACATCTATATAGCGCAATACGATGAATGTGCGCCTTTATCATCAACGCAATCGGCATCTATTTGCCAGGGAGATAGTTTGTTTGTTGGAGGTGACTACCAGTTTACCAGTGGAAGTTATTACGATACATTGCTTGGATCGAATGGTTGTGACAGCATTGTTGAAACCGTGTTGACAGTAAATTCATTGCCATCTATCAGTGGAGGACCAGACTTAAACATCTGTACAGGTGATTCAGTTACTCTCTCTGGTACCGGAGGAAACACGTATGTATGGACGAATGGAGTATTGGATGGAGTAACTTTTGCTCCTGCCGCGACAGCAACATACACCGTCACTGGGACAGCGCTTAATGGTTGTGTGAACACCGATCAGGTTACGGTTACAGTAAATAGTATTCCGAGTGTTCAAATGTTGCCTTTCAATCCGGATAATGTTTGTTTGGGAAGTTCGCCTGTTACTGTGCCAGGAGCCATTCCTTCGGGTGGTACGTATTGGGGAACTGGTGTAAGTGGAGGAATGTTTGATCCGAATGCAGCTGGTGTTGGTACGTTTAATGTCTATTATGATTACACCGATGGAAACGGTTGTTCGAATTCAGATTCAACCAGTATCACCGTAAATGATTTACCAACTGTTCAAATTGATCCATTTGGAAACGACACGATATGTATTGATGCAGGGCAAATGTCCTTACCTGCTGGTTCGCCATCAGGAGGTACCTACTCTGGAACGGGAGTGATCGGTGGATACTTTGATCCGGTTACGTCGGGTGCAGGTTCGTTTGATGTAATTTATACCTACACAGATGGCAATATGTGTACAAACTCTGATACAACAAGTATAGCGGTGAACGCTTTGCCGGTTGTTCAATTAGATCCCTTTAATAACGATACAATCTGTAATACAGATGCAACCATTTCGCTTCCGGCAGGAACACCTGTTGGTGGTGGCTATACGGGTACCGGAGTAGTAGGGAATGATTTTGATCCTGCGGTTTCGGGAGTTGGAACCTTTGACGTGGTGTACACATATACTGACCAGTACGGTTGTGAGAATTCAGATACAGCGACCATAGTTGTTGCAAACTGCTCCGGGTTGGAGGAACTGAACAATCTGCCGATTCAAGTATATCCGAACCCTACCGAAGGTAAATTTACCATTGCAACCAGTGAATCTATTCCAACAGAATTAACAATTCGCACATTGGATGGAAGAATGGTAAGACATCAAGAATTTAATACAAAGGTGTTGGAAGTTGATCTGTCAGATGAAGTACAAGGAGTCTATTTGCTTCATTTAGTACAGAATAACAAAGAAGCAACCGTGAGAGTGGTTGTATTATAAACCAACGTTAGCGTTCTATTGCAAAAGCTATCCGATGTAACTATTGGATAGCTTTTGTTATTTCTGTCAATTTGAATGACACTTGACCTTTTCCAGTATCACTATATTTGACACGTGAAAATCCTCTTTGTTCGATTTAGTTCTATTGGCGATGTTGTATTGACGACTCCTGTAATTCGTGCCGTGAATGAACAAGTTCAGGATGTAGAGATTCACTATCTGACGAAAAAGTCATTTCAATCGATCGTCGAACCGAATTCGAATGTTTCAAAAGTATTTACGATAGAAAAATCTATCGATGAAGTACTACCGGAATTGAAAAAGGAAGCATACGATTGGATCATCGACCTGCACAACAACATTCGAACAAAGGGATTGAAATCAAAGTTGCGGCGTCCTTCCAAAACGTTCCGAAAGTTGAATTTGGAGAAATGGCTTCTGGTCAATGCGAAGGTGAACAAAATGCCGGATATTCACGTCGTAGATCGTTATTTCGAAACAGTCGCACATTTAGGTGTAGAGCCAGATGGCAAACCAGGTGATTTCTTCATTCAACCGGAGAATGAAATCCAACTTGCTGATTGGAATCTGAAACAGAAAGAATACGTTGCCATCGCAATCGGAGCACAGCACGAAACTAAATGTCTTCCAGCAGAGAAGTTGGCAGAGCTGATTAACAAGTTAGATGATCCTGTGGTTTTGGTAGGAGGTCCGACAGATGAAGAAAAAGCCAATGCGATTCTCTCGAAAGTGGAGAAAGAAATCACAAATACCGTAGGTAAGTTGAATTTGCAGCAATCGGCAAGTTTGGTGAAACAGGCAAAACATCTCATTACCCACGATACCGGAATGATGCACATTGCCAGTTGTTTCGAAGTTCCAATGGCTACGATTTGGGGAAATACAGTGCCCGATTTCGGGATGTATCCATATCAACCAAAAAAGAAAACCTATTCCATTCATGAGGTAGACAATTTGAAATGCCGTCCTTGTTCAAAAATTGGTTCTGAAACCTGTCCTAAAAAGCACTTTGATTGCATGTTAAAGCAGGATGTTAACGGCATATTAGCTTCTTTGCCAAATACAGGGAAACTAAACCGTTAAATTGATTGATTTTGTGAAAAAAATGAACGGTTTGTTACCCCATCGTATTGATTCTTCACATCCTTTTCATTCATAGTTGTTCATTTGATTTTGTTGAGATAAAAGTTAACCCACAAAACTGGCCGATCTTTGCGGCGAAAAACAAACAGTAGTTAACTGAACAAGAAAAAAAAGAGATGAAAAAAAGAGTTTTTTTAGTTGCAACAGTCCTTTTTACAATGGGTGCGAGTTCACTATCTCAAAGTGCCGTAAGCTACTTAAAGGGAGAGGATTCAACCATGAATCAGCCAATTAAATCTGTAATCGATGATTTGATTGATCAAGGGTATTCTGCCGAGATGATCCACGATTTGTTTGGAGCAGACAATCGTTATTTTCCGGTAGACAGCGACAAATTGGAATCTGTGATGTTTATGATCGACATGTTGATCGAAGAAGGAAAATATCAGGATTCTCAAAAGACCGTAATGATCTTCCTTGCATTCGACGCACACCGTCTGGCGCAAGGAGAATCTATTACCGACACAGCTGTACTTTCTGCAAAGTAATCCCTCCTCATCGGATCAGTATGTAGTCAGTTCCAGATGTTACTATCCGATTTAAGCGTATGACGATTCAAGGTGTTCTATCATCTAGTCTAAGATAGCCTGATAGATGCACCGATGAAATTCATGAGTTCGCTGATTTTCTTCAGCAGTCTTTCGTCAGACGTTTCCATTTTTCAATTTCATGATTTGCCACAGTAATGCAACCCCTACCGGGGTGATTTCCTCGATATCGGCAAAACGCACATTCAACAAGAGAAAGTAGTACGCTGAGCTTGTCGAAGTGCACTGCTTTCGATCTCCCGAAATGTGAATAATGAACCTGGTTAATTGCAATTAACTTCATTGCTGCTGCGCGGTCGACTACGCTCTATGCGCAATTCCTCGTAATTTTCGAAAAATCACCGGCTCTTGCCATTATCTGGTCAATCGCCCCTACCGGGGTAGGCACTTGTGAAACCCACATTTTTTCCGTAAATTCTAAGGAGTAACTTTAAAATATTTCTTACAATTCATGGACACCATAGACGAACCTCCCAGTCTCAAATTCAATAGCGGAAACACATTACCACCTAACATTAAAATAATTGCCATTGTTGCAGGCGTTGGCAGCCTAGCCATGATCATCGCAGGGGCTTTGTACCTTGGAATCGCAATACTGTTACTCTGTATCTTTGTTCTTACCCAGCGGCAAGTCGTTGAAATCAATCAGGAGAAAAACGTTGTTCACGATTACGCCCTTCATTTCGGCTTTATCAAACTAGGAAAGAAATATCCCCTGGATAAATACAGGTATGTTACGGCTATGCCACTACTGGAATCAGCAAGGGTTTATGGACGATCGTCCAATTCAACTACCATCTCGAATAATTTTCATACTGTAACGATTTTCGGGAATCGACTCAGAGGCAAACGAATTCTGAAAAAGTACGATACCCGTTCCGAAGCGCAGGAACAAGGAGAGAAATTGGCAAATCGACTTGGACTGAAATATTTCGATTACGATCCGCAATTGGTTCGCGCCGTAATTCGTGGGGAGCGTGAAATTTAGAGAAGAATAGAAAGGATGATGGCTTAAGGTCGCCAAGGTTCTCGAGGTGCCGTAGTCGAATTACCGAATAGTGCGCTTCCTGCCTGCCGGCAGGCACGGCGACAAGCTCAGCGTACTATTGAAGTTTTCAATCTCCCATAAACAACTTACGAAGCTCCGTTGCATCCGCTGGTTTCATCTTTCCAGCCAAAATCAAACTCAGTTGCTTACGACGCAATGCCCCGTTGAATCTTTCGATTTCTTCCTCCGTTTCAGGAATTAACTCTGGTACGGCAATAGGTCCACCGTTTTGATCTACCGCAACAAACGTGTAAATCGCCTCGTTGGATTTCGTACGATTTCCAGTCAGATGGTCTTCTACGAATACATCCACGAAAATCTCCATAGATGAAGTAAAAGCTCTGGATACTTTCGCTTCAAGCGTTACAATAGATGCTTCTGCAATTGGATGTTGAAACGAGACATTGTTCACCGAGGCAGTTACAACAACACGCTTACAATGACGATGAGCAGCAACACTGGCAATTACATCCATCCAGGCAAGCAACTCACCACCAAACAAATTTCCAAGTGTGTTCGTATCGTTAGGTAGAACCACTTTTGTAGTGATCGACAAGGTGTCTTTTGCTTTTACTGCTTTCATATCAGAATTTTTGGCAAAGGTACTCAGGAATTATGAATGATGATTTATCAATAATGTTTTATGAATTATGAATTATGAATTATGAATTATGAATTATGAATTATGAATTATGAATGTTGCACTTTAAGCAAGAGAAAGTAGTACGCTGAGCTCTGAGTTGATTGAGCCTGTCGCCGTGCCTGAAGGCAGGCAGGAAATGCCGAAGTGCACTGCTTTTAATCTTACGAAACGTACCAAAGAATACCAAAGCAAGAACCATAAATTTATTTCCATCAGTTTGTTGTCAAAATAATTCACAAAAAATCGCCCAACGATTACCTTTTGCTACTTTTGATTTTGCTTAGCGAAATGAAGGTTACCGGATTCACATTTGTACGTAATGCCATTATCTACGATTATCCAATTGTAGAAGCAATTCAGTCGATTTTACCCCTCTGTGATGAGGTTGTTGTGGCAGTAGGTAAATCAGATGATGACACCCTGGAATTAATCCAATCAATTGCCCCTGAAAAAGTACGCATCATTGAAACCGTTTGGGACGATTCTCTTCGGGAAGGCGGTCGTGTTTTGGCAGTGGAAACCGATAAGGCGTTCAAAGCAATTTCCGAAGACACCGATTGGGCATTCTACATCCAGGGGGATGAAGTGGTGCATGAAGAAGATCATGAAGCTATCCGAAATGCTATGGAACGTTACCTCAACGAAGAGGAAGTTGACGGTCTGCTTTTCAACTACAAACATTTCTACGGTTCCTACTCTTATATCGGGGCGCCGACAAGTTGGTATCCGCACGAAATTCGCGTAATTCGAAACAAAAAAGAGATGTATTCTTACAAGGATGCTCAAGGGTTTCGAAAAGGTGATAATCAGAAATTAAACGTAGTTCGATTGGACGCTAGTATCCACCACTACGGCTGGGTGAAGTCGCCAGAAGCAATGCAGAAAAAGCAGGAAACCTTCAACAAATACTGGCACGATGACGCCTGGGTAGAAAACAATGTGGAGAAAACCGATGCATACGATTACGACGATCAACCCAAAGCATTGGTACCGTTCAAGGGAACACACCCGAAAGTAATGCAGGATCGCGTTAGACGATTGGACTGGAATTTCCGTTATAATCCACAGAAGCATCGCCTAAGTGCAAAAGATAAATTGAAAAAGGTGTTAAAGAGGTTCGGAATAGAGGCCAATTACGCCAATTATAGAATTATAAAAGTGAAACAAAACTGAGGAAATTCAGTACACTTGACAAAAAGAAGAGCTATGGACATGAAACAACTGATCGAAGCGTTCCCAGAAAACATTACGGAGGCGCTCGAAATTGCACAGAACTCAAAAATCACAAAAGATTATGGGAGTGTTTCCAACGTCTTGATCTGCGGTATGGGTGGATCGGGAATTGGTGGAAGTATGGTGCAATCCTGGTTGTCGAATGAATTAAAAGTTCCAGTATCCATCACCAAAGATTACTCAGTTCCAAATTTTGTGAATGAAAATACGCTGGTGATCGGTTCATCTTATTCTGGAAATACGGAAGAAACGCTCGGTGCTATCGAAGAAGCTCAATCAAGAGGAGCTATGATCGTTGGAATTTGCTCCGGAGGAAAACTGGAAGCATTATGCGAATCCAATGGATACGATTTCATTAAAGTTCCTGGAGGAAATCCACCGAGAACGGCATTGGCATTTTCATTGGTACAGCTCCTACGCATTTTCTCCGCAATTGGAATGTCTTCTGAAGATCGATTGAAAGAAATGGCTGCTGGTCGCGATTTGATTGTATCGGAATCTGAAACGATTCACATGAAAGCGAAAGGATTGGCAGAACACCTGCATAAAAAGGTGGGGATCATGTACGGTACATCCTTGTTTGAACCGGTTTTGGTTCGTGCGAGACAGCAATTCAATGAGAACAGCAAGTACTTGTGCTGGCACCATGCTCTACCGGAAATGAACCATAACGAGCTTGTTGGATGGGGCGGAGGAGACCACCGTTTCGCTCCGGTATTCTTCATGACGAAAGGAAATCATCCAAGAAACGACAGACGCATCGAAATCACCCGTGAGAAAATTGCTCAAAAGACGGCTGTTTTTGAAATCCACGCACAAGGTGAATCGATAATTGAGCAGTCCATTTATTTGATCAATCTTGTAGATTGGGCTTCTTTCTACCTTGCAGCTATGGATGATATCGACACGATTGATATCGCCGTAATTGATTACCTGAAATCAGAGCTGGCAAAATTTTGAGCATACCCAAGGTGCACTTTGAGGATTTGGGGCTGATTGATTACAAAGAAGCCTGGGATTATCAGGAAAAGCTTTTCAAAGGAACGATAGATCAGAAGATTCGCATTCGAAAGGGTGAATCTGATATTCCGACAGAACATTATATGCTTTTCTGTCAGCATCCGCACGTTTATACTCTTGGTAAAAGTGGCGATATAGAGAATCTTCTACTCGATGAAAGCGGATTGAAAGAACATCATGCGAAGTACTACAAAATCAATCGCGGTGGAGATATAACCTATCACGGTCCGGGTCAGTTGGTGGTGTATCCAATTTTGGATCTCGACCATTTCTTCACCGATATCCATAAATACATGAGGTTTCTGGAAGAAGCCGTGATTCAAACGTTAACCGAGTATGGCATAGAAAGTGGAAGAGTAGAAGGGTTAACTGGTGTTTGGATCGAAGGAGATACCGATTGTGCAAGAAAAATTTGTGCGATGGGAGTGAAAAGTTCCAGATGGGTGACAATGCACGGAATCGGTTTCAACGTCAATTCAGACTTGTCTTATTTTTCGCATATTGTACCGTGTGGAATTGATGATAAAGCAGTAACTTCAATGGAACAAGAATTGGGTAAAACACTTGACCTCGATGAGGTTTCCAACGTCTTAAAAGAAAAGCTTGCTGCTCAATTCGGATTTGCTTATCACCAGGAATGAAGCATCTCAAAAAAATATTGCGTGTGATTGTATTGTTTATTGTCGGTATTGTGCTGGTTGTGAATGCTGTTATCATCCTTACTGGACGATTTTACATTTATAAAGGCATCAAGGAAACGTACTTAAAAGGTCGTACCGGACCCACTATTTACGATTTGGATACTTTTCATACGAGAAAGGTCAAAAAGGGAAATGGGAAAGTGTTCGAATTTCCAAAACATCCGAAATACAATACACAAAAGATTCCCGATGATTTACGTCAATACATCGAGGAGTTGGAAACCAAGGCACTTTTGGTAATCAAGAATGATACGTTGATTTACGAGGAATACTGGGACGAACACAATCAGAAAACCCTTTCGAATTCATTCTCAGTAGCCAAAACGATCGTTGCAATCTTGGTAGGAATTGCCATTGACGAAGGTCATATTGATAGTATCGATGATCCAGTGTACAAGTACATTCCACAATTTAAAAACGGTTCCCGGGATAAAATCACCATCAAGCACTTGTTGCAAATGGCTTCTGGTTTAAGTTGGACCGAAAGTGGCGTCAATCCTTTTTCCGACAATGCAGAATCTTACTACGGAACTGATCTTGATGGATTGGTTTTACGTCAAAGACGCGAATCAGAACCAGGCAAAGTCTTTAAATATCAAGGAGGAAACTCGCAGTTGCTGGCGATGATCATTGAGAAAGTAACTGGAAAAACGGTGAGTAAATACGCCTCAGAGAAAATTTGGTCGAAGCTGGGAATGGAAGAAGATGCGCATTGGAGCCTCGATTCTAAAAATGGTCAGGAAAAAGCATTCTGTTGTTTGTATGCCAAGGCTACGGACTTCGCAAAGATTGGTCGAATGATCATGAACGGAGGAAGCTACAACGGCGAGCAAATCATTCCACGTTGGTACTTCCTGCAAATGACCAAGCAAAACGACTTAATGACCGAAGACGGAATTCCGAATTATCGCTATGGTTATCATATCTGGACCTATCGCGGAAATGCCGATGAAGTGTTCTACTGTCGTGGAATATTGGGGCAGTACATTATTTGTATTCCAGACCGTGATTTAATGATCATTCGATTGGGAATGAAGCGTAAGGATGATTTTGTGATTCCCGATCATTTAAAGAATGACAAACAGTACGTCAACGGGGTGAAATACGAGGTTGGTCATTGTTTGGGACTTTTCCAATACATCACATTAGGTAAAATCTTAGCTTCGGAAACAGCAGTGAAGTAACGATTGAACCAATCGTCGTTTTAGGTGTACCAATTCACAACTTATGAAACTCGCACTCAAAATAGCGACCTTGATTTTCTTTGCTTCGGGAATTATATTTTTCGTTGGGTATCAATCCGGTTATTTTTTTCCTGATGCACCTCAAGAATCAAACGAATCCGTTGAAAAGGAAACTAGTCCAACAGTAGAATCGGTACAAAAGGATACGGACACTTTAAAGGCAGATAATACCGATACCATCACGCCCGATTCAGCATCCAATCTTGCCAAGACCAAAACAAGAACGACTGAATCAAAAAAGGTAGAGTTTAAGCAATTTAGAGATGAAAAGGTACGAATGTTTAGTTCGAAAAGTGCCATAGTAGAACCTTTTCCGGGTAATAAGAAAATGCGAATGTCCAGTTCAAAATCAATACGTTCCCGAAGGTCTTACATGGATATATTCCAGCAAAATCAAGAGGCAAATCCGTTGGAGAAAACAAAAATGCACTATCTGGAAGTTCCCAAATTGGATTCGACTTCAGTTAATGATACTCTGAAATAATGGAGTTCCTTTTTGCCTTGTTTGAGGTGGGACTCGCTTTGTTTTTTCTGAGTCTGCTTTTTATCCCAATGGAGAAGGTGTTCCCTGCTAAAAAGGGGCAAAAAATTTTCAGAAAGCACTGGGTTGTGGATTTGTCCTTTTTCCTTGGTCAGTATTTGCTCTGGCACGGATTGGTCTCATATGCTTTGGGGGGATTTGAATACCAACTACAGCAAATTCTTCCGATTTCCTTTCAACAGGCGGTAGCTTCTCAACCCATGTATTTACAAGTCATTGAAGTTGTGCTTTTTAGTGATTTATTGATTTACTGGGGACATAGATTCCAACACAATAACGATTTCCTTTGGCGATTTCACAAGGTACATCACAGTGCCGAAAGACTGGATTGGTTAGCAGCACACAGAGAACATCCATTGGATACCGTTTATACTGTCGGTTTGATTAATCTTCCCGCAATGATCCTTGGTTTTCCTTTGGAAACAATTGCTGCCGTTATTTTCTTCCGTGGAATTTGGGCGATTTATATTCATTCAAATGTTCGCTTGCCCATTGGTCCATTTAAGTACATCATTGGCTCGCCCGAGCTACATCATTGGCACCACGATCTGGAGCGGGATCGGGGGAATTATGCCAACTTGTCCCCATTAATGGATCTCATGTTCGGAACGTACACCTGCCCGGATCATGAACCGGAAGCATTTGGAATCAAAGAGGATTTTGGGAAGACGTATGCGGAACAATTGCTTCAGCCCGTCATTCCTGACAAGCAATGGCAGAAGCTCAAATCAAAAATCGAAGGCTCCAGGTTTCAAAGAACTGCTAATAATTCTGGGAACAATCACTGAAGTTCGTAATTTTACCGTCCAAATTGAAGGGATATGCGCGAGGAATTAATGGGACCGAAGGTGGAAAATGTTGGTGTTGCTGTTGTACAGGAAACCAATGAAACCGGGGAGAAAATCTACAACGTATATCTTTTGAATCTTCGTGAGGACATCATGGAAGGAATCATTATTTCCAGCAAGGGATATGGTACCAATGCCAATACGGGTGAAAAGGTACAGACTTCAATGCTTCGTCATTCTTTGGAAGTGTTGTTGCCGCAGGAAGCAGCGAAAATCGAACCAATTATGGAAGAGGTGTTCGGTTTGGCGAACGAATATTGGGTGAGTTTCTATGTAGACAGCACTATGTACGACAAGAAATTTGTCTTTCTTCCCGAGACTATTTCGGAGGCAAATATGAAGACTATTCCCGTTCTGGGAGCAAAAGGTGTTATCATCATCTAAGCCTTCCGTTCATCACAGGCATTTTCTTATATTTGCACAATGGTGAAAGCCAGTTGCTATAAAACATTACCTATGTCAGGAAAAATCGCCTTTAAATCTCTGATGCTCTTATTTTTAGTGGTTTCAGGATTCTCTGTTTCGTCTTGTTCCGGTGAGGAAGATAAAAAGAAGAAAAAGGAGGATATCGATCTGGAAGACTACTACGAATTTCAAGTTATGGACATGTCCAGGTATGGTATCAATGCCTACATTCATCTACCAGATGAGACTGCCAATATTGGAGCGTCCACAAAGCCAGAAGTTTCACACCCGGAAGATCACATTTGGCAAATCGATATCGGTCAGAACTTTACCTTGCATATCGAGGATATGGCCAATATCAAAGACAATATCAAGGAAGAGAAAAAGGAATTGAAGCGCAAGGATTTTTTCAAAATCAAGTATTTGATAGACAAGCCAGATATGATTCTTTATCAGCGTGAATTGGTGGTAAAAGGATCAGATCGAGCAGCTTCAACGGTAGGGGTGGAGCATAAATCTTACCATGTTTTCGGACAAAAAACGATTGACGGAATCACGTACGTGTTGGAGAGTAGAGAAGAAGGATACGAGAAGAATATTATTGAAATGATGGCAAAATCCATCAAATCATTTAAGCCGAAATCAGGGAAGTAAATTCCCACAAGTTCATGGAATTAGTTCGAGAAAATGTTCTTGACGTGCTTGGAGCCGTCATGGAACCAGACCTGAAAAAAGATATAGTTTCTGCCAATCTGGTAGAAGAACTCAAAGTAGAAGATAACACGATAAGCCTGCGGGTTTTGGTATCGAATCCTGCAATGCACGCTCGTCGTAGAATGCAGGAAGCAGTTGAGTTCAACCTCAAAAATAAATTCGGAAAAGACATCACAATCAACTGCGAGGTAGCAGCTATGCCAGCGGAGGCAAAAGAAGCACATCGTAAAGTATTGCCGGAAGTAAAACACGTTGTTGCAATTGCATCTGGAAAAGGTGGTGTTGGAAAATCAACCGTAACAGCAAATCTCGCTGGTGGATTGGCAAAAGCTGGTTATCGTGTCGGGGTGGTGGATGCCGATATTTACGGTCCGTCCATGCCAACGATGTTTGATGTGGTAGACGAGCGACCAACCATGCTGGATGTTGACGGAACTCCGAAAATCAATCCGGTGGTTAGCTACGGAATCAAGATTTTGTCCATTGGATTCTTTACCGAACAAGATAATGCTGTTGTTTGGCGTGGTCCAATGGCTTCCAAAGCACTGACGCAAATGTTCACCGATGCATACTGGGGAAAATTGGATTATCTACTTATCGATCTTCCTCCTGGAACGGGTGATATTCACTTGTCTTTGGTGCAAGATGTTCCATTGGATGGGGCGGTAGTGGTAAGTACTCCGCAGGAAGTGGCTCTGGCAGATGCGCGTAAGGGTGTAAACATGTTCCGATTGGAATCAATCAATGTTCCGGTTATTGGAATTATCGAGAATATGGCATGGTTCACCCCGGAAGAATTACCAGAAAACAAATACTACATTTTCGGTCGTGATGGCGCTAAGAATCTTGCAGCTGGAATGAACGTTCCTTTCCTTGGACAACTTCCGTTGGTACAGGGTGTGCGAGAAGCTGGAGACGTTGGTAGACCGGCTGTGTTTCAGGAAAACAGTCCTATCGCCGACGCGTTTGATGAATTAGTTCGTACTTTTGTAAAGGAAGTAGATCTTCTTAAGTCGAAATAATATGGCAATTGACAAGAAACATATCGAAGAGAAGGTAATGGAGGCGTTGGATCAACTTCGTCCATTTCTAAATGCTGATGGAGGTGATATGGAACTGGTGGAAATCAAAGACGATGCAACTGTAGTTGTACGTTTGTTAGGTGCATGCAGCGATTGCTCAATGTCCATGATGACCCTAAAAGCAGGCTTGGAGGAACAAGTGAAAAAAGCTGTTCCAGAAGTACCCAGAGTTGAGGCAGTTAATATGCCTGAAATCGCCTGATTTAGCCAAGTACAAAGACCGTAATTACCGCTGCGAAGAGACAAACGGTCACAATCAAAAGTCGTTTTATGTTGAGTGAATTATCCATGTGGTTAGTTCTATAACCGAATTAATAAAGTCGGTTACGTTCGTTCCCTATTAAGAACGTAATAATGTCTGGTTTTATTGGTGTTTCTAACTATTTAGTTGTCAACAAATTTTGAGGTTATTCACAAAGTGCTTTTTTCGTCTGACAGAGTCGTCACGTTTTTTATCCTCCCCCCAGCCCCCTCCAAAGGGGGAGTGATTTGCTGTTTAAACTTGTATTCGTTAGGAGGATTTAGTTTCCCCCTTTGGAGGGGGAATAAGGGGGAGGACCGCAACGATTCAAATAATATACTCCACAAAAAAAGCTGTCCTACAATGTAGAACAGCCTTCTTGTTTTATTCTTTAACTATCTGACGTGCTTACTTAGCAGCGGCAAAGTTTTCAGACACATTCTCCCAGTTTACAACGTTGAAGAATGCGTTAATGTAATCCGGACGACGGTTTTGGTAGTTTAGGTAGTACGCGTGCTCCCAAACATCCAATCCAAGGATAGGAGTTCCTCCGCAACCAATTCCCATTAGTGGGTTGTCCTGGTTCGCTGTAGAACAAACTTCCAATTTTCCATCAACAACACACAACCATGCCCATCCAGAACCGAAACGTGTTGCAGCAGCATTAGAGAATGCTTCTTTAAACGCATCAAATGATCCGAAAGCAGCGTCGATAGCAGCAGCCAAATCTCCTGAAGGTGTTCCTCCACCGTTTGGTGACATCACTTCCCAGAACAAATTGTGGTTGTAGTAACCACCACCGTTGTTACGAACAGCAGCGTTGTCAGCGCAGTTTGCCTGGATGTCTTCAATGCTCATTCCAGCAAAGTCAGTCCCTTCGATAGCAGCGTTCAATTTTGTTGTATATCCGTTGTGATGCTTCGTGTGGTGGATTTCCATCGTTCTTGCATCAATATGTGGTTCCAATGCGTCGTATGCATATGGAAGCTGTGGTAATTCAAATGACATAATTCTTGTTTAACTAGATTCAGGGTAAATGTAGCAAAACACCTCTGAATGTAGTATTGGAGATCTTTATATTTTCATCAATACAATCTATACTAAGTATAAATAAAAATAGCGTCCGACGCTAGAACCCCCGTTTTATCTTTGTTTCAGCTATTTACCATGGTTGATTATTCCGGAGTAATTTTTACCGCAAAAGATTGTTTTCTATTCGAATAATGAAGACCTTTAATGTATGAATATTCCTCGCGTTGATCTCCCAAGAATAGTGGTCGTTGGATGTGGTTTTGCAGGGTTAAAATTCGTACAAACGATCAATTCAAAACAGTATCAGATCGTACTGTTAGACAAGAACAATTATCATACCTTTCAGCCATTGATGTATCAGGTGGCAACATCTGGCTTAGAGCCCGATTCAATTACCTACCCGATTAGAAAAATTTTCAAGGGGAAGAAGCGCTTCCATTTCAGGAAAACAACAGTCGAACGCATCGATACAGACAAAAAAGAAGTTCACACGACCATCGGTTCTATTGATTACGATCATTTGGTGGTCGCGGTGGGAGCTACGAATAACTTTTTCGGAAATAAAGATGTTGAGCGCTATGCCGTGCCAATGAAGTCTTTGGTGGAATCATTGCAGTTGCGCAGTATGATTTTGCAGAATTTTGAAGAGGCTTTGAACACGAGCGATATCCACGAGCAGAATCGATTGATGAATTTTATCATTGTAGGTGGAGGTGCCACTGGAGTAGAACTTGCTGGAGCCTTAGCAGAGTTGAAAGCACACGTACTTCCTAACGATTATCCGGACCTGGATATTCGCCGAATGGAAATTCATCTGGTGGAAGGTTCCGATGCCGTTTTAGCCGCGATGAGCGATAATTCATCGAAGAAATCTTATGCCTTCCTGAAGAAGTCCGGTGTGAACATTTGGTTGAACACACGAGTGGAAAGCTACGACGGCGAAACTGTAATTACGAACAAAGAAAACTTCGAGTCGAAAGCGGTTATTTGGACAGCTGGGGTGAAAGCCCGAACACTTCCTGGTTTGGAAACCGGAGGATCGAAAAACGGAAGAATTCTGGTAGATGAACATGCAAAAGCCATTGCTCATGAAGATGTTTATGTGATTGGAGATATGGCAGAAATGCAGTCCAATGAAAATCCGCGTGGTCACGCCATGTTGGCGTCGGTGGCTGGTCAGCAGGGATATTGGTTAGGCAAGAATTTCAATGCTTTGGCAAAAGGAAAATCGACAAAACCATTCGTATACAAAGACAAAGGAACGATGGCAACGATTGGTCGAAATAAAGCCGTTGTGGATCTTAAGAAGTTTAGTTTTTCCGGCTACTTTGCATGGCTTACCTGGATGTTCGTTCACCTCATGCTTTTAGTGGATTATCGAAATCGATTGATCGTATTCATGAACTGGGCCTGGCGATATATCAAGTATGATCGTGGTTCGAGATTGATCATCCGTGAGTACAAACGAACCGCACCTGACAACAGTCCTAAAGAAAAGGAGGAAGAAACAATGGTTTAGATTCCATGAATTGGCGTTAACTTGATGTTTACCATTCTGTAGAATCCTTCGATTCAGTTGAATTTATGCGTAACTTCATGCTTCTCTAAACCTGTTGAAATGATGAAACTCGCCATACTAGCCGCAGCGATTATTGCTGCATCGTCACTTTTTGCCCAGGAAAATACGAGGAATTATCTCGTTCATGCAGGGAATGAAGCCTCCTTGCTACCCGGTGACTTGCACAGTAATTTTGCGAGCTTTTCTCAGGATAATTCAACCTATTTCAATGGAAAAGCATACGTCCTTGTGCAGTTCAATGGAATGCCAACAACGGAACAGAAAGATGCTTACGCTTTTTACGGATGCGAATTGATCAAATACATTCCGAATTATGCATGGATTGCTAAAGTCGATACAAACATCACTCAGAATGTCTTTTCTGCACTAAACACACGACATATACTGCCGGTTCCAATTGACTGGAAAATGTCCAATGAATTGATGGATGGTTTTGTGCCGGAACACGCGGGTAACGCCATTGAGGCAAAAGTTAATGTATTGTTTTGGGAGTCTTCGGAGCAGATCAGTTTTGAGGAGCTTCTGTCCGAGTATAAAGTGAACATCGACCATGTGAATCACGAACGGGCGATAGTATCGCTTTCGTCTAATTTGGAAGAACTCATTTTATTGGCAGAACATCCGTTGGTTCAGTACATTGAATTCATTGAGCCTCCAATTGAATATGAAGGAGTGAAGGAAGAATCGGAACGAATCATAAGTACTTACGTTTCCGATAATCCTGGTAAAGGCTATTATTTCGATGGTTCCGGGGTCAATATTGCTGTTGATGAAGGTGGGATTTTAGACACGTTGGAGAATCCGAATTATCGTTCCAGAATTGATCGTACCTATGAAAGTGGAACAACGGTTGGTGGGCACAAGACCAGTGTCTCTGCACGAATGGCGAAAGCTGGAAACATAGATCCAACTCAACAAGGAACAGCCTATGGAGCAACTTTATTTTCAGGTGGAGTTGGAACTTCTGAAGCTGCGACCAATAACATTGTAATTACCAATCGATCGTATGGATGGGGATGTCCCTCAGGAACAGAAACCTATAGTTCAGGATCGTATAACTATGATTTTGATGTAAGAACCAATCCTGAATGGATCATCACACATTCTGCTGGAAATGCGGGAGGAAGCAACTGTTACGTCGGTACTGCGGGATGGGGAAATATCACTGGAATGCCGAAAATGGCAAAGAATATTTTTGCGGTTGGGTCTTCAAATAACGATGGTGATTTGACAGGATTCAGTAGTCGTGGACCGGCAAAAGACGGACGAATTTTACCGCACATTGTCGCTCCGGGACCGGGAGGAACTTCCCATGCTTCCCCAAATCTGGCTGGAGTTTTCGGTCAATTGAACCATGCATATCGATACTACAACGGCAATGCTACACCATTGGCTGGATTGTTGAAAGCAATCATCATGAATACCGCTGATGACATGCAAAATCCTGGTCCAGATTTTCAAACTGGTTTTGGTCATGTCAATGCACGTCGGGCCTTTGAAGTAGTAAGATTGGGGCAATACGATAATAATTTCGTTACTCAGGGAGCGTCTCAGCAGCACACCATATCGGTTCCAGCGAATGTTCGGGAATTGAAAGTGATGGTGTATTGGGTCGATTGGGAAGCAACTGCCGGAATCTCCACAAGAACATTGGTTAACGATTTGGATATCGAATTGGAAGATCCAACGGCTACAGTGTATCAACCGTGGGTATTGAATCCAACTTTCGATCCTGTCCTTTTGGATCAGAATGCAGTGCGGGCAACAGATACTTTGAACAATCACGAACAGATCACCATAGACAATCCCGTTGCAGGGAATTATCAATTAACGGTAACGGGAACAATGGTACCTCAAGGACCTCAAATGTACTTCATGACCTACGAGTTCGTTACAGATGAAATTGTTGTGACGCACCCGCATGGAGGAGAGAAATTTGTGCCCGGAGAAACAGAGCGATTGCGTTGGGATGCTTGCGACAGCACATTGACCTTCGATATTTCTTACAGTAACGACGGGGGGAATTCATGGAGTACAATTAGTGCCGGGGTTGCTCAGGACAGTCGCTTTTTCGATTGGACGGTTCCACAAGATGTAACGGATCAGGCAATGATTCGAGTGGAAAGAGGAGCCACTTTGGGGGAGAGTGATGCTACGTTCAGTATTTCAGAACTTCCTCAGAATTTAGACTTGATGTGGTCCTGTGCGGATTCCTCATTATTTGTTTGGGACGAATTTCCAAATGCAGACGGATACGTTGTATATCGAATTGTTGGTGATTATATGGACTCTGTGGCATACACAACGAACACATCTATCGTATTGAACGGACTTTCATTGACGGAATCAGAGTATGTTTCCATTGCCGTTGTTCAATCTGGTGTAACAAGTCGACGTGTCATTGCTATCGAGCGCGAACCAGTAGATTTGAACTGTAATATGAACGATTTAGGTGCTCTTGCCATTATAAATCCTGGTTCGAAAAATCTTCCGGATTGTATGATGAATGGCTTGAGTCTTGAAATAAAAGTTCAGAATTGGGGTGTAAATGCTGTGGATTCCATTCCTGTTGCATACCGAATCAACGGAGGACCAATTACTCAAGAGGTCTTCTACGCTACGATCCCAAGTGGAGGAGAGTACGACGTTCAATTTTCTACTACGACTAATTTCAATTTGGGTGGAAACAGTATTGAAGCCTGGACCGAATTTACAGGTGATGCTGTTGTGATCAATGATTCTGTCGTCGATTCTGTTTGGGTGTATGCAAGCACCAGTGCCGGACCAGTCGTAACAGAGATTTTCGATAGTTTCACGAACTGTAGCACCTCATGGGACTGTGAATTGGTCGATTGTGCGATGCAGAATGGATGGTATAACGTTCCTAATGGTACAGGAGATGATATTGATTGGCGAACGCACAATGGTGCTACTGGTTCCGCGAACACGGGACCAACAGGAGATCACACCACGGGTAATGGCAAGTACTTGTATTTGGAAGGTTCAGGACCGTGTGTCAACGTGGCGGCCAGATTGCATTCACCCTGTATCGATCTGACAGGAATTAATCAAGCGGAAATGACGTTCTGGTATCATGCTTATGGTGCTGCCATTGGAGAATTGCATGTTGATGTCATAGCAGATGGCAATCTTTATGAAGATGTCATGACACCTGTAATTGGTGAACAAGGCGACCTTTGGATTCAGGCTACTGTAGATTTATCACCATTCGGAAATCAGCAAATTGTGGTTGTGATCCGAGGAGTTATGGGTGGAACATGGACATCTGACTGGGCGATTGATGATATCAATATTTCAGTTGGTCCTGTTGCAGATTATACGGCTAGTGCAACACAGGTTTGTCCATCCGAAATAGTAACGTTGACCAATAATTCGCTTTATGGTTTTGCTTATGACTGGAGCTTTCAGCCAAATTCAGTGACATATGTTAATGGAACATCGAGTTCTTCCAGTAGCCCTCAGGTTAATTTCAATGCTCCGGGTTGGTACACTGTTCAATTGATCGCCTCCAATGGAGTAGGAGATGATACCCTGACGAATGTTGATTACATCTATGTTTGGGAAGATCAGCCGACTTTAAATCCTATTGAAATATGCGAAGGGGATTCCGTCATTGTTACAGCGAATAATATGGGTCAAACGGTGGATTGTTATCACAATGGATTAAGCGTTTATTCTGGAACGAATTCATCAATCTACTTACCCAATGCTGCTGAAGGAGACTCAATTTACCTTGTTTACGACGTGAATGGGAATTGCGTTCTTACTTCAGATACTGTAACTGTGAACATGATTGACGTCGAAACGGGAATCGTTCAGAATGGTCTTCAAATTGAAGCCATTGCCACGAATGCACAATATCAATGGTTGGATTGTCTGAATGGATACACTCCGATTCCAGGAGAAACCAATCAAACGTTTGTTCCGATAGTCGATGGAGAATATGCCGTTGTCGTGACCGAGAATGGATGTCAGGATACATCAACGTGTCTCGTTTTCAATACATCATCACTGAATGAATTCAGTTTAGAAGGGGTTAATTGCTATCCAAACCCCACAACGGATGAAGTTACCTTGCAGTTCGAACAGGTCAGTTCTGTTGTTGATGTGGCCGTGTATTCAGCTTTGGGGCAGCTCTTATTTACGAAACGATTCGAACAAACTACAGAGGCGACTTTAAGACTTCCAAAAGAACCTGCTATCTACCTACTCAAGGTGAACTCTGAGCTTGGAACCCATGTGCTTCGCGTAGTTAAGAAGTAGCGATTGAAATAAACGAACCAATAATACTATCAACATGCTCATTGTAGTAGAAAGCGGATCAACGAAAGCAGATTGGATGCTTCTGAAGGAAGGAACGGAAGCTACGACCGTCACGAAAGGGTTCAATCCATATTTTCATTCAAAAAGTGATATTCTTCAAGAGCTGGAATCGAATGAGGTACTTGGCTCGATTAAAGAGGATGTGGAGCAATTGCATTTTTATGGTGCTGGTTGCTCAGGACCTGAATTAAACGCAATCGTTGAAGGCGGTCTCGCTGCATTTTTTCCGAATGCACATATCACTGTAGATCATGACTTAAGTGCAAGTGCCTTTGCCTGCTACAATGGTGAACCTGAAATTGCCTGTATCCTCGGTACCGGTTCAAATAGTTGCTACTTTGATGGTGAAAATGTACGCAAAGAGGTGCCTTCATTGGGGTATGTTCTGGGAGATGAGGGAAGCGGAAGTTATTTCGGTAAGCGCATGCTGGCAGACTTTCTTTATAACAAACTTCCGCAACCCATGCATGATGCATTCGTTGATCTTGGACTTACAAAGGAGTCCATTTTGGAGCGCGTTTATAAGAACCCCGGAGCGAATGTATTCATTGCTTCGTTGATGCCCGTATTAATTAACAACAAAGATTTGCCATACTCGCAGAAATTGATTCGAAAAGGACTTCAGGAGTTTATTGATGTTCACGTGAAATGTTTTGATGAGTACCGATCTTGTGAGGTAAACTTTGTGGGTTCGATAGCTGATTTGCTACGTGAAGAGCTGGAGGCAGTTTGTGAAGATAATGGAGTGCGAGTAGGGCGTGTGATACGGCGGCCGCTGGGGAGATTGGTGGAGTATCATGTGAGGTTGTTAGGTGAAGAGTAAGTGAAGCTTGGAGAGAGTATGGTGGTAAAAATGAATAATTGAATATCGGAATATTCCGATTTAGAAGTATTCGAATAAATTGATATTCCAAAAAATTCTCCTTATCTTAAATTATAACCTACAATTTAACCACTATGGCATCAATCCAATATGCGGGATTTTCTGAATCCCTAAAACATTATTCCATTATTTTCAAAGCCCTCGGACACCCTGCCAGATTGGCAATTCTAGAACAGCTCGTTGAACACAATAGAATTATCTGTAAAGAGTTAGAATTGAACATCTCTCTTTCCCAATCATCTCTTAGCGGACATCTGAAAGTTTTGTTAGAGTGCGGAATCTTAGGCTATGAGAAAATTGGGAATGTCACCTACTACATCATCAACCCACTCATGCTGGAAGGTGCGAAAGACTGCATTCTAAACATCATTAATGAAACCAACGGGCAAAACCACGATTATCGAAAAACCTTCTTTAAGGCCCTACCCCATGAAATGAATTAGCAACGAGATTCCTATTGCTTCTCTTCTGCGTACTTCTTCTTGTACTTTTCGTAGAGTTCTTTCTGAGAGTTATTCAGTGGTACGAACTTACCATCAATCAAAGCGAGAGTTACATCATTTGTAAGCATATCCAAAGCATCGCCAGTAGAGACAAATAACGTTCCTGATTTCCCTTTTTCAACGCTTCCGTAACGCTTGTCAATTCCCATGATTTCACAAGAAGATAAGGATATCGACCGGATGGCTTCTTCGCGCGTTAACCCGTAGGCTTGTGCAGTGCCGGCAAGAAAAGGAATATTTCGGGCATTCATCGCTTCCATGTCACCCTCATTTTGGATGCAGAACTTTACTCCGCCTTCTTGAAGTAAGGATGCAAGTTTGAATGGAAGGTCAACATCATCTCCTTCGTTTTCAGGTAGACTATGCGGACGTACAATCATCACTGGAATGTTCGAATCAGCCAATTTCCGGGTGATCAAATGGGCGTCGTACCCACCTACGATTACCGGAAATTCAATTTCGTACGCTTTGACAAAATCGATGATATCCTGTAATTGCTGAATTTCATCGGCGTGGAAATACACACGTTTGTTTCCTTTGAAACAGTCTTTCATAGCCTCCCAACGACCGTCAATTTCCTCATGTTCGTCTTCCTGAGCATACGCCTTCGCCTTGTCGAAAAATGAACGAAGCTCTTGCAATTGCTCGGAATATTTCTCATTTGACTTTTTGGGTGCCGGTTGAGCCCACCATCCACCTCCGGTATGTGTTGCAGGCCAGTTTACATGAATTCCATCGTCTGTTTTGATTGTTGCGTCTTCCCAGTTCCAACCATCCAATTTCATCACAGAAGAACTTCCAGAAATACGACCTCCACGAGGTGTTGCCTGACTAATCAATACACCGTTGGTGCGAACAGTTGTGATTACTTTCGATTCAACATTAAAGGCAATTTGCGAACGCACGTGCGGATTGTAATATCCAATTTCCCGATAGTCACGAGTTGCTTTCACAGCGTCAATTTCCGTTATTCCCAACGTAGAGTTTGGCGCAACAAATCCAGGGTAGATATGACCACCTTTTAAATCGATAATCGTATCCCATTCCGCAGGATTGTATCGATAGGTCATGGAATTTCCAATAATCGTAATTGTTCCATCTTCGATCCCGACCAATGCGCTTTGTAACGTATCACCGTTCCCAACATGTAAGAAACCGCTGTGCAACAAAATTTTCTTTGGTGCCTGAGCCTCTAAGTTCGAAGCGACAAAAAGTGCGATCAATAGTAGTGTGTACTTCATCTTAATGGTGATTTTCTTCAAGTGTTGCCTCTTCTCCAAGGGTATTACAGTGATAATGCCCCTTTTTACGTTTGATGAACGTTCTCTTTTTTCCTCCAGCTTGATTATCAGCTAACATTTTAGAAATGATTCTCGCTTTCTCCGCCTGATTTTCTTTGCGTTTTTGTTCGTCTTGTTCAGAGTCATACAAAATCACACCATCAATCATCGTTTTTTCGGCTTTAGCCATAATTGATAGTGGATTGTCGGACCAGATGACAATATCAGCATCTTTTCCAACTTTTAAACTTCCCATTTGATTGTCTAGATGCAGAAGTTTCGCGGGATTTAACGTCACCATTTTCCATGCATCTTCCTGACTCATGCCTCCGTATTTAACCCCTTTGGCAGCCTCCTGATTCAAACGGCGTCCCATTTCAGCATCATCCGAGTTAATTGCGACAACCACTCCTTGTTCGTTCATCAATGCAGCATTGTAAGGAATGGCATCCTTTACTTCGTACTTATATGCCCACCAATCCGAGAATGTGGAACCGCCAGCGCCATGCTCAACCATTTTGTCAGCTACTTTGTATCCTTCCAGGATGTGCGTAAACGTATTCACTTTGAAGCCCATGGAATCGGTAACGTGCATCAACATATTGATTTCCGACTGCACATATGAATGACAGGAGATGAATCGCTCCTCGTTTAAAATTTCCACGAGTGCTTCCAATTCAAGGTCTACACGAGGCTTATCCCCTTCACCATTTTTGTACGCTTCCCATTCGGCTTCGTATGCTTTAGCACGATGGAAACCGTCGTAGAAAACCTGTTCAACTCCCATGCGTGTCTGAGGAAAACGATCACCACTTCCCCAGTTGGAGCGCTTCACATTTTCTCCCAATGCAAATTTTATGAATCCGGGTGCATTGTCAATCAACATATCTTCTGCAGTACCACCCCATTTCAGTTTGATCAACGCTGATTGTCCACCAATTGGATTCGCTGATCCATGTAGTAATTGAGCTGCTGTTACACCTCCGGCAAGCTGACGATAGATGTTGACGTCTTGTGGATTTACCACATGCCCAATGCTTACTTCCGCACTGATCGCTTGACCTCCTTCATTTACACCTTTCGAGATTCCAATGTGTGAGTGCTCATCAATAATTCCTGACGTAACGTGCTTTCCTTTCGCATCAATAACAATCGCATTGCTGACTCTCGGAACATCGCCCGTACCCACAAATATGATTTTTCCACCTTCCACAACGATGGTGGCGTTTTCCAGGATTCCTTCGGCTTCGTTTGTCCAAAGTGTGGCATTTTGAATGACTATTGGTTGTTGCTCCGGCAGAGTGTCAAATCCGTAGGACATATTCGGGAACCATGTGTAATTCGTTGTATCTCCAATCGAAATTGACGGTTTTTCTTCTTCTTTCTTCTTGTCCTTCTTACTTCGAATGGCTGACCATTTAACCCAACTTCCATCTGGAATTAATGCTTCACCTTCGAAAACATGCAAACGAGAATTGTACTTACCACGCATGCTTACACTTCCATTTAAGTCTTGATTATGGATATTGAATTGAAGCGTAATGTTGTTCTCGTTGAAATCAGCGAAAAGGTTGGTTGTTGTGTCACGGGTTTCATCATCCTCAATGATTTCATACGTAAGTTTTCCTTTCAACTTACTGTTCTGTTCCGTCAATGTGATGTCGTAACTTTTTCCTTCCAATGAGATAGAATATTCTCCGGTAACCTGACTCAGATCGCTGATTATATGCTTCACATCGCGGTTCCCCATCGACCATGCCTCCAATATTTTTGCAGGTCCTTCCAGTGGGTTTTTGTCGTAAATTGTGAAACTTGCCCATTTCCCTTTTTCAAGGGTTCCGAGTGCGTCAGACATACCCAAAACCTCCGCTGGATTTGTAGTCAAAGCTTTCAATAAGTCTTCTTCAGAAACGCCATGCGCAATTGTTTTACGAAGATTGCTCCAAAAATCGTCGGATTTCACTCCATTTCCACTAAAGCAAATTTTCACTCCGTTTTCAAGTAGAATTCGTGCGTTGGAAGGTGCCATTTCCCAATGTTTGAGATCACTCAAAGGAATCTGTCGTGCGATGTAAGGATTTTGTACATCATAAGCATCCGGGTAATTCAATGGCAGAACAATAGTCGGATTCACCTCGGCAATAGCGGGAATGGATTGATATTCTTCCCCCGATCCCAAATACACAAACTCAAAGTCGAACTCGTTGGCAATCTTAGCGGCACGAAGTAATTCCAGATCGTCTTTCGTTTTGAAAATCATGAGTCCTTTCTGTTGCTCCAACAAGGCGTCATAAGACAGATTCAATTCTTCGTTATTGTCTTTGTACCACTCGGTATCGTAAAATGCCTGCCGCAACAAAGCAATAGATCCCATTTGTGAAGACGGATATTCCTGAGGTGTTTTCCCTTTCGAGAAGGAGAAATATGCAGGAGTATTCGTAGCTGTCATTCGGGCTTCATCCGATTTATTCGTCGCTATTAACGTTCCTGTTCCCTGAGCAACACCGTTATCAGTGCGTGTGACCGCAAATCCAAATCCTTTAGCAACTAGCGCATCGGTTCCTTTCTTATCAAACGAGTATTGCCCGGCCGCGTCTAATTCCGGGTGAATAGAATAATTCCAGTGAACTGCTCCTTCACGAATTTTCGACTTCGGACGTTCCACTTCGGGCATTCCAATGGTCGAGTTCAGGTCGATAAAAGAAGGGAGTATCACCTTTCCCTTGCAGTCAATTTCGACGGCGTCTTTTGGAATTTTCATCAGCGGGTTGTTCCCGACTTCAGAGATGTGTCCATCTTTAATGATCAAGGTTGCATGATGGAGAATCTCGTCAGGTGAGATATAAATTGTAGCGTTTTTTAACGCATACGACGGAGCTTCTGAAGTTGCAAGACCGTTTTCCGGACGAATCTGAGCAGAAACATTGGAAAAAATACCTGCTAGAAAAATTAACGTCAGTAGATGCTTCATATAGAGAAGTTATTGGGAAGGTGAAATTAGCAAAAATGAATAAGAAAAGCAGTTTGCATCTGGATCGTGCCTGTTGGCAGGTGAGGACTGAGATCAAGTCATGTTGCTGAAATAAGTTATGAATTGAAGGAGGTTTAAGATGAAAAGGAACCCGTCAAATTCGTATTTTTGCCGAATAAAGTAGGGATTATGGATATATACGGAATTTTGGTGCATATGCACTCCGGTTTGAGATGGGTGGTATTGCTTTTGTTGATTTACGCGATCATTAACGCGGCTCGTTCAATTTCTTCAGGGAAGTATTTGAAGAAAGATAAAATGGTGAATTTGTTCACGATGGTTTCGCTGCACGTGCAGTTGCTACTCGGATTGATTTTATATTTCATTAGTCCGAAAGTGACCGTGTTTGATGGCTGGATGAAAGATAGTATGACGCGATTTTTTGTGTTGGAACACATTGCCTTAATGATAATTGCTATTGTGATTATTACTATCGGACGATCAAGAGCAGAGAAGAAATTGAATGGGACACGAAATAAGCATCGTGCAATTTTGATTACGTACACGATGGGTTTGATTTTAATCTTGTTATCTATTCCATGGCCATTTGGTCGTTGGGCATCATTTGGAGCAGGAATGGGATGATGATACGTTTAGTGCCAATATTAGCTGTTCTTTTGTTGATTTCCTGCGAAGATTCAGGGACACAAGAGTTCAATCCGCCGGAAGGATACAAAGCGCGATCCGGGAAATTGATTTACTCAAAGCATTGTACTTCATGTCATGGTGCAGATGGGAAATTGGGTTCTGGAGGTGCAAAGGATTTGACAGTTTCCAGAATGGATTCAACCGATGTCGTGAACATTCTGAAGAAAGGTAAAAATGGAATGCCGCGTCAAATTCAGTATTTTAAATCAGACGAAGAAGTCGAAAACATTATCGATTACATAAATTCCATGCGCAAGTAAATGGGGCAAGAACACGTTTTAGTTGATGCCGTAGAAGAAAGCTGTGTTCTCGTTGGAGTTATTTCTGGCGATATCACAGAATCACAGGCGGAAGAATTCATTGATGAGCTTGAATTTTTAGCGTTGACGGCAGGTGCTGTGACGCAACAAAAGTTCTTGCAGAAATTACCTTTGCCCAATCCGAAGACCTACGTAGGTTCAGGAAAACTCAATGAAATCAAGGAGTACATTGTCGAAAACAACATTGATCTGGTCATTTTTGATGACGAATTGAGTCCTTCTCAATTGCGAAACATCGAACGTGCGATGGAAATCAAAGTGCTTGATAGAAACAACTTGATCCTGGACATATTCGCTAGTCGTGCCAGAACTTCTCATGCAAAAACGCAGGTAGAATTGGCGCAATTGCAATATTTGTTGCCTCGATTGACACGAATGTGGACGCACCTTGAACGTCAGAAAGGGGGAATTGGAATGCGTGGACCTGGGGAAACGCAGATTGAAACTGACCGTCGTATTATTCAAAAGAAAATTTCCCTGTTGAAGGAGAAATTGAAGAGCATCGATAAACAAATGTCCGTTCAGCGCGGAAATCGTGGTCAATTGGTTCGTGTTGCTTTGGTGGGATATACCAACGTTGGTAAAAGTACTTTGATGAACCTCATGAGTAAATCGGAGGTATTTGCTGAAAACAAACTCTTCGCGACCCTCGACACAACAGTTCGTAAGGTGGTTATCGAAAATTTACCCTTCTTACTAGCCGATACAGTAGGATTCATTCGTAAACTTCCGCACCAATTGGTTGAGTCGTTTAAATCAACACTGGATGAGGTGCGTGAAGCAGATGTTCTGATGCATGTTTTGGATATCTCGCATCCGAATTTTGAAGATCATTTTGAGGTTGTGAACGAAACACTGGCAGAAATCGACGATGAGGAAAAACCAACCATTGTTGTTTTCAATAAGATTGATGCGTATCAGCATGATCCTACTTTAGAAGATCACGAAGTGGATTCGGAAACTGCTGTGATACCTTTAGAGGAATTGAAGAAAACATGGATGGCAAAGTTGCCAAATGCACGTTGCGTATTCATTTCTGCTCATACCAAAGAAAACATTGAAGAACTGCGTAAGGTAGTCTACGAAGAAGTGAAAGAAATCTTCCAGGTACGCTATCCGTATCACAACTTCCTGTACTAGTAGTAGTTTGTTTTGCCCCCCCCTCTCTTGAGGGGAGATTTCCTAGTTAAAAGCAAAGAATCTTTGTTTGCCCTTTTTGCTTGCTTCGACAAGCTCAGCACAAGTGATCAAAAAGAGCGAACCGTGCCTGTCGGCAGACACGGTGTGTTCTTTACAAATTTTAGATTCTCCATTACGACTGTGTGCTCTTTGTGCCTTCGTGGTTGATAAAACACTATAGGTATCTCGCCATTATCTGGTCAATTACCCTTGAAGGGGAGATCGAAAGTAGTACGCTGAGCTTGTCGAAGTGCACTACTTTCTCTTGCTCAATATGCGTATCTAAGAAGTCGCAATCGATAATATATTTGAAACTTATCGCATTGTACTCTAACCATGAAGCCAAAAAAAGTCCCCACCAAAAGATGAGGACTCCAATTTCAAAGTTCTTAGTTTTTATCGCTCCACATGAACGAATCCGTGTCCTGAAACGACTTGACCTTCCACACCATTTGCTTCGTAAGAATAGAAGTAAACACCTTGCGCAACGTCCTCTCCCGCGAGATTTGTTCCATCCCAGCTAGGAGCATCACCTACACCCTGATAAACAATATTTCCCCAACGGTTGGTAATCGTCAATTCGATGCTCGTTGTATTTGTTGCATCCAGGAAGAAAACATCGTTCTGATTGTCACCATTTGGCGTGATTACGTTTGGTGCTGTAACCACTGGAACCGGGTACAAACAACTTCCATCGTCAATTGTGGCGATCGGGTTGTAGTTCAATGCCGTCGGATCTGTACATCCACATGGATCAACAAGGATGGTTGCCGATGTTGTGTCAGCACATCCAAGTCCTGTAGAGGCAATCAACACAACAGTCGCGGAGTCGGTAAACGTTTCTACGATTGGTGTTGTTGTGGTGACATTATACGCGTTGCCATTATCAAAGTCCCAATCAAACGATGTTGCATTCTGACTAGTATTTGTAAACGTTGCATTGTGCGGAATACACCCTTGGGCATCATCTATCGTGAATGCAGCATCAGGAACCTGTATATCCAGGGTCATCGTGTCGGAGTCGGTAAATCCACAGGCATCCACAATGGTCACAATGTAATCCGTAATTCCATTCGTCATTCCCGGAACGGTCAATGTATCGTTTGGGACGGTATCATTTGGAGCGGTACTCCAGATGTAATTGTAGGGTTCAATTCCAAAGGCTCCCTGTGCAATTATGTCGACCGAATCGACGGCACAGGTGCTTATATCTGTGAGACTGACTTCTACATTTTGATTATCGTTGATGTAAATAGTTCCGGTTGAAACTACCGTATCGCCGTTTCCAAGAACTTGTGTGATAGAGATGATCACGCTTTCCAATCCTTCAAAGTTTCCATCCTGGAATGCGCTGAAAGGAATCGAAATTTCTGTTTCACCAGGCAAGAAGATTATGGTATCGGGGAGGAGGTCATAATCAACACCGTTTATCGCAGTTCCACCAATAGTTACCGCTGAGATCAATGAATCCAGTGATTGACAATCCGGACGTGTAAAGATCAAATCTGCAGTAGTTCCACATCCTTCAATAATTACAGAGTCTGCTGGTCCGCCTTGTCCACCAACATTGGTCTCAAGGGACAAGTTGATCGGCAATGCCTGAAAACTTCCTCCTTCAAGGAATACTCCAGTATCCAGAATTCCGTCCATACAATCTGCTACAGCAAACTTAAAGTGGTATACAGAATCACAGAATACATCAAACTGAATTTCGATCGGGATAGTGAATCCGTTCCAGGCGTGCCCGTTGGCGTTGTCCAAATAGTATTGTTCGTTCAATCCAGGGTTTCCGTTAAGTGGAGGGTAGATGGTTGAAATAGTAATCGGCTCTGTAGTTCCCGGTACGAGAGCTAAGTTCTCAGTGGCATAGTTTCCACCTGCAGGATTCGGGCCATCGATGTAGAAACCAAAGGCATCGTTGTATTGTGTATTGATATACGTTGTGTATTCATTCGATGCAAAGACGAAGTTGAAAACTACCACTTCTCCCGTAGGAACGAAATCAAATTCCAAAACTCCAGCGTCAAACGTAGAGTTAATATTTCCGGCATTCGGGTTGGATGTTACAGATTGCGCTGTAACCAGAATATCGTTATCACCAGCTCCTCCAAGGTCTGTACTCAATCCTCCAGCAGGAATATCAGCAATATCACCGGATGTAATCACAATTCCTGAGTCCAGCCCAATGTTTGAGGTATTTTCATAGAATCGACCAATTTGTATTGGGGATCCGTTGAATGTGATGTTAGATGTTGTAATTCCAGGTCCGACCAGTGTATTGGTAACAAGTTGAACAGGAGTTTGGGTATTGTCAATGATGATTTGCGAAAATCCACTGAATGACAGTAGCGAAATCACAAGGAATGCTGCAGTTCTTAACATAAGTAATTGTTTGTCTCTCTATAGGAAAGACGGGAAGTTAGGGAAAAGAGTTGTATCGATTCGTGGCAAACGCAACAATTGTTTTGCAGAATACTGTAGTTTCAAATAGTATATAACCTGACAATCCGTCTAATATTCAGCTCAATGGCTTAGATGAATATTAATGATTCAAATCAAAAAAAAGGCTGATCAACGACCAGCCTTCTCAATTTTGTATGTTGTTCTATTATGGTCTTTCTACGTGTACGAACCCGTGTCCGGTTACCATTTGATCGGCAGTTCCTTCAGCCTCGTAGTAGTAGAAATATACACCTTGCTCCACTGCCAATCCATTGAGATTTGTTCCATCCCATGCAGGATTTGCACCTTCACTTTCATAAATCAGGTTCCCCCAACGGTTGGTGATCGTCAATCGAATGTTTGTAGTGTTCACCGCATCAAGGAAGAACAAGTCATTCACATTATCGCCGTTTGGTGTAATAACGTTTGGCGCTGTTACCTCTGGAATCGGGAAGATACAACTTCCGTCATCCTGCATAGCCGTTGGATCGTAGTTCGTCGCATTTGGATCGGTACATCCACAAGCTACAACATCGATTTGTGCATATGCTGTATCGGCACATCCTGTCGCATCCGAAGCAATCAACATAACTGTCGAAGATTGCGTAAAGGAATGATTCACATCTACCGCAGTTTCTGTTGGTGATCCATCTCCAAAATCCCACAAGTAATTCACGGTATTCTGACTAGAATTCACGAAACTTACCTGAACCGGAGAACAACCACTCGCTCCCGGAGGAGTGAATTGTGCTACTGGCGGATTCTCAATGTCGATAAACACGCTATCCGAAACTTCACAAACAGCATCAGTCAAAGTGACGTAATACCATCCCGAAGGAACGTCTGTTATTACGCTGGCTGTAACTTGATTTGGTCCCGGTTGACCTGGTCCTTCAAAGAACCATTCAAGACCATTCAGGGCATTCGTTGAATCTCCCGAATAGAATGCAGAGGCGGCTCCGGTTGGATCACATGCGCTGGCATTTTGTACAAAGAAGGAATCAATGGATAAGGTCTGATCGAGTGTTATCGTGACGGTATCCTGTCCGGTGTAGCCACAGGCGTCAGTAGCCGTAACAATAAATTCGGTGGTTCCCTGAGTACCATTTTGAAGGGTTGGCAAGTAGGCCGTGTCTCCAACCTGGCTGTTCGCATCGTTCCAACTATACGTGTATGGAGCTTCTCCTCCTGAAAGAACTGTTGCTACTACCTGAATTGAATCGTTGATACAGTAAGCTGTTGGATCTGGTGCATCGACGTTAATATCTACCGAATCTATAATCCACAATGTTCCACTGGAAATAATCGTATCACCACAAACCGATATCGTCGTTGTTGTAATAGTAACGTATTCCATGTTATCTGGAATTCCATCGGCTAATGGATCAATAGTAAGTGTTAGTGTGTCATCTCCCGGAAGGAAAGTAATTGGATTTGGAAGAAGTGGGAAATCCGTTCCATTTGTTGCGGTTCCTGTAATGTCGTAGTTGATGATCAATGTATCACCGAGTTGTGATTGCGGACGGATGAACTGCAATTCTGCTGTTGAACATCCTTCAATTACTGTCGTGTCTCCGGAAACTGTTGCCACTGCAACCTGAACTGCTTCTGAAGCGAATGAGTTTGCCTGAAGGAATACCCCTGAATCGTATGCCTGGTCACCTACATTTGAAATCGCCAATTTGATGTGATATGTCTGTCCACATTGTACAGAAGCATTTGCAGAAAGCGTAACAGTTGTTCCGTCGTATTGAATTGCAGTTCCGTAAGCAGCACCGTTTTGGTTGTCTTGATAGTATTGCGGATATTGTCCAACACCAGGTCCAAGGTTGTTAATCGTTACCGGAGTTGTAGTTCCTGGAATAATCGCAAGGTTCTCTCCACCGTTAGGATATCCTCCCAATACATATGGTCCTGAAATCCCAGGTCCCCACAAGAAGAATCCAAATGCATCGTTAAAAGTAGATGGTGAGAATTCAGGATACTCATCCGAGCCGAATATGTAGTTAAATGAAATGGTATCTCCTGAAGGAATGAAATCAAACTCCAAAACGGCTCCATTTGTAGGAGCTGCGTTGGCAATTGCATTCAAGTGTGGATCCGTTGCTACACTCGGTGTTGGCGGAGTGTTATTTGTAAAAGATCCGATGTTATTCGGTCCTACAGCACCAACGCCATTACCAGTTGTCAAAAGTACTCCTGAGTTAATTGGGAAAGTAGTTCCCTGTGCATCAAAGAAAGTTACGTTCCCTTGAATTTGAGCAGCATTAACGGGAGATCCGTTGTACATAATATTGGATGCTGTAACACCAAATCCTAAGAGGATGTTCTGAACCAATTGCTCAGGTGTTTGCGTGTTATCTACAGTAATTTGTGCGTGCGAAAAATTGACAGTTGCCAATAGTGCAAAGACAGCTAGAAGTTGTTTCATAGCGAGAGTTATGCGTTTATTAATTAGTTAGCTATAGTGCTAAGACTGATTATTCAGTTCTTCGGTTGCACGAAAATCGAACATTCTGCGACCATTTCCCAAATTATCCTCGGAAAATTGCGATTTTTGATCTGCAAAAAATTGAATTTCCATGGAAAATACTCAGGCTTTTATCAACGATAACAAACAACGCTTTTTAGACGAATTATTGGATTTACTAAGGGTTCCATCCATTTCTGCTGACCCGGCATATGCTGGAGATGTAAGAAAGACGGCGAAGGTAATCGCGAATCGTTTGAATGAAGCTGGAGCGGATAATGTGGAAATTTGTGAAACGGACGGTTATCCAATTGTCTACGGAGACAAAATTCTGGATGCGTCATTGCCAACAGTTCTTGTTTACGGTCATTACGACGTACAACCTGCAGATCCTATTGAATTGTGGGATAGCCCGGCATTTGAACCTGTAGTGAAAGAGACAGAGTTGCACCCGGATGGAGCTATTTTTGCTCGTGGCGCTTGTGACGATAAAGGTCAAATGTACATGCACGTTAAGGCTTTCGAAGCAATGATGCAAACGAACGAATTGCCGTGTAATGTAAAGTTCATGATTGAAGGAGAAGAAGAGGTAGGAAGCGCTAACCTTGGAACCTTCGTTAAGAACAATAAAGAGAAATTAACTGCTGACGTTATTTTGGTATCTGATACGGGAATGTTGGCAAACGATGTTCCTTCCGTAACAACGGGACTTCGTGGATTGAGCTATGTAGAGGTTGAAGTTACAGGTCCTAACCGTGATTTACACTCTGGGTTGTACGGAGGTTGTGTAGCGAATCCGTTGAACATTCTTGCTAAAATGGTTGCGTCGTTGCACGATGAGAACAATCACATCACCATCCCTGGATTCTACGATAAAGTAGTTGAATTGACAGACGAAGAGCGTGCTGAAATGGCGCGTGCACCGTTTAGCAAAGAAGCGTATTGCAAATCAATCGATATTGCTGACGTGTATGGTGAAGAAGGATATACAACAATGGAACGCGGATCTATCCGTCCGACTTTGGATGTGAACGGTATGTGGGGAGGATACATTGGTGAGGGAGCCAAAACGGTAATTCCTTCAAAAGCTTATGCGAAGATTTCCATGCGTTTGGTTCCAGATCAGGATCCGGATGAAATCACGAAATTGTTCATGGATCACTTTACATCAATTGCACCAGCAGGAACAACGGTTAAAGTAACGCCGCACCACGGTGGAGAACCAGCGGTAACTCCAATTGATTCTGCGGGATACAAAGCAGCAAGCATGGCTTACGAAAAGACATTCGGAAAAAAACCTATTCCGGTTCGCAGCGGAGGTTCCATTCCAATCGTGGCGATGTTCGAAAAAGAATTGGGATTGAAGACTATTTTGATGGGATTCGGATTGGATAGCGATGCGATTCACTCACCGAACGAACACTACGGATTATTCAATTATTACAAGGGAATTGAAACAATTCCTCATTTCTACAGTTATTTTAAAGAACTCCTTAATAATTGATTATGAAGAAATTCCTCTCCTTTAGCTTCGCTCTCACACTCATCCTCACACTGTCATCTTGTGGATGTCTTGATTTCAACACGCCGGAAATGCGTGGTGGCGAAGATTTTTCCGTTAACAAAATCGATGGAAACAAGGTCGATTTGAACGTCAAAGCGAATATTTACAACGACAATTGTTTCAGCCTTAAAATCAAACCTTCCGATTTGGAATTGTACGTTGACGGCGAAAGCATCGGAACGGTTCGATTGAATAAGAAAGTCAAGTTGAAGAAACGTAAGGAAACTCCAATTGATGCGAATTTGACAGCAACTCTAGATGATGGTGCGCTCATGAAAATGATGGGATATGCCGCTAAAGGTGAAGTAGAAGTTCGCCTGAAAGGAAAAGCAAAAGGAGGGGTGTTTATCTTCTCTAAAAAGATTGAAATCGACGAGAAAAGGAAAATTTCTACCTCTAGATTTAAAATGGGGGGATAAGTTGGTTTATGCACCTTTCGACTCCGCTCAAGGTGCTGGTAGTTAAAGACTCCGCTCATCTCGACTACTTCGGCTGGCTCAGTACGAGTCCGCTCGATGAACGATCAAATGATAATCATCAACTTCAATTATTTCCTGCTGAGCCAGCCGAAGTAGCCGAAAGGTGCGACTAATCATCCACGTACAATCGCTGAACCCTTCTCGAAATCCCCGTAAGTACCTCATAAGGAATGGTATCCATTTGTTGGGCAATTTCAACCAATGAGATCGAATCTCCAATGATTTCAACAGGATCACCTACTTCGGCTGGTAATTCACCAATATCAATCATCGTCATGTCCATACAAACATTTCCAATAACCGGACATTTCTGTCCATGAACTATCATGTGACCTTTGCCCTGACTAAGTGATCTTCTGAATCCATCTCCGTAACCAACCGGAATTACTGCAATTCGAGTCGATTTCTCGGCTATTCCAGCACGTCCGTATCCAATGGATTTTCCAGCTTCCACCGTGCGAATTTGTGAGATTGCACTGAACCATCGGATGGCTTCCTGCAGATGTTCACGTTCTTCTTTGTCAGTGGCATAACCATACATCGCAATTCCAATGCGGACCATATCAAATTGATACTGGGGATAATGCAAAACGCCCTCAGAATTGGAAATGTGACGATCTACTTTATAAGGGAGATGCTTCACTATTTCTGCGCTCCCATGCTCAAATTTCTCCACTTGTTCTATTACGAATTCTGAACCAATTTCATCGGCAGTTGCCAAATGAGAATAGATGGATTTCACGTGAACTTCCGGTTGTGTTTGAAGCATGCGTAATAACTCAGGAATGGATTCGGATTCAAATCCCAATCGGTTCATTCCAGTTTCCAGGGTAATATGAACGGGATAGTTTGATTTTCCTTCGTAAATCAATTGAAGAATGAATGCGTTGAGCTGTTCTGTAGAGTAAATGCATGGTTCGAGATCGTATGCAATACAATCCTCAAATGCACCTTCCTCTGTGTTCATTACCAAAACCGGAAGTTGTACACCTGCTTTGCGCAATTGCACGCCCTCATCAGCATAGGCTACCCCAAGATAATTAACACCAATGCGCTCAAGATAAACGCCCATTTCATCGATGCCAGAACCGTATGACGATGCCTTGACCATTGCCAACACTTTTGTGTCCTCGTCTAACTTTGATTTACAATACGAAAGATTATTTCGAATCGCTGACAAATTCACTTCGACATAGGTTTGATGCTTTCGTTCCCGAAGTCGCATGGCTAGTTGCTCCATACGCAATTCGCGCCGTCCTTTGATCAGAATCACAGAATTGGAAAACTCTGGCAGCTCATCATCAACACTCGAAACGAAATGGTAATCTATCGGCTCAAAATCCTGAAGGACCTTCTTGATGTTATCCTGATCGTCTTTCGTTCCAATGATCACGCTTCGGTTTCTTCCCTGAGCAACAGATAACTGATATTCCAAAGAAGATCGAAGTGCATCCAGATCGAGGTTGTAGGTATCGTTGATGATCAGGCAATTGTTGATTCCATCAAATGTCTCCAATCGCAATGCAACGCGATCTAGCTTAGGTAGCACGCTTTCAATTACTGAATCTTCCAAATCAAAATGACGACTGGCAACAATAGCAAGGACTGCGTTGTGTCGACTTATTTCGTCATCAAAAGGCAACAGTTTTAGTAGGGAAGGATATGATTTTTCATGAACAACTTCCATCTTGGAATCGCTTGTATCCACAGGAATGGAATGATGCACGAACACCTTTTTACACGTATCAAACAATTGAAGTTTTTCAGCCAGTTGAGCGTCACGTGATTTGAAATTTTGCGAATGCGCCGATCCTAATGATGTAAAGATTCCATGAGTTGGTTGAATCATCTTTGCCAACGATTCCATATCTCCCGGACCGGAAATTCCAGCTTCAATCAAAGCCAGATCACAATCCTCGTGAATCTCCAAAAGTGAAAGGGCTACACCTAATTGTGAGTTATAGCTTTTCGGGCTTCGTACCACGCTGTATTTCTGCTCCAACAACTGACCGAGCCATTCTTTTACAATGGTTTTTCCCGCACTTCCTGTAATTGCGAATACCGGGATAGAGAAACGTTCCCGATGCCTTTTGGCAAGAGATTGCAGCGCTACGAGTGTATCGTCCACTTGAATAAATGCTGCTCCTTCAAATTCAGAACGATTGATTTTCTGAGAGATTACAAAGGTTCGGATTCCTTTATCGTAAGCAGTTTGAATAAACTCATGACCGTCCCGAAACTCGCCCTTCAAGGCAAAGAATAATACGTCTTCGCCACCGACTGTTCGGCGCGTATCGAAAGCTACAGATCGAATGACACGATCCGATTCGGGAAGGGGTACTTGAAGTTGTTCGGAAAGATCTTGATATGAAAAGGCAAGTTTCAACTTAGTGTGCTATTTTGTTGTAGCACATTCTGCAAAGCGGTTTATATTCTTCATTAGCGCCAACTAGCACTTGTTCTTTGTCTGCAACCGTACGATGCGAGAATTGTGCAGGTGCCCCACAAGATACGCAAATAGCATGTACTTTGGTAACATATTCGGCGATTGCTAGAAGTTGCGGCATGGGACCGAAAGGAGTTCCTTTGAAATCCATATCCAATCCTGCGCAAATTACACGAACTCCTTTGGCAGAAAGCTTGTTGCACGTCTCAATGATGCCTTCATCAAAAAACTGAGCTTCATCGATTGCTACTACTTTCTCTTTCTTCCAGAGGTCCAGAATTTCTGATGCACTTTCCACACAAATTGCTTCGAAACTACGTCCCTGATGACTGACCACTTTTTTCTCGTGATAGCGGTCGTCAATTGTTGGTTTCACCAAAAGAATTTTTTGATTGGCAAATTCGGCGCGTCTTAACCGACGGATCAATTCTTCTGTTTTTCCAGAAAACATCGATCCGCAAATAACTTCAATCCATCCGTGTTTGCTCCCTTCTTCCGGAAAATGTTCTAAAAACATGCTGTCGTTCGCTTTGAGGTTATCAACAAGTCAACGAAGAGAAAAAGACTGAATTGTGACAGTCTTCGCTTCGATCTTCTTTAAATTTGACACTTGAATGTCGGCATTTTCTTGACTCGTTTGAAAACTTGGTTAGCAACTTGGCAAAAATGTTGATAAGTTAGCATCAGGAAAGGATCATATGGAAGGATACAAAGAACTTTTGGACAAACTAAACGGATTGGTGGATTCGCTGGAAAAGGGCGATTTAAGCATGGATCAATTAAACGAATTGGAAGTCGTGACACGCGCCTTGCATGAAAGAAGTATAATTCTTCGATACAAAGCTTTCGAATCATCTGTTTTAGGTGACACTGCGCAGGAAGCATCTGAAGAATCCGTTGCCGACCCAGAGCCGGAAGTGGTGATTGAACCGGCTCCAGTTGAACCGGAGGTAGAATTTCAAGAAGAAGTAGAGCAAGAAGAACCAACCTTTGATTTCGCCATTTTTGATCAGGAGGAAGAGACTTCAGAAGAAGAGGAAATCGAGATTGTAGTTGAAGCCGAACCGGAAATCGAACCAATTGAACCTGAACCAATTGTTGAGGTTGAAGTAGAGGAGGAACCGGTAATTGAGGAAGAAGCTCCGGTTGAAGTTGAACCTGAAAAGGAAGAACCCGCTCCGGCACCTGCTCCAGAACCCGTAGCATCCAGACCTGTTGGAAATTCTTTCCTTGATCGATTTGCCCAACAAGACAATTCCCTTGCAGGACGTTTCTCTGCACGACCATTGGATTCGTTGATCGGAGCGTTTGGTTTGAACGAGCGTTTGCGTTTTATCAATGATTTGTTCGATGGGTCAAGTGAGAAGTTCTCAGATGCCATAAAAGCACTCGATTCTCAATCTGATTTGGATGCGGCAAAAGCAAAAGTTGCCGGATACGCTGAAGAAAACAAATGGGATCCGGAAGAAGAAATAGTCGCTGAGTTCATGAACTACCTGAATCGCCGTTATGCTTAAGGCAGTCGGTCTATTGTGCGCGCTTTTTGTTGGGTTTACGTCCAGCGCTCAAATTGAAGAAATCCGACGCATTACCGAAACATTGTGTTCGCCCGAGTTTCACGGTCGGGGCTATGTCAACAAAGGAGATTCTATCGCTGCCGATTATTTGGTAAGTGAATTCAAAGCTCTTGGATGCGAACCATTCAAAGGAGATTATTTGCAGCATTTCACTATTGATCAGGTGAATTCTTTTCCAGCCGAAATGGACGTGAAGCGAAACGGAGTTAGTCTGGACCCAGGAGTTCATTTTGTGGTACATCCATCTTCACCGTCATTTAAGGGGAGTCTTGATCCTTACGTTATGAGCGGCGAAGAAATTTTTGAACCGGAAGCACTCTCTAATATATTGGGATCGATTCTTGACGGAAGTTTGAAGAATAACGCCATTGCCTTGCGTTATTGTGATCTCAGTCGAGATTCTCTGAATGAGCTCCGGGGACTTACGGAAGAACTAGCAGGATATGTTCCGGTGATCGAACTGGTAGATGAAAAATTTACATGGTCTGTTGGTAGAAGACAATTAAATAATGTGGTGCTACAGGTCAACAATGGAGGGTACGAATCAGGTCCGCTTAAATTTACGGTGGATGTGAAAGCAGAACTACTCACAGAGTATCAATCACAAAACGTGATGGCATACATTCCAGCGAAAAAGAAATGTAAGGAAACCATAGTTTTTACCGCACACTACGATCATCTGGGACGAATGGGAACAGAGGCATATTTCCCGGGAGGAAATGACAATGCCAGTGGGACGGCAATGCTCCTTACGATGGCGAAATACTTCAAGGAAAATCCAAGTGATTACAACATATTGTTTATTGCATTCGCGGGAGAAGAAGCTGGATTGTTGGGATCGAAGTACTTTGTAGAAAACACGCCAATCAAACTCAAGAAAATCCGATTCTTATTGAATCTGGATATCATGGGATCGGGAGAGGAAGGAATTACAGCGGTGAACGGAACCATTCACGAAGATGAATTCAATTTGCTTTCGGAAGTGAATGAGGAGATGGGGTTACTAGCCAAAGTGAAACGACGAGGACCAACACAGAATTCAGATCATTATTGGTTTTCAGAAGAGGGAGTTCCTGCGTTTTTCATCTATACCATGGGGACCAACAAGAACTATCACGATATTAATGATACATACGAGAACCTGACTTTTTCGGAATACGAGGATATTACCAAATTGCTCGTAACCTTTATCGATCGTTTGGATTAGAAATGTATAGAATTCCTGTATTGCTGTGCAATTACGGATTTTCAGGCTCGCGAAATTTCTGTAAATTCGAACAAGCAACGCACTACTTATGAAAGGCTTTCTGATTTTCATCACAACTTTTATTGCCGCTTCTGCATGGGCGCAACCGTACAATGGCTCGGAAAAACCTGCACCCATAACTCCTATAGCAAAGGCAGCAAACTGTAAACCACCCAGCACAACATCGTTCATGGAATTGAATAATGTTCGCGCAATGATTCACACAGCCGGAAACTTATGGCAGGTTCCAGGGCAAAATCTTGCTTTGTACGAAGTGCCGAAAAACTCGGGCATCATGGCTTTGTTTACCTCTGCTTTGTGGCTAGGGGGAACAGATGTAAACGGACAGTTAAAGCTTGCCGCGTTGCGTTACCGCCAGGGAACAGATTATTGGACGGGACCACTAACTCAGGGTTCAGCAGAAACGACTAGTGACAACTGTTTGGCGTATGACAGACACTTCATCACTGTTCAGGATGAAATTCGCGAGTTCGATTCATGGTTTACCGCTGGAGAGCAGGACGCCATCAATGGAACCAACACGCAGCAAGAACTTTTCCCTAATTATGAAGTTCCGTTAATTATTCGTGAATGGCCAGCACACGGTGATATTACGCAAGGGCAAGGTTATTATCTCGCACCATTTTACGATCGAAATGATGACGGTCAGTATCGTTGGGAAGATGGTGATTATCCCTGGCATGACATCCATAAAACCAAGGAATGTAATGTTGATAGAAGTGTATCCTTGTACGGAGATTTAAATTTCTGGTGGGTGATGAATGACAAAGGAAACATTCACACTGAAACTGCCGCCGAACCAATCGGAATGGAGATTCGTGCACAAGCGTTTGCATTCGCGAGTAACGACGAAGTAAACAACATGACATTCTACAACTATGAGTTGATCAATCGCAGTACGCAAACCTTACAGGACACATATTTCGGTTGCTTTACCGATGGAGCTTTGGGTGATCCGCAGGATGACTACGTTGGATGTGATGTAAACCGCGGATTAGCGTATTACTACAACGGAGATAATTTCGATGGAGATAATGCCGGTTGGTTAGGCTACGGAGACAATCCTCCTGCAGTAGGAGTAGATTTCTTCGAAGGTCCGTATCAGGATAATGATGGTATTGATAATGCGGTAGGAATTGGTCCTGGTGAGGCACTGAACGGAATTGGTTTTGGTGATGGAATCATTGATAACGAGCGATACGGAATGCGTCGTTTCTTATACTATTCAAATACTGGACAGGGTGCAGATCCAAGTCAGACGGATCCAATTATCGCAATTGATTATTACAACTACCTCAAAGGATTCTGGAAAGATGGAACTCCATTTTTCTATGGTGGTTCTGGACACATTTCGGATCCTACAGCTGATCCAAGTGTTATTGCAGATTTCATGTTCCCGGGTGATACCGATCCTTTGGGATGGGGAACCGATGGAGTGCCACAAGCACCGTGGACGGAACAATCGGCAAACAATCCACCGGATGACAGACGTTTTGTACAATCCGCCGGGCCTTTCGTATTGAAACCGGGAGCAGTAAACAACATTACTGTTGGTGTTGTTTGGGCACGTGCTACTTCTGGAGGTCCCTTTGCGTCGGTTGAGGCGGTTCGAAGAGCGGATGACAAGGCACAAGCCTTATTCGAGAACTGCTTCAAGGTATTGGACGGACCGCATTCGCCTAATTTGGATGTTCAGGAATTGGAGAACGAGTTAATTCTGACATTGAGTAATCCAACGAATTCAAATAACTACAACGAAGAATACATCGAATTTGATCCATTTATTTCGACATCAGACAGTACAGCCGACAGATATTACCGCTTCCAGGGATACCAGATTTATCAATTGAAAAACGATGAAGTGGCACCATCGGATGTTGAAGATCCAAACCTTGCCAGATTGGTAGCTCAGTGCGATATTGAAGACGGCGTAAGCAGAATTATCAATTTTGAGTTTGACGGCGATCTACAACAAAGTATTCCAAAGGAAATGGTAGATGGAGAGAACGAAGGAATCCGTCATAGTTTCCGCGTCACCGAAGATCAATTTGCTCAGGGCGACAGAAGATTGGTGAATTTCAAAACCTATTATTACGTCGCTTTAGCTTATGCTTACAACAATTACAAAACGTACATTCCGGGTGATCCTAATGGATATGATGGGCAGCAAAAACCATACATTCGAAGTCGTAAAGCCGCGTTTGGCGAGGTAAAAGTGTTATCGGCTGTACCGCACAATCCAATGCCTGAAGCTGATGGTACCGGTCAGAATATTCAGTACGGCGACGGACCAAGAATCACGCGAATCGATGGTCATGGAAATGGAAATCGCGCATTGGAATTAACCGAGGCATCCATCCAGAACATCTTAACGAATGGATTCATGGCAGAACCGGAGTATGAATACGGAAGTGGTCCAATCAATGTGAAAGTGATCGATCCATTGAATGTTGTTAATGGTTACTTCGAGTGCGAATTTGTGGACTATGCAACTTCCATTTCAAATGGAACGGATACGGCATCATGGATTATCCATCGCTACGATTATGAAGGAGGAAATTTGATGGAGTCGATTCCATCCGAAAGAAGCATTCAGGGCAATAATGAACAATTGATACCGGAATGGGGAATCTCCGTGCAGATTCAGCAAGAGAAATACTTCCAGTATGACGGCGTTAGTGGTGGTGTTGAGTCGAACGCAACACAACTCATTAGTGCTGAAATGTCATTTGCTGATAGTTCTTTGATTTGGCTTTCCGCAGTAAGTGATAACGATCAGTTTTTCCCTACAAACTGGATTCGTGCGGGGAATTATCTGCCAGAGGACGACCCTCTTGATCCGGCATTTGAATGTTTGGATAATTCGTTACCGATGTATCGAGATTACTTAGATCCTTGTAATTACGGCGATTGGCAAGAGAGCAATTTTGCCGATCCTGATAAAAACTGGGGAAGAGTTCTAGATGGAGCTATCGCACCGCATAAATTGGTTGGTTTTGAGTCTTCGTATATGCCAATGGCTTATTACAACTATCCTGTACCGACCTCAGCTAAGAATGGCGCTTCCATTAGTTTCTTACCTTCTGTAGACATTGTTCTAACCAATGATAAATCGAAATGGACCCGTTGTCCTGTAATTGAATTGGGGCGTGAACCTTCGTTAAATGTGGGTGGAGCCGAACCTGGTGCAATGCGTGCGAGTGCATCGGTTGATACGAACGGAATCGTTGAACTGGGTTCTACGGGTATGGGATGGTTCCCGGGATATGCGATCGATTTGGAAACTGGAGCACGATTATACATGGCATTCGGAGAAAATTCGTTCCTGGCTTCTGAGAATGGTGCAGACATGTTGTGGAATCCAACCGACAATCTGGTGGATAACGGTGGAAATCCATTGATGGGAGGAATGCATCCGGTGTATATTTTCTCCAAGGATAACGGAACGGTGAATAATTATCTACTAGGATATGACTTCCCTGAATACATTCCTACGCAAGCTATGGACGATGCACAAAATCATGCTCGATTGATGATGCTTGATGTCATGGCGAACAATGCCACGGCAAAACGTAATTTCTACAGCAGCATTAGTTGGGTAGCGTATCCAATGGCGAGTCCGAACTATGATATTGATCCACAGCGTTTGCCAACAGAGGTTACGATCAAACTTCGCGTTAGTAAAGAGTATAAGAATTACGTTGCTACGGGTGAAAACGGAGGGAACCCAAAATATAGCTGGAACATGGAAACGGTGGCTACCGAATTAGGAAGTCAGGATCGCTTGGCAGAATCATTGAAGATGATCAATATTGTACCGAATCCATATCTGGCGTACTCGGAATACGAACGCAATCGACTGGATACACGCGTGAAGATTACCAACCTTCCGGAACGTTGTACAGTACGAATTTACACAGTGAACGGAAAGTTGGTTCAAACTATTCGAAAGGACAATCCGCTAACGTATTCAGACTGGAATTTAACGAATGAGGCGAATGTATTTGTGGCGTCAGGAGTCTATCTGATTCATGTAGATGTTCCCGGAGTTGGAGAACGTGTATTGAAGGCATTTATCGGAATGCGACAGGTGGACTTGCAGGGAACTTAAGTTAGTAGTTGCTATTGGTGCGACTTAATAAGTTCGGAAGAATTTTCGGGAAATGCTAGAAAAATCTTAAAAGTTAAATCGGAATATTCCGATATAGCGATATTCGAATATTCCGTTATTCGAACGAATTGGATGGTACAATAATTCAGAATATGTTATTCGATTAAAAAGCCGAAACCGCCACAAAAATCAGCGTCGTAATCACCATCCCAACAAGTACAAAAACAAATCGCGCCGTGCTGTCCGATAGCTTAATCAATGAAAAGAGCAATCCTCCAGCAATCGTGGCAATTGTCAATGAGAAAGGCCAGTAAGAAGGTCCCATCCAGAGCGTGTACAATAAAACGGTGAGAAGTAAGAAAGCACCAACTTTAAATCCCGCATTCGAGAATCGTTCGTATCGATGAAGTCCCACAGAGATTCCGATAACAAGAATCGGAAATAACACGATGTAATACAAACTGTAAAGAATAGAAGCCAAACCATCAACGGCATCTGCTTTGGATTCGAGATATACATAAGTCCCCAAAGTTGCAAGAAGGAGTACCCATCCTAGAGGTTTGTTGAGCTCGGCTATTTTAATCATTTCGGTAAACTAATTCTGAAGGTAGTACCCACGTTTAACTGCGATTCCAGCACAAATACTTTCCCCTTGTGGTATTCTTTCACGATGCGTCGAACAAGTGACAATCCCAATCCCCAACCACGTTTTTTTGTTGAGAATCCCGGCTGGAAAATCGTTTTTATTTGATTGGGAGGAATTCCTTTTCCGTTGTCTTGAATGTCGATATGAACCCAATTTCCTTCCGTTTTAACCGAAACTTGCAATTTTCCTTCGCCTTCCATCGCATCGACGGCATTTTTAGCGATGTTCTCAACCACCCATTCGATCAATGAAGCATTATGATTGACAAGTTGTGGTTCGTTTGCATCTACGGTGATTTCGACTTTATCGGAGATTCTTGGTTTCAGGTAATCCATGACATTTCTCACGGTTGTGGCAACGTCTTCCGAATCCAGTTGAGCGCCAGAACCAATTTTCGAGAATCGATCGGTGACCTTCTCCAGTCGATTGACGTCTTTTTGCATTTCCGAAGTAATCATCGGGTCGGCATCTTGTGTTTCCAAATATTGAATCCACGCCATTAAAGACGATAATGGAGTCCCTAGCTGATGAGCGGTTTCTTTCGCCATTCCAGCCCAAACCTGATTCTGTTCGGCTTTACGGAAGGTGCTGAATATGAGATAGCCTATAAATGCAAACAGACCGATAACGGTAAACTGTATGAATGGAAAGTACTTCAATTGTTTCAACTCCGGACTGGCTCCATAATAGAGGAGATTTTTTTCCCCCGTTTTAAAATCTATGATTATGGGTTTGTCGTTCAGTTCTGCTGTTACCGAACGTCTGGCAATTTTCTTGTTTCTGGCTTCCGGAATATTGGTTCCGATGATTTCCCTGGTTTGAGCATCAATCAGTAAAACGGGTACAAGCCCCTCGTTATCAATCAGTTCCCGATTGAAGGATTCAATTAACGAGTCGCGGACATTTTCCAATGAATCGATGATTTGGGAATCGTCGTAGCAATAGGTAATGAAGAAATCATCAAATACTTCTACAGTGAACGACGGATTCTTCTTTTTCCAGCTTTCGGCAAGCACCAGAAGCGAGTCATCAAAGTAATCCATGATTTCTCGTTTTGTAGCGTTCGGGTGCAACAATCGAATATCGGAAGTGTCAAAATCCAGGTTTCGATTCGCAGAAATGTAGCCATCATTATCCACTGCAATCACGGGAATATCCGTGTTGTTTTGGGTGATTCGAAGAGGAAAACTGTTGCTGTAATCGATATCCAGTGGACTTTTCTTTGCGGCTTCCTCCGTAGCCTCCACCCACAATGCCATCTTCTCGCGTTCTTTCGCTCTGAGGCTGTCGAAGGTATTGTTAGTCAAACGAACCAATTCGATTTTCTTACGAATGGCATCTGCCCATTGCTGTGCACGTTCTTTCTCTCGTTCTCCGACTCTGGTAACAATTTGATTCGATACAAACAAGGAAGCACCAACGGTTAAAAGTGCCAGAATTAGCAGGGCGATCTTCCATTTTTGCTTGTTCGAGTATAAATTCATTGCTTAAAAGTAACGACAATTCAGGGGAACACGTTAATCAATCGATTCCCAATGCTTTTTCCACCGCTGCACAAACGGAATTATGATCGTATTGTTGTGTCATTTCACGGAGTACTTCCGAATCTTTAGAAATGTTTTCATTGCAAATCAGATCTAATTTCTCTGCCAGACTGTCCTCGTCCATTGTTTCGAATAGCATTCCTCCCTTATCCTGCTCAAGGATTTCCGGTGTTCCTCCTGCATTACTTCCTAAGACTGGTGTCCCACATGCCAGCGATTCCATGGTCACCATTCCGATTGACTCTGCTTTTGTTGCCATCACAAACCAATCCATCGCAGCATAGAAAGCAACTGGATTTTTCATGAATGGTCGAATATGAACGCGCCCTTTGAAGGTTTCGGATTCGATGATACTCATCATTTCGGAATAATAATCTTGCGCTTCGTTGTGAGTAGGTTCGCCCAACAAAGCCACATGAAAGTGCCTGTTAGTTGCTTTTTTCATCGCTTTCAGAAGCAGCAATTGTCCTTTCTGAGGATCGAATCGCCCCATTAATCCGAAAAGGGTTACGTCTTGAGGTAAATCCAGTTGAGTTCTTGCATCCTTCTTCGGTGGGACATCGCCATATTGGGATAAATCCATTCCCGAAGGAATCTGCACAATCCTGTTCTTGAAGCGCGTCATGGTTCGAACTTGCTCTTCCAGCCAGGGTAATGGACACGCCCATACATCGATTTCATTATGACGTCGTGCATGAAGAAAGTGCGTTTTCTTGACGCCCAATTGCATCTCCATGTAGTACGAAGTGTGGAGGGAATCTTTCATTTTCCATTTGGCGAATGCTGTAATACTCATATCGCGGGTAGCACGAATTAAGAGATGCGTAATACCGTGATTTCTCAATAGTTTGACCAAAGCTCGACCATTTTTGAAATCGTAGTATTTACTATGCTTTTCAATGGTTTGAAGGGGTAATCCAGCTGCTTCAGCTTCGTTTGCAAATCGGGAATTGGCTACAGCGAAAACGAGCACTTTATGACCGCGATCTTGCATCCATACGGCATTCCTAAGGTGATTCATTTCCAATCCGCCCCAGCTTTCGGAACTGCATAGATAGCCCAGGTGTACACTCATGATGGTAAAATTAATAGTAACTTTGAGTCAATCAAACTAGAGTTGTTAGAATGAGTGCCGCAGCAAAAAAAGCATTGATCGTTTTTATCGTAAGTTCAGTAATCGTGGGGATTGCACTATGTGTGTTGCCTGTGGAATTTTTCAATGGAGAAGCGACCTGGACCATCAATGATACGACAATTACAAAAGATCAAAACTTAAGCTTAAGCTATTTCTTCGGTTTGGGGCTA